>NZ_JH393258.1:0-206050 GCF_000236035.1 Vreelandella boliviensis LC1
CGCGCGTAGTGCTCCAGTAGGTGATGCCGAATCAGACCTCTCAATTTGTCCCGTTTCTCGCCCAATTCTTTAAACGTGCCAGACCACTCTTTGGAGGCATCGGAGGACATCTTGCAGCCGTCAATGGCAAAGAGCTCGTTACCCAACAAGCCTTGTTCGTGGCACACCAGTAGCACTTGTTCGAATAGCGCTTCAATCTCATCGGCATGCCGACTGACGAAGCTTGCCAATGTGGTGAAGTGGGGAACGGTATCGCAGGAAAGGGCTTTGAAAATGATATTGGTCTCAAAGCACCACTGCATTTCACGGCTGGAGGTGATGCCTTTTGAGTAAGCAAACAGGATGATCTTCAACAAGATAGCCGAATCATAGGCCAGCCGACCGGTCGCGTCGTTGCGGCACTTGGGATGGAAAACGGATAAGTCGAGCTTGTGCTCGATCAGATAATGCACTGCGTGTTCAAAGGTGCCTGGCTGGAGTTGATCCTGGTAGTTGATCACCACCATGGCGTTCTGATCGTAGTTATAAGCCTTGAAGCGCGGCATACTGACCACTCCTCATCTGTTTCTTCGATCCTACCAAAACTTAGCCGTCAGTGGGGTTTTTCTACAGCCTCAACGCCCGCTTAAGGGGCTGACAACGCCAACCACCAAACCTAAACCATTGCACATTAAACATTCAGCTTGAACAGAGATCACCAAGCGTTGTAAATCCGCCTTAAACGCCTTGTTATGGTGATTTATTTTAGGCTTGCTTGAATGATTAGCAACTCAATTTCACTGTCCGATGTATTAACCAAACCATGGGTGCCAAAACGTTTATTAACTATCATATCTCCTGAAACCACGTTTCTTTTCTCACCTTCAATGGCCATAGTGCCTTCACCTTTCAAAATGATATACATTTCTTCATCGTCTCCGTGAGTATGCTCACCCATAGAGCTTCCCGGTGGCATAATGACACGGATAGCGAAATCCCAAGCACCATCAAAATCCTTACGTCTGAACGCACGATAGATATCAATTGAACCTTCTCCATCATGGCTATTTTCGTCGACTTCTTTATCGCAAGTGTAAAAATTACGTATCATTTATTTCAAATTCCTTTCCGATTAGTTTTCGCAGATCTATAGAGCACCATAACGCTTTGCTAATTGGCTGCTGAAGCAAAGCCACGGCACACCTGGGTTACGTTAGAACGCTCTGGTTGCGACCGTGCCTGTCTCATTAACCATACCTTATTCATAAACTTCTCTTAGGTCACGTGTGGGTGCAAAAAAGTGTTTCCTCTTTGGGGTCAACAACGCGTTGGCTGCATTGATCTTGTACCGCTGCGCGGTGCTTTCGCGGGTGCCTCGCTTCGCTCGTTACCACGCGCTACGAAAACCACTCAATCATTTCCTGCCTACTGCTGGTCTTCCTTTGCAAATCCTATTAGCCTGCTAATTCACTATTAAGGGTTTGGCATGCAAGAGATGACTTCTCGGCAGCGCTTAGCGGGCGTGCTGATTCTGCTTGGATTGATCGCACAAATTATTGGCTTTACCGGCTGGTTGAGCACTGCCCATGCGGTGAGTTATTTGCTGTGGGCGGCGGTTGTGTTGCTGTGGCGGGACATTCCTAAGCGTTCGCGCATTCAGGCGGGCGTGCTGATTGCGCTGGGTGCAGGCATGCTGCTGGTGGCGCGGTTTGTGTATGGCGCGGAGGTGGATTGGCCCGCTATGTTGCAAGGGAATATCTTTGTAGCGGCGATGCTGGTGGGCGTTAGCTTTATTTCGCTGATTGGCAAGCAAGGCAATAAAGGCGCGACGGGAAGTCGAGTGACCGGTGCGGGCGGTATTTTGCGCACCTGGCTGGGCGTTCACTTCCTGGGGACGATTTTAAACCTCTCTACCGTGTTTATGGTCGGTGACAAGCTGGCCCGGCGCGGGCCGCTGAAGACGCCGCAGCTGTTGGCGCTTAACCGGGGGCTAAGTAGTGCGGCGCTATGGTCGCCTTTTTTTGCTGCCATGGGTGTGGTGATCGCGCTAGTACCCGACGTTGAGTATGCGCAGATTGCCGTGGTGGGCTTTCCCATGGCGATGCTGTCGGGGCTGTTAACCACCCTGGAAATGCGCAAGCGATTTGATCTTGCTGAGGTGGATGGCTACTCACTGGCGCCGCGTAGCCTGTTGATGCCGGTTGGTATGGCAGCGTTGGTGATGCTGTTTCACTTTGTGTTCACCCCTGCCCTGACCATTGTCAGCATTATCACGTTTCTGCTACCAAGCGTTGCGCTGCTAAGCAACCTGCCCCATGGACCCAAATTTACTCTACGGCGCATTCGCCAACACACCACTATACGTTTACCCGCCATGCGCGGGGAAATTTCGCTGTTTTTGGCGGCCGGCTTATTAACCATTGGGCTTTCGACACTGGTAACAGCCATGGCTGGCAGCGACTGGACGCTGTTCACTCGCTTTGGCATGCCCCAGGCGATGATCAGTTTCGCGGCGATTACGCTTAGCGCGCTGGCGGGCCTGCACCCGATTATTGGCGTCTCGGTGCTGGCGTCGATCCTCAATTTGCAGGGCGGCGAACAGACCGTGTTTGCGTTTGTGGCGTTAACGTCGTGGGCGGTGGGCACCAGCGTGGGCCCGCTTTCGGGGATCAACCTTTCTCTGCAGGGGCGTTACGGTGTGAGCGGTTATCGCATGATGAAAGATAACCTGCTCTACGCAGCAATCATGAGCCTGCTTTCGCTAAGCGCGATTGCAGGCGTCAGCTACCTCACTGGCTAATTTGCTAGGCGGCTCGCTTAGGTCTCAATGATGTTACTGGGAAACCGGTAGAAGTAGCGATGGCCACACTGATGGCAAGGTTCCAGGCGCGCAACGTTAGGCAACATCACCTGCGCATCGCAGTGTGTGCACGCCATTAGGCCTGGCGCGGCCATCTCGCCCTCACAGTAGTCGGCGCGGGCTGCTTCTAAATCCTCCTCAAAGCGTTCGCGATCTACTACGCTACGGTCGGCAATCGAAAGCAGCGACTCGGCCACGCGGCGGGAAAGGCCGTCGATATCGATGCCTAACCAACTGGCCACCTGCTTGCCGGTGTCGGCCATGTAGTAGCGCATATCTTTAAGGTCACGCTCGACCCAGGCGCGCAGCAAGGCCAGCTCGTCTTTGGTGTACTCTTCCAGCTCCGCTTCAAACTCCACCGCGTCGTCCAGATCCTTCTGCAAGTTTTCCCAGGTTAGCTCGTTAGCGCCCCCCTGCATCCGCTCTAGCAAGCGTTCGTAGCCTTCGCGTAAGCGATTGTCATTCTGTTGATCACTCATGGTGCCTCTCCTTTTGTCGACGCGTGCAGTTGTCTATCATCGGCTTACCGTTCAAGGATACACCCGCATAGGATACAATCGACCTCACTTATCTGACAGATGTCATCTAACATTCACTTTGCGCCCCTTTTGGGCGAATACGCCAAGGCATTAATAAACCGATGGACGCACACTACAGCCCTCGTGATATCGAACGCGACGCCCAGCAGTACTGGGACAAACATCAGTGCTTTAAAGCCGTAGAGGACGCCAACCGCGAGAAGTTCTACTGCCTCTCCATGTTCCCCTACCCCAGCGGCAAGCTGCACATGGGCCACGTGCGTAACTACACTATCGGCGACGTTGTGTCTCGTTTCCAGCGCATGCAGGGTAAAAATGTCATGCAGCCCATGGGCTGGGATGCCTTCGGTATGCCTGCGGAAAACGCCGCCATCCAGAACCAAGTGCCGCCCGCCAAGTGGACTTACCAAAATATCGATTACATGCGTAATCAGTTGAAGGCGCTGGGCTTTGCCTACGACTGGAGCCGTGAGTTCGCCACCTGCGATACCAGCTACTATCGCTGGGAGCAGTGGTTTTTCACCAAGCTGGTGGAAAAAGGCCTGGTCTACAAGAAAATGTCCACAGTGAACTGGGATCCGGTCGATCAGACGGTACTCGCCAATGAGCAAGTTATCGAAGGCCGCGGCTGGCGTTCCGGTGCGCTGGTTGAGCGTAAAGAGATCCCGCTGTGGTTTTTGAAAATTACCGACTACGCCGATGAGCTGCTGGCTGACCTAGATAAAGTCGAGTGGCCCGAGCAGGTCAAAACCATGCAGCGCAACTGGATTGGCAAGTCCCGCGGCGTTGAGATGAGTTTTGATATTAAGGCCGAAGACGGCAGCAACTGTGATCCATTGGCGGTTTATACCACCCGCCCGGATACGCTGCTGGGCGTGACTTACGTCGCCGTTGCTGCAGGTCACCCGCTGGCCAAGCAAGCCGCTGAACAGAACAGCGAGCTGGCGGCCTTCTGCGATGAGTGTGCCAAGGGCGGCACCACTGAAGCCGAAATGGCCACCAAAGAGAAGAAAGGCATGCTCACCGGCCATGTAGCGATTCACCCGCTGACTGGCGATGAAGTGCCTGTTTATGTGGCTAACTTCGTACTGATGGAGTTTGGTACCGGCGCGGTGATGGCAGTGCCCGGCCACGACCAGCGCGATTGGGAGTTTGCCACCAAGTACGGCATCCCCATTAAAGCGGTGATTGCCGACGAGAGCGGCCAACCTGCAGATATTTCCGAGGCAGCATACGCCGAATACGGCACGGTGGTGAACTCCGGTGAATTCGATGGTTTGAGCTTTGAGCAAGCCTTTGATGCCATCGCTGTCAAATTGGCTGAACTTGGCCGTGGTGAAGTAAAAACCAACTACCGCATACGCGATTGGGGCGTTGCCCGCCAGCGCTACTGGGGCGCGCCGATTCCGGTCAAATACGGCCCGGAAGGTCAAACCGTACCGCTCACCGATGACGAGCTGCCGGTATCGCTGCCCATGGAAGTCACCGTAGACGCTTCCGGCTCGCCACTGAAAAAGATGCCGGCATTCTCTGATCTTGGCGACGGCTGGACTCGCGAAACCGACACCTTCGACACCTTTATGGAGTCGTCCTGGTACTACGCGCGCTTCTGCTGTGCCGACAACACTGAGGCCATGCTGGACGAGCGCGCCAACTACTGGCTGCCGGTGGATCTCTACATTGGCGGCATCGAACATGCCATTTTGCATCTGTTGTATGCGCGTTTCTTCCACAAGCTGATGCGCGACTTCGGTTTGGTAGATTCCGACGAGCCGTTCCAACAGCTGCTAACCCAAGGCATGGTGATCGCCGAGACCTTCTACCGCCCTACCGATAACGGCGGCAAGCAGTGGTTTAACCCGGCCGATGTGGAGGTGAAGCGCGACGAGAAAGGTCGCCCGCTAAGCGCTATTTTGATGAGTGACGGCGAACCGGTGGAGATGGGCGGCATCGAGAAGATGTCCAAGTCGAAAAACAACGGCGTTGATCCACAGTCGATGATCGACAAATTCGGTGCCGATACCGTGCGCCTGTTTATGATGTTTGCCGCACCGCCCGAGCAGTCCCTGGAATGGTCGGACTCCGGCGTGGAAGGCGCCCACCGCTTTTTGAAGCGCCTGTGGCGTCAGGTGAATGATCACTTGGCGGCGGGTACTCCGGGTACCCTGAACAGCGATTCGCTTAATGACGATCAAAAAGCGCTGCGCCGGAAAACCCACGAGACAATCAAGAAAGCCAGCGACGACATTGGCCGCCGCACCACCTTCAATACCGCTATTGCCGCGGTGATGGAGCTCTCTAACGCCATTGGCAAGTTCGACGATAGCTCCGAACTTGGCCTGGCGGTTAGCCGCGAAGCGCTGGAAGCCTGCGTGCTGCTGCTCTCGCCGATCACCCCGCACCTGTGCCATAGTCTCTGGGAAGCGCTTGGCCATTCAGGCCCGGCCATCGAAGCAACCTGGCCGGTAGTAGATGAGTCTGCCCTTACCCGGGACAGCATTGAGCTTGTGGTTCAGGTCAACGGTAAGCTACGCGCTCGCCTTGAAGTACCTGCCAGCGCTGACAAAGCATCTATCGAGAAAATGGCGATGGAACACGAAAACGTTCAACGTCACCTTGAGGGCAACACCGTGCGTAAAGTGATCGTAGTGCCCGGTAAACTGGTTAATATCGTGGTGAGCGGATGAACCGACGCAGCTTTTTAATCACTAGCATCGCCGCTTCAGCGGCTGTGTTACTCAGCGGCTGCGGGTTTCGGCTACGCGGCAGTGAATCACTGCCTTCGCTGCCCCCCCTTGCCTTAGAAGGCGACACCAACAGTGCCGTCGCTCAGCAGGTGGCCTCACGCCTTCAGCAGTTAGGCACCCAGGTAGCCCCCGATGCGCCTTGGCGTGTCACACTGGGCACGCCTGTCTTAGTTGAGCGTCGTTTGGGCGGCGATGGCCGGGCAAGCCGTGAACACGAGCTAATGCTTAGCACCAGCCTCTCAGTACAGGAGCGGGCGTCTAATGCCTATCACATTAATAACGTGACGCTGTCGACGAACACCCGCATTCGGGTCAGCGATGACGACCTACTCAACCGAGAAACGCTTATGATGGAAGCTGAACAAACGCTTTCGCGCCAGCTGTCTCAGCTAATCATTGAGCGTCTTACTTACGTTGAGGGAATGCAGTGAAGGTATTTGCTGATCAGCTACCCGCTGCGTTGGCAAAAAAGCTTCCCCGTGTGGTGATCGTAGCGGGAGATGAACCCTTACAGCATCGCGACGCCTGCGATGCTGTAAGGGCCGCAGCTCGACGGGCTAGTGTTGAAGAGCGTGAAGTTCTCGATGTCGAGCCCAATTTTGCTTGGGGCCGCTTGATGGAAATGTCGAGCAATCTCTCACTGTTTGCGACTAGCAAGCTACTGGAATTGCGCTTAGGCAATCACAAGCTCGGGCAAGAAGGCAGTAAAGCCTTGGCGCACTTCGCCGAGACCCTGGATAATAGCGATGACGTCCTGCTCATCAGTATGGGTAAGCTAGACGCTAAACAGCAAAAAAGCGCCTGGTTTAAAACACTGGATAAGCACGGCCTGTTTGTACCGGTGTGGCCGGTAGATGCTTCGCGATTAGGCTATTGGCTGCGTGACCGCGCCTCATTACATGGGGTACAGATAGACCTTGATGCCGCACGCCTGCTGGGCGAGCGCACCGAAGGCAACCTGCTAGCCGCTGACCAGGAACTGCAAAAGCTGGCGCTGATTCATCCCCAAGGTACGCGCTTGAACGTCGAGAGCATCGCTCAGGGGGTGGAGGACAGCACCCGTTTTGATGTCTTCAATTTGGCCGATGCTTGCTTGAAAGGCGAACCCAGCCGCGCCTCACGCATTGTTAATGGCCTGCGCAGTGAAGGCGTTGAGGCGCCTATTGTGCTGTGGGCGCTTAGTCGGGAACTTCGTACCCTGCTCTCGCTGCATCAGCATCTGGATCAAGGACAGAGCTTTGAGCACGCTTGCAAAACACAAAAGCCGATGATTTTTGATAAGCGCCGACCCGCTTACCAGAAAGCGATTGGCCGCCTGCCCATGAAGCGATTGCATAAATTGCTATTAATGGCGCAACGCCTAGATTTAGCCGTAAAAGGTGCGGCGGCAGTACCACTATGGCCCGGCCTACACGATTTGGCCATGACCATGGCCGGGGGGCGTGGCTTACTCTCCGAGTCCGCCTGGACCTATCGTATTAGTGCAAATAATTAGCACTTTGCACATTGCCCTTAAAATATGTCCCGTTTGTTTCTATACTATTGATTCAAGCTAAAAAAAGCTTGTGCCATCCCGACTAGTCTATAAGGAAGAAGACGATGAAAACATTGCGCGCTTACCTCTCCACCTTGTTAATTGCAGCACTCGTTATTACCAGTTTACCGGTTGCAGCTGCCCCCGCTGCTCCCCAATCAATGGATTTAGTCTCTACTCAATCTGCTTTGGCAGCTGACCGTGCTGGCGCTGATCGCGAGCGTATCAACGAGGTGCTGGCCCGTGCCGATGTGCAAGATCAGCTGCTAAAACAGGGTGTTGATCTGGACGAAGTCGAGGCTCGGGTTGCGGCACTGAGCGATAGTGAAGCACAACAAATGGCCCAACAGCTGGAGCAACTGCCAGCCGGTGCTGGTGGTGGCGTGGTAGGCGCGCTATTTGCGGTATTTATCATCCTACTGATTACCGACATCCTCGGCCTAACTGACGTTTACCCGTTTACTCGTTAATATAGGCAGCACATGACCTATTTGCTTGCTAACGCCCGCTTTGCGGGCGTTTTTATTATGCTACTAATACTTAGCGGCTGTGCACGTAATCCAGTATTACTGCAAAGCACCTATCAATCCCTACCACCCCATGCAGAAATCACCCGCGTGCCGTTTTATGCCCAAACGGAATTTCAGTGCGGTCCTGCCACGCTGGCGATGATACTCAATCATCAGGGTGTCGACACCGACATCGAACAACTGATCCCCCAAGTGTTTTTACCCGGGCGCGATGGCAGCGTTCAGCCTGAAATGCTGGCCACTGTGCGGCGGCATGAGCTGCTCGCGTTTCCTATTCGCGGAACCATGGATGTCCTATTAAACCATTTAGCAGCCGGCGATCCGGTAGTCGTTATGCAGAATTTGTCATTGCCGATTTACCCTATGTGGCACTACGCAGTCGCCATTGGCTACGACCTGCCCAATGAAACGCTTATTCTGCGCAGCGGCGAGATTGAGCGTCATACGATGTCGTTTAGTCGCTTTGATGCCACCTGGGCACGCACACAGCGCTGGGGGTTTGTGGTTGCCGAGCCGGGTTCACTGCCCACGGGCATTAGCGCCCGTAATGCGCTGGAAGCAATTAGCGCTTACGAAGAGTCACATGGGGCGCGTGCCACGCTTTCAAGCTGGCAAGCCTTTGCAGAGCGCCATCCTGGCAGCGCAATGGGGCAATTTGCTCTGGGCAACGCGCTATATGCTGACCAACAACCCGACAACGCACGCAAGGCGTTTGAGCGGGCAACCGAGCTTGATGAAAATATGGGGGCTGCGTGGCTAAATCTAGGCCTTCTACTGCTTCAAAACGATGCACCTGATACGGCTCGCGAGGCGTTAACGCAGGCCACATCACTTGAAGGTAGCTGGCAAGGAAAAGCTCGTTCAGCCTTGGAGTCTTTAAATAGCGATTAAATATCGATTTTTAACTGAGATATTAATAATAATGAGTACAAGTATGATCCTGCAATTAGTAAAGTTGTGGGATGGCAGACACGGCCAGTGAGTGCTTAAGTTGTATAAGGATGATGACTTTATTCTGTTCATTGGACAACCTAACCATTAGCGGGAGAGGTGCCATGCGGAACTGCCCTTTGCAACGGAAGCGCTCTTTTGATGATAACGTTTCTTCGCCCAACCCTACTCTGCAGTACGCAGTGAGGGGCGACATCATTGTCAGCTTGCTGATTATCTCGTGATGATGCTTCGCTTTCTTCGTCAGCCTAGCGGACGCTTAGCGTCCATTTTTGCCGCTCTCCTTTGCGCGATGACGGCAGTAATGGGTAGCTATGTCTACAGTGCCTGTCAAAAAGCCAGTGCCGACTACACTACGTTGATTAGTGACATTGTACTGGCCCAGCAAGCCACACCTCAGTTAAGGACCGCACTAGAGGAAGGCAGACGCTTGCCTAGTAGTGAGCAGATTGAATACATTGATTATTTTATTTCACTTTCCAAGCAACACTTAAATAACATAAAGAGCAGTATTGAACGCCATCGATACCTCATCTCAGATGTTGAATATCTCAATAATCATTTCAGCGAGCTTAATAGTCGCCTTTCTGATCTAAACCTGAAGGCACAAAAAGCCCAACAGCGGCCAGAGCTTGTTGACCCGTTACAGCGCGTTGCAATGGATATCGGTGGCGCCCAATCATGGCTGTATAACCAACTGCTAGAAGAAGTTCGCGCTATTTCCGTTCAACAACGCTTTGTCATGCAGCGGCTCTCGATCGCCGTGAGTGTGCTGCTGGCATTGATGGTCAGCGCTGCGATAACGCTTTGCTTGGCGGTTATTTACCTGCACCGTCAGCGCAACGTAATGCAACAGTTAATGCTAACTGATGAACTAACTGGTCTATATAACCGGCGCCATTTAGTCAATGTAGCATCTGCAGCGCTCACTCAAGCACAACGTGATAATGGATCGCTTAGCCTAATGCTGTTAGATATTGATCACTTTAAGCAAGTTAACGACACCTATGGCCATCCTACTGGCGATGAGGTACTTCGCCAGATCAGTAAACTGCTTCGCAAATTAAGCCGCCCATCCGATACATTAGCGAGAATTGGTGGTGAGGAATTTTGTTTATTAATGCCCAACACCACTACCCATGATGCGCTACAGGTAGCAGATCGGCTGCGCCGAGAGATTGAAGTTAATACGCTGAGCGGTATAGATCTGCTCGCCAATCCGACCATCAGCATAGGCGTGACAACATGCCATGGCGGCTCGCTGACGTTTGAGCAGCTTTATTCGTATGCCGACAAAGCGCTCTACCAGGCCAAAGCGCTGGGACGCAACCGCGCTGAAAGCCAGCTGCCCCCCACTGAACCCACACCCTATAAAAACCCACAAGCTTATGCTCATCTCCTGATTAGCGAACCCATCGACTCTTAAAAGACAATGGCTAGATGAAGCTATGAATAAAACCCAGGTTAAAAGCACTCATTAGAAAACACGGTTTAAGCCGTTCTGCGCAGCCACCCTGTACGCCTCTGCCATGGTGGGATAGTTAAACGTGGTATTCACAAAGTAGTTAAGTGTATTGGCCTCACCCTCTTGCTGCATGATCGCTTGGCCGATATGTAGTATTTCAGACGCTTGGTCGCCAAAACAGTGAATACCGAGTATTTCCAAGGTGTCCTGGTGAAAAAGAATTTTAAGCATACCTACGGTGTCACCGGTAATTTGCGCCCTGGCGGTATCTTTGAATAAGGCTTTGCCTATTTCGTAAGGCACTTTGGCTTCCGTGAGCTCACGCTCATTCGGGCCAAAGGAGCTGATTTCGGGGATGGTATAGATCCCGGTGGGTACATCGCTGACAAAGCGATACTCTTTATCGAGCAATTCATTACACAAGTTCAAGCCTTGATCGTAAGCCGCGCTCGCCAAACTTGGCCAACCAATTACATCACCCGCCGCATAAATATGGGCAACCGCGGTGCGATAGTGCTCATCGACACTTAACTGCCCGCGTTCATTGGCGGTTAAGCCAACGTTCTCAAGACCTAAGCTGTCGGTATTACCTGTACGGCCGTTGGCCCATAAAAATGCATCAGCGCGAATTTTCTTACCTGACTTGAGGCGCACAACTACGCCTGATTCATCGCCCTCAACACTTTCATACTCTTCATTATGACGTACTAACACACCATGCTTACGCAAATGGTAAGAGAGCGCATCGCTAATCTCGTCGTCCAGAAACGACAGCAGGCTGTCACGGTTATTAATTAAATCAACTTTGACGCCTAACCCCGAAAAGATTGATGCATACTCGCAACCAATTACCCCCGCCCCAAATATCACCAACGTGCGCGGGGTATGGGAAAGGCTCAAAATCGTATCGGAACAGTAAATACGCGGATGACGGAAGTTTATATCAGCTGGGCGATAGGGACGCGAACCGGTGGCAATCACAACTTTCTTGGCCACCAACTCTTCCATGCCTTCCTGAAGGTCACGTACTAACAGGGTGTGCTCATCTTTAAACCGGGCGACGCCATGGAACAGGTCGATACGGTTACGAGCATAGAAGGTGGTGCGCATTTCTACCTGTTTATCGATGGTTCCTCGTGAGCGCTCCATCACCTTGGGAAAGGAGAACCAGCGTGGCTCACCAATATCGCGGAACATACGGTTAGTATTGAACGCCAAAATTTGTTTGACCTGATGGCGCAGGGCTTTGGAAGGTATGGTGCCCCAGTGAGTGCAGTTACCTCCGACCTGAACCTGCTTCTCAATAATTGCGACGCGCTTACCATGCTTTGCAGCGTTGATAGCAGCGCTTTCCCCGGCCGGCCCCGTACCGATAACCACAACATCGTAATTGTGAACCGCCATACTCTCTGCGTCTCCTATTCCCCGTCTAAAAAAAACGCACCCATCCGCACGCATGGTTTAAAGCATAAATTCGTTGCTAAAGGGTGGCCACGTACACCTGCATGCCTTTAAATCTACTCACTAATCACCGACGTGTAGCGTCGTAACCTAGGTCGGCACCGCGGCTTTCATCGCTGCGACGACGAACGCTGCCGCGCTTGCGATTTTCTTCTTCGCATACTTCGTCTTTACCGCCGCAAATATCACAGCCATCTTTCATGCCAATTTGATTCAAACCGCCGCAAGAACCGGCAATCGGTTTGCGGCCCATAATGACGCCCACGGCCATCGCACCCATAATCAGCGCCATAAAACCAAATACCAGTAGCCAAATCGTCATATCAATCTCCCTGCATTGCATTGCATTGCCTAGCTTTAAATTATTGGCCTTACCTGCCGACAACAGCCGTACTGATAAGTGCCTCACGGTCTTTATTGATTATACCTCAGCCGCACTATTCATATCAGCGCTTGGGGGCGCGTCTTCATCTATAAACAAACGGGGCCGACCAAAAGGCCAGCCCCGCTTGCAACGACTATCAGCTCTACACCGACAGTTTAGCCACCGAAATCATCCAACAGGATATTTTCCGGCTCAACGCCCATATCAAGCAGCAGCTTGATAACTGAGGCGTTCATCATCGGCGGCCCACACATGTAGTACTCACAGTCTTCAGGTGCTGGGTGATCTTTCAGATAGTTTTCGTACAGCACATTATGGATAAAGCCTGTCGGCCCTTCCCAATTATCTTCCGGCTGAGCATCAGACAGCGCCAGATGCCACTCAAAGTTGGGGAACTCTTCGGCTAGCTGGTCGTACTCTTCGTTGTAGAAGGTTTCACGCCAGGAGCGGGCACCGTACCAGAAGGTGATCTTGCGATCAGACTTCAAGCGCTTCAACTGATCGAAGATATGACTGCGCATTGGTGCCATACCCGCACCACCACCGATAAAGATCATTTCGGCATCAGTATCACGGGCAAAGAACTCACCGAACGGCCCCATCACGGTGACCTTATCGCCTTCTTTTAGATTGAAGACGAAGGTAGACATCAGGCCAGGTGGATGGTCAGTGCCGGGAGGCGGCGTGGCGATACGAATGTTGAACTTGAGGATACCCTTTTCGTCTGGGTAGTTCGCCATGGAGTAGGCGCGAATCACTTCCTCGTTGCTCTTATGGGAAATTTTGAACATATCAAATTTTTCCCAATCACCCCGGTACTCCTCATCAATATCAAAGTCAGCGAACTTGATATCGTAAGGCGGCGCAACAAGCTGCACGTAACCACCGGCGCGGAAGGCAACTTCTTCGCCCTCTGGCAGTTTTAGATTCAGCTCTTTGATAAAGGTGGCAACGTTCGGGTTAGCAATAACCTCGCACTCCCACTTCTTCACCCCAAAGACTTCTTCAGGCACTTCTATTTTCATGTCCTGCTTGACAGGAACCTGACAAGAGAGCCGCCAGCCCTCTTTCTTCTCACGCATGGTGAAGTGCGACTCTTCAGTGGGCAGAATAGAACCACCGCCCTCTTCTACCCGGCACTTACACTGGGCACAAGAGCCACCGCCACCACAGGCGGAAGAGAGAAAAATACCGTTAGCGGCAAGGGTGTTAAGTAACTTACCACCGGCCTGGGTACTTAGGGTATGCTCAGGGTCGCCGTTGACCTCGATGGTCACGTCCCCGCTACTCACAAGCTTACTGCGCGCTGCCAGAATGATCACCGTTAAACTAATAACGATGACCGTGAACATGACAACACCGAGCAAGATGACTGTTGTATCAACCATGTCGGTTTCCTATTGCTGGAGGTTTTCTATTACCCAGCAGTGCTTGGCACCGCTGGGAAAAACCGGCTGCGCTTAAAGCTGAATGCCGGAGAAGGACATAAAGCCCAACGACATCAGCCCCACGGTGATAAAAGTAATGCCCAGCCCTTGGAGGCCACCCGGCACATCGCTGTACTTCAGCTTTTCACGGATACCTGCCAGAGCGGCAATGGCCAGCGCCCAACCGGTGCCCGCGCCAAAACCATAGACCACGGCTTCGCCAAAGTTATAGTTACGCTCTACCATAAACAGTACGCCACCCAGGATGGCGCAGTTAACGGTAATCAACGGCAGGAATACCCCTAGCGCGTTGTAGAGCGTCGGCACGTACTTATCAAGGAACATCTCCATGATCTGTACCAGCGCAGCAATAACACCGATATAGGAGAGCAAACCAAGGAATGATAGGTCAATGTTTTCAGCACCGCTAATACCGGTCCAGGTTAACGCGCCTTCCTGCAGCAAGAAGGTATAGACAAGGTTGTTGATCGGCACGGTGACGGTCAGCACCACAATAACCGCAATGCCCAAGCCAATCGCTGAGGAGACTTTTTTGGACACTGCCAAAAAAGTGCACATCCCTAGGAAGAAGGCCAGTGCCATGTTTTCAACAAACACCGAGGCAACAAAAAGACTCAGATAATGTTCCATGTTACACGGCCTCCTTGGGTTTGGTGTTTTCCTTCATTTTGAACTCATTATTTTCTACCTGCTCAGGGTTAACGGAACGCATCACCCAGATCAGTAGACCGATAATAAAGAACGCCGAAGGCGGCAGTAACAGCAAGCCGTTGGGAACGTACCAACCACCGTTTTGGACGGTCTGGAGGATGGTGACCCCAAATACGCTGCCAGAGCCCAGCAACTCGCGTACAAAGCCCACCACCATCAGTACAAAACCGTAGCCCAGGCCGTTGCCGATACCGTCTAAAAACGAAATGCCTGGTGTGTTGGACATCGCAAAACCTTCCGCACGCCCCATGACGATACAGTTGGTAATGATCAAGCCAACGAATACCGAGAGCTGCTTGGACATCTCATAGGCATAGGCTTTAAGAATCTGATCAACCACAATAACCAGCGAGGCAATAATGGTCATCTGCACGATGATACGAATCGAAGAGGGAATATGATTCCTGATCAACGATACGAACAGATTCGATAACGAACTAACAAAGATTACCGCCAGCGCCATAACGAGCGACACGCTCATGCTGGTGGTTACCGCAAGTGCCGAACAAATCCCCAGTATTTGTAGCGCAATGGGGTTGTTGTGAAAAATCGGCGCCGTTAAAACGCCTTTTGCATTTACGTCCGCCATGATCAGGCCCCCTCAACGTCTTCGAAGTTGGTATCGGTCTCTTCGGCGTCTTCCGGCTCAGTGCCACTGCGGAATTTTGCCAAATACGGACCGAAAGCCTCTTCGCTTAGCCAGAACTGCAGCATGTTAGTGACGCCGTTACTGGTTAGCGTAGCGCCAGATAGCGCATCGACTTCGTATTCGCTGCTAGCGCCACCTTTGGTCAGGTGAATTTCCGGTGAGAGGTCGCCCTCTTCATCGTAAATTTTCTTACCTTCCCACTGTGCTTGCCAGCGCGGATTATTAACTTCAGCGCCTAGACCAGGTGTTTCGCTGTGCTCGTAGTAGGTGATACTGACGATGGTATTGCCGTCACCCTCTACGGCCAGGAAGCCACGCATTAGGCCCCAAAGACCTTGACCACGAATGGGCAGCACGATCTGATCCGGATCGTCTTCGCCGCCAATCAGGTAAACCGTGGCGAAGTTTTCGACGCGTGATAGACCTGCGATGTCCTGCTCGCCGGAAAGCGTGCGACCCGAGGCGGGGTCACGGGCGGCTTGAAAGCTATCGTAGGTATCGGGATCAAACTCATCGGAGTACTCACCCGTATCCAGGTCAACGACCCGAGCGGTTATCTCTTCGCGAAACACCTCTTCAACGTTCATGCCCGGCTCATAAAGCTTGGCAACGTTTAAGATATTAGTTTTACGGTCAAGCTCCTGGTTAAGCTGTTGCATGGGTCGCAAAGCGACCGCTGCTGTCGAGACAATGACGGAACACACGATACACAGTGAGAACGCCACTATCAGGATTTTTTTGATGGAGTTGTTACCTTGTGCCATTAGGCAGTCTCCTCGGCCGGTACGCCGGTACGCTTAACACGACGCTTGATATTGGCCTGGACGAAGAAATGGTCAATCAGCGGTGCAAACAGGTTAGCGAACAGAATCGCCAGCATGATGCCTTCCGGGAAAGCCGGGTTCACAACGCGAATCAATACGGTCATCACACCAATCAGCGCACCAAACAGCAGTCGGCCTTGGTTGGTCATTGAGGCTGACACCGGGTCAGTGGCCATAAATACCATACCGAAGGCGAAACCACCGATTACCAAGTGCCAGTACCACGGCATGGCAAACATCGCATTGGTATCAGAGCCAATCAGATTAAACAACGTGCTGGTAACGACCATACCCAGAAACACGCCCAGCATGATTCGCCAGGAGGCAATCCCCGTCCACAGCAGTACAACAGCACCGATAAAGATCGCTAGCGTCGAAACCTCACCTACAGAGCCAGGGACAAAGCCAAGGAAGGCATCCCACCAGCTAAAGGTGTCGGTTAACGCAGACATACCTTCCTGGAACGCGAGAGAGAGTGCAGTCGCACCGGTATAGCCATCAGCGGCAACCCATACAGAGTCACCGGAGATTTGCGCAGGATAAGCAAAGTAAAGGAATGCACGGCCTGTTAGCGCGGGGTTTAAGAAGTTCTTGCCCGTACCACCGAAGATCTCTTTACCGATTACCACACCAAAGGTGATACCCAGAGCAACCTGCCATAGCGGAATAGTGGCGGGAAGAATCAGCGCAAATAACACAGAGGTAACGAAGAAACCTTCGTTAACTTCATGGCCACGCTTGATGGCAAACAGCACTTCCCAGAAGCCACCGACCACAAAGGTAACCAAGTAGATGGGCAGGAAGTAAGTAGCGCCGAGGACAAAGTTCGCCCAAAAACTGCTGGGATCATGCCCGGACGCAAAGACCATCATAATGGCTTCGCGCCAGCCAGCCATTGAGGCGTAGCCAGCATCGATGGCGGTGTTAGCCTGCCAGCCAGCGCTCCAAATACCGAACAGCATTGCTGGGAAGGTACATAACCATACGGTAATCATGATGCGTTTAAGATCGATACCGTCACGCACGTGAGCAGTGGTTTTAGCAACGCTCGGCGGTGTATAAAAAATGGTATCTACCGCTTCAAATAGCGGATAGAACTTTTCGTACTTTCCGCCTTTGTGGAAATGCGGCTCGATATTTTGGAGTGTCTGTTGAATACCCATTATCAGGCCTCTTTCTCGATCATGGTGAGATTATCACGCAGGATGGGGCCATATTCGTATTTGCCGGGGCAAACGTACGTACACAGCGCCAGATCCTCTTCGTCCAGCTCCAAACACCCAAGCTGCATGGCAGCCTCAATGTCGCCCACGATCAGCGAACGCAGTAACTGAGTTGGCATGATATCCAACGGCATCACCGTCTCATATGCACCTACCGGCACCATAGCACGCTCGGAGCCATTGGTAGAGGTAGTCGGCGCGTAGTTGCTCAGGCCCTTAATCTTAGAGATGTAGATACCCAAGACCGAGTGACGATTGGCACCAGGAGAAAGCCAACCCATAAACGTGCGCTTATTGCCTTCTTCCAGCAAACTGAGTTGATTGCTGAAGCGGCCAAGGTAAGTCAACTTACCTTCTGCGGCAAAGCCAGAGAATACTGAACCAGAAATTACGCGGGTGTCATCGGGTTTGATGACTTCGCCTGCCAAGAGTTCATCCGTGCTAGCGCCAACACGCGTACGTATCAAGCGAGGATTTTCAGCACGTGGGCCACCAATGGCAACCACACGACTCATATCCAGCTTCCCTTCGACAAAGAACTTACCGAACGCGATAACGTCCTGATAGCCGATGTGCCACACTTTTTTATGCAGTGCGACCGGAGAAAGATAATGGATATGAGTACCGACAAGCCCGGCAGGATGAGGGCCAGCAAAGCTTTCAGTTTTTACACCTTCAACATCACCGCCCGGAATCGAGGCCTTTTCGCCTGTACCTGTCGCCCCTGTACACAGGAAGACGTTGCCCTCGGTCAGGCGCGCTAACACCTTGAGGCCATCCTCGAATGCTTGCGCCTGTTCATTGATGATCAGGGCAGGATCAGGGCTAAGTGGATGAGTATCCACGGCGGTTACAAAAATATCGGCCGGGGTGCTATCAATGGCCGGGGTGCGCGAGAAAGGACGGGTGCGTAAAGCAGTCCAGAGTCCCGACTCTACCAGTTGGTCGACAACGACCTGACGCTCAAGCTGCGCTATGGCATTACGATCGTGAGCAGCGAATTCAACCGCCTCCTCAGTTTCGTCGACTTTAATCACGACAGATAGTAAACGACGTTTTTCGCCACGGTTTATTGCAAGCACTTCACCGGCAGCGGGCGCTGTATAGCGCACACCATCAATTTTCTTATCAGTGAAGAGCAATTGGCCTAGTTTGACCTTATCCCCTTCCTGGACTTCCATTGTTGGCTTCATGCCAACGTAGTCGGTACCCAGGATTGCCACGTGGCGCACAGGCCGCGCATCTTCAATACGCTGCTCGGGCGCTCCCGTGATGGGGAGATCCAGGCCTTTTTTGACTTCGATCATAGTCTCGCCCAGTTGTTGGATCGGATATACGAAGGTATGGGGTTCGAATGCTTATTTTCTGCTCAGTGAATTGTTATTTTCTGCTCAGATTGTTACCAGTCCGGCCCAAGCAGCACTTGAACCACCCCGAAAAATCCCTCGTATTATAAAGATAAGCGCGTCCAATGACCACATCCCTGATGACCACCAAAAGTGCTATAGACATCGCTTAAAGATGTTATTGAGAAAAAAAAACGCCACCCGAAGGTGACGTCAGCGTATTTTCTTAGCTCTAACACCCGACGTACGGGCTTTGCTAAGTTTAACTAGCGAGGAAGTTTTAAGAACCGCACGTTAGACATTTGCTGCAAAATACGTACGACTTGGCAGCTATAACCAAACTCGTTGTCATACCACACATAAATGACCGCATGATGACCGTTGGCAATGGTGGCCTTGGCATCGACAATACCGGCATGACGGTTACCTACAAAGTCCGATGACACCACCTCAGCAGAGTCAACAAAGTCGATTTGCTTCTGGTAGGCAGAGTCAATCGACATCCGGCGCAGGTAATCATTTAACGCCACGGCGTCAGTCGTTTTATCCAGGGTCAGGTTGAGAATCGCCATGGAAACGTTGGGGATCGGTACACGAATCGCATTACCGGTCAGCTTACCCTCAAGCTCGGGCAACGCTTTCGATACGGCCTTGGCTGCCCCTGTCTCGGTCAATACCATGTTCAGCGCCGCACTACGGCCACGACGATCGCCTTTATGGTAGTTATCGATCAGGTTCTGGTCGTTGGTGTAAGCATGTACGGTTTCAACGTGACCATTCACCACACCATACTCATCGTTAAGCACTTTCAATACCGGCACGATCGCATTGGTTGTACACGACGCGGCGGAGACAATTAGATCGCTGTCGCCAATGGATTCGTGGTTAATGCCATAAACGATGTTTTTGATATCGCCTTTACCCGGTGCCGTCAACAGGGCTTTGGCAGCGCCTTTACATTGCAGGTGCTGGCCAAGACCCTCTTCATCGCGCCAAATACCGGTATTGTCCACAATGACTGCGTTATCGATAGCGTACTCGGTGTAGTCAATCTCGCTGGGCGAGTCAGCGTAAATGACCTGAATCACATTGCCGTTGACCGTTAGCGTGCGGGCATCGGCATCAACCATAATGGTGCCGTCAAAGGGCCCGTGCACGGAATCGCGGCGCAGCAGGCTGGCACGTTTTTCAAGATCTTTGGCAACATCACCACGGCCACGAACCACAATAGCGCGCAAGCGCAAAAGATTACCGCCACCGGCTTTCTCAATCATCACCCGTGCCAGCAAACGGCCAATGCGACCGAAACCGTAGAGCACCACATCTTGTGGCTCACCGGTACTGGCTCCCGGCTGGTAGCCATCAATAATTTCGTGCAGCTCTTTGCGCAGGAAGGCTTCGACATCACCACCGCCCTGATTCTTAAACATTACCGCCAGTTTGCCCACATCAACATGGGCGGGACCAAGGTTCAAAGCGATCATGCCCTTCACGATGGGATAGGTATCCTCAACAGAGAGCTCTGTCCCTTCTACTTTGCGCACAAAGCGATGGTCTTTAAGAATACGGATGACCGAGCGTTTGATCAGCGAACGTCCGAACATGGTGGCAACAACGTTATTTTGGCGATAGAGCCGCCCTACTAACGGGATCATCTGCTCCGCCAAGGCTTCGTTGCCTTGCCATTCTTGAAAAACGTTTTCGAGAGCTTGCTGACTCACGTGCGGCCTCATCAGGTAGTGAAACGGAAATTGCATTATCCGGGGCATGTACAGTCGTAGCAATGAATGGATAGTCGCACAACATGTAGGGGTATTACAGAAATGCCAATCTCACTACAAAAACGGCCTCACTAAAAAGTTTCAGCCGCTACCATAAGCCGCGGCACTCTAACTGAAACGGGTGATCGTGTATGATCTCCGTTCCGTTTCAGCGCAAAACGATATCTTGCTTATGCCGACATTCTCTCTGCTCGAACCGCCCCAGCCCCAAGGGACTCGCGATACGCTCTACTGGACATCGCCGCCGGGCAGCGCGACTGCGCTGGCACTCTCCCGTGTTGCCGCCAAAGCCCCGCTTTTGGTGATTACTCCCAATACGGCCAGCGCGCAGCGCCTTGAACAAGACCTCTTCTTCTATAGCGATGTACCGGTATTGCCCTTCCCAGACTGGGAAACGTTACCCTACGACAGCTTTTCGCCCCATCAGGATATTGTCTCGGCCCGGCTGCGCACCCTACGCCAACTGCAAGACGGCGTGCGCGGCATTGTCCTGGTGCCGATTAATACACTGATGCAGCGCTTACCCCCGGTTGAGTACATAGCTGGGCGGGTAATGACGCTTAAAAGCGGCGAGCGATTAAATCGCGAAGCGTTCCGTGAATCGCTCTCCCGGGCTGGCTATCGCGCCGTTGAAACGGTGTATGAGCCCGGCGAATACGCCATGCGCGGCGCGCTGATTGATCTGTTTGCGATGGGCATGGATGAGCCGATCCGCATCGATCTGTTTGATGATGAGATTGATTCGCTGCGCCACTTCGACCCGGGTAGCCAGCGCTCAACTGATAAGCTTGAATCGCTAGAACTGCTCCCCGCCCACGAATACTCGCTAAGCCGTAGCGCTATCGCCTGTTTTCGCGAGCAATTTGAAACCCTGTTTGACGTCGACCCGCGCCAGTGCCCGCTTTATAACGATGCGCTGAAAGGCATTCCGTCACCGGGGCTTGAGCACTACCTGCCACTGTTTTTTGAACAGACCGCTTCGCTGTTTGAGCACCTGACCGACGATACCCGAGTAGCTCTGCTGCCAGGGGTTTTTGAGGCGGCCGAGCAGCACTGGCAGTCAATCGATGCACGCTACGTTAATTTGGGTGTTGACCCAACCCGACCGCTACTGCCTCCGCACAGGGCGTTTTTTCCGGTCAACGACGTATTCTCGGCGATCAAAGCCCGCCCGCGCATAGAGTTAACCGAGGATAGCGAGCAACGCCATGCGCAGCAGCCCGAATCTGCACCGCTCCCCACACTGTCTATCAATGCCCGCGCCAAACAGCCATTAGCCGAGATATCAGCCTTTTTACACTCCCACGCCCAAACCCGCGTTTTGTTCGTGGCCGAGTCGCGGGGTCGCCGGGAAGCGCTGGAAGAGATCCTGTCACCGCTCAAGCTCTCGCTACCGCATACCGATAGCTTTCATGACTTTCTGGCTAGCGACTCTGCTTACGCCATCACCGAAGGCTTAGTGGATAGCGGCCTATGGCTGAATAACCCAAACATTGCGGTGATTAGTGAAACCGAGCTGTTTGGTGACGTGGTACGCCAGAGCCGTCGGCGCGAAAAAGCCACCGACGACAACGAGCTTGCGGTACGCCACCTGTCGGAGCTTCGCGAAGGCGCGCCAGTGGTTCACCAGGCCCATGGCGTAGGCCGCTACCTTGGGCTGGAAACCTTAGAGGCTGGCGGCCAGGCGAATGAGTTCCTGGCGCTCTCCTACGCCGATGGCGCCAAGCTTTATGTGCCCGTCGACAGCCTGCATATGATCTCCCGCTACAGCGGTGCCGGTGACGAACTGGCCCCACTGCACAAACTGGGATCGGATCAGTGGGAAAAAGCTCGCCGTAAAGCCGCCGAGAAAATTCGTGATACCGCCGCGGAACTGCTGGATGTCTATGCCCGTCGGGAAGCCCAGCAAGGGGTGGTCTACGAAGCGCCAGGCGATGAGTACCTGCGTTTTGCGGGCAACTTCCCGTTTGAGGAAACCCCCGACCAGCACGCGGCGATTGAAGCGGTGATCAGCGACATGACCTCTCCACAGCCAATGGATCGCGTGGTGTGTGGCGACGTCGGCTTCGGTAAAACCGAAGTCGCCATGCGTGCGGCATTTCTTGCCGTGCAGTCTAGCCGCCAGGTGGTGGTTCTCGTACCTACCACCCTGCTGGCGCGCCAACACTTCGAGAACTTCCGCGACCGTTTTGCCGACACCGCCGTTAATATTGGCCTCATCTCTCGCTTCACCAGTGGCAAAGAGGTCACCCAGACGCTAGAGAGCATTAAAAGCGGCCAAACGGATATCGTCATCGGCACCCACAAGCTGCTGGCCAAAAGTGTTGAGTTGCCCAAAATGGGCCTACTGATCATCGACGAGGAGCACCGCTTTGGCGTTGCGCAAAAAGAGAAGCTCAAAACCCTGCGCGCCGAAGTCGATATTTTGACGCTGACCGCGACCCCTATTCCGCGCACGCTCAATATGGCGATGAGTGGCATCCGTGACCTGTCGATTATTGCCACGCCGCCCGCCCGCCGCCTATCGGTAAAAACCTTCGTCCAGCAGCACGACGCAAGCATCATCAAAGAAGCCCTGCTGCGCGAGATACTGCGCGGCGGTCAGGTCTATGTGCTGCATAACGAAGTCAAAACCATTGAGAACAGTGCTGAAAAGATCCGTGAGCTGATCCCCGAGGCACGCGTGGGCGTTGCCCACGGCCAGCTCCCCGAGCGCAGCCTGGAACGCATCATGTCGGACTTCTACCACCGCCGCTTTAACGTGCTGGTATGTTCGACCATTATTGAAACCGGCATTGATGTGCCGAGTGCCAATACCATTATTATTGAGCGTGCCGATAAATTTGGCCTGGCGCAACTGCACCAGCTGCGGGGCCGGGTTGGGCGTAGCCACCATCAGGCTTACGCCTACTTACTGACCCCGCCACCCAAAGCGATGACCCGCGATGCCATAAAGCGCCTGGAAGCGATTAGCGCTTCGGACGATTTAGGCGCAGGCTTTACCCTGGCCAGCCACGATATGGAGATCCGCGGCGCGGGTGAACTGCTGGGTGACGAGCAGAGCGGCCAGATGGAAACTATCGGCTACACGCTTTATATGGAGATGCTGGATCGTGCGGTGAAGGCCATTCGTGCCGGCAAAACGCCCAATATCGATGCGCCCTTCAATACCGGCGTGGAGATTAACCTCAACCTGCCCGCGCTGATTCCCAATGATTACATTCACGATGTGCAGCAGCGGCTGGTCATGTATAAACGGATTGCCAATACCCAGAGCGATAGCGAGCTTAAAGAACTGCAGGTGGAGTTAATTGATCGTTATGGCCTGCTCCCCAACCCGCTTAAAAACCTGGTTCGCCAGACCAAGCTGCGCCACCGCGCAGAGCAGCTAGGTATCAGCAAGATCGAGGCTGGCGAGAGTCGTGGCAGAGTGCTGTTTGATGGCAGCACCCAGGTGGATCCTTTAACCCTGGTGACGCTTATTCAGGCCTCTCCAACACATTACCGTTTAGACGGTTCTGACACCTTACGATTTGAATTACCAATGGAAAGTGTCGACAAGCGCTTCCAGCAGCTTGAGAACCTACTCAGCACCCTTAATCAAAAAGTAGCGGCGGCGTGAAGCTTGGGGCAAACTTGCCATTAGCCAGCTGCTAATCAGCAACAGCGGCCCAACAACGTGCAGCAGCAGTGAATTAACACACTAGGAACGACCATGAACATTCGCGATACCTTTACTCTCTGGGGCCCAACCAGTTTGGCCGTGCTACTCGCCGCTAGTCTGGCGAGCCCAGCTTTAGCGCAACCGGCTGACGAGCAAGCAGACAGCCAAGAGCAAGTGCAAGAACAGCAGACGCAAGAGCAGCCAGAAGAACCGTCACAAGAGCAAGCACAGGAAATCAGCATCGACGCCGTGGACAGCGCCTTGCTGGTAACTGACCAGAATGAACTGCCCCGTGGCCACTTCCACCTACCTGAAAAAGGTGATGTGATTGGGGAGCGCTATACCGTTGTTGTTGAAGACCCCAAGCAGACGCTGATCGACATCGCACGGCGCCATAACATTGGCTATGAAGAGATCCGCATGGCCAACCCGAATGTTAGCCTATGGGTGCCAGGCGTAGGTACTGAGGTGGTTATTCCCACCCAGTACATTCTGCCGCCTGCACCGCGCGAAGGCGTTGTCATTAACCTGTCTGAGCTGCGCCTCTACTACTACCCTGCCGATAAGCCTGGCATTGTCGAAACTTACCCGGTCAGCGTAGGGCGTGAAGAGTTCGCCACCCCCGTGGGCATTACCCGCACCACGGTTAAGGTTAAGGACCCCGCCTGGGCGCCGCCCTCTTCCATGCGTCGCGAAGCGGCCGCACGCGGCGAACCAGCACCCTCTGTGGTTCCGCCAGGCCCTGACAACCCTCTAGGCGAGCACGCGATACTGCTGGCCATGCCGAGCTATCTGATTCATGGCACCAACCGCCCCGATGGCGTGGGCATGCGCGTTAGCCGCGGCTGTATTCGTATGTACCCCGAAGATATTAAATCACTTTATGAGCGCTTACCCAGCGGCACCCAGGTCAACCTGATGGATGCACCGTTCAAAGCGGGCTGGGCAGCCGACGGCACGTTGTTTGTGCAATCTTTCCCACAGCTGGAAGAGAATGTAGGCGGTTTTGAGCCGCTGCTGAACGCCCTTGAGCGGGTCACTGAACTGACTGAAAATGATATTCAAATCGACTCTGAGCAGATCGAGCGCGCGGTTGCAGCGCCAGACGGCCAATTTATTGCACTCTACGGCCCTCAAGCGCCTGAGCCAGAACCCGAGCCTGTTGAGCTGTTTGATGAGGTAGAACTCAGCGCCACCCCCGGCACTGACAAAGACGCTTAACTGAAACCGCATCAACAAAAAACCCCGCCGAGGCGGGGTTTTTTGCGTAGCTAGTAGCAAAACCTTCTTGCCTGACGCTTTAACTTACTAACGTCGTACTAACTACAACTTTCATCCAGCAACCACTGAGAGAGCCTGGTGACTCCCTAAGCAGCCCAAGCAGAATTACTTCTGCATGGAACGCTGGAACATACGGTTCATTTCTTCACGGTTCTGCTCAGACATCTGCAGTGCAGCCTGCGCATCGCGCTGGGCTTGGTTTGCAGTGTTCATAGCTTGTGAAGCCATGCTGCGTGCTTCTGCAGCGTCAGCCTGTGCAGATTCTGCAGTCATGCGAACTTCTTCCAGCGCGCTGGTAGAAGCACAACCAGCAAGAATTGCCAGTGAAGCGGCAGCAGCAGTCATCTTCAGAGTAGTTTTCAGAGTCATAATGTTCTCCTTGAGTCTTCCTTGGGTACTACGTTAAGGGTATGACAAAGGTAAGACTAAATAATTAGCTTAAATTTGTCTACCTGCGGTGCAGGTTCTTTACAGTGACTTGTGCTGCGAAGCACGCAAGTCAAACGCTGTTTTATAATAGACCACAGCGGTTGTCTATAGCCACTTGTTTAAAACCTCGAACTTCCATCAACGGCGTTAGCTTAACGGATCACTACTCGAGTGCCAACACCCACTAGCGCTGCCAAGCGATCAATTTGCTCGTTGGTAACGGCGACACACCCTTGAGTCCAATGATAACGCCCATGAATATCAGGGTCTGCGCTTCCAAGGCCATGAATCCCAATCGCCCCACCCAGCGCGGTGTTTTGCGGCGGGTGACCGTAACGTCGATAGTAGTCGAAGTAATCATCATAGTCAGATTGGGAATAAATCCCTTTTTCCAGCGCCATTCTAGCGTGCGCTGGTGTTGGGTAGTCAATGCCAATGAATGTACGCCACTGGCTTTCATAGTTAAAACGATTGATACGAAACTCACCCATGGGGGTCACGTTATCACCACGAACGCGTTGGGTTTTAGCCCCTGCGCGGCCAAGTGATATAGGCGCAAACCGCTCCAATAGCGCATTGCCTTGAAACACGCTGAGGGTTGCCTCTTGGTCGTCAACCAACACCCATAGCTCGTTGCTATTGCGCGGCACATGGGCACGGCTTAGCAGCGTTTCAACAAGGTCAGTGGGACTGGCCTGACTAGGTGCAGTGACAGCAGCACTGGCCACGGCTGGCAAGCTCAGTGCCATGGCTAAAAAACGACGGCGATTAACTAAAAACATGACAGCTCTCGAAACAAGTTAGCCTGTGGTTGACCGACTAGGCGCATCTGGTGGCTGTTATACCTTATTCCCACATCTGCCGTTAGTAATTTCGTCATGTTCGCGGCTGACGCGTGCCAAGAGCAATTACCTATAAACCACTGATAGAGACCCATTAAACGCCCTGCAACTCTTCCATACTTGCCATTATATGACGTATTTCAGAATTATGCCCTTGAGCCAGAGCGTTAAAAAACTCCTCTTCAGGCTCAATTTTGGCACGCGAAGCGCGATATTCGTAAAGTGCCTGAAGACGCTGGTGCGCAGACGCTGCTGTTCTCATCGCATCATCTATTGAGCCGGTTACGGTTTGCTCTGCCATGCGATCCAGTTCAGGCGGCTGAGGAAAATCGCTCGAATCATCGAACCAAATCTCCAATACCTCTGAATGATCAGAACCATCATGAAAGAGGTTTTCAAGGCCCGTTTTCATTTTCAGCTCGCGGCCGGCCAAATAATTAAACGCCATCTGCAGACGCTCATTCTCTGCCTTGCTAGCGGCTTCGCTGTACTGCCCCGCCATCCGCGCATGAAAACCCGCTGCCCAGTCGACTAAATCTTTCACTTGGTTATAGCGCATCATGATCTCCTTTCTCGACTACTTGAGCGATGCCTAAAATCAAACACTCACCACTCCAGGCTGGTTTCGCGCAGCGCACCTATTTCGTGCTTGGCAGCCTGAAGATTATCCAGCAACTGCTGACGTAAACCGGTTGGATTACCCACCGCTATCATAGCGGGATTGTGAGCCGTACGCCGTGCAGCACCATCATCACTATGCAGGCGCTCAAGTTGAACCACCAGCCAATTCAGCCAGCTTTCCGGCTGAGCAGCTAAATCGCGCAGACGTTGCAACTCGGCTAAAGCAGGGCCTTCCTGGGCTAGCAACAGCGTCCAACGGTGGTTAGACAAGCGGGCGTGTTCCGTCACTTCACGCAGCAGCGACTCCAATGCCAGCTCAAACAGCGCCAAAGCACTCTCTTCCAGCGCCATCTGCCGCGCCGAGGCATGCTCATCATCCCCCGCAGGCAAAGCAGCTAGCAGCTCTGCTTGGTAGAGCAGCTGATTGGTCCGTGACCGTGCATTCACTTGCGCTTGTCCTCCACGTGCCATTTTCCGGCATCAAACATGGCCTTCCAGCCGGTGGCCTTGCCCTCCTCATCAGTCATCACGTACTGCTCTTTACTCTTACGCGAGTAACGGATTTGCGCCGGGCGACCATCCGGGTCTTCACTGGGCGCTTTGAGAATAAAGTGATACTTCTCAGGCAGCTCATCGGCATGCGCTTTAAGCTCTTTCACCAGCGGCGGACGCGTTTCGCGATTTTTAGGAAACTTACTGGCGGCCAAAAACAGTCCACTCGCCCCATCACGCAGCACGTAGTGGTCGTCAACTTTTTGACAGGCCAGCTCCGGCATCGGGATCGGATCCATTTTCGGCGGAGCCACCTCGCCACTTTTCAACAGTTTGCGGGTGTTTTTACACTCACTATTGGTACAGCCAAAATACTTGCCAAAGCGGCCTGATTTCAACTGCATCTCAGAGCCACACTTGTCGCATTCGATGATCGGACCGTCGTAGCCCTTGATCTTGAATTTACCGCTTTCCACTTCGTAGCCATCACAATCAGGGCTGTTACCACAGATGTGCAGCTTACGTGTTTCATCGATCAGGTAGTTGTCCATCGCCGTGCCACACTTGGGGCAGCGACGCTTGGCTCGCAGTGCATTGGTTTCCGCCTCTTCGCCCGCGTCTTCGGCCACTGCCTCTTCACCTGGAATCAGGTCAATGGTGGTTTTACAGCGCTCTTTGGGCGGTAAATTGTAGCCACTACAACCCAGGAAAACCCCAGTGGAAGCAGTGCGAATCTGCATATGACGGCCACAGCTTGGGCAATCGATATCCGTTGGCACCGGCTGATTGGGTCGCATGCCATCTTCGCTCTCCGCCTTAGCCAGCTCTTCACGAAACTCGCCGTAGAAGGCATCTAGCAGCGCCTGCCAGTTACGTTCGCCTTCGGCAACTTCATCCAAGCTATCTTCCATGCGAGCGGTGAACGAAAAATCCATCAAATCAGGGAAGGACTCTTTCAACCGCTCGGTGACGATATCGCCTAGCTTTTCGGCGTAGAAGCGGCGGCTTTCTAACTTAACATAACCGCGATCCTGGATCGTCGAGATGATCGAGGCGTAAGTCGAAGGTCGGCCGATTCCCTGCTTCTCAAGCTCTTTGACCAGACTTGCTTCGGTGTAGCGTGGCGCGGGTTTGGTAAAATGCTGCTGAGGGTCAAGCGCTTCCATCGCCATGGGCGTGCCTTTAGGCAAGTCGGGCAGGCTTTGGTCTTCATTTTTCCCGCTGGGCTTCATCACCCGGGTATAACCATCAAACTTTAGCACACGGCCTTTTGCACGCATCTCGTAACCGTCGACTTCGACACTTAGCGTACTCGACAGGTACTCTGCGGGGGTCATTTGGCAAGCCACAAACTGGCGCCAGATCAGTTCGTAAAGGCGCTCTGCGTCGCGCTCCATACCGGCCAGGTCTGACGCCTTACGCTCAACACTAGAAGGGCGAATCGCTTCGTGAGCCTCTTGGGCACTTTCTTTACTGCTGTAGCGATTAGGTGCTTCTGGCAGGTAGCTTTTGCCGAACTCTTCGACGATATAACTGCGCACACCTTCAACCGCATCTTTCGACAAGTTGGTAGAGTCGGTACGCATATAGGTAATGTAGCCCGCCTCATAGAGACGCTGGGCCATGGTCATAGTCTTTTTGACAGAAAAACCTAACCTGCCGCTCGCCGCTTGCTGCAGCGTAGAGGTAATAAAGGGGGCCGTGGGTTTTGAGCTGGTGGGCTTGTCTTCCCGGGAGGTAATCGCCAGCTTGGCTTTTCTAAGCTGCTCAATGCGCGCCAAGGTGTCTTTTTCGGACGTGGGCTTAAAGGCTTTGCCATTTTGGCGCACCAGTGCAAAGCGCACCAACTCACCCTCTGGTGAGGCCAAATCCGCATGTACATCCCAAAATTCTTCAGGAATAAAGGCGCGAATTTCACGCTCGCGCTCGACAATCAGGCGAACCGCAACTGACTGTACGCGGCCAGCCGAGAGCCCACGCGCCACTTTCGCCCACAGCAAAGGCGAGAGCATAAAGCCCACGACACGATCCAGGAAGCGCCTTGCTTGCTGCGCTTCTACCCGCGGAATATTGAGCGCACCAGGCGCCTTGAACGCGTCCTGAATAGCGTTTTTGGTGATTTCGTTAAATACCACGCGCTTGTAGCGGCTGTCATCTCCACCGATGGTCTCGCGCAGGTGCCAAGCAATGGCTTCCCCTTCGCGGTCCAAATCCGTTGCGAGATAGACAGCGTCAGCTTTCTCAGCCAGCTTCTTTAGTTCGGCAACGACTTTCTCTTTTCCGGGCAGCACCTCATAACGGGCCTCCCAGCCGTTATTGGGGTCAATACCCATCCGCCGAATTAGCTGATCTTGGCTTTTACGCTTCTTATACTCTACCTTCTCTTCCGCCGACATCTTGCGTGTCGCTGCGGCCTGGCGCGCGCGCTCCTTGGGATCGGAGGCTGCCTTACCTGAGCCGCTGGTCGGCAGGTCACGAATGTGACCCACGCTCGACTTCACGATGAAATCGTTGCCGAGATATTTGTTAATCGTCTTCGCTTTAGCTGGCGACTCGACGATGACCAGTGACTTGCCCATAGTGCTCCACTTTCCTAATGCACGGACTGTCTAGCGCGTGCTCTGAATTCGGTGCCGTATCATCGGGATAAAACCGTCCGTTAAAATGATACGGATGAAAAAATGCGCCTACCCTAACCCAGCCCTTAGCTAAGCGCCAGTAGCAACCAAGTCGCAGGGAAAATCCGTAGATTTCAGGCAACCAAGGTCATATTTCAGATAAATAGTAGCTAGACACTAGACTGACACCGGCATTACAGCAACCCATAAGGTATTGAGACAAACAAAACGCCCCCACCAAATAGGCGGGGGCGCGGTGAGCCAAGGCACTGCTCTAGCGTTTAGGCGGCGTCTTTTTACCTCCGGTAGTGCTATCGGGTTTAGCCGCAGGCGATTTAGTGACCTCTGGCCCTGTTTTGACAGCGGCGGGGGCTTTCGGCTTGCTTTCCTCGCCTTTAGTGGTGCCTTCAGCATTAACCTCTGCGGGCTTAACTGTGGCGGCCTTAGGCTTAGCGGGCGCTGCTGTTTTAGCAGCAGCCTTTGGCTTTGCGGGGCTAGCTTTTTCAGTGGCCTTGGCTTGAGCAGGCACTGCTTCAATGCTTGGAGCTGGCTTCTTCGCAGCAGCGGGTTTAGCCTTCGCAGCCGGTTTTCTGGCTGCCGGCTTACTCGCTACCGACTTGCTCGGCCTTGCCTTATCAAACAGTGCTTTTACCTGAGCAAAGCGATCAGCAGCATGCTCAGAAAGGTCGCCGCTAGCAGCGAACACGTGTTCAAGGTGGCTAATATGGCCATCGATATCGTCGTTGCTGTTACCTGCAAGCAGATCAGGCAGTGAGTTCAATGCCTGTTCGCGATCCAGCTTCAAGATAAAGAACTGCTCGCGCACTAGGCGTTTAAATTCACACAGCTTGATACCGGGTTCAAGCTCGGCGCGTGAGGCGCGCAGCCGCTTAAAGTTACGCTCATCCGTGGCCGGGGCACCGCCAAGCACGTAGATAAGCGAACGCATAACCGCTTCATGGGCACCACCCTGAGCAATTTTCTGGCGCAGCTCTTCCTGGCGCTGTTCAATAAAGCGGCGGTGCTCGGGCTCAGCCCCTGGGCGGCGGCGATGCACATGGGCATCACCATACAAGCCAACGGCGGCCTGCAACAGCGGTTGACCATAGATATCCATGAACATTTTTTCGGTACTGCTATCGCGTAAATCGCGCATCGCGTTGAGACTTGCGACCAGCTGGTCAGACCCCATGGTTTCAAGCGCTTTAAACAGGTTGTCTTGCGACACCGGGTGACGATTCTTACGCACCGTTTCCGCCATTACCGGCAAGGGTACTGAAAGCGGATTGCGGTCTGAAAGCAGCTTGTAGCCCAAACGGATTGGGTGCATACGACGAATAAAGCGAGCAGCTTCCGGCGTCATGATGGCTTTTAGCCAAGGCTGCATAAAGAGCCGATACAACCCCAAATTGATTTCTGAGATACGCGCTACTGTGGCAAAACGGCGATCATCCTCTGGCTTATGCAATACTGAAGCATCCAGTTCGGCAAAGTTGCGCGGCATAAATTCGAGCAGGTAGTCACGCTCGAACAGCTCGGCATCTTCGCCTTTTTCGGCAGGCGAAATGGCGGTTTCATACAGCCCTGGCGGCAGTACGTCGATGTAATCCATATTGGCTGTGAATTCGGTATGCTCTTTTCGCGATACGCTGCCAGAAACGAAAATACCTAGGTGGCCGGTAGTATCATGCTGGCAATAAACTATGGTCTGCTCGTTAGCGATGATGTCGTCTGTGTTTTCATATAAATCACGAATCCAGCCCAACGCCTGAGGCGGCGGAGTAATATCGTCCCCTCGCGAGCAGAAAACCACTACTGGCGAGCGTACATTGCGCAGGTCGATTCGTCGCCCATCATGGGTGACCAACTGCGCGGTAGAGAGTCGATTGCCTATAAACAGGTTATCGACAATGTATTGAATCTCTTCGCCGCCCAATACGACGTGACCACCCCACCAGCGTTCAAAATCTAGATATCGGCCCGCTTCTGTATCGATGTTGTCGTAAAGGTGATATTGCTTTTTCCAGTAGGTATTAGCCGGGTTGAGGCGCTCAAAGTTCTGCACCAACCACGCCCCGTCAAACAGGCCATCGCCGATATCGCTAGTGAGCGCCGTAATCCAGCTGCCCCCCGCCATGCCGCCGGTATAGCGCATTGGGGCTTTGCCGTGCTCACCCGCCCAGTATGAAAGCGGTGCACCGGCAATCAGAATAGGCCCAAAAACGTCCGGCTCTAAGGCAGCCGCCATCATGATTTGCCAGCCCGCCTGGCAATTGCCTACCACCATCGGTTTTTCGGTGGTTTCGGGATGAAGCGCAATCACATGACGAAGAAACGCCACTTCCGACTCAACCACATCCTCGACGGTTTGACCCGGCTCTGGAAACGGTAAAAAACCAATAAAATAGCAGGGATGCCCCGCCTTAAGCGCCACACCCAGCTCACTGTCCGGCTTAAACCCACCAATCCCTGGCCCATGTCCCGCGCGCGGGTCTACCACTACAAAAGGGCGCTTTTCTAGATCAATTTCCGTCCCTTCGTGGGGCAGTACGCGCAGCAGCTCATAGTTGGTTGGCCGCGGCAGCATCCGCCCATCCATCAGCACTTCGGTTTCAAACCCCAATACGCTGGGCTTTGTTTGCTCCATATGCTCAAGGTACTGATTACCACGTTCGCGCATAACGTCCAGGTATAGAACGCTGCGCTCCATGCTATCGCGCCAGTAACCAAAGGCGGCACGCCCAAACCCGAACGGGTCAAGAAAAGAAGCGATCGCCTCACTTCCAGGTACAGTTGTGGAATCATTTTGTTGTTTTAGCCATGCGCTGGTAAAAGCATTGGCAGGAAACAAAGGATTGGCGAGTGGGTTGGCAAGAAAGTTCATAGGGTCTCCCATTGGGTTGATGCACAGGCACCAGACCCGAAAGCAATGATGCTGCAATGCAATATAGTTTAGGCCACTACGCGTGCGGCGTCGATCTTTAACCCTGATAATTACGCCTTATGCGACTAATTAACGCCTGTTTAGGCACTGTCAAAGGTTCAGTGGTAGCATGCTTTGCCCTGGCGATGAAGCTTGATTTTGATATTAATTTTACGACGTTAAAGGGTGCTCACTACGAGGTTGCTATGTCATCCCCCAATCTGCTCAATCGCCTCACATTTCGGCAACTACAGGTCTTCCAGGCGGTGCATCGGCAGCGCTCATACTCCCGTGCGGCTAAACAACTGGGGCTTACCCAGCCCGCAGTGAGCGCGCAAGTACGCCAACTAGAGTTGGCATTGGGTCAGCCGCTGTTTAAATACGCGGGCAAAACACTCCACACACTTCCTGCCGCTGACACCCTCGCCCACTCGACGCGAGAAATTTTTGGTCAGCTGTCACGCTTGGAAATGAATCTATCGGATATTAACGGCAAAATAAGCGGCGAACTTAATATCGCCGCGGTTTCCTCGGCCCAGTATGTAGTGCCCTACTTACTCGCCCGCTTCCGCGCTCACTATCCTGAGGTACATGTGCGCTTAAAGGTGTGCAACCGCCGTCAGGCACTTGAACGGCTGACCGAGCAGCAGGACGATCTAGTCATTATGGCGATGGTGCCTGAAGATGATCGCTTAGTGGTCATGCCGATTATTGATAACGAGCTGACCGCCGTTGTCTGGCCCGAGCACCCACTGCTGTCAATGCCTCAGCCCTCGTTAGCAGACTTCGCTCGCCACTATGTGCTGATGCGAGAACCTGGTTCTGGCGTACGCAATGCCTTTGAGCAAATGGCCGCCAATCAGCAGGTCGCTCTTCCCCACTGCATTGAACTAGGCACCAATGAAGCGATTAAAGTCGGCGTAATGGCCCACTTGGGGGTTGCTGTACTGCCGCGCTTGGCGGTACAGCTGGAGCTTGAGCAGGGGTTGCTTTTTGAGCTGGGGCTGCCCGACTTTCCCATCCACCGTTCCTGGTGCACGGTCTATACGCGGGAGCGCTTTCCTACCCCGGTCGCTGAACTCTTTTTGAGCTTTATTCGTGAGCACTTATCCGACTACCGCCGCCATTTTCAGGCACCCTCCAGCCCCTTGCCCAGCCACGGTGTAGCCTGTTTACCGATACTTTCACCCTGATGGAGAGTAACGGTTTACGGTGTCTTGTTAACAGCGAGATATGTTACATTAGCAGCAATAAGCGCGATGAAATATCGTGCGCACTCGTATTAATTAACCACGTTTTAATTAATTAGGTATCAATTGGCAGGCCTTGGAAGGGTTAGCGCCCATTCATGCCTCCGGCCTACCGCACAGAAGAGAGGCTCTGTCCCTATGAGCAATACCCCCTCGCAGCGCGTGTCCAGCGGTGAAAAATACCGTAACGAACATGGCATGTCGGTGATCAAGGATGGCATGAAGCAGCGCAAAGCGCAGGCAGAGGTTCCTTCTGTTGAGCTTGAGCGCAAACCCAAGTGGCTGCGGGCACAGATCCCAGGGGGCGAGCGTTTTGAGGCGGTCAAGAAAAACGTCGCCACCCATCGCTTAAGCACTGTTTGTGCCGAATCCCACTGCCCCAATATGGGCGAGTGCTGGAGCAACGGCACCGCCACTATCATGCTGATGGGCTCGGTATGTACCCGCGCCTGCCGATTCTGTGCGGTAGACACCGGCAATCCCCAGGGCTGGTTAGATCTCGAAGAACCTGAAAACACCGCCAAGTCCGTGGAGCTAATGGGGCTGCGTTATATCGTATTGACCTCAGTAGATCGTGACGACCTCGACGATGGCGGCGCTACCCACTACGCCAACTGCATTCGCGCGATCAAAACCCGCACACCAGAAGTGGTAGTGGAAGCCTTAACACCCGACTTTGATGGTGAGCTTGCCGCAATCGAACGCGTTGTCGATTCTGGCCTGCAGGTATTTGCCCAGAATGTGGAAACCGTTGAACGGCTAACAGGCCGCGTGCGTGACAGGCGGGCAGGCTACCGTAAAACTCTCGATGTACTCGCCCATGCCAAGCGCTACCGCCCTGACATCATCACCAAAACCAGCTTGATGCTGGGCTTGGGTGAAACCGACGAAGAGATTTTGCAAACCTTTGACGATCTACGCGAGATCGGTGTGGATATCGTCACTCTGGGTCAATACCTACGCCCGACCAAAAATCACCTGTCGGTCGAACGCTGGGTGACACCTGAAGAGTTTGATCGCTACCGCGTAATTGGCCTGGAAAAAGGCTTTATGGAAGTACCTTCTGGCCCGCTAGTGCGTTCTAGCTACCGCGCTGATCGCGTGTTTGAGAAAAACAACCTGGGACTGGCCTCACCTGCAGCAATCCCTGGTCAGGAGCAAGAATCGAATCCTAATCTAATCCCAGCATTAAACGTCGGATAGGCATAAATTTAAGGCTACATGGGGCTTGCTGCTATTGAGCCAGTTTTAAGCCCCGTTTTATAAGCCCCATATTGAACCGTTTTTTAAACAGCGCTGACCCAATTTTTTACAGTGGAGATCGTTCAACACTGACCAATTCGCGGTTTAACAGTATGGCCAACGCTTCGGCCAGTTGCTCCCCCACCCGATGATCGCTTGGCAATGACACCAAGTCAGCCAATTTCGCCATGGGCATACCTGCATAGCCGCAGGGGTTAATGCGCAAAAAAGGCGCTAAGTCACCGTCTACATTTAACGCTACGCCATGAAAACTTGCCCCCCGCCGAATACGTAAGCCAAGTGAGGCAATCTTCGCCTCTCCCGATTCTGTCATAACATAAACACCGGGCGCATCGGGGCGTGCGCGGGCACTTACACTATAGCTGCTCAAAACGTTAATCACGGCATTCTCCAACGCAGTGACTAAATCGCGCACGCCAATTTTACTCCGCCGCACATCCAGCAGTGGATACAGCACCACCTGCCCAGGCCCGTGATAGGTGACCTGGCCTCCCCGATCAACGTGCACCACCGGAATATCACCGGGCAGTAGCAGATGCTCGGGTTTGCCAGCCTGCCCTTGGGTAAACACCGGGTCGTGCTCAACCAACCAGAACTGATCTGGGGTTTGCGCATCCCGCGTATCGGTTAGGGTACGCATGGCCTCCCAAACCGGCAGGTAGGCTTGACGCCCTAAATCGTGCAACTCAATCGGCACGGCATTATCCACGCTCACACCACCATATGTACACGGCCGGTAGCCTTGAGAGCCTCAAACAGCTCTTTAATATGCTGCTCGCCGGTCGCCCTAATCACCACACGTACCGATTGAAAACGGCCATTACGGCTGTCGACCACCTGCATCGCTGTTGCATCGAAGTTGGGGTCGTGGCGCACAATTACCTGGCACACACAGGCAGGAAAATCCTCGGCAGCATCACCGACAACTTTTAACGAGTAATCACAGGGAAAAGTGATTTTCGGCGGCTCCTGAGCCGCCGGTTGGCGCAAATCACGCAGCCCCTGAGGAGCATCTTTTTTCATAACAAGCCTATTTCGCAAAGACACCGTTCATGACAGAACCACAATGGCGTCTATCAATGCTGCGGTCGTCACGCTGATTAATCGGTAAAATTACTAATCAGATTACTAAAGAAGCGCTGCACCTGATCGAACAGACGCTTGAAAAAACCACCCTCTTCGACGTTCTCCAGCGCTACTAAGCGACGCTCACCGACCACTTCGTCACCTAAATGCACTTCCAGCGTACCGACCTCGTCGCCAATGGCAATCGGTGCTTGAAGGTCTGGGTTGAGGTTGAGACGTGCACGCAGCTCTTCATTGCGGTTGCGCGGCAGGGTCATAAACACCTCTTCATCCACACCGACACGCAGTTCATTAATATCGCCACCCCAAACCCGCGGCGTTGCCAATACGGCACCACGCTCATAGAGTTTCATGGTTTCGAAAAAGCGGAAACCGTAGCTGAGCAGCTTTTGGGTTTCTTGGGCGCGCGCCTCATCAGAATTAGTACCCATTACCACTGAAATCAAACGCATATCGTCACGCTTGGCTGATGATACCAGGCAGAAACCAGCTTCCGTTGTCCAGCCGGTTTTCAGGCCATCCACGGACGGGTCGCGCCACAGCAGACGGTTACGGTTGGGCTGGTCAATACCGCCGTAAGAGAACGTGCGGTGGGAATAAATTTCGTAGTGGTCAGGGTAATCATTAATGATGTGCTGGGATAAACGCGCCATATCATGGGCAGTTGAGTAGTGATTCTCACCCGGCAGACCAGTGGCATTCTGGAAGTTGGTGTTATTCATGCCCAAACGAGTGGCATGCTGATTCATCAGATCTGCAAACGGCGCTTCCCCGCCAGCTAAATGCTCCGCCATGGCAACACTGGCATCGTTGCCTGATACAATAATGATGCCGTGGAGCAGGTTATCTACCGATACTTGATCACCCACTTCAATAAACATTTTCGAGCCGCCGGTACGCCAGGCGTTCTCGCTAATGTTGATCATATCGGTCAGATTGATAGTCCCTCGATCAAGCTCACGCTCAACTAAATAGGCGGTCATCAGCTTGGTCAAACTCGCCGGTGGCAGGCGCTCATCGGAGTTATGCTCTGCCAGTATACGACCACTGTTAGCATCCATGAGTATCCACGAACTTGCCGCTAACTGGGGGGCTGCAGGGATAATGGTTTGCGGCTGCGGGATTACCTGGGCTGCGGCAGGCACGGCAACTGTCGCCATGGCAGCAAAAAGGCACAGGCGTGCAGAGCGACCAATGGATGTAAACACGTTCATACGATTGTCTCACTTAACTTAAAAGCTTACTTGCAAAGCTTATTTGTAAAATACGGCGGCGCGTAAGAGGCACCACAAGGAATAAATAGGGAATCAATTATCGCACAACAAAGACCTGGGGGAACCCTGCTTGGCGCAGTGTTTCTCGCGCCTGAGGTTCTTGGCTTGGCGTAATGGGCCCCACTTGGACACGATAAATGTCGGCGTCACTCAAAATTCGCACCCCATGGGGTTGTTCACCTTGTAAGCGCTGCTGTAATTGCTGAGCACCCTCAGGATTCCCTAACGCCGCGATCTGTAGATACACCGCGTCACTTGTCTCGCCCTGACTAGAAGGCGAATGCGACGCTTGTGATGAACGGGCAGGCGCAGACGCAACTGACTGAACAGCCGCAGGTGAAGCGTTTGGTGCGACGCGTGGCGCCTCCGCCACCCTTGCCGGAGTGTGAGCTCTGCCGCGCTCGGCTAACCACTGCTCAGGATTGATCGCTTCAACTTTAACGGATCCGGTCCCGCTCTCAAGAAAACCCAGACGTGCCGCTGCCGCATAGGAGAGATCGATCTCCCGGTCACTATGGAAGGGGCCACGGTCATTTACCCTGACAATAACCGATTGCCCATTATCTAAACTGGTGACCCGGGCAAATGTGGGCAGAGGCAGCGAACGGTGCGCCGCCGACATTTTATACATGTCGTAGATTTCACCGTTTGACGTTGCGTAGCCATGAAATTTTTCGCCATACCAGGATGCCGTACCGCGCTTCTCATAGCCCGTTGCATCAGGCAGAACGTGGTAGGTTTTACCCCACACTTCATAGTTAGAACGGTTGCCTGCACGAGAAGGCTGCTCAATACGCGGCTCTGCGTCAGGCACCTTGGTAACATCCGGCGGCTCAAGGGGGTAGGCATCGCCACTCATTGCATAGCGGCCTCCGCTAGTGCTGGCCGCCGTTGCAGCCGGAGCCGCCGTTTGTTTGCTGGATTCCGGCGGCGCATCTATCCGCTGAGTGCCATTGCTGGCACAGCCGCTGACCAGCGCTAACAAGGCGAACACCCCACCCACCCGCTGGGTCATCGTCAGTTTTCTGTTCATGCCTCATCCTCATGCAGCTCAGCAATCGCTTCCGCCAACTCAGCTACGGCCATGGCATAGAGGTGACTATGGTTGTAGCGGGTAATCACGTAAAAATTATACTCGCCAAACCGGTACCGGGTTGTTCCATCGGCGAATTCAAGCGCCAAAGGTACGACTAATAAATCATCATCGAGTGGCTCGTTGGGCTCAAACCCATGTGAGGCCAGCTGAGCAATGCTCAACTTGGGAGGCGACGTTTGATTAAATGAGAGTTCCTGCAGTAGCTCTACGGGCAGTACGTCTGGCCCACTGGCCTGGCGGTAAATGTCGGCTCCCGGCTGCCAGTTATGTTCAGCAAAGTAATTGGCGACGCTGCCAATAGCATCGACCGGATTTTCCCAAAGATCACGACGCCCGTCGTCATCAAAATCCACGGCATAGGCTTGATAACTGGTGGGAATAAACTGAGGATAGCCCATGGCACCCGCGTAGGAGCCGCGTAGTTCGGTAGGATCGACCTCCTGCTCGTAGGCGATCCTTAAAAAGGCCGCTAGCTCACCGCGAAAAAAAGCGCCCCTTGTCGGGTGGTGAAACGCCAGCGTGGAAAGCGAATCCAGCACGCGATGCTGGCCTTTATGCCGACCATAGTAGGTTTCAACGCCAATAATGGCGGCAATGACCTCTGCGGGTACACCGTAGGTGCTTTCAGCTCGCGCTAGGGCATCGGCATGCGCGTCAATAAATTCTGTGCCCTCTTCAATGCGCTGCTGGGTCAGAAAAATAGCGCGATACTCATGCCACTTCAGGCGGCGTTCTGCGGCCCCTTCCATCGCGTCTAACACGCTCTGGGTGTAATTTGCCTGCGATAGCGCCTCTTCCAGCCACTCCTCGGGCAATCCTTGTTCGATCAGTTCTTCCATCAGCGCTTGGCTGTCAGCATTCTGCTGGGGTGCAAAGTGCTGTGGAACAGCGAATTGAGATCCCTGCGAAGGTTGATCAGCAAACGCCGCGGGCGTTGCCCAGCACATTAGCGCGGCCAACACATAGCTGCTCCTCTTCCCTTGAACCTTGTTCATTGGCTCTCCACTCTTGAGCTATTCATTCCAGAACCATCCATGCCTGAGCCTTCTATTGCCGAGCAACATAATTTTTGAGCAACCTAGTTATTGAGCAACCTCGTTATCGAGCAACACAGCCGTCTGAACTAGGCAGCGCGACTAGCGCGACAGCAACCGACGATGAGCATGTATCGACATGAGAATACCGAAACCCGCTAACAAGGTCACGCTTGAGGTGCCGCCATAACTAACCAACGGCAGCGGCACACCTACCACGGGTAAAATGCCGCTCACCATGCCCATATTGACAAACACATAGATGAAAAACGTTAAAATGATACTACCCGCCACCAAGCGGCCAAAGGTATCCTGCGCCGAGCTTGCCATCCACAAACCACGGCTCACAATCAATAGATACAGGAACAACAACACCAGCATACCGACCAAACCAAACTCTTCGCCTAAAACGGCAATAATGAAATCGGTGTGCCGCTCAGGCAAAAACTCTAGCTGGGACTGGGTACCCTGCAGCCAACCTTTCCCCCATAGCCCGCCACTGCCAATAGCCGTGGTCGATTGAATAATGTTCCAGCCAGCCCCCAATGGATCGCTTTCAGGGTTTAGAAATGTCAATACCCGCTGGCGCTGGTAGTTATGCATATTCATCCAGAGCGGTGGCACAGCGGCTGCCCCTAGCACTGCTATAAATCCGATCAAACGCCACGACAAGCCCGCCAGCAGCACTACAATTAGGGCCGCACTGGATACCAGCAGCGAGGTACCTAAATCAGGTTGGATCGCGGTTAGCACCACTGGGACGCCAATAATGACTCCACACACGACAATATCGCGCAGGCGTGGCGGTAATTCACAGCGATTAAGATAGGCCGCCACCATTAACGGGGCCGCCAACTTCATCATTTCCGATGGTTGAAAACGTATTACCCCCGGTATCTCTAGCCAGCGCTTGGCGCCCATGCCCACATCGCCCACAACATCAACGGCAACCAGCATGACAACACCAACGCCGTAGGCCAGCGGCGCCCAGCGTAGAAAGGTGGTCGGTGAAAATTGGGCAATAATCACCATCCCTACCAATGCGATACAAAAGCGCATGCCCTGGCCGATAACCGCATCAAGGGATTGACCGGAAGCACTATAAAGAACAATTAGGCCGCTCCCCATTAACACCAGCAGCAAGCCTAACAGCCAAGGATCAAGATGAATTCGCTCCCAAATACTTTTGCGCCGAGCGATACCACTTTCGGGTGGACGCACAGGGTGGCCACGCATCGAACGGGCTAAGTAATGCCAAGGCATGGTTTAGTTACCCTCCACATTGGCATTATCTTCCTCTAACACTTCGCGCACTTCCTCTACGTCGGGGGCCTTATCCTTGAGCAACCATGCATCGGTCATGGCGCGCGCCAAGTGGGCCGCGTGGGTACTACCACCGCCAGCGTTTTCAACAATCACAGACACGGCAATCTGAGGATTCTCCAACGGCGCAAAGGCCATAAACAAGGCGTGGTCACGTAAACGCTCTGCTAGCTCGTCGGCGTTGTAGCGCTGATCCTGACCTAGCGAAAATACCTGCGCCGTGCCTGACTTACCGCCCATACGGTACTCAAGGCCGACACCGGTTCGGCGGGCTGTGCCTTCACGGCCACTGATCACTTTTTCCATCCCACTGAATACTCTATCCCACCAGCTATCATTGGCTAGCTGAATATCATCCAGGGTATTTGGCAGATCACGGGGAACGGGGGTGTCGCCAATCTGACGAGCCAACCTCGGTTTCACCCAGTGACCGCGATTGGCCAACGTTGCAGTGGCGCTGGCAAGCTGAAGAGGCGTGACTTGCCAATAGCCTTGCCCAATCCCCACCGAGAGGGTTTCGCCGGGGTACCAGGGCTGGTTAAAGCGGCCACGCTTCCAGTCCCGCGAGGGCATCAATGCGGTGCTTTCGCCTTGTACGTCATGGGCTACGCGCTGGCCAAAGCCAAAATTACTCATTTGCTCATGCAGATTATCGATGCCCAGGTCATGTGCCAAGGTGTAGTAATAGGTGTTATTGGAGACGGCAATGGAGCGTTCCATATCGACACGGCCATGCCCCCAACGCAGCCAGTTGCGGTAGCGACGGGAATCGTTAGGTAATTGGTAGTAACCGGGGTCATTAATGGTGCTATCCGGGGTGATCACCCCCTCCACCAACCCCGCCAGGGCTAGAAACGGTTTGATCGTAGAGCCTGGCGGATAGTGGCCACGAATAGCGCGATTAAACAGCGGTAGGTCAAGGTCTTCCTGCAGCCCACGGTAAGAAGCAACGTCAATCCCAGTGACAAACTGGTTACTGTCAAACCCAGGGGTCGATACCATAGCCAGGATCTCGCCTGTTGCTGGCACGATGGCCACGATAGAGCCGCGCCGGCCATCCAGCAGCTCATAGGCAAGCATCTGCATGGACTTGTCTAACGTTAACGTCAGATTCGCCCCAGGCACGGGGTCGGTTCGGCCAAGTTCTCGCAATACCCGTCCACGGGCGTTCGTCTCTACTTTGCGCAAGCCTGCCTGACCGTGTAGTTCCTCTTCGTAAAAACGCTCAATACCGGTTTTACCGATAAAGTGGGTGCCCGCGTAGCGGCCCGCATCCAGCGTTTCCATCTCTTCAGCATTTATACGTCCAACGTAGCCTAATGAATGCGCCATGATTTCAGCATCGGGATAGAAACGCAGTGGCTGAGCCTCTATCTCAACCCCAGGCAGGCGGTGTCGGTTAACCGCCAAACGGGCAATTTGCTCTTCGCTTAGGTCACTGGTGAGTAGCGCGGGCTGGAAGGGGCGCTGGCGTTGGCGCGAGCGCACGTTGAACGCTTCAATTTCTTCGTCAGGCAACTCAAGCAGATCAACCAACAGCGCCAGCGTTTCGTCAAGGTTATCGACACGCTCGCGTACCAGAGTGAGGTTGTAGGTAGGGCGGTTTTCCGCCAGCAGTACGCCGTTTCGGTCATAGATCAAGCCGCGGTTAGGCGGCAGCGGCTCGACGCGCACCCGGTTATTTTCAGAGCGCGTGCTGTACATATCATGCTGAACGATCTGTAAATAAACTAAGCGCCCCGTGAGCAAGCCGGCAAGCGTAAAAACCACCAGCACCGCAAGTAGCGCTCTAACACGAAAAATACGCAGTTCTTGCTCGGAGTTTTTTAGCGTGTTGGGACGCTTGAGCATGGCAACGATGACTCTCAAATCAAACAATCAAATCAAACAAAAGGCGTAGCAGGCCATAACAGTGATCGCCCGCCATGTCAGTCAGCCATTAGCGGTGATAAGGGTGACCTATCAATAATGTCCAGGCGCGGTAGAGCTGCTCTGCCAGCATAATACGCACCAGCGGGTGAGGCAGCGTTAGCGGAGAGATCGACCACTTTTTATCAGCCATCGCCGATAGCGAGGGCTCAAGACCATCGGGCCCACCCACAAGCAGCACAATATCGCGCCCGGCCATGCGCCAAGCGTCGGCTTCTTGCGCCAGCTGTTCGGTGGTCCAAGGCTTACCTTTGACTTCAAGGGCTACCACGTATTCGTCGCCACGTAGCTTATCGCGAATACGCTGTGCCTCCTGGGCACGCGCTTTCGCAATATCTGCATTTTTGCCACGCTGACCGAGGGCAATTTCTTCTATCTCGAGATTAAAATCTCTCGGTAGCCGCTTGCGGTAAGTGTCGACGCCCTCTTCTACCCACCCAGGCATTTTGCTTCCCACCGCTAACAGCCGGATCCTCATGACATGCCGGCTCGCTCTTGAAAGCGCTCAAGGGACTCACCAATGGCACCCGAATCACTCGGCAGGTCGGCCCACAGGCGCTCTAAGTCATAAAGAGTACGCGCCTCGGGCATCATCACGTGGACAACAACATCGCCCAGGTCAACCAGTACCCAATCGGCGTTATCACCACCTTCAACGCCCAGCGGACCCAGCCCTGCGGCCTTGGCTTTTTCCACGACGTTTTGTGCCAGCGCCGCCACATGGCGTGTTGAAGTGCCGCTGGCGATCAGCATGAGGTCAGTTACCTCGGTTAATTTGGCAACATCCAACTGCGTAATGTCACGTGCTTTCAGTTCTTCCAGCGCGTCAACCGCTAGATTTTTCAATGTATCGATGTGCATGACTCCTAAAGACAACCTTATTGGTTAATCGGTCAATAAAGCCGGCCATTGTAACGGCTTCTTCGATGACTGCCAGCGCTATTCGCGCTAGCGGTAAAGACCACCCTGTTCAATGGCCTGATCGACGGGGTCTGGCAGCAAATAGCGTACGCTTTTTCCTGCCTCCAAACACTCACGAATATAGGTCGCAGAGATCGCCATCAACGATGGGAGTTCCAACGCCAGGTAGCTTCCGTAGGGCCGCTGCATTAATGCCTCTACGCTATCGACTCTGCGATGCTCCACCAGTTCCGTTAATGATGCCGGCAGCGCATCGCCGTAGCCAGGCCTGGCAATCACCACCAGATGGGCGAGCTCAAATAGACGCTCTGGCTGGTGCCACTGAGTGAGGCGTAGGAAGGCATCAAAGCCAATCGCCATCACCAAACGCGCCCGGCCACCGTATTCGGCACGCAGCTCGGCTAGTGTATCGGCACTGTAAGAGGGGCCATCGCGGCGAAGCTCGCGGTCGTCGGCGACCAATCCTGGTGTGTCACCGATGCCCGATTTTAACAATTCCAGCCGCTGCCGAGCGGAAACCTGGGGCTGCCCTCGTAACGGTGGCTGTTGGGCGGGTATCATATGCAGCCGATCAAGCGATAGCGCCTCATGCAGTTCTACCGCGCTACGCAAATGCCCCAAATGAACAGGGTCAAAGGTGCCGCCCAGCATGCCAATACGTTGCTCCGTTTGACTCATACAAGCTCTCTATTTATACCAACACCACTCATGCCAACACGCTATTCGCGCACCTGACCGTCACCAAAAACGACATATTTCTGCGTGGTTAGGCCTTCTAACCCCACAGGTCCACGAGCATGAAGCTTGTCGGTTGAAATGCCAATTTCAGCGCCCAGTCCGTACTCAAAACCATCGGCAAAGCGGGTCGAGGCGTTAACAATCACAGAGCTGGAATCGACTTCCGCCGTAAAGCGGCGTGCGAGGGAATAATCCTGGGTGACAATCGCATCAGTGTGGTGAGAGCCGTACTGCTCAATATGTGCAATCGCCTCGTCGATACCATCGACCACTTTAATGGCCAGCACCGGGGCCAAATACTCGGCATACCAATCCGCCTCTTCGGCTGCTGAAGCCTGGGGTAATAGCGCCTGTGTGCGCTGGCAACCACGCAGTTCGACGTCATGCTCGGCATAGGCACGGGCCAATTCCGGCAGCAGCAGGTCAGCAATCGGTGCATCAACTAGCAGTGTTTCCATGGTATTGCAGGTGCCGTAGCGATGAGTTTTCGCATTGACGGCGATGGCTAGCGCTTTGGCTGGATCAGCGGTGGTATCGATGTACACATGACAAACGCCGTCGAGATGCTTGATGACCGGTACGCGCGCATCACGGCTTATCCGCTCAATCAGCGACTTTCCACCGCGCGGGATAATCACATCGACATAGTCCGGCATGCTGATCATTTCACCCACCGCCGCACGATCAGTGGTGGCTACCACCTGCACGCTACCTGCAGGCAGACCCACATCAGCTAGCCCCGCCTGAATAGAGGCGCTAATAGCGGCATTTGACTGACTGGCTTCCGACCCACCACGCAAAATACAGGCGTTGCCCGATTTTAAACATAGGCTTGCGGCTTCCAGGGTCACATTCGGGCGCGACTCGTAAATAATTCCAATAACGCCCAGCGGTACGCGCATTTTGCCCACTTGGATACCGCTAGGCCGATAGCGCATATCGCTTACTTCGCCCACCGGGTCGGGCAAGCCCGCTACCTGCTGCAGCCCTTCAATCATGGCATCAATACGCACATCGTTCAGGGCTAAACGGTCTAGCAGCGCGCTCTCCAAACCATTCTGGCGGCCACGCTGTAAATCTTCAGCATTGGCGTCTAGTATCTGACCACGCGCTTCTGCCAAACGGTGCGCCATGGCCATCAGAGCACGATTTTTCAACCCTGTATCAGCCCTCCGCAGTTCGCTCGCTGCGCGGCGCGCCGCCTGCCCCAAGGCCTGCATATAGGCGGATACATTCCCGGCGGTTAAGTGCTGATGGGCCTCGTCCTGGAACGGTGTTGAAGCGCTCATAGTGTCTCCATACGGAAGGGTGCTTTGATTTTGCAATAAGTCGGGTGTAGACGTTTTAAACGTTTTGCTTATATTACGTCATTTCGCCGTTATACTAAGGATGTTTAAGGCACCAATGTGTGTCGTGTACGTTTATTATCCTACAATTACTTTACTTGATGAGATACATCTGGTTATTCAGGACAAATAGTAAGTCACCATGCAAAGCAAGTACAAAATCCGCCTGCTACGTGCCAATCTTTTAGCCGCTGCCGTTGCCTTGGCATTATGGACACCTGCCACGCCCCCCGCTGCGGCCCTAGTGCTGTGGCTATCAGTCGGCTGGCTATTCATCACCGCGCTAATACTTGATTTTAGCCACCGCCACTCGCGGGGACTCCCATGGCAAATTGTGCCTGGCGCGCTGCTGTTGGGTTTAATTGCCTCCGCGCCAGAGCGACACAGCATTTTAATCTGGGCGTGGGCCGCGATGCTGATGCTGCCACAAAATAATTGGGTAGCCGCTTTCAATCTCAGCGCTACGCTGATTAGCTTTGTGATGGTAGCGCCTCTGTTGGACGGGCCGGCGTTTATTCTGCTGATTTGTTCCCTGCTGGTACTCGGCCTGCTTGCCTTATCAAGAGCCCAGCAGCTTATTGATATGAATGGCTCTATTCGTCAACGCCTGCGGTTAATTCCGGGCCTTAACCTCTGGGCCGGTGAGCAACTACTGCGCGACATCAGCCGAGAACAAACGCGCTGTGAGCGCGAAGGTGTCCATGCCGAACTATTTATTCTGCACATAAAACGCCACCAGCTGTGGCCAACGGCTCAAAAACTGTGCGAACTAACCTATGATTTTGAAAACGTTTACCGCTTAAGTAGCACAACGCTGGTGACGTTGATTCTCGCTCGTTCGCCTAAAGAAGCCTCGCAACGACGGAGCCTACTGCTCGCCGACTTACCCGACAATATCACCAGTGAGCACCTTGAACTAATTGATATCGAACCGGCAACGCTTTCGGTGTGTGAAATCAGCAAACTACCGGCCGAGCGGGTGCGTGAGACGATATGACTGAGCACCACATTCCCAAGCGGTTGATGACTCTCGCTTATACCGCCAGCATCGCGCTGATGGCAGGCTACGCGCTATGGCTGTATGCCATGGGAGATTACCGCGACCTGCTGATTCCCACCTTTATGACCCTACTGCTCATGTCGGCTCTACTCATGCATCTCGGGCAAGGGGTGAATAGCTACCTACCGCGCAATATTCTACTTTGCGGTACCTACTCGGTAGTCCTGGGCGCGTTCTACTATCAGCCTCTGGTATCGCCTATTTGGCTAGGCCTGCCGATTACCGCCGCTTTTTTACTGCTACCGCTATGGGCCGCGTTACTGATCAATATCGCTGTTGGGCCATTGTGGTGGCTGCTCCCCTCGGTCGCCTCTGCTCCACCGGCCATTATTGTTGGCTATGCTGCCTTGACGCTGCTACTCGCACTCCCCCGCTGGGAACACGCGCGACGCCGTGCACTGCTGCGTGCCACGGACCCCAACGACAGCGACTGCACTGCATACCACATTGACACGCTAAAAGAGCGCTTACACAGCGAGTTCCAACGGGCGGCCATGCTCAACCAGCAACTCGCAGTACTGGTACTGTATTTGCCGCAGTTGGATATGGCAGAAGAGCAGTTTGGTCATCGCGCACAATCTGCACTGCTGGAGGCGCTGTGCAGTGAAGTGAATAGCCGCTGTCGCGACCATGACGTGCTTGGGCGCGCGGAAAGCGCCACTTTTTGGCTTGTTCTACCTGACACCAGTGAGAGCGGCGCTTTGTTAGTGCGCGAACGCTTGCAACGAGCACTCTCTCAGCGTGTATTGGTAGAGACCGGCCAGCTGGAAGCTCGCATTGCAGCCTGCTTACCCAGCCGTACGGAACATTTTGAGCAGTATCTAAAGCGCCTTGGAGCTCGCGGCATGGCCCTTGCCAATGTCTAGGACTCGCTTTTATTACTTTCTATTACTTGCCGCCGGAGTACTCAGTGCCGCTAGCAGATATGCTCCACTCATTAACGCCATCACCGCCGCTTATCATCTTTTTGGTGTTGGTAATTGCATTAGTAGAATCACTTGCCCTAGTGGGGTTACTGGTACCAGGAGTGGTGTTAATCACTACCGCTGCATCCCTGGCGGGGCACCAGGATATCGGCCTAGCGTGGTTAATCGGCGCTGCCTTAATAGGCGCTGTTTTAGGCGATGGCATCAGTTTTTCGTTAGGCTTCAAGCATCGAGAACAAGTCACAAAGAGATGGCCACTGTCCCAGCATCCAGAATGGTTAGGTCGCGGGGCGCGGTTCTTTGAGCGCTATGGCATATGGTCGGTTTTTATCGGCCGATTTGTCGGCCCTGTGCGGCCAATTATTCCTCTGGTAGCAGGCATGATGCGGATGCCACCACGAACGTTTGTTTGGGCCAATCTAACCTCTGCAGCGCTGTGGGCACCTGCCTATGTACTACCCGGCTATTTGTTGGGGCGCACCTGGCAGCACCACTTAAATCTTCCGCCAGGCCTAGAGGCGGCTTTACTTATCCTTGCCGCGATCATTGTCGTGCTCGCGATAATTTTCTCCTGGGGCCGACACCAGGCGACACGGCATGGCCGACTGTACCGGGCGATTGCCGGTAGCATTCGCCGTGTTCCGCTGCTACGCAGACCTTGGCTCGCCATGAGCCAAAGCGGTGACGTTCCATTAGCCTCACTATTGCTGCTGGTAATCGCGCTAGGCAGCCTGTCGGGCTGGACACTGCTGGTCATTACCCACCATGGTCCACTGGAAATGGATCTGCTTATTCAGCAATTGTTCGCCCAGCTGCAAAGTGATGTTACTTATCTAGCGGGGAATATTTTTGCGCGCATCGGTGACACCCTGGGCATTATCGCCTTAATACTCCCCTGGGCGATGTGGTTGCTGGTGAGTAAGCGATGGGCGGCATTGCTGCACTGGTGTGGCGCCTTTACTGGCGTTGCCCTGCTGAACATTATCGGTAAGGCGTTGTTTGGGCGCGCTCGCCCAGAGACACCGGACTACCTGATCGGGTCGTTTTCCTACCCCAGCGCCCATACTTCAACCGCCGTGGTGCTATTTGGCCTTACTGCAGCCTTCGTTGCTGCCGAGATGCCCCGCCAAAAACGTTTTTGGGTTTACTGGATTGCACTAACCCTGACGCTGCCCATGGCGCTATCAAGGCTGGTCGTGGGTGTGCACTGGTTCAGTGATTTGGTGGGCGGTGCGCTACTCGGCCTGGTCGTCTGCGCGCTCACGCTGCTGCACTGGCAGCAGCAGCCCCGCCCTTCCATGCGACCTTGCCCGTGGCGTCTGCTCAGCGTCACTTCGCTGGTACTGATTAGCGCACGGGTGGGCCTCTTACCGCCAGTTTAAAAGCCCCCCCTAACCGAGCGCCAGCCATAAACCAACGCCAATCATCAGCGTTCCGGCGATGCGGTTAAGTAACCGTACATTGCCGCTTTTACCGAGCACATTGCGTAACGTTTTGCCGCCGGTGGCGTAGACCAGCATGCTGGCAAACTCAATAGTCAAAATGACCGCGATCAGCAGACTAAGCTGGCCTGGCAGCGGGCGGCTGCTATCCAAAAAGGGCGGCAGCAGTACCATAAAAAATGCCCACCCTTTGGGGTTTGCCACCGCGGTAACAAACCCTTGCATGGCTAGCTGCAGAGGGCTTGCGGGCGGGCCCGCATCCAGCTCACTGGGAATTGCCATACGCCCGCGGGAGCGCCACATCATAATCCCCAAATAGCCCAGGTAAGCGCCCCCCACCCACTTAAATAGTACAAATAGCTCTGGCTGGCGCAGCATTAGCGCCGCCACACCTGCGCCAGCGGCTGCCGCTACCAAACCAACACCGAGCAACTCGCCAATCATCATCCACAGCGTACGCTTAACACCTTGGGTCATGCCCAGCACCATGGCCAGGGTCATGCACATACCAGGGGTCAGCGAGACAAACAGAAACGTTGGCACAAAAACCGAGAGCGTAGCCCACGACATCATAAATTAGTCATCCTTAACGGCTGCAGCGTCACCGACCTCACCCCAGCGAGGTACCAGCGTATGCTCGATGCCCAACTGATTAAGGATTCGCGCGACAATAAAATCAATCAGATCATCAATACTTTGTGGGCAGTGATAAAACCCTGGCGCGGCCGGCAAGATGACCACTCCCAAACGGCTCAAGGCCAGCATATGCTCCAAGTGAATCGGTGAAAACGGACTTTCCCGCGGCACCAGAACTAACGTTCGGCGCTCTTTAATCGCCACATCCGCCGCCCGCTCAATCAGGTTATTGCTGGCACCCGTTGCAACGGCTGAAAGCGTTCCCGTTGAACACGGGCATACCACCATTGCAGACGGTGCTCCAGAGCCTGAAGCCACCGGTGCCATCCAGTCTTCGCGGCCGAAACAGCGAATCTGACCCGGCTTCGCGCCACTGCGCTCACTCAGCGCTTCGACTAAACGCTGGGGCTGTGCAGGCAGCTCAATATCAGTTTCCGTGGCGATGACCATATGGGCGGCTTTGGAAATCATTACCCACACTTCATGACCCGCTGCGACTAACACATCGATCAGACGTAAACCGTATTGCGCCCCCGACGCACCGGTGAGCGCCACGGTAATCGGCTTTTTAAACGCTGCCTCTACTCTATCTGTCACGCTTTTCCCTCTTTGGCTATCGCTAATGCGGCCAGCAGTCGCTCATGGACACTCTCAAAGCCACCGTTGGACATCACTACAATACGGTCTAGCGGTGACGCTTGGGTGACCACGGCCGCCACCAGCGCGTCAATGTCGCTAAACAGCTGGGCGTGCTCGCCCTGACGGGAAACCAGTTCGTCCATCGACCAGTCAAGCCCAGCAGGCTGAAACCAAAATACGCCATCCGCGTCTGCCACGCTCTCGATTAGCCGCTCGCGCAGTGCGCCTAAACGCATGGTATTAGAACGCGGCTCAATCACCGCCAGCAGACGCCCTTTGGTTGTCGCTGCACGTAGACCTTTAAGCGTGGCGGCAATCGCCGTGGGGTGGTGGGCAAAATCATCAATGACCTGGATGCCATTGATCTCACCGCGCACTTCCTGGCGCCGTCTGGGCGTTTCAAAACGGGCCAGCGCCGCGCAGCCACGGGCTAAATCCACCCCACACAAATGGGCCGCCGCCAGCGCCGCCAGCGCATTGCGGGCGTTATGCTCGCCGGTAAGCGGCCACTCAACGACCCCATCTTGCTCTTGGTTACTGCCCGCCTGACCCGTCTTATCACCGCTATAAATGACCTGGAACCGACTGGCGTCGGCACGCTCCAGCTTGAGCTGCCATTCGCTCGTGTCCTGATCGCCAAAGTGCACCACCGGCGTCCAGACTCCCTGCTCTAACACACGCTCAAGCGCAGGCTGCTGATCGGCAACTAACAACTGGCCCTGGCTGGGCACGGTGCGCACCAAATGATGAAACTGGCGCTCGATTGCTGTCAGGTCGGGAAAGATATCCGCATGGTCAAATTCAAGATTGTTGAGGATGGCGATATGCGGACGGTAGTGAACGAACTTGGAACGTTTATCGAAGAACGCGGTGTCGTACTCATCGGCCTCCACCACAAACGGCGCTTGAGGATCACCCAAGCGCGCCGACACACCAAAATTACGTGGCACGCCACCAATCAAAAAGCCCGGCGTTAAGCCGGCACTGTCCAAGAGCCAAGCTAAAATGCTCGCGGTGGTAGTTTTGCCGTGGGTACCCGCCACGGCAATGACACGCCTGCCAGGCAACACGTGCTCCGCCAACCACTGCGCCCCCGAGGTATACGGCAGGCCGCTATTGAGTAACGCTTCAACCTCTTCATTGCCCCGTGACAGGGCATTGCCCACCACTACAAGATCCGGCACAAGCCCCGGTACAGACGACAGATGCTCGGCGTGGTAGCCCTCCATCAAGGTGATGCCCGCATCAACCAGCTGGGTGCTCATAGGTGGGTAAACATTCTGATCGGAGCCACTCACCTGGTGCCCCATTTCACGCGCCAACAGCGCCAGGCTACCCATAAAGGTGCCACAGATACCCATAATATGCAGATGCATGGCTCTCGCCCCATTAATCGCCAGTAATCGAATTTACTAAAAGCCAAAAAATGGCGTAAAAAATAAAAATAAAAATAGCTAAGTAGCCTAGCATGTTGGCTCTATTTGCTCATCTACTCATCGCCATAAGCGCTGGCAAAACGCCCCTCAAGTGACAAATCCCTTCAGTTGTTGCAGGATGCGGCCACTGTTTTTATCAATGATGACTCACTCATTCTTCCCACACGTCACGCTGATGTAAGCCAACACATCAGCATAGGAGCCTTTCGATGCGCATTTTAATTCGCTATTTTTTCCGTGGCCTTCGCCTGGTGCTTACCCCGGTCATGCTGATTTCCGAGAAGCTATCTACACCTAAGTCAGTAGAGCGTAGGCCTGAAGAGCAAGCTAAAGTGGATATAGCCTGCCAGAACCTCGCGCTGTACCAGTTCCGCACATGCCCTTTTTGCATCAAGGTGCGCAAAGAAATGGCACGCTTAGGCCTGAACATTGAACGACGTGATGCCCAGCTCGACCCTGCCCATAAGCAGGCGCTGTTGGAAGGGGGTGGTAAAGTCAAAGTGCCCTGCTTGAAAATCACCCACGACGATGGGCGTGAAGAGTGGATGTACGAATCTGACGCCATTAATGCTTGGCTGCACCAGCAGTTTGGCTAAGAAAACTCTGATTAACGTGGGTGGCCACTTAGGCCTTTTCACCAGGTCGGCGAAAGTCGACCTGGGGGATTAGAACTCTATTTTTTGCGCCTCCACATCGAATGCCACGTCAATCTCAATGCCCTCCTCCTGGCTTGGCGGTTCGCCTAGTTCGACTTGCAGTCCCAGCACTCCCTCTATCTTTCCAGCCACGCGAACTGTTTGGCTGGTACGTTCATATTGAGTCAGCGTTACTGCCACTTCTCCGCCTTCAGAGGTGAATAACGGTGGGGAAATAGAAGTCGCAATGGAATGAATAACCACCGCATTTATCAACTGCTCTTCGTTCACGGTCAGGCTAATAAGGAGCGCTTCCTCGCCCTCCCATTCCTCATCGTCAATAGAGCCAGTGATATCAATATTGATATCGTCGCCCAGCTCAACAAAAGAAGCATTTGAGTCATTGCCATGACTTAAAATAAACCACTCGCGTAGTTCACCATCCAACGACCCTGCTATTTCAGGGGTACGTTGCTCCGCGAACTCAGTGGCAAAACCGCTGATAGGTAGCCAGGAAGCGATCAACACTATCCCAATTTTTTTCCACATAAGATTTTCCGTCCTGTTATGCATCGCTTTTCGCTTACTACTTTCGTCTTAAAAAAAGCCATCAGCATGCCGCTATTAGCCCCATCATTCAGTTGACGAATGATGCCTGTCATTATTTCGATTGTATGACGCGATAGGCACTCTCTATGTTGTAAGCCTAGGTTGTAAGCTTGTTTTGTAAATAGGCTTACCAACTGACCGTGTATGTTTTGCTGACGCTTTCCTAGTTGAAAGGGTGCTTCTAGCCTGGAAAACGGCGGTAAAACGAACAATAAACAATGACCTAAGGGAACGATAATGACGCTCAAGAAAACCTTACTGGCTTCCGTTATTGGTGCAGTGGTTGCGGGTACGACATTGCTGCCGATGACTGCAAGCGCTGAAACGCTGCGCATTGGCTACTCCGCTGACCCTGAAACCCTCGATATCCATGAGCAGCTTTCTGGCGGCATGCTGCGTTTCTCTCACTTAACCTTTGACCCGCTTGTACGCTGGACAAAAGATTTTCAGTTTGAGCCGCGCTTAGCCACCGAGTGGGAGCAGGTCGACGAAACCACCATGCGTATGACGCTGCGTGAAGGCGTTACTTTCCACTCTGGGAACGAATTTACTGCCAAAGACGTGGTTTGGACCATTGAGCGTTTAAAAGAGAGCCCTGACTACCGTGCTATTTTTGAGCCGGTTGCCAGCGCTGAAGCTGTTGACGACTATACCGTTGAGATTGTCACCAGCGAACCTTACCCGCTGCTACTCAACCTTGCTACCTACATCTTCCCGATGGATAGCGAGTTCTATACCGGTGAAACCGACGACGGCAACGACAAAACTGAAATCGTTAAAGCAGGCAACTCCTTTGCTTCGCGCAACGTTTCCGGCACCGGCCCATTCGTTGTCACCGACCGCCGCCAAGGTGTGCGGGTTGATTTCGAACGCTTTGAAGATTACTGGGATACCGAAAGTGAAGGCAATGTGTCTAGCATTGTGCTGACGCCCATCGCTGAGAACGCCTCGCGGGTTGCCGCCTTGCTCTCCGGCGGGGTCGACTTTATTGATGCCGTTCCGCCCAACGATCTGGATCGCGTACGCGAGGCTGATGGTGTCAACCTGATTGAGATTGACGGCACACGTATCATTGGCTTCCAAATGAACGAAGAACGCGTTGAAGCCTTCCAAGATGTACGTGTTCGTCAAGCGGTTGATCTGGCCATTAACCAAGAAGCTATTGCTGATCGTTTGATGCGCGGCTTCGCCACTCCGGCGGGTCAATTCTCACCGGATGGCTACTCAGGTCATAACCCAGACTTAGCGCCGCGCTACGACATTGAGCGCGCCAAAGAGCTAATGGCCGAAGCGGGCTACGAAGAGGGCTTCAGCGTTGAAATGATTGCCCCCAACAACCGCTACGTGAACGATGCCCAGATTGCTCAAGCGGTAGCCAACATGCTGGCACAAATCAACATTAACGTTGACCTGCGTACCATGCCCCTGGCGCAGTACTGGCCTGAATACGATACTCGTCAATCCGATATGGCGATGATCGGCTGGCACGCTGACACCGAAGACACCGCTAATTTCTTCCAGTACCTCTCTTTCTGCATTGATGACGAGACCGGTGCGGGTCAGTACAACTACGGCAACTACTGCAACGAAGAGATTGATGCATTGGTAACAGAAGCCGATAGCGAAACCGATCTGGAAAAACGCAACGAAATGCTGCGTGAAGCCGAAGCCATGCTTTACGAAGACGTAGGCTACATCATGCTGCACTGGCAGAACCTTGCCTACGCCGCCGCTGACGGCATTGAGGCTGAGCCAGTGGTCAACGCCATCGACTTCCCCTACCTGGGGGACTTGGTCATTAACCGCAGCGACGACTAAGCATTAACATCGCTGATTAAGTGCCTAGCATTAAATCAAAAGAGTCACTGCAGCGTTAGCAGGAAAGTAAACTGCAAGGATGCTTCGCTCCCTAAGCGTTTAGGGAGCGAAGCCTTTTGTTTGCCGGTTCGCGTCTGCGAGAACTCTTCATAACATGCCCCTACTCCCTTTGTTGAACCCTTCACATAGGTGGCGTACGCCATGATTGCCTTTTTAATCAAGCGGCTGATGCACGCGATTTTGGTGATGTTTGTCATCAGCGTGCTGGCCTTCGCCATTCAGGATAACCTGGGTGACCCCGTACAGCAGATGGTCGGCCAGTCGGTGCCGGAAAGTGAGCGTGAAGCCCTTCGCGAGCGCCTAGGCTTGAATGACTCTTTTTTGATCCAGTACGTCCGTTTTGCCAAAAACGCTGTGCAGGGTGATTTTGGCGACTCGTATTTCTACCGCGAACCGGCGTTGGAAGTGATCGCTCGCCACTTACCCGCCACCCTGGAGCTGGTATTTGCTGCGACGCTGATTATTGTGCTGTTTTCAGTCCCTATCGGGGTGTATAGCGCCATTAAGCCCCGCTCGCCGATTTCACGCCTGTTTATGGGCATATCGATCATCGGCATCTCCATTCCGGTGTTCTTGACCGCGATAGTGCTTATTCAAATTTTCTCGATTGGCGTCACCGTTACGCTATTCCCCGAAAGTACCGGCTGGGGCGCTTGGCTCAATGCTTTCTTCTCCACCGAAGGCAATATGCCCTCCTTCGGCCGTGGCTATGACCTCGTCAACGTGGTGGGTAACTGGGATACCAACCTAGCCACCTGGAACGGTTTACAGCATCTAGTGCTACCGGCGGTCTCATTGGCCTCCATTATGCTACCGCTGTTTATCCGCTTGATCCGCGCCGAAATGATGGAAGTCCTGCAGTCGGAGTACGTGAAGTATGCCCGCGCTAAAGGGATCTCTATGCGCCGGGTGTATTTCGTTCACGCACTCAAGAACACCATGTTACCCGTGATTACCGTGGGGGGCGTGCAGATCGGCACCATGGTGGCATATACCATTTTGACCGAGACCGTTTTCCAATGGCCTGGCATGGGCTTGATGTTTTTGGATGCGATCAACCGCGCCGACATCCCGCTGATTGTGACCTACCTGATGATTGTCGGGGTTATTTTCGTGGTCACCAATACGATTGTGGATCTAATCTACGGTCTGGTGAACCCCACCGTTAAACTGACTGGGAAGCCCGCATGAGTATGACACCTAATTCCACCGCGAGCGCTCCACCCAGCCGCTGGGCGCGCCTGCGCGACTCCTACATGTGGCACAGCTTCAAACGTGACTATACCGCCCAGCTCTGCCTGGCTGTATTTATTTGCATGGTCATTGCCGCCTTTGCCTCACCGCTGCTGGCACCCACCAACCCTTATGATCTCTCTCAGATCGACATCATGTCATCCGAGCTACCGCCCTTCTGGATCGACGGCGCTGATGACCGCTTTGCCCTGGGTACCGACGCCCAGGGGCGCGATTTGTGGTCGATTGTGCTTTATGGCACACGTGTCTCGCTGCTGATCGGCTTCGGCGCGGTTATTTTGCAGGCTCTGCTAGGAGTGACCTTCGGCCTAATGGCGGGGTATTTGGGCGGTCGTGTTGATACACTTTTGATGCGTCTGGCGGATATTCAGCTGTCATTCTCGACACTGATGGTCGCGATCGTGGTGGGCGCCTTGGTCAAAGCGACCATGGGCAGCGCTTTCTATAGCCAGTACGCAGTGATGATGCTGATCCTGATTATCGGCCTGGCCGAATGGCCGCAGTATGCGCGTACCGTGCGCGCCTCAGTGCTGGCAGAGAAGAACAAAGAATACGTTGACGCTGCCCGTGTGATGGGGCTGCGCAGCAAACGGATTATGTTCCGCCACGTGTTGCCCAACACCATGTCGCCGATCTTTGTTATCTCCACCGTGCAGATTGCCAACGCGATTATCTCTGAAGCGGCACTGTCGTTTTTGGGACTGGGTATGCCAGAGACGCACCCGTCGCTGGGCTCACTGATCAAGTCTGGCTTTGACTATATTCAGTCAGGCTCCTGGTGGATCACCTTGATCCCGGGTGCAGTTTTGGTGGTGTTGGTGCTGTCGATCAATCTACTTGGCGATTGGCTGCGTGATGTCATGAACCCACGACTCTATAAAGGCTGAGGACACCATGGCACTACTTGAAGTCAACAACCTCGATGTCCGCTTTGCGCTGCGCCAAGGTGACGTACACGCCCTGCGCGATATCAGTTTCAGCCTTGAGCGTGGTGAGCGCTTGGGCATTGTCGGTGAGTCCGGCGCAGGTAAGTCGGTCGCTGCGTTCTCGCTACTCAACCTGATTGCCAAACCGGGCTTTATCGCCGGTGGTACAGTGACCTTTGACGGTCAGGTGCTTAACCGTATGTCTGAGCGTGGCCTGCGTAAAGTACGCGGCAACCGCGTTTCGATGATTTTTCAAGACCCGATGATGACGCTAAACCCGGTGCTCTCTATTGGCGAACAGATGGTCGAGTGCTTAAAAGCGCACCGACGCATCTCCTCTAAGGAGGCCCGCGCGATCGCCCTGGACAAACTACAACAGGTGCAAATCCCTTCGCCGGAAACGCGTCTTGATCAGTATCCTCATGAGCTTTCGGGCGGTATGCGCCAGCGGATTATTATCGCCATCGCCCTACTGCTTGACCCGGACATTATCATTGCCGACGAGCCTACCACGGCACTCGACGTGACGATCCAGGCCGAAATCATGGCATTGCTGCTGGACCTTTGTGAGCAGCACAATGTGGGGCTTATCCTGATCACCCACGACCTGGGCGTGGTCAGCCAGGTCACCCAGCGCATGCTGGTCATGTACGCTGGTCGAGTCATTGAGCAAGGCCCAACCCGGGAGATTATCAACGATCCGCAGCACCCTTATACTCAGGGGTTAATCAACGCCCTGCCCCAGATGGCAACGCCCGGCGAAAAGCTCAATCAGATTCGTGGCAGCATGCCGTCGCTCTCCAACCTGCCCAGCGGCTGCGCGTTTCATCCTCGCTGCGATTTTATCAATCGTGCCGATGGTCAGCCCCGCCCCGCCTGCACCCAGCAAGTGCCTGAATTTGTCGAATCTGGCAACTGCCGTGTCGCGTGTCATATGGTAGCTGAATTGCTTGAAGATCGCCGTTTGAAGGAGGTAACCTCATGAGTGCGCACGCTGAGGCTATAACGGACAGCCATAATCCTACCCCCCGTCAGAACGAAGAGAGCGCTGATTCACTGCTGCAGATTCGCGATCTGAAAAAACGCTTCTCCCTCTCTGGAGATTTCCTTGATCAGTTGCGCTTTAAGGGCGGCAAGCTAGTTCGCCATCAAGAGCACGTCCATGCTATTAACGGCGTTAATCTGGATATCAAGCGCGGCGAAGCGCTGTGCGTAGTTGGCGAGTCGGGCTGCGGTAAATCCACCGTGGCGCGTACCGTTATGGGGCTGCTGACCCCAACAGAGGGCGAAATACGCTACGACGGCAGCCGCATCGACAACTTAAGCTCGCGCCAACTGCTGCCGTATCGCAAGCGGATGCAGATGATCTTCCAGAACCCGTATGCGTCGCTCAACCCGCGTATGACCATTCAGCAAACCCTGGAAGAGCCGCTGCGCCTGCACCACCCTGATTGGAAACGACCGCAGATTCTCGACAAAGTAGAAGAAGTGATGCGCTCGGTGGGCATCGACCCGGATTGGGGCAAACGCTTTGGCCACGAATTCTCTGGCGGCCAGCGTCAGCGTATTGCCATTGCCCGTGCCCTGGCCGTTGACCCTGAGTTTATCGTTGCCGATGAGCCTATTTCCGCGCTCGACGTCTCGATTCAAGCCCAGGTGCTCAACCTGCTGATGGAAGCCCAGCAAGAGCGCAACCTGACCTATTTGTTCATTACCCACGACCTAGCCGTCGTAGAGCACTTTGGCACCCGCGTAGCGGTGATGTACTTAGGCACGGTGTGTGAAATTGCCACCACGGCGACGCTGTTTGATAAGCCGCGCCACCCTTATACCCAGGCGCTGCTCTCGGCGATTCCACGCTTGAAGGATGACCGCCCGCAGCATATTCGTCTCACTGGCGAGGTGCCAACCCCAGTTAACCTGCCTAGCGGCTGCGTTTTCCATGGCCGCTGCCCGCATGCCAATGCACGCTGTAAGCAAGAGATCCCCGTGCTGCAAACACAGGATGACGGAACCCGCGTGGCGTGCCACGCTGTTGAGGAGGGGCGCCTGTGAATCGGGCGTCATATTCGATACAGCGAACCCAGGCGCTGAGAGGTAGAGCATGGAAATTCGCTGGCTAGAAGATTTTATCGCCCTGGCCAGAACGCGGCACTTCTCACGCGCAGCAGATGATCAAAACGTTACGCAACCCACCTTCTCCCGGCGGATTAAACTGCTTGAGGAGGAGATGGGCGTGACGCTGATTAATCGTCAAACGCTGCCACTCTCGCTCACTCCGGCCGGGGAGGAGTTTCTGACCCTGTGCGAACAGGTGACCGACCGGGTGCGGTTAACCCGTGACCGGGTGCGCGAAATTAACGCTGGTCAGCAGCGGCGCATCATGGTCGCAGCACCGCAGAGCCTGTTGCCGCACTTTTTACCGGAATGGTTGGCATCTACGGGGTGGCAAGATCGCGTACAGCCCTATTTGCGGGCGACCGGCTGGGTAGCCAATGACTATTTTCAAGCCTTAGCGCGTGCCGAGTGCGACTTGGCTATCTGTTACTGGCCGATTGGGCGCTGCGATCTGGACATCGACACCAGCGCCTGCAACTATCGTGTGATTGGTCATGAAAGACTGATTCCAGTGACCGGTTTAAGCCCAGAGGGAGAACCAAGGGCACTGCTGCCAGGGTCGCGCCACCAGCCATTGCCTTGGCTTGCCTATCCTAAACGCGGGTTGTTGGGGTCTGCGGTTAAAGCACACTTAGCCAGACTCTCCCAAACTACCTATTTAACCGCGCAAAGTGAAAATCTCTACGCGGCGGGTATTAAAGAACTCGTGCTACTGGGCTACGGCATGAGTTGGCTGCCAGAGCGCAACGTCGCTGCTGAACTTGCTCAAGGCACATTGGTACGAGCGGGCGATAGTCGCTGGGATGTGCCCATGGAGCTAAGGCTGTACCGCCATCAAAATCATCGCCACGTGGAACTGGATAGCCTGTGGAGCAAACTCGCGCCGCCACGTGTATGAAACCGCATTTGAGAAAGCTAACTTAAGAGAGGGCACAGCTTTGTATGTCAACCACCCTATTTAACCTGCAACGCGATCATATAGCGCATCTACAGCAAGCATATAGCGACATTTTGACCAACCACGGGTTTGATAGTCTGGCAATTTACAGTGGTCATGCCAGCGTATATTTTGCTGATGATCACGCGCCCCCTTTTCAAACTTACGGACATTTTATGCACTGGGTGGGGTTAGCCGATGTGCAGCATAGTTGGTTGATTATTCAGCCAGAAAAGCGCCCACAGCTGTACTTGTATGCGCCCGCCGATTTTTGGCACTTGCCCACTCACCTACCCGAAGAGCCCTGGGTCGAGGCGTTCGATGTCCACTTATGTAGCGATAAAATCTCCCCACCGCTTTCGGGAAATACCGCCATCATTGGTGATATCGAGCGTCTTGCCACCAGCGCACAGCTGGCATTAAAGGCTGACATTCATCCAGAGCCCGTTGTGAAGGCACTTGATGAGTTACGACTGTTTAAAACGCCCTATGAGATCACCTGTATCCGTGAAGCCAACCGCTTAGCTATAGCGGGCCATCAGGCAACGCAGGCCGCCTTTATTGGCGCCGCCGGTGAGTTGGATATTCAGTTGGCGTACTTAGCAGCGAGTCGTCAGCGCGAGTCAAACGTTCCTTACCAAAATATTATTGGCTTAAATGAGCATGCAGGCGTGCTGCATTATCAACATTACGACCTTCACGCACCTAAACAGCGCTATAGCCTGCTAGTCGATGCTGGCCGCCGCTTTCGCGGTTACTGCGCCGATATCACTCGTACTTACGCCGGCCCCGATGCACCCGCCGCGTTTGGCGAGCTAGTCACCGCCATGAAGGTTTTAAAAGATGAGTTGGTTAAAGGCGTTGCCCCGGGGGTTAGCTTTGTGGCACTGCACGAGCAGATGCATCACCACCTGGGTGAAATACTGGTGGCTAACGATGTGTTTAAAGGCACCGCCGAACAAGCGGTTGCCGAAGGTGTTACGCGGGCATTCTGCCCTCATGGGCTGGGTCACTCTCTAGGTCTTCAAGTCCATGATGTGGCAGGATTACGCCACCCAGATGGCACACCCGCCCCTGCGCCAGAGCAGCACCCAGCGCTGCGGCTTACACGCACGCTGCGCCCTGGCATGGTCGTTACCATTGAGCCTGGGCTCTATTTTATCGCTATGCTTCTCGCACCACTGCGCAACACCTCACTGCCAATTAACTGGAGTTTGGTCGACCAACTCTCATCCTGCGGTGGCATTCGTATCGAAGATAATGTGGCGGTGACGGAGAGTGGTTTTGATAACCTAACACCCTGAGCAATTTAGCGGTGCTTTCTATTACCCCAAACGAACAACGCCCAGCGCAAGGCCGGGCGTTGATTGATTACCAAATACTAAACGGTATTTAATCAAATGTTACTTAAGCAAATAGTGCTTAAGCAAATAAAGCTTAGAAACGGTAAGTAATACCACCGCCAACGGTAACGGGCTCGATGTCGACTTTACCACCAACATTGATATCCGCATTCACGTCAGCGTAGCTTGCGTAACCATTAAGCATGATGTTATTGGTCACGGCCAGGTCAATACCCACTTGACCGATAGCGCCGTAGCTTTCATCAATGTCTAAACCGCTCGGCTCACCGGAGAAACGTGTGTAGTTAAGGCCAGCACCGATATAAGGCTGTACACGTGAATCCAAACCACCCATCGGATAGTAGTTAATTAATAGGTTAATCGGAAGACGATCAACACTACCCGCATCGCCACCAGTAGCGGTGCTGATATCGTGCTCAAACTTCTCTGAGCTATTCAGTTCAACGCCGAGCTTGTCGGTAAACAGGTAGCCAGCACCGAAAGTGAAACCCCGTGCTTCGTCTACACTTAGTGGATCACCAGCCACGTTACCATTACCTGAACCCGTGTCCGTTTGGGCAACGCCGCCACGAACGAATACGTCACCAGCGTTATAAGCGAGTGCCGCTTGGCTGACCAGTGCAAAGCTAGCAGTGATAACAGCGGCAGAAATCAGTTTCATATTACTCATCAGGGTCATCCTCTGTATGCAGCGCATGTTCCTTGCGCTTGGGATTGCGGTAGTTGCCATCCAACTTTCCTGTACAGAGTATAGTATACGAACACTGTTTCCAAATTGCTTGTAAAATATTGTTATAAGTAATGCAACTTTGATAGTTTTTTCTATCTATAAAATTCAGGCATAAAAAAAGTCCCCCGAAGGGGACCCAGGTGGAGCACGCCAGCTCACTCGGTTTATCGCTACTAGGTGGTAGCGATGTAGGTGAAGAAGGGAGAGAAGCAAACTATCTAAGCCGTTGTTTCTCTATTCACTCACCCTTTGCCATATATATTGCGATCTGCGTGCCACTTTTTAAAAAACCAATATAAAACAATGCATTAATAAAATACAGCTTGATTTCTATTAACCTCTCTCGCACTGCAGCACATTAACTGCACCAGCATTGCGCAATTTGCAGCCTTTTTGCATCACAAAGCATCATTTGAGTTCGTTATCGCTTAGAAATCCTCAAAGTAGTGGCTAGGGCGTCACGATGATTTTCACCTGGGCTTTATCGCTGAGCAGCGCCTCAAAGCCTTCTTCCACGATATCCGCCAGTGGAATGCGCTGGGTGACCATATCTTCGGCGCGGAAGTAGCCCCGCTGCATTAGCGCCATTACCGCTGGATACACATGGCGATAGGCAATAATACCCTTCATGGTGCGCTCTTTAATGACCAGGTCGTTAGGCTGGAAGCTGGCCTCCCCTTCCCAGATACTCACCACCACCACTTCGCCGCCTTCGTGGGTGCTATGTAGCGCCTGATTGAGCACGGCGGGAATGCCTGTCACTTCAAACGCCACATCCACACCGCCACTGTTCAGCGAATGAATTTTTGCCACCGCATCCTCCTGCTGCGGGTCAACCACAATAGCGCCTAACGCTTCGGCTTTGGCTTTTCGTGACGGCGCCACCTCAACGGCATAAATTTGCGCCGCCCCGGCCGCTTTTAGCGCTTCAATGGTCATCAAGCCAATGGGCCCTGCGCCGAATACCGCCGCACTATCCCCGGCTTTCAGGCAGCTTTGGCGCACCGCATGCAGCGCCACCGCCGCGGGCTCTACCAGGGCGCCTTGCTCGTAGCTAAGCTCATCTGGCAGCTTATGCACCATGTGCTCACCCATCACAGTGAACTCAGAGAAGCCGCCACCACCGCCCGAGAGGCCGTGAAAGCCGAGCATGGGCGTCAGGTTATAGCGCTCCATTTGGTAGGCGCCGTCTTTATTGGGCGAAAGAATCGGCTCAATAGCGACACGGTCGCCCACTTTCACTCGCGTTACCTTATCACCCACCTCAACCACTTCTCCGGCGAATTCGTGGCCCATAATAATCGGCGCCTGTTCGCCACTAATCGGGTGCGGCTTACCAACCGGAATAAAAATGGGCCCGGCGGCGTACTCGTGCAAATCACTACCGCAGATACCACAGGCGGCGACTTTTACCTTCACCGCATGGGGATCGTTGATAGTGGGAACCGGTACTTGTTCGACGCGAAGGTCTTTTGCCGCGTACCACACCGCGGCCTGCATCGTTTGCTGACTGATGGACTGACTCATAGGTTACCCTTCCTGTTAAGACGTGTGGTGAACCGGCTGCAAACCATAGACAGGCGTTTCCAGCCCCTCCATGCGTGCCTTCAACTGCAGCGCCAAATAGTGTGAGTAGTGCCGCGACTGGTGCAGGTTACCGCCGTGGAACCACAGCGCCTCCTGCTGGGTGGGTTTCCACATATTGCGCAGCTCGCCCTCCCAAGGGCCGGGGTCTTTGGTGGTGTCAGAGCCTAAGCCCCAGCACTTGCCTACTTTATCCGCTACCTCTTGGGAGATAAGCCGCGCCGCCCAGCCGTTCATGGAACCGTAGCCGGTGGCGTAAACGATCAAATCTGCTTCTAGCTCGCTGCCATCGGTCAGCGTGATGGAGTGGGGATTGATGCGCTCAATGCCTACACCGCTGCGCAGCTTGATGTCGCCATTGGCGACCAGATCACAGGCGCCTACATCGATGTAGTAACCCGACCCCCGGCGCAGGTACTTCAAGAACAGACCGGAGTCATCGTCACCGAAGTCGAGCAGAAAGCCCGCGTCTTCGAGTTTTTGATAAAACTCGGCGTCGCGCTGCTTGATTGCCTCAAATGCCGGGCGTTGAAAGTCTGGCAACACCTTGTAAGGAATCGAAGCAAAAATCAGGTCAGCTTTTTCGGTGGTCACCCCACCGGCAACGGCTTCTTCCGAATAAAGCGGCCCTAATACCTCTTCCATCAACGAATCCGACTTAACGATATGGGTGGATGAGCGTTGCAGCATGGTCACATCGGCGTCGTGCTCCCATAGCGCGGCGGCAATATCGTGGGCGGAATTATTGGAGCCCACGATGACGCACTTTTTACCGTTATAGGCATCTGGCCCTGGGTGCTGGCTGGAGTGCTGCAGTTCGCCTGCAAAGCTTTCCGCGCCGGGGAATGTCGGCACATTAGCCATTCCCGACATCCCGGTGGCCATCACCAGTTGCTTGGGTCGCAACGTGATCGCTTCGCCGTTACGCTTGACGTTCACCACCCACTCGCCCGCGGCTTCATCGAAGTGTGCATTCTGACACTCGGTGGAACTCCAATAATTGAGCTCCATCACCTTTGTATACATTTCCAGCCAATCACCCACCTTGTCTTTGGGCGCAAACACCGGCCAGTTTTCAGGGAAAGGAATATACGGCAGGTGGTCGTACCACACCGGGTCGTGCAGACAGAGCGACTTATAGCGATTGCGCCAGGAATCCCCCGCACGCTCATTGCGCTCGATAATAATGGTCGGCACGCCCATCTGCTTTAACCGCGCGCCCAAACCAATACCGCCTTGACCGCCACCAATCACTACGCAGTAGGGTTGCTGCGTGTAACCAAGCTCCGCTTCTTCGCGCTCCCGTGACTCTAACCAGGTTTCACGCTGCTTATTGGCCCCGTGCTCGGCCCCTTTAGGACGGTGGTGATTGCGTGGTTCGGGGAAGTCGTGCAGTGACTGCATCGTGGTTAGCAGCGTCCAGCATTTACCCTCTTTCAGCCGTAGGTAGCCTTTGCCTTTGGCGACCGCGGTCTCAAAGGTGAACCACGCCTCAGCAACATCGCCATTTTGGGTCGCTTCGCCTTCTAGCTGCCAGTTCGAAGGGCGCGCGTTCTCCAAAGTGGCATTGAGCATGGCTTGAATAGCATCCTTGCCCTCGCAAGTTTTTAAATTCCAGGTGAAGGTAAGGAAATCTCGCCAATAGCACTCTTCATTAAACAGCGCGAGCACACCCTGAATGTCCTGGGCTTGCAGCGCCTGATCAAAATCACTCAACCAACCTTGAACAGTGGCCGTGGCGGTTTGCTGGGCTTGGGCTTGTGTATGTGTCTCTGACATAGCGGGTACTCCATGCAGGTTTGTTATTGTTGACTGTCTTGTGACACTCAACCCTAAGCACCCGCTATGCCAATCACTCAAAAAAAACTACAAGCTATTGAAAAATTGAAATAAAAACTAAAAAACCGTTACCAACTGGGCGTTATGCAGCGCGTACACCTGTCACATGGTTTACAGTCAGCCGTTACAGGTGTAACCCGCGACTAACGGCGTAATAGCGCTGCGTTGACAGCCACGCCAGAGCGCATAGGCTGGAAGGACAATAACAATCTCCAGAGTGAATCACGCCATGCCCTCTCAATTGCCCCTGCCTGCACGGCTGCAATCGGTGCAGCGCCAGCATATCGAGCATGTTTTCCAGCTCGGCGAAGGCTTGGACGTACCGCAGCTACCGGCTCAAGCGACCATCCGACGCTCCTGGCTGCGCTGTCTAAACGAGTACCAGCTCGACCCGACTCGACCCCGCCCTGCCCGCGTTGTACCCCAGCAGACCCTGATTGAGCATCGGGAATCTGTCGATGAACTTTTGCACGTGGCACGCGCTGGGGTTGACCAGCTCTATCAACAAATCGCCCAGCTAGGCTATGTGCTGCTACTCACCGACCACCGCGGCATTACGGTTGAGTTTCGCGGCGACCCTAACCAAGACCAGCAGCTGCGCAGAGCGGGCCTATACCTGGGTGCCGATTGGGACGAGCGTTTTGCGGGCACCTGTGCGGTGGGCACCTGCCTGCATGACCGCCAGGCGATTATCTGTCACCGCCAGGAGCACTTCGACGCCTCGCATATTTCGCTCACCTGCACCGCCGCGCCCATCGCCGACCCACAGGGCAATGTGATGGCCGTGCTGGATATCTCTGCGCTGCAATCGCCTACTCAGCATGAGAGCCAAAACTTCAGCCTCTCGCTGGTAACGCTCTACGCCCGCATGATTGAGGATGCCTACTTTCTGCAGCGCTACCGGGACTGCCTGATGGTGCGCCTGGACACTTCACGGGAGTTTGTCCATGTGAACGGTCGTGGCCTAATCGCCATTGAAGAGAACGGACAAGTGATTGCCGCCAACGCCGTGGGCCGTGAGCTGATCGCCAGCCATCAGCGTCGTTGGCCACCCTGGTCACCCCATCACACCCCTATGTTAGGGGAGCTATTCGAGTGCGAGATCGCCGATGTCCTTAGCATCAACAGCGCCACCGACGATCAACTGCGCGCTTTTCGTGCCAGAGTCGACAACACCATTTACTTTATAAGCCTGCTGGAACCGCGCCGCCCCCGGCCTGCTCAGCAAGCACAATCGCTGCCTTCCAGCCTGCCGGGGGCACTGGCACGATTGGGCGCTGACGACCCCGCTATGCGCAAAGTCCAGAAGCTGGCCGAACGGCTGCGCAACGAAGCCAGCGTTAATGTGCTGATAAGTGGTGAAACCGGTACGGGTAAAGAGGTCGTCGCCAGTGCCCTGCATGACAGCGGCAACCGCTCCAAGGGGCCCTTTATTGCGGTGAACTGTGCCGCCATCCCTGAAGCGCTGATTGAGAGCGAGCTATTCGGCTATGAACCCGGCGCCTTTACCGGCGGGCGCGCCAAAGGCATGCGAGGGCTAATTCCCCAGGCCCACGGCGGCACACTGTTTCTGGATGAAATCGGCGATATGCCGTTGGCACTGCAAACCCGCTTACTGCGCGTACTGGCAGAGCGGGAAGTCATGCCGCTGGGTGCCAACACGCCTGTGAAGGTCGATATTCGGGTAATCACAGCCACCCATCGTGATATCGATGTGATGATCAAGCAGGGCGAGTTCCGCGAAGACCTCTACTACCGTCTTAACGGGGCTCAACTGCGTCTGCCCGCGCTGCGCGAACGCGCCGATAAGCTCTACGTGATTCGTCAGGTGTTTAACGACGTGGTCAGCGAACGCGGCGGTCGTCATTCGCCCCGCCTGCGCGCCGATGCAATCAGCGCCCTGCTCGCCTACGCCTGGCCCGGCAATATCCGCCAGCTAAAAAATGCGCTGGCCTTTGCCCTTGCCACCACGGAAAGCGACGAAATCACCGTTCACGATCTGCCCGAGCAGTGCCTAAGCCAACGCATTACCCAGCAGACGCCCTGCTCACCCGCAGACGCGAGTAACCATACCGATCACACACTGCTGGAAATGCTTAAGGCGCAGCACTGGAACATAAGCGCCGTGGCTCGCGAGCTGGGGGTTTCGCGGCCCACGGTCTACCGGCAAATGCAGCGCCAAGGCATCGTGCCACCGAATTGGCTGGGGTAACAAAAGATACGATAGAGAAGGCTGTTGGCCTTGAAGGCGACCCTCACGTACACTTGTTTGAATCTTTTTATAACCCCGCTTTCGACAAGCCGAGGCTCTCCCATGGCGTTTGATTCCACTTCTTCCTATATCGCAACCGACGCGCTTAAGCAGGCGGTGAACGCCGCCGTGGTGCTTGAGCGTCCGCTGTTGATCAAAGGCGAGCCGGGCACCGGCAAAACCCTATTGGCCGAAGAGTTGGCTGAATCTCTTGATACCCAGTTAATTACCTGGCACATCAAATCCAGCACCAAAGCGGCCCAGGGTCTGTACGAGTACGATGCGGTCAGCCGCCTGCGCGACTCGCAGCTGGGCGTGGAAGGGGTCGAGAACGTCGCCAACTACATCAAGCCCGGCAAGCTATGGGAAGCCTTTACCGCCAATCAGCGCGTGGTGCTATTGATTGATGAGATCGACAAAGCCGATATCGAATTCCCCAACGACCTGCTCCAGGAGCTGGATCGGATGGAGTTCCACGTTTACGAGACCGGCGAAACCATCCGTGCCGAGCAGCGCCCGATTATCGTCATCACCTCAAACAACGAAAAAGAGCTGCCGGATGCATTCCTGCGCCGCTGCTTTTTCCACTACATCGAATTCCCAGACCGCGAGACTATGCAGGCAATTGTCGATGTCCATTTTCCGAATATCGCTCCCAAGCTTGTCAGCGAAGCCTTAGAGGTGTTTTTCGAGCTGCGTAAAGCGCCAGGGCTTAAGAAAAAGCCCTCAACGTCTGAACTAGTCGATTGGCTCAAGCTACTGATGGCTGACGATATTGCTCAAGAAGCGCTCTACAACCGCGACCCGGCCAAAGCGCTGCCGCCCATGGCGGGCGCACTGGTTAAAAACGAGCAGGATACCCAACTGCTGGAACGCCTGGCGTTTATGATCCGGCGCCAGAAAGGCACAGGCCGCTAAGCCATGTTTATCGGCCTGTTTGAAACATTAAAACGCGCGGGCGTGCCGGTCTCGCTGCGGGAGCTGCTAGATCTTCATGCCGTAGTGGAGCACGGCGTGGTGTTCGCCGATATGGAAGCTTTCTATCAAGTGGCCCGCACTGTGATGGTCAAAGACGAGCGCCACTTCGACCGCTTTGATCGTGCCTTCGCCGCCTGGTTTAAAGGCCTTGAAGACATGGACGCTGCCATTGAGGCGCTCATCCCTGACGACTGGCTACGCCGTGAGTTTGAAAAGCAGCTAACGGACGAAGAGAAAGCCAAAATCGAATCCCTGGGCGGCCTCGAAGAGCTGATCGAGACATTTAAAAAACGCCTGGAAGAGCAGAAAGAGCGTCACGCAGGCGGCAACAAATGGATTGGTACCGGCGGCACCAGCCCGTTTGGCGCCTATGGCTATAACCCGGAAGGTATTCGCATCGGTCAAGATGGCTCACGCCACCGCCGGGCTACCAAGGTGTGGGATGAGCGGCGCTTTCGTGACTACGACGACTCGCTAGAGTTGGGTACGCGTAATATCAAAATGGCGCTGCGCCGCCTGCGTAAGTTTGCCCGCCAGGGGGCGCTTGAAGAGTTCGATGTGGATAGCACCATTCGCGAAACCGCCAAGGACGCCGGTCTACTCAACGTACAGATGCGCCCAGAGCGTCACAACGCGGTGAAGGTGCTGCTATTTTTGGATGTGGGCGGCTCAATGGATGACCATATTCGCGTCTGCGAAGAGCTGTTTTCGGCGGCCCGTTCAGAGTTTAAGCACCTGGAACACTTCTACTTCCATAACTGCCTCTACGAAGGCGTCTGGAAAAACAACCAACGGCGGGGCAACGAGCGCATTCCGACGATGGATGTGCTTCACACCTACGGCGCGGATTACCAGGTCGTGATTGTCGGCGATGCGGCTATGTCCCCTTACGAAGTCACCCACCCCGGCGGCAGCGTAGAGCACTTTAATGACGAAGCGGGCGGCGTGTGGCTTAAGCGCTTGTGCGAAACGTTTCCCCGCTTGGCATGGCTTAACCCTATGCCGCCCCGGGCCTGGGAGTACACCTACTCGACCCAATTGATCCGCGAGATCATTGAAAACCGTATGTACCCCATGACCATGGAAGGCCTGGAAACCGCCATGCGCGAACTAGCGAAAAAGTAGGCGTGGCAAAAGCAGCCGCTTAAAGCAAAGCACGGTGTTTCTTCTGGCCCTTGCTTCTGGCCGTCAAAGCGTTTGCGGGAAGTCGTTTAAGCCCTTCAAAAAGGCCTGTTTAGCCTCTTCAAATGCTTTCGGGTCGTGTTTGAAACGGCGCAGGATAAGCGCTTCATCCAACACCAGGGTAGGCGCCAGCTCGCCAACGCTTTTGGCGGGGTGGCGTGCGCCTAAGCCGATGCGCTTTCCAGCCGCTCCGCCAAACCAGCGCTTAATGCCACTCTGCTGATAGAACGCCTCTTGCTCGGCGGTATCAACGTCAACGCGCAGCGGTGCCTTCAAGGTAAGCTCACTGATCAAACGCTGCTGGGCATCTGCTTGGTCAAGCGCGCAGGCGTGGGTCACCGTCATGCCCTCGCCCTCCTCGTCCAGCACTAGCAGCGCCAGCGCTTGAGGTTTACCCTGGCCGTCAACAGCGGCGAATAACCGCGCGGCTTCTTGCGGAAAAAACACACTGCAGGTGCCGGTGAACACGACCAGCGGCGTAAGACCCGCCTGTTGTCCGTATACCTCAGCGCATAATCGCGCCAGACAGGCGTTGCGCTGGGCCTCTGCGTTAACGTGTACGACCTTCATTTAAATCACCCTCACAGGTTAAAAAGCCGCAAGCCTAGAGCAATCATCGCCGTTTTGACAGCGGATTATACCCAGCACCACGTCCCTTCATTTTTGCTGATACTGAACACCAGAGTAAACAACCTGTCGAACATAACTGTAAGCGTGAACAGCGACTTAGAAGGAGCTAGCTAGCATGCCCACCTTTACGAATGATCCTACCATGCCCACACCGAATTTCCCCGGTAGTCACATGGTAGTCGATGACCACTATGTGTTTGTTTCAGGACTGACCGTCGCCGACCTTTCTAACGGCCACGCCGCACGGGGTGACGTTAAAGAAGAGACCCGCCTTGTGATGCGTGCACTGTCGCGCATGCTTGAAATGGAGGGCGGCAGCCTCGCAGATATAGTGCGGGTAGATATTCATCTTACTGATCTACACGCCATCCAAGATATGGATAGTGTCTACGCCGAGTACTTTGAGCCTGGCCGCTACCCTGCCCGTACCTGCACCGAATCCCCCAATATCTGCGGCGGCAGCAATATTGAAATTACCGTGATGGCGAAACGCCAGCCTCAAGCAGCGCAATAACCCTATCCATATCAACATTGGCTTCTAGCATATCGGCTAGACGATTAAGCTCACGCTCACGGTGGGCTTGATAGTCGCTCTGCTCTCCATTAACCAAGCCTAACTGCTTTAGTAGAGCCTGGCAGGCTTCGGGGTGATCAAATAACCCATGTAAATAAGTGCCTATTATTTGCCCATCCTCACTGGCCGCGCCTTCTAGTCGTCCATCTAAATCAAATAGTGGCGAACTTAGCGCCTGCCCTTCGCTTACGCCGTTATGAATTTCATACCCGGTAACGGCTGCCCCTTCTGCTATTGTCACGCCGCGAACGTTGCGCAGCTGCTTGCCAGGGACCATGCGCGTGGTGAGATCCAATAAACCCAATCCGGCTATTTTGCCAGGCTTACCCTCCAGGCCTTCTGGGTCATCCACCCACTCGCCCAGCATTTGAAATCCACCGCAAATACCCAACACCTTGCCGCCATAACGCAGGTGGCGCTGAATGGCGTTATCCCAGCCCTGGCGCTTTAACCACTCCAGATCACTGGCGGTACTTTTACTGCCGGGCAGAATGATCACATCGGCAGCGGGTATCGGTTGGTCAGGCCCCACAAAGGTCAGCGATACCTGCGGGTGCAGACGCAGCGGGTCAAAGTCGGTGTGATTACTGATCCGGGGCAGTGCTGGCACAATAACGTTGAGCATCTGACCAGCCTTTTCCGCCTGCGTGAGGCCAATGCTGTCTTCGGCATCAAGCACCAGCCCTTGGAGGTAAGGCAGTGTGCCAAACACTGGTTTTCCAGTGCGCTCCTCCAGCCACTCAAGCCCAGGCGTGAGCAGCGCCATATCGCCCCGAAAGCGGTTGATAATAAAGCCCTGGGTGCGCGCCTGTTCGCTCTCGCTCAATAGCGCCAGCGTCCCCACCAACTGGGCGAATACCCCACCGCGATCAATATCACCGACGAGTAATACCGGGCAGTCAGCCGCTTCGGCAAAGCCCATATTGGCGATATCGCCCTTACGCAGATTGATTTCAGCAGGGCTTCCCGCGCCTTCGGCAATAATCACGTCATAACGGCTTTCTAACGCCTGCCAGGCGGCCATCACGCTCTCTTTCGCGGTGCGTTTATAAGCGTGGTAATCCAGGGCATCCATATGCCCATGCACCTTGCCGCGCAAAATCACCTGGGCGCCGCGGTCGGTTTCCGGCTTGAGCAATACCGGATTCATATCGCTGTGGGGGGCTAAATAGCAGGCCTGCGCCTGTAACGCCGTCGAGCGGCCAATCTCACCGCCATCCTCGGTGACGGCGCTATTTAGCGCCATGTTCTGGGGTTTAAATGGCGCCACTGATATGCCACGCCTTGCCAACGCACGGCAGAGCGCGGCCACCACGGTACTTTTTCCCGCATCAGAGGTGGTGCCCTGAATCATCAGTGTGGCCATAAGGAGGTCTCGTCCAGGTGGATAAGAGCGAGACTGTAGCGGTCGGCATGCAGGGCCGCAAGAGCGGATCAAAAGACATTAACGAACAGCGCTATGGGCTTATGGCGGGCTCAAGCAATTCGTTATCAACCTTTGCCAACTCCCAGGCTTGCACCATCTGCTTTTTGTCTAACCCCCAGCGGTAGCCACCAAGTGCGCCACTTTGTTGAATCACCCGGTGGCAGGGTATCCATACCGCGATGGGGTTAGCGCCCACCGCATTGCCCACTGCGCGGGACGATTTGGGCGTACCCAAGGCCTGGGCGATATGCGAATAGCTGGCCAGCTGACCTTCGGGAATGGTCAGCAGCGCCCGCCAAACCGCTATTTGAAAGTTAGTGCCAGTCACGTGCAGCGGCAGAGCGGCAGTTCCCTCTTCGGGTTGAGTAAACAGCTTTTCAACCGCAAAGCGGGTAGCGTCGGGGCTATGGCACAGCGTGCTGCGCGGCCACTCTTTGCCAAGCCGTGCCAGTAGCGCCTCCGAATTCGTCGCATCGACAAAACCCATGCGGCAGATACCCCGGGGGGTTACCGCCACAAACATGCTCCCTAGAGGCGTTTCATGAACCCCATAGGCGATCTCCACGCCTTCACCCTGGCGCTTATACTCCCCCGGCGTGACAGCCTCTAGCTGTACAAAGTGATCGTAAAGCCGGGAGCCGCCGCTTAGCCCTAGCGTATGGGCAATATCCAGCAGGGATGTCGATGCCTGAATCAGTTGCTTACTGCGCTCTAACGTCAGCGCCTGCAAAAAGCGTTTGGGGCTGATACCCGCGTAACGACAAAATAGCCGCTGGAAATGAAAGGCGCTTAAATGCACCTGCGCGGCCACTGTTTCCAGGTTGGGTTGCTCCGCTGCGTGGGCCACCATATAAGCCATGGCTTTTTCGATACGCGCATAGTCGTTCATTGTGTTATCTCTGTGCCTTGGGACTGCCTATCACCATCAGCCTAAGCGTTCACGAGCGAGTTGCCGACCCGAATCTTGCTAATGGCGTTAGCAGACAGCTCCCAACTTTTCCGCTAGGGTAATGCCCCCGCCTCCACTGACGGTACACGATACGCCCATGCAAGACTTGATCAATGACATTGCGGCCACCATGGCGAATGCCGAACAGCGTGGCAAGGTCGCCGACTATATCCCCGAGCTTGGCCACGTCGACCCACAGCAGTTTGCCATTTCGCTGGCGACCGTGGATGGCAAGGTGTACTCGGCAGGCTGTGCCACCACGCCCTTCTCCATTCAGAGCATTTCCAAGGTATTTACGCTGACTATAGCGCTGGGGCAAGTGGGTGATTCGCTGTGGTCAAAAGTCGGCCGCGAACCATCGGGCGATCCATTTAACTCCATCGTTCAGCTAGAGCATGAAAGCGGCAAGCCGCGTAACCCATTCATCAATGCCGGTGCCATTGCGGTGGTCGATGCAATCATGATGGGCCATGAGCCCAAAGAAACACTGGGCGAGATTCTCAGTTTTGTGCGCTATATCGCCAATGACGACAGCATTTACTTCGACCACAAAGTGGCCGCCTCAGAGATGGCCCACCGCGACCGCAACGCCTCACTGGCGCATTTCATGAAAGCCTTTGGCCATCTACGCCACGATGTCGATAAAGTGCTGGGCACTTACTTCCACCAGTGCGCCATCGCTATGAGCTGCGAGCAGCTTGCCCATGCGGGGCTGTTTTTGGCGTCGGATGGTATCAACAAACCCAGCGACATTCGCGTGGTAGCCCCCCAGCGGGCCCGCCGGATCAACTCATTGATGATGATGTGCGGGCACTACGACGCCTCGGGAGAATTCGCCTTCCGCGTTGGCCTACCCGGCAAAAGCGGCGTCGGTGGTGGCATATTGGCAATCGCGCCAGGTCATGGTTCTATCGCCGTCTGGTCGCCAGGGTTAGACGCCTACGGCAATAGTTTACTAGGCACCCAGGCGCTTGAAATGTTTGTGCAGCGTACCGGCTGGTCGGTGTTTGGGCATTAAAGACGCAGAGTGAAAAATAAGTCTTAAGCAGCAGTCACCTCAATTTTGTTCAATACCCTCAACAGGCGCTACGGCATTCTCCCTGCATTGCCTTCGGAGAATGACCATGAGCGCTACACCCCTGCTATCTTTACTGCTACCTATGTCCGCGTTTGCCCTTGCCGCGTCTATTTCGCCTGGGCCGGTTAATATTGTTTGTTTGAGTAGTGGTACCCACCACCCCATCGCTAGAGGGCTTGTTTTTGTTACCGGTGCCACGCTGGGGTTTGTTGCGCTGTTTTTAGCCATCGGCGCGGGGCTTTACTCACTGCTGAGTGTGGCGCCGCTGTTGGAAGCGCTTTTACGCTGGGCGGGCATTGTTTTTTTACTCTACCTTAGCTATCAACTGTTTCAGCACGATGGTCGAGTACAGGAACGAGGCGGCGACAACGCACCTGGGTTTTGGGCAGGCGCTATGATGCAGTGGCTTAACCCCAAAGCATGGCTGGCGTCTGCCGCTGGCATCGGAGCTTACACCAGCGGTAATGAGCCCTACCTGCTATGGCTATTCGCCGCGCTCTATTTGCCTATTTGTTGGCTATCGCTAGCCAGTTGGGTCGTTGCAGGGGCTTTTCTCAAACGCTATGTCCATCGCCCTATTATCTTACTTATGATTAACCGCACGCTGGCTGGATGCTTAGCCGCCAGCGCGGTTTACTTACTGATTGAGTAGCGGATAGCGGTACTGATTGGGTGTCGCGGCTACCAGCCGCTTAAACGTCCTTTGAAAGTGGGGCTGGTCATTAAAGCCAGCACTCAAAGCGGCCTCAACAATCGGCTGCCCTTGCTTGAGGGCTTTTTGCCCCAACTGGATGCGCTGGTTAATCAGGTAAGCATGGGGGGTAAGCCCGAAGTACTGTTTAAAGGCGCGAATCAGGTGCCCAGCGCTATAGCCCGACTGCTGGCATAAGCGTTCAAGCGAGATATCAGCAGCACAATTGGCACGCAAATAGGCCGCAACCTGTTCTAGCGTGCTCGGCGCCTGGGGCAATTTTACGGGGAATTCTTGGGCAAGCACTTGCATCATGGTAGACAAGTACTCGATTAGCGCCGTTTGCTTTTCGTCAATTTCCCGTTGTTTATCCAGCAAGCAAGCGGCCATATCGCGGTACCCGGCATAAAGCGCTGGCTGGGTAATAACGGCGGTGGCAATGTCCTGCCAGTTAGGCGCATCCAGCAGGCCCAATTGATAGCGCAACTCACTCATCCACGCGGTATCGACGTAGAGCATTAGGTACGCCCAAGGCTGATTCTCAATGGGGTTACAGGCATGCACCCAGTGGGGGTTCATCATCACGATGTCACCCGCACTAATCTGATACGTCGCATCGCGATAGCAAAAGTTGCTTTGACCTGCGGTCACAGCCCCCAGCGACCAATGCGAGTGGCTGTGCGGCGCATAGCAGACCTGTCGCGCATCGCTGATTTTACGCAGTTCCACATAGGGCATACGCGCATCGCGCCAGAAGAGAGGTGACGAAACTGTATTCATGCTCTGCTCGCGGTATTAAACAATAGTGAAAATAGCGATAAGTCCTGCCACTTGGCCTACGCTGGACAATAGCACAGCACAAGCACAGTATGAGCCGCCATACTGCTCTATACGTTAGATTGCCTAGGGATGCGCAAAGCCATATTAGTCAGGAGGACACCATGGCCAACAGTATGAAAAACCCCGATCATCGTGATGCGATTACCCTCTATGCCCGCATGGGCTATGCCTCCCGCGGCATTGTGTATGTGTTGGTAGGTAGCCTTGCAGCGCTGGCAGCCTTTGGGCAAGGCGGTCAAACAGAAGGCAGTCGTGGCGCATTAGAACACGTGCTTACCGCTCCTTTTGGTAAAGTCTTGTTAGCGATTATGGCTATAGGCTTGGTGGGCTACGCTATGTGGCGGACTATCCAAGCGGTCAAAGACGCCGACCATCACGGCAACGGCGCCCAAGGTTTGGCTATTCGTGCGGGCTTATTAGCGAGCGCCATTACCCATACGCTATTGGCATTTTTTGCCGCAACGCTTATCTTTCAATTTGCGGGTTCTTCGGGTGATTCCGGTGGCGGTTCACAAGGTGTGGCGAGCTGGCTGATGCAGCAGCCTTTCGGACGCTGGCTGGTAGGCGGGGTTGGCCTCATCATGATCGGCGTAGGCATGGCCCACGCGCTTAAAGGCTACAAGGCCAAATTCGATAAACACTTCGCTATGCCATTACAAACTCAACAATGGGCCTATCCTATCTGCCGCTTTGGCTTAGTGACTCGGGGTCTTGTGTTTGTGATTGTGGGTAGCTTTTTTATCATCGCCGCTTATCAAATAAACCCCAATCAAGCAGGTGGTATGGGTGAAGTGTTTAGCACCCTGCGAAGCCAACCCTACGGCCAGTGGCTGCTTGCATTTGTTGCTTTAGGGCTCTTCGCATTTGGTCTTTATAGTGTGCTAGCGGCTATTTACCGCCGAATTAACCCCGAGATGTAGTCACCACCATAGCCCTAACATCGAAGCAATGCAGGTACTGGCTAGGCTAGTGGCGTAAGCAACTGATCCGGTGGCTTGCCACCTAAATACCGTAATCCCGCTCGACTTTGGCAATCCGAGTTTTGAAGCGCTGGTACCACTGCTGGTGCCCCATCCGCTGGGCCTCTTGATGCTCGGCGTGAGCCTTCCACGCTTTGATAGAAGCGGTATCAGCCCAGTAAGAGACCGTCACACCTACATCGTCTCTGGCAGACTCCATGCCTAAAAAACCCGGCTGCTGCGCAGCCAACTCGACCATTCTTGCCGCCATCTCGTCGTAGCCATTCTCGATCTCGGTGCGTTGTGAGGTGAAAATCACTGCGTAGTAAGGTGGTTCGGGTGTGTTGGCAATTAAGGGCATAAGATTTTCGCACTCGTTAAGATCACTCCTCCAGTTTATCGCCACTTGGCGCAGGCGACGAGTGCTTAAGCTTCATATCCCTAAACGCTTCCATAATATCCATGGGTAACGGGAAGAAAATCGTCGACGCATTTTTATTGCTCATATCGCTCATGGTTTGCAGATAGCGCAGTTGCAGCGCGGCCGAGTTCTCCTGCATCACATTGGCTGCCTCGACCAGCTTTTTCGAGGCCTGCAACTCCCCTTCAGCGTGGATAACTTTGGCCCGGCGTTCCCGCTCCGCCTCAGCTTGGCGGGCAATGGCGCGGATCATGCTCTCGTCCAGATCCACATGCTTGATCTCAACATTAGCCACCTTAATGCCCCATGCTTCAGTCTGGGCATCGATTATTTCCTGAATATCGCTGTTGAGTTTATCGCGCTCGGAGAGCATCTCATCAAGATCATGTTTGCCCAACACTGAGCGAAGCGTGGTCTGAGCCAACTGGCTAGTAGCCTGAGTGAAATTTTCAACCTGGATAATCGCCTTTTCAGGATCGACCACGCGAAAATAGAGCACAGCATTAACCTTAACCGTCACGTTATCCCGAGAGATCACGTCCTGCTCGGGCACATCCATGGTAACGACACGTAGATCAACCACCTCCATCTTCTGGATACCGGGAATCACAATGATTAACCCCGGACCTTTGACCTTCTGAAACCGACCGAGAAAGAACACTACGCCACGCTTATATTCCGGCAGTATACGTATGGAGGCGGCAATCAGCATCACCACCAACACTACTGGAACTAAATACGAAATAATCATGGGTCACCTCATCGAGTTGATGGACTATCACGTGAATAACGCACGACAACTGAGAGCCTAGTGGGGCGAGACGTATACCGTCAGCCCTTCGAGGCGTATCACTGTTAGCTGATCGCCCTGCTTAACCGGAATATCACTCACCGCGTTCCAGCGCTCGCCGTGCAATCGCACGTGGCCGTTGGTATCAAAATCCTCCAGGGCAATGGCGTTTGCGCCAATCAGTTGTTCCGCACCGGTATGTACCTGGCGGTGACGAAGCGTTGCAAAGCGCATCAGAGTCCATAGCATCAGGCCTCCTGACACCAGCGCCACACCCACGATAAGCGGCAATGAAATTGCGAGATACTCGGCATCCATTAGCATGACCGAGCCGAGCACAAAGGCAACTATGCCCCCTGCGCCCAGCACCCCGAAGCTGGGCAGTAGCGTCTCTCCTACCATCAGCGCCAATCCCACCACCATCAACGCTAGTCCGGCGTAGTTAATCGGCAGCACCTGGAATGCAAACAGTGCCAACAGCAGGCAAATTATTCCGATGGTGCCAGGAAATAGGCTACCGGGACTGGCAAGCTCATATATCAGCCCGTAAAAACCCAGAATCATCAAAAAATAGGCGATATTGGGGTTGGTAATCAGCGAAAGTAGTTGGGTACGCCAATCCGGGTCGAAGCGCTCAATGGCGAGTTCAGCGGTGGCTAAGGTGTATTCACCCCGCTCCATGACCACTGTCATGCCATCTATCTGCCCCAGCAGGTCGTCAATATCACGCGCTACCACGTCGATGACGTTTTGCTCCAACGCCTGGCTGGCGGTGAGATTTACTGCGTCACGCACCGCTTTTTCCGCCCATTCGGCGTTGCGACCGTGGCGCTCAGCCAAACTGCGGATAAAACTCACCGCGTCTTCCATGACTTTACGCTCCATGGCGCCACCTTCACGGGCCGGCGCAGCAGACGCATCTTGATCTTCTTCGGCATCGCTACCAGGCATACCGCCACCGCCCATTTGTACCGGTGTTGCAGAGCCCAAATGGGTCGAGGGCGCCATCGCTGCCACATGACTGCCATATAGTAAGTAGGTGCCCGCGCTTGCGGCTCTCGCGCCGCTTGGGAATACATACATCACTACCGGGATGTCCGCATTTAGCATCTCTCGAATCATGTCCCGGGTGGTGTCTACCAGCCCGCCGGGGGTATCGAGTTCAACTATCACGATCTCGCTACCCTGCTCGCGGGCATGGCGCAGGCCGCGCTCAAGATAATCTTTGCTCACTGGGCCAATGACGCCTTGAATACTAAGCACCACAGCGCTGGGAGACGAAGTTTGCGCCACGGCTGGCCACGTAAACGACAACGCAGCCATTAACAAACCAGTAATGAATAGCCACAGCCAGTGTGATTTGAGAGAAAGGATTTGCATATACACTCCTCGGGCTAAGCGCCTTTAAGCCAATATCCGAGCGTCTACTCTATTGACCGCCGCAGCGCCCTTTTGTCTCGCAAGCTTCTTAGGGAGTTTGAACAAACAATAACGCTGCTGGGGTTTGTACGAAAAGTTTGTACGAAAAGTCGTCGGGCGCAGGCAGCTTTTGTACAAAGCCGAGGGTACATACACAACTTAGCACTCACGTTGAGCTTCGTCATGAAGTGTGATGAGAGGATATTGGTGCGCAACACTTTCAAACGCAGGGAGGGTTATTTAAAGCTATTGGGGTAGTTGCGGGGACGTGTAGGTGAGCATTAGTTCACATAATAGCCGCTTACCCGCCAAGTGCCCTCTTCCAAGTGGGGAGTGATGGTTTCCGTGATCTGCGGCCTGTTTTCAAAACGTGTTTGGAACGTCAATATCGCATAGTCGCCTCTTGGAGCCCCTGGCATAGAGGTTTCACGGATAACGCTCACTCGCCGACGCGACTGAACAGTACCAAAATCGCGACGGGCCGCACCAATAGTACGTTCTAACATATGCGGCGAAAGCGGATTCTTTAATAGCGGAGATGAAGATTCCCATGCCTGTTCATACTGGCCACTGTCGATAGCCTCTAGCCACGCTAACGCCGCCGCCTCTGCATCACTGGTGTGTGCATAGGCTTGGGAGGGTAACGTGAGAAACAAGGTAGCAAAGATAAAGATCAGCGTTTTAGGCATAGTAGGGTCTCTTGGCATTTAGCAACGACCAGAGAAATCTTCGTGGCCTTAGTTATATATCGGTAAATGTCAGAATTTCTTTAGGGCCACAGAAAGGATTTGATTAACACCAACGCTGCCTGCAGTACCCGCTTCTAAAACCCCACCCGCTCGTTTACTATGCGCCACCCTCAATCTTTCCATTGCCACTATTAGGTCACCATGCCCGCCAACGCCCTCTATACCGACCTTTCTGGCTACTATGACTTGATGTGCGCGGATATCGACTACCCAGCGCAAAGCAACGCCATTTGCAGACTGCATCAGATATTCGGTAACGGCGGAACCACGCACCTGGATTTAGCCTGTGGCACCGGCCCACACGTGCGCCATTTTATAGATTTGGGCTATACCAGTAGCGGGCTTGATATCAATCAACCCATGCTGGATATTGCCGCCGTGCGTTGCCCGGAAGCTCAGTTCACCTTACAAGACATGAGTAGCTTCGAAGTTAGCGAACCTCAAGACTTAATCACCTGTTTTTTATACTCGATTCACTACAACGGTGGGATTGAGAAGCTCACGGCATGCATATCCAGCGTGCATCGCGCACTAGCATCCGGCGGTATTTTCTGTTTTAACGCGGTCGATAAAGACAAAATCAACAACGACTTATTTGTTAAGCACACCGCCAAGCAGGCAAGCGATGTGTTCACCTTCCGCTCTGGATGGCACTACAGCGGTCAGGGCGAAAAACAGTCACTTAGGCTTAGCATTGAAAAAGCCAATGCCGACGCTACCCAAGTATGGAACGACGAACATCCCATGGTAGCAGTCAATTTTGCGGAGTTAATCGCCCTGCTGACGCCTAACTTTGAAGTGCACGTGTTTGAGCACAACTACGATACCATCAAGCCCTGGGATACGACCGCTGGAAACGCTATTTTTGTCTGTGTGAAGAAATAAACCTGACTTGTTCCTGAGAGACACCCTTTGCCGTGGTGCCAGCGAGACAATACTGCCCATAAATGGCCGAATATGTCCCCTTTGTGACCGGCTAACGCATCGTTGGCAGAATACGTAACAGCTAATCTGTAACCTCACTTCCACACGATGAGATTAGCCATGGCCCAGCCTAAAACCGCACTATTATTAATTGATGTACAAGCCTCCTTCCCCGCCCGCGATTACTGGGTAGAATCGCTGGCTCAGGCGTGGCGGCCCAAACAACGTGCAGTGCTAAATGCCGCACAGGCAAACAACATTCCCGTTGTGCGCATTCTGCATGAAGAGCTTGGCAGCCAAGGAGCTTTTGACCCAGATAATGGCCTGATACGTCCGCTTGATGACTTTAACGATGAAGTAGCGGTTACCTATCATAAACGTGTTCATAACGCCTTCACCGATACCTCACTTGAAAGTTGGTGTCGAGAGCGCGGCGTTGAACGGCTGGCGATTAGCGGCATTCGCACCGAACAGTGCTGTGAAACAACTGCTCGTGTGGGTTCAGATTTGGGGTTTAGCGTCGACTTTATCAGCGATGCTACCCTAACCTTCCCCATGACACGCCACGGCATCACCTGGACAGCCGATGAAATTAAGGCACGCACCGAACTGGTACTGGAAAGCCGCTTTGCACGTATTATCAGTACACATGACATGATCAACGAATGGCAAAATACGCGTGAGTGAAGAGCAACAAACTAGCCAGCTGCAATCTGCAAGAGCTAAAACCTTGCGGATTGCGGTGCTAATGATGCCCGGCCAGGTGCCGCTCGATTTGATTGGCCCGCTTCAAGTATTGCAGTGTGCAGATCGGCTCTCTATAGACGTTCAGGTGCGCTATATCGGCCCCAAAGCAGCCATGCAATGGTTAGGGCCGCTCACTCTTAGCGGCATTGACTCCTTGCCTGAACAGCTTCCTCCTCAAGATTTACTACTTATTCCCGGACAATACCGCAATAGCCTTGAGCCATTGGCGCAACAAGAGTGTGTCGGTTGGCTCAAGGCAAACGCCCGCTATGCGGATACGCTAATGACCGTTTGCTCCGGCACGCTATTACTTGCGGATGCGGGTCTATTAGAGGGGCGACGCTGCACCACCCATCACGCTCTCATCGAACAGTTACGCCTTAAAGCCCCCAGGGCAAAAGTACAGAGCGACTGTATCTTTATTGAGGATGGGCGCTACTTAACCAGCGCGGGGATCTCAACCGGTATTGATACCATGCTCTACTGGCTTACCCACGCGTGTGGACACTCGCTGGCCCTGGCGGTTGCAAGGGAGATGGTGCTGTATCTGCGTCGCAGTGGTCAGGAACCTCAACTGGGCGCCTGGCTTGAGGGTCGCAATCATGTGGATGAGCGGCTGCATCGCGTTCAAGATGCCATATGCGCCGCGCCCTCGCAGTCCTGGCGTATCGAAACTGAATCGCCCCAGGTTTCGTAGACACCTCCAGGCCTTATACTAAAGGTATCTAGGAGGAACCATGAGCCATCCCCGCTACACTGAAGAATTCAAAATCGAAGCCGTCAAACAGGTGGTAGAGCGCGGCCATCGCGTGGCCGAGGTCGCTGAGCGGCTAGGCGTGTCAGGTCACAGCCTGTACAACTGGATCAAACGCTACGATAAGCCGGTAGAACAACGACAAGAAGAGGATGATTTACAAGCTGAGAACCGGCGTTTGAAGGCTGAACTCAAACGCGTATCAGAAGAGCGCGATATATTAAAAAAGGCCACCGCGTACTTCGCCAGGGAGTCCGACTGAGGTACGCGTTTATTCAAAATTATGCGAGCCAATATTCGGTACGTCGCTTGTGTCAGATGATGGCAGTGCATCCCAGCGGTTACTACGCATGGTGTAAAAAAGCGCTCTCTAATCGAGCTCGGGAAGATGAGCGCCTGCTGGGATTGATCAAGCACTCCTGGCTTGAAAGCGGCGGTGTATATGGCTATCGCAAGGTCTACCAGGACTTGCGTGAAGCTGGCGAAGCTTGCGGCAAGCACCGTGTGGCGCGTCTTATGAGTAGGGAAGGTTTACGCTCTCAGACGGGCTATCGACGGCGCCCTGGCGGCTATGGCGGTGGAAAACCGGCTGTTGTATCCCCTAACCATTTAGACCGTCAGTTTGAAGTAAAAGCGCCAAATGTTGCTTGGGTGACAGACATCACGTACATCCGCACTTACGAAGGCTGGCTTTACTTAGCGGTAGTTATCGACCTGTTTTCTCGTCAAGTGGTTGGCTGGTCGATGAAGTCTCGCATGACTACGGAGTTGGTACTGGATGCCTTGTTATCAGCAGTCTGGCGACGCAAGCCACAAGGAACGGTGATGGTGCATTCGGATCAAGGAAGCCAGTTTAGCAGTGGAGACTGGCAAAGCTTTCTGAAAGCGAATCACTTGGTAGGCAGCATGAGCCGACGTGGTAACTGTCATGACAACGCCGTTGCTGAAAGCTTCTTTCAACTTCTCAAGCGAGAGCGAATCAAGCGACAGATTTATTCAACACGCGAAGCGGCTAGACGTGACGTGTTCAATTACATTGAAATGTTTTACAACCCAAAGCGCCGACACGGCACAAGTGATAACTTGTCACCGGTTGAGTATGAAAGGCGTTACTTTAAGAGCCTAACGGGTGTCTAGAATACTCGGGGCGATTCAGGCGTAAAAAAACCTCGACGTTAAGCTGAGCTCTCAACTTACTCATCGAGGTCTCCCGCATGTCTACTCGTATATCTCAACAGTCAGTGTATCGCCTTGTTCCACGCCTAGCTAAACACTTGACCGCATTAGGCAACGTTGCCTCAGACTCAACGGTTGATCGCTCGATAATCCACCTAGTAAACCTGCGTGTTTCGCAAATTAATCACTGCTGCTTTTGTCAGCACATGCATTCGCAAGAGGCCAGAGACGATGGCGAGCACCAGGTTCGCCTGGACGTATTGCCTGCGTGGCGTGAAGCTCCCTGCTTCAGCACACAAGAGCGCGCCGCACTCGCCTGGGCAGAAGCGCTCACACTTGTCAGCCAGCAAGCTGTGAGTGACAACGACTATCAAAACGCCCTAGATGCGTTTGGCGGGCAGGGGCTGATTGACCTCACCGCCATCATTGTTCAAATCAACAGCTGGAATCGAGTATCGGTGGGCTTTCAGTTTGCCCCCGACATCAGTATTTAAACCCGGTGAAGCACTTGAAAGTAATATTGCAGACAAGGAAATAAAATGAACAGTGAGACGACGCAGCGTCAACAGCTACCCAATCTACTCGATCTCTTATCAAGCTTATTTTTCTTCTTTGGCAGTCTTTTATTTCTTCCCGCAGGCGCGATCTATGCAACCGTAGGCGTATGGTGCTTTGTGCTGGGGTCACTGACCATGTTTATTATTTACGCAATGAGTTTGAGAAATGCTGGTAAGAAGTGCGGCTAATTGATTCAACATTGGACGTTGATATAGCCGCTGGGGTTTAGCTACCCAGCGGCTGTAAGAGATGTTAATCGGCAATTTCTCTAAGCAAGATTAATGATGTTAGCTCTTCGCCTTCAGTGTCCAGCATAACTATCAAATACTGGCCGCACTCACAGCATAGTTTTGTGGTGTACTCCACTGCTGTGACGTTAACCGATACAACCTCACTGGACGGCCATGGAAATCATGGATGTTGAACGTAGAAAACCCTGCTTTTGCTGCAACCTTAAGTGACGCAATATTCTCAGGCTCAATAATCGCCACCACCGACGATAGTTGCTTTTGACTAAATGCATCATTGAGCACTGCTTGCACTGCTTCAGACGCCAGACCTTTACTCCAGTACTGTTTGGCTAGCCGATACCCTAAACCGATCTCCTCAACGCCATTTACTTCTTCGGTACCGACACCGCAAAAGCCGACAAGCTTACCGGAACCCTTTTCTACTAATGCCAACGGCCCGATACTGTGAGAGGCATAGCTCTTCAAACACCATTCAATAAACTGTTGGGTCGCCGCTTCATCGCAAACGCCACGGATCGAGTATTTCATCACCTCAGGATCGCTGAGGATGGTGGTCAGCTCGGGAACATCATCTAGGGATAATGTCCGTATCAATAGTCTTTCCGTTTCGCAAGTTTGCACCATTTCCTCCTTGTTGATGATGTTCTCGGTACATGCTAGTTCCGAACACAATTCATTGTCGGGAGGCTTATCCTGAAAACTCAACGATGGCTTCAATTTCTACAGCAAACCCCTTCGGCAGAGATCCAACACCAATGGCAGAGCGTGCATGCTCACCGCGCTCACCAAGCACAGTAACAAACAGATCGGAACAACCGTTGATGACTTCAGTGTGGGAAGTAAAGTTGGGATCAGCATTGACCATACCAAAGATCTTCACAACACGTTGAACCCGATCAAAGTCTTCCAGAGCTTCTTTGATGAGCGCGAGGAGATACAAGCCAACCTCTTGAGCGTAGGCCCGAGCCTGCTCAACAGTCACTTCCTGCCCCACTTTTGGGACAGCCACTCCCTCTTCTCGTAACGGAGCGCCTTTACCTGACAGATAGAGCATATTGTTCGAAATGGCATAGGAACGAAAGTTGCCCCTTGGCGTGGTAACGACGGGTAGTTCCAAGCCCAATGAGCGGATACGCTCTTCTACGGTTGATTTCATTACAGAAGCCACTTCTACCCTATTAAGGGTTAAAGATTTAGTCGATAGAATTGCTACGCTTATTCTATGAACTCAGGACTCAGAGTTTGAAGCGTCCTGATTTGGCCGCAACTGAAGCTGGATGCCGAGCAAAAAATTGCGCAGCACCTGATCTTTGCACTCGCGATAATTTTTGTGGCTCGGCTTGCGGAAGAACGCACTTAATTCATGGTTACTTAGATTGAAGCCTGCCAGTTCAAAAACTGCCAAAATATCTTCAGCCTTTAAATTCAGCGCAATGCGCAGTTTCTGGAACACCATATTGTTGTTCAGCTGCGCTTCTGGCGCGGGCTGAGGGCCTTCGCGCTTGCCACGCTTAAAGCTAATAAAGCCGTTCAAAAACGCCGCCAGCTCTTTGTTCTTCATGGTGACAAAGGCGTCGTCTTCATCCTTTTTCAGCCAGGCAGTTACCTGCTCTTGAGCCACGCTGACCTCTGCCAGGGCGAAAATATCCACAATGGTGTTATCTTTTAAATCAAAGGTGTAACGGATGCGGCGAAAAATATCGTTATTGGTCAAAATAGTGTCCCTAGTCTTAGGCAAACCCAGCACAATCAGGCTTTATGTGCATCTACGTTTATCGTGAATCTCATTAAAACCAGCAGCTTAAAAAATTAACCTGTGGTCAGCTTTTCAAGCAGCTCATCAATTTCGTCTTTAAGCTCGCCATCTTCAATTTTGTTGGCAGTGGTTTGGGCATTTTTAAGATTGCTGATAGCGGCGTCGGTCTGGCCCAGCTCAACTTGCAATTTTGCCATGGAAAAGGCGATGGACGACATATGGTCTTTCGAATTAATCGCGACGGCTTTTTCGAAGGCTTTTTCGTAGACAGCCAGCGCCTCATCTAGCTCTTCAGTAAAATCAGCCAGCGTTTCCCACTGCTCTGGGTGATCTTTATCGCTGTTCTCGTTCTCGGTGCAAATGGCTTCTAACTCCGCATAGAGCGCATCGAAAGCCTCCCTATCTTCTTTATCAGCAGCCTTCATGAGCTTTTCGGCAAGTTCGTAAACCGCCTTGTAAATTTTGGTACTAATCATGAACGACTACCTTTTCTCTATTTAAAAACAGTAACAAGTAAACAAACCTGCTAAAAATCAACGTTTGTAACACAGCCACACCACAGTGGCCGGTGACATTATACCCTTTGGGGATGGCTCTACGGGCGATCATTTTACGGTTTTATGGTGGGGTGTTAATGAGCGCCCATCCTTGGGCTGTTTGCGCACCTTTTTACCGAACTCTGCTTGTTGCTGCCCTTCTCTACGTGGCTGATGCCAGAGCATCACGGTTTAAATTCCGTTCCGTCGGGATGTCACTCAGGTACTCGACAAACTCCACTTCAAACCCGGCCGGATCGACAAAGTATACGTTTTTGCGAAATGGCTCTGTAGCACCAGGTTTGGCAATGGCAAAACCGGCGTTATTTAACCTGGCGACAACGGCATCAAGGTTATCGGTCACGTAAGCAAAATGGGCCAGCCCAACGCTGTGGCCTTTCAGATCGCGGTTCTCCCCTTCGCCATGATCACTTAATGCCAGGTAATGATCATCGTCTCCAAAGTGGATCCATTTGCGTGGTTTGCCATACCACTCACCATGGCCTTCATCGCGTATCCGCCAGTGCGGGAAGACTGCACGGTAAAAATTCAGCATGGCATCCATATCCGCAACCACCAGATTAACGTGTTCCAAGTACATAAGCGTCTCCTTGCGTTAAGTGAAATGGCAGAATAAAACCTCAACTTAACTTGAGGTAAAGTGGTTTTTGCGAAAAAATGGCAAAAAAGATTCAGGGATAAGAAATGGCGGAAGCGATTTGGAGTGTCGGCAAGGTTGCCAAGCGCTGCGGAATTAACGTCAGCACCCTGCACTTTTACGAGCAACAAGGGCTAATTCACAGCTGGCGCAATGCGGGCAATCAGCGCCGTTATAAACCAGAAGTGCTAAGGCGGATTTCGGTGATCAAAGCCGCGCAGAAAGTCGGCGTCAGCCTGGAAGAGATTAAGCAAGCCTTTGAATCATTACCCAACAACCGCACGCCGACGGTTGAAGACTGGCAGCAGCTTTCAAAAAACTGGCAGCAGATGTTGGATGGCCGGATTGCCTACCTACAAAAGCTGCGCAATAACCTGGCGGGCTGTATAGGCTGTGGTTGCCTGAGCATGACCAGTTGCCCGCTCTACAATCCAGACGACAAACTGGCCGAATCAGGCAGCGGACCAGTACTTCTGGATCAGGCAGAGCAAAAAGCGAGAGCCCAACAAGAGCCAAACGCTAGCTCATAGTCCTCACTAGTAGCCCGCCATAATAGCCATCAGGCTAACCTACACGAATAAACCACTTGGGCTTGATGCGCCCGAAGTCGCGGCGAGTGTTTGTTTTCAGGGCTTTTTTGGAATCCAGCACCACTGTCTCCTGCTCATTTCTGACGAACACCACCCAATGCCAGAAAGGCTTGCCCTGCTCCATTCGCCATTTGATGGCCAACAGTGCTTTGTCTGGCAGACTCTCCCAGGTATCGAATGGCGTCTCCGTGGGTGCAACCGCTATACCCAACGCACGTAAAAGCTTTCGGACGTACTCGGTGTCAGACCAAAGCGCTGAGTCTTCGGCATAGATACCCAAAGCATTGGCTGTCTCTTTGGCCTGGGCATAGGTAATGCCTGCAAGTACCGCACATGACGCGATGCCACAGCCGGATATTTCTTCTTGAATGACGGGGTTCATGTGGTTATTAATGCTCCGGTTGTCCATGTCCTAAATGCTTTTACCTAACTGCTTTCACTCGCTTATACCCCAATGCCTGGATAGCCAATACATCAAGCTACTCTCTCGGGGATGCCGAATCAGGCCTCTCAGTTGCTCCCGCCTTCCGTGATTTGTTAGGCAGAACACGTATAGCCGGTGGTCTCTTGCTACCCTCGAACTGCCGAGTAAGCTGCACACAACCATTAAGGTTATAATCGCAGACTAAGCCAAACCCACTCGACTACTGAACGCCAAGCCTCAGGGCCATTACTGTGAACACCCTCCATCGAAGTGAAAAAAATCGAGCCAAGCCTGTTCGCAAAGGCCTGCACCCGAAGAATCTACACAACCAAGGCTATGACTTTCCAGCTCTGGTAAAAAGTCACCCTGCACTAGCCCCTCATGTGAAACCGAATGCTCATGGAGAGCTTTCCATCGATTTCGCAGATCCATTGGCAGTCAAAACGCTCAACGCCGCGTTATTAAACCGATACTACAATATTGTCGGTTGGGATATTCCAGAGGGCGCGCTTTGCCCTCCCATCCCGGGCAGAGCCGACTACATCCATTACATAGCCGATTTATTTGAGCTTGAGCATGAACAGCCCCGCATCAAGCTGCTCGATATAGGAACTGGCGCCAACGGCATCTACCCGCTACTGGCATGCCAAATTTACGGCTGGGAGTGTGTCGGTAGTGACATTAATACTCAGTCGCTTGAGAACGTCGCCACGATTATCGCCAACAATCCCACGCTCAAAGATCGCTTCACGCTGCGCACGCAGCACGATAAAAACCATATGTTTGAGGGGATCATTCAACCTGGGGAGTTCTTTGACGTCAGCGTATGCAACCCGCCCTTCCATGCCTCGCTCGATGAAGCCCTTAAAGGGAGCCAGCTTAAACTCAATAACCTTGCGCGTAGTCGTGGTAAACAAAAAGCAACAACCCAATCGCCTACGCTGAATTTTGGCGGGCTGGGGGCAGAGCTGTGGTGTAAGGGGGGCGAACAGCTGTTTCTGAAAAAGCTCATAAAAGAAAGCCAGGTGTACTCAACTCAATGCCGCTGGTTTAGCAGTCTGGTTTCAAAAAGCGACAATGTTAAGCCTGCCATGAAGCTGATGCGTAAGCTGGGTGCCGTTGATATACGGGAAATAGACATGAAGCAGGGAAATAAGATGACGAGGGTACTGGCCTGGACATTCAACTGAACCGTTTCCAAGGTTTCGCACAAAGCCAGCCTCATCTGCTCCAACACGCTGTTTTCATGAATATTAAGGAAACTATCAGGCAGCTTATTATGTCGTTCACCCATTCGATCCCAAGCTGCGTTCACTGCAGCCGTTGCCAGAAGGTCGCCTGACCGCAACGCCCCGTGGCGTCCACCAACACCGGCGCCTTGAACGAACCCAGTGTCGAATAGCGTCTCAGTGGGTGTAGCCGTTACATTAGCGTGCATAGACCGGCCTTATGCAGGTTAATGGTGGAATTGTGAAGCCAGGCATGGGCATCTATCGCTTCAATCGGATTCAGCGGCCGGCTGCTTTTACTTTATACTGCCTCATCTTTTATTTTCGACACACCTTACGACGATCTGTCAGGGCGCCTTATGCCATTTGCAAAACTAGGATTATCCACTCCTCTTGTTCAAGCGATTACCGAACTAGGCTACAAAACGCCAACGCCCATCCAGGAACAAGCAATTCCTGCCATTCTTTCGGGTAACGACTTAATCGCCACTGCACAAACAGGCACAGGCAAAACCGCTGCCTTTGTGCTGCCGCTGCTAGAACGGTTCAGTAACGCGGGAACGCTACGCGGTAAACGCATCCGTGCGCTGATTCTTGTGCCGACCCGTGAGTTAGCGGTTCAGGTCGAAGCCAATGTGGCTCAATACGCTAAACACACGCACCTAACCTCGATGGCGATGTATGGCGGTGTGGATACCGAAGCTCAAAAAGAGCGCCTGATCAAAGGGGTGGATATTCTGGTCGCCACGCCGGGCAGGTTGCTTGATTTGGCGCATCAGCGTGCGCTGCACTTTGATGAACTTAAAGTCATGGTATTGGACGAAGCGGACAGAATGGTCGACATGGGCTTTGTCGACGATATCCATAAAATCATAGAGCGCCTGCCTGAAGACCGTCAGAACCTGCTGTTTTCGGCCACCATGACAGACGACGTTCGCGCACTCGCCTACGATTTTTCAGATAGCAAGATGACCGATCTGGCGTCTGAAATATCCATTTCCCCCAACATCCGCGCCGGCGCTAATATCAAACAGTGGCTAATCACCGTCGACAAAGACACCAAGTCCGCCTTGTTGAGTCACTTAATTAACGAGCAACAGTGGGATCAGGCGCTTATTTTTACCGAGAAAAAACACAATGCAGCCAAGCTTGTTGCTCAACTGGAAAAACGCGGCATCACAGCGGACTCCATTCATGGCGATAGAAGCCAAGCGATGCGCGAAAAGATTCTGGCTCAGTTCAAATCTGGCGAATTAAAGTACTTGGTCGCTACGGGGGTTGCCGCGCGTGGTTTGGATATTGGTGAACTGAGTCGTGTGGTGAATTACGATTTACCTTTTAAGCCTGAAGAGTACGTCCACCGCATTGGCCGAACCGGCCGCGCGGGTGCCTCAGGTGAAGCCATTTCTTTAGTCGACATGAGTGACTTTAAAAATCTTTGTGCCATTGAACGACGATTAAAAAGCACTATTGAGCGCAAAGAGATTGCAGGCTTTCCGGTTCGAAAAGTAGTACCCGAGTCAAACTTAAACTTTAATAAACAAAGTAATCGTTAAACCTTACCAAAGAAGCTCACCTCCCTGGATTCTTAAAAAAACAAAGGTGAGCTTCTTTATTTAGCCGTTTCACGAGGCGGGTAAAAACCCATCTAAAAGCTCGGCATTCGTGGGATATTTATCCAATAACTCCAGCAGCTTCTGCGCTCCTTCTACTGGCTTAAGCGTGGTCAAACCTCTACGTAATGTCCTTACTTTTTCTATATCTTTTGCCTCAATCAAAAGCTCTTCTCGACGGGTACTGCTTTTGGCAATATCTATCGCCGGGAAAATCCGTTGATTGGCCACATCCCGTGATAACACCAGCTCCATATTGCCCGTGCCCTTGAACTCCTCGAAAATCACCTGATCCATACGGCTTCCCGTATCCACCAGCACGGTGGCCAGAATGGTGAGCGATCCACCGTTTTCGATCTTTCTCGCGGCGCCAAACAGTTTTCGTGGTATTTCCATCGCACGGGAATCCAGCCCACCCGACATAGTGCGACCATTGCCCCGCTGCTCGGCATTATGAACGCGCGAGAGTCTGGTAAGCGAATCGATCACAATCATCACATTATGGCCTTTGCCTGCTTGCTTACGCGCGGTCTCAAGCAGCTTATCTGCCATATTGACATGGTGTGTGTAGCTTTCGTCTGAAGACGATGCATGCACTTCTGCCGACACACTGCGCTTGAAATCGGTCACTTCTTCCGGGCGCTCATCAATAAGCAAGGCATACAGCTTTATGTCAGGATGAGCCTCGGCCACGGCCTGGCAGATATGTTTTAACATCGTCGTTTTGCCAGAGCCTGGCGGCGCCACAATCAACCCGCGTTGCCCCATCCCAATGGGCGTAATCAAATCCATCGCCCGCACCGTGCGCTCTTGAGAGCCAGGCGCTAAATAAATGCGTGGGGAAGGATGAACAGCGACGCCATTTAAAAAACGTTTTTCGGGATCATCAGGGAATTGATCTTCAATTTCGTCGTCGGGCTTGTCATCTACCTGTTTTTTCGTCTTCAGACTTAGTGTTTTTCTCGTCATAATATTGTTGGGTCGCCTTGAAAAGCCTGAATTTATAGAATAACTGCATCATAGGCCAGCCTACCGGTCGCAGCGTTGCGGTGCTTGGCATGGGAAACGGATAAGTCTAACTTGTACTCAATAAGATTATACACTGCGTGCTCAAAGCTACCGGGTTAGTGCTGATTTTAGTAGTGATCACCACCAAGGCATTTTGATCGTGGTTACAAGTCTTGAAGCGCGGCATGCTGACCACTCCTCGTTTGTTTTCAGAACCTAGGCGCCTGGGGGACTATGCCTCAACGCTAAGGTAACCGACACCGGAGCGTCAGCGGAGGGAACCAAAAGCGCCACGCTTTTGGAGTCCGGTTGACCGCCTGGCTAACGCTGATCCTCTTTAAGGTAAATGCCAAAGACATAGCAAGCTAATGTGGCCAGAAGGTACCAAGCCGATATTCCACCAAATATGCTCGCCACCAATACCAACGACCCAAAATTGAAGAAGGCGGACGCAACCTCATCAAGACTTAATCCACAAAACTCTTTTATGCGCTTCTTCTCCAACTGCTCTTCGCTTTTGTGGCCAAAGAACGAAAACAGTCCGAATAGGATAAAACCAGCAAAGAAAACATACGCAAAGGACACTGGGTTTATAAATTGTTCGAGAATATCTACCGGGAACGGGCTGGTGGGCGGGTTACCTCGGAGAAGGTGAGCAATACCAATCACCAGAGCAATACATAGCCAGAGCAAAAAATTGGCAAAAACCTGCTTGTATTTCTTTTTTACTTCCATTTACCTCAACTTCCTATTGCTTGTTCCAGAACGAGTTAGCGCCTGGGCTCAGCCGCTGGCTTGGAGCTACAACGGAAAACCGGTCAACTGCAGCCATTGGTTATACTGCGACCTAAACCGTGATTTTGGCCCAGAATTCTCGCACGTCCTTCAAGATTAATTTCTTGTTCTTGAAGCGACGTGTGGCGTCAGCGGCCTCTATGTCGCCGAAGTAGTAAAACACTATCTCATCAATCTTATCGTTCTCATTAATCTGTGTGAATAGGTGCCCGTCATTGTTAGGAGAAAGCCCAAGAACCGAAAGCTGCCCCGATATATGTTTCAGGTGATCATGTGGATATTGTTCACCATGTTTGAGGTCTGGGTTTTTCAACTTGAGTCGAATTGCTTCCTTGAGACGCTTCAATGACACATTGGATTCATCCATCTCCTCGATCTGTTTCTTGATGTTTGGATCATTATTGTAGCCATCCACAAATTTTTGCATTGCTCTATTGGCGCGTGCAGCCTCATCCATGGAAGACGACTTCAGGTCGCCCACGTATGACACCAAGCATGTCGAGTATAAATGGGGATAATTTTCATCCATTTTCTCGCCATCTAGTAAGTCATCCTCCAATTGATTGCGAAAACTATTGGGATTATACAACTCACTAAGCACTCGAAACGAGCCGTGTAGGTGAAAGACTTCGCTGCTCGCAACAGCATCAATGTTTGAGTCATAGTTAGTCGTAAACAGGTATCCGTGATTGTTGAGCCAATCGACGAATCGAGCCGGGAAAGATTCATGGTAGGTTTCAATCTTGCCACCGTTAAACACCGAATCCAGAATCATTCGCCGCAAGACACTGCGGTAATTGAACCGTTCTGGATTTTGAATGCCGAGTTTGTTGTGGGTGAGTTCAAAAAGAAGGAAATAGTCCTCGAATCCGATGTCGGTAAGATCGTATTCACGTCCCCTTTCATATCGGGCCTTGAAATCCGTCAGCGAAGCGCGATCGTAAGTGGTGAATACATATTGGTCATACTCACCGTTCAGTGCCTTACGATGCTCGCGTTGAAGTTGCTTGACGAAGTCGGCGCACTCCTTGGGGTAAAGATGAGCCGGAAAATTTCCCGAACGTATGTTGTCAATCGCTCGTTGGATAATGCTGCCGTTCAGGTAGGCAGTTCCTCCGAATTGAATTGCAACTCCATTTCCAATAAGCGCACTCTTCATATTTCTTCCAAGTAGGATAACGTCAAAATCAGTCGACGGCATCGGCAGTCGGCTGCATTTTATTGCTATGTGGATCTAAAAAGACACTCGCCGCGCTGTCAACTGAAACTTTTAACGACAGAATGGCAGATTCAAGGAGTTTGATTATAGCGTCCGTTGAAATATTGCTCTCATTTAATAGGTGCAATTGATTTACTATTGCTTCCAAAGAAGGTTGACTATTTACAACCTCGAGGTTTTTTTATCAACTGAAGAAGTTACAAGCACTGGCATTAATGAAGATACGACAAGACCAATTATTGTAATTCCAAGAGCCATACGAGTATATTTTAATTGGTCACCCATTGAAACAATTTCGTTTTCATGCCTCAGTTCTTCATCTGTTTTAAAGCCATTTTTCTCCAGAAGCCGGAGAGTTTCTGAAACAAATATTTTCTTACGAGAATATTTAAATATCAAAGGCTTTAGATCATCATCAAGGAATTCACATTTCGTATATTTATTATCAGCCCATACTTCACCAAGGATTTCAAGGTTAAGCTCACCTACAAAATATGCAAGCTTTTCATTCTCTAAGCATTGGAAAAGAGCAACAATTGTAATAAGTTTCTTAGTGATATCTTCATCGATGCGATTTATCCAAACTACCACATTTTGGTTTAGCGCTTGTGTCTCTATATGAATAAATACGTCACTTTTACCTTTAAGTTCGATATAGCAATTTTTGGGTAGCTGGGTGGCACCATAAAAAGAGCCAATTATATTTCCCAAAACGTTCAGATAGCCTGGCGCATCCTCAAGTTCTATCATTTTCCGCACTAACTGCTTCTCAAGATCGCTAAAAGCTCTCATTGGAATCCTTAATATATACCGAGGCTGTAGAAAACCCAATTTCGAGCAGTCTCCGTCGACTGTCATTCTAAGCTATTTACTCTACCGAACTTATTTTCAGGCTAAGTAATAATATATATCTTATTATAAGCCCACAGTAGGACTAATAGAAGATTTAAAACAGTGTTTCGAACCCTTTAACTCTTTCGAAAGTGCTTTAAGAAGACCGGGTGCGGATTCTCTAACGAACGCAATTTGCGTTTTTGTAATTGGCTCACCATGCACTGCATAATTGCATACAGAAATTACTTCCGTCACACCATGCAAAACTTGTTTTGAAACAGCTTCGCTATTTTGCAAATCATTTAACATCCTACCAACTGAGTATCTACGGCGATATTCACCTTCATATCCGGCATACTTTCTAAGTAAATTTTCAAAGGAAAGTCTCACCTTGAACATTTCAAGATGAACTGGATCCACCTCGAAGTCCTCTTCAGAATCTTGAGAAGTAGCGATGCCCATTTTCCTTAATGTTCGCTGAATTTCTTGTGAGATATTAGGAATTTCTGAGTCTTTAGGAGGGTTTCCTCCATTTTGAAAATAGATCTGATTGCTATTGGCATTAACTACATCAATCGACGATTTTATTTCTGTCTTTAATATAGAGAGTTGGTGATTGAGGTCTTTATTCAAGTCATCAATTTTCTGCTTTAGCTTTACTCCAAAAATATCCATCTCTTGGAATATTGGTGCTAAGCACACTCCGACCCATACCAAAAAAACAACGACGTCAAAGTAAGATGGATTACCTTCTATCAGACTGGCATAACGACCAAAAAGGTAATAACCAATTAAAATTACGAGTACGCCCCACCATACAGTTTTGAAATTATCTGAATTTTTCATTTTTCTCCTAGCTTGAATGGAACGTAACGGTAAAGCGAAGCAGTCTCGGATGAAGCAGCTACAATGCAATCAGAGTAAACCTCCACGCTGAAGATACTCCGTTTTTTTATCTGGCATAGGAAAGAACTCTACACATTTAAGATATCTATCACAGGAAGGAATTAAAACCTCTTTAATATCGCCAGAAACACAGCAAACGACTTGATTTTGAAATACTTCCTGAGTATGGGCAGCAAAAGTGTCTTGAAAATGTCGGCTCAATTCGTAACTGGGAGGAATTTCTGGGAAACATTCCTTTAGAAAATATGGAAAGCGACCTCCATCATTTTGTTTTGGTATCACCAGCCCAATCAAATTTTCAATTAGCGATACTTTAGCCCTATACCGTTGCCCCACATTGGGACGACTAAAGTGCCAGCAATACTCACCAGCATAATATGGATCACAGGAAAACCACTTATTTCCAGTTATCGAGCTAGATTTGACATTGACCCCCTTATCCTCTGCATGACAGCCGTGGAACAGCTGACCACTGATTTCAATCCTGTCCCATGTCTGAATCGAGTGTAGTAACAAATTTGAAAGCATTAATTTTCCTTTGTATAACAGTGATTATAGTCCGCTGCACAACACTGCTTACTGGACATCCGCGTTTACTTGCATTCCCTAACCACTCATGAAGTTCTGTTCTCTAGGGCGTCAACCTATCTGCTTTGGAGAGATGTCCGAAATTCATTGCCCGCTCGCTTTTTACTCTATTCATAAAATTGGCTGAGGTCACGCAGCTTTGCAGAAAAATGTGCTGGCGCAGACATTGGGCAGCTGGCGCTGCCTTCGCGGGTGCCTTTTGGCTCGTTCCTCGCCAAGCGTTACACCGCGCTACAAATTTGCAATATTGTGATTTCAATGAGTTTTAGTGCGTGGTGAGCGTAACACCCTCGCAATAGTGGCCTGGCACTCTATTGGGCTGGATGGTTTATGTGGCAGGGCCATCGCGCGCTGAAGCGCCCTCCCACAAGTTGAAGCGAAGCTTGCAGGAGGCGCTGGGGTTTAGGCTTTCAGGACGTAACGCAGAGTTTCAACCACTTGGTCAGTAGTGGTGCACCAAGCTTGGGCACCGGCATCGACTTCTTTCAGCGGGTGAATAATGTCTTCGCTGTGCAGGGTGATGTAAGGCTTGGCTAGTGCTGCGCAGTAGCCTGCGTCGAAGGCGGCGTTCCACTGTTTGTATTTGTCGCCGAAGCGTACAACAACCAGATCCGCTTGTTCGATCATGGTGCGGGTACGGATGGCGTTGACCTTGGATGACTGATGGTCGCGCCAGAACTGGCTGCTCTGCTCGCCTAGGTGGTCGCCTGCGGCGTCACTGGCGTCGTGGTCGGTGACAGGGGCGGTAAATACGATGTCCAGGCCTGCTGCGTCAGCGCCGCGCTGGATTTCTTCGCGCCAGTCGGTGTGGATTTCGCCGGATAGGTAAACGTAAAAGCTCATGAGGTGCTCCTTGAGTGTAAGCAATATGAGAAAAATTGATCCTTTCTAGAAAGTTTCGGGCCTGAGCAAATGAATGTTCCGTTATCCCGCGTTATCGACGTGGCGCCTTGCCGTGTCGACTCGTTCGATCAGTTCATCGACCAGCCGATTCTTTCGTCTTAAATGCTTGAACGATATATCGCCTGTAACCCAGTTGATTCTAGCCGGGAGGAAAGCAACTTCATTGGTCGAGTGATCCCGAGCACTTGGGTTTCGTAGCGTCAGTGTCACTTTATCGGGTGACACCATGGACTGATAGTTAACGTTCATCACATCCTTTAAATACACTATCTCTTGCTCTTTTCCGTACACAAACGTCAAGCTGTCACCATTGTCATACACACGGTTAGCTACACCTGCATAAGACCTTTTAAACGAATGAGCCATAAAAACAATCATGCCAAGGGGGATAAATATGGCTATTGTAAAGCCACCCGCATGGTACAAAAATGACAAAGTCATGAAGCTGGTCAAGGTTAACCAGATGACAGGAAACACCTTGCGGCTGAAAAGGGCTGAACGGGAGATAGTACGCAAATCTTGTTGCATCGGCATAATTCCATTTAAGTGCACCTCAAAGCCTATCAATTATTCAGGTTATTTAGAATTAGTGTACAGAAAACCGCCCCATCCTCTCAGGCTTATAGCAGAGGTTTACGGGCCAGCAGATAAATATCCATAATCCAGCCGTGCTGTTCGCGCAGTTCGGCGCGGCGTTGGATGATCTGGTCGCTGACCTCATTTAGCCAGCCTTTGATTAGGCACTGTTTCTCCATGCCCAGGTAAGCGCCCCACCAAATGTAGGTATCTTCAGGCGGCAGCGTGGTGAAGGCGCCGCCGCTATCGAGCATGACCGCTACCGTGGCAGCATCGCTTGGCCAGCCGCGTTCGCGCAGGCGGCGGCCGGTGGTGATTTGTACCGGCTCGGCGAGGGCATTAAGGGGAATTTTATGCTCGGCGGTGAGCACCTGCAGGCTGGTGATGCCTGGCACGACTTTTACCTCAACCGCCCTGCCCGCATCGCTTAGCCGCTGGGTGATACGCAGGCTACTGTCATAAAGCGAGGGGTCGCCCCACACCAGCATGCCGACCCGCCCGCCGTTGGGCAGGTATTGATCGATTAGCTGTGCCCATACGCTGGCAATGGCCGCGTGCCAGTCGTCTACTGCGCCCAGGTAGTCATTACGGCTATCCCGGCCATCATCACGACTGGGTAGATCGAACTCGACGATATTGGTAGTCACCGGCGCTTCTAACAGCCGTTCGCATAGCAGGCGGCGCAGGTCGAGCAGGTCTGATTTGGCGTCGCCTTTGCGGGGCAGCAGGATGACATCGGCGCTGTTCAAGGCGCGCACTGCTGCCAGGGTGACGTGGTCAAGGTTGCCGGTGCCGATACCAATCAGTGACAGCGTGATCATGTTTCGCTCTTATCCGTGGGTGTGGCAAAGGGCGAGTCCGCCGACTGGGGGCGAAAGCGGCGGTCATAGCCCACCGCGTAGAGGCTGCTCTCATCGAAGTCTTCGCTTTCCAGCACTGGCCCCACCAGAATCAGCGCGGTGCGTTGCATGGTGTTATCGATCAGCGCTTCTATGCTGGCGAGCCGCCCCCGCACTACCCGCTCATCGGGCCAGCTCGCCCGCCATACAATCGCTACCGGGCACTGTTCGCCGTAGCAAGGCGTCAGACTTTCCACTACCTGGGCGAGATTATGGATCGAGAGATGAATCGCCAGCGTGGCGCCGGTGCGGGCAAAGTTGGCCAGGGTCTCGTCGCTGGGCATGGCACTGGCCCGCCCCGGCGTGCGGGTAAGCACCACCGACTGAGCCACGCCGGGTAGCGTTAACTCCTGGCCTAGCGTCGCCGCCGCGGCGGCAAAGGATGGCACGCCGGGGGTGATGCTATAAGGGATATCCAGCTCGCGAAGGCGGCGCAGCTGCTCGCCCATGGCCGACCATACCGAGAGATCCCCCGAGTGCAGTCTGGCAACGTCCAAGCCTTGCCCGTGGGCGGTTTGAATTTCGTGAAGTATCTCGTCTAGCGAAAGCGGCGCAGTGTTAATTACCCTGGCCCCTGGCGGGCAGTGTTCCAAAATTTGCTCCGGCACTAGTGAGCCCGCATAGAGGCACACCGGGCAGGCGGCGATTAAGTCGCGCCCGCGTAGGGTGAGCAGATCCGGCGCGCCGGGGCCTGCGCCGATGAAGTGTACTGTCATTGCGTCATTCCTCTAGTCAGCGCCTTCTGCCAGCGCGGCGGTGGCTTGGCGATCCACTGATATAATCCTTGGGCCAAGCAGCGTTGCCCCTGGCCCTGCCGCCAGTAGCGCCACGGCTTCGGCCACGCTGCCGGTACCACGAGCCTGCATACTGCGTGCCGAGTGGGTGAGCGTTGCCACAGTAGAAAGCTCGGCATCCGCCACGGCGATAACCTCAAGGCTGCGCAATCGGCCCAGCTGTTGAACCAATGGCAACATGGAGTGAGCCGCCGCCAGTTGGTCGATGGCGCCATACTGCTCAATCAGTTGATCAAGCGCTTGAACCAGAGACGCCAGCGGCGCTTCACTGCGAAAGCCAAACCCCGCTACTTTTATCTTTTGCCCCTTCATCGAACGCCCCGCCACTGCACTATCGGATAGCTGGCTTTCCAGCCCCGGCGGGTGCCGATGGGGGCAGCGCTGGCAAGCTCCAGGCGCAGCAGCTCGCCGCCTGCCTGCTGGTGCCAGTGGGCCAGCAGCGCTTCGGATTCCAGGGTGACCGCATTGGCGACGATGCGCACGCCTTTGGGTAGGCGCTGCCATAACGCTTCTAACAGCGCTTGGGATAACCCGCCGCCGATAAACACCGCATCCGGCAGCGGTGCCTCGTTGAGCATTTCAAGCGCGCTGCCCTCTTTGACCTCCAGCCAGTCGACGCCCAGGTTCGTAGCGTTAGCCCGCGCCCTGGCTGCCCGTTCGGGGCGGCGCTCAAAGCCGATGGCCTGATTATCCCCATGGGCAAGCAGCCACTCAATGGCGATGGAGCCTGACCCGGTGCCGATATCCCATAGCCGCTCCCCCGGCATTGGGGCTAATGCGGATAGCGTGATCGCCCGAACGGCCTGCTTGGTAATCTGGCCGTCATGCTCAAAAAAACTATCCAGCAGGCCGGGGGTAAGCGGCAAGGCGGGGCCAGCGCCTGCGACATGCATCGCTACCGCGACCGGGTGGGCAATATCATCGGGTAAGGCGGCATCAATACGACAATGGCGAATGCGCTCGTTATCGCCACCCAGGGATTCCAGCAGCGTTAGCTGGGAGTCGCCAAAGCCGAACCTATTCACCAGCGCAGCTAACTCGGCCGCTGCCTCGCCGTCTCTCACCAGCACCAATAAACGCCTGCCCGCATGCAGATAGGGGCGGATGCGCGTTAGCGGTTTGGCATGCAGACCCAGGCAGGTGCAGCGCTCCAGCGGCCAGCCCAAGCGGGAGGCCGCCAGGCTAAAGGTGGAAGGCGATGGCAGCGCCTGCCACTCCTCTGCCGCCAGGTGGCGTGATAAGGAAGTGCCCGCCCCAAACCAGAAGGGGTCACCGGAGACCAGCATAACCACCCGGCGGCCGCGCTGATCTAGCAGCATGGGAATGCCGTCGGCAAAGGGCACCGGCCATTCATGCAGGTCAGCGCTTAGCGGTGGCAGCAGGCGTAAGTGGCGGCGGGCGCCGAATACCACCTGGGCATTTTCCAGCGCCTCGCGGCTTGCCGGGTTTAGCCCCGCTATGCCACTCTCCCCCCAGCCTAATAGCGTCAACCAGGGAGCGTTGTTAACCTCTGCCATGATCAAAATCCTAATTCTTGGGGGAACCTCTGAAGCCAGCGCCCTGGCCAGCGCTGTTGCGAAGCGCAGCCTCTCGGCCATTTTCAGTTACGCCGGGCGGGTAAGCTCACCTAAATCCCAGCCCTTACCCACTCGCATTGGCGGCTTTGGCGGCGTGAGTGGGCTTGTGGCTTTTTTGGCCCAGGAGCGCATTACCCATATTATCGATGCCACCCACCCTTTTGCCGCGCAGATGAGCGCTAATGTTGTCGCCGCTGCTGCGCAGAGCGGGGTTAAGGCCATTGCCCTTACCCGGCCCGCTTGGCAGGCTGTTGACGGCGACCAGTGGCAGAGCGTGGGAACGGTCGATAAGGCGGTTAGCGCCTTGGCTGGCCCGCCCCAGCGTGTACTGCTCGCCATTGGCCGCATGCACCTGGCTGCCTTTGCCGCCCAGCCCCAGCACCATTACGTGCTTCGCCTGGTTGATCCGCCTGCCAGCCCGCCTTCGCTTGCTGATTATACCGCCGTGATCGATCGAGGCCCGTTTACCCTGGCGGGCGACTTGGCCCTGCTGGAAACCCAGCGGATTGAGCGCATTGTATGTAAAAATTCCGGCGGCGAAGGCGCGGCTTCCAAACTCACCGCTGCCCGTAGGCTCGGCCTGCCCGTGGTGATGATCGAGCGGCCTCACCTGCCATCTCGCCTTGAAGCTCATACTGTTGATGACGTGATGAGCTGGCTTGGCGACCACTATTAATTATCACGACGCTTAATCAGCCGAGCGCGGCGTATACACCAGCGGCGCGCCATCCCGCTCGATCAACCGCGTCTGCTGGGAACCGACGATTACCAGCGTGCGCATATCGGCCATTTCCGGCTCTGCCTCGGCTAGCGTGGTGACGCGAATCGACTCTTCGGGTGTGGAAACCGCCCGAGCGAAGATGATCAACCGATCTGGGCCGCAGGCTTCCCGCAGTAGCTCCAAGGTGCGCGCAAAGCCCTCGGGCCGCGCCTTGGAGCGGGGGTTGTAAAACGCCATGGCGAAGTCGGCCTCGGCAGCCAGGCGCAGGCGTTTTTCAATCAGCGCCCAGGGCTTGAGGTTGTCGGATAGATTGATGCAGCAGAAGTCGTGCCCTAGCGGTGCACCAACGCTTGCGCTGGCGGCCAGCATGGCGGAAATGCCCGGCAGCACCTGGATATCCAGCGAGCGCCACTGGGCATCACCGGCTTCCAAAGCTTCAAACACCGCCGCCGCCATGGCAAAGACGCCAGGGTCGCCGGAGGAGACTACCACTACCCGGTGGCCCTCAAGCGCCATCTGTAGCGCGTGCTCTGCTCGGCGAATCTCTTCGCGATTATCCGAACCGTGACGAATTAACCCAGCTCTAGGCGCAACCCGATTGACGTAGGGCACGTAGCCCACCACATCGGTGGCATCCTGCAGTGCGGCCGTGACCTCAGGGGTAATCATCGCCTCTGAACCCGGCCCTAGGCCAACGATTTTCAGCCAGCCGCTCATGGACGCCGCCCGTTGCCGTGGATCAGCACAATAGAGAAGTACGGCACGCTCTCGCCAACTTCGCTTAGTGGCAATACGCGTTGTTGGGTCATGGCGGCGTACTCGATTAGCCAGGCTTGCTCTTCACGGCCAGCTTGAGCCAGCGCCCGGCGTAGCTTGGCCAGGTTGCGACCAATCTTCATCACTACCAGCGCGTCGGTGTGGGCGATGCGCTCGGCCAATGCCTCTTCAGGCAGCGTGGCCATCAGCACGGTCATGATGTCATCGCCCCAGGTAATCGGCTGGGCGGGGGGCGGCCCCGCCGCCGACATACCGGTAATCCCCGGCACCACCGAGACCGGCACGCGGTTCAGTAGCCGCGTGTAGAGGTGCATAAAGGAGCCGTAGAAAAACGGGTCGCCTTCGCACAGCACTACCACATCGCAACCAGCCTCGGCCATCTCGATCAGCTGAGCCACGCTGCGTTCGTAGAAGGCCGACAGCAGTTCGTTGTAGCGGGGGTCGTCAAAGGGGATTTCCGTAGTGACCGGGTACTCCATGGGCAGCTCGGTTGCATCTGGTGCAATCAAGCCCTTCACGATGGTGCGGGCATGGCCGCAGCGGCCCTTCTTACGAAAATAGGCCACGTGGCTGGCGCCGCGAATCAAGCGGTCGGCGCGCACGCTCATTAAATCCTGGCAGCCTGGCCCTAAGCCAACCCCATAAATCGTCCCTTGACTCATTCGATGCGATCCGCCATGGCGTTAATGGCCGCTACCGTCACGGCGCTGCCGCCCAGGCGGCCGCGCACGATACAGCTGGGGAGCTCTGTATTCGCCAACAGCGCCTCCTTGGATTCTGCTGCGCCGACAAAGCCTACCGGGCAGCCGATAATCGCTGCGGGGTGCGGGCAGTCTGGGTCTTCGAGCATATTGAGCAGATGGAAAAGCGCGGTGGGCGCATTGCCAATCGCGACCACGGCGCCTTCAAGGTATGGGCGCCACAGTTCCAGCGCCGCCGCCGAGCGGGTATTGGCCATTTCCTGGGCGAGGGTGGGGGTGCGCTCATCGTTAAGGGTGCAGATGACTTGGTTATCCGCAGGCAGCCGCTTACGGGTAATGCCTTCCGAGACCATTCGTGCATCACAAAGAATCGGGGCACCCTGCTCCAAAGCGGCGCGGGCTTTATTGACCACATCATTCTGAAAGTGAATATGCGCGGCCAACTCCACCAGCCCGGCGGCGTGAATCATGCGCACTGCGACCGACTCTTCTTCCGCTGAAAAGCGGGCAAGCTCGGCCTCGCTGCGGATAATGGCAAATGACTGCCGGTAAATCGCCGGGCCGCTTGTTTCGTACTTATGAGGCACCCAAATTCTCCAAATAAACTAATTCGCAGTTGGTCGTCTGCAAGGCAACCGTGCCAGGGCAGGCTTCCGCGAGGGCGCTGTGAACCCATCCTTGGGCGCTACTTTTTCCATCCATGGAAAAAGACCCTCGCTACAACCTGCCCTGTCACTTAGCTACCGAGTATATAAGCCACAATTTTAACTTCGATAAACTTAACTAATTTCGATGAGCTTTCTTACAAAATCCAACGCCTCACTCTCGGTGAGATCTGTTCTAACCGGCGAGCTATCGGCAGCGCCGTTAACAATAAGATTAAATCGGCCGCCCTCGCCTACCAAACAAACATTGGCAGGTGAGCGACGGGCACAGCCTTTGGCACAGCCGGATATATGGACGCTGCTGTTTTTCAGGCCGCTTAGCCGCTCCGCTAGCGGCTGAGTGGCGACACTCGCCTGCTCACAATAAGGCGCGCCGGGACAGGCATCTATTGATAGCCGTGGGTCGCTATTATGCCGGATTAAGCCATCCACCGCTGGCGCAGTATCGCCCTGCACTAATTTCTGCTTAACCAGCAAGCGCCGCCAGGGCGTGACCTGCACGGCGGTGACACTTGTGGGCGCTACCAACTCACGCAGCATTTCACGCAGCATTGAGGCGGTGGCGCGCCCAAAGGGTAGCCCCACCACCTGGCCCGCGGGATGGCTGCCCAGCGCCAGCTTAGCGCCGGAGGCTGCTGGGGCCGTATCAGCAGGTGCCCACTCCGGCAATGGCGCTGTATGGCGACGCATACGCCCAGAGTCCCAGCCGCCGCTCTCCACAAACCAGTGGGTTAGGCGGATTAACTGCTCAACGGCGGCTTCAATATCGCTTACTGCGGTGCCTAATGTATGGCCATCGGCACGCACCAGCAGGCCACCTTCCGTTGAGCGTTCAATGCGAAAATCGGCGGCGCTGTCGCACAGCACTGGCGCTTTTCCCGCATCGATGGCAATCCCTACCTTGCCGGGCATGGCGGCTAATTCGCTGCCCCGCGTTTGCAACCGGCTGGCAATGGTAGGCGAGTCATCCCCCGCTTGCCAGTGTGGCGCCAGCATCAGCTGCGGCTGGCGTTCCGCTTCCGGGTCGGCGCTGACCAGTTGATGCTCGACCAGAAAAGCCATTAACGACGGCCAAGTGGTGTCGGTCACGCCGCGCAGCTGGAAATTAGCCCGACTGGTGAGTTCGATCAAACCACTGCCGAAGGCCTCGGCAGCTTCGCATAGCGCCAGCATTTGTTGCCGTGAAAGCTCTCCCATGGGCGGGCGTATCCGAACCAACAGGCCATCGCCGGTGGCCATGGGCCGCCATGCGCCGGGGCACCAGCCTTTAATGCGCGGGCTGGGCAACATAACCGCCGGTCTCTTTGGCTTCATCCATTTCCAGCAGCAGGTCTTTTAGCGCATCGCCGTGTTCGCCAGGGGCTTGCCACATACCGCGTTGGGCGGCTTCAAGCAGCCGTTCGGCCATCTCTTCTAACGCCGCCGGGTTGTGCTCACGCAGGAACTGCTGATTGGCCGGGTCAAGCACCAGCGCACCGCTGACCTGGGCGTACTGGTAATCGGCGACCAAGTCGGTGGTAGCGTCGTAGGCAAACAGGTAGTCCACCGTGGCGGCCATCTCAAAAGCCCCTTTATAGCCGTGTTCGCGCATGGCGTTGATCCACTTGGGGTTTAACACCCGCGAGCGGATCACCCGGGCCAGCTCTTCCTTCAAGGTGCGAATCTTGGGCGCCGCAGGGTTGGCGTGGTCGGCGTGATAAATCACCGGCGCCTGACCGTTTAGCGCTCGGCTGGCGTTGGCCATTCCGCCCTGAAAGGCGTAGTAGCTGTTGGAGTCGAGGATATCGTGCTCGCGGTTATCCTGGTTCTGCATCACCGCATCCAGGCCTTGGAGCTGCTGTTCAAAGGCACCGCGTGCGGCGGTTCCCGACTCCTTAAACTGCCCGTAGGCGTAGGCCCCGGCATCCAGATAGGCTTCGGCTAAATCGTCGGCGCTCTCCCAAGAGCGGTTTTCAATCAGCCGGTTGAGGCCCGCGCCATACTCGCCAGGCTTGCTGCCGAAGATACGGTAGCTCGCCTGCTGGGTGGCCATTGCCGGGCTTAGCCCCTGGGCTTCCAGCGTTTGCTGGCGGGCTAACACCGCCTCGCGGATAGTGTTGCTACTGCCCGGCTCCTCATAGGCAGCCACCGCCTGCACGGCGGCGTCAAATAGACGAATCACATTGGGAAACGCATCGCGGAAAAACCCAGAGACCCGCAGCGTGACATCTACTCGTGGGCGATTGAGCAGCATCGAAGGAATGACCTCGAAGTCCGTTACCCGCTGGGAGCCCAGCGACCATTTAGGGCGCACGCCCATCAGCGCAAAGGCCTGGGCGATATCATCGCCGCCGGTGCGCATGGTGGCGGTGCCCCAGATCGATAGGCCCAGCCGTCGCGGGTAGTCACCGTTATCCTGCAGGTAGCGCTCGACAAACGCCTGGGCGGATTTTTCGCCCAGCGTCCAGGCGGCGGGAGATGGGATCGAGCGGTTATCGACGCTGAAAAAATTGCGCCCGGTGGGCAGCGTATCCAACCGTCCCCGGCTGGGCGCGCCGCTGGGCCCGGCGGGTACAAAAATGCCCTCAAGACCATCCAAAAGCGATTGAAGCTCCATCTTTACGCCGCGCTGCATGGCGACCCATAAATGCTCGCGGGCGTAGCGCAACTGCTCTGCTGTATCGGGATAATCCCGGGCCAGCTCATCCAGGCAGACGGGCGCTAATACGTAGTCGCTTACCCAGCGCTCGGCGAGCAGTTCCAGGCGTTCGCGGGTATCCGCGCCGGTGCGCCAAGGGGTGTCGAGTTGTTCGATCAAGATGGCGGGCTTAGGGCCCTGCCAAGGCTCATTGGCAGCGGCCAGCGGATCAAAAGGCTTGCCGTCATGTTGATCAGCCAGCCCCAGATCGCGGGCTAAATTGTGCAGCAGGCCGCGCTGGGCCAACGCTTCGCCCCTGGGCAGCCGCAGTAGCGCCACCAAGGTGCCCGCCCGTTTCTCTTCCGGCGGCAGTGTGCCGAGCACGTGCAGGCCATGGCGAATCTGGGACTCTTTGATATCGCAGAGGAAGGTATCCAGCTCGTTGAGAAGTTCAGCGTCATCGGTACTATTTTCATCAACACCGTGAGCCAATTCCTGATCAATTCTGGTGTCCCGCAGGTGGGCCAAAATCTGCCCGCGGATCAGTGCTTCCCGGCGGGGATCCATATCCAGCGCCTGGTAATATTCATCACATAGCGCTTCAAGCTCGGCCATGGCGCCGTAGAGCTCGGCCCGGGCCAGGGGCGGCATCAGGTGGTCGATAATCACCGCCTGACTGCGCCGCTTGGCCTGGGCACCTTCACCGGGGTCATTGACGATAAACGGATAAAAGTGCGGCAGCGGCCCCAGGGCGATATCCGGCCAGCAGTCGGCGCTTAGCGCGGTGCTTTTACCCGGCAGCCACTCTAGGTTGCCGTGCTTACCCACGTGAATAACCGCATCAACCTGATAGTGTTCGCGCAGCCAAAAATAAAACGCCAAGTAGCTATGGGGCGGCGCGAGCTGCATATCGTGGTAGGACTGGGTGAGATCGTCGATAAAATCCCGCTCGGGCTGGATTCCCACAAAGGTGTCGCCCAAGCGGATACCCGCGATCATCAGCCGCCCCTGACGACATTTGGGGTCATCCTGAGGGGCACCCCAGCGCGTCCACACGATGTTCTGCAGTTCAGCGGGCAGAGTGTTAAACCAGGCCAGGTAGTCGTCTACGCTGATGCTCTGCCAGCAGGCGCGCTGATCGAGGCTGGCGTGATCGTTGGTGACTGCCCCCTGAAGCTGGCGAATCAATTCATCGCCATTTTCCGGCAGCTCGCTAAGTGGATAGCCCACCCCCTTTAGTGCGTTTAAAATTTGCAGCGTAGAGGCCGGGGTATCCAGCCCTACCCCGTTGCCGATCCGGCCATCGCGATTGGGATAGTTGGCCATGACCAGCGCAATGCGCTTTTGGCTATTGGGGGTGAGCCGAAGCGAACAGATGCGCCGCGCCAGCTCGGCCACAAAAGCGGCCCGTTCCGGGTGGATCACATGGTGGGTAACCGCCAATTGGCAGCGCTGGTTGTAGTGGGCTTCGGCTTTAAACCCCACCGCCCGGGTGATAATGCGCCCATCCATTTCCGGCAGCACCACCTGCATCGCCACATCGCGGCTATGCAACCCCGCGGCCATGCCCTGCCAATCTTCCGTGGTGCTGCTGGCAAGAATCGCCTGGAGCACCACAGGCCGCCCGATAAATAGGCTATTGGGAAGCGTATCGCCCAAAGCATCCAACCCATCGGCATTACGGTTGACCGCAAAGCTGGTGGTATTAATCACCAGCATGGCGCCGGTCTGCTCAATCAGGTGATTAATAAAATCGATGCACGGCCCCTCTTTTAAGGACGCCACCGCCACCGCCAACGGCTCCAGCCCCTGCTCTTTAAGCGCCGCGATCATACCGTCAGGCACGGCGGTATTGGCCCCCTGCAGGTGGCTGCGATAAAACAGCAGCAGGCACACCGGCCGCCCCGGCACCTGCCTATCCCGCCACTCGCTAAGGCTTGACGCCTGCTGATCTTGCGGCGCATAAATCACCGCTGGCGGAATCACCTTGGGCTCCTGCCAAGTTAAATCCTGCAATAAGCATTCGCTGGCGACAAAGCGCAGCAGCTGCTCGGCGTTATCAGTACCGCCCTCGCGTAGATAGCGCCACACCCGGTAGGCATCATCAAAGGCAATGGTGGAGTCTTCCAACAGCGCATCATCCGGGGCGTCGCAGCCCGGCACCAGTATTAGCTGGCGCCCAGGTTTGGCCGCCGCCCAGGTGAGCAGCCGCTCATGGCCGTAGGGCCAGTAGGCCTTGCCGCCTAGCAGCGAGACAATCACCAGCTGAGCTTTTTCCAGCACCCGATCTTCGTAAAGATCGTAGGCGGCGGGCTTGACCAGATTCATCCAGTTGGCCAGCCGCACCGAGGGGTACGCCTCACCCAGGCGATCAACCGCCTGGGCCAACGCCGAAAGATTGCTATCGGCGGAGGACATGATCACGACCTCGGCGGGGCTCTGCTGTAGATCGATGATCCCTTCATCATCGACAAAGCCCCCCGGCTTAGCGGCGAATAAATGCATTAGCTAGCCGTTTGAGAAGACGTTTGAACCTCTATATCAGCTAGCGCTTCACGCAGCGCTGGAATATCCAGGTCTTTGCCAATGATCACCAGCTGGGTTTGGCGGGTTTCGTCCTGGGCCCACAGCCGGTCGAAGTAACCTTCCAGGCGCTCGCCCACCGCCTGAATGACCCGGCGCATCGGTTTACCGGGAATCGCCGCAAAGCCCTTGGCACGATAGATCTCGTGGTCGATCAGCAACTGCTGCAGCTTGCTGGCCAGGGCATCGCCATCCACTTCGCCCAGGGTAATCACGCAGGAATCAAAGTTATCGTGGGCGTGGTCGTGGTGGGCGCCTTCGGCGTGGTGCTTATCGTGGTGATTGGTGATGCTATCAATGTTCTCTTCGCTGGCCGCGCCAATGCCCATCAGCGCTTCCAACTGGGCGGTATCGCCGGTCACTGTCTGATCGATAAACAGCGTTTTCACCGAGGCACTCACCCGCGCCTGAATCACCGCTTCCACCCGAGCACGCTCTTCCGGGCTGAGCAGGTCTGCCTTGCTGACCAGCACCAGATCCGCCGCGCTAAGCTGATCATCGAGCAGTTCGCGCAGACTGGGGTCGTGGTCGAGACTTTCGTCGGCGCGGCGTTGGGCTTCGATTTTATCCACGTCGCTGGCATAGCGGCCAGCGGCCACGGCGGGGCCATCGATCACGGTAATAATCGCATCCACGGTGCAGTGCTGGCGCACGTCGGGCCAGTTAAACGCCTGCACCAGCGGCTTGGGCAGCGCCAGGCCGCTGGTTTCGATCAGGATATGGTCGATATCGTTACGGCGGGCAACCAGCTTTTTCATTACTGGTAGAAACTCCTCCTCCACCGTGCAGCAGATACAGCCGTTCGCCAGTTCATAGATACTGCCATCTTCACCGTCTAGCTGTTCTCCTTCGCTGCCCGGCTCGCAACCCAGTGCGCAGCTGCGCAGCAGGCTGGAGTCGATATCCTGCTCGCCGAATTCATTAACAATCACGGCGATCCGTTTGCCGGTCACCTGACGCAGAATATTGGCCAGCAGCGTGGTTTTACCGCTGCCCAGAAAACCGGTGACGACTGTGGCCGGAATCTTATTGAGTTGCATGAATGAACTCCTCACTATCGAATTGCTGTTCGGCGGGCGTCGGGCTTGATAAAAACGGATCTGATAAAAACAAGCGTGCCACGGCGTTAGGGTTGTTGGGGAAAAACAGATGTAAATAGGTGGCCGTTAAGCGCTTTTGACGATAAATCGCCTCCCCCGGCGCTGGGTGACGCTGGCGGCGGCCGTGGGCAATCGGCTCCGGCGTTCCCTCCGCCATGGAGCGGTGGTGGGCATGGCCGCGCACCGGCCCTTCCGGCAGCTCGGCGGTTTGCATCCCTTGGCAGCCCCGGCGACCACGCATGGCGCCCTGTCCAGGCAACAGGCCCAGCAGAGTATGAGTGACATCATCGTAGCCAGTTAAGCTTTCCAGGCAGTACAGCAGGCCGCCGCACTCGGCCAGGATAGGTTTATCGGCGTTAAAGAACGCTTGAATGGCGCCGCGCATGGCGCTGTTATCGGCAAGGGTTTGGGCGTGCAGCTCCGGGTAGCCTCCCGGTAGCCACAGGGCATCGCACTCGGGCAGTTGGCTATCTGTTAGCGGCGAGAAGAAGCGCAGCGTGGCGCCCATCTGTTCCAACAGATCTAAATTGGCCTGGTAGATAAAGCTGAAAGCGGCGTCCCGGGCTACCCCAATGGAGTGGCCTTTAAGTACAGGCTGAACGGGGGCAAGCTGCTCTTGCGGTGCGCTAAAGGACACCGGTGGCAGTGCTGAGAGCGCTTCCAGCAACCCTGCCGCTTCCAGCGCTTTGGCGGCTGCCTCAAAGCGCGCTTCCAGATCCTCGCGAATCTCCGCCGCCTGCACCAACCCCAGGTGGCGCTCGGGGAGCGACAGTTCGGGATCGCGTGGCACGGCGGCCAGCAAGGGAATCGATGGCGGCAGCGCGTCTTCGATCAGCTCCCGATGACGCGCCGAGCCGCAAGCGTTGGCGATGAGCCCGGCGATATGGATATCATCCCGAAAGCTGGCAAGCCCTGAGACCAGCGCTGCGGTGGTTTGGGCCATGCCTTTTACATCCATGACGATTGCCAAGGGAATACCGAACAGCGCCGCCAGATCCGCGCTGGAGGGTTCACCGTCGAACAGCCCCATGGCGCCTTCTACTAAAATCAAATCCGCTTCGCAGGCGGCGTCATAAAAGCGCTGGCGACAGTAGGCTTCGCCGGCCATCCATAGATCCAACTGATCCACCGGCTGGCCGGAGGCCTGGGCGAGGATCTGCGGGTCTAGATAGTCCGGGCCGGTTTTAAATACCCGCACCACCTTGCCCTGATTACGCAGCAGCCTTGCCAGCCCTGCCGTGACAGTAGTTTTGCCCTGGCCTGAAGCTGGGGCGGCAATAAACAGCGCGGGGCAAGTCGTGGTTGGTGCACTCATCAGTATTCGATCCCCAGTTGCGCTTTAACGCCGCCGCGAAAGGCGTGGCGTTCGTCCTGAACGGTGCTGATGGTATCCGCGATTTCCTGCAGCGGCGTGGCCATGGTGCGCCCGGTAATAATCACGTTTTGATGAGCGGGTCGGCGCTTCAGCGCTTCTACCACCGGTTCGGGGTCGAGATAGCCGTACTTGAACATATAGCTCATCTCATCTAGCACGATCAGGTGATAAGCGGGATTTTCCAGCAGCCCTTTAGCAACCAGCCAGGCAGCCTGGGCGGCTTCGACATCCCGCTCCCGGTCTTGGGTTTCCCAGGTAAAACCGTGGCCCATAATGTGCCAGTCAAGCTTGGGATGATCGCGGAAGAACAGGTACTCGCCGGTTTCGCGGCGGCCTTTAATAAACTGAATCACCGCGCACTGCTGGCCGTGCCCCAACGAGCGCGCCATGGTGCCAAAAGCGGAGCTGCTTTTGCCCTTGCCGTTGCCTTTGAGCAGAATCAATACGCCGCGCTCTTCGGTGGCGCGGCTGATCCGCTCATCGACTACCTCTTTTTTGCGCTGCATACGGTTTAGATGGCTAGCGTCGCTCATGGGGTTTCCCCGGTTAGTCGGTCAAATAGGGTTTACTAAAGATGGCTTTCCAAAATCAGCCGGCCAATAGCGTGCGCCCAGCTGTTGAGCAATGCGCGCTCCTTGCCCGCGTTTGACCTTGGACTGTTCGGTATCGATTAACAAACAATCGCCTAGCGGAGCGAGATCGTCAACGGACTCCCGGGTGCGGCCATCGGTAATCAGGTAGGTGCGCACCTGCAGGCCGGGCTCGCGGCGCTGCCACTGTTGAATCAGCCGTTTGGCTTCAACAATCGCTTCCCGCAGGGGTGTTCCGCCGCCGCCTTTGGCACTGTCGAGAGTCCCCCGAGCGTTTTTGGGCGCACGACGGCGTGAGAGAATTGGCACCACTCCGCCATTACCAAACCCCAGCACCGCTACCTGCTCCCGCGCGGCGTAGGCTTGGGTCACCAGCGATTCAACCAGCCCTTTCGCCTGACCTAACAGGCGCTGGCCCAGGGTCGAGCCGGAGGTGTCCAGCAGCACCAGATGCGCCGTCGCTTGCCCCGCTCGGGCCTTGCGCATTTTCAACTGCTGCCAGGGCCACTGGCCGCGATTGGCGATAATGGTCGCAAATCCGTCCAGTCGGGAAGTCGCCACCTGGGAGCGCCCCTGGCCCAACGTACCGCCTTTGCCCGCGCTAGAAGCGGTATCGGCGCGTTTAATCCGCTGAAAAAGGTCTTCGCTATCGGGCAAGTTCACCGCTGGCTGGCTAATCGACGCTTGCGCCATAGGAGGCATCGCGCCCCACTGGCCCTGTTCACCGTGCTGATGTGATGAGCCGCCGGTGGGCGCGTTATTAGCGGATGACGAACCGCCCTCGCCATTTGAAGGCGTTTGATTAGGTGGCGATGACGGCGGGCTCTGCTCTGGCGGTTGGGTACGCCGATGCGCCAGCACCCAGGGCTCAACGGTATCGATATCCTGCTGCTCAACGCTACCCACGTCACGCCAGGCAGCATGGGCCTGGGCGGCGCGGTGCCAGGTAACGTCGGCGCGCAGGCCTTCAACCCCGGCAGCTTCGCAGCGGGTAGCAATTGCTCGATATATCCAGGGGTCGGTGGTGATCTCTTTGAGTAAGCGCTGCGCTCTGGCAATACGCTCGGTCAGGGCAATTTGTTCATGCTCAACCCGTTCGAGGGTGCCAGCGGGGTCGAGATCAAAAGCTTCCCGCTGCTGCACAATGGCAATGCGCTCGTCGATGCTTAGCGCACCCGCTTGTTCAAGGCAGAGGCCGAAGCGGTCGAGCAGTTGAGGGCGCAGCTCGCCTTCATCCGGGTTCATGGTGCCGATCAGGCTAAAGCGCGCCGGATGGGAGTGGCTGATGCCGTCGCGCTCAACGATATTGGTACCGCTGGCGGCGACGTCTAGCAGCAAATCAACCAGGGTGTCTGGCAGTAGATTGACCTCATCCACATACAGCACCCCGCCGTCGGCTTTGGCGAGTAAGCCTTGATGAAAAGTCGCCTCACGCTCGGCCAGCACCTTTTGCAGGTCCAGACTGCCGACCAAGCGATCTTCGCTGGCGCCCAGAGGCAGAGTAACAAAAGGGGCACGCTGCCCTTCACTATCGCTGGGCAGAATGGCGGCTAGCGCCCTGGCTAAGGTTGATTTAGCGCTGCCTCTTGGCCCGCTGATCAGCACACCGCCGATGCGCGGGTTAATGGCGTTAAGGAGCAGCGCCGTTTTTAGCGCCTCCTGGCCAACCACCGCCGCAAAGGGAAACTCACTCACCGGCACCTCCCGTGCTGGCCAAGCCCACTAACCGATCACCATTAGCCAACTGATCCAGGGAATGTGGGACTTGAATATGATTCATGATAACTAGCTGAGTGTTAATAAAACCATTCATAAAGAAGTGGGAACAGAAAAGGCGTTCAGTATAGAGGAAGGGGTAGCGGCGAGGCCAATCTGTTACGTGCTATTAACCTTGCAAGCACTTATATCAGTTCACGCTAAGGATGCTGCTGGATTTTTACACGCGCTCAAAATACAATGTTATAACATTACATATATTGCGGGGTCTCATAACATCCTTAGGCTTTCTGTTGTTCGCTATCCACCTGCCACCTAGAATGGCCAGTGTCGGTGTTCCCCACGGAACTTAATAGAGAATCCGCCGCGGCTTGCCGCGAAACGGAACTGCCCCCGCAACTGTAGGCGGTGAGCGATGCTCTTTAATGCCACTGGACACATAGTCTGGGAAGGCGAGCTAGCCATGATCCGTCAGTCAGGAGAACTGCCGACATATTACTTACATCGAGCAAAGTGGCTCGGTCAGTATTTGCTGTCCGAATGCTGAGCTCATCATGCACGGGAGTGTACATGATGTTGAGATTGACCACGGCCATCGCCGCGAGCGCTGTTGGCCTTACCCAGGTGGCTTACGCCGCCACCGACTACCCGCTTACGCTGACCAACTGCGGCATAGAGATCAGCGTGGCGTCGCCCCCGGAGCGAACGGTGACGGTGGGCCAATCAGCCACGGAGATTCTCTATTCACTGGGGCTCGCTGATCGCGTCAGCGGCACCTCGGTATGGTTTAACCCGGTTTTGCCCGCGTTTACTGAAGCCAATGAAGCGATTGAGCGGATTGCCAACGACGACCCTAGCTTTGAGGCCGTGGTCAATAAACGGCCTGGCCTGGTGGCCGTGCAGTACGAGTGGCACGTTGGCCCGACCGGCAGCGTCGCCACCCGTGAACAGTTCCATGAGCTGGGTATTAACACCTATATTATGCCCGCCGACTGCGACACCAAGGATAACTCTACCGGTGGCGACGGTACCCGCACGGCCGCTTTCTCAACGGATTCGATCTATAAAGGCATTACCGAACTAGCCCAAATTTATGATGTACAAGACGCTGGCGAAGCCCTGGTAGCCGATCTTATTGATCGCGAAGCGCGCGCTATTGAGTTGGCGAACAGCCTTGATCTGCCGGAAGACCTGTCGGCGGCCTTCTGGTTTTCATCGACAGACCTGGGGGTTAGTCCCTTTGTTGCAGGCCAACTGGGCGCACCGGGCTATATGATGGACAAACTCGGCATTCGCAATGTGATTGAGTCGGATGAGGAGTGGCCCACGGTGGGCTGGGAGAGCATCGCCAGGGCTGATCCTGATGTACTCGTGATCGCCACCATGGATCGCCGCCGTTTTCCCGCCGACGATATTGAAGCCAAGCGTGAGTTCCTGCGCAATGACCCAGTCACTAGCGAAATGAGCGCGGTTAAAAATAACCGCATCGTGGAGATGGACGCCCATGCCATGAGCGCCACCATGCGCACTATCTACGGCCTTGAAACACTGGCCGAGGCGTTATCGACGATGGCATTTGACGAATGAGCATAGCCTTAACGCGGCTATCAACGGCGGGTTTTGGACTACGCTGGCTCTGGATAACGCCGCTGGTGCTCGTGGTGGCACTGATCGCGGGTACCGCCATCGGCGAGACGCCGATTCCGGTTGATACCATTCTCAAAGTGCTCGCCAATCAGCTACTGGGCGCGGATTACGCAGTAGACCGGATCGATGCAGGGATTATCTGGAACTACCGGCTTAGTCGTGCCGTTGTGGCCGCCTGCTGCGGTACCAGCCTGGCGCTGGCGGGGGTAGTGCTTCAGGCGCTGCTGCGCAATCCCTTGGCCGACCCTTACTTAATGGGCATTTCCGCTGGGGCGTCTACCGGCGCGGTGGCCGTGGCGGTAGCAGGATTAGGCGCTGGGGCGCTTTCGCTCTCACTGGGTGCTTTTGTGGGCGCCCTGCTCGCCTTTGGTATCGTAGTGATGCTCGCCCATGCTGCCAATAGCGGCGTGGGGGGTGGCCGCGGTATTCAGGCTGCAGGGGCGATTATTCTGGCAGGCATTGCCGGTTCGCAGCTGTTCAATGCGCTCACCGCTTTTATCATCACCAAGTCGGCGAGTGCCGAGCAGGCCCGGGGCATTATGTTTTGGCTGATGGGCAACCTTTCTGGGGTGCGCTGGGCCAATGTGACCTTGGCGGTGCCCGCTGCCCTGTTCGGGCTGCTGGTTTGCCTCTGGCACCGTCGCTCCCTGGATGCGTTTACCTTCGGTGCCGACAGCGCCGCCTCCATGGGCATTGCGGTGCGCCCGGTACGCGGCATGCTGATTATTGCCATGGCGCTGGTGACCGCAGTGATGGTGTCTATTGTGGGGGCGATTGGCTTTGTTGGGCTGGTCATTCCCCATGCCATGCGTTTTATTGTGGGTAGCCAACACACGCGTTTGGTACCCGCCACGGCGCTTGCGGGCGCGGTATTTTTGATCGGTTCGGATATTCTGTCGCGCACTCTGATCCCCGGCCAAGTGCTACCGATCGGGGTAATTACCTCGCTGATCGGCGCGCCTGCCTTTGCGCTTATTCTTATTCGCGGCAAGAGGTCTTAATGCGTTTATCGGCTGAAGGGCTCACTTGGGCGGTGCATGGCACGCCACTGCTTGTTGACGTTAATCTCACCATCGAGCCAGGCCAAACCTTTGGCCTGGTGGGGCCGAACGGCTCGGGCAAGACCTCCCTGCTGCGCCTGTTGGCGGGGTTGAACAAACCCAAAGCGGGCCGTGTGCTGATGGATAGCCAGCCTCTACATACTCTCAAGCAGCGGGCGATTGCCCAGTCCATTGCCCTGGTTGAGCAACAGGCGGACACCACCGACCGCATTACCGTCGGCCAGGTGGTGTCACTGGGACGTACGCCCTTCCTTACCGCCTTACGCCCTTGGTCAAGCAATGATGACGCCATTGTCGCTAAAGCGCTATTCGATGTGGATATGGCGCATATGGCTGACCGGCTTTGGCACACACTCTCTGGCGGCGAGCGCCAGCGGGTGCATATTGCCCGGGCGTTGGCCCAGCAGCCAAAAATCCTGCTACTGGATGAACCCACCAATCATCTGGATATCCGCCATCAACTGTCGATTCTTGAACTGGTCAGGCAGCTGCCGATTACGGTCATTATCTCGCTGCACGACCTTAACCAGGCCATGGAGTGTGACCGCATCGGTGTGATGGATCGCGGCCGCCTGATCGACAGCGGCCATCCTGAAGACGTCCTCACTGCCAGCAGGCTACAGCAGACCTTTGGGGTGTATACCCATGTGATTGATGACCCGGTGGATGGCAAGCAGGTTATGCGTTTTCGTAGCGCGGTTTAGGAAACGTCCGTTGGGCTAGGATCTCTCTATTGTTGGAAAGCAGCCATTTTGGGCAAGCTAAAAATGACGACCCTTACTGTTTTTTCCAATCAATCGCTAGCTCGCCCCCTTTTGCCCAGTTCTCATGACTGGTTTCAGCAAAGAAAATTTGCACCGCTTCAGGCGCAACGTCATAAGCTTGCACAAACGCTTCGGTGATTTTATGGGCCAGTTCACGCTTCATTTCGACTGAACGCGGCGACTGCTGGATAGTCACGATAGGCATATTGATGCCTCCTAGTTAATAGGGCTGATTAATGCTATTTCGAAGAACGTAAAATGTCGTCTCTTCAACTACATCATATTGATTTGAGGCTACTTGCCAAGCTCGCTTGGAATTGGCATTGGCCAACTATCTGGCTGGAACCAATTCTTAGAGCCCGACGGAACCAACCTTTCTTTGCTAAGGTGGAATGGTTCATTCTATTAATTGGCGGGATATCCCTATGCGACTTTTATTCACCGGCGGTAGCGGCAAAGCTGGCCGTCATGCAACGGCGTATCTTCGCGACCAAGGTCACCGCGTCACCAACCTGGATTGGGTGACGTCCGATGTGCCCGGCATTAATACCCTGAAGACCGACCTGACCGATGCAGGCCAGGTATTCAATGCCTGCCAGGCTTACGCCGATTTCGACGAACTGGAGCCAGGCACTGGCGTGCCGCGTTACGATGCGATTGTCCACTTTGCGGCCATCCCCGCTATCCTGCACCGGCCAGACAACGAGACTTACCGTATCAATACGTTGAGCACTTATAACGTGCTGGATGCCGCCACCAAACTGGGCATCACCAAGGTCATCTTCGCCTCCAGCGAGACCACTTATGGCGTTTGCTTTGCCGATGGCGAAAAGAAGCCTGACTACCTCCCCATCGATGAAGAGCACCCCACCGTTCCACAAGACAGCTACGCCATGAGCAAGGTGGTCAACGAGGTAACGGCGCGCTCTTTCCAGGCACGCTCGGGCATCGACATCTACGGCCTACGTATTAACAACGTTATCGAACCCCACGAATACCGTCAGAACTTTCCGGCCTACATGGACAACCCGGCCCTGCGTCGGCGCAATATCTTCGCTTACATCGACGCCCGCGACCTTGGCCAGATGGTCGATTGCTGCCTGAAGACAGACGGCCTGGGCTACCAGGTGTTCAACGTCGCCAATGACGATCTCTCGGTGGGCCTGACCAACCCCGAAGTCATCGAACGCTTCTACGCTGGCGTACCGATCAAGCGCGAAATGGGCGAGTTCGAGACTTTCTATAGCATTGAGAAAGCGCGGCGTTTGGTCGGCTTTGCACCGCGCCACTCCTGGCGGGATGAGCTGGAGCAGTAAAGCTAACTGGGGAAATAAGGGGTTATGCTAGGCTCTGTTGACGCTTCACCGCAGCGCGCGCGGAAGCGTCAACAGACTCTATATGCAAACTAATTGAAGTTGGTACGACCACAGAGGCATTACCATCTATTTCTTTTCAAATGCTGAGCCCCCAATGAATGAATACTGACCACTCACCAAATGCGCACCTTGATAAATGGGAAAATGCAAAAAACCCAGTGGTATCAATGTCCAAAGAGTACCCTGCGGGCCATCATATTCCTCCACATCAACATCAGCGTGGGCAGTTGATATATGCCAGCGCAGGTACCATGAGACTAAAAACTTGCGATGAATATTGGTTGCTACCTCCGTTTCGTGGCGTATGGATGCCCCCTGACGTAGAGCATGAAATGAGTGCCAGCACGTCGGTTTCTTTACGAACATTATATGTCAATGTTGAGTCATTCATCTTAAACTTACCTAATTATCCAGTAGGTATCGGTGTCACTCCACTCTTGCGGGAATTACTCATCCGAGCCTCTTATTTCCCGATAAATTACCAGCCTGACAGTTTTGAAGAGCGCTTATTGAGACTAACACTGGAAGAAATGAGGCATGCATTTGAGGCTGGATTAAAGCTTCCCATGGGTAGAGATAAGCGCTTGAAAAAAATATGCGATACGTTGCTGGAAAATCCTGGGGATGTACGCTCATTGGCAGATTGGGCGAATGAGGTGGGAGCAACCACTCGTACGTTAACCCGACTATTTCGCAGCGAGACAGGTGTTTCTTTTAGCCAATGGAGGGAGCAGGTGCGCATCATAAGTGCTATTTCGGGTTTAAGCACCGGAGAACGTGTCAGCCAAGTTGCTGAAAATCTGGGATATGCTTCACAAGGAGCGTTTACTGTCATGTTCAAGCGTGTAACGGGAAAATCCCCACGAGAGTATTTGAACGACCTGTCCCGTTCTCAAATAAAATTGTCGTGTACGGAAGAATAAGATTCGAATGAGATTGATATTGTTCCCCTACTTATTGAAATAACAGGTAGAGGAATATATGAAGCTTTCGCTAAAACCACTGACTGAGCACTATTACTTTCTGATAATTGCATCCACGTTTCTGCAAGGATCTTCTTTTGTCAGCACAAAGATCGTCATGGAAGATATGTCGCCTTTGTGGTTAGCGTCTGCTCGCTTCCTTATCGCAGCAGTATCTTTATCGCCTTTTGTTTTGATGCAAATGCGAAAGCATAAGATATTTTTTAAAGACCTTCCTTGGATAAAACTGTTAATAATCGGTGGGTTTCAGACTGCGGGAGTAATGTCGCTGCTCAATATTGGACTGACAGCGACTACCTCTTCAATAGCAGCTATCCTAATGGCCAGTAATCCTCTACTCGTGGTTGTCTTAGCATGGCTGATTCTGGGGGAACGTTCATCTACACTTGCTTTGATGGGCTTAGCTTTTGCATTTGTTGGCGTGGTGATCTGCATTGGTATCGACAGTGATGGAACCCATGGGATCGGGCATGGGGAAGTGTTTGTTATGTTAGCTTCAACCTGCTGGGCATGCTCCACCGTGTTAAGCAAGAAATTTGCAATTACGCATTCTCCCTGGATAGTCACTTTCTGGCAGATGCTGCTTGGCTCTCTGCTGCTTATTGCGATAGCAGCATTCAGCAAACAGCCTTTTTCCCTACCCACTGATGCTTACCATTGGGGAATGTTTATGTGGTTGGCAATTCCCGCATCGACTGGGGCGATAGGGCTTTGGTTTGCGGCGTTAAAGATTGGCGGCTCCGTGCATACGAGCGGTTTCCTGTTTCTCTGTCCACTATTCGCTGCCCTGGTTGCATTCATGTTGATCGGGCAACGCCCTGAATGGCACGAGATTATAGGTGGTGCGTTGGTAGGTGCAGGTTTGTTCATCATGTCCCGCAAGCAGCATGCTTCCCATAAGCTCAAGGCCGCCTAGCTCTTCAAAAGCGTCATAAGCTAGCAATTTGACTAGATGCCCTCTGTTACCATGCATCCCATTCCAGTAGCATTTGAGGATTTACCCTTAATTGGCTGCGAATTAAAATCAGCATCACCCTTTTATCGGCACAAAAACCGGCGCGCCATCCACTTCTACCACCGCTAGTTTTTGCCGATAAAGGCTTTCCAACGCACTGGGCACCAGCATGCTATCTCGCGGGCCCCAGCAGGCCTCCCCATTGGGATAGAGCAGTAAAATATGGTCGCACCAGCGGGCAGCCAGGTTTAGGTCGTGTAAGCACATGATGACCGCCTGCCCCTTGGCAGCCTGCTCCGCCATCAGCGCCATTACAGCGCTCTGGTGGTGAAGATCAAGATGGTTGGTGGGCTCGTCGGCCAACCACAGGTTTGGCGCTTGGGTCAGTACAGTAGCTATTGCCACTCGCTGGCGTTCACCGCCGGAAAGCGTGCTGACCAAGCGGTCGCGCAGGTGCGCCACATCCAGGCGCTCAAGAGCAGCCTCGGCGCGGGCGTAGTCATCGGCGCCCTCCATCTGCCATGGGGATAGGTAGGGATGGCGACCAATCAGTGCCGTTTCCAGCACGGTCGCCGGAAATCCATCCTGGCGATCTTGAAATACCACCCCTAAACGCTGGGCGATATGGCGGCGACGTAGGTGACCAAGCACTGAGTCGTTAAGTTGAACGCTGCCTGAACGTGGAGCATGCAGCCCTGCCAAGGTATGCAGCAGCGTGGTTTTACCCGCTCCGTTGGGGCCTAACACTCCCCAAACCTGCCCAGGTTCAATGACTAGGTTTAACGGCATACCTCCTGCGCGTTCGGGCACGTCGATGATGAGGTCTCGGGTAGCCAGTACGCTCATCAGCGGCTCCGGTAGAGCAGGAACAGGAAGGTGGGCACGCCCAATAGTGCCGTGATTACCCCAACGGGCAGCTGTTCCGGGGCGATCATGGTGCGCGCCAGAGTATCGGCCAACACTAAAAGCGTACCGCCCGCCAGTGCGCAGGCAGGCAGTATCAGCCGCTGGTCGTTGCCTAACAACAAGCGCAGCATATGCGGTACGACCAAGCCGACAAAACCAATGCTGCCTGCGGTGGTCACGGCCGCAGCGGTGAGCAGGCTGGCGGCAACGTAAATACACCACTCCAGGGGCCTAACCGCAACGCCCAGCGCAGCGGCTTGCTGCGGGCCACGGGCCAGCACATTCAGGCTACGCCCCAGCGGAATCAGTACCACGCAGGTAGCCAATAACAATAGCAGCGGCGGCCAAGGTGTTCGCGCGTAGGAGAGATCGCCCATCAGCCAGTAGAGCATGCCCGGCAAGCGTTCGGCGGGGCTCAACGCCAGCATTAGCGTAATCACCGCGCCCCACCCCGCCGCGACCACTACGCCGGTAAGCAGTAATCGCGAAGGCGTCCAACTTCCGCTGCCGTGGGCCAAGCCAAACACTAAAAAAGTAGAGAAAAGCGCACCGCCAAAGGCCGAACCTGAAATCGCCAGCCCGCCGAGACCACCCAGCATGGCCGCCAGCGCGCCAATCGAGGCACCGCCGGAAAGCCCCAGCACATAAGGGTCAGCGAGAGGATTGCGCAGTAGCACCTGCATCAAGGCGCCCGCGACCGCCAACAAACCGCCGACGGCAAACGCCGAGAGGGCCCTGGGCAAGCGCAGCTCCATCACCATGGTGCGCGCCAGAGCATCGCCTCCACCCTGCCCTATATGACCAAGTGCAACGTCCCAAATTTGCGCCGGAGAAATCTGCGCACTGCCAACCCCAAGGGCGATAATCAGCGACGCCAACGCCGCTAGTAATAGCAGGCTAAGCGGCAGACCCAGGCGTGAAAGCATTAACTGCGCCCACGCTTTTGGCGTGCAATATCCAGCTTCTCACAGAGTATCTGTGTGCCCTCCATCAGCCGCGGCGTAGGCCGTTGAATCAGCGAAGGCGGCACAAAAAAGAGATTATCTTCGGCCACGGCCTTCAGATTGGGGTACTGCTCCCAGTGGGTCAGCCAGTGGCGGTTCTCTTCGCCCATGCCACCGGCAACAATCGCTTCAGGATTCGCGGCTAACACGGCCTCATCATCGATACGCGGCACCCGCCGCGACAGCCCGCCAAACACATTTTGACCGCCGCAAATCTCGATCACCTGACCGATCAGGTGCTGGTCGTTAATGCTCATTAGCGGCTCATCCCACACTTGGTAGAACGTGGTTACCGGGTCGCGATCTCGGTAGCGCGACGTAAGCGTGGCCATGGTGTCGCGGAAATTATCGGCCACCGCCTGTCCGGCAACCTCTGTGCCTGCCAGTCGCGCCAAACGCTCAATGGCACTGGCAACGCCCGCTACATCGCGGGGCTCGATATAGAACACAGGCATGCCCAAGGCTTCGAGGGTTTCAAGTTGTTCGGCTGGGTTACCCGTCACCCAACCAATGACTAGATCGGGTGCCAGCCCCACCAGCGTTTCTAAATCAATCCGGGTGTGGCTACCCACCGACGCCACTTGTTGGGCTTCAGGCGGATAGTCGCTGTAAGAAACCACTGCCACCACCTGATCTCCCGCACCCGCCGCGTAGGTTAACTCGGTCGCGCCGGGGGAAAGTGTCGCAATCCTTCGGGCGCGATCGTGAAGACATACTTCGCGGTCACGGTCATCCATTGCACAACGCGAGTGATCATGACCCAACGACGCTGCCGACAATAGCAGCAGCGCGAGGCCCAAGGCCCCACGCGCAACACCCCTTGCTCTATTGGCCAAAGTGAACACTCAAGAACCCTGCTCGACCAGCGTTAATATAGTCACGTGACGTCGAATACTCTTTATCAAAGGCATTTTCTAGCGTAACACGAGCGCTCCAGAGTGGCGCAAACCGCCATCCTGCGCGCAGGTTAACCAGTCCATAGCCCCCTAACCGCTGGGTATTGGCGACGTTATCGTAGCGGTAACCCTGCGCGACTAACGAGCCCCCAAACGACCAATCGCCAAGCTCGCGGTCTGCATCCAGGCGCACACTTTGACTGGCACGGCGAGCTAATCGATTACCGGTATCTCGATCTTCCGGATCCAGATAGGTAAAGGCAGCCTGGAGTGTCCAATCGTTGACCTCGACCCCGCTGGCTAGCTCGGCACCCCGTATACGCGCACGGTTAACGTTTTGCGGTGCCCATAAACCACTCGACGTTGGTGCCCAGGCAATCAGATCATCGTAATCGTTTTGAAAGGCGGCCAAATCCCAGAACCACTGGCTATATTGGCCGCGAACACCCACTTCAACAGTTTCGGAGGTTTCCGGATTGAGATCGGGGTTGCCAGAATTCGGCCAATAGAGGTCATTGAAGCTCGGCGCTTTGAACGCAGTACCCACACTGGCACGCAGTGTGTGATCGTTATCCAGCTCGTAGCCTAGCGCCAAGCTGCCGGTGACTTCATCGTCATAGGCTTCGTTGTCGTCGTAACGCAGGCTGGCTTGAATGGTGAACGGCGAAAAGTCGAGCAGTCCTTGGGTAAACACAGCGGTGTTATCGCGGCTGGTGACATCAAAATCGTTGGTGCTTGAAACGCGGTCTTCGCTGATTTCAGCGCCAGCGATCAATTCATGGGCGCCAAACTGAAGGTTGTTCTGCCAGCGGGCGGTTTGGGTGCGGGTATCAATGATCGAGTCACCAAAGTTATCTAGCGTGTCCAGCTCGTCGCGGGCTTCGCTAAGGGTCAGGCGACTCTGCCAGGTATCGGTGACCGGCACCTCGCCGTAAATGCCTGCCACCTGCTGGACAAAATCATTCTCTCCACCGTCATATTCGTTGTTACCGCGCGCGCGCAGTGCCAGCATGCCGACTTCAGCGCCACTCTCAAAGGTATGCGCAACGCGGGCCAGCGCCGACGTGTTGTCGTAGCCTTTGTCGTCACCGCCGCGACGAACGGGCTGGCCATCCGTATTGAAATGGCTAGCGGCAAAGCTGTAGCGTGTGCCCCCCTCACGGCCAGAAACGCCTGCGCTTAACCGCTGGGTATTAAAGGAACCACCGCCCACTGAGATTCTGGGGCGCGGGCCTTCTTCTTCTCCATCGGGGGTAAACAGCTGAATGACACCACCGACCGCATCCGCACCGTAAAGGCTACCGCGGGGGCCGCGCACGATTTCCGCGCGGTCAAACATGCGTGGGTCTAGATACTGAAATGCGGCGCCACCCGCCGTGGCAGATCGCAGGCGAATACCGTCGATCATCAGCACGGAGGCATCGCTGGGCGTACCCCGCAGGTAAACGCTGCTATTTTTACCAAAGCTGCCGTTGCTGGTGATATCAACGCCCGGCTGGCCACGTAAAAGATCGGTCAGGCTGGTGGGGTCTTGGCGGCGAAAAGTGGCTTCATCCAGCACAGTAACGGAAGAGAGGCTTTCGTTGGCGGTCCGGGGCGCTAACGTCGCAGTCACAACGACAGGATCTAGCGCGGCTAATTCGGTCGTCGCTTCAGCGTATTGGGCCTGGGCAGAAAAGGAGATGGCTAGCGGTAACGCAGCCATACAAAACGCCGCCCGTTTGGCGGTCGTGTGGAAACGGTGATTCATGTGAGATCCCTTGCTCGTCGTGCTCACCCGCACAACGCAGTTTTTTTGACCGAGCGCAGGGAAAAATAAGGGAGTAACGATAGCGTTGCGCCACCGTTCACTGCCCTAAGAACGCCCTCCGCGGCTCGGCATGGTTTGGTTCAGTTAGAACCATTACTCTCGGGCCGGTCTCCGGGCTGACGAGCGAAAGGCAGCATCTAAAACAGCACCTTTCCGAACGACCACCTTCCCGTGCATAAGCACAGTGGCGTTTTAGCCGTTCTTATCTCGATCACCGTTGCGGGGGCAGCGTTGGAATCACGCAAGGCGTTCACCAACTTCCCGTTTCACTAGCGGCTTTATCCACCGCCAGCACCTTAGAGTGGGCGTAAACTAGCAACTTGCCAAAGGGAGGTCAATTGAATTGGGGTGGGAGGTAAGCCGCTCAAGAAAGCCGCCAGTGGCTATTTGAGCGCCATCACTAACCCATGGCGCACATACCACACCTGCTTGGCTTGGGCGGTGGCATCTTGGGTGAACCAGCCATTGAGATCACGCAGGCGGCGCTGTTCGGGCTGCATGGGCACAATTCCGCGCCCCACTTCCGTGGCGATGATGATGAGTGGGCTGTTTAGCTTGTCGGCGTGCTGGCAGAGCTTAACCATATCGCTCTGCCACTGCTGGCGCAGGATATCGGTATCGTCACGTTCCAGAACAGCGCGGAGCCACTCAAGCACGCCTGTTATAACCAACGGCGTGTTGGCCACCAACGCTTGCTGGCTATCGATGAAGGGCCTATCAGTATCTAGACGCCACCAGTTCGCCGCGAGAAAGCGAGCGGCTACGGCGTCGCGTTTACCAGCGCAGGCACCGCCGATGAAGAGCTGCATTGCCATTCCTCTTTGCCTTGTGCGTTTTTCTGGTAAATAAGCTGCCATCGTCTTCCTTGAGCCTGCAGCACGGAGCCATCCCAGAAGTGAAGGGTTTCAAAACGGCGGCGCAGCTCACGAATTACGCCGCCATGGGTAACAGCTAAAATTTTGCTGTGGCCACTGGCGGGAGCGTTTAGCGCCAGATCATGTAGCCAAGCATCCAAGCGCGCGCGCAGTTGGGCCGCCGATTCGCCGCCGGGAATTTGCAGTTCGCCTACACTATCAATCCAGGCGCGGTAGTGGGGTAAGTCCTTTAGCTCGTCGTAAACTTTGCCTTCGTACTCGCCGAAATCGAGCTCGCGCAGGCGCGGCTCCAGCGTAAGGGGCACGCCTGACTTGGCGGCTTGGGCCCACGCTAGGGTTTGTTGGCAGCGGTTTAAGTCGCTTGAGTAGATGGCATCAAAACGCTCCTCCGCCAACGCTTCACGCAGTGCTAGCAGCCCCTCTTCAGCCTCGGGAAATAGCAGCGGAATATCCTGCTGACCTTGATAACGGCGCTCTATATTCCAAGCGGTGATACCGTGGCGAACTGCCACCAGCTCCACAGTAAGATCAGTAGCCAAAGCTCTCCCCCTTCGATGGTGGCGCCTACCATATCGCCGTTAATTCCGTTAAACAGTCGCAACATTAGCCAGCGCATTAGTACCACAAAAACAGTGACCGTTAGCATCAACACCACCACTGCGGGCGCGAGCAGTGCTATCAGCGCCAGCGGCACCAATGCAAGTGCCACATCTTGACCGCTAAGTGACTGCTGCCAGCTCCACGCCATGCCTTGCTGCTTGGCGCAGGGAGTCAGCACCAGTAACGCTACGCCCGCCCAGCGCCCAAGCGCGGGGACTACTAATAGCCACCAGAGCGGCGCCTGGTAGGTCAGCAGTGCCCAAACCAGCACAGCCTTCCAGGCGAGTAGAAACACCAGCGCCAGCATTCCGAAGCTGCCGATTTGCGGGTCTTTCATAATTTCCCAACGGCGCGCTAATGGCTGATTGCTGCCCAGTGCATCGGCGATATCCATTACGCCGTCCAAATGCAGCCCACCCGAGAGCGCCACCCACACGCTTAGTACCGCCAAAGCGGTGATCGGCGTGGGAACGTTGTGCATAGCAAACACTGTTAGCGCCAGCACGCTACCTATCATCAACCCCACTAACGGATAGGCGCGTACTGCCCATCGGCGGGTATCGGGCGTCCAGGGAGCAGCGATTGGAATGGGGATGCGTGTAAGGAACTGCAGCGTCAGCAACACACCGAACAAGGCATTTTTCAAACGCTTACCTCCTTACCATGCTTCCACTGCTTATCTTTCCATGTCAGTACACTGCCTGCGACGATTTCGAGTACTGTGTCAGCCTCTGCCGCTACCCAGTGGTGGGCACGCTGTAGAAAAGCCAAATAGCGCCATGTTTCCGCATCAGTAGGCGGCAGTGCTTCGTTAATATCATTGGAAACAATCACCAAATGCACGCTGCGTGCTCGGGCATCATTAAGTGTATCTACCAGCAGCGCCAAACCCTCCTCGTCGCTTATCTCACTGGCATACAGGACTTGGCTGGTCCAGAGGGTTAGGCAATCAAGCAGCACGGCGCTACCATCTGGCACCTTGGCAATCGCTTGATCAATTCGTAGCGGTGCCTCAATCGTTTTCCACTGCACGTTTTGCCACTGCTCTTGCCTGGTTTGACGGTGGCGAGCCACTCTTTCGTCCATTTCGTCGTCGTACACTTCTGCGGTGGCTAAGTAGTAACAGGGCGAATTGCCCGCTGCACTCACCACTCGCTGCTCTGCTATCTGGCTTTTTCCCGAGCGCGCCCCGCCGCTAACGAAGACAATCATGCAGTTCCTTTTTCCAAAACATTTTTCAACACGCTTATTAGCCGTCGATTAGCAGCGACATCGCGTAGCGCCACCCGCAGCCAGCCGCCGTGGAGCCCGGCAAAATTATGGGTATGACGAACCAAAACACCCTGGCGTAGCAGCTGCTCAAACAGCGCAGCACTGCTAATTTCATGCATGGCACCAGGCCGGATAAGAAAAAAACACGCGTGGCTGGGCACGACTTCTAACCCTAACTCAGTAAGCGCTTGAGCCATACGCGGACGCTCGCTGGCCAGCCACCGCTGGGTGCGCCGGGCAAAGGCATCATCCGCCAGCAACGGCGCCACCAGTTCAGCTGCGAGGTGATTGACGCTCCAGGGCGGCTGGTGGGCCTGTGCCGCTTGAACAGTCACAGCATCCGCCAGCAGGTAACCCAGCCGAAGCCCTGGCAGGGTATAAAACTTGGTCATGGAGTGCAGCAGCATCAGATGCGGGTAGCGCGCCAACAGCGGTGCCAACGACGCCTCTGTTGGCGCCTCACCCATCGTCTCTCCCACCATGTCGATAAAGGCTTCGTCGACCACAACGCGGCAACCAATTGCAGCGGTGTAATTCAACAAGGTCTCCATTGCAGGGATATCGATAAGCGTAGCGGTAGGATTATTGGGGCGGCATAGAAACAGCACATCAGTGTCGCTTAACGCTTCCAGCAGCGAGTCAACGTCCAGCGTAAAGTGCGGCGCGGGCAGCGCGATCTCGCTGATTGAAAGCCGATGGGCACAGCAAGCGCGGGCATACTCGCCAAAGCTTGGGGTAATAATCGCCGCGCGCTTACCCGCATGCAGCGCGGCGACGAGGAAAATAGCCTCAGCGCCGCCGTTAGTCAGCAGTACCTGTTCTGGCTGAAGCTGGTGATGGGAGGCGATGGCCTGACGAGCAGCGGGATAATCGGGCGCAGGGTAGCGTTCAAGACCTGTCAGCTGTTTTGCTAACCAATCGCTAACCCACGCTGGCGGCCCCAAGGGATTGAGGTTGGCGCTAAAGTCGTCCAGGCGTTGATCGGCGGGCAACCCAAAGTGGGCTAACAGCGCTTCGGCCTGGCCGCCGTGGATGGGCCATATAAATTTGCTCATAATAGCCCCTAAAAAATGAATAGTAGCCCCGTCATCACGACCACTGACAGCAACATAAATAGCATCCAGGCACCGTGCATTAAGCTAACTGTAGCGCTGATATGGGCAACACGCAGCGGCTCAAGCGGCTTGCCCAAGGTCGCCTGGTGTGAAGCCACGCCTTGGTAAAAATTAGTCCCCCCGAGTTGCACACCCAGCAGCCGGGCTACCATGGCCTCTGACCAGCCGGCGTTGGGGCTGGGATGGTGGGGTGCATCTCTGCAGGTGCCGCGCAATGCGCCTTGCCAGCGCAGGGTCAAAACACCTGATGCACAGAGTAGCAGGCCAGCGAGCCATAGGCACAGCGCGGTCAAGCGTGCGGGCGCCCAGTTAACCACATCGTCCAACTTGGCGGAGGCATAACCGAAATCAGCATAGCGTTCGTTTTTGTAACCTACCATCGAATCCAGGGTATTAACCGCTTTATACGCCAGCGCTAGCGGCGCCCCGCCGATCAGGGCAAAAAATAGTGGGGCGGTAATGCCGTCAACGGTGTTTTCCGCCACGGTTTCCACCGTGCCGCGGGTGATATCCGCTTCATCCAAGTTTTGCGTATCGCGCCCTACTATCATTCCCAGCGCCTTGCGTGCGGCAGGCAAATCGCCTTTGGTCAGCGGCTCGACCACGGCCCGGGCCGCGTCGCCCAAGCCTTTAATCGCCAGTGTCGTCGAGAGCAGCCAAAGCTCGGCTATCAATGCTAGGCCAGGATGCAAGCGTTCCAGCAGCGCCAGCGCTAGCCAGCTAATCCCCCCTACGCCGCAGACGACAATAATCGTTAGCAGGAAACCGCTGACTCTGCGCTGCCGCGGTGTACCGCGATTCCACAGCCGCTCAAAAGCGCTGATTAAGCGCCCGATTAGTACCACCGGGTGAGGCCAGGAACGCGGATCACCAACAATTAAATCAATTGCGATCGCTAAGATGATCAGAACAATACCGCCAAAAGTGGCGCCTACCATCACGGCGCTGCCTTATCGCTAACACCAGCATCGGCAAAAGTAGCCATTTCCGCCACCATGGCTGTCGCCGCTTGCAGCAATGGATACGCAAGCGCCGCGCCGCTCCCTTCTCCTAACCGCATGGCCATATCGAGTAGTGGTTTGGCCTCCAGCACTTTTAACGCTACATCGTGGCCTGGCTCCTGGGAGCGATGACCAAAAATCAAATAGCCACGCACGGCGGGGCATATTCTACAGGCGATGAGCGCGGCGACGGAGGCAATAAAGCCATCCACAATCGCAGGCATCTGATTGGCCGCGGCTGCCAAATAGGCGCCGGTCATAGCGGCAATCTCCAGGCCGCCTAGCTTGGCCAGCACCTCTAGAGGGGCCTGGGGGTCAGCGTTACGCGCAGCGATAGCGCGTTCAATCACCGCTACTTTGTGCGTCTGCTGCTGTGGGTTAATCCCCGTTCCCGCACCCACCACGCTTGCCACCGACTCACCTGTTAGTACCGCCAATACCGCGCTGCTAGCAGTCGTATTGGCAATGCCCATTTCACCGACAATAATACACTTTGCACCCGATTTTTTTGCTCGTTCCACGCCAGCCACACCCACATTAATAGCCGCAATGGCTTCAGCCGATTGCATCGCGTCTTCGTCCACCATATTGGCAGTGCCATGGCGCACCTTGGCAGAGGTCACACCAGGCAGTATTAAGGACGAAGCTACGCCTACGTCTACGATCTCGACCTGCGCGCCTATCTGACGGGCAAAGACATTAATCGCCGCCCCTCCGTTGGCAAAGTTGGTCACCATTTGGGCGGTCACTGCTTGGGGAAAGGCGGACACCCCCTCTGCGGCAACGCCATGATCGGCGGCAAACACAATCACCGCAGGCGGCGTTACGCTGGGCTTGAGTTCACCGGTGATTGCGCTCAGCTGAATAGCTAAATCTTCTAAGGCTCCCAAACTACCTGGCGGCTTGGTCAGCGTATCCAAGTAGCGTCGCGTCGCTTCACCAGCCTTGAGGTCAACTGACTGAATGTGGTCAACAATAGCGTGCATGCAAGCTCCGGCTCACTAGGGGTCATCAAACATTCAAAGGCAAAGCGCAAAATGGTAGCAAAAGCCTGGGTGCTATACTTGCTATTTCACTGGCGATGCTTCCACCCTGTCAGGAATCCATGAATACCATCGCGTGCTTTACGTGAGGTGGTCAGCCGCCTACATTCGGGTAATAAAACTACAAATGTGGTTTTTATTGCCGTAAAGTCTCTTAAATCGACGCTAAAAAATGTAAAATAACTACAATATTTATTCACCGTCTCTATCATGCAGAGGTCCCTATGCCGAGCTCAACACCTGCCACTTTAAATTCTACCGTCGCTGAGGTTACCCAGCGCATTCGTGAGCGTTCTGCTGAGCGTCGCGCCCTCTACGAACAACGCATGGCTGACCAGCATAAACGCGGTGTGCACCGTGCTGAGTTAAGCTGCGGCAATCTGGCCCACGGCTTTGCTGCCTGCAACCCGCAGGACAAAGATTCCCTCAAACTGATGAACAGCGCCAACCTGGGAATCATTTCGGCCTACAACGACATGTTGTCGGCTCACCAGCCGTTTGAAACCTTCCCGGCCACTATTAAAGCCGCTGCCAGCGCGATGGGGTCAACGGCCCAGTTTGCCGGTGGTGTACCGGCAATGTGCGATGGCGTGACCCAGGGCCAGCCGGGGATGGAGCTATCGCTGTTTTCACGGGATGTGATTGCCATGGCCGCCGCCGTAGGGCTTTCCCACAACATGTTTGACGCTGCGCTCTACCTGGGCGTGTGCGATAAGATTATCCCTGGGCTGTTTATTAGCGCCGCACGCTTTGGCCACCTGCCAGCAATGTTTGTGCCAGCAGGCCCCATGCCCAGCGGCCTGCCGAATAAAGAGAAGGCGCGTATCCGCCAACTCTACGCAGAAGGTAAAGTGGGCCGTGCTGAGCTGCTGGAGGCGGAATCCGACTCCTACCACAGCCCCGGCACCTGCACCTTCTACGGCACGGCCAACTCCAACCAGCTGATGATGGAAGTCATGGGCCTGCACCTGCCGGGCACCTCCTTCGTCAATCCTGGCACCGAGATGCGCGAAGCACTGACCCGCTACGCCACCGAACAGGCGATTCGCAACACCGAGCCCGGCGGCAACTATCGCCCGTTCTACAAGCAGATCGACGAGCGCGCCATCGTCAATGCCGTCGTTGGGCTTCTCGCTTCTGGCGGTTCGACCAACCACACGCTCCACCTGATTGCCATGGCCGCCGCTGCGGGCATTACCCTAAATTGGGATGACTTCACCGATCTTTCCGCGGTCACGCCCAGCCTGATGAAGGTGTACCCCAACGGTCAGGCGGATATCAACCACTTCCAAGCCGCTGGTGGCATGAGCTATTTATTCCGCGAGCTGCTGGGCGCTGGCCTGCTCCACGGCGATATTCCCACCGTGTTCGGCACCGACCTGACTGCCTACACCCAGGAGCCTTTCCTGGAAGACGGCAAAGTCGTCTGGCACGAAGGCCCTGAGAAGAGCCTCGACGAAGCTGTGCTAAGCCCCGTCGCCAATCCCTTTGCGCCGACGGGCGGCCTTACAGTAATGAAAGGCAACCTGGGCCGCGGTGTGATCAAAGTCTCCGCGGTGGCCGAGGAGCATCGCATCGTTGAAGCACCGGTGAAGATTTTCGAAGACCAGAACGAAATGAAAGCGGCGTTTGAGTCCGGCGATCTAGATCGCGATGTAATCGTGGTCGTCCGCTTCCAGGGCCCCAAAGCCAACGGTATGCCGGAACTCCACAAGCTGACACCGTTCCTGGGCGTGCTACAGGACCGTGGCTATAAAGTGGCGCTGGTCACTGACGGCCGCATGTCGGGCGCATCGGGCAAGGTACCGGCTTCCATTCACATGAGCCCGGAGGCCCTGGACGGCGGCCCACTGGCCAAACTCCGCGATGGCGATATCGTCCGCCTGGATGCCAACGCCGGTACGTTGGAAGCCAAAGTTGCCCCTGCTACCTGGGCTAATCGGGAATTGGCGATTGGCAACCTGGATCACTACCACGTTGGCCTGGGCCGTGAGCTGTTTTCAGGCTTTCGCCACTTGGCCATGCGCGGCGAGGAAGGCGCTGGCGTGTTTGGTGGTTTTGAAGCCGACGACCTCGCCCGCCAGCAGGGGCAAATCTCACAAGAGGATGCCTGATGCGACCGGCACTCATCGGCGATATTGGGGGCACCAACGCACGACTGGCGTTGGTGTCGCCCGGTGAAATAACCCCGCGCGATATTTTGAATCTACCCTGCGCCGACTACCCCGGCATTGTCGAAGCGGTTCAAGACTACTTGAACTGCGTGGGCGCCACCGGTGACAACGCGCCTCAAGAGGCGTGTTTGGCGTTTGCCTGCCCCGTTCATAACGAGCGGGTCAAAATGACCAATAACCATTGGGACTTTTTAAAGAGCGACGTCCAACAGACGCTCAACCTGTCCCTTTTTAAAGTCATCAACGACTTCACCGCCCAGGCATTGGGTGTACCCCATGTGGCTGAAAGTGATTTAGTGGAAATCCAGCCAGGCCAAACCCAAGCACACTCGACACGCTTGGTGATCGGCCCTGGTACCGGGCTGGGCGTTGCCGGGGTATTTCCCGGGCAGCACGCCTGGATACCGCTCCCCACCGAAGGCGGCCACGTTACTTTTGCGCCCACGGATAGCACCGAGCGGGCGCTGCTGGAGGTATTTCTGCAGCGTCACAAACGGGTGAGTGTAGAGCGCATCTTGTGCGGTCAGGGGTTACTGGAGCTTTACCAAGCGCACTGTAGACTTGAGGGAATTGAGCCAAGCCTCACCAGCCCCGCAGAGGTGACCACAGCGGCCAATGAAGGCGATAGCCTTGCTACCGCTGCCCTGCTGCGCTTTCTAAAAATTCTTGGTGATGTGTGCGGCGACGCCACGTTAACCATGGGCGCTAGGGGCGGGGTCTATCTATGTGGCGGTATTCTTCCACGCCTGCTGGAGTGGCTGCCAAAAAGCGAATTGCGCGAGGCCTTTGTTGATAAAGGCCGCATGGGCGCCTACAACGCCGACATCCCCGTGTGGGTGGTGACCGCGCCTTGGACGGGGCTGCTAGGCGCTGCCGAAGCACTGCATAACGAAGAAGTTTTCTGACAGCATTTCTAATAAAATCAACAGGGAACCAGCTATGCCCGCCGCCACTTTTGATGTGCCGTTTGTACTCGGCATGATGCGCTTGCACGAAGCGCCTGCCATGCATGCCCCTGAACAGTTAGCCGATTGGATCGAAGCGCACCTGGAACAGGGCCTAAACTGGTTTGACCATGCCGATATCTACGGTAGCAACCAAGGTGAAACGCTGTTTGGCGCCGCGCTAAAAGCCCGCCCTGCCCTGGCTCGGCGGGTTCATATTGTCACCAAAGCGAGCATCGCCAACGATAACCCCGCGCCCGGATCGGGTAAGGTAAAACACTACAACGTTAGCCCTGCTTATTTAAATAGCGCCATCGACGCATCGCTTGGGCGTTTAAATGTCGAACGCCTCGATCATTTTTTGATTCATCGGCCCGACCTGTTGATGAACGCGGAAGCTACCGGTCGTGTGTTGGACGATGCCATTGAAGCGGGCAAAATTGGTGCTGCGGGCATTTCCAACCATTTACCAAGCCAGTGGCGGCGCTTGCAAGGCGCCATGCATCACCGCCTAAGTGCCAACCAGATCGAGCTCTCAATCGCCCATACAACGCCTCTGTTCGACGGTAGCTTTGATGATCTTTGCGCCGACGGTCACGCCCCCATGGCGTGGTCGCCACTTGCGGGCGGGCAGCTGATGCAGGGCGCCGTTGGCGACTGTTTGGATAAGTGGGCAACCAAGCTTGAGTGCGCTCCAAGCGCTTTAGCGCTGGCATGGCTGCGCAGCCTACCCAACTCGCCGGTACCGGTGATTGGCAGCGTTAAACATGACCGCATCAGCGATATGCTGAATGGCCCCGCAACGCTACCCCCGGAAGCGTGGTATGAACTGCTTGAAGCCGCGCGCGGCCACTGCGTGGCATAAAACTGTTCGGTGCAGCATTGTCTTTAAAAAACTGCCTGTAAAAAACTGCCTAGTTAAAAACTGCCTAGTAAATAACTTGATCGTTATAAAACAAATACATTAATTTTAAGGAGCCACAAATGACACCCGTTATCGCCTTTGGGGAAGCGCTGGTTGATATGCTCTCCAGTCGCTTGGGGGCAGCCACTGATGCCCAGGAAACCTTTACCCCCTACGCCGGTGGCGCCCCTGCGAACGTGGCGGTCGCCTGCGCCCGCTTGGGTGTACCTAGCCAGTTTCTGGGTATGGTGGGTGACGATACCTTTGGGCATTTTCTGCTGCGTGAACTTAAACATCATGGCGTAGACACCAGCGGCGTTATGCTCACAAAGCAGTCGCGCACGGCGCTGGCGTTTGTTTCCCGGGATGACGTTGGCGAACGCACCTTTGATTTTTATCGCCCACCCGCCGCTGATCTGCTTTATCGCCTAGAGCATTTACCCCAGGGTATTTTTGAGACCCCTGCCATTCTGCACCTGTGCAGTAACAGCCTGACTGACCCCGAGATCGCCGACGTTACCCTGGCGATGGCCACCATGGCCAAGCGCGCCGGTTGCCTTGTCAGCGTAGACGCCAATTTACGCCATAACCTGTGGCCCGGCGGTGAAGCGGATGCCAGCTTAGTCACACAGCTGCTAGACGGCGCAGAGCTGCTCAAGCTCTCCCAGGAAGAGCTCGACTACTTACGTGCCGATCATCCTGCAGAATCGTGGCTTTCAGAACGGCTCGCGGCAGGGGTAAAAGTTATTTTGATTACCGACGGCCCCAATGATGTCTTACTCAAAGGCGTCGGTATCGACCAGCGAATTGCGCCACCCAAAGTGGAAGCGGTAGATACCACCGCCGGGGGCGACGCCTTTATTGGCGGGCTGTTATCAGAGCTCTCGGCTCACGGCATCAATGAAAACTGGCATAACGATACAGATTTTCTTCATCGTGCGGTGGATACCGCCTGCCGTTGCGGCGCCCATGCGGTCACTCGGCCAGGCGCTTACGCCTCACTCCCCACCCACGCGGATATCGAAGCGCTTCGCGCAGGCTGATATATAAAGCCTTCAATTAAAATGCCACCCTTTTTTTAGGTGGCGTTTTATTTGCGGCTGATTAATTATCAAACATCAAATTCAGGTTCTAGGGCACGGTATAGACGCTTATAACGTGCAAAGTTATTGGCATGCCGGTGTTTTTTCGGGCTTGGTTCAAAGACTCTTTCGATCTTGGGCGGCTGACAGACCGCCTCGGGATTTTCTTGAGTGACCGCCAAACGCGCTAAACGCGCAGCCCCAAAAGCAGGGCCCGACTCACTCTCTTCGCATCGCATAATAGGCCGCTCTAAAATATCAGCCAGTAGTTGCAGCCAATAATCACTTCGGCTCCCCCCTCCAATCACGGTTAATCGCGTGATCGGCGTACCGGCCTGCTCGATGACATTCCGCGCTTCGCGTAACGAAAACCCCACGCCTTCCAACACGGCCTGAATCACTTCGCCTACACTGCTGGATGGGTGTAAACCAAACAGAACGCCGCGGGCATCGGGGTTGTTATGGGGTGTTCGTTCGCCGTTTAAATAAGGCAGAAACAGCAATGACGACGCGGCACTTTTTTGATTTTCAGCAGCAGCCAGGGCTTCGTCAATCGATACACCCATCAGTTTAGCCGCCCAGGCGAGTACGCTTGCCCCATTGAGCATTGCTGCCATTTGAAACCAACGGCCTGGTAGCGCATGGGCAAAGGCGTGCAATGCATGCTCCGGGGCTGGGCGGTAACCTGATGTGGCGATAAACAGCTGACTCGATGTCCCTAGGGTAAAGAAAGCATCACCTTCGTTAATGGCTCCTAAACCTAGCGCCCCCGCTGCTACATCTCCCGCACCGGCAGCAATCGGAACCTGGTTTTCAATATCCCACTCAATGCCCCATCGAGCTGCGATATCCGGTTTGAGCGTGGCCAAAGCGGTACTGCCCTCCGCCAATTGCGGCAACTGGTGCTCAGCGACCCCACACACTGCCAGTATCTCTGGGCTCCACGCTCGCCTAGCTTGATCAAGCAGCTGGGTGCCCGACGCATCACACATATCGGTGATGCGCTCACCACTCATCCGCCAACGGACGTAATCCTTTGGCAAAAGGAAGTGGTGGGCATTGGCTAGCGTTTCCGGCTCGTGGTCTTTTAACCACAACAGTTTGGCTGCCCAAAAGGCAGGCATGGGTTCAATACTGGTAATCGTAGCAACGTTATTTTTCAAGTGCTGTTTAAGCTGCTGACACTGCTGGCTCGCCCGGCTGTCGTTCCACAAAATGGCCGGACGAATGACGCCGCCGAGCCGGTTCTGAACCACCAACCCATGCATTTGGCCGGATAACCCTATCCCCGCCACTTTTGCCATGGCAGCGCCAGCCTGCTGCCTTAATTGCGCGACCACCTTTTCAACAGCTTGCCACCACAGTTCAGGATCCTGCTCTGCCCAGCCAGCATTGGGGTGAGTAACGCTGTAAGCCGAGCTTGCGGTCGCCAGACAGAACTGGTGAGCATCGACCAAAACGCCTTTTACCGCCGAGGTGCCAATATCCAGGCCTAAATACGTCTGCATACTCATGGGTGCCTTCCGTCTTGTGGTTAGGCTGCCTGGGAGGACGCGTGCCAAGCAATGCGTTCACCGCTAACCGCATCAAACAGATGGTTTTTATTCACATCAATGGCCAGCTGGATGGTGTCGCCGGGCTTAATCTGATGGCGTTCACGGAACACAATGGTGATATGTTGATCGCCTAACTTAGCGACCACATGAATCTCAGCGCCGGTGGGTTCCACCGTGATGACCTCTACCGGAACGCCTTGATCTGCCAGCGTCATATCCTCCGGGCGAATACCGTAGACCGCGTCGACTGCCGAGTTGGAGATATCAATATCTCCCAACGGCAATTGGCCACCGCCACGCACCTGGAAATGCCCATCGTCGCCCACTCGGCCATGAATCAAGTTCATACCCGGTGAGCCAATAAAACTGGCCACAAACAAATTAGCGGGGTGGTCGTACAGCTCCAGCGGCGTGCCCATTTGTTGAACGTAGCCTTGATGCAGTACCACAATACGGTCAGCCATGGTCATAGCTTCAATTTGGTCATGGGTAACATACACGGTAGTGGTTTTAAGCCGCTGATGTAGCTCTTTAATTTCCGTACGCATGGAAACACGCAGCTTAGCATCCAGGTTTGAGAGCGGTTCATCAAACAGGAACACCTGCGGGTCACGCACAATCGCTCGGCCCATCGCCACCCGCTGACGCTGGCCACCAGAAAGCTCACGCGGAAAACGTTTTAACAGCGGCTCTAAATTGAGAATCTCAGCGGCGGCATTCACCTTCTGGTTAATCTCGCTTTTGGGCGCTTTAGATAGCTTCAGTGAGAAACCCATATTGTCAGCGACCGTCATGTGCGGATAGAGCGCGTAGCTCTGAAATACCATGGCGATATCGCGCGCTTTGGGTGACATATCGTTCACCACTTTGCCGCCAATCTTCACATTACCGTCGCTGATCGACTCAAGCCCGGCAATCATTCGCAGCAACGTGGACTTACCGCAGCCGGAAGGCCCCACCAGAATGACAAATTCACCGTCGTTAATTTCGATATCCACACCGTGGATCACTCGCTCTTCCCCGAAGCGTTTTTGCACATTTTCCAGCGTAATGTTAGCCATCGTTGTATATCCTTCTTTGGTCTAATAAGAGCAGTAAAGTGGCTAAAAGTATCGGCATCCAATGTTTAGCGTTAGACATTAGTCCAAATAATCATCTATTTAAACTTAAATATTCAACGTTTAAAAGGATCATTACGACCTCAACCCTTAGCCCTACAAAAAACATAAACACATGTTTTTATTGGTTTTTAAATTCACCTCTAGCTATTATGTTGCCGATCAAAAAACACTAGCGTTACTTATTCTCGGCTCACCCTGTAGTTATTAATTACGCTAGGTGACACGATTCTGCAAATCCTTTATGTTGAACGTCGATCAGATTGGAATTTGATCCAATAAAGTGCCTGGAACAAATTCCTTACTAATAATCACAATGGGTTCTAGCGATTCACCCTTGTAGCGGCGATGCTTACTTTCGACAGAAAGGGCATAACAATAAAGAGCCTTAGGAGATAGACACATGACAACAACACGCATGCTCACCGCCACCGGATTAGGCCTAGCCATAGCCACGGCCAGCGCTACGGCAATGGCGGAAGACGTTACCATCCGCTGGGCGCTTCACCCGGGTGAAGAAGCCGATGCCGTAGTGAACTACTTTGCCCCCGAATATGAGCGCCAAACCGGCGTTAAAGTGATTGGTGAGATACTGCCACCCGACCAGTTACGCGACCGCATGTCGATCGAAGCCATTGGCGGCACCGGGCGTTGGGACATGGGCTATCACAGTCCTGGCTGGTTTGGCAGTTTCAAAGACCATGTGGTCGATTTAACGCCCTACATCGAAAAATATGATTTTGATATTGATGCTTATCCAGCGCGAATTCGCGAATCTCACATGGAGAGCAGTGCCCGCCCTGGTGAAATTATCGCCCTGCCCACCACGCCCGCGGCGCCTATGTTAATCGTCCGCGAAGATTTCTTCTCACACCCGGATGAGCAAGCCGCCTTCGAGGAAGAGTACGGGCGCAAGCTTGAAGTCCCGCGCACCTGGCAGGAGCTTTACGAGGTGGGTGAGTTTTTCACGCGTGAAGCGGGTGAAACCGTTGCCGGTGAAACCCTCGAAGAGGATCTATACGGCTGGACCGACGCTTTAGGTGCGGGCAGCGGCGTGGCACGTAGCTTTATCGTCATGCTCTACTCAACGGGCCTTGAAGGCTGGGACGAAAACTATCAACCCGACCTTGATCACCCCATCTTAGTCGAGGCCGCCAACCTGTTTGTCGATCTTGCCAATGACGTGGCGCCCCGCGCTGCCCGTAACTGGGATTTTCTTGAAGGGCTAAGCTACTTCCGCGATGGCCGTTTAGCCATGGCCACCATGTGGCCCCAGGGGCTTTCCACGGTTGAAGACCCTCAAGGTGAAGCCGCAGGTAACGTGGGCTATCAACCGCTACCCGCCTTCGAAGGCAACCTGCAGGATTACCCCCAAGGCGTGCCCTTCTTAGGTGGCGGCGGGGTCTTCGTTATGGATACTGAAAATTCAGAAGAAGCGTTTAAATTTCTGAAATGGATGCTGCAGGATAACGAAATCGAGTGGGGTAAACGCACTAAGCAATTTTCACGCGTAGCCCACTTCAACAGCGAAGAGTTACGTGGCCTGGAATCCCACTATGCTGACTTCTTGCCCGCCTACGAGCAGACCCTTGAGCACGTATTTGTTCGTCAGGGCATTCCTGAATACGGGACCGTTATGTGGCAGGGCACCGTTGACTTCGCCACCGAAGTGATGAGCGGCGACCTAACCCCAGAGCAAGCGCAGGATCGCTGGGTAGATAACATGACCCGTACCTTCCAGCGCGCAGGCTACCTCGAACGCTAGGCTACCTCGTACCCTAACCTCTTTGGCGGTGGCGGCTTGGCCTACCCCCGGCTAAGCCGCCACTGCTTTTGAATTGATGCTTTAACGAGGTTTGCGCTATGCAAAACAATCTCCTTAATCGCTACACCCGGGGCTGGTATTTTGTATTGCCCGGCTTAATCGTCATGTTACTGATTGTGGCGTTTCCCCTTGGCATTGCCGCACGCTTCAGTCTACACGACGTATTTCTTTATGATTTCAGCAACCAATGGTTCGTTGGGCTAGACAACTACGCACGTGCCTGGACAGACCCCCTATTTATTAACTCCGTTAAGGTGACGCTGCTCTTTACCCTTGCCAATACCCTCGGTTGCTTAATCGTCGGTTTACTGGTTGCCTTTTTATTAAGCGGCAAGCGCATTCGCTTTAAAGCCGGTTGGATGGCGTTATTTCTGCTGCCCTTTGTAATGACCCCGGTAATTGTCGGGATCACCTGGCGGCTATTTATGTGGGAACCGGACTTTGGGGTGATTAACCAGCTGTTAGGCTTTTTCGGTTTAACAGGCCCCTATTGGCTAACCGATAGCTCAACTGCGCTGTTTGCTACTGCGCTCACCAACGCCTGGCACTTAACCCCCATGGCGATATTGGTGCTCTACGCAGCGCTTACCACGATTCCCGACGATATGTATGAAGCCGCCAAGGTCGACGGTGCTGGTGCATTCCAAACGCTTTGGCATGTGGTACTGCCAATGATTCGCGCTCATATTCTGTTTGTCTCCATTATCATCATGACCAGTGCATTCCGCGAATTTGACATGGTGTACACCATGACCGGCGGTGGCCCTGGGCGTTCGACAACAGTGATGAGTGTTTTGGCTTATAACCGCGGCATCGCCAACCAGGATATGGGCATGGCCAACACCATCGCCTTTACCATGTTTATGATTATGGCGGTCGTGGCCTGGCTGTATATTAAAGTCTACAAGGTAAATAAGGAGGCCAGCGCATGAATGATCGTAACAAAGCCAACGCAAAACTCGCTGGTCAGTATTTCGGCTTAACCCTCTGGCTGATTATTTCACTGCTGCCACCGGTTATTCTGCTCGCGGCGGCCTTTAACGAAACCGCCATGTTCCGCTCTCCGCTAGCGCTACTAACGTTAAGAGACTTTACCCTTAACAACTTTAGTGTTGCCTTTAATGCTGGCGATTTTTGGTTCTATTTCCGTAACAGCGTGATAATCGCCGTAGCATCGGTGATTATTTCCGTCGCAGTGTGCGTGCCCATGGCATACGGACTTAACAAACTACGCCCTAAAATACGCGGCGCGCTGTCGTTTGCGATACTGGCCATGCGCTTCCTTCCTCACGTGGTGCTGGCGCTGCCGCTGTTCCTGATTTTTGTTGATCTGGGGTTATCCGGCTCGCGCACGGGGCTGCTGTTTGCCCATTTGGCGATTCATATACCGTTCGCGGTTTGGATGATGGTGGGCTTTTTCGAGAACGTGCCCAAAGAGATGGAAGAAGCCGCCATCGTTGATGGCTGCGGCCCCTGGAAGCTTTTCTGGAGCATTTCACTGCCTGTCGTTCGACCAGGCCTAAACGCACTGGCAATTCTGATTTTCATTATGTCCTGGAACGAGTACCTGTTCGCACTGTTCCTGGCAGGCAGCGACGCCCAGCCACTCACGGTGGGGATTACTCGCTTTATGGGCGGCGTTGAAGCCGGTGCTCAGTATGGCGTTATTGCCGCCTACGCCAGCTTGATCGTACTGCCGGTGATTATCTTTGCACTGCTCGCCAACCGCTACATCGTGACAGGTATGACCGCCGGTGCGGTGAAGGGGTAACGTTTTAAGCACGGCTTACTAGCAACGATTTACTAACCACGATTTGCCCACATCTGTTGCCAACAGACGTGGGCTTTTTTTGCTTGGATTAAAACTCATCAACCGCCCAAAGGGGCTCATAGCGTGACTTGTTTAAATGTCAGACATTTACTAGACTAGCTGTCATCGAACACATAATAAGAGATAACCGATGACGCTGGACGCTCTGCCGCCCCATCAGGGTGGCGCTGAACAATTAGCGCGCCTACTCGCCCAGGCACTACTGGCAGGCCATTGGCAACCCGGTGATGTTTTTCCCCGCGAATTGGATATCGGCGCTCATTTTGACGTCAGCCGTAATCAGGTACGCAATGCACTGACCAGCCTCACCGCGACGGGACTCTTAGAGCGCACCGCAGGGCGCGGCACGCTGGTGCGCGAGATCGGCGACTGGCACCTGCTAGACCCGCTGATGAGCGAATGGATGACCGGCCTCGTCAATCTTGACCCGCAACTGGTCAGGGCTATTTACGCGTTCCGCTACTCTGCCGAACCCGTGGTGGCAGGCCTGGCGGCACAGGAGGCCCAGGCTGAAGACATTGAACGCCTTGAGAGCGCCTTTACGGGCATGGAAAAAACGGCCATTTGCGCTGAAGCCCGTGCCGAGCATGCCGAGTACGACGTTGCCTTTCACGACGCCACTTACCGAGCTAGCCATAATTTAGTCTGGCGCCAAATGGGGCACTTATTGCGCCCTTCAATCATGGCGCTGATACACCGTTCGCAGCACCGCACCGATACGCTAGATGACAGTCTCGCACGCCATCGTCAGGTGCTTGACGCCATACGCAACCGCGATGCCAGCGGCGCAGAGCGTGCCGCGCGAGAAGTTCTGCGCCGCACCGCCATCGACCTTGGCATCGTCAATTAATAAGGACCTGATCGAATGAAAATCACCAAACTCAAGACCTGGCAAGTTCCCCCACGCTGGCTGTTTCTCAAGATCGAAACCGACGAAGGCTGCTACGGTTGGGGAGAGCCAGTTATTGAAGGCCGCGCGGCTACCGTTGAGGCCGCCGTGCATGAGCTCTCCGACTACCTGATTGGCCAGGATCCACACCGCATCGAGCACCTATGGAACATGATGTACCGCGCCGGATTTTATCGCGGTGGGCCGATTTTGATGAGCGCGATCGCAGGGATTGACCAGGCGCTGTGGGATCTTAAAGGTCGCGACCTGGGTGTGCCCGTTCACCAACTGCTTGGCGGCGCCGTACGCGATAAAATGCGCATGTACGCCTGGACGGGCGGCGACCGCCCCAGCGATGTTGGCGCTGGAGCCAAAGCACTGGTCGAAAAAGGCTTTACGGCCTTCAAAATGAACGGCACCCCCGAGATGCAAATCGTCGATTCTCACCGCAAGGTCGATGAAGCCGTCGCTCGCGTGGCCGAAGCCCGCGATGCGGTGGGGCCGGATGTCGGCATTGGCATCGACTTTCATGGCCGCGTGCACCGCCCCATGGCCAAAGCGCTGCTGCGCGAGCTAGAGCCCTTCCACCCCATGTTTGTGGAAGAGCCGGTTGCCCCCGAACATCTGCCCTGCTTGAAAGATATTGCCGGCGGGCTTGGCTACCCGCTAGCCACCGGCGAGCGGCTGCATACCCGCTTTCAGTTCCGCGATTTACTGGCCGATGGCATGATCGACATTATTCAGCCGGATATTTCCCACTGCGGCGGCATCAGCGAAGGCCTCAAAATTGCCGCGCTGGCCTCCGCTTACGACGTCGCCTTAGCGCCCCACTGCCCGCTCGGCCCGTTAACCCTGGCCGCATCTTTACAGCTGGATGCGGTCAGCCACAACGCCTTTATTCAAGAGCAGAGCATGGGCATTCATTACAACCAGGGCAACGACGTCCTCGACTATCTGGTCGATAAATCCGCCCTGGCGATTGAAGACGGCTTCTGCGCTATTCCCCAAGGCCCTGGGCTTGGCGTTGAAATTAACGAAGCGTTTGTTGAGGAGCGCGCCAAAGTGGGCCACCGCTGGCGAAACCCGGTATGGACCCACGAAGACGGCTCTATTGCGGAGTGGTAAGCCATGGGATCAACCGTGATGAGTGAAACGCCTGAAATTACAGATCAATTAATCTGGATTGCCGTGGACTGGGGTTCCAGCAACCTGCGCGCCTGGGGGCTGGATCAACACGACCACGTGATTGCCCGGGCCACTAGCGACAAGGGTATGCTGTCGCTCAAAGCCGATGAGTATGAAGCCGAACTGCTGCGGCTGGTGGGCGACTGGCTGCCCACCACCGGCCAGACTGATGTCCTGGTGTGCGGTATGGCGGGGGCGCGCCAGGGCTGGCTGGAAGCCGCCTATTTGCCGGTGCCTACTCGGCTTGACCAACTTAGCCAAGGCGCAGTACCACCAACGCTTACAGGCGACCAGCTACGTGTTTATCTACTGCCCGGTTTAAGCCAAACCCACAGTACGGCGACTCACTTTGATGTGATGCGTGGCGAGGAGACCCAATTAGCAGGCCTGGTCGCTGACTCACCTGACTTTACAGGGCTTGCCTGCCTGCCGGGCACCCACGCCAAATGGGCCACTCTTGAAGCGGGCGCGGTGAGTGGGTTTTCGACCTACTTAACCGGCGAGCTCTACCAGCTATTGGCCACCAAATCAGTTTTGCGCCATTCCGTCGGCAGCGATGAGCTTCAAGACCCCGCTTGCCGTGAGGCGTTTATTGCGGCCGTTAGCGAGATCTACGCGGCGCCCGAAACCTTTAGTAGTCGCTTGTTCGGCCTGCGCGCGCAGGATTTACTCGATGGTCGACTACCTACAGGCGATACGCGGGGAACGGTGCTCGCCGCACGGCTTTCAGGGCTCGCCATTGGCCTTGAGCTATCCGGCGCCTGCCGTGGGCGCCCCATTGAACAGTCAATCACCCTGATTGGCAACCAAGCCCTATGCCAGCGCTATACGCTGGCACTCAATACGATCGGCTATCAGACGCAGCATGTGGATGGTGACGCCGCGGTACTCGCTGGCCTTCAGCTTGCCCATCAAGCGCTTAAGGCGGCTAACTGTTAATGGAGAGAGTGACTATGACGTTGCCCTTAATCGGTATTTTGCGCGGTGTGGCGCCCGACGAAGTGGTTGATATTGCTAAAGCGGTGCTGGACGCAGGCATTACCCAGATTGAAGTACCGCTTAATTCACCCAACCCGCTGGAAAGCATTCGCCGCTTGGTGGAAGCCTTTGGCGAGCGCGCGGTCATTGGTGCAGGTACGGTGCTCACTCCGGCTCAGGTGCGTGAAGTTCACGCTGCTGGTGGGCGCTTAATCGTTTCTCCCAACTGTCGGCCTGCGGTCATTGAAGAGACGCATAGACTCGGTATGGCGAGCTGGCCGGGGATTGTGACACCCTCTGAAGCCTTCGATGCACTCGATGCAGGTGCCACCGGACTTAAACTCTTCCCCGCGGTGCAGGTAGGATTAGCGGGCATGCAGGCAGTGCGCTCAGTACTGCCCACAGGCGCCCTTTTGTATGCTGTTGGCGGCGTTGGGGTCGATAACTTCGCCGCTTGGCGCGCAGCGGGTGTCGATGGTGCAGGGCTGGGCAGCGCGTTATACAAACCCGGCCAAAGCGCTTCCCAGGTAGGTCAACAGGCCCAAGCCCTTGTCGATGCTTGGTTAGCAGGAGAACAATAAGGAGAACAAACAAAAATGAACACAGGTAGGCATGTTTCAACGTGGCAGGCAGAGTTAGCGGTTGATTGCCGCTGCACCCTGGGTGAAGGCCCACAGTGGGACGCTAAAAATCAGCGCCTTTATTGGTGCGACATTCTTGAAAAACAGCTGCACTGGCTCTCCCCCGCCAGCGGTGAGAGCGGCCACTATCAGCTTGATCATAAGGTGTCACTAGCAGCACCCCTTGATGAGGGTGGCCTACTGCTAGTCGGCGAAGACCGCTTAAGCCGCTTCGACCCAAGCATCGGCAATATCGAAAAGCTGTGCGATTTCGAGGCCGACAACCCCATCACCCGCAGCAATGACGCCCGCATTGACCGCCACGGCAGCCTGTGGCTCTCCAGCATGGGTAAAAGTGCGGAAAGAAACGCGGGAAGCCTCTACCGCCTGCACCGCGGCGAGCTGTCCCGGCTGCGTACAGGGCTGACGATTCCCAATGCTATCTGCTTTGCTGAAAACGGTGAGTTTGCCTGGTTTACCGATACGGTGACCGGGGTGGTAATGCGCTGGGCGCTGGATAGCGACGGCTGGCCGCAGGGCGAGCCGCAGCCCTGGGCAGATTTTTTCGAGCATCAAGGCAATCCAGACGGTGCCGTGGTAGATAGTGAAGGCTGTCTCTGGCTAGCGCTGTGGGGGGCTGGGCAAGTGGTGCGTTTGGATCACGACGGCAACATAATAGGCCGCGTTGAGCTGCCTGTCAGCCAACCCTCCTGCCCGGCGTTTGCAGGCCCTGATCTAAAAACGCTCTATATCACCACAGCGCAAGAGGGATTTAGCGCGGAGCAGCTAGCCCAAGAACCTACCGCAGGCTCACTATATAGGGTCGAAACCGGTATCAAAGGATTGGCTGAACTGCCGCTGCGCCTAGAATAGGCTGTTGCCATTGCCCCAAGCTAACCCTCTGTCATTGCAAGCAAAGCAATCTCGGGGGATCTGCTACCGAAAGTTGAGATTGCCGCGTCGCTGCGCTCCTCGCAACGACGCGGCCTCTTTCCCAATAATCCCAACTTAACCGGCGAAGCTGATATACATAACGATAACTAACACGACCAAGACGATACCGGCGGGTACTGCGCCCTTCCAGGGTGTTAGATCCACATCGCCGCTATGCTGCTGAATCCAATCAGTTTCCCTTGGGCGCAGCTTGCCAATAATCAGCATCACAACGACCAGCAATACAAACACCATCGCCACGAAGTGGAACTCGTGCATGATCTGCGGCAGCAGTGTAAACGGTGGCACAAAGTAACCGGCGGCAATCAACAAGCAGCCGCCCACCAGGGCAATCTTGGCCGCCATCGGTGGAACACGCTTGGTTAATAGCCCTACCAGCACTACTGCTAGAATCGGAATAAAGTAAATCGCGTTCATCTTCTGCAGGTAGCCAAACAGACTATCCTGGCCTGCCAACAACGGCGCGATAATCATGGTAATAATGGCCATGATCCAGCCGAAGACCTTACCCGATTTAACCACCTGCTCTTCAGTCGCCTGCTTATTCAGCACGCCTTTATAGATGCCCAGGCTGAAAATCGTGGTGGTACTGTTCAGAGCGGAGTTAAACGACGACAGAATCGCACCCACCATAACGGCAGCGAAAAACCCGGTTAGATACGGCGGCAATACGTTAAATACCAAATGGCCGTAGGCTTCATCGGCACGCACGCCTTGATCGGCATAAAGATGGTAGGCAATGATCCCCGGCAGTACGAGATACAACGGGCCAAGCAGTTTAAACAGACCGGTCAGCAGCACACCCTTCTGACCTTCAGCCAAGTTTTTGGCCGCAAAGGTACGCTGAATAATCTGCTGGTTGGTGGTCCAGTAGAACAAGTTAATCAGGAAAACGCCGGTAAACAGAGTAAAGAACGGCACCTGCTGATCAGCGCCGCCAATCGAATTAAGCTTATCCGGGTCGCTCTCTTTGAGGATGCTCCAGCCTTCCATAATACCCGTGCCGTCGCTCACAGCCTGAAGGCCGAAATAGACAATCACGAAACCGCCAATCAATAGCCCAACGCCATTAAGCGTATCTGAAACCGCAACCGTGCGTAGCCCTCCAAACAGTGCATACACCGCGCCAATAATACCGACGATCCACACCGTTAACCAAAGCAGCGTCGCCGAAGACTCGATACCGGTCAGCCCCTGAAGATCGAGCATCCCCTGCAGACCGATGGCGCCGGAATAGAGAATAATCGGCAGCAGAACCACTGCATAAGCAATTAGGAAAATGATATTGGTGATTAGCTGGGTGGTCTTATCGAAACGAATTTCGAGTAGCTGCGGGAGCGTGGCAATGCCACTTTTCAAAAACCGCGGCAGGAAGAAGAGCGCCAACGCCACCAATGCGATAACCGCCACCACTTCCCAGGCCATCACGCTTAAACCATCGGAAAACGCCGCCCCATTGAGCCCCACCATTTGCTCGGTGGAGAGGTTGGTCATTAACAGAGAACCGGCGATCAGCGGGAAAGTTAGCGTACGCCCTGCCAGAAAGTAGCCGCTGGTACTTGAGTGGTCATCTCGGCGAGTAATTTGCCAAGTGATAAAGGCGACAAGCCCTGTAAAAAACAGGAAGGACGCCAGGGTCAAAGCGTGCATTTTGACTCACCTCATGATCATTGTAAGTGACACGCACGTTACTGTATGCGCGTATAGCGAAATGTCAGACAAATCTTCCTGCCATTTTAGTTGAGCTGAATATAGCCTGTTATACGTCTTTGGTCGTACGCAGGCGGCTACGATACGCGAATGACAAAATTTCGCTATAAAAAAACCCTAGCAATGGTTAAAAACCATAACTAGGGCCAGCATTTACGCAACCTGCGATAGGTGGCTTATGGATGCCTATTGAGTGGTGCCTGCTTAGTGATGAAAGCGCTCCGCTGATTGACGGGCCAATTCGCGAATGCCGTCCCAATCTTCGGCTTCCACCATCGCTTTCGGCGTCAACCAGGAGCCACCTACACACATCACGTTCGGCAGGGACAGATAAGAGTCTGCATTGTCCACGGTAATGCCGCCGGTAGGACAGAAGCGTGCTTCAGGGATCGGCGCGCCAAACGCTTTGATGGCTTTGGCACCACCGCTGGATTCCGCCGGGAAGAACTTAAACCGACGATAGCCGTACTGCCAGCCAGTCATCAGCTCAGAAATGGTCGACACGCCTGGCAGCATCGGCACTGGGCTTTCCACACCATAGCGATAAAGGGCCTCCGTTGCGCCCGGGGTGACAACGAAATCAGCGCCTACCTGCTCGGCTTGGCGATATTGTGCAGGTGTTAACACGGTACCCACCCCAATGCTGGCACCCGGCAGCGCTTCTTTCATGCGCTTGATGGCGTCCAGGGCGCAATCGGTGCGCAGGGTAATTTCCAGCACGGTTAAGCCGCCTTCCACCAGCGCGCGCCCTAACGGTACTGCATCTTCCAAGCGCTCAATGGTGATGACCGGAATCACTTCGGCTTTCAAGCAGATACTATCCAGCTCTGCAGTACGGGTAGAAGGTAACTGTTTATCGATAGTCATTAGTGAGTCTCCAAGCAACTTATTATTGGCTAAGCCAGCAAACGATCAAGGCGCCCAGTAAATGGCCAATGGGCAGGTTAAAAAGGCACGAATAGGCAGTTGACGTACATCGTCGCCGTTTAATGCCTTGGCCAATACGGCGCGTTTATCATCGCCGGTAATATGTAGAATATGCCGCCGCGCCTGATGCAGGCGGTCGGCCGAAAAGGTAATCCGTGGCTGCGGCTGACTAGGCGTTCTTACCGCCACTAACAATTCGTCCGTGGCGAGCGCCAGGGTCAGTTCAGGACTATCGGGAAACAGTGACGCAGTATGGCCGTCACCGCCCATACCCAAAATCACCACGCTGGCGGGCCACGCTAACGATTCCACTTGCTTGGCCACTTCATCTACTCCTTCCTCGGGGGTAGATGAAGTGCAAGTTAACGGTATAAAGTTAGCATTGGCCGCCTTTCTCTGTAGCAGATGCTCACGCACCAACTTGGCGTTGCTATCACTGCTCTGCTCGTCTACCCATCGCTCGTCGGCAAGCGTTACATCTACCCGCTCCCAGGGCAGCGGTTTGGCCGCCAGCGCCTTAAAGAAAGGCACCGGGGTGGAACCACCTGAAACCACCAGTAGGACGCGCTCTTGGTGGTTTAAGTCGTCGTGCAGCGCCTGAAAAACGGCTTCGGCAAGCTGCTCGGCCAACTGTTGGCGTGCTTGGCTCATATTAATAATCCTCGTACCAGCTGCGGCCGTCTTGAGTAATCATGGCGATGGAGGCGACGGGGCCCCAAGAGCCTGCCGGATAGCGGCGCGGCGGTGTGTCGCGTTTTTTCCATCCATCAATTAGCTGGTCGCACCAACGCCAGGCGTGTTCGATCTCATCACGGCGGACAAACAGATACTGCTGACCTTTCATGACTTCAAGCAGCAGTCGCTCGTAGGCATCGGGTATCCGCGATTTTGGAAATGCATTGTTGAAGTCCAAATGCAGCGGGCCGGGGCGCAGGCGCATGCCTTTATCCAAGCCGCTATCTTTGGTCAACACCTGCAGAGCGATCCCTTCTTCCGGCTGCAGACGAATAATCAGCTTATTCGAAGCGATGCCGCGCTGATCCGGATCGAAGATATAATGAGGCTGCTGACGAAAGTGAATGACGATCTGCGAGAGCTTCTCCGGCATGCGTTTACCGGTGCGCAAGTAGAAAGGCACGCCTGCCCAGCGCCAGTTAGCCACTTCGGTTTTCATGGCCACAAAGGTTTCTGTCTGACTCTGAGTGTTGGCGCCCTCTTCTTCTAAATACCCCGGCACCGGCTGGCCATCGCTAGTACCGGCGATATATTGACCACGCACCACGTCGCGCCCAAGTGCTTCACCCACAAACGGCTTGAGTGCTTTCAGCACCTTCACCTTCTCATCGCGAATAGCATCGGCGTCCAGATTAGAAGGCGGATCCATAGCGATTAAGCACAGCAACTGCAGCAAGTGGTTTTGCACCATATCGCGTAGCTGGCCCGCCTCATCGAAATAGCCCCAGCGCCCTTCGATACCTACCTTTTCGGCAACGGTAATCTCCACATGGGAGATGTTGTTCTGGTTCCACTGGGTGCCAAACAGTGGGTTGGCAAAACGTAGTGCAATCAGGTTCTGTACGGTCTCTTTGCCCAAATAGTGGTCGATACGGTAAATCCGCGATTCGGGGAATACTCCACCGATGGCGTCGTTAATTTCAATGGATGAGTGCAAGTCGTAGCCGATGGGTTTTTCAACCACCACGCGGGTCTCATCGTCCAGACTTTTACTGGCCTGCAGGTGACGGCAGATATCGCCATAAATAGGCGCACCGACGGAAAGATAGACCACCATGGGGCGCGGTGAACCTTTCCGCCACTGACGAATAGCGTCGTACCCTTCAACGCTGGAAAAATCGAGTTTTAAGTAATCCAAGCGGGCAAGAAAACGTTCGAGGCTCTGCTTATCCTGTTCGTTACTTTTTAGCCGTTTTTGCAGCGCGTCGTTAACCATTTTGCGAAATGACGCTGCGTCGTGCTCATGGCGAGCCAGCCCCATAATGCGGGTGCTTTCAGGCATCAAACCTTCGCGATCAAGATGGTATAAGGCAGGAAATAACTTGCGCATGGCAAGATCACCCAGCGCCCCAAACAGCGCTAAATCAATAGCGTGATTCGGATCACCCAGCGGTGCACCTTGGGAAGCAGTGGACTGGCTCATCTTCGCTCCTATTTATAATTAGGCATCTAATGTAGTTAGATTACCTAAAATCTACCGTAAAGGGGGCATTATACGCAATTATTCGTGTAATTTTACTACAAAATAACCACGCCTGCTGCTCTTTCAACGCATACTCCACTTCCCCCTCATGCCATATTTTCACTTTTACTCTACGCCTTTTACGTGCGCCACTACTACGCCCCCTAAGGAGGAGACGAGCTTGGTCATAATTAGCCACTACACAACGACAACGACAACGACAACGACAACGACAACGAGGTTATTATTCAATGGCATTTTTGTCAGGCCACGACTTACTGCCACGCTCTGCATCAGTAGAGGCACGTTTAGTTTATGACCGGTTAAGCGTTAATCAATGCTATTAAAAAGTGTTACAAAAAGCCCGCGACGTATCGCGGGCAAAGTGCATTGGAGAAGAAACAGTTAAATCAAGCTACTCACACCGGTTAGAACCACACCTCGGTCTGAACGCCGAAGGTCCATTGGCCGCCGGTAAAGCCGTCGTTGCCCAGTGCGCTAGCACCGTAGTTGTTGAGGTCGTCATCCCAATCGCTGAAGGTGGTAAACAAACGAATCTCTGGGCGCTGCCAGAAGCCGCCGACTTCGGGTTTGAAGGTGGGCGCAATGGTGAACTTGCTGAAGCCACCATCCACGGCGTTACGACCACTGTACCCCTGGGGATCTAGATCCATCCACTGATAGCCCGCTTCGTACTGCATCTCAAAGTTCTGCGTTAGCTCGTTAGCTAAGCGCACGTTAATACCTGCCCAGTTGTACTTATCGCCCTGGGCATAACGATCTTCGCTGGTTTCAGCCAAAATAGAGGGTGCAATGCGCCACTGTGGGGCGATATAAGTGGTGCCGTAAAGCGCGAGACGTGTAGCGGTGGCATCGTCAGTTAGATCACCCCGTGAACCAATACTTTTGGTCTCGGCGCCTAACCCCTGACCATGCAGCACGGCCGCTTTGAAGTTGCCCTCGCCCATACCGAAGAAACTGTCGCCATGATAAGCAATCATGGTATGGAAACCGGTATCGGCAGCGGTCTGGCCGACATCAATATCGCGCTCGTCATTGTCTGCAGCGGACATACCGTTGACCATCCACTGCCAGTTACCGAAGTAGTTATTAGAGGTTAGAATCAGGTTGTCGGTGTCGCCCTCTAGGCCAGGGTTTTCTCTATCAACGATTGGGTAATCAGCAAAGCTACGGCCATAAATCGAGAGGTTAGACTTCCAGTTGTCTGCCAACTGCATGTCGTAGATACCGCCACCGGTACCCGCCAGGAAAACCACGTCGCTGTCGAGCCAATGGATATCAAAGTTATCGCGGTCAAAGCGCTTACCGGCCCAAATGGAAGCGTTTTCAAAGGCGCCGGTAAAGCTGGGAAGATCACTGAATTCAGCAAACACTTGGCGCACGTTGATATCTGAATCGCCACCTGTCCAGTCATTGCTTGAGGTCGTGCCGTCAGCAATCATGGTGCGGTAAAGCGCTTTGGCGCCATTATCAAACTGCATGCGGTAGTTGAAAATCGCTTCAGCGTAGGTGTCCGGCTCATTGCCTAAACGACCAACGGCGCCACCCTCGCCACCGGCGGGGGTCAGATAAGGGCCAGCGTTCTCGCTTTTACCATCTTCACCAATCAGCAAACCTGAACGGGCATAAACGTTAAACGAGAACCCCTCTTCACCATCAGCGTAGCGCTCCACTCGCGCCAGGCGCTCTTCGATTTCAGCGTCGCTTTCCGGCGCGACCTGGGACTGCTCAGCAATCTCCGCCCGGCGCTCGGCGGCATCGGCACGCTGTTCCGCTGCTTCAATGCGCGCTTCCAGTTCTGCAAAGCGCTGTTCCATGGTCATCTGTGCCGAAGCAACTCCGCTAATCCCTAAGCTGGCAGCGGCAATCGCAATGGCTAACGGCGTTTTAAATGTCATTTTATGCATTGTTTTGAGAATCCTATTGTTATTGGTAAGCCGCTATTTATAAGCGCTTTTATCTAAATCGATTAAGATCGAATCGAAAACACTTTCCCTTTCACAGCTTCCCTACCCAGGCAGTACTGCCTTACTAAGTCACTTACCTTGAGCTCGCTGGCTTGAAGCCGCGCACCTGAGGGCAAGGTGCTTAAGGAAAGAGAGCCAGAACTTAATCGATTAAGTTACTTATTGCCAACGCCTGGATGCTAATTAACGACTAATGTCTAAGGAACGATTTTATTTAGTGAAAACTGAATAATACCCGTTAGACAAAAGTCGCTATTGAATTTTTCCAGCCCAAGCGGCTAACTAAGCGGCACAATCTTAATCGATTAAGAAGACGTTTAAAGTATCGATTGGTTAGCTATTAAACGCTGATTTTGCTGCAGCATCATCCACAACAATAAACATCGAGGTACGCCGTTATGAAAAAGACTTTAATCACTACTGCCATTGCCGTGGCCAGCACGCTGAGCGCGACAAGCCAGGCCCAGGCTGAAGAGCTCACCATTTCTTGCGGCGCGGTAGGCGCGGAGCTAACGCTTTGCCAGCAGGGCGTCGCCGCCTGGGAGGAGAAAACCGGCCATAGCGTCGATGTGGTGTCAACGCCCAACTCCTCCACCGAACGTCTTTCACTTTACCAGCAGATACTTTCGGCTAACGCCAGCGATATCGATGTGATGCAGATCGACGTGGTGTGGCCTGGTCTGCTCGCCAACCACCTGCTAGATCTACGTGAGGTGCTTGGCGATGACGCCGCTGCCGGGCACTTTGACACCATCGTCACCAACAACACCATTGATGGTCGCTTAGTTGCCATGCCGTGGTTCACCGACGCGGGCGTGCTCTACTACCGCGAAGATCTGTTAGAAAAATATGGCCATGAGGCGCCGACCACCTGGCAAGAACTCACCGAGATTGCCCGCGAAATTAAAGACGCCGAACGCGCCGAGGGCAACGACCGTATGCAGGGGTATGTGTTTCAGGGCCGTGCTTATGAGGGTTTGACCGTTAACGCCCTTGAGTGGGTAGCCAGCTTTGGTGGCGGAACCGTCGTGGAAACTGACGGCGAGATTAGTATTAACAACGAACATGCTGCTGAAGCCCTTGACCTGGCCGCCTCTTGGATTGGCGATATCTCACCCAACGGTGTGCTCAATTACACCGAAGAGGAAGCCCGCGGCGTCTTCCAGGGTGGTAATGCGGTGTTTATGCGTAACTGGCCCTACGCCTGGGCACTGGCACAGAGTGACGACAGTGACGTACGTGGCAATGTCGGCGTTACCCAACTGCCCGCGGGTGGAGAAAACGGCCAAAGTGCTGCTGGCCTGGGTGGCTGGAACTTGGCCGTATCACGTTACAGCGAACACCCCGAGCTGGCCGCGGATCTGGTCGCCTTCTTGACCGGTGAAGAGGAGCAGAAGCGCCGCGCCATTCAGTCCTCTTACAACCCCACTATCGACGCCCTCTACCAGGATGATGAAGTGCTTGAGGCGGTACCCTTCTTTGGCACCCTGTACGACACCTTTGTGAACGCTGTTGCCCGCCCCTCCGCCCCCACCGGCGATGCCTACGGCCGGGTAAGCAACGCCTTTTTCAGTAACGCCCATCAAGTATTGTCAGGCAGCAAAGATGGCACCCAAGCGGTCGCCGATCTTGAAGACGAATTGGCTCGCCTGAAGCGTCGCAACTGGTAACCCGGGAGCCTTCCATGCAAACCTCCATCAAGCACGATGACGCGCCCGGCGAGGCGCGTTCACTCACCACCAAGCCGCGCCGGGGTACCAAGGTACGCCGCCAGCGGGTAAAAGCCGCCTGGCTTTTTTTAGCCCCAATGCTGATTGCGTTAACCCTGGTGGCTGGTTGGCCGCTGGTGCGCACCTTTTTTCTCAGCTTTACCGATGCGTCGCTATCGGATATGGGTGCCGCCAACCTGATTGGCTTTGAGAATTACCTCGTCTATGACGATGGCCGCTGGTATGGAGTACTGGCCGACTCGGTGTGGTGGCAGTCAGTATGGAATACCGTCTACTTCTCGGTGGTGTCGGTATCGCTGGAAGTGGTTTTCGGGGTCATTGTCGCGCTAATTTTGAACGCCGAATTTAAGGGCCGCGTCATCGTGCGCGCTGCGGTGCTGATTCCGTGGGCAATTCCCACCATTGTCTCTGCGCAAATGTGGGCGTGGATGCTCAACGACCAGTTCGGCATTATCAACCACCTACTGATGAACGTGGGCATTATCGATGCCCCCATCGCTTGGACGGCCAACGCCACCTACTCCATGTGGGCGGTGATTATGGTCGATGTGTGGAAAACCATCCCCTTTGTGGCATTGCTGGTGCTTGCTGCCTTGCAAATGCTGCCCAAGGATTGCTACGAGGCCGCCGAAGTAGACGGCATCCATCCGATACGGGTGTTCTTCAGGGTCACCCTGCCGTTGATTACCCCGGCGCTTATGGTGGCGGTGATCTTCCGCCTGCTGGATGCGCTACGCGTCTTCGACGTTATTTACGTCCTGACCTCTAATTCCACCAGCACTATGTCGATGTCGGTCTATGCCCGCCAGCAGTTGGTCGAATTCCAGGATGTCGGTTACGGCAGCGCTGCCTCCACCCTGCTGTTCTTAATTATTGCTCTGGCCACCGTGGCTTATCTCTACGTTGGGCGTAAACAAATCCAATTGGGAGGTGACTGATGACAACTCGTCAACTGGGTAAAATTGCCAAGCGTATCGGTTTTTGGGCGTTAATTATCCTGATCATGCTATACGCCGTGTTCCCCTTCTACTACGCGGTAGTCACCTCGTTAAAGCCCTCTAGCGATCTGTTTCGGGTTGAGCTGTGGCCGTCTTCGTGGAACCTCGATAACTACGTCCATATCTTTAGCCAAACCAGCTTTCTACGCGCTATTTTTAACTCAATCGTAGTGGCATTTAGCGTGGTTTTTATCGCCCTGCTGTTTGGTCTTACCGCCTCTTACGCCCTTGGCCGAGTCCGCTTTCGCGGGCGCTCTACGGTACTGCTAGTGATCCTGGGTGTATCCATGTTTCCCCAGGTGGCGGTGCTCTCCGGGCTGTTTGAAGTAATTCGCTCGTTAAACCTCTATAACAATCCCGCAGGGCTAATTTTAAGCTACACCATTTTCACCCTGCCCTTCACGGTATGGGTGCTGACCACCTTTATGAAGCAACTTCCCATGGAGCTGGAAGAGGCCGCCATTATGGATGGTGCCACTCCTTGGGTGACGCTCACCAAGGTATTTCTGCCGCTTATGTGGCCCGCCATGGCGACCACCGGTCTGCTGGCATTTATCGCCGCTTGGAATGAGTTTCTGTTTGCTCTCACCTTCACTCTCACGGACACCCAGCGCACGGTGCCCGTCGCCATTGCGTTGCTGTCAGGCGGCAGCGCCTACGAACTGCCCTGGGGGCCGATTATGGCCGCGTCTGTGGTGGTCACGGTGCCGCTGGTCGTATTAGTGATTATCTTCCAGCGCCGCATTGTGTCAGGCCTTACCGCAGGTGCCGTTAAAGGCTAAGGATTTTTTATGTCAACGATGGATTTCAAGATGCAAGACAACACTCTTTGGTGGCGCGGCGGCGTTATCTACCAGATCTACCCGCGCAGCTTTATGGATAGCCGCGGCGACGGTATTGGCGACCTTAACGGCATTACCGAAAAACTCGATTACGTGGCGTCTCTGAACGTGGACGGTATCTGGCTATCGCCGTTTTTCACCTCGCCCATGCTCGATTTTGGCTACGACATTAGCGACTACTGCGATGTCGATCCGATGTTCGGCACCCTGGAGGACTTTAAAGCACTGCTGAAAAAGGCCCACTCGCTGGGGCTTAAGGTGATGATCGATCAGGTGATTAGCCATACATCGGATCAACACGCCTGGTTTCAGGAAAGCCGCCAGGATCGCAGCAACCCCAAGGCCGACTGGTTTGTATGGGCCGACCCCAAGCCGGACGGCACGCCACCCAACAACTGGCTGTCGATTTTTGGCGGCCCGGCATGGACGTTTGATTCACGCCGCCAGCAGTACTATATGCATAACTTTCTCACCAGCCAGCCGGACGTCAACTTCCATAACCCGGAAGCGCGACAGGCGCAGTTGGATAATATGCGCTTCTGGCTGGAGTTGGGCGTGGATGGTTTCCGCTTGGATACCGTCAACTTCTACTTCCACGACGCCGAGCTGCGCGACAACCCGCCGGTTCCCAAAGGTGAAGCCAAAACCCTGGGCGCGCCCGATAGCAACCCCTATACCTGGCAGCGCCATGTCTACGACCTTAGCCGCCCGGAGAATCTCGACTTCCTGAAAGACCTGCGCGCACTAATGGACGAGTACCCCGGCACCACCACAGTGGGTGAAATCGGCGATGATAACCCGCTTGAGCGTATGGCCGAGTACACCGCCGGTGGCGACAAGCTGCATATGGCGTACACCTTCGACCTGCTCAACAAGCCCCACTCGGCGCGCTATATTCATGAAGTGCTGGAACGCTTTCAGCGCCTGGCGGGCGATGCCTGGCCCTGCTGGGCAACCTCTAACCACGATGTGGTTCGCAGTGCTACTCGCTGGGGTGCAGATGAAAATCCTAGCGCCTACCCGAAAGTGGCGCTGGCCATGCTCTGCTCGCTACGCGGTAGCGTCTGCCTCTACCAAGGTGAAGAGCTGGGCCTGCCGGAAGCCGACGTCCCCTTTGAACGCATCCAAGACCCGTACGGCAAAGTGCTGTGGCCGGAATTCAAAGGCCGCGACGGTTGCCGCACGCCAATGCCCTGGAACGACAGCGAACACGGCGGCTTCTCCAAAGTTGAGCCCTGGCTCCCCATGGAGGCCAGCCACCGCGACCTGGCGGTAAGCCGCCAGCAGGATGATGCTAATTCCACCCTGAACGCGCTACGCGGCATGCTGGCCTTCCGTCGCCAGCACCCCGCGCTGTTCGACGGTGACTTAACGCTGGTCGATGTGGGCGAAACGCTGCTCGGCTTTAGCCGTCAAAAAGATGCTGAAAAGCTGCTGTGCGTTTTCAACCTTACCGCCGAGGCGCAGACGGTTAGCCTGCCGCTAGCGATAGACAGCGACTTGCAGGGCCACGGCTTTACCCCCCAGCGCGACGGTGACAGCCTAACGCTGCCGGGATACCAAGCAGCCTTTATGCGCGTCGCCGATAATACTTAACCATACAAAACAACAGGCCGGCCCAACGCGAGTAAAGCAGTGAGGTCGGCAAGGAGTCACCCATGGCCAGTGTAACGCTTAGCAAGATCAACAAAGTGTTTGGCAGCGATCACATTATTAACGATGTGGATTTACATATAGGCGACGGCGAATTTGTGGTGTTCGTTGGCCCTTCCGGCTGCGGCAAGTCGACCCTTTTGCGCCTGATCGCTGGTTTGGAATCGATTAGCGATGGCGACCTGCGCATGGACGACACCGTGGTCAATGACTTGCCACCGCGGGAACGCGGGGTGGGCATGGTGTTTCAATCCTATGCGCTTTACCCGCACATGACCGTTTACGACAACATGGCGTTTGGCCTGAAACTGGCTAAAACCGCTAAAGAGACGGTGCACGAGCGGGTCATGAGCACAGCCAAGATTTTGCAGCTTGAAGAACTTCTGCACCGTAAGCCCAAAGCGCTTTCCGGCGGCCAGCGCCAGCGGGTGGCCATGGGCCGAGCCATGGCGCGTGAACCGCGCATACTGCTGTTTGATGAGCCGCTCTCCAACCTGGACGCCTCGCTGCGGGTGCAAATGCGCAACGAGATCGCCCGGCTGCATCACCGTCTCGGTTCCACTATGATTTACGTGACCCACGACCAGGTGGAAGCCATGACCCTGGCCGACAAAATCGTGGTGCTTAACGGCGGCTACGTCGAGCAGGTCGGTAGCCCCCACGAGCTTTATCAGCGCCCAGCGACGAAATTTGTTGCCGGGTTTATGGGCTCACCGACCATGAACTTTATGCCCGCAGAGTTGCTCGCTGGCGATGCCAACGGTTGCCGCGTGCGGGCCACAGGCATCGGTGAACTCGCCCTACCCCAGGATGCCCAACAACGGCAAAGCGGTGAAGCGCTGACGCTTGGCATTCGCCCCGAGCATCTATGCTTAGCGGCGCCCACTGATGGCAACTGCTTTGATATCGTCAACGTCGAGTACTTAGGCAATGAGGTTTACGTCTACCTTGAGCCCAAACAGGGCGATACGCTACTGATCCATCGCAGCGAAGCGCCCAGCCAATGGAAGGAAGGTCAGCAGGTGTCATTGGCAGCGGAGTGGGAAAAAGTCCACTTGTTTGATGACAGCGGTACGGCGCTGAAATTAGCGGAACAGCAGGCAGCCGCTTAATTCACGAGACAACCAAGATACCCGCATTAACGACCCGCTGTGTGTGCCTAACCTCCCCTTCGCTTATCATGGGGAGTGGCAGCACCCAGCGGGTCGATTTTATCTAACGCGCCTTTTAAATAGCGAAGTCTTCAATTATTAAAAAATAGCCTGCTAAGGACACATTGTGACTGATCAGCGCCGAATGACACTCAAGGATCTTGCCCAGGAACTCAACGTCTCCACGGCGACGATTTCCAATGCTTTTAATCGTCCGGATCAACTCTCCCCCGCCCTGCGCGAACGAATACTCAAGCAGGCCAAACAGCTGGGGTACAGCGGCCCTGACGCCAAAGCACGCAGCCTGCGCACTGGCCGCTCGCGGATTATTGCGGTGATTCTTGCCGAAAGCCTTACCTACAGTTTGAACGATGCCGTGGCCAGCGAGTTTCTTTCTGGGGTCGCCGAAGTCCTCGATGCCCATGGGCACACACTGCTACTACTGCCGGGGCGTGGCCACGCCTCCCAACCGCCGGGCTCGGCCAATATCGCCGATGGCTTTATCGTCTATGGGCTAATGCCCAACAATAAACTGCTCGATGAACTGCCTGCCCAGCGTAATTTGGTGTCCGTTGATTTTGATATAGAAGGCTGCCCAACGGTACATATCGACGATACCGCCGCCAGCTATAAAATCGCCCAGCATGCGCTGAGCCATCTGCCCAAACGCCCGGCGATTATCAACCTGCGCTTGACCAAAGAGGCCTGCAACGGCCGCGTGACGCCTGAACACACCCTGCTACCCCCTACCAGTACGATCAGCCGCGCACGACTGGAGGGATTTCACGCCGCGCTTCAAGAGCGCGCGATGGATACGGAGCAGGTGCCGCTATGGAATATCGAGGAGAATACCTTTGAGGTGTGTTCGCCGGTAATTGCCGAGATTCTCGACCAGCCCATCGAACAGCGGCCAGACCTGCTGCTGTGCATGTCTGACCGCATTGCGCTGACGGCGCTAACCCTCGCCGAACAGCGCGGTATTCGAGTACCGGAAGAGCTACGCATTACGGGCTTTGATGGTATTGCCGAAGGGCAGTACCGCGCACCGCGTTTAACCACGGTACGCCAGGATAGCGGGGATAAGGGGCGGATCGCAGCACAGATGATTCTAGGTCGCGTGCCCCTCGCCCAACAGCTGCTGCAAACGGAGCTGCTGCTGGGCGATACCTGCCCTTAGGAAGGCGTTATTTAGCCGTCGCCTGCATCGCCAGCGCGGTATCCAGCATACGGTTGGAGAAGCCCCACTCGTTGTCGTACCAGGCCATGATTTTGACCAGACGGCCATTCACGCGGGTGTGGTTGGCATCAAAGGTCGACGAATTGGCATCGTGATTGAAGTCGATAGAGACCAATGGTTCGGCATTCACTGCCAATACCGGCGAGTTGGCGGCAGCCTTCTCGACAATGGCATTGATCTCTTCTTTAGTGGTATCGCGTCCGGCAGTAAACGTGAGATCCACCAGCGAGACGTTGATCACCGGCACACGAACCGCCAAACCATCGAACTTGCCCGCCAGCTCCGGCAATACGATACCTACCGCCGCGGCAGCGCCGGTTTTAGTCGGGATCATCGAGTGGGTGGCACTGCGCGCCCGGTAGGGGTCAGTGTGGTAAACATCCGACAGGTTTTGATCATTGGTGTAAGCGTGCACGGTGGTCATCAACCCGTTTTCGATACCCACAACATCGTTTATGGCTTTCGCTACTGGCGCCAAGCAGTTGGTGGTGCAAGACGCGTTAGAGACAACGGTATCTTCAGCGGTCAGCACACCTTCATTGACACCATAAACGATCATCGCATCGGCATCCGGGCTGGGAGCAGAAATCAGCACGCGCTTGGCACCCGCTTCAATATGCTTGGCCGCCGCCGCACGCTTGGTGAACAACCCAGTGCACTCCATTACCAGATCAATATTCATTGCTGACCACGGCAGTTGCGCTGGATCCCGCTCTGAAGAGATGGCAATACGATCGCCATCCACCGTGATACTCTCGGCATCATGTTCTACTTTAAAAGGAAAGTGGCCATGCACGGTGTCGTGACGCAGCAGGTGGGAATTTAGCGAGGGATCGCCTAGATCGTTAATGGCAACCACCTGAACGCGGTCACGGTAGCTGTTTTCGTAGAGGGCGCGCAGCACATTGCGGCCAATACGGCCAAATCCGTTAATCGCAACTCTTATTGTCATGATAGCTCCTCAATTGACCAGTAATAATGAGAGGTACTTTTAGTAAAAAAATTACTAAAAATACGTATTTAAGCGTCATGAGGCCGATAAATAGCGTTTTAACCGCCCCAAAAGGCTAGTAGAAATCCAATATGTAGTAAAATTACTATATAAACGCTATCGTAGTCCAATACTAAATTGCCAACAATACCCTTGTATAAGGAGAGCGCTCTCGTGACCAATGCTACCTCGAACACAGCAGCTCAGGCGTCTACTGCCCCTCTTTCGAACACCCCGACCAACTTACACACCCCACTACGGCGCACCAAGATCGTTGCCACCCTCGGCCCCGCCAGCGATCGCCCCGGCGTGCTGGAAGCGATGCTCAAAGCCGGTGTGGATGTGGTGCGGCTTAACTTCTCCCACGGTTCGGCGGACGATCACCGCCGTCGCTTAAGTGAAGTACGCGTGATCGCCGAACGGCTTGGCCGCAGCGTTGCTGCGCTGGGCGACCTGCAGGGACCGAAAATTCGTATTGCGCGTTTTGTTGAAGGCGCCGTCAAACTTGATGTCGGCCAGCCATTTGTCTTAGACATGGCGCTGGACGCCAACAGCGGCACTGCAGAACGCGTCGGCTGCGACTACACAACCCTGCCCAATGATGTCGTTGAGGGTGATCGTCTACTGCTTGACGATGGCCGTTTGGTACTCGATGTAACACGAGTAGTTGGACAAGAAGTGCATACCCGCGTTCACGTGGGAGGCAAGCTCTCCAACAATAAAGGCATTAACAAACAGGGAGGCGGCCTATCTGCGCCCGCCCTCACTGAGAAAGACAAGGCCGATCTGAAAACAGCTATCGAGATTGGCGTTGACTATTTGGCGGTCTCCTTCCCGCGCAACGCCGCGGATATGCAGGAAGCCCGCGAACTACTTGGCGAAGCCGGTAAAGAGATTGGCCTAGTGGCTAAACTTGAACGCGCCGAAGCGGTTGCCGATGACGCCACCCTTGATGGCATCATTGAAGCCTCAGAGGCCGTCATGGTGGCCAGGGGCGACCTGGGCGTTGAGATTGGCGACGCCGCGTTAATTGGCACCCAGAAGCGCATCATCAAGCATGCGAGGACGCTGAACCGTGCGGTGATTACCGCGACTCAGATGATGGAGTCGATGATTGAGTCGCCGCTGCCCACCCGCGCCGAAGTCTTCGACGTGGCCAACGCAGTTCTTGACGCCACCGACGCGGTGATGCTCTCTGCAGAAACCGCCGCGGGTGATTACCCGGTGGAAACCATTGAGGCGATGGATCGTGTCTGCCTGGGCGCCGAGCGTGAACGCCTTGCCCAGGAGTCAGGCCACCGTATCCATGAAGGCTTTGAGCGTATCGACGAAACCATTGCGCTGTCGGCAATGTATGCGGCGAACCACTTATCCGGCGTTAGCGCCATCGCCTGTATGACAGCAACCGGCTATACGCCTTTAATTGCGTCGCGGATTCGCTCCGGCCTGCCGATTGTAGGCTTAGCCCATAACCCTATCGCCCAGCGGCGCATGGCGCTCTATCGAGGCGTTGTCTCAATACCTTTCGACACCACCGACATGGACCCCACCAACCTCAATCAAGAGGCCTTGAAACGCTTGCAGGCGCAGGGATTTATACACCCTGGCGAGCATGTCATTCTCACTCGCGGCGACCATATGAATGCCCATGGGGGGACCAATACGATGAAAATCCTTGCCCTGGATAGCGAGTAACGGATTAATCTCGGTAGCGATGTTTAAAAGAAATCGACGGTTAAAACAAAAAAGCCCTACGGCCACACGATCGTAAGGCAAGAGAACCATGAGGGAAGTGACGAAATGAGTGACGCACAACCGCCTCGCCAGGCCATCCGCACCCTGCAAGCGCGCAAGCGCATTGCACTGATTGCCCACGATGGCAAGAAGAGTGAAATGCTTGAGTGGGCAACCCGCTGGCAGGATACGCTGAGCCAGCACGAGTTGATTGGCACGGGCACAACCTCTAAGCGGCTTAAAACCGCTTTAGGATTAGAAGTCGAGGGTCTAATGAGCGGCCCCTTGGGTGGAGACCAGCAGATTGGCGCACGGATTGCCGAGCAGCGGCTTGATGTGTTGATCTTCTTTTGGGATCCCTTCTCGCCCCAGCCCCACGACCCGGATGTCAAAGCGCTGCTGCGTTTAGCGGCGCTATGGAATGTACCGGTCGCCTGCAATGCGGCGAGTGCCGACTTTCTGCTCTCCTCGCCCTACTTGAGCGAGCGCTACGACATGTCGATACCGGATGCAGCAGCTTGGGCTCAAGCCAGAGCGGTCTAGGGCATGACCACCTGGGTTTAAATACCGGGCTTGGTGTTTACCGGGTGTGGAGGTGGCGCGCCACTACTTGCTGCCCGCACTCATAGCGACCGCTCATGGCAGTGAGTGCGCAGTTTAACGTTAACTCGGCGATACGGTCGTAATCCTGTAGCGCCGAGTTCACTGGCTGCGGCAGGGAAACCAGCAGCCGGGGGGCGCCGAAGGTAGCCAAACGCATATTGTTCGGTAAACCGCCACGCTCCAAGAACACATCGAACACCCCCTCCATCAGTGTGTAAGAGCCAGTCACCAGTGCGTCGGCACCGTGCTGTTTATCCAGCAGTTGCGCTGCCAAACGTGCCCCTTCGCTGCGCTCATAGTGCGACCCGGTTAAATAGATAGGTTCAATCGAAGTACCTGTGAGAGCCGCCTGAAAACCCGCCCGGCGTTCGCAGCTCACCGACAGATCCGGCATCGCTTCCAACCAGGCAACGCGCTTGGTTGTCTCACCGATTACCGAGCGGGTCAACGTCTTCGCCGCCTCCTGATCGTTACTCACGACACTGGCAAAGCGCGCCGGATTGAGGCCGCGATCCATTCCCACCACGCACCAGCCCTCGTCTACCAAGCCGGCATAAAAAGTGTCATCGCTGGGCAGGCAACTGGCAGTGATCAATACCTCACAGCGCTGGGCACGCAGCGCCAACGCTAATGTTCGCTCACTCTCTGCGCAGTCATCGGAGCTTACGATCAATAACTGATAACCCTGCTCCCTGGCACCACGCTCCAGGCGTTTGGCTAGGCGGGCATAACTGATGTTCTCCAGGTCCGGCACGATAAGCCCCAGCAAGCGGCTTGCGCCCCGGCGTAGCGCTGCCGCCTGGGGGTCAATGTGATAGCGGTGTAGGCGCACCACTCCCATCACCTTATCAATTGTCGCCGCGCTAATGCGCCGCTGCTCGGCCTGGCCATTAATCACGTAACTAGCGGTCGTGCGCGAGACCCCAGCTAGCCGGGCAATATCGGCAAGTGTCATGCGGTTTCCCCTCGGTGTGATCGGGCAGTTTATCAGCAAGTTAACGTCTACCAGACCAAAGTCTAAAAGCACAAACCTTGTGTCATTCAGTGAATCGATTCAGCATAGCCAACTATACACAGATGAAACGAAACGCTCACTTCGATGCGCTACGACTATGGTTCTACACGGAGACACCTATGTTGACACTCGGCCCCAATGACATCTTGCTAGGCCGCAACGCTGACAGCTGGCAAACCGCGCTGGACAGTGCCGCTGAAGCGCTGGTTGACGCCGGATTGGTTGAGGCCGAGTACCGCGACGGCCTACACGCCCGCGAGGCGCAATCATCAACCTTTCTAGGCAACGCCATTGCGATACCCCACGGTACGCCGGAAAGCCGCCAGTATGTAAAGCAAACGGGCGTCCGCGTACTGCAGTTTCCCAATGGGGTCGAGTGGCACGATGGCCAGAAGGTCCACGTACTGGTAACCATTGCCGCCCAAAACGATGAACACCTGGATATCCTGCGCCAGCTAACCCACGTACTGGATCGCGAAGGCGTTTCAGAGCAGTTGGCCAATGCCACCTCCGCGGCAGATGTCGCCCGTCTGCTTTCAAAACCAGCATTAGAGCCGCGCCTGGACGCCGACACCCTGTGCGTCAACTTTCCCGCCCGCGACCCACAAGAACTCGCCTTGGCGGCGGCTGCCCGTTTACGCCAAAGTGGCTGTGTCGATAACGCCTTTATTACCGCCGTCGCCGCAGCGCAGCCGACCTGGTTAGGCCAAGGCATTTGGCTGGCCAGTAGCGCCCAGGGGGTTAACCAGCCCGCGCTGGGGGTCGCCACGCCTGCTGAGCAAAGCCTTGAAAGCGCGGGCCATCCGGTGCATGCGTTGTTCTGCCTGGCCGCCCACGGAGATGCCCACCGCCCGCTGCTAGAACAGCTAATGGCGGTGTTAGACAACGGCGAAAGCCAACGCTTGGTGGGAAAAACCAGCGCGCAGCTGCTGGCCACCCTAGCAGGCGAGACCGCCAACACCCAGACCCGCCGGGTGCGGGTGCTTAACCCCCACGGCCTCCACGCCCGTCCCGCCAAACAGCTTGTACAGGTAGCGCGCGCCCAGGCCATGCCGATTCAGGCACGTTTAGAAGAAGGCAGCGCCACCCCGGTTTCCGCCGCCAGCCTGACCAAAGTGATTGGCCTAGGCGCACGCCGTGGCCAATGGCTGGTGCTTTCAGCCGAGGGTGAGCAGGCAAGCGCAGCACTTGAGGCCGTTGCCGAGGCTGTTGAATCGGGTCTGGGAGAAAAAGTCACACCCTTTGACGGTGGCTTTGATAGTGCGCCGGAAGCGAGCAACGCTCAACCTGCCGTCGAGCCCCTCGCTGCCGATAAGCCCCATGCGGGTGTGGCTGCTTCGCCGGGTTTGGCCATTGCGCCAGTGTTTGTTATTCGCCCGATGCAGTTCGACTACCCCGAGCACGCCAGCGACGCTGAAAACGAAATCAGTCGTTTAAATAGCGCGCTGAAAGAGGGCGCCGCCCAGCTGCACAAGCTCGTGCATAACGCCCCCGGCGGCGAAGTCGCCGACATTCTCTCCATGCACGAAGAGATGCTCGACGACCCCGAACTCCATCACGCGGCCGTAGATGCCATTCGTGAAGGACGCTCGGCGGAAGCGGGCTGGTGGGAAGCGATTGAAACCGCGGCCCACGCCCAGGAGATGCTCGCCGACCGTCTGCTGGCCGAACGCGCCGCCGATTTACGCGACGTAGGTCGTCGGGTGCTAGGCGTGCTTTGCGACGTAACACTTCCGGAACCGCCGGATCACCCCTACATCCTGGTCATGGACGATATCGGCCCTTCCGATGTGGCCCGTCTGGATACTTCCCGGGTGCGCGGACTGCTCACCGTTCGCGGCGGCGCCACGGCGCACAGTGCTATTCTGGCTCGCGCACTGGGTATCCCTGCGGTCGTCGGCGCCGGGCAAGCGGTGATGGCGCTTAACAACGCCAGTATGATGATTTTGGATGGCGAACGTGGCCGGGTGACTTCCCAGCCTTCCGAAGAGCGCCTGCAGCGCGCCGAGCAGCAGCTGCTCGACCTCCAACAGCGCGAAGCCGATGCCTGGGAAACCCGCTTTGAGGTCGCCCAAACCCGCGACGGGCACCGTGTCGAAGTCGCTGCTAATCTGGGCAACACCGCCCACGCCGCCGATGCGGTGGAGCGCGGCGCCGAGGCCGTTGGCCTGCTGCGTACCGAATTCCTATTTATGGCCCACGCCAGCGCCCCGGATTTAGCCACTCAGGTTAGCGAATACCGCCAGGCGATTGACGCCCTCGATGGCCGCCCGCTGGTCGCCCGCACGCTTGATGTCGGCGGCGACAAACCGCTGCCCTACTGGCCGGTGCCTCAGGAAGACAACCCCTTCCTGGGCCTGCGCGGTATTCGTCTGGCGCTGACCCAGCCCGAAGTGCTCGAAACCCAGCTGCGCGCGCTGTTGATGGCCGGCAAAGACAGCCCTCTGCGTATTATGCTGCCGATGGTCAAAGACATTGCCGAGTTCCGCGCAGTCAAAGTCATCTATGACCGCCTACTCCAGGAGATTCCGACTTCCCAGCGCGCCACCGATGTGCAGCTGGGGGTGATGATTGAAATACCCTCCAGCGCACTGCTAGCGCCCAGCCTTGCCGCTGAAGTGGATTTCTTCTCGGTAGGTACCAACGACTTAACCCAGTACACCCTAGCCATCGACCGCGGCCACCCGGAGCTTTCCGCCCAGGCCGATGGTTTGCACCCCGCAGTGCTGCGTTTGATTCAAATGACCGTGGCGGCTGCCCACAGCCAAGGTAAATGGGTCGGCGTGTGCGGCGAGTTGGCCTCAGACGCCGTGGCCATTCCGGTGCTGGTGGGCCTTGGCGTGGACGAACTTTCCGTCAGCGCGCGGCAGATCCCGCTGGTTAAAGCGCGCCTGCGCGAATTTGATTTTGCAGATGCCCAGGCCAGCGCTCAGTTGGCGCTTTCCCAGGCGACCAGCGATGAAGTGCGCGATGCGCTGGAGGCGCGCTAATGGCCCGTGTGCTGTGTATTACCCTGAATCCCGCGCTGGATTTGGCGTTTAATCTCGACACTCTAGTGCTAGGCAGTGTCAACCGCCCCACCAGCGCGCAATTAGACGCCGCAGGCAAAGGCGTCAACGTTGCCCGCGTACTGGCTGGGCTGGGTCACGACGTTACCGTCAGCGGTTTTTTAGGTGCCGATAATGATGCGCCCTTCCAATTGGCCTTTGCCAAATACGCCTTAACCGATGCCTTTGTTCGGGTGCCGGGCGAAACCCGCATTAATGCCAAAATTGCTGAACAGAGCGGCCGCGTTACCGACATTAACGGCCCCGGCATGCCGATCGACGCAGAGCATTTGCAGGCGCTGACTCATAAGTTGGATGCCGAGCTGACCAGTGCAACCCCCCCACAAGCCATCGTTTTAGCGGGTAGCCTACCTCCTGGGCTCTCTCTGGACGATTTCAGCCAACTGCTAAGCCACTTAAACACCAGCGTCGTGCCGCTATGGGTGGATACCAGCGGCCCAGCGCTCAATACCGCGATAGCGACGCACCCTGCAGGCGTTAAGCCCAATGAAAATGAACTGGCCGAATGGGCGGGCGAAGATATGACGTCTTCCGATACGCGCTTAAATGCTGCCAAGCGCTTGCATCAAAGCGGCATCGCCAATGCACTAATTTCTGCGGGCGCGGAGGGAGTGCTGTGGGTGAGCGCCCAAGGTGCCTGGCACGCCACACCGCCCAAGGTCACCGCCACCAATACCGTTTGCGCCGGGGATACCTTTGTCGCTGGCATGCTGCATGGCCTGCTTAGCGGCCACGCCCCCGAGCACACCCTTCGCTTCGCCACGGCGTTGTCTGCCGAGGCCGTTCGCCACGTCGGCGTGGGCGATCCCCATGCAGCCGATTTCGATTCACTCCAACAACACACCCGGATACGGCGTCTTGATGACACCATCACCGAGGGAGCCACGCTATGAATATTATTCTGATTACCGCCTGCCCCAGCGGCATGGCGACCACCTTCCTCGCGGCTAAGCGCCTGGAACAAGCCGCCCAGCGCCAAGGCTGGACGGTGCATGTGGAGATGCACGGCGAAGTCGCCCCGCTCCAGGCCGCAACCGCCGAGCAGATTGCCAACGCCGACTTAATCGTAGTCGCCGCCGATCATGTGCCAGCCCCAGAGCGCTTTGAAGGCAAGCGCCTATTCCAAGCGCCGATTGCCAGCGCCCTCCCTGACCCCAGTGGCTTTCTCGCCCAGGCCAAGCGTGAAGCGCCTATTTATAGCGCCCCAGCTGCTACGGCAACAGCCGCAACGCCAAGTGAAACGGGTGGCAAGAAAATCGTTGCCGTTACCGCCTGCCCCACCGGCGTAGCCCACACCTTTATGGCCGCCGAAGCGCTCGCGGAGGCAGGCAAAGCCATGGGCCACGCCATTCGTGTGGAAACCCAAGGCTCGGTAGGCGCCCAAAATCAGCTGACGGAAGAAGAGATCGCCAATGCCGATGTGGTCGTACTGGCTTGCGATATCGACGTTGATCCGGCCCGGTTCGCAGGCAAACGCATCTACCGCACCTCGACCGGCAACGCGCTGAAAAAGCCGCGCCCCACCCTTGAAGCCGCGCTCAGCGAGGCGGCTATAGAAAGCGGCAACAGCAGCGCGGGCAGCGCCAATAAGAGCGTCAAGGAGAAAGGCGTTTATAAGCACCTGCTCACCGGCGTGTCCTTTATGCTGCCGATGGTGGTGGCAGGCGGTCTGCTGATTGCGCTCTCCTTTGTGTTTGGCATTGAAGCCTTTGAGCAGGAAGGCACCCTGGCCGCTGCACTGATGCAGATCGGTGGTGGCACCGCCTTTGCGCTGATGATTCCGGTGCTGGCAGGCTATATTGCCTACTCCATTGCCGACCGGCCCGGCATCGCGCCGGGTATGATTGGCGGCATGCTGGCGGCCAATATCGGCTCCGGCTTTATCGGCGGCATTTTGGCAGGTTTCCTGGCGGGCTATGTGGCGCTAGCGGTGACGCGTTACGTCAAGCTGCCTTCCAGCGTTGAATCCCTGAAGCCGATTCTTATCATTCCGCTGGTGGCCAGCTTGGTCACCGGCCTGACCATGATCTACGTGATTGGCGAACCGGTCGCGGCACTACTTAATGCTCTGACCAGCTTCTTGGAATCGATGGGCTCTACCAATGCGGTGCTGCTGGGCATTCTGCTAGGCGCGATGATGTGCTTTGACCTGGGTGGCCCGGTTAACAAAGCCGCTTACACCTTTGGCGTGGGCCTGCTCGCCTCTGAAACCTACGGCCCCATGGCGGCGATTATGGCCGCGGGTATGGTGCCTGCCATAGGTATGGGCATTGCCAGCTTTGTAGCACGCAACAAGTTCTCTGCACCGGAGCGCGAAGCAGGCAAAGCCTCCTTTGTGCTCGGCATGTGCTTTATCAGTGAAGGCGCGATCCCCTTTGCGGCCAAAGACCCGCTCCGCGTGATCCCTGCCTGCATGGTGGGCGGCGCTCTCACCGGCGCCCTCTCAATGCTGGTCGGCGCGCAGCTAATGGCGCCTCACGGCGGCATCTTTGTGCTACTAATCCCCAACGCCATTACCCCAGCGCTGCTCTACCTCGGCGCCATTGTAGCGGGCTCGTTGGTGACAGGTTTAGGCTATGCGTTTATCAAACGCGGCGCGGCCCAAGTCGCTGTTGCCACTTAAACGGCTTTTAGCCAAAAGTGAGGGCAGGCGAACATGCCTGCCCTTTTAAGCACGTCGCTTTACGCATTTAATCTCTTTCCACACCCTCTATACCCTCTACTCTTTGTCATTTTTTATGTAGTATTTTTACATAACGCCACTTTTCGCATTTGGTTACCACATTCACTTATAACAAATGGATCGCCCTATGTTTCAACTTACCCGCAGCGTTACCTGGCAGGCGCTTGACCGCCTGCGCGACAAAACCGCCAACGACCGCATTGGTGACTACTTCACTAATGACCCGCAGCGCTTTGAGAAAATGAGCTTACGGGTGGGCGGTCTATTTCTTGACTACTCCAAGCACCATGTCTCCGATGAAGTGCTCGACAAGTTAATTGAACTGGCTGACCACTCCGCGCTGGTACAGCGCCGAGCTCAGATGTTCTCCGGCGACATTATTAACGTCACCGAAAACCGCCCGGTTCTACATACAGCACTACGCAATTTAGGCGATGAACCGGTGCATGTAGACGGCAAAGATGTGATGCCGGAGATCAACCGCACCCGCGAACAAATCAAGCAGTTTTCCGAGGCGGTTCGCAGCGGTGAGTGGAAAGGCTATAACGGGCAGCGTATTAAAGACGTGGTCAATATTGGCATTGGCGGCTCGGACCTTGGCCCCAATATGGCGGTGCGCGCATTGCTTAAGTACCGCCACCCGGAGCTGCACTTCCACTTTGTCTCCAACGTGGACGGCACCCATATTCAGAAGGTGCTTTCGCGCCTTGACCCAGCTACCACGCTGTTTATTGTTTCCACCAAGACCTTCTCTACCCAGGAGACTCTGCTCAACGCCAAAACCGCGCGGCGCTGGTTCCTGGAGAACGCAGGCGAAGATGCCGACGTGGGCGCACACTTTATTGCCGCCTCCACTAACCGCAAAGCGGCCATGGAGTTCGGCATTCGCGAAGAGAATGTGTTTGAGTTCTGGGCCTGGGTGGGCGGACGCTACTCCATGTGGTCGTCTATCGGCCTACCGATTGCGCTTTCGATCGGTTTTGAAGGCTTTATCGAGCTACTGGAAGGCGCTCACGAGATGGATCGCCACTTTATCGAAGCGCCCTTCTCGCAAAACATGCCTGTACTGATGGCACTGATTGGCATTTGGTACATCAACTTTGTGGGTGCCGAAACCCAAGCCATCGTGCCTTATGATCAGGCGCTTAACCAGTTGCCCTCTTTCCTGCAACAGCTGGATATGGAGTCTAACGGCAAGTCGGTGGATATTTTTGGCCACCCGGTGAACTACAAAACCGGCCCGATTGTATGGGGTCAAACCGGCTCCAACGGTCAGCACGCCTTCTTCCAGCTACTGCACCAGGGCACCCGCTACGTGCCCATCGACTTTATCGCCTCGCTCAAACCCGAGCCAGGCATGGAAGACCACCACTTCGCCCTGCTGACCAATATGCTTGCCCAGGCCAACGCCTTTATGGAAGGCAGCCAGGGGGATAGCAAAGAGCTCAGCCAACACGACCCCTACAGCTGCCCCGGCAACCGCCCCTCCAGCACGTTACTGCTGGACGAGCTAACACCGAAAAACCTCGGCGCATTGATCGCGCTCTACGAGCACAAGGTGTTTGTCCAAGGCGTCATCTGGAATATCAACTCCTTTGACCAGTGGGGCGTACAGCTGGGTAAGCGCATCGCCGGTGAAATCAGTGAGCGCATCGACACTAACGCCGCTGACTTTGACACCTCCACTCAAGGCCTGCTGGAATTGGTGCGTGCGCACTTCCCCAATGTTGGTAACAGTGAAAAGGAGAGCGCACCAGATAGTGCCGGGAAGAAGCCCGCGAGGAAAAAGCGCTAGGCTAGTTTGGTAAACAGGTAGAAAAACGAACGCCTTGGTTTGAGCAAGCCAAGGCGTTTTTATTTATGCGCACAATTCCACTAACCAATTGGCAAGTCGAGCTTAAAATTTTTAATGACTTTCGGGTCTAGACAGCTGCGTAGAAACGTATTCATCGGCGCCATATCGTTCGATGAGTAAAAATCCATCATCAGGGTGTTGAACTCCTGCTGGCGCTTGGCAGGCACATTAATAATCGGGAGTCCGCAGGCCAGCAAAATGCCGTTCATCATAAAGCGGCCGGTACGCTTATTAACGTCCCAAAAGAATTTTGCCCTAACCATCTGTAGAAAAGCAGTGATGGCTTGGTCGTAACTATCCTCTTCGCTCTCTACCTGCCGCTGAACCTCTTGCCATCTAGTATCAAGCTCATCAGGCGCGGGCGGCTCATAGTCGGAACCTGCGATCGTTACATAACCAGAACGAAACTTACCCCACTCCAAGGCCTCTTCCTTGCCTGCGATGGCATGGATGTCTAGGGCGGTTTGCCTATCAAAACGAAATCCGCCTTTATCTACTAGAGCGAATATATGATCCCAAGCTTTTGCCTGGTGGATCGCCATATTCTGATCGCTGACTTTATGGCCGCCGACGGTTATACCATCCAGGATCGTCTGAACCTCCGGTAGCGTCATGGCGACCCCTTCGAGGTTCACCGCGTCGTAAACCAAAGCAGGCACATCTCGCACCGCCAGTTGCCTAGCCAAGCGGATATTAGGTTTCATATTCCACTGTTTATCCTGTGCTGTTGCCATGGGCCCGCGTCTTGTGTTCTGCAAATGGGATAAATATATCGCTACAGAATGACTAGATATTGTGAGGAAGCAAACTATCACTAACCTGGACTAATGCTTCACTCTTGCGTTCAGCAACTCCGCAGCAATTGCTTTGGCTTTTACAGCGGCCTTTAGATCCCCCATAACATGGGCCTGTACGGTCGCTCCTTCTTTTAAGGTTGCTATAGCTTCCGACAGTGTGGCCACCGTTTTTTCGTCCGAGAGTAACTTTGAGACATGTCGGGTTATCAGGCCAAGCATTGCTCTTTTGTGGCTAGCACACTGTTGGTGAATGGGATGGTTTAAATCGCCGAACTCAGCACTTACATTGATAAAATAACAACCATGGAAAGCATGTATCAGCTTTTCCCTCTCATTGAACCAATCATCAAGCGCATCGAACAGAGCATAAAGCGCGCTCAGCTCATCGGGTGCACTTTGGGTTCGCCCTTCGATCCAAGCGAAAAACTGTCGATCACGATAGTCCACCGTCGCAGCCACCAAGGCTTCTTTGCTGGAAAAGTGGTTGTAGAGCGTTTTCTTTGCCACTCCGGCTTCAGCGATGACGCGATTGATGCCAATGGCATGCACCCCATAACGATAAAACAGCTCAAAGGCGACCGAGACTAACTGCTCTCTCCTCTCCACGCTGAAACCTCACGTTGATGTTATGAATACATATTGACGGATGGAGACCGATCTGTCTACCATGACCAAGGTAGACAGATCGGTCTCCACTTAACTAACGTTTAGTATGAGGTTGCTTCATTGAAGATTGAACAGATTTTCCCTACTCGACAAAAGACAGCGCTGCTAGCCGGCATCGGTGCGACCGGGTGCATAACGGCGCTTAGCTTTCTTAGCTCACACAGCAATGCTTTATGGTTAATGGCGCCATTCGGTGCCACCATGGTGATACTGTTTGGATTACCCGCCAGCCCATTAGCACAGCCACGAAATATTGTGGCGGGTCACTTAATAACAGCAGCTTTAGGCCTTATGGTGGCGCATTTTTTGGGTGTGCATGAATGGACGCTAGGCTTGGCCGTCGGGTTATCGATAGTGACGATGATGCTGTCCAATACCATCCATCCGCCTGCTGGTGCTAATCCCTTACTGATTATGCTAGCAGGTGAGAACTGGCACTTTTTAGTAACACCAGTGGTGTCTGGGGCCATACTGATGGTGGGTTTTGGCTACGTGTATCATCGATTTATTTCAGGGCAACCTTACCCCCAGCGATGGTTATAGTCGGATGGATTTAAATGCATTGGATGTCTATTGCCATTCAATCCATAGAAGAAGATTAACGGCCACCTCTGTACAAAGCGCATGCCTGACGTATAAGGCATAGTTAGGCTACCCTCAGTGATCAGGTCTGCCAAATAGCCAGTGCAGACTCACCATCGATTGGGATAAACCTACTGATCACTTAATGTCCCAATACATAATATGTTGAGGCCCCGCAGCGCCGCCCAGGTATTGCTCACCTGTTTCATGGAAGCCCGCCTTTTGATAACAGGTGCGTGCCGCGGGGTTTTTGGCGTTCACCGTCAGGTAGATTCGAGGGTAATTCGCATAGTACTCTTTTAGATAGAGAAACAACGCTTTTACCGCCAACGTACCGAACCCTCTGCCCTGCTGTTTGGCATCAATAAGAAACGTGCGTAAGCCTATGCTGCCTTCCGTACAAAAATCATAACTATCAGCGTAGGCTATATCGATTTTGAAGCACCCGACCACCTGGTTATTGTGTTTAACCACATGCAGATGCGTAGCCTTATTTCTATCTGCGAGAAACTCCTTAGCGGTACCCACAAATTTCACCTGATCATCGCGCACCGCGATATTGCTTACCTCGGCAATATCCGCTGCATTAAGTTTTTCTAGCTTGATCATCTAATACTCACAATTATGCAGGGCAGTTCACGCGCTTGTATTCAGGATAATTCAGGGTTGCTGGTTTGTGGAGAGCGCTGAAGAATCTATAGCTGTGTTTCAGAACGTCCGTTGATATTTTCTTTGGCTAATTCGATGACTGCATGCCCCAATTGAACCAAGGTGGCGAAATTGGGTGTGGTTTGTGGCTTTAAAGAACGATAAGCACTGGTACGGCTTTTGATACCTGCTTTGGCGATGACCTGGCTATGCCCAAACTGCTCCACGTAGGAACGAATAGCAGCCTGTAAAATGTCGGGGCGCCCTTCCTGCATAGAGTCCCAAGAAGCTTGCTTAATAACATCTTCCATTTCCTGCACGTTGAAGCTAGTAGCTACTGTTTTCTGCACGCCTTTTGTCACTGCACGCAGGGTGCTCGCAGAAAGATCGTTGCCACTCCAGTTGAGCGACCCATCCGCGGTTAGTGAGAACTTTTGGAAGTCTTTAATCTCTGAAAAGGGTGCCTTGCTAAAATAGCCTGTTAGATCAGCAACACCATGAAAACCATCGCTATAAACCAGCTCAAGCTTGTATGGCCCAATCAAATCCACATCAATGATTTTTAACATATGTCACCTAACTTGCCTGGGTTTTCACCATTTACCGCTTTCTGCCACATATGCATTAGCTGCTCACGATGCTCAGCAATGTGGTTTTCAGCCCGCTTACGTTGCTCCTTCTAAGCACTCACCTGACTCAATAGCGATTATCAATTCATAGCCACCATATTTCACGTGCAGGTGGGGAAGCTTGTGCTGCTTGTTATCAAAAAAATACATACAAAATGAAAGCCCTAGCAGAGCATCAATCTCTGGCATGAGCACCTCATAAATTACACCCTGAAGGTAGAATAGCGCTGTATCTTATAAGAGACAAAAACAATCATCATATTTCCATCTCATCCGGAATCAGCGCCAGCAGATCGGTGACGCCAATATCCACACCAGCTTGGGAGAATAAGGTAGATATCTGCCCACGATGGTGAGTTTGGTGATTGAAGAAGTGAAAAATCAGGCTCGAAAAGCACCGTTTTGAGGCCACTCCTTTTGTGTTGTGATAACTCAACGTGGTGCTCAAATCGTCGTCCGTTAGCGCGCCCACCCAGTTAATAATCACGGTATCGAGCCATCGGCGATGCGCTTTTAAGCCTTCCAAGTCATCAAACATCACTTGATCAAGTCGCTGTGGCATTGGGAGGTCAATCATTACCGCCAGCGTTCTTGCTGTGGAAGAGGGATGCATTGCAAACCGCTTGAGCCAAATGGTGTCGGCAACCACAAGATGATTAAGCGTGCCGAAAATCGAGCTGAAGAATGCGCCACGCTCTTCGCTAAGTTCAGCCGTCGTCAGCTTGCTGGCAACATCGTATACCTTGGTGTTCATCCACTGGTTATAGGATGCCATTAGCTCAAAATGTGGTTGCAGCTCCATAGGTCATATCGCCTCTTTCAATATGGTCGCCAACGTGGCCGTGAGCGAAACGTCAACAGTCCCTAGTTAAGAGTATGGAATAACGGAGCGCCTGTTCATCCCCCGAATTTAGCATTTAAGCCCCTCCCCCTCTCCTTGCGTCTTTTTATAAACGCCATATACTGTATATATAACCATATACCTATGCATCAATAGCGTACACAGGTGAGGTGGCCAATGACGACTCCCGACCAAGCGTCTTATGTGTCAGCAGTGCATAAAGGGCGCGGCGCGACGTACGACCCACACAATCGTTTTTCGCCTACCCATAGCGTGGCAGAAGACGACGGCTGGTGGCGGGAGGAAACGTCAACGACCATCGCCACCGAAGTGCGCGAAGAGGTGAGCAAAAGCGCGCTTTCCTGGAACAAATCGCCGGATTTACCCTTTGATCGATCACTAAACCCTTATCGTGGTTGTGAGCACGGCTGCGTTTACTGCTACGCCCGCCCCTCCCACGCCTACTGGGACTTATCGCCAGGGCTGGATTTTGAAACCAAATTGATTGCCCGCAGCGGATTAATGGAGCGGCTAACTGAAGAGCTTTGTCATCCCAACTATGTGTGCCGTCCGATCAATCTTTCCGGCAACACCGACTGCTACCAGCCTATAGAGGCAACCCATAAAACCACCCGGCGCTTGCTGGAGCTGCTACTGGAATGCCGCCATCCGGTAACGCTGGTGACTAAAAGCACCTTGGTGCTGCGTGATTTAGAACTACTGGCAGAGATGGCCGAACACCGCCTAGTGCGGGTGTTTGTCAGTTTGACCAGCCTGGATGCCAATTTGAAACGCACCTTAGAGCCGCGTGCTGCATCGCCTCAAGCACGCTTGCGGGCGATTCGAGAACTAAATACAGCAGGCATTCCCGTAGGTACGCTGATTTCGCCGGTTATTCCGGGGCTGACGGATCATGAAATCGAAAACCTTTTGGAAGCCGCCAGCCGCTCTGGGGCACGCACCGCCGCCTGGATGTTGCTGCGCTTACCCTACGAAGTGGCACCACTTTTTGAAGCATGGCTAGAAGCCCACTACCCGGAACGCGCCGCTAAAGTGATGAGCCTAATGCGCCAGTGCCGGGGCGGTAAGGCGTACGATGCCAAGTTTGGTAAGCGCTTTCGCGGGGAAGGGGTATTTGCGGATTTAATCGCCCAGCGCTTTGCCCGTGCCAGCCGCCAGTGGAAGTTGCAGGATCGCACCGAGCAGGGCTTGAACACCCGAGATTTTCGCCCGCCACGAGCGCAACAGGATTTATTCATTTAAGCTAAGTGACACATGCATCCATTAGCTGCAAAGGAAGCCGAATGCCCGCGCTTAGCAAAACCAAATCGAGTTTTTACCGCCGCTTATACGTCGCCCATTTGATCGAACAAGGTATCACCAGCGTGCCTGCGTTAATCGAGGCCACCGGCATGCCCCGGCGCACCGCCCAGGATACGATCGCCTCCCTGGCCGAGCTGGATATCGAGTGTGTCTTTAGCAAAGATGACGGCGAGCGCCACAACATTGGCCGCTACCAGATACGTGACTGGGGCGCGATAGATCCAAGCTGGGTAGCGACAAATGCAGAACGGCTTAAACAAGCGCTAGGCTATTCACTTTAATGCGACTTACCTTATCCCTCTTCATCCGGCTCAGCCCACGCCAGTCTCGCAGCATTAATGGTCACTGTTAACGAGCTAGCCGCCATGGCAAGCACTGCGACCAACGGCGGTATGGCCATCAGCACCACTAGCCCGAGTGCCAAGGTGTTATAGAGCGCCGAAAAAAACAGGTTTTGCACCATGATGCGTCGGGTGCGTTTGGCAATGCCGAGCAGTTTTACTACCCCACCTATCCCAGGTGTCATTAGCTGTGCGGAAGCCCCTTCTCGGGCAGCTTCGCTGGCATTCAACGGAGCAATGCCAACATCTGCCGCGGCCAGGCTTAAGGTATCGTTTAAGCCATCCCCCACGTAGAGCGTTGGCGATGGCAGCGCCTGCAGTAACCGCGCCTTGGCTTCCGGCGAGCGCTGGGCATAACAAGCTTCACGGGCAAGTCCAACCCGCTCGCCTAACCAACTCACCGCGCCCTGCCGGTCACCGCTGATCATTGCCACCACATACCCTGAAGCTAGCAGGCGCTTCACGCTGGGTTCAGCGTCGTCCACCGGTTGATCGGAGAGATAGAGCGTCGCTAGCCAGCCCGCCTCATCGGCTACCATCACTTGAGAAGCAAAAGCCAGCGCTGCGTCTTCCGCTTGATCAGGCAGCACGATGCGCTGGCGAGCCATCCAGCTAGCGCTGCCCACCGACAGCCATTCGCCGCTACTTAACTTCACCCGGCGCCCTTCCCCAGGCACTTCATTGACCTCTTCGCACGGTTCCGATTGTTGATCGCCGAGGCTACTTGCCCAGCGTGCTAGCGCTTGTGCCAAGGGATGTTCGCTACCCGCAACGGCGGCTCTAAGCTTGCGTTGTAGGGCTTGCCGATCAGCACCCTCCCGCGCCTGCCAGTGAAGCACTGCGTGGCTACCGGTGGTCAGAGTGCCAGTTTTATCCATTGCGACCGAGCGAATACGCGCCAGAGTTTCAAGCACTGCTGGGTCGCGTAGTGCTACTCCTTGCTGCATGGCCTGGCCGCTACCGGCAAGGCTTGCCAGCGGCACGGCGAGCCCGACAGCGCAGGGGCATGCCACAACTAACACCGAAAGCGCGCGCACTAAGGCATCCTCCCAACCCAACCCGAATAACAACGCAGCGGGCAGTGTCAGTAGCGCGAGCACCATCGCTAGCGGGCTTAGCCAGGCGGCAAAGCGGTCAGCGAGCTTCTGCAATTCGCCTTTTTTGGCCTGATAGCGGCGCATCTCATCACACAGTCGATCCAGTCGCCGCTTGCCTACCCCAGCGCTGACCTGCATGACGATAGGTGTGGTACCCAGATAGCGGCAGCCCGCGTATATCGCCTGCCCTGCTTGAAAATGTCGCGGTAAGCTTTCCCCAGTCAGTGAGGCGGTGTCGATCCAACCGGATTCGTCAAGGGTGCCGTCAAGTGCCACCAACTCACCGGGCGCTAACTCAACGCGCATTTCGGCGGCCACTTCAGCGACAGGTAGTGAGACCCAACGCTCGTTTTGCCAAACTTTTATGTTTCTATCTGGTAGCGTCAGGGCATCCAATGCTTTTAACCCCCGATGGCGACACAGCGTCTCTACCAACCGCCCAACGAGTAAAAGCACAATCAACATCACCGCCGTATCGAAGTAGACCTCTGCAGAGCCGCGCCATAGCAGCCATACCGAGACCATCACCGCGCCAATAACACCCAGGCTAACCAGCACATCCATACCCGGGCGCTTGGCCATCAGCGTGCGCCACCCAGCCCGGTAAAACGGCATGCCTGCGAACAGCACTACAGGCAGTGAAAATGCCCCCGACACCCACGCCACCACCAATTCAACCCGCTCCGAAGGCAATGCACCCGCATATATCAATAGTGAAGCCAGCATCGTCCACATGCCAAACAGCGAGCCGACCATCAGTCTAAGCGTTAAGTAGCGGCTCTCTGATTCTAAACGCCCATGGGCGTCCCCCACCGGTTCAAGCTCTGTCAGCCGATAGCCCAGGCGCTTAACCTTTGCGGCAAGTGTTGAGAGCTGGGTAGCGGCAGGCGTGCCGCTAATGCAAAGCGTTGCGCTTGGATAATGCACGCTAACCTCACGCACGCCTTCAAGACGCTTAAGCGAGCCCTCCACGGCTAGGGCACAGCTGGTGCACCACATACCATGTAGGGTATAGAGCCTTTCCGTGTTGGTCTCCGTCATGCCACTCACAGACAAGGCGGAATGCCGATAATCGGCATTGCCGCGAACACAACGCCCAAGGTAGAGAAAAGATACAGCCCAGCGGAAACCGAAGCATTAAAGCGCAGCCGCCCGACCTGGCGCTTGGCCATCCGGCAGCAGCCCACCGTTAATGCCGCCAGTAACGCAATCGCCGCGATACTGACGGCAAGCAGCATAGCGCTCACCAGGGTGAATACGCCCTGCTCGGGAGCAGGTGGCGCGACCGAGCAGGCGACCGCATGCCCGCCATAAACCGCCACAAACCAGATACACCACAGTGTCAAGCCAATCACAAAATGCAATGGATGAGTAAGGTGTAGGCGTTGCATTAAAGTAGCCATCAGCTTAGCTCCCTATCACACGAGGCAGCACGGCAAGCGCGCCCACGAGTATCCAGAAGGTCACCAGGTTATAGCGCCACCATTGGGCAACCACTGCAGGCTCGAAAGGCGCATGGGCTCCCACATAGCCATAGCCCACCCGCAGGCCCTGGAGCAGAACAAGCACGGCGCCTAAACCGCCGTGTAGCAGCGCATAGGCTAAGCCGACCATAATAATCGCATCATGGGCGGTCTCGGTCACTGCCAGGTCTGCACTCAGCAGCACCCAAAGCGTTATCGCTACCTGCACAAATCCAAGGGCACTGATGCTATACATGCCCACTGCTAGCCCAGCATCCTTACCCTGGCGCAAACCGCGAACAAGTTTTTCGAGAATTGCCGCGCCAGCGGCTAGCACCACCCCGGCAAGAATCAGCCCCACCAAGGAGAGCGGTGAAGTCTCGGGCATCCGCCACTCGGGGGACACCGTCCATAGATAGAACCAGCCAAACAGGTAAGAGAGGAAGAACGAGCCGTTGGCGATTAGCGTGATCGACATGGCCCATAAGCCAGGGCCATCCATGGTGCGCGAGTGCAGCGGTGGGTCGCCGGGGGCTACTTCGGCATCCGGGGCGGCTTTCGGATGCGAGCCGTTCTCCCACGACCAGCGCAACAGAAATAGCCCTGCAATAATCACCGCAATGCCCGCCAACGGATAAAGACGCGTTAGCAGGCTAATACAGACGACCGCCAGCGCCATGGCAGCAAACAGTGGCCACCATGAGTTACCCGGAAGGTGAATGATCTCGCGCACTTTGCCGGTTATCGGGTCAGTGCCCCACATTTCCCGGCGGCCGTGAGTCGCCACTGCCAGGCTATGCTGACCTTCTGCCATGGTGCGGGGCAGGTCGGGATTATCCCAGAGCGGATGACGCGTCTCGACGTTGGGCAGGCTAACAAAGTTATAGGCGCTGGGCGGCATGTTGTTAGCCCACTCAAGGGTGTCCGCATTCCAGGGGTTATGCTTGGCAGGTTTGCCGAAACGGAAGTGCAGTGCAAAATCGAGCAGCACCATGGCAATCCCCGCGGACATGATAAAGCTACTCATGGATGACAGCAGGTTGAAAATATCCCAGCCCATGCCCGTCTCATAGGAGTAAACCCGCCGCGGCATACCCAGCAGCCCCGTCCAGTGCATGATCAGGAAGGTGCCGTTAAAGCCCAGGAAGGTCAGCCAAAAGCCCCATTTACCCAGGGTTTCAGACGGCATCCGCCCTGAAAACAGCGGCAGCCAGTAGTAGAGCCCGGCAATTAGCGGGAAGAACATTCCGCCCACCAGCACATAGTGCATATGCGCTACGACAAAGTGGGTGTCGTGCACCTGCCAGTTAAACGGCACCAGCGCCAGCATTACCCCGGTTAGGCCGCCACACACAAAGATAATCAGGAACCCCATGATCCACAGCATCGGCAGCTTCATCTTGGGCTTACCCAACCATAGCGTGGCCAGCCAAACAAACACCTGTATCGCTGTGGGCACCGCCACCAACATACTGGCGGCGGAGAAGAACGCCTGGGCCAGTTGCGGGATGCCCACGGTAAACATGTGGTGAACCCAGAGACCGAAACTGATAAAGCCTGTCACGGCAATGGCAAATACCACCCAGCCATAGCCAACAATCGGACGGCCAGCGAACACCGGTATCAGCGTGGAGACTATGCCCGCTGCGGGCAGAAAGATGATGTACACCTCGGGATGGCCAAACAACCAGAACAGGTGCTGCCAAAGAATCGGGTCACCGCCACCCGCCACTTCAAAAAACGGCATCCCCACCGCGCGCTCAAGCTCCAGCAAAATACTGCCCAGAATCAGTGGCGGGAAGCCGACCACAATCATCAGCGCCATGGCGAGGATATACCAGGCAAACAGCGGCATTTTGTGCAGCGCCATGCCTTGGGTGCGGGTACGCAGAATCGAGACCACCAGCTCGACCCCGGCAGACAGCGCGGAGATCTCAACAAAGGTAATCCCTAGCAGCCAAAAATCGGAGCCCAACCCCGGTGAATACTCGCTGCTGCTAAGCGGGGTATACATAAACCAGCCGCTGTCCGGCGCCATCTCTAACACCAAACTAAACGACAGGATGATGCCGCCAAACAGATAGCACCAGTACCCCAGCGACGTAAGCCGGGGGCAGACTAGATCCCGGGCACCGATCATTTTGGGGATCATATAAATCGCCAACCCTTCAAGCATGGGGATGGCGAACAGGAACATCATCACCGTGCCGTGCATGGTGGTGACTTGGTTATAGATATCCGGCGACATAAAGTCTTGATCAGGGAGCGCCAGCTGGGTGCGCACCAGCATGGCCAGCAGGCCGCCGATCAAGAAGAACACCATTCCGGTGACCATAAAACGCAGGCCGAGCGTGGTGTGGTTAACAATGGTGAGGGCTTGCAAGCCACGTGGGTTGCCCCAGATCTCGTGCAAGTCGCTGTGCAGTTGATGGGGGCCTTTGATGTTATCGCCCTCGGGGGTCGCTTCACGGCTGATAGTGGTCATGGGGTGAGCGTCTCCAGCCAAGCACCCAGGCTCTCCAAGGTGGCCGTCTCAATATCATCGTGGGGCGGCATTTTGTTGCCCGGCTTTAAGTCTTGATGGTGCTGTAGCCAGCGGGTTACCGCCCCCTCCTCCATAGCCATAATGCCCGCCCCAAGGCTGGTGCGGCTGCCAAGATCAGAAAGATCCGGCCCCTCCCTACCCGAGGAGAGTCCCGCTACCCGGTGGCAGCTCGCGCAATGGGTCATAAAGGCCTCCCTGGCCGAGTCATGCTGTTGGTCGTTTACCGCTAGCGCTGCCAGTTGCTCCGTTTGACGGGCGGCCAGCCAAGTTTCGTAATCGTCGCGTTCGACGGCTTCTACATAGAGCTGCATTTGGGCATGCTGGGCACCGCAGAACTCGGCGCACTGGGCGCCGAATACCGCCGGTTCATCCGCTTCCAAGCGGATCTTATTCACCCGCCCGGGAACCATATCGATCTTTCCCCCCAGGCGCGGCACCCAGAAGGCGTGAATGACATCAGCACCGGTGACGTGAAAATCGACCGGCTCTCCCGCCGGCATAATGAGCTGATTAGCGGTCACCACCTCGCCCCCTTCAGCCCCTGGGTAGCGAACTTCCCACCACCACTGATGGCCGATAACTTCGATGACTTCCGGTGGATCTGCTAACGGCAGCGGCAATAAACGCTGCCCAGTGGGCACCCCGAAAGCCAATAGCGCGGTAATGCTCGCCACCGGCAGCACAATGCCGCCACCAATAATCCAGCGGCGCGCAATTTTGCGCTCATCAGCAGGCGTTCGCGTTACTTCTTTACGCTTGAAGGTATACAGCCAGAAAGCGGTGACCAGCACTAGAACCACAGTGCCAAAACCCAGCATCACCCACCAGATCATCACCACGTCTCGCGCGGCCTGGCCAGCTGGGTCTAGAATAGACTTATCCCCTGCGCAACCGGTTAGCAACAGCCCAGCCAGTAGCGCTAGAGTTATGCCAAGTGAGTTGACCCGCTGTAGGGTTAAGCGTTGAATAGTGTGCCTCATCCCTTGAATTGCTGTTTCGGCCCACAGGAAGTGACCATGGCAAAACCTCGTCAGCGCTCGATTAAAAGCCGCGCCTCTCTCGCCGGCCACCCGCTTCATCCCGTGATGATTCACTTCCCTGTTGCAGCCCTGATGGCGCTGGTGGCAAGCGATATCGGTTACCTGCTGAGTGGCGATCCCTTCTGGTTGCGCGCTGGCCTGTGGCTGGCAGGCGTCGGCGCGTTTGGCGGCTGGATTGCCAGTACGGCGGGCATTATCGATCTGGTCACCGTGCCGCGCATTCGCCGCCTGATTACCGGCTGGAGCCACGCCATCGTCGCGGTGGTGATGCTCTCGTTGGCGTCGCTGAACTGGCTGCTGCGCTTCAATGACCCGAGTGCGATTCTGCCCTGGGGGCTGGCCGTCTCGCTGGTCACCGCCGCGTTGATCGCCCTGGCGGGCTGGCTGGGTGGTCAACTGGTGTATGAACACGCGGTGGGGGTCGAGGTTGAGGATTAACGCTAATACGTTAGATGTCATGGTGTTAGCTCCAGTCCAGCGGTTTTGCTAACACAAACCCCAATACGCTTAGAATGCCTGCCAGGGCTAAACAGAGCGCCGTCCAGTTTGCGGGCTTAACCCAGCGATAGTGGCCCATCTCAAGGCGCAGTATTAACCAGCCAAAACAGCCGTGGGCAGCCACCATGGCCACGACGGCGCCCAGCTTTAAGATCAGCCAGCCGCCCAGCAGGCCATGCACGAGAAACAGCAGCGTGCCTGAGGCAATCGCCACCAGGGCAGCTGGAGTAGCAATAGAGTTATAGAAGAACCGAGGCATGGGCGGCGTGCCCTGGGCAAAGCCAGAGTCTTTGCGCAATTGTAGCGCCTGGCTGAGTAAGGCAGGCAGATAGAGCAGCGAACCGCACCAGATCACTAGCGCGGCAATGTGAAGCAGTTTAAGCCAAGGCATCGGGGCTTCCTTGCGTTGCATAAGGCGGGATCAGATCACTCCCTTACCTTAGTCAAAACCCCCTCATCTGGCTAGCCGCTTAACTCACTTGTATCTCGTAACCCGTGAATTTGCGAAGATTAATCACCCCGCTATCAAGGATCAAATACTGACCTTTGATGCCTTGCAGCACGCCTTCCACCAGCGGCTGCTTATCGAAATTATGCGAGACCACTTTTTTGGGGAAAACGCTGACAGGGTAGTGAAAATGCTGCGGCACCGCTTCCAGGGTGCGAATCGCCTCCGCGCCATGGGTCTCACGCAGTTGGTTTAAGCCATTGGCTAACAGGCTGAGCAAACGGTCACGCTCGGCGCTCAAATCCATGGTCTCGACGTCACCTTTGAGCATGGCCCGCCAGTTGGTGCGGTCGGCCACCTGCTGTTTAAACAGCATTTCGACAAACCCAGACTGCTGACGCGTATCCACTTCCAGTATCGGCAGCGCCTGAATTGCGCCTTGATCCAACCAGCGGGTAGGCATTTGGGTTTTGCGGGTAATGCCGACCTTGAGCCCTGAGGAGTTAGCCAAATAGACGATGTGGGGCTGGAAGCAGTGCCGCTCGCCCCACTCCGGCTCACGGCAGGTACCTTGAAAAAAGTGGCAGGTTTCCGGCTTCATAATGCAGGTATCGCACTGGGCTAACCGCTTGAAGCAGGGGTAGCAATGGCCTTGGGCAAAGCTCTTCTTGGTCGCCCGCCCGCAGTGGGTACAGGCAATGGCACCTGTCCAGCGCAAGCTAAGCGGCTCACCAATGCGCTCGTTTAGCGCAACCCGGTGCTCGCCCGCGCGCAAGTGGTAATCTACCTGTTCGTCTGGGCGGCTGGGTAGCGCTGCCGCCATTTTGCTTAAACAGCCCTGTACTGAAAAACCCGGTACTGAAGAACCCGGTACTGAAAAGTCTGGCACGGCCACTTCAATCACGCGTGGCATCTCGTGCCAAGCCCGCCATTTCAGGCGTTACGCCAGCACCGCTAGTCGCTGCCCCGCAGGTACGCTGCTCTAGGTAGCCTACGCGGTTCTCTTCCGGCACGTTGTTCTCCGCCTCAAAACGCATAACGGCTTCCAGGCAAAGTTCGGTCTGCTCCGGCGTTAAGCGGCGACCGTCAGGCCATTTGCGCAGCGATACCGCCTGTTTCAGGCTTTCGTAAATCGCCGGGGTCATCTGGTTGATCATTTTTTCGAACGTCATTTCGCTCATTGCAGGCCTCTTAACGATTTTTCAAACGGCGGGATGAATAATACCAGCCTGTGACCAACCCCACGAGCAAACCGCCCAAATGCGCTTCATTAGCGACATTGCCAAAGCCAACGCTGCCCGCCATATCGGTCATGGTGAACACCATCCAGCCGAGCATAAAGACCACCAGCATTTGCGGTACAAAGAAACCACTGTGGGGAACCCGGCGTGACATCAACCAAACGTGGGCCAGTAAGGCATAAACCACCCCGGACATGCCGCCGAATAGCACAGTGCCGGTCGCGTACTGCGCCACATTCGCGCCAATACCCGCTACGATAAGCAGCAGTAGCATGGTGCGGCTGCCCTGTAGCGCTTCAATCTGACGCCCGAAATACCACACCCACATCAGGTTGAATATTAAATGCATCCAGCCAAAGTGCAGAAAAGCAGGCGATAACAAGCGCCATACTTGCCCAGAGGTAAGCGTTTGAGAAAGGTTGCCAAATACCAGTTCACCACCTGAAATACCTATCGGCACGATGGTTAGAGTGACAATCAACTGGTCACCAAAAACACCCATCAGGGCAAATATCACCAGACTAATCACGATCATCAGCGCCGTTACCGGCACTTGCTTTAGCGATGCCAATGAGTTGGTCATGGTTCGCGGGCGCTGAGCAGCCTGTTGAAGCACCAGGGGTTCACCCTGCTGCCAGCGCTCTAGCAGTGCTTTAAGTTCGTTAAGCTGGCGTGGGTCGGCGATCCAGAGCAGTTGACCGTCCGCTTCATCGGTAATGCGGTGACCAATGCGATGGCGCCAGAGTGCCTGGCGCAATTCGCTCGTATCCGCATGATCGGGCAGAAGCATCACTGGATGCATAACATCCCTCTAATTAAAGCGCGTGCGGCACGCTGTCCGCAGCGGGTAGCTATTGAAGACAATTACTGAATTAACCACACGGCTGCCAAAAGACAGGCAAAAAAAACCGGCGGTGGGAACCGCCGGGGAATAAAAGCAAGGGATCATTCAAGGGAACACTTACTCTGATAGCCGACAGCAGGGTTAGTTCAGCCGTTTTGAAAAAAATATGTAATTTTATGTAATTAAAAGAAACATTTGTTAATCGCCGCGGTTAATCAAAGTCGATTTCCCAAGGTTTCGGCAGTGCCCGTTCCTCTTTCGGTACTTTAATCCACACAAAATGATCGGCATTTAAGACCGTCTCACCACTCCAGCGATAAGCCACTAAACGTCCATATTTGACGGCACTATAATCCAGACAGGCGATATTATTCGTCGGCAGTGCCGGTATGCCTTCACACCAGTAGTGGCCGATAAACAGCGGCGGCTGTTCTGGCCCGTAATAGCTAAGCTTCTGGCGCTCTTCGTCGGTCAATTCACGGGTTTCAAGATCACCGGGCAGGTTATCTGGCTGAAAGACCACATCGCCCCACTGCTTTGGAGCCTGGGCCCAAAAATGAGCGCGAAAGCTTTTCCGCGTAAAGCCATCACCAGAGTGTATCGCAATACCCGCAGGCAGGGAGACATGCGGCCCCCGAGTGAGGCGATCTAAGATTCGAAACGCCTGGGTGCTGGGGTCGGTGGACTCAATCAGAAACTGGGTGTCCATGCAGCCATCTGGGTGGCGCTGCTTAAGCTCTTCAATCAGCGCCTCATCCCAGCAGGCATGCACCACGCGGATACCATCGACTTCTAAACACAGCGGAATGGTTTTAAACCACGCCAGGGTGTCGTCCCACTCGTTGGTATAGTCGCGATACTGCTCCAGGGTGTCTTGAATAATACGATTATGCCGCGGGGTATGCTCGCGTAACCAGCGTTTGTGGCTACCTGCAGGCCCAGGGTGGGTATACGCCAGGGCATTGTATTCGTGATTGCCCATGACGATATACGCCTCGCCCTGCTCGACCATTCGTCGGGCAATGGTCACCGCCAGGCGAATCCTTGGGCCGCGATCAATCAGGTCGCCCAGAAATATCACTTTGCGACGGGGGTGACGATACACGCCGTTGCGCTGATGGTAACCCAGTTTTTCCAGCAGTGAGGCCAGCGTGGCGCCGCAGCCGTGAACATCCCCAATAAGGTCGTAGCCCTCCATACTCAATCCCCCAGCCGATTGCTCCAGCCTAATTTGCTGCGCAGCACTTCATAGAAATTATGCCCGATGGGATGTACTAGCTGGATACGCTCAGGCTTGCGGGTAATCACCAACACATCGTTGGGTTTGGCTACCGCTCGGGTCTGTCCATCGCAGCTGATGTGCGGGTAGGATTGATTGGTTTCGCCAATATGAATGCGTATTTCGCTGGCGGCATCAATCACAATGGGGCGGCTCGACAGGGTATGTGGGAACATCGGCACCAGCGTTACTACATCAAGCTTGGGGTGCATAATCGGCCCGCCGCCAGAAAGCGCATAGGCCGTAGAGCCGGTGGGGGTAGCGACAATCAAGCCATCGCTGCGCTGGCTATACACAAACTGCCCATCAATAAACAGTTCAAACTCAATCATGCGCACCGCTTTGCCGGGGTGCAGGACGACTTCGTTAAGTGCATCACCATTACCCACGGCAACGCCATTACGATAAAGCACGGCATCGAGTAAAAAACGCTGTTCAACCTCAAACTCCCCCGCCAGCACTTCAGCGACGCGGGTTTCCAGCTCATCTGGGGAGATATCGGTGAGAAACCCCAAACGACCCCGATTAACGCCTAGAATCAGCGTACCACTTCGGCATAGCGCCCGCGCCGCGCCCAGCAAGCTGCCATCGCCTCCCACCACAATCACCAAGTCGCACAGCTCACCCAGCATGCGGCGACTCGCTTCCGGTTGGCCGTAATGCGGCAAGGCGGTGGCGGTACGGTCTTCTACCAACACCGAGTAATCATGGGCAGTCAGGTAGGTCATTAGGCGCTGAAGGGAGTCGACCACTTTGTCGCTCCCCAGCCGACCAATCAGCCCGATAGTTTTGAAGGGCCTGCTTGATTGATCGTTGGAGGGCGACGAAATAGTCCCTGAAGACACAGTCTCTGAAGACTTAGCATCTGCTGATAAGGTGTTGCTCATGGGCCGACTCTCGCTAACATAAGCTGCCATTATGGAGTCACCTCAGCTATCGGGCAAATGGGCTTAACTGACGACCACTTGGCGACGCTTACTCCACCAGTGGTTGAGCCATAGTGAGGCTGCCATGATAAGTGCACCTAACAGAAGGCGGGGAATATCCGCATCGCGGTTCCAAATCACTAAGTTGACGATTAGACCTGCTGGTACCAGCGCATTGTTCATAATCGCCAGGGTACCGGCATCCACTTTGGTGGCACCCTGGTTCCATGCGAAATAGCCCACGCCAGACGCGACTAGCCCCAACCATGCGAGCACGCCCCATTGTAGTGATGTGGTAGGCAGTGCCGCGCTGTTACCAAAGAATAGATAGGCGGGCAGTGCCACTACCATCGCGCCAATAAAAAACCAGCCAAAGACATTGTGCCAGACCAGGGTGGGAGGTAAGTCAGCGGCTAAACGACGATAGCCTACTTGGCCTAGCGCGAAACAGAGGTTTGCCCCCTGCACGACTAAAAAGCCTGCCCAGAAACCGCTATCAACACCGTCGTAGCGAATAACCCCCGCTCCGACGACGGCGAGCAGCGCGGTGACGATATAGATCGGCGTAAAGCGCCCAAACAGCAAATCATCCAGCAGTGCGATATAAATAGGCGTAAAAATAGTGAACAGCAGGACTTCAGGTACCGACAGCAGCAAAAAAGATTGGTAGAAGAAGGTGTACATCACTCCCAACTGTATGGCACCTAAACCCATAAGCGCTAGCCGCTGCTTACCTCGCAGCAAGCTGGGGCGTAAAAAGGGCAAAAACACCAGCATGGCAAGCGTTACCCGCAACAGCACCGCAAAGTAGCTATCGACCTGACCCGCTAAATACACCCCTATCAGCGAAAAGGAGAAGGCCCATAGGGCGGTGACGCTGATCAGATAACCCATCGTAAACCTCATTTTATAAATTAGTTTACGCGGATTATACGCACCTGTGGGAGGCTGCCAAGCAGTAAACGCCCCATAACGTATTTAGTTAGCGCTGCTGCAACCACCAAAATGCATATACAACGCCGGGCAGCCAGCCCGCTAGCGTGAGTAGCACGGCTAAGCCTACCCGTTTGCTGCCCCCCAGGGTTAAACCCACCGCCAACGGTGGGAGGAGTAGCGCTAGAGCATAATAGGCAAGTGTTAACGTGCCAGGCTCCGACACAGCTTGCTCTGCTTGCTGCCCAGTGGTCACTTTGGGTGGTTCAACCTGGGCATGCGCAGGTTCAGCTTTGGGCGGCGGCGTGAAGTGCTCCACAGTGCTGGCAGCGGGCTCTACTGCAGCCTTAGCTGCCCGCTCTTGGGCAAGCCGATGGGCCTCTTTATCAATTTTTTGCTCTAAGGTTTCAGCCCCTTCAGCAAGATCATCGTGGTGGCGCTCCCAATCTTCCCAATCGTGAGGCGTACCCGATTTTGGCCGTTGCTGCCCGGAACCACGCGCACGCTCCCAGGCTTTCTCTTCCAAGGTATTCGGCCGGTCAGGGTCTCGGTCAAGACCCACCCCTTTGCGATTTAAGTACTCACGTGCATCCATGGGTGGCTCCTTAATGCGTTAATTTGCGGGTCATTTGAGCGGTTAGAAAATTAACGGCTTAGAAAATTCAGTACTTACAGCGTTGAATAAAGATGCTTTGCAGGCTGAGCGCTGTGTTTTAAATCACCTACAGTGAAAGAGTCGATGCTACTTTAGCACCTAGAGACAACTGATCAGATCGCTTTGCTTGCGATGCCCTGCTTGCCATGGCGATGAACAAGATGAAGACGAACAAGATGAGCAAGGAGTGTCCATGATGAATAGAGCAACCCCCAACATCGTTCGCGATATCATGTCCCGCGATTGCTACCGTGTCTCACCCAACGCCTCGATCACCACCTTGGCTAAAGGGCTGGCACTTCACCGTCTACCTGGTGCACCGGTAGTTGATGATGCCGATCGTTTAATCGGCTTTATTTCAGAGCAGGATGTCATGGGCCGTGTGCTGGACAGTATTTACCATGATGACGAAGCTCCCCTGGTGAAAGAGATGATGCGCCACGAAGTGCTCAGCGTCTCTCCCAATAAAAGCATTACCGACCTGGCCCAGGAGATGCTTGGCCCTAAACCCAAAATTTACCCGGTGGTGGAGCAGCAGCGTCTAATAGGAATTGTGACGCGACGTGATATCCTGGTAGCGCTGCTAGCTATGCGACGCCATTAGCAGAGCTGTTAAACGTTCGACCTAGATTTTCAAAACTAGCTTTACAAAAGCGGGTTTTCAGAAACAGGTTTTGAAAACAGTTATGCTTTAGACAAAAAAAACCGCTACTCAAGGAGTAGCGGAAGCAAGGGATCAAAACAATAGAGCCAGAACAACAACTTTAGCGACTGCTATCGCATGTTGCCTGTACATACTAAGACACGTTGTGAAGGAAAAGTTCGCAAAAAAAGTAAAATTATCGTCCCTAGTGGCACCAAGCATATAATTACGTAGCTATTTATTAACGGATGACGCCCAGGAGCAGAGCGGATGGCGCTGTATTTATTAGTGTTTGGAGTCTGCTTACTCGTGATTGGTGCGGTTATGCTGGTGCTGGTGACTTCAAGCACCCCACGCTACCGCACTGAGCCCAAAGATTTACTGGCGCTGTTTGATAAAGCGCTCAACAGTCAGGTGAGCGAATCCGAGTGGAACGCGATGATCGGTTACCCCATTCGACACAACGAGTACTTGGACAGCATTAGACGCCGAGCCGCGCACTTAATGGAGCAGCATGGCCGACGCTGGATGGTTGCACAGGGCAAGCCGCTGCTCAATCAAGAGGGGCAAGCAGAACTTCAGGCTCTTCGCGACCACTTATCCGCCCACACTGCCCTCCACCAGCAGTAGCTGTTGCGATTTAAAAGCGTATTGCGGTTCAGGAGACCTACGGCAACTGACCTAATGCAACTGACCTAATGCAACTCCGGAGGCCTGCATGACCAGCACCATCCGACAAATACCGCTAGCCAGCGCAACGCATCACCACACCCATGATTTTCATCAGATTGTGATTACGCTGTGCGGCTCATCAGAATTTGAAATTGAAGGATTGGGTGGACGCGTCAATGCATTTTCGGGCTGTATCGTGCCCGCTAATCACGAACACTACTACTCAGGTTACGGCCATAACCGGCAATTAATTTTCGATCTTCCCGAAGACGCCCCCGCGCTAACCGGTGAGAACCGAGAACTGGTAGCACTGTTTGACGCTCCGCGCTTTTTTGGCCTAGATAACGCACTGCGCCACTACCTAGCGTTTATGCAAAGCGAACTTGCTCAAGGGTTTGATACGTCGACTAAATCCTTTCAGCAAGACCGCTTAGCCGCCACGCTGCTGGGCTCACTTAAGGCGCGCTTAGGCACAGCCACCAAAAGCACTCAGCAGCGCCTGGATTTGACTCGCATTAACCGCTTTATTCGCCAGCATCTCGCTGAAGACCTACGCGTCGCCGATTTAGCGCGTCTAGCCTGTCTAAGCGAAGCGCATTTTTCCGACTGTTTCCGCGCTCAAACGGGGCTTTCGCCCTGGCAGTACGTCAAGCGCCAGCGGCTCCATGCAGCTCGTCAGTTGGTTCTGCAGAGCCGCCTTCCACTCACCGATATTGCTATTCAAACCGGCTTTGCCAATCAAAGCGCGCTCTCCCATGCATTTCGCTGCAGTTACGGATTGTCGCCGCGCCAATTGCGCCAAGCGGATGTACCACCGGTAGCAATTAGCCCATCAAACACTTCTTTAGGGCCACTAGCAGGCCAGCAAAAACTCTACTAAAGTCGTATAGCCGTTGCTCTTGCCGCGGAATTGACACGTTTTACCGTGAAATCAACATACACCAAAGGTGGCTGCACTCTACATTCGCTTATTTGCTTGGGCACCACGCCCTGCTACCCATTCGTTCTGCTCAGACTTTCGGGGGGCTTCAATGCTCAATGCCAATAACATGCGCGACCCTGCCATCTGGCAAACTGATCTCGACACCCTCATGACGCGCGTTAGCGACCACTACTTAGTGGACGAAAATGCCTATGTCAGCGAACTGATCGAGGTGTTGAATTCCGACCGCGAAGACTTTGTCCGCATTGAAGCCAACACAGCAGCGATGGTTGAGGATGTCCGAAAGATGGACACCGCCGTTGACACGATTGACGAGCTGCTACAGCAGTACAGCCTGGACACCCACGAAGGCCTGATGCTGATGTGCCTGGCGGAAGCCATGCTGCGCATTCCCGATAAAGCCACCGCCGATGCCTTGATTGAAGACAAACTCGGCCCCGCCGATTGGCAGTCTCACATCGGCAAGAGCGAATCGTGGATGGTCAATGCCTCTACCTGGGGCTTATTGATGACTGGCCGCGTGCTGAAATTGGATCACCCCAAAGAGGGGCAGCCCGCCAACTTCATTAATCGCATGGTCAATCGTATGGGCGAGCCGGTTATTCGCCGTGCCATGTACGAAGCGATGAAGATCATGGGCAAGCAGTTTGTGTTGGGTCGCGACATTAACGAAGCCCTCAAGCGCTCAAAGCCCCTGTTCAATAAAGGCTATAGCTACTCTTACGATATGCTGGGTGAAGCCGCCCGCACCCGGGACGATGCCCAGCGCTATTTTGACGACTACGCACGTGCCATCGAGCAGGTAGGCAAAACGTGCAAGACCCTCAGCGATAAAACCCCAGCGCCGTCGGTCTCCATCAAGCTCTCTGCGTTACACCCGCGTTATGAGTTTGGCCGCCGCGAGCAGGTGTTGACCGAGCTGGTCGACACCGTTATCAAACTGGTTAGCAAGGCACGTGAGCTGGATGTGGCCTTAACCATTGACGCTGAAGAGATTGATCGCCTAGAGATTTCGCTGGAAGTCTTCCGTGCCGTTTACGAAAGCGCAGCCGCTAAGGGCTGGGGGCATTTCGGCTTAGTCGTACAGGCCTACTCCAAGCGCGCCCTGCCGGTGCTGCAGTACATCAACCGCTTGGCCGACCAACAGGGTGACGAGATTCCGCTACGCTTGGTCAAAGGCGCCTACTGGGATACTGAAATTAAAGAGTCCCAGCAGCTTGGGGTCGACGGCTATCCAGTGTTTACCCGTAAAGCAGGCACCGATGTGGCCTACCTAGCCTGCGCTCAGTTCCTGCTCTCGAATGACACCCGTGGGCGAATCTTCCCGCAGTTCGCGACCCACAACGCCCATACCGTGACAACGATCCTTGAGTTCGCCAACCGCGACAGCCGTCCGTTCGAGTTTCAGCGTCTGCACGGCATGGGCGAAGCCCTTTATGACGCTGCCCTTGAGCGTGCCCCAGAAGGCACCTACTGCCGTATTTATGCGCCGGTGGGTGCCCATAAGGACCTGTTGCCCTACCTGGTTCGCCGCCTGCTTGAAAACGGCGCCAACTCATCGTTTGTGCACCAGTTGGTCGACCCCGACGTAGCCGTCAAATCACTGTGCCAGCACCCGATTGAGACCCTGCGCCAGCAGAAAAACCTGGCCAATGCGAACATTCCGCTACCCAAGGATATTTACGGCCCTAAACGTCGCAACTCCCGCGGGGTAAACCTCAATATTCGCAGCCACTACTACCCGCTAATGGAGCAGATGAGCGCGTTTATGGATAAGCAGTACCCGGCCAAACCGCTGCTCGCCTTTGACGTTGCCGACGACGCCGCTAATACCCATAGCGTCACCAGCCCTTATGACCGCCGCAACACCGTGGGCAGCGTGCAGTGGACCAGCAAAGAGCAAGCCACAAAGGCGCTGGATGCTGCCTGGGCTGCGTTCCCCCGCTGGGATGCCACGCCCGTGGCCCAACGCGCAGCCATAGTGCGTCGCTTGGGTGATTTGATGGAAGTGCATATGCCGGAGCTGATGGCGCTTTGTTCACGGGAAGGCGGCAAACTGCTCACTGACGGTGTCGATGAGATCAAAGAAGCCGTCGACTTCTGCCGTTTCTATGCCATGCGCGCAGAAGAGGATTTCGGCGAAGCGATTATGCTGCCTGGCCCCACCGGCGAATCCAACCGGTTGATGATGGGCGGCAAAGGCGTGTTCGCCGCGATTAGCCCCTGGAACTTCCCGGTGGCAATCTTCTGCGGCCAGGTAGTCGCGGCAGCAGTGGCGGGCAACACCGTACTGGCCAAACCCGCCGAGCAAACCTCTATTGTCGCCCACCGGGTGATTGAGCTGCTGTATGAAGCGGGCATGCCTCGAGATGTGGTTCAGCTACTGCCCGGTGATGGCCCGACGGTAGGCAGCGTATTGACCTCCGACCCGCGAGTTACCGGGGTGGTATTTACCGGTGGTACCGACACCGCACAAATTATCAACCGCGCCCTGGCAGCACGGGAAAACGCCCCGCTGCCCACATTGATCGCCGAAACCGGCGGCATGAACGCCATGATTGTGGACTCCACCGCCCTGCCCGAGCAGGTAGTCGTGGATGTGATTCAGTCAGCCTTCCAGAGCGCCGGGCAGCGCTGTTCGGCACTTCGCGTATTGTATCTGCAAGACGACGTTGCCGACCGAGTGATTGAAATCCTCAAAGGCGCGATGAACGAGCTACGTATTGGCGACCCTCGCGACCTGGGCACCGATGTGGGGCCAGTCATCGACGAAGACGCCCGCAAGGGCTTGCTGGAGCACATTGAAAATCTCAAGGCCGAAAATCGCCTGATCGCAGAAACACCGATGGCCGCTGAACACACCCAGGACGGCACTTTTGTTGCCCCCGTGGCCTTCACTATCGACAGCATCAATGCGCTTACCCGTGAGCAGTTCGGGCCGGTGCTCCACATCGTCCGCTACAAAGCCAGCGAGCTTGATAAGGTCATCAACGATATCAATGGTCGCAACTACGGCCTGACCTTTGGTGTGCATAGCCGCAACGAATCCTTCGCCGCTGAAATAGCGCAGAAAATGCGGGTGGGCAATGTGTATATCAATCGTAATATCATCGGTGCAGTGGTAGGCGTACAGCCGTTTGGTGGTCAAGGGCTCTCCGGCACCGGCCCAAAAGCCGGTGGCCCTCACTATTTGCAGCGCTTTGTCACCGAGAAAACCGTTACTAATAACACCGCTGCCTTAGGCGGGAATGCGTCGCTGTTGGCGCTAGGCGATGAGTGAGCCACTCATCAACATCACTAACCTGAACTCCTGAACAGGAAACTATCTCATGGTCGAAAATAATATAGGGATCATTACATACAAAGGTGCCACCGACCTTTCTGACTTCATCTTTAGCGGGCTCTCCAGGGCCATTAACATGGGTATGAAAAGGGGCTAACAACAAGACTGCGCCATTACCGGATTTTTCCCGGTATGCGCAATAACCTGTCGGAGCTAGCTCCGTCCTGAATAATTGGAGAAGTTATATGGCTATTGGTGTTTGGATCAGTCTCATTGCGTACTTTGCGCTTATGGTCGGCATCGGTATTTATGCGATGCGCAAATCCACCTCTTCCTCTGAAGATTACATGCTGGGTGGTCGTACCCTCAGCCCAAAAGTAGCGGCCCTGTCGGCCGGTGCGTCGGATATGAGCGGCTGGTTGCTGCTTGGCTTGCCTGGGGCAATGTTCGTATCTGGCTTGGGTTCCGCCTGGATCGGCATTGGTTTGCTCGTGGGGGCGTTATTTAACTGGATTCTTGTTGCTCCGCGCTTGCGTGAACAGACTGTTCACTATGGCAATGCGATCACCATTCCAGCGTTCCTGGCAAACCGCTTCCCCACCCGTTCCATGTCACTGCGCACAGTGTCTGCCATCGTTATCGTGATCTTTTTCGCAGTCTATACCGCGTCAGGCCTGGTGGCGGGCGGCAAGCTGTTTGAAAGCGCGTTTACTGGCATTTACAACTTCGGCGACATGAGCAACTACGCCATGGGTGTTATGATCACCCTGGGCGTGGTACTTATTTATACGGTTGTCGGCGGCTTCCTGGCAGTGAGCATGACGGACTTCGTGCAAGGCTGCATCATGATGCTGGCACTGGTGATCATGCCAGCGGTAGTGCTGTTTGGCGAAGGTGGCGGCGGTTTATCGCAGGCCACACAGACCCTGAATGAAGTCGATCCCACCCTGCTTTCCTGGACGTCGGGGCTGACCTTCATCGGGTGGCTGTCGGCTGTGACCTGGGGCCTGGGTTATTTCGGCCAGCCGCACATCATTGTGCGCTTCATGGCGATCCGCACACTCAAGGAGGTGCCCGTTGCCCGCAACATTGGCATGGGCTGGATGCTTATCTCGCTGATTGGTGCCGTTTCTTTGGGCATCTTCGGCCGGGCCTATGCGATCCGCAACGGTATTGATGTCCAAGATCCGGAAACGATCTTTATCATCCTGGCAGACCTACTGTTCCATCCGTTGATTACCGGCTTCCTATATGCGGCGCTGCTTGCAGCGGTTATGAGCACCGTTTCAAGCCAGCTTCTAGTGGCGTCTTCGTCACTGACCGAAGACTTCTATCGCCTATTCCTGCACAAAAACGCAACTGAAGCGCAGTGTGTCGCCGTAGGCCGTGTCTGTGTTGTACTTGTGGGCATTGTGGCAGCGGTTATTGCCTCTGACGAAAACTCCCAGGTTCTGGGGCTGGTCAGTAACGCTTGGGCAGGGTTCGGTGCGGCATTTGGACCGTTGATCATTCTATCGCTGATGTGGCCACGCACGAACGGCAATGGTGCCATCGCTGGCATGGTGGTAGGTGCTGTTACCGTTATGATCTGGATCTCACTGGGATGGAATGGTGAGTTCCTGGGTGGCCCAGGTGTGTACGAAATCATTCCTGGCTTTATCGCGTCTTTTATTGCCATCCTAGTGGTGAGCAACATGACTAACGACTCTGGTGAATATCAGCATATCGAACGCAAGTAAGCGCTCAGCACACATTGAGCGTATCAAGAGGGCTCCCGCGGGAGCCCTCTTTAGGTTTGTTATTTTGTGTTGACTGCAAAAAGTATGACTACATCCTAACCGACGCAGCAACGCCTAAGTGTCGGCTAGCAAGGAGAGACCCAGTATGAACAATCATCTGCATAGCGACGTGAGTGATCTACGCTCACGCATTCGCACCCACTACGATGCCAACGAGGCAGATGTGCTGCACGGGCTTATCGAACGTATTAAGTTGTCGGAGGATGACCGCAAGAAGGTTGCCGCCGCTGGCGCCAAGTACGTGGAGCGTGTGCGTAAAGAAAGGTCGCCTTCAATGATGGAGGCGTTCCTGGCCGAGTACGGGCTCTCGACCACCGAGGGCGTTGGCCTAATGTGTCTGGCAGAGGCGCTGCTGCGCGTGCCCGATGCGGAAACCATCGACGACCTGATCCACGATAAGATTGAGCCCTCCGACTGGGGCGCCCACCTGGGCAAGTCCTCCTCATCGATGGTCAATGCCTCGACCTGGGCGCTGCTGCTGACCGGCAAGGTGCTGGAAGAAGATCCTAAAGGCCCGACGCGGGCGCTGCGCGGCCTAGTACGCCGCATGGGCGAGCCGGTGGTACGCAAGGCGGTTGGCCAGTCGATGAAGATTCTTGGCCGCCAGTTCGTACTTGGCCAGACCATCGAAGAAGGCATGAAGAATGCCCGTGAGCTCGAGAAACAGGGCTATACCTACTCCTACGATATGCTGGGCGAAGCGGCACGCACCGACGAAGATGCCGTTCGCTATCATGAAGCGTATGCCAAAGCGATCTCCGCCATCGCCGAGCAGGCCAAGGGCGACGTGCGCGGGAGCCCCGGCATTTCGGTGAAGCTCTCGGCGCTGCACCCGCGCTATGAATACACCCACCGTGACACGGTAATGGCGGAACTCCTGCCCCGCGCCAAAGAGTTGGTGCAGCAGGCGGCCAAGGCCAATATCGGTTTCAATATCGACGCCGAAGAGCAAGACCGGCTGGATCTCTCCCTCGACGTGATCGAAGCCCTGATGGCCGACCCCAGCCTGGACGGCTGGGATGGCTTCGGGGTGGTCGTGCAGGCTTACGGGCGCCGCGCCGCGCCGATGATCGAGACACTCTACGAGCTCGCCGAGCGATACAACCGCAAGATCATGGTACGCCTGGTAAAAGGCGCTTACTGGGATACCGAAATCAAGCTTTCCCAAGAGATGGGTGTGAAGACCTTCCCTGTCTTCACCCGCAAGGTCAACACCGATGTCAGCTACATGGCCTGCGCCCAAATGCTGCTCGATCGGCGCGACCGCATCTACCCGCAGTTCGCCACTCACAACGCCCACACCTGTGCCGCCGTCGTCGAGATGGCGGGCGAGGACAAGGACAGCTACGAGTTTCAGCGCCTGCACGGCATGGGCGAATCGCTGCACCAAATTGTCAAGGAGTCGGAAGGCACCCACTGCCGCATTTACGCCCCGGTCGGTGCGCACCGCGACCTGCTGGCCTATCTGGTACGTCGCCTGCTGGAAAACGGCGCCAACTCCTCGTTCGTCAACCAGGTAGTGGATAGCTCGATTCCGCCAAGTGACGTCTCAAAGGACCCCATTGAAGGGTTTAAACAGCTCGGCAGCGACGTCTCAAGCCCGTTGATCCGCCAACCTAGCGAGCTATTTGAGCCCGATCGTAAGAACTCCAAGGGTTATCGGATTAATGAACCCGCCTCGATTCTGCCGCTGCTCGATGCGCGTGAATCCTTTGCCGACGCCACCTGGACTGCAGGCCCCATGCTGGTAGGTAGCCCTGCACCCCAGGGCCCGGCGCGCGATGCCCTTTCCCCCGCCGACGGCTCAAAGGTAATCGGCAAGGTACATGAGGCCACGCCGGAAGAGGTCGCCACTGCTCTCGACGCCGCCGAAGAAGGCTTCAAAGAGTGGTCGGCGCGCCCGGCGGCCGAACGTGCCGCGGTACTGCGCCGCACCGCCGATCTCTACGAGGAACACATCGCCGAACTGACCGTAATCACCACCCGCGAAGCGGGCAAGATGATGTTCGACGGTATCGCCGAAGTGCGCGAAGCGGTGGATTTCCTGCGCTACTACGCCAACGAAGGCGAGCGACTGGAGGCCGAAGAACCCGGCAGTGCCCGCGGCATCTTCGTCTGCATCAGCCCGTGGAACTTCCCGCTGGCCATCACCACCGGACAGATCGCTGCTGCCTTAGTGGCAGGTAACGCGGTACTTGCCAAGCCCGCCGAGCAGACGCCGCTGATCGCCGCTCGCGCCGTCGAACTTATGCGTGAAGCTGGTCTGCCGGAAGCGGCCCTGCAGCTGTTGCCGGGCGACGGCCCGACGGTGGGCGGCCCGCTGACCAGCGACCCTCGGATCGCCGGTGTCTGCTTTACCGGTTCAACTCCGGTGGCGCAAATCATCCATAAGGCGCTGGCCGAGAACGCGGGGCCTGATGCCGTGCTGATCGCCGAGACCGGTGGTCTCAACTCCATGATCGTCGACTCCACGGCGCTCACCGAGCAGGCGGTGCGCGATATCCTGATTTCCTCCTTCCAGTCGGCCGGTCAGCGCTGTTCCGCGCTGCGCATGCTGTATGTCCAGGAAGAAGCCCGCGACCGGTTGCTCAATATGCTCTACGGCGCCATGGACGCACTCACCATTGGCGACCCCTGGAATACCGATACCGACGTATCACCGGTCATTGACGCCGACGCCCAGACCGAGATCAACGACTATGTGTCGGCACACGAGAAGAACGGCAAAGTACTAAAGAAATTGGCTGCGCCGGACACCGGCACCTTCGTCACTCCAGCAGTAGTCGAAGTCGGCGGCATTGAGGATCTCGAACGTGAAATCTTCGGCCCGGTGCTGCACGTCGCCACCTTCAAGGCGCGGGACATCGACAAGGTCGTTGACGACATCAATGGTAAGGGCTACGGGCTGACCTTCGGCCTGCATACCCGCATCGACGATCGCGTGCAGCAGATCGTTGAGCGTATCCATGTCGGCAACGTCTACGTCAACCGTAACCAGATCGGCGCTATCGTCGGCTCCCAGCCGTTCGGTGGCGAGGGCCTCTCGGGCACCGGGCCCAAGGCCGGTGGCCCGCTCTACGTCACTCGCTTCCGCCGCACCGCGGACGCCGAGCGCCACGAGGTAGTTGAGGGGAATGCCGTGCCACTTAGCGACCTTCAACCGGCGCTTGACGGGCTGGATGCGCGTAACTGGGCGGTACGACCCAATCGGATCGAGGTACTGCGCAAGGCGCTCTCTGGCAAAAACGGCGTGATCCGCAAGGCGCTTGCCGAAACAGCAGCGTTAGATATGACGCCGCAGACGCTGCCGGGGCCAACGGGCGAAAGCAACCGTTTGGCGATGTATCCGAAGGGAGCGGTTCTGTGTCTCGGGCCAACCCTGGATATCGCTATCGCGCAAGCAGCGCAAGCCCTCGGCACGGGCTGTGCGGCCGTTGTAGTCGCACCCGGTGCCGAACAGGCTGTGAAGCCGCTGCTCGACGCCGGTGTGCCGGTAGCCGGGCTTGATGGCAGCGTTTCAGCCGAGACGTTGCGCGAAGTCAAAGGCATTGCGGCGGTCGCCGCAGCGGGTGACAGCGACTGGACACGCGAACTGCGTATTGCGCTGGCCAAGCGCGACGGCGCCATCATCCCGCTCGAGACCCAAACCATCTCGCCGGATCGCTACGTGGTGGAACGCCACCTGTGTATCGACACCACTGCAGCGGGTGGCAACGCTAGCCTGCTGGCAACCGCCGAATAGGTCGTTGCCTTAGTGGTCGGTGCTTAGGGGTCGGTGCTTAGGGGTGTGAGCGACTCACTGGGGTCGCTCGCCCTCCTCTCGCACTAAGAAAACGCTGATCACTGTCTCAGCGATCAATCATTATCCACTACTCGTTAGTGGCTTTTTTGTTTCTGGCAGCCGGGATTTTCGGGGGATTCCCAGCAATTTGTTAAATGCTCACTTGAATGCGCATTCTAGTGCGCATAACGTTTTAATAATGTTGGTCACAACTCTGTGGAGGGAAAATATGCCCGAACTTTACGATAAAGCCGCACCCAGAAAGGCAGCGAACCTGTCTGTAAACAGTGACCTACTCAACAAGACCCGCGCTCTGAACATTAACCTTTCAGCCACCCTTGAGCGGGCGCTGAAGGAAGAGCTTGCGAAACGGGAGGTAGCTCAATGGGTCGAAGAAAACCGTAGTGCGATCAAGAACTATAACGAATTCGTTGAGCAACATGGGTGCTTTGGCGACGAATTCCGGGAGTTTTGATGGCACAATTCGACGTTTACCCTAACCCAAGTAAAACCAGCAAAGCGCACTATCCTTACCTGATAGATATTCAAAGCGCCCTTCTGACCGACTTGGCAACTCGTATCGTTATCCCTTTGGGGAGGAGCGCTGCTTTTGGCGAACAGGCCATGCGGGGCCTCACGCCAGAGATAACGTTCAACGATCAGACGCTGCTCTTGCTCACTCCGACGTCACCCCATCCTCAGTAGCACCC
>NZ_JH393258.1:206300-211727 GCF_000236035.1 Vreelandella boliviensis LC1
CGCAGATTTCCTCGGTGCCAGAAAAGCACCTAAAGAATCCCGTCGGCTCTCTCTTGCACTTCAGAGATCGCATTATTGCCGCACTGAATCTCGCGGTCACTGGTATTTAACGCCGCGCTTTGCGTCTTCTTTGTAGCGCCCGCGGGAAAGCAGTCCGCCAACAAAGCTTTGTAGCAATTTGCCTCAATTGTGGCACCTTGCTACAATTGCGCCAAATCTACGTTGGAGGTACAGATGGCTACTAACAGCATTCGCTTAGATCAAAACCTTATTGAAAAGGCCACGATTATAGCCAAAGCGCTTAATCGAACCCCTCCCAAGCAAATAGAACACTGGGCGAAAATCGGCGAGATGATGGAAGATAACCCCGATTTACCCTATGAGTTTGTGAGGCAGGCCATCATCGCGCAGGCCGAACGGGATGCCGGAAAACTGGAGGCCTACGATTTTGGTTAAGGCCACGAGTGTATTACAAACCCCTACATTCAAAAAAGCGGTAAAGAAGCTCAAGCCCAACCAGAAAAAAGACCTTGATTTGGTCATTAAAGAGCTAATGGCCAACCCCAGCATTGGTGAGCAGAAAAAAGGCGACCTGACCTTTCTGCGAGTCCATAAGTTCAAAATGAACAAGCAACTAACTCTGCTGGGTTACAGCTTTGACGATGGCGCTCTTGTCCTTGAATTGATGGCCCTGGGCTCACACGAAAATTTCTACCGCGATATTAAGCATAAGAAGTGACGTTGTAACGCCGCATTCATCGGCTTGCCCGCTGCAATGCATTGTTATATTTTTAGTTACTGGCCTAATAGTAAAGGCTACAAGTTATGAATGTTTTAGGTATTTTGTAATTTAGTTTTTTACTGCGCTGAAGATGGATTTCTACAGAATAATTCTTCTTTTTAGCATCTATCTCAAGTGACATTTTTTTTGCCCCGTACCGTTCATACAGCCTTACGTCAAGCTCCTCTAAGTATTTTATTTCATTTATGTAAGCACAGTAAACTTTGAATGGTATTTTTCCAATTTTAATACCATTTAACTCAAAGCTTATTAATGCTGTATTTTGATGGTTGTCTAGTTCTTTTCGTTGGCCATTATGATCGATGAAACATGTAGGGGCTATCATGTTGTATTGGAGATTAGGGTCGTTTGCAGTTCGCTTAAATTCTTTTGGATTAAATTCTGCTTCTGTTTTTCCTGCTACTTCTTTTACTCTAAAAATATCTAGATCGGGCCAGTTTGAGCTGGCAATAGAAACTAAATAGTCCGCCTTGTATAAATCGTTATGATCACCAATGTCTAAGGCATAAAAAAACTCTTTTGTGAAAACCCCGAAAACTAGAGACTCTCTGACTCCCCCTTTCTTATTTTTATACAAGTGGAAATGCGATATATTGCATGTATAGAGCAAATAGTCAATTGCCTGCCAATCATTGATATTCTTGCTCATATACCCATTTATATCATCTCCTTTTTTAATGCTTTCTTGAAGCGACATCCATTCTGTATTAGTAGCCCATGAGCTTTCTTGGAGTTTTTTGCTTAAAATTACATTTCTTGGTTTAGGTGTAACTCGCCTGTGCTGCAAACAGCAATACACTATTGGCGATATATCTGGCTGATAATTCTTAACTTTCCTGACATCTAAATAAAACTCAGCTATCAACTTTTTTCTGAATATATCAAACCAGCCAGACTGGAGTGTCTTTTCCATACACGGTTCCAAATTTAATATAATGCTGAAGGTAACGGGCCGCTTTGGCGCAAAGCCAAAGGCGGCGCAGAAAAGCGATCGCGTTGACCGTATTGTTACATGCACTGTATATTCTAGTGCCATGATATTTAAGGACTAAAATACTATGCATATGAGCTCCCTACAAGAGTTACACAAAAGCATGATGCAGATAAATGCAAGCGTGCAGCAATTTCAAGTGAGGATGGGGGTAGCGCATTTCGACTGCCTCTTTTCGACGCGAGAGGCTCCTTTTGTTTTGGCACTGACATCACGCGGCTTGGAACCTAAATTTTTCAAATTCGAAGTCACGCAAGGGTATTGGATAAAAGAATACTTTGGCGACATGTACGGTGACCTTTTAATGGTTCTCACTGGGAACGGTAATTCTGACGAGCCTTTGAGACCAGCCCCTTTTCTTGAACAGCTAAACAATCAACTACCTACTAATGCTCACGCGCAACGAATTGCACCAACAAATGAAATTCTGAGGCTAAGAGCTGATATAATTGAAGATAGAGAAAAGCCCTATTTTGACACTTGGATTTATTGGAAAGATGAAAAGTATAAAGATGCGCCCTCAGAAGAGAACAGAAACAAAACTCTAGCACTAATTGGCTACGAGGCACTTAAATATAGCAAAGAAATGAAAGCTTCCAGCAAGTGGAGTGCAACAGATCTAAATAGAAACTGGCAGGATCAACGACGATAAAGCATGTAACGAGGTTGTAGAAAAACCCGATTTCGAGCCGTCTCCACCGCCTTTCGCCCTAATTTACATACGTAATTCGCCAACTTCTCAATATTGTGCACCAAGCAGTAGAGCTGCCACTGACCTTGCACCTTTTTCTTACCCCGAAGGCTGAAGCGGTTCAGCCTTTTCGTCGTGCTAATGTTGCCGAATACCGGCTCTACGACTGACATACGATGGCTGTAGATTTCCTTGCCCTTCGGGCTATCCACTCGGTGTTTCATCCAGTCGGTGTAATTGGGTAAGCGTTTGTTCTCGACAATAAAAGACACTTGTCGCCCGGCGCCGTTGCGATGGTCGGCCGAACTTGGGTTCTGCATGCATCGGTATTTCTTTGGGCAGTGCCGACATTGCAGCAAGCGCCCTTCAAAGTGTACTCGGATCTTGCCACTGTCAGTTTCTCGTTGCCCGCGATAGGACAGTTTTTCGCCGACTGGACAGATACACGTTAACTCTACCGGATCAAACTGGAACGCGCTGGCGGGCGTCGTCTCTCGCCAGCCTTTATCTGGTAAGTTCTAGTGGCGCTTGGCGTATTTTTTTTCTGGTCGGCGAATTTTGGATCTCGGCTGCGGAACTGGTTATCGGGGATGTCGCCGTTGATCTGCTGTTCGTGCAGATACTTCATATTGGGTTTACTCGTCTCATCCATGAGACTCGCCCTTCGGGCCAGCCTGCGGCTGTTCAAATTTATTCCCGATAAATTTGTCATTGGCAAAGCCTGTATCTGCCGTGACGACGGTGCCTTTCTGGTGTTTTTTATCCTCCGTGGCTACGCCGTTATAGCCTTGGATCGTGCCCTTGCTGGTGGTCATTTTGGCACTTTCGTTATCGGTGAGATTGCTCTTCACTTCCTTGATTCGCTTCCCCCGGCCCATCCTTGGGCTGTGCGTCTTTAGAAAACGATCCACTTTGTTCATGGCGGCATCTAGCGAGAGAATCGTCTTGGCCCGTCGAATATCCCGATCCAGATTGGCTTCCGTCTCGGCCTCATCACGCGTGTAGTGCTCCAGTAGGTGATGCCGGATCAGACCTCTCAATTTGTCACGCTTCTCGCCCAGTTCTTTGAACGTGCCAGACCACTCTTTGGAGGCATCGGAGGACATCTTACAGCCGTCAATCGCAAAGAGTTCGTTACCCAACAAACCTTGTTCGTGGCACACCAGCAGCACTTGTTCGAACAGCGCTTCGATCTCATCGGCATGGCGACTGACGAAGCTTGCCAATGTGGCGAAGTGGGGAACGGTATCGCAGGAAAGCGCTTTGAAAATGATATTGGTCTCACAGCACCACTGCATTTCACGGCTGGAGGTGATGCCTTTTGAGTAAGCAAACAGGATGATCTTCAACAAGATAGCCGGATCATAGGCCAGCCGACCGGTCGCGTCGTTGCGGTACTTGGGATGGAAAACGGATAAGTCGAGCTTGTGCTCGATCAGATAGTGCACTGCGTGTTCAAAGGTGCCTGGCTGGAGCTGATCTTGGTAGTTGATCACCACCATGGCGTTCTGATCGTAGTTATAAACCTTGAAGCGCGGCATGCTAACCACTCCTCATCTGTTTCCTCGATCCTACCAAAACTTAGCCGTCAGTGGGGTTTTTCTACAACCTCAACGCCGCGCTCTGCGGCAAATTTGGAGCGCAAAGGAAAATTTATCCGACAGCAGCTCTTTGTTAGCCATAGTGACGTGCACGGTGGCAATTTGGACACAAAGCGACTGCGTTTTCTGGTGTATCTGGGCCACCATCCTTGAGCATTTGTACATGATGAACCTCAAGATAAGGCTGACCGGTAACTTTTGAGATGAATGGCCCTTTATTTTCGCAATCAAAACAAATACCTTTCGCCTCCCGCAATACCTGCGCGACCACTTTTGGGTCTCGAACATAGGCGTAAGTTTTTACCTCTTTCTGAGTTGGGTGCTTGTTACCCTTAACCTTTTTTGAAGGTTTACCAAGCTCCTCCGCTACCTTCTGTTCAAATGTATCCTCTGCCTCGAAATCAACTTCTGCTTTTTGAGCATCGCCACTGCGAAGAATGGCTTTTAATTTAGCCTTTGAAGTAGCCCCCTTCAGGTTATTAGATATGGATGCCAAAAACTTCTGCTCGGTGCCAGTGGGTATCTTGTAAGTTGGCCCTCTGACCCATGAACCGTCTTGCCCCAACACAATTTCGCGTGCAAATGGAATAGGATTTGGGAACAGATAAGAAAGTGACGCCGGACATCGATAATGCCACGTTAGCCCTTGCTTATGACTTGCTCCTTCTCTTTCTGTTTCTCCCTCGTATATGCATCCGGATTGAATTCCAACTATCTGGTTACCACCTTTCTTTGCGGTTTTCGCTGTTATTGTTACGAGAACAAAAGGCTCACCATTCCGTAAAGCTGCTGAGTGTCTCGGCGGTAGGTAGCCCCTAATAACACCGCCTTCAGACATAAAGTTCACAGCCTCGTGGAATCCGTCCATAGGGGATGAGCTATGGATTTTTTTGTATTCTTTTTCCGAGACAAAGTTTGAATAAGGAACTCCTTCTCTTGGGTCTGGATTTAAGCGAACTACGAAAATATCCACGGACTATCCTCTGTGGCTAACAGTTTATTCATGCGCATGCGCGTTTTTCCGGGGAACCCAACATCACCAAAACCTGCAATATATTGATAGTAATAAAAAATATCCCCCTTCACTCACAAGCACGCTAGAAAAATGTGCATGCCCATTGTCATTTCTGACTATCTTTTCGCATTGTCTATAAACATGATCAGATTCTTCACAACTCACTGTTTTAAATTGCTTTTTATAATAAATTCCGGAAATTTTGAGCACACCTATTGTTGAGCGTACCAGAAAAATACGCATCACAAGCTAAAAATACTTCATGAAACCGTGTGTACATCGACCCCAAGGGGTGAATCGCCCCGAGTATTCTAGACACCCGTTAGG
>NZ_JH393258.1:211918-246330 GCF_000236035.1 Vreelandella boliviensis LC1
GGGTAAACCAAATGGCCGGTAGCCCGCTCCTGAATTATGCCTCCTCAGTCGGCCCTACCTCCCAATACCCCTTGTCTAATAACTCTTGCCCTGGATCAATAATCCACTGCCTTGGTCTCGTTACACTTGCTGCATCGTTAAGCGGCTATCGGAAGGCCGCACCGTTTTACAACAAGCCGTTTTGAAGCTATCGATTTGACACCAGGAGTGAACCCATGCGTAAAGCAGCCCTGCCTACCCTACTCGTAACCACTGTTGCCGCTGCGGCAATGATGACCAGCAGCCAAGCATTCGCCTACGGCGCTGGCGATTTCTTCACCCGCGTCGGCGTTGCCAAAGTTGCCCCTAAAAGCGACAACGGCTCACTGGCCGGTGGTGCGCTATCTGTGGATGTACAAGATGAAACCAATTTCGCGTTCACTTTGGGCTACCGCTTCCACGATAAAGTCGGCGTAGAACTGCTGGCGGCGCTGCCATTTGAGCACGACATTCATTTGAACGGCGGTAATATCGCCTCAACCAAGCACCTACCGCCTACCCTAACGCTGCAGTACTACCCGCTGGGCGGCACACAGTCCCGTGTTCAGCCTTATGTCGGTGCGGGTATTAACTACACCCACTTCTCCGATGAAGAGTTGACCATTGGTGATTTAGAACTGGATGACTCCTGGGGTGCGGCGGGCCAGGTAGGCGTTGATCTACTTATTGATGATCACTGGGCGCTGAACGCCGCAGCTTGGTACATCGACATCGATACCGATGCGAGCGTAAACGGTGCGGCAGCAGGCACCGTTGAGATCGACCCTCTCGTGGTCATGGCAGGCCTCAGTTACCGCTTCTAAGCCGCCTGCAAAACCGCTAAGCGAATGTTATCCACAAAGCCTGCCTCACGGCAGGCTTTGTGCATTTCAGGGCATGCCGCTTTAAACGCTGTCAGTGACTACCTGGTCGACTTTCTCTACTGCCCGCACGATGAGCAGCTGGTGGTGGGCAGGGGTTTTTTCCTGTTGCAAATAGGCCGCCACGGCGGGGGCAACCTCGCACTTTGCGGGCATGGCAGCACGAGCATCAATCAAAGCGTTCAAGCGGGCAATAAACACAAACCGTATCCATTGAGGCAGCGACATCGTGTCGATGCAAAATGGCTGTTGGCTGGCGAATGCCTCTGCATCAGGTGTTGGCATGCGCCATAGATCGGCGGCTTTCATCGACGCCTCAAGCTCTAGAAGCGCTGTCTGCAGCGGTTGATAAGTACTCATAAAAGCGTTTGTCACTACCTCGAAAATGAAAAAAATGTGGCGTCTATCCATTATCCCCACTCCGTGAGTGCCTTGCCACTTATCAATGCTTGCGAGAAGTTACCCATAGACTCACAGAAAACCTGCACGAGCCTGTGGATAAACTATGGAAAGGTGTCGCAACGCTTGCTCTCATGGGGCTTTCGCACAGTTGATTAATTTTTAACCTCTTTGTCATTAATACGAAGACCTTAAGGTACTGTCATTAACACCATATTTTACAGCCAATGCGGCTGACAGTGTCACATCAGCAGGGTAGAGTGCAGGCTTGCAACGCGGAAGGATGTCATGCAACCGATTCAAACCCTAGATGAGTTTTTTACCCGCAGCGGTGGCGAGGTTTCCCTTTACCATATGGGGCGCCATGTCGTCCCCTGCCCACGGGAGTCACTTGCTGCCTTTGAACGTGGCGAAATGGCCTGGCCAGAACCATGGCAAGGCCAGGCGCGATTGGCCATTGTGTTTCGCCTTGGCGATATGCCCGAACCGGCTATTTGGTTTTTAGCCTTACCACTGGATGAGCAAGGAATAATTGCCCCCGCCCAGCGCGATGCGTTTTTAAATCGTCTGCTGGAAACGTTAGGACGTGCTGTTTCGCAAGTAGGCCGTGAAGAAACAGCGGACGTGGATCATTTAATGAAGGATAATCCCCTCGCCTTCACGCCTAGTGTCACTTTCCAGGCTATGCTCAATGCTCGCGCAACCCATGATAAGGGGCTGCCAGCCAGCCAGCATTTTGAGCCGGTTGACGCCTACTTGAGCGGCCAGCAAGCGATTGATTGGCAGGCGTTGGGATTACAAGGGATTGCCGATTACGTCGTTAGGATGGACACGCTTGACGCTGAATCACTCGCGCAGCGGCTGCCTGAACTGCCTACCGCCGTAACACACTCCTTGTGCTACTGTTTAGAGCACCAGCCATTACCACAAACGTTAGTCGACGCACTACAGCGCCGCGGCGAAGCCGCCGCCCAAGCGGGCGACATTGAAACGCTGTGTGCCTGCCTGCGCGCAGTGGGCAATACGGATGCATCAACGGTAGGCAATTGGTACACGGCCTTACTCAATGACACAGCGGCCTGTGGACCGGATGTTCTGGCGGCAATAGCAGGGCGCGGCTGGGGCTATCTTGAAGATGCCCAGCGGCTGCCGCTTTTTCTGCAACGCTTAGCGGAAGATGAGCGTAGCGATTTTGCCACCGTAGTACGTGATATTGCGTTAATACCCAGGCTACGCTTACCGGTCATGATGGCACTGCGAGATGCGGCTGCTGGCTCTCCTATTCAACGCCGTTTGTCCCTGATGATGTCACAGAGGAACGCTTGATCCGATGTTGTCACTTTTAATTGCAAGGAGTGAGCCGTGAAGGAATTACCCTATCAAGCCAAAGCGGTCATTGGCCGCCGCGAGATGGTGACGTTACCTGAACTAGGGCTTCACCTATGCTGCAAAGCAGACACGGGCGCGCGCACTTCTGCTCTGCATGCAGAAGAGATAGAGACAAATGAAGATGAACATGGCCAACTTTGGGTTAGTTTTATTACCCACAGTGGTGGCCCCACAACGCCGGCCCACCGCTACAGTTTGCACTTGCATGATCGGCGCCGCATCACCAGTTCCAATGGACATAGCGAGTGGCGTTATGTTATTCGCACCCCTATGCAAATGGGCGATTTGAATTTTCCTGTTGAATTGACCCTCACTGATCGCAGCAATATGCGTCACCCGATGCTATTAGGGCGCCGCGCAATGCGACGCTTGCTGATTGCACCCGGTGCTGCATTTTTGCACGGTGAGCCTTAACCCCTGATTAGTTGCCTTAACCTAGGCTCGGAGTCCCTTAAATGCATATCGCTCTGCTGTCACGCAATCGCAATTTGTACTCTACCCGCCGCTTGGTTGAAGCCGCAGAGCAGCGTGGGCATACCGCCCGCGTGGTGGACACGCTGCGTTGCTATATGAGCATTACCTCGCACAACCCTTCGATCCACTATAAAGGCCAAGAGATTGAGCACTTTGATGCGGTTATTCCACGCATTGGTGCATCAGTCACCTTTTACGGCTGCGCGCTGTTGCGTCAGTTTGAGATGATGGGCACCTACGTTATCAACGATAACGTCTCCATTACCCGCTCCAGGGACAAACTGCGTTCGCTGCAGTTACTATCACGCAAAGGGCTGGGTCTGCCGATCACCGGTTTTGCCCACTCCCCCGACGACATTCCCGACCTGATCACCATGGTCAAAGGCGCCCCGCTTGTTATTAAACTGCTGGAAGGTACCCAGGGGATTGGCGTGGTATTGGCGGAAACCAACCAGGCCGCCGAATCCGTCATTCAGGCATTCATGGGTATGAAAGCCAATATCATGGTGCAGGAGTATATAAAAGAAGCGCGTGGCGCCGATATTCGCTGCTTAGTGATCGGCGATAAGGTAGTGGCCTCGATGAAGCGTCAGGCGGCGGATGGTGAGTTTCGTTCGAACCTACACCGAGGTGGCTCCGCCAGCGTGATCCGGATCACTCCTGAAGAGCGTTCAACGGCAATTCGTGCAGCCAAGGCCATGGGCCTGCGTGTCGCTGGTGTTGATTTACTTCGCTCCAATCACGGCCCGGTGATTATGGAGGTTAACTCTTCGCCTGGTTTGCAGGGCATTGAGAACGCCACCGGCAAGGATATTGCGGGAATGATCATTGAGCACATTGAAAGAAACGCCACGCCAGCCCGTAAAGCACCACCCAAGCCTAAAGGCTAAGGCAAAATATTAAAATAATCCGCTTCGGGGGTGGCAAATCGTCGCTGCCCCGCCCACAATCTGCGTCACCGAAGGAGGTAGACGCTCATGTTTCTCGATAATCGCCAAGTGGCGATGGACAGCGTATTGGAAGCGCTGGCCGATAGCATTGATTATTTCCAAGACAATATTGAACGCCTGCGCCCCTCGCTGCGTGACGCTTTAAATCCGCATTACACAGCACGGCTTAAGCAGATGCGCCAGTTGCAGGAGCTTGCTCGTGCGCATTTGAAAATGCTGCCCCGTGATGCGGACGTTGAGCGCGATGATTTTTTATGGCTGTGGAGCCGTCTAAAAAGCTTTGTCGGCAACGATAGCCAAGTACTAATCAATGAGCTATTGGAGCAAGAGCGTGTATTAATGCAGGCGCTCTCCTCGCTGTATACCCACCCGTTACCCGATCCGATCGAACCGGTGGTAGAAGAGTGCATGCAGGGGTGCCGTAAGCTTATCCGCGAGCTGTATGCGCTGCAAAAGCGTAAAACCCACCGCTAGGGGCTGGTAAAACGATCGTTTAATGACGGCAGGATAAGATCGATGGGGGCACGTCTCGGTATTTCAATGGGCTCGGGGGTACCGAGAAAATAGGGCTCCCTCCCCCATACATAGAGGTCGCCCAGGGTGGCCACGCGCGCGGCCCACTCGCGCAGCTTTAATCGCCACCCCACTGCTACCGTAGGGTCATCAGCCACACAACCAGTGACATCGATACCTAGCGCACGACCGATATATACCGCGCGTGGAAGATGCCAGCTCTGGGTAATCAGCAGGGCTTTATCAAGCTGAAAGACGTCCCGGGCGCGCGCTAGCGTGTCATAGGTGCTAAAGCCTGCAAAATCCATAGTCAACTGCTCAGATGCTACGCCGCGGCGATACAACTCGCGCCACATCGCCCGTGGCTCGTTATACGCCTGGGTGCGATTATCACCTGAAAGCAAAAGATGCTCGACCTGGGACTGTTCAATTAAGGTAGCAGCGGTACGCATGCGTGCATGGAAGTGCGGGTTTCGCACCCCGCTACGCGTCCAGTGAGACGTGCCGAAGACAATCCCCACCTCTGCTGGACGACACTGCTGAGGCTGACGCTCAATGTAAGCGGCGGTGGTAGCGAGCACCCAGAAATTGCCACCTATAAACAGCAATGTCGCCAGCAGCAACAGTGCCCCTAGCGACATTAAAAAACGCTTCGACCACGTTAATAACACGTTATGCATCCAGCTCCCCAGCCGGGTCTCACCCAGCAGGCCCTAGAACATGCCCAGTTCAAGCTTGGCCTCGTCACTCATCATGTCACGGCTCCAGGGCGGACTGAAGACTATTTCGGTGTGAACCTTGCTGATTTGCGGCGCGCCGAGAATCTTATTGCGCGCATCCGCCGCAATCACATCGCCCATCCCACAGCCTGGTGCTGTCAGCGTCATGCGAATGGTAACAAGTCGCTCACCGCTGATAAGGCGCTCGATGCGGCAACCGTAGACCAAGCCCAGGTCAACGATATTGACCGGAATCTCCGGGTCAAAGCAGGTGCTCAGCTGCTCCCACACGAACTGCTCTATCTCCTCCTCGCTAGCCGTTTCGGGCAGCGTAGGGCGCGGTAGCGGCTCAAGCCCCAGGGCATCCAGGTTGCTCCCCTCAATTAAGAAGAGTCGCCCCTCAAAGCCAACGCTTACCGTACTGCCTTTCGCTTGCATAACGCTAACAACGCTATCTTCGGCCAACGTTTCCGTACTACCAAACGGAATGGCAATGGCCTCAACATCGCGCTGAAGCGGCAACTGTTGGCCACGTTCGAGGCTGGCAACTTGCTCAAAATCCATAACTGTCCTTAAATGACGATCCTTAAAGAACCGACCTTAACGCACCATACCAATGACACGTTGAAGTGCCTCAACAAAGCTATCCACTTCTTCGAGCGTATTATACGCCGCAAATGAAGCACGGCACGTCGCGTCGACCCCAAAATGATGCAACAAGGGCTGTGCGCAGTGATGACCGGTACGAATAGCGACGCCAAGCTGATCGATCAGCAGGCCAATATCCTGGGAGTGCGCTCCTTCAACGATAAAAGAGAGCACCGCCGCTTTGTTAGGCGCCGTACCTAAAATACGCAGCCCATCAACTTTACCAACTGCCTGAGTCGCATGGTCAAGCAGTTGGCCTTCCCAGGCACCGATGGCATCTATACCGGTGCTCTCCATCCACTCAAGGGCTCGCCCCAGGGCAATCACCTCCGCAATAGCAGGCGTGCCTGCTTCAAACTTATGCGGAATAGCTGCAAAGGTGGTACCTGAATCAAAGGAGACAGTGCTGATCATCTCCCCTCCGCCCTGCCAGGGCGGCATGGCTTCAAGCAGCGCCTGCTTGCCATAGAGCACGCCAACGCCGGTGGGCCCATACACTTTATGACCCGAGAATGCAAAGAAGTCGGCATCGATGGCCTGCACATCGACCACTTGGTGCGGTGCTGCCTGGGCGCCATCAATCAGAATCAGCGCGCCCTGCTGGTGGGCCAGGGTTGCCATCTCTTGCACGGGGTTTACAGTACCCAGGGCGTTAGAGACGTGGTTAACGGCCACCATCTTAGTGCGCTCACTGAGTAGTTCGCGGTAAGCGGCCATATCCAGCGCCCCATTGGCTTCAACGGGAATCACCTTGATGGTAAACCCAATCTCGGCGGCCAACAGCTGCCAGGGCACAATGTTGGAGTGGTGCTCAAGCATCGAAATCAGCACTTCATCACCGGGAGCGAGGTTCGTACGCCCCCAGCTATGAACGACCAAATTAATCGCTTCTGTAGTGCCGCGGGTAAAAATGATCTGACGCGCATCTTCCGCATTAAGGAATGCCTTAACCCGTTGGCGCGTGCCTTCAAACGCCGCCGTCGCCTCATCGGCAAGGGTATGCAGCCCACGGTGAATATTGGCGTTGTAGCGCGAGTAATAATCGCCAAACACGTCAATCACCTGTTGAGGTGTTTGGCTGGTCGCCGCATTGTCTAAATAGATCAACGGTTTGCCGTGCACTTCACGGGCCAGCACCGGAAAGTCCTGGCGCAGGCGTGCGACATCAAAGGGTGCTTGTGCTTGTGCTTGTGCTTGTGCTTGTGCTTGCACTTGCGCGGGCGGCTGCTCAATAACGGTATGTGGCATCAATCACTCCTGGTATAGCCCTTGAGAGCTGGTAGTGGCGCTAGTCGTTAAGTGAGACAGCCGCTTCGACAAGCCCGGCAAGGTTGAAACGCTCTGGCAGCTTGCCAGCAACCGCTAACTCAACACGCTCGGCAATTGCATCCAGAGTCACTTTGTCCAACACCTCGCCAGCAAAAGCGAGCGTTAGCAGCCCCCGGGCAGTGGCTTCATCAATACCGCGAGTACGCAGCGCGTAGATCGCCTCTTCGTCTAACTGACCCGTGGTGGTGCCGTGTGAGCACTTGACGTCATCCGCGTAGATCTCAAGCTCGGGCTTGGCATCGATATGGGCGCGATCCGATAACAGTAAATTTTGGTTGCTTTGAAAACCTTCAATTTTCTGGCTGTCGCGCTTGACGTAAACCTTACCGTTAAACACCCCGTGGGCGCGGTCATCCAGAATGCCCTTGTAGTTCTCGTTAGAGAACGTCAGCGGCGCATTGTGGTTAACCTTGGTGTGGTTGTCGACGTGCTGGCGACCCTGACCAAAGAACAGCCCCAGGAAATTGGTTTCAGCACCCTGGCCGTTCAAATCGCTGATCAAGTCGTTGCGCACCAGCCCACCGCCCAAGCTCAGGTTGTAGGAGGTATAGCGGGTATCGCGGCTCTGCTCGACGTGGATGCTTGCCACGTGCATATCGCCCAGTGGCGCTTCTTGCAGCTTGTAGTGGGCCAGGATCGCGCCACGGTCAAGCATCAGCTCACCCACCACGTTGGTGAAGTTAGTCGCTTCGCTTTCGCCTGTGTAGTGCTCGATCAGCGTGGCCTCGCTACGGCCTCCCGCTTCCACTAGCACTCGCGGATGACTCATCACCGGCTGACCGGCACGGGACAGAAACTGCAGCAGGATGGGTTTTTCAACCACGGTGCCTGGAGCGATGCGCACCACGGCGCCCTCTTCCATAAACGCCGTGTTTAGCGCGGCAAAGGGCGAAAAATCTACGCCGGTTAAGCGCCCAAGCGGGCCACCAACAGCTTCGTGGTTCTCTGCTAGCGCTTTGGAAAGCGGTAACACTTGAACGCTTGACGGCAGTGAATCCACATCCGAAAGTGCCGATGAGAAAACGCCATCCACGAAGGTCAGGCGGTAAGCATCAATGGGCAGCGTTAGCGCAGCAGCACTGGCCGGTGAGAATTCAGCGTCATCGGCTAGCGCAAAGCTGCCCTGGGCGATTGAGCGCACATCGGTGTACTTCCACTCTTCATCACGGCGAGTGGGAAAACCCAGCGCTTCAAAGCGCGCGGCACCCGCCTGACGACGTGCGGCAATCCAGGTGGGCTCCGCCGTGTAGTTAGAGCTGCGCGCCTTCAGCGTATCTAAAAAGGTTTGCGTATCGCTCATGCCACAGACTCCTCGATACCTTCGTACCCATTGGCTTCCAACTGTTTAGCCAGCTCGGCGTCACCGGTTTTGACAATACGGCCATCGACCAGGACGTGAACCTTATCCGGTACGATGTAATCCAGCAGACGCTGGTAGTGCGTGACCAGCAGAATGGCGCGGTCTTCAGCGCGCAGGCTGTTAACACCATCGGCGACGACTTTCATGGCGTCGATATCAAGGCCGGAATCGATCTCATCCAGCATGGCGAGCTTCGGCTGAAGTACCAGCATTTGCAGGATCTCATTGCGCTTTTTCTCACCGCCAGAGAAACCTTCGTTAACGGCGCGCTGGAGGAAGCTGGCGTCCATTTTCATGTAGCCCAGCTTCTCTTTGACCAGCTTCATAAACTCCGGTGCGGGCATTTCGCCTTCGCCGCGGGCGACGCGCTGGGCATTAAGCGCAGCCTTTAGCAGGTAGATGTTTTTAACCCCAGGAATCTCCACCGGGTACTGGAAACCCAGCAGCAAACCGGCTTGGGCGCGCTCTTCAATCTCCATCTCCAGCACGTCTTTGCCTTCAAAGGTAATCGTGCCCTGGGTGACTTCGTAGCCATCTTTACCGGCAATCACCGCGGATAGAGTCGATTTACCCGCGCCGTTCGGCCCCATAATGGCGTGCACTTCACCCGCCTTGATGGTCAGGGTCAGGCCTTTGAGGATTTCATTACCTTCGACGGAGACGTGTAAATCATTCACTTGCAACATATTGATTACCTTCTGATTCTGGCGAGTCGCCACGGCGACACTACTATAATTAAATGGAATAAATGACCAGCGGTTTAGCCGACCGCGCCTTCCAGGGTCACGTTGAGCAGCGCTTCGGCTTCAACGGCGAACTCCATAGGCAGCTCTTGGAAGACGTCCTTACAGAAACCGTTAACAATCATGCTGACCGCGTCCTCTTCCGAGATACCGCGGCTCTGGCAGTAGAACAGCTGGTCTTCACCGATTTTCGAGGTAGTTGCCTCGTGCTCAATGGTCGCCGTGCTGTTGCCAATTTCCTGATAAGGGAAGGTGTGGGCACCGCACTTATCACCGATCAACAGCGAATCACACTGGGTGAAGTTACGCGCCCCTTTAGCCCGCGGGCCGATTTTCACCAAACCGCGATAGGACTGGTTACTCCTGCCCGCCGAGATGCCTTTGGCGACGATATAGGAACGTGTGCCTTCACCAATGTGGATCATCTTGGTTCCGGTATCGGCCTGCTGGCGGCCATTGGTAACAGCAACGGAGTAGAACTCGCCAATGCTCTCTTTACCGCGCAGCACGCAGGAAGGGTATTTCCAGGTAATCGCGGAGCCGGTTTCTACCTGTGTCCAGCTAATCCGTGAGCGGTCACCACGGCAATCGCCGCGCTTGGTCACGAAGTTATAGATACCGCCTACGCCATTTTCATCACCGGGGTACCAGTTCTGAACGGTGGAGTATTTGATATAGGCATCATCAAGCGCGACCAGCTCTACAACCGCGGCGTGGAGCTGATTCTCGTCACGCATCGGCGCCGTACAGCCTTCCAGGTAAGAAACCTGGGCGCGGCTTTCACAAATAATCAACGTGCGCTCAAACTGGCCGGTGTTGGCCGCGTTAATGCGGAAGTAAGTAGATAGCTCCATCGGGCAAGTCACGCCTTCTGGCACAAACACAAACGAGCCATCGGTAAACACCGCTGAGTTCAGCGCGGCAAAGTAGTTATCCGCCACGGGAACGACCGTGCCCAAATACTGTTTGATCAGCTCTGGGTAGTCACGAATAGCTTCAGAGATAGAGCAGAAGATAACCCCAGCTTCGCCAAGCTGCTTTTTGAAGGTGGTGGCGACTGAAACAGAGTCGAATACCGCATCGACGGCAACGCCTGCCAGCGCGGCACGCTCGTGCAACGGAATACCCAGCTTCTCATAGGTTTCCAACAGTTTGGGATCCACTTCATCCAAACTCTGAGGGCGGTCTTCTGGGCGCTTCGGCGCACTAAAATACGAGATCGATTGGTAATCAATCGGCGGATAGTCGAGATGCGCCCAGGAAGGGGCTTTCATCTTCAGCCACTGGCGGTAGGCATCCAGGCGCCACTCCAGCATCCACTCCGGTTCGCCTTTCTTGTTAGAGATAAAGGCGATGGTGTTTTCATCCAGGCCAGGTGGCAGGGTGTCGCTCTCAATATCGGTTACAAAGCCATCTTTGTATTCGCGACGAACCAACTGTTCCATTTCTTCGCTTGCCATGGTGATACCCTCCGGGCAGTTGGGTGGCGAGGTCATCGCCTTTAATAATAAATTAGGCCTGCTGTGCTTACGCCGCCGTTAGGCGGACGCCGCCGACAGGCTGATCGTTTGAATAGGCAGCTGCACCGGCAGCTTGATCGGCGCTGTATCGGCTAAATGCGCCAGCGTCACGCTTTCAAGCAGCGTGCGCATGGCCAATGAGACCCGCTGCCAGTTGTCGGCCACACCGCAGGTAGCCACAAGCTCACAGTCGCCTTCTGCTTGGCTGCACTCGGTCATGGCGACAGGGCCTTCAATCGCCGCAATAATATCGGCGGCGGTAATCTGCGATGCGGGCCGGGCAAGGCGGTAACCGCCTTGGGCGCCACGCTGGGAAACCAGCAGCCCTGCCCGCACCAGCATTTTGAGCGTTTTACTCACCGTCGGATGGGGCAACTGCACGGCCTCAGCTAACTCAGTCGCTGCATGCGACGCCTCGGGGTGGCGGGCAATTTGCGCCATGACCACCGCGGCATAGTCTGTCAGCCGAGAAAGCTTAAGCATGTCGACTCCCTTTATGTCATCAGTACGCAGCTAACCAAATGGTAGCCACGTCAATTGAGTACCATTTTAGTCCTGTATAAATTTGATGTGAAGCCCTTGAGCAAAATGGATAGCAATTTACGCAAAATAACAGCACGTTCGCCGCTGATCACATCAAAAACAGCAATCATTATCATTTAAAAAAGCTATTACTTCTGTATCTACTGCTTTGCATTGACTGGCCGTCTCTGATAGCGTCAGAAACGTATTAGATGCCCCTACTGTATGAGGCATCACGATATTTGGAAGAGGTAAATTATGGATGTAGCAGTCAATAACATGGTAAACGCAACGCTGGACATGAGGCAGGCGCAAACCGTCCAGCAGGCCCAGTTCAGTGTTTTTAAAGAGGCGCTAGACGGGCAGGAAGCGCAAATCACTGCACTGATGGATAGCGTTGCGCTAGATCCACAGCTGGCTACCAGCGGCAGTGTAGGTACTCAGATTAATACTACTGCGTAATAAACATGATGCTAGCTAGATAAGTAAATAGCCCCCTGACTAACGCCAGAGGGCTATTTTTTTTGCTATCCACTTGGATAAGCACCCAACTTGTAACGAGCCGCTTCCCCTTGCCATTGAAAACTGACATTGCGAGCGTAGCGAAGCAATCTCGGGGTTAGGCCTTTTTAACAAACTCGGATTTAAGCTTCATTGGGCCGATACCATCAATTTTACAGTCGATATCGTGATCACCGTCCACCAAGCGAATGCTTTTTACTTTGGTGCCCACTTTAACCACCAGTGAACTGCCTTTAACCTTCAAATCCTTGATCACCGTGACGCTATCGCCGTCGGCTAACATATTGCCGTTAGCATCGCGTACACCTGATGTGTCCTTAGCGCCCTCTTCTTCTGCTACCTTTGACCACTCATGGCCACACTCTGGGCACACATACTGAAGCCCATCGTCGTAGCTAAACTCAGAGGCACAGGCAGGACAGTTAGGCAGATCACTCATCAGACGGCTCCATCACTTGGCTAATATAAGGGCTAAGAAAGCGATGGAGCCTACACGGGTTATGCAAAATGTCCAGCCAGATAACAGATCAATCGCGCTGGTAAGTGCCGACCAAGCGGTTCATGCCCAGCAGATAAGGCTCTACCTCTTTGAGCAGTTCAGCCAGTGTAAGGCCTTCCGGCAGCGAGGTTTGATGATCCAGCGCCAGCACCCAGAAGTAGTATAGATGTTTGCCGTGCCCTTCTGGCGGCATAGGGCCACAATAGCCAGTATCGCCTTTATCATTTACGCCGACAGTGCCCGCCGCCGTTTTTTCAATTAATTCCTGAATATCGCCGGGTAAGTTATACAGCACCCAGTGGACAAAGCCGTAACTGCCGTCTTTGACCAGCGGCGCGTCCGGGTCGTGACAGATCACCGCAAAACCCTGCGCACCCTCAGGCGCGCCCTGCCAGGCTAGCGCAGGGGAAACATCTTCGCCTTCGCCGGTATGTTTAGAAGGGATCGCTTGATGGTCGGCAAACGCCGAGCTGGTAACCTGCATTGATGAAAGTGCAAATGCCATGCGTTATCTCCTTAATTCATCTAATGAGTTGTTGCTAATTTTCACTAAGCCTAGGAAGGCCACCGGCCTTGTTTTTTCAGGCGGCGCTTAACCCACCCGTCATAAAGCGCCCGCAACCCTGGCTTAATTCCCGGTAGGCCAATAAGCCAAGCAACCGGCACCAATAAGGGAATACGTGCCATTAGCAAACGGTAAGCATCGATACCCTCTATCAATTGACCTTGTGCAGTTTCAATATGCAGAGAGCGCAGTGCCGTGTCTTGATCGACACCCTTTTCTCGCAGCGCCTGCTGATGCTCGCTCACATCAAGCCAACCAATATCAGCGGCATGCTGCCCCGACCAGCGCTCATAGCGGCGCCGCTCTTTACGACACAACGGGCACTGCGCATCGTAAAAGACATTGATAGAAGTCTTATTGGGCATATACGCTCTCTACTTAAAGTCACTGAAGCAGTGTGGCACTTCCAGCACCGGCCGCAAACTTTTAGATATTCACTGCTTACTTAGGCTACGGCTATGACACTTGAGTTCGAAAAACAGTTATTGATTGTTGCCCATGCCCCATCGGCGAATACCCGCTTACTGCGTGATGCGGCATTTCAAGGTGCTAGTCATCCTGATCTTGAGCAGGTGCACTGCGTGGTAAAAGCGCCCTTGGAAGCTGACCCCGAAGATGTGCTTGCCTGCGATGCGATTCTGCTCGGCACCACGGAAAACCTGGGCTATATGAGCGGCGCGCTCAAGGATTTTTTTGATCGCAGCTACTATCCTGTCATTGAAAAGAAACAGGGATTGCCCTGCGCACTCTATATTCGCGCAGGGCATGACGGCACGGGCACCCAGCGCGCAGTGGAGAGTATCGTCACGGGGCTACGCTGGCGATGGGTACAGCCACCGCTCATTTTGCGCGGCGAATGGCAGCCTTTATTTGCAGATCAGGTAGAAGAACTCAGCATGACGCTAGCGTTTAGTGTCGAGAGTGGCATTGTCTGAGAGCGACATCGTTTGAGAGTGATATTGTATAACCTCGCCTATCCTGCCTTACTGTAGATAAGCATTTCGTGCCAATTGTGCGATTGAAGGACGGCAGTAACTTGTTTGAATTTACTGCTGTGACTTAGCGCACGTACATTAGGTAGCCATTATGCATAAAGTCATTGCTTTCTATGATGATCGAGTACTCGCTCACGAGCCCAATATTGACGCCGACTTCTTACCTCAACGGATCGATAAGCGCATTCGACACCTACTTGCAGGGCTCCCAGTGCCATGGAAATACCCCGAGCATCCTGGCCGCTTGATAGCTATTCAACAACTGCTTGAGAAAACACCCATTGCGGGCCTGCATATTGAAGGTGGCAAAGCAGCCACACATGAACAACTCGCCAGAGTGCATACCACTTCCTATCTAAGCGATATTTTTAGCCTACGCGGGAAAAATGCCTGGCTGGATGTGGATACCACGGCAGTCTCACCGGGCAGCATAGACGCCGCAGAAGTCGCCGCTGGAACGGCCATTGCAGCAGTAGAAGCGGTGGTTGATAAGCGTGCTAAAAGCGCCTTTGCCCTTGTACGCCCACCTGGGCATCACGCGGAGCCCGTCCGCGCCCGCGGCTTTTGTTTATTCAACAATGTGGCGGTCGCCGCGGCTCATGCGCGCAGCGCGCTGGGCTGTGAAAGAGTGCTGATTGTTGATTGGGACGCTCATCACGGCAACGGCACCCAGGATATTTTCTGGGCAGAACCCGACGTGATGTTTTTCGATATTCACCGCGCCGCGCCTTTCTACCCCGGTTCTGGCCATCTGGAAGAGGTGGGCGCCGGTTTAGCTGAAGGCACCACCATTAATGTTCCGTTACCGGCTGGCGCTGGCGATGAGGCGTACCTCAAGGCGTTTCGTGACATTCTCGCCCCGGCCGCAGCGTGGTTTAAGCCCGACATTATTTTAGTCTCCGCAGGCTTTGACCCGCACTGGCACGATTTAGCTCTAAACGTCTCCTATGAGGGGTTTGGCGCACTGACCGGTTTTATGCAACAGCTCGCCGAACAGCACTGCGATGGTCGTTTGGTATTCGTATTAGAGGGCGGCTACAACCTGGAGTCACTGGCCAACGGCACCCGAGCGGTGCTAGCGGTACTGGCTGGCAACACCGTACCTGAACCCGATACCTGCGGCGTTGCAGAAGTCCAAGCCGCGGCGGATTTCCACCGCACGGCTTTTCAATCTGAATAGCGTTTTTCTGAGCCGAATAGCATTTTTCCGAATAGCAGCTTTGCTAATAAAAACGGCACCTCGCGTGTGTGAGGTGCCGTTTTGTAGTGCCAAATTGAAGCAATAAAGAGCCCAGTGTTTATTTCAGACGTTCAAAGACCGTCGCAACACCCTGCCCCATGCCAATACACATGGTCGCCAAGCCCAGCGTGGTATCGCGCTGCTGCATAACGTTTAACAGCGTGGTGCAGATACGCGAGCCCGAGCAGCCCAGCGGGTGCCCAAGAGCAATGGCACCGCCGTTGAGGTTAACCTTCTCGTCCATCGCATCCAGAAAGCCGAGATCTTTCAGCACGGGGATACCCTGAGCGGCGAAGGCTTCGTTAAGTTCAACGGTTTGAATATCCGCTGCGGAAAGGCCAGCGATTTTCAGCGCTTTCTTAGACGCGGGCACCGGGCCATAGCCCATGATCGACGCATCACAACCTGCCACACCGGTCGAAAGTACTCGCGCGATGGGCTCTAAGCCAAGCGCTTGAGCGCGCTCGTAGCTCATGACTGCCATGGCCGAGGCACCCACAGAAAGCGCCGATGAGGTGCCCGCAGTGACAGTGCCGTTGCGCGGATCGAATACCGGCTTCAGATTCGCCATAGACTCCAGCGTGGAGTCCCCGCGAATTACTTCATCACGCTGAACCATCACTCTAAAACCACGTTGGTCGTGGCCTTCAACGCCGATAATTTCGTTGTCGAAGTAGCCCTTCTCCATCGCGGCCTGGGCACGCTGGTGAGAACGAACGCCGAATTTATCCTGTTCTTCCCTGGAAACGCCGTGCATTTTACCCAGCAGCTCGGCGGTCAGGCCCATCATCATCGCCGCTTTAGCTGCGTATTTGCTCGCCGCCGGGTTAACGTCAACGCCGTGGGCCATGGGTACGTGCTCCATGTGCTCAACGCCGCCGATGATAAAGAAGTCGCCCATGCCCGCTTTGATATTAGCAGCGGCGATATGCAGTGCCGTCATCGAAGAGCCACACAAACGGTTAACGGTTTGCGCCGGTACCGAGCGGGGAATGCCGGTCATAATCGCCGCATTGCGAGCAATGTTCATCGACTGCTCAAGCGTCTGGTTCACACAGCCCCAGATCACGTCATCCACTTCAGAGGGATCTAGATTAGGATTACGGGTAAATAGCGCCTGCATAGCCGCAGCTGAAAGATTCTCGGCGCGAACGTTGCGAAAAGCACCATTTTTGGCTTTCGCCATGGCGGTACGGACACCGTCAACCACCACAATATCTCTCGGATTCAAACTCATCATATATCTCCTATAGGTGGTGGTTAGACCTGGGTGGCAGAATTGTCGCTGGAATAGAAATGCTCGTTGTTTTGAGCCATCTGGCGCAGCTTGTCGGTAGGCGCGTATAGGGGGCCCAGCTCCTCTGCTAGCCCTTCAGCCAGCTTCACGAACTCTGCCACTCCTATGGCATCGATGTAGCGCAGCGCGCCACCGCGGAACGGCGGGGAGCCGGTGCCATAAATCAGCGCCATATCGGCTTCAGCGGGGGTGGCTACGATGCCATCTTCCAAGCAACGCACGGTCTCCAGGCACAGCGGCACCATCATGCGCGCGATGATGTCCTCGTCGGAAAACTCTTTATGCTCTTTCACCACCTCTTTGACTAAAGCGTAAGCCGCTTCATCGGTGACTTTTTTCGGCTTACCCTTTTTATCCTCTTCGTAGGCGTAGAAGCCCTTGTCATTCTTCTGGCCTAAACGGTCATTGTCGTACATGACCTGAATGGCAGTTTTACCCTCGCGGGCCATACGATCAGGGAAGCCTTCAGCCATCACTTCGTTGGCATGAACCGCGGTATCCAGGCCGACCACATCCAGTAGGTAAGCCGGGCCCATGGGCCAACCGAACTTTTCCATTACCTTATCAACGCGCTGGAAGTCAGCACCCTGCTCAACTAAGAAACTAAAGCCACCAAAGTAGGGGAACAGCACGCGGTTGACCAAGAAACCGGGGCAGTCATTGACCACAATTGGCGTTTTGCCCATAGCGCGCGCGTAGGCAACGGTAGCAGCAACGGCAGCATCCGAGGTTTTCTCACCACGAATCACTTCCACCAGGGGCATGCGGTGCACGGGGTTAAAGAAGTGCATACCGCAGAAGTTCTCGGGCCGTTTGAGGTTTTGCGCCAAGCGATTGATGGAAATCGTCGAAGTGTTAGAGGTGAGAATGGTATTTTCGCCCACCATACCTTCCACTTCGGTCAGCACGGCATCTTTAACCTTGGGGTTTTCAACCACCGCTTCGACGACGAGATCGACGTTGCCAAAATCACCGTAAGAGAGCGTTGGACGAATATTGGTCAGCTTCTCCGCCATCTGTTCGGTGGTCAGCTTGTTGCGCTCGACCTGTTTGGCAAATAGCTTACGAGCTTCTTTCAGGCCCAGCTCGATAGCGTCGTCCTTGATATCTTTCATCAGGATTGGGGTGCCTTTAGACGCGCTCTGGTAAGCAATACCGCCGCCCATAATGCCCGCACCCAGCACCGCGGTTTGTTTCACCGGCTGCGCTTGCTTCTCATATTTACCGGCTTTTTTCTTGACCACTTGGTCGTTTAGGAACAGGCCCACCAAGTTAAACGCTACGCTGCTTAGCGCCAGCTTAGCGAAGGCTTTAGCTTCAATTGCCTGGGCGCGGCCACGCTCTTCACCCGCGCCTTTTTGAATCACTTTGATCGCTTCAACCGGCGCCGGGTAATGGGGGCCCGCTTTACCGGCGACAAAGCCTTTGGCGGTTTCAAATACCATCATCTGCTCAATCGGGTTGAGCAACAGCGGGCTGGTCTTTTCAGCACGACGGGCCCGGTAATCCAGCTCACCGGCGTTGGCACGGTCAAGAATATCCAGCGCGGCCTCTTCCAACTGCTCGGCCGTCACCACCGCATCGACAGCGCCCACTTTTAGCGCAGCATCGGCACGGTTTTCGGTGCCACCAGCAATCCACTCGATGGCATTATCGGCGCCAATAATACGCGGCAGGCGTACGCAGCCACCCCAACCGGGCAAGATGCCGAGTTTGGTTTCAGGCAGGCCGATCTTGGCTTTTTCAGCCATTACGCGAAAATCAGTTGTCAGCAATACTTCACAGCCACCACCCAGCGCCAAACCATTGATCGCCGTTACCGTAGGGAACGGCAGGTCTTCGATAGCGTTGAAAATAGCGTGTACCTTGAGGTTCATCTCCTCTAGGTAAGCTTCGCCTTTATCAAATAGGGTGTGAAACTCGGTGATATCGGCGCCCACAATAAACACATCTTTTCCGCTGGCAATAAGTAAGCCTTTCAAGCTATTTTCAGCTTGAATAGCTTTGACTGCCTCGCCCAGCTCTGCAACCACAGCGCTGGAGAGCTTATTGACGGACTCATCTTTCAGATCGAAAGTGAGCATTGCGATATCATTGCCACTCGGGGTGTCACGACGTGTCACCGTGATGGCGTTGCCTTGATAGATCATCCGCGCTCTCTCCACATTTTCGGGCTGGCTCTGAAAAGAGAACCCGCCACATTTCTCATACGGCTTACATAGACTTTCATACGGTCGTTTGATTGCCTTAGCTTGGTTGAGTTGCTTGACAACGTCAAGCCCAGACTTTTGGCTAATTCACCAATCTACTGAGACCAGCACTTCCCCGTATCCGTTCATACTGCAAAGTCTGGGCGGATTTGACCAATCGTCATGAGAAGCACGGATTCGCAGTAGATCAGCGTTAAGCCCGACAGACTGCTAGAATCACGCTTTCTTAAATTTTGTAGGTTACCTTGTTATGGGCACGCTGCTCACGCCATCGCGCATTGCCGCCGTTCAGCGGCGTATTGAAAGCATTATCGAACGTCTCAAGCCGTGGTCATGGTTGTGGCCGCCCATGGCGTTTGCCGCCGGTTTAGGTAGTTTTTTTCTAGTTGATCGCCAGCAGTGGTTAGGCGCTGCATTAGCGCTGGGATTATTGTTCGCCTGGACACTACTGCTTTCCGAAAGCTTGATCAGCCGCTGGCTGTCACGACGTGGCCATCCCGCTCCGCCGCGTGGGGTCGCCACGTTTATTGCCCAGATGATTCACCAGGAGACACTTTTCTTCACGCTGCCGTTTATTTTAGTCACTACCGTGTGGAATAGCGGGCAAACGCTTTTTGCGCTGCTGGTGGGTGGCATGGCGCTGCTGTCTATTATCGATCCGCTCTACTTCAAGGTTGCAGAGCGCTGGCGCAGTCTCTATTTCGTCTTTCATGCCCAGTGTGTCTTTTTGGTATTACTAGTTACGCTCCCCATCATGGTGCACCTAACCACCGGCCAGAGTCTGCTGCTGGCCCTGGGAATCACCCTTCTGGTGGCTCTACCGAGTTTTTGGCACTTGCTTAAGGAGCGCTCGCTCAAACGCTGGTGCGCTTTTTTTGGCTTAACGGTGTTACTCGCCTACGGCGCTTGGCTAGGACGCATTTGGGTACCGCCCGCCAGCCTATGGATGACCAGTAGCGCACTATCGCCTGCATTTGATGTTGAGCAGCGCTTGCCTCAGGGTTCAATGACGCTAACGCCTCAAGCCATTAGCGAGAATGGCCTTTATGTTTACACCGCGATACGGGCACCACGAGGGTTAAGTGAAACCATTACCCATGCTTGGCATCATAATGGTGAGCCAATGGACGTTGTCGAACTCAATATCAACGGCGGCCGCGAGGAGGGTTACCGCGCGTGGAGTCACAAACAAAATTTCCCTGAAGACCCTAGCGGGGATTGGCGCATCGATATCATGACGGGGAGTGGACAACGGCTAGGACTGATACGTTTTGAGGTATCGGACGACAGCCAGCATGCTTCCCTGGCGGATGGAGAGATACGCGCCAGCGGTCTAAGTGGATTAAACTTACGGCGATTTATGCCAGACCGCCCCAACGATGAAGAAGCGCGGCAGGAAGATTGAATTGTTAAGCACCTTGCATTCAGCGGCGCAGCTTATGACAATTCGCCTACTCACATTTATTGGCAGCTAGTTACCTATGGCATCAACGATTGGATTTCGCATCGCACGCTTGCCCCACTTGTGGCGCTCCATCTTGGATCGTCGCCTCGCACCTTTAGGTTTAACCCAAACACGTTGGGTGACGCTGTATCATCTATGGCGTCTGGGCGAGGGCCATCCCCAGTGCGATCTTGCCCGTGCGATTGGCGTGGAGGCACCCTCTCTAGTGCGCACCTTAGGCCAGCTTGAAGAGCAAGGCCTAGTTGAGCGCCGATCCTGCGACAATGACCGTCGCAGCAAGCGGATTTATCTTACCCCTGCCGCTATGCCTCTGTTGGAACAGATCGACAGCGTTGCGCAACAAGCGCGCAAGGAGATGTTCGCGGGCTTAAGCGAGGAGAACCTCGAACAACTCAATGACTGGTTGGCGGTGATTGAATCAAACGGCTTGGCGATACAAGCACGGGATCAGGATAGCCCGGCATCCTGATCGCTCACAGTGGACGACGCCTGCTCAGTGCCCTTTAACGGTTGGCTGAAAGGCTGGTCGGCACGGCCACGTAGCGACTCCCGCAGTTGCTGAAATTCGGGTAGATAGGTCGCGAATCGCTCCGCGGTTTGCGACTCCCACCACCATAGCGTCAGGGCATAGGGCGTTGACTGCACCACCAGCGCGTCCTGCGGCAAGCGCTCAAGCAACGCTTTTAAAGGTATCGCCGCATTATCGGGCAGCGGGCGCAGGGGGGCTATTCGCCAACGCCAGCCTGCGTAGTACGGTTCTAAAGCCTCACTGGCATTACTGTCTCTTACCAGCAGAAAATCCGGGCCAGGCCCTTCCTGGCAAAAGTGCCAGCGGTATGCAGGCATAGTGCCTCTAAAATAGTGCAGCGGCGGCTTTTCCAACTTAATGCTGACGCCCTGCTTTGCGATTTGCGAACGTAGTACCTGTTGACGTTTTTGGCGCGGGCTAGGCTTTAACCACATCACTGGCGCAATCACTAACATTAGAATAAAGACTATAATTATCCAATCCATCTCTACATTTCCCTCTACATGAGCCACACTGTATTACACGATCCTAAGAACCATGACTCAGGTCGTTGTTTTGACTCAAGTCATTGTTAAAACTCTAGCCATTGTTGAAACTCTTCTAATCATTGTTAAAACAAGGCACGCCATCTAAAGTAACGGTCATTGAACAAAGAGTTCCCATTCTTTGTTAACTAGTGTCATCCACGCCAAGGAGATACGCCATGAGCTATCACCACATTTTAGTTGCCGTTGACTTAACCAAAGATTCCCACAAGATTCTGGAACGCGCCGTTGCGATTGCTGAACGCAACGATCAAGCCAAAATTTCCATTATGCATACCCTGGAACCGCTTGGGTTTGCCTACGGTGGCGATATACCCATGGACTTGACCAGCATCCAAGACCAATTGGATGAACACGCCAAAAAACGTTTAGCCGAAATCTCCGCCCCACATATTGCCGAGGCTGACCAGCACGTTGTCGTGGGTATGCCCGACACCGAAATTCACCGTTTTGCTGAAGAGCACGATGTGGACTTAATCGTAGTAGGCTCCCACGGCCGACACGGCTTCGCCCTGCTGCTTGGCTCAACCTCTACCGGCGTGTTGCACGGCGCCCAGTGCGATGTCCTCGCGGTACGTGTGGGCAAGAAAGGCGAATCAAGCGACGAGTAACCAACAGCGTTATATCGCTTACAAAAAAGGCGCCCATACGGCGCCTTTTAACGTTTTCAAGCTTACTCGCCAGCAGCTATCGCTTCCAACTCCATCCAGCGCTCCATTGCGACTTCTAACGCCTTCTGCACTTTTTCAAGCGTTTGCAGCTTAGTCGTTACGGCGTCAGCATCCTGCTGATAAAACGCTGGGTCACCGATTTCACTTTCTAACGCCTCTACTTCCCCTTCAAGACGTTCGATTTCAGCGGGCAATGCATCTAACTCACGCTGCACATTATAAGAGAGTTTGACGCTCTTTTTCACTGGCGCAGCGGGAGCTTCAGCGACCTTTTTGGGCGCTTCAGAAGTAGGCTCGGTACGCTGACGCGCCGCCCCTTCCCAAGGTGCCGGTGGCAGCTTGCCACCCTGGCGAATCCAGTCGGTGTAGCCACCCACGTATTCGCGCACAACGCCATCACCTTCAAAGGCGAGCATACTGGTCACCACGTTATCCATAAAAGTTCGGTCGTGGGAGACCAGTAGCAGCGTGCCATCGAAATCGAGCAGCAGCTCTTCAAGCAGCTCCAGGGTTTCCATGTCGAGGTCGTTGGTCGGCTCATCAAGCACCAGCACATTGGCCGGCTGAGTGAACAACTTGGCTAGCAGCAGGCGGTTGGACTCACCACCGGAGAGCGCTTTCACCGGCTGGCGTACCCGCTCTGGGGTGAACAGAAAGTCCTGCAGGTAGCTCATCACATGGCGATCTTTACCGCCCACGCTGACGCGGTCGCTGCCTTGGGCAACGTTGTCGTAGACAGTTTTTTCCAGCTCCAGCCCGGCGCGCAGCTGGTCAAAATAGGCCACTTTCAAGTTGGTGCCCATCTGTACCTTGCCTTCACTAGGCTCCAGCTCACCCAACAGGATTTTCAGCAGGGTTGTCTTGCCCGCACCGTTGCGGCCCAGAAAGCCGATACGGTCGCCGCGCAGCACTTCAAGGTTAATATCGCGCAGGATCACGTCATCGCCAAACCGCTGGGTGACGCCCTGTAGCTCTACAACGCGCTTGCCGGTGCGCTCGCCGCGATCTACCGTCAAGTTGGCATTGCCTTGACGCTCGCGGCGCTGGCTACGTTCATTGCGCATCGCCTCGAGCGCTCGAACCCGGCCTTCGTTGCGGGTACGCCGGGCTTTAACGCCCTGACGAATCCAGGCTTCTTCCTGAGCGAGTTTTTTATCGAACTCGGCGTTCTCTCGCGCTTCTACTTCAAGCTCGTGCTGCTTGCGAGCCTGATACTCTTCGTACTTGCCGGGGTAGCGCCCTAGCTGGCCACGGTCTAGCTCCAGAATATTGGTCGCCAGTTTGGAAAGAAATGCCCTATCGTGGGTAATCAGCAGCACCGCGCCGTTAAACGCCAGCAGTTGCTCTTCCAGCCAGGCAATAGTGTCAAGATCCAGATGGTTGGTAGGCTCATCGAGCAGCAGCAGATCGGGCTCAGCGACCAGGGCGCGCGCCAACGCCACCCGCCGGCGCCAGCCACCGGAGAGTGAGCTCATCTCAGCCGCTGGGGGCAGGCCCAAACGGGTAAGCACTGTGTCGATACGCTGGTGGAACGACCAGCCATCAATGGCTTCCAGACGCGTTTGCAGGGTCGCCATGCGGTCCATATCAGGGTCGGGATCATTGATAAGATGATCGTACTCGGAGAGCAGCTCTCCAGCTTCCGGCAGCCCTTGGGCCACCATATCAAAAATGGTCAGGCCAGATGACTCAGGTAACTCCTGGGCCAGCACACCTATCTTAAGGCCAGGTGCCCGCCATATTGAGCCGTCATCAGGCAGGATATCTCCAGCTACCAGCTTCAGCAGAGTGGACTTGCCGGTGCCGTTGCGCCCGACCAGCGCCAGCCGCTCGCCTTTTTCAACTGTCAGGTCGGCGCGATTGAGTAGTACATGGGTGCCGTAGGCGAGTTGCAGCTGTTCGAGTCGTAACAGGGTCACGCGGTGTCCTCCTTAATCGTGAGGCGCACAGTGTAACGCATGCGCGCGCCGGGAGGGGGAACGTTCGGTGATAGCCTACGGGAATACCTCTGGGAATATCTAGATCTCGGTGCGGATACGCTTTTTATCCAACTTGCCTACGCTGGTTTTGGGTATCTCATCGACGAAACGAATCATGCTAGGAATCGCCCAGCGGTTGAGCTTACCCTGGGCGACAAACTGCTCTAGAAACGCCTGCACGGTTTCCGTCGTCGGGGGGTTATTTAGATCAACGGGAACCGCTAACGCCGCGGGGCGCTCTCCCCATTTATCGTCCGCGACCCCAATTACTGCCACTTCGGCAATACCTGGGCACTGACTGATATAGCTCTCCAGCTCTAACGACGAGAGCCACTCGCCACCGGTTTTAATCACGTCTTTAATGCGGTCGCTAATGGTCAGAAAGCCCTGCTCATCAAGCGAGCCTACATCTCCAGTATGCAGCCAGCCGTTGCGCCATAGCTCCGCACTGCGCTTTTCCTCTTTGTAATAAGCCTGGGTCAGCCAGGGGGCTTGAACACGCACTTCACCAACGCTTTTACCATCGTTGGGGAGCGGCTCGCCGTCCGCGTTAACTACCTGCAGCTTGACCAGAGGAATTGGCAGGCCCGCTTTACAGCGCCAGGGTAGCTGAGTCTCAAAATCAGCGTCGCCGACATCTCGCGGAAGAATATCGGCGGTGAGTAGCGGGCAAGTTTCCGACATACCGTAAGCACTGCGGGTATCAATCCCCAGTGTCCATGCTTTGCTTGCCAGCGCTTGGGTTAACGCACTACCGCCCACCAATACTTTCCAGCCGGAAAGGTCGACCTGTTTTGAGGCAATCGCCTCGGCACTCACCACCATGTTGAGCAATGTTGGCACGCAGTGGGAGAAGTCAACTTTCTCACTAACCAGTAGCTTGACCAGCATTTCCGGCTCATAGCGACCTGGATAAACCTGGGTAGCCCCCATCAGCGTGGCGGTATAGGGCACCCCCCAGGCATGAACGTGAAACATGGGGGTAATCGGCATATAGACCTTGTCGCGGTTAAGCAGCTCAAAACCGGGGGCCTGGAAAGCGCTAGCCTCGTTCAAGGTGTGCAGCACCAACTGGCGATGGGTGAAGAAAACCCCTTTGGGGTTACCCGTAGTGCCGGTGGTATAGAACAGCGTGGCAACGGCGTTTTCATCAAAAGTAGGGAAATCGTAGTGTGTAGGCTGCTGGCTTAATAGTGCTTCAAATTCGCCCACCAGTGACAGCGAGGTATCGACTGTTTGCGGGGTCTCTTGACACAGCAGATAGCCACGCACTTGGGGTAGCTTATCGGCTAGCGGCTCAAGCAGTGGCACAAACTCTTCGTGCACGATGACGAAAGCGTCTTCGGCGTGATCCATGGTGTAGAGGATTTGCTCTGGGGCTAGACGCACGTTCACCGTGTGGAGCACCGCGCCGATCATCGGAATGGCAAAGAAGCACTCCAGGTAGCGGTGGCTATCCCAATCCAACACCGCCACCACATCTCCGGCCTGCACGCCCTGAGACGTCAACGTGTGGGCCAGTTGGTGTACCCGTTCGCGAAAGCGCTCGTAGCTGTGGCGGCTCTGGTCGCGGTAGACAATTTGATTATCACCCGCCATGCGCACGCCTGCTTCCAGCAGGTCCCCAATCATCAGCGCAGGGTTAGTCGCCGAACTCGCGGCGGGTAAAATTTTCGGGGTTACTGAAGGCATAAAAACTCCTTTAACGTTGTTCTTATAGCACTGTTCTTGTAGCACTCAACTCGGTTTAGCCGCGCTCGATAAGCAGGGCGATGCCCTGCCCTCCACCAATGCACAGCGTAATCAAGCCATAGCGACCGTTGATACGCTCCAACTCGTGAAGGGCTTTAAGGATCAGAATAGCCCCCGTGGCCCCCACCGGATGCCCCAAGGCAACCGCGCCGCCGTTGGGGTTTAGCTTCTCTAGCGGAAAACCCAGCGTTTCGGCCACCGCCATCGCCTGGGCAGCAAAGGCTTCGTTTGATTCAATCACATCAATATCGTTGATATTAAGCCCCGCCTGCTGCAGGCAACGCTTTACCGCTGGAATCGGCCCCAGGCCCATTAGCGTTGGATCGACGCCTGCAGTCGTGGCAACGCGTAGACGAGCCCTAGGGGTTAGGCCGCGCTTTGCGGCTTCATCGCTATGGGCAAGCACTAACGTGGCTGCGCCATCGTTAATTCCCGAAGCATTGCCTGCGGTCACCACGCCGTCTTTCTGGAAGGCGGGCTTAAGCCGCGCTAAATCGCTCAGCTCAACGCCTTCGCGTACGTGCTCATCGCGAGAGAAAAGCACAGTTTGCTTACCTCGGCTGACCTCCACCGCGACGATTTGATCGTCAAAGCGGCCTTCAGCGATGGCACGCGCCGCCTTTTGATGGCTTTCAAGGGCAAACTGATCCAACTGCTCACGGCTTAAGCCATACTGTTTAGCGATGTTCTCGGCGGTGCAGCCCATGTGGCCGCTGCCAAAGGGATCACTTAAGATACCTAGGGTTAAATCCTGGACGTTCACATCCCCCATGCGCACGCCATTGCGCGCTTGAGGCGGCAGCAGATAAGCCCCTCGCGACATCGACTCAGCGCCCCCTGCCAGCGCTAAGCGGCTATCTCCCATGGCGATCTGCTGGGCGGAAGACACCACCGCCTGCACGCCCGAACCACACAGCCGATTTACGTTGAAGGCCCCCGCCTCTTTCGGCACGCCAGCTTCTAATGCTATATGGCGCGCCAGATAAGCATCCTGGGGGCCGGTGGTAATAATATGGCCGTATACCGAGTGATCGATATCGCCGCCCTCAACGCCTGCCCGGCGCAACGCCTCTTTAGCGGTGATCGCCCCCAGCTCAAACGGCGCCATTGTTGACAGCGACCCGCCAAAACCGCCAATCGCGGTTCGTGCGCCGCCTAAAATCACTACATCATCCAACCGCATGGTTCTCTCCTGTGTTCTCTTATTTGACAGGCTTGTAAATCGCTAATGTCATTCCTATATCCTCATGGCTTAACGGTCTGCAGTGAAAGTTTAGTCGTAAACAAATCTCCACTGTTTACCTATCAAGCCAGATTTTTTGCAATTCGTGCCATTTCCTCGCGTCCATCATCTTTAACACGCCATTAGTCGATGCTTGCGCATACCGTTACAATAGTGCCTTTGCATATTGAACGGGAGACACCTTTGGCCACCGCGTATGCCGATGATTTTTTACCCGAAGCGCTCCAGTTTCGCCCTAGTACCCCTTTGGTGGATATCGGCGCTAACTTGACCCACGAAAGCTTTGGTCGTGATCTTGAGGCGGTTATCCAGCGTGCACAGGCGGCGCAGGTAACGACCATGATCGTCACCGGCACCGACCTTGCCCACGCCGAACAAGCGGTTGCGCTAGCCAAGCAGTATCCTGGCCTCTACGCCACGGCAGGAGTGCACCCCCATGACGCCAGTCGCTGGGATAAGAACCTTGAGCGTGCCATGGCAGACCTGCATGCCATGCCTGAAGTGGTGGCCGTAGGCGAGTGTGGCTTGGATTTTAATCGCAACTTCTCGACGCCCCAGGAACAGGAACGTGCGTTTGAAGCGCAGCTGGCTCTTGCGGTGGAAAGCGGTTTGCCGTTGTTTTTACACGAACGAGATGCTGGCCAGCGTATGCGCGAAATCCTGCATGCGTGGCGAGACGACATCAGCCACGCGGTAGTGCACTGTTTTACCGCCGATCGCGATACACTGTTTGGTTATCTCGACCTAGACTTGCACATAGGCCTGACCGGTTGGATTTGCGACGAGCGGCGCGGTCATCACTTACGCCCTTTGGTAAGCGATATACCTTTAGAGCGTTTGATGGTAGAAACCGACTGTCCTTATCTGTTGCCCCGCAACCTACCGGCGAAATTAAAGGGTCGCCGACACGAACCGGCGTTGCTACCGTGGATTGTCCGCGAGATCGCCCAGTGGCACGGTATTAGCAAAGATGAGCTAGGTGCGGCAACCACACAGACCGCTCAGCGTTTTTTCCGTCTTCCCACGGAATTTTGAAAGGAGTATTAGCGTGGCCGATTATCCAGGGTTTATAGCCATTGAAACGGGCGAAGACGATGGACTCCCACTAGCCATTGCCTGGTCACTGCCCGATGGCCGAGTGAAGCAAACATTGATTCAACCGGATGATAGCTGGATCAAAGAAGATACCAATGCCATGGGCGCCTACAGCATAGAAGAGCTGGAGAGCTTGGGGGTTAGTCCGCTAGAGGTGATTCGCGAGCTTGAGAACGACCACTTCTCCGCCACACTCTATACCAGCGACAACGGTGACGACGAAGCGGCACTGGCGCGCCTCTTTGACACCTACGGGCTAGACCCTTTTGTTGAGCTAGCCCCAGCGTCGGTGCTTTACCCTTCGCTTACCCCAGGCGAATGGCACCGCCAGCGGCGCGAAACGTTTAGCGAGCTAGGCCTAGAGCCGATGCGCCCAGAACATGAGCTGGAAGTGATGCTATCGATGCATCAGCGCCTGACCGAAGAGGATTAAGCCGGTAGCGCTTTATCCATTTCATCCAACGCGGCATGCGCTTGTGCCACGGCCTCCGCTAGCGTCACCTGGTCAGAGTAGAAGCGTTTAAGCGCCACCTGGAAGGCATTTGCGCGGGCTGGCAAGCCCTCTTCCAAGTAGCGCTGGGCACGGGCCTCTACCCGCGCCGCAAAGGCCTCAAAATCTACCTCTATATCGCCGTCTAGATTGTCCACGCTGATATGAAACACGCGACCACAGGCACGGGTGAATATAGACTCCAACGCCTGTGGGGCTATCTCAGCCTGTTCAAATGCTTTTTGCTGCTCGGCATCGCGGCCATCAGGGCAGTACCAGTAGCCGTAATCCTCTTGTTGGCGCCGCTGTGCGCCCGCAATACACCAGTGGCTAATTTCGTGCAGCGCACTGGCATAATAGCCACGTGCGAAAATAACCTGGTGGTAGGATGTTTCTGAATTCGCAGGTCGATAGAGTGGTTCCTCGCCACCGCGAATCAATCGGGTCTGATATCGCTGGGAAAAAACGCCATCAAACAGCGCGGTTATATCCTCAAGTGTCCACCGATCCTGCGTATGACTCACATTGACCTCATTTGTCACTGGCTTTAGGGCATTATACCGGCCCGATTCCCGCAAGCTAACGGCTATCCGCCAAAAAAGAGTCGATCCTGCTAATATAGCGGCCTTTCATAGCAACCTTCCCCAGTAGGAGCCAATAAGTGGGCGGCTTTACTCAAAATGTTAAATCAGTGTACTGGCCAGAAACACGAACGTTGATGCACTTGGCACTGCCTATATGCGGTGCTCAGTTGGCTCAAGCCGGGATGAGTGTCGTCGATGTCATGATGACTGGGCGTCATAATGCTACGTCTCTCGCCGCCGTTTCTGTGGGTTCAAGCCTTTGGATGCCACTCATGCTATTTATGACAGGCACTTTAATGGGGCTTACCCCGATTGTGGCTCATTTGCTGGGAGGGCAGCGCAATACGGCTATACGCCCTGCCGTTCACCAGGCGCTTTGGGTCGCGCTAGTGCTAGGTGCCGTTGCGGCCGTACTGCTCTGGTCGGCCGTCAAGCCGATATTTGAATTAATGAGCGTGCCCCCAGCGGTCGCCAGCCAGTCTGCCGCCTATCTGTCAGCTGTCGCCTTTGGTATGCCGGGGATTGCTCTGTTTCAGGCTCTTAGAGCGTTTTCCGATGGCATGAATCATACCCGCCCGGCGCTGTGGATCAGCCTGGTCGGCTTAACAGTGAATATTCCTGCCAACTACATTTTGATTTACGGCGGCGACGGCTTGGTTGATCTATTTGGCGCCTGGATTCCCGCTAGCTTGCAACAACTGCCTGCTTTGGGGGCATTTGGCTGCGGCATTGCAACCGCCCTATCAATGTGGACGATGGCACTCGCAATGGCCTATTACACACGCAGGGGAAGTACTTATAAAAGCGTTGCGATTTGGCAAAAACTGACACCGCCCCAGTGGCTAGGTATACGTGAATTAGTAGTGGTGGGTGTTCCCATTGGCGTGGCTATTTTTGTTGAAGTGACTCTGTTCACACTCATTGCGCTCTTCATTGCCAGCTTTGGTGAAGTCACGGTGGGAGCTCACCAAATAGCGCTAAGTTTCACTTCCATTCTGTTTATGCTGCCAATGTCGCTCAGTATGGCGCTGACCGTGCGAGTGGGTAATACACTGGGGCAACAGCGCTTGGCCCTAGCCCGTAAAGTCGCCTGGAATGGCATTGTGATCAGTGTCGTCGTCGCGGTCATTAACAGCATTCTTCTGTGGGTAAGCGCCGTGCCAGTGATCGCGCTTTACACCTCCAATAGTGAGATACAGGCGCTAGCGCTCTCAATCATTGCTTTAGCTGTTATTTTTCAACTCTCCGACTCATTACAGGTCAATTTAGCTGGCGCCTTACGCGGTTATAAAGATACGCGCATTGTAATGGTAATCACGGTGCTCTCTTACTGGATTGTAGGCTTGGGTGGCGGCCACTGGTTGGGCTCACGCGGAGTGGGTGATATGGTCGCCCCACTAGGGGTTCACGGCTATTGGATTGGCTTGATTGCGGGCTTAAGCACTGCGGCACTGCTACTTGGCTGGCGTTTACAGCGTATTAGCATTCGGGGGTGAGCATGGCTCGATGGAAAAACCTTTCTCTAGCAATCATCCTAAGCGCCCTACTTGTTGGCTGTGGCGATAACCCCGCTGAGCAGCAGTGGCAAAGCTACCATCAGCAACTCACAGTTGACCTTGCAGTGGACGACATTGAACGAGTTGATCCGGTTAATATCGGTGACTTTCCTGAGCGGCCCGATCGGCTCATAGATATTCCTGAAACACGGGATAGTCTGCTGAATGTTTACGCCTTGCGCGAATGCCAAATCACGTCGCTAGTCGCTGCACGTAACAACCAACTGGGGCGCGTGGCGCCGCCTAGCCAACAGTGGTTATATGAGCGCACGCTATGGCAGCGGCTAAGCGCCTGCTTAAATAGTGAGGTTCCCGAGCAGTTAAGCGATCAAGATCGAACGCGCTTAATTCAATTAACAGCAACTAAAACGGAGCAGTTGCCCGCAGTAAGCTGGAACGCTATTTTTGATTCCAGCGAGTGGGTTAAAAGCTTTTCACGTGCAAGCCAGCCTTTAACTAACGTCGATGAAACCACTATCGCAAATCAGCTTGTTGCCATCGATTACTTACAGCAAATGACCGACCACCAGTTTGACCGTGACTGGCAGCAAGACTCTTCAACCCTCGAAAAATATTTAAAAACCCTGCAAGAGCGGCCAATGACCGCCGAGGTGTTGCGCGCCCTTCTACTCGCCACTCAACGCTTAACAGAAGCGAATACATTGTTAGCTCAGCAGAGCGATGCCACTACACGCTGCTTGAGTCGTTGGGAATCACCGTCGCTTGATCGCTTAGCAAACACAGCCAAGCAGTGGCTAACCGCGATTAACCGCTTAATCGACGCGCAGCTGGTAGACACGCCAATGGCTATCCATCGCTATCAGTCGCATTGGCTTTCGATGGAAAATGCCCAAGCACCCTGGGGCCAGTTTCGGCAAGCACTTACCGAGCATCAAGCGCTACGAGCGCGCTTTCCACCTTGCACAGATAATTAAAAAACGCAGAACCCTTAACCTTATGAGCAAGTTGTGCTATTTGTGGATGTGAGAGGTAAATGAGTCTGCTTTGCCAATCTGATGACCACGCAGCATAAGGAGGGACATAATGGGCGCATCTCTGTCACCCCGCTCTGCCCAGGTCATCGACCTGGAAACTGTGCGCCAGCGTCAGCAGGCGCAAAAGTGCTTAGTCCGTTTAGCCCCTGAGCTAGATGGGTTAGAGATGGTGTACCAGCTCGCTGCGAGTCCCGACACCTACTATGGCTTGCCTATTTTGGCCTGGGGGTTAAGAGAGGACGGTAGCGTCATCGGTTTGGTGCCGTGGATGGAAACCCTGGCAGCCTGCCATGATCTGAACAGCCAGGAGAATGGCTACTTCGTAGGTTATCGTGATCCTGAAACGGAAGAGATTTTTGATACACCTCCGGATCACAAATACCATGAGCTTGTTGCAGCGGCTGAATACTTTGATTATGAAGCCTCTGGCGAAGTCACCCTTATTCAGCAAATCCCCGACACTCTGGGCACCCACGCGCTGTGTATGAATCACCCTAATTCGCCCTGGCATATGAAGCCCGTTTACGGCTGGCGCCTCTACAGCGACGGTAGCCTTGACGCGCTGCTTGCCGACGAGAACAAAGCGGCGATGACGCCGATTTTATTAGGTGATCAGTGCTTGTACAGCGCTCACGCCCGCCATCAAACCGTTTACTTTTTCCAGCGTCATATCGCCAACCGTATACTGGAAGAAGATCCAGCAACACTTGATGCACTAGCCATGATGGTAGTGGCAAGTGATTAACCCTCTAGTGCTGGAAACGTGGGCGAGGACAATATCCATTAGTTGATTTGAGCCTCGCCCAAGTTTACGCGCTATTTCAAAGGGCTATTTCTAAGGACTATTTCTAAGGACTATTTCTAAGGGCTATTTCTAAGGACTATCCCAAAGAGCTAACTTAAAGGGCTAACCCAAAGGGCTATGCCAAGCGAATAAAGTAGAGGTAGTTACTCCCAGAGGCGGTGTCCTGCTCTAGCAGTTCGTGCCCTAAAAACTGACAAAATTTGGGCACATCTCGCGTGGTGGCTGGGTCGGTGGCAATCACTTTGAGCACTTGGCCTGGGGTCATGTCGCGCACTTTATTATGCAAAAGCATAATCGGCTCTGGGCAGTAGAGTCCTGTGGTGTCCAGTACTGCGTCAAAGTTGGGTAACGTACTCGTATTGTCAGCCATTAACATCCTCGATGTAGGAAACAAAAAGTATGATTAAAGTTATCATCGAACGGCGAATTATGCCCGGTCTTGAAGAAGAATTTGAGCAAGCAGCGCGGGAGGCAATGCGCGTTTCTCTAGGCGTGAGGGGCTTCATTGGTGGTGAAACACTGGTAGAACTGGGTCATACTGATCGCCGACTGATGATTACCAAATGGCGGGACATCCGCGCTTGGAAGGAGTGGCACTCAAGCGAAGCGCGGGCAATGGCCATGCAGCGTATTTTACCGCTGCTAACCGAAGATGAAACCATCCGGATTTACGAGCCTGGCTATTAAACATGAGGTTTCATTAGCATTAATCTCTAAGCCTTACATGCACCGTTACCTCTTCCCTATCGTGATAGAGGTGACGGCATGATACGTTTGCATGCACGCCTGCTTTATCCAGCGACTCATCCAATGCCGTTAGGCAACGTGTTACCTCATCCCAGCGCTTTTTCATGGGCAATTTAAGGTTAAAGATAGCCTCTTTGCACCATTTACGAATAAGCCACCGCTCCACCATGGCTAATACCCTTACTGGTTTGTCAACAATATCGCAGACTAGCCAATCCAAACGCTGGGGTGGCTCCCAGGTAAAACCATCCTCTTTGAGATGATCAATCTGGCCGGTCTTCATCAACTGCGACTCCATGGGGCCATTATCGATGGCGTACACGTACATGCCCCGCTGAACCAGTTGCCATGTCCAGCCACCTGGGGCGGCACCTAAGTCAGCTGCCTGCATATGCGGTGCTAGCCGCACTTCCCACTCATCCCTTGGAATAAACTCGTGCCACGCCTCTTCCAACTTCAACGTTGAGCGGCTGGGCGCACGAGAAGGAAAGCGCAATCGACGAATACCATTAATCAAATCGCTACGGTTGCCTGGGAAGCTCATCGCCAGCTGCACTTGATCACCATCAGTCCAGAAAATATGTAAGCGTCGTGCGCCCGCGCTGCGCCTTAACGCACCACGTTTTTTCAGCATACTTTCCAGCGGCTTGGTAAGCGCCTTAATCAGCCCGGCCAGTGCTTTGCCATCGTTGGTATCCGGCGTTTCATGCCAAATCTCTTCAAAGCTCCAGCGGCTGGCTTTGACCTGATCCAAGATCGCGGTAAGACGGTCGTCACGTGAAAGAGTGAGCGCAGGCAATGCTGCTAAGCTCTGGCGCGCGAAAATTAGCTTTTTAAACGCTGCCTGGCGGTGTAAATCATTCACCGCTTCGCCATCGACACGCGTTAAGCTTACCCAACCTTCCCCACGAGATGATTCACAGGCGATGCCCTGCAATGCTGCGTGATGCTGTAGCTCTGACAGCGCATCACTCTCAAACCCAGGACGGCAGTAAACTAACCATGACGTAGGTACCGTTTCACTCACCACTTCACCTCGATTCCGCCCATCACAAACGGTGAGGGCTGCCTAATTAATTGGGGCGCATCATAGCATTTATTCAGCACTATTTAATTTCTTCCACGCAAACAAAAAACCCAGCCGGGTGGCTGGGTTCTTTGTT
>NZ_JH393258.1:250622-271065 GCF_000236035.1 Vreelandella boliviensis LC1
AGGCCTCACTATCAAGATAGCAAGCAAAAGAAGTTTTTGCGTATAAAAAAGCGGCAGAAGGTTGCCCTTCTGCCGCAAACCACCGATCAGAACGCCTGACCAGAGAGTGCTAATTGGCGTAATTTGCCTCACGCCTTAAATAATCGACGGTTCAGATTTCAAAACCCAAACCAAAATCTTCGCTGGAGATGGCCATTAGGCTGGAAGCGCCGGATTGAATCATCTGCGCATGTGCCTTGGTGCGCGGCAGTAGCCGCTGGTAATAGAAGCGGGCAGTATTCAACTTAGCGGTGTAGAAGGCTTTATCGTCACCCTCTAAAGAAGCAGACGCCTGCTTGGCCGCGCGGGCAAATAAGTAGGCCAGCGTGACGTAGCCGGAATACATGAGGTAATCAACGCTCGCCGCACCAACTTCTTCGCGGTCTTGCATTGCCTTCATGCCTACGCCCATAGTCAGTTCGCCCCACTCGGCATTGAGCTTAGCCAGCGGCTCGACAAACTCTTTAAGAGCTGGGTTATCGGCTTCAGCTTTACAGAACTTATGGATCTCTTTGGTGAAGACCTTCAGCGATTCACCCTGACTCATGAGTACTTTACGGCCCAGCAGATCAAGCGCCTGGATACCGGTAGTACCTTCATAAAGCCGAGTAATGCGAGCATCGCGTACCAATTGCTCCATGCCCCACTCTTTAATGAAGCCATGACCACCGTAGATCTGAACGCCCTCGTTAGTGCTTTCAAAACCAACTTCGGTCAGGAAGGCCTTAACAATAGGTGTTAGCAAGCCAAGCAGGGTTTCAGCGTGATCTCGCTCTTCACCCGGCTCACCATGCTCCACCACGTCAAGCATTTGCGCGGCATAAAGCACCAACATACGCCCGCCTTCGGCGAAGGCTTTCTGGGTCAGCAGCATGCGGCGAACATCGGGGTGAACGATAATCGGATCAGCGGGCTTTTCAGGTGCCTGCTTGCCCGATAATCCACGCATCTGTAGCCGATCGCGAGCATAGCTCAATGAATTCTGAAAACTGGCTTCAATCAAGCCCAGCCCTTGAATGCCCACCCCGAGACGCGCTGCGTTCATCATGGTGAACATGCACGCCAGCCCTTTATTGGGTGGCCCTACCAGATAGCCGGTTGCGCCATCGAAGTTCATCACGCAGGTGGCATTACCATGAATGCCCATTTTGTGCTCGAGCGAACCGCAGGTGACGCCATTACGCTCACCCACACTACCTTGGGCATCAGGCAAAAACTTGGGCACTACAAATAGCGAGATACCTTTAGAGCCTTCCGGCGCATCCGGCAGCTTTGCCAATACTAAATGAACGATATTTTCAGCCAGATTATGCTCTCCGGCGGAGATAAAGATTTTGGTGCCGGTAATCGCATAGGCGTCGCCATCGATAGGCACTGCTCGCGTCTTGATCAAACCGAGGTCAGTACCGCAATGCGGCTCGGTTAGGCACATGGTGCCCGTCCATACCCCTTCAACCAGCTTAGTGAGGTACGTCGTTTTTTGCTCGTCGGTGCCATGGTGCTTCAGCGCATCAGCCGCGCCATGAGAAAGCCCAGGGTACATCCCCCACGCCAGGTTAGTCGCGCAGATCATTTCCGACAGTAGCATCGCCAATGAAGGCGGCAACCCCTGACCACCATGAGCAGGATCGGCAGCCAGGCTCGGCCAGCCGCCTTCTACATACTGCTGATAAGCCTCTTTAAAACCATTAGGCGCTTTGACTTCACCTCCCTCTAACTGGCAGCCCTCTTCATCGCCACTCTGATTGATCGGTAACAGCACCTCACGGGCGAAGCGTGCACCCTCTTCCAAAATAGCGCTGACCACGTCTGGCGATGCATCGTCGCCGCTGGGTAAACGTGCATAGTGAGCGGGGTAATCGAACATTTCGTCCATGACGAAACGCATATCACGAATAGGGGCCTGATAACTGGGCATCGCACTTCTCCAAAAAGGGTGGTTGAGAGCCGAACAGCACATATAAGCTCACGGCTTTCAAACGCATGTTTGAAAATTAGCGCGGACGCCACGCAGAGTCAAGCGAGCGTTTTAATTTAGCCTAAAAATACTCTAGAACTTTGGTCGCCCAACCAATAAACCCTTGGTGCTAATAATAAAAAAACTCGCCAGCTAAAAGCTGACGAGTTTCCCTATTGCCCTTCCACCTACCTATCACCTACTTACTGCATGCGAATACCACCGTCTAAACGAATCAACTCGCCGTTGAGCATGGGATTGGTAATAATCTGCTCGGCTAATTGAGCAAATTCATCTGGCTTACCCAAACGCTTAGGAAATGGCACCGCTGCTGCTAGCGCTTCGGCAGCTTCATCAGGAATTTCACTCATCATCGGCGTTTCAAATACGCCCGGGGCAATGGCCATGACCCGGATAGCGTGCCGGGAAAGCTCGCGGGCAGCGGGAAGACTCATACCCACAACACCCGCTTTAGAGGCGCTGTAAGCGCACTGCCCTACCTGACCATCAAAAGCAGCGATTGAAGCGGTATTAATGATCACTCCGCGCTCGCCACTCTCATTAGGCACATTTTTAGCCATCGCGGCAGCCGCAAGCCGCATAACGTTAAAAGTGCCGATCAGGTTGATGTTGATCGTTTTAGCGTAGCTGTCTAAATCAGCCGGGTTGCCCTCACGATCCACCAACTTGGCCACACTGACCACGCCTGCGCAGTGAACTACCCCAGAAAGCCCACGATCGCCGCCCAGTGCTACCGCTTTATCGACTGCCTGCTGCATCTGTTCGGCTGAAGTGATATCCGCCAGGCACGCTTGAGCCTGCTCTCCCAACTGCTTAGCATGAGTTTTGACGCTATCGTTTAGATCACACAAAACGACGCGAGCCCCCGCCGCTACTAACCGCTCTGCGGTTGCTGCCCCAAGCCCCGAAGCGGCACCGGTAATTAAAAACGTACTATCCTTAACCTGCATAACCGTATTCCCTATGGTTGTTGTGGATGGCTGTTATGCTTACTTGGCAGCCTTGGCTTCTTCTACCGCCTGGGCACGCAATTTGAAGCGCTGAATCTTACCGCTGGGGGTTTTAGGCAGCTCATCGACAAACTCAATAATGCGTGGGAAGGCATGGGTTGACAGCCGCTCCCTTACCCGCTGCTTAATCTCATCTGCAAGCTCGTCGCTTGCCTCATAGCCTTCTCTCAGCACGATATACGACTTGATCACCTCACCGCGAATCTCATCGGGCTGCCCCACTGCCGCAGACTCGGCGACTGCAGGATGCGTCATCACGCTATTCTCTACGTCCGTAGGCCCCACCCGGTAACCCGCCGTGGTAATAATGTCGTCGTCACGCCCGGCAAATTGAAAGGTGCCGTCTTTATTGCGGATAACCACATCGCCAGTCAGATAATAGCCCTCTACAAAGGGGTTCTTCTCTTGCCATGTGTAGCCCTGGAAAAAGTGCGCAGGGGAGTTCTTGATATCGACGGCGAGAACACCAGGCTCGCCGGCAGGCAGCTCTTTATACTCCGCATCCAAAATCGCCAGGCGATAACCTGGCATCGGCACGCCCATTGCACCCACATGTTTGAGATGATCAAGAGCGTGGTGGTTATTGCACGTCATACCGGTTTCGGTCTGGCCGTAGTGATCCATAACCGGACAGCCCAGCGATTTCTCAACCCAGGTCACCACTTCCGTGTTTAGAGGCTCGCCCGCCGAACTCGCCGCACGCAGCTCTAGCGTTTCATGGGCGTCATCAAACAGGCCTGATGCCTTCATTAGCCGGTAAGCGGTCGGCGCAGCAGCAAAATTAGTAATGTGATGGCGCTTCATAAACGCCAGCGCACCTTCGGCGCTAAACCCTGCCTCGCAAAAATGCGTCGTCACGCCAAGCAACAGTGGCCCGGTAATCGCGTAGTAAAGACCATAGGCCCAGCCAGGGTCGGCCATATTCCAGAAACGGTCGTCATCACGCAGGTCAATGGCCAGCTCCATATAGATTGCAAAAGCGGTCATCCCTGCCAGTGGCACAGCAACGCCTTTGGGCTTGCCTACGGTGCCGGAGGTGAACATTTGCAGAAATGGCGCTTCAGGCGAGAGCCTCGGCGGCTTGTCGCTCATTGACGTATGCGTCAATGCAGCTTGCCAGTCATAATCATCAGCGTGTTCGCTAGTAGCCCCACCTACGGCGAGTACCGGTGGACATTGGCTGAGGCCATCAAATTTATAGCGATTAGCGTGATCAGTAATCACCAACTTGGAACCTGCACGCCCTAGCCGATAGTCCACCGCATCGGGGCCAAAGGCGGTAAACAGCGGCTGATAAACCGCGCCGATTCGCCAGGTAGAGAGCACCGCAATCAACAGCTGTGGCGACCGCGGCAGCATGCAGGCAATGCGGTCACCTTTACCCAATCCTTGGGATTGAAACCACCCCGCCAACTTCGCGCTCTGCTCATCTAGCTCGGCGTAAGTCAGGGTATGCATATCACCCTGGGCGTCCTCTTGAATCAGCGCCAGCACATCGCCACGGCCGGCGCGCACATGGCGACCACAACAGGCCTCAAAGGCATTTAGCAGGCCGTCCTGATGATCATCCAGGCGAGCGATAACGCTATCCACGGAAAAGTTATCGAGGTAGTGGTGATAGTCGGGCAGTGAATGTGATGTCGCTGTCATGATGGCTCTCTTGTGTTATTGGAAATGAGCTCGTAGTGAGAATTGGCGCAAGCAAAGTTGTTATATTTATCCGTTGACGTTAACGTAAGCTTAAAGATAATAGCAACGCTAAAAGTAAACAGCGCAGAGAGCAAGCACTGTTATAAATTGTAGCGTTAGACGTTGGTCGAGGCTGTTGTCACCGGGGCATCAAGCGGAGGTGGGCATAATCATGGCGACCAGCTCGTCAGCGAGGTCATCAGGCGAACGGGGGCCGTTGGGGTCGTACCATCTCACCGTCCAGTTCAGCGCCCCCAACACAAAGCGCGAGACAAGAAAGCGGTCACCATGGATCAATCCTGCTTCCAAAGCATCGTCGATAACATCGACCCATAGCGCCTCGTAGGCATCACGTAAATGGCTCAAATGGGCGCTGGCCGCTGGGTCGAGTCGTCGCCACTCAAACAGTGCCACCACATGGGCATTGCGGTCAGTTAAGAGAGTTTCGAGATGGGCACGTACCATAGCGCGCAGCCGAACTTCAGGCTCTGCGGCACACTCATCCAGCGCCTTGCGAGCAATCATCAAGGCATTTTGAGTACCCTCTTCAATGACCGCGGCGAGGATTTCCTGCTTATCTTTAAAATGATGAAACAAGCTACCGGACTTAATGCCCATTTCCTGCGCCAACATGCGCACCGTAGTGCGGTCAAAGCCCTCTTGGACGAATAGCTGAGCAGCGAGGCGCGTCAATTCCTTGCGGCGAGGGGATGCATTCATTACATTCATGTCATTTACACTAGCGCTTGCTTGGTTACTCTGGAGAGAACCACAGCACCGCCTACGGGTCAACGTATCACCCACTAGTCTGCATGATAATCACAATAAACCTGAAGGAGATTGGCCATGAGTAACCCCACCGATGTTGTATTTCTAGCCGCCAAACGCACGCCGATGGGCGGCATGATGGGCAGCCTGGCGAGCATGACAGCGCCACAACTTGGTGCAATCGCCATCAAAGCGGCAATAGAAGAGGCCGGCATTGATCCTGCGGCCATCACCGAAGGCATTATGGGCTGTGTACTGCCTGCGGGCGTTAAGCAGGGCCCGGCACGTCAGGCAATGCGCCAAGCGGGCATTCCTGATGCCAATGGCGCCACCACGATTAACAAGCTGTGCGGCTCGGGTATGAAAGCAGCCATGCTTGCACACGATTTAATCAAAGCGGGCAGTGGCGATATTTTGCTGGCTGGCGGTATGGAGTCCATGTCTAACGCTCCACACGTGCTTACCAAGGCGCGCGGTGGCTACCGGCTGGGGCACGGTGAGCTAAAAGACCATATGTTTTTGGATGGGTTAGAAGACGCCGAAACGGGCAAATTAATGGGCGTTTTTGCCCAGGATGTGGCTACTCAGCGCGGCTATACTCGTGAGCGTCTGGATGATTTTGCTATTGCGTCCCTTGAGCGCGCCATGGACGCCACCAACGCAGGCCACCTAAGCGCAGAAATGGCACCTGTGATGGTCACCTCTCGCCAGGGCGAAACCCTTGTCGAACACGATGAGCAACCCTTCCAAGCCAAGCTCGACAAAATCCGCCAGCTGCGCCCAGCCTTTGCCAAAGAAGGCACGATTACCGCCGCCAACGCCAGCTCAATTTCCGACGGCGCTTCGGCACTTATCTTGGCTAGTCAGGAAGCTGCGGATCAGCAAGGCATTAAGCCGCTAGCACGTATGCTAGGCCACACCACTCACTCGCGACACCCTAGCGAGTTCACCATCGCGCCTGTGGGTGCGATTGAAAAGCTGATGAAAAAGCTAGATTGGGGCGTTAATGACGTTGATCTGTTTGAAATCAACGAAGCCTTTGCGGTGGTCACACTAATGGCCATGGATGACTTGGGTCTCCCACATGACAAGGTCAATGTCTTTGGCGGCGCCTGCGCCCAAGGCCACCCGATTGGCTCTACCGGCTCACGCATCATCGCCACGCTCATTCATGCACTGCGCACTAAAGGCGGTAAACGCGGCATTGCAAGCTTATGCATTGGCGGCGGCGAAGCAACGGCCGTCGCCGTTGAGCTAATCGATTAGTCAGTAGGTTAAACCATTCCGATTAACGCCCTGGCAGAATGTCAGCCAGGGCGTTTTAGCCAACCCTTGATTAATGCTATGAAACGGCAAGCAAACGGGCTTTACGGTCATCATGCTGGGGTCGTGCTATGGCTGATCCATCTTGGCTAAGCTGCTCCCATTCGGGATATTCGACATCATTTCCATTGACATGATATCGGCCTGCTTCAGCTACTTCCTCGACAACACTGAATTGACCGGCATATTCACGCATCTGCAAGGCTTCTTGGGATAACACTTCTGCGCTCTGGGCCGCCTGATTGACTAGGCGCATAGTGTCTTGGGTGGTGGTATCGATTTGGGTAACCGCCTGATTGACCTCTTCAATGCCTCGCCGCTGCTCCTCTGAAGCATGGGTAATTTGCGTCATCATCGTGTTGACGTTACCCGCTGCTTGCATGATCGCCCGAGTATGCTCACCAGCTTGCTGAGACAGTACGCTACCTTGCTGGACACTCGCACTCGACGCTTCAATGCGTATCCGAATGTCACTGGCAGCACTGGCACTACGCGTAGCCAGCGCACGCACTTCATTAGCGACCACCGCAAATCCACGCCCATGTTCACCGGCACGCGCCGCCTCAACCGAGGCATTGAGCGCTAATATATTGGTTTGGAAAGCAATGCTCTCAATCATGCGGATAATACTTTGAATCTCTTCGGAGTGATCATTTATCGCTTCCATGGTAGCGATAAACTGGGTAATCACTTCATCACCCTGCTGCGCTTTGTGAGAAACATCCGCCGTTGACTGATTAACATGCGCCGCACTTTCAGCATTCTGATTCACCGTGGCGGTTAACTGCTCCAAGCTCGCTGCCATTTGCTGCAAGGCTGACACTTGAGTGTCGGTTTGGCTCGCCAAGAGCTGGTTCTGCTCGGTCATCTCCTGACTATTGCTATACACCTGCTGGCTACTCGCATTAAGTCGATTAACCGTGGACGTCAACGAGTGCTGCATCTTTTCCAACTCACTAAACAGCTGACCAATTTCATTGGTTGAATATGCCGTTACCGGCGCAGACAGATCCCCGTTAGCAATGCGCTGGAAATGCCCGGTAATCGTCTTCAATGGGCGAAGCACGTTTTTTCGCACGCCCCATACCACTACCGTCACTACCAACAACGCAGCGCCTAGCGCCGCAATCACGCCCCAAAAAAGTACCGATGACACCTGCTCAAAACGCATTAGCAAGGTACTACCCCGCTGAGCGGAAGCGGCAAAAAAGCCCTCGGCACTCTCTACAAACCGCTGACTGCTATCATCCACCCGCGACTCACCCGAAAGAAAACCTGGCACATCGCGCTCTTCAAGCATCATCATCTGTAGACTGAGATTATTGTTAAAGAAAGATCGATAGTTAGCGGTTAACTGATCAACCAGCGCCTGCTGATCTTGATCAAAATCACTGGCTGTAAATCGATTGAAATGCTCAGACGCCTCGTCGAGCAAACGTTGAGCCTCCTCAACAAGCGGTTCGGGGCGATCGAAAGAAGGGGTACGGATTAACTCCGCCGCCCGGTTCATCTGAATTCGCGCACGCAGTAGCTGAGTGTAAGCACCATCTAGCTCACGAATTTGCGCCATGTCCCTTTCATGAAGTGACGTGAATGCCTCACGGCCAAAATGGTTGGCAAACAATCCCAGTGCACCAATGACGAGAACCAAACCACTGAACGCAACTAGCACAAGCGTCCAGCTTGCTTTAACACTTAAGTTATTAATCCATTTCATCTCGACCCACCCCTTTCAGTAAGATTAATCAGACTTGTGGAGGGGCAGCCAAAGCTGCAGGCGCCGACGAATCTCTAATAACGCCTGCTCATAAGCATCCGGCTTGCCAATAAGGCGCGGGTCGCGAATATCCCAGTGAAACACTTCTTGCGCATCACCTAACCACTCGCGGCACGCCTGTTGGGCCTTATCGCAGAGTATAATGACGAAATCGAAAGACTCGCTTTCAAACTCATCCAACGACTTACTGCGCAAGCCCTCGGTAGGAAGCCCCTGCTTTCGCAACGCTTCGAGTGTCAACGCATGGGGCTCATCGGGCTCAGAACCGGCACTAAACGCTTCAAAACGATCATCTGCCATATGGCGAAGCAGCGCCTCTCCCATCAGAGATCGTGCAGAGTTAGCATTGCAGAGAAACAGCACGCGGCGCTTCGTCATAAATAAACAGCCTCTTATGTATTCAGTGGTTGTCACTCTACGCCGGATTCATGACGGCAATATTGCAGTTATATAGCAGCGCTAGAAATATACGAAAAAACATATATCATGAAGCCATTAACCTAAGATGGCTCAAAAACTGGTAGACCGCGATGAACTCACTGAATGATTTTTCTGACCTCAATGATTTACCCAATATAGACGCTGAGCTCTTTGAGCAACCCAGCTGCGAGCGGCTGGGGATCCCACAAAACGCTGAACACGCGCCTAAAATATTGCTGCTATATGGATCCCTGCGTGAACGCTCCTTCAGCCGCTTGGCGGTTGAAGAAGCCGCTCGCTTGCTAAATGCCATGGGCGCAGAAACAAGAATCTTTGACCCCAGGGGGCTGCCGTTACCGGATTCTGAAGATGCCAGTCACCCGAAAGTCGACGAGCTACGTCAATTGGCTCAATGGGCCGAAGGGATGGTGTGGTGTTCGCCTGAACGTCACGGCGCGATGACCGGCATTATGAAAGCGCAAATAGATTGGATACCGCTTGCGCTAGGTGGCGTGCGGCCTACCCAAGGCAAGACATTAGCGGTAATGCAGGTGTGCGGCGGTTCGCAATCATTCAACACGGTCAATCAGCTGCGTATTTTGGGGCGCTGGATGCGTATGCTGACAATCCCCAATCAATCATCTGTGCCTAAGGCTTTTATGGAGTTTGATGATAATGACCGCATGAAGCCCTCACCGTTTTATGACCGTATCGTGGATGTCATGGAAGAGCTGGTGAAATTCACAATACTAGTACGTGATCGCAGCGATCTGTTAACGGATCGGTATTCGGAACGCAAAGAAAGCGCGGAAGAACTCTCCAAGCGTGTGAACCAGCGCGCCATCTAATAGGGAACTCCACATGTCAGCACTGCAAGACAATGCATCACCCTCCACCGTAGAAGGAATGGGAGTATTTGAGCGCTATCTCTCGCTATGGGTAGCGCTTGCCATTGTGGTGGGCATCTTGGTTGGGCAATTTATCCCATCGGTACCGGAAACGCTTTCACGTTTTGAAGTGGCTCAAGTATCGATTCCGGTGGCGGTACTCATTTGGGCGATGATATTTCCCATGATGGCGCAAATTGACTTCACCTCGATACTCGGTGTTCGGCGCCAGCCAAAAGGTTTGATTATCACTACATCGGTGAACTGGTTGATTAAACCTTTCACTATGTTCGCGATCTCCTGGCTGTTTTTGATGGTGATCTTTCGGCCGTTTATTCCCGCCGAGTTAGCCAGCCAGTATTTAGCGGGCGCCATTCTGCTCGGCGCCGCACCGTGTACGGCGATGGTGTTTGTGTGGAGCTATTTAACCCGCGGCGATGCTGCCTACACCCTGGTGCAAGTAGCGCTCAACGACCTGATCATGCTGTTCGCTTTTGCACCCATCGTGGTCTTTCTGCTGGGCATTTCCAATATTCAGGTACCTTGGGACACCGTCGCCCTGTCAGTTGTACTATATATTGTGATCCCCCTGGCGGCGGGTTATATCACGCGGCAAAGCTTAATCAAAAAGCGCGGCGCCGAGTGGTACGATAACGTGTTTATGAAGCGCGTTGGCCCGATCACTCCGATTGGCTTGATCATTACCCTGGTGCTACTTTTTGCCTTCCAGGGCGAGGTCATTCTCAATAATCCGCTACATATTGTGCTGATCGCGATACCACTGATTATTCAAACATTTCTGATCTTCTTTATTGCCTATGGTTGGGCTAAAGCCTGGCGATTGCCGCATAACATTGCCGCTCCAGGGGCAATGATCGGCGCCAGCAACTTCTTTGAACTGGCGGTCGCAGCGGCTATCGCGCTGTTTGGCTTACAGTCGGGCGCTGCGCTAGCCACAGTAGTCGGCGTATTGGTCGAAGTGCCGCTTATGCTGGCGCTGGTGAGAATTGCCAATAAAACCCGCCATCATTTTCCAGCAGATGCTCACTAATCCGGAGTAAGCGCTATGGCACACTATTTGATATTTCTGGGTTCAACCCGCACCACTACGCCGCCCTCCCCCGCTCGCCTTGGTGAGCGGGTAGCAAAAGCTTGCGAGCGCTTGCTCTCCTCACTCCCCCATACAACCGCTGAGATTATTGACCCATTAGCGTTATCGCTGCAGGCGCCTTTCAAGCCGCATTTTGCTTACGCACAAGCCGATGCGCCGGATGACTTAGCTGAGCTTGCTGACAAAATCGCCGCTGCCGATGGTTACGTGATGGTCAGCCCCGAGTACAACCACTCCATGAGCCCAGCGCTAAGCCATCTACTTAACCACTTCGGCGCCTCACTGTTTGCGTTTAAACCCAGCGCCATCGTGACCTACTCAATGGGCCAATGGGGTGGCGTGCGTGCCGCCGTGGCCATGCGCGCGTTCCTCTCGGAGCTGGGCTGCCTGCCGGTGTCGGCAATGATACATATACCTAGAGCACAGGAGGCGCTGAACTTGGACGGACATTTTGGGCAGGAACAGGAACGTTGGGAAAGCTATTTCGGCCGAACATTTGGCCAATTAATGTGGTGGGCAGAAGCAGCCTCTAACTACAAAAGCCAAATAGACCCAACGAAGGTATCGCCCGCCTTTAAAACCGCGCCCTCTCAACGTAACGCGCCCGGAAGTGAAAGTAGCTAAATCAATCGTGAGGACACCATGCCTGTCACTATTTACCACAACCCCAACTGCGGTACGTCACGCAATACGCTGGCGATGATCGAAGCCTCTGGCGAATCGCCGGAGGTGATCTATTATCTGGAAACACCGCCCAGCAGGGAAAAGTTGGAAGAGCTGTTGGCGATGATGCAGATATCACCCAGAGAGCTACTACGTCAAAAAGGCACCCCCTATGACGAGCTAAAACTGGACGATCAATCTCTCAATGATGAACAACTTATCGACGCCATGATGGCCCACCCGATTCTGATTAATCGGCCCATTGCGGTCACAAATAAGGGCGCGCGGCTTTGCCGACCTTCAGAGCAGGTATTGGAACTGCTAGAGCAACCAATCGCCCACTTTACTAAAGAGGATGGTGAAACTGTTTACTATCCAGCGCGTTAATACCATAACCATGATATAGGGTGCGCAATAGACAGTATTATTGATATAGACAGCAACGCGGCAGCATTTATTGAGCAACAAGGCGGCATCGTCACTGTCCGCCTTCCCCCCCCGCCATGGCTGCTGTGGCGGGGGCGCCCGCAGGTCGAAGCCCAGATGAGTCACAGCGCTACCAGCATCATATTCAGGATGATATTTCGATCCACATTGCGCCGGAACTCGCCAACGAAAACTTGCGCATAGGAGCCGAAGGCTGGTGGAAATTGCGCCGTCTCTATGTTGATGGGGTAGCGGTTCAGTCCAAACGCATAACGAGATAGCGATGGATACAACGCTCATTGGCGATGTAAGCGTGCCGTAATCCTCGAATTCGCCCTGGCGGCTGGATTAATCTGGATAACATACGCATAAACATATATGCTTATAACAATATTCCTTACCGCTTCATACGAGGCAACCCATGTCGGAATCAAGCCCCTCCTCTCTCTCCTTCGCCCCTCGCCTGCTCAACCTCGCCAAGGAGAACCCCGCTCAAGTACGCTGGCTCGTGGCTGTGGTGGGGATATTCTTACTGATCTACTTCCTGCCCGCTGGAACGGCGCGCTTCGACAATGCCGTACTGGAAGGTATCCGGCTGACACACTGGTATGCTCAGGAGCACGTTATCCTCTGCCTATTACCGGCCTTTGTGATCGCCGGTGCTATGGCTGCCTACTTAAGCGAAGGCGCAGTCATGCGCTACCTGGGGCCTAATGCCTCTAAGCCTGTCGCCTTTGGTATGGCCTCGGTTTCCGGCACTCTACTGGCCGTCTGCTCTTGCACAGTGCTACCGCTTTTCGGCGGTATTTATCGCCGGGGCGCGGGTCTGGGGCCGGCCATTGCCTTTCTCTATTCGGGGCCAGCCATCAATATCATGGCTATTGTGGTAACCGCCAAAGTACTGGGTTTGGAGCTGGGGTTGGCTAGGGCAATCGGTGCGATTGTTTTTGCCGTGGTAATCGGCATTATCATGCACCTGATCTACCGTCACGAGGAGCAGGCCCGTGCAACCAAAAACAGCCGTGGCTTCAATGGAGAGCTCTCCCGCCCGCTAGGCCAGATCGGCGTATTCTTTGGCCTGATGGTGGGTATTCTAGTCTTCGCCAACTGGGCCGCTGCCGACAGCACTACCTGGATGACCATTCATGCGTTTAAGTGGCATATAACCGCCGTTCTCTCTGGGCTTTTCGCCCTGCTACTGATGCGTCGCTGGAGCTGGCCGCTTCATCAAGTAGCGGTATTGGCGGGTGCCGTAGGAATTGCTGCTTTGCTAATGCCCAACGTACCGGAGCTGGCTTTCGCGATAGGCATCATCGGCCTCATGCTAATCGCCACCCTGCGTGACGACGACCGCGAGTGGGCAGAACAGAGCTGGGGATTCACCAAACAGATTATGCCACTACTGTTAGCCGGGGTATTCGTGGCCGGACTGCTGCTGGGCCGCCCAGGTGAAGAAGGACTCATTCCCTCAGAATGGGTGGTGCTGGCGGTAGGAGACAACGGTTTACGCTCTACCTTCCTCGCCTCGCTGCTGGGCGGCTTTATGTATTTCTCGACCCTCACCGAGGTGCCCATCGTTCAAGGTTTGATAGGTAATGGCATGGGCAAGGGCCCGGCGCTGGCACTGCTGCTGGCGGGGCCGGCGCTGTCATTGCCCAATATGCTGGTGATTCGCACTATTATTGGCACCCAGAAAACCCTCGTTTACTGCACGCTAGTCGTGGTGATGGCGACGCTGTCCGGCTATCTTTATGGTCAGTTTTGGCCTTGAGAAATATCCCCGCCATTGCTGTAGGCCAGCTTGTTCAAACCAAAAGGAGTGACTCCATGAAACTCAAAATATACGGCAGCGGCTGCAAGAAGTGCCAACAACTTACTGCCAATGCAACAGAGGCCGCCGAAGCACTCGGCTTAACGGTGGAAATCGAGAAAGTGACCGACGTGAACGCCATTATTGATGAAGGCATCATGCGTACGCCTGCGCTAGGTATCGATGACAACGTCGTGATTGAAGGTAAAGTAGCCAGCGCAGAGGAGATTCAGAAACTACTCAAGCAATAGCTCTTTATTCAAGATATTTTCAAGGAATTGGAATGTCCGCTGAAAGGTTATCCCAGGTTTTACTTCCCTGGGCATTGGTCGGTGTGATGATGACAATGGGCCTCAATCTGACCAAAATAGACTTTGCCAAAACCTGTCACCATATTCGCCGCCGGGTTGCTGCTGGTCTCGCTGGTGCCAGGGGGGGCAACCTCAAACATGTTCAGCTATCTCGTCCAGGGGATCTGGCCTTACCCGTCAATTTGACCGCCATTGCTGTGGTGCTTGCTCCTTGGGAGCCTACAACGCTACGTCCACCTACCCTGTGCGGATGTCTCAGATAACTGCTGCTTTTGCCCGCGCGTCGCATAGCGACTTTCGCGTGCTAGTTCCCTCTATGGTGATTCGGCATCTTCTCGGCACGGTGCAACAGTCATTCTCAACGGTCAGAGGGTGCATCCCGACCGGTTGCTCGCAGAAGGATTTCACTTTCGCTTTCCGCAGATCCGCCCAGCGGTCTACAACATACTCTCCTGAGTCGTGGCTCGCGCTAAGCCGTTAAACAACGGCTACACTTCATCAAGTGTCCTGCCTCACCGGGCCTACAGTTGGATCGCATGGTAAACGCCATCAAGGTGAGTACTGTTATCGCGTGGAAGCGGAGCATTATTCAATCACCCGCATTCAGGAGAAGCATCATGGCCTTCCGACAGGTAAAAGATCTACTTACATGGATTTACGATTTTCATCATCGGCTGTCAGATCAGTACTCAACCCTGGCGAACCAACAATCTGACGAGCGCATGAAGATGGCACTCGTTTTCCTAGCTGACCGCGAGCGGCGCATGCGCGACGCTATGGAAAGCTATTTAGAGGATGCAGACGATGGCTTGCTGTCCACATGGTTAATCGACCACCAGAATTTTGGGCATCCAAGCCTGCTGGAGCGCGTGCCTCTATGTGCAGGGTGTTCCGATTTGCATGATATTCTGGCTAACGTCATGGCGACTCACCAACTTCTCAAAGATATGTATCTATTGCGTGCTGAATTGGCGGATATGCCAGAGGAAGCCGAGCTCTTTCAGCAGTTAGCGGCGAATCAGGATGCAGAAGCGCGCCTGCAGAGCCGAGACATTGCTAGGCTTGAGATCTACTAATTAACATTCGAAATGTGTAGATCTCGCCTCTAAAATTGTATTGTTTCTCATGAGCAGATGGGTGGATTATCCGAGTAACATTCTAGTCACTCCACTTTTCATGAGCTGCTTGAAAAATACCCCCTTAGAAAATCGAGCTAGCCCGCCACCAGCGCACGCAGCCTGCATGCACCAACAGGATCCTCCGCCAGCATAGGTACAACGGCATAACGGAGGCTAAGCTTTTCTTGAACACGCTTAATCTCCGGCGCTTCCGTCGCGGCCCGAGCAACAAGGAGCGGATGTGTCGTTTCGGTAGCGGCAAGACTAGCGTTGACTACCCAAGCGTAGGGCGTAATCTCCGCTCTCTTGAGGTCGTCCTGTAACCGCGCCGCTTCTAGCACCGGGGTGGTTTCCGGCAACGTTACAATAAGCACCTTCGTTTGCGATGGGTCTTGAAGACGCATCATTGGCGTTACCATGCGTGCACTTGTTTCGCTCGCATGACGCAAAATATCTCGATGGTAGGACCCCGTTGCATCCAGCAGCAACAGCGTATGACCCGTAGGTGCCGTATCCATCACCACAAACTTGCGTCCGGCTGCACGAATTACTCTTGAGAAGGCCTGGAATACGGCAATCTCCTCTGTACAGGGCGAACGTAAGTCCTCTTCCAGCATCTTGCGACCCTGTGCATCAAGGCTGGCACCACGGGTCGCCATAATGTGATCGCGATAAACCTGCGTTTCCACTGCGGGATCAATGCGACTTACCTCTAAGTTGTCGATGTCGCCCGCCAGGGTTTCGGTCAGATGCGCGGCCGGGTCGGTCGTGGTCAGTAACACGTCGTGTCCACGGGCAGCCAGCTCTACGGCCACTGCTGCCGCGATGGTGGTTTTCCCAACGCCCCCTTTACCCATGGTCATCACCAAACCTTTACCATCGGCTTCAATAGCATCTACCAAGTGAGATAACGTCGGTAAATGGGTTATCGCATTGTGGGTTGCTTCTGGATGCATAGCGTCAACCGGTTGGTTCATGCGCCGCAAGGCATCCAGCCCTACCAGGTTTTCAGGGCGCAGATAAAAACGAGTTTGCGGTAAGCTCGCAAGCGCCGTACTGATTCCATTGATAGCGTCTCCTTCTCGGCCAATCATACTGTTGGCAAGCGGATCGCCCAGCGCATCCTCCGGCATTACACCGTTAATCGCTAAATGCTGATTTTGTATGCCAATATCGGCCAATTCCCGGTGCGTTCTCGCCGCCTCGGATAATGAGCTAGTACGTGGCCTAGTAACGAGGATGAGTCGCGTCAGGTCAGCATTCGAGAGACTTTCCACCGCTGCAGCGTAACGCTCACGTTGCTTTTCCAATCCAGCTAGTGGCCCAAGGCATGAGGCATCACCACCGGTTTCCAGAAATCCGCTCCAGGCGCCAGGTAACTTGAGAAGTCGTATAGTGTGGCCGGTCGGTGCCGTGTCAAAAATGATGTGGTCATAGCGCTCGATTAGCGCTTGATCGGTCAACAACGCCGTAAACTCATCAAACGCCGCAATTTCGGTGGTACAAGCACCTGACAACTGTTCTTGAATACTGGCGAGAGCTTTTTCAGGTAGAGTGTTGCGTATCGGGCCGATGATCCTTTCGCGGTACTCCTCTGCGGCTGCTTCTGGGTCTATTTCCAGTGCCTCCAGGCTAGGCACATTGGCAATTGACGTGATGTGATTGCCTATCTTGGTGTCGAACACCTGACCAACGTTCGAGGCGGGATCGGTACTGACCAGTAAAACCCGCTTTCCAGCGTCAGCGAGATTAACGGAGGTCGCACATGCCAATGAGGTTTTACCGACGCCTCCCTTACCAGTAAAGAAGACGAATTTTGGAAGATTAGTGAACATAGCTTTGCTCCTTAGCCGCAATTGCTGTTGGTGTCATAGGTACAGCAGGTGTCTAGCTGCGGGGCTGTTTCATGATGTTTAACAACGACCCTGCTCCAGTTGGCAAGCTCTTCGCGTGACGGGTATTTCGCCCTGGAAACAAGCTTATCGTTGACCAGAACCGCTGGCAGATCATCGCCTCCCGAGGCCTGCATCAACGCGTTCACTTCGGGGTTGGCTGCGAACTCGGTGGGTTCTTGGCTAAGATTTATTCGCCGCACGGTAACGCCCTGGCTTTTCAGCCAGTCCAAATCGGCGGCAAACGTTATTAGCTGTTGATCGACGTCGGCGCCGCAAACGCCGGTTGAGCAACACATGGGTGGGTCATAAACCGTTATCGTGGTCATACTAATATCGCCTTTTAAAATCTGAATAGTAAGAAATAGCGGTGGCTCGACGGCTTATCATTCAGGCTTGCTCGGTACGACCAGTACGGGACAATGGGCATCACGCGCAATATTCTCGGCGGTACTGCCGAGCAGAAATTCGTGAATCCGATTGCGCCCCCGCTTCCCAATGACCACTAGATCGGCAGCTTCCCGATCCGCTTCAGCGGTAATCACATTGCGCGGATTGCCATCAAGAATTCTCGTTTCTAACCCCTCTATTTGTTCAGCGAGAGTGTTCAGATGGCGCTGAGCATCTTCAATCTCACGGTCACACCCTTCAGAAGCACAGGCGGCAGCCACCGCAAGGGAGCGTTGGAAGTGCGCAGCGAGCTTGCCCGCCATTTCTTCGGCGCCTGTAACCGCTTGAGAGCCGTCTGTTGCTAGAATCATCAGCCGAAAATCTCGGCTGCCCTGATTTTCGGTAACCGGTTCTAGCCACAGAGGTCGCTGCGTAAGGCGAGCAGCATCCAATGCTGTACTACCCAGGAAAAACTCATGCCAACGGCTATATCCACGACAGCCCATTAATACCAAGTCAGCATTCAGCTCTTGCGCCGCTTCAGCAATCACGGCACCCGGCTCACCGGAGCGAACCTGACTCTCGATACTCAACGCCGACGTAGCAAGTTCACTGGCTAGATCAGCCAACTTAGCTTCATAGTGGGTACGATGGGTTTCCTGAGGGCTGGCCGGATAGCGCGTGCTAAGGACATACATTAGCGTGACGCGTTTAGTGCCCCAGGCAGTCAGCTTTTCGAGACGCTGCCTGAGTAAAGGCCATGCGGGAGAAAAATCGACAGCAATGAGGATATGTTTGAACATGTGTCGCTCCTTACTAATGTTATGCATGCGTTTTTACAGGCACGGGTAACGGCTATTCGTGCAATTCTTGGATCAGGCTTATGCCTCTTCAGCCTCAGGAAAATAATGGCGAGTCTTGTTGGCAATGCGCACTAAGGCCAGCATGATCGGCACCTCAACTAACACACCCACTACGGTTGCCAGGGCCGCACCGGATTGAAGTCCGAACAGTGCAATCGCCACAGCTACCGCCAGTTCAAAGAAGTTACTGGCACCGATCATGCCTGCTGGAGCGGCGATGTTATGCGGCACCTTCCATGCTTTGGCCCAGCCATACGCGATAAAAAAGATAAGGAAGGTTTGGATGATCAGCGGAATCGCGATTAGCACAATGTGCAACGGATTGGCGATGATCACATCGCCTTGAAAAGCAAACAGCAGTATCAAGGTGATAATCAAACCGATAGGCGTCACTGGCGCTAGGCGCTTCATAAAGACATTATCGAACCATTCAATACCGCGCCTTTTAATGACCGCCCGACGCGTTAGGTAACCAGCGCCTAAAGGAATCACGATATACAGCACGACGGACAAGATAACGGTGTCCCAAGGTACCTGGATATTCGATACACCAAGCAGGAAGACCACAATGGGCGCAAAGGCAAACAGCATAATCAAATCATTCAAGGCAACCTGCACCAGCGTGTAGGCAGCATCACCGCGGGTAAGATAGCTCCATACAAACACCATCGCCGTACAGGGAGCTGCACCCAACAGGATCGCGCCAGCTAAGTATTCGCTGGCCTTATCAGCGGGGATGAACGGCTCAAACACCACCATCAGGAAAAACCAAGCAATCGCAAACATGGTGAAGGGTTTGATCAACCAATTAACCGCCGTTGTAATCACCAAACCTTTGGGCTGTCGGCGCACCCCCAAAAGGGAAGTGAAGTCGACTTGAACCATCATCGGGAAGATCATCGCCCAGATAAGTATGGCGACGGGGATAGATACTTGGGCGTACTCAAAGCGTGAAAGGGTTTCGGGAACAGCGGGCGCGAACTGACCCAGCAGGATGCCAGCAACGATAGCCAATGCCACCCAAAGTGAAAGAAAACGCTCAAACAGACCCATACCCTCTGTGGCACTTGGGGCTTGTGAAATCTGATTCGTACTCATACCACTACTCCACTTCCAGTTAGCTTACGTTAATCGCCTGTATTAGCGTGAGTTTCTACATTTGGTTGTGATAGATCAAAGGCGGCCTAGCCATCTCATGACTCATTTATTAAGGATGAACAGCTGCTCAAGGAGGATGCGATTGGCTCGCAAACATCAGGGTGGCCAAAACAACAGTCATGTACCAAAAACTCGATCATCACCTGCATGTGACTCATGTTGGCTCGATAGATAATCGAACGGCTCTGACGCCTAGAAACCACCAACCCTGCCTGAGACAGCACAGACAAATGTGCAGACATTGTGTTGTGCGGCACGTTTAGCTGCTTAGCGATCTCACCTGCTGGAAGTCCCTCTGGCTCATGTTGAACCAACAGCCGGAATGCCTTCAGGCGAGTTTCCTGTGAAAGCGCAGCAAAGCTTTCTATTGCGTTTAATGATTCCATATGTCCAATAATATGGACATATATTATTTCTGTCAATGAATAGAATTAGCTATGTTGTGCTTTACAGAGTATTGCGGTTGTGACCATGGGCTTGAAGCATATTGCGGATAAATTACATATGGCGTGCTATATATATATTAAAGTGTATGAGCTAATGCATTTCATTTATCGACACGAGGAGTCCGTCATGCCATCTCGCGACGTCGTTATCTGTCACCCCGTCCGCACTGCTATCGGCACCTATGGAGGTAGTCTCAAAGATACGCCTGCACCCGACCTCGGTGCACGGGTCATTCAGGAGACCCTTTCCAGGTCAGGACTCAGCGCCGACAAAGTGCAATCACTGATTATGGGCCACGTTATTCAGGCGGGATGCCGCATGAACTCCGCCCGCCAGGCGGGTATCGGCGGCGGGGGTCCTTTT
>NZ_JH393258.1:271075-316746 GCF_000236035.1 Vreelandella boliviensis LC1
GGCGGGCTTCCTGTTGAAGTTCCGGCGCTTACCGTCAACCGCGTCTGTGGCTCTGGGGCTCAGGCCGTCGCGAGCGCCGCCATGGAAATTTGGAGCGGTATGGCCGATTGTGCCATCGCCGGCGGCATGGAGAACATGGATCGTGCGCCCTATGTGCTTCCCCAAGGCCGCTGGGGCGCGCGTATGGGCGACGTCACTATGTATGACACCATGCTTCTCGATGGCCTAAATGATGCTTTCAGCGGCAAGCACTCCGGCTGGCACACCGAGGATTTAGTCAACCGCTACAGCATCTCCCGCGACGACCAGGACGACTGGGCACTGCGCTCCCAGCTGAATTTTTCCAAGGCCCAGGAGGCCGGCCACTTCGACGCAGAAATCGCCGCTGTGGAACTCACCAGCCGCAAAGGCACCACGATGTTCGCCCGTGATGAGCACAACCGTGGTGATACCACCGTGGAATCCTTAGCGAAGCTTAAACCCGCCTTTCGCAAAGATGGCACCATCACCGCCGGCAACGCCCCCGGCCTCAACAGCGGTGCCGCGGCAATGATCGTCGCCGACCGCGATTGGGCTGAAAAGCAGGGCCTCACCCCCATGGCTCGCTTGGTGGCTTTCGGCATTGGTGCCGTAGAGCCCGACTACTTCGGCATCGGCCCGGTGCCAGCGGTACAGCAAGCGCTTGAGCGCGCTGGATGGTCGGTGGGCGATCTGGACCGTGTAGAGATCAACGAGGCCTTCGCCGCTATTGCCTTGGCCTGCCAGCGAGAACTTGGCCTGCCCGAAGATATCGTCAACATGGAGGGAGGCGCCATTGCACACGGCCATCCTATCGGCGCTAGCGGTGCGGTGCTGACCACACGCTTGTTGCATGCCATGCAGCGCAACGGCGAACGTCGCGGCATCGTTACTCTGTGTATCGGCGGCGGTCAGGGCATCGCCCTGGCACTGGAAAGCCTATGACAGTTAAGCCACAGCGATATCCCTGTATCGAGACCGCCTGGCAGACCCACCGAGATGAGCTTCGTGGCTTTCTGCTCAAACACAGCGGTGATCGCGATGACGTCGACGATCTCCTTCAAGGTATCTATATCAAGGCACTGACTCACCGCACCCGCTTTTGCGAGTTAGACTCACCTCGAGCTTGGCTTTTCCGTGTAGCCCGACATCAATGGATCGATGACCAGCGCCGCGCAAGGCGCTGGACAGGCGAGGAGCCACCCGAGATTGCCGAGGAACTGCAGAAGACCTCACCGCTGGAGAGCCTCGCTGACTGCATCTACCGTGCGCTGCCCGACTGCTCCCCGGAAGATGCCGACATTATCCAGCAGTGTGACCTGGAGGGTACGCGGCAGGCCGACTATGCAACACGTCACGGCCTGGGCCTGCCTGCCACTAAGGCGCGGCTGCGCAGGGCACGGCAGCGGCTGCGTGAGCGACTGATTGAGCAATGCGACATCATCTTTGATCAGCAAGGACGCGTCTGCTGCCATGGCGCTCTACGAAAATAGGCAACGTTTTTCGCATCAAATTTGCATCCTTTTGCCTCCTGCTCCGTCTTCTTATGTGACAACGTCTTTCACACAGGGAGCTAATTGAAATGTTGGAGGTCTTTACTTGGCTGGCCGATTGGCTGGTCTACGGGGTGGCAGGCCTGAACCCCGAGAGCAAGCTCGGCACCTCACTACACTTTTTCGTCGAGGACACCACCAAAATATTCGCACTTCTAGTGGTGATGATTTACGTGATTGCCCTGGTGCGCGCCTCGATGAACCTGGAGCGGGTGCGTCACTACATTCAGCAGAAGAATCGTATGGCAGGCTACGGCCTGGGCGCCGGTTTTGGTGCCATCACGCCCTTCTGTTCCTGCTCAAGCATCCCCCTATTTCTGGGCTTTACCAGTGCCGGGATTCCGCTGGGTATCACCATGGCGTTCTTGTTTACCTCGCCGATCATCAACGAGGTGGCGGTGATCATGCTATGGAGCCTGCTCGGCTGGGAATTCACCCTGGTCTATGTGGTCATCGGCATGGGGGTGGGTATCGGTGGAGGCATGATCCTCGATGCCCTCAAAGGCGAGCGCTGGTTGAAGGATTTCGCTGCCAAGGCCTATCAACAAGCCGCTGTGGCACCCCTAAGTGACGAGCCCGCCCCCGAGACTCCCTCTCTCACCATGAGGGACCGCCACGAGTTTGCCTGGAACGAACTCAAGGAAATCGTCGAGCGGATCTGGAAATGGGTCATCATTGGCGTCGGCCTAGGTGCCATCCTTCATGGCTTTGTCCCAGATGATTGGTTCAGTAACAACCTGGGTAGCGGCCAGTGGTGGAATGTCCCGGCAGCTGTATTGGCGGGCCTGCCGCTTTACTCCAACGCTACCGGCGTCATTCCCATCATGGAAAGCTTGATCACTAAGGGATTGCCCGTGGGTACGACCTTGGCCTTCTGTATGAGCACCGTTGCGGCGAGCTTTCCTGAATTTATCATGCTCAAACAGGTCATGCTGTGGCGCTTACTGGCCACCATTTTCATCATTCTACTCATCAACTTCATGTTGGTGGGTTGGATAATTAATCTGCTGGCACCCTGGTTATTCAGCAGCTTATAAACCCAAGAGGACATCACATGAAAAAGATCGAAGTATTAGGCACAGGCTGCAAAAAGTGCACCGTCACCGCGGAGCAAATTACCGCGATTGCCAAAGAGCTGGGCACCGATGTAGAGGTGACTAAAGTCACTGACCCGCAAGTCATTATGCGTTATCAGGTCATGTCGACCCCAGCCGTTGCGGTCAACGGCCAACTTGCCCACAGCGGAGGCATCCCGAATCGCGAAAAAATCGAAGCACTACTCAAAGCCTAAACGCTCGGTGCCTAGATTTCTTTCTGGCTCCCAGCTTACTTGGTAAACTGGGAGCTCTTGTTTAACAGGCGTCTGTATGCCAGAAATAATCGCAGTTTCTGACGCAGCCAAAGCGTTTATCAAGCAACAAGGTGGCGTAGTGACCGTGCGTTTATCACCCCGCCACGGCTGCTGCGGGGGTCTCGCCAACGTTGCTGTCGCCGAGGCGATCTCTCCCAAAGACCCTTCGCTTTACCAGCGCCATCGTGATGAAGATATCACCCTATTTATTGCCCAAGAGCTTGCCGACCAAGGGCTGCGCGTTGACGTTGAAGGGTTCTGGAAGTTGCGTCATTTGTATGTGGATAGCGTATTGAAGTAGCTATCGTTCCCGCACATACAGGTACAAATAGGATCACCGAGCCTAACCTATTGCATCAAGGTAATACGCACGCCCCCCACTACAGCCACTACTACAACTACTACAGTGGCTAATCTTCTTTCTCCGCAGCGATTACCATCGCATTCAAGTCGTCCCAAACACCGGGGGCTGAAGCGATGATGTGGTCGCCCTTCGCCAGAGGCCAATGCTGGCAAAAAGGCGCGGTTAGGCCGCCCGCTTCACGTATCAATAGCAGGCCAGCCAAGCAATCCCAGGGCATAATGTGATTTTCGTAGTAACCGCCTAATCGCCCTGCTGCAACGCTGGCCAGCATAAGAGCACCTGAGCCGTTGCGGTAGAACATGCCACCGCCTGCTAGCAAGGCTTGAATGACGTTTACCGAATGCTGGGTCGGCCCCCGCTGGCTTACGCCAACGCCAATCAAGCTGTTCTGAATGGTGTGAGCGTTATTAAGGTTCAACCGCTCACCATTTAAAAAGGCGCCTTGGTTTAGACTGCCGGTGAAGGTCTCTTTATAGAGCGGCACCTGTATAACACCCACCACGGTGGTGTCATCAAGCATTACCGCGATGGAGACACACCAGTGATGTAAGCCCGCCAGAAACAAACTGGTACCGTCAATCGGGTCGATAACCCAGGTAAACCCCGATGTGCCGACCGTTTCAGGTCGTTCCTCGCCGATAATACCGTCTTCGGGGAAGGCCGTTTGAATATGCTGGCGGATTAGATCTTCTACATCTCTGTCAGCTTGAGAAACGGCATCCTGCGCGCTCATTTTGGTTTCGACCACCAGCTCTGACTGGCGATAGAAATAGTCGGTCGCCAGTTCGCCGCCGCTGATGGCGACCGAGCGGGCAATGGCTAAGCGAGCGTCAATAGCAGAGGCGTCAGTGCTTGAATGATTATGAGACACGGGTTAAATCCTTTTCATTAATAACTAACGAGACGTGCTGCTTTAATCCCAACCGCGGCTCGGCGATGGGGCGGGAAACCAAAAGTTCAGTAAAGTTGGTCGCAATCACGTACTCCATACGGCTGCCCAGGTAAGTCGCACTAACGATCTCACCACTAATTGAACCAGGCTTGGCACTGCCACCAAGAACGATACGCTCCGGGCGAATGGAGACACGGGCGTTACCTGCTTCCCCCGGAATGGCCAAGTTTAAATTGCCGGCACTAAAACAACCGGCTGCTACTTTGCCATCTACCAGGTTGGCGTCCCCGATAAAGTCGGCAACAAAGGGGGAATTGGGGCGGTCGTATAAATCTTCTGGCGTGCCTATCTGGGCAATGCGCCCCGCGTTCATTACCACGATCCGATCCGATACCGCTAACGCCTCCTCTTGATCGTGGGTGACGTAGATGGCCGTTAGCCCAAAACGCTGCTGCAGTTCGCGAATTTCGGCGCGCACCTTGCGTCGCAATTTGGCGTCAACATTGGACAGTGGCTCATCGAACAGCATGACCTCTGGCTGCTGGGCAATGGCCCGCGCCACGGCCACCCGCTGCTGCTGGCCGCCGGAAAGCTCTGAAGGTAATCGACGGCTAAGATTGGGCAGCCCAAGTAGTTCGAGAATTTCCAGCGCGCGGGCATGGGCTTTGTGTTTGGACTCACCGCGAATAACGGGGCCATAGGCGACGTTATCGAGAACCGACATATGTGGAAATAACGCATACGACTGGAACACCATGCCCACATTGCGCTCCGATGCCGGGCGGCGGCTTACATCACGGCCATGAATCAACATCTGACCAGCAGTGGGCAGTTCCAGGCCCGCCACCAAGCGTAAACTGGTGGTCTTGCCACAGCCAGAAGGGCCTAGAAAGGTCACCAGTTCGCCACGGCGAATGGATAGGTTGATCTGATCCACCGCCGTCACGTCGTTGTACTTCTTAACCACATCAATAAATTCTATGGCGATATCAGCCATGGTTTCTCCCTTTAAACCGGGTTAATTGACACTGACGGCTTCTGATAGCTGAGGCTTAGCATTATCTGGCACGCGTCGCCCAAGGCGTCGCTTGCCAATCAGCGCGCTGAAAATGACGATAGCTGCGATCATGACCAGCATAAGAACGGCAGAATAGGTAATTGCCAGCGCGTATTCACCGTTTTCCACGCGCCCCATAATGTAAGCCGTGGCCATATTGTGGCGTGCGCTAACCAAGAAAATAACCGCTGACACCGCCGTCATGGCGGTGACGAAGGAGTACACCATGGCTGTGAACATCGCCGGTTTCACCAACGGCAAAACAATTCGCCGCAGGGTAGTAAACCCACCGGCACCTAGCGTCTGGCTAGCCTCTTCCATTGAACGGTCGATTTGAGATAGTGCCGCAATACCCGCGCGCATTCCCACGGGCATATTGCGGAACATAAAGCAGATCACCAGTATCACCATAGTGCCGGTGATATCCACCGGTGGCACGTTAAACGCCGCCACGTAAGAGACTCCAACGACCGTGCCTGGAATCGCAAAGCTGAGCATGGTGCCAAATTCAAACTGACGCTTACCGGCAAAATTTTGTCGGGCGATCAACCAGGCAGTGATAATCCCAATGGCCGTTGTCAGTGGCGCAGCCAGGGCTGATACCAACAAAGTGGTTTTAAGCGAACTCCAGGCCGAGCCATAAAACTCAATGCCGTTGCCACCCATCTCAACCGAAAATGCCGTGCCTAGATGGCGTAACGTCGGAGTGAGATCCCAGCGGCCAATATCATTTACAAAACCACCCAATAAAACAATGGCGTAGACGGCGAGAGTAAACAGCACAAAAAGCCCCACGATACTGTAAGACACCGCTTGCAAAGGCTTTGGAAGCGGTGCTGCCAAGCCAGCATCTGACTTGCCGGTCACCGTGACATAGCTTTTTTTGCCTAGCCAGCGCGCCTGAATCCAGAACGCCCCCAGCGTGAGTGCCAGTAAAATGATCGACAGCGTAGCGGCATTGCCCAGGTCATAGCGCGCCCCAACAACAGCAAAAAAGATCTTGGTCGATAGCACCTCATAGCCCCCGCCGAGTACCAATGGGTTGCCAAAGTCAGCCAGACTCTCGATGAAGGCAAGTAAAAAGGCAGCGGCCAGCCCTGGCCGTAGTAGCGGCAAGGTAATGCTTTGGAAGGTGCGCAGCGGGCCTGCGCCCAACGTATGGGAGGCTTCTTCAAGCGAGGGGTTAATCGCCTCTAAGGTGCCGAGCAGTACCAAAAAGGTGACGGGCGTGAAGGCCAGCGTTTGTGCCATCAATATGCCGGGCAACCCGTATAGCCAGCGTGACGGCGTCACTCCAAACAGCTCTGCGCCCCAGCCGGTTACCAGCCCAGAGCGCCCAAACAAGACGATCAACGCCACCCCAACGACAAAGGGCGGCGTTATAATCGGCAGTATAGAAATAGCACGCAGCGTTTTTGTAAAGCGAAACCCGGTGCGCGCCACCAGCATCGCCAGTGCCAGGCCAAGCAGGGTAGACAATGTTGCCGACATTATCCCCAGCACGACAGAGTTGATCACCACACCACAGCTGCCACCCTCTGATGATATACAATTCAACCGCCATAGTTCTGGGGCGATTAACCGGGCCCCAAAAGCCTGCAGGGCCAGGCCGCCCTCTGGGTTCGTAAAGGCGGTGGTGGCAAGTTTTATAATGGGGAAAAACACGAACAAACCGAGCAGCGCTACGACAAATACCACCGCGGCGGCTGCAAACCGGTCTCCTTTACAGAAACCGCTATCCGCCAGTTCATTGGCCAACAGCCCTAACAGGGCAATCGCCGTCAGAAAGCCGCCCCATCCCAAACCCGTTTGGCCTGTCGAGGCACCCGGGAAAAGGCCTGCAACACTCGTGAATAGCGGGCCGTTCAAGCCGATAAGCGATACTTGAAGCAGTAAACTGAGCAACCCGAAAGCCAGCAGCAGTAACGTCATAATTTGGCGCTTTAGCGCAGATCGTTGTTGCCATACCACGAGCAAAACTATAGGCAACACAATCACTGGCAATAACCACAAGCGGCCTGCCATGGCATGAAAAAAAGCTGACTCCCAAAGAGCCGAAATGCCGTCAGGGGGCACTTTGTACCAGGGCAATAGAAATACAGCGACACTAAGCAATAAAAGCCAGCTTGCGCTGGCTTTATGCCCAAGACCATGAGCTTTCATAAACTCTCCGCTAAGATACGCCAACTAGCGCGACAAACTAATTTGAAAAGTTAGCGTGCCAGAGAGCCAATTTCCTGATCCCAGCGTTCCAGCAAGCGGGTACGCTCTTCACTTGACCCGTACAATGCAAAGTCATAGTCAATCAAAGCGATATCGGCCAGGCGCGGAGCTTGAGGGGGCGTTTCAGCATTAACGTTAGAGGGCACCTGGAAGGAGTTTGCCTGAACGGCCAACGCCTGCGCATCTGCCGAGAGTGCCCAATCGTACCAAATACGTGCGTTTTCGCTGTTGGGGCCGCCCTCGATAATGCTCATGGAGCCTATCTCATAGCCTGTGCCTTCGCAGGGCGCTACGGTTTTAATCGGTGAGCCTTGAACCGCTTGGGCGACCGCATCGTGCATAAAGACGATACCAATGGCCGTCTCCCCAGTACCCGCTGCACGGATGGGAGCACTACCTGACTGAGTGTACTGGCTGACATTATTATTAAGTTCGCGCAAATAGTCGAAGGCTTCATCTTCTCCGAATAGCTGCACGAGTGTTGCCAGCAAGGTGTAGGCCGTTCCCGAGGAATTGGGGTTAGCCACCTGGATATCATCCTCATAGCGACTGTCCAGCAGGTCAGACCAACACGCTGGCGCATCGTCGCTAATCAGATCAGTGTTATAACCAAAACCCAATCCACCCGCATAAATACCCACTGTATGATAATCAGACGCCTCCGCCTGACTCACTGCCCAGTCTTGCAATTCTGTCAACATGGGGGATTGGTAAGCGGTTGTTAAACCTTCTTGAGCCGCCTGTAGATGAGGGTCACCGGTACCCCCCCACCAAATATCACCGCGGGGCTGGCCAAGTTCTGCACGGATCTGTGCATAGGTTTCACCAGAAGAGCGGCGTGTCATCAGAACGTTGATGCCGGTCTCACGCTGAAAGGCTTCTGCCATCACGCGGCACCAGTTTTCATCCACGGAGCAATAGAGTACCAATTCACCGGATTCGGCTTGTGCATTCATTGTCGGTAATACGCATAGCGCGGCTGCGAATCCAACTGCTTTTTTAGTGATGTTCACCTTAGCTCTCCCCTGGTAAAGAAAGACTAACGTAAAGCGCTAAGATGAACAGACGATGACGACGAGATGGCAGTTGTATGTAACCCTCTGACGATCAGGTACAAACCCAGGAGATACGTCGACCATGGGGATATGAGGCTCTTCCTGAAAGATTGTCAGCTGTGGAGTGAGGAACGCTCTACCTTCCAGAAGGTCAAGCATTCCGTTGATAGTTCTCCGGGAAGAAATGCCGCTCAATTAACTCAATGAGAATATGTAGTACCTTAATATGCAGCTCTTGAACTCGATCAGCAAAACTGCCCGCCGGGGTGTAGATGTAAACATCACTTAAGGCTTCAAGCTCTGGGTTACGTCTACCTGACAAAATAATAACATTCAAATTTAGTGACTTAGCAGCACTAGCAGCTACCAATACATTCTTGCTCGTTCCGCTAGTACTAAGCGCCAATAAGCAGTCGCCCTCACGACCATGCGCCTCAATGTACCGAGAAAATACATACTCATAGCCAAGGTCGTTACCAACACAGCTTATATGCCCAGGGTCACTGATGGCAGCAGCGGCAAGCGCAGCGCGGTCTTGACGGTAACGACCTGTCAGCTCTTCAGCAAAGTGCATAGCATCACACATTGAGCCTCCGTTACCACATGAATAGACACGTCCTTTGCGTTCAAAAGTTTCTATTAATAAGTCAGCTGCACGCTGAATACTGGCAAGCGCATTTTGATTTTGAAGTAAGCTACCGAGAGCTGTAGAAGCTTCATGCAGGCTAGTTTTTATATGATAAATTGACATTTATATCCAAATAGTTTCGACGTTAATTTTCGCTTAAAAATTATTAACGTAAAATCCGAAAAAAAGAAAATTATACATCGGAAGTTTTTACAGTTTTATTTCACTGTTCAAAGAATCTTATCTGATAACCCTGTTTGGTTGGATAAAAACCTGCGGCCTCATAAAACCCATGTGTCGCTGGATCTTTCGAACCTGTCATTAATGCTACTTTATAACAGCCAGTTTCTTTTGAGTGACTTACGGCGTACCCAAGAAGAGCCTTTCCTACTCCTTTATTTCTATAATCCTTTGAGACAATTACATTTTCTATAATCGCGAATGAACGACCAGACCAACTGAGATTGGCACAACAGTTTACCGTACAAGTGCCAATCATTTTATCTAAGGTAAAAACACCAATGACGCATCCACCACATTGAAATATTGTATTATAAATTTCATCTACTTCACCATCGCTAGGCCATGGAGATCGTGGCCTGTCATATTCATCAATTAAGTTTAGAACCTTATCAATTTCATTTCTTTCGACTTGCCTAATTTTCATTGTTCGCCCCTACATAGCATATGTTTAATATCAAATAGTATCTAATCATATCCAGAATCTAGAATTTGTGGACATTTTCATGGGTCAATGTCGTCTTTTATTTTTTAATTCACTTCCATGGGTTCTTAGAACACTAAAGCGAGGGGTTATTGACGTCTCGCTTACGCCCTCGCTGGTGACCGCTTAACTTCGGAGCAAAGCAGAAGGAGAAACGTTTGGGTATTCCAAATAAATAGCGACTAACACCGCAGCGGATAAAAACGGGCACAGCTGGTTAGGTTGCGCCACAACAATCGACATACGGCGTTACAAAATTTGCAAAGCGAACGCCCCTTCCCTGCATTTTTCGCCTTGTCTGGCACTCATTGAGGAAATAACGCGATGCAACGTCAACAGACACTCTAAGCCTGACGTTTATCTAGAAGTGGGGATGCTATCCGTTTCTTGCGCGCCTGTCAGAGCAGAACTAGACTCAGATCGGGCTATCATATTTGAATAGCCATATATAATTATTCCCCGCCTCTGGCTTCTCAACAACAATAAAGGAGTGCTAAACAATGACACAATTGAGTCGCCGTAACTTCCTAAAATTAACCGGCAGCAGTGCAGCACTGGGTACCCTTTCGCTAGCCCCTGTTACACACGCACAGCAAGGTGGCCCCTTGCTTCCCGCTGGTAGCACCGCACTGCCTTATCCCAGGGAACTGGTAACAAAGTTGAGCGAGTTGGTCATCAATCAACCGCTTTATTTTAACTACCCCGACAACCGCTCGCCATGCGTGGTGATCCGCAGAGGCCGAGAGATCAAAAGCGGGGCTGGACCAGACAAAGATGTCGTGGCTTACAGCACCCAGTGCACACACATGGGCTGCCCAGTGAGTTATGACCAAGAGGCAGAGGCCTTCAAGTGTCCTTGCCACTACAGCATTTTCGACCCAGATAACACTGGCCAGATGGTGATTGGGCAAGCTACTGAGAATTTGCCCCGAATCATTCTAGAGTATGACGATGCCGAAGACGCCCTGATGGCGGTTTCGATCGATGGCCTGATCTATGGCCGTCAGGCCAATATCATCTGAGGCGGGAGAACAACAATGACGCAATTTAAAGATCGTATTCCTCTGCCCCCGGGGGATGCCCAGAAAACCAACATGACCTGTCACTTCTGCATCGTCGGCTGTGGGTACCACGTCTACAAATGGCCTGCTAACCAGGAAGGTGGCAGAGATGCCAGCCAGAATGCGCTGGGGCTCGACTTCAATCAGCAGCTACCTCCCATGCAACTCACCATGACCCCCGCCATGGTTAATCAGATACAAGACCATGATGGCCGCGCATACAGCATCATGATCGTTCCTGACAAGGAGTGCCGCGTCAATAAAGGGCTATCTTCAACGCGTGGCGGCCAGATGGCCAGTGTGATGTACTCGGAAGGAACCCCAATCAGCGAGCGCCGCCTCAAGTATCCCATGATTTATAGCGGAGACGACTGGTCAGAAACCAATTGGGAACATGCAATAGCTCTATATGCTGGCCTAACCCAGCGTATACTCGATAATGATGGGCCGGATCAGCTGTTCTTCAACCTCTTTGATCATGGCGGCGCTGGCGGTGGTTTTGAAAACACATGGGCTACTGGCAAGCTAATTTTTGATGGCATACAGTCAAAAATGGTGCGCATTCACAACCGCCCCGCCTATAACTCGGAATGCCACGCCAGTCGCGACATGGGTGTTGGTGAACTCAATAACAGTTACGAGGATGCGGAGGTGGCTGATGTCATCTTCTCCATCGGCGGAAATTCGTACGAGACCCAGTCAAACTGGTTCCTGGCTCACTGGGAGCCGAACTTAAGGGGGACAAACATCGCCAAAAAGCGGGAATGGTTTCCTGGCGAGTCAGTAGGCAAAGGAAAAGTGATTCTGGTTGACCCGCGACGCACGCCCACTGTAGCAATCTGTGAAACGATTGCCGGGAAGGAGAATGTTCTACACTTAGCGATCCAGCCAGGCACTGACACTGCCCTGTTCAATGGGCTGCTGACGTATGTGGTCGATCAGGACTGGCATGATCAGGCCTTTATCACGGAGCATACTATCGGCTTCGAGGAAATGCTGGCAGCCAATCGGATGGAGCTGGATGAGTGTAGTCGCATTACCGGCGTGAGTCGGGCCGATATCATTAAAGCCGCTGAGTGGGCCTATAAACCCAAGGCCAATGGCCACGCCCCACGCACCATGCATGCCTACGAAAAAGGCGTGATTTGGGGTAACGACAACTATCGAATTCAGTCCTCTATCGTCAATCTTGCGGTGGCCACCCATAATGTCGGGCAGCGTGGCACCGGCGTGGTTCGTATGGGGGGGCACCAAGAAGGCTATGTGCGCCCGCCTTACCCTGGCGGACGCCCTGCTCCCTATATTGATCAGGAATTGATTAATGGCAACGGTATGATGCTAACGGTCTGGGCCTGTAATGCCTTTCAAACCACCATCAATGCCGAGACTTACCGTCAGGTAATCAAGCGCCGTGCTGCTATCGTCAATCAGGCGATGGCTAAGGCAATTGGCTCCAACATTGATGAGTTAATCGACATTGCCTATGACGCCGTAAAAAATAAGGGCGGCCTGTTTATTGTTGATATCGACCTTTATCGCACTAAGTTCGCCGAATTTTCACACTTAGTGCTTCCAGCTACTCATCCCGGCGAGATGAACCTGACCTCCATGAACGGAGAGCGGCGGCTTCGTCTCTCCGAGCGATTCATGGACCCTCCCGGCATCGCTAAGCCAGACTGTTTGATTGCCGCCGATATGGCTAATGCTCTTAAGCAACGCTACGAGTCGGCAGGCGATACAACGATGGCCGAGCGTTTCGTTGGGTTTGACTGGACGACCGAAGAGGATGCCTTCAACGACGGCTTCCGCATGGCTCATGAAAAAGAAATCGACAGCCAAGGTGGGCCAACAGGGCACCTAGCCACCTATGAAAGGCTACGAGTCGCTGGTAATAATGGTGTCCAACTTCCCATCAAGGAGTATCGGGACGGCAAACTCATTGGCACCGAGATGCTCTACACCGACAACAAGTTCGATACCGATGACGGCAAGGCACATTTTCAGCCATCGCCCTGGAACGGTTTCCCCGAGGTGATTGAGCGCCAGAAGGAGCAGTACGACTTCTGGATCAACAACGGGCGAACCAACCAGATATGGCAGTCTGCCTACCACGACCAGCACCTGGCCTTCCGCAAGGGCCGCTACCCCATGGCGCCGATCGAGATCCACCCCCAAGATGCCGAGGCTCTGGGTATCGCCAACGGCGATATTGTCGAGGTCTACAACGACTACGGCGCAACCACTGCCATGGCTTACCTGGAACCCGACCTGGAGCGGGGGCAGGTCTTTATGATGTTTGGTTATCCTAACGGGGTGCAGGGTGATGTTATTAGCGAATGGACGGATCGCAACCATATTCCTTACTACAAAGGAGCCTGGGCCAACCTTCGTCGGATCGGAGCGAATCCGGCCTATCTTCGGGATGTGTCCTTTAAGCGTCGACGCTATTCATGAGGCCTCTACGCTTTCGAAGACGAAGGCCGGTGGCGTACCCATAATTGCCTGGGCGAAACAGGTGAACTTCTGGGGCGCCCTGGCCATGGCGCTCACAGCCGGTGTTGGCGCGCTGCGCGGAGTGGTTGCGGGTTGATCCGCTGATATTAAAGCTTCTGCTCGCTCACCAGCACCAGGTCCACCTCGTGCACCAGGGCGACTACTTCCCAATCAGGTTAACCTCCCGCTCGGCTTCCGGATGGCCCACGTAATCAAACAGCTGATACTGGCGGCCGGTGATGTCAGCAAACTGCGCCATAACGGCTTCCAAGCGTTCGGGAAACGCCTGATAGAACGGGTTGGTCGCTTCCAGAGACTGGAAAAAGGCATCCGGGTTCTAGGAATTGCCCCGGACCACCGGCCGGTCCGGGATCATGCGGCGGTAGCGGTGTGTCTCCACCCTTTCGTGAGGCATCAGCGCCTGCAAGTCCTCATCACTCAACGCGACGATCTTGTCAATTTCATGGGACGTACGGAAGCCGTCGAAGAAGTGCATCACCGGCACCCGGCTTTCCAGCGACACGGCGTGGCCAATAGCGGCCAGATCCTGGGCTCCCTGCACTGAGCCGGAGGCTAGTAGCGCAAAACCTGTGCCCCGAGCGCTCATCACATCGGAGTGGTCACAGAAGGTAGACCAGGCATGGGTGGCCACACTGCGGGCAGCAACATGCATGCAAAAAGGAGAGATTTCACCGGCAATCTTGAACAGGTTGGGCAACATCAGCAACAGCCCCCTGAGAGGCCGTAAAGGTGGTGACCAGAGACCCTGCCTGCAGCGCGCCATGCACTGCACCGGCGGCACCAGTTTCAGACTGCATTCCCACCACACTGGGCACCTGGCCCCAGAGGTTAAATTTGCCTAAAGCGGCCCAATCATCTGCATATTCACCCATCACCGACGCTGGGGTGATCAGGTAAATAGTAATGGTTTCACTCAGGTGGTACGCCACCGCGGCCACGGCTTCATTGCCATCCAGAGTTTTGAATGCAATTGCCAAAACTCCTTGTCGAAACCTTCAAACTGTTTTGAGTTTAGGCGGGGCTTCTAACAGCCGCAAGCAGTCGGACAGTTGGCCGCATAAGCCTCACTCTCTGGCTGCAACACTGTGTGACAGATTCCAAAACGTTCGTGCAGCATCTCTGTCGCCAGCGTCAGCAGTTGGTCATTGCCGATGTCACCTCCGGCCATGACCAGGTGGGCGGTGATGGCGTTGTCACTCGTGCTCATGGCCCAAACGTGGAGATCGTGAACGGACACCACCCCGGGCAATTCCAGCAGCGCCGTTTGTACTTCCTCCAAATTAATTTCCTCCGGAACGCCGTCAAACAACAGGTGCAGCGATCGCCGGAACAGCGACCAAGTACCAACCACAACCACCAGTGCGATCACTAGGCTCATGACTGGATCAATCCAACCCCAACCTTGCCAAAGATAAAGAGCACCAGCGATCACTACACCCAGGGACACCAGGGCATCGGCTGCCATATGCAGAAAGGCCCCTCGTATATTGAGATCGCCTTTGCTGCCCGCCAGGAACAGCCAAGCGGTCACCGAGTTGATCACCACGCCGATCCCGGCCACCACCATCACGGTGCCCGCTGCCACCGGCGACGGCGTCTGCAAACGCTCAATTGCCTCCCACGCCAGGTAACCCATAGCGATCAGCAGGACCACAGCATTCACAAAACTGGCCAGGATGGAGCCTTTTCGCCAGCCATAGCTGTGGCGCATATTAGGGTGCAGTTGCGCCGCACCAAAGGCGGACCAGGCCAGCAGCAAGCCCCCCACATCACTCAGGTTGTGAGCCGCGTCCGCCAGCAAAGCCAGGGAGCCGGTTTTCCAGCCATAAAAGGCTTCGATTACCACAAATGCCAGGTTCAGCGTTACCCCGATGGCAAACGCCCGGCCAAAATTGCGGGGAGCATGATCGTGGTCGTGTGCCATCAGTTCTTTTTCCTTGTGGGTAAACAGGTTCGCGCGACAATTCTGCCTGCCTCAATGGCTAGCAGCTCGCCCTCAGCCAAAGGCCGCCAGGGCTTGTCATTCAAGGGTACGGTGGATATCAATGCGACATGCTGACCGGGCGCAAAACTGCTGGCAACGTTTTGGTCCAGTAACTCCGGAGATTGCTCGCTGCCGCAGGAGAGCAGATACAATGCCGGCGCTTCAATTTTGCCGGTGGCGGGCTGAAACCTGCGGTCTGCGTAAACAAACAGGGTCTGGGAGTCTGCATAGAGAAAATTGGCCGGACCCAGCTCGCGCAATTCGCCGAAAAGCACAGCAAGGTTCGCCAATCGCTCGTCGACCGGTGGCAGGGTTTTGTAATCACCTTCCTGGGCAGCAAGGGTTTCCAGTAATAGGCAGAACGCGGCCTCTGAGTCGGTATCGCCCACCGGATGGTAGCGCCTGCGATCACTTTCATACTGACTCCGGATACCCGTTAGATTGCCATTATGTGCAAATAGCCGCATTCGGCCATTCAACTCACGCACATAGGGCCCGGTATTGGCCAGCTCAATCGAACCCTGGGTGGCATGGCGAATGTACGCCATGGACAGTGTTGCTTCAGGGCCATGGGCCTCAAGCCAAGGGACAAGTGGGCTCTGGTCCGCAGCGGACGTATCCCGGTACAACGCAATGTCCGCTCCCTGATAGAAGGCTGCGCCCCAACCGTCATGGTTGCGGCTGACAGCCTTCTGAGCACGAGCGGCTAATCCCGTCAGTGAGGTAGTCAGCCTGGCCGGGTAGCGGCAGGAGAGCGCAATAAGTTCACACATTTGCAGACCTTCGGAGGTTTGGATACCCGTAGACCGGCGCAAAACCGCCGCCAAGGGTGCGGAGGAAGCCAGTACCGCGGCGTCTTCCAGAAGAGCGGTGCATAGTACTTTGTGTGCTGGCCGGTCCAGCAAAAAAATCCGTCAGCCGGTTGTAAACCATATCGATAGCAAGCTTGCCGTGCCACAGCCGACCGTCTCACAACATTTGGCCGAGCAGAAAGTCGTCAAGTTCTGCCTGCTGGGCGTACCAAGTTTCCAATAAACAATCGAACTTCATACCTTGCATCATAACCACTCAAGGCGCCTGAAAAACCAGATCAGCCCTGCGGTGATAGCAAAACTTGCAGCACAAAACAAGATAGCTAGCTGGCTGAAAGCGTAATCCTAACCATAAAAAAGGAAAATTTATGATCTCAAAAATAGTTGAGTGTTGGTGATTTGGGGCGGCCAGGCAGATCTTGCCACCGGTTATTTTTCTGCGGCGTTATAAATTAGATTATCTTATTCTGGATCGGGAACCAGCACCAGGCGAAGCCTGGCGCCATAGCTGGGATTCTCTGCAGTTGTTCTCGCCCTCACAATGGAGCTCTTTGCTTGGCTGGCAAATGCCAGTAACAGAGAATAGCGAGTGGTCGTAGCGGAATGAAGTGATCGACTATCTGGGGCAGTACCAGAAGCGATATGACATATCCGTTGAGCGGCCGGTGAAGGTCAAGTCAGTCATAGAGAATTCCGATGGCCTGACGGTTGAAACCGACAAGAGCACTGGAGTGGTCAACCAGTTTGTGACACCCCAGTTCGACGGAGTTCCGGATGGTATTGATATGAAAACAATAAATCAAACCCTGTTGGCGCTTCCCGGCGTGGTTGGCGTCCACGACCTACACGTCTGGGCGATGAGTACCTCATACAATGCACTCACCGTTCACCTCGTCATCGACAATAACCTACACAACTACGATGCCTACTTGAATAAGCCACCAAGATACTGCATGACCGTTTTGAGATACGCCATTGCGTTCTGCAACAAGAATCCAAGGTGTACGCCGCAAGCTGGCCCATGAGTGAATAGTGCTAATCCTCAACCAACCAGCAGTACACGGCCGTCATTATCAGCGCTGAATATCATCACGTGTCTTGATGGCAAGCCATAGCGAAAGACGATGGTGAATCTCAGTAAAGGCCTGCTCATAAGCATTCCAGCACTCAATCAGACGCGGGTCGCGTATATCCCAATACAGATACTCGTCACTTGACTCCTGCCAATCTCGACATATTTGATGAGCTTTATCACACAGAACGATCACCGCTGCAAAATGCTCGCCAGTAAAATCATTTAATGACTTACTAGCCAGTTCTTGCGTAGCAATCCCTTGCCGTTCTAGCACTGCCAAGGTGAGTGCATGGGGTTCATCTGGCTCGCTGCCTGCACTGTAGGCCTCAAAGCGGTCTCCAGCCAAATGGCGAAGTAACGCCTCACCCATCAGCGAGCGAGCAGAATTAGCATTACAAAGAAAAAGCACGCGCTGTTTCAGCATGGGAAGTAGCTCCTGACAACATCTGTAATATCAGATATGGTGCCGCTGAATAGTATCTACGTCACATCATGCTGGCTACACATACATGCCCGACAGTTAGCTTAATATTGGGGAAATTCGACAGTGCGCCAAGTGTTGTATGCTAGGCGGAGTTTAAATTCTAAATAGCTCGCAAGCGAAATTGCCACAACACCGGTTAACTTCCCTATGAGCGGCATCTTGACACATAAGCTTGGCGTCCTTTGTATCTCCCCTTACGCTTAGCGCATACCCATTATAATAAGGTAGTTACATGCACCCGCTTCACGCTTCGCTGCATAATGAACTTCATGCAAGACCCTCCATTTATTTTGATGGCCCTGCAATCCTTCATCACTTTGCTTTTTTACAGGAAAGTGTTCAGCGTTCCGCACTTCTTAACCAACTCGCTGAAGCAGCGGACATCAGGATGGAAACGTCAGCCGCTCAGCAAATAGTAGACTGCCAGCACCTCACACTAAAATGGGAACAGCATACCGAATTTTTTACCTTAACGGTGATGCAACACATAGACGCTGACACCCCTCAGTGGCCATCACCACCAACGCTGTTAAAGCCGCTTCTCGAAGAAAATGCCCAAGCCATCGTTAGCGCCACTCTTCTGCGTATAGAGTCCGCTCACCAGTGGGCAGGTAGTGTTGAAGACTATGGGTTTGATCACCCCACGGGGTCACGCGTTGCTGGCAACGATGCGACAATATGGAGCGATTTTCAGCTTAACGAGAACCATATCAACCGTTTGCTGCTAGTGAATAACAGCCTTGACCGTTACCGTTTGGGCCGCATGGCGCGACGTTTGTTCGATATTGAAACCTACCGCATGATGGCCATGCTGGGGCTTCCAGAAGCAAAGCATTTAAGCCACGAATTAGCCCAGTACGAACAACAGCTGACCACACTTTCCACTCAGCATGCCGAACAGCAACAAGCCGCTCCAGAACCATTATTCAAGTCGTTAACCGCTCTCTCAGCGCAGCTAGAACGTTGTGGCGCACAGACTCGCCAGCGTTTTAGCGCCACCGAAGCGTATGCGCGCATCGTGTTCACCCGTATAGAGGAGCTGCGTGAAGAGCGCCTAGGCGACTACCCTCGCCTAGGCACTTTTATATTGCGGCGCTTTCAACCTGCAGTGCGCTATTGCGCCGCAATGAGCCAACGTTTAGAAACACTTGCTGCGAGCGCAACGCGGCTTAATGATCTTCTACGTACACGGGCTCAGGTAGAAATTGAGGTGCAAAACTCCAAAATTCTCAACAGCCTGAACGAGCGCACCAGTAGCCAGCTAAAAATACAAAAGGCGGTAGAAGGACTGTCGATCATCGTGATCAGTTACTACCTTTTTAGCCTGTTCAAGCTCGGCCTGCAGAGTCTTAATGCATTAGGCGCTGAGATTTCCCCCCTCACCGCCGCTGCGGTAATCGCACCATTGAGTATAGGTATATTAAGTGCAATAGCTTGGCGCATTCAACGCGTAAAAAAACATTAAATTCACTGTTTTTTTCTCCCAACAAGGTTTGATATTATTATCAGTTTCGGTAAGGCGTTTGCCATCGGGATAATACTTAACGTGGCCTTTGTGATTATTGAGGCCTTCTAAACTGGAAGAGTAGCTCTCTAGCGCTTCTCGCTTCCGGCTAAATGCCCGGCACACCTGGGTAGAAGCGAGACTCAATTCTAGCTAGCTTCACCAAGGCCATCATAATTTGTATAAAACGCTGCATAGAAGTGCGTGATCGAGTCATCAACTACCAAACTGTTCGGTCAATGATCCTTGATATCGCCAGCCTTCAGGCACTCGTAATTCATGACTGTGACTATTTGCCAGACGGCATATAGCAACCTCTGGTGGTGTGCCACCAATACCAATATTTACTGTCTCGAATACCAGCCAGTCACATTGTGTGATGAGCCCACGCTTCTGGTCCGCGAAAGCAATATCTTCAAAATGCCCACCCCACGCAAACCCCAGGCCAAGCGAGGCTAGTTTTTCAGCCAACTGACGCACCTCCGCTGGCTCAATCAAGCTGATACTTACCAGTTCATCGTCTGAACTGACGTTGCACTTAGGCAAAGCCGCTTTAAAAGCCTCCCATCCCCCTGCGACCTTTTCATCTATTGCTGAACCTCGAACAAGAATCGCCGTTGCCTCGACCAATACCGCCATTGTTGCGTCTCCCACCAGACCTAAGACTTTATGCGGCTATATATAAAATTGACGCAGATCAAAATTCCACACATTACAGAATAAAGCTCGACTAACGTAGATGGCTGCAAACCTACATATATGCCAAAGTAAATATAACTTCACACACACTAGCAACCATAACAACAATATGTATCTTTCTGTGGTGGTCAATAACACGTATGAAATATTCAGAAGCCACGCACTTCAAGCAAACGACTAGCATCGGTTTCCGTAATACTGGTTTGGGCTGGCTATCTTCCCGCTGCTTGCAAACGCCGCCCCACCCGCTTGCCTGCGATAAATGTGTAAATGTCTGTCCTGTTAGCGCGATTGGTTTTCAAAATACTCAGAATGGTAGCGAAGTCAAACTTACTATTAGTGACGACTGCCATGGCTGCATGCAATGCGTACCTGCTTGCCCTTCCGAGGCCATTTTCAGTGCAGAGATAACCGCACTGACGTCTCAACAAAAAGTACATCAAACGCTAGATTTAACCTGCCATCGCGCCGCGACTCAAAAAGATGGCTGGCATCGCCTACACTGCCTGCGTTCACTTGGCGGGGATGTGTTAGCAGAGTTTGGCGCGAATGCTCTTCCCGAAAGTGTGATACTTCATATTCCTAATAGTTGCCACGGTTGTAATGCAGCGCCCATCGAGTCCAACGACGACTGGCTGGCAAACGCACACTTGATTTGTCACCTTGATAATGTTGCCGCACAACACGCCTACCGCCCACCGCACCGTTCACTCAATCGACGGGAGTTACTGTTTGGGAGGCCTGCAGAGAGTTTGCCCAACATTTCTTTTGATGATAAAGCGCCTAAAGCCAGACGCTTGCAACGTCAAGCAAGCGCAGCACAAACGCTCGGAACTCACGCAACACCCCGGTATTTGAACTTAGTACTCAATCACGATTCATGCCTAGCTCATGGCGTTTGCTCAAAAGTATGTCCAACGGATGCCTTGATTGACGATGGCAACGCGCTGACCTTTAACCCTTCTGCATGTGTGAGCTGTAGTCACTGCGTATCCGCCTGCCCAGAAAAAGCGCTAACAGCTTCCAGTGGCGGCAATGGCGAAATCGTGACTCTTCGACAATCTGAACATGCAACTTGCCACTCATGCGGACACCTATTTCAACAACGCATTACATCAAATAATGACAGCGCGATGTTGGCCTGCTCTGCGTGCCAACGTGAAGCCACGCTTATGCAGGAAAGCTTTCATGATCTTTTCCATTAATGATTACACGCTGCCAGCTACTCATCCTTAAGCACCGGTGGCTTTGCGACAAGGCTCGCACTAATACAGCGAGCCATACCCTGAGGGAGACTCCATGAAATTATTTGAAACGCTTATTAACCGGCGTCGATTCTTGCAATCGTCAGCTGCCGTGGGCGCTTCTGCCGGGGCCGTCGCCACTGGCATGACCGGGTTAAAAGGTTTCAGCACTGTAAGTGAAGCCCGTGCCCAAACTCCGCGAGGCGAAACAACCATTACCAAAAACGTTTGCGCGCAATGCCCCGCTCGGTGTGGAATCGACGTATATACGACCAATGGCCGCGTGCATGCCATGTATGGGGACACAGGTAATCCTATCGCGAATGGCAAGCTCTGCCCTAAAGGGCATTTGGGCAGCTATTTTCTTTACGACCCTGACCGTTTCAAAGGACCGATGAAGCGTACCAACCCAAATAAAGGCCGCGATGAAAACCCAGGTTTTGTACCAATCTCTTGGGATGAGGCATTAGACACTGTTGCTACACGCTTGAATGATCTTCGCCGTAGAGGAGAATCGCATCGCTTTTCAATGTTTTATGGGCGCGGATGGGGGGCTTCTGACGCTGGAATGCAAGGTGACTTTGGGAAGTTATACGGCACACCCAATGCGGCCATCGGACACTCATCCATGTGTGCGGATGGTTCTAAAAAAGCCAAGCACGCAACCGATGGTAATAAATCTTACAACTCCTACGATTACCGCAATACCAACTATTTGCTCATTATAGGGGCTAGCTTCCTCGAAGCTTTCCGCCCGTACAACAATGTTATGCAAATGTGGGGGGAAATGCGCAGTAAAAGCCCTAAAACGCGTGTTACCACAGTTGATGTACGCATGAGCCCCACCATGGCCGCTTCAGACCGTGCGCTTTATATCAAACCAGGCACCGACGGCGCGTTTGCCCTAGCCATTGCTCATGTCATTTTAAGCGAAGGGCTTTGGAATCGTGAGTTTGTCGGAGATTTCACGAATCCCAATATGCGATTTATTCCCGGGCGGCGTATTGCCGCTGACAGCTTCAATGAAAAATGGGTGCATGGCCTAGCTGACTGGTGGAATGAAGAATTAATTGAGCGCACTCCTGAATGGGCTGAAGAGATAACCGGCATTAAGGCGAGCGATATACGTAAAACCGCGATCGAATTTGGCTCAACGCGCCCTGCCGTCGCCCTTTTTGAACGCGGCGCTACCGGCCACTTCAACGGCACCTATAACGGCATGGCGATTCATAGCTTGAATGCGTTAGTGGGTTCGCTATTTGCTGAAGGCGGCTTGGGTTATCAGCAAGGGCCTTCCTATGGCGCGTTACCTGCTGACGCCAATAATTACCTTGATGATTATGCTCGCAACGGCGCATGGAAAGACCAGCCGCGCATCGACATGAAAGGCACTGATCGCTGGCCCATGGTCGACAACATGATGCAGGAGGTTGCGCCTAACCACCTGGCAGGCGATCCCTATAAAATCGACACGGCGATGTTTTTCTACACCAATCCCATCTGGTCGGCACCGAACCCAAAAGTGTGGGAAGAAGCACTCAAAGACGTTTTTATTATCGACACATCACCCTTTCCGGGTGAAACCGCCATGTATGCGGATATTGTGCTTCCAGATAGCACCTACCTGGAACGTCTGCAGGATATTCCCTCTTATCCCTTTGAAGGCTGGCCGATGGCAGCACTGCGCGTTCCTGCCGTTGAGCCAATTCATGATACCAAAATGTACGGCGACGTCATTATCGAGCTGGGTAAACGTATCGAGGGCCCTACCGCTGATTACTATCACGCGCTGGGTAATATCGAAAATGTGGTTCGTCACCTGGCCGCCGGTTTCGCAGATGACCCTGGCGACAACGGAGTTGATAGCTTTGAGAGCTGGAAAGAAAAAGGAGTCTGGTACAAGAAACCTTATAAATGGCGTCAGATCCGTGGCGAATTCTATGAGTGGGATGGCCGACGCTACAGCCGCCAGCTCAGTGAAGAGGAGGTTCAAGAACACCTTTTCAAGACAACCTCTGGAAAGTTTGAGGTGCGCTCAAGTTATCTAGAACAACACGCCGCTTATATTGAGCGCGAAATGGGCATTCCCAGAGAGCGTGCAGGACTTGTTCAGTGGGTTGAGCCAAGATACAGCGGCGGTGATGGTGATCTACATTTTATTACGCCAAAAACACCGCTCCATGCCGAAGGGCGTGGTGCCAATATTCCCCAACAAATGATGGTTCACCAACCGATTGTGGGTGGCCGCAATACCGTCTATCTAGAAGTCCACCCACAGACCGCAAAAGATCGCGGTATCCGCAACGGCGATCGTGTACGTATTACGTCCGATATCGGCAGTATCGAGGCGGAGTGCCGCTTTGTGGCCGCGCATCGACCAGACACCTTGGTACTTCCCTTTGAGTATGGCCATTGGGCACAAGGGCGCTGGGCAAAAAACCGAGGCCCAGGCAATTCCAGCGAAATTACAACGAATCAGTCAGACCCGATCTCCGGCCTAGCCAACTACTACACCGGCAAAGTAACGCTAGAGCGCGCCTGATAACAATAACTCTGACCGAATAGATTAGTAGGAGAACGACTATGGCAAAGTGGGGAATGGTCATCGACCTGGATAAGTGTACCGGCTGCCAAGCATGTACCACTGCATGCTCGATGGAGAACAATACTCTACCAGGAGAAACCTGGCAGGACGTTCTCTTTTACAACGCTGGCGAATATCCGAGTGGTCAAATGAAGTGGTTACCGCGGCCATGTATGCAGTGTGAAAATCCCTCTTGCGTGCATGTCTGTCCAACTCGCGCGACTTATAAAGACCCTGATGCAGGCGGCATCGTCTTCGTTGATTGGAACAAATGCATTGGTTGCAAATACTGCATGATTGCCTGCCCGTACGGCGTGCGCTTTTATGCCGATGAGAAACCATTGATCGAGCCGGATATCCGCGACGTTTTCCCAGGTGAAAACGCCCAATTGTGGAGTCCTCCCTACCAGAGTCCTGATGAGGATTGGCGCCGTGGTATTGGCATTCAGCCCAAAGGCGTCGTTTCTAAATGTACTTTCTGCTACCACAAGGTAAAAAATGCACCCGAAGGAATCGCTGACCTTGATGAGGATAACCCAGACGTCAAGGAATACGTACCTGCTTGCGTGCGCACCTGCGCTCCTAAAGCGCGTTATTTTGGTGATCTTGATAATCCGGAAAGCCACGTAAACCAGCTAATTGGTGACAAGCACGGTGTACGCCTTAAGGATCATACCGGTAATAAACCGCAGGTCTATTACCTGGGCGCTGGCGCGGGTGTACCCGCCTTTACGCCTGCTGATAGGGAGAATGACGCATGACCACACAACTTCACAAAAATGCCCTTCAAGGCCCTTTAGGATGGGGGCTTTTAGTAGTTGCAATGGCAGTGCTACTCGTTAGTTTAGGGTATGCACTCTCACAAATCATTACGAATGGTCATACATCATTCAATACAAGCTCTGCTCTACCCTGGGGGCAACCCATTGCTACTTATGTCTTTTTTGCACTCGGATCTTCTGGCCTAGGGCTAATTGCATCTTTACCATTAGTATTCGGTTTTAAGCAGTATTACCCCATAGCGAAACGTTGCGTATTCCTGGCCTTTGCACTGCTCATATCAGGAATGATCGTACTAGCACTAGAGCTTGGCCACGTGTTTCGCATGCTGTGGGTAATCCCTTTAAATCTACAAGTTCAATCAGCTATGTTCTGGATGGGTGCATTCTACGCCCTCGACTTACTGTTTTTGCTATGGAAGTTTAGCAAACTTCAAGGTGGCCACTGGGATAGTAAAACAGCAAAACAGGTAGGCATTGCTTCGTTTATTGGTGTTCTACTGGCTAGCGGTAACTTAGCACTCATTTTTGGCATGATGAGCATGCGCCCTTTTTGGTTCGATCCGCTCATGCCTGTGTATTTCTACGTCACCGGCATTACCACCGCTGTGGCTATATTAGTGCTCCTGACGTATTTAGCGTATGGCTTCAGTCGAGAGCGTATGCCTGCGGCCCTAATAGCACTTTCAACAGGCTCGCTCCCGAAATTATTTGCGGCATGCCTTGGTATGACGCTCCTTTTTATCACTGCTCGTGCCATTACCGGCTTATACAGTAACAATCCAGAAATTAACGTTGTATGGGCGGATTACTTATTTAAGTCTGGTGTATACATTGCCGCATTGCTGATAGGTCTGCTGCTACCGTTCATTGTCTTGCTTAGCAAACTACGCAACAAAATGAGCATCCAGATACTTGCTGCCTTTCTCGTGATGATCGCCATGTTTGTAGAACGGCTCTACTTTGTGGTGGGTGGCCAAGTAGTACCTCTGTTCAAGGGCACATGGATACCTGATCTCATTAGCTACATCCCATCTGCAACAGAGTGGTCGTTGACCTTTATCGGCTTTGCGTTGTGCTTTGTAATTTACCTACTAGGTGAAAAGTTTTTAAATTTAGGCGATATGCCAAACAAAATGCTAGATCACACAACAGCGCGTAAACCCATAGAAACCACGGCATAAGCCAGTCATCGAACCAAGACAACAGGAGGAAGGGCAGCTCATTATCAACAAGTTGCCCTTATTTATTAATGAAAGAAGCGACACTTCCTGACCTGATGCCCAACGCAGAGTTTGCTATCTGCATGGCCCGCGCGACTCAAGGCCATCATGCCAGTATCACACTAATCGACATGCAAGATGCTTTGATTGAGGACTTATGCCAACTCTCAGATGTACTGCCAATGCTTGAACGTGAGCGGATTGAAACATTAGCGCTCGCTCTTACTGCGTTAACAGACACCCAACAGTTACTGCTAGGCTATAGTAAGCTTTTTCTTTCGCCCCCTGCCCCAGCGCCTTTAAACCTTGGCGCTTACCTGGATGGCAGCTTGATGGCCCGCAGTGTACAAGCATTGGAAACGCTTTATCGGCAACATGGCTTAGAGCGGGATAGGCACTTTCGTGAACTCCCAGATCATCTATCGCTTAATCTGCAGTGGCTTGCCTGGGTTTACAGCGAAATTGCCGAAGCGCGGCAAAACAACAATCACTCCATAACAACCATTAATGATGCAGTGACCATGCTGCGCGATTTTAGTTTGCCTGCGCTTGAAGGTATTCGACGTAAAGTCGTCGCTGCTTCTGGCGATACCATTACCCAGCCTTGGCGCCTGTTGATTGAACTGATTCAGGCCCAGTTAACCAGTGATCTGGATATCCTAGCACCGTTTGCAGACAAACCTGTTGCAGAAGAGGTTCTTGGTAGCGATCTATTGATGACGCAAATGCATACATTTGAAACCAGCGACGCCCCTAGGGAACAGCTAATTTGTCGCAGCTGTGACTCATCTTTTCAAAGCTCCCCGGTGCTTGCCGAAATGCGTAAACGCTTACATGAAGCGGGTGTTAGCGCTGATCACTTGAGTGTTTGCTCGCACTGCCAAAATAGCCATAACAACGCAGCCATGAAGCCACCTGGCTCCACTATAAAGGCGTGGAAATAGCGCCGATTTACGTTAGGTGATCACATCACTTTTCGCTGGCTTGACCACTTTTTATCATCATTCCGCTAATCGACATTGGGGCCTTGGCAACCATGAATTCCATATACCCGCATTGCGAAGTTATCGCGGCATATACACTAAGCGATGCCAGCGGCAATACGCTTGCCAAATCTACACCGGAAACCCCGCTACGCTATATACATGGGGCTGGGCAGATGATCGCAGCACTTGAGACAGCTATGTCAGGACATCAAGCAGGGGACGAGCTTAGCGTTACGCTCAAACCCGAGCAGGCTTACGGCCAGCATCGTTCTGAACTGGTCTTTGAAGCGGTGCGTGAAAACCTACCTGCTGGCAAAGAGCTTCACATCGGCATGACATTGACACCGGGCGGCCAACAGGGAAAGTTTTCTTTAAAGGTGGTAGAGCTCACTGACCGAGGAGCCATCCTTGATGGTAACCACCCGTTAGCCGGTAAAACGGTCACTTGGCAGATAAAAATATTAGCCGTTAACCTACCTGATACAGACTGGCAAGAAGCGCATCAGCCTATCAAGTGGGTTAACGTATAAAATAAAAACTGTAATATTTTTATTAAAAAGGCCTGGACAGCCTATCATTCCAAGTTTAACGCTATTGTCTTGGTTGGATTATCGACTAGGGTTCGATGGGTTTGCCATTCAGAAAAACAGAAAAGTAGCAAAGCCCGCTAACATCGCCATCGCAAAAACGACCGCGACAAAGGCCACCAGCAGCTTAAACGAGAACAATGAGCGCAGTAGGATAAGCTCTGTCAGGCTGGCTCCAGCACTCCCAATAATCAACGCCAGCACCGTTCCGGCCCCCACGCCTTTTGCCATCAGCGCAGATGCTAACGGTATAACGGCTTCAGCACGGATATACAGAGGCACACCGATAATGGCGGCGACGGGGATGGCAAAAGGATTATCGGCACCAGCATACTGTTCCAGCAGATCAGTAGGCATAAAACCATAGATCACGCTACCAATCGCAATACCAATAAGTAGGTATGGTAAAACGTCCACGAAGTCAGACCAGGCTTCACCCCATAAACCGCTGTATCTGTTTTTCCCTCGTTTCGGTTCAGTTGTTTGACTACCACAACCGCCACCTGATTGAGCGCCAGCCGATTCGGCGCTACCGCAGCCAACCGCAATTGGAGTGCTACTGCAACTACTGCTTTCACAATCGGTCGCTACTGGCTTGACGCCGCAGCTATTGACGGAGGCTTCATACCCTGAAGCGGTATCCGTTGCGGCACGGCGCACGTAACGCTCGAAGCCAAAAGCCTGCAGTAACCAGCCGGCGGCCAAAGAGACAATGAGTGCCGCAAGCACGTAGATAGCGGTGAGGGTAAAACCAAAGGTGGCAGCCAACAGACCAACAACAATAGGGTTTAACAGTGGAGAGGCGAATAGGAACACCATCATAGGCCCAAACCCAGCACGTGCGCGAATCAGGCCTTTCAGCATGGGAATCGTCGAGCAACTACAGAAGGGTGTGATAGCTCCTAATCCCGCAGCGAGGAAATAGCTACGGTATCGGTTAGAACTCAATAAAGCCTCTACCTTGGACGGCGGAATATGGCGCTGAAGAGCCCCGACCAGGAAACTAATGCCAATAAACAAGGCCGATAGCTCGACCGCGAGAAAGGCAAACATGCCTAACGTATCTTGCCATTGAGAAGACATACCGAACTCCTATAATTCTAGATTAATCGAATTATAGGAGCTTAGATTGCATCTCTTGCACTCGTCAACTATATTTCTAGATATTTAGAAATAATATAAAAAAGAAAACATAGCACTGAAAAACATAGCACTGAAAAACATAGCACTGAAAAACAGGCATTGAAAAACAGGCACTGAAAAAGAGCACAGAGAAAACATCATGGAGAGTTTTATGGATCATGAGGGGGTCGCAGCCAGTTTGGCTGAGCTGGGCAATACGCACCGATTGGCGGTGTTTCGCTTTTTAGTCAAGGCTGGCCATCATGGAGCCTCTGTCGGAGAGATACAGAAAGCGTTGGATATTCCAGCTTCAACGCTATCGCATCACTTAGCACGAATGGCTAGAGTAGGTTTGATTAAGCAGGAGAAGCACAGCCGTACTATCGTCTGTATACCTAATTACCATCACCTACAAAATCTGATTGGCTTCTTACAGGCGGAATGTTGTATGGGCGAAAATATGGCGCCTGATGCGGCATCTTTATAAATGTCTACCCTGGTTTAATCAGGGTTTTAGAGAGTAAAAGGCCTTTATGTATAAGGCTCACCCCTGCAACCGCGGCACACGAATAAACAGCAACGCTAAACACGCTGCCAGCATCAACCCCGTGGTCAGCCATAGCGCACCGGCGCCATTTTGCTCAATCAATAAGCCAAACAGCAGCGGTGCACAGGCTTGCATCGCCCTGGCCGGGGCGATAATCAAGCCTTGGCGCTGCCCAAACCCTTTCGGGCCAAACAGCGCCAGCGGCAGTGTGCCGGAGGCAATCGTCATCATGCCATTGCCCGCACCGTGCAGTAGCGCAAAGCCTGCCGCAGGCATACCCACTGTGGCAAGCAGTGCCGCACCTAGGGGGTGAAGCGTTGTCGCCACCCGTGCCGCCACCAGCGGATGCAAATGACGTAATAGCGCAAACTCGCCCAGTCGAGCGGCCACTTGCGCAGGCCCTACTAACGCCGCAGCGGCGACAGCCACCGAAAGCGATACGCCGGTTTCCTGCAAAAGTCTGGGCAGATGCGCCGCCATCGCCGTAGAGACAAACCAGCCCGCTGCAAACACATAGGCTAATAACATCATCGCCAGGCGAGGACGCTCCGGCGGCGGTGACGATTTGTCGTCATCTTGCTGAGCCCTACCATCGGCAGCTTTGGGCAGGCAGGCATTCAACGGTAGGCCTATCACGATATGCAGCATGGCCCAGACGCCACAGGCTGCCCGCCACCCAAACTCATTTTCCAAAAGCGCTGTTAGCGGCCAGCCAATGGTGCTGGCAAAGCCTGCCAGTAGCGTTACACCGGTAATTGACGAGCGCGCACTACGCCCAAGAAGTCGCCCCAAGGTGGCAAAGGCGGCGTCGTATAAGCCCATCGCCATGCCAATGCCGACAATTAGCCAGGCGAACATTAAACTGAGAACCCCCTGGGAGAGCGCCATAATGACTAGGCCAATCGCCAAGACAGCGTTGGATACCATCAGCACGCCGCGCCCACCCTGCTGGTCTATCAAACGCCCTATGCTGGGGCCCAGCATGGCGGTTAGCAGCAAGGCGGCAGAGAACGCCGCAAACACCCAGCTTGACGATATCCCTAGCTCGCGAGCCATGGGCACCGCAAGGATAGCGGGCAAGTAGTAACTGGAGGCCCAGGCAAGGGTTTGCGCACTGCCTAAGGTGAGCGTTAGTCCTAGCCTGGACGAAGAGAGGATCATGCCACTTGTTTAGGCAGTGCCAATGCCATTAATGCGCTGGCCGCCACTAAGGCCGCGGACACCCACAGGCAGGCACTTAGCCCGTAGGCCATATACAGCCAGCCCGACAGTAGCGTGCCTACTAAGCGGCCCATGGCGTTGGCCATATAGTAGAAACCGACATCCATAGAGACGCCATCGGCGCGGGCATAATGCACAATCAAATAGCTGTGCCAGCTGGAGTTAATCGCAAACAGCACCCCAAAGGCGAGCAAACCGACGACTAACCAGCCAACTTGGGCCAAGGGCAGCATCGCCAACACAATCGCCAGCACTGCAAGTGCCGCCGCCCAGCCAGCGGTCAGTGCCCGGGCATCGCCTTTGATCAGCCGGGTTAATTTAGGCGCCTGGGTTTGTACCCCTCCGTAGCCAATCACCCATATCGCCAGCAGCCCACCGACCGTCCAGTGAGTCCAGCCGTGCTGATCGTATAAAAACACCGGCAGTGCTACGACAAACCACACATCCCGCGCCGAAAAAAGGCAGAAGCGCGCCGCGGAGAGCACGTTAATCGCACGTGATTTTGAGAAGATTTCGGAGAACTTGGGTTTTACTTTTTGCCGGCCTAAATCCGCCTTGAGTCGCAGCAGTGAAAGCAGCAACACACCTCCTAGCATCACCGCCATAACAAACACGGCCGCCTGGAAGCCAATCAATGTTAGCAGCACGCCGCCAACAAAAAAGCCCAGCCCTTTTAGCGCGTTTTTAGAGCCGGTCAGCATCGCTACCCAGCGGTAGAGCGAGCTATTGGCGTTGGCGCTCTCTTTAGGTACCAACACTTTAACGGCGCTTTTAGCACTCATTTTGTTAAGGTCTTTGGCAATCCCCGAAATCGCTTGTGCGGCCATTACCCAGACAACGGTCAGCAGGCTAGCGGGCACCATCAGCATAACGAGGGCAATAATTTGCAGCCCAAGCCCCACATTCATGGTGCGGTTGAGTCCCAAGCGCGCACCCAACCAGCCGCCGACCAGGTTAGTCACTACGCCAAAGGCTTCATAAAACAGAAACAGCATGGCGATGGCCAACGGCGAGTAGCCCAACTGGTGGAAGTGCATCACCACCAACATGCGCAACGCACCGTCGGTTATCGTAAACGCCCAGTAGTTGCCGGTAATCAGCATGTATTGGCGCACCTCGAAAGGTAGCGCCTTTACTCGAGCACGCATGTTCAACAACGGCGATTCAGCCACGGCCCACCTGCTCACGCCCGACCATCAGGGCTAGCTCGGCGGTGCGGTTGGCATAGCCCCACTCGTTGTCGTACCAAGCGTAGAGCTTTAGCTGGGTGCCGTTGATCACCATGGTGGAGAGCGCATCGATAATCGAACTGCGCGGATCGGTACGGTAATCGATCGACACCAGCGGGCGCTCTTCATAGCCCAAAATCCCTGCCAGCGGGCCATCGGCAGCGGCTTTCAGCGCCTGATTTACCTCGTCGACGGTGACTTCGCGCTCCAGCTCGAACACCATATCGGTAAGCGAAGCGTTAGCCAGCGGCACGCGAATCGCATGGCCATTTAGCTTGCCTTCCAGCTCGGGGAAAATGGCGGTAATCGCTTTGGCCGAACCGGTCGTAGTGGGAATCAAGCTCATACCGCAAGCACGAGCCCGGCGTAGGTCTTTATGCGGCGCATCTAGAATCGTTTGGGTATTAGTGATGTCATGTACGGTGGTCATCGAGCCATGGCGAATACCAAACGTTTCCTGAATGACTTTGACCACCGGCGCCAGACAGTTGGTGGTGCAGCTAGCTGCGGTCACGATCTTGTGCTGAGCAGGGTCATAAAGATGGTCGTTCACCCCCACCACTACATTAAGCACGCTCGCCTCTTTCATAGGGGCACTTACCACCACACGCGCAACGCCTTGATCAAGATACGCCTGGAGTTTATCGGTGGTTTTCATTACACCTGAGCACTCAATGACAATATCGCAGTTCGACCAGTCGCTATCGGCAATGGCTTTGTTGGCGCTAAAGGCGACGGACTTGCCGTCGAGAACAATGGCGCCATCCGTTGCCGCGATGCCCTTCCCGGGCGCCCAGTGCCCATGCACCGAGTCAAACTCCAGCAAATGGGCAAAGGTGGTCGCATCGCCGCCTGGGTCATTAATGCGCATCAATTCTACCGAACCAGATTCTACCTGCGCCCACAAGCTGCGCAGCGCCAAGCGCCCAATACGGCCAAAACCGTTGATACCGATACGTAGTGCCACGGGGGCCTCCTAAGCTGTCTGTTTTGCAAAAGCATAACGCTAACATACGTTTAAACATATATTAATGTTAAAAAAAAGAATCAAAAAACTGGCCCACTGATGAAAGGTGGGCCAGCTTGATTATCAAAGATTAACCATAACGACCAGAGATATAATCTTCGGTTTTCTTCTGCGCGGGCGTTGAGAACATCACTTTGGTGTCGTTGTACTCAATGATTTCCCCCAGGTGGAAGAACGCCGTGTAGTCCGCCACCCGTGCTGCCTGCTGCATATTGTGGGTAACGGTAATGATGGTGAACTTCTCTTTAAGCTTGTCCATCAAATCTTCGATAGTCGCTGTTGAGATCGGATCAAGCGCCGAGGTTGGCTCATCCATCAAGATCACATCGGGCTGAACCGCAATGGCACGGGCAATACACAGCCGCTGCTGCTGACCACCAGAAAGCGAGGTACCTGGCTCATGCAGCTTGTCTTTAACCTCGTTCCACAGACCCGCATCGCGCAGTGCTTTCTCTACCAGCTCTTCCTGCTCAGCCTTACGGCTGACGATGTCGTGCATGCGTGGTGCATAGGCCACATTTTCAAAAATCGACTTAGGGAACGGGTTTGGCTTCTGGAATACCATGCCCACCCGACGTCGCAGCGCCACTTCGTCCATTTTCGGCGCGTTGACGTCACGGCCATCCATTTCGACCAACCCTTCAATTCTGACAGTAGGAATAAGGTCGTTCATACGGTTCAGGCAGCGGAGAAACGTCGATTTGCCGCAACCAGAAGGCCCGATCAGTGCCGTCACATTCTTCTGGAAAAGATCAATATTGAGGCCATTCAGCGCCTGCGCCTTACCGTACCAGAGATTCAAATCACGCACGCGGATGCTCAGATCGTGACACGCTTGATCATTGCGCGTGTAAGGCTGCCCAACCGCCGGGGATTGCTGCTCACTCATTTCAGGTACTTGACTGTTCATAATAGTTTCCTTGAAAACGGTCGGCTTACCAGCGACGTTCAAATTTCTTGCGTAACAGGACAGCGGCAGCGTTCAGCGAAATCAGAACTGCCAGAAGCACTATAATCCCGCCTGCGGTTTTTTCGACAAAGGCTCGATCAGGCTCACCTGCCCAGGTAAATACCTGGGCAGGCATCACCGTTGCCGCCTCGGTAAATGAGGCTGTCACGTCCGGAATAAACGCCACCATGCCCACGATAATCAGCGGCGCTGTCTCCCCCATTGCCTGGGCCAGACCAATGATGGAGCCCGTCATAATGCCGGGCATAGCCAGCGGCAATACGTGGTCTTTAACCACTTGCCAGCGCGAACAACCTACCCCAAACGCCGCATGGCGTATAGATTCTGGCACGCTGCGCAGTGCAGTACGTGTAGAAATAATGATCACGGGCAACGTCATCAGTGCCAGCGTCATACCACCCACCAAGGGGGATGAGCGTGGTACCCCGAAGAAGTTAATAAAAATCGCCAAACCCAGTAGACCAAACAAAATCGAGGGGATGGCAGCCAGGTTATTAATATTAATTTCAACCAACTGGGTAAGCCGGTTATCGGGTGCAAACTCTTCCAAATAAACCGCTGTCATCACACCGATAGGAAAGGCAATGGCCAGGGTGACGATCATGGTCATAACTGTACCGACGACGGCCGACAAGATGCCTGCCAGCTCCGGCATTTTTGAATCCCCTCGGGAAAAGAAGCCAGAGTTGAACTGCATCTCAACCTTGCCCTCTTCTACCAGACGGTCAATTCTGGCCATTTCTTCGTCATCAAGACGAACGCGATTCCCCTTTAGATATTGATCCACCGAGCCATCCGCCAACACCCAACGATTCTGAGTAGTGCCCAGTAAGGACGGATCGTTGCGCATTTGCAGGGGGATAACCCGGACGACACTGCGGCTTATTAAGGTGGAAAAATCTCGATCAACCGCTGCCCGGCCATTTGTGGACGCATCCTCGGTGTAGTTGATTTCTATATTGATCATCGCCTGTTGGAAGGCTGGCAAGCCCTTGCTCAACATATCGGCAAAAAATATCAGCAAGAAGGCAGCGGCCAGCGCCAGGGCGCTCATCGAAATATATTTCAGGCGCGTAGATTTACGATGGCGGCCCTTGAGTTGCTGGCTTATCTGATCGTATGAATCACTCATTGGGATATCCTGGCGTTACAGATTGTTGACGCGGTATTTGTCACGGAAGCGGCGAATCATGATCACCGACACGAGGTTCAACACGAGTGTCACCACAAAAAGCACCAGACCCAGTGCAAAGGCTGAGAGCGTTTCTGCACTATCAAACTCCAGGTCACCCGTCATGGCGGCAACAATCCGCACAGTGACGGTCGTCATCTCTTCCAACGGGTTAATCGTAAGATTGGGGCGCATACCGGCGGCCATCACCACAATCATCGTCTCGCCCAGCGCCCGAGACATACCCAGCAGAGAGGCTGAAATAATGCCGGGTAGTGCGGCTGGCACCACCACGTCACGAATGGTTTCGCCTTTGGTCATCCCAAGTGCCAGCGACCCCTGGCGCATGCTATCGGGCACCGCATTGATAACATCGTCGGAAAGCGAGGAAATAAACGGGATGATCATAATGCCCATCACGATACCTGGAGCCAAAGCGTTGTTAAACGATGCATCCAAGCCAATGGCACCCGTTACTTGCACAATAAACGGAGCAACGGTAATCGCGGCAAAGAAGCCGTAAACCACTGTCGGGATACCGGCGAGAATTTCCAACATGGGTTTAGCAAAAGAACGCACACGGCTAGGCGCAAATTCGGCCATATAAATAGCCGAGAGCAGGCCTACCGGCACAGCCACGCACATGGCAATCGCGGTGATCATGAAGGTACCGGCGAATAGCGGTACCGAACCAAACTCGGCGCCACCGCTAGCGCCCTCGCCACGACCCGCGGCCATCAGGAAGCTGTTACCGGGCGCCCATGTCGTACCGGTAATAAATTCCCAGAAGCTGTACATCTGGAAGAAATTCAGTGCTTCGCCGACAATTGATATCAGAATACCCAAGGTAGTCAGGATTGAAATCGTCGCAGCGCCTGCGAGCACCCAGAGAATGACCGTCTCGATCGCCCGGCGCGCATGAAAATTGGAGCGAATAAACTTAATGCCTAAGGCGAGCCCTACTACCGCCACAGCGAGACTTGCCAAAAGCAGGGAAAAAGTAGGTATCTCGCTGCCTATCAACAACATGACAAAAGCGCCAAGCGCACTCACCAGTATGGCCGGCCCAGCCGTAGCCACCACAGCGAACCAGGCGTACTGGTCAGGCTGGGCATGCATCGACGTTCCAGATGCACGTACACGTGTGGCCTTGCTTCGCCCGACAAAAAAGGCGGCAAGCCCCAGCAGCAGAAGTACGCTGCAAAAAATCAAAAAAAGCTGGTTGGTCTGCATCGTTAATATCTCAGGTTAACCAATGGATCCGTTTGCCGAGTCACCTTAAGGCAAGAACATGACAACCATGTGACAACCCTTCTCCCACTAGCGAACAGCGGCTGTCCCAAGACTTTTATGAAAAGCAAGAAGCCGGCAGCGTGGGCTGCCGGCTTCTCTGCTGTCGTAAGGCTAACTTACTCCAGGTCTTCTTTTGTAAGCTGCTTGCGATCCGCCAGATCAGCCTGGACTTGCTCAAGCGCATCGGCGGTTGGAAGGATCAAACCGATATCCTTAAGCAGACCACCTTCACCAATCATCATGTCAGATGCGAACATTTCCGCGTATTCATACATGACCGGCACTTCGTCAGCATGCTGGTTCTTGATGTAGAAGAACATGGTACGTGCAACCGGATATTCGTCGTTAGCGATCGTTTCTGGTGTAGGGTCAACACCATCAATGCTAGAACCGATCAGCACGTGGTCGTTCTCTTCAAGGAAGGAGTAACCGAATACACCAAAGGCAGTCGTATCCTGGGTCAGACGTTGAACGATCAGGTTGTCGTTTTCACCGCCGTCAACCCAGCCGCCATCGGTACGAATATCGGAGTACTCTTCACCGTATTCTGGAAAGCTTTCGGAAGCGGCTTCCATAATCAACTCATCGAAAGAGTCACGGGTGCCCGAGGTGGTCGGTGGCCCTACGATGACGATTTCACGGTCAGGCAATGAAGCGTCGATCTGGCTCCAGTTGGTGTAAGGGTTTTTCACCAACTCACCATCAACTGGTACCATATCGGCGACCGCAAGGAATATCTGCTCACGGGTAACCGGCATCGGCTCATTTTCATTGGACTGAGCAAAGGCAATACCATCGCTGCCGATATAGACTTCAGTGATATCAGTAACGCCGTTTTCTACACAGCGCTCGAACTCAGACACCTTCATACGACGAGAGGAGTTGGTAACATCCGGCGTACCGGTGCCAACACCGTTACAGAACAGACGCATACCGCCACCTGAACCTGTACCCTCAATGACGGGTGTTGGGTAGTTGGTCGTCGCACCAAACTCTTCCGCTACAAAGCTGGAGAATGGGTAAACAGTACTGGAACCTACGATATTGATCTGCTCACGTGCTTGGGCAACACCGGCAACGCTCATTACGGCAGCTGCTAGCACGGTAGTTTTTAGAATACGGTTCATGCGAAAAACTCCTGTTCATGTAGGGATCTAACCTTCGCAAGACACACCTTGCACTGGTTCCATGACAACTTCATGACAGGGAGAAAAACGTGGAAAAGTTTTCGTTACGTGGGAGCAATCAAGCTTTACTTCACCACAAAAGCCCAAGCGCGGCGAAGGTGCATAAAGCCAACGAGGCCCCTTGCAGTAGGCGTCTATCCATGCGGTGGGCAACGGCATCTGCCAATGCGTTACCGATTAATACCGCGGGTAGAAAGGTAATCGCGACTTGGAAATGCCATAGTTGAATCTGGTCTGCTAAGGCGAGGGTGATTAAGGTCAACATGGAGGTCAAAATGAAAAAAGCGGCTAAATTGCCCCGCATGCGATCAGCCGGTAAGCCGTGCATCAACAGTACGATGGGCGGGCCGCCAATGGCGGCGACGGTGCCGAAAATGCCGGAGAGTATACCGGCGCAAAACAGGGTTATGCGGTTTACCGGTAGTTGAAAGCGGCACAAGGTGACCAGTACCGCAAACAGCACGATAACCGCAATCAGCTTTTCCAATACAAACATCGGCGCGGCGAGCAACAGCCAGATACCCAACGCATTGCCGGGAAGACGCCCCACTAGCGCCATACCAATGGAATCCAGGCGCACCTCATGCCAGTAGTGACGAACCATCATCAGCGAAACGGTAAATCCAAATAGCACCAGAATGACCGGCACCAGCCGCGGCTCAAGCATCAACAGCAGCGGCGCACCGATAACGGCTAAACCAAAACCGGTAGCGCGCTGTACAAAGGCGCCCAGCAGAAGTACGCCGGAACAGGCCAACCAGGCACTCATGGGCATATTGACCCACGCCAGCAGGCTATCCATTAGTGCTGTTCATCCCTACGGTTCATTCCTGCCAGTTATCCCTGTTGTTCTTCATCGGTAGGCGCTTTGGTGAGTTTGCGCACGCCAATATTGCCCAGTAACGCAGCACCTAGCATGGTGAGTACCATGGGCCAGAGGTGCTCAACCTCAAAGAGTCCTACCATAACGCCCGCGAACGCACCGCAGGTAAATTGGATGCCGCCCAGCAGCGCTGTGGCCGTGGCGCTGATATGGCCAAAATGATCCAACAGCGACGAGATCGCGTTGGGGGTAATCAGCCCGATCATACCGGTAAATAGCATAATCAGCGGCACCACAATCGCTAGCGTCGCTATATCCAAGGCGGTCACCGCCACTAGCCCTAGCGCCGCCACCAGCTGTATCAGCAAACCTAGGCGCAAATTTTGCTGGGGAGTGCGCTTACGTAACAGGTGAATATTGACCCGATTAGACAGCGCAATTACCACCACGTTGACCCCAAACACCAGCGGATAGGTGGCTGGCGAGAGGCCAAAATAGTCAAGATATAGAAACGGCGAAGCGGTCACGAAGGCAAACAGGCCCGCGAAGGAGGCAGCAACCGCGCAGATATAGCCCATGCCTTCACGATGCTTAAGTACACTGGCGTAGTTGCGGATGACCTGCCGCGGAGAAGCGGCGGGCAGAGACATATCGCGGGTTTCAGGCAAGCGCGTGCCTAATAGCCAGAGTAAAAAGCCTGCATAGACGGCCAAGAACACAAAAATTAGCCACCAACCGGCAATATGCAACAATAAACTACCCACGGTAGGCGCCACTAGCGGCGCCAGCATCATAATCATCGCCATGGTCGACATGACTTTAGCGGCCTCGCGTCCACTAAAGCAGTCGCGCACAATCGCCGCCGAATTGACGACACAGGCCCCGCCCCCCAGCGCCTGGATAAACCGCCAAACCAACAGCGTGGGCAAACTGTCTACCAGGGTAATGGCAAGGCTTGCCAACATAAACACCATCAGTCCACCCAGGAGCACCGGCTTCCTGCCCATGCGATCCGAAAGTGGCCCAAAACATAGCTGGCCCAACGCAAAGCCGAACAAAAACACGCTAATGGAGAGTTCTGTGCGATGAATACTTGCCCCGATGCTCTCCGCAATAACCCCCATGGCGGGCAAGTAGGCATCAATAGCAAAAGGCGCCAGCGCCGTGTTGGCGGCAACCAACAGAGCTACCCGGCGAGGATTAAGGTCCATGGGTCTCCTTAAGGCGATAGTGTACGCACTAAAATAGATAGGCCGCTAATAGTAGCCGATTTAAAGACATTTGTCGGGGCTGAACACTATCGATACAGGTCTATCGCAGATAGAAAGAGCGAAAAAAAGCAAAACTGCGTTAGCCCTGGGAGATGGCCAGGGGCTTATCAAGGTAAGGGGAGCTTAGTGGTGCGTGGTGGCGTCTTGCGACTCAAGCATCTCAACCAGTGGCTGAAACTGCTCACGGTTATGCTCGTTCATGTGCATCAAAATACGGTGGGCTTCCAGGATGCGATCACGCAGCCCTTCTTCATCTGCTGGCTCTTGGGGAAGCTCCTCAAGCTCATTGTTGAGCGTGGTCGTCTGCTGTAGCGGTGCTTCCATCAGCGTGAAAAAGCGCGAAAAGCCCATCACGTCCAACATCTGGCGCACGTCAGGATTATCGACAATAATCGTCGGTGGCTGCTCCAAGCGCCCTTTCACCGCCATCGCGACTTTGGCCAGAAAGCCAAGCGCCGTCGAATCCACGTTGGTGGCTTCACGCAGGTCGATCAATACGGCAAGCAATCCCGGCGTCTCGGCGAGACGTTGGGCCTGGGTATCCAGCGTTGCGCAGAGCGTCAAGCGCACATCACCGCACAGCTTTAGAACAAAAACACCAGAATCGAACGCCGCTTTAATACGGCCTTCTTCAATCAGCATGACCAAATCCGCTCACCATCATGATTGTAATATCATCGGGTAAAGCATCGCGCTCTTGGTTGGCATCAAACTCCGCGTCCCCTTCTGCAAGGAGTGCGTTTGTTTCTGCTAGCCGGTCGCGCAACTGCTCAAGCGTGACACTCTCGCTTACTAATTGCTCAAGCTCCTTGAGCCGCGTGTCGAGCGTTTTACCCGGCAAGCATTCCAATACTCCATCCGAGCAGAGCCATAGCCGAAATTTATTCGGCAGCGCACAACTCAGCGAAGGATACTCCACATCGGGGAAAAGGCCTACCGGCATTCCCTCGCCTTCTAACCGGCGTAGCTCTCCCTCTGCCGCCAACAAAGGCATAGGAAGCTGCGCGCCAAGCGAATAGTGAAGAGTATGTGCCTCATGGTCAATAACACCGACAAATAAGGTGGCATGTTTGCCAATATCGGTGCCCTGCAGCTCACGGTTCATCGCCTTTAGCCAATCAGGTGGCAAGTTTTCCGGATGCTGACCATCCCACTCACTCAACCAACGGTTGCATAAATATTTGAGCAGCACCGTGACAAACGCCGAAGAAGCGCCATGTCCCGACACATCAGCGAAATAGAAGGCACTGTAACGCTCGTTATAACGCTGATAATCGAGGAAATCACCAGACAAATAGAGCGAAGGGGCAAATACGTAATCGTAATACACCCCGTTAATCACTTTGGGGCGTAGCGGTAATAAACGCCGCTGGATATGCCCCCCGCTCTGCTGATCCATCCGCAACAGCGCTAAGTGTGTCTCTAGGCTTTCATTTAACTCCGCCAGCCGTGCATGATCACGCTCGCGCTCCAACGCCAAATCGTTAAGCTCAATGGCCTTACGGATCATTCGCCGCAACAGCTCAGCGTGACGCAGTGGATGAACAATATAATCCACCAATCCCACATCAATGGCCTTGATCAAGTCGGCATCCTGGCGCGAGTCGCTGACCACCAGCGTGGGTAGGCGACGCGTTAATTGCGACCATTGCTGCCTGGGAACCGCTCGGGCATGAGCAACGATGAACGCCGTGTCATCGGGTAAATGCTCGATATCCTCAGCGGCAAACACCCACATGCCGTTGCAGGTAATCGCTTCAGCCAGCGCATCGCGTTCACGACCGGGCTCGTCGATTACCGCGATCAACTGCTTAGAATGATCCATCATATGCCTCAATTGGTGGCTTCTTCGCCACCAAAGTCGCTATCATCCTGGTCACTGTTGTCAAAGCCGCTATCTTCAAAACTATTATCTTCAAAATCAGCGTCATCAAAATCGCTGACATCAAATTCGAAGGTTTCGCTGGCAAAGGGGTCATCACCCAATACTCCATCGCTCACCTCAAACTGACGGCTCTGTAAGTAAGCGTCACGAATGAAACGGTAGCGATCACCGCGAATTAACGCTTCCTGGTCAAGCAAGCCCGCTCTAATATCAATCACATTCAGTGCGGTAAGGCTTAGTCGAACGGCATCATCGTCAACGTAGGTAACAGGATAGGACGCCATATCAGCCGGCATACCGGTGGTATCCCGTAACGTGCTGGGGCCGAAGAAAGGCAGCACCAAATAGCGCGAATCTTGCCAACCCCACACAGCCAAAGTTTGACCGAAATCCTCTTTATCCGCGGTAATTTCCATCAGGGTGGCATAATCTAATAAGCCACCAATGCCTACCGTGGAGTTAATCAAAAAACGCGATGTGGCGAGGCCTGCATTCTTCGGTTTGCCTTGCAGCACGCTATTAAGCACGGTACGCAATTCGCCTAAGTTGGAGAAAAAATTACCCACCCCGGTTTCCACTGGGTCTGGGGTAATGGTGCGATAGCCTTTTGCCACCGGCTTAAGCGCGTAGCGATCTAGCACATCGTTAAATGTAAACACTTTGCGGTTAAAGCCTTCCCATGGATCTTCGGGAGCAGCATTTTCCGTCATTTGAGTACTGGCACAGCCGCCGGTTGCGAGTAACGTCACCATCAGTAGTGGCACCCCTTTGCTACGCAGCGAAAGCGCAGGCTTCTCGTTATTTAACCACTGCCACATGACATTTTCCTTTTTCAATTCCGCTGCACACTTACAAACGCCGAATTACTACACTGCCTGCGCTATATCCTGCTCCAAAGGAGCAAATTACACCAATGTCACCCTCCACCAGCCCCTCGCGATGGAGGTGGAAGGCGATGATTGAGCCCGCGGAGCTGGTATTGGCGTAACGATCCAAAATGATCGGCGCCTGAGCTTCACTCGGGTCATAACCCAATACTTTACGGGCAATCAAATCGTTCATATGCCGGTTAGCCTGATGAAGCCACATGCGTTTAAGATCACTACCGGCTAACTCTAAGGAGGCCAAATGATCGGTGATCAGTTTAGCCACCATCGGGCAAACCTCTCTAAACACTCGCCGCCCTTCCTGCACAAAAAGCTTATCCAAGGCCAGCGGATCGCTGTCCGTTACGCGGTTAAGAAAGCCAGCATTATTGCGGATCGCGTTGGAAAACTGGGTGACTAACCGTGTGCCGAGGATTTCGAACTGCTCATCGGCAATCGCGACGGCGCTATTTTCTAGTACCACTGCTGTGCAAGCATCGCCGAAAATGAAGTGGCTGTCACGGTCTCGGAAGTTGAGGTGCGCCGAGCAAATTTCCGGATTAACCACCAAGGCGCGCTTAACACTACCTGAAGCTATGGCATTGGCAGCCGTTTCCACAGCAAACGTTGCTGAGCTACAGGCCACGTTCATATCAAATCCGTAGCCGCTTGTTTCCAGGGCATGCTGCACTTCTACCGCCAAGGCGGGATAGGCGCGCTCTAAGTTTGAGCAGGCAACGATCACCAGCTCGATGTCAGCAGCATCTACCTTGGCAGCGGCCAACGCCTGCCGCGCAGCGGCGGTCGCCATCTCGCACTGAATCGAAGGTTCGTCATTGCCCCGCTGAGGCAGTTTAGGCCGCATACGCTGTGGGTCAAGGATTCCTGACGCATCAAGCACGTAACGGCTCTGAATACCGGAGGCTTTTTCGATAAATTCGCTGCTTGAAGGCGCCAGCGGTTCGCGCTCGCCGCGCGCAATGGCGCCGGCGTGCTGTTCATTCTCGCTGTTTACCCAAGCATTAAATGCCGCCACCAGGGCCGCATTATCAATGGCGTGTTCCGGTGTATAGAGTCCTGTACCGGTAATCACCACATGTGTCATGCCAATCTCCTCTAAGCGGCTTGCCGACGTGACCGGCCATCAATGTAGCGTGCGACTTACGGCGAAACCATCACGTTACTGTGTGCGTAAAATAGCGGTTTTTCCAGCACCTTTTTCCAACCACTGCTAAACGCTAGTGATCTCTTGCCAGCGCTTCTCCAATCGTTTTACCGACACCACCATGCTAGTACCCAACTGCTGAGCGAATAGCGACACCCTAAGCTCTTGCAACCACCAGCCAAAAGCGACCAGTTCTGGGTCTTCCACCCGCCCGCGGCGCTCACTTTCGCGGCGGGCATCAAAGCGCGCCTCTAATGCCTGGACATCTTGCATCATCATTTGATCGCGGCCACGTTCACGGGCGGCTTTTTCAAGCCGAATAAGCGCCGCCTCGGTATAGCGCGGGTATTCATCTAGCCATGCGCCTGCATCACGGATAAAGCCTGGGTAGACCAAACGCTGCATCTGCGCGCTAACATCGCTGTACACCAACGCCAGCGCAAAATTAAGCTTCCCTTTGAGCACCTTACTGACCGCCAGATGGCCTTTTAGCGCGACCTCTACGCGTGCCAAGAGCGCTTTCGCTTCGTCAACGAGTTGGCTCTGAGTAGCGTTTAGGCGCTGGCTGAACTCTCCTTCTGAGCGCGGCAGAGGGTGCTGGGCGACCACTTGGGTAAATACCGCCAGCAGCAGATCGTCAATTAAGGCTTGCTTGCTGCCCACTTTGGCAAACAGCAGCGCGCACTTCTCGACACCCGGCAGTTGCTTAATCGCTTTTACCTGTTCGGGTAGCTTGGCAATGCCAAGCCGGGCGATGCCTTCCTGGTGAGCGGCATCAGCTTTTGCCGGGTGGTCAAACAGCGCCACCTTGAACTCGCGGGCGTCAGCTGCAACGTCAGCAACAACCAAGGCAGGGTACGCCTCTACGCGGATGCCTGCCTGGGTGGTAACACGCGAAGCAGGCAGCGGCGTTTTGGGTAACCCGGCAACGGCAGGTTCATGGCTAACCTGCTCGGCCAGCGCCTGAGCGCCTGCGCTGGCAGCGGCTTCAAAGCGCTGTTCCAAGGCGCGTAGATCACGCCCCTGCCCCAAGGTTTTACCTGTGTGGCCAACAACGCGAATATTCATGATCAAATGCCGCTCAAGCAAATCCAGGCGCCAGTCGTCAGGATGCACCCGCGTCGATGTTCGGCGGCGAATAAACTCCCCCAGCGCCTCAGTTAACGGGCGCTGATCGGGTACCAGGGTTTCCAGCGCAGCATCGACCCAATCGGGAATCGGCACCACCTGGCGGCGAATACTTTTCGGCAGTGATTTCAACAGCGCAATACACTTTTCACGCAGTAGCCCAGGCACCAGCCATTCCAGCGCATGCACCGGCACCTGGGGCAGCATGGCAGCGGGAACGGTCAGCGTAACACCGTCGTCTTCGGCCTCCGGGTCAAAGTGGTAGCTGACCGGATACGCAACGCCCGCCAAAACGAGATGATCGGGGTACTGCGCCTGAGTGACGTCATCCGCATCCCGCGCCTTCAGCGAATCAATATCGAAGTGCAGTAATTGCGGGTCTTGCTGTTCGGCCTGTTTACGCCAGTGCTCAAAGCCCTTGCCGTTGACGATTTCAGCCGGAATGCGCTGGTCGTAAAAATCATACAGGGTGTCTTCATCGACCAGAATATCCCGCCGCCGAGCGCGATCTTCCAAAGCTTCGACTTCGTCGATCAGTGCGCGGTTATGCGCAAAGAAGGCACCTTTGGTTTGAAACTCCCCTTCCACCAGGGCACGGCGAATAAACAGCTCTCGGGATTCCTGGGGAGCGATTGGCCCGTAATGTACCCGGCGGCGCGCCACAATCGGCAGACCAAACAGCGTGACCTGTTCAAAGGCCACTACCTGGGCACGTTTCATTTCCCAATGGGGTTCGCTGTAGCTGCGCTTAACCAAATGCTGCGCCTGGGGTTCGATCCACTGGGGGTCGATTTTGGCCACGGTGCGGGCAAACAGTTTGGATGTTTCCACCATCTCAAACGCCATGATCCACTTGGGCGATTTCTTGGCCAACCCAGAGCCAGGGTGAATCATAAATTTACGATTGCGGGCGCCGAGATATTCGCGGTTCTCCACCAGCGTGCCCAGGTTGGATAGCAGCCCTGAAAGCAGCGCCTGATGCACCTTGCCCGAGGTTTTACGCCGTGTTTGGCGCGCCTGCTCTTCGCTCTCGTCGTCATTGCGGGGCGGCGGCGGGGGCACCTCAATGTCCATATCGCGCAGCAGCTGGCGCAATTGACGGAAGGTGTCGTGCCACTCACGCATGCGCAGGTAGTTAATGTAGTGCTCGCGGCACCAGCGGCGCAGCTGATTGCCCGACAGCGCCTCGCGGGCATTCTCAATACCGTGCCACAGGTTCAACAAAGCCACAAAATCAGAATCCGGGTCGTGCCAGCGCTGGTGAGCTTGATCAGCCGCTTGGCGTTTATCCGCCGGTCGGTCGCGCGGATCTTGAATCGCCAGTGCCGAGACCACAATCAACACGTCGCGCAGGCTGCCGACGTC
>NZ_JH393258.1:316756-343804 GCF_000236035.1 Vreelandella boliviensis LC1
CATCCACTGCGCCCAGCTCGAACAGCAGTCGGAAGCCGTCTTTAACAAAGCGGCTATCCGGCGGATCAACAAACGGAAAGGCCTCGATATCGCCGAGCTTGAGCCCCAGCATAGAGAGAATCACCGAGGCAAGGTTGGTGCGCTGGATTTCAGGGTCGGTAAAACCGGGCCGGGAGAGAAAATCCTCTTCGCTGTAGAGGCGAATGCATACGCCTTCGGCAATCCGCCCACAGCGCCCTTTACGCTGGTTGGCACTGGCCTGGCTAACCGCTTCTACCGGCAGGGGCTGGATCTTGGAACGGTAGCTATAGCGGCTGATACGCACTAGCCCCGGGTCGATCACGTAGCGAATCCCAGGTACGGTCAGCGAGGTTTCCGCGACGTTGGTGGCGAGTACAATGCGCCGACCGCGGTGCGGAGCAAACACGCGGTTCTGCTCTTCGTTGGAGAGCCGTGCGTAAAGGGGCAGGATTTCAGTGCCTTTCAGCTCGGCGCGGCGCAGGGTATCGGCGGTTTCACGAATCTCGCGTTCGCCGGGTAAGAACACCAGCACGTCCCGGGGGCCGTGCAGCCAACCTTTCTCTCGCTCAACGGCTTCAATCTCTTCAACTGCGTGGAGAATGCCCTCTTGCAGCGTGCGGTCTTCTTCATCGTCTTCGTCGCGTACCAGCGGCCGGTAGTGCACCTCAACGGGGTAGGTGCGACCGGTCACTTCTACTACCGGCGCAGGCGTTTTGGCGGTGCCAAAGTGCTTGGCGAAGCGCTCTACATCGATAGTCGCCGAGGTAATGATGACTTTTAGATCTGGTCGCTTGGGGAGTAAGCGCTTGAGGTAGCCGAGCAAAAAGTCGATATTGAGGCTGCGCTCGTGGGCTTCATCAATAATGATGGTGTCGTAGCGCAGCAGCAGCGGATCATTCTGCGTTTCGGCCAGCAAGATCCCGTCGGTCATTAGTTTGACCAAGGTTGTTGGGCTGCTTTGATCGGTGAAGCGTACTTGGTAGCCCACTTGCTCGCCCAGAGAGACTTCAAGCTCTTCCGCCAGGCGACTAGCGACGCTGCGGGCGGCTAGGCGCCGTGGCTGAGTGTGACCAATTAAGCCACGGCGGCCGCGCCCCAGCTCCAAACACATTTTGGGCAACTGGGTGGTTTTGCCAGAGCCGGTCTCCCCGGCCACCACCACTACTTGGTGATCGCGTATCGCGTTAACGATATCTTCTTTTCGTTCAACCACTGGCAGTTCAGGCGGATAATTCAGCGCGATTTTTTGGGCTTCACGCAAGCTGAGCTGTTGATGAGAACGCTCGAGCTCACGCTGAACTTCATCCAAACCACGGCTAATAGGCTTGTTATCGCGCTGACGGCGGTACAAACCAGCCAAGCGACGCTCCAGCCGTTCAGCATCACGCAACATCACACTCCCTGTCGCCTGTTGCAGCGACGCGAGACGTTGGCTATCGGTGGGGGCTGGGGATGTGTCAGTGGTCACGATTGAGTCGGCTTCCATTCGCTTGGGCATTTAGCAAGAGACATCTAAAAAGAGATATAAAAAATCAACCCGCTCGATTGAGCGGGTCGGATAGTGTAACGCTTTCATCTCCACGACGCCTAACCACAGTGCTTGTTGCTGCAGAACAGGACGAGGGCAGGTTTCCGCGAGGGCGCAATGAACCCGTCCTTGGGCGCTACTTTCGCCGTCTGACCGCTATGGATGGCGGAAATGCCGGAATTGTCAGGAATATTTTCCGGCCTGGGCGAAAGACCCTCGCTTCAACCAGCCCTCGCCCTTTGACCAAACATTTCTATCTGATTACGTTTTTGCGGGTGCTTCATCGCGCAACTGGCGACGCAATACTTTTCCCACATTTGTCTTCGGCAGTTCATCACGAAACTCAATGATTTTGGGCACCTTATAGCCAGTGAGCTCTTTTTTGCACCAGTCACGTAGCGTTTTCTCATCAAGCTGGTCATTTTTACTCACCACGAACAGCTTGATCGCTTCGCCAGCATTTTCATCAGGCACGCCCACGGCGGCCGACTCAAGCACATCCGGGTGGGCAGCAACAACATCCTCAATTTCATTGGGGTAGACGTTAAAGCCGGAGACCAAAATCATATCTTTCTTGCGGTCAACAATGCGGATATAGCCATCATCCTGGAGTACGGCAATATCACCAGTGAAGAACCAGCCATTGTCATCAATGGAGGCACGGGTTTCATCCTCACGCTGCCAGTAGCCTTTCATCACCTGCGGCCCTTGCACACATAGCTCGCCAGGTTCACCCATTGGCAGATCATTGCCATCCGTATCAACGACTTTTACCGCGGTACCCGCCACCGGCTTGCCGATAGTGCCCAACTGAATCGCATCATTGGGGTTAAAGCTAACAATCGGGGATGTCTCCGTTAAACCATAGCCTTCGGCAATCTTACAGCCGGTGGTCTGCTCCCAACGCTGCGCCGCAGCCTTAGTCAACGCCATGCCACCTGAGATGGTTAGTTTCAGCTTTGAAAAGTCCAGCTGTTTGAAATCATCCCGATTACACAGCGCGTTAAACAGCGTGTTTAAGCCGATAAACGCTGTAAATGGCAGCCCCTTAAGCTCTTTAACAAAGGCATCCAGGTCACGAGGGTTGGTGATCAACAGCGAATGGTTGCCTGTCTCCATCAAGAACAAGCAGTTAACCGTAAACGTATAGATGTGATAGACCGGAAGCGGTGCGATCACCAGCTCTTCCCCATCGGATAGATGGGTACCGATAGCTTCCCGTGCCTGGAGCATATTGGCCACTAAGTTGCGATGTGTGAGCATCGCCCCTTTCGGCATACCGGTAGTGCCGCCGGTGTACTGCAAAGCGGCTAAATCGTCGAGTGTCTGTTGCGTTTCAGTATGACTTAATGAGGCGCCTTTTTTCAGCGCATCGCGAAAACCAACCGCACCAGGAAGTGAATAAGCCGGTACCATTTTTTTAACATGCTTAACTACGGCATTGATTAACCAGCGTTTGGGCACATCGTGCAAGTCGGCTAGTTGGGTGACGATAACGTGCTCGATATCTGTTTTATCGAGTACTTTCTCCAGCTTATCGGCCATATTGGCCAAAATGACAATGGCTTTAGCGTTGGCGTCCTTGAACTGATGGGCCATTTCCCGCTCGGTGTACAGCGGGTTAGTATTAACGACCACCAAGCCTGCCCGTAACGCGCCAAAAACAGCCACGGGAAACTGCAGCACGTTGGGCAGTTGAATGGCGATTCGATCACCCGGCACTAAGTCCGTTTCATGCTGCAACCAAGCGGCGAAGTCTGCCGAAAGACGGTCAAGATCGGCAAAGGTGAGGGTTTTTCCCATACAGGAAAAAGCGGGCTTATCCTTAAAGCGCTCTACTGCGGTACGAAATACATCCGTGACTGAATCATATTGATCCAACCCTTCAAGCGCTGGGCCACGTAAAACGGCGGCGTTGGCGTGTTCGCTCATGGGCAATCTCCGCTATCGGCGTCGGCGTAGGGTCACCGACCTTGTTGTTGTCGCTGGGCTTAGTCTAAAAAGTAGCTTAAGAAGCCCAACGATATACGACCTATAACAGGCTGTAAAACGATCGATTGAAACTTTCGTTTAAACTTTAGCCCATAGTCAGACTCGCTTAATTCATTGCTGCTTCTCTCATTCCAATTTAGTAGAACGTTCTTTTATGGACAGTAACGCGCCTGAATTTCTCCATCGCGCCAGACCAATAGCTCGCCTGGCACCATGCGCTGCCACGCTTCATTGTGAGTAAGCGGCTCGGTGGCAATCACTGAAACGATATCGTCAGGCGTGGTATGTTCGGCAAAATTCACCGTCATCTCAGCGTCGGAAAGTTCCGCATCTCCGAAGGGCGCACAGCGTGTAATATGCGCTAGTTTCGTGGCGCAAAACGTATACAAGTAACAGCCATCGGAGAGCAGCATATTGAACACGCCCAGCGCTCTTAGCTGCTCACACAGTTGGTGCAAGCGCTCCCAAAGCGTTGCGGGATCAGCGGGTGGAGCAGGAAAGGTGCGTCGCAACTCACCCATTAGCCAGCAGTAAGCGTGCTCGCTATCAGTGCTGCCTACCGGGGTGTAGTTTCCTAATGCTAGGCTCTCCCAGCCACTTAATTGGCCATTGTGGGCATAGCACCAGGGCCGCCCCCACATTTCTCGGGTGAATGGGTGAGTATTGGCAAGCTTTACGCCCCCCACATTGGCTTGGCGAATGTGACTAATCACCACATTGGACTTAATCGGGTAGTCGCAAATCAGCCGGGCGATGGGTGAATCGACAGAGGGATGGGGATCCCGGAAATCACGGTAACCGCCCTCTTCGTAGAAAGCGATTCCCCAACCATCGCGGTGGGGGCCAGTGCCTCCTCCGCGGTGCAAAAAGCCCGAAAAGCTAAAACAGATATCGGTGGGCACATTGGCGCTCATACCCAACAGTTCACACATACACTTCACACATGCTTAGACACCCGGTAGTTCTCTAGAAAAGCTTTACCTAAAAACAGCCATCAACCAATTACCGGTTCACGACGGCGTGGCGATTCGCCTTCATCATCACTTTCTTCTTCCTGGGTAACATATTCGGCCTCGTTAGGGCGGCGCCACCACCAAAGTGCAACGCCAATAAGCGCGCCTAACGCCATCCCCAATACCAGCCACATCAGCCCGCCACGTAGCGCCGAGCCGTTGTTTTCTAAAAAGCCAACCGCCGCCACCATCGCCGAAGGTGCCCAACCGGTATAGAATTCACCCTCTTCTATTAGCGGCAACCGGAAAGTGGCGGGTGCCCATATCGCACCAGCAACCGTCCAGGTCAGTACAAGACGTGGCAAACGAGGCAAACAAGTGAGCGTAAAATAGACCGCAACAATCACTAATAGCGACAGCCCGTAATAACTCAACCACAGCAGTGGCGATGAATTTGCAAACAGCATAATACCCCTCATGTGGGTGAACTCACCCGACGTTGATTTCCCGTTATGGTACCTATCAATTTATGAAAGCACAGCAAGGCATACCTTCAGGCTTACCCGCTGCACGCTATTATCGCGCTAATGACCCGCAATGGCACTGGTTAGAAGAGCGCGACGACCCAGAGGTCAGCGCCTTTTTAGAGGCCGCCAACCAGCAACAAGCCGATTGGTTTGCCCCGCTTGCCCCTCTGGAGGAAGCGTTATACCAGAGCCACCTGGCTCGCCGCGAATTAGCCGTAACCAGCCTTAAGACAACCCTTGACCACTTCACGTTCTGGAACGAGACCGGTGCTGAGGACGACTACCCCTGTTGGTGGCGCCACCCCAACCATCAGCCTGAACAGCACGAATGCTTTTTTGACGTTAGAGCCCGTGCCGCCGAGCACGACTTTTACGACATGGGCGATATGGCGCTCTCTCCCGATGAACAGTGGTTGGCCTGGACAGAAGATACCCAAGGCGACGAGCGTTTTACCCTATGGCTGAAAGCACTACCTAGCGGGACGCCCGTGCAACTGTTAAGCGACATTGGCGCGGGGCTGTGCTGGGCAGAAGATCAAACTGCTACCACGGCGACGCTGCTGTTTACGCGGTTTGACGACACCCAGCGACCCGACAGCGTTTGGCGCTTTTCACTTTCGCTGACGGAGCCTAGCGCTTCAAAAGAGCCCGTACTGGTGCTACGCGAAGAGGACCCAGAGTTTTGGCTCGGCATCGGTAAAACGCGCTCGCGGTCATGGCTGCTGCTCGAAAGTGGCTCAAAAGACACCAGTGAAATTTACCTATTGCCCGCTCACTCTCCTGATTCAGCACCTTTGTGTATTCAGCAGCGCCAAGCGGGAGTTGAGTACCACATTGATCACCGCCCTGGCAGCTTTTATCGCCTGCATAACCAGACAGGCGCACACTTTCAACTCGATTTTCTGCCGGAAAGTCAGCTTGGCCAGCCCCAATTGAATTGGCAATCGTTAATCGCCCACCGTGAAGACGCTACCCTGGAAGGCGTTGATGCGTTCTCTTGGGGGCTGATGCTGGCTGAGCGCGACCATGCCCAGGCGCAGGTGCGTTTGCGGCGTTTGCTTTTCAATGCCCATCACAGCTGCACACTGGATGAGTACCTGGCACTGCCTGAACAACCCTGTTCGCAAATGCTTGAAGATGCGCCGCACTTCGATACGCAGGTACTGCGCCTGCGCGAAGAGTCGTTTACCCAGCCGCCCAGCTGGTACTCACTTGACTTAACCAGTGGCGAACGGACGCTGCTGAAACGGGTTCCTGTTTACGGCAATTTACAGCCGGAACAGTTAATCAGCCGCCGCCTTTGGGCGAACAGCCGGGATGGCGAACAAGTGCCAGTATCAGTAGTGATGCGCGCCGACCTGGCGGATCAGCCCTTACCCACGTTGCTATATGGCTACGGTGCCTACGGCGACGCGCTCGACCCCTGGTTCTCGATCGCCCGATTGGAACTGCTTGAACGCGGTGCGGCCTTTGCCGTTGCTCATGTGCGCGGTGGTGGTGAGCGCGGCGAACCCTGGTATTTAAACGGCAAAATGGCACACAAGGAGAACAGCTTTGACGATTTCCTGGCTGCCCGGGAAGCGCTTGTCGAAGAGGGTGTAAGCGATGCACAGCGAATAGCGGCCTATGGCGCCAGCGCTGGAGGGCTACTGGTCGGCACCTGTATTAATCGTGCGCCGGAAAAGTTTTGTGCCGCTTTGCTAGACGTGCCTTTCTTAGACGTGCTGCGCACGATGCAGAATCCTGAACTGCCACTGACAACGGCTGAGTACAGCGAGTGGGGCAACCCTGAAGACCCAGAGGTCGCCGAGCGAATAGGCGCTTACTCGCCCATCGATAATATCAAGGCGCAGGCTTACCCTGCCCTATGGATTGAGGGCAGTTGGTTTGACACTCGAGTAAGCTACTGGGAGCCCGCCAAATTTTATGCCCAGGTGGCACAGCAGCAGCAGGGGTCAGCGCCAATTCTGATGCGTACCGATATGAGCAGCGGCCACGGCGGAGCATCCGGTCGATTCAAAGCCTGGCGCGATACTGCGCGGCAAGACGCATTTATTCTTTGGGCGCTGGGACTGCACTCGCAAGCATCTTTAACTTCTGAGTAAAGTCCTCAAAGGGCACTACATCGGCAGCACGGCAATAATGTGCGACTCTAATTGCTGCTCTGGCACCTCGTCTTGGGACACCGCAAAGCTGCGCACACTGATGCCTTTGCGGTGAACCCGCTCGGCATCATTGCTTAACAGCGGATGCCAACCCGCCAGCTTGCGCCCTTCCGCCACCCGCCGGTAGCCACAGCTCTGCGGCAGCCAGGTGAACTCTTTAACCAACGCAGGCGTCAGTTGGGTGCAGTCGGGTACGCTGTCAAAACGGTTAGCATAATCGCTACACTGACAGCTGTGGATATCCAGCAGACGGCAGGCAACATTGAGCACCGCCAACTCTTGGGTGTCCTCATCGTGCAACTTCAGCAGGCAGCACTGACCACAGCCGTCGCATAGCGCTTCCCACTCCTGGGGCGTCAGCTCTTCAAGGGTAAAGCGCTCCCAAAAACGTTCGCGCATAGCGGTTTCCATTTTCTCCTGCCTCATTGTCGCGGAAAAACTCTTTATTATGGGGATGAATCTTGGTGGCTTAATTCAGCCAATAGCGCGGGCCATAGTGTCTGGAAATCGTCCTCTAACGCTTGATAATCGTTGTGCAGCCAAGGCACTAAGGCAGCAAGCTGATTGGGGCCAGACAAACGCCGCCCGATACCGGCAACGGCCCGGCAGGTGAACGCAAAGTCAGCGTAGCCTCTTAACCAGTCGTGCTCGACAAGAATCGGCATCATGCCCGCCAGCCGATTCGGCGCGGGCCGTGCGCTGAGCAACCGATAACAACGCTCAACAATCGCCTCTTGATCCACCTGCCCCGCCGTATCACGGGCCAGGAAATGATCCCACACCATATCCAGGGCTATACCCGCATAGCGACGCTGACCCGTTGGCGCACGCCGCCGCGCATTAACAACGCAAGGATGGCTATCCACCCAGGCATCCACCCGGCGGTGATGGCGAATGCCCAGCGCTGTAGCAGCGGGCCAAGCGCTTAAATCTCGCCCCTTAACGCCATCGGCAATTAAATTGCCGTAGAGAAAATCATCGCTACCGGCCCTCACCAACCACGCATGGGCAAGAAAATTCATAACCGGGTAGCTCTACTCTGCATCAGAGCGTGTATCAGAGCGCGAGGCAACATGGGCGCGATGCACGTCGAGCAAATAGGCCTCTTTAGGCGGCGGCATTTGCAGATAGAATCCTTTGCCTTTAATGCCTTCCACCACGTCTGCCGCATTAACTCGAGACAATTTTTTGTCAGCGGTCAACAGCATGGTAAATACTGGCACAGGCTTGCCGAAGGTCTCCAGTAACTGCTCTGGGACATCTGCAAACCCTTGACGCTTATCGACGTATAAATACATTTCATCTTTACGCGAGCTTTTGAAAACCTCGCAGATCAATTTATCGCTCATGATGGACTCTCCTCAAGAGCTTGGGCCAGCGCGGTATTCAAATACTCGCCCCGCCAACCGCTCGGCCAAGTGAAAGGCTCCCCCGCCAAGGCCTGCATCACCAGTGCTTCAATATCGCGGCGTCGCATGAGCATTTCCGGCGCCACCCCTAACTCATTGGCTTTGCCCGTGACCGCCTTTTTAAGTGCTTTAAAGCGTGACTTAAACGTCGGGTGCATGGGGTCTGGCCAACGTTTGGGCAGCACCGCTTCATCGCAGTGCTGTGCCTGTTTGACCATCGCCAGCAGCGCATCGCCCTCTTTTTTGATCAGCATAGGCTTAATGCCTTCAACATCAGCAAGCTCAAAGCGATTGCTGGGCATCTTTTCTGCGATCGCAAACAGCAACTTATCGCTAATCAACCAGTTGCGCGGCAAGTCGCGGCGGCGTGTTTCACCTTCACGCCAAGTAGTCATTAGCCGATACGCTTCCATCTGGCGGGGCATCAAGCGCCATAGTTGGCGTTGACGGGTGTACCACTGCAGATCGTTATCAACACTGCGGCCAGCTTGGTCAATTAAGCTAGCGCACTCAGCGTCCACCCACTCGCGCCGCCCCAGTGTGGTGAGCTTTTCAGCCTGTAACGTCCAGACTTTTAGCAAATAGATCACATCCAGCGCGGCGTAATGGCACTGCGCAGGCGACAGCGGGCGCACTAGCCAGTTTGAACGGGTCTCCTCTTTAGGCAGCGTTTCACCGACCCAAAATTCGACCAGTTTTTGATACCCCATGCCAGGGTTTTCGCCCAAAAAGCCCTGCACCACCTGAGTGTCAATTAACGGTACCGGCAATACGCCCGCCCAGTACTGGAAGACTTCCAGGTCTTCGCTACAGGCGTGCAGTAACTTGATGGCACTATTTTGCAGCAGGGCACGGAATTTATCGGTGCAGGGAACGGCCACCGGATCAATTAGATAAGCCTCTTCACCGGCGGTGAATTGAATCAGCGCAGGGACTGGAAAAAAGGTGTTCTCTCGGAAAAACTCGGTATCCAGAGCGATCACAGCGGCATCGGCTACTTGCTCGCATGCCGTATCAAGCGCATCTGGGGTATCAAGCCATTGATAAGAGGGAGTAAGAGAGGACAAAAGCATTCTTCCAAGTTGGCGCAAACGCTACCGCGCTTGCGTTTTAAGTAGGCTTATTCGCTGGCAAACGGCAAACGACCGTTAAATGCACGGCTCAAGGTCCCGCCATCAACGTACTCCAGTTCACCGCCCATGGGGACGCCATAAGCAAGCCGTGAGAGTTTGACGTTATGTTCTGATAACAACGAAGCAATGTAGTGAGCCGTCGCTTCACCTTCGATAGTCGGGTTCGTCGCCAACACCACTTCTTCAATGAGCCCTTCTGCAACACGCGCTTCCAGCAGGTCTAAACCAATTGACTCAGGGCCCACGCCATCTAGCGGCGAAAGGTGCCCGTGGAGCACAAAGTAGCGCCCTTTAAAGCCGCCAGCCTCTTCAATCGCCAGCTGGTCGGCAGGCGACTCTACTACGCAAAGCAGCGAATCATCGCGGCGTGGGCTCTCACACAGCGCACAGATATCGGCTTCGGTGAGCGTGCGGCATCGCTGGCAATAGCCGACTTCTTCGATCGCCTGTTGAATAATCGCAGCCAGCCGCTGCCCGCCTGGTCGTTCACGCTCAAGCAAGTGCATCGCCATGCGTTGAGCCGTTTTGGGCCCAACGCCTGGCAGTATGCGAAATGCTTCCATTAACTGCTCAACGAGAGGAGAAAAACGCATTGCTTAGAACGGCATCTTAAAGCCGGGCGGAAGGTTCAAACCTGCCGCTGCTTCTTCCATTTTCTGTTTAGAGTTAACTTCCAACTTGCGCACTGCGTCGTTGACCGCCGCCGCAAGCAAATCTTCCAGTAGCTCTTTGTCCTCTTCCATCACGCTGGGGTCGATGGAGACGTTGGATACGTCGTGCCGACCGTTCATGGTGACCTTGACCATACCGGCACCCGCTTCGCCCTGAACTTCGGCTTTGGCGACTTCTTCCTGGGCTTGCTGCATTTTTTCCTGCATCTCTTGGGCTTGTTTCATCAAGTTGCCCATTCCACCTTTAAGCATGGTCTGATCTCCAATGTGGTTATAAAGCTGTCTTATAAAACTGTCTTATAAAACTGTCTTTAGCTATCTTTCGACTGTATGAAAGGCTGCATGAAAAGAGCTTAGCGCAGCGCGTCGGCAGGCTTAACGCTGGATTCTATCAGCTTTGCCCCAAACGCCTGCTGTAACTTCTGTACATGGGGGTCGTGATTGAGTAGATCAACCGCCTGGGCATGACGCTCTTTATTAAGGCGCTCTTCGCGCTGCCGGGGTGTTTCCATGCTAGTAGACAACTCGGCCACGTAAAACGCTATGCGCCGGGGCATGCCCTGCTCTTGCAGCGCCCGTTCAATGCGCGCTTGGTGCACCTCCGCCTGCATTGCCTCTTGACTGGGGTCTAGGCGAAGCGTCAGTAGCGTACCGTCGTCACTTTCTACCAAACAGTTGCCCGCCAAGTTACGGGTTAAGCCGCCCAAGCCTAGCGAGTCAAAACACTGCAACCACTGCGCGTTGTCCAGTTTGCCTGAGGGGTTATCCGACTCATCAGCAGGCAAAACCTGCGGTTCTGGCGCTAGTGCATCTTCTCGCTCAGAAACAGGATCTGACTCGGCAGCAGGCTCTGGTGCCGAGTCAGGCTCAAGAACAGGCGCTGGTTCGGGAGCATGCTGGAGCGTGCCAGTCTCTGGCGCTTCTGTTTCAGCTTCGACTGGCCAGGGTGGCGGTTCCTGGCGTGGCGACTCCTCTTCGGCGACGGGCGCTGTCGGCTGGGCTGGTGACTCAACTTGCGGTGCTGGCTGAACTTCTGGCTGAACTTCTGGAAGAGCTTCTGGCTGTGGTACAGCCTCTAGCGGCGCGGATTCAGGCGCTGCCGCCTGCGATGGCTCCCGGCGCAGCGGTAGCGGGGTACGCGGTGGTTTCGGCACGCCCTGAGGGCGAAACGCCAGCATGCGCAGCAACGTCATCTCTAACGCGCTGCGCAGATCAGGGGCATGCATCATGTCCCCGCGGCCCTGAATACCGATTTGGTAATAAAGCTGGATGTCTTCAGCGGTGAAGCGGCTTGCTAGTTGCAGGATAACGTCACGATCACCGTGACTGTTATCCACGGCATCCGGCACCATCTGCGCAACCGCTAAACGGTGCAGCATGCTGGATAGTTCATCCAACACCGCGGCAAAGTCAGGGCCTTGCTCTGCTAACTCGGCCACTTCGGCCAGCAGGCGCTGCACGTCCACATCGGCCAGGGATTCTGCCAGCCCAAGAATATGACGATGATCCAGGGTGCCGAGCATGGCGGCCACATCCGCATGGCGCACCGCCCCCTGCCCAAACGCAACGGCTTGGTCGGTGAGGCTCATGGCATCGCGCATTGAGCCTTCCGCTGCCTTACCCAATAGCCATAACGCACTTTCATCAAAGGCGACGCCCTCCTCACCCAGCACATAGGTAAGGTGCTCAACCACACGCTCTGGTGGCATATGTTTGAGGGTAAACTGGAGGCAGCGCGAGAGTACCGTCGGCGGCAGTTTTTGCGGATCGGTGGTCGCCAACAGGAATTTAACGTGGGGGGGAGGCTCTTCCAGCGTTTTCAGCAGCGCATTGAAACTGCTGGTGGAGAGCATATGCACCTCATCGATCAGGTACACCTTATAGCGCCCTTGGGTAGGCGCGTACTGAACGTTGTCCAGCAGCTCCCGGGTATCTTCTACTTTGGTTCTTGACGCTGCATCGACCTCAATAAGATCAACAAAGCGCCCTTCATCGATTGCTTGGCAGCTATCGCACTGTCCACACGGGGTAGAGGTAATGCCTTCATCGCCACGGCCGCTGGCCGTGCAGTTCAAACACTTGGCAAGAATACGCGCCAAGGTGGTTTTACCCACACCACGGGTACCCGTAAACAGATAGGCATGATGCAGACGGCCCTGATCAAGGGCATTTACCAAGGCGCGCTGAACATGGGCCTGGCCCACAAGTTCGTGGAATGTGCGAGGCCGCCACTTGCGGGCCAGAACCTGATAGCTCATGAAGCTGTACTTCCTTCGGCGGGCTGACTCACCTCACGCTGTAGACCGCGTAAGGTAAGTGCCACGATGCAAAACAAAGACGGTGCACAATAAAGACGGTGCATAATAAAAACTATGCGAGAAGAAACGTCATTCTAGCGGTTGCACCGCAGCCCGCCAACCGCCTGAAAAAAGGCGGAATGGTCGCCAACACCTAAGCGTTATCACCACCTTCCGCCGCACCAGCACGCTCGGCGGCGGCTTTTACCAGCTTTTCAAGTTCGCCGTTTTGATGCATCTCAACCACGATATCGCAGCCACCCACCAGCTCGCCCTCTACCCAAAGTTGCGGGAAGGTCGGCCAGTTAGCAATCTTGGGCAGCTCAGCGCGAATATCCGGGTTATCCAAGATATTAACGAACGCAAAGCGCTCGCCGCAGCTCATCAGCGCTTGAACGGTCTGTGCAGAAAACCCGCACTGAGGCAGTTGGGGCGAGCCTTTCATGTAAATCAGGATCGGGTTTTCGCTAATTTGACGCTGAATGTTTTCGGCAGTCGTGCTCATACAATTTCCTCGCTTATCAATGACCAATGCTTACCCACTTAGCGCTTGAACTAGTACCTGAGTAGAGCGCTCGGCTTTAACGTGTAAATGGCATTCTACGCATGCAGTTCGCGTTGCGCATCCCCTGCAGCATAGCTAGGATAGTGTTTTTATGCGGAGAGAAGCCCTTATGGCGACACGCCATTTCCTGACCTTGCTAGATTTGACCCCGGATGAGCTGGACTATTTGATCCAGCGAGCCATTACGATCAAAACAAATCTAAAAGCCCAAGGTCCTGTTTATACACCATTACCCAACCGCACCCTGGCGATGATCTTTGAAAAATCATCGACGCGTACGCGGGTTTCGTTTGAAACGGGAATGGCACAGTTTGGCGGCCACGCACTATTTCTCTCCCCCCGCGATACTCAGCTTGGTCGGGGCGAACCGATTGAAGACACTGCTCGCGTATTGTCTGAAATGGTCGATGCGGTAATGATTCGCACCTTCTCCCACGCGGGGCTTGAAACCTACGCCAGAGCCAGCAGCGTACCGGTGATTAATGCCTTAAGCGATGACTATCACCCCTGCCAACTGCTTGCCGACGTAATGACTTGGACCGAGCTACGCGGCAGCGTAAAAGGACGCACAGCGGTGTGGATTGGTGATGGCAATAATATGTGCCACTCCTGGATCAATGCCGCTCGGCAGTTCGGTTTTCATCTGCGTATTTGCTGCCCGAAAGGCTACGAGCCCCGCGCAGACATTATGGCAGCCGCTGGCGATCAAGTGACGCTGCTACACGATCCTCAAGAAGCGGTAAAGCAGGTCGACCTGATCACCACCGACGTTTGGGCTTCTATGGGACAGGAGGAGGAGCAGGCGAAACGTGAAGCCGACTTCACCGGGTTCCAAGTTACAGAAGCGATGCTCGATCTGGCTAATCAAGACGTACTCTTCCTGCACTGCCTACCCGCGCATCGAGGCGAAGAGATCAGCCACACGCTGCTCGACGACCCCCGCGCAGTCGTCTGGCAGGAAGCAGGGAATCGCCTGCATGCCCAAAAAGCACTGATTGAATTTTTACTACTAGGAAAAATCGCTGCCTAAATCGGTTTTTCACAGTCGAAAAAAAGCCTCGTTAAATGACGAGGCTTTTTTCTAAAATTTGGGTAAAGCTTGCTTTGGTAAAAATTAGCTTTGGTGGAGCCTAGCGGGATCGAACCGCTGACCTCAACACTGCCAGTGTTGCGCTCTCCCAGCTGAGCTAAGGCCCCACATGCTATCCATCAACAGCGAGGCGAATACTACGTTGTACGTTTATCCTGGTCAAGTATTCACATCATCCGCGGCTAACTAATTCTCCTTTGTCGTTAGCTGTGGCACTCTATGCATTAGAGTACAAGGCCAACGCCTGAGCCCATGATGTTTCCATGCAGGAGCCTGTCCATTGATCACTGTACTTATCGCCGATGATCATCACCTAGTTAGAACTAGCATCGCTCACCTGCTAAACGAAGAGCGTGACATTAAAATTGTGGGCGAGGTCGACGACGGTGAAAATGCCGTGACCCAGTGCCGCCATTTAAAACCCGACATCGTGTTGATGGACATTCGCATGCCGGGCATTGGCGGGCTTGAGGCCACTCGGCGTATTCACCGCAACATGAAAGACGTCAGGGTCTTGATTTTAACCGCACATATGGAAGACAGCGTACTGCGTCGCATGCTGGAAGCAGGCGCCTCAGGATTTTTGAGCAAAGGCGCAGATGCAACAGAAATGACCGATGCCATCCGCCAAGTCTTCCACGGCCGACGCTATGTAAGTCAAGAAATTGCCCAACGGCTGGCCATGTCACACTTTACTGATGAGGATAATCCATTTAGCCACCTCTCCCACCGTGAGCTACAGATTGCCCTTATGATTGTAAACTGCCAACGTGTACAAGATATCTCTGATCGTCTGCATTTAAGCCCTAAAACAGTTAACACCTATCGCTATCGACTGTTTGATAAACTACCGGTAGCCACCGACGTCGAGCTGACTCACCTAGCGCTCCGTCACGGGCTGGTTGAGGGGTTTGACGCGACCCAAATATAACCCCACCCTCCCCTGCTGTTATCGGGTACCGACACGCTGATATGACCTTTGATTCAAAACAGTTCTTAAGCTCGATAAGCTCCTCACCGGGGGTTTATCGAATGCTTGATGAGCAAAGCAACACCCTCTATGTGGGCAAAGCCAAGCGCTTAAAAACGCGCCTTACCAGCTATTTTCGTGGTCAGTTGAATACCAAAACCCAGGCCATGGTGGGGCGTATCGCAGACGTCCAAGTCACCGTCACGCGCACGGAAACCGAAGCGCTGCTGCTCGAACAAACGCTGATCAAACAACTGCGTCCGCCCTACAATATTTTGCTGCGCGACGATAAGTCTTATCCGTTTGTGTTTGTCACTGACCGCCACTCCTACCCAGCGCTTGAGTATAAACGCGCACGGCAACGCAGAGACGATGGGCGCTATTTAGGCCCCTACCCCAGCAGCGGCGCCGTTCGGGAAAGCTTAGCGCTGATGCAAAAAATATTTCGTATCCGCAACTGCGAAGACAGCGTGTTTGCCCACCGCTCACGCCCCTGCTTGCAGTATCAGATTCAGCGCTGCAGCGCTCCCTGCGTCGACTATATTTCCGCCGAAGATTACCGCCGGGATCTCGAACACGCGGTAATGTGCCTGGAAGGCAAAAGTGAACGTGTTACTCAAGAATTAATGGGAGCAATGGAAGCCGCCAGCCAGGCGCTTAACTTTGAAGAGGCCGCTCGCCTGCGTGATCAGGTTCAGCAGTTGCGCCAGCTGCAACAGCGTCAGTTTGTCGATACTGGCGGCGGGGATGCCGATATTTTCGCCCTCGCCCAGCGCCCCGGCGCGCTGGGCGTTTCAGTGTTAAGCGTCCGCGACGGCCGCCTGTTGGGGGCACGCCATCACACGCCCAAAAACGACCTGGATCTGCCGCTAGAGACGCTGCTCACCGAGGTAGTTAGCCAATACTATTTTGGTCAACCGCACAACGTGCCCAGCGAAGTAATTACTAGCCACCCACTCGACGATAGCGACCTGATTGCCGAGGCACTAACCCAGCAGGCAGGCAAGCGCATTCGCGTCACCAGCCAAGTGCGCGGCCACCGCGCCCAGTGGCAACAGCTCGCCATTACCAACGCCGAGCAACAGTTGGCCTCTCAACTGGCTAATCAAACCCAGCTTACCCAGCGCTTTACCGCCCTGCAGAAAGCGCTGGGCTTAGCAGAAACGCCGCAGCGCTTGGAGTGTTTCGACATTAGCCATAGTCACGGCGAGGCAACCGTTGCCTCCTGTGTCGTATTTGATCATCAAGGCCCCCGTAAAAGTGACTACCGCCACTTCCGCATCGAGGGGGTCGCCGCCGGCGATGACTACGCTGCTATGCAGCAGGCCCTGACACGGCGTCTTAAGCGGGTGAAAAATGGTGAAGCGGTTGCCCCCGACATTTTGATCGTCGATGGTGGCAAGGGGCAGCTCAATATGGCCCGCGAGGTGTTTAAACAACTCGACATTACCAACATCATTCTATTGGGCGTAGCCAAAGGCACGACGCGCAAGGCGGGGCTTGAAAGCCTGTTTGTGGAAACTGCCGACAACCCGCTCGACCTGGATCCGGCCTCCCCCGCGTTACACCTGATCCAGCATATTCGCGATGAATCGCACCGTTTCGCCATTGCTGGCCACCGCGCTCAGCGCGATAAAGCGCGACGCACCTCCACCCTGCAGGATATTCCTGGCATTGGCCCCAAACGGCGGCGCGAGTTACTGCGTTTTTTTGGCGGCCTGCAGGGGGTGCAAAAGGCCAGCCGCGATGAACTCGCCCGCGTTCCGGGCATTAATGCGTCGTTAGCCGAAAGTATTTACCGGGCGCTCAACGGATAAACGCCCGTTTGGCATGGATGCCATCGGCCAAGGGGGATAGAATGAGCCCAAGACACTTCAAATCCTCTGATTTTCCGGCAAGGATCGCACCCTGCGATGAACATACCTAACATACTGACACTGGCGAGAATCGCCTTTATTCCGCTGCTGGTGGTGCTGTTTTACCTACCCTTCAGTTGGAGCATGCCCGTGGCGGCTGGCCTATTTGGACTGGCCTCTATTACCGACTGGCTGGATGGCTATTTAGCGCGACGCTGGAATCAGTCAACGCCCTTTGGCGCTTTTTTAGACCCGGTGGCCGACAAACTCATGGTGGTCGTAGCCCTGGCGCTACTGATTGAGCGTTATGACACCCTGGTACTAACGCTCCCTGCGCTGGTGATTATTGGCCGTGAAATTGTCATTTCAGCGCTGCGCGAGTGGATGGCTGAAATGGGCAAACGCGGCATGGTGGCGGTTTCCTGGGTGGGCAAGTTGAAAACGACCCTACAAATGGTGTCGCTGCTAATCTTGCTGGCGCTTCCGCCGACCCATGAATTTGCACTGTTGGGTGTTGTAGTACTGTATAGCGCCGCACTCCTAACGCTGTGGTCGATGATTCAGTACCTAAAAGCAGCTTGGCCGCATCTTAGCCGCTCCATGTAAGCTGCTGATAATTAAAAAAGGAACACGCGTTAATTCATTGATTGACAACCCGGCGGCGATCCGTATAATTCGCCCTCGAGTCGAGCGGGAATAGCTCAGTGGTAGAGCATCGCCTTGCCAAGGCGAGGGTCGGGAGTTCGAATCTCCTTTCCCGCTCCATTTTGGATGTGTGGTAATAGATATTGACAAGGCGAAGGTCGTGATCTGGTGCGCCAGCCCGGTCAAATCTCCTTTACCGTTCCAACGACTTTTGAGGCTGGATGGCAGAGTGGTTATGCAGCGGACTGCAACTCCGTGTACGCCGGTTCGATTCCGACTCCAGCCTCCATCTTTATCTAGCAGTGATGTTTTAAGCAAAACTAAACAGCATTGCTATGTGATTGTTTGTAATGTCTAGCCCGGATGGCGAAATCGGTAGACGCAAGAGACTTAAAATCTCTCGGGGGAAACCCCGTGCCGGTTCAAGTCCGGCTCCGGGCACCATTTTACAAACTAGATTTCCCCCTTCCAGTTTCGCCCTTCCCTATTCGTTTATTTTCACTTTACTCACTCTTATACGCTGCCCTCAGCTGCGCTTATTCGTGCACTCAAACATCGCGTATTTCTTATGCGAAAACATCGCTAAACGCGAATTGCCACGCTATGATGCCCACCTCCTAACCAGTTGCGATCGGCGACGCTAGCAACGTTCAGGTTTTGCAATAATTCGGTCAGTATTAAGAGGGAGCGGGCATTATGGGTACGCCTACATCCGATGTACTTATCATTGGCGGCGGCGTCGCTGGGTTAACCCTTGCCTTGGAAGTGGCTGATCACAGGTCAGTGACGCTGGTGCGCCCCGCTCAAGATAACCAAGGCGCTAGCCGCTGGGCCCAAGGCGGCATTGCTGCCGTGCTCTCGCCGGATGACGATCTCGACGCGCATATCAACGATACCCTTATTGCTGGTGATGGGCTGTGTGATATCGAGGCCGTTCGCTTTACCGTTACCCACGGGCCCGCTGCCATTCAGTGGCTGATTAATAAGGGCGTTCCTTTTACACCCGAACATGACCCTGCCGCACGCTACCCTTATCACCTGACCCGTGAAGGTGGTCACAATGCCCGGCGCATAATCCACGCTGACGACGCCACAGGCCGCGCCGTGGTGGACACACTATTAGCCAGTGTTGCGCGACATCCCAACATAACCCAGCGCAACGACCTAACCGTGGTTGGCCTGTTACAAGATGCTCAAGGTGCCTGCTGCGGCGCCTACGGCAGCGATACTAATCACCAGTGGTACTCGCTCACCGCGCGCCATACTGTATTAGCCACTGGCGGCGCAAGCGGCCTTTATCGTCACACCACTACGCCCGCTCCTAGCAGCGGCGAAGGCATGATGATGGCCGCAGAGCTGGGTGCTCGGTTAATGAACCTAGAGTTTCAACAGTTTCATCCAACCTGCCTATTTGACCCCAAAGGCCCAGCGTTTTTGATTAGTGAGGCGGTTCGTGGTGAAGGCGGACATTTGCTCAATGAGGCGGGGGAGCGTTTTATGCTTGCGCTGGATAAGCGCGCGGAGCTAGCCCCTAGGGATGTTGTCGCCCGTGCCATCGATGCTGAAATACAGCGCAGCTCCCTAGGCCACGTGTGGTTGGATATTCGTCATTTAGGTGAACAAGCGATTCGCCACCACTTCCCGACTATTCTGGCACACTGCGCTTCCCGCGGTATTGATATCACCCAGCAGGCCATCCCCGTGGTACCTGCCGCCCACTATAGCTGCGGCGGTGTCGCCACCAACCTGCATGGCGCCACCAATGTTACCAACCTCTATGCCATCGGAGAAACAGCTTGCACGGGCCTACACGGCGCCAACCGAATGGCCAGCAACTCACTGTTAGAGTGCTTGGTATTTGCACGCAGCTGCGCTCAAGCGTTGCTCACACAAGCGCCGGAACAACACGGCCAAGCGGCCAGCAGTAGTGGATTTCAGCCCCCGGCGCAAGCTGCTGCCTTACCCAAGGCAGTACTCAGCGACATACGCCAACAAATGCGCACCACCATGAGCCAGAATGTCTCCATTGTGCGCAGTTCAACCGGGCTAAGCACTGCCCTGACGCACTTGAAGGCGTTGCTAAACAGCGTGGAAGAGATACAGGGGGCGTTAACAGCCCCGGAAGGCAGACGCTTACACCAGACACTACAGTTAGCAATATTGACAGTGATTGCCGCCCAGCAGCGCCATGAGTCACGCGGGCTGCATTACTCCTCTGACTGGCCCCACCAACAGTCCGAAGCCGTTGCCTCTTCGCTTTCGATAAACGACTTAACAGGCGCGTTAGAAAAAAACCGCTAGCGGCCAGGACGATGGAACAACTGCCTTACCTCACGCAGGTTTTTTCGAGGCGCGCTATCAGGCCAGAGCCAAACCCGCTGCTTCTCCACATAAAGCCCTATTAACCAGGGCCCTAAATAGTCACAGCGTACTTGATCCACGTCACCCTGATCCTCACTTTGCGTGAGGGTGCTCTCCGCTGGCTGCGGCTCGCGCAGCCAGCGGCCTTGAACTGATGGTGCCGTCGAGGTGAGCGATAGCACCCCCTTGGGTTGACGAAGATAGCCGCGCCACCCAAGGACACCGCCTAGCACAACCATCGCCACTGCTGCAGGCTTACCCCCTACCCAATAGCTCAGTACCACTAACCCGACCAATAACCCACATTGAGCGAGCAGCCAATACTTAGAGGGTACGATAGGCAGAATTATCGGTGGTTTCAGCATGTTCAACGATCATTTGTACGATACGCCGCTGGCTTGGCTCCTCGGGCCACTCTCGGTGCATCAGCCAGACAAACAAGTCCTGATCTTCTCCTTCAATTAGCTGCTCATAGGCCAGTTGATCCGCTTCGCTGAGATGGTCAAAACGCTGCTCAAGAAATGGTATAAGCAACAGATCAAGCTCCCACATGCCGCGCCGGGAGTGCCAGTAAAGCCGTTTGCGCAAAATGGCTGCTGGGGAATTGTCGTCGTTCAACGTCAGCCGCTCCGATCTAAGAAATGAACAGCCAGTATACCTAAGCCACAGGGTCGCGCCAGCGCCCTCCATCGCCTATGCTGTTAATGAGTCTAGAACCTTGTTTTATCTGAATTGTTTTATACTGAATTGCGCAGTATGCTGAATTTGATGTTAGCGAGGTCGAGAGCGCGTCACGGCCTTCAATGTTCGCAGGGAGCCAACCGATGACTAAATCTGAATTAATCGAACAAATTGCGATGCGTCAGCCGGAGTTGTCCGCCAAAGATGTTGAAACGGCGGTGCGTATTATCCTGGACGACATGACGGATTCTCTTTCTAGCGGTGGTCGCGTTGAGATCCGTGGTTTCGGCAGTTTTTCACTGCACTACCGGGAGCCGCGGGTAGGGCGCAATCCGAAAACAGGCGATGCAGTTGATCTGGAAGGCAAGTATGTGCCGCACTTTAAGCCCGGTAAGGAGCTACGGGAGCAGGTAGACGCTAGTCGAGCACTCGGCTACTAAACGCCGCTATTACGTTATCCGACCTTCTGCGAGATGACGTCGCGGCTTGAGTCGTACACAATAGGGTTACCGTGAACGTCACAGACTAGGAAACTCAAATGCGTTGGATCAAAGGGCTGATTTTAGCCGTTATTTTGCTGATAGTGGTGCTGGTAGGCATTCTGTTTGCCGTTAATAATCAGCAAACCATTGCCTTAAACCTTATTTGGCTGGAGCTACCAGCGGTATCGCTCTCTGTTTGGCTACTCGCGACATTGGTGTTTGGCGTCTTACTGGGCATGCTCGCCATGCTAGGCGTCTACGTGCGATTAAAGGCAACCCTGGCCCGCAGCCAGCGGCAGAATAAGCAGCAGCGTAAAGAGCTTGATAGCCTACGCACCCAGGAGTTTAAGGAACTGGCATAAATGCTGGATGTCGCGCTGCTAAGCGTACTGTTGGTCGCCATTGCCATTGGTTACGGGTTAGGTTATCGCCAAGCCGGACGCCGCCGACATCGCTCCCAACCGCCCGCGACCTCATCGCAGGCGCTCTCCCGGGACTACTTCGTCGGGCTTAACTACCTGCTTGATGAGCAGCCCGACGAAGCGATCAATACCTTTATTAACGTGCTTGCGGTCAACAGTGACACGGTTCACACCCATATCGCCCTCGGCAAACTGTTTCGCGTCCGCGGCGAGGCCGATAAAGCGGTCAGCATTCACCAAAATCTGCTAGCACGGCCCTCTCTTTCACAGCATACCAACGAACAGATCCAGCTAGAGCTTGCCCGGGACTTTATGGCCCTCGGTGTTCATGATCGCGCCCAGCGGCTACTCAATACACTGCTGGAACATAGCGGTGATGATGATCATCGCTATGCAGCCAAACAGCTGCTCATTGATCTATTAGAACGCGAAAAAGCGTGGCAGCAAGCCTTCGAGGTGATCCAGCCGCTGCTTAAACAGTACCCAAAGATGCGTCGCCCCGCTGCCCACTGGCTGTGTGAGTTGGCGCTGGAAGAGATAAGCGAAGCCAGCCGACCACTGGCTAAAAAGCATCTCAAAAAAGCCCTGCAACTGGATGAAAACTGCGTTCGCGCAACCCTGCTGCTGGCCGAATTAGAGATGGACAACGGGCACTATGCTCGCGCTATTGAGCGATTAGACAATATCCCTGGGCAAGAGATAGTGCATATTCCCACCATGCTGCCTGCCCTCAAGCACGCCTATTTGCGCAACAATGATGAAGCGGGTTACGAAGCTCATCTCTATCAACTGCTTGAGCAAGCGCCTTACACCAGTACCATTATTGCATTAGGGCAGCTCGTTCATCAGCGTGACGGTGTCGATAAAGCGATTGAGTTGATCGGCGAACGCCTGCGCGCAGTGCCGAGCTTAGGCGGGCTGGATTATTTGATCGATCTGTATATTGAAAGCCAGCGGCTTAGCGGAAAACCTTCCCCTGATACGCGCCTGCTGCTATTAAAGCATCATACCGATGCGCTGCTGCTTAATCGTACTAGACATCGCTGCCAACGCTGTGGCTTTGCCAGTGACGCGCTACAGTGGCAGTGCCCCAGCTGCCGTTTCTGGGGCACTATTAAGCCGATAATTGGCGTAGAGGGCGAATAGTTTTCGCGAAGCACAGGTGTTCAGCGAGCCCCTAATTCCTCTTCAATCGCCTCCAGCGCTACCATAGGGTCGTCAGCCTGAGTAACGGGGCGACCGATTACCAGATGGCTACTTCCCGCCGCAATAGCCTCGCTGGGGCTCATCGTGCGCTGTTGGTCATTAGCGACTGCAAAGCTTGGCCGAATACCGGGGGTCACTTTTAAGAACGACTCACCGCATAGTGTTTTAATCCGCGCTGACTCCTGGGCCGAGCAGACTACCCCTTGCAAACCACTTTGCTTCGCCAGCAGCGCTAGGTGCTCTACGTGCTCGGCCAGTGGGGCATTGATGCCTAACTCTGCCAAGTCCTCGGCCTGCATACTGGTCAATACGGTAACGGCGATTAAATGGGTCGTTAGGGCGTGTTGATCCAAACGTTGCACAGCTGCCTCCATCATCCGGCGCCCGCCGCTGGCATGTACGTTGACCATCCACACACCCTGTTCCGCCGCTGCCTGCACCGCGCTAGCTACGGTATTGGGAATATCGTGAAATTTAAGATCCAGAAACACTTCAAACCCACGCCCATGCAGTGCCTCAAGTACCGCGGGGCCGCTGCGGGTAAACAGCTCTTTACCTACTTTCACACGACATCGGGCGGGATCCAACTGATCAGCCATACAGAGCGCAGCGTCTAACGAAGGGTAATCAAGGGCAATAATAATCGGGGAATCGGTGGCCACAACGTTGCTCCAAGTACGTTTTAGTTCATTATATCAGCCTCTCCCCACTCCTCGCGCCCTCAGTATGTAAGCCATTTGCCATATGTTCATAGCTAAAATCTTACAACTGCTGTCATATATCGCTGACATAAACACTCTCTAAATAAAGCTAAGTTAACAGTGCAGCGGCGTTTATCTTGCTCATCAATAACTCGGGCACTGATAGAAAACTATACGCAACGCCGCATGTGCAACCAAAGCAACCCAACGTTATTAAAAGGATCATTGAAAATGAACATGACACTTAAAGGAATGTTGGCCGCACTACTGTTTAGCATTAGCTTAGGACTTTCTAGTAGCGTGCTGGCCCAAGAGGTAGCCCCGATTAACGTCAATAGCGCCGACGCTGAACTGCTGGCCGAACTACCTGGCATTGGCCCAAGCCGAGCCGACGCGATCATTGAAGAGCGCGAAACCAATGGTGCCTTTGAAAGCACTGCAGATCTTGAGCGCGTCAGCGGTATTGGCCCTGCCACCGTCGAACGCATGCGTGATCAAGTGACCTTTGAATAGAGCGCATACTCGTTAAGCATCACAATACCCCGGTAAGCATAAGCGCCGGGCATTGTTATAGCCCGCTTCACATCATCCACAGATCCATAAATTTATGTACAGGCAACGCTTCAAGCGTTGCCTGCTGACTGCATAGTTGAGCAATGGTTTGGCAACGACTTGCTGGAAAGCGTGTCGCCAAATGGCGCTCAAACTTATCGACTAATAGCGGCATCCCCTCTTCCCGACGACGTCGATGGCCTACTGGGTACTCCACTGCGACTTGATCAGTCGTACTCCCATCGTTGAAAAACACCTGCACCGCATTTGCGATAGAGCGCTTCTCTGGGTCGTGGTAAGCCTTTGAATACTCAGCATTCTCCTCTACCACCATCTTGTCACGCAGCTCATCTATCAGCGGATGATCCGCATGAAAATGGTCTTCGTAGTGCTCGGCGGTAAGCGCACCAAAGATAAGCGGCACCGCGGTCATGTATTGCAGGCAGTGGTCGCGATCCGCCGGATTGGCGAGCGCGCCGGTTTTGGAAATAATCCGAATAGCCGAATCGTGGGTGGTGAGTACGATCTTATCAATCTCGGCTAAGCGGTCTTTCACCTGCGGATGTAGTGTCACGGCAGCTTCGCAAGCCGTTTGGGCGTGAAATTCAGCGGGGAAGGAGATCTTAAACAAAATGTTCTCCATCACGTAGCTGCCAAACTCACGCTGAAAGCGTAGGCGGCGGTCAGCTTCCGGCTTCAGGCTCAAATCTTTATTGGCATGACTGAACAGCACATCGTAGAAGCCCCATTGGGGCGCCGACAGCGCGCTGGGAATACCCATTTCCCCTCTCCGGGCGATATCCGCTAAGCGCACGCCTCGTGAGGTGGCGTCTCCTGCGGCCCAGCTTTTTCGCGAACCGGCGTTGGGCGCATGGCGATAGGTGCGAAGACTCTGGCCATCCACCCAAGCGTGGGAGAGCGCCGAGAGCAACTGCTCACGGTTGGCGCCCAACAGCTTAGCGGCCACCGCCGTAGACGCAACTTTCACTAGTACCACGTGATCGAGGCCAACTCGGTTGAAGCTATTCTCTAGCGCGAGCACGCCCTGAATTTCATGGGCCATGATCATGGCGTTGAGCACATCGCGCATCACCAGCGGCGCTTCGCCTTGAGCGACCTGCTGCTGGGAAAGATGGTCAGCAACGGCGAGTATCGCGCCAAGATTATCGGAGGGGTGGCCCCACTCAGCGGCAAGCCATGTGTCGTTATAATCCAACCAGCGGATGATACAGCCGATATCCCACGCCGCCTTAACTGGGTCAAGGCGAAGCGAGGTTCCTGGCACTCGCGCCCCAAATGGCACTACCGTGCCTTCCACTATTGGCCCAAGATGCTTAGTGCATTCAGGAAAACGTAGCGCCAACAGCCCACAGCCAAGCGTGTCCATTAGACAGTAGCGGGCGGTTTCCAATGCCTCTTGAGACGCCACCTGATAATCGAGTACGTAGTCGGCAATAGCCTTTAGCTCTGGGTCGTAATCAGGCCGCTCATTAGTTTCAGATGTGGCGCTCATAGTGTTCTCCTCGCTTGTGCCAGTCCATTCAGTATGGCCTAAAAGCTGTCGCCGGGTATGCGAACTACCCCCTCCATCAACACCCGAGCACTGCGGCTCATCACCGCCTGCTCGATATGCCAACGCCCTTCCACCAGGTTTGCTTCAGCACCCACCCGCAGGCTGCCGGAAGGATGTCCAAAGATAATCTCGTTGCGTTTACGGCCACCGGCGGCCAGGTTCACTAATGTGCCTTCAATGGCCGCTGCGGCAGCAATGGCCACTGCGGCGGTGCCCATCATGGCGTGGTGTAATTTACCCATAGAGAGTGCTCGCACCAGCAGATCGATATCAGCCGCCTGCACATTTTTACCGCTCGATGAAACGTAATCCGACGGGGGCCCTACGAAAGCTACTTTGGGCGTGTGCTGGCGGTTGGCGGCTTCACTCACGTCACTGATCAGTCCCATACGCACAGCGCCATGGGCACGAATAGTTTCAAACATCGCCAGCGCTTTGCTGTCGCCATTGATAACGTCCTGCAGCTCGGCTCCGGTATAGCCAATGTCGGCGGCGTTAATAAACACGGTGGGAATGCCTGCATTAATCAGGGTGGCTTTCAGCGTGCCCACCCCCGGCACATCAAGCTCATCGATTAGATTGCCGGTGGGGAAAATAGCACCCTCGCCGTCAGCCGGATCCATAAAGGCTACAGGAATTTCAGCGGCAGGAAAGGTCACACCATCCAGCTCAAAATTGCCGGTTTCCTGCACTTCACCATTGACGATAGGCACCCGCGATACGATGGTTTTCTGAATATTTACCTGCCAAACGCGAACCTCGGCCACGCCGTTTTCAGGAATGCGTTCAGGATTAACAAGACCATTGGTAATCGCAAAAGGGCCGACCGCCGCGGAGAGGTTGCCGCAATTGCCGCTCCAATCCACATAGGGCTTATCGATGGAGACCTGACCAAACAGGTAATCCACATCGTGTTCGGCTGACTCACTTCTGGACAGGATCACCGTCTTGCTAGTGCTTGAAGTGGCGCCCCCCATACCATCGATCTGTTTTTCGTAGGGGTCGGGGCTGCCGATTACACGCAGTAGCAACTGATCCCGCGCCACGCCCGGCTGCTGGGCCGCTTCGGGTAGGTCATGGAGTTTAAAAAACACACCTTTACTGGTGCCGCCGCGCATATAGGTGGCTGGGATTTTTATTTGCGGCACACTTTTGTTTTGAACTGATTCGCTCATCATTACCACTCCTAAAAATAACCCGGCGCTCTAAGCCTGGTTCGAAAAGCTAGGTTCGAAAAGCTAGGTTCGA
>NZ_JH393258.1:343831-351995 GCF_000236035.1 Vreelandella boliviensis LC1
AAGGTACCGGGTTTTCTTGGTCAGCTAAGCCACCTCAATTAAGCAGCCGTGGACTCTAGAAAGTCCTGGGCGAAGCGCTGCAGTACACCACCGGCGGTGTAAATCGACACCTCCTCGGCGGTATCCAAACGGCACTTCACCGCAACCCGCTCGCTTTCGCCATTCTGGCGGTGGATCACCAGGGTGAGCATCGCCCCTGGCGAAACGGCGCCTTCGACATCAAAGGTTTCGGTGCCGTCCAGACCGAGTGTCATACGCGTAGTGCCCGGTTCAAACTCCAGCGGCATCACCCCCATACCGATCAGGTTGGTGCGGTGAATACGCTCAAAGCCTTCCGCGGCAATTGCCTCCACGCCCGCCAGCGCCACGCCTTTGGCCGCCCAATCACGTGAGGAACCCTGGCCGTAATCCGCCCCGGCAATGATAATCAGCGGCTGCTTGCGGGCCATGTAGGTTTCAATCGCTTCCCACATGCGCTTGACCTCGCCCTCCGGCTCTACCCGCGCCAGCGAACCCTGTTTTACCTTGCCATCGGCGTCGCGCACCATCTCGTTAAACAGCTTGGGATTGGCGAAGGTCGCGCGCTGGGCGGTGAGATGATCACCCCGGTGGGTGGCGTAGGAGTTGAAGTCCTCCTCCGGTACGCCCATTTTATCCAGGTACTCACCCGCCGCGCTGTTCAACTGAATCGCGTTAGAGGGCGACAGGTGATCGGTAGTGATGTTGTCCGGCAAAATCGCCAGCGGCCGCATGCCTTTAAGGGTGCGCTCTTTGGCCATATTGCCCTCCCAGTAGGGCGGACGACGGATATAGGTGCTTTGGGGTCGCCAGTCATACAGCGGGCTGACCTGGGTGCGGGCGCTCTTATCCAGGTCAAACATGGGAATATAGGTCTGGCGGAACTGCTCGGGTTTCACCGACGCTTTAACAATCGCATCAATCTCTTCATCGGCGGGCCATATGTCTTTCAAGGTAACGGGATTCCCCGCCTGATCCACCCCCAGGGCGTCTTTTTCGATATCGAAGCGAATCGTTCCAGCAATGGCATAGGCGACCACCAGCGGCGGTGACGCTAAAAAGGCCTGCTGGGCATGGGGATGGATACGGCCGTCGAAGTTGCGGTTGCCGGAAAGCACCGCCGTGGCGTAGAGATCACGCTCAATAATTTCCTGGGCAATCTTAGGATCCAGCGCCCCGGACATCCCGTTGCAGGTCGTGCAGGCGTAGGCCACCACCCCGAAGCCAAGATTTTCCAGCTCGCTCATCAAACCGGCTTCTTCCAGGTACATCTTGACGGTTTTTGAGCCTGGGGCCAGCGACGACTTCACCCACGGCTTACGCAGCAGGCCAAGCCGGTTGGCATTGCGGGCGATCAGCCCGGCGGCGACCATATTGCGTGGGTTGGAGGTATTGGTGCAGCTGGTGATGGCGGCAATGATCACCGCGCCATCAGGCATTTTGCCGGCTTTCTCTTCCGCCTGCGCCGCCTCCAGACCCACGGCAATGCCGCGTTGCGCAAGCTCTGAAGTGGGCAGGTGGGCGTGCGGATTAGAGGGCCCTGCCAAGGTGCGCGTGACCGATGAGAGATCAAAGGTCAGCACCCGCTCATACTCAACCTCGGTCAAGCTGTCCGCCCACAGGCCAGTGTGCTTGGCATAGGTTTCGACCAGCGCTACCTGCTCATCTTCGCGGCCGGTGAGCTTCAGGTAATCGATGGTTTGACCATCAATGTAGAACATCGCCGCCGTGGCACCGTATTCGGGGGTCATATTGGAGATCGTGGCGCGATCACCCACGGTCAGCGCATCGGCGCCTTCGCCATAAAACTCAAGATAAGCGCCAACTACCCGCTCATTACGCAAAAACTCGGTAATCGCCAGCACCATATCGGTGCCGGTAATACCGGGCTGCAGCTTGCCGGTCAGCTCTACGCCGACGATATCCGGCAGGCGCATCATGGAAGCACGGCCTAGCATCACGCTTTCGGCTTCCAGCCCCCCGACGCCCACGGAGATAACGCCCAGGGCATCGACCATGGGCGTATGGCTATCGGTACCCACACAGGTATCCGGGTAGGCAATGCCGTCACGGTTCTGCACCACCGGCGACATCTTCTCCAGGTTGATCTGGTGCATGATGCCGTTACCGGGAGGGATCACATCGACGTTCTCGAAGGCCGTCTTGGTCCAGTTGATAAAGTGGAAGCGGTCATCATTGCGGCGATCTTCAATGGCGCGGTTTTTCTCAAAGGCGCCCTCTTCCGATCCAGCGTGCTCCACCGCCAGCGAGTGGTCGACAATCAGTTGGGTCGGCACGACGGGATTAACCTTGGCAGGGTCGCCACCCTTTTCGGCAATGGCGTCGCGCAGCCCGGCCAGATCCACCAGCGCGGTTTGACCGAGAATGTCGTGACAAACGACACGCGCAGGATACCAAGGGAAATCCAGGTCGCTCTTACGCTCAATCAGTTGTTTTAAGGCATTGGTGAGCAGTTCAGGATCGCAGCGGCGCACCAGCTGTTCCGCCAGTACGCGGGAGGTATACGGCAACTGTGCATAGGCACCGGGCTGGATATCTTCCACCGCCTCGCGAGCGTCAAAAAACTCAAGCTCAGTGCCAGGTAGCGGTTTACGGTATTGGGTATTCATAGCAGGAAGACTCACAAGAAGGGACTGAAAAAAGCCCGGTGACCAAGCCACCGGGCAGCACGCGAATCAGTCTCGCGCTTCAATCGGCACCCACTCGCTCTTCTCGGGGCCCGTATAATCGGCGCTGGGGCGAATGATGCGGTTGTTGGCGCGCTGTTCAAACACGTGGGCCGCCCAGCCGGTGAGCCGCGACATCACAAAAATCGGCGTGAACAGTTTGGTGGGAATGTCCATAAAGTGATAAGCGCTGGCGTGGAAAAAGTCCGCGTTACAGAACAGCTTTTTCTCCCGCCACATGACTTCTTCAACCCGCTCGGAAACCGGGTAGAGCACTTTGTCGCCGACGTCATCGGAGAGCTTCTTGGACCATTGCTTGATAATCGCGTTGCGCGGGTCGGACTCGCGATAAATCGCGTGGCCAAAGCCCATGATTTTATCTTTGCGCTCCAACATGCCCATGATCTTGCTTTCCGCTTCTTCCGGCGACTGCCAGTCCTCGATCATCGCCATCGCCGCTTCGTTAGCGCCGCCGTGCAGCGGACCGCGCAGCGAGCCAATCGCCCCGGTGACGCAGGAGTGCATATCGGAGAGCGTTGAAGCGCACACCCGGGCGGTAAAGGTAGAGGCGTTAAACTCGTGCTCGGCGTAGAGGATCAGCGATACGTTCATTACCCGCGCGTGCAGCTCGGAGGCGGGCTCGCCGCGCAGCATATTAAGGAAATGGCCGCCGACTGAGTCGTCATCGGTCTCGGTATCGATGCGCACGCCGTCGTGGGAGAAGCGGTACCAGTAGCAAATAATTGAGGGCAGCGCCGCCAGCAGGTGGTCGGCAACGTCCTGCTGCTGATCGAAATTCTCCTCGGTTTCCAGATTACCCAGCATAGAGGTGCCGGTGCGCATCACATCCATCGGGTGAGCGTCTTTGGGGATCTGCTCCAGCACGGTTTTCAGCGCCGCTGGCAGCCCGCGCAGGCTTTTCAGCTTATTAATGTAGTGATCCAGCTCGGCTTGATTGGGCAGCTTGCCTTTTAACAGCAGGTAAGCGACCTCTTCAAATTTGGCTTTTTCAGCTAATTCTTTGATATCAAAGCCACGGTAGGTCAGGCCTGAACCTGTTTTACCTACTGTACACAGCGCGGTGGAACCGGCGCTTTGGCCACGTAGTCCTGCACCTGTCACGGGTTTATCAGCCATGGTGTGTCTCCTATTACTGCTTTTATTTTAAATTGTGTATTTCATTAAACTTTAGCCTCGGCGACGAGGGCAGGTTTCCGCGAGGGCGCTGTGAACCCATCCCTGGGCGCTACTTTCGCCATCTGACCGCCATGGATGGCGGAAATGCCGGATCGTCGGGAACATTTTCCGGCCCTGGTCGAAAGACCCTCGCTCCAACCTGCCCTCTCACCTGTTGGCTTACTGGTCATCACCTTTCTCGGCAAACAGGGCGTCCAGCTTTTGCTCAAAGTCGTGGTAGTTCAGAAAGTCATAGAGTTCGTCGCGGGTCTGCATGATAGACACCACGTCTTTTTGGTGGCCGTTGTCGAGGATGCTTTGGTAGACCTGCAATGCCGCAGCGTTCATAGCGCGGAAGGCCGAGAGCGGGTAAAGCACCATGCGGCAGCCAACGTCACCCAGCTCGGATTGGGTAAACAACGGGGTAGCACCAAATTCGGTGATATTGGCCAGAATCGGCGCGTTGACCCGTTCGCAGAAAGCTTTGTAATCATCCAAGGTGTGTACCGCTTCGGCAAAGATGGCATCTGCCCCCGCTTCCACACAGGCGTTGGCACGCTCAATCGCCGCATCAAGCCCTTCTTTTTGGAACGCATCGGTGCGGGCAATCAAATAGAAGTCGGGATCGATCTTGGCATCCGCTGCCGCCTTGATGCGGTCGACCATCTCCTGCTGGGTAACAATCGCCTTATTGGGGCGGTGACCACAGCGTTTTTGCGCAACCTGATCTTCCATATGAACCGCGGCTACGCCAGCGCGCTGCATCTCTTTCACGGTTCGGGCTATATTGAAGGCACCACCCCAGCCGGTATCGATATCCACCAGAAGCGGCAGCTCGGTAGCGCCGCAGATACGGTGGGCATCTTCCACCACATCGTTCATGGTCGTCATGCCCAGATCTGGCAAGCCGAACGAGGCATTGGCCACACCGCCTCCGGAGAGGTAAATGGCTTGATGGCCCACTTTATCGGCCATTAGCGCAGTGTAGGCATTGATAGTGCCTAAAATGGGCAGCGGGCGGTTAGCTTCTAGCGCGACCCGAAAGCGGGCGCCGGGAGTCATCTGGGACATGGGACTTTCTCCTATTGCTAATTTTTAGTTATGTTTTAGCGTTGTGATTCAGACGTTGACTGTTCGAGGGCCACGGCGTAGCGATCGGCCACATTGGCTCGGGAGGCGCTGACATGGCGGCGCATCAACAGCTCGGCCAGTTCCGCGTCGCCGGCCTCAATGGCATCCACAATGCGATGGTGCTCCACAAAGGCCCGCTGGGGCCGGGTGCCACTGGCACTAAACTGGGTGCGGTAAAGGCGTACAAGGTAGTAAAGATCGTCGCAGAGCAGGTTCATTAGCATCTTGTTATGGCTGCCCTGAACGATGCAGTAGTGAAAATCGAGATCGCCTTCGCGCTGGTAATAAGCTTCGCCACGCTGTAGGTCGGCCTGGCCTTCGTGCAGCGCCAGCACATCCCGCAGGCCCTGAACCTCTGCCGGTGACATATGCTCAGCGGCCAAACGCGCCGCCATGCTCTCCAAGGCTTCACGCAGATCAAAAAGCTCTAGAAGCTCTTTCATCGAGAGTTTGACCACCCGTGCGCCCACATGGGGAACCCGTTCAATCAGCCGGTGTGCTTCCAGGCGCCGCATTGCCTCACGCAGCGGCCCGCGGGAAATACCGTAGGTTTTCGACAGTCCAGGCTCAGTAATCTTACTGCCAGGCGCGAGCTCGCCGCGCACGATAGCATCCTGTAACTGATGAAATACCCGCTCAGCGAGCGTGCGCACCTCAGGTGCAGCTGATTCAGAAGCGTGCTCAGTGGCACTTTTTTCAGTGGCACTTTTTTCAGTGACACTAGATGGAGTAGTAGCGAGAGAAGCCATATTTAATTGTCGACAATTGGAAAGTAAGCCAACTCTAGCGTGTGCCAATTGAACCGTCAACCAGCCTTGTTAGCCGATTTTATTCGCCTTTCGTTGTATTAGCAGGCGCAACACAAATCAGCTTGTCAACAATCATGCCATTTTAGCGCTTAACACTGTGTATAAAGCCGTCCGTGAGAAAGGCGTCGAAGCCCTGCGCTGGTGTCATCGTCTATGCCCCTCTAAAATGATTCGCCCTTTACTGGCTAGGCGTTTGCTTAATGATCAAGGCGTTGACGATATCTGCCCTGCCCTACTCACCCAACCCGTTGGGCATATTCGCTTGCTTGCGCGCCAGGCCCGGCGCGGTGCTACTCGATAGTGGCCGCCCTATCGCCACCGGTCGCTTTGATATTATCAGCAGCGACCCGCTTGCTACGCTGGAAGTTTCTCATCATGGCAAAGCGAGTATTGAGTCGGATCAGCTTAGCCCCCCGGCACACTTAGCTGACGATGGGTTTGCCCTTCAGCAGTGGTTACTGGATCAACTGGATGTTCCTGATGAAACCAGTGAACTCCCTTTTCTAGGCGGGCTAATAGGTTACTGGGGCTACGATTTAGGCCGTAAAACCTTATCAATCCCTAGCGGCCAGACGAGCCCCGTAACATTACCACAAGCCCGTTTAGGGCTTTACGACTGGTGCATCACCCTAGATCACTTGGCCCAGCAGGCATGGTTAATCGCCACCCCACAGCGTCGTGAGCAGGTGGAGAGCTGGCTTACCCAAACGCCAGCGCCGACTAGCTCGTTTACTTTGAACGATGCCTTTAAGGCAGAACTTAGCCACGCCCAATACGTCGCGCGCTTTAACGCCGTGCAGCGCTATATTCGAGCGGGTGACTGCTATCAAATCAATCTGGCTCAGCGCTTTTATGCCGATTACCAGGGGGATGAGTGGCAGGCGTACCTGCAGTTACGCAAAGCGACCCCCACGCCCTATTCAGGTTTTATGGCCTGGGGCGATAAGGCCGTACTGTCACTTTCGCCCGAGCGGTTTATTCAGTGCCGCAACGGCGATGTCGAAACACGGCCGATTAAAGGTACCCGCCCGCGGGGCGCCACGCTTGTAGAGGATCAGGCGCTGGCTGAACAGCTATTGAGCAGCACTAAAGATCGCGCTGAAAATGTGATGATCGTTGACCTGCTGCGCAATGACCTGGGCCGTGTCTGCCAGCCAGGCTCCATTCGCGTTCCGCAGCTATGTCGCTTAGAGAGCTACCCTAACGTGCACCATTTAGTTAGCGTGGTGCAGGGAACGCTGGCAGGCAACTACACCCCGCTGGCACTGCTTAAGGCGGCCTTTCCCGGCGGCTCAATTACCGGTGCACCTAAAATTCGCGCGATGCAGATCATCGATGAACTAGAACCCTGCCAGCGCAGTGTTTATTGCGGCAGCCTTGGCTATGTCGATGTGCGCGGCAGCATGGATACCTCCATCGCTATTCGCACTATGGTGGCAGAGGCGGGAAGGCTGCATGTATGGGGTGGCGGGGGCTTAGTAGCTGACTCCCAAGTGGACGAAGAGTACACCGAGACGCTGGATAAAATCCGCCACCTTATTGGCGCTTTGGAATAAGCAGCGAAAACTCTATATCAAAAAGGAATATAAAAGCCTAACTAAACGGTATTGGGGAGAGTAGCCTCGGGTTTGATAGCCTAGTAACCAAGATTTTACACCCGAACAGGAGGCAGTATGCCCTCAGAGCTTGAAGCAATTAATAGAGATTTCGCAACTAATCCTCAAGGGTTAGTTGAGTGGGCGCTGGCCCAGGGCGCACAACCTATTTGCACCACCAATTTTCGCCCCTTTGAGGCGGTGATCCTGCATATGGTCACCCAGGTGCGCCCGGATATTCCCATTGTATGGATGGACAGTGGCTACAACACCGAAGCCACTTATCAGTTTGCTGACGAGGTCATTAAACAGCTCAATCTTAACCTAGTGAGCTTTATACCCCGACGCACTCGCGCCCACCGTGAAGCGCTGGAAGGCCCTATGCCGGGTATCGATGACCCGCGCCACGCGGCCTTTACTCAGGAAGTCAAAATCGAGCCCTTCGAGCGCGCGCTTCATGAAATGCAGCCCGACGTATGGTTCACCGCACTGCGTGCTGAAGACACTCCCGAGCGTGCCAAAATGCAGGCTGTTAGCCGCAACAGCGATGGACTATTGAAAGTCGCCCCGCTGCTGCAGTGGAGCGCCAAAGATATGTACCAGTATCTACAGGCGCATAATCTGCCTAACAACTTTGACTACTTCGACCCTACCAAGGTGGAAGAGAAGCGCGAATGCGGGCTACATTTACAGCACTAATGTGCTCACTGACGCTTAGGGCCTGTTGACGTTTCATCGCGAACCGCGT
>NZ_JH393258.1:352005-423274 GCF_000236035.1 Vreelandella boliviensis LC1
TACACCGGTAGGTCTAAATCGTCAAACAGCGACTGTTCATGGCGCGGGCCTGCCGTTAGTGCTTCATCAACCCGGTCGCGGGTTAAGTGAGGCGCAAAGCGCTCCAAAAAGTCATACATATAGCCGCGCATAAAGGTTCCACGACGAATACCGATCTTGGTCGTGGAGCTGGCAAACAGATGGCTTGCATCCAGCGCCACCAAATCCTCATCAAGCGCCTCGTCCACAGCCATGTGTGCCACAATGCCCACCCCCATGCCCAGCCGCACGTAGGTCTTGATCACGTCGGCATCGGCGGCAGTAAGCACCACATTGGGCGTTAGCCCTTTCGCTTTGAAAGCATCGTCTAACTGCGAGCGACCGGTAAACCCAAACACGTAGGTGACCAGCGGATGTTCGCCGAGTGCCTCAAGGGTTAACGGGGCCTGGTTTGTCGCTAAGGGGTGCCCCTTAGGTACCAGTACGCAGCGATTCCAGCGATAGCACGGCAGTAGCACTAAATCGGTAAACAGCTCTAACGACTCAGTAGCAATGGCGAAATCGGCTTGCCCTTCACTGACCATTTGCGCAATCTGCTTGGGTGTACCCTGCTGCATATGCAGGGCCACATCGGGATATTTCAGGGTAAATTCGCTGATAATCGGCGGTAGCGCGTAGCGAGCTTGGGTATGGGTCGTGGCAATGGCCAAGCTACCGCGGCGCTCATCACTATGCTCCTGAGCCACCTGCTTGATGTTTTCTGTGAGGCGCAGTACCTGCCCTGCCAGGTCGATAATCGACTGCCCCGCAGGCGTCACCCGTGTTAGGTGCTTGCCGCTGCGAGCAAAAATCTCGACGCCAAGCTCATCTTCTAACAAACGAATCTGTTTGGAGATCCCCGGCTGGGAGGTAAACAGACTTTGCGCTGTGGCCGAGACGTTTAGGTTATGTCGATTGACTTCCCAGATATAGCGTAGCTGTTGTAGCTTCATATCCTCACCTTATTTATTCTCTATAGAGATCTTTGCAGATCGTACCTCTATGTATGCCGTATTTTTTAGCACACCCATGCGCTGCGGCTACATCACGTCTGACTGGTTGCGTTATTGACTCGTCACTCTACAGCACCATATAGAATAAAAAACATCATAATAATATCTTTATATTATAAAAAAAACGTCCTACCAGCACTCATTTATTTCTGCTATTTAGTTAACTCACTATGCAGGAAATTTGCCAGCAACCTTCGCGCCCGCTAACATCTGCCCACGCTTATCGCGATAGACATGCGGCACGGTAAACGAGCGCCAATTGATCGCGTAATGACCGTTGCTCCATTTGAGGCAACGAAACAGTAAGAGCAACGCAAACGGAGAAGCAAATGGCTAATAATGTTGATGTCACCAACGCCAATTTTGAGCAAGAAGTCCTCAACGCTGAACAGCCTGTGCTAATGAAATTCTGGGCGCCCTGGTGTGGCCCATGCAAAGTCATGGCCCCAGTCGTTGATGAAGTGGCTGCAGAACGTCAGGAAAGCCTTAAAGTCGTTAGCGTCAATGTAGACGACGCACCTGAAATTGCTGCCGAACAAGGCGTACGCGGCGTTCCTACCGTCATGCTGTTTAAATCCGGCACCAAAGTCGCTTCACTGGTTGGCGCGCAATCTAAGTCCCAACTGACGCAGTTCATCGAACAAAACGCCTGATGAATGTGTAGCACTTGTAACAGCCGCCGACTCTGTCGGCGGTTGCATTTTCACTACTCTCTATCTTAACTTCAGCTACCTTAAGCCACCTTAACTTCAGCGCTTCCACGGCGGCAGACTGGCGTCACTTGCGCGATCATCTTTAACGCGACGCTTTCCTGGCCCTAATAGCCGAGCGATCCACCGCGTTTGCGGGTGACTATCAAGCGCAATCTTCAGCGTCATAGTCAGCACTACCGAAAGCAGCATCCCCGCCGCACCAAATATCCATCCCCACACCACCAGCGATAAAAACGCCACGAAAGTGGAAAGTCCCAGCGCCTGCCCCATTACCCGCGGCTCAATCAGGTTGCCGAGCACAAAGTTGATGACCAAATAGGCGGAGGCCAGTAGCAACGCCTGAAAAGCGCCGCCATCTTGGGAGACCAGCAGTAACAACACGGGAGGGATCGCGGCCAACGCGGAGCCAATATTAGGGATAAAGTTTAGCGCAAAGGCTAATACGCCCCACAGCAATGGAAAATCTACACCTACAACCACACATGAGAGCCACACTAGTGCTCCGGTTGCTAGGCTGATCATGGTTTTAACGGCCAGATAGCGCTTTAGCGTTAAGCTGAATTCACTAAAGCGTTTCAAGCTGGGTGCAGGGTTTTCCAATGCACGAGAAACCTTTTCACGCACATTGAGTGTTTCAAACAACATGAAGATGACCAGAAGCCCAACAATAATGCTTTGCATGAAGAGGTTGCCAAGCTGCCCCAATAGCGCGGGCATCCAGGAGCCTTCATCTTCCCCTTCGAAGAGCGAGTTGATCTGATCAGGATTAATCGCCAGCCCCCGCGAAGAGAGCGCATTGAGTAAGTTCCAATACTGTTCATATAGCCGCGACTCGATATCGGGCAAGGCAGTTACAAAGGTACTGAAACTATTGACCACCAACAGGCCAATCAGCGATATAAAACCTAGCAACACCATCAAGGTCAGAAATGCCGACATCCGCATGCTTAAACCACAGCGATTCAGCCACTGCACTGGTGAAGTGCATACTACAGCGATAAATATCGCGAGCAGCAGCGGCACTAATAAGTCAGCGCCTGCTTTCATACCAGCAATAATCACTACCAGCGCGGCGAGGGCCAAAGTGGCATTGAGAGGAACGCTACGGTAATCCTCATCCGACAATTTCGACATAATCCATCCCTAGCTTGTTGTCCATATATAATGGCTGTATTCGCCATATTGCACAAACCGTGCAAATAATAAGCAACTGTGTTGCTTCCACTCTTCCGTGCTGAACTATATCTTCTTCAAAGCTTCAAAATGATCTCTACGCTTCCAAATAACGTCTACTCTAACTTATTGAAATCTGGTCTTAACTCAGCGGCGCAGTTACCCGCATACTAAGGAAGTCATTTATGAAACTCATTCCACTTAGCTCTCAAAGACTAGGCTCTACAGGCCTACGCTCTCAACTTCTAGGCTACGGCCTGCTAGGTGGTGCCTTTTTGGCACTCCTTAGCGCTCCTCTTGCTCACGCTTCACCGTCACACCCGCCCCAGCCCAGCCTGCATGTTCAAGCGCAGTCGTGGGTTGAGGTAGAGCCCGACAAAGCCACCCTAAATGCGCGGCTGTGGGAAAACACTCCCGCCCTTTCCACCTTGGAAGAGAGCGATAGTAGTGCACTTAGCGATGCTCGCGAGCGTTTAGAAACCCGTGCCAGCGAATTAATCGCGCAGATGGAAGCCACCGGCCTTGAGCGCAACGCTATCAATGCAGGCTCGTTAAATGTCTATCCTGAGCATATTCAAGGGCCGCGTAAAGAAGGCGGCGAGCATGAAACCCTGCAGCGCACGCGTCTTGAGCGCCCGATCACCGTCGAACTCACCGACCTTGATCAGTTAAGCGAGGTGTTAGACGCGCTAATAGCCGCTGGTGTTAACTCATTGGATGGCGTGCAGTTTGATCTACAAGACCGCGACGCTGCCAGCGACGAAGCGCTGGTTAAAGCGCTAGAGAAAGCACAACACAAAGCAAACCTAATGGCCGACAGCTTAGAAACCGAACTGGGCCATGTGCAGCGCATTGAAGAGACTCAATCACCTATTTTCCAGCCGCGTATGATGGCGATGCGGGCGGAGAGCGATGCCGCCGGTGCTAGCCAATCGGGTGCCGCCAGCGAGTATCGCCCCGGCACCATCCGCATTGATGCCGGGGTTAGCGTTGAGTGGGCGCTTAAAGGGCCAGACGCTCCACGCCGCCCAGGTAGCGACGTAGCGGCTCAGGAATAGTTACCGAGCCATCCGCCTGCTGGTGGTTTTCAAGCACCGCCAGCAGGCAACGACCTACCGCCAGCCCTGAACCATTAAGAGTATGCAGCAGCTGCGGCTTTTTGGAATCCGGATGGCGATACCGCGCTTGCATACGCCGCGCCTGGAAATCCTCGCAGTTAGAGACCGAAGAGATCTCCCGATACGTCTCCTGGCTGGGCAGCCACACTTCTAAATCGTAGGTTTTTGTCGCCCCAAAGCCCATATCACCGGTGCACAACGTCACTACACGGTACGGCAAATCGAGCGCCTGCAGGATCGCCTCCGCATGACCACGCATCTCTTCCAGCGCTTCGTAGCTCTTCTCTGGCTCCACAATCTGCACCATTTCGACTTTATCGAACTGATGCTGGCGGATCATACCGCGGGTATCGCGCCCGTGTGAGCCCGCCTCGGAACGGAAACAGGGTGTATGTGCAGTAAGCTTCATCGGCAGCGCTGCCTGCTCGACAATTTCATCGCGCACAAAGTTGGTCAGCGGTACTTCTGAAGTAGGAATCAGGTGGTACTCGCGCTCATCGTCAAGCTTGAACAAATCTTCGCCAAACTTCGGCAGCTGACCGGTGCCCATCAGAGAATCGCGGTTGACCATATACGGCACGTAGCATTCTTCGTAGCCGTGCTGCTCGGTTTGGGTATCCAGCATAAACTGGGCCAACGCCCGATGCAGCCGCGCAATTGGCCCGCGCATCACCGCAAAGCGAGCACCGGTGATTTTAGCCGCCAGTTCAAAATCGAGATAACCCGACTTCTTACCTAGATCAACGTGATCTAGCACCTCGAAATCAAACTCCCGCGGCGCCCCCCAGCGGTGCAGCTCAACGTTATCGTTTTCGCTTTTGCCTTCCGGCACGCTTTCGTGGGGTAAGTTGGGAATACCGCTAATAGCGTCGTCCCACTCTTCTTGCACCTCTGCCAGCTCGCGCTTGGCTTTATCCAGGCGATCGCCTAGATCGCTGACTTCATCCAGCAGCGGCTGAATATCTTCACCGTTGGCCTTGGCCTTACCAATCGCTTTGGAGCGCATATTGCGCTCGTTTTGCAGCTGCTCGGTTTGCGTTTGCAGCTCGCGACGTCGCGACTCCAGCGCCTGCAATCCCGCTTTATCAAGCACAAAGCCCCGCCGGGCCAGTTGTTGAGCAACCGTGTCAAGATCACCGCGCAGCAGTTTCGGATCGAGCATGAATCCTGTCCCTTGGCCTGAAAACAATAGAAGCAACGCGCCAATGCACGTGCATAAAGGGGTCTATTGTAGGCAAAAGCGCGACGGGGAGCTATGGGCGGTGTCGGATGGCATACGTATAGTGTTGTGATTCGCACGGTTTCTCGGCAACCTACAGCTTATTGCCAACTTAACCTCTCTTTAGCCGAGCACCGCTGCCATGCCTACCGCTTTTGATCAAACGCTCGTCGCCATCGATGCCCTGCACGCCGAAGATCCGCGTTCCACGACGCTTGCCAATGGCGCACCCATGCCCCAGGAACAGGCCTATGCCCAACGCATGAGTGGCTGGCTAGACCGTGTGCATGACTCCCCCGATGAAGTACTACGTCTGGCAGTGCGCGCCCAGCACTTACAGCGCTGGTTAGTGCCGCGGGAGGAGTACCCTGAAGGGCGCGTAGGCTATTTAACCTGGCGGCGCGACCAGGGCAAGCGCGCCGGAAACACTACCGCCCAGCTAATGCGCGAGGCAGGCTACAGTGACGAGGACGCCGAGCGAGCCGCAACGATTATTGGCAAAAAAGGGTTGGGACGCGACCCCGATGTGCAAGCACTGGAAGATTGTGCCTGTTTGGTATTTCTAGAGAACTACTTTGCCGACTTCTCGCGCAAGATCGAGCACGACCATATGGTACGGATCGTGCAAATGACCTGGCGCAAAATGTCGCCCCGCGCTCACGAACTGGCCCTAACGTTACCGATGTCGGACGCCTCGTCCGAGTTGGTAAGAGAAGCCCTGGGAGCGGAATAAGGCGCGGAGTTAAGGTGCTAAGTAAAACACCACCGTGAGATGCAGCCGGGCAGCCGCTGCGGTAAAGTAGCGGTCTTCTTTTATTGCGCCCCCGGCACTGACGGCCTGATCAACTATGATTGCATCCTTGGACACGCGTACCGCCCCGTTTAAACGCTTGGGAAACGAGTATGTACGATTTTTACAAGCCCTAAAAACCCGTGGCTTTGAAGGCGAAATTGCCCCGGATTATGCCAACCGTACGGTGCTGGCGACGGATAATTCGATTTATCAGCGCCTGCCCCAGGCGGCGGTGTATCCCAAGCATGCAGAAGATCTAGAGCGCCTCACCCGGCTGGCCGCGCAAACCACTCACCGAAGCATTGTGTTAACGCCCAGAGGCGGCGGCACCGGCACCAACGGCCAGTCGCTCACTGATGGTATCGTGGTGGACGTTTCCCGCCACATGAACCAGATTCTCGAGATTGACGTTGAAAACCACCGAGTGCGTGTGCAAGCCGGGGTGATCAAGGATCAGCTCAACGCGGCGTTGAAGCCCCACGGGCTATTTTTCGCCCCGGAGCTTTCGACCTCCAACCGCGCCACGATAGGCGGCATGATCTCTACCGATGCCAGCGGCCAGGGCAGCTGCGAATACGGCAAAACCCGCGACCATGTGCTTGAACTCGATACCATTCTGATCGGCGGGCAGCACTTGCACAGCCGCGCCTTAACCCAGGATGAAGAACAAGCCGAGCGCCAGCAAGAAGGCATTCTTGGCCGCGTGCATACCACCGCGGCCGAGATTATCGACCAGCAGCGTGAGCTGATTGCGGCAAAATTTCCGCCGCTCAACCGCTGTTTAACCGGCTACGATCTGGCCCATTTGCGCGATGATAAAGGCCAGCTTAATCTCAACAGTCTGCTGTGCGGCTCGGAAGGCTCATTGGGCTTTTTGAACGAAGCGGTGCTCAATGTGCTGCCGATTCCTAAGCACTCCACGCTGGTCAATGTGCGCTATACCAGCTTTATGGACGCCCTGCGCGACGCCAAAACGCTGAAAGCCGCCAGCGCCCGTCCCACCTCCATCGAAACGGTGGATGACACCGTCCTCCAGCTCGCCATGGAAGACTTTGTCTGGGACAGCGTAGCGGCGTTTTTCCCGGACACCGGAACGGCGCCGATTCGCGGCATCAATTTGATCGAGTTTAATGACGAAGATGAAAGCGCCCTCGCCGAACGGGTAACGTCATTTATCGAACAACTGAGCCAAGATACCAGCGTCGAGCGGCTGGGCTACACCCTGGCCGAAGGGCGCGGGCAGATTCAGAAAGTCTACGCCATGCGCAAACGCTCGGTGGGTTTGCTCGGCAATGTCCAGGGAGAGAAACGCCCGATTCCGTTTGTAGAAGATACCGCTGTGCCGCCGGAGCATTTGGCGGACTTTATCGCCGAGTTTCGTGCCGCGCTGGATGCCCGAAGGCTCTCCTACGGCATGTTTGGCCATGTAGATGCGGGCGTGCTGCACGTGCGCCCGGCGCTGGATATGAAAGACCCTGCCCAGGAAGCGCTGATTCGCGAAATCTCCGATGAAGTCGTGGCTCTTACCCAGAAATATGGCGGTCTGTTGTGGGGCGAACATGGCAAGGGCGTGCGCTCTGAGTACGCGCCCAAGTTCTTTGGTGAGCTATATCCCAGCCTACAGCGGGTAAAAGCGGCCTTTGACCCCTTCAACCAGCTTAATCCCGGTAAGATTGCGTCTCCTCTTTTCACCCCTCCCGAAGCCGCGAGTCTCTCTATCCCGCCCGAAGCCGCGAGTCTCTCTACCCCGCCCCAAGTTGCGGGTAAGCCTGAAAGCGTCGAACTAATCGCCAGGGATAGCGACCCCGATCTGTTGACGGTCGATGGCGTGCCCATGCGCGGCCAGTTTGACCGCACCATCGATGAGCGTGCCTGGCAGGCCTACGACGCCGCGGTATACTGCAACGGCAATGGCGCTTGTTACAACTATGACCTTGACGACCCCATGTGTCCGTCCTGGAAAGCGACGCGGGATCGCCGCCACTCGCCCAAAGGCCGCGCCAGCATGATCCGCGAGTGGCTGCGCCTGCAGACCCTGGCTGGGGTCGACGTTGTTGAGGAGTCGCGCAAGAAAAAAGCCGAGGGGGGCTGGGGCTTTATTAAAAGCTTTCCGTTGCGGGTGGCCAATACCCTAAGCCGCAAACAGCACCACGACTATTCCCATGAAGTATACGACGCCATGGCGGGCTGCTTGGCGTGCAAATCCTGCGCGGGGCAGTGCCCGATCAAAGTCAACGTTCCGCAGTTTCGTTCGCAGTTTTTAGAGGTCTACCACGGCCGCTACCTACGCCCGCTGCGCGACTATGTAATTGGCGGCACCGAGTTTATGCTGCCTACCCTGGCCAAGGCCGCGCCGCTGTATAACGCGGTGATTGGTCAGCGCTGGGTGGAAAAGCTGATGCGCAGCAGCGTAGGCATGAGCGATTCCCCGGCACTTTCACGGGCCAGTGTTAAAAAGCAGCTAAACGCCTGGGGAGTCGCCGAGGCAACGCCGCTCTCGCTGGCCCTGTTAACGGATCAACAGCGCGCCAACAGCGTGATTATTGTTCAGGATGCCTTCACTACGCACTTTGAAGCCAAGCTGGTCATGGACGTAGTGGAGCTGCTGTCGCGCCTCAATCTACGCGTGTTCGTGATGCCCTATTCGGCTAACGGCAAACCGCTCCAGGTGCAGGGCTTTTTGGGCGCCTTCGAACGCACCGCCGCCAAGCAGGCCGAACGGCTACGCACCCTCGCTCGTTTTGATATCCCCATGGTGGGCATCGACCCGGCGATGACGCTCACCTACCGCCAGGAGTACGTCAAAGCGTTAGGCAATGAGGCCGTACCAGAGGTGTTGATGCTGCAGGAGTGGCTAGCAACGCGTATCAACACCTTGGCGCCTCGCCAACTGAAACTAACCGACCCTGGCTTTAAGCTGCTATCCCACTGCACCGAGAAAACCAACGCGCCAGGCAGCCCCAAGGCGTGGCAGCAGGTGTTCGCAGCGTTTGGTTTAGAGCTTGAGTTGGTGGCTACCGGCTGCTGCGGCATGTCGGGTACCTACGGTCATGAAACCCGCAACGCCGCTACGTCAAAAACTATCTACGCCCAGTCGTGGCAGCCCCAGGTAGAGGCACAGGAAAACAGCGGCAAGCTATTGGTTACCGGCTACTCCTGTCGTAGCCAAGTGAAGCGCTTTTCCCAGCAAACCCTACCACACCCGCTTCAGGCGCTGCTTATGTGCCTGAAGCAGGCCGGTTAAAAGAACAGGCGTTTCAACGCCAATCCCGGATCGCTTTCGCGCATAAAGGCTTCGCCAACCAGGAACCCGTTAATATTGTGGTCACGCATTAGCTCAACGTCATCGCGGGTATGAATACCCGATTCGGTAATCACCGTGATGCCCTCTGGAATGCGCGGCAACAGATCCAGGGTGGTGTTCAGGCTGGTTTCAAAGGTATGCAGGTTGCGGTTGTTGATGCCGACCAGCTTTAGATCCAGCGCCAGGGCGCGCTCAAGCTCCTCGGCGTCGTGCACCTCTACCAATACATCCATCTCCAACTGACTGGCCTGCTGGTGCAGGTCGCGCAGCTGTGCGTCATCCAGGGCGGCAACGATCAGCAGAATGCAGTCCGATCCAATCGCCCGAGCCTCACAGACCTGATAGCTGTGGGTAATAAAGTCTTTGCGAATCACCGGCAGCGTGCAGACATCCCGAGCGGCGATCAAATAGTCTTCGTGACCTTGGAAAAAGTCAGCGTCGGTGAGTACCGACAGACAAGCCGCGCCCCCTTGAGCATAGCTTTTAGCGATATCCGAAGGGTGAAACTCTTCACGAATAATGCCTTTTGACGGTGAGGCTTTTTTCACCTCGGCGATAATCGCTGGATCACCTGTGGCAATGCGCGTATTAAGCGCCTCAATAAAGCCACGCGGGGCACTTTGCTGCTCCCCGAGAGCGAGCAGATCTGCCTCTGAAACGGCCTGACGGCGCTCGGCCACCTCCTGCTCTTTGCGAGCCAGAATGCGCGTTAAAATAGTCGGCGTTGCCTGTTGAGTCATGATGATCTCGTCTTGTTTAAATACTTATCTTTTTAACAGCCTACTGCTTAAAAACGCTGGTAAAGTGCGAAAGCTCTTTGAGTTTTTCGAGCGGCAGCTTGGAGGCTTGTGCGTCCTGGGCCACCATCACGCCCTCTTTTAAGGTATCTGCAACGCCTGAACAGTAAAGCGCGGCCCCGGCGTTTAGCGCGACCATATCGGCAGCGGCACCTTCACCGGAAAGCGCTGCCTTGACCAAGCGCAGGCTGTCTTCAGCGCTGGCGGCTTTCAGCGTTGCCAGGCTCTGGCGCTCAATGCCCAGCTCTTCAGGCGTAATGGTGTACTGGGTAATCTCACCCTCTTTTAGTTCAGCTACCAAGGTGGGGCTGGCCAGGGAGATCTCATCCAGGCCGTCCTCAGAGTGGACGACCATCACGTGCCGGCTGCCCAAGGCTTTCAGCACTTCCGCCATTAATGGCACTAACTCCGGCGCGTAAACACCCAGTACTTGGTTGGGTGCGCCAGCAGGGTTGGTCAGCGGGCCCAAAATATTAAACAGCGTGCGTACGCCCATTTCCCGGCGCGGGCCAATGGCATAGCGCATCGCCGGATGGTGGTTGGGTGCGAACATAAAGCCTACGCCCACCTGCTCAATACAGCGCGCTACCTGTTCAGGTTTGAGATCCAGGTAGATACCCGCCACATCGAATAGATCAGCGCTGCCCGACGACGACGAAACGCTACGATTACCGTGTTTGGCTACATGGGCACCAGCGGCAGCGGCGACAAAACTGGCAGCCGTGGAAACGTTAAACAGGTTGGCGCCATCACCACCGGTGCCGACGATATCCACGATGTTTTCGGCATTCAGCTCAACGCGCTTCATCAGCTCGCGCATTACCTGAGCAGCGGCGCTAATTTCAACGGCGCTTTCGCCTTTCATGGCAAGGCCTACCAGCAGGCCACCAATTTGCGCATCGCTGGCATCGCCGGTCATGATCTGGCGCATCAAGGCGTGCATGGCATCGAAAGTGAGGTCTTCGCGGCGCATCACCGCATTAATCGCGTCTCGCATTTGCATGAGCAGAGGGGCCCCTAAAAGCGTGTGAAACCGGCCATCAGCCGCGTTTTAAAAAATTGGCCAACAGCTCGTGGCCTTGGCGGGTAAGAATTGACTCGGGGTGAAACTGCACCCCTTCAATATCCAGCTCGCGGTGACGAAACCCCATGACTAAACCGGGGGTCACATCGTCATCGCCTGTCCAGGCAGTAACTTGCAAACAGTCGGGCAAGCTTGCTTTATCGACGACCAAAGAGTGATAGCGGGTAACCTCAACTGGGTTATTCAGCCCTTCGAACACGCCTTGATTAGCGTGCAGCACAGCAGAGGTTTTGCCGTGCATCACCTGCGGAGCGTGCACGACCTTGCCACCATACACCTGGCCAATCGCCTGATGGCCCAGGCAGACACCTAAAATAGGCAGCCTGCCAGCAAAGTGTTTGATGGCAGCCATGGAGATTCCCGCCTCGTTGGGCGTGCAGGGCCCTGGCGATACCACCAAATGCGTCGGCGCCAGCGCTTCAATTTGCTCAATGGTGATGTCGTCGTTGAGGTGAGTGATCACTTCTGCGCCCAGCTCACCCAGATACTGCACGATGTTAAACGTGAAGCTGTCGTAATTATCCAGCATGAGGACTTTCCGCGCTGACTGCTTCCGCACCGACTCAGCTTGCGCCATTATCCTACTTACTCCATTGCGTCATTTCGACCACAGATGAAACCGCTAATGTGGTGATGATACCGCAACCGAGCACTCCCTTGCAGGCTTAAGTGCCACCTCGCGTGTCTCCCCGCGTCAGCCGACAGGCTGCGTACTTAAACTCGGGTATTTTGCCGTAGGGATCGAGCGCTGGGTTGGTAAGCAGATTGGCGGCGGCTTCGGCGTAGGCGAAGGGCACAAACACCATGCCATCGGGAATTTTTGGATCCATCCGCGCGGTCAGTGTAATCGTGCCGCGACGGGTGGTGATAGTAAGCGGATTCCCCGGTGCGACACCCAAACGATTGAGCTCCCCAGGTGAAAGACTGGCCACTGCCTCGGGCTCTAGGGCATCCAATACCACGCTGCGCCGGGTCATGGAGCCGGTATGCCAATGCTCCAGCTGTCGCCCGGTGGTCAGCACTGTGGGGTAATCGTTATCCACTGGCTCGTCGGGCGGCAAGGGTCGCGTGGGGGCAAATTTGCCACGCCCACCAGCGCGCGGGAAAGCGTCACTAAATACCACGTCTTGGCCGGGGGCATCTTCAGATGCGCAGGGATAAGTGACCGAGCCCTCTCGCGCCAAGCGCTCCCAACTGATGTGATTCAGCGAAGCCATACCCTGCTGCATTTCAGCAAACACTTCTTGGGGGTGGGTATAATTCCATGCCAAACCAAAGCGGTTGGCAATCTCTTGAATAATCCACCAGTCGGGTTTGGCCTCGCCGGGGAGCGGCAGTGCAATGCGCCCCAATTGAACCTGGCGGTTGGTGTTTGTCACCGTGCCCTCTTTTTCCGGCCACGCGGAAGCGGGCAAAATCACGTCGGCAAACTGAGCGGTTTCGGTGACAAATAGATCCTGCACCACCAGATGCTCCAGCTTACCCAGCGCTGCCCTAGCGTGGTGTAGATCAGGGTCAGACATCGCCGGGTTTTCGCCCAGAATATACATACCGCGCACTTGGCCTGCGTGAATGGCGTCCATAATTTCCACCACCGTTAAACCCGGCTGCGCATCCAGCGGTGTATTCCATAACTCTTCAAAGGCAGCACGCAGCTGGGCATCGCCCACTGGCTGGTAGTCCGGCAACACCATGGGTATCAGGCCCGCATCCGACGCCCCCTGGACATTATTCTGCCCACGCAGCGGGTGCAGCCCGGTACCGGGGCGGCCGGTGTGACCACAGGCCAGCGCCAGCGAAATCAAGCAGCGGGCGTTGTCGGTGCCGTGGGTATGCTGGGAGATACCCATACCCCAGAAGATCATTGCTTTTTCTGCATTGGCATAGCGCCGGGCGATATCACGAATCACATCGGGTTCGACGCCGCATAGCTCGCTCATGGTTTCCGGCGCGCTCATCGCCACGCTCTGCTTCAGCGCTTCAAAGCCCTCGGTATGGGCAGCGATATACGCATCGTCATACAGTGATTCGGCAATAATCACGTGGAGAATGGCGTTGAATAGCGCCACATCGGCGCCCGGCTTAAAACGCACGCTCAGGCTGGCGTAGCTATCCAGCGCCTGGCCGCGGGGGTCGAGAATAATAATCTCGGTGCCGTTCTTCGCCGCCTGTTTAAAAAAAGTCGCGGCTACGGGGTGGTTAACCGCCGGGTTGCAGCCGGTGAGAATCACCACATCCGCTTCCAGCGCCTGCATAAAGGAGGCAGTCACCGCCCCAGAGCCTAAGCACTCCATCAGCGCGGCCACGGAACTGGCATGGCACAGCCGCGTACAATGGTCGACGTTGTTGTTGCCAAAACCGGTGCGCACCAACTTTTGGAACAGCCAGGCCTCTTCGTTGGAGCACTTGGCGCTGCCAAACCCCGCCAGCGCCTTGGGGCCATGCTGGGTTTTTAGCTCCGCTAAACCGTCCGCGGCTGCGGCTAGCGCCTCTTCCCAGGTGGCCTTGCGAAAATGCGTCAGCGGCTGGGCAGGATCAAAACCAGGGTCTAGGACTTTGGGAACGCCGGGCTTGCGGATCAGCGGCGTGGTCAAGCGTGCGGGATGGCGCGGATAGTCAAAACCAAAGCGACCTTTAACACACAATCGGTTGTGGTTAGAGGGGCCGTCGCGCCCTTCTACGTAGGCAATGGCATCGTCTTTGATATGGTAAGTAAGTTGGCAGCCCACGCCGCAGTAGGGGCATACCGAATCCACTTGGCGGTCTATGGCTTTGGAATCGCCTTGCCCGTTATTGTCGACAAGCGTAGCTGGCATAAGTGCGCCCGTCGGGCAGGCTTGCACGCACTCCCCGCACCCCACGCAGGTACTTGCGCCCATGGGGTCGTCAAAATCGAAAACGACTTTCGCAGCCGCACCGCGATGGGCAAGGCCAATCACATCATTGCTTTGTACCTCCCGGCAGGCACGCACACAAAGCGTACACTCAATGCAGGCGTCTAAATTAACCTGCATGGCGGGATGGCTAGTGTCGGTCGCTTTATCAAGGCGCACCCACTCTTCACGCTTGGGCGGTAACCAGGCTTTAACGGCGTTCTCTTCAACGCCAAGCTGGTCGGCCATGGCCCAAAAGTGGCTGGAGCGATCAGGGCTCTGTTCACGAGAAGGCTGATCCGCCATCAGCAGCTCCAACACACCTTCCCGAGCGACCTTGGCGCGCTCCGAGCTTGCACTATGAACGACCATATTGGGAGCGGCTTCGCGTAGGCAACTGGCCGTCAAGGCACGCTCGCCCTCCACCTCAACCATGCAGACACGGCAATTGCCGTCGGCGCGGTAGCCCGGAGCATCTTTAAAGCACAGGTGGGGAATGGTTTCTCCGGCGCGTTTGGCGACCTGCCATAGGGTGTCACCGGGGTAAGCGGTTACCTCAACACCATCAAGGGTTAATGCGAACGGGGTGGTCATGGCGCACTCCCTTTCAAAATAGCCTCTGCAGCGTCGCTAACAATAATCTGCTGCTGGGCAAGCTCGGCTCGAAAGTCTTTCAACAGCCCCAGTACGGGGTTGGGCGCTGCTTGACCCAAACCGCAAATTGACGCGTCCTGCATCACCTGCGCCAGCCGGGTGAGCTGGCCTAGATCCCAATTGTCGCGCTCTAACAGCAAGTGCATTTTTTCAGTGCCTACCCGACAAGGGGTACACTGGCCGCAGGATTCGTCGGCAAAAAACGCCAGCAAGTTGGTCGCCACCGCCTGCAAGTTATCCTGCTGGGAGAGCACGATTACCGCCGCCGAGCCAATAAAACAGCCATGATTCTGGAGCGTATCAAAATCCAGTGGTACATCCGCCTTGCTGGCGGGCAGTATACCCCCCGAGGCGCCGCCGGGCAGGTAAGCCGCCAGCTGATGACCTTCGGCCATGCCACCGCAGTACTCATCGACCAGTTCGCGCAGGGTAATACCTGCGGGGGCAAGGTAAACGCCTGGATATTTTACCCGACCAGAGACCGAAAAACTGCGCAGCCCCGAACGGCCATTGCGGCCTTGCCCGGCAAACCATTCGGCCCCCTGCTGCCAAATCGGCGCAATCCAGTACACCGTCTCAACGTTATTGACCAGCGTCGGGCGGCCAAACAGCCCCTGCTGCGCCACGTAGGGCGGACGATGGCGAGGCTTGCCAGGTTTGCCTTCCAGCGACTCAATCAGCGCGGACTCTTCACCGCAAATGTAAGCGCCTGCCCCGCGGCGCAGCACGATATATTCCGACGCAACCAAACCCGCCTGAACAAGCTCGCCAACCGCTTCTCCCAGCACCCGGCGAAGACCAGGATACTCATCGCGCAGATAGATATACAGCGCCTTGGCCTCTACCGCCCAGGCGCTGATCAGTGCGCCTTCCAAAAATTGATGGGGCGATTTTTCGAGATGATAGCGATCTTTAAAGGTGCCTGGCTCGCCTTCATCAGCATTGATCACGCAGTAGCGCGGCCCAGGCTCCTGACGTACAAAGTGCCACTTTTTAAAGGTTGGGAACCCCGCGCCGCCGAGCCCTCTTAACCCAGCGTTCTCCAGCGTCGCCATAAGTGTATCAACGCTGACGCGGCCCCCTCGGCAGTCGGCCAGCAGCTGATAGCCGCCCGCTTGCTGATATGCCTCAAGGCGCTGCCATAAAATCGCTTCCGGGTGAAAATGGCCCGTATCCACCACTGCCTCAACGCCTTCGGCGGTAGCAAACTGCACATGGTGGTGGCCCACTTCAACCACCGGTGCGCTATCGCAACGCCCCATGCAGGGGGCACGTAGAACGCGCACTGCTTCAGGGTCAAAGCCCGCTTCCAGCTTTGCTTTAAGCTGGGCCGCCCCAGCTAACTGGCAGGAGAGCGAATCGCATACCCGTACTGTGGTGTCGGGCGGCGGTGTTTGAGCATCGTGCACCACATCAAAGTGGGCATAAAAGGTGGCGGTTTCATATACTGCCGCCATAGGCAGGTTCATATACGTCGCTAAAGCGCGTAACTCAACCATCGACAAATGGCCATGGGCGTCCTGAATAGCGTGTAAATGCTCTAGCAGCTGATCGCGCTGGCGCAAGCTGGGCTGCTGGCGTTCGTCACCCAGCAGCGCTCTTAAGGCCACCAGCGCCACTGGCGATAGTTCGCGGCCTTGGGGATGGCCACGCCGACGCCGTAAAGAAGAAACCGTTCGGTTAGTCATAAGGCACGCTATGCGTAGGAATGTAATACTATTCAGCATAGTGGCACTTTCACCTAGAGGGAATCCTCTCTTGGGCAATACTTCTTTCGGCCTACCGTTGCATTGGAACTGGCAACGGGCCACCGCAGTCTTTATCATCTGCCGTCTTTTTCGATAGCTTTTATAGCCAGTTAGGAGCGTAGGATGTCAATGTGGGTTACCTGGGTGTGTACGCTCTTATTCGTCGCGCTAATGAGCGCTGCGCCAGCCTATGCCAACACAACATTGCGCGTTATTGCCTCTTTTTCAGTCATGGAGGAGTTGGTCAAACGAGTGGCAGGCGACACGGTCAGCGTCAACGTCATTGTTCCTCGGGGAGAAGACGTTCACCGCTGGGAATTAACGCCGCCCAACGTGCTGGCGTTAGAAGAGACCCATATCGTGTTTTATAACGGGCTTGGATTAGAACCCTGGATACGCCATGTTCAAGCGATGTCTGACGATCAGCTTACATTAGTGGAAGTGGCTAAAAAGGCCGACTATAAACCGCTGATGATCTCGACCGGGCAGTATGAAGGCGAGCCAGACCCACACATGTGGATGGATCCAGAGGGGGCTGCAGCCTACATTGACGTGATTGCCGAGACCCTGGCGGATCATCTACCCGACCAGGCAGATGCGTTTTATAACCGCGCTGAAGAGGCACGCAAGGCGCTGAACAATCTTAACCAAGCGGTTAAAGAGCGACTTGACGGCATTCCCAACACTAATCGCACCCTGCTGACCAGCGAAGCAGGCTTTGGCTATTTCGCCCGCGCTTACGCTTTTGAAGCGCAAGGCGTGTGGGGAGTTAATCATGAGACCCAAGGCAGCGCCCAGGCAATGGCCAAGATGAGCGAATATCTTGCTAATAATCGCCCACGCCCACCAGCGCTGTTTTTTGAAAGCACCACGCCGAGTATTCATATGGACGCCCTGTCCCGTGAGGCATCGCTCCCCCTGGCAGGCCCGCTTTATGTCGACTCACTGAGTGGCGCAGATGGCCCTGCGGCCAACTACTCGGCCATGCTGCACCACAACGCTGAGGTCATGCACACTGCCCTGGGGGGCGCAACGGCCGAATAATCGATCCACTGCCATTAATCAATAGCCTTAGACGTTTGGGGTGCGGTCATCAGCAATTCGGTTAACGAACCAAGCACCCGATCGGGGTGACTGGTTTCAATCGGCTCACCATGATTATACCCGTAGGGCAGCGCCAGGGTGGTAAACCCCGCCGCTTTCCCGGCAGCAATATCGTGACGTGAATCGCCTACCATCACACACTCCGTTGGCGGTATTTGGCAGTGTTGAGCAGCGTGCAACAGCGGCAAGGGGTGGGGCTTCTTTTCGGCCAGGGAATCACCGCCGAGCCACAAGGTAAAATAGCTCTGCAGTTCGAAGTGACTTAACAGCGGTTCAATAAAGCGCTCGGGCTTATTGGTAATCAACACCAGCATCAGACCGTGTTGATGCAGTGCCTTAAGCGTCTGCTGAACCCCAGGGTAGAGCGTCGTCAGAGTATTGGGTGCTGCGCCGTAGTGCACCATAAACGCATCATAGGCGCGCTGTTGCAGGCTAGGCTCTGGCGGGGCTTGCAACGCCCAGGTCAGGGCCCTTTCCACTAATACCGCCGCGCCATTGCCAACCCAGTCCCGCACCTCTGCCTCGCCCGGGCTGGGCAAATCAAGCTCCTTCAGCGTGCGCGCCACTGCGGCGGCAAGGTCGGGCACTGAATCAATCAGCGTGCCATCCAAATCAAAGGCAATCAGCCGCTTACCCCCTAGTACGGCATGCAGTGCTGAATACGCTTGTGAATGCATTTTCATTGCCCTCTGTTTCTTAGTTGGTTGCGCATCACGTTAGCCTTAACATAAGAAGATCATCTTACACGTTCGCATTAGTCAGAAGCGTAAGAACCCTCTATGCTTGGGCTAATTTAGCTAAGGAGGCAGTGATATGCCCACTCCCAGAATCGTGGTTGTTGGCGCTGGCGCGGGCGGCTTAGCCCTTGCCACGCGATTAGGCCGTACCTTAGGTAAGCGAAAACGCGCAGAAATTGTGCTGTTGGATCGCAATACTACCCATGTATGGAAGCCTCTGCTTCACGAGCTGGCCACCGGAGTGCTGAATTCCAGCATGGACGAGGTGGATCTTCGCGGGCATTCCTCTGCTCACTTCTACCGCTATCAGCGCGGCTCGCTCACCGGCCTCAATCGCGAGCAGCAGACGCTGCAATTAGCACCGATCCATGATGAAGATGGACAAGAAGTGCTACCCGCCCGCGAGCTTGCCTATGACTATCTGGTCATGGCAATAGGCAGCGTTTCCAACGATTTCGGCACGCCCGGCGTGGCGGAGCACTGCCACTTTATTGATTCACCCGAGCAGGCCAAGGCGTTCCAGCGCGATATGATCAACACCTTTCTGCGCTACACCGATCCCAATCTACGCCAACATACTCAGTTGACCATTGGAATCGTCGGCGGCGGTGCGACGGGGGTAGAGCTTGCTGCCGAATTGTTTGACGCTTCGCGCATGCTCAATGCCTATGGGGTGACGTCGTTAGATAATCAGCAAATCAGTGTACACTTGCTGGAAGCGGCACCCCGCTTGCTGCCGGGGCTTTCCGAGCGGGTCAGCGAAACCGTTAAAACAGAACTTGAGAGCATGGGCGTGACCGTCCACACCGATACCGCCGTTAAAGAAGCGCAGGCGCATCAGTTGGTCACCGGTGACGATGAAGTGATCAAGACCGATATCAACGTGTGGGCAGCGGGTATCAAAGCGCCACCATTTTTGGCCGAGCTAGGCCTAACGACGAATAAGAAAAACCAAATTGACGTAAAAAGCACCCTACAAAGCGTCGATGATGAGAAGATTTTTGCCCTGGGAGACTGCGCCAGCTGCCCAATGGGGGAAGATAGCACCGTGCCTCCGCGTGCCCAGGCTGCTCACCAGCAGGCTAAGCTGCTGGCCAAAAACCTGGTTAATCTACTGGAAGGTAAACCACTAGCCGATTTCCGCTACCGTGATCACGGCTCGCTGGTATCGCTGGCCCGCTTTGACGCGGTGGGCAATTTAATGCGTAGCTCCGCCTCCCGGGGCCTGTTTTTAGAGGGCTGGCTGGCTCGCCAAGCCTATGCATCGCTCTATCGCATGCACCAACTCTCTATTCATGGGGCGCCGAAGACGGGGCTAGCGTGGCTGGTCGATAAACTTAATCGTTACTTAAAACCGCGCATGAAACTTCACTAAACGACACTTACTTATTACTTGGCAAGCGCCGCACGCATCTGCTTGATCACCGTGTCATAGCCGTGCGGATCGCTGGCTTGGTGGGCGCTAAAAATGGCGGACCCAGCCACAAAGGTATCGGCGCCTGCGGCGGCGATCTCTGCGATGTTATCCACTTTCACCCCTCCGTCGATTTCCAAGCGTATATCAAATTTTGAGGCATCAATGCGTGCCCGTGCCTCACGCAGCTTGTCGAGCGTGCCAGGGATAAAGGATTGCCCACCAAAACCTGGGTTAACGCTCATCAGCAGCACCATATCGACTTTATCCATCACATAGTCGAGGTAGGAGAGCGGCGTGGCCGGATTAAACACCAGACCTGCCTTACAGCCGCCATCACGAATCAGCTGCAGCGAGCGATCAACATGCTCAGAAGCTTCGGGGTGAAAGGTAATATAGCTGGCGCCCGCCTCAATAAAATCGCTGATCATGCGGTCTACCGGCTTAACCATCAAATGCACATCAATCGGCGCCGTCACTCCGTGCTTACGCAGTGCTTTGCACACCATCGGGCCAATGGTCAGGTTGGGCACATAATGATTATCCATTACGTCGAAGTGCACTACATCCGCGCCAGCCGCCAGCACGTTATCGACCTCCTCGCCAAGCCGCGCAAAGTTAGCGGAAAGAATAGAGGGGGCAATCAAAAAGTCCTGCGCAGCGGTCATAACAGGTTCCTAAATTAACAGGGGAATGGGTTCGCTATATTACCAGAGCCACCCACTAAGCCCCATCACTCTCGCGCTTTTTGCATTGGGCATCTACGCACACACATATTCTCAAATAGAATATAAAACATGATTGTAATTCCACATTGATAGATTTAACCTTGCCAATATTGCAAGACGACTATTAGCGACACTTTGCGCTAACTGAATTAAGGAGTTAGTTATGACATTGCCAACAATTTTCCGCCGCAGCCTGATTGCCATTGCGCTAGGCGTTACGGTAAGTGGTACCGCCGCTGCCCAGGAGCGGGAACTGCTTAACTCGTCTTACGATATCGCTCGCGAGCTGTTTGCTGCGATCAATCCTGAGTTTCAAGCCTGGTGGCAGGAAGAGCACGGTGAAGAGATTGCCATTAGCCAGTCTCACGGAGGTTCTTCAGCCCAAGCGCGTGCCATCCTGCAGGGTCTGCGTGCCGATGTGGTGACCTTTAATCAGGTAACTGACGTACAGGTACTCGCCGATGCAGGGTTGGTGGCCGAAGATTGGCAGGATGCATTTGAGAACAATGCCTCGCCCTACTACTCCACCACTGCCTTCCTAGTGCGTAAAGGTAACCCTAAAGGTATCGAAAGCTGGGACGACCTAGCTAAAAAAGACGTCCAAATCGTCTTCCCTAATCCAAAAACGTCAGGTAACGGCCGCTACACCTATTTAGCGGCGTGGGGCTTTGCCGAGAACGAATTCGATGGCGATGAAGAGCAAATCGAAGAGTTTATGCGCACTTTCTTAGCCAATGTGGCGGTATTTGATACCGGCGGCCGTGGGGCGACCACCAGCTTTATCGAGCGCAATATTGGCGATGTGCTAATTAGCTTTGAGTCTGAAGTTAACAACATTCGCAGCGAGTACGGCAGTGACGATTACGAAGTGATTGTCCCGCCGGTCAGCATCCTGGCTGAGTTCCCCGTTGCCGTCGTTGGCGAAAACGCTGAGCGCAACGGTAACAGCGACTTGGCCCAGAGCTACCTTGAGTACCTCTACACGGAAGAGACTCAGCGTCTGCTCGCGGGCTTCAATTACCGGGTGCATAACGAAGCCGTGGTCGAAGAGTTCGCCGACCAGTTCCCGGAAACTGAATTGCTCGAAGTAAATGAAGTATTTGGTAGCTGGGACGAAGCAATGGAAACTCACTTTGGCAGTGGTGGCCTTCTCGATCAGTTACAGCGCCGCTAATAATCACTTATGAGCTAGCCTGAACTATGAGTCAACTTGCCACTTGGCGAACCGGCAGCACGCGCGTGCTGCCGGGTTTTGGCCTTTCTATGGGTATCAGCGTGCTGTTTATCTCGCTGGTGCTGCTGTTGCCGATCACCGGTTTGTTTGGCCAGCTAGCGGGGCTTAGCTTTGCCGAATATTGGGCGATCATTACCGAAGGTCGCGTGGTCGCCAGCTATATGGTCACCATTGGCGCGGCAGCCGTAGCGGCGCTGGTTAACGCCGTATTTGGCTTGTTACTGGCGTGGGTGTTAGTCCGCTACGAGTTCCCTGGTAAGCGCTTACTGGATGCCTTAATGGATCTACCCTTTGCGCTACCCACCGCCGTGGCAGGCATTACGCTGGCAACGCTCTATGCCAGCAGCGGCTGGATGGGACGCTTGCTAGAGCCGCTAGGCTTTCAAATCGCTTACACCTGGGTGGGTATCGCCCTAGCCATGGCCTTTACCAGCATTCCGTTTGTGGTGCGCACGGTGCAGCCGGTGCTGGAAGACTTGCCCGCCGAGGTCGATGAAGCCGCCATGTCGCTGGGTGCTACCGACGGTGTGGCATTTCGCCGAGTCATTCTGCCCCACATTTGGCCCGCTCTGGTTACCGGCACAGGGTTAGCGTTTGTGCGTTCGCTAGGCGAGTTCGGGGCGATCATTTTTATCGCCGGCAATATGCCTTACGAAACGGAGATCACCGCGCTAATGATTTTCGTCAAGCTGCAAGAGTATGACTACGCCGGAGCATCGGCGATTGCCTCGGTAGTATTGTTTGTCTCCCTGGCACTGCTGCTGGCGATTAATATTTGGCAGGGACGCTTTGTGCGCCGCCTGCATGGAGGTAAGGGGTAATGCGTCGAATTGGTGATGCGCCGCTTATCCGGCGGCTGCTGATAGGTGCCGCTCTGGTGCTGTCAGCGCTTTTTTTGCTGCTACCGCTGGTGGCCATTTTCGCCCAGGCGTTGTCCGAGGGCGTCATGGTCTTCTGGGCCAACGTGAGTAACACCTTTACCCTGCACGCGATTGGCTTAACGCTGATGATTGCGCTGTTAACCATCCCGGTGTGCCTAGTATTCGGCATTGCTCTGGCTTGGTTGGTCACGCGTTTCAGCTTTCCTGGGCGTCGCATTCTGCAAACGCTGATCGATATCCCCTTCGCGGTATCGCCCGTTGTTGCTGGTCTTATCTACCTGCTGCTGTATGGCCGCAACGGCTGGATCGGCGGATGGCTGGATACTCACGACATTCAGTTGATGTTTGCCTGGCCGGGCATTCTGATGGTGACTATTTTTGTGACCTGCCCCTTTGTTGCTCGGGAGCTGATCCCCTTGATGCAGGCGCAAGGTTCCCGCGAAGAGGAAGCGGCGGTTACCCTGGGCGCGTCCGGCTGGACGACCTTTCGCCGCGTCACGCTGCCCAATATTCGTTGGGCGCTGCTTTACGGCGTGATACTGACTAACGCCCGCGCAGTGGGGGAATTTGGCGCTGTATCGGTGGTCTCCGGCGCTATTCGTGGCAAAACCAATACGCTACCACTGCACCTAGAGCAGCTTTATCAGGATTATAACGCTGTGGGGGCGTTTGCCTGCGCGGCCCTACTCGCCTTTATTGCCCTACTGACGCTCGCCGCCAAGGCCGGGCTGGAATGGCGCGCAGCGCGCCGGGAGGCATTTGCATGAGCATTCACTTACACAACATCGCTAAGCACTTCGGCAATACCCAGGCGTTAGAGCCGATTAACCTCGATATTCACGAAGGTGAATTGGTAGGCCTACTCGGCCCTTCGGGCTCGGGCAAGACCACACTGCTGCGGATTATCGCCGGTTTGGAAAATGCCGACCACACCGCACAGCCGGGTAAGATTCTGTTTGGTGATCGCGACGTGACCAATGTGCATGTGCGCGACCGGCGGATTGGCTTTGTCTTTCAGCACTACGCGCTGTTTCGCCATATGAGCGTTTACGACAATGTGGCCTTTGGACTGACCGTATTATCGCGCAAACGCCGCCCCAGCAGCGGTGAGATTCGTGCCCGGGTGTTTAGGCTACTTGAAATGGTCAAGCTGGAGCACCTCGCCAATCGCTACCCTGCGCAACTTTCGGGCGGCCAGCAGCAGCGAGTGTCGCTGGCCCGCGCCTTGGCCGTTGAGCCTGAAGTATTGCTGCTGGACGAGCCGTTTGGCGCGCTCGATGCCAAGGTACGCCAGGAGCTACGCCGCTGGCTGCGTCATCTCCACGACGAACTCAACTTCACCAGCGTGTTCGTGACCCACGATCAGGAAGAAGCGTTGGAGTTATCTGACCGCGTAGTGGTAATGAGCAATGGACGGATTGAGCAGATCGACACCCCCGATGACCTCTACCGCACGCCGAAAAATCGCTTTGTGTTTGAGTTTTTGGGCGATGTGAACCATCTCGAAGGCAAAGTGAGTAATGGCGTACTCACCTGCGGCGACGCCTATTGGCACGTTGATCTACCCGATGGTCATGAAGAGCTGCTACTCCGCCCCCATGAAGTGCGGCTGACCGAGCAACCTACCTCAGAGAGCCATCTACCGGTCACCATCACGGCGATCTCGCCGGTGGGTGCCGAAGTTCGCGTGGAGCTAGAGGCTGATTGGCTCGCTCAGCCTTGGCTTGCTACCGTGCGCCACACTGACTTTGAGCATTTGGCGCTACGCCGCGGGCAACGCTTATTCGCTCACCCCCGCCACTGGCGACGTTTTCCCGAGACGGAGTCGAAAGCGACGGAGCAAAGTCGCGTCGCATAAAGCCACACCAGTGCTAGCTACCCCAAACAGGGTGGCTAGCGTTAGGTTCCAATCGGGTTAGCTCAAAAGCGCAGTTGCCTAAACGTTAGGCTTACCCGCGGCTCGATATCTTTCTTGGTTTTAGGCAGGCTATGTAGCCAATTTTGCTGTGTGGTGCCTTTCATAATTAACAGACTGCCTTGCTCTAGATTAAGCGATACCTTCTCCCCTGTTTTTTTATGTTTAAACGAGAATTTCCTTTCGCCGCCTAAGGTCAACGCCCCGATCGCACCATGCTCAACAAGGTCTTTTTCGGCATCACTGCGCCAACTCATGCCCTCCTCGCCTGAACTATAAAAATTACCCAGACAGGAATTGAACACGTCTCCGCAGTTACTCTCCACCACTTGCTTAATCTCGCGTAAAAAAACCGGCCACACTAACGCCATTTTCGTATATCCCGAATACGTATAGGGAACCGGCTCGTCCGCATACCAGGCGATCTTCCTCTTTGTAACGATCTCTTTCCCGTAAATAAACGCGCGATCATGCTCCCAACTTAATTCGCTAATGCATTTATCTAAATACATAGCGGCTGTGGCCGTATCCAGGATTTTGCCGTGGTAATAAGCTGCACCATCGCGTGGAAGCAGATTAATCAACTTCATATCGTCATTTTCAAACAGATCTGTATACGTCATAGCTGCGCCTATTTTGTGCTAACTAAAAAGACAGCAAGAAACGGGTTTTTCCCACACCAACAAGAAGGCAATACTATGCCCCACTGGGTCAACCCAAGCGCCATTTGACTAATAGAAACCTTAAAAAAGGGCATAAAATGAGAGCAATAGACTATCTACGACTACTGTCGCTAGCCGCTATCTGGGGAGCAAGCTTTCTTTTTATGAGAATCGCCTCACCGGCGATTGGCCCCATCAACACAGCATTTTTTAGAGTCTTTTTTGGTCTAATTGGTTTAGCTATCATCATCTTAGTCATACGTAAGACCCTGGAGTTCAGAGGCAAACTGGGTAAAATTTTGATGTTGGGAGCCATTAACTCAGGAATCCCCTTTCTGATGTACAGCATCGCGGCCACATTATTACCGGCTGGCTATTCAGCGATTTTAAATGCGACAACGCCTTTAACCGGTGCCATGATTGGCTTTTTCATCTTTAGCGAGAGATTAACTATAAAAAAATGGCTGGGTGTAACGCTAGGTATTATTGGCATTACGGTTATTACCACCGTGGGTGATTCAAATATTGTTGGCAATATCTATATTGGCGTTGCTGCCTGTATCATAGCCACTATTGGTTACGGCTTTGCGGGCTTTCTTACCCGAAAGTGGATAACCCAACAGGGCGGCCTGGATTCAACGCTGGTTGCGTTTGGCAGTCAAATAGGCGCAACCGCTTTTCTCACTCCCTTTTTGCTTTGGAACATTTCATCTGGCCCCAGCATTGATTGGCTTCAAGGTGATGTGTGGATCAGTCTGCTAGCCCTCGGCTTTTTATGTACCTCCCTCGCTTATATTCTTTATTTTAGACTAGTCGCCGACATTGGGCCGTTACGCTCGCTCACCGTTACGTTTTTGGTGCCGCCCTTCGCTGTGTTGTGGGGTTATCTAGTCCTCGACGAGACGATTTCAAGCGGTTTTCTAGTGGGATCTCTGATCGTTTTGCTTTCCGTTTGGTTAATCGTTAGTCCCGACACTCAAAAAACAGCCTAAGACACTCACTAGCATTACTTCTTTCACAATGGCCATGGTGTGTGCAGTAATAACGCAATAAGGGGGTGACTGTGACCAAACATACTTACATCGCCAGAACATACCGCCAACGCGCTACCCGCGTTATACTGATGTTTTAGCCATAGCGGAGGAAGACCATGCTTCGGCGTCACTTTTTACGGATTTCAGGTGTACTGCTTGCCAGTGCATGGCTTGCTGGTTGCGCCAGCCCTCAGTACTTACAGCTCAGCCCTGAGCGCAGTGCACAGGTGCCGCAAGTTGGCTCAGGCCAGCAGGTTACTGTCATTGCCCAGGATGGCCGCGATAGTGATATTATTGGCAACCGGGCTGGCGGCGATATGTCGACAGCGCATATTACCGTTAGCAGCCATGAGCTGATACCACGCTTACAGCAAGAAGCTGAGCGCGCCGTACGTGATATGGGTTTTAGCCCCACTACCGAACAGGCCGAGGGCCGCCCGAGCTTAACGCTGGAACTTGCTAGCCTGAACTACGCCCGGGGCGACAGCGGCCAGCCGCTGGTCGATGAAGCGCGTCTTGAAGGTGTTTTTCGCGCTATCGCTCAAAACAAGGGTACCACTTATACCGGCACCTACACCTCGCGCCGCACCCAAGGTTATGCCCTTAAGCCAGACGCCGACAGTAATGCACGAATGTTAAGCGATCTACTTAGCGATGGTATGAACCGCGCGTTTAGCGATCCAGAGTTGGGCCGTTTACTCGCACGTTAAGATATCTCTGCTTATAGCGCCACCACAGGCACGGGCTGCACCCTTATAACGCTGTTGTTAACGTTTTAAAGGCGCGGCCCGCGTCGTTCTAGTGCCCACACACTCTCCGTTCGTCCACGCTCATCAGGGCTGCCCTCTTCAAGAAAAGTGAGCGCGAAATTTGGAGTAAACAGGTTTTCAATCTCGCTTGCTGGAACGCTATAAGGCGGCCCAGCACTGCCATCGGTATGCGACAAACTAATCAACAAGCCCTTGGCGCCAGGCGGCACCAGCTGCGCAAGATGAAACGCATAGCGCTGCCGAGTGGGTGGCGGTAACGCTATTAGCGAGGCGCGATCATAGAAAGCGCCTATCTCGGCGGCCTGCTGGATGTGCAGGTGAAAAAAGTCACCGCACCATAATTCCACACTGCCTTGGCGGGAAATCGTAAACCCAGCCTGACGGTAGCGGGATACTGAAGTGCTGCGCTGTAGCAAAAACTGCTCAATGGCCTCGGGAGCAAATTCTATACCCAGAACTGGGTGCCCTTCATCCGCCAACCAGCGCATGTCAAGGCTTTTACCGCACAGAGGCACCAGCACCTTGGTGCGATTAGCAACGTCGAGCGACTTCCAATGGCGCAGCAACGCTGGGTGCGCCTGCTGCAGGTGAAAGCCAATACGCCCTTCTTGCCAGCGCTTGCGCCATTGATCGCTCATGGTTTTGCCACCTTGTTTTGGATGCGCACATGCGTACATGTGCGTTGCGCGCGATTAGAACCAACGGTCACGCTTTTTACGCCGACGTGGCAGGTGCGGCACGATCAGGCCGACCAGCAGGCCAGCCCCAGCCACACCGCCGCCGTACATGAAGTAGCGCATCAGTAGGTCTTCTTCCTGAGTCTCCAAGCGAGCCTGAAGCCCCCTCACCTGCTGTCGCGACTGTTCTGCCTGGCTATCCAGCTCCTGATTGCTCGCCTCAAGCTCGGCAATACGGCGTTCGCGAACTTCGAGGGTTTCGGTCATTGAGGCCGTACGCTGTTCCCAGGTTTCATTGATACCCTCAAGCTCAGCGGTGAGCTCTTCAACCTGCGCTTCTAACGCGGGTAGCTGTTCAACCGCACTCGGCGTTTGCTGAAGCTCATTACTCAACACCCAGACCGCATTGCCATCGCTGTTACGCACACGGGTATAGTCGCCGCTGGTTTCCAACACCTCTACCTGCTCGCCTGCGTTGAGCGTGCCAATGATGCGGTAACCATCGGTTGGACCGCTGCGCACATAGGTGCTTAACTCATCGGTCACCCACGCTTGGTTAGCGGATTGGGCAGTGGCATTGAAGCTGGTAACACTGAGTAAAATGCCAGCCGCAGCGGCGTAATTTCGATAACGAGTTCTATTTACTAGCATGACATCATGTCCTGATTAAAAACGCTGCAAGGCGGACGAAGCCCACAGCGCTTATCGTCTAACTTATCGGTGCGCTTGTCTCATACGCTTACCCTTCGCCGCGCGGGGGCAACGGAAAGGGACGGGGGAACTCCGCTACCCGGGCATCGGTTTTGACCGCTTTCAATGGCCCTTCGCGCTCTACTTCATCAATGCGCACAATAGCATTTAACGGTAGGTAGCTACGTTTGACACCATCGAAGGTTCGTTGCAATTTTTCAGTCGCAGGGTCAACCACTACCCGTGAAGCATCGTCAAAGACAAACTCCTCGACTTCAATAAAGCCCCAGAGTTCGCTTTGAAAGATCTCTCGGACGTATAAATCCCAAATTTCACCCTGCTGGTGAACCACCACACGGTAGATCGGCTTGGCCGCCATCTTGGCCTAATCCTCTTGCCATTCGTACATTAAGTTGAACCGCCAAGCTTACCATATTCCTGCCGCTGCGCCTTTAGGCCAACCCCTTAGCAGGCTTAGCGTTAATGCGGCGGATAATGCACTCATTAGCCGCGCATGTCCCCCTCGTGTATGGTAGTGAGCGAGGTTTGGCAATAGTGCTTATTCACCAAGTAGGAGTCATCAACATGCAGAAAGATCCCAATAAGGGCTATATTGCCCTGCTAGGCTGGAGTCTCAATGCGATTGAAGCGGCCGAAAATTTTGACCGTCGCTACATTGTCGTTGCACCTGATTGGGCGGAAGAGTATTGCCAAAAACATGACATTCCCTACGTGCCTTGGAATTTCGAGCGACTCAATGACCGCTCGATGGAAATTGCCGAGACACTTAAAGAGAAAGGCGTTGATGTCGCCATTCCGCTCTACGAAGAGACCGTTGAGTGGGCCGGGGCTATCAACTCAGTACTGCTGGATAACCCGCGCCTTTACGGCCAGTCGCTACTGCTGCGCGATAAAGCATTGATGAAGCGTCGTGCCCAGCTAGGCGGCATCCGCGTGGGTATTTTTGAAGAAGCCCACGATAAAGAAGACGTAGTACGCTTTCTAAAGCGGGTAAACCAGACACTGCTTAAGCTGGACGGCGACCCCAACGACCCGATTCACCTTAAAGCGTTTGATAAAGCGGGCTGCCTTGGCCACCGCGTTATTCGTACCCCAGATGAAGTCGATACCATCCCGGAGGAAGAGTTCCCGGTGCTGATGGAGTCACATCTGGATGGCTGGGAATTTGCCGTGGAAGCGTGGATTCACGATGGTAAAATCGCCTTCTTGAACATTTCTGAATACGTCACACTAGGTTACTCGGTGTTTGTGCCTGCGTCGCCTGAGCTTGAAATCTACCGTGATCAAATCACTCAACAGATTGAAAAGCTGATTAAAGCGTTCGATATTGAGTTTGGTATGATCCACCCGGAATACTTTGTCACCAGCGATGGTGAGATGTACTTTGGCGAAGTGGCTTACCGTCCGCCCGGCTTCAAGGTATTTGAACTGCTAGAGCGTGTGTACGGCTTTAACGCTTACGAAGCTTCAATGCTGGTGTTCGACCCAAAAACCACGCAAGAAGAAGTGGCCAACTTCTTCCCCAAAGAAGTGGTCGATGCCGATGGCTTTGCCGGTTGCTTTGGCGTTTACCCCCGCCGTCGTGTGGTCAGCCGCTTGGAAATTCCCGAAGAAACCGAAGATCACCCCTATTTTGAGTCTCATGAGTTAACCTCACCAGTAGAAGAAACCGTTACTAAACGCACCGCGTTTGGTACCCATTGGGGTCTGATCTACTTTAAAGGCGAGGATGCGCATACAATTCGCGATCTGCTAAAACGCCAAGAAGATCTCGACTTCTATGTATAATCCCCGCTAACGCTGGGATAAGGAGTCACCGTGGAGACTGATCAAGTTACGTCTTCTCAAGAAGATAGCAAGCTCAATGGACTGTTGAGCAAATTTGATGATGCCGTGCGCCTGCTAACCCAGGCGCCCGCCTTCTCAAAACCCGCCAAGCTGCCGCGGGTGATGGATACTGCGCGGCGAGTACTGCTTCAGGATGGCGGTTGTGAAGCACTGGAGTCCCGCGCGCAAGCGTTTGAGGACTCTGGTGTTTTTTTGGGCTCCGATTGGGAAACTCCCCAATACTTGGTACCAACCCTGACGACCTTCTCGCTGAAAAGCGCGGATGCCAATGTGGTCGTCATTGAGGCATTAAGCGAGCTTCGGCTCCTTGCTGTCGCTAAGGGCAATTTTGAACACCCGCTGGTTTCCGCAGAACATGCCCACCACTACCTTACGCAGGTAATGGCGATTAATTTATGGCTGCTTTTCTTGCCGCCCAGCGAGGCGGAGCGGGAAACACAAGGGCGATTGGCGACCATCCCCCGCCAGCTTTTCCAGCATTTAGCCGAACGAATTGGCTACGAACACATTGTTGATCGCCTGATTGATGAGATTTGGCGCATTTTGAAACAGCGCCCTATTCAGGTTGATGCGATCAAACAGATGATCACCCAAATTGCGCTATGTCAGGCTAATCCAGAGATTGATCTTGGCGCCAGTGGCCAAGGTGCCGACCGGCTGGTGAGTTCGCTTTACGGGCCCACCCAAGCCTGCCGCGAAGATCCTGGCGTCGATATTTATCGCGAACGGTTAGAGCATATGGATCAGGCTGCTCTGCAGGCTGAATCTACCGGTTTCGCTCGGGCGATGCACGACACCGGTCTGGTATCGCCTTATCACGCCGTGCTGTTGCGTCATCTACTCGAAGAGGGTGATCACTTACTCTCCGAGGCGCTGGGCCTTTCATCGACGGGCCGCGACTGTCTACTTTGCTATCGCGAACTGGTTCAAGCGCTGATTCGAAGCGGCGTTTATCCTGCCACCGCTCAAGCGGTTTACGGCTTGGCACTGATGCTTGAGCGCGGCATTCTCTATCAGCCGCCGGTAGCACCGGCAATGTGGCGTCAGCTTAATTTACCACTCTCGGAGTGGGCGCAGTCACGCCTTACTATCGCCTATGGCGATACCGTCTCCCCCCGCGCGCGCCTGATTGAAGGTGTACTCTGCATGCTGGGATTGCCCCTAGGCGTTGGGCAGGGTAACAACCCTACCTGCCAGTCAGCACGGGCACTCTCCATGTGGGCCTACAATGACCCGGACTATCTGCTGCAAATGGTAGCCTGGGCTGCCCGCGACGACGAAATCATCATGCATTTTGAGGGACAAGCCATTTCATCAATGGCGAGCCTCTCCGGTGTAGCGACGCAACTACCCATGGATTTAGATCCGGTTTCGCTGATTGTCGTGCCGCATTTGGATCGCATTTACGCTGAAATGGGTCGGCGCTGTATTGGCCGCGAAGGCGATCCCCACCGCTGGGTGAATCCTGAATTTCACGGCTGGTGGTCGGGCCGTGGCTTTCTTATCAATGTCGATGTTGCCACCGGTCAGCTAAGCAATGTGGACGACTTTATACGCCACTTCTTCGCCTATTATCACCCCTACTACAATGGTAATCAGCCGCTGATTCACCCCCAACCGGCGGGTATTGCGGTCACGGATAGCGCGGCGCGTTTTATCGGCTGGCACGCGATTACTATTTTGCGGGCGTCCCTAGACCCGACTGATGTCATGCGGATTTACTTCTATAATCCCAATAATGATAGCGGGCAGGATTGGGGCGATGGCGTTATTGTCAGCACATCGGGCAATGGCGAACGCTTTGGCGAGGCCTCGCTACCTTTCGAGCGCTTTGCATCGCGGCTGTATATTTATCACTACGATCCTCTTGAGCGTGTTGACATAGCAGACGTCACCAGCGAAGAGGTGGAAAATGTTAAACAATTCCTGCACCGTAGTTGGGGGGCCTCGCGCCTACCGCCTACCGAACTGCAGGCGGATCAAGGTTCCAATTCAACCCTAACCAATTCACCCCCAGACGTGGGGTAAGCCGCTCTCTTACCGACACTTTCAACCACTATGATGCGACTCGATCAACTGTTGGTCAGCCAGGGGCTGGCCAACTCGCGTACCCGCGCTCAAAGGCTTATTCGTCACGGGCGTATACGGCTTGCCGAGAATGGTAAGCCGTTAACTAAAGCGTCCGAAAAATGGCCTGACGATACCCGGTTTGAAGTAGAAGACGATCCCGAAGAGCGCTATGTGTCACGGGCAGGGTTGAAATTAGAAGCGGTGCTCAAAGCGCTTGATTTGCGTTTTGATGATGCTGTTGTGCTGGATATAGGCCAATCAACCGGCGGCTTCAGCGACTGCGCATTGCGCTTTGGCGCCCGCCATGTGATTGGTATAGAAGTTGGCCATGGTCAGCTTGCACCTGAATTGCGCTGCGACCCACGCGTCACCTGCCTGGAGGGGGTAAATGCACGCTCGATGAGTAGCAGCCAAGTCCTCAACAGCGTGCTTGTCACTATGCCCATCGATAGCGCCATCATGGACGTTTCATTTATATCTCAAACGCTGATACTGCCCGAAATTGCTGCCCTGCTACCACTGGGGGGGCAGTTGATTTCGCTTGTGAAACCGCAATTTGAGCTAACCCCCGGCGCCCTGGATAAACGCGGCGTGGTGCGCGACGCTAAGCACTTTTCAGTAGTAGAAGCCAATATTCGCAGCACCTGCAACGCCTGCGGACTTACCATTCGCCACTGGCAGGAGAGCCCAATTACCGGCGGCGACGGCAACCGCGAATTTCTCCTTCACGCAGTAAAAGAGGCTTAAGCGAGCATTAAGTTGACGCGGGGGGCGTCAGTTGATTAGTGGACTGCACTTTTACCGCTACACCCTGATCAGGGTGTAGCCACACATCCATCTGTTCAAACGCCACGCGTACGCCAGCTTCCCGAAACAGCGCATCTACCCGACAGTTAATTTCATCGGCGGCAAACAACCGGTCGAGCAGGTTGTCGACGAAAATGCGCAGCTCAAAATTGAGGCTGTGCTGCCCATAGCTTAAACAGAAAACCTGGGGTTCTGGATCGGTTAGCACGCGTGGATTTTCATCCGCCACCAGACGTAACAGCTGATGCACCTTGGCCATATCGGAGCCGTGGGCCACGCCGTAGGTGAGAACAACGCGGGTGATGTTATCCGACAACGACCAGTTAATCAGTTGGTCGGTCACAAAGGTTTTATTGGGGATAATGATCTCTTTGCGATCAAAGTCGGTGACGGTAGTCGCGCGGATACGGATCCGGCTGACGGTACCGTGCAAATTGCCAATCGTGATGGTGTCGCCAATACGAATCGGACGCTCAAACAGGATGATCAAACCGGATATAAAGTTGGCAAAAATTTCCTGTAAGCCAAACCCCAACCCCACACTCAGGGCGGCTACCAGCCACTGTAGTTTGTCCCAGGAAACGCCAAGGGTTGACAGCCCCATGACAATCCCCGTGCCCACAATGGTGTAGGAGAGCAACGAGCTAATGGCATAGGCGCTACCCTGTTTCAATGACAGCCGGGAAAGCACCATCACTTCCAGCAGACCGGGTAAGTTGCCCGCCATGATAAATGTAACAGCCACAATCAGCAGGGCAGCAAAGATGTCTGATATCGATAGAGCGGTATCGACCAGATCCCCTTCTTGTGCCTCCCATAGTGACACGTTATCCAAATAGCCAAGCACCGAAAGCAAGTCTGACCAAACCAAATAAAGTAGCGCACTAAAGCCAATCAACACAATCAACTTAGAAAGCCGCAGCGACTGGCTATTGATCTGCGCCATATCCAGCGGAGGCTCCTCTACTACTTCGAGGCCACCTTCCGCCCCCTCTTGTACCTGAGCACGACGGCGCGCCAGCGCACGACGATAAGCGAGCCGCCGTGCGGCCACCGCGAGACTTCTCACCAAAGAGGCTTCCACCACGACCCATAGCCCCAGCAAGTAAAGGGTAATCGCGAACCGCCCCACTAGGCGTAACGCAGTGTATTCATAACCCCAGGCCACCAATCCCAGCAGAATTAGCGGCACCGAGGCCATCGCCAGGCCCAACAGCAAGCGAAACAGGTGCACGCCAAAAATGGGAATATGCGCCAGTATCAATTGCGCCAGCCACCAGCTCATCGCTATCAAGCCAAACGAAAGTATCCCCAAGGCGACAGGACGCAGCGCTAGCGGCGTTTCCATCTCTCCGGACATCGCCGCAATGGCAATCACCGGCATTAAGGCGATACCCAACCCGCCTAACAGCTGACGCAACCGGGCATTGTAGTGCGGCGACCAGGTAAAGTGACGTTCAGCCACGCCATCGGTGACTAATAACCTGCGCAGCCAGGCGACAGCTGCCCAGCTAAGCGCTAATTGAAGCAGTGCCGGGGCAACACTATTAGCTAACGACCCCGCCGCCCCAAGCAGGCCAACGCCAATACCCGCTAATGCCAGCGGGCCTGAGAGTGCCAGCAGCGCATTCAGCAGCACCGCCCTAGGAGTATGCAGCTGGGTATCGCTCTTTAACCGACCAATCTGCGAATGCAGTTTGGCCAAGCGGGCCTTAATCTTTCGACGCAATCCCATTAGCACCAGGCTTAACACCACTAGCGGTGCCCCTCTAAGCACTTCCCACGAGAACCCTTGCCAGCGGGTAGGCAAAATGGCGCGCCACTCTCCTTCTTGCCACTCTAGCCGCAGGTTGCGCGGTAATTGGCGCACCCAATTAAGATCCAATGGACGGCTGTTGGCGACCCAAAACAGCTGCTCATCGATGGTTTTGCGTAACTCACTGGTCGTCGTTATTAGCTGCTGCTGGTTGAGCTGCAGCTCAATAGCTGCGCTTAATAAGCTGCCGTAAGACTGCTCCAGTTGTTCGACCAGCTCACGGCGTGATTGATAAAGCTTCGAAAGGGAGTCGACCAGCCCTGGCGTCGCCTCTATGCCCGCTTCGGCTAAACGCGAAGTGGCATACTGTTCGCTTTGGCGTAGCTGATCGCGCTGGCGGACTAAATCAAACTGTTTTAAACGCAGGTCGGCGATTTCGTCCTGCAAATCTCGTGGTGCCGACAAGGGGGGCAACGACTTGCGCTGTTCGCGCAGAATACGCGACAGCAGTTGGCTACCGCGGATAGCCTCAATTTGCTCATTAAGGCTACGCTGTAGCTGACGCACGTTCTCCAACTGCCGCTGGGCTTCAATATTTTCGCGCACAATACTGTTAGCGCGGTCGGTTGCCCGAAGCAGCTCCAGGCTTAGTGTATGGTTGGTTTGCTGCGCTTGCACCACCACCGGATGCCCCGCGGCGATTAATGGGTTATCCCTGGCGGCATCGGCAATGGCTTGCTCAGAAGCCAACCGACGCTGCCGATCAATCACCCCTTGCAGCATCGTTAGCTGCTGCTCTTGATAATCAATCTGCACCATTAGCACATCACGGCGCTCCTGCGCTAACTCACGCAGGCGGCTATTAGCGCTTAGCTCGCGCTGATAAAAGCTTACTTCGCGTTCGGCAAGCGCCCGTTCAAGGCGTAACTGGATAAGTCGGGCATCGCTCAGTGCAGAGAGTTGGCGATCCGCTAGCAAAGCCTCGCGCTCGTCGTGCTGTCGGCGTAAACTCTCCGCGCGTTGGAGGGTTTCCGCGATGGATTGCTGGGCACGTTCAGGCAGTGTTTGGGCGGCCAGTAGCTGCGAGTTCACTTCCGCCAGCTGGCTTTGCAATTGCTGTAGCTCGACCACGGCGTTGGATTGCAACGTTTCCAGCTCGTCGAGGGCACGATCGCTCAAGTCGGCAACGGTTAGCTGCTGCGAGGTTTCTTCAGCTTCGCTCAACTCACGTTGCAGACGTGCTAGCATTTCAGGGGCTTGTTCTACACGGGTGTCTAACGCAGCAAGGCGCTCATCTACAGAGGCCAACCGCTCATATGCGTCAAGGGCCGCCTCTAGGGCCTCTTTATCGCTTGCCTGCTGGGCGGTCAACGTTCCTTCAGCCGCCTCTATCTGAGCAAGCCTTGATGCCAGCTCAGCCGACTCTGGCACCCGTTCGAGCATACTGGCTTGAAGCGCAGCGTGGGCTGGATTAATAGCGGCACTGCTCATAACGAACAGCAGGAACAAACAGGATATACTCCACTTACAGACGCATCTCACCACGTTACTTATGCCTCGTTGACATCGAAAGCTCCGCAGACACGGATAGTAGGGTTATTGTCAGACGTTCTGATAGGCAGCGCAATCAGAGGTGTTGACTTCCGCAGTCGGCGTGATAGAAACAAGCTTGGCATTTGCCTATTCATTCATTTTGCGAGTCACCTTGATGGCCACCCGAAAACTGCCGTTGACGAAACTTATTGTCCTGCTGAGTCTTGCTACTTTTAGTACGAGTGTCGTCGCTGAGTCTCAACAAGAGATTGAGGCGCGTATCCGTGCCCTCAACGCTGAGCTGCATGATCTGCATCAACAGTTACAGCATATTGAGAGCCCCGAAGATGCTGCGCAGGGCATACCGTTTGAACAGTTGCCGGAAGAAGCTGCACGGGAAGATTTAAGCGAGCGCCGTAAGCTTGAACAGGAATCAACCCGGAACCCATTTTCAATTACGACCCACCGTACCAACTACCTGTTTCCGGTTAGCTATAACACCAACCAGAACCGTGAAAGCTTCCGCAACATCTCTGACGATAGTGAAATGGATGACGTGGAGTTGAAGTTCCAGTTCAGCGCCAAAGTTAATCTGGCTGAGCAGGTGTTTGGTAACTACGGCGACGTTTACTTTGGCTACACACAGCGCAGTTGGTGGCAGGCTTATAACACCGACGCCTCGTCGCCTTTCCGAGAAACCAACTACGAGCCGGAAATATTTATCGACTTTGACAATGCCTGGGAGGCGCTTGGCTGGGTGAATACCCGCAACCGAGTATCCCTCAATCACCAGTCTAATGGTCGCTCAGATCCTCTCTCACGTAGCTGGAATCGGGTTTATCTTGAAAGCAACTTTCAACGCGGCGACTGGGCGCTTACCCTGGCACCGCATTGGCGCGTACCAGAATCCTCAAAGGATGACGACAACCCAGATATCGAACGCTACATGGGATACGGCGATATTCGTCTCGCCAAACGCCTCAATAACAACCATGAAGTGAGTGGTCAGTTACGTGGCAACCCTAGTGCTGGCAATATTGGCACCCAGATTGATTACAGTTGGCCTGCCTTCAACAGCTTGCGGGCGCATGTACAGTACTACTATGGATATGGTGAAAGCATGATCGATTATGATCATCGCGTGCACCGCTTAAGCCTTGGGTTTAGCTTAAATCCCTTATTTAGTGCCACAGGGCTGAACCAATAGGCGCATTTACTTGTCTGCTATTAAGTGGCTGCTATGCTTGTAGTAGACCAATCATTCACTCGTCCGTCAAAGGAAGACTCCATGGCTAAACATAATTCAGACACCACTACACGCTCTGACCAACTTAAAGAAGACCTTCGCCACTTGAGCGAAACAGTTGAAGAATTGGTCAATGCCACGTCAAAAGATGCCAGCGGTGAAATGCATGACCTTCGCGAACGTGCGGAGCGTCGATTAAAAGATACCCGCGCACGCCTCGAAGCACGCGGTGAGCGTATTTATGAAGACACACGTGAAACGTTGTCTCATCAAGCTGACTGCTGTGACCGCTACGTGCATGACAACCCCTGGACGAGCATTGGCATTGGTGCCGCAGCGGGTGTGGTTGTGGGTATGCTACTCGGTCGTCGCTAATGGCTTTGGGTCCCACCCAACGCGTCTTCTCTGCTGCCAAACGCCTACTGAAATCGCTGATTGCTAATAGTGAAACCCGCCTGCGTTTGGCGGTGTTTGAGTTAGAAGAGGAGCGTGCTCGCTTACTGGTTCTACTGCTACTCGCAGGAGCAAGCTTACTGCTGCTCTTGCTGGGTATTGCCACGTTGACGGCATTAGTAGTGGTTCTGTTCTGGGATAGCTATCGCTTGACCGCCATTGCCATCAGTGCTGGTGTGTTGATCGGTGCCAGCTTGCTACTCGCGGTTATTGCGATTCGCCAGTCCAAGCAACACTCTCTTTTAAAAGAAACACTCAAACAGCTTGCCGCAGATCGAGCATTGCTTGAGGAGCCAAGCGATGAAACCATCCGCAGACACCGCTAAACCGCCAACGAAACCACTAAGTCGCGCTGAGCGCAAAGCGCTGCTGCTGGCTGAATTGGAGCAGCAGCGCGTGGATATTTTGGTCGATAGCGATTATTTGCAACAGGCAGCTTTACCGCTGGATAAAAATTGGCAAAGCTTCAAACTACCGCTCTACATCGTCGGCGGCTTTGCCGCATTCAAGCTGATACGCCACCCAGGTGGAGCAATGGTGGCAGGCAGAAAAGCCCTTGCAGGCTATATGCTGCTCAAGAAGCTTAAATTATTAGCCAAAGTGGCTACTTAACTCTGACGCTATTGCCTGGACTAGTGGCGCTGCTTAGCAAGATTGTCCGCAGGCTACTCCGCTAGCCCACGCCCACTGAAAGTTATAACCACCTAGCTCCCCCGTTACATCCAATACTTCTCCGATAAAACGAAGCTGTGGTAAACCTTTAACCTCAAAGGTTTTGGACGATAGCGCATCGGTATTGACCCCACCCATGGTTACTTCAGCGGTGCGCCAACCTTCGGTTCCTGCTGGCTTCAATTGCCAGGCATTGAGTCTTCCCGCCCACTCATCCAACGCTGCGTTAGCATACTGGGCCAGTGGCCGTGCCGGGTCATGGTCGGGATACCATTCTAGCAGTGCTTGCGCTAGACGCTTTGGAAAGCGTTCGCCAAGCCAAGTAGAAAGCTGACGCTTAGGGGTCTCTTGTCGCGCCTCGCGCAGCGATTCCGCCACATTCTCCCCGGGCAGCAGATCAACCGTAATGCTCTCACCGGGCTGCCAGACGCTGGATATCTGCAGCATCGCCGGCCCAGACAAACCGCGGTGGGTAAACAGCATAGGGTCCACGAAGCGGCAACTGCCAGCGCTAACGGTCACTGGCACGCTCAAGCCAGAAAGCTCTGCTGCGCGCGCTTTCCAGGTATCGCTCAAGGTAAACGGCACCAGTCCAGGACGGGTATCGAACACCTCCAGGCCAAATTGACGGGCTATGTCATAACCAAACCCCGTCGCTCCCATGCTCGGAATGGAAAACCCACCGCTCGCCACTACCACCACACCCGTATCGATTTTACCTATCGAGGTCGTTAGCCGCATGGCACTGCCCTGCTGCTCCACGCGAGTAATCTGTGTACTGAGTTTTATTTCAGCCCCCGCCCACTCACACTCGGTAAGTAGCGTGCGGACGATCTCTTTGGCAGAGGTTGCACAGAATAGCTGCCCCGGTGTTTTCTCCACATGTTCAACGCCATGGCGCTCAACCAGCTCGACAAAATGCTCAGGCCGGTAGCGTTTAAGCGCCGATATACAAAAGTGAGGGTTTGACGAGTAAAAGTGCTGTGGCGTAGTGCCAAGATTGGTAAAGTTGCAGCGACCGCCCCCGGACATCAGGATCTTCTTGCCCGCTTTGTTAGCATGATCAAGCACTAACACCCGTTTGCCGGCATAGCCCGCCTGCGCCGCGCACATTAAGCCCGCAGCGCCAGCTCCGATGATGACGACATCATAGATCATAATGGACAGCTCATAATGAGGGCGACTCCCGCTGTAAAAAGCAGGCATTTTAACAGGGTCAGGCTTAAAAATTATTATATAACCGAATTACCCTATACAATTATTGTATGAATATTATCTAACGCTGAGAACACTATGCTTTTGCCTATTCATCGACGACAGCTGTTGCGACTCGCGCTGGTACCTCTCACCCTGCTGCTATCCAATGTGGTGATCGCCCAATCCACGCCATCAGTCATCGGCACGCGGGTAGTCATGAGCACATGGTCGGACCCACTGGAAGCCTTGGGAACGCTTAGCGCTGATGAGAGCGTCACGCTATCAGCTACCGTCACGGACATTGTTGCCGATATCAATTTCCGTGACGGCGAGCAGGTAGAAAAGGGGCAACTGCTTATTCGCTTAGAAGATGCAGAAGAGCAGGCGCAGTTAAGGGCCTCCCAGGCACTTCGCGAAGAGCGGCTCAATGCATCCAACCGGGCTTCACAGCTGCAAGAGCGCAATCTTGCGGCCCGGGCCGATGTAGAAGATAGCCTATCTCGGCTGCGTCAGGCAGATGCCAATATTCAAGCAATTGAAGCTCAGCTAGCTAATTATCAAATAAAAGCCCCCTTTAACGGCCGTGTCGGCTTTCGCAATATCAGTATCGGTGCCTTGGTCACCCCAGGAATGGAGCTGGTGACGCTCGATAAATTGGATGTTATGCAACTCGATTTTGGCGTACCCGAGGTATTCCTGGGCCGCCTCTCGCCGGGTTTGATGCTTAATGCCACGACTGCCGCCTACCCTGACGACATCTTTAGCGGCGAAGTCGCTACCATCGGTACGCGGGTGGATCCAGTAACGCGCAGCGTTAACATCCGTGCTGATCTCGATAATGCCGATGACCGACTGCGTCCCGGCATGCTGATGGAAGTGATCGTTCAACAACGCGTACGCGACACCATTGTCATCCCTGAGGCTGCCATTGAGCCTAGCGGTGACCGCCACTTTGTGATGCTTATCGAACAGCCTGAGGGCACCACACGCCTGGCACGACGCGAAGTGGTGATCGGCGAGCGGCGCAATGGGGAGGTGGAAATTCTTGAGGGCTTAGCCCCTGACGATTTAATTGTCGTTCATGGCCTACAACTGGCCCGAGATGGGCAAGAAGCGAGGTTGATCGGGATTGTCGATGAAGAGACCGGTATACGAGCGCTGCTGGAGGCCGACCGCTAATGCGCTTATCGGATATATCTGTTCAGCGCCCCGTCCTGGCAATGGTGATCGCAGCACTGATTATTGCCTTCGGTCTACTGGCGCTTAATCGCTTGCCGCTGCAAGAGTATCCTACCATCGACCCGCCAGTAGTCACCGTCGATACCCGCTACCCCGGCGCCTCGGCCAGCGTGGTCGAAACACGCATTACTCAAGTGCTAGAAGACCGTATTGCTGGCGTTGAAGGCATTGAGCTGATTACCTCACGCAGCGAAGATGGCCGCTCGCGAATCGAAATCGAGTTTAGCATTGATATGGATATCAATGCCGCCGCCAATGACATTCGCGACCGCATTTCCGGCGCGCTACGCAACCTACCCGACGACGCTGATAACCCCGAGGTTACCAAAGCCGATAGCAGCGAAGAGATAGTGGTGTGGCTAAGCCTTTCTGGCGAAGACTACTCCATCACCGAGTTGACCGATTACGCAAACCGCTTTCTGGTCGACAGCTTGTCCGTTCAGCCTGGGGTGGCACGAGTGCGTGTCGGCGGCGGCAGTGACTATGCCATGCGCGTGTGGCTGGATCGAAACGCCTTGGCCGCGCGGGGACTCACCGTTAGCGATATTGAAGATGCACTCCGGGCAGAGAACGTTGAACTGCCTGCGGGTTCGCTTGAATCCGAAGATCGTCAGTTTATTGTTCGCCTCCCGCGTAGTTTTGCTAGTGCGGAGGATTTTCAGCGCCTTGCCCTCAATGCCACCCGCAGCGCCTCCCCCAATCAGGGCGAAAATGGCTATCTGGTACGCCTTGCTGATGTGGCCAGAGTAGAAGTGGGCGCGGTAGAGGATCGCTCGGTATTCCGCTCTAATGGCATACCCATGGTGGGCCTGGGCATGATCATGCAGTCGACGGCCAATGTGATAGAGCTCTCCGAAGCGGTGCAGGTAGAGCTTGAACGCCTACAAGGCACGCTACCCGAAGGCATGTCTCTGAGCCTGAACTACGACGCCTCGCTGTTCGTCTCCGGGGCGATTAAGCAGGTCGTTATGACGCTATTTATCGCCATGGGCTTGGTCGTGGTGGTGATCTTTCTGTTTCTGGGCAATTTGCGCACCACCCTGGTTCCTGCGGTGACCGTTCCGATTGCCGTTATTGGAGCCTTTACCGCTCTTGCCGCGATGAATTTCTCGATTAACCTGCTAACGCTGCTAGCGCTGGTACTGGCGATCGGTCTGATTGTCGATGACGCTATCGTAGTGCTTGAAAATATTAACCGACGCATGCACGACTACGGCGAAACACCGTTAGTCGCCGCCTTTCGCGGTACTCGGCAGATCGCCTTTGCCGTCATCGCCACCACCCTGGTGTTAGTGGCGGTTTTCGTGCCGCTCAGTATGCTGCAAGGCGATATTGGTCGGCTATTTTCCGAGTTCGCGTTGACCATGGCCGCCGCGGTAGTGGTCTCTACCTTGTTGGCGTTAACGCTTACGCCAATGATGGCGTCCAAAATTCTTAAGCCGGGCATGCACGACAGCCGGATTGGCAAAGCGGTGCAGTGGCTGCTTAGCGGCACCCAGCGACGTTACCAGGCGTCGTTAGAGTGGATGCTTAAAATGCGCTGGCTGGTAATAGCTGCGTTTGCATTGCTGATTGGTGCCACCGCCTGGCTGGCCACGGTGCTGCCGAACGAATACACCCCACAGGAGGATCGCGGCAACTTTATCGTGTTAGTGAATGGCCCTGAAGGTGCCACCTTCGACTACATGATGGATTACATGGATGAGATCGAATCGCGTATGACGCCCCTGGTAGAAAGCGGCGAGTTGGAGCGCGTGGTCGTTCGCGCCCCGCGTGGTTTCGGCAACATTGAAAACTTTAACAGCGGCTTTATTATCGTCAATATGGCCGACTGGGGCAGTCGACGCAGTGCCTGGGAGATTATGGCCGAAGTGCGCGAAAAGCTACGCACCCTGCCGGGGGTACAAGCCTTCCCGGTGATGCGCCAAGGGTTTGGGCAGCGTACCCAAAAGCCGGTACAGTTTGTGCTGGGCGGAGGCAGTTACCAAGAGCTTGCCCGCTGGCGCGATACGCTGATTGATCATGTGCGCGAAAACAATCCGCGTTTAATGGCACTTGAGAGCAACTATAACGAAACCCAGCCGCAGTTGCGGGTCGACATTAACTACGAGCGTGCCGCTTCGCTAGGCGTTACCGTGACCGAGATCGGCAGAACGCTTGAAGTATTATTAGGTGGGCGTAACGTCACACGCTATGTTGATGACGGTGAAGAGTACGATGTGATTTTGGAAGGTGACCGCGGTAGCCAAAACAGCCCAAGAGCGCTGGACAACATACAGGTGCGCTCAGCGCGCACAGGCGAGCTGATACCTCTGGCCAGCCTGGTCACCCTCTCCGACTTTGCTGGCGCCAGCACCCTGAACCGCTTTGACCGTATACGGGCGATTACAATTGAAGCCAACTTGGCGGATGACTACCCCCTCGGTGAAGCCTTGAACTATTTAGAGCAGAGTGCCATAGAGCTACTGCCAGAAGAGGCACAAACCAATGTGGCAGGGGCCTCGCGGGACTTCCAAGAGGCCAGCGGTGCTACCGCTTTTCTGCTGATACTGGGCGCATTAGTGGTCTTTTTGGTGTTAGCCGCGCAGTTTGAGAGCCTGATTCACCCCTTTGTGATTATGCTCACAGTGCCGCTAGCGATGAGCGGTGCTCTACTCGCTCTGCTGTTAAGCGGTCAATCGCTGAATATCTACAGCCAAGTAGGCTTGGTGCTGCTAATTGGCCTAGCGGCTAAAAACGGCATTCTGATTGTCGAGTTTGCCAACCAACTGCGCGACGAGGGAAAAGCATTTCGTACGGCGTTGATTGAAGCCTCTGTGACGCGTTTAAGACCCATCCTAATGACCGCCGTGACCACCATGGCCGGTGCCATTCCACTGATTGTCTCGACAGGGCCTGGGGCAGAGTCGCGCCTGGTCATCGGCACTGTAATTATGGCGGGGGTAGGCTCGGCGACGCTGTTTACGCTGTTTGTCGTGCCTGTGGCTTACGATCTACTCGCGCGTCACACTGGTTCTCCAGGTGCCGTTAAGCGGCAGTTGGAGGAGGAAATTGCAAACGCGCCAGCGGACTGATGTCATGGCGACTGAAGCGTGGCAATTTGGGCGGGAGGGATGTCATTGCGAAGCTTCGTCGTTTCACTCTTCGCAATAACACTCTCAATGAAAAAGGGTGCCTATTGGCACCCTTTGAAAAGAGAGCTAGCGATTACTCACACTCGCCGAGATGCTCGCCTTCAATCACGGTATTCATGCTCAGCTCACCCATGGGTGACTGGGTAAGGATATCAACGCTGCCTTCGATACGTTCACCCATAAAACGCATTTCGCCATCGATGGTGGCTTCACCGCCCTCAGCACGACACACCATGCTGTAGCTTAGGCCGTCCGCGTTCAACTCCTGGTCGAGCAGCTCGCAACCCTCCTCCTCCTCAATGAAGCCGAATTCAGCGCCCTCAAGCTCTTCCTGGGTAATACACTGGCGCTCGGTTTCCGTTTGATCCGGAATTTCCATTTCGCCGCTAATGCTGGTTTTGCTCACAAACTCCCACTCACCAGGGGTGACATTGGGAGTTTCAGCCAACGCGACCATCGGAAAGGCCACTAGGGCCGCTACTGCCATGTTACGTAACATCATCGCTACTCTCACTGCGTTTGCTTTAGGAACCTATGAATATCCTACCTGATTCAATCCCACGATGCTTTACCTGACCGCCATACTGCTACACTCAACGTTTTATGAATCACGCAATGTAAAACAAATGCCTGATTCAGCGCACCCGCTATACAAGGTAGCCAACAATGCAAGACGACGCCCTGGTCAATTATGACTTTCACTGTCCTTACTGCGATTCTCCACTGACCTTTCTCATTGATACTTCACAGGGCAGCCATGACACCTGGGAAGATTGCCATCAGTGCTGCGCACCCATCCAGCTACAAATTATCGTCTCGCCGATGACAGGGGCACTCGACAGCATTGTCGCCGGGCGCGACGACGACGTCCTATAGCTTGAATTAAACCTCTTGCAGGGCAGCCTTCCGCTTGGTCTCATTACGCCGCATAAAAAACCAAGCCAATAACGTTGCCAGGGATACGGTCAATATAATCAACGTGGCGAGCGCATTAATCTTTGGCGACACGCCCATACGTACCGATGAAAACACCACCATGGGCAGCGTATTAGCCCCTGGGCCTGAGACAAAGCTGGCGATCACCAGGTCATCGAGTGACAACGTAAAGGCCAACAGCCAGCCAGCCGCCAGCGCCGGGGTAATAATCGGCAACGTGATCGAAAAGAAGGTTTTCAGCGGCGGCGAGCCCAAATCCATCGCAGCCTCTTCAATCGAATGATCTACTTCCCGCAGCCTTGCCGCCACCACCACCGCCACGTAGGCACTGCAAAAGGTAGTGTGAGCAATCCAGATCGTCGCCATACCCCGGTCGGCGGGCCAGCCGGTAATCTGCGCCATCTGCACAAATAGCAGCAATAGCGAGAGACCCGTTATTACTTCAGGCATCACCAGCGGCGCCGTCACCATACTCGATAGCGCCGTTTTGCCTCGGAAGTGGCCGAAGCGTGTCATCACAAAGGCCGCCACGGTGCCCAAGCAAACCGCCATGCTGGCCGCAAAAAAAGCGATGCGTAGGCTCGTCCACACCGCCGACAATATCTGCTGATCACGAAACAGTTCGCCGTACCACTGGGTGGAAAACCCCGCCCACACTGTGACCAGTTTCGACGCGTTAAACGAATACACCACCAGCACAAACATCGGCAGGTAAAGAAACAGTAGGCCAAGCACCAGCATGACCGTCGAGAAGTTAGGCCGTCGCATTCTGATCATGATTCAAGCGTCACTCTTGAAATTCGCGGGACTGGTAGCGGTGGAACCAGACAATCGGCACCAGTAACAGCAGTAGCATTACCATGGCCAGCGCCGACGCCACGGGCCAGTCGCGGTTGAGGAAGAACTCCTCCCACAGCACTTTGCCGATCATTAGCGTGTCAGGGCCGCCCAGCAGCTCGGGGATCACAAACTCCCCTACCGCCGGAATAAACACCAGCATCGAACCGGCTACGATGCCGCCAGTAGAGAGCGGCAAGGTGACTTTGATAAAGGTATTGAGTTTGCGCGAGCCAAGATCAGCAGCGGCCTCTAATAGCGAGTTATCCATGCGCGTTAAGTGGGCATACAGCGGCAACACCATAAACGGCAGGTAGGCGTAGACAATACCAATGGTGACCGCAAACTGGGTATTCATCATACGCAGCGGCGAATCAATCAGGCCAACCCCTATCAACAGGTTATTGATTAAGCCGCTGTTACTGAGAATCCCCATCCAAGCGTAGACACGAATCAAAAACGACGTCCACGACGGCAACATCACCAGCAGCAGTAACAGCAACTGCCAGCGGGCCGGTGCCCGTGCCATGGCATAGGCCATCGGGTAACCCAGCAGCAAACAGGCCAGCGTGGCGATAAACGCCGTCTTCACCGAACCCCAGTAGGCGGCGATATATAGCGAGTCGGAGAGCAGAAAAAGGTAATTGCCTAGGTTGAGAAATACATGCAGCGTCTGATCGACGTACTCAAGCAGCGGGCCATAGGGAGGAATGGCAATCGCCGCCTCGGAGAGGCTGATTTTGAGCACCAGCGCAAAGGGCAGTAAAAAAAACAGCGTTAGCCACACAAGCGGAAACGCGATCACTGCCCGACGCCCTAACTGCAAGCGTTTGAGCAGTGCTGAAGAACGAGATAACTTCATTAAGGGCCGTCTCCTCGCGGTAAGGAATGCGCCACTGTTGCAGTTCAGTATGCTAGCGGTTAAAGGCGTTAGCGGTTCAAAACAATCGTGCTGTGATCTTCCCAGTAGACATACACACTGTCTTCCCAGGTAGGCCGATCACCGCGACGCTTTGTATTGGCCATACTGACTTTAATGATCTGGCCCGACTGGGTGCGCACGTAATAGAGCGAGAAACCGCCTAGATAGGCGATATCATCCACCTTGCCTTCCGCCCAGTTATATTCAGTGGTGGGTTTCTCGCGGGTTAGCCAGATTTTTTCAGGTCGAATTGCGACCCAAACCCGACGATTCGACGCCTGAGTGGTAATACCATGGTCAATGTAAATAGGTCGTTCAAGTGCAGGTGCGACAATGCGGCAGTGGTCGGCTGCGTCTTCGATAATCTCCCCTTCAAACAGATTCACAGTGCCGACGAATTCCGCCACCATGCGGCTTACCGGACTTTCATAAATATCGATTGGCGAGCCTACTTGCTCAATCCAGCCATCGGCCATTATCGCCACGCGGTCGGCCATGGTCATGGCCTCTTCCTGGTCGTGGGTGACCATAATGCAGGTAACCCCTACCTGCTCGATGATCTCGACCACCTCCAGCTGCATTTCAGTGCGCAGCTTTTTATCCAGCGCGCCCATGGGCTCGTCTAACAGCAGCAATTTTGGTCGTTTGGCGAGCGAACGCGCCAGCGCCACCCGCTGGCGCTGGCCGCCAGAGAGCTGGTGCGGCTTGCGCTTGGCAAAACGCTCCATATGCACCAGCTTCAGCATATGCGCGACGCGAGCGTCGATATCTGCGTTGGGTAGCTTGTCCTGCTTTAAGCCAAAGGCAATATTCTGCGCCACCGTCATATGCGGAAATAGCGCATAGGACTGAAACATCATATTGATAGGCCGCTTGTGCGGGGGCATCGCGGTGATATTTTCACCGTCTAATAAAATGCGGCCTTCAGAGGGCGTCTCAAAGCCCGCCAACATCCGCAGCAGGGTTGATTTACCCGACCCGGAACCACCCAATAGCGCGAAAATCTCCCCGCGCTTAACCTGCAAATTGACATCATCCACCGCCAGCGCATCATCAAACCGCTTGCTCAAGCGTTTTACTTCCAGCACCACATCTTCAGCAAACCGCGGGGTTTTGCCCTGGGATCTCGGCGAGGTAGAAGTAATTGGCAAAGCAGATGAAGGCTCGTTCGACAGGGGCGTAGTGACCATTCGCCACTCCCATCAAAAGGCCCGGAAACCCGGGCATTAAAAAAGATGAACAGCGAGCCGGTGAGTATCAGCCTCTGGCTCGCCGTCGGATAAATGTCGGTTTAACGACCCGACTTCACGCGATTCCAAATACGCGTGCGGGCGCGCTGCACATCTTGAGGCTTTTCAATCGCTACGTACAGGTTTTGCATGACCTCGGTTTCCGGGTAAATAGCCGAGTCATTGATGATCTCATCAGAGAGATACTCATTGGCCGCCACGTTAGGATTGGCATAACGCACGTACTCGGTAATTTCAGCGGCGATTTCCGGGTCGAGAATAAAGTTGATAAAGGCGTGAGCGTTTTCAGTGTTCGGCGCATCAGCGGGAACTGCCATCATATCGAACCAGAGGGCAGCGCCTTCTTTGGGAATGCTGTAACCAATACTGAAATCACGGCCAGCCTCTTCAGCACGCTCGGCAGCCTGGAAAATATCGCCAGAGTAGCCAGCGGATACGCAGATATCACCATTCGCCAGATCAGACACATAGCGTGACGAATGGAAGTAGGTCATATTGTCGCGAACACCGGCAATCAACTCGCCGCCAGCTTCCAGGTCATCAATATTTTCGCTAAGCGGGTCTAAGCCCAAATACGCCATAGCGGGAGAGAGCATCTCATCACCTGAATCCAGCATCGACAAGCCGCAGCCCGCCTCGCTCAACGCAGCAGTTATTTCAGGGTCGAATAGAAGAGCCCAGCTATCCACCGGCGCGTCGTCACCCAAAATCTCCTTCACGCGATCAACGTTATAGCCAATACCATTGGTGCCCCACATATAGGGAACAGAGTATTCGCTACCGGCATCGATGGTTTCCAAGCGGGTCATCAGTTCGGGGTTGAGATTGTCAAAATTGGGCAGTAACTCATGATTGAGCGTCTGGTAAACACCGGCACTCAATTGACGAGTAAAGTAGTGGGTAGAGGGCACCACTACATCGTAGCCGGAGCGCCCGGCGAGCAGTGCGGCATCCAAAATTTCATTGCTATCATAAACGTCATAGATCACTTCAATGCTGGTACGCTCGGTGAATTTTTCCAGCGTTTCCGGAGCAATGTAGTCTGACCAGTTAAACACCCGCACCTCTTCAGCGTGGGTAGCGCTAGCCGCTGCGGCGAATGAGATGGCCGCAACGGCCGCGGAAAGTTTATGGATGTTCCCCATTATCACTGCTCCTGTTATCTAAGCTATTCACTAAACGATTCAGCCAAATAATTTGCCAAGTGCCTTTTACCAAGTGCGCCCTGCTGCTGTCGCCACCAGCTATCAGCGGCTAACAATAGCGTAGGCCATAATGCTGACCGTGCGAATTTTGCGGTGCAGCGACGTCGGCCGCAAGACAATGTGAAAAATTCTTGTATTTTACCCTACCGACCCCATTAAGTAGCCAATGAAACAGGATTCTCTTATCCGCCAATAGGGCAATGCTATTGGCTAGATGGCTTTTTTTAATTTTAGACATTAGTCACTAGCCGTTAGCATTAGCCATACTTTATAAACCCGACACTCATGACACCTGGAGATTATCTGAATGTCCTTGATCAACACTGAAGTAAAGCCGTTTAAAGCCACTGCTTACCTGAATGGCGAATTCGTCGATGTGACTGAAGCGGATCTGCAAGGCCAATGGTCTATCTTTTTCTTCTACCCGGCTGACTTCACCTTTGTATGCCCGACCGAGCTTGGCGATCTGGCTGATCACTATGCTGAGTTCAAGAAGCTGGGCGTCGAAATCTACAGCGTTTCAACCGATACACACTTTACTCACAAAGCTTGGCACGACAGCTCTGAGACCATCGGTAAACTGCAATACCCGATGATTGCTGATCCGACGCTACGTATTTCGCGTAACTTCGAAGTACTGATTGAAGAAGCCGGCCTTGCTGAGCGCGGCACCTTTGTTGTCGACCCCGATGGCAAAATCCAAATTGTTGAAATCAACGCTGGCAACATTGGCCGTAACGCCGAAGAGCTGCTGCGTAAAGTGAAAGCTGCTCAATACGTTCGTGCCAACCCGAACGAAGTGTGCCCGGCTAAATGGAAAGAAGGCGAAGAAACACTCGCTCCGTCTCTGGATCTTGTAGGCAAAATCTAAATCGCCTACAGCTTTCACGCGCTTGCTCTTATTTGCTAGCACAAGTGCGTGCAGATTCTACGCCCGGGTTTCACCCGGGCGTTCTGTTTTAAAACAGTTTTCAAACCAGTTTCTAAATATTAATGATTAGCACCGTCACACGCGTGTGTTCAATACGTCTGTTACCTGCGAGGAAGCTACTGTCATGCTGGACGCCAATTTAAAATCCCAGTTGAAAGCGTATCTGGAAAAAGTGACTCAGCCGTTCGAGATCGTTGCCTCCCTCGATGACGGTGCCAAGTCGCAAGAACTCCTCGGCCTGCTTGAGGACATCAGCAGCTTAAGCGATAAGATTACGCTACACAGCGATGGCCAGGACGCCCGCAAGCCATCGTTTGCGATCAACCGCCCCGGTGAAGAGACGGGCGTGGTGTTTGCTGGTATCCCCATGGGTCACGAGTTTACATCGCTGGTGTTGGCGCTGCTGCAAGTAGGCGGCCATCCGCCCAAAACCTCTGATGAGCTACTCGACCAAATCAAAGACCTCGACGGCGAAATGCTGTTCGAGACTTACTACTCGCTTTCATGCCAGAACTGTCCTGACGTGGTACAAGCGCTAAACCTAATGGCGATTTTCAACCCGAACGTACGCCACGTCGCTATCGACGGGGCTCTGTTTCAGGACGAAGTTGAGTCGCGGGAAATCATGTCGGTGCCGAGCATTTATCTGAACGGTAAGCCGTTCGATCAAGGCCGCATGACACTTGAGCAGATTCTGGCCAAGGTTGATACTGGTGCCGCCGAACGCGATGCCAAAAAGCTAAACGAAAAAGCCGCTTTCGATACGCTGGTGATTGGTGGCGGTCCGGCAGGCGCGGCGGCAGCGATTTACTCAGCACGTAAAGGTATTAATACCGGCGTTGCAGCTGAGCGCTTCGGTGGCCAGGTAGCGGACACCATGGGAATTGAAAACTTTATCTCTGTTTCCCATACCGAAGGCCCCAAACTGGTTAGTGCGCTTGAAGAGCACGTAAAAGATTACGAAGTCGATGTCATGAATCTGCAGCTTGCCACCTCATTTAAAGCAGCCGAGGTGGAAGGTGGCTTGCACGAAGTCGCCTTTGAGTCTGGCGCAAAGCTTAAGAGCAAAACCCTGATACTGGCGACGGGCGCCCGCTGGCGCGAAATGAATGTGCCCGGCGAACAGCAGTACCGCAACAAAGGCGTGGCTTACTGCCCCCACTGTGACGGCCCGCTGTTCAAAGGTAAGCGGGTAGCCGTGATCGGTGGCGGTAATTCGGGTGTTGAAGCGGCGATTGACCTGGCGGGTATAGTCGGCCATGTCACGTTGGTGGAGTTTATGGGCGAGATGCGCGCCGACGCGGTATTGCAGAAAAAGCTCAAGAGCCTGCCTAACGTCGATATTATTCTCAACGCACAAACGACCGAAGTGACGGGTGATGGCAGCCGTGTCAATGGCTTGAACTATAAAGACCGCACCACCGATGAGAGCAAAACCATCGCGCTGGAAGGTATTTTTGTTCAGATTGGTCTGGTGCCTAACACCGAATGGCTGAAAGGCTCACCGATTGAAATGACGCCCCGCGGTGAGATCATCGTGGATGCTCACGGTATGACCTCGGTACCCGGCGTATTCGCCGCAGGGGATGTTACTACTGTGCCCTACAAGCAGATCATCATCGCCATGGGCGAAGGCGCCAAGGCATCGCTGGGCGCCTTCGACTACTTAATCCGCAATTAATGACTTAGTAGTGAAAGATTTAGTTAAAGACTTAGCAGCATCGATCCTTTTGACGTAAAAGACCGTGACGTCTAGCCCGCTGATTTCAGCGGGCTTTTTTTTCTGGTTTTGGGCACCAGCTATGCTATTCAAACCCAGCTAAGTAATTACGTTTTAGACGGAATTTCCCCTAGCACTTCGGGAATTGTCGTTTTCACATAGCGTCCTGGCGCAGGCTCAATCACCTTGAGTTCACCATCACCAGGTTGGCGCACGGGCACCATCTTTTCGCTATCGGCATAGCTATTTTCGGTCATCCACGCCTGCCAGTGTGGCCACCAGGAGCCTTCCTGAGCAGTAGCGCTTTCCAGCCAGGCGTCATGGCTTTCCGGCAGTGCGTCGTTAGTCCAGTAGCCGTACTTGTTTTTATGGGGCGGGTTGACGATACCCGCAATATGCCCAGAGCCGCCTAGTACAAAGGTGACCGGCCCCTTGGGTAGCAACGCCCCATAGTAGGTGCTGTTCCATTTGGCGATGTGGTCTTCTTTGGTGGATACGAAATAGCTGGGCGTTGACACCTTGCGCAGATCAATTTTCACGCCATCCAGTTCAATGCCACCAGGCTCAACCAAGCGGTTCTCTAAGTACATATGGCGCAAGTACCAAGCATGGGTACCTGCGGCTAAATTGGTGCCGTCGGTATTCCAGTAGAGCAGATCAAAGGCGGCGGGCGTTTCACCCTTCAAGTAGTTATTAATGTAGAACGACCAAAACAGATCATTCTCACGCAGCAAGTTGAAGGTGTAGGCCATTGAACGGCCATCAAGGTAACCCTTCGCTTCTAGCGTTTTCTCAATCCCCTCAACTACCCGCTCATTAAGAAATACGCCGATGTCGCCAGGATCGCGAAAATCCTGCAGCGTGGCCATATAGGTTACCGACCTTACTTTGCGCCCACGTCGAGTGCTGGTGAGATACGCCACCGTAGAAGCAGTCAACGTGCCTCCGACACAATAACTGAGTAGATTAACCGACTTTTCGCCACAGGCCTGCTCAATGGCTTCCATGGCGCTAATCGGCCCCATCTGCATATAGTCGGCCCAGGTGATATCGCGCTGCTCCGGGCCAGGGTTACGCCAGGAGATCAAGAAGACAGTATGTCCTTGATCAACCAGCCACTTAACCATTGAGTTACCTTCACGTAGATCCAGAATGTAGTACTTATTGATCCACGGCGGCACCATCAGCAACGGCGTTTTAAAGGTCTTTTCCGTCGTTGGCGTGTACTGGATCAACTGGATCAATTCGTTTTCATACACCACCGAACCGGGAGTTACGGCGATGTTATCGCCCACACCAAAGGCGGCGCGATCGGTCATGCGGACATTAATACCTTCAGCAGAGTTACCCAAATCTTCCCGTAGGCGGGCTAAACCATCCACTAGGTTTTGACCACGGGTTTCAATGGTACGGCGCATGACCTCTGGGTTGGTGGTCATAAAGTTAGTGGGCGCCATCGCATTGACCAACTGGCGAGCGTAAAACATCAAGTTACGCTGTTTGGTTTCATCCAAACCACTTAAACTTTCAACCAGCTCTTCCACCATCTGCGAGAACAGTAAGTACTGCTGCATAATGGCCATGTAGTGTGGGTCTTGAGTCCAAGCTTCGTCTTTAAAGCGGCGGTCACTTTTGGCCGGGGTGATCAGCGGAGTAATTTGCTCGCCAGCCATGCCACGAACGGCTTGCTGCCACAACAGCCACTGGTCTTGTAGCAAACGGTTCTGGGTTTCCCACAGTAGGGTAGGGTTTTGCATTAACGACTGCGCACCCGCTTCAAAGCTTTCACGCATATCACTGTAAATGGAGTCGGCGGCTTCACTGGGCGCGATACGGGAAAGCAGATCCTGCATCAATCCTTGGTACTGTTCACCAATCTCTTTAAGCTGATTATTCCAGGCTTCAATCTCCGCTGTCGATAACCCTTCAGGCAGTCCTTGAGAGAGACCTTGAGAGAGACCTTGAGATAGCCCTTCAGAAAGCCCTTGAGGCAGTCCATAAGACAAGCCCTCAGAGAGCCCTTGCGATATTGCCTGGAACGGATTGTGCCATGCTGACTGCATACTTATTCTCCCTACGCCTATCTTCGGGCGCACCGACCGCTTTTGCTAAGATCAGTTTTAAAATATAAGCTCAAGCTTATAAATGCATCGCGGCGCCCTTGGGCGCCGCGATGATGTCACTAATCAGCTCTTACGCGATGACTGACTAGAGGCTTTGGCAGGCTGCTCGCTTTTAGTAGCAGCCTTGGCTTGCTCGGACATTTGCTGGCCGGCTTCGCTGAACATTTTTTCCATTTCAGACTTAAACTGCAGGCTCATTTCGCTCATTACGCGCGCATCTTCCTGCATCTGTTGGGAAAGCTCGTTCATCATTTCAGCTTGCTTGGTGCCGAAATCACGTAGGCTTTCTGCGTCTTGAATTTCAGTGGCGCTACGAATGCGCTCGGTACCCATCTGGCTGTAGCGCTTCATGGCTTCCAGCTGATACTGGGTCATTTTTTCCATGTTGTTAAGCATCAGCGAATTAATTTTACGCATGGGCTCAAACATTTGCTTAGTTTGGGCGTTAAAGGCGTCCATCATATTGTCTTGCATAGTGTCTGCTCCTGTTTAGTTCCTTGGCATGAGCCTTGGAGTGACTCATCGTGATGTAGTTTTGCTGCACTGCAAAAAGAGTAATCCCTGGCATGCTGCATTGCAACACCACTGTTGCTTTCAGTGATGCTGTGCCGTATTACCCTGCCCTACCTCAACAGACCTGATACTGCCTGTTAAGTAAATCCGCGATAACTGACTAATTTATTCTATGCATCGCTACGCTTGGATGTAGAACGCGTGCTTGAACCGGAACGGGAGCGCGACGATGCTGTTGACTTGGTCTTACCACCACTACTGCTACTGGCACTTTTATTGGCATTACTCGCATTAGCACTTGCCGCACTGCTTTTCGTGCTATCAGCACTTTTCTTGGTTTCACTGCCGTTAGCCGAGGATGCACTAGTGGAATTAGTGCTTGAGCTGCCCGCTTGGCGCAACATATCCAGCATCATTTGCTGATAAGTGCCGAAGTTGGCTAGCCCTTGAGACAGCCCTTCAGATAACCCCTGAGAGAGACCTTGCTGCATCATCGGCTGCTGGAGAAAAGGCCTCATGAGACTCATGGGATCGTACCCTTCTACCCCAGACTCCATTTGCCGTTGGATATTTTCCAGCAGGTGTTTCTGGAAAGCTTCGACATCCGGCAAACCCAGTGATTGGCGAAACTCGTCCGGAGTAAGATCAAACTCAACGTTAATCTTCATAGGCGTCTCCTGCACTGTTTGTCACGACCGTTAGTCATGCATTTGTTTTGTTTGAGTGTAGCAGCGAACTACAAATCTCACCGTATTGCGTTAGCGCTGGGTTAAACGCGGCGTATCAACGCTCACCTCACCATTTTGTCCGCGCTGGCGCAGCCAGTGATCCAGCAGCGTAATCGCCATCATCGCCTCAGCAATGGGCGTTGCGCGAATACCCACGCAGGGGTCGTGACGCCCTTTGGTAATTACTTCGACGGCCTGTCCATGGACATCAATGGAGCGGCCCGGCGTGGTGATACTGGACGTCGGCTTTAGTGCTAGGCGAGCCACAATGGGCTGGCCGCTGGAGATACCACCAAGCACGCCGCCAGCGTGATTGGAGAGAAAACCTTCTGGCGTCATCTCGTCCCGGTGTTCACTGCCGCGCTGGGCGATACAGCCAAAACCTGCACCTATTTCAACACCTTTTACCGCATTAATACTCATCAAACCATGCGCCAGATCAGCATCCAGGCGGTCAAATACCGGCTCGCCCAGCCCAACAGGCACGCCCTCAGCAATCACGGTAATCTCAGCACCGACTGAATCCTGGTCGCGGCGCAATTGATCCATATAGGCTTCCAATTCGGCTACGCGCGCCGGGTCAGGGCAGAAAAAGGCATTTTGGCCCACCGACTCCCACTGTTTGAATTCAATCTTGATCGGGCCTAGCTGACTCATATAGCCGCGAATCTGCACCCCTTGGGCGGCCAGATACTTTTTGGCGATCGCCCCGGCGGCCACCCGCATGGCGGTTTCACGGGCGCTGGAACGCCCGCCACCACGATAGTCACGGTGGCCATATTTGTGGTGGTAGGTGTAATCCGCGTGGGCGGGCCGAAACTGCTCTTTGATTTTTGAGTAGTCGTTGGAGCGCTGGTCGGTATTTTCGATTAACAGGCCAATGGAGGTGCCGGTGGTCTTGCCTTCAAACACCCCGGACAGAATGCGCACCTGATCAGGCTCTTTGCGCTGGGTGGTATGCCGCGAACTGCCCGGCCTGCGGCGATCCAGATCGAGCTGCAAATCGGCTTCGCTTAACTCAAGCCCTGGCGGGCAGCCGTCCACGATCGCACCAAGCGCAGGGCCATGACTCTCACCAAACGTAGTGACGGTAAATAGTTTGCCAAAGGTATTGCCAGACATGGCGGTTAGTTCCTCACTGGAAAGACGCCGCATGGGCGTCGAGTTCAGCGGCGCTCAAGGCAAATACGCCCTGGCCACCACGCTCGAATTCAAGCCATAAGAAAGGCACGTCGGGAAACGCGGCTTCCACATGGCGATCAGAGTTGCCGACCTCTACAATCAGCCAGCCCTCATCGGTTAAGTGTTCCCGCGCTTCACGCAGTATGCGTCGCACAATATCCAGGCCATCGCTGCCTGCGCCCAGCGCTAACGAAGGCTCATGGCGAAACTCGGCGGGCATGGTGGCAAGGTCGCGAGCATCCACATAGGGCGGATTGGAGACGATGAGATCAAAACGCCGCCCTTCCAAGCCACCGAAGACGTCCGACTCGACCGCACGTACCCGATCGCCCACATCGTGGCGGGTAATATTTTGCCGTGCCACGGCTAGAGCATCCTGGCTGATATCCGCAAGCGCCACTTCGCAGGTGGGCAAATAGAGAGCTGTGGCAATGCCGATGCAGCCGGAGCCGGTGCATAAGTCCAGCACACTGGCGGGCGGCTCTTCTGGGAACCAGGCAGCAAAGCCATCCTCAATCAGCTCGGCAATCGGCGAGCGCGGAATCAGCACGCGTTCATCAACGCTAAACGGGTGACCGGCAAAAAAGCTCTCGCCGAGCAAATAAGGCAGCGGGCGACGGGTGGTGATACGCTTCCGCGCCAGGGCAATAATCCGCTGGCGTTCAACGGGCAGCAGCCGCGCTTCTAATACACTGGGGTCAATATTCCACGGCAGGTGCAGCGCGCCTAAGCAGAGCGCCACCGCCTCATCCCAGGCAGAGTCAGTGCCATGGCCATAGTGCAGCCCCGCCAGATAAAACTCGCTGGAGACCCAGCGCAGGTAGTCGCGTAGCGTAAACAGCTGGCTCACCAGCAACGACTCCGACAGGGAAAGGGTTGAGTGTGAATGCTCAACATTTAGATGCGTGGTCACAGCGGCTCCTGGTTAACAATACTCATGGCAATAAAGCGTTATACGTATAACGAATAAAAAGATTGTACCTTTCACTTCGTCCGGTTCACAGCAACGCTCAGCCCGCTATACTGTGCTCCTTTAGCAGATTCACCTTTGCTACCACCTTTTTCTGCCACCTGAGCCTGAAATGACGCGACACCGCCACCTGCCTAATGATGACGATATCAGTGCCTTCCGCGACGCCTTAAAGGCGGCGGGTGTACGCCCTATCGCCACCAATCAGGCCGACCCAGGCAAACCCAAACGCGACGGTAAGGCGCACGAGGCGCGGCGCAACGCAGCGGTTGAAAGCAGCGCCCCTCAATCCAGAGGACGCACCTCGGATGGCAGGGTGGAAGCAGTACGCCCCTCCGAGTACCTAGAATTTAGCGTGCCAGACTTGCCATGGCGTACGTTTAGTCAGTTAAAGCGCGGCCAAACGGCGTGGCAAGCGGGACTTGATCTGCATGGCTATACGCTAGAGGAGGCCCGCGCAGAGCTGGAGAGTTTTCTACGCGACTCGGCTGGTCAGGGCATGCGCTGCGTTCTGGTCGTGCACGGCAAAGCGTGGGGCACCACCTCGGACTTTCCCGTACTCAAAAGCCATACCAACACCTGGCTGCGGGAGTGGCCGGGGGTACTGGCTTTCTGCTCGGCAATCGATATAGACGGTGGCACCGGTGCGGTCTATATATTGCTGCGCAAGCGGGGCCAATAGCCCTCTACTCGGTAGCATCCGAAGCGATGCCGGGCAGGCGCCGCTCTAGCGCTTCATCTGCTAAATGACGGCCAAGGCGAATCAAATCTCGACCCCGGTAAAATTCGTAAGTACTACACACCGTTTTGGGTATTTCGATCAGCACATCGGGTGGGTAACCCGCCACCTTGTACTTGGCCAACGCTGCCTGGGTAATATCAAACGACTCCAAAATCATATCGAGCTTGCTCCACTCGCGCTTGCCGCGCGCTTCTGTGGTTTCTTCTAGCTTTTCGTCGTCGCCCTGCCCGTTTTCGCCATCGCCATTTGCACCAAACCCTGCCCACAGTTTTTGGGTAGCGGCGCGCACATCGCCTATCCAACTGCTCATACGCTGATCACGGTCGATCTCGTTTTGGGTGCGACTATCGACGGCGTTCTCCTCTTGGGGCAGTAACTCCTCTAAGGTCACCGGCAACGGACTATGGGCAGTCACATTAACCGCTACCACAAAGTCTGCTTGGCGGGCGGCCACCATGGGCATAATCGGCAGAGGGTTGAGCAGTCCGCCATCCACCAGCACCTGCTCGCCTAGATGAACAGGCGTTATAACACCCGGCACGGCCATTGAGGCACGAATCGCCTGCAGCAATGGGCCACTTTGAAACCAAACTTCCCGTTGACGCACCAAATCAGTCGCCACCGTGGTGACGGGTATCGCTAGGTCTTCAATCAGAATATCGCCGACCAGGGTTTCCAGTTTGCCCATGACTTTGCTGGCACGCATCGCACCCATCGGGCTCCAGGTCACGTCCACCAGTTTGAGCACATCCAGGTAGTCGAGTTGACACACCCAGTCACGGTACTCAGGCAGCTTACCCGCGGCATAAATACCGCCAATCACCGCGCCCATTGAACACCCGGATACCGCAACAATTTCAAACCCTCGCGCCTCCAGTGCTTCAATCACGCCGATATGCGCATAGCCGCGAGCACCACCGCTACCCAGCACCAGTGCGACCTTATTGCCACCATTCAAGTGAGCCATTTCATTCATGCTACGTTCCTTCCCTAGACGGTACCGGTGATACCCCAGTGACCGCCGATAACCGAGGCGACTTGCACCACTTCCCTGGGCTCCAAGTGTAAGTGGTGGCCACCCTTGAGCACCTGGCGAGTTAACCCTTTTACCGCTTGCCGCGCCTCTTGGGCCCATTTACGCTCGCCCAAAATCCCCTGCTCACCTTCTATCAATAGCAGCGGAGCGTTAATTTCCGCCAGTAGCGATAGCACTTGCTGCGGAGTAAAGCGCACAAGGGACGGCTTCAGCAGTCGACTGTCGGTGCGCATTTGCAAATGACCATCGGCGGTAGGTTGGGTATTTCGCTCCACTAGCGGTGTTGCCGTTATGCTATCCACCGGTGTGACCCCACCAGCAACCCGCGCGGCGATGGCGCTTTCGATATCGGGGTAACGCGGCGCTCCCGACAGTGGCCGTCGGTAGGCGGTTAGCCCTTTACGCAGCTGTCTGGCGGTCTCATCAATGGGCGTATTGAGCGCCCCAAGCCCATCAATCAGCGTTAGCCGCTCGACACGCTCTGGTAGCGAAGCGGCGAGCAAGCAGGCCACTGCCGCACCCATGGAATGGGCAATCAAACTAGCTTGGTTAAGGCCGAGATCTTCCATGGCATCCAGAACATCGTGGCAATAATCCCATAGGGCATAGTCACCGCCCTGTGGAGCGTGTGCCGAATGACCATGGCCGCGAAAATCCAGCGCCACAATACGAATGTCCAACGCCTCTACCAAAAGTGGGGCTAACCGGGTAAAGCTGGCCGCATTATCCAGCCAGCCGTGTAAGGCCAACCAGGTTGGGGCGTCAGAACGCCCCCAGCTCAGTGCCGCTAGGCGGCCTTGTGCAAGTGAAAGCGGCTGCGGCGCAACAGAGTGCGCCGCTGTGGAATTAGATTGAGGCATAAGTAACAGTCCTGAATAAACAGCTAACACTCCTAAACAAACGGCAGTGTCATTAGGTAGTCAAGATGACGACACGACCTACAAACGGTACCATGCGGAGCAGAATGCTTCTGCTGCTTTTCCCCTCTCGCTCATTTGGTGCTGTTATGAAACCACGTCGCGATACCCGCGCCCGTAATCTGGTCTTTTTTGTTGCTGTCATCAGCGCCACTGTCGTCGGTTTCTGGCTAGTAAAATAAGCTATTACTCACTACGCTTCGCCGAGTAGCCCTAGGCTGGCTGCTGGCGTTTGGCGACGCAATCCACGCGAAAGTGCATGGCCAATGACACCGATCAACAGCGCCCCGCCAACGGGGAGGAAAACCCATAGCCCCAGGTGCAAACGCGGAGTGAGATCCAGCAGGTAAATATACAGCACAGCCGTTGTCAGCTCTGCAAGCACCGCGCCCATCAAACCACTGGCAAAGCCCAACAACGCGTATTCAGCCCCCTGCACCAGTGAAATCATCCGGCTACCTGCGCCAAATACGCGCAGCAGGCCGCTTTCATGGGCACGCACCGGACGGCTTGCGGTCAGCGCGGCATACAACACGCTAATCCCTGCCAGCAGCACCAATGCGAGCACCAGCTCCACCGCACGGGTGACCTGGGCAAGGACATCCCGCACCTGACCTAAAATCGCGTCCACGTTAAGCAACGAGACACCGGGGAAGTCGGTGATAAGCTCACGAATCAGTCCCTGCTCCGCTTCTGGCAAATGAAAAGCGGTAATGTAGCTATGGCCAAACTGCTCCAGCACACCCGGCGGGAAGATGACGAAGAAATTAGGTTGGAAGCTATCCCAATTCAGGCTGCGTAGGCTGGTAATTTGGGTAGCGATTTCGTCGCTACCCACCGAGAAAGTCATCTCATCACCAATGCTCAACCCAAGCCTTTCGGCGAGCCCATCCTCCATGGAAATAGGCACCGGAGTAGCCTGCTGCGTTGCATCGACAGCGCTCATCCAGCCTTGGCTTTCATCGCTCTGCTCATTGTCAACGTTACTGCCCAGCTGCATTGGTGTGAACCACTCGCCAGCCACCACTTGGTTGCCTTCCGGCACTTCTGATTGCCAAGTTAGGTTGAGTTCGCGGCGCAGTGAGTTGTCGCCACGAGCATCCGGCGGCACGGCGTCTCTGGGCGGCTGATCATTAATCACAATCACCCGGCCACGCACCATGGGGTAGAGGGTGCTTTGGGTTTCCACCCGCGGCGAGACCGCCGCTTCAAAGGGGTCACGCTCGGAAGGCTGGATATTGATGGCAAAATAGTTGGGCGTATTTTCAGGTAGTTGATCCTGCCAGGTACTTAACAAGTCGCCGCGCACCAAGACAATCATCGCCATGGCAAAGAAGGTCACCGAGAAAGCCAGCAGTTGCCCTAGGCCCGCTTGACGACGCCGGGCCAATTGACGACCGCCTAAGCGCAGCGCCTGTGACCACTCACTACGCCCGGAGAACCGCTGCACAGCGCGTAATAGGCCGCTAAGCAACAAGGCGCTAATCATCCACAGCACGCCAAGTAACAGCGCACCGCCGATCAATAGCCCAATCGCCAGCGGCAGGCTACCCGAGTAGAGCCAAAGTAGCCCGCCAAACACGATACTCGCCACCCCGACGACCAGCCAAGCCGATGGCGGCAGTGGATCAAGCTCACGACGCAGTACTTTTAGGGCGCTAACTTGCTTGATACGCAGCAGAGTTGGCCCGGCAAAACCAACGAGCACGGCAAGCGCGGTGAATACCCCTAGCCCCAGTGGCATCAGCCCCGGAGGAGGAAGTGTCATGGGTAGGAAACTCACCAATAGCCAGATCAGTACCGCTTGGCCTAGAAGCCCAAGTAGCGCCCCAATCACTGCCGCGACCAGTGCTAAGCCAAGTAACTGAAGGGTAAAAATTGTCACTAATTGACGCTGGCTGGCACCAAAGCAGCGCAGTAGCGCAGCGGTATCCAGATGGCGCTCCACATAACGCCGGGTAGACATTGCCACGGCCACGCCCGCTAGCAAAACCGCCGCTAAACCGGCTAACCCCAGGTAGCTTTCCGCACGCTGCAATGCATTGCCGAGCTGGGGACGGTCAACGCGAACATCGCGCACCTCAACCCCATCGCGGCGCAGCTCAGCAAGCAACCCCTGAACTTGATCAAGCGCTTCCGGCGGACCTGCGGCTAGAATTTCAAACTCAATCCGAGAGCCTTCTTGAACCAGGCCGGTCGCTTCGACATCCGCCGTATTGATCATCAAGCGCGGGTTAAAATTACCAAAACCACCGGACTGATCTGCTTCGCGCTCGATTATCCCCGTCACTGCCAGTTCGGTTTGCCCCACTTGTACTCGGTCACCCAAGGCTATCTCGACCAGCTCCATCAGGCGGGGATCTGCCCATGCCTCCCCAGGTGGCGGACCGGAGGCTATTTGCTCAGTGCCATCGCCAAAATCCACGTAGGAGACGCCATAGTGTGGGTAGACCTCATCCACGGCTTTTAAGCTAGCGGGCTGAAAGCGGCCACCGCGGCTAATCATCGATACCAAGTCCACTTGGTCGCTAAGCACAAAGCCTGCGCTTTCCAGACGTTCGCGCAACTCTGCTGAAAACGGATCGCGCTGCTCTAGCACTAGATCACCGCCCAACATCTGCCCTGCCTGGCGCTCCAGACCGCGCTCTAAACGATCTAGAAAAAACGCGATCATGGTAGAGGCCGCGACGGCCAATACCAGGGCAATAAATAGCGCACGCACATCAGCAGCGCGCAGGTCTCGCTTGAGGCTGCGCATCGCCAAACGCCAATTCACATCACTCATTGCGCGCCCTCATCAATCGAAGCGGCGGTTGGCACGATGTTTTCAAGTACGGCTTCTAACTTGCCATGATCTAATCGCAAGCAGCGATCACAGCGCCGCGCCAAGGCGTGGTCGTGGGTAACCAGAATAAGCGTGGTGCCTGCCTCACGGTTTAAGGTGAAGAGCAGGTCAATGATTTGCGCACCCGTATCGGGATCTAGGTTGCCGGTTGGCTCATCAGCAAATACTAGTTCGGGGTCGGTAACGAAAGCACGCGCCACGGCAACACGCTGCTGCTCGCCACCGGAAAGCTGTTTGGGTAAGTGATCCACCCGCTGGCCAAGCCCTACACGCTCTAACCACTGAGCAGCGGTTTGCGTCTCCCCGGCACGCGGCGACAGCTCAAGGGGCAGCATGACGTTCTCAAGGGCGCTCAAGGTGGGCAGCAGTTGAAAGTTCTGGAACACAAAGCCCACTCGCCCGGCACGCAACGCTGCACGCCCATCCTCATCCAAACGACTCAGTGCGTGCCCAAACAGGGTCAGTTCGCCGTCGCTCGGCGTATCAAGACCAGCCAACAGGCCCAACAGCGTTGACTTGCCCGCGCCACTTTTACCTAAAATGGCAACGCTCTCACCCGCCGCTACACTGAGCGACAGGTCGTGTAAGATAGTGAGCGAACGTTCTCCGCTGGTAACTTTTTTAGACAGTTTGTCAGCGTGCAGCACGGGTTGCCTAACAGCTCCTTGGGGAACATTGTTTACCGCTTGGTTGTCGTTAGCAGGCTGGCGCTCACCTTGAGGTGACTCGCTCGACATTGATATATCCCTAGCAGCATTGGCAGTTTTATCTGAGGAGCTTGAACTTGAGGAGTAAGACATGAAGCGTGGCATCCCTATGGCATGGCGTGGACTGAACCGCATGGTAACCGGATGGCTGGTGCTGCTGATAGTCACCTTTGCCTCATCGTCTATCAACGCAGAGCCTGTCAACGCAGACACAGACCCCACGCTGCTGGTGATGGGTGATAGCTTAAGCGCCGCTTACGGCATAGAGCGCGATGAGGGCTGGGTGAGCCTGCTGGCAGAACGCTTGGAAGGCGATGCACACGTCATTAACGCCAGTATTAGCGGTGAAACGACGTCCGGGGGTCTACAAAGGTTCACTGAACTTCTCAGACAGCGGCAACCGGATATTGTTCTCATTGAACTGGGCGGCAACGATGGCCTGCGTGGCTTATCACCCAGTCAAATGCAGGCGAACTTAGCCAACATGATTGGGCAAAGCCAAGACGCAGGCGCTCAGGTACTGCTGCTGGGAATTGATATCCCGCCCAACTATGGTCAAGCGTACCGGGAGGCTTTTACCGGTGTCTTTTACTCGCTGGCAGAGGAGTACGATGTATCGTTAGTGCCTTTTTTACTTGAGGATATCGCCCTTAACGACGCTCTAATGCAGAGCGATGGCATTCACCCTACCGCCGATGCGCAGCCAATTATTCTGGAGAATGTGTGGCCCGAGCTTGAGCCGCTGCTTGAGAATCTATTAGAAACAACGCATCAGGCAGCGGTTCAGTAAGCAACTAGCATCATCCTTTTGAGTGAGAGGTGTAGCACTTCACCCCCCCAGCTTGTAATCTTAACCTCAATTTGGCGGTTATTAACGGCGACTCATGCCTGCATCCTCGCATCACAGCCCTCCTGTATTTTCGCGTCGACGGTTCTTAGCAACTGTCGGCGCGCTATGGTTGGGCGCAGGCCTAGGCATTCATTCAACGCCTACGGCAGCGTTTGACCCACAACGCTTACGCCAAAGCATGCAACAACAGTATGGGCAGGCCGGTTTAGCGATATTAGAGGAGTGGTTTGCCCTGCTTCAACAGCTGCAAAATCAAGATATTCAAACCAAACTGCGCGGAGTTAATGACTTCTTTAATCGCCACATCCGATGGGTGGATGATATTCAGGTGTGGGGAGAGGAAGACTTCTGGGCCACTCCTCTCGAAGCGATGGGTAAAGGCCAGGGAGATTGCGAAGACTACTCAATAGCCAAGTACATTACGCTTAAACAATTGGGTGTTACTAGCCAGTATCTACGTATGATTTATGTCCGTGCGCGCATTGGGCGTAGTCAAATTACCCAAGCCCATATGGTGTTGGGCTATTACTCAACGCCCGATGCACAACCGCTGGTGCTAGACAATATTGTACCGTCCATCACCCCTGCCTCTCAGCGTACTGATCTCGACCCACTGTTTAGTTTCAATAGTGATGGCCTTTGGGCTGGCGGTTCATCTGAATCTCGCGCAGACCCATTGGCTCGGCTATCACGCTGGCGCAGCGTCATTGAACGCATGCAAACCCAGGGTTTCATTTAAGAGGAATTGGCACGATGTCACTTATCAAACAACTTTGGATTGCCATTATTGCCCTGCTGCTGCTGTCGTTCATTGGTAGCCTCGCCATTAGCATTACCACTAGCCGCGATTATATAGAGCAGGAAGTGCGAATTAAGAATGAAGACAATGCCACTGCACTGGCGCTTTCCATGAGCCAACTCGATAAAGACCTTGTTACTCTAGAACTATTAATCGCAGCTCAATTTGACACCGGCTACTACCGCCGAATCACCCTGCGTGACACAGACAACAGCGTGCTTATTGAGCGCGCAGCCGAAGAATATAGCGGCGATGTGCCTGCTTGGTTTCGTCAGCTTGTTGAGTTTGAGGTGCCCAGCGGCATAGCGACGATTCAAGACGGCTGGCGGCAGTACGGCACGTTGGAGCTTGAGAGCCAGCACAGCTTTGCTTATACCTCTTTATGGCGCAGCATGCTCGAACTCGCCGCCTGGTTTTTACTTGCTGGGGTGATCAGCTTAGCCATTGCCACCGTGATCGTTCGAGGTATTAAGCACCCGCTCTCCCGCGTTGTTACCCAAGCGCAAGATATCAGCGCGCGGCGGTTTACCACCATTAAAGAGCCACGCACGCTGGAATTACGCCAAGTGACGCAAGCAATGAACGTGTTGTCTGCCAACGTGCATAAGATGCTCAGTCACGAAAGCCATAAGCTCGACGAGTTGCGCCGCCATTTACAGCATGACCGCGTCACCGGTGCGCTTAATCGCGATGTGTTTATGGGCAAACTCGCCTCTCAACTGAACAGTGAGGACGCTCGCTCAACAGGTATGCTGGTCATGGTTCGCGTTCAGGCCTTAGAGAACCTCAACGAGCAGCTTGGCTACGCCGCCACCGACCAGCTATTAAGTACACTCGTTACCCAGTTGGGGCAATTGGACAATGAATCGGCAGAACCGATGGTAGGCCGCCTTAACGGTAGTGATTTTATCTTTATGCTGCCGCTTATGGATGATGTTGAGGAGCTTAGAATCCAGGTGATGGCAGCATTGGCCGAGGTAGCCGCCACGCAGCCCGATGTCGAAGTTTATCTACCCACGGCAATTGTGCCTTATGCACCGCATGATGAGCGGGGCACACTGTTAGCCACCCTGGATGACGCCTTGGCGCAAGCCGAAAGCCTGACATCCTTTGAACAGGTAGTCGTGCGTCAGCGCAAGCGTATCTCACTCTATAGCAGCCATGCCGAATGGCGCAACGCACTGGAAACCGCGATCCTAGTTGGCCCAGAATTGGCATACTTCCCGGTAGTCGATGCCCACGGAGACATCATCCATTACGAGTGCCCTGCCCGTTTACTGCTCGGCGGCGAATGGCAAACCGCCGGTGTCTTTATTCCCTGGATTACCCGCTTTGAGATGGAACCAGCGCTCGATTTAGCCGTTGTCAAAAAAGCGCTTGCTAACCTCCAAACTGATCTTAAACCGGTAGGCATTAACCTCTCCGCGGCATCTATCACTAATACTCAGTTTGTAAACGAACTGCGGACTCTGCTGGTAGCACACCCACTCCTGGCCGATCAGCTCTGCTTTGAAGTGCCCGCCACGCTTAGCACCCACGCGATTGGCAGCTTACGGGGCCTTTGTACTGCCTTACGCCCACTTGGATGTGCGTTTGGCATAGAGCATGTAGGGGCGGAGTTCACTAAACTTGCCGATTTGCACGATGTGGGGCTTGCTTACTTAAAAATGGATAGCAGCCTTATTCACCAACTGCATGCTTCAAATGAGCAACAAACCATCGTGCGGGGCATGGCCACGCTCTGCCATTCATTGGGCATTCAGGTGATTGGGGAAGGTGTTGCAGACGATGAGGAAATCGCTTGCCTTTTCCGTGTCGGTGTCGATGGCGCCACCGGACCAGGCGTACGTCTCTAACGCATAAGTTCGAACGACAGCGACTTAGATATACAACCTAGATAGTGTCGTCGTCGCTTAGCAAGCCCACATCATTTTTAGCCCGCAAGGACTTACGCTTCATCACTTTAGCCTGTGCAGCTTCTGGCAGGTCAGTGAAAGTGATGATTCCCTTGTCGAGTAACACCTCAAGAATATCTTCAACGACCCTTACAAACGCCAAATCAGACGCAATAAAATGGGATGTTGAACCTGGCTGGTCGGCTAGAAAAGCCAGCACCTCGGGTGAATCGGGGGCTATCGTTTCGCTGCACTCAGTCGTTTGCTCTTTGCTGAGCATCACGATTTCGCCGGATGTATTGCGTTTTATGTAGAGCATGGTAACCCCCTAAAGAAAATTGTTCGCAATCAAGAAAGCCGCCCCTTTCAGGGCGGCCGACAAGCTAATCAATAGAACAACGATAGATTATTGGTCGATTTTCAGTTGCCCCTCCGCGATCAGTTTCGCGATCAGATCCTCTCCACTATTAGCTCCGAAGTCATTAAAGGATGTATCTTCAAGCGCTATTTTCTGATCGACTCCGCCCGCACTACCTCGAGAGCTGATATTTAAGACGACATTGCCATCATCTTCCTCGGCTGTAATGTATTCGTTGATATTACCGCTATCGGCACCCTGCAGAAGATCGGAGAGGTCGAGCCTATCTGCGTTATCGCCGGTGCTGAATGTGCCTGCCTGGAAATCCTTGACAACATCATTGGCCGCGTTGGTGTCGGTGCCTTCATCCCCAAATTCCCATTTAAAGATATCAGCACCAAGACCGCCAATCAGTATATCGTCACCCGCACCGCCAATCAGCGTATCATCACCTCCCTCCGCTGGGTCTGGATCAATTAGATCCTCGTAGTTGTCGGCAATGTATTCGCGTAACTGTTCGGTCGTAGGCTCTTGACCGTCTCTATCCTCCAGAAATGCTTTTAATGCTTTGAAACCAGAACCTGCAGGCAAGTCAGTCCAATCACGCCCCGTCCAATCAAGGTCGTCGGTATAGATGGCATCACCAAAGATGATATCGTTACCGTCGCCCCCTTTGATAACGTCATCACCTAACTCGGCCAATTCGGTAGTGCTGGAACCACCGTCAAGAGCAGCCGCTAACTCACCGGCACTGTTGACAATTTCGACTTCACCTTGGGGCACGTAAGGCGTTAGCTTAACGTTGTCAATATAGAGAGTAGCATCGTAATAACTACCTGAACTATCATCAACACTATACTCAATGCGATAACTGCCTTCCCCTAACCTACTGCTTGTAGCTGTGTACCAAGTACTATAGGAACCATCATTTAGCGTACCTCCCTGGCCATCAACATTTACCCAGCTCCCACTCTCTAGCTTTTTCAGCTGCCAAGTAACCTGGTCACTACTCCAAGTGGTGGTGGCATAGTCGAACGAAACATCAGCATACTTTCCAGCACCAATCTCAAACGTCGGTGTAGTTACCACATAAGCACCGTTATTTGCTGATGTATCGGTAACAACCATACGGTTACCCTCCCATCCACCACGGCCTAAGCTACCACCTGATGAGGGCTTGTCCCAGCTGTTTGCGTTACCCCAGCCACTTCCATTGTTGAAATCAGCCAGTACTTCAGATTCGATACCAAAAGGTGCTTTAACAAAACTCTGTTCACCCGTGTTATCAAAATACTTGAGGTTGCTTACCGTAACCTTATCCCCTATGCCAATGGCATGCACCGAGCTCTGCTCGCTCAATGGCGCAAAGGCCTTGATAGCATCGCTCATATCTCGAGGTTCAGTTTCCCAACCTTTACCATTATCCCCATTGTTGCTGAACGTTGGGTCACCATCGGTCAGGAAGTAGGTCAAGTTTTCAAACGAATTGTCATTGCTATCTGAGGTGGGCTGCCCGCCGAACCAATCAGACGCTTTTTCGAATGCCGCTTCGTAGTTGGTTCCACCACTTGCGGTTAAATCTTCGATCTCATCAATCAAGTCTTTTACATTTGCCGATGTCAGATTATTGAAAGACCACCCGGTTGCATTCTCGGCAAAGCCTATCAGCGTTACGTTTACCATCCCATCATGCTCTGCTAACTGGTTCGACAGATTTTTAAGGGCATCGATAGTCAGCTTCATGCGGGAGTCGTTGTACGATACGTTGTTCTCTTTGCCATTTAGGTCAAATGCCATTGAGCCTGAAGTATCCACAACTAAGGCAATATTGTAGCTTTGCCCCGGCTGGATATTGGTCTCGGCACCGCCCAAATCACCCAGGACAATATCGTTACCTTGACCAGCTTCAATGCTGTTATCACCGTTATTGCCAGTTTCAAGGTTACCTTTGTATAGCGTCAGGCTAGTGGGAACGTTTACATCTTCGAAGTTACCATTTACCTCAATAACCTCTGCGGTGAGGTCGCTTTCGCCATCTGTTTCAACAGCGACACTACCCTTGCCATTACGATCTAGATTAACCGTATATTCCTGACCACCGATATTTACCGTGGCAGTTGGGAAGGTATCAATAAAGTCAAACTGGCTTTCATCCGGCCGGTTGGATGTCGCAATTTCAAATGTGACCTCAGAGGCACCACCAATACTGGTCGCCTCACCATTCATTACCTCTTTATAGGCAATGGAGTGGATCAGGTAGTCGTCGCCATAACCGACCGCCGTAAACTCGGCGCTTGTGAATGTGTCGCCGCTTCCCGGTTCAAAGGTGTAAGCATTATCGACACGGTCAGAGCCGCCCGGCGCTCGCTCTGTCCTGGTTTCGTCTCCATTGGCATCATAGTAGGTAACCAAGGCTTCGGTTGACGTACCGCCACCCGAAACAATCGCAGAGCCGACAGAGTTTCCATCTTTATCAAAGAACTCTACTTTCGCTCGTTCATTGTTATTCCGCCAAGCGAACTGAACGTCGAAGTTTTTCACCTCGTTATTGAAGTTGACAACGATACTTTCACTGCCTGCATTGTCGTAACCAAGCTCGCTGTTCGCTCCCCCGCCGGAAGTGCTCCCGACCACACCAAATCCATCATGGTCGGTTCCCGTCACTTTAGAAATAGTCCCTTCACTACTATTAGGGTTGGAGGCCGTTACGGTAAAGCTATCGGTATTATCAACGTTTCCGACATTAATGACGGACGTTTTCGTCACAATCGCACTGATGCTGACGTCTGTGGTGTCGATGGTATCGCTGACATCGACCATAGCAGTATCACTGCTATCAAGGTCTTCGAAGTTGTGATCGCCTTGGTCGGTGACACTGATCTCGTAGCTTTCCGGGTCAATGTAGACATCGTCATCCTGGATATCGAACGGTGTCGAGGTTCCTTTGGTAGCGCCTTCAGCGAATGTGATGGTGGCCCCATTACTCAATGTAACGGTGAAGTCTTGGCCCGCCGCATTGCTGAGCGTGGCGGAAATAGAAGCGGTGCCTGCTCCCTCTTTTACGGTGACGTCATTCAATGTGAGCGTTGTAGTGTCGATGGTGTCGACGATCTCAGTCGTCGCAGCGTCGCCCAGGGTGAGGTTCTCGAACGCGCTGCCGTCAGAGGCCGCAGCACCTTCCAGGGCAACCGTGACGGTCTCGCCGTCGTTGAACACGTCGTCGCCTTGCGGCGCACGGGTGTAGGTGGTGTCGGTTGCACCGGCCACGATGGTGACGGTGTTGCCGCCGTCGAGCGTGACGGTGACGTCGCGATCCACGGCTTCGCTTAGGCTGACCGTGAAGGTCTGTTCTTCGGCTTCGGTGAACTGCGCCGAGGTCGCCTCGATGCTGACGGTGATCGCGTCACCGTCGTTGGGCTCACCGGGATTGCCGGGGGTGCCGGGTTCGTCGGTGACGGCCACGCGGGTCTCACC
>NZ_JH393258.1:425171-619683 GCF_000236035.1 Vreelandella boliviensis LC1
TCGACGGTCTCGCCGTCGTTGAACACGTCGTCGCCTTGCGGCGCACGGGTGTAGGTGGTGTCGGTTGCACCGGCCACGATGGTGACGGTGTTGCCGCCGTCGAGCGTGACGGTGACGTCGCGATCCACGGCTTCGCTTAGGCTGACCGTGAAGGTCTGTTCTTCGGCTTCGGTGAACTGCGCCGAGGTCGCCTCGATGCTGACGGTGATCGCGTCACCGTCGTTGGGCTCACCGGGATTGCCGGGGGTGCCGGGTTCGTCGGTGACGGCCACGCGGGTCTCACCGGCGGTGGCGAGGTCTTCGAACTCGCTGTCGCTGTCGTTGAGCACGGCGTCGATGCTGTTGACCAGGGTGTCCTGGCCACCAACAAAGGCGTCGTCGGCGGCGGTCACGGTGGTGCTGCCGCTCACGGCACCGGCGGCGATGGCCACCGTGGAGCCGTCGGCGAGACGGAACTCGAGACCGTTGTGGCCCGTGAGGTCGGCGCCGTCCGGGCCGGTCAGGGTGACGGTGTAGGTGACGGTGCCGCCTTCGGCGACGCTGTCGGTGTTCGCGCTCAGCGTGGCGGTCACGGTGTCGATGGTGTCGACTACTTCATGCGAAGTGGCATTATTGACCAGATTAAGATCTTCGTAACCACTGTTGTTACTACCTTCGAGATTGGACGGTGCACCAATAGTGTCACTATCAACGAATACATCTGGATCACTGAACGTGAACTCGGTGGTACCACTGGTGGCACCTGCCTCTACCGTAATAGTTTGCTGCTCACCATTAACATCGAAGGTGAAAGTCTCAGCCGTTGTCGGAGCGGTACCCAGCGTGATGGTGTAGACCACCGTAGCACCGTCTTCGTTACTTCCTGCTGCTAGTGTAGAGGTTAGCGTTGCATTAACGGTGTCACTATCATCTACCACATTGACCGTGGCGGTACTCTCGGTATTGAGATCCTCATAGTTACCGCCCTCAGTCTCACTGATGCTCACCGCGACAGGCGTATTACCTTGCTGGAACTCCTCATCATCACGAGAAGTAAAAGTGATCTCTCCACTGGTGGCACCAGCAGCAATAGTGATTTGTTCGCCATTACTTAGGGTAATAATGAGATCGGTAATTGGAGCATTATCAACGCTAGCAGTGATAGTTATTGAATCACCTTCGGTGACCTGTTCAGGGCCACTCAGCGTTATAGTCGTAGTATCGTTATCATCCACCACATTTACAGTATCGGTAGCTGTGGTATCGAGAGTGTCGTAACCACCACCAGTAGCATCAGAAATAGTTAACGATTGAGCGTCGTCACCTTGAAGGTAAACATCGTCTGGGCGGCTATCGAAGGTTACGCTACCCGTGGTTTCACCCACGGCGATGGTGATCTGTTGGCCGTTGCTGAGGGTGATCACCAGCGGACTGCCTTGCGGGGCGTTGTTGACGCTCGCCGTTACTGTAATGGGTTGCCCTTCGATGACCTGCTGCGGAACGCTAAGTGTGATGGTGCCAGACAATCCCGGACCCGGCTCTGGCGCCGGCTCAAGTGCCGCTTCATCTTCAGTTGCAGCTGCAGCATCGGGAGCACCGTCAAACTCAAAAAACTCAGCGCCTTCTAGGCCGCCTTCAGTGTTGAAACTAAGCGAGTCTGTTTCTTCGGCGATACGGGCTACGCGTACAAAATCGCTACCTCCGCCACCGCCACCGGCTCCACCACCGGCTGCAGTTGCGTCAAGCAGGTCAAGTAAATCACCATCTTCGTCGTCTAGGGCGGCGAGTAGTGCTTCAAGATCGTCGTCTTGAACGCTGGCATCTTCAGTCGTAACGATAAGATCGCTAACCAGGTCGGCTGTAACGGCCACCTCTTGGCCACCTTCAACTACATTGGCGCCTGTGCCGTCAGCAAAATCTAGCTCAACGCGTCCATTATCGGAGGTAATTAGCGTTTCGCCTTCTTGAAGCGTATCGCCAATGCTCAGTTCACGTAGATTACCCGCTTCGTCACGTGCCCATGCTTGCCCTGTAATAGCGATTACCGTTGCCGTTGCCATGTGTCACTCCTGGATCATTGCTCGATCATTGTTTGGTGCCACTTATCTAGCACATAAGCACTAGTGAGATTAGCGGCATATGAATTCATCCTAGTGGAGTAGGCAATTAAAAAGTATTGTACCGATGGCCAAAAAAATGAGGCCATTTAGGCCTCATTTTGTAACGCAACAACATCTCATAAGTAATGTCACTATTGGTGAATATATCCCTGCAACAACTACTCAACATTCAAGGCTGGCTTTGCTAGGAGCTTAACTGTTCAGCAAGCGGCGCTATTTTCAGAATAAGCTGTAAGCGATCCCGAACAGCAAGCTTTTTAAAAATAGCGCTCAAATGTGCCTTTACGGTGCGCTCGGTAATATCGAGCTGCCTCGCCACCTCTTTATTGGTAGCACCACGGGCAACCGCGAGTGCCACTCCCCGCTCGCGCTCAGTTAGCAGATCAAGATATTCACTATGCTGAAATGCACCGCCTTGATGACGCTGTTGTAGCGTCTTAAACGAGCCACCCAACACCTTTGCTAACAGCTCTTGGCCTACCCATACGCCATGGTTGCTCACCACTAATGCCACCTGCTTAAGCACCTCTGGCGCAGCTAGCGTATGCACATAACCCCGAGCGCCCAGATCAAACGCCTTAAGCGCTTCCCGGTCATTCGGCACATAACTGAGCACCACGGCAATGGCACCTTCAGCAACAATTAAAGGAACTAACTGCGGCCAACTTTCAACCGTGGTGGAGAGCCACACCAGATCATTAGGTTGAGCCGACTGGAGAACCACTTCAGGGGTCGATGAACCAACATTTTCAAATGCTTTTTGCCAACGCGTTTTTAAACTGCCGTCGGTGGTGATAAACCAGTGCTTCATCAACGCTCCCCCATGGAATCACGCCACGCTCTTAAGACAGGTTTCAGCATGAACTGCATCACTGTGCGCTTGCCCGTCACTATGTCCACCTGCGCCGTCATACCCGGAATTACTTGTAGTCTATCGGCGACATTTTCGTTCTCTAAACTGCGCACCCGCACTTGGTAGAAAGTATTGCCGTCATCATCAGTAATGGTGTCGGCACTAATATGCTCAAGCTCAGCCTGCAGCCCCCCATAAATGGCGTAATCATAGGCTGTGAGCTTAATGGTGGCAGACTGCCCTGGATGCAAAAAGGCGATATCTTGCGGCGCTATGCGCGCCTCAACCAGCAGTTGGTCATCAGTAGGAACTATTTCCACTATTTCTTGGCCCGGCTGAGCGACACCACCAATGGTGTTGATATTAATTCGCTGAACAATGCCATCCACAGGTGAACGAATTTCAGTCATGCTAACGCGATCCTGCAACCCGGTTCCCGATTGCTGAAGGGCGTTTAAATCTCCCAGCGTTTGTGCGAGGTCGTTTCGCCACTCACTCCTACGCTCGGCACCTAGCTCCAGCAGCTGCCCCTCGGCTTCTTCTACCCCGGCCTCTAGACGTGAAACAGCGGCATCCGCTTGGTTACGTTCGCCGGTTGCTCCGGATACATCACGCTGTAAACGCAGTACTTCCACTTCGGAAACAGCACCCGAAGCCAACAGTGGGCGCGTCAAGTTAAGTTCCTGACTGGCCATATTGACTTCACGTTGGGCGGTATCACGGCGGGCCTGTGCTTCTCGTAGCTCTTCCCGACGTTGACGAATTCGGTCATTAAGAACGTTTTCTTGCTCGCGCAGCTCCTCTCGGCGGCTCTCATAAACCTCGCGCTCTTGCATCACAATGTCAGGTACTTCTTGGCGCAGCTCTTCGGAAGGCTCAAACGGGGTGGCCGTGGCTAGCGCACGCAGCCTTTCAGCACGCGCTTGAAGCGCATAGCGCTGAGCACGGTTCTCACGAAAATCAGAGACAAAGCGCGTTGGGTCGATCTGCATAAGCACTTGACCTGCCTCGACGACCTGTCCTTCGCGAATAAAGATCTGCTCAACAACACCGCCGTCAAAAGACTGTATACGCTGTAGCTGGCTTGCGGGGATCACACGCCCCGCCCCACGCGTTACTTCATCGATAGAAGCGAAATACGCCCACACTAAAAGCGCAACGATGGTCAGCAGGACAGTATAGAGGAATAACCGTGCGCGAATGGGTTCTTGCTGCATACGTGCCCAGTCGGTATCGCTTGCCCAATCGCGGCTTAGATGGGCAGAGGTCACACGCTTGGCAAACAGCCGATCCATAAAAGGACGAAACGGTTTTTGACCTTTTTCCGAGAAACGGCCAATGGCGTCAAAGCCTTTTTGTTCGGTCGTGGAAGAGGGTTTACGCGTCATTACGATGCCCTCCCGATTTGGCCTTTACGTAATGCCTCAACCACAGTATCCCGCGGGCCATCCGCCACGACTTTTCCGGCGTCCATGACAATAATTCGATCGACCAGCGAAAGTAGCGACGTGCGGTGCGTGACCACTAGAACGGTTTTTCCAGCGGCCACGTTTTTCAGATTGGCTTTAAACGCCTCTTCGCTGGCGTTATCCATAGAGCTTGTGGGCTCATCCAACAATAGGATAGGCGGATCCTGCACCAGCGCACGGGCGATAGCGACGGACTGTTTTTGGCCACCAGAAAGCGCTTGACCGCGTTCACCTACTTGCAAATCCACGCCATGTGGGTGGCTATTGACGAGCGACTCTAAACCAGCCAATTCAATCGCTCTAAGTAACGCTTCATCATCAACGCGATCGCTGCCACCCCCTGACACAATATTGTCCCGCAGCGAGCCTGAAAACAGGCTAACGTCTTGGGGAACATAGCCAATATGGCGCCGCAGCTGCAGTGGGTCTAACTGGCGAATATCCACGTTATCCACCAGCACCGCACCCGATGTTGGCTGATAAAAACCTAGCACCAATTTGTTTAATGAAGATTTACCACAACCAATGCGGCCTAGCAGGGCAACTTTCTCACCTGCTTTAATTGTCACCGATACGTCTTTAAGCGCTTCACGCTCTTCATTAGGGTAACGAAGCGTGACTTTCTCAAGGCGTATATTGCCAGCGAAGCTGGGCTTTTCTACATAAGCCTTGCCTTCATGGCGCTCAACTTTCTTATCCATTACCGCATTTAGTGACTCAAGCGCCGTTGAGGACTGATGATATTGCGCCAGCAACGCCGCCGCCTGGCTGATCGGCGCCATCGCACGAGAAGAAAGCATATAAGCGGCAATCAACCCACCCTGGGTGAGGTTGCCTTCGATGATTTGATAAACACCCACGATAATCACGCACACCGCTACGCTGTGCTGCGCCCACTGGGCCACATTGGAAACCGAGGTGCTGACCATCTTTAGCTGCGCGCCGGTACGGGAAAGAAAGGCCGACGACTTCTCCCAGTGGCGCTGAATGCGACTCTCAGCTCGAAGCGCCTTAACATTTTCTAATTGGGAAATCGATTCCACCAACAGTGAGTTGCGCTGTGCGCCGACCTCCCAGGTCGTTTGAGAAAGCTCATGAAGCTTGCCCTGAGCAGCCAGTGCGTAGAGCAACACAACTACAATGCCAACCAACACCGGCAGCACTAACCAGGGATTAATTAGCGCGATAATCGCCGCAAACATCAGCACAAAGGGCAAATCGACAATACCCAGAATGGTCGCAGAACCAATAAACGCGCGTACCGACTCAAAAGACTGGAGCGTTGAGGTAAACGACCCGGTTGATGCAGGGCGCTCTTCTAAACGCAGGCCCAATGCTTTGGCCATAATAGCGGAGGAGAGCTTCACGTCCGCCCGACTGGCGGCTAAGTCGACAAAGCTGCTGCGCATCAGCCTGAGCACCAGATCAAAACACAGCACGATAAAGATGCCTATCGCGAGCACCCATAGCGTTTCCGTTGCCTGGTTGGGCACTACCCGGTCATAGACGTTAAGCACAAACAGCGGCATGGCGATGGCAAACACGTTAATGGCCACCGATCCGAGCACGATATCACGGTATAGGGGCCTGTTCTCGCGAATGACTCCCCAGAACCAGTGCTGATCGCGGCGTTTCTTGACCCCTGGCTCAGACGCGTTATCCGCAAGAAACTTAGGACGGATGTAAATAGCTTCGCCGCTATAGCCCGCATACAGTTCTTCAAGGGGTAGTTCAACGTTCGATTCAGATAGCTCTGGAAAAATGACGTTCACTTTTTGCTGCTTGAGGTCAATCCCTAACAGCACACAAGCACGCCCTGGCTCCAGCAATAGAATAGCGGGAAATAGCGCCGGGTTAAGCGCCGACAACTTGCTTTTAACAATGCGCGCAGTCAGCCCAGCACGGGAAGCGGCCCTGCCAAATACGGAAGGCGTTAACTTACCCTGCTCAAGGGGCAAGCCAGCTCTAAGAGCCTCTGATGAAACCTCATGCTGATGAAATGAGGCAACCGCTTTCAAACATTCGAGTAACTCATCGCCTAGTGGCTGCTCGCTAGTAGCTTCAACGGCCGGCCTTTCCAGCTTGGTTTGTGTCACAGAGACCTCATCCCCCTAATGCCTATTTAGGCATCTATTTCCCCAATGATTAACGAAAGCCGCTAACCCTTCGCCGCCAAACGACGAATAACTCTTTTTCTGTACAGAAACCTATTAAAACAGGTTAGCCCTTAGTGTCCAACGCATCCACACTGCCCATTTGCAGATATTGGGAAGTATCGACTGGCTGCTCATTGGCGGCATAAGACGAAGCTGGCATATCGGCGTGAGCGGGCAATGAAGATATTCCGCGTGTAAAATCATCTAGAGTAAAGCCACGTGGCCCTTCCGCCCCACAGGCCATTTCAGCACTAAGGGTTATATCGTCATAGCCAAGCTCGTCAAGGCTTGGGATATCCTCGCGCACAACCTCAAGAGTACTCATTAACTGACCCATGGCTGCTAACGTGCGAGCTTGAGCCAAGGTTAGGTCAAACTCTGCATTTGAGTAGGCGCGGCTGGCCTCAAAGTACTCGTTTTCACTGTCAAGTACGTCCAACAAGGTACGCTGGCCAATATCAAATTGCTGTTGGTAGGCTCCACGAACCCGGTTAATTGATTGGCGGTGTTCATTCAAGTAACTCAATTGCTCACCCAAGCGCTGGGTATCGTTGTAAGCAATTTGAGTGGTTTGCCGGACGTTTGTACAAGCTGTTTCGCGCTGATTGACGGCTTGCTCAATACGCGTAGTCGCCGCATCAAAAGCGGCGCTATCAGCGCCACCGCGATAGAGGTTCATACTGGCGACCAACTGAATACTATGCTCATCGCTACGACCAGCAATCGAGTCGTCTTGATTATTGGTTCCCGTACGCCCCTGTATATCCAGACGGGGCATAAAGGCAGCCTTGGCAGCGCCTTGTTCCGATCGTTGTACGGCAATATTTTCAATGGCAGCGTGAAAATCTGGATTCCCGTTGAATGCCATTTCAACAGCCTGGCTAACGTCTGTAGGTAGCTCATCGGCTAAGCTAGGTGCTGGCGACATATTCTGGGGGGGCAACTCGCCTACGATACGCTGATAGCGGGACGTTACATCGTGCAGGTTAGAGGCCTCTGTCATTATATTAGCTTCGGCCAATGCCAAGCGACCGCTAATTTGTTCTAGATCAACTCCGCGCCCTGCCCCGGAAAGCGCACGCTCTTCAATTTGCGCGAACACCCGTTGATGTTCGCGATAGTTGTCTTGAGCTAAACGCACCATCTCACGGTAGCGAAGCACGTCAAGATAGGTTCGAAAAGCTTCAAGCGTCACCTCTTCACTTGCACCCAGCAGCTCAAAATAGGCGATCAACCGAGTGCGATCCAAACGCTCTACTTCACTACGGGTGGCAAAACCATCAAACACCATTTGGGTGAGCGTAAGTTCAGCAAAGTCACTGCTGTAGCTTCCGCGCCCATCATTTTGCTGATCTTGCCGCCCCACACCTGCTGAGATATCAATCGTAGGCAAATAGTTACCCTTGGCGACCCTGACATCGCTCCCAGCGGCACTAAAGTTTGCCCATGCGGCGTTAACCTGCGGATTACTAATAATAGTTTGTTGAATAGTGCTCGGCAGGTCGGTGCTACCAGGTGCATAAAGGGTGGCTGGTAGCGATTGCGCCAGGGCCGAAAGCGGCATAAAGGCAAGTGCCGTAACCGATAAAGGTCGAATAAAGCGCTGTAAATAGAGAGGTTTGAGTTGGATTGTAACGTTGTCTTTCATGCTGATAGATCCCTTATGAGTATTTCTCTGTTTTAGAGCAAGTAGCCTTTCACTTGCAACAACAGCATATCGGCACCACTGGCTGCTTACCCGTTTCACATCGCCTGAAACTCAAATCTGATCTATGTTTGTTAACAAAGAACCAGTACATGAGTGTTCTTAACTAAATCGTATTAGCGTTGATGATAAGCTATAAGACCAAAACTCACAAATATTTACAATACAACCTCAAAAAAACACATTATGGCTGACTATTGTTTGGCGTCACTCGGCAACTGCTGAAGGCCCAATCCCAACAGAATGAGCACCAAGCCCACTAGGGTCGAAGGTAATATGGGCTCTCCCACCACCAAGAAAAGTAGCAATAGTGACACGGGGGGGGAGAGAAAAATCAGATTGGAGACTTTGGCCGTGCGCGACACCTTATGCACAGCCAACTGCCACAGAATGAACGCGACCCCCATCTCAAATAGCCCCACATAAACGCCCGCTCCAAAAGCGGGCAAGCCGTGCCATTGAAAACCGGGACCAATCAATAACAATAGGGTCAATACAGGTAGACCTACGCTAAAATTTTGCCATTGGCCAACGAGGGGCTGTCGAGTATCCCGCGCATTGAGCAGCCAATAAAGCGCCCAGAGCAGCGTTGAAGCGAGTGCAAGCACGACCCCTAGCGGGTCGGCGAAAGCGACATTAAAAACCGCGCCTCGAGTTGCTATCACCCAAACGCCTGCGTAGGCGACCAGCCCAGCAACGATATCCATATGCGTCAAGCGCTGCCCGAGCAGAGGAACAGCCAAAAACGCCATCGCTAAGGCCCAGGTGTAATTCAATGCCATCGCTTCTTGCCCAGGTAGGCGATCATAGGCAGCGAAAAGCACTAAATAGTAGGCCACTGGGTTCATCAATCCTGCCCACGCAGCTGTTTTCCAACCGGTGCGTAACGCTGTGGTGATATTTCCCTGCTTGATGACCAGCGCCCCCATCAGCGCCCAGGAAACAAATGCTGCGAGCCACATCAGCTCTAGAGGGCTCATCCATGCGAGGGCCACCTTAAATGCAGTTGCCACCGTCGACCATAATGCAACGGCCCCTAACCCAAACAGGATCGCTTGCCGATCCTGATTCATCGGTCGATATGCCCTAAATCTCGCCCCGGCTCTAACTGGTCGCGTACACGCTGCTTGAGAAGCTTGATATCCGGAAAACCACCATCGCGCTTGCGCTCCCATAACAGCACATCATCACACCAGATCTCGAACGTGCCGCCATGAGATGGTGCTAACGATACCTCACTTAAATCTTCGCCAAAGGTTGAGAGCAATTCCTGTGCGTACCAACCACTTCGCAGCAGCCATTGGCATTGTGTGCAATAACGGATTTGAATACGTGACATCCCTGATCTCCCAGGCAAGTTAATATGGCATCCTAAACAAATATTCTGTCATTTTGAGATGGCTTGAGATAGGTCGCTTGAGATAGTTCGATTAAGAAGGAATCCCGATGTCCGAAAACAACGTTTCGCAAACTCGCCTGTATGAGTGGCTAACGGGCGATGACGACAGCCGCATGTGTGACGACATACCTGACAGCGCCTGCGACGAGCAACCGCGCAATTTTTTCCTGCACGTATGGGCCTCTTTAGGTAATAAGTTAGCTGACGAGCTGTCGAGCGCGCGTTTAGTTTTACCCTGGCTGATGGGCATTATTGGCGCTCCCGTCTGGATGCTCGGCTTACTGGTACCCATCCGAGAGTCAGGCGCCCTGTTGCCACAAATTTTCGTGGCTGGGTTTATCCGTTTAAAGGCTAAGCGAAAGTGGGTGTGGGTCGCCGGCGCGTTGACCCAAGCATTCGCTGCCTTAGCACTTGCCTTACTGGCATTATTCGCTTCAGGCACATTTGGCGGTGCGTTAGTGCTCGCAGCGCTAATTCTGCTCTCGTTGGCACGCGGTTTATCCTCAATTGCCACAAAAGATGTGCTGGGCAAAACCATTGCCAAGCGACGTCGCGGCACGTTAATGGGCTGGAGCGGAAGCATTGCCGGCGCTGCCACGCTAGTAGCAGGGGCTGTGTTAATGCTGTTCGAGAACCGCCCCGGCAATTTAGTGGTGGCGATATTGCTGGCCATTGCAGCTAGCGGCTGGCTAATTAATGCCATCGCCGCCGCGCGTATTCAGGAAGCACCCGGTGCGGTTGAAGGCGGTGAAAACGGCTGGGACAGTATTAAACTGGGCCTGTCACTGCTTAAAGAGGACCGTACTTTTTTACACTTCAATGTTGCTCGGGCACTCCTGCTATCAAGTGCGCTTGCTCTTCCCTACATCGCCCTGCTGGGGCAGAACCAAAGCGGCACCGATTTAGGGGGTCTGGGCATACTAATTGTGGTATCGGGGCTTGCCGCAATGATAGCGAGCCCAATCTGGGGCAAACGCGCGGATCAGTCGAGCCGTGGGGTGATGCGCGATGCGGCAATGGGTACCGCTATTTGCTGTGTACTGGGCGCCAGCTTAGCTTGGTTGCCTGGCGGGTGGACTCACAGCATATGGCCCTATGCGGCGGTTTACGCGTTACTTGTCATTGTTCACCACGGCGTACGCTTAGGACGTAAAACCTATCTCGTCGATATGGCCAGCCAAGATAATCGTGCACTTTACGTTGCCCTTTCCAATACCTTAACCGGCGTATTAATGCTGTTCGTAGGTGGTCTTATTGGCGCCTTTGCACAATGGTTTGGTAGCGGCGTATTGCTACTCACCATGGCGGCTACCGCCGGCGGCGCTATACTAAGCGCGCATCAATTACCCGAGGTCGAGTGACACCCCATTGGCAAACACGATGAAGATCAAGGTTGCTTTTGAGAGACCAGCCAACGTTTGGAGAGCGTTCAAGATTGCAATGCGTGGCAACGCTCGCCATCATAGAAGCGGATAGCAGTGATGCGCTAGCGCATTTGCTATGCTGCCTATAATAAGTAATTGGGCATTCCGCCGGCTCACAGTTAAAGAAACGGCTGTGAACCATGGAAAGGACTTGGAGCTGCAACAGGAACCACTTAATGAAACGATCGCCTTTGATCAGCCCGGAACTACTTGAGCGTATTGTTGACGCATCAGAAGACGGCATAGTCGTTGCGGAGCAGGAGGGGGATGAAAATATCCTCATCTACGTCAACAAAGGCTTTGAACGCTTGACGGGCTACAGTGCGGATGAAATTTTGTATCGCGACTGCCGTTTCTTGCAGAACGAAGACCGCGACCAGGACGCGCTAGCCGTTATTCGGGATGCGCTGAAAGATGGTCACCCCTCCCGGGAGGTACTGCGTAATTATCGCAAAGACGGCACTATGTTTTGGAATGAGCTGTCTATCACGCCGGTCTACGACGAAGCAGATAAGCTGATGTATTACATTGGCGTGCAAAAAGATGTGACGGAACGTGTAGAGGCGCAGCTTGCGCTTACGGAGTTACAAAAGCAGCGCGAAAACGGCTAATCATTAACTTTCTCGTAAAAAAAACTATAAAGCTTGAACTTCATCCCAACTGGCGTTATACAGCGGCAAGGCGCTTGAATTGCGCTAGGCGCTTCACTTTGCATTTGGCATGTGTTTGATGAACCGCACATGTACTCGCGTGAAGCCGTTGTTACGCCGGCACGCCGGCTGGGTTGGAGGACATCACATGAGCCGTGATCCCCTAAGTCGTGAGACCCTAAGTCATGAAACCTTAGGCAACGAAACACTCGACTCGGATGAGTTCGAAAGCTTAGACGCCGTCAATGACGACCACTACGGTAAGAGCAAACCGAGCAAGGCTGACAGTTTACGCGCGCGTCGCCAAGTCGAAGCGTGGTTGGAAGAGCGCCGCCTTCAGCGCGCCATTGAAGATGACTGGGACGAAGAAGAGTAATACTTGGGCGGCTCGGCCTTCTCAGCAAATGAGTAGGCTTGGCTAGCCAAACACCTCAAGTAGCCTAGCCTTTCCTGGTGCAGACCACTATCATCACTCTCTAGCCAGCAATAAGAGCCAGCAGCCTACTGCTGTCGCTTTCTTCTTTTCAACAACTTAACGGATCTCCATGGCGCAATACGTTTTCACCATGAACCGGGTTGGCAAAGTAGTGCCGCCCAAAAAGCAAATTCTCAAGGATATTTCGCTCTCGTTTTTCCCTGGCGCCAAAATCGGCGTGCTGGGCCTAAACGGTTCGGGTAAATCCACACTGCTGCGCATTATGGCCGGTGTCGATAAAGAGTTTGAAGGTGAAGCTCGTCCGATGCCTGGCATCAATGTTGGCTATCTCCCCCAGGAGCCGCAGCTAGACGACGAGAAAAACGTCCGCGATACCGTCGAAGAAGCGCTGGGGGCGATCAAAGATGCGCAGGAGAAGCTGGATGGGGTGTATGCGGCCTACGCAGAGCCCGACGCAGACTTTGATGCGCTGGCCAGCGAGCAGGCACGGCTTGAAAACATTATCGAAGCCGCGGATGCTCACAACCTGGAGCGTAAGCTCGACGTTGCTGCCGAAGCGCTGCGTCTGCCCCCCTGGGATGCCAAAGTGGGTAATCTATCGGGTGGTGAGCGCCGCCGCGTAGCACTCTGCCGCTTACTGCTCTCCAGCCCAGATATGCTGCTGCTTGATGAGCCTACCAACCACCTTGACGCAGAGTCGGTGGCTTGGCTTGAGCGCTTCCTACACGACTACAACGGTACAGTCGTGGCGATCACCCACGACCGCTACTTCCTGGATAACGTGGCGGGTTGGATTCTCGAGCTTGACCGTGGCCAGGGTATCCCGTTTGAAGGTAACTACTCCCAGTGGTTGGAGCAGAAAGATCAGCGTCTGAATCAAGAAGCCAAGCAGGAAGCCTCGCGTCAGAAAGCCATCAAGCAAGAGCTTGAGTGGGTGCGCAGTAACGCCAAAGGCCGCCAAGCCAAAAGCAAAGCGCGGCTTAACCGCTTTGAAGAGATGCAGTCAGGCGATTTCCAAAAACGTAATGAAACCAATGAGATTTACATTCCGCCTGGCCCACGCCTAGGTGATAACGTCATTGAGTTTCGTGATGTGGCCAAGCGCTTCGATGACAAGCTGCTCTACCAGAACCTCTCGTTCACCATTCCCCAGGGTGCGATTGTCGGCATCGTCGGTGGTAACGGTGCGGGTAAATCGACGCTCTTCAAACTGATCACTGGTAAAGAGCAGCCGGACGAGGGCGAAGTTGTCGTTGGTGAAACGGTCGATATCGCTTACGTCGAACAGCTACGCGATGGCTTGGACGATAAGCAGAGCGTGTGGGAAGCCGTTTCAGATGGTCAGGACATCCTCAATATAAACGGCTACGAAGTCTCCTCGCGTGCCTATGTGGGTCGCTTTAACTTTAAAGGTAACGACCAGCAGAAGCGTTTGTCGGAGCTTTCCGGTGGTGAACGCGGTCGCTTACAGCTTGCCCAAACGCTCAAGCAAGGCGCTAACGTGCTGCTGCTCGATGAGCCCTCTAACGACCTGGATATCGAAACCCTGCGGGCACTTGAAGACGCGCTTCTGGCCTTCCCAGGCTGCGCCATGGTGATCTCCCACGATCGTTGGTTCCTTGACCGTATCGCCACGCACATTATGGCCTTCGAGGGTGACTCTGAAGTGGTCTTATTTGAAGGCAACTACGCAGAGTACGAAGCAGATCATAGAAAGCGGGTGGGCAACGATACACCCAAGCGCATGAAATATAAGCGCATTGATGCCTGATTATTGGCATCAAGTTAACTGTTACTATTAACAGCAAAGAGGCCCCGCATAGCGGGGCCTTTTAGTTTGTGATTGCACTGACGCCAGCGCGGCCGTGAGTGAAACGTCAACAGGCCCTAACGTCTGCGGCCAGTAAAAAATGGCACAAGAAACAAAATAAGAAACAAAACAAACTAAATTTGCGACTTCTCTTAAAGCATCTCCCTATGCCCCATTCTTCAGCGTGATCATGTATCAAATATGATAGACGCTTTTAGTCATCACCTTAGAGGCCAGACGCATACCCCACTTCACCGGTGCCGGAAAGCGAACGCCACCCGCTTCTAAGGCAAGCTGAGCGTGGTGGGCTTCATCAATGGCCATCTGGCGCAGTATGGCGCGTGAGCGCTTGTCGCCACTGGGTAGCGACTGTTGGTGTGAATCAAGATGCTTACCTACCTGCTCTTCGGTCGCGGCTACCAAGCCCAAACTAATACGGTCACTGACCGCCCCCGTGGCTGCGCCAATGCCAAACGAAGCAGCATAGAACAGCGGATTTAAGTAGCTCGTTCGGCTCTGCAACTGCGCCAGACGCTCATCACACCAGGCGAGATGATCAATCTCTTCCTGGGCAGACTGTTCCATCTGGTGACGCACATGAGGCAGTTTAGCGGTTACCCCCTGCCCCTGGTACAGCGCTTGGGCACAGACCTCACCGGTATGATTAATACGCATTAAACCGGCTGCATGGCGGCGCTCTTGATCGTCGAGCGTACCCTCGGCAACACCTTCTGCAGGGCTGATCCGCTGCGACGAAGCAGCGTGCGGCATAAGCGTTCGTAAAACGGCATCAAATTGATAAATCAGGCGATCTGAACGACTCTGTTGACGCTCCATGGCAACACTCCGTTGACTTACGATAGCGGTCTGCTGAGCTCAACCGGCAGGCCAGGTGAATGCGCGCCCACCCATTAAATGCATATGAATGTGGTAGACCGTTTGACCGCCCATTTCGTTGCAGTTCATCACCACGCGGTAGCCATCTTCAGCAAAGCCCTGCTCACGGGCAAGCTTGGCGGCGGTAAACTGAAGCCGCCCCACTGTGGCAAGGTCGGCTTCATCGATATCATTGAGCGTCGCGATATGCTTTTTAGGAATGATCAGCTGATGAGTCGGTGCCTGGGGGCCAATATCATTGAATGCCAACACGTGGTCATCTTCGTAAACGATATCAGCGGGAACTTCCCGGTTAATGATTTTGCAAAACAGACAATCCATACAGCTCTCCTATATTTTGGCATCACATGATTTTGGCGTCACATAGTTTGCTCGCCTCGCTTAGCGAAAGCGCCGTTGCGATAACAAATGACGCACCAAGGGGGCGAGGATTAACTCCATCGCCAGCGACATTCGCGCGCCTGGCACGACCAACGTGTGCGGGCGGGTCATAAACGAGTCTTTAATCATCGCCAGCAGCCAAGGGAAATCAACGGTGGAGGGATCCCGAAAGCGGATGACCACAAACGACTCAGCGTCGGTGGGTATATCCTGCACTTCAAAGGGGTTAGAGGTATCGACGGTCGGCACACGCTGAAAATTAATGTGAGTACGCGAAAACTGCGGCTGGATGTAGCGAACGTAGTCATCCATCCGGCCAAGAATAGTGTCGATGACTGCTTCTTGTGAGTAGCCACGCAACTTGGTGTCACGGTCGATCTTTTGAATCCACTCAAGATTCATGGTCGGCGCCACGCCTACCAACAGATCCACATGGCGGGCAATATCATACTCTTCAGTGACCAGCCCGCCATGCAATCCTTCATAAAACAGCAGGTCGGTGCCACAGGGCAGCGACTGCCACTCGGTGAAAGTACCTACCCGACAGCCCGCTTCGATTTTCTGCTTATCTTCAGCGTGGATATAGTGTCGAAAAGTACCCGAGCCGTGCTCGCCATACTCACTGAACAGTCCTTCCAGGCGATCCAGCAAGTTCGCCTCAACGGCAAAATGAGAAAGCTCATCTTTGCGTTCCGGCTCTTCCCGGAAGATTCGGTGCAGATCATCGCGGGTATAGCGGTGAAAGGCATCCCCATCGACCACCGCCGCATGCACATCTTCGCGCAAAAACATGCGCTCAAAGCTGCGCCGAACGGTGGTGGTACCCGCCCCTGAAGAGCCGGTCACCGCGATAATCGGATACTCCCGTGACATCAGCCACACCTCGCGTGGGAAAGCGCTTGTTTAACCTGCTCGGGCACCTCAACAGGGCGCCCTGTGGCAAGATCGATCAGTAGTTGGTTAACCCTCGCTGTGGCGACTACCTGCTGAGACTCTGTCTGGTAAATACGCTGATAAATCGTCAACGCTTTGCCTTGCGGCTCTGGCACGGCAGTGGCAATCATTAATGCATCGGGCCAGCGTGCTTCACTTTGATACTGTACGGCGATATCAGCGACGACTGAAGGGTACCCGTGCATATCCCACTCGGGCAGATCCAGAGCAGCGAAAGCCTGAATACGTGCCTCGTGGAGCAGCGACACCAGCGCATCATGCCCCAAGTGGCGGCCGTAGTTCATATCGGTTACCCGCACCGTCAAAGGGTGACGATGAATGACCGCTTCAGCGGGAAAGTCCAGCTTGACACGCTCCATGCCTGTTTCCTCGTCAGTATTTGCGTAGCGTAAGGCTTACTTACTCCTCACGGGCAATCGCTCTGAAGGCGATATCGCGGCGACACTCGACGCCGTCCCAGTGAATAGCATTAACGCCCTGATACGCTTGCTGCTGCGCCGCTGAGACGCTATCGCCTAATGCCGTTACACACAGCACACGGCCACCTGCCGTAGTGATCTCGCCCTGGGCATTTTGCACGGTGCCTGCGTGAAACACTTTGCAGCCCGTTTCTTCAGCCGCGGCTAAGCCGGTAATCACATCACCCTTGCGGTAGCTACCAGGGTAACCACCGGCCGCCAGCACCACACCCACCGCGGCGCGAGCGTCCCATTCGCAGCGCTTGCCGGCCAGGTTGCCCTCGGCACCCGCTAAGCAGAGCTCGGCGAAATCAGAGGTTAAGCGCAGCATAATCGGCTGGGTTTCCGGGTCACCAAAACGGCAGTTGTACTCGATAACCTTGGGATTGCCCGCTGCGTCGATCATCAGGCCTGCATATAAGAACCCCGTGTAGGCATTGCCCTCTGCGGCCATACCTCGCACGGTGGGCAGAATGACTTGCTCCATAATACGCGCGTCAACTTCGGGGGTAACCACCGGCGCGGGAGAATAGGCACCCATACCGCCGGTATTAGGGCCAGTGTCACCATCATAGGCGCGTTTGTGATCCTGGCTTGTGGCCATGGGGACGACGTGTTCACCGTCCACCATGACAATAAAGCTCGCCTCTTCCCCTTCCAGAAACTCTTCGATGACCACGCGCGCGCCAGCACCGCCGAAGGCATTGGCTTCCAGCATGTCACGAATAGCGGCCTCAGCTTCGGCTTCGCTAAGTGCCACAATCACGCCTTTACCCGCGGCTAGGCCATCCGCTTTAATGACAATCGGTGCGCCCATTTTGCTTAAATAGGCAAGCGCCGGGTCTACTTCCGTAAACGTTTGGTAGTCAGCCGAAGGAATATCATGGCGAGCCAGGAAGTCTTTGGTAAATGATTTTGAACCTTCCAACTGGGCGGCCGCTTGACTAGGACCAAAGATTGTCAAACCGGCGGCTTGAAAACGATCAACAACGCCTTCTACCAAGGGGGCCTCTGGGCCCACCACGGTTAGGCCAATCTGCTCATCACGGGCAAAATCGACCAGACTGTCGAGATCCGTTGCAGCAATCGCTACGTTGGTCAGCTTTGCTTCTGTTGCGGTGCCCGCATTGCCGGGCGCTACAAACACCTGCTCAACCTGGTTAGATTGCGCCAATTTCCAAGCCAGGGCGTGCTCGCGACCACCGCCACCTATCATCAAAACCTTCATGTGCATCCTTCTCAAACGGGAGAGCGTATATCGGCGGCATTATGCCACAGCGCAGTACCAAGTGGGGTCAGGAAGAGGGTTTGTTATCATTGCTGGCGTCGCTGCTATCTTCTTCATGCGGCTCCGCATCACCCGACTCGTCGGCTTGGCCAGGCTGATTCAAGGTTTTTTGCCAAAAACGCATGTTTTCTTCGGTTAGCTCACGCATAAATTCCAACGGTGTATTGCGCATTGCCTGCTTCCACTGGCTCTGCAGGCGTTTCTGTTGCTCCAACATCAGTTGGGTACCCTGCTCGAGATAACGCGACAGCGGCAGTGGTGAGGTCATATCGTAAACACGGATTAACTGCGCTAGCAGGTCGTTAGAAAACACTTCCGCTTCGCTGTCAGCCTGTTCCTGCTCGATAATGATAGAGAGCAGAATAGTACGCGTCAGGTCTTCTCCGCTTTTGGCATCTTCGACCTTAAACGGCTCTTCTTCGATGATTAAACGGCGCAGGTCCTCCAGCGTCACATAGCGACTCTGCTGAGTATCATAAAGCCTGCGATTTGCATATTTGCGAATTACGCGCACGGCGCATCTCCTTAAACGCGATAGGGACTTTTTATTCCCGGTACTGGTATTGTGCCTGCACCACGCGCCCATGCAAGCCACCTTAATAGTTTAGCAAGGCGTACCGTGCCTGCTTTGTGACCAATAGACCACCATTATGAATTTGATACTGCTCGATCCTAACGACCTCACCGACGATGGCCACGTCTGCATCACCGACCCACGTCGACTGACACACCTGCTCAATGTCCATCGCTCGGCACCCGGCGACCTGCTAACCGTGGGTGTTCAAGGCGGCTCAATGGGTAAAGCGATGCTAAAAGAACTCACCGCTGAGCGCGCGTATTTCCAATTAGAAACCCTCAACGAGCCACCACCACCACCGCTACCCGTGCATTTGGTATTGGCCTTGCCCCGCCCTCGCATGTTGGCGCGTACGTTAGAGCACGTGACGTCACTGGGCGTCAAAGAGATCACCCTGTTGCATACTAAACGGGTTGAGAAGAGCTACTGGCAGTCTCCAGAGTTACGCACGGATAAAATTCACCAGCACTTGGTACTCGGCTTAGAGCAAGCCCGCGACACGCAGCTACCCTCGGTAACCCTAAGCAAAGGCTTTCGCCCTTTTTTGGAGCAGCAGTTGCCTGGCTTACTCAGCAAACGCCGCGGACTGGTGGCCCATCCTGGCATGCCAAATGCCTGCCCAAGGGGCATCAGTGATCCGACCTTGCTATTGGTAGGCCCAGAGGGCGGTTTTATCGCTTGGGAGGTAGAGCAGCTAATGTTGGCAGGCTGCGAGGGAATGCATCTTGGCCCGCGCATTTTACGCGTTGAAACAGCCGTGACTGCTCTTCTTTCACGGCTGTTTTAAACCTCATTGTTGAGTTAGTTTTGTATAAATCAGGACTGATGCTCTTTCGGGTCGTGGGGAACAAGGGTAGCGTTTTCTCCACACCCAGGCTCTTGCAAGAAGGTTCTACTCACATCCAGCAAGCCAAGGTGACCAATGGTACGACGGCCGAGCAGCAGCGGATAATTCATCTCTTCACGGTCGCGCAGGCTAAACTGCTCTTCGTAAATGGTATCGCCCATACAAACTTCCAACAGCACCACCGGGCGCTCGTCGCGGCCGCCTGCACCGCGAACAGCCAATTCTCGATAGAGCGGCCGCTCAATTTGATCACTGAAGACTTCGCCACTTGCCTGGTCCTCGAGCTTCAAACGAAAGCGTACCCACTCCTCATCATCCTGCTGGAACATCTCAATATCGCGGGCGTCCAGCGAGGAGGTTAGTGCTCCGCTATCAAGCTTGGCTTTCACCTCGATATTCCAGGGTTGCAGGGTCGCTTTTTCAACCCAACCGAATACCTGGTCATCATCCGCCATCGCCGTGGAAGCAGACAGCCCAGCACCTAACAACACGACACCTAACAACACACGGCTAAAAAACATTTTACCCATCAACTGCATAACATCATCCCTGGAAAGTAAGAGCACCCTTTAAACACTGCTTACTGCGAACGCTGACGTAGCCTTTCAAGCAGCTCCTGGGTGGCAAAGCCATCCGGTATTAACCCTTGATCGCGCTGAAAGTTCCGCAAACCTTGCCGCGTATTGGGCCCCATGATGCCGTCCGCGCCGCCTACTGAGTATCCTACACGGTTTAACGTGCGCTGAAGCTCTTGAACATCGTCACGGGTAAGTGGCGCTTGATCTCGCGGCCAGTTGTGCTGAATACCATCACGTCCGGCAATTGCATCCCCCAGTGTCGCTACGGCCAGCGCATAACTGGTGGCATTGTTATAGCGTAAGATCGCACGGAAGTTAGCGCCTACCAAAAAGGTAGGGCCATCAGCGCCAGCAGGTATAACAATGGCTGCGCTAGCAAAGTTCGGCAATTCGCCCTGCTGAGCCTGCACGCCCTGACTGCGCCACTCGGCGCTGCTGCGTCGCTCGGTCTGAGCGTAATCAAACCCTTCGGGTAGGCGTACCTCTGCCCCCCAAGGTTGGCTGGCTTGCCATCCAGCCCGGGCAAGATAGTTGGCCGTTGATGCCATTACGTCAGGAATACTACCCCAGATATCGCGCCGCCCATCACCATCACCATCCACCGCGTAAGCTTCAAAGCTGCTGGGAATAAATTGGGTATGGCCCATGGCTCCTGCCCAAGAGCCTTTCATCTGCTCTGCGGCGATATCACCTTGGTCAATAATACGTAGCGCCGCGAGCAGTTCGCCCCGGGCAAAATCACGGCGCCGACCATCGTAAGCCAGTGTCGCAAGGGACTCCAAGGTCGAAAAATCACCAAAATTACTGCCGTAGTTACTCTCGATACCCCAAATGGCGACAATAATTTCGGCGGGCACCCCATAACGCTGCTGCATTTGCTGCGCGGTATGGCGGTGGTCAGCCAGTTTTTCCCGCCCGTTATTAATACGCGTGGACGAAACCGCGGTATCCAGGTATTCCCAAATAGGTCGGACAAATTCGGGCTGGTATCCGTCGAGTTCAATTACACGCTCACGATAACGAACGCCATCCAGCGCTTTTCTTAGTGTCGCTTCGCTGATCCCTTGGCCAGCAGCATACTGACGAAAGTCTTGAAGCCACTGCTGGAAATTAGCATAGCTAACCTCTGTGGCAGCCTGGGAATCCACTTCTGACATCAGTTGAGGATTAGCGAGTGCTCCGCTTGCTGCAAAAGGAGTACTTATTGCTGCTATTAATGAGGCACACAACAGGGGGCGGCAACGCCGCCCAATAGAAAAATCACCAGACATTATTTCGATCCTTGGGCAGTCCTTGGCATAACAGGGATGATGGCCTAGAAAAGAGCTAGATACTAGGGCCTGGCAGAAGGTGACGACTACTTTATAACGCTCGCCACAGCGGGCGGCTCGGCTAAACTGCCTGCCTCACAGGGCGGAATCAACCACCGCTCCCACTGCTCGGGTAAAACGCAGGGAGCTTCAAACGCCAAGGGGTCTGCACGCCACGGCTGGTGACGCGCTAAACCATGGGGTAGCTTTTCAAGCGGCTTCAGCCAATGAGCAACATACAGGCCCTGAGGATCGTAATGTCCTGCCTGCTTTAGCACGTTAAAGTAACGATCCTGGCGTGGATCGCGCCCAACACCGGCAATATAGCGCCAATTCCCCCAGTTACTGGCCACATCATAATCAATCAGGCAGTGCTCAAACCATAACGCCCCCAAACGCCAATCTACCTTTAAGTCTTTAACCAAAAAGCTGGCCACGTTTTGCCGGGCACGATTGGATAGCCAACCAGTGTGACGAAGTTCCAGCATAGCAGCATCCACAAACGGCAGACCCGTGTCGCCATTACGCCAAGCATCGAAAGCAGCACATGGCTTATCAGTCTGGCGGGAGCCAAACAACGTCTCCTCTTCCAGCTGGGCGGCGCGGATAAAATACTCCCGCCAGAGTAGCTCGAAGGTAATCCAGTAGCTCGATTCATTACTGCCGTTTTCCGCTTCCCACGCCTTCACCGCGTCATTGACTTGGCGAGCAGATAGGCATCCCCGCGCCAGCCAGGGTGAAACACGCGTTGAAAAATTAGCCCCCAACAGCCCGTTGCGGGTTTTCTTGTACGTTTCTCCGCCCTGCTGATCCCACAAGTAATCCTTCAAGCGCCCATGTGCCGCTGACTCTCCACCCCAATATGCGTAGCCTTGGCGGGGATCGGGCTGCCAATTAGCGCTCTGCTCACAGACGGCTTTTAGCGGAGGAAACCCCCTAGGCGCCTCAGGCCAGGGTGGCAACGTTACTGGGGCGCAGCGACTGACGGGGACAGTGCATACTCCCTCAACTCTGCGCCTAAAGGCAGAAAAGCTCGCAGGCAGCGCTTCGCGTTCAAAAGGCAGTGCCTGTCGATCAATGAGTCGTCCACTCTCTAAGCAATCAAACGCAGTGTGGCTAGGCAGCCCTTGCTCAACCGCCTGAATATGTGCGCTTTCCTCAACCCCTGCATGGTCAGCAACGCGTACCTGTCGTGCGTTAAGCGTTGACGCCAGTTCAATCACCACATCGCTGGGCTTACCAATTCGCACCAGCAAGTCGCTACCGCGCCGCAGAAGCTCACCACGTAATTCCATTAAGCTTTGCCATAAAAAGCGCAAGCGCGCAGGCCCAATACGCGGCGTCGATTCGCCGTCAAATAACGGCGAGAACCACTGCTCGTCTACGACGTACAGACACAGTAGGTAACAAGGAGAGGAGACAAAGTGTAAAAGAGGATTATCAGCAATACGCAAGTCGTCTTGCAGCCAGACAATATCAATCGTGCTGTTCATGCTCGTGCCTCCTTGAGGTGCTTTGATGCCCTGTGCTAGTTGCTAATCTTTTTGGTTGCCTAGCACTACGACGGCACCGCTCGCTGCAGTAACGCACCTCGTCCCAACAGCGCGCCCATTTTTTCCGCCAAGTAAACGGTCGCTGGCATTGAGCACAGTTTTTTTGCGGCATGTGGTGTTTGCGTCGCATGGTCACGTTTAATCACATTTTTGCGGGGCAAGGTGTAAAACATGAACACATTATCTTATACAGTATAATTATTGTACATGATTTTTATTGTACAGGATTTATTAAGGACGAACTAATCACCCGCGTCTAAATACATCCCATCTCCAGACGCAAAAAAGCCACCCGAAGGTGGCTTTTTTGCGATTATTCAATGGCTACGACGTGGCTTGCTCTAGGAGCCTGTCCGGCTTGGCCGATCGTCGCGAGAAGCACGGCTTTTGAGCCAAATTTATCGATCGATTGAGGCGAATAGCGCGCTATTTAACGAAATCGATCGAATAAAGTTGGCAAAATGCCGGGATTCGCAGTAGATCAGTGTTAAGTCGGACAGGCTCCTAGTCAGGATCCGTCTCGCGGGGCTGGCGCTTGGCGTTTTCCTGGGTTTCCAAGCCACTTTTCAACTCATGCGTTAAAGGATCATAGTTGGGGCGTAACTCATCTTTTACGGTACCACTCCACAGCTTGGAGCCGACAAAGTACCCGGCCCGGCCAATCACGTGGGCCGCCACTGGGGCGGTCATCAGGATAAACACGATGATGGCGAACGAACGTGCCACGATCCCCACTTCAGCAAAGTGCATAGCGGCCGCCAACATAATTAAGATGACGCCTAATGCCGCGGCCTTGGTGGTGGCATGCATGCGGGTTAACAAATCAGGCAACCGTAGAAGCCCGACTGAGGCAAGCAGTATAAATAGCGCACCACCGATAATTAACGCGCCCTTTATGAAATCAATCATCCCTTGGGCCTCCCCTTTCCAAAAAGCGCGCAAACGCAATGGCTGCTAAGAATCCCATCAATGCAATCACAATGGCGGCATCCAGAAAGCTAGCCACATCAGACTTGATGGCATAGACACCGACTAATCCCACCACGCTGGTAGAAAAAAGCTCTAACGCCACAACGCGATCAGGCAGGCTCGGGCCGCGCACCACACGAACAAAAGTAAGAATAAGCGCCAAGCTCATGATGACTTGGCTTATTAAAATGACGGTATCCATTATCGAAACAGCTCCAAAGCACGGTGCTCCATCTCTTTTAAGTTGCGCCGTAGCTCCTCCTCGTTGTCTAAAAACATTGCGTGGATATACAAGACCTTACGGTCATCCGACACATCCAGACTCAGCGTTCCTGGTGTCAGTGAAATTAGATTGGCCACCATAGTAATTTCCATTTCGGTGCGTGCAGAAAGCGGCATCGCGATGACCCCAGGTTTCATATGCCAAGGCGGAGTTACAATGTCGAAAGCGACGCGCAAGTTGGCTTGAACTAATTCTTTTAGAAAAAAACCAATAAAGCCGATGAAGCGCGGCACACGCGCCGGGTAGCCCTTCAAAGAGTCGAGTTGAGGCTCAATCAATACCAGGGTGATATAGCCAAATATCAACCCGACAAGGAGGTTTAAGCCGGTGAAATCACCGCTTAACAATACCCATGCAAGACCTAGCAGTAGATTCCAAATAGCACCGGTCATGGCGCTTCCTCCTCGGCGTTAGCCCCTGGTGCGGCTACCCCTGACGATGGTTCCAGCAGTACATCATCTGCACTGGCTGCTACCCCTAGCACCGCTTCAATATACCCCGAGGGTTCGAACAGTTGATCACCAATACCCATCATCACCCACATGATCGGCTCTGCAAGCACACCAATGAGCAGTGAACATAACGCCAAAACCATTACCGGCAAATACATCATCCACAGACTGGGCTTTAACAGCCGTCCGTCGTCGCCCTTAGGCGTGGTGGTTTCAGGCACATGATTATCTTCCGGGAGAGACTTCCAAAACACCTCATTCCAAATTTTCACCATTGAGTAGAGCGTCATTAACCCCACGGCCAGCGCAATTCCGATAACGACATAGGCTTCCACCTCTAGGCCGGCGCGCACAATCACAAACTTGGCAAAAAAGCCTGACAGCGGCGGTATCCCCGCCAACGAGAAGGCAGAAAGAAAGAACGCCACGGCAAGCCAAGGGCGTTCTCGGTACAGCCCGCCCATTTTTTTAAGCTGATAGGTTCCCTGCAAACGATGGGTGATACCACTGATTAAGAAGAGGTTGGTCTTCACCACCATATTATGCACGATAGCAAACACGCCGCCGGCAATTGCTAGAGGGGTGTACAACGCCAAGCCTAAAATCATATAGCCGATCTGACTAACGATATGAAACGACAGTATTCGCCTAAATTCATATTGAGCCGCAGCTCCGAGCACGCCCGTTACCATGGTAAATGCAGCGCCCCAGAGCATAATGTCCTGGAGATAGCCCATGGTTTGATCGAATATCAGCGTGAAGACACGGAACATCGCATAAACACCCACCTTGGTGAGCAGCCCGGCAAACAGTGCTGAAACGGCGACCGGCGGTGTGTGATATGAGGCAGGCAACCAAAAAAACAGCGGGAAGGCGGCCGCTTTAATCCCGAAAGCCACCATAAACATGACCGCAAGCACTTCGACCATGCCAGTGTGTTCCGCCTCATCCATACGCAGCGCAATGTCTGCCATGTTGAGTGTACCCACCATGCCATAAAGCAGCCCCACCGCGGTCAGGAAGATGACCGATGCCAACAGATTCAGGGTCACGTACTTAATTGCCCCCTCCATCTGCGCCCGTTCACCGCCTAAGATCAGTAGCGCAAAAGAGGCCACCAGCATGACCTCAAACCATACATAAAGGTTAAAGATGTCGCCGGTCAAAAATGCGCCCATCACCCCGGCGAGCAGCAAGTGCATTAACGGGTAGTAGCCAAATTTTTCGTGACCGCGGCCAGTGGTGGCCAGCGAGTAGATGCCCATTGCCAAGCCGATAATCGCGGTCATCAACACCATCACCGCGCTCAACAAGTCAGCAATTAAGGTAATTCCAAAGGGTGCTGGCCAGCTACCCATCTGCATAGTGACGTAGCCATCCGACAACGTCGCTACAAACAACCACAAACTAACCATCAGCAGCGCAATATTGCCTGCTACGGCCACAAAGCGTTGCATCGGTCGCGAACGCCAAAACAACAAAGAAATTGCCCCTGACAGCAAGGGCAAGAGGACGGGAAGAGCAACTTCAGGCCTCACGTATCAGTATCCTTCATCTTATCGAGATCATCGGCCTTAACCACTTCGTAGGCACGTCGAATCAACACCACGGCAAAGGCAAGCACCCCGAAAGCAATCACGATCGCCGTCAGCACGACCGCTTGGGGTAACGGGTCTGCCACGCCGCTAGGCGGCTGCATCATCCCTTCGGGGATAAGCGGAGGTGCCCCACGGGTCATGCCCGCCGTGGTAAAAATAAGTAAATTGGCGGCATTAGAGAGCAGCATCAAACCAATCACCAATTTGACGATAGAGCGGCGCAACATCATAAAAATAGCCGTCGCATAGAGCAGGCCAATCGCCACTGCCATTAATGGTTCCATGCTGTACCTCCTATTAACTCAAGGCTCATCCTTGTCGACCTCCATCAGCGTCATCACCATCCCGGTGACCGAACCCAACACGGCAAAATAGACACCTATATCGAAAATCAGCGGTGTGGATGCCTTAAAGTCGATAACCGGAATAGTCCACCACTGAGCGGTCAAAAAAGGTTGGCCCATAAACCAGGCTGGAACTACCGAGATCATTCCCAGCAGCAAGCCAACGCCAATCAAATCGCGAGGATCGACCATCCGCAGCACCTCTTTAGTAGCGCTTACCCCGAAGGCAAATAGATAGAGCGTAAATGCCCCCGCCGCCACTAAGCCGGCAATAAATCCACCGCCCGGCTCATCGTGCCCTCTCAACAGCAAGAAAACAGAAAATAGCAATTGCAGCGGCATTAAAAAGCGCGCGGCGGTGTTAAGAATAATTGTGCCTGACTTAACCATCGTAAGGCTCCTTGGCAGCTACTTTGCTGCTATCGGCGGTTTTTGAATCGCTGTTTTCCCCATGACGTAGCTTTAACATGGCAATAACGCCGATCGCGGCGAGCGCTAACACGAACATCTCACCTAATGTATCCAAGGCACGATAATCGACTAAAATGACGTTGACGATATTGCGGCCATAAGCCAAAGGCGCACTGTTCTCAATCATATAGGTCGAAATCGGTTCAAACTGTTGAATGCTCCACGCGGTCATAATCAACAGGCATATCAAGATACCCACCATAGCGGCCACCACGCCGTCGCGTATGCGCTCCAGACTGGTGGAGAGATTTGAGAAGCGCGGTAGGCGGAACAGCACCAGCACCAGCAAAATGACCGTTAAGGTTTCTACCAGCAGTTGAGTAATCGCCAAATCTGGCGCACTAAACAGAATAAAAATCAACGCAATAGAGAAACCCATTATCCCGACCGACACCACTGCCCCCAGCCGAGATCGAGAAATGGTCGCAAATAGAGCGCCCATCACCATACTCCCCACCACGACCACCTCATGAAAACGGACATCCAGGTCAAAGGCGAACTGCGGTGAGTGGCGCAGCAGAATTGAATTACCGATGAGTGCGATAAGCGTGATTAACATCACCAGGATGTAGTTGCGCATATAACCGTTTTGCAGTAGCCGTGTTTGCCACTCTGAGAAGCGCACAATGCCATTCATTATGCTTTCATATCCGGCCTCGGGGCCATGGCGCATCACTGGTGCCAACACAGAAAGCTTGCCACGCACGCTGTCCCAACGCTTAAACAGCAAAAAGCCTAAGCCAAGGCTAATGATCGACATTATCAACGCGACGTTGATGCCATACCAAAGCGACAGCGCCACCTCTATCGTTTGCCCGGATATCACCGTGGCGGTTGCCGTTAATAACGCATCGGCACCCAGCACAGCAGGGATCAGGCCCAGCAGAAGTGACCCTAACGCGAGCAGCGCAGGCCCTATTAGCATGCTAAACGGCGCTTCATGAGGCTCAAGCGGGGTGTGATGACGTTTACCGTAAAAAGGCCGTAACGCCACAATAAAGGCAACGGCGATGGTCAAGATAGAGGCGAGGAAAGCGAACAGTACCAGCAGCATTCGGAAGTTATCGGCACCGAGTACTGATTCAAGCATTAACTCCTTACCGATAAAGCCGAGTAGCGGCGGCACACCGGCAAACGAGAGCGCGGCAACCAAGGCAATGGTGGCGGTGATCGGCATCAGAGAGCGTAGCCCACCCATCTGAGTGACATCTTTAGTGCCGGTTTCATGATCGAGAATGCCAGCGACCATAAACAGCGCGCCTTTATATAAAGAGTGCGCCAACAGAAAAGTCACAAAGGCGGTCATCGCATACTCAGTACCGATACCCAATAGCATCGTTAGCGTGCCCAGCGCCATTATGGTCGAGTAGGCCAGTAGCTTTTTGATATTGGTATGGTGAATCGCTAGAAACGCGCCAACCAGCATCGTGGTCGCGCCGACCACGGAAAGAATGCCGACCCACATTGCCGTACCGCCCAGCTCTGGGTGTAAGCGCGCCAGCAGATAAATACCCGCTTTCACCATAGTGGCAGAGTGCAGGTAGGCCGAAACCGGTGTCGGCGCCGCCATGGCATTGGGTAACCAGAAGTGAAACGGAAACTGAGCCGATTTGGTGAAGGCACCCAGCAGCAAACAGATCAGCATAGGTGTGTAGAGCGCATGTTCACGCAGGTCGGCCTCCTGGCCCAGAATCTCCGCCAGCGACCAGCTGCCACTGGCTATCCCCAACAGCACCAGCCCAGCCATTAATGCTAATCCGCCCGCTACGGTAACGAATAAACCCTGCCGCGCTGATTTACGTGCATTAATGTCAGCGTGATTAAAACCAATCAGCAAATAGGAGGTAATGCTGGTCAGTTCCCAGAAAATAAATAGCGTAAACAGACCGTCAGCTAACACCAGCCCCAGCATAGACACCATAAAGGCGACTAAGGCGATATGAAATCGAGCAAGATCAGGGTGATCTTTAAGGTAGCCACCGGCATACACCAGCACACAGGCGCCCATAACGGTAATCAACAGCCCAAACAGTAGCGACAAACCGTCCAGCAGGAAGGTAAGGCTGATGCCCAGCGAAGGCACCCACTGCCACTCTAAAAGCAGGCTGCCGTTCTCAATGACCTCTGGGGCTTGGAGTGCCAACCACGCGGCCAGCCCGGTAGGAAACAGGGCCAGCACAAGACTGGTGCGCTGACCAAACCAGCGGTTCAACATTGGCGACAGTGCCGCCAGCACGAAACCCATTAAAACGGCGAATTGTATCAAGCGAAACCTCCTGAATAACGAAAGGCTCACCATCAGACAGCGGCTAAAGCCCAGGCATCGTGCCTTACCACTGGCATGCCAGCGTTGAATAATAGTGATTCTAAAGTTGTACACCTTATAACAGTCAGTTTTGGCTGACCAGTCAAACCCTTAAACGCAAACAGCCGCAGGCGTCTTAATTCGCACTGCGGCTGTTGTGAGCTAGCTTTTACGACAAATAATATGCTAGGAGCCTGTCCGACTTAGCACTGATCTACTGCGAATCCCGGTATTTTGGCCAACTTTATTCGATCGATTTCGTTAAATAGCGCGCTATTCGCCTCAATCGATCGATAAATTTGACTCAATATCCGTGCTTCTCGCGACGATCGGCCAAGCCGGACAGGCTCCTAGGGGGCCGATAGCCATCCTGCTAATTCATTATTGATGACCGCTAACAGTGCCTCAATATGATCATCGCGGTCATTCAGGCAAGGTATATAGCTGAACGTTTCGCCACCCGCTTCCATAAAGCTATCGCGGATCTCCTCTTCGATCTCTTCCAAGGTTTCGACACAGTCGGAAGAGAAGGCTGGGGACATAATCGCAATGTGTTTATGCCCCTGCTCGGCGAGTTCCGCCACATGCTTAACAGTTTGCGGGCCGACCCATTTCTCGGGGCCAAACTGCGACTGGAAAGCGGTATCAACCTCCTCTTTGCTAAAACTAAGCTTCTCGCGGAGCAGCCGCGTGGTTTTCTGGCACTGGCAGTGGTAGGGATCACCCTCCATCAGGTAGCGCTCAGGAACGCCATGGTAGCTGGCTACCAGCTTAGTTGGCCGGGTTGTGAAACCGTCGTAGGCTTCTTGCACCGAATTGGCCAAGGCCTGAATGTAGGCGGGATGATCGAAATAAGCGGGCACTGTACGTATATAGGGCTGCCACTTCATTTTCATCAAGGTGCGAAACGCCTGATCATTCGCCGTCGCCGTGGTGGGTGAACCGTACTGCGGATAGAGCGGGAAAAATACGATTCGCTCGCAGCCTTTCTCTTTTAAGCGTGTCAGCACGCTTTCCGTCGAAGGATTGCCGTAACGCATGCAAAAATCGACTTCGACGTCGTCGCCGTAAAGCGCCTTTAAGCGTGCGGTCATTTTTTCTGTCTGGGCACGCGTGGTCGTCAATAGCGGGCTTTCGTTTTTTTCATTATTCCAGATCCCCCGGTAGGCCTTGCCCGACGAAAACGGACGTTTAGTCAAAATAATCAGCTGTAGCAACGGTTGCCATTTCCAACCGGCATAGTCAACCACACGCTTATCAGAAAGAAATTCATTGAGGTAGCGACGCATTGACCAGTAGTCGGTGGCATCCGGGGTTCCCAAGTTCGCTAGCACAACGCCCACTTTGGCACGCGGTACCGGCGGATGATCGCTGGGTGCATGGGCCAAGCGGCCCTCGCCCGGCTGATCCTTGACGACATTCTCGGTCATTACTCATGCTCCTGAAAAATAGCGGTGTCACTAAAGCCAATACAGACTAACTAAATGCTACCACTTTTCTGCAAAGTGGCGGCATAAAGTTATACTATCGGCATTATTTGTATAACTACAGGCCAACTCATGTCCAAGCCTTTGCTTTTGGTGCTCGGCGACCAGCTATCTTTTTCATTAACAACGCTGCAAGACGCGCCCGCTAATGCGGTCGTCGCCCTGTGCGAAGTTGCCGAAGAAGCGCGCTATGTGCCGCATCATATTCACAAAATCGGCCTCTTTTTGGCAGCCATGCGTCACTTTGCCCAGTCACTGCGCGAAAAAGGCTTTCAAGTGCACTACAGCGCTCTGGATGACGCGGATAACTGCCACTCCATCATTGAGGAAGCCGAACGCATCGCCCAACAGTATGGCTGCGATGAGATACGCGTTGCCCGACCTGGCGAATGGCGGCTGTGGGAGACGATGCAGCAGCGCGAAAACTCAACAACCCCCTGGCGGCTACTTGAGGATGAGCGCTTTTTCACCACACCCGATGACTTTACCCAGTGGTCAAGCGGCCGCAAACAGCTGCGTCTCGAGTACTTTTACCGGGAACAGCGCAAGCGTACCGGGCTCTTAATGGAGGGCAACGAGCCCGTTGGCGGCAAGTGGAATTTTGACCACGACAATCGCCAGCCTATCAAAGCTGCACTGGATTTCCCTGAGCTACCTCAACATCACCAGGATGCACTCACCCAAGAAGCGCTCAGCGATGCCAAACGCCACTTTAGCGACCATATGGGTTCATTGGCGAACTTTAACCTCCCGGTGACACGGCGGCAGGCATTAGTGGATCTAAAACACTTTATGCAGCATGGATTGGCCCAGTTTGGCTGCTATCAGGATGCGATCAGCGATTCGGCACCCTACCTGTATCACTCTCGGCTCTCAGCCGCGATGAACATCGGCTTGCTGTCGCCCCATGAAGTCTGCGCAGCCGCCGAGCAGCGCTACTATGACGGCGATGTGCCGATCAACGCCGTCGAAGGGTTTATCCGCCAAATCCTTGGCTGGCGCGAGTACGTGCGAGGGCTCTACTGGACACAAATGCCCAGCTACAAAAGCGCTAATCAGCTAGGTTTTGAGCGCAATCTACCGACGTTTTACTGGGACGCGGACACCGATATGCGCTGCCTACAGCGTGCTATTCAGATGACCATCGACAATAGCTACGCCCATCATATTCAACGACTGATGGTCACGGGCAATTTCGCCCTACTCTGCGGGGTTAAACCCGAAGCGCTTTGCGACTGGTACTTGGCGGTTTATGCCGATGCCAGCGAGTGGGTAGAGCTGCCGAATACGCTGGGAATGGTGTTGCATGCCGACGGCGGCTTAATGGGCTCCAAGCCCTACTGCGCCTCGGGTAAGTATATCGACAAAATGTCCGATCATTGTCAGCACTGCCGTTATTCTCCCAAGCAGGTCACTGGCCCCAAGGCCTGCCCTTTTAACAGTCTTTACTGGCACTTCCTTGAAACCAACGCTGAGCGCCTGAATAAGAATCCGCGCATGAAGCTGATTTACGGCTCGCTGAACCGCATGACCGATGAGAAGCGTGAGGCTATCCGCCAACAGGCTGAGCACTTTTTGGATCAACTGGAAACATCGCCTGGCTACGGGCAACTCTGCCACACAGCAGGCTATGCGAATACCACAAGCGATACCAATACGATCGATACCGATAAGGAGCCACAATGAGCCGCTACAGACCTCTGTACGCGTCAACGCCGGTCACGCTGTTTCACGATGGTCACTGCCCCTTCTGTCAGCAGGAAGTCGCGTGGCTGGAAAAGCATCGCCATCGGGAACACATCGCGCTAGTGGATATTCAGGCCAGTGACTTTAACGCCCAGGAGTATGGACATGAATTTAATGCCATGATGGGGCAATTGCACCTGCGTGATAGCCAAGGGAAGTGGTACGTCGGGATGGATGCCAGCCGTGCCCTCTATGCAGTGTTGGGCTACCGGCGGCTGGTGAAGCTATCGTGCTTACCGGGTTTATACGGCGTAATGAACGCCGGTTATCGATTTTTTGCCCGTCGCCGGATACGGCTTGGGCGGTGGTGGGAAAAGCATCAGGCTAAACGCAGTAAATAAACGCTAATGAGCTGGTTGATCAAAAGACTAACGGCATACGCGATGTAAGCGGCTCACTGTAGTGCGCATCGCGACCGATCACTTCATCGTGTGGCACGTGCTGTACTAAGTAAGCGCGATGAATTCCGGCCCGCTTAAGCTCCATATAAGCATCGTCCAGCGAGCGAAATAGTATCGGCTTGGCACGTTGCGTCAACATATGGCGCTCGCCTTCAACGTCTTCCAGCTCAACCTGATAAAAACGGCTGCCCGCATGGGTAATGACGCGAATTTCAAAGTTGTCGTGACTGGCGACAAACTGCTTAAGATCCTTCAGTTCCATGGTTCCCTCCTATTATTTGGCTATTTCAGGCGATATATCATCAGGGCACAGCATGACTGCCCCCGATGACACTTCTGTTGCCTGATTATTGCAATGTAATGACAATAAGCAATAACTAGACATTAATAGCTAGGAGGTCAATAGTGCAAGAGAGTTCCTGACCGTAAGGTCAAGACATCAATCGGTCATTGATATTCAGAGGGGTCGATGGCTTTACCAAGCGAATTGCGGTCAATCCAGTTTCCGCCTTTAGTCTCTTTATAGCGGAACACGACCTTGTCTCCCACCGTGACGGGTAATTCGCCGTCTTCGGTCTGGTAGCTATATTTCTCGCCTGCCACAACCAAATGGTAACGATAGAGGTCTGGCATACCCAACCACTCTTTGAAAGGGCCTTCTCGCTCTATCGCCTCTAGTTCCCCGCGACCTTCTAACTTAGGAAGACGCTGCCGGTTCCCGCGCCGAAATCCACCTGCCATTTGCTGCTCCCGTTTTTACCTATCGATTTTACCTATCGTGGGTGGGGCATTATACGAACTCGCTCCCCATCCTCAAGTGACTCATCACTAAGCTATCTATAAAAGCGGTCTTTACGAACTAGTCGCCAAAGGCTTGACCGTAGCTATCCGGGGCCAAATCCTCAAAGCGGGTATATTTGCCGATAAACGCCATATGCACCGTGCCGATAGGGCCATTACGCTGCTTACCGATAATTAACTCAGCAATACCCTGATTGTCGGGATTATCTGGATTATAGACTTCATCGCGATAAACGAAGGCAATGACGTCCGCATCCTGCTCAATCGCTCCAGATTCCCTAAGATCCGACATGACCGGACGCTTGTTGGGACGCTGCTCCAAGGAGCGGTTCAACTGGGAAAGCGCCACTACGGGGCAATTAAACTCTTTCGCCAGCCCCTTCAAGGAGCGTGAAATCTCGGAGATCTCTCCGGTACGGTTTTCACTAAAGCCAGGGATCTGCATCAACTGAAGATAATCGATCATCACCAGCGCGATATTGCCATGTTCACGCACCACACGGCGCAACCTAGAACGCATCTCATTAGGCGATAAGGCTGCGGTGTCGTCGATAAACAGCTGCTTGTCTTTTAGCAGATTGACAGCGGAGGTTAAGCGCGGCCAATCCTCATCCTCCAATTGACCGGTACGCACGCGTGTTTGATCAATCCTGCCCAGCGACGACAACATCCTCAGCATTAGCGATTCTGCGGGCATCTCCATTGAGAACACCATGACAGGCTTGTCGCTGGAAATAACCGCATGCTCAACTAAATTCATGGCGAAGGTGGTTTTACCCATTGAGGGACGCCCTGCAATAACCACCATATCCGAAGGCTGTAAACCGGTTGTCATTTCATCCAGGTCACGAAAGCCGGTCGAAAGCCCAGTCATCTCACCTTTAAGGTTAAACAACTCATCAATACGATCAACAGCTTTGGTCAATAGATCACTCATGCCGATAGGGCCACCCGTTTTGGGACGCTCCTCGGCAATTTGGAATACCAGCCGCTCGGCTTCGTTGAGCAATTCATCAGCCGGGCGTCCCTGGGGGGTAAAGGCACTATCGGCAATTTGATTAGCGGCACGGATCAGCTTACGCAGCGTTGCCCGCTCACGCACGATATCAGCGTAGGCGCGAATATTGCTGGCAGAGGGTGTGTTACGGGCGAGTTCAGCCAGAAACGCCAGGCCGCCTACCGTATCCAAATGATCACGCGCTTCTAGCGCTTCGGAAAGTGTCACCACATCTAGTGGCTGACCGGCTTCAGCCAGATGAATCATCACGTTAAACACCAAACGGTGCTCATAGCGGTAGAAATCATCAGCGACTAACCGCTCTGAGACGTTATCCCAGGCCTGATTGTCTAGCATGAGCCCGCCGAGTACCGATTGCTCTGCCTCCAACGAATGCGGCGGCAGTTTTAACGCTGCCGTTTCTTTATCAGCAGAAGGCTGGTCCTGCATAGCGAACTCCTTTAAACACTACTGCGTAGCCGGTGAAGATGCTTATCTTAGCCGCCGACATACAGCGCGACTACCAGCATGATGAAGACATTGTCTTAAAATACCCAGCTGGGATGAACTAGATAATTTAGGCAACACCCGGAAACAGCTAGGGCCTGTTGACGTTTCATCGCGAACCGCGTTGCACCACAAAGCGCGCCAGGCAAGGCGCAAAACGCAGGGAAGGGTGGTTCCCTTTTCAAGTTTTGCAACGCCGCATGGCGCGCTTTGTGGTGCAACCCGAAGGGCTGGGCCCGTTTTTACCCGCGGCGGCGTTAGTCGTCGTTCATTTGGAATAACCAAACCTCTCTCCTCCTGCCTTGCCGCGAATAAAAACGGGCTCCAGCGCGGCCGTGAGTGAAACGTCAACAGGCCCTAATACCAGAAAAACAAAAGGCGCGGGAAAATACCCGCGCCTTTTGAGGCAGCTATATTAGCTACAGCTAGTGACCACTTTACGTCGTTACTAACTTAATTACTCTCTACAATTACTCTGCAACTACCACGACGCGTACAACAGCATCCACTTCAGCGTGCAAGTGAAGGGTGATGTCGTATTCGCCGGTTTGGCGAATCGGGCCAGTCGGCATACGGACTTCGCTCTTGACAACATCGATGCCAGCAGAGGAAATCGCGTCGGCCAGGTCACGCGGACCGATAGAACCAAACAGTTTGCCTTCATCGCCTGCTTTGGAAACCAAAGACAGCTCAATGTCGTTTAGCTGCTCTGCGCGCGTTTCGGCTTCTACCTTACGCTCAGCGGCTTGCGCTTCGAGCTCAGCACGCTGTGCTTCAAACGCTTCGATATTATCTTTGGTGGCCGGTACGGCTAAACCGTAAGGCACCAAGTAGTTACGACCATAACCAGGCTTCACGGTGACCTTGTCACCCAGGCCGCCCAGCTTACCAATGTTGTCGAGCAGAATGACTTCCATCTCGTAAACCTCTTGTCAGTTGCTGCGGGCAAGGCGTGCGCGAACGTTCGCGAATGTATCAATCAGCCCCAACAGCAGCACAATGAGAATCGTGGGCCAGGTCGTGATCAGTAGCACATAAAATGCTACCAGCCACAGCCCGTTCATCCCCTTTATTCCAATAAACCCGTGCACTAACGCAACGCCAGCTACCAACAGCGGAATCCAACCAAGCATGGCCAGCGCATGGGCGCCTAGCAGCATGCCTATCACCCCAATGACGACCAGCACGGCCAGCTCTTTAGGGGTCAAGCGCAGTGAATGAAACTCTTCGCGAAAGCCACCTGGGTTGTACAACCCAGCTTGCCAACTACGCGCAAGCGCCAAACACACGATTGCTGCCAATAACACCACAAGCCCGGTCACTCCACCCACTACCAGTGCGGCAATGGTTTGAGTATCGTAGCCTTGATTGGCAAATTCCGTGAGCATGCGATCCACTTCTTCTGAACCTTCTCGCAACTGCTCAAGCATTAGCTCAGTACCACCTGGCGGACTGAAAATGCCAAGCTGAACCATGACAGCGGCGACCACAGCCCCCACTATCAAAGTTTCACCCCAACGCATCCTCTCGCGCAGGATAACGGCCATCAGCGTTACCAGCAGTATGCAAGTAAGCGGAATCACGTCACCCTGGGCCCACCACCAGCCGGCCGGTAGTGCTGCGGCGATGATCACCGGCAGCGCAGGTGCAAAACCTTTGCGCAACGTCGTCAACGCGGCGATGGCTGCTCCTAACCAGAACAGCCAAGGCACTAGCGTTGCCAGGGCCGCCCCGCCTGCAGCGTAAGGCGTGCCCCGCATCAGCCATCGGGCTAGTGCCAGCATCACGTTAAACGCTTACTGGTGGCTATCGGAGTAGGGTAACAGTGCCAAGTAGCGCGAGCGCTTAATAGCGGTCGCCAACTGACGCTGATAGCGTGCTTTGGTGCCGGTAATACGGCTTGGAACGATCTTGCCGGTTTCGGTAACGTAGGCCTTCAGTGTGTCCAGATCTTTGTAGTCGATCTGCTTGATGCCTTCAGCGGTAAAGCGGCAAAACTTACGGCGACGGAAAAAACGTGCCATGGACTAGCTCCTTAAAACGTGCAGTGAATAAAATCAGGCAGTTTCTTCTTCTTCAGCGCGCGGTTTTTCTTCGCGACGCGGACGTTTTTCTTCTGCCGGTTTCATCATCGGGGAAGCTTCAGTAACAGCTTCTTTGCAGCGAACAACCAGGCTGCGGATAATGGCGTCGTTGTAACGGAAGATATTCTCGATCTCGTCGAGGGTCTCGCCGGAACATTCGACGTTCATCAGCACGTAGTGGGCTTTGTGGATCTTGTTGATCGGGTAAGCCAAGTGACGACGGCCCCAATCTTCGAGACGGTGCACAGTGCCGCTGTTTTCGGTAACGATGCTGGTGTAGCGCTCAACCATCGCTGGCACCTGCTCGCTTTGATCCGGGTGGACCATAAACACGATTTCGTAATGACGCATGGGATCTCCTTGCGGTTTGACAGCTTCCTTTGTGTGCTGGTGCGAGACGCAGTCAACGACGACAGGGAAGCAAGGAGTTAACTGAAGTGCTCCGCCACCGCGCTAGGCGGTCACCGGGGCATCAAACAGAACTTTTATTTCAACGACTGTTTTTAACGACAGTTTTCAACAACAGTTTCAATTACTAATTCTCACAGCTAACGCCCGCTTGCAGACAAACGGGCGCATGTATCTTAGTAGTACGGCGGTTAACTTGCAAGCTGACGCTGACGGACAGCCTCAAACAGGCAGATACCGGTAGCCACTGAAACATTGAGGCTCGATACCTCACCCGCCATGGGCAACTTAGCAAGGTTGTCGCACGCTTCGCGAGTTAAGCGGCGCATGCCCTTGCCCTCTGCCCCCATCACCAGTGCGGTGGGGCCGGTCATATCGATGTCAAAGACGCTCGCCTCAGCCTCACCGGCCGTACCGGTTATCCAGACACCGGCATCTTTTAGCTTTGCAAGGGTGCGCGCCAAGTTAGTCACTTGATAAACCGGCACCACTTCAGCAGCACCACATGCCACTTTGCGCACCGTTGCATTGAGCGGCGCGGCTTTATCCTTCGCTACAATCACCCCGTGGGCACCGGCTGCATCCGCGCTGCGCAGACAGGCACCAAAATTATGCACGTCCGTCACGCCATCCAGAATCAGCAACAGCGGCGGTGTATTCGAGGGCCAGGCGCGTAGCTTAAGCCAAAGCGACTCTTCACCCTCAGGAGTTAACGGCGGACAAAACGCCACCACTCCCTGATGAGCCGCGCCCTGGGTTAACTGATCAAGCAGGTCACGCGGCTGCTCTTTCACTCGGGCGCCATGTGCTTGAGCATAGGCAACCAAGTCTTTTAAGCGACTCCCTGCCCCCTGCTGCACCCAAAGTTCACGAGGTGCTTCACCTCTGTCTAGCAGGCTTTGCAGCGCATGAACCCCATATACCTGATCCAGGCCATCGGGGGTCTTGGGACCCCGCCGTGAAGACGCTGACTTCATGCTCAGCCCTTATTCGGTGATGGTTTACGTGGGCCATTCCGTGTACGGCGCGGGCCGCGACGCGTAGCGGGCTTCTCGCTATTGGATGATTTATCACCAGCCGCTTTGGCACTATCATCTTTAACACCAGCACCTTTAGCACCAGCACCTTTAGCACCAGCACCTTTAGCACGTGCACCCTCTTCCCCACCGCGGCTCTTACGCGGCTGGCGGCGGGGGCGCGGCTTCTCGTCATTCAGACCAAAGTCAATCTTGCGGTCATCCATATCGACACGCGCCACCTGAACAGTAAGGCCATCGCCTAAGCGGTAGGTCGTACCGGTGCGCTCGCCTTTAAGGCGGTGCTTCTCAGCTTCGTAGTGGTAGTAATCCGAAGGCAGCGACGTCACGTGAACCAAGCCTTCCACGTAGAACTCATCTAGACGAACAAAGAGACCAAACTGAGTGACCGAAGCAATGGTGCCTTCGAACGTCTCGCCGAGCTTGTCAGACATAAACTCGCACTTCAGCCAACTCTCTACATCGCGGGTAGCTTCATCGGCGCGACGCTCAGTCATTGAGCAGTGCTCACCCAGCTCAAGCATCTGCTCGAAGGTATACGGACACCACTTGCTTGGCGGCTCAACTGGCGCATCCTCTACGCGCAGTACCGTATTGGTCTGGCGCGGACCGCGAATCACCGAACGAATGGCGCGGTGTACCAGCAGGTCAGGGTAGCGACGTATCGGCGAGGTAAAGTGGGCGTAGGCCTGGTAGGCCAAACCAAAGTGCCCTTCGTTCTGCGGTGAGTAGACCGCCTGATTCATCGAGCGCAGCATAACCGTCTGGATGATATCGAAATCAGGGCGGTCGGCAATCGTTTCACGCAGCGCCTGGTAGTCCTGCGGGGTGGGCATATCGCCGCCGCCGACCGCAAGGCCCAACTCATTCAAGAACAGACGCAGCTTATCAAGCCGTTCAGGTGTTGGCCGCTCGTGGATACGGTAAAGCGCCGGCAGGTCATGCTTATCCAGGAAGCGCGCGGTCGCCACGTTGGCCGCCAGCATGCACTCCTCAATTAGCTTATGTGCATTGTTGCGGCTACGCGGAACGATTTTTTCGATTTTGCGCTCATCGTTAAAGATAATCGCCGTTTCAGTGGTATCAAAATCGATCGCGCCACGCTCAGCCCGCGCTTCGCGCAACAGGTAGTAAAGTTCTTCCAGATTTTGCAGCGGCTTAACTAGCTCGCTGTGTTCTGAGCGTAGCGCCTCGCCCTCTTCGCTCTTTTCGTCGAGAATCGCGGCTACCTTGTTATAGGTAAGGCGAGCGTGGGAATTCATTACTGCTTCATAGAAGCGGTAGCGGCTAATCGCACCGGTTTGCGAAATATTCATCTCGCACACCAGCACCAAGCGATCCACATGTGGATTCAGCGAACAGAGCCCGTTTGACAGCAGCTCCGGCAGCATGGGAACGACTTGACCGGGGAAATAGACCGAGTTACCCCGGGTGCGGCCTTCATTATCCAGCGCCGTGCCTGGGCGGACGTAGTGGGAAACATCCGCGATGGCGACGAGCAGCTTCCAACTACCGGATTTGGTTTTCCACGCACACACCGCATCATCAAAGTCTTTGGCTGACTCATCGTCAATAGTGACCAGCGGTACGTCACGCAGGTCGACACGATGCTGCTTATCCTCTTCCAGCACTTCGGCTGAAATACCACCAATTTGATCAAGCACTTCTGGCGGGAATTCAGCTGGAATATCGTAACTACGAATCGCAATATCAATTTCCATACCGGGATCCATGCGATCGCCCAGCACTTCGATTACTTCACCCACGGGCTGAATCCGAGTCGCCGGTTGCTGGACGATTTTGGCAGAGATTACCTGACCATCTTTAGCGCCACCGGTGGCACTATGGGGAATAATCACTTCCTGGGTAATACGCGGGTTTTCCGGTATCAAAATACCAAACTCTGGCGTATTACTGCGGTAAACGCCGACAATTGTTTGCGTGTTGCGTGCGATAACATCGGCAATAGTTGCCTCATCACGTCCACGGCGATCGCGTCCGCTAATTCGCGCCAACACATGGTCACCGTGAAAAACGCGCCGCATTTGGCGCGGCGGCAACACTAGGTCTGGCTTTTTGCCATCATCGCGCAGCAGAAAACCAAAGCCATCACGGTGTCCGAGCACCTTGCCTTTGACTAGGTCGAGCTTGTCGATCAGTGCATAGGCGCCTCGACGGTCACGCAGTACTTGGCCATCTCGCTCCATCGCTGCTAAACGGCGCCTGACGGCTTCTATAAGCTCTTCGTCTTCCAGCCCCAGCATACGGCTCATATTTTCGTGGGCGATCGGTTTGCCATAGGCTTCTAAAGCCGCAAGCAGATACTCCCGGCTCGGTGCTGGGTTGCCATATTTATGCGCCTCGCGCTCGGCGTGCGGATCATCACTTAATGTCCAATACTTCATGCGATCAACATCCTTAATGGCGTCATTTGCGAGAGGCATAAAAAAGGCGCAAACGCGGTGCGTTGCGGGCTGGTTATTTCAACGCTAGATAAGCTGAAATGAATAGGGTTTTGTTTAGTCATGGGCGCAGTATAGCGCTGCACGTTCAATCACCCAACCGTCTTAGACGTTGTTTAGGCAATTTGCTTTATAAAAAGCGCTTAAGGGGTCTTGCATTTAACCATCACCCCGGTATTATACGCGCCACTTGCCCAGATGGCGGAATTGGTAGACGCGCTAGCTTCAGGTGCTAGTGTCCGTATGGACGTGGAGGTTCAAGTCCTCTTCTGGGCACCAAGCTGCTTTTATGCTATTTATTTCATAAGCAGATAGCTTGTATAAGCAGTACGGTGCTAAGCAGTGTAAGGTTTGTGTTCGCCCAGGTGGCGGAATTGGTAGACGCGCTAGCTTCAGGTGCTAGTGTCTGTATGGACGTGGAGGTTCAAGTCCTCTCCTGGGCACCATACGAACACAAACGGTAAGTGGTTAAAGTCAGTGATTATCGACTACGCTCCAAATGATGCGCCCAGGTGGCGGAATTGGTAGACGCGCTAGCTTCAGGTGCTAGTGTCTGTATGGACGTGGAGGTTCAAGTCCTCTCCTGGGCACCATACGAACACAAACGGTAAGTGGTTAAAGTCAGTGATTATCGACTACGCTCCAAATGATGCGCCCAGGTGGCGGAATTGGTAGACGCGCTAGCTTCAGGTGCTAGTGTCCGTATGGACGTGGAGGTTCAAGTCCTCTCCTGGGCACCATACGAACACAAACGGTAAGTGGTTAAAGTCAGTGATTATCGACTACGCTCCAAATGATGCGCCCAGGTGGCGGAATTGGTAGACGCGCTAGCTTCAGGTGCTAGTGTCTGTATGGACGTGGAGGTTCAAGTCCTCTCCTGGGCACCATACGAACACAAACGGTAAGTGGTTAAAGTCAGTGATTATCGACTACGCTCCAAATGATGCGCCCAGGTGGCGGAATTGGTAGACGCGCTAGCTTCAGGTGCTAGTGTCTGTATGGACGTGGAGGTTCAAGTCCTCTCCTGGGCACCATGACTTACATGGGCCATGTCCGCATCATTATTACTATCTCCCCTATTGTACTCCTCTTCGCACTATCCCTTTTTTTGTAGTATCTCTTTTTCGTAGTGTCTATTTTTCGTAGTATCCACCAGTTTATTGATATCGCCCTGGGCGTTTTGCCACTTCTCCAAGTGCCCACCCTTGTAAACGTAATTCACCTTCCAATACAGACTCTACTTCCGTTGCTAATTCTGGGAAGAAGTTAAGCCCTGTTCGTGCTTCAATCTCATCGATGGTCACTAAATAGTCATCAAGCGGCTCATTGCCGCGCACGTCCTGCGGCATAATAAACGCCAGCGCTAAGGGAGCGTCACTGTGGGGCGCAACGATAATCTTATAAAACGCCTCGGGGACTTCTACCCAACCCACGCGGTTAAACACGTTATCCATAAAGTGTTCAGGAAAAACCGGTCCGGTGATCACCTGCAGGCGATCAAAACGCGGTGCAAAGTGATCCATTACCGCCTCTTCCAACCGCTGCCAGAGCTGCCGGTTCAGGTTGGGTCGCTGCGGGGTCATATTGCTCATTAGAAAGGTATCGACCTGGGCACTGCGCCCATGCACCGCCGCAATCGCATAGTTGGGCGCCAAGTGGCCACGGTCGTAGCCGCTGCCCGCGTAGCTGTCGGTGCCCACCGGCCAGAGCGTGCGCCAATCCGCTTGAAAATTTGGCCGCGCCCCGATACGAGAATCATCTACCGCTTGCACCTGATAGCTGACCCATAGCGGATTGACTCGCACATCGGACCAGCCAACTAAATAGCCATCATTACGCAACACCCGATGCATTGTCGTAGGTCGGAATTCCTCCCAGGTGGGCACCCCCATCCAGGTATAGGCATCTTTATGCTGGCGCTCCTGAAACTCCCATAGCCCTGTGCCGACCACCACAAATAGCACGGCAATACCCAAGCGTCGCCCCTGCCGACGCCAGCTCAAAAGCGATGTTGCCAACAGACTTTCCCCTTTTTCAATGCTTCTTTAGCGCGTTGCATTTTTTTAATATAGGAGCCTGTCCGGCTTGGCCGATCGTCGCGAGAAGCACGGATTTTGAGCCAAATTTATCGATCGATTGAGGCGAATAGCGCGCTATTTAACGAAATTGATCGAATAAAGCTGGCCAAAATACCGGGATTCGCAGTAGATCAGTGTTAAGTCGGACGGGCTCCTAGTGAGTACTTTACGAATTATCCAACCAATACAACATTACCAACCCAAAGAGAACATGGTTTCAAGATCGTGACGGGAGTGAACCTGCATGGCATTCAGGGTTTCTGTATCGCTGATGCCTTCCACAGTGTTTAGGCGCTCGGTCACCAGCTCGGCCAAGCTTTCAAAGTCACGGGTGCGAGCAATCGCCACTAAGTCGTAGCGGCCACAGGTGGAGTAAACCTCACTGATACCCACCACATCGGCCAGACGCTCGGCCACGGCCTTGACCTGGCCTTTGTCGGTATTGATTAAAATGACTGCGTTTTGCATGGCACGCCCCTTAGAGAAAATGGTCATAAACAGTAATGTCGAAGATGCGCAGAGTATAGCAGCGACGGGGAAGCAAGCGCAGCACCCAGCCGCAGCGTGGCTAATTGTCGCTATCCCTGTCGCAGTATTCGCACAACCCTTGTACATCCGCTAGCATGTAGCTGAAGAATAGGGTATGAAATGTAGCACGTTGAAAATATATGAGAGCTCCGGCTTAGGTAATCATGCGGAGCACAAAGAGGTGGATAACCACCCGATAATGTGACCAAACGTCAGACCGTGACGATAAGGAGAAATCATGGCTAATAAGAGCCGTCGTGACTTTATGCGCAACAGCATGCTGGGCCTTGCTGCCCTTCCACTGGGAGCTGGCATTCTTTCTAAAACTGCTTTCGCCCAAGAGCTGCCGCGTCTTGATCCTTCCGCAAGCAATGCCCAAGCACTTAACTACGTAGAAGATGCCAGTGAAGCCAGCGATCACCCGGCCTATGAAGAGGGCGAGCGCTGCGATAACTGTATGTTCTATAAAGCAGATAACGAAGGTTGTCAGCTATTTCCGCAGAACAGCGTTGAGCCCGCTGGCTGGTGTCAATCCTGGACCGCCCAAGCTTAAGCGTTTAAAACATGATAGCCGTATAAGCACCTCTACCCCGCCTTTGTGCGGGGTAGTTTTGTTTGAAACATACTTATACGGCTAAGAGGCCGGGCTTTCGTCCTCTACCGGCCAGTGAAAACGCCGCGTTACCCGCCCCTCTTCCAAAGAGACAAGATGAACGGGAAACCCCCACAGCTGCTGCAAATGGCGTATTACTGGATAAACGCTGCGCCCTAATGGACGGCGACTATCCTGCACGTGATGAAGCGTTAAAGAACGATCCCCGCGAATAGACGCTTCGACCACTTGGATATTGGGTTCGCGGACAGATAGCGCGTACTGGGTCGCAAGCGCTTCTCGAACCTGACGGTAGCCCTGTTCGTTATGAATCGCTGCGACTTCTAGGTTCTCCAACTGATCGTCATCCACCACCAAAAACAGCTTATGATCACGCATCACCTTCGGCGATAAAAACTGCTGAATAAACGACTCATCCTTAAAGTTGCGCATCGCAAACTCCAGCGTTTCCCGCCAAGGGGTGCCCGCTATATCAGGAAACCATTCACTATCCTCATCGGTGGGTGCTTCGCAGATCCGCTTAATATCCATAAAGATTGCGAAGCCAAGCGCATAGGGATTAATTCCACTGAAATGAGGATTATCGAACGCTGGCTGGTTAATAACCGCCGCGTGAGACTGCAAAAACTCCAGCATTAACCCCTCATCGACATTACCATCGTCGTAGAGCCGGTTCATCAGCGTGTAGTGCCAGAAACACGCCCAGCCCTCATTCATTACCTGGGTTTGCCGCTGGGGATAAAAATATTGCGCCAGCTTGCGCACAATCCGCACGATTTCACGCTGCCATGGCGCCAGCAACGGGGCATTTTTTTCAATAAAGTAGAGCAGGTTCTCCTGGGGCTCTGGGGGGTAGTGGCCGCCGCTGTGTAAGCCCAAAGGGTCATCGTCGGCATGCAGACTACCCGCCAGTGGAGTATCACCGATAGGCACATCAGGAATGGTACGCCAGAGCATATTGACCTGGGTTTGCAGGTAGCTTTCACGTTCCTCCTGACGTTTCGCTTCCTCTTCAGCAGAGATTGGCGAGGGGCGTTTGTAACGGTCTACCCCGTAGTTTTGCAGCGCATGGCAAGCATCCAGTAATTGCTCAACGGCCTGCACGCCGTGGCGTTCTTCACACTTGGCGATATATTTGCGCGCAAAAACTAAGTAATCAACAATTGAAGAGGCGTCGGTCCAAGTACGGAAGAGGTAGTTACCCTTAAAGAAGGAGTTGTGACCGTAGCAGGCGTGGGCCATCACCAGTACCTGCATCATCAGCGTGTTTTCCTCCATTAGGTAGGCAATGCAGGGGTCGGAGTTGATCACCAGTTCATAGGCCAAGCCCATTTGACCGCGTTTATACGCCTGCTCCACGGCCAGAAACTGCTTGCCGAACGACCAGTGGTGATAGCCCACCGGCATACCAACACTGGCGTAGGCATCCATCATCTGTTCCGTAGTGATGACTTCTATCTGATTGGGATAGGTATCCAGCCGATACTCATCGGCGAGCCTGGCCAGCTCTGCATCAAAACGCTCCAGGACACTGAAGTTCCAATCTGAGCCGGTGGCAATCGGCTTACGCTTGCGGGTCGCACTCATAGCCCACTCCTCTACAACACGCGCTCACTAGCCTCTAAACAAGGTCACTAGGACTGACTTAAGCGGCGCTTAAACAATTCACGAAAGACCGGATAAATATCGCCCGCCTCCACGATTTGGCGCATGGCAAAGCGCTCGGGGAACTCTTTCACCACACTTTCATACTCGTGCCACAGTGACTGATGGTCATGGGGCGTGATCTCAACGTAGGCGTAGTATTGCAGCTGCGGCATTAGCTGTTTGACCAGTAAGTCGCGGCAGATATTCGAGTCATCATCCCAGTTGTCGCCATCGGATGCCTGGGCCACATACAGATTCCATTGGCCAACCGGGTAGCGCTTTTCGATGATTTTATTCACCAGGCTCAGCGCACTGGAAACAATTGTACCGCCGGTTTCTCGCGAGTAGAAAAACTCCTCTTCGCTCACCTCCCGGGCGGCCGTATGGTGGCGAACGAATACCAGCTCGACTTTCTCGTAGTGCTTCTCAAGGAACAGATAGAGCAGCAGGAAAAAACGCTTGGCAATGTCTTTGTGGTTTTGGGTCATTGAGCCGGAGACATCCATGACGCAAAACATCACCGCTTGATTGGAGGGCTGTGGCTGCGCGCTAAGCTGGTGATAGCGCAGGTCGTAGGTGTCAATAAAGGGTACGCCCGCAATGCGCTTCTCCAGGCGCTCAATTTCGGTTTTCAACTCGGCGATGCGAGCAGGATTGCGCAGTACCGTGTCCTTGCGCTCTTCTGCCTCCAGCGCTTCTAGCGCCTCTTTTAGCGCCCGTTTAATCGGCGCGCGCATAGCAATCCGCCGGGCATAGGCTTCACGCATTGAGCGGGTAATGCTGATCCGAGACGGCACACCGTCCCGGGAGAGCCCCGCCCGCACCATTTTGACCTCTTCCAGCGACTTTAGCGGCTTGCGCTGCAAATGAGGCAGCTACCGTCTGGATGATATCGAAATCAGGGCGGTCGGCAATCGTTTCACGCAGCGCCTGGTAGTCCTGCGGGGTGGGCATATCGCCGCCGCCGACCGCAAGGCCCAACTCATTCAAGAACAGACGCAGCTTATCAAGCCGTTCAGGTGTTGGCCGCTCGTGGATACGGTAAAGCGCCGGCAGGTCATGCTTATCCAGGAAGCGCGCGGTCGCCACGTTGGCCGCCAGCATGCACTCCTCAATTAGCTTATGTGCATTGTTGCGGCTACGCGGAACGATTTTTTCGATTTTGCGCTCATCGTTAAAGATAATCGCCGTTTCAGTGGTATCAAAATCGATCGCGCCACGCTCAGCCCGCGCTTCGCGCAACAGGTAGTAAAGTTCTTCCAGATTTTGCAGCGGCTTAACTAGCTCGCTGTGTTCTGAGCGTAGCGCCTCGCCCTCTTCGCTCTTTTCGTCGAGAATCGCGGCTACCTTGTTATAGGTAAGGCGAGCGTGGGAATTCATTACTGCTTCATAGAAGCGGTAGCGGCTAATCGCACCGGTTTGCGAAATATTCATCTCGCACACCAGCACCAAGCGATCCACATGTGGATTCAGCGAACAGAGCCCGTTTGACAGCAGCTCCGGCAGCATGGGAACGACTTGACCGGGGAAATAGACCGAGTTACCCCGGGTGCGGCCTTCATTATCCAGCGCCGTGCCTGGGCGGACGTAGTGGGAAACATCCGCGATGGCGACGAGCAGCTTCCAACTACCGGATTTGGTTTTCCACGCACACACCGCATCATCAAAGTCTTTGGCTGACTCATCGTCAATAGTGACCAGCGGTACGTCACGCAGGTCGACACGATGCTGCTTATCCTCTTCCAGCACTTCGGCTGAAATACCACCAATTTGATCAAGCACTTCTGGCGGGAATTCAGCTGGAATATCGTAACTACGAATCGCAATATCAATTTCCATACCGGGATCCATGCGATCGCCCAGCACTTCGATTACTTCACCCACGGGCTGAATCCGAGTCGCCGGTTGCTGGACGATTTTGGCAGAGATTACCTGACCATCTTTAGCGCCACCGGTGGCACTATGGGGAATAATCACTTCCTGGGTAATACGCGGGTTTTCCGGTATCAAAATACCAAACTCTGGCGTATTACTGCGGTAAACGCCGACAATTGTTTGCGTGTTGCGTGCGATAACATCGGCAATAGTTGCCTCATCACGTCCACGGCGATCGCGTCCGCTAATTCGCGCCAACACATGGTCACCGTGAAAAACGCGCCGCATTTGGCGCGGCGGCAACACTAGGTCTGGCTTTTTGCCATCATCGCGCAGCAGAAAACCAAAGCCATCACGGTGTCCGAGCACCTTGCCTTTGACTAGGTCGAGCTTGTCGATCAGTGCATAGGCGCCTCGACGGTCACGCAGTACTTGGCCATCTCGCTCCATCGCTGCTAAACGGCGCCTGACGGCTTCTATAAGCTCTTCGTCTTCCAGCCCCAGCATACGGCTCATATTTTCGTGGGCGATCGGTTTGCCATAGGCTTCTAAAGCCGCAAGCAGATACTCCCGGCTCGGTGCTGGGTTGCCATATTTATGCGCCTCGCGCTCGGCGTGCGGATCATCACTTAATGTCCAATACTTCATGCGATCAACATCCTTAATGGCGTCATTTGCGAGAGGCATAAAAAAGGCGCAAACGCGGTGCGTTGCGGGCTGGTTATTTCAACGCTAGATAAGCTGAAATGAATAGGGTTTTGTTTAGTCATGGGCGCAGTATAGCGCTGCACGTTCAATCACCCAACCGTCTTAGACGTTGTTTAGGCAATTTGCTTTATAAAAAGCGCTTAAGGGGTCTTGCATTTAACCATCACCCCGGTATTATACGCGCCACTTGCCCAGATGGCGGAATTGGTAGACGCGCTAGCTTCAGGTGCTAGTGTCCGTATGGACGTGGAGGTTCAAGTCCTCTCCTGGGCACCATACGAACACAAACGGTAAGTGGTTAAAGTCAGTGATTATCGACTACGCTCCAAATGATGCGCCCAGGTGGCGGAATTGGTAGACGCGCTAGCTTCAGGTGCTAGTGTCTGTATGGACGTGGAGGTTCAAGTCCTCTCCTGGGCACCATGACTTACATGGGCCATGTCCGCATCATTATTACTATCTCCCCTATTGTACTCCTCTTCGCACTATCCCTTTTTTTGTAGTATCTCTTTTTCGTAGTGTCTATTTTTCGTAGTATCCACCAGTTTATTGATATCGCCCTGGGCGTTTTGCCACTTCTCCAAGTGCCCACCCTTGTAAACGTAATTCACCTTCCAATACAGACTCTACTTCCGTTGCTAATTCTGGGAAGAAGTTAAGCCCTGTTCGTGCTTCAATCTCATCGATGGTCACTAAATAGTCATCAAGCGGCTCATTGCCGCGCACGTCCTGCGGCATAATAAACGCCAGCGCTAAGGGAGCGTCACTGTGGGGCGCAACGATAATCTTATAAAACGCCTCGGGGACTTCTACCCAACCCACGCGGTTAAACACGTTATCCATAAAGTGTTCAGGAAAAACCGGTCCGGTGATCACCTGCAGGCGATCAAAACGCGGTGCAAAGTGATCCATTACCGCCTCTTCCAACCGCTGCCAGAGCTGCCGGTTCAGGTTGGGTCGCTGCGGGGTCATATTGCTCATTAGAAAGGTATCGACCTGGGCACTGCGCCCATGCACCGCCGCAATCGCATAGTTGGGCGCCAAGTGGCCACGGTCGTAGCCGCTGCCCGCGTAGCTGTCGGTGCCCACCGGCCAGAGCGTGCGCCAATCCGCTTGAAAATTTGGCCGCGCCCCGATACGAGAATCATCTACCGCTTGCACCTGATAGCTGACCCATAGCGGATTGACTCGCACATCGGACCAGCCAACTAAATAGCCATCATTACGCAACACCCGATGCATTGTCGTAGGTCGGAATTCCTCCCAGGTGGGCACCCCCATCCAGGTATAGGCATCTTTATGCTGGCGCTCCTGAAACTCCCATAGCCCTGTGCCGACCACCACAAATAGCACGGCAATACCCAAGCGTCGCCCCTGCCGACGCCAGCTCAAAAGCGATGTTGCCAACAGACTTTCCCCTTTTTCAATGCTTCTTTAGCGCGTTGCATTTTTTTAATATAGGAGCCTGTCCGGCTTGGCCGATCGTCGCGAGAAGCACGGATTTTGAGCCAAATTTATCGATCGATTGAGGCGAATAGCGCGCTATTTAACGAAATTGATCGAATAAAGCTGGCCAAAATACCGGGATTCGCAGTAGATCAGTGTTAAGTCGGACGGGCTCCTAGTGAGTACTTTACGAATTATCCAACCAATACAACATTACCAACCCAAAGAGAACATGGTTTCAAGATCGTGACGGGAGTGAACCTGCATGGCATTCAGGGTTTCTGTATCGCTGATGCCTTCCACAGTGTTTAGGCGCTCGGTCACCAGCTCGGCCAAGCTTTCAAAGTCACGGGTGCGAGCAATCGCCACTAAGTCGTAGCGGCCACAGGTGGAGTAAACCTCACTGATACCCACCACATCGGCCAGACGCTCGGCCACGGCCTTGACCTGGCCTTTGTCGGTATTGATTAAAATGACTGCGTTTTGCATGGCACGCCCCTTAGAGAAAATGGTCATAAACAGTAATGTCGAAGATGCGCAGAGTATAGCAGCGACGGGGAAGCAAGCGCAGCACCCAGCCGCAGCGTGGCTAATTGTCGCTATCCCTGTCGCAGTATTCGCACAACCCTTGTACATCCGCTAGCATGTAGCTGAAGAATAGGGTATGAAATGTAGCACGTTGAAAATATATGAGAGCTCCGGCTTAGGTAATCATGCGGAGCACAAAGAGGTGGATAACCACCCGATAATGTGACCAAACGTCAGACCGTGACGATAAGGAGAAATCATGGCTAATAAGAGCCGTCGTGACTTTATGCGCAACAGCATGCTGGGCCTTGCTGCCCTTCCACTGGGAGCTGGCATTCTTTCTAAAACTGCTTTCGCCCAAGAGCTGCCGCGTCTTGATCCTTCCGCAAGCAATGCCCAAGCACTTAACTACGTAGAAGATGCCAGTGAAGCCAGCGATCACCCGGCCTATGAAGAGGGCGAGCGCTGCGATAACTGTATGTTCTATAAAGCAGATAACGAAGGTTGTCAGCTATTTCCGCAGAACAGCGTTGAGCCCGCTGGCTGGTGTCAATCCTGGACCGCCCAAGCTTAAGCGTTTAAAACATGATAGCCGTATAAGCACCTCTACCCCGCCTTTGTGCGGGGTAGTTTTGTTTGAAACATACTTATACGGCTAAGAGGCCGGGCTTTCGTCCTCTACCGGCCAGTGAAAACGCCGCGTTACCCGCCCCTCTTCCAAAGAGACAAGATGAACGGGAAACCCCCACAGCTGCTGCAAATGGCGTATTACTGGATAAACGCTGCGCCCTAATGGACGGCGACTATCCTGCACGTGATGAAGCGTTAAAGAACGATCCCCGCGAATAGACGCTTCGACCACTTGGATATTGGGTTCGCGGACAGATAGCGCGTACTGGGTCGCAAGCGCTTCTCGAACCTGACGGTAGCCCTGTTCGTTATGAATCGCTGCGACTTCTAGGTTCTCCAACTGATCGTCATCCACCACCAAAAACAGCTTATGATCACGCATCACCTTCGGCGATAAAAACTGCTGAATAAACGACTCATCCTTAAAGTTGCGCATCGCAAACTCCAGCGTTTCCCGCCAAGGGGTGCCCGCTATATCAGGAAACCATTCACTATCCTCATCGGTGGGTGCTTCGCAGATCCGCTTAATATCCATAAAGATTGCGAAGCCAAGCGCATAGGGATTAATTCCACTGAAATGAGGATTATCGAACGCTGGCTGGTTAATAACCGCCGCGTGAGACTGCAAAAACTCCAGCATTAACCCCTCATCGACATTACCATCGTCGTAGAGCCGGTTCATCAGCGTGTAGTGCCAGAAACACGCCCAGCCCTCATTCATTACCTGGGTTTGCCGCTGGGGATAAAAATATTGCGCCAGCTTGCGCACAATCCGCACGATTTCACGCTGCCATGGCGCCAGCAACGGGGCATTTTTTTCAATAAAGTAGAGCAGGTTCTCCTGGGGCTCTGGGGGGTAGTGGCCGCCGCTGTGTAAGCCCAAAGGGTCATCGTCGGCATGCAGACTACCCGCCAGTGGAGTATCACCGATAGGCACATCAGGAATGGTACGCCAGAGCATATTGACCTGGGTTTGCAGGTAGCTTTCACGTTCCTCCTGACGTTTCGCTTCCTCTTCAGCAGAGATTGGCGAGGGGCGTTTGTAACGGTCTACCCCGTAGTTTTGCAGCGCATGGCAAGCATCCAGTAATTGCTCAACGGCCTGCACGCCGTGGCGTTCTTCACACTTGGCGATATATTTGCGCGCAAAAACTAAGTAATCAACAATTGAAGAGGCGTCGGTCCAAGTACGGAAGAGGTAGTTACCCTTAAAGAAGGAGTTGTGACCGTAGCAGGCGTGGGCCATCACCAGTACCTGCATCATCAGCGTGTTTTCCTCCATTAGGTAGGCAATGCAGGGGTCGGAGTTGATCACCAGTTCATAGGCCAAGCCCATTTGACCGCGTTTATACGCCTGCTCCACGGCCAGAAACTGCTTGCCGAACGACCAGTGGTGATAGCCCACCGGCATACCAACACTGGCGTAGGCATCCATCATCTGTTCCGTAGTGATGACTTCTATCTGATTGGGATAGGTATCCAGCCGATACTCATCGGCGAGCCTGGCCAGCTCTGCATCAAAACGCTCCAGGACACTGAAGTTCCAATCTGAGCCGGTGGCAATCGGCTTACGCTTGCGGGTCGCACTCATAGCCCACTCCTCTACAACACGCGCTCACTAGCCTCTAAACAAGGTCACTAGGACTGACTTAAGCGGCGCTTAAACAATTCACGAAAGACCGGATAAATATCGCCCGCCTCCACGATTTGGCGCATGGCAAAGCGCTCGGGGAACTCTTTCACCACACTTTCATACTCGTGCCACAGTGACTGATGGTCATGGGGCGTGATCTCAACGTAGGCGTAGTATTGCAGCTGCGGCATTAGCTGTTTGACCAGTAAGTCGCGGCAGATATTCGAGTCATCATCCCAGTTGTCGCCATCGGATGCCTGGGCCACATACAGATTCCATTGGCCAACCGGGTAGCGCTTTTCGATGATTTTATTCACCAGGCTCAGCGCACTGGAAACAATTGTACCGCCGGTTTCTCGCGAGTAGAAAAACTCCTCTTCGCTCACCTCCCGGGCGGCCGTATGGTGGCGAACGAATACCAGCTCGACTTTCTCGTAGTGCTTCTCAAGGAACAGATAGAGCAGCAGGAAAAAACGCTTGGCAATGTCTTTGTGGTTTTGGGTCATTGAGCCGGAGACATCCATGACGCAAAACATCACCGCTTGATTGGAGGGCTGTGGCTGCGCGCTAAGCTGGTGATAGCGCAGGTCGTAGGTGTCAATAAAGGGTACGCCCGCAATGCGCTTCTCCAGGCGCTCAATTTCGGTTTTCAACTCGGCGATGCGAGCAGGATTGCGCAGTACCGTGTCCTTGCGCTCTTCTGCCTCCAGCGCTTCTAGCGCCTCTTTTAGCGCCCGTTTAATCGGCGCGCGCATAGCAATCCGCCGGGCATAGGCTTCACGCATTGAGCGGGTAATGCTGATCCGAGACGGCACACCGTCCCGGGAGAGCCCCGCCCGCACCATTTTGACCTCTTCCAGCGACTTTAGCGGCTTGCGCTGCAAATGAGGCAGCTCTAAGCCGTCAAACACAAACTCCAAAAACTCTTCGCGGCTAAGCGTAAAGGCGAACTCATCGACGCCTTCACCCTGATTTGAAGCGCCGCCCTCCCCTGCGCCACTGCCGCCCCCCTGCCCACTGGGGCGACGGATTTTATCACCGGGTACAAACTCTTTATTGCCGGGTGAAACAATATTACGCGCCCCACCCGGGCCATGCTGGAAGACCGGCTCGGAGATATCCTTTGCCGGAATCGAGACTTTCTCACCGCGCTCCATATCGGTAATCGAGCGGCGGTTAACGGCCTCTTCAACCGAGCGCTTGATATGCTTCCGATAGCGCTCTAGAAAGCGCTGACGATTTACCGCGCTCTTATGCTTAGCGTTAGGCCTGCGATCAATAAAGTAGGTCATACGACCTCCTTAGCTCTTGTCTTAAACGCGGGCCGCTACTGAGACTTGCGCACGCGCAGGTACCATTCGGAAAGTAGCCGAACCTGCTTCTCGGTGTAGCCGCGATCGACCATCCGCGCCACAAAGTCTTCGTGCTTTTTCTGATCCGACCGCGAAGCTTTGGCATTGAACGAAATCACCGGCAACAGCTCTTCAGTATTGGCGAACATTTTGTGTTCAATAACACCTTTGAGCTTTTCATAGGACTGCCAGCTTGGGTTCATGCCGTTGTTTTGCGCCCGCGCCCGCAGCACGAAATTGACCACCTCGTGGCGGAAGTCTTTGGGATTCGAGATACCTGCCGGTTTTTCGATTTTCTCCAGCTCTTCGTTGAGCGACTGGCGGTTTAGCAGCTCGCCGGTTTCATGATCACGGTATTCCTGATCCTGAATCCAGAAATCCGCATAGGTCACATAGCGGTCAAAGATGTTTTGGCCGTATTCGCTGTAGGATTCGAGATAAGCGGTCTGGATCTCCTTACCAATAAAGTCGACATAGCGGGGCGCCATATACTCTTTAATAAAGCCCAAGTAGCGCTCAAATACTTCCGAGGGCAGCTGTTCACGCTCTAACGCCTGCTCTAATACGTAAAGCAGATGCACAGGGTTAGCGGCTACCTCGGTGCTATCGAAGTTGAACACCTTGGAAAGAATCTTGAACGCAAAGCGAGTAGAGAGTCCCTGCATCCCCTCGTCTACACCTGCCGCGTCGCGATACTCCTGAATCGACTTGGCGCGTGGGTCGGTGTCCTTTAAGTTTTCACCGTCGTAGACGCGCATTTTCGAGTAGATATTCGAGTTTTCCGGCGCTTTTAGCCGTGATAGCACCGAGAACTGGGCCAGCATGCGCAGCGTATCCGGTGCACAGGGCGCGGCGTTAAGCGAAGAGTCTTCGAGCAGCTTTTGATAGATATTGATCTCTTCGGTGACTCGCAGACAATAAGGCACTTTGACGATATACACCCGGTCAAGAAACGCCTCGTTATTGCGGTTATTGCGAAACGCCTGCCACTCCGACTCATTGGAGTGGGCCAGAATCACGCCATCGAAGGGAATCGCCCCCATGCCTTCAGTGGGGTTGTAGTTACCCTCCTGGGTGGCGGTTAACAGTGGATGCAGCACCTTGATCGGCGCCTTAAACATCTCCACAAACTCCATCAACCCCTGGTTGGCACGGCATAAGCCGCCGGAGAAGCTGTAAGCATCTGGGTCATCCTGGGAGTAGAGCTCTAACTGGCGAATATCGACTTTACCCACCAGCGACGAAATATCCTGGTTGTTCTCATCCCCGGGCTCGGTTTTGGAAATAGCGATCTGGTTAAGCCGTGAAGGGTACAAACGCACCACCCGGAACTGGGAGATATCGCCGCCGTACTCTTTCAGCCGTTTTGCTGCCCAGGGCGACATCACGCTGCGCAAATAACGCTGAGGAATGCCGTACTCTTTCTCCAGCAGTTCACCATCCTCTTCGGGAGAGAACAGGCCCAGCGGCGACTCGTAAACCGGCGAACCCTTAATGGCATAAAACGGAATCCGTTCCATCAACAGTTTAAGACGCTCGGCGAGTGACGATTTACCGCCACCCACAGGACCAAGCAAATAGAGAATCTGCTTGCGTTCTTCCAGCCCTTGAGCCGCATGGCGGAAGTAGGACACGATCTGCTCAATGGCCTCTTCCATGCCATGAAACTCGGCAAAGGCAGGGTAGCGGCGAATCACTTTATTGGAAAAAATACGTGATAGACGCGGGTCTTTCGCCGTGTCGATCACTTCAGGCTCGCCTATGGCTTCCAGCATGCGCTCGGCGGCGCTGGCATAAACCTTAGGATCACGGCGGCAAAGCGCCAAATACTCCTCAAGGCTGATATCCTCTTGCTGGACGCGGGAAAAACGGTCTTGAACGTGATCAAAGATGCTCATGGAACTCTCCTGTGGCCCATCCCCAGGCAGTCACCGTCAAGCCAAGTGTTTCGCAACGGCGTGCCAAACGAGGTGTCGCTTTTTTAGCGTAGTCAGCATTAGCAAAAAGTGATGACTAAACCTTCAACGCAGCAGCGATATTGATAAGAGATTTATTCAGGAGATTAGTTGCGTTTTTCCGGGCATCGCAAATAAACGCAAAGCGCTGAAGCAGCGGCGTCGCTAGGTCGAAGGTGTGCCGAACAACGGCAAAAAAGAGAGTAACTGACACCTTTAACGCTAAAGTACCGCGCGAATATCGGCCAATAGCTCATCTAACAGTTCAACGGTAGTGTTCCAGGCACATACAAAACGAGCACCGCCTGCGCCAATAAAGGTATAAAAGGTCCACCCTTTGGCTTTCAACGCTTCAATAGCAGGTGGCGGCAATTCAACGAACACGCTATTGGCTTGGGTAGGGAACATAAGCGATACGCCAGGTAGCGCTTGTAGTCCTTCCGAAAGGTAGCGTGCCATCTCATTGGCATGCTGTGCGTTGGTTAACCAGGCACCGCTCTCTAATAGCCCTAACCACGGTGCCGAAACAAAGCGCATCTTGGAAGCCAACTGCCCTGCCTGCTTGCAACGGTAGGAGAAATCTTCTGCAAGCTCTCGGTTAAAAAACAGGATCGCTTCACCAAACGCTAAACCGTTTTTGGTTCCCGAAAAACACAGCGCATCCACTCCCACCTGCCAGGTAAGTTCAGCCGGTGACGCATTCAAGCTGGCACAGGCGTTGGCAAAACGGGCGCCATCCATGTGCAGGCGCAGGTCATGTTTATCGGCAATGGCGCGAATCGCCATCAGCTCTTCGCGGGAGTAGAGCGTGCCTACTTCGGTGGCTTGGGTGAGCGATACAACTTTAGGTTTGGGGTAGTGAATATCGCTACGCTTGGTGACCAGCGCCTCAATGCCTTCCGGCGTTAGCTTGCCGTTGGCGCCAGGCGAAGTAAGCAGTTTAGCGCCGTTTGAGAAGAACTCTGGACCACCACACTCGTCAGTTTCGATATGTGCTAGCTCGTGACAAATCACGCTGTGGTAGCTGCGTCCCATTGCAGAGAGCGCCAGTGAGTTGGCGGCAGTGCCGTTGAAAACAAAAAAGACATCACAGTCGTAGTCAAACATCTCGCGAAAGCGATCCGCGGCACGGGCTGTCCAGAGATCGTTACCGTAAGCCAAATCATCGCAACGGTTGGCTTCAAGCAGATATTCCATCGCCTCCGGACAGATACCGGAGGTGTTATCACTGGCTAAAAAACGCGGGCTACACTCCGAGGTCATGACGATAGTCCTTATATTTGGCGATCTTACGGCGCGAGCTGGGTGCCACTCGCGCCTTTAATATCTAGCTATGCTTAATAGCTAGATTAGTCATTTAGTCTATCGCCATTTATGGGCTAACGTCACCTGCGCTTTTAAGCACTTTCTTATCAAGCCACCCTTATGCTTTTTTTTACAATCTCGCCGCCAATCGAGTGCCCTGCTCAATCGCGCGCTTGGCGTCCAGCTCGCTGGCTTCATCCGCGCCGCCAATAATATGTACTGCCGTTCCCGCACGCTCTAACGGCGTCAGCAGATCACGTACCGACTCCTGCCCGGCGCATACGACAATGCTATCAACGGCAAGTACTTGTTCGACGCCTTCGCGGCGAATATGCAGCCCTTCGTCGTCGATTTTGAGGTATTCGCAGCCGGTAAGGTTTTTCACTCCGCGCTGCTTAAGCGATGCCCGGTGTACCCAACCAGTGGTTTTACCCAGATACTTGCCGGGCTTGGAGGTTTTGCGCTGGAGCATAACAATCTCGCGAGGAACCACGGGCGACGTCGGCGCTTTTAAACCACCCCGTTCGCCCACCGCCAAATCAACGCCCCACTCGTCACACCAATCGGCGATATCCAATCCCGGGTGTCCTTGGTGGGCCAGCAATTCAGACACATCAAAACCGATGCCCCCTGCGCCAATCACCGCTACTTTACGGCCAACGCGGTCAGGGGATTCAATCGCCTCGGCGTAGCTCAGCACCTTACCGTGATCGTGCCCTGGCAAGTTTAGTTCGCGGGGTTGAACGCCGGTGGCCATGACCACCTCATCGAAGCTGGCAAGCGCTTCTGCAGTGGCGGTGGTTTTCAAGCGCACCTCTACCGCATACTTCTCCAACATCACCCGGTAGTAGCGCAGGGTTTCATTAAACTCCTCTTTACCGGGAATTTTACGCGCATAGTTAAACTGCCCGCCCAGCTCACTGCGCTGCTCAAACAAGACCACGTGATGCCCGCGGCTTGCGGCTGTTACAGCCGTTGCCAGCCCCGCCGGGCCGCCACCCACCACGGCTACCCGCTTGGGCGTTTGCGCGGGTTCTACGACTAGCTCAGTTTCGTGGCAGGCGCGAGGATTAACCAAACAGGAGGTTAACTTTCCAGCGAAGGTGTGATCCAGGCAGGCCTGGTTACAGGCGATGCAGGTGTTGATCTCGTCTGCCAGCCCCTCCTTGGCTTTGCGTACCCAGGCGGAGTCGGCTAGGAAAGGCCGCGCCATGGAAACCATATCGGCGTGGCCCGCTGCCAGCACGCGCTCGGCCACCTCGGGCATATTGATGCGGTTGGTGGTGATCAGCGGAATCGATAGCGCCGACTTGATCCGCCGTGTCACTTCAGTAAAGGCGGCGCGCGGCACGCTGGTCACAATCGTGGGCACCCGCGCTTCGTGCCAGCCGATGCCGGTATTGATCACATTCGCCCCGGCAGCTTCAATCGCTTGGCCCAGCGTAACGACCTCATCCCAGGTGCTGCCCTCTTCGACCAAATCAATCATCGAAAGGCGGAAGATAATCACAAAACGCTCCCCCACTGCCGCGCGAACTCGTCGCACAATCTCGACTGCAAAGCGCATACGGTTTTCAAACGCCCCGCCCCACTCATCGTCACGCTGGTTGGTACGCTGGCAGATAAACTGATTGATCAGGTAGCCTTCTGACCCCATGATTTCCACACCGTCGTAACCCGCCTGTTGAGCAAGCTTGGCACAGCGCACATAGTCGGCAATTTGCTGCTCAACTTGATCGCTGCTCAGCGCCCGAGGCATAAAGGGGTTGATGGGCGCTTGAATGGCCGAAGGGGCGACCAAGTCCGGCGAATAGGCGTAACGCCCGGCGTGGAGAATCTGCATACATAGGTGGCCACCCTCTGCATGCACCGCTTCAACGACCCCTCGGTGCTCTGGCAACTGCGCTTCATCAACCAGCGCGTTGGCTCCCTGGAACACCGCACCCTCAGGATTAGGCGCGATACCGCCGGTGACGATCAGGCTAACCCCTTCCCGCGCCCGCTCAGCATAAAAAGCGGCCAAACGTTCAAAGCCATTGGGTGCTTCTTCCAAATTGGTGTGCATTGAGCCCATTAAAATGCGGTTGGGCAGCGTTAAATGGCCAATCGTCAGCGGGCGAAAAAGATGCGGATAGGCGGGCGCACGGGTCATCACGGGTCTCCTTGATATTATTAGTCGCACGGTTAAAGCATATTCAAACAAGCGTATGACATCCTTGCCGCAACGTACAGACCTTTACTTACCGCAATATTGCCGAGTTTGCCGTTCTACCCTCTTGCTCAGCGTGCGAATCCACGTCACATTACCCGGCTAACGATAAGGAACCGTTGCTATGCCCTTGATGTATTTTCTGCCGCCGCTCGCCACTGTGCTTATCTGGTCGGGCAATATGACCATTAATCAGCTTAGCGTAGGCGCCATCGCACCAAGCAGCATCGCTTTTTTACGCTGGCTGCTCGCCCTCGCCGTGATGACCCCGTTTGTGCTGCCCGCAGCGTTACGCTACCGCGACGAAATCCGCCGCCAGTGGCCTAAACTAGCGCTGCTGGGCTTGCTCGGTATGGGCCTGTGGCAAGGGCTGGCCTATGTGGCGGCAGAAACCACGACCGCGACCAACATGGGTATTCTCGCCGCCATGGTGCCGCTGCTAACCGTACTGCTTAGCGCGCTGATTCTACGCGAGCCGCCGACCCTGGGCGGTATCGTGGGCGGCGTGCTGGCATTTGTGGGGGTGACCGTTCTACTAGGGCGCGGTAATCCGCTCTCGCTGCTGCAGTTACAGGTAGCCCTCGGTGATGCGCTGATGGTGGTGGCAGCTACCTGCTACGCACTCTATGGCGTAATGCTCAAACGCTGGTCGATGAATTTACCGCCCTGGGTGATGCTTTACGCCCAAGTCTGTTTCGCGGTGCTGTTTTTATTACCGCCTTATTTGATGGGGCCAATGACGCCCATTGATAGCCACAATATTGGACTCATTGTTTACGCGGGTATCCCTGCTTCGATCATTACTACCTTTTTATGGATGCGCGCGGTGCGCCAGATCGGCGCCAATCAATCGAGTATTTTCATCAACTTAATGCCGCTATTTAGCGCACTGATTGCGATGGCTTTCCTGGGTGAGCAAGTGGCGGGATTCCACTTTACCGGTGGGTTGCTGATTCTGGCCGGGGTGATCATGGCGCAAACGCTGACACAACCGTTGACCCGCGACTTAACCTCGGATAAGCCGGGCAGCGCCCAATAATGCTAGAATGGCCGTCGATTTCTAACGCTGGGAAGCCCTGATATGTCCCTGGAAGAACTGCATCTTAATCTGCGCAACCTAATGAGCGATGACTACGATCAGCTCAAGGCATTGATGGACGCCGTCTATCACGATATCGGCGGGTCATGGCCGAAGCGCACCATCGACAAATTAATCCAGGAATTCCCCGACGGCCAAATCGCCATTGAAGACGATGGCCTTCTGGTGGGCGTAGCACTCACCGTGCAGGTGGATTACGATGAATTCTCCAACCCCCATAAGTACGACGACCTAATCGGCCATCGCGAGATCATCCTCAATGACGAGGATGGCGACGCCATGTACGGGCTGGATGTGCTGATTCACCCAGACTACCGGGGTTATCGCCTGGGCCGCCGCCTTTACGAAGCGCGTAAAGAGCTGTGCCGCTCTATGAACCTGCGGGCAATTCTAGCCGGTGGGCGTATTCCGGAGTATCACCAGCACGCCCATGAACTCACCCCTGCCCAATACATTGATAAAGTTTCGCGTAAAGAGATCTACGATCCGATTCTCTCTTTCCAGCAGGCCAATGACTTCCAGGTAAAGCGCCTACTGCGCAAATACCTGCCGGAAGATGAGCAGTCGCGTGGCTACGCCACCTTGCTTGAGTGGAACAATATTCTGTTTGAGCCCGCGGCCAGCGTACTCGACAACAAACCTACCCAAGTGCGGGTGGGTGCCGTGCAGTGGCAGATGCGTGAATTTGCCTCAGTCGAGGCAGCCTTACAGCAGATCGAATACTTCGTAGACGCGCTATCCGACTACCAGAGTGACTTTGCAGTATTTCCAGAACTGTTCTACGCACCGCTAATGGGTCTTCAGGATCGTGATGCGCAGAAAGATCAAATGGGCGCGATCCGCTTCTTGGCTGGTTTTACTGAGCGCTTTAAATCCGAGCTGTCGCGGATGGCGGTGTCCTACAATATCAATATCGTCGGTGGTTCGATGATTGAAGTGGGTGACGATGACCGACTCTACAACATCGCCTACCTGTTCCACCGCGACGGCAGCGTTGAACGCCAGGCCAAGCTGCACATTACCCCACAAGAACGTCGAGATTGGGTAATTGAAGGCGGCGACGAGCTACAGGTGTTCGATACCGATGCAGGCAGGGTGGGCATCCTGATCTGCTACGACGTGGAATTCCCGGAACTTGGGCGTCTACTAGCAGACCAGGACATGGACATTCTGTTTGTTCCCTTCTGGACCGACACCAAAAACGGTTACCTGCGTGTTCGTCATTGTGCTCAGGCGCGGGCGATTGAAAACGAGTGCTACGTGGTGCTCTGCGGCAGCGTCGGCAACCTGCCTTCGATTGAAAACCTGGATATCCAGTACGCCCAATCAGCGGTGTTCTCGCCGTCTGACTTTGCGTTCCCTCACGATGCGGTACTGGCCGAAACCACGCCTAATACCGAGATGATCTTCTTCTCGGACTTGGATCTTACTCGCCTAACAGTAGTACGTGCCGAAGGTTCGGTGACCAACCTTAAAGACCGCCGCAAAGATCTGTTTGATCTACGCTGGCGCGACTGGTCGTGGAAATCGGGCGCGAATCTCGAAGAGTGAAGTGACTCATGAACACAACAGCGCCGCCCAATTGGGCGGCGTTGTCTTATGATGATCGCATGTCATTGCGAGCGCTACCCCACATGTCATTGCGAGCGAAGCGAAGCAATCTCGGGGTTGTGGCCACCGCGGCATAGATTGCGTCGTCGCAGGCTCCTCGCAATGACAGTTAGGGCGTTGTGCAGTTCAATCAGGCCAAACGAGGTGCGCAGGCACGCGGCCTTTGGCGTCGAACAGAATCCCCTCATCGCGTAGCTTACGATGTTGGCGCTCGGCACCACCGTGATCTGCAAGCTTCAAAGAAGATGCAATCACGCGATGCCAAGGCAACTGGTGGCCATCCGGCAGGTGGCGCATCGCCGAACCTACCATGCGTGGGGTAGCGCCTTCGGTCATGGCAGCAATGCGGCCATAAGTGGTCACACGCCCCGGCGGAATCTGATCGACAATGGTGTAGATCTGTTCGAGCAGTTCCGGCCGCGCCATATGATTATCCTTTTATTCCTTGCGAGTGCTTCAGAGCAAGTACTTCAGAGAACGTGCTTAAAGCCCCTCAACCAGTTGATCGATCGCTTGGAAAGCTTCTTTGAGGGCTGCGTCGCGCTGCTGGTCACCCATATTCAAACCTTCAGCATAGACCACGTGGGTATCTTTAATTCCCATCAGACCCAGCATGGTTTTTAGGTGGGGCGTCTGGCTATCCATTTCGGTGCCTGCGTACTGACCACCGCGCGCTGCCAGAATAATCGCGCGCTTGCCCTCTACCAACCCTTGCGGGCCATTTTCGGTATAGCGGAAGGTTTCACCGGCACGCAGTACTCGGTCAAACCACGCCTTCAGTTGCGAAGGAATTCCCAGGTTATACATCGGCACCGCAATCACCAGTACATCATTAGCATGCAGCTCAGCCAACAGTCCATCCGAGCGCGCGGCTAAAACCTGCTGATCAGCGGTACGCTCTGCGTCCGCCACTTGCCAAGCACCTAGTTCACTAATATCCAAGTGGGGCAGCGCGTTCTTAACGACATCACGCTGGGTGACCTCAATACCATTACGGGCGTTAGCCTGTTCGATAAAGCGATTCGCCAGCGCATTGGATTGGCCATTTTCCGCCAGAATAGAAGAGGTAATAACTAGGGCACGGGTCGTCATTGAAAACTCCAAAATCGGATAGGGGAAGAAAGTATAACTATTCTACGGCGCTTCCCAAGAACCAAAAGCGCAACGTTTTCCGACTTACATTCGATTAAATCGAATCATGCGACGGCCAATTAAAAAGCCCCGCGACGCAAAAATGCGAGGCGAGGCGCGGTCAGTGTATTAAATGGCTATAGCTCGGTTACTTCAGTTCAATTACTTCTTGGGCCAAGCCTTTGGGTCAACCTTGTTAACCAACTTGGGGAAGCGGCTAGGATCAAATACTGGCTCTTTGCCCGCTTTCAACTGCTCTTCGTAGTCGCGGAACAGCGCAAAAGCCACTGGCGACAACATGAGAATAGCGACCAGGTTAATAATCGCCATCATCCCCATAGAGAGATCGGCGAAGTTCCAGATAGCCCCCAGGCTTGCCACTGAACCGACCATAATCATCGCCAGCACCGCCAGGCGATAAATCATCACGGCAACCGGGGCGCGGCGTCCGGCTAGATACTCAATATTGGACTCGCCGTAGGAGTAGTTGGCAATCACCGAGGTAAACGCAAACAGCAGAATCGCCACCGCGATAAACATGCCGCCCCAATCGCCCACATGGCTGGACAGCGCCATTTGGGTCAACTGAATGCCGTTGTTCTCCTCACCCGACATCAGCTCCGGTCCAGCCATAATGATGATGGCCGCCGTGGCCGTGCAGATCACTAGCGTATCCAGAAACACCCCAAGCATCTGAATAAAGCCCTGGGCAGCGGGATGATCTGGCCGCGTAGAGGCCGTGGCTGCCGCATTGGGTGCGGAGCCCATGCCCGCTTCATTTGAAAATAACCCGCGCTGAATACCGTTCATAATCGCCTGGGAAACCGCGTAGCCCACCGCGCCACCGGCCGCCTGCTCAAAGCCAAAAGCACTGCGCACAATGGTCATGATCGCTGCGGGCAAATCGCTGATATTTAAACCCACTACCACCAGCGCCAGCACCAAATAGAGCAATGCCATTAAGGGCACAACAAGCTCAGCCACCTTGGCTATCGACTTCAAGCCACCAAAGATGATCGGCGCCACAACGGCCATCAAGACTAACCCCATAGCCCAGGTGGGAATGGCAAATGCCTGTTCCATGGCCTGGGCGATAGAGTTGGCCTGAACGCTGTTAAACGCCAACCCAAAAGCAATAATCAAACAGATAGAGAACAGCACAGCCAGCCAGCGCAGTCCCAGGCCACGCTCAATATAACGCGCAGGGCCGCCGCGGAAGGTGTTGTCGCCGTGGTCGGTTTTATACGCCTGGGCCAATGTCGATTCCACAAAGCTGGTCGCCATCCCCACCATTGCGGTCATCCACATCCAGAAAATGGCCCCAGGGCCACCAAAATAAATAGCCACCGCGACACCCGCCAGGTTACCGGTGCCTACCCGGGCGGCCAGACTGGTTGAGAGCGCTTGAAACGAAGAGATACCGCCATTTGATTGGCGCGAGCTACGCAGCAGCTTAAACATATGGCCGAAATAGCGCAGTTGAATACCGCGGGTCATCACCGTGAAATAGAGGCCTGCACCAATCAGCAGGTAAATCAACACGCTGCCCCAGAGCAAGCCGTTGCCGCGATCCACCAGCGATGTCAGCAACGGAGGAAGAGTAAAGTCCATGAAAATCACGCCTTTTTTAAACAATGAAGGCGCATCATTTTTCACGGCTGCACCAAAATGGCAAGAAAATTGGTAAAAAGTCTTTAAAACAGCAATAAACACTTATCACATTGAATCACAAAGCCACCGCCACACCAGCGCGGCTTCGTCGCTAACGTGTCGCCGGCTAGGCCGCACCAGCCAGAAGCGTTCATCGCTGAGCACACTGAGTTCAAAAGGCGCCACTAAATCGTTACGTTGCTCCATTAAGCGACGGTGGGTTAGCGCGATCCCCCCACTCTGGCTAGCGAGCGCCAGCGTCATCACCTGGTTATCACAAGTGAGCGACCAACACTGCGCTTCCAGGTGAGCAACCCCCGCTTCCTGCAGCCACCCCGGCCACCCCACGCCAAAGCCGACGGCGTGCAGCAGCGTATGTCCAGCCAGATCGCTCGGCGCATTTAGCGTCGCCGCCAATGCCTGCGAGCAAACAGGCAGTAGTTGCTCTTCGCCTAGCGGCTGCATCTCAACGCCCGTCCATTCCCCTTTGCCATAGCGAATTTCGATATCTGCCCCTTCGGGGCCAAAGTCATCAGGCCAAATAGCACTCACCACGCGAATCGCCACCTGGGGGTGAGCCCGGTGGAAGGCAATTAAACGCTGTGCCAACCACGACTGCTGAATAACCGGTGTGGCACGCAGCGTCACCGGCTGCTCAGAGGTGCTACCAAAGACCTCCAGGGTGCCCTCACTAATACGCGCAAAAGCGTCGTGAATGCTCGGCAGCCACGCCTGCCCGGCGGGGGTGAGCGTCAAGCTGCGGGCATGGCGCACAAACAGCTTCTGCCCCACGCGGTCTTCCAACAGCCTTACGCGTTGGCTAATGGCCGCTTGAGTAACGCCCAGCTCATTGCCTGCGGCGGTAAAGCTCAAGGTGCGCGCCGCAGATTCAAAGGCTTGCAGCCATAATAAAGGCGGTAGCTGGCTCATGAAAAAGTGACCTATAAATAAAATGACATCTTAGGGGTCAGATTAATCGTTTGTCACTGCCGTTGCTACTCCGCATCCTAGACAGCATCTACGCACACCCCTTTTGTAATGCCGTTGAGGGAGCGAATCGGAGATTTAATGAATAGTGCAGCACAGACCACACTAACGACACCTCATTCCCACGCCCCAGAGATGGGCGAATTAAGTTCTTATCAAGCGGGCCCGATACTCACTCAAGCGATGCTTGTCCACCATGGCGTTGCCCTTGAGTGGCAAGATGGTCAACAGACCACCCTACCGCTGCTGTGGCTACGCGATCACTGCGCCTGCCCAGCCTGCCGTCATCCGCAGACCCGCGAAAGGCTCTACCTGCCGCTTGAACCCATCACAGAGCCACCCAGTGTTGCGCTTCAGGATGGGCACTTACACCTGACCTGGCAGGATGGTCATGTCAGTGCCTTTCATAGCGGCTGGCTTTATCAGCGCCGCCCGGAAGCCAAGCTAACTTCTGCCTTGCCCAACACCCAGCCATGGGTCGACCACTTCACTCCTGAGCGCATCCGCCATAGCGATTTTTTAACACCGCAGGGCGAAAAAGCCTGGCTAACCGCCATGTTACGCGACGGGCTGGCACTGATTACCGACGGCCCGCTGGTAGAAGAGGAAGTGAGTCGTTTAGCTGAGCGTATTGGGCCCCTGCGCGCCACCAATTTTGGCGCCCGTTTTGATGTGCGCTCCAAACCCAACCCCAATAACGCGGCCTATACCGCGGTAGGGTTGCCGCTGCATATCGATCTGCCCAACTGGCGCCAACCGCCAGACATTCAGTTGCTCTACTGCCTGCAAAACGGCGCCAGCGGCGGCGAGTCGCTGTTCGCCGATGGTGAGCGTGTTGTCGAAGCCCTGCGCCAACAAGACCCGGCTGCGCTGACCATTCTCAGCGAGACGCCCATCGATTTTCGCTTTCAGGATGAAACCCACGATATATCTATGCGGGCGCCGGTGATCACCCTGGATAGTGCAGGCAACCTGCTCGAGATGCGCTTGAACAACTGGATTCGCGATGCCCTGCACCTGCCGGTAGAGCAGATGGACGCCTGGTACAGCGCCTACGCGTTACTGTGGAAGTTATTTCACAGCGAAGCACACCAGTTGGAGTTCACGCTTCGCCCAGGGCAGATGGTTGCCTTTGATAATCGCCGCGTACTTCACGGACGGCGCGAGTTCGATCCCAACAGCGGCGCACGCCATCTGCAGGGCACCTACTTAGACCGCGATATGTTGGCTTCACGCCTTCGCGTGCTCGCCCGCAACGATTAACGCGGCACTCATTTATTTAACAACAACACCCACCTGACAAAAACCTAGCAAGGAGATCGTATGACACACCTTAAACCTCTCGCCTCTGGCATTGCCCTCGCTACCACCGCGCTATTCGCATCGACAGCTCAAGCCGACGACCAAACCCTCGATTTTGGTGTGCCCGCCTGGCCCGGCATTACGGTAAAAAGCGCTATTGCAGAACAGCTATTGAACCCTCTGGGCTACGAAACCAGCACCCAGGAAATCGGCCTGCAGGTGATTTATCAAGGTATCGAGAGCGGCGATATCGACGCCTTCCTAGGCGCTTGGCTGCCCGCCCAGCGGGAAATGTTCGATCCCCGCAAGGAGTCCGGTGTGCTGATTGACGTGGCGAATAACGTCGATGGCGCGCAAATGACCCTGGCTGTGCCGGAATATCTGTATGAGAGTGGTATTCAGAGCTTTGCTGATTTAGATGAAAACCGCGACCAGTTCGACGGTGAGATCTATGGCTTCGGCGCGGGCTCCGCTGCCAGCGAGATTCTCCACAATGCCATTGATAACGACACCTGGGGATTAGGTGACTGGCAGGTAGTTGATACTAGTGAAGTGGGCATGCTATCCGCTGCACGTGATGCAATCTCTCGCCAAGAGCCAATTGTCTGGGTAGGCTGGACGCCCCACTGGATGAACCTTGAACTGCCCATGCGTTACCTGGAAGATCCTCAAGACCTATTCGGTGAGAACAATGGTGAAAGCGATGTGTTGACGCTATTGCGCAGTGACTACGCTGAAGCCAACCCCAATGTGGTGACGTTCTTTGAGCAATTCACCTTCACTGCTGAAGAGCAGAGCTGGATGATTCAGGCCTATGGCCAGGAAGAGCAAGCACTTGCCGACGTCGCCGAACAGTGGATCAACGACCACCCAGAGCGCATTGAAGCCATGCTCGCAGACATCACCACCACCGAGGGTGACCCCGCTTGGCCTGTCATTGAAGCCCAGTTCAACAACTAATCACACGTTGATGAGCTATTGCGCTTAGTATAAAAGCGTCTTCATCCCATCGGACTGCTGGCGTATGCTAGCGCTCTTTTAACCGATGGGAGTGGGCATGTCGCGGACATTGAGCAAGGGCGTTGGCCTGCTGGTAGTCGTCGTGCTACTCGGCATTATGTGGCATTTGCTACAGCGCTACGACCTACTGACCCAGGCGCGCCTTAGCGAGTATATCGGTTACATTCGCCAGTGGCGTACCGCGCCCTGGATGTTTGCCGCGGTAATGGTCACTTACGCCAGCGCCTTGCTGGTGATGTTTCCACTTAGCCTAATGGTAGTAGTAACAGGCTTATTGTTTGGCCCGATCTGGGGGCTGGCGTACGCCACGCTGGGTACATTAACCTCATCGATTGTGTCTTACTGGGTAGGCCGCTGGCTGGGCCGCGAGGCACTTATGCGCTACGGCGGACGCCATCTGCGCGGTCTCTCCGGCTACTTGTCCCGACGTGGCATCCGGACAATGACGGTGATTAACCTGCTGCCGCTCGCCCCATTCACGCTCACCAATATGCTGGCGGGCGCTTTTCACCTTAAGTTTCGCGACTATATGATCGGCTCCACCCTGGGCATCGTGCCGGGGCTGGCAGCAGTGATTTTATTGGGTAGTCAGTTAGGCGCGCTTTTTACCGCAGCCTCATCCAAAGATCTCATCCTAGCGGGCGTTGGGCTCGCCGCCGGGGTTGGCCTATTAATAGGCCTCAAGCGCTATGCCAACCGCCGTCAAGCGGCAAAAAAACAACCTCACCGCGAAGGCGAGTGATATTTGGCCAGCACCTCAGCGTAAAAAGTTGCCACAGCTGAGGCAAAGTTCTTAATATCAAACTCCTTGGCAAAGTGGCTGGACTGCTTGCCCAACTGCTGGCGCAGCTCAGTATTATCCTTTAACTCCACCACTTTCTGCCCCCACGCCTGGCGATTTTGCGGTGTTTTGAAGCCGTTGACTCCCTGGCGTACCACGTCATCAATACCGCTGGAACGCACCGCCACCACCGGCAACCCCGCTGACATCGCCTCAAGAATCACCATGCCCTGGGTTTCCGAGGTAGAGGCAAACACAAACAGATCGCCTAGGTGGTAATAAAGCGCCATCTGATCAGGCGGCACTGCACCCACCAGGGTTGCCTGCGAGGTTAGCTTCAAGGTGTCGATTTGAGTTTGAATCGCCTCGCGATCTGGCCCATCTCCAATCAGCAGCAAATGAAAATCCTCGTGCCCCTGAGACTGAAGGTCGGCGAGAGCTTCCAGCATAAAGCCAATATTTTTCTCTTTGCTAATCCGCGAAACGCTGATCAATATTTTGCGTGAAGAGCTAACACCTAATTGCTCACGCAACGCATCAAGCTCACTTTCATCCACTTGAGAGAAACGCTCGACATCAATGCCGGTTGGCTGCACCAGCGTGGGGGTTTTAACGCCGATCATGCGCAGATACTCTTCTGCCGAATAGGTTGGCACGATCACCCCCTGGCATCGGTTAGAAAAGCGCTTAATCAGGTAATGCGAGATCAGATTACGAAACAGTGCGCCTGGCAACGGCACAAAATGAGCATAGTGCTCCAGGCGAGTATGGTAGGTATAGATCACTGGCACCTTAAGCCGACGGCCCATAAACAGCCCCATGGAGCCAAGCCAGAAGGGGTGGTGCACATGAATAATATCCGGCTTGAATGCCCGTAGGCAGCGGCGAAACCGCGCGCTAAACGGGTTAGTTAACCGGAACTCGCCCTTCTGTCCAAACGCCATCAGCGTGGGGATACGTTTTATTGATCTATCGTCCTCGCAGGCTTCTCGGTAGCGTGGCACTAAAAGCTGAAGTAAGTGACCTAGATCGCATAAGCCATTACGCAGGCGGTCCACCGACACCGACACCCCAGACACAAACGGGAAGTAGTTATTGGATACCATCGCCACGCGCAGTGATTTACCCAGGAAGGGCGTTGGATCAATATCAAAATCGGGATAGTAGTCACGATCTTCAAAAATCAGCCGATGCAAACGCAGTGTGAGAAGCGCCAGTACACCGACAATCAGCAAAAATCGTGTATAGCTGACGTAGAAAAACGCATAAAGTGTCGACCAGACGCTGGTGACCATACGCCACCAGCCGGGGCTATCTACGTTTAAACGCACCGGGGCAATGGCGACATTCTCGCCTGCTACATCGACGATGACATAGTGATGAAAGCTGCTATCGGCATCGATCAGGATTCCGCCCGCACCGCCGGTGGTAACGTAATCCACGCCGTTAATCGTCCGCCGGTGGTAACGTAATCCACGCCGTTAATCGTCTGCTGGGAAAAAAGCGTTAAGTTGGCGGAAAATACAGTATCAACAGCATGCTCTTCCGCTAGCGCCATAATGCCGTCCGCCAGACGCGGATCATTGAGATAATTGTCCGCCTCAAACAGCGGCGCATCGCTCACCACATTGTGTAGCGGCAGGCCAATAAACAAAAACTTATGTTGTGCCTCAGAGGCCGCAAGCTCTCTGGACAACCAATCAAGCTGCCAAGAGGTAGATGACTTGCCGGTTACATCAAGAAAAATAAAGTGGCTGTTACCTGCAACAAAGGAGTAAAAGTGCGGGCCAAAATACTCATAAAACAGGTAGCTACCAAAATCACTGTCCTCGTTATCACCGTAGGTGAGTAAATAGGGGACATTGAGCTGCTCCAGACTTCGGTAGATCGCCTGATAGCTTTCGTGTTGGCCACCACTGACCGCATTGCCTGCCGAAATCAGAAAGTCGATGCCGCCCTGATTAATCAGTGGCACGATCTCATCTTGAAACACGCTCACCGAGTTATTGATATTGCCCACCACCGCAAAACGATAGTCGGTTCGCTCCCGCAATGCCTCTCGAATATCAGCCACTTCAAGGGTATGCACCGACTCAAACTCGGGCTCTGCCACATACAGCCAAATTTGGTGGGCAATCAGCCCAACCACCAGGGCGAGATTAAGATAGAAGAACAGCCGCAACCAGCGCTGGCGGGAAAGGCGAAGAAAGGAACGTCGTGGCATTTAAAAGCGCTTTTCAATAATAAAAATGGGTACCCGCCACTATACAGCAACGCTAAGTCGAGGTGGCGCCCCTGGTTAGCGCGCTTCACACCCGGTCAAGGTAGCCAGTAACCGGCGTGGCCCTGCCTGATTGCGGTGTTCACCCAGCCAAATACCTTGCCAAGTACCTAAGGCCAGACGTCCATCACGCACCGCCAGAGTAAGCTGCGTACCCAGCAGGCTGGCGGCCACATGGGCGGGCATGTCGTCGGGGCCTTCCAGGGTGTGTCGGAAATAGGGCAAATCTTCGGGCACCAGGCGACGCAGAAAAGCATCTAAATCGTGGCGAACATCCGGGTCACTGTTTTCATTAAGCGTTAACGAGGCAGAAGTGTGCATTAGCTGTAGATGCAGCATGCCAATATGGCAGTCACTTAAACATGGCAGCGCGCGGGCTACATCATTAGTAATCAAATGAAAGCCGCGCTCCATTTCAGGCAAATGGATCTCTTGTTGGCACCACATAAACACCCCTTTATTTGTTATGTAACCGGAAAAACTTCATCACCAGCATGCTCTTTTTGTATGGCAAAATAACCAGCAATAGCACTTACCATAGTCCATCGCTCATAGCTCATCGCCCAACATAGCTCATCGCCAAGGAGCGCGTTAATGAAAACACTGCTAGGAAGCAGCGTCGTCAGTATGGCCCTACTCACCGGCTGCACTGGCATTCCGGATGGCACGCAGCCAGTCTCTGGCTTCGAGCTAGACCGCTACCTGGGCCAGTGGTTCGAAATTGCCCGTTTGGATCACTCTTTTGAACGTGGCCTTGATTGCGTTACCGCCACTTACAGCCTGCGCGATGACGGTGGTGTGCGAGTCATTAACCGTGGTTACAACCTTGAAGAACAACAATGGGATGAGGCTGAAGGACGCGCCTACTTTATTGACGATGAAAGCGTTGGGCGCTTGAAGGTTAGCTTTTTTGGCCCCTTTTACGGCGGCTATAACGTTCTCGAATTGGATGAGGAGTACCAATGGGCGTTAGTGGCAGGCCCTAACCGCGACTACCTGTGGATACTTTCACGCACAGCGGAAATGGATAGCGCGACTGAGACTCGCCTGCGTCAACGGGCAGCCGAACTGGATTTCCCTACTGAAGAGCTGATTGATGTTAACCAAGGCGAGGCTTGTCCTAGCCGATAAGTAGCTTCTGATTAGCTCCCTTCCGCCAATATCGACACCCGCCCCGGCATTTCGCGCTGAACATAGTCAATAAAAGCGCGCAGCCGGGCGGGTACATGGCGGCGTTGCTCAAACACCGCATAAAAATCTGCCCGCACCCCCTGCCAGCCGGGCAACAGCGCTATCAATGCGCCACTGGCAAGGTGCTCGTTAACGTCCCACCAGGAGCGCAGCATTACACCATGGCCGTCCAACGCCAACCGGGTAATGACCTCACCATCGTTGCTGGCTAATCGACCGCTGACTTTTATCGACTGCATTTTTCCAGGCAATCCTTTTGCAGGCTGGGCGATTTGTTCAAAGCGCCAAAGCGGGAAATCACTGTCGTTCTCGCGAATCACCAAACAGGCGTGCTGCTGTAAATCTGCCGGTACTTTCAGAGGTGGCGCTTGGGCAATGTAAGCAGGCGACGCGCAGAGCACTCGTCGATTGACCAGAATGCGCCGAGCAACCAAGCGCGGCTCCGGTGGTTCCCCCACGCGAATGCCAATATCAAAGCCGTGATCGCTCAAATTGAGCGGAAAATTGGTTAACTCCAACCACCCTTCCACCTCGGAATGATCGGCACAAAAGCGCGATAGCAGCGGCGCAATATGGCGACGGCCAAAACCAAAGGTGGCGTTTACTCGCAAGCGTCCGCTAAGCGCTTGATTGACCCCCTCACCCAGTGAATTTTCCAGCTCATCCAGCTCATCTAAAATTAGCGCGCCACGAGCCAGATAGCGCTCGCCTTCAGCGGTTAGCGTCAGCCGCCGCGTGGTGCGAGCCGCCAGCTCTACCCCCAAGCGCGCTTCCAACTGCTTTAGCCGCTTGCTCACCGCCGAAAGCGATAGCCCCAGTTCGCGAGCCGTCGCGGTTAAACTCCCCGCCCGCGCCAAGTGCTGAAAAAAAGCCAAATCATCCAGGTGTGCCATTTCTCTCCTCAGCTATTCTGCACTTTCAGGCAACAATAACTTGAATAGTAGCCTGATTATCTCCGCCAAAATAGCCGCTACACTCTAACCACACTCATTAGCATGCCACTTAACGAACAAGAGCAAGGAGTCACTATGACCCACCGTATTGCCATTATCGCCGGTGACGGCATCGGCACCGAAGTGATGCCCGAAGGCATTCGCGCCCTAGAAGCCACCGCCAAACGCTTTAACATTGACCTTGAGTTCACCACCTTTGAGTTTGGTAGCTGCGACTACTACCTGGAGCACGGCAAAATGCTGCCGGATGACTGGTTCGAGCAGTTAAAAGGCTTCGATGCGCTGTTTTATGGCGCAGTGGGCTGGCCCGACAAAGTGCCCGACCATATTTCCCTGTGGGGCTCACTGCTGCAGTTCCGCCGCCGTTTTGATCAGTACATCAACCTGCGCCCCTGCAAGCTCATGCCCGGCATCAAAAGTCCGCTAGCAGGCCGCGAACCCGGCGATATCGATTTTTACGTGGTGCGAGAAAACACCGAAGGCGAGTACTCCAGCGTTGGCGGCAAAATGTTTGAAGGCACCGACCGTGAAGTGGTGATTCAAGACACGGTCATGACCCGCACCGGCGTTGACCGCGTCTTGAAGTACGCCTTTGAGCTGGCCCAAACCCGCCCGCGTAAAAAGCTCACCTCCGCGACCAAATCCAACGGCATCTCAATCACTATGCCCTACTGGGATGAACGCGTAGTCGAAATGGCCAAAGGCTACCCAGAGATCGCGGTGGATAAATTCCATATCGATATCCTGACCGCCAATTTCGTTCTCCACCCAGATTGGTTCGACGTGGTGGTAGGCAGCAACCTGTTCGGCGATATCCTGTCTGATCTCGGCCCCGCCTGCACCGGCACCATCGGTATCGCCCCTTCGGCGAACATCAACCCGGAAGGCCACTTTCCCAGCCTGTTCGAGCCAGTGCACGGCAGCGCGCCAGATATCGCCGGTAAAGGTATCGCCAACCCGATCGGTCAAATCTGGTCAGGCGCAATGATGCTGGAGCACCTCGGCTATAAAGAAGCCGGTGATGCGATGGTCACAGCCATAGAGGAAGTGTTAAGCGAGGGAGATGCCACCGTACTTACCCGCGATGTGGGTGGAGAAGGCACCACTGCGAGCCTAGGCAAAGCCATTGCCGATAAGCTGGGAAAATGAAGCTAGCGAAGTAATGCGTGCAACTAGCGAGTAGAGGAGCAGTAACCCAAAAACGCCTCGTCGGATGACTCCGGCGAGGCGTTTGCATTACTGGCTTAAACGAATTAGCTAGCCAGTTTGGCAGCCATTTTTGCGACCAGTTCGCCCTGGAAACGGGCAATTTTCAGTTCACGCTCGTCGGGCTGGCGAGAACCATCGCCACCAGCGAGGGTAGCTGCACCGTAGGGTGTGCCACCGCTTACTTTAGAAATATCAAACTGCTCTTCAATGCCGTAACCAATTGGCACAATCACCATGCCGTGGTGGGCTAGCGTCGTCCAGGTAGAGGTAATGGTCATTTCGTCGCCGCCGCCGGTACCGGTAGAGGTGAAAACACTGGCTACTTTGCCACGCAGGGCGCCATTCGCCCACAGACCCCCGGTCTGATCCAGGAAAGTACGCATCTGACCAGCCATATTACCAAAGCGGGTGGGCGTACCGAAAATGATCGCATCGTAATCGGCAAGCTCTTGGGGCGTAGCTTCTGGCGTATCGTAGTCCTGCTTGCCTCCCGCATTTTTAAACGCCTCGGCAGGCATTGTTTCCGGCACGCGCTTAACGGTGACTTCGACACCACTGACGCCCTTTGCACCTTCGGCCACGGCCTGGGCCAGCGTATCGATATGACCATACATGGAATAATAAAGTACCAGCACTTTCGTCATTACTATCTCCTTCGCTTATTCCTACACTCATTAGTTGTGCAGTGGGCGTCGCCCGATAAACAGTAACCACAACATAGCGCACTCAAGCATAGAAAAAAGCGAATGTTTTCGTCCGTGGGCGTCGATTTCATCGACGAACGCCACCTTGCACTTTACGCCATCCACCACTAGCTTTTGACTTGCCTACCTCAAACGTATCCAAGGAGTTTGGAATGACGATTTTTGAAGCCCTGCGCAAGGATCACGATATTCAGCGCGACCTGCTCGCCCGCTTAGTTGAGACACATGGAGACAGCGACGAGCGCGATAACCTGTATCAACAGGTGCGTGCCGAATTGCACTACCACGCCGCCGCCGAAGAGCGGGCGCTCTATATCCCCATGATGTCGATTGACCTGACCCAGGAAAAAGCCCGCCACAGTGTTGCCGAACATCATGAAATTGATGAGCTTTTAGAGCTCCTTGATGAAACTGACTACAGCGCTACGCATTGGCTCACCCACGCTAAGCAGCTCCAGGATTTGGTTACCCATCACCTGGATGAAGAGGAGCAAGAGGTTTTTCAATTGGCAGGCCGCGGCCTGGAAGATAAACAAAAGACGTCGCTCGCCGGCGAGTATCAAGAAGAAATGCAGCGCCAACGTTCTGCGTAACCAGCGTTTCACTTAAAGTAATAAGCAAATTGAGGAAAAGCGCTCATGCTTAACATGGGCGCTTTTTTGATGCTAGCGCCTTATTCGAGCCGCGCTTCAGATCCAACTTGCTGCATGAATACGCTTTTTCACGAATACGCTAGGCTTTTACACGTGAACGACCTACAGGTTTGTGACACACGCCCAGCGTGGTAAACCTAGGCTCGCTTTTTACACTGATAGCCAATCTGATAACAAATACTGAGGAGCGACAATGCTAGGCCAATGGCTCGACTGGTCGCTTGACGGGCAGCCCCCCGCCGCCAGCCAAGGCGACTTCGCAAGCGGCACTTACCATTTGCATGCGCCTGGCATTTTGGAACTCACTCCCACCACGGCAAGCCAGGACGCCCACGCGTGCATTTTTTCAGCAGCGATCCACGGCAACGAAACCGCACCGGTTGAGCTGGTGGGTGAATGGCTAAGCGGCTTGGAAGCGGGCAACATATCGCTCGGTGCGCCCGTCCTGGTGATTCTAGGCAACCTGCCCGCGCTTAAGGCGCAGCAGCGATTTCTGACTACCAATTTAAACCGCCTATTTAGCCGTGACCAAACCGCTAAGGGCGAGGAGCCAGATCGCGCCCGAGAATTAATGGCCGCTGTAGATGGCTTTTATGCCCGCCATGCCGGGCTACCCAAATTGCACTACGACCTACATACCGCGATTCGGGATAGCCGTTACCCCCGTTTTGTTGTAGAACCCTATGCCGACGCCACCACAGACGTCGAGCAGTGGGGCTGGCTAGCGGCAGCGGATATGCAGGCGGTGTTGCACCAACATCAGCACAGTTGGACGTTCTCCCACTACAGCAAGCATTATCACGCTGCCCAGGCATTTACCTTTGAGCTGGGCCGCGTCGCCCCTTTCGGTCAAAACGATATGGCTTCCCTAAAACCGATGCACGCGCTGCTCTCGACGCTTAGTGAAGGACGCGCCCCGCCCAATCAGCCAGCCGCAGACATTCTGTTTTTTCAGGTACATCACGAGTTAATTCGTCAATCAGATAACTTTCAGCTCTGTTTCGCCGAGGACACGGCGAACTTCAGCCGCTTTGAGCCAGGCACCCTGCTGGCACTAGACGGTAAGGCAGGTGAGTTTCGAGTGGGCAATACGCCTCTCTACGTGGTGTTCCCCAACGCCCAGGTGGAAGTTGGCGCCCGTGCGGCGCTACTGGTGGCGCCTATCGCTTGAATCCATGGTAGGCAATCTAACTAAGACAATAACAATGGTAAGGCGATAACAGGCTCTTCGACGTCGACAAGACCAACGTCGAATGCATAATCTTATAAGGAAAGCGCGCATAATGCGCCCAGCCTGATAGAATCGCCCCTTTTTTTCGCGCCAGCCGCATCAAACCCACATGTTGCTGCGGCAACTCTGTACTGGAGCCAATGATATGGCCGCTACGCCTACTCCCCTTGAAGTGCGTAATATAAAAAAACGCTTTGGTGATACGGAAGTTCTGAAAGGTCTCTCACTACAAGCCCAAAAGGGCGATGTGATTACCCTTATAGGTGCCTCTGGATCGGGTAAAAGTACTTTTTTGCGCTGCATGAACTTGCTTGAACAACCTGACGATGGCGACCTCATTGTCCATGGCGAACCCATTCGCTTTAAAACCACTCGACACGGTCGCGAACCCGAAGATTGGAAGCAGGTAGTACAAATGCGCGCCAAGCTCTCCATGGTCTTCCAGAGCTTCAACTTGTGGGCTCATATGACGCTGCTGGAAAACATCATCGAAGCGCCCATTCATGTGCTGAAAAAACCTAAAAAAGAAGCCTTGGAACATGCCCACGCCCTGCTTGATCGCGTCGGCTTAACGGCCCGCGCGAACGCCTATCCAGCGCAGATGTCCGGTGGCCAGCAGCAGCGCGGTGCAATTGCTCGCGCGCTGGCAATGGACCCTGAAGTGATGCTGTTTGACGAACCCACCTCTGCCCTTGATCCAGAATTGGTTGGTGATGTGTTAAAAGTCATGCACGGCCTCGCTGAAGAGGGCCGCACCATGGTCGTGGTCACCCACGAGATGGGGTTTGCCCGGGATGTCTCAAGCCAAGTGATTTACCTTCACCAGGGCCTGGTGGAAGAGGCTGGCCCCCCAGAGCAAGTGCTAGGCAACCCGCAATCATCGCGCCTGCAGCAATTCCTGGCCCCTAAATACTGATCCACGAGGCTCACCATGATTGATTTGCAAGGTTATGGCCCCCGGCTGATCGAGGGGGCAGGCGTTACCGTTCAATTAGCGGTGCTGTCGCTGATTTTAGCGATTATTTTAGGGTTGCTAACCGCCAGCGCAAAGATGTCGCGCAACTGGCTGTTAAGACGCACAGCCACGGTTTATACCACCCTGATTCGCGGCGTACCCGATCTCGTTTTGATGATGCTGCTGTTTTTTGGCGGTCAGATTGGCGTTAACGCCATCAGCGACATGCTCTATTACAACTACGACATCGACATTTACATTAACTTCAATGCCTTCGCCGCGGGCGTGCTGACCATTGGCTTTATTTTCGGTGCCTATATGGGCGAGACCTTTCGCGGCGCCTTTATGGCGGTGGATAACGGCCAGATTGAAGCAGGCAAAGCCTACGGTATGAGCAACGGTCTCGTCTTTCGCCGCATCCGCTTTCCACAAATGATGCGCCATGCGTTACCGGGGCTATCCAACAACTGGATGGTATTGCTCAAAACCACCGCCCTGGTGTCGGTCATTGGCTTGACGGATATGGTCCGCGTGGCAGCAGAAGCCTCACGAGCGACCCACGAGCCGTTTACCTTTTTACTCCCTGTCGCCGTGGTATACCTGCTCATCGCCAGCGTATCCGAATGGATTTTTGCTCGCCTGCAGAAACACTACGACATCGGCTTTGGAGGTCAGTGATATGCTCGATATTTCCACTTGGTTCAATGACCTGCTAGCTGGCAACGTCATTTTCACGGCGGATACGCTGGGTTACTACTGGGAAGGCTTGGTCACGACCACCCAACTGGTATTTTTATCGCTTGTTGCGGGATTAATTATCGCCGTACCGCTGGCCATTATGCGCAGCTCCAAGCATAAATGGATTAGTTTGCCGGTTTACTTCTTCACCTACGTATTTCGTGGCACACCGCTGCTGATTCAACTCTATATCATCTACTACGGCGTGGTCTTTATTGACGGCATTCAAGAGAGCTTTTTATGGCCAGTGCTGCGCGAAGCTTTTTATCCCGCGCTGATCGCCTTCACACTGAATACTGCCGCTTACACCACCGAGATTTTTCGGGGCGCCATCAAAGCCACCGCTAAGGGCGAAATTGAGGCCGCTCGTGCCTATGGCATGTCGCAGAATTTAATGATGCGTCGAATCATCTTACCCAGCGCCTTTCGACGCGCCCTGCCCGCCTACGGCAATGAAGTGATTTTTATGCTGCATGCCAGCGCCATTGCTAGCGTGGTCACGCTGATGGATTTAACCGGTGCTGCTCGCTTTGTTTATGCCCGCTACTACGCTCCGTTTGAGGCGTTTCTATTCGTGGCCGCCATTTATCTATGCTTAACGTTCGCTATTTTGTTCTTCTTTCGTTATTTGGAGAAAAGGCTGCTGGCCCACCTACGGCCTCAAGACGCTTAACCATGAAAAACCGGTTGATCATGGAAAAATGGTGCAAGCGTCAAACAAACGTTGGTTCATAAGCAGGCAGCCTCTTTCCGTTGCTGCCAAGCTGGGTTAGTTTACTAGTTGGTAAAAAAATTTTGGTCACCCTATGTAGCCACTTAAATGGAGTAACAATATGAAAAAACTACTATCCCTTTCACTGCTCGGCTTAGCAGTAGCTGCCGCTTCCTCGGCACACGCACGCGATTACGACAACGTGCGCATTGGCGTTGACGTTCCTTACGAGCCGATGGAATTCCGCACCGCAGAAGGCGAGCTCACTGGTTTCGATATTGACCTTGGCAACGAGCTGTGCGACCGCATGGGTGTTACCTGCGAGTGGGTTGAACAAGAGTGGGACGGCATCGTTCCCGGCCTAATGTCACGCAACTATGACGCCATCATGTCGTCCATGACTATTAACGACGAGCGCCGTGAGCAAGTGCTGTTCTCTGACCCCTACATCACTATGCCCTCTGCATGGTTTGCTGCCAGCGACCTAGGTATCAACGAAGCCACTAAAGAGACGCTGGAAGGTATGACCATCGGCGTTCAGCGCGGCACCCTGCAGGACAACTACGTGACTGATAACTTCAGTGATGTGGCCAACATCAGCCGCTACTCCACCGCCGACGATATGGTGCTGGATATGGAAGCTGAGCGTCTGGACATCGTGTTCCTCGACTTCCCGATTGGCCAATCCACGCTGCTGGAAAGCGAAGAAGCTGAGTACGTGGTGATTGGCGAGCGCATCAGCGAGCCAAAAGAGTACTTCGGTGACGGCTTTGGTATCGCCTTCCGTCAACGCGACGAAGCACTGGCCGAAAAATTCAACGAAGCCCTGGCTGAAGTGCAAGAAGACGGCACTTACGACGAGATCTACAGCCGTTATTTTGGTGAAGAAGAGTAAGCATTAAAGCAAGCTTTAATGTCTATCAACCGACCATCACCCCGGCAATCGCCGGGGTGATGCGTTTCTGCCTAGCGCATTCAATTAGTGAACTAGGTAAAGCTACCTCTGTCTGTGTATCATTGCGCCTATTCAACATGGAGGTTTTATGGCTCATTCGACTAGCCCACATGCAGGCACTCTCCCTCGCCCATCTTCCCACTGGACAGGTTGGGGGCAGTGGCTGGCGCTGATCACCATGACCGTTGACCACCTCACGCGCTATGTGTTGCCCGGTGATTGGGATTTAAGCTGGGCAGGCTCTTCCATTGGCCGTATCGCCTTTCCACTGTTTGCCGCCATGGTGGCTTGGCACGGGCTATTTAATACCCGCAATCCGTTACGCTACTCGCGGCGTATTTTAATTATCGGCCTGGTCGCCCAACTCCCCTACATGATGATGCCGCGCACGTCAGACGCTTTTATCCTGAACGTCTGCTTTACCCTCGCCAGCGGCTTAGCCTTAGGGACGTTAGTGCGCCAAGGTTGGCAGCACTACCAGCAGCAAACGTTGGGTTTTCCCTGGCTGTTAGCAGGCGCGGCGGTAGGCGTTACTGTTTGGTATTTGCTAGGGTTTTGGGTGGAGTACGGTCACAACGGGTTACTGCTGATTCCGCTACTAATGTTCGCATTGCACGCCTTGAGTCAAGCAGAAAGCCATTTTCAAGCGCGCCTGTGGGCAGGCTTAGCGGCGTTTCCGGTGCTTTGGATTGCTGGGCAGATGAATGCCTCTGATATGGCCAAATCGTTTACTGTAGGTACTTGCGTCATCGTGCTTATTCTTGCTGCAGGTGCAGCTCAACGCATCCCGCCAGTCAACTTAGCAATGCCGCGCCGTTTATGGCTGGCATGGTACCCCGGCCACTTTGCGTTAATTGCCTTATGGGTGCTGTTTAGCGGTCAACTGACTTAAATAAATAATTAATTACAAGTAAGCGATACGACAAATTAATGCATCGTATCGCGCATCCAAGGCTCGAATTGACGTAGCCTTGCGCGGCCCTCTGTTTTAGCGCGATACATGGCAATATCCGCCTGCTTGAGCACTTCCTCATGCTCACAGGCAGTCGTAGTAAAACAGGTATAACCGATACTGGGCGTTACGGCGACTTCATGATTGGCAAGATGATAAGGCTGTGAAAGCGCGTGTTGAACCCTAAGCATATAGGCCTCAGCATTTGCTTCAAAGGCCTGTTCAGCATCTTCCTCAAACAGCGCCAATAGAACAAACTCGTCACCGCTAAGCCTTGCGGCAAGATCCCCTTCACGCAAACAAGTTTGCAGGCGACTTGCGACCTGAACCAACAGATCATCCCCCGTGGCATGCCCCCAGGTATCATTAATCAATTTAAAGCGGTCCAGATCTAAAAACATCAACAGCCCGAACTGCGCTTGCACGCTGTCTTGATCACAAAGGGTCGCCAGCCGCTCAATCAGCAGCCGCCGGTTAGGCAAATCGGTTAAAGCATCATAGTAAGCTTGGCGATAAATCACCTCTTCGCTGCGCTTGCGCTCGGTAAAGTCCTCAACGATAACAACGCCACCAATAATTTCATCGTCAACGCTTCTTACACCATTAAAAAAAGCACGAACCGGAGTACCTTCAGAACGACCAGACAAGCAAGTAGATGAAAAAGCGCCCTCGTAATATCCGGCACCTTTATTCAGGGCATTCTGAGTGGCCGAGGCGATGCCCGTATCGGCATCGCTCTGCATGGAAAGCCCCAACAGCCCAGAACGCTCAATTGCCAATATTTCTAATAACTTATCATTGCAGTTTGTAACACACCCTTGCTTATCAAAATGCAGTACGCCCAGGGGCGAATGCTGAAAAATTGAAAGGTAACGATTTTCACTTTCAAGCAATTGTGCTTCTCGTGCGGTCATCGCGACATTCAATTCAATGTTGTTATGTATGACACGGCCTAATCGGTAACTGGTAGCAACCAACAACAAAACAAAAATGCCCAATAAAACCCCAATCATGGTATGCGTAGGAGCGTCAGAAAAGATAAACAACAGCTGAAGAGGAATCGCAATCGGCAGTATAAAAAACAGCACCATCCACCAGATTGAAGAAAGCATTGTCACGCAGCCTGCTGACACACCGGCTAGAACGATAGTCAAAGCAGCTGCATATTCTGGTGTTTCTTTATCAAACATTAGTAACCCAGCCAACCCCCAGACGCACCCCGCCAGTAATACCGTAAATGCAAATAACCGAAGCCAATAAGAACGCTCCTGCTCAGCAGGGGAAGCATTGATGAAGTTATGGGCTATTTTTAAACGTACCCCAGATAACGCGACGTTTGCGACGAGCCAGCTCAACAATAGAACGGAACTCACTACATCCCACATAATAAAAACTAATAAAATAGCACCTAATATACCTGTGCCAACTGGCTGCCAAAGGTTGCTATACAATAAACGCAATTTTTCATGGCGCAAGCGTTGGCTGTGAGACAACTCACTCGGCACGTCATCTATATATAGTTTTGGCTTGATCATTTAAAAACCACCTAAAATTCATTAAAAACAATGACATAATAAAAATAAAACTTACATAAACACTGGATGGATGGCATCGTTTAATCAGAAAAATCAGAGTAAATAAAAGAGCAGCTATTAGCACTTAAAAGATTGTTAACTTTTATGAACGATAAAATTCTTATCCAGGCAGTGCCAACGAACTTAGACGCACCCCAATCATTGGACGCTGATCCAATGATTGGGGTGTTAAGTAGAAATGTGGGATTTTTAACGATTACAGCTTGTGAGCAAAGCTCAGAGCGGGAGCCGGTGCATCAGGCAAAAGGGTACTGCAGGCACGAACCTTCTCAATCAACTCTGCGTGAGTAGGCGCGAGAATATTGACGTGAGCAAGCTTACGGCCGGCACGCTCTGCTTTGTCGTAACGGTGCAGATGGGTATTGGCAAGCGCTAACATCGCCGCGTTGTCGCCTTCACGACCAATCACGTTAATCATGCAGGTGGGGGCAATCGCCTGGGTATCGCCTAAGGGCAAGCCCTGTATCGCACGCAGGTGATTTTCAAACTGGCTAGTCACTGCGCCGTCCATCGTCCAGTGTCCAGAGTTATGCACCCGAGGCGCCATTTCGTTGGCCAGTAAGCTGCTATCGCGGGTTTGAAACAACTCTAATGCCAGCACGCCCACGTAATCCAGCTCATCCAACAACGCACGAATATAGCCATCAGCGGTTTGCTGAACGCTGGCATCCAGATCCGGCAGCGGCGCTACCGAGTAGCGCAAAATGCCATCGACATGCTGGTTTTCCGCCATGGGGTAAAAAACCACCTCGCCATCGCGCCCACGTACGGCGATCATCGAAACTTCGCGTACGAAATCGACGAAGGCCTCAACGACTAACTGCGAGTGACCAATCGCGTTCCACGCCTCGCCAGCCTGCTCGGGCTGTTTCAAAACTGCCTGGCCTTTACCGTCGTAGCCTTCAGTGACCGACTTAGCCACTACCGGGCAACCCAGTTCACGGGCGGCAGCTTCAAGCTGCTCGGCGCTCTCGACCACCCGGTAAGCAGGCGTAGGGATGCCTAAACGGTCAAACAGTGTCTTCTCTTCGACCCGGTTCTGGCACACTTCAATGGCGCGACTGCTGGGATAGACGGGCTTGTGCTGCTCGATCTCACGCACCAGTTGAACGGGTAAGTGCTCAAACTCGTAGGTCACCACGTCAACCTTGGCCAAAAACTCGGCTAAATGCTGGTTATTAGGATCGACAATCACATCGCCAATACCCGCACTGGGGTTACCCGTGGTATCTAAAAACGTGAAACGATTACCTAGCGGATAACCCGCTAGCGCCAACATGCGACCTAATTGACCTGCACCCAGTACACCGATGTTTTTTGCAATACCAGAGTTCATAGCCAGACTCCTTATTCCGCTTCCGGCTCGGGGCGCGGATCCGGGTTATCGAGGACTTTCTGAGTCTGCTCTGCGCGAAACGCTTCGACAGCGCTGCGTACGGTCGCATCTTGCAGGCCAATGATCTGCGCCGCCAACAAACCTGCGTTGGTCGCGCCGGCTTTACCAATCGCCAGGGTCCCCACCGCTATGCCGCCCGGCATCTGCGCAATGGAAAGTAGCGAATCCAAACCTTTTAGCGCTTTAGACTCCACCGGCACACCCAGAACCGGCAGCGGCGTTTGCGAGGCCACCATGCCAGGCAAGTGAGCAGCACCGCCCGCGCCCGCCACGATTACCTGCAAGCCGCGATCGGCAGCACTCTTGGCATAGTCGAACAGCAGGTCTGGCGTGCGGTGCGCCGACACTACGCGGGTTTCATAAGCCACGCCCAAACGCTCCAGCATGGAAACAGCGTGCTCCATGACCGGCCAATCAGACTTGGAACCCATGATCACGCCCACCTTGGGTGCGCTGTTCGACGACATGCAAAACTCCTCGGCCCAACGGCCTATAACAGCGAGATAAAAAAACGAAAAAGTAGCGAGTACCGAACCCGATACACATAAAAGTAGGAAGGCACATAGTTTACCAGAGCTAGCCCGTTTGCGGGCTTTGCCGAGGTCGTGAAATTTTCATCAAAATAGGCATTGAAATGCGCCCCGGTTGGCGGCATTGTGTGCTTGTCATTTCAGACTGATGGAGCCACATGAGCACGGCACGCGCAACTGCCACTGCGGACCAGCTTGATCCTCCGCGAAGCAGCCCTGACCTCGACGTCAGGGAACTTGAAAAACGTACGCGTTTAATGCGTATTATCACTCGTCTGATCGCAGTATCAGACCTAGGAAGCCGAGAAATTGCCCGCCGGGCAGGGCTTCCCGTTCAGAAAATTAGCGACCTGCTCGCCGGAAGGCTTGAGCATCTGGGAGTGGATGAACTCCACGCCCTGCGTCGCACCTTAGAGCTGGAGGCGCCATAGCAGACACTTTTCTGCTGTTCCCACTTCTCCACTCCACGCAGACCGCCTCTCGGCGGTCTGCCAAGAAAGTTTTTCCCTTCACGCTCAAGCCCTATCTCAACTGCTATCTCAAGCCCTACTCCGAGATCACTTCACTTCATTGGTAATTTAAAAATCGAGGTCGCCGCGCTTTGCTCGCGATGACACTCACATGTCATTGCGAGGAGCGCAGCGACGCGGCAATCTTAACCTGCGGTGGTAGTAACCCCGAGATTGCTTCACTGCGTTCGCAATGACACTCACATGTCATTGCGAGGAGCCTGCGACGAAGCAATCTTCCTCGAGTTCGCAATGATCAAGCAATGTCTCATTGCTCACGGCGCAATCGCAATTCCCCCAAACGCTACAACAGCCACCACTACCCAAGCGGGCAGCTTCCATACGGTTAATAGCAAAAATCCGGTAAGCGCCAGAGCAAACTCTTCTGCGCCAATGATCGCGCTCGTCCACACCGGCTGATAAAGCGCCGCGCCTAAAATGCCTACCACCGCTGCATTGGCACCGCGCATCAGTGCCTGGGCGCTGGCCCACTGACGAAATTGATTCCAAAACGGCAGCACGCCCACTAACAGCAAAAAGCCGGGAATAAAGATCGCCAGCAACGCCAGCAAGGCGCCGATTAAACCATTGATACCGGGCAGCAGCGCGCCTAAATAAGCCGCAAACGTAAACAGCGGCCCTGGTACTGCCTGAGCGGCCCCGTAACCGGCCAAAAACTCATCCGGCGTGATCCAACCCGACTGCACCACTTCGGCTTCCAACAGCGGCAGCACCACATGCCCGCCGCCAAACACTAACGCACCAGAACGGTAAAACGCATCAGCGATATCCAGCCAGGCAGCAGCTCCCGCCAGTAGCGGCAGCAGAATCAACAGCCCACCGAACAGCCCCAGCGCCACCATGCCTGCCCGACGCGATACCGGAAAATAAAGCGACTCACTTGCTGTGGCAACAGCGCTATTGCGGCAAAGCGCTAGTCCTACCAAGCCACCCAATATAATCGCCGCGACCTGACCCAGCGGGCCGCTGATCAATACCACTGTAAATATCGCCGCAAGCGCGATTCCCGTGCGAGTTTTATCCGGGCAAAGATTACGCGCCATGCCCCATACCGCGTGGGCCACAATCGCCACCGCCACCACTTTTAGGCCGTGAATAATGCCACTGGCAATGGGGCCATCCAGCACCGCCGCACCAAACGCAAATAGCACCAGGATGATCGCCGAGGGCAGTGTAAACGCCAGCCACGCCATGGCCGCGCCCCAAGGACCAGCGCGCAGTAGGCCAAGTGCAAAGCCCACCTGACTGCTAGCAGGCCCCGGTAAGAACTGACACAGCGCCACTAGATCAGCATAAGCCTGTTCGGTTAACCACTGGCGGCGCTCCACAAAGGCCGTGCGAAAATAACCTAAGTGCGCCACCGGGCCGCCAAAGGACGTTAAGCCCAGCGCTAAAAATGCCCAAAACACCTCACCTATGCGCCCACGTGCCTGCGTTTGCTCCACCATTTCGGCCACCTGTTATCCCATTAAAAAAGCGCAAGGCTTTTATACTAAGCCTTGCGCTTTAATTCTTTATGACAGCATGTTCATAACAATACGCTCATCACGGCAACGTGGATTATTCCTGGTCGGTCACCGCACCGGTGCTGGCCGAGCTAACCAAGCGCGCATATTTGGCGAGCACACCGCGTGTATAGCGGGGTTCAGGCTGCTGCCAGGCGGCGCGACGGCGGATTAGCTCTTCAGCAGAGAGGTCAACGTCGATGGTATCTGCTTCAGCATCGATGGTAATGGTATCGCCATCTTCCACCAGCGCCAGCGGGCCACCGTCGAAAGCTTCTGGCGACACATGGCCGACCACAAAGCCATGGCTGCCACCCGAGAAACGCCCATCGGTAATGAGCGCCACGTCGTTGCCCAAACCGCGGCCCATAATCGCCGAGGTCGGCGTGAGCATTTCGCGCATACCGGGGCCACCTTTCGGCCCTTCGTAGCGAATTACCACCACATCGCCGGCGACTACGGTGCCATCGTTAATACGCGCCTGGGCTTCTTCTTCCGAGCCGAATACCCGCGCCGAACCAGAGAAGCGTGTGCCCTCTTTACCGGTGATTTTCGCTACCGCGCCTTCCGGTGCCAGATTGCCGTAGAGCATGCGCAGATGGCTTTCCGTTTTAATCGGATTACCCAGTGGTGCAATGATCGGCGGCTCGGCAGGGTAAGGCTCAACCTCAGCCAAGTTCTCTTCCAGGGTTTTACCTGTGACGGTTAAGCACTCGCCGTTGAGCAAGCCTGCATCCAGCAGCATTTTCATCAGCGGCTGAATACCACCAATCGCCACCAGCTCGCTCATCATGTAGTGGCCGCTGGGGCGCAGGTCAGCGAGTACCGGCACACGCTTACCAATTTCAGTGAAGTCGGCCAGCGACAGCTCAACGCCGATGGTGCGCGCCATGGCGATAAGGTGCAGCACCGCATTGGTAGAACCACCCAACGCGATAGTGACCGTAATGGCGTTCTCAAACGCCTCACGGGTCATGATATCGGAAGGCTTAATATCATCCGCCAGTAGCGCCAGCACTGCTTCGCCAGCGGCTTTACAGTCGTCGCGCTTCTCCTGAGAGATGGCGTTCTGCGCCGAGCTGCCCGGCAGGCTCATACCCAAGGCTTCAATGGCCGAAGCCATAGTGTTGGCGGTGTACATACCGCCACAGGAACCGGGACCAGGGATCGCCGTTTCTTCGATGTTTTTAAGCTCGATCAGGTCGATATCACCGCGGGAGTGCGCGCCCATCGCCTCGAAAACCGAAACGATATCGGTATGCCCCTTGCCGGGCATAATGGTGCCGCCGTAAACAAACACACTGGGGCGGTTTAAGCGCGCCAGGCCCATCAGGCAGCCCGGCATGTTCTTATCGCAGCCGCCAATAGCCACCACGCCATCAAAGCCTTCGCAGCCCGCGACGGTTTCGATGGAATCGGCGATCACTTCCCGGGATACCAGTGAATACTTCATACCTTCGGTGCCGTTGGCAATACCATCGGAAATCGTGATGGTATTGAAAATCACACCTTTACCACCGCCCGCATCCGCGCCATCACGGGCAAACTCGGCCAGCTCATTAATGTGGCTATTGCAGGGCGTTACCATGCTCCAGGTAGAGGCAATGCCCACCTGAGGCTTTTTGAAATCGGCGTCATTAAAACCCACGGCGCGCAGCATGGCGCGGCTGGCGGCTTTGCCGGGGCCATCGACCACTTGAGCAGAGTGGCGGCGGGAATTATTGGTAGGCTCGGTCATTAGAAGTTTCTCTCAAAATTGTTCACGGTATCAGCATAGCTTGGCGATGCTACGGCGTTCGCGCAAGGCTAGAGGCCGCTTAAGTGATTTTATTAAAAGTCATTACTGCCAGGATCGTGCATCACGTGGCAAATCGCCCTTGGGATCATAGACCTCAAGCATATCGTTCTCTGTCAGCGTTTCGGTATACAGAACGAGGTTAGTGCCTAAGCCGTGTGCCAACGAAGGAAAAAGTATTCCCTTAGCCCCCTGCTCCAACACCATATCGCCTAATAGCCAGCTAGGCGGCTCAATACGCTGATTAAACCAATACTTACGCCAATCACAGTTAAGCTCTTGCCACAGGCTATCCCATTTTGAGTTATAACCTGATCGAAAATCGACAATACTAGTCACGCTAACCGTATAGCTAACAATCAGCCCAGGAGGCATTAACGCAGAAAGCTGTTTGTACTCCGCTAACGCGGTCTGTTCCTCAAGCGAGAGATATAACGCATCTACACCAACACGGTTCATCCGCCCGCCATGCTCTCTCGCACCGGCCCCACTAGTAGGAGAAAACGACCAGCGTGGAACATGTACCCGGTATGCCTTAGTCTTCAGCTCTGGCAGCAATATCATCCCACCACACCTGCTTGCAGCGCCTGAACATAGCGCAACAGGTCCTCTGCGCGCCCTTCACTTACGAGTTGCTCGGGTGTTTTATAGTCAAACGCACTAAGCGGCTCGTTGCGAAACCAAAACAGGGCGTCATGAAAATCACCATTAATATCCGCCGCGGCGCCGAGCACACGGAGTGCATCACGCAGATAACGTTGGAGTTTTTCTGCCCCCTGGGCGCGCGAGATCGTCGTACGATGGACATGCGCTTGGGTGGCCAGCGTTTGGATATCGATACTCAATGCGCTGGCGAACAACCTCGGGTTAATCAGAGGGTGACGCTCTTCGCGAGCAACGCCCTTCAAGTCAGCCAAAAACCGCTCGAACGAGTCAGGCACCCGATACCTAGAAGGCTCATTAAGAGATTCTTTTACCGTACCCATTGTCATCGATAACCTCCCGCTACGCTTTTACAGCTAACATGCAACTTATATGCATCACATATTCATCATAGCAGCTCTCAAACAGGACGCTAGGGTTTCAAGCTTCAGAGCTAAACTTATGGCACCATACACTTAGTCGCCCCGCCACCGTCGTGAGACATCATCCATTAAGGAATCGTGCATGTCTGCAAACTCTCTGCTCACACAAATGCCGCTAACGCCGGGCTTTATGGTGGTGCATGCCAATCGCCTGGAAGACTTGCGCGGCTTGGCAGTGGAGTGGATGCGACGACACCCGCTCTCGCCGCTGGAGAACGAGACCATTCTGGTGCAGAGCAATGGCATTGGGCAGTGGCTAAAGCTCGCTCTAGCTGAAGACCCGGCCCAAGGCGGTGCAGGCATAGCGGCGGCATTGAACGTCACACTGCCCGCGCGTTTTCTGTGGCAGGCTTACCGCACGGTGTTGACCCAGTTAACAAAAGACGGCTTTACCCACGACGACCAGGCGGTGCCCGAAACCTCGCCGTTTGATAAGTCGCGGTTGATATGGCGCCTTCTACGCCTGCTGCCCAGCCTTGCCGAGCAGGAAGCTTTTGCGCCGCTGGCGCGCTTTTTAGAAGTGGATCGCGACCAGCGCAAACACTACCAACTGGCCGAGCGGCTGGCGGATCTGTTCGATCAGTATCAGGTGTATCGTGCAGACTGGCTGGACGCCTGGGCAAAAGGCAACGACGTACTGATCACCGCCCGAGGCGAAGCCCGCCCGCTGGAAGAACACCAGCTATGGCAGCCAGAGCTGTGGCGCGCACTGCGCGACGATGTGGCTAACAATCTAGGCGAGGCGGGCCTTAACAGCAGCCGCGCCCAGGTGCATAGCCGTTTTCTGGAAGCCGCCGTTCAGCTTGAAGGCCAAGCGTGCCCACCCGGTCTGCCCCGGCGATTGATTATTTTCGGCATCTCATCGCTGCCGCAACAGACATTAGAAGCCCTGGCGGCACTGTCCCGCTGCTGCCAAATCGTGCTCTGTGTGCATAACCCCTGCCAGTACTATTGGGCGGATATTATCGAGCACAAAGACCTGCTGCGCGCCAGCCGCTACCGTCAGCGGCGCAAGGCCGGCATGCCTGATGCGTTAGACGTGCTGGGCACCGGCGATGCCAGTGATGCCCTGCACCTCCACGCCCAGCCGCTGCTGGCGGCCTGGGGCAAGCAGGGACGCGACTACCTGCGCCTGCTCGATGAGCACGACGACGCGGGCAACTACCAAACCCTGTTTGAACAACAGGCGCTGCGCATTGATATGTTCGAACCGTTTAGCGGCGATGAGCGTAACTGCCTACTCAGCCAGTTGCAGGACGATATCCGCGAACTGCGCCCGGTGGCGGAAACCCAAACCCACTGGCCCCCGCTAGACCCGGCCAGCGACGACTCCATCGTGTTTCATATCGCCCACGGCCCCCAGCGGGAAGTGGAGATTCTTCACGACCAACTGCTCGCGGCCTTCAGCGCCGACCCGGATCTGCGCCCGAGGGATATTATCGTCATGGTGCCGGATATTGACCGCTACGCGCCGCATATTGAAGCCGTATTCGGCCAGTACCGTTCCGCTTTCGGTAGCTATCACTCGAAACCCGACGACCCGCGCTATATCCCCTACACGCTTTCGGATCAAGCTAGCCGCCACCGATTGCCGATGATGATTGCGCTAGAAAAACTGCTTCGCTTGCCGGAGCTGCGCCTTTCGGTAAGCGACCTGCTGGATCTGCTGGAAGTCCCCGCGCTGCGCGCCCGCTTTGGCATCGATGAACACGACCTGCCCACCCTCAGCCGTTGGATAGAGGGCGCAGGCATCCGCTGGGGGCTCAATGCCGAGCAGCGAACCCGATTGGATCTTCCCGAAGGCCTGACCCAAAACACCTGGGCGTTTGGCCTGCGCCGCCTGCTGCTGGGGTATACGGTAGGGAGTGCCGAGGCGTGGCAAGGGATTGAACCGTTTGACGATATCGGCGGGCTGGAAGCCTCACTGGCAGGCCCGCTGGCAAATCTGCTGGAGAAACTGGAAACCACTTGGGAAACCTTCTGCCAGCCCACCGACGCCGCCACCTGGGTGGCCCGGCTACGTGAACTGCTGGAGACCTACTTCCTGACCGATGACGCCCAGGAAAGCGTGATGCTCACCAAGCTGGAGACAGCGCTACAGCAGCTGTTGGACAGCACCGAAGAGGCTGAGCTTTTTGATTCCCTGCCGCTCTCCATGGTGCGCGAACACTGGCTGGGGCAAATCGACGAACATAGCCTCTCCCAACGCTTTCTGGCCGGGGCAGTCAACTTCGCCACCTTAATGCCCATGCGCGCGATTCCGTTTAAGCGTGTGTGTTTACTGGGCATGAACGATGGCGAGTACCCGCGCTCCCAGCCGCCGCTGGATTTCGATTTGATGGGCAGCGACTACCGCCCCGGCGACCGCTCGCGGCGTGAAGACGACCGCTACCTGTTTCTAGAAGCACTGCTCTCCGCCCGCCAACAGCTCTACATCAGTTGGGTGGGCCGCAGCCAGATCGACAACAACCCCATGCCGCCTTCAGTGCTGGTCGGCCAGCTTCGCGACCACCTGGAAACGGGCTGGCATACGCAGAACGGCGAGCCGGTGCTGGAAGCATTAACCACCGAGCACCCGCTGCAGCCGTTTAGCCGTCGCTACTTCTCTTCCCAGGCCAGCGACTCCCCCGCCCAGGCGCGGTTATTTACATACGCCCACGAGTGGCACGCCCTGCACGCACCGCGAAGCGAAAGACAATCAGGAGAGAAACCAGCGGCGCTTAAACCGGACAGCGAACAGCAAGGCACGTTAACCCTGAACCAGCTAGGCAGCTTTCTGCGCGAACCCGCCAAGGCGTTTTTCAACACCCGCCTGGGTGTCTATTTTGAGCAGGAGGAGCTTACCCAGCTAGACGTTGAACCCTTCACCCTGGACGGGCTACAAAACTGGCAGTTGCAGGATCAGTTAATCGCCGCCCAGCGCCATGCCGTGGATAACGGCCAGCCGCGCATAGAAGCACTGCACGCAGAACTAGAACGCTTTAAAGGCCAGGGCGTTTTGGCGGTAGGTGCCTTTGGTGAACGGATGCGCGAAGCGCTGGCGGAACCGATGGACGCCCTTTTTGACGCCTACGAAGAAGCACTGCAAGAGTGGCCTCAAGTAGTCGCAGCCCCCCAGGCGGTGCATGTTGATGGAGTTGAAAGAGCTGAAGGAAAGGTAACGCTGGAAGACTGGCTGGGCGAGCTACGCCAGGATGACGCAGGTAACCGCTGCCGCCTGCTACTGCTCAGCAGCAGCCTAGTCAGCCAGGGGCGCGGCCGTGGCCAGTACCGTTGGCAGCACCTACTACGCCCCTGGGTAGCGCACCTGGCGGGCAACATTGAGCGCCCGATGACCACCCAGCTACTCTCCAAAGCGGGCCATGTGCGCCTGGAGCCTCTAGAGGCCGAGAATGCCCGCTTCCAGCTAGAAGCCCTGCTCAGCGCTTGGTGCGATGGCATGAAGGCGCCGCTACCGCTGGCCCCCCAGGCCGCTTTCGCCTGGCTGGCCAAGCAGGGAACGCCGGATTCAGAAACCGACAGTGATGCTTATGCCGCTGCCGAAAGCGCCTATGAAGGCGGCCGTTATCAAACCGGCGAAGTCGCCCAAAGCACCTACCTCTCCCACCAATGGCCGAGCTTTGGAAAACTGTTCACCGAGCGTACCGAACACGGGCATACCTTCGCCTCATTGACCGAAGCGCTCTACGCACCGCTGCACAGTTCGGTGAAAGGTTAATGCTCAATATAATGTGCTAAGTGTTCTTCTGGCTAAGCGACAAAATCCGCTTCGCCAGGGCGATCATCTCCGGGTCGCCGGTGTTCTTTTCCGCCACATCGGAAAGCTTGATCACCGGCAGCCAGCCCTGCCCTTCCGGGCGAGCCTCGACCATCTTCACCACCATGTTCATCGGCTCAACGCCCACATCGTTGGTAAAGTTGGTGCCGATACCGAACGCCATGCCGATACGATCCTGGCAAAAGGCCTGGATGCGTTCAACACGTTCCGGCGTCAGCGCATCGGAGAAGATAATCGTCTTGCTCAGCGGATTGATGCCCAGGCGCTCATAGTGGGCGATGGTCTGGGAGGCAAATTCGAAAGGGTCGCCGCTATCGTGGCGAACGCCATCAAAAAGCTTGGCGAACTTCTTATCGAAGCTGTCGTAAAAGGCCCGCGAAGTAAAGGTATCCGTCAAGGCGATACCCAGATCACCGCGGTACACATCCACCCAATGCTCCAGAGCGAGACTATTGGCCATTTTGAAACCAAAGCGGGCACCGTGGAACATAAACCACTCATGGGCATGGGTGCCGATCGGCTTAACCCCGTGGCGCATGGCCAGCAGCACATTGCTGGTGCCGCTGAACGCCTCACCGCCATAGTGGCCAAGTGCGCCCACCACGCGGTCATGAACGTCAAACGAGAAGCGACGCCGGGTACCAAACTCGGCAATTTTCAGCCCTAAACGGCGGTAGAGTTCGATCTTCTCCTGGGCGCGCTGTTCAATCAACGCATCGGCCTCTGGCGTGATCGTTACGCCGCGCACGCGATACCAAAGCTCGCTGATCAACGCCATCAGCGGCACTTCCCAAAGAATGGTGCGATACCAGGGCCCTTCGATAATCACCGAAAGGTCGCTCCCCTGTTGCTCGATAATCACCTCGCTAGGGTTATAGTGAAACCCGGCGAGGAAGTCGAGGTAGGTAGGGTCGAGATAAGGGCAGGTGATTTCGAGATAGCGCTTCTCTTCATCGCGCAGGCGAAGTTCTACCATCTGATCGACTTCGCGGCGCAGCGCGGCACCGAAGCCATCAGGAAAATTGTGCTCGCCACGATTGATAAAAGCGTAGCGCGCATGGGCATAAGGAAAGCGTTTGATCACGGCGTTCTGCATCGTGATCTTGTAGAAGTCATTATCCAGCAGCGATGTCAGCATGAGATCCCATCGTTAGAGTGAACCGAAGCCGCCGGTAGCGTAAACTCATTGCACCAAGAGTGGCTCGGCGACAAGATTATCAGGTGGCGGGGCTGTCATACAGTTTAGGAGCTGTCTTCATGCGTATTACCCAAACACATCGCGCAATCATTCTCTCTGGCGTGAGCGAGTATATTGGTGATTCGGTGGAAACTCATGTGTTTGGCTCAAGGCTAGATGATTCCAAGCGAGGCGGCGGCGCTGATCTACTGTTGATCTCCCAGACAGCGATACCGCCGCAGCCTCGCGCTGAACTCAAACAAGTACTCGAAGAATACCTCAAAATGCCGGTGGAAATTGTCACCTATGTATCGACTGAAAAGCCAAGCCCCACCCAAGCGAGAGTCTTAGCCGAAGCGCGCCCGATTGGTTAGAAGGATACGTCATGAGCCAGCCCGCCCCACTCGATCCATTGAGTCTCCCGCTCCACGGCAGTCGCTTGATAGAGGCCAGCGCTGGCACCGGCAAAACCTTCACCATCGCGCTGCTTTACGTGCGCCTGGTACTCGGCGGCCACAGTACGGAAGACGACACGGCCTTTGTTCGCCCGCTCACGCCTCCGGAAACCTTGGTCGTTACCTTCACCAACGCCGCCACTCAAGAGCTACGTGAACGGATCCGCAACCGCTTGGTAGAAGCAGCAGAAGTATTTCGCGCTGAAGACATAGACGGAGGGGCTGATTCACTGCTCCTTCAACTCCGCGACCAATACGACCCCGTCACCTGGCCCGCCTGCTCGCGGCGCCTGGCCCTGGCCGCCGAGTGGATGGACGAAGCTGCGGTTTCCACCATCCATAGCTGGTGCTACCGCATGCTGCGCGAACACGCCTTCGATAGTGGCAGCCTGTTCTCGCTCAATTTAGAGAACGACCAGCGCGAGCTGGAACAGGAAGTGGTGCGCGACTACTGGCGCAGCTTCTACTACCCACTGGACAGCGACGCCCTCGGCATTGTCACCCGCTACTGGCAATCACCGGACGACCTGCACGCCCCGCTGCTACGGCTACTACCCGAAAGCGAAGCGCTGGGCGGCGAAAAGCCCGCACCCCGCGAAACCCTGGCCGCCACCCAGGCCGAACGCAATGCCCAGCTCCGCGAACTCAAAGCCCCCTGGCCCGCCTGGCTGGACGAACTGGTGCCCGCCCTAGAAGAGGCCGCTAAAAGCAAAGCCTTCAAAGGCCAAAGCTTCAACGCCAAAAGCCGCGCCAACTGGCTAGGCGCGCTGCGGGAATGGAGCGAAAGCGACGCCGACCGCCCCGCGCTCACCGACGCCGCCTGGAAACGCATGACGCCGGACGGCATGGCGGATATCTGGAAAGAGGGCGCGCCGCCCTGCCCGCAAGTATGGCAAGCACTGGCGCAGCTACCGCAAGCGTTGGGCGCCCTGCCCGAGCCGCGCAACGACCTGCTGATTCACGCCGTGCAGTGGTGCCGCGCCCGCCTTGAGCGCGAGCAGGAACGCCGCGCCGAGATGGGCCCCAACGACCTGCTCACACATCTGGATCGCGCCCTGCGGGGCCCCAACAAAGAAGCATTGGCAGCACAGATCCAGCGCCAGTTCCCCGTGGCACTGATCGACGAGTTCCAAGACACCGATCCGATCCAGTACCGCATTTTTAACGCCGTGTACGATGTCGCCACGCCCCAACGCGACAGCGCCATTCTGCTGATCGGCGACCCCAAGCAGGCCATCTACGCCTTTCGCGGTGCGGATATCTTCACATACCTGCAGGCCCGCCACGACACCGATGGCCGCCATGTCACCCTAGGCACCAACTTTCGCTCCAGCAAAGCGATGGTAGATGCGGTCAACCACTGCTTTAGCTATGCCGATAAACACGACGCGGGTGCCTTTTTATTCCGCGCTGACGGTGGCGACAACCCGCTGCCGTTTAACCCCGTTAAGGCCAAAGGCACCAAGGACACCCTGATACTCAACGGACAACCGCTACCCGCGATGACCCTGTGGGAGCTTCCAAGCGACGAACCGCTCTCCAAAACCGCCTACCAAACCGAAATGGCCGAGCGCTGCGCCTCGCATATGGCCGCGCTATTGGAAGCAGGCCGCAAGCAACAGGCAGGCTTTGCACCCGTGGTTGAACCTGGGGACGATAACGGAGAGCAATCACTCACTCCGCTGGCTCCCTCGGACATGGCGGTGCTGGTCAACGGCCTTCAGGAAGCCCGGGCGATTCGCCTGGCGCTGGCCAGCCGGGGCATTAAGAGCGTGTACCTTTCCGATCACGACAAGGTGTTTAGCTCCCCCATCGCCCCGCAGCTGGCCATTTGGCTGCGCGCCTGCGCCGAGCCCCAGGCCAACTCCCGCCAAGCGGAAGCCAAACTGCGCGCCGCCCTGGCCACGCCGGTGATCGGGCTAAGCCTTGAAGAGCTCGACCACCTCAACCAGAGCGAGCTGGCCTGGGAAGCGCGGGTCGAGCAGTTCAGCGACTACCACCGCCTGTGGCAGCGCCAAGGCGTGCTGCCGCTGGTGCGCCGCTTGATGGTCGATTTTGATATCGCCGCCCGGCTACTGGGCGAATTCGCCGAGGGTGAGCGTTTGCTAACCGACCTGCTCCACCTGGGCGAAATGCTCCAGCATGCCAGCCAAGAGCTGGATGGCGAACACGCTCTGATTCGCTTTCTGGCCGAGGCAATTGCCGACCCGGATAGCCACGGCGACAGCCACAAGCTGCGCCTGGAGAGCGACGCCGATCTGGTCAAGGTCGTCACCATCCACAAATCCAAGGGGCTGGAGTACCCGCTGGTGTTCCTGCCGTTTATCGCCAACCACCGCCCGGTCAGCGACAGCGACCTGCCGCTGCGCTGGCACGACAGCCAAGGCAAGCTGCAACTCAGCCTAAGCGCCGATGAAGCCACGCTGGCTACCGCCGACCGCGAACGCCTTGGCGAAGACTTGCGCAAGCTTTATGTGGCGCTCACCCGCGCCCGCCACGCCACCTGGCTGGGGCTGGCCCCGCTAAAAGGCAGCGAGAACAGCGCCATCGGCCACCTGATCAACGGCGGCAAGGCCATCGCCCCCAGCGGGTTTAGCCAAGCGCTAGGCGAACTGGTGGAAGGCAGCGATATCGCGCTAAGCACCGCCCCGGAACCTACCGCACTGCGTTTTACCCCCGCGCCGGAACAGCAGGCATTGGGCCACGCCCGCACCCCGCTGCGCCCCGCCCGGGAACAGTGGTGGATCGCCAGCTACTCGGCGCTGCGAACCTCGGGGGCTGTCTCAAGTGCTATCTCAAGGGCTATCTCAGGAACGATACCGACGGCGCAGCCAACGCCCACGCCAGAACCCACCACGCCCCAGGAAGCCACCACCCTGGAAGTGCTGGACGAGCCCCACGACAACGCCATCAACACCGAAGCGTTTCACCTGCACCGCTTTCCGCGTGGCCCCGGCCCCGGCACCTTTCTGCACGGGCTGTTAGAGTGGGCAGGCCAGCTAGGCTTTAACAAAGCGCTGGAAGACCCCGCCGCACGGGAAGATATGCTGCGACGGCGCGTGCAGCTTCGCGGCTGGCAGGCATGGCACGACACTCTGGCAGGCTGGTTTGAAGAACTGCTCAATGTTCCTCTTCCCCTGCCTTCGTCAAAGCCACTTTCACAACCTGGCGAAAGCGGCCAAGTGGCGCTAAGCGAACTAGGCAGCTACCAAGTAGAGCTGGAGTTCTGGTTTGCCGCCCATCAGGTGGGAACCCGCAAACTCGACGAACTAGTAAGTGACCACTTACTGCCCGGGGTATCGCGCCCAGCGTTGGATGCCGACACGCTCAACGGTATGCTCAAAGGCTTTATCGATCTGGCCTTTGAGCATGAAGGCCGCTTCTACGTGCTCGACTGGAAATCCAACTACCTAGGCAGCGACGACAGCGCCTACACCGTTGATGCCCTGCGCAACGCCATGCTCGAAAAGCGCTACGATCTGCAAGCGGCGCTCTACCTGCTCGCGCTGCATCGGCTGCTCAAAGCGCGCCTGCCCGACTACGACCCGCACCAGCATTTAGGCGGTTCGATGACGGTATTCCTGCGCGGCAGCCGCACCACCGCCCGCGGAGTACACGCCGTGCCTGCGCCGGTCGCGCTGATTGAAGCGCTGGACGCGCTCTTTGCAGGCACGGCAGCAGATGCAGAAGCAGCCCATCAGGAGGTGGTGGTATGAGGAAACAGTTATGAGTAAGCGAGACACGTCTTCCATGAACGAGTCCATGAACTTGGATCTGTTCGCCGAAGACGCACCGCCCGCTGCACCTGATTCAACCGCACCGGCAACACCACCGACAGAATCAGCCGCCAGCCCCACCCAGCCACACCCTGCGCTAAACGACACCGCCGCGCTGCTACAACTGTGTGAGCGCTGGGTTTCCCGTGGCTGGCTGCGGGATTTAGACCTGGCCTTGGTGCGCTTTTTCGAGCGCGAAAGCCAACACGCCCCGCCGCTGCTACTGCTGGGTGCAGCGCTGGCTAGCCACCAGCTTGGCCGTGGCCATGTCTGCCTGGATTTAGCCGCCACCCTAGAAGCGCCGGATTTTGCCCTATCGCTACCGCCCGAAGGCGACGACCTCAACGACCCGCCGCCGCTGCCCAGCCATGTGCTGGCCACGCTAACGCTGAGTGAGTGGCAGACCGCGCTTCACCACCCCACGCTGATCAGCGACGGCCACGGCAATACGCCGCTGGTGGTGAGCCACAGCGGCAACACCAGCAAACTCTACCTACGCCGCTACTGGCAGTTTGAGCAAACCCTACACCAGGAAATCGCCAACCGCCTCACCACGAAGGATGGCAATGGCCCTTGTAGGAGCCAGACTTGTCGGGCGATGGGTGACGATAGTCACCCTGGAATACTCTCCCAAGCCCTAAACATCCTCTTCCAACCCACCACTACCGTAGATTGGCAAAAAAACGCCTGCGCCCTAGCCGCCCGCAGCCCCTTCGCAATCATCACCGGCGGCCCCGGCACCGGCAAAACCACCACCGTGGTGCGCCTGCTGTCCCTGCTGCAAACCCTGCAGCTAGCAGAACCCAACGTACACCCGCTTCGCATTCGCCTAGCCGCCCCCACCGGCAAAGCCGCCGCACGGCTAAATGAATCCATCGCCGGTCAGGTCAATGACCTGCCCATCAGCGAGTTATCATCGTTATTAGCCGAGTACTCTGCCGCTTCCTCATCAAGCGCAATGGATATTCCTACGGAAGTGACCACGCTTCACAGGCTGTTGGGTGCCCGCGCCGACACCCGACACTTCCGCCACAACGCCGCCAACCCACTGGCGCTGGATGTGCTAGTGGTGGACGAAGCCTCAATGGTGGATATCGAAATGATGACGGCGCTACTCAGCGCCCTACCCGCCAACGCCAAGCTGGTGCTGCTGGGGGATAAAGACCAGCTGGCCTCGGTAGAAGCAGGCGCCGTGCTGGGCGACCTGTGCCGCCGCGCCGACGCCGCCCACTACACACCCACCACGGCAAAGTGGCTGACTGAAATCAACGGCCACCCGCTGCCGGAAACATTAATCGACCCCAACGGCCAGCCGCTGGATCAAGCCATTACCATGCTGCGGGTAAGCCACCGTTTTAATGCCCAAAGCGGCATCGGCCAGCTCGCCCAGGCGATTAACCAGCCGCTAAGCGATGAACTAAGTGAACGGGAGAAGCACCAAGTGGTGCATAGCGTACTGAATAACGGCTATGCCGACCTGCACCACTTGGTATTAAAACCAGACGCACAAAACGAAGACAGCGTCCTGGAGCGCCTGGTAATCACCGGCAGTCCGGAGCGTTTTCCTAACGCAGGCGAAGGCCGCACCAACCACAAGGGCGAGCCAATAGCACCGCCCACCGGCTACCGTTACTACCTAAATACCTTAGCGAGTGAACGGCCCAATACGGCTCTGGCGTTTGAAGAGAACAGCAAAGTTTACGATGCCTGGGCCAAACAAGTACTAACCGCCTACAGCCGCTTTCAGCTGCTATGCGCACTGCGCAAAGGCCCGTGGGGAGTAGAAGGCTTAAACCTGCGCATCGCCAAAACATTGCGACGCGAAATGCTACTGTTCGGCAACGACCACACATTAGAAAAAGGCTGGTTCGAAGGCCGCCCGGTACTTGTCACCCAAAACGATTACGGCCTGAAACTAATGAACGGCGATATCGGCATCACAATGGCGGTGCCTGATCCGCGCACGCCTGGAAGGTCTCTTTTGCGCGTCGCTTTCCCAACCAGTGATGCAGAAAAGCCCATTCATTGGGTGCTGCCTTCACGCCTGCACGCGGTGGAAACCGTGTTCGCCATGACGGTACACAAATCCCAAGGCTCAGAATTTCAGCACACCGCCCTGCTGTTACCCCAAACGCCCAATCCCATCCTCACCCGCGAGCTGGTCTACACCGGCATCACCCGCGCCCGCGATTGGCTCACGCTGATCGAAGCTAAGCGCGGGATATTGAATGATGCAGTGACTAGGGAGGTTATTAGGGTTAGTGGGTTGGGGAGCTTGTAATCAAAACCGACATTACCGTTGGTGATGTCGGTTTTCGGCCGAGGCTGTGTGAAAACCTAAAAATCAGTTGGCGATGACAGTGTCCAGTCGTCTTGGCACAGCTATCGGCCAGCAATACGTTTCAGAACGCCTTTATTTATTATTTCCGCATCTCTAGCTGTTTGAGATGATCGTCGCTAAGAAACACCCGCTAAAGAGCGTTATCGGTTTTTACAAGCTTGGCAGCACCAGGTTTAAGCCCTTACCCACGCATTGCCTGGACTAACCCCTGGGTGCCAAAGATATTTAGTACGCGTTTCATGTTGTAAGCAAGCACATGGAGGCTCATTTCCGTGCTGACGTTCTTAAGCCCCTTGGTCAGGAAGTGCGTCGCTCCCATCCACGCTTTCAACGTCCCAAAGGGGTGTTCGACCGTCTGACGACGGAGACGCATCATTTGTGGCGCCTGATCCAGCCTAAATTTCACCGCCTCCAGTACCTCTTCGTGTTCCCACCGTTTGATACGCCGATAGATACCTGTGGTGCATTGCGGCTTCATAAAACAACTCGGACAGGCCGAACTCCAATAGCAATGAAGCGTCTGGCCCTTTTCAACATTTTTAAAGCGCCAAGTCAGACGTTCTCTCGCCGGACAGCGATATTCATTACGCTCAGGCACATAGCGGAAAGCTTCTCTGGGAAACATACCTTTAGCCTGGCTAGGCGAGGTTTTGGGCTTGGGAAGATACGTCGTGATACCGGCCTTGTGACACGCAAGTATCTCCTCACCCGTAAAGTAACCGCGATCAGCTACGACGTGGAGATCACTGACAGCACTAGCATCGCGTACTTGATTGGCCATCCGGTAAAGCTGACGCCGGTCACTGCCGACATTGGTAACCTCATGGGCGACAATCAGATGATGCTGGCTATCGACAGCCGTCTGTACGTTGTAGCCTACGATTCCTGTTCCTCGCGCGGTCATGGAACGAGCGTCAGGGTCTGTCAAAGAGACTTGCTGGTCAGGGGACTCAGTTCTTTGAATTTCAATGGATTGTAGTTGCTGAACTTCTTCTGTTAAGGAAGCGATCTTTTCCTTCAAACCTGTTGTCTGCATTTCTGTGATAGCGGCAGAGCCTTGATCCATGGCGTCGAGCTGACGTAAGTAACGTTCAATACTTTTATCGATTTCTTCTGCCCGCCGCTTCATCTTAGCCAAGGTGAAGTTACGGTCTCGATTGTTAACTGCCTTAAATTTGCTGCCATCAATCGCCATTACCGAATGTGAAAAGAGCCCTAGGCGTCGACATATCATGACAAAGTCGCGGCAAGTAGCTTGAATCGCTTTGCCGTTGTTTTTGCGGAAATCTGCGATCGTTTTGAAATCCGGCGCTAGGCGTTCCGTTAGCCACATGAGTTCAACATTACGCTGTGCCTCACGTTCCAGTCGGCGGCTAGACTGGATGCGATTGAGGTAACCGTAGAGATAGATTTTCAAAAGAACGGCAGGATGGTATGCGGGCCGACCCGTCGCATGAGGGTCAACGCCATTAAAGCCCAGCTGTTTGAGGTCAAGGGCGTCAACAAAAGCCTCAATGGCCCGAACCGGATTATCTTCAGAGACAAAATCATCCAGAAGCTCAGGAAACAAGGTAGCTTGGGATCGGGATTCACCTGCGACGAACCGTTTCATCGGTACCTCCCACGTTCTGTCATGGGACAAGTATAGCGACAGCTACGTTTTCACACAGCCTCGGCCAGGAGCGGACGTTGAGTGGGAAGTGTCGGCTCTAAAGCTGCCACCTGAGGTCTAAAAAAACTTAAGGGCTTTCTTCTCTCAAGCGAAACGTAAGGTAACGCGCCGATTGTGGCGGCCTTTCTTCTCGATCTTGGCACAGATGACCTTACCCACTTCATTAGTGTTGAGCACATGTGTTCCGCCGCATGGCTGAGTATCGAGGCCGGAAATATCAACAACGCGCACCATACCGAGCATTGCAGGAGAAGACACGGCCGAGGTAGGCGTGATTTCAGAAACATTATTGTATTTATCGGTTGGATACATGTGGGTGGTAATCGGTAGTGCGGCACCTACTAACTCGTTAAGTCGGTGGTTGATGTGCTCTTTATCAAAAGAAGATTCTGGTAGATCGAAATCAAGCCTTCCCTTGTCCGTAGCGATGCTACATCCAGTCACAGGTGCATCAACAATGGAGCACAGTAAGTGCAAGCAGGTATGCATGCGCATATGTTGGTAGCGGTGCTTCCAATCGAGACACCCTTGCAGCTTCATTCCAATGTTGATTGCCGAACTCCCGTCCTCTAATTGATGCCAAATAATTGAGGGTATAAGCGAGTCGCGCTGAGTCCCTACTACTGCAACCTCACAGCCTTCTGGTAAAAGAAAACAACCTTTATCTCCGGGCTGCCCACCCCCTGTCGGATAAAACAGAGTTTGATCCAAAGCGACACCTAACTCACTAACAGCTAATACATGGGCGGTGAATTGTTGCTGATATGGTTCCTCGTAAAATAGGGGCCGGGTAGGTATGGCCATTGCTAGCATAGAATCATCCTCCTACACTTTGGATATGATGCTGTAATACGGACTGGACTAGATTGCTCAGCCCAGGAGGATTCACCAAAACGACATCTCGAGACGGGCCAACTACTCTAAGGTTCAGCGGATAGGAAGGCTCAGGTGCTTCGCCGTCAATGTTGCGCAGCCGATATTGACGATGGTGTTGTTCTTGAACCGTGCACTCAAGCGTCAAGCTACCCAAGCACCTCTGATCGGCGTCCAGCACGAAGACCTTCTCTTTATCTGAAAACTCGCCCACTATGTGCAAGCGCTCGCCAAGCGAAAAGGCCCCTACAAACTCGTAGCCAATCGACAGATTCTCCCGCTGCAGCTGCAGTTGATTTACAATGCTCACGTAAGTGTTATCCGGCACATCGCGGGTAATGACACTAGATGGGCTGATGAAAACATTGTCACCAATACGTACCGGGCCAAGAATGCGTGCCCCCGCCCCGACCTCTACGCGATTACCCAGACTGGGGTGACGTTTCCCACCGTGATTATCGGCTATACCGGAAGCTCCCAACGTGATTCCCCCTAGCAGATAACAATCATTACCAATTTCACAGGTTTCGCCTATGACTGTGCCAAACCCATGGTCTAGCACGAAGCTCCTACCAATAGACGCTGCCGGATGAATTTCCGCGCCAGATTGCAGCTTTCCGACACTTGCGAGCCTGTGCGCAATAGTTTCCCGCCCTACCATGTCATAGGCTCCCCATACTTGATGCGCTACGCGATAAAACAATACCGCCTTGAACGAGGCATAGGCAGCAAGGATCAAATCCGCCCGTCCTTTCGAGGCTGGGTCGCGTGAGGCATATGCATGAAGATCTTCGGCCGCCTGCTGCAGAGCAGTATTCAAGAGCCCGCTCGGGCAGGACTCAAGCAAAGTCATATCATCTGGATTGAGTGCAGCCATTATATGTTCCAGCAGCTGTTCATATAGCAGCATCGTGAATGTCGTTTCCCGCATACTGTGTACCCTCCATACGTAGTTTCGAAGTACTCATTCAAAATTCGGTAGGTAACCGTCGACTCCGTCGTATATAAGCGTAAGTATCCGCGCACCCTTGGGAAACTCCCGAGATAGTTCAGCGATGGCAACTAAATTTGCCGCAGAAGACAAACCTAGACTTATGCCCTCGCAGCGCATGGTCTGACGTAAACGCTCTAAGCAAGCTTGTTTAGAGACCTTTAGCATCCTGTCTAGCACCCCAAGGTTTAGGATGCTGGGAACCAGGCCGATAGACAGGCCCTGAATATCATGGGGAGCATGGCGGTCGGTTAGTAGATCGCACTGCTCAGGTTCCACGCCGAAGACCCGTAACGTTGGCCAGCACGACTTGAGAGTTTCCCCCAGGCCGGTGATATGTCCACCGGTGCCTATTCCTGCTACCAAGCAGTCGAGAGGAATATCTGTGAAATCGCGTATAACCTCCCGGGCAGTCGTGCATCGATGTATATCTGGATTAGCAGGGTTGCGCTGCTGGTTGAGCATTACGAACATCGGGTTTTCTAGTTGCAATTCCATTGCCTTTTCACCATGAGAGTTATTGCCACGCCGACTGTCAGAGAGCACCACTTCAGCACCGTAGAGCCGCAGCAACTTTTGTTTTTCCAAGCTATAGTTGTCTGGAATTACTAACACAACGCGGTAGCCGAGAATGTTTCCAGCAATTGCCAAGCCAATGCCGGTGTTTCCTCCGCTCGGCTCAATGATCGTCTGACCGCTACCTGGCGAAAGAACCCCGCGAGTCTCAGCGTCACGAATCATAGCTAAGGCGATGCGCGTCTTATGGCTACCTCCAGGGTTAAGCGACTCTAGCTTCGCATACACTTCGAGCCCAGTTTCGGCGCTGAAGGCTGCGAGCCTTATCACCGGCGTCTCACCGATTAGCTCTAGTAGAGATTCGTAGATCATCAGACCTCACCTCAGTAGAGCGGCATGTCGTGATCGATATCACGTGCCCACGCCTTCATGCCACCATGTAGCACTTGGATATTTGAGAACCCGGCCTCCAACAGTTGTCGGGCTGCCCGTTCGGCGCGTGGCCCTCCGTAGCAGATTAGGCATAGGTGACGATCACGATCCACTTCACTTAGGTGTTCGGCCAGTTCGCCTAGTGGGATGTTTGAAGCGCCTGAGAGACGGCAAACTTCCAGCTCGTTTGGCTCGCGCACGTCGAGTAACTGAATGTCCTCGCCGACGGCAAAGTAGTGTTGCAGCTCCTGCGGGCTGATGAAAAGTTCCGCCGGTAGCCTTTCCTGAGGAGCTGCATCGGAGGCGCAGGCTATATGTGCCTCGACCTGCAGCTCGCGGCTAATGCGGGCGGGTGAGCAGGTTGGGCAATCAAGACGACGCTTAAAGCGAACTTCAGTGAACTTCATAGCAAGGGCGTCGAAGCGCATCAGACGGCCAACGAGAGATTCTCCAATATTAAGGATCAGCTTAATCACTTCTGTAGCCTGGATTAGACCAACCACACCGGGTAACACACCAATCACGCCGCCAGCATTACAGTTAGGCGCTAGTTCGGCTGGTGGGCTCTTCGGATAAAGGCAGCGATAACAGGGGCCATTCTGATGGTTAAAGAGGCTCATCTGACCATCGAAGCGATGCAAAGCGCCATACACTAGCGGGCGTCCCAAGAGTACGCAGGCGTCGTTGAGCAGATACCGAGTAGCAAAATTATCGGTACCGTCGACCACTAGGTCGTAATCACCCACCAGCCCTAGCACGTTGTCAGGAGTCAGAGCGAAATCGTGGGCGTCGATACGGATACCCGGGTTTAGATCCCCTAGGCGCCGTCGCGCTGATTCAACCTTGGCCATGCCAAGAGTAGCGGTACCGTGTACTACCTGCCGCTGCAAATTGCTGCTTTCAACCCGGTCAAAATCCACTAGACCGAGAGTTCCGACACCAGCGGCCGCTAGGTAAAGGCTGACCGGCGAGCCTAAGCCACCGGTACCGATGATCAATACCCGCGCATTCTTCAAGCGCAGCTGCCCCTCTCGTCCGACGTCGGGCAGTGTAATGTGACGAACATAGCGGCGCACTTCGTCGTTGCTCAGCTCGTCGAAGTCCAACCCACCGGAGGTCGCGAGCATGATATCAAGCTCGGTGCCAGGCAACAGTTGGCTATCAGCGTCCACCAGTTCACCACCGGCGGTGAGCAAAAAATGTTCCTTGAACTGATCATTACTGTAGAACAGGTGGTCACGCAGTGCTGGATATTTCTGGCAGACATTATGGACAAGCTCACGCACCGTGCCACCTTCGCCTTCCAATCGAGCGGAGGGCAACTTTGCAATACGAGTCAACACTTCCGGAAAGATCACGACATTCATAATCAAGCTCCTATTAATGATCCTCACAAAGCGCCGGGAAATCCCGACTACAAACAAAGCTTTCGCCATCCCACTCGAACAGCTTCGCACCAACCACTTCCCCAGATCGGACGTCAACTACCAAGTAAGAAACGGGATAGATGGGTTGGCCACCAAATAGCGCTTTATCCTCATCCTCTCGGCTGAAATAAGCGCCTACATCCGGATGCGAGTGATAAATAACGCTTACCGGGTTGTCGCTTTGTAGGCTCCGATTCAACAGCACGGTGTCGGCCACGGCGAAGGTATAGCCGTTGGCTGCACTGCGCCGGTAGATATCAGGGCTGCTTTTGTGGAGCTGGTTCTGGATATTTCTGCCGCAGTGCACTCGTGCATCGACGAAAACAAAACCGCAGCACTCCTCAGGATAGGCATTAGCGGCATGGCGATAGATAGCCAGCAATGCTTGGGGATTAAAAACATCCTTGGCCGTCATGGAGCAGACCTCTTCGCTAAGAACTTTTCCAACGGCACTTTGGTGAGGGCGAACCCAGCTAAAAGAAGGGCGGAGTAAAAGGCGAGATCCTGTGAGATCGGTTGCCCTTCATACCAAGAACCGATGATCACGGCGAATACCGGAAATATGATAAATACAAAGGAAAGGATCACTGGGCTAAGACGCTTTAACAGGAAGAAATAAACGATAAACCCGCCTACTGAGGCGAATAGACCGAGGTAAATCAACGCCCACCAGGAACTCGCGCTGAAACTAGCGAAGTCGGGCCGCTCAACGCCCAGCCCTACCAGGAACAGCATCAAGCCGGCGAGGCCGATCGGAATAGTGTTGTATGTGATGACGCTGATTTCGGTGCCTTTCTGCTTAGTAATCACATAGCACAATGCATGCATCACAGCCGCGGCCAGAATCGCAAGGACGCCAACAAACTCAGACTGTTCGAAGTTGAGGCCCTGGCTGCGCAGGATCATAAACAAACTGCCGAAGCCGATGGCGATTCCCATCACTTGGGTAAGATAGATACGCTCGCGCAGAAAAACGGAAGAAAAAATAACAATGAATACTGGCATACAGCTAAATAGCAGCGCAGTAAGGCCGGATGAAACGTGGGTCTCCCCGTAATTGAGCAGGTAGTACGGCAAGCTGAAATAGCTGAGGGTGACAAAGACAAAGAAGCCACCTCTCCCGCGGGGAAATAATATCGAATCGCCTCGAATCAGTGCGAAACAAAGGAATAAGGGGAAAGCGATCAAGAACCTCAAACCAGAAGCTGTTAGCGGCGGTATTGATTCCACTGCAATTTTGATTCCCAGCCAGGTCGTGCCCCAGCTAATACAAACGATCAAAAAAAGCAGACTGGTGATGAAGCCCCCCAACCATTTCTGCCAGCTTTTGCGAGCATTTTCGGCCACTGCAGTAATTGACATGACGGCAATCCCTCTACCTGCTAAATTAAACCCATTAACTGGGGTAAAAACCATAATTGACACCCTAAAACTAGACTATTAGGACTTAAAATGGCTGTCAAAACAATTATTGACACGGTTTCAATTCTGAAAGACGCGCTAAGTTCCGGACAAGGAGCTAAGTACAAGCGGCTCGCTGGAGCGATGGAGGTAAGAATTCTAGAAGGAAGCATTGAGGCAGGGTCAAAACTACCGCCTCATCGCCATCTGGCGGACAGGCTCGGAGTGACAATTGGTACGGTAAGTCGCGCATATTCCGAATTAGAACGCATGGGGCTAGTCATGGCGCGAGTGGGTGACGGCACCTTCGTACGCCAATGCGGCCTAGAGCATAAACGCGACGATGACTTCAGCAATTTCATCGATGAGGTGCCTGATCAGTACGACATGAGTCGCAACATGCACATCCCTGGGGCTGAGACTTCCCTACTTGCCCAAAGCCTTATGGAACTTGCCAAGGATAACCAGGCTCTTCAAGAGCTAACGCTTTACAACCCAGACGCGGGACTACCAAGGTACCGCCAGGCTGGCGCAACCTGGCTTGCCCACGGAAATTTCCGCCCTCAGGCTGAACAAGTGCTATGCACTAACGGTGGCCAGCATGGGCTACTATGCACCCTCATGGCCGTGTTGCGTGCGGGGGACACAATTGTCACTGAACAACTCACCTACCCCGGCCTGATTACCGCTGCACGTATGCTGGGTATCAAGCTGCTCGGCGCAGAAATGGATGAAGAAGGTATTACCCCAGCGTCTATCGATGAACTCTGTCAGCACAACCGTGTCTCGGCTATTTATTGCACACCCACCCTACAAAATCCGACCACTTGCGTCCTTTCTTCGCCACGCCGAGAAGCGATCGTCGAGATCTGTCGTAAACACAATCTGTTAATAATTGAAGATGAGGCACACGCCATTCTTGTAGAAGATCGTGCCCCGCCACTTAGTTTTTTCGCGCCAGAGCGCAGCATCCTGATTAGCAGCCTGAGCAAAGCCGTTGCAGCGGGCCTGCGGGTGGGATTTCTACACGCACCAACGACGCTACTTAGTCGGATCACCGCAGCCCTGCGTGCCTCCTGCTGGATGGCGACTCCCCTAGCGATGGAGCTAGCGACCCATTGGATCGAGGAGGGTACTGCGGAGAAGTTGCTACGTGATCAGATCGCAGAGATCATTCGGCGCAAAGCGCTAGTGCAAGGCCTGCTGGACGGATTTACCTATCGTACCCACCCACAGAGTCCCCATTTCTGGATTGAGGTGCCTGAACCCTGGCGAGCCTCTGATATTGAAACCGACCTGAAGTTGAAGAACTATCTGATTACAACAGCAGAGGCCTTCGCTGTTGGCCGGGCAGCGGTACCGCAGTTTATCCGCGCAAGCGTCACTAACGCTTCACACGATGATCAGTTGCTTCGGATGGGCTTCCAGACAATCGCGAATACCCTGCGTCAGGGCAGCACCCAGTTCGAAGGAGAATTGATCTTACCCAGCAACAGTGGACACTGGTTTAAGCGATCATTCGAGATTCAAAGACCTCAGGACTGATCATTCCTATAGCACTATGCCGCCGGTGCTTATTGTAGTCGAGTTCGATGTATTCAAACACCTGACGCCTTATATCGCTTCGCGTTTTAAATTGCTCTCCATGAATCGCTTCAACCTTCAGGCTGTGGAAGAAGCTTTCGGCACAGGCATTACCATAACAGTTGCCTTTAGCGCTCATACTGCACTTAAGCTCATGTCGCCTAAGCAGCGATTGGTAAAGCGTGGAACAGTACTGACTGCCTCGATCCGAGTGGACTATGACGCCTTTGGGCATTTTACGTCTCCATAGCGCCATTTGTAGCGCGTCACAGACAAGATCAGCCGTCATGCGCTCACTCATTGCCCAACCGACCACTTTACGAGAGTAAAGATCAATGAGGACTGCTAGGTAAAGCCAACCCTCGCCCGTCGCCAAATAAGTGATATCGCCCACCCACTTTTGATTGGGAGCTGAGGCCGTGAAGTTTTGCTCTAGTAGATTCGCTGCCACCGGCAGCGAATGCCGAGAGTTCGTGGTGGCCTTGAACTTGCGAGCGGCTTTAGCGCGCAAGCCTTGACGCTGTAAGCTGGCAGCTACCGTCTTACGGTTGATCGGCATCCCATCATCTTGCAGGTCTAGGGTTAATCTCGGGGCGCCTGAGCGGCCCTTACGCTGGTGAAAAGCCTCAGCCACACGCTGATCGAGAATGGCTTGCTCGCTGCGTTTTGGGGACGGTACTCCTTCGCGCTGCCGCCAAGCGTAGTAGCCGCTTCGAGCGACCCCAACAACACGGCACATACGTTGAACACTGAAAGCCTGACGATGGCGATGAATAAAGGCGTACTTCACTTCAGGCTCTTCGCAAAGTACACCGCGGCCTTTTTTGTGATGGCCAGCTCTTCATTTGCCTCAGCTAATTGGCGCTTCAAGCGGACGTTTTCTTCTGCTAGCGACCGCTCTCGTTCAGAGGTGTCTTGCTGAAGCTGGGCTTTAGAGCGCCATTGATAGAGCTGACTGGCGTGTATTCCCAATTCACGAGCCGCTGCTGCAACGCCAATGCGATCAGCGAGTGCTAACGCTTCTTGACGGTAGGCATCTGAGTAACGGGTATAGGATTTTTTCTTCATCGATGTCGTCGATCTTGCCATGGTTCACCTCATCGTAGCGTATTACATTCTTGAGGTGTCCACTGTTACTGGGCAGGATCAGCCGCCTTCGAACCAGAAACCTGGACACCCGCTCTGGCAAGCTTCGCTGAAACGTTGCGTGACTCGGTGGTGGTGGATGAGCCTCAGCTTACTGTGTCTTGAACTAGGTACCGACACTCCGCTATAGCGTTGCCCTATTCGCTTTTCAGTCGGTTCATAGATGCATGTAGGACGGCGAGAACGTCAACTTGATCTGGTTTGATGTAGTAGATAATGCGGTAAGCGCCACACAGGACTTACCTTATTTGAGCGATGTCGTACTCGGGCACTTTGCGCCCTGAAGCGGGGAAATCACCAATCTGTTGTGACCTCCGGGTGATTTTTATCAACGGAGCTCAACGCATAAGCTTCTGAATCCTGCGCGATATAGGCATAAATCGCGTCCAAATGAGCTTCTGCTGCTGTCCAGAACACATTCATTCAGGTAGGCCGTATTTCTTGCGAATATCCCCCACATTTGTAACGTTACCCGCTTGGCTATCCGCCATGCCCTTCTCGATGGACTCCCGGATATAGATCTCATGCATAAGGTCTTCCCAGGTGGCATTCGCAGGAAGTTGTTCAATTAGCTTGTGTGCGTCGTCTTTGCTCATCGCAGCTGACATGGTGACTACCTTTTTAGGTACGTAGAAAATGCTTTTAGAGGATACCTTGGGCTACCGAAAGTGTTGCGGTTTATGCCATTTTCTGCAAATACATCGCGTGTGTCCTTATAAATATTTTCAGCCTGGTGCTTCCCCGAGGGACAGTTTTTGGGTGCCGAGGGCACTGCTCACATACTCAATGCCTATAACAGCCACTATCTCAACACATGCTATCCAGCCCTAATGGCATGTATTGTTGGCTCACTCTATTAGCCGCTCGCTCAACGCAACGAGATCCTCAGCCACCGCATCCCATGCTTGCTCGGCTTCTAAATCTTTACGCTGCTGCGGGCCATACTCTGTACGCCGGGGTATAAACGCCGTTTTCATTCCCAATGCACGGGCAGCCCCCAGATCGTAATTGTGCGCTGCGCATAGCATCACTTCTTCAGGCGGCAGGCGCAGCAGGCGGCAAGCGCCTAAATAGACCTCTGGGTCAGGCTTATAGTGCTGGAATAATTCAGCGCAAAACACCATGTCCCATGGCAGTTTGGCATAACGGGCAACGTCCACCATTAACGATAAATTGCCGTTGGTCAGGGTGGCGATAATGTAGCGCTCTTTCAGTTGCTGAAGGCCACGCTGAACATCCGGCCATGGGTCTAACTGGTGCCAAAAGTGATTAACACGATCAATGGTCGCCTCGTCTAGCGTAATCCCATGTTGCTTGAGTAGTTTGACTAGGCTTTCCCGATGCAGATCTTCCAACCCCGTCCATGGAATTTCACCTTTACGCACCCGATCCATCGAAGGCGCATAATGCTGACGCCATTGATCCGTCAACGCTTCACCGGGCAGCTCTATCCCCAGTTCCTGCTCTAACGCCCTGAACTGGTTAATCAAACTGGAACGCCAATCGACAATAGTACCGAACACGTCAAACACGATGGCTTTCATTAACGTCTCCTTGCCGCTGGATGGTCATTAATAGTCCGAGTAGTGTCATGGCGATCAGCAGGCTCCAGCCGACCATAAAGCTACCCGTTATATCCAGCATCCACCCCAGCAGTGGCGGTACCGATACAATCGCCAGTTGGTTAATCGCCATGGCCAGCCCCAGCACAAAGCCGGTTTTATCGGCAGGCGCCGACTCCGCCACATAAGCTACCCAAGGGCCGTACCAACCGAAGCCAAAAAAGCCCAGCCAGGACATCAAGCAGCCCAGCATGAACATTGAATTCAGCGGTAGCCAAACCAATACCAGCAACCCCACTATCACCGCCACCATGCACACCATGACCGGGAAATAGCGCGAGCGACAGCGATCGCTCCAGGCTGCCAGCAAAATACGCCCGGCAACCCCGGCCCCCTGAGCCACGAATAGCAACGTCGCGGCTTGCAGTACCTCCATCTGCAAACGACTGTGCAGATAGAGCACGGTAAAAATCAAAATGCCGTACTGAACCGAGATCAAACTAATACCGGACGCCATAATCTGCTTCATGGCCGGTTCACGAATCATCGCCAGTCGCGATAAGACAACGTTGGTTAGACTGCCTTCAGAGGCTCTTGCGACCGGCACCGCGCCAGCAGGGGCACGGTAAAAGAGCATAAAGACCAACGCCCCGAAGATCGCAATCAGCCCGCCCACCAGAAAAGAGGCGCGCCACCCCCAGGTGATAGCGACGGTTGGCAGGATGATCGCCGCCAGCGCACCGCCCAGCGGCAAACCCGCCTGACGAATTCCCATGGCAAAGCCGCGCTGAGATTTATCAAACCAAGCCGCTACCGATTTGCTGCCTCCGGGTTGGGCGGTACTGTAGCCCGCCCCTACGAGAACCAAAAACAGCAGCATGGCCCAGTAGCTCTCAGCCAGCACGGCAGCGCTAAGCGCGATGCCTACTACGAGGGTGCCTAACCCCACCACCAAACGCTCACTGAACCTGTCCAGCAACTCCCCGGCAACCAACAGCCCGACCAAAGGCACCAGCTGAGCCGCCGAGACCAACGCCCCAATCTGAAATGCGGAGAGCCCCATATCTGCTTGTATATAGACGCTTATGGCGCCGATACCCTGAACGAAGAAACACGCCGCTGCTTGGGCAAGGGTGGCTATCAGCAAAATGATCCAGCGGTAGTTTTGAGCAGAAGCCATCGGCAGCAGCATCGTCATAGGGGTTCTCAGCACATTGAGCCTTTCCCTAGCATTAGCCATTTCTGAGCGTTCAACAACGCAGATATCGCAATGCCTGTTGCCAAATCAGCAAGCACCGCGACTTTACTGGCTAGGTTGCACTACAGGCTAAAAAGAGACGAAAACATTGCCGACGCTGCAACATGCTCTCAAAGTACCAATCAAACAACGTCAGACAACGCTCTCACATCCTTCATTTCTACAAGAACGTCCCATAGCCGCTGAGCTTCTGCTGCTAGGGCTGCTGTTCGTCGCAGCAGAATAATTTTTAATGGCACATCAAAGGCTGTGCTTCCCGCTCGAATAAGCCGCTTGGCACTAAGATCCTCTCGCACTAACGAATAGGGCAGCCACGCAACACCCAATTTTGATAACGTCATATGACGCAAACTGTCAGCGAGGCCAGCATCATGGTGTTGCTGCAAATTTAAGCCTTGCTGCGCGAGCATGGCACTCAGCGACCACTCCAAGTGGCACTCTTGTGAGTAATTCAGAAATGAGAGTGGAGTGCCGTCTGCCACATGTAAATTAAACAGTGGCTGACCGGCAACATTTGGCGCGCTAACAGGGATGAGATACTCGGTATCCAGCTCAATAGAAGCGTAGCTATCACTCACTATTCCCAAGCGCCTTGCGATAAGCTGTTCACAGTCGAAGAGTGCCACTACGTAGTCGGTTTCTCCCTGATTGAGCGCGGCTAGGCACTCCGGCAAGGTATTCGAGTCAATGCTAAATTTAGCCTGTGTGAACTGCTCCTGTATGCGCGGCAGCCACTGGGGAAAGAATATTGTCGCCATAATGTGTGGTGAGCAAAAACGTATCCGCTGTTTCTGCTCATTAAGATCGTCAGCCACGGAGCGCCGAAAGTGATCTAAAGAACTAAGTGATTGCGAGGCTACCGTTTGCAGACTGTGGCCTGCCTCCGTCAGTACTAACGCCCCTTTACGCCGCTCAAATAGCGCTGTGCCTGCCCACTCCTCAAGCCCTTGAATACGGCGACTCAACCCAGACACCGATACATGTCGGTGCTCCGCAGTACGACTGAAACTTTTGGTCTCGCAAAGAACCAGAAAATCTCTCAAGATTATTAAATCAGTCATTGGCGGCCTTTCAGCAGGTAAGTGTTCATCATATAGCTGAGATAGCTGATGCAATGGGGGTAAAATAACCCAATATCGCCGGACTTGATAAGTTGAGTTTTCAACTACACCACCAGCGCTTATTGGAGATCAAAAAAGTCAGAGTTATTCATCAAACCGACTCCAAGTGCCAGCCTTGCTCGGTTGCCAGTAGGCGGTCTGTTAGCGCCAGGTTTTCCAGAAAGGCATCGTCATGGGATACCACCAGTAAAGCGCCTTGGTAACTGCGCAATAAGGTTTCCAGTGCCTGTGCCGACGGCAGGTCGAGGTGGTTGTTTGGCTCATCGAGCAGCAGCAATTGTGGGGGCGAATCGGCGTAGAGGATGCAAGCCAGTGCTCCTTTCAGGCGTTCACCGCCGCTAAGTAGTCCGCTGGGCGTGGTGATCTTCTGCGCGTTCAGGCCTAGTTGGGCCAGTAGCATGCGCAGCGCACCCTCCGTCGTTGAGCGGTTAGCCAGCTGCAGCTGTTCGAGCACGCTCTGTTCCGGGTCAAGATTCGCTAGTCGCTGGTCGAGATAGACCCTTTCTGGGGTCACCTTGCAGGTTCCGGATAGTGGCTCAATCTGGCCCGCAAGTACTCGTAGCAGCGTGGATTTACCACAGCCGTTGGGACCAACGATACCGATGCGCTGCAGCCCTCTCAGCATTAGTCTAATGCGACGAGTAGCTCCCATGACGAATGGAAGCTCTACCTTTTCTAGTTCAACCAAACAGCGCTTGGCTACCTGATTAATCGGTATCTCATGCAGGGTGATGTGCGCTTCGTCTTCAACTTGCATTGCGGCTTCCCGCACGCGCTGGTTAAGTTGATCACGGCTGGCCGCCTGCTTTTGGTGCAATGCGCCGGTGGAGTTTTCGCTGCGCTCTTTCTGGCCATCCAGTATTACCTTGGCCTGATTGGCTTCCTTGCCCTGCCGGTTACCGCGGGCCTGCCGTTTCTCCTGACGTTCACGCTGCTTACGCGTCGTCCGTTCCTGACGTTGGCGCTCCAGCTTACGCTGATTGAGTTGGTTAATCGCAGTTTGCTGTTCGTGGGCTTTCGCTTCGGCATAGAAGGTGTAGTTGCCACCGTAGCTATGCAGCCCCAAGGGGGAAAGCTCCACAATGCGCACCATGGTTTCCAATAATTGCCGGTCATGACTGACCACGATCAGCCCACGCGGCCAGCGCTGCAGCTGTTCGATAAGAGCTTGCCGGTTGGATCGGTCGAGATGGTTACTTGGCTCATCAAGAATCAGGAAATCGGCATCAGAGAGCATGGCGCCCATTAAGGCAACCCGCATCGCTTCCCCTCCGCTCAGGGTGCTAGCCGGGGTAGTGGCTTCAAGATAGCCCAAGCCATTGCGATCAAGCTCATTGCGAAATCGCTGGGGCATATCCCAGCGGTCATCGACTGCTTCAAAATCCTCTGGTGCCGTGCTGCCAGTTTCAATTCGCGCCAGCGCATCCAATGTTGCTCGCACATTCGCGAGATCAGCAACAGACGCCTCCTTCAGTTGGGCCACTTGCTGGGCAAGGTAATGCACGTTGTCGGGGCGCTGACAGTGGCCGCGGGTGGGTTGCAACAAGCCCGCGAGAATTTGGGCTAAGATTGTTTTGCCGACCCCATTGCGGCCCACCAGCCCCGTGGGGCGTGTGTCGAACTGTTCATAAAGATCGGTAAAGAGCGTCCTGCCATCCGGTAAAACGTAGGAGACACCCTTTAAGGTGAGATGGGTAGTGGTCATGATTGATTCCAGAGATGCCGAGTACTCCCCCTGAGTCAGGGGCTAATGGAGACTGGCCGTTATTACAACGGCGGGCATCAATGGCTCATTGGACAACTACCTCTGCTTAGCGTGGAAAGGACTTCAATAGTACAAATAACGATAGGGAGTCGGCAAGAACATGACAGTCCTGGTCTAGATATTTAAATTATCCCCACTAACAAACGAGTAGAACAAAACGTCAGATCGGTACGCCCAACCCTGGCTTGCCCAGAACTTCTGGGCGGCTTTGTTCTGGGGAAGAATTATCAGGTGCGTTTTTAGTATTCCTTCGTTTTTAAGCGCTTCTAGGCAAAGGTTTACCAGCTCTGTTGCTATGCCCCTCCGACGATGCGAGTCCGCCATCGATAAGTGCTGAACATAACCGCGCTAGCCATCGTGGCCCGCCATAATTGTTCCCACTAGCTTGCCTTCTACTTCTGCCACAAAGCTCGGGCCGGCGCTAGTGTTGAGTAAATCCCTAGTGCCGACCGTTACTGGGCAGGATCACTTTGATGTTTTGAATGGGGCGCCCCACCTTGGCAAGTAGGCAACGAATACGGCGATCACTTTCGCGTCTCATGGAGGTTCTTGCTGCCCTCGGCTAGCGCGAGCGCCGCCACTGGGCCAGCGCCTGAATATCCTCCGGTGAAGTACGGCAGCAGCCGCCAAAGCCTGACGCGCCAGCCGCCAACCAATGTTCAACCCCTTGTGCCAGCCCGGAAAGATCGGCAGCGGTATGGTCGCAGGTGGCGGAGTGCCAGGTTTTGGTCACCGGGTCGTAGACTTCCCCTGAGTTGGGATACACCACTATTGGTAGATCACACTCACGGCGGATTTCTTTAATCAGCGATTCGATATGGGCCAGCGCCGTGCAGTTCACACCAATCGCCGCTACGCCTGGGCAGTTGGCCAGGGCGGCGGCACATTTTGCGATAGGTGTTCCGTCGCTGATGTGTTGGCCATCCTTTGCTGAGAAAGTGATCCAGGCTTGAGCACCGGGGTGCTCGGCCAGCAAATCGGTGATTGCCAGCGCCTCTTCAAGGGAAGGTAACGTTTCGGCGGCCAATAGGTCAGCGCCTGCGGCTAGCAGCAGCTCAAAACGCTCGCGGTGAAACGCCACCAGCCCGGCGCGATCCAGGTCATAGCCGCCGCGGTATTCACTGCCGTCGGCTAGGTAGGCGCCATACGGGCCAACGGATGCGGCTATTAATGGCTTAGGCCGGTCGGTTTGACCGGGCTGCCACACCGCATCCCGCGCCTGCTGCGCCAGCGTGACCGAGAGCTGAATCAGCGCCCGCGCCTCTTCTGCCGTCAGCCCTGCCTGCATAAACCCTGGCACCGTGGCTTGATAGCTGGCGGTAATCGCACAGTCGGCCCCGGCTTCAAAGTAGGCCTGATGCACTTGGCGAATCTTCTCCGGTGCTTGGGCCAGCAGGCGCGCCGACCAGAGCGCATCATTAAGATCACAGCCTAACGCTTCAAGCTCCGTGGCCAAGGCACCGTCGATGACCATAAAGGGCACTTGCGCCAAGAGGGCTTTGATCGGATTCAACTCAGTCATAGGGGCAGTCATAGGGGCACTCATACGGTCTTTTCCTCGACGGCGTTGGGCGAATATTCAGGACGCTGGGAGGCCGCACGGTGGCGCACAAAGTGCACCAAGTAGCACAGGCCAATAAAAGGCACGCCGAAATAGAGCGCTACACGTTGTTGCGGGTCAAAGGCGATGCCAATACACGCCGCCAAGCAGGCCGCAAATGCAGTGAGCGGTACCCAGGGGTAGAACGGCGTGCGATAGACCAGATCCTTCAACTGCCCTCCTCCACGCAGATAATGGCGGCGGAAGTTGAACTGGCTGAGCGCAATGGCCATCCAGACCACCACCACGGCTAAACCGGAAATAGAGACTAATACCAAATAGACGGTTTCAGGTGCATAAACGCTGGAAAACAGCGCCCCCAGGCCACCCACCATGCTCAGCAATACGGCATTCATCGGGATGCCGCGTTTGTTGAGTCGGCTCAATGACTTCGGCAGAGTGCCCTGATCCGAGAGCGTCCACAGCATGCGCGAAGAGGCATAAAGCCCGGAATTAGCGGCTGATAGTAGCGCGGTGATGATCACAAAGTTCATGATATCGGCGGCACCCGGCACGCCAAGGCGTTGGAATACGGCCACAAAGGGGCTTTCGGTGAGTCCGGCCTGATCTTGAGGTAGCAGCGCCGCAATCACGACAATGGTGCCGACGAAAAACAGGATCAATCGCCACAGGGTGGCGCGAATAGCTTTGGGTACATTGCGGCCCGGATCGACGGTTTCCCCGGCGGCAATCCCAATCAGCTCGGTGCCAGAAAAGGCAAACATGACCGCCAGTAAGGTAGTGCCAATGGCGAGCAGGCTGGGCGGCATGGCGCCTTCTCCCCACAGCGCCGAAAGGCCTGGTGAGGCGACCTCTGCGCCAGTGGCATCATGCAGCGGCACCCAGCCGATGATCGCCACGGCACCCACCAGCACAAACACCACCACCGCGATCACCTTGATTAATGAAAGCCAGAATTCAGACTCGGCAAAGAAGCGCGTGGTAAACGCATTGACGCCAAAGACGATTGCCGCAAACAGCCCACTCCAGTACCAGCCGGGGATATCGGGAAACCAGCGCCCCATAAACACCGCCGCGGCGGTGAACTCTGAGCCTAATGCTACCGTCCAGGTAAGCCAGTACATCCAGGCCACCATGTAACCGGTGCCGGGGCCGATATAACGGCTGGCATGGGCGCTGAAAGCGCCCGACTCCGGCATATGCACGGCCAGCTCGCCCAGGCACATCATCACTAACCAAGCGACGATGCCGCCTACTAGGTAGGCCAAAACAGCGCCGATAGGCCCGGCCTGCTGCACGGTATAACCGGAACTCAAAAACAACCCGGTACCAATTACCCCACCCAATGACAGCATCACCAAATGGCGCGTATCCATACTGCGCTTGAAGTGCGCACGTTCTTGATATTGGACTTGGTCACTGCCTTGATAAAGGTCTTGATCCCTTGCTTGCTTACTCATGGTGCATCCCTATCGTTGGCCTAACGAGGCAGCAAGCGCCCAGCAGCCTGACTCAGAAAGGGTGCTATTTTAGGGTATCCTTAACTTTCTAAAAAGAATAAAAGAAAGATTTAATATTCTTATTTTGAATATACAAACCTACCTTGAGTGATAAGCACGGGCTTCGGCTTGATTTTTTTGGCCGCCCTTTCAGCCTTTATCTGGTTAACATGGCAATAAAAAAGCGCCCTATCCGGGCGCTTTGTGAGTGCTTCAGGCGTTTAGAACGATGCCCATTCCTCGGTGTCTTTCTTGCCACCAATAACATGAGTGGGTGGTCGTTTAGTGGCCTTTGGCAGGCTGTTGCTTGGCTGCAGCTTAGCGGGCAGTGAACGTTGGTTAATGCTCGTAGTGGCTCCCTTAAAGAACGAGACTTCCGTCAATAATGCCTCCGCTTGGCTTTGCAGTGAACGCCCCGCCGCACTGGACTCTTCAACCAGGCTCGCATTCTGCTGGGTGACACTGTCCATTTGCGAGACAGCCGTGTTGACTTGTTCGATACCTTGGGACTGCTCCCGGCTGGCGGTGGCAATCTCACCCATCAACACCGTGACACGCTGAACGCCGTGCACGATATCTTCCAGCGACTTGCCCGCTCGGTTAACCAGGCTTGAGCCGTTATCGACTTGGCCGATACTATCCTCAACGAGCTTTTTGATGTCTTTGGCGGCGTCAGCACTGCGCCCTGCCAGATTGCGTACTTCGTTAGCCACGACCGCAAAGCCGCGACCTTGTTCGCCCGCACGAGCAGCTTCCACCGACGCATTCAGCGCCAGTAAATTGGTCTGGAAGGCGATCTGATCGATCAACCCGACGATACCAGCAATCTTGCGGCTTGAGATGTTGATGTCTTCCATCGCTTTAACGGCTTGCCCGGCGATCTCTCCCCCGGCGTTGGCTTGCTGGCTAACGTTATGTACGAGTTTGTCTGCTTCGGCAGCATTGTCTGCGTTCTGACGCACTGTCGAGGTAATTTCATCCATCGATGCGGCTGTCTCTTCGATATTTGAGGCCTGCTCCTGAGTGCGGCGACTCAGATCGTCGGTCCCTAGCACTATTTCGTCAGCGGCCACATTCACGGACTCCGCGTTACTGCGAACGGACATCACCACCTGCGAGAACTTGGTTTCCATGCTCTTTAACGCCCTGAGCATCACACCAAACTCATCCTTACAAGAAATGTCGATGTCGTTATCAAGCCTTCCTTGAGCCATAGCGTTGGCGAGTTCTTGCGCCTTGCCCAGCGGCGTCATGATGCCTCGAATCAACCATATCGCGAGCAGAATGCCGAAAATGACCGCTACCGCCATAACGCTAACAACGAAGTTACGCGTCCAAACATAGTCGCTTGAGGACTGTTGGTTATTTGCGGCGGCTTGCGTGCTGTTAAGGTCGATGAGTTCCTGGATCGCTGTTAGCACTTTGGGGTATTCAGAACGGAGCGTGGTGGTAGCAATTACTCTCGCAGCGTCAAAATCATTGCCAATCATTGCTGCGTTAATCTCGTCAATACCGGCGCGCAGACTGGCCAACGATTCTATGAAGTCACCGGCTAGTTTGCGCTCATTGTCACCGTTCACACGATCAGGAAAGTAATCATCCCAAGCGGCGTCGATAATGGTATCGTTTTCAGCGACCTCCTGCTGCGTGGTTATGGCAGATGCCGGATTCCGATCGCGCTGTTCGGCCGTCACTTTCACCCGGTTACCAAGCACCGCCTGGTTGACCTTCAGAAGATTCCCCAATGTGAGCACGTTGCCCTCGTAAGTTTTGGTGAGAGCATCATTGGTCTTGCTTAGACTGTAGAGACCGAGCGTACCGACGCCGATCAACATCAAGATACAGGCGCCCAAACTCACGGCAAGCCGCAGTTTAACGCTTCGATTCAGAAGTAGCATGGGAAGATCTCGTGGAGCCCGCAGCGCTTTGCATTGGGAAGGTGGAAGCAATTTCGGTAACCGCAAGCGCTCAGACAGAGCGCATCTTGCTACCAACCATAAAGTGTTATCGGCTCACACCCAAAAACATTGAGTTTTTAGCTCATAAATCGCCAATATCTTTTGTGATCACATACCACCCGACCCGGTGCTAGGCTTAGGGGCTTCAATCGAAACCAATAGCGTATACGCGTGCCTAAACGTTCTGATCATCTCCGTTAATAAATGAGTACAGCAAAATATCTGATCTGCACGCCCAGCCCTGATTGGCCCAGAATTGTTTGGCGGTTTCATTCTGCGCAAGAATCATCAGGTGCGATTTCAGAAGACCTTCACTCTTCAGCGCTTCCAGGCAAAGGTTTACCAGCTCTGTTGCTATGCCCATTCGACGATGGGAGTCCGCCACCGACAAATGCTGCACATAACCGCGTTTGCCGTCGTGGCCCGCCATAATTGTTCCCACTAGTTTGCCTTCTACTTCTGCCACAAAGCTCAAACCTGGGTTGCGCAGCAGGTATTTCTCGATGCCTTCACGGGAATCGGCATCGCGCAGTCGCACGCCTTCACTTTCGCTCCACAGGGTAATGGCGGATTCATAGTCGTTGATGGTCATGGTGCGGTAGTACATTAGGCGGCTCTCATTGGGTGGTAGCTTATATCGCTAATAACAGCGATCTCGACTGGTCTTAGGCCCGCCTTTCTGTCCACACAGCAAACTCGTTGCCGCTGGGCTCGATGAAGTAAAAACGAAAGCCGCCTGGGAACTCAAAAATTGGCTTTATAATCTGGCCGCAGTGGTCCACCACCTTGTTGTAAGTAGCTTCCAGGTGTTCGCTGTAGAACACCAGCAGGGCGGAACCGTTGTCGGTACGGCTGCAAGCGTCCGCCTGGTAGAAGCCGCCATCCAAGCCCTGGTTGGAAAACGCACTGTACTCCGGGCCGTAGTCGGTGAACTCCCAGCCAAACACCGCTGAGAAAAAGGTTTTGGTGGCGTTCAAGTCCTTGGCGGCGAGCTCGACGTAGTTGAGCTTTTCATGTTGGTTCATGCCCTGCTCCTTTGTTTTGTGGATGGCGGCTGCCTGTGAATTCGGCTGAGCGCCCACCAAGCGCGTCCGAGAGGTCGGGGCCGGGATGTAGGCGGCCCGGCCAGCGCAACACCATGATTGCCAGAACGTTGCGGTGTTCACCACCCGCCAGCCCCGTTTCCCCAGTGTGCGAGGGTATGATGCCGCTGGCCGGGGCCACCGCCGCCACTAGCGCCTCACGCACCCGGCCCACCAGCGGATGATCCTCGCGGTCGGCAAGCAGGAAGGCCAATGCCACCTCGGCTTGGATGTCGGCCGTGGCTCGGGCCAGAATGTTATCCGTCTCCCGCGCCAGCACTTCCAGCACCCAGGCATGGGCCTCCGGGTCTACCTTCCGCTGGTAATAGCGGCTGTCAGCGATGACGAAGTGGGTCAGACCATAGAGCCAGTTACGGTACTCGGCGTCGTCGAGATCGGCGACTCGATCAGGCGGGTAGTGACGCCTGAAGGCCGCCTCCACTTCCCGGCGCAGGTCCATCACGCCGAGTTGGTGCAGGAAGTACGCCTGATTGGCCACCTGAGCGGCATAAATCCCGATCACCGCGGGGTCGGTCAGGAAGGCCGCCCAGTCGACCTCCGCCAGGTAGCCCAGCGCCCGCTCGTGGTCCTCAATGGCCGGCAGCAGGCCGTGGTACTCGGCCTGGGCCAGCCGGAACAGCAGCCCCCGGGCGAAGGCGATCTCCCCCCACTCACCCAGCATGGCCCGCCGGGCGCGTTGCTTGGCCGTGCGCTGGGAGTAGTCGGCAATGATCGCCCTGCTACGGGCGGCCGCGTACCCAGGCTCAGCCAGCCCTACGATGTCATCCTCGAGTCGCGTCAGTAGACGCACGCCGTAGGCATGATTAAGAGCCCGCCAGTGCTGCTCGCCCGTCAGGCGGTAGAGCCGCTGGGCAAAGTGGCGCTGCTTGTCTTCGGACAGCGTCGGCAGCGCCCGCTCGTAGACTTCCTGGATGGCCAGGCCGGCATCGCGCTGGGCTTCACGCTCATCATACGGCTCGATGACGGCGCAGCCGACCAGCAACAGCGCAATCATCAGTGAAAAGAGCTTTCCCATGACGACCCCTTGGTGGCGTTCACTAGCGATAGGCCATCATTACACAGTCGAAGAGCAATTATGTACAAGCATTAGGAGGCGGGGCTGGCATAAGCTAGGGCTGTATTTCGAGTTAGTGTGACTAATCAGGAGGGGGCGGCATGGGCAACGCGAGCCGGTTTCAATTTATCAAAAGTCAGCATGTGCCAACACTGACTGTGCTTCATGCAGCCATTGAGGATTTCAGCTACGACCGCCATGCCCACGAGGAGTATGCCTTCGGCGTAACGCTGGCGGGGCGCCAGGATTTTTTCAGCGGGGGGCGGTTTCACCGCAGCCCTCCTGGCAACGTTATTTTGTTTAATCCCGAACAAGTTCACGATGGCGAACCCGGCGGCGAGCACGCGCTGGATTACCTGATGGTGTATGTACATCCTGAGCAGGTTAACGCGCAGTTTGCGGAAGTCCTGGGTCACGAAAAATCGGCTAGCTTTCGTTCACATAGCACGCTGATTCAGGATGCCCAATTGCGCAACGCCATTTTGGAACTGGCGCGCTTGGTCACCTCTCACACCGGTAGCTGTATTGACCAGGAGAACGCGCTTTATCAGGTGATCGAGCGCACTGTGCAACTGGGTGGGATTTCTCAGCCCAACCAAGTACCCACTCGGCCAGATGCGCTGCTGGGCTTGGCGAAAGAGTATATCCACGCCCACCTAGATAGCGATGTTTCCCTTGATGACATCAGCCAAGCGGCACACTTATCCAAGTACCATTTCTTGCGGCTGTTTCGCCAGCATTACGGCATCACGCCGCATCAGTATGTGATTAATTGCCGGATCAATGCGGCCCGTTCCGCGCTAGACCTAGGCGCTTCCCTCACGGAGGTCGCTTTGCGCTATGGGTTTGCCGACCTTAGCCACTTCAATCGCCGCTTTAAGCGCATTTATGGCATGACACCCCACCAGTACCAGCGTGATATCGCGCGCTAGCCCCCCCTTCTAACTCAAGAACAGTCAAGAAAAGAGGTTTCACCATGTTAGCAATCGTCGCCTATGCCCTAGGCGCCATGTATTCGCCTGGGCCTGTGAATCTGCTTGGCTTGAACGTTGGCATTAATGGCCAGGCCAAAAAGTCGTTTGGCTTTTGCCTGGGAGTGGGTACTTCGATGCTGGCCTACTTATTAGTGTTGGGCTGGGTGGGTGCTGCATGGATCAATGATGACGCACTGATCGTGGTGAGTGCCTTGGGCTGTGGCTATATTGTTTATCTCGCGAGCAAAATTGCCCGATCAAGTATTGATATAAGCAAGCCAGATAATGCCCCACGACTGGTAAATTATCGTGATGGGCTGGTCATGCAGTTGCTGAATCCCAAGGCCATTATCGCTACCCTGCCCATGACCACACTGCAATTTCCTGCGGCGGGTATTGAGGGGGTTAGCTTAGTGGTTTGGGCGCTAGGACTGGCGATGCTAGCCGCTGGCGCACCCGGCAGTTATATCCTGATCGGCAGCTTAGTAGGCCAGCGTATTGAAAACGCCAACATTGTTAAGCGCTTCAATTGGGCAATGGCGGGGATGCTGGTCGCGGTGGCACTTTCGATTGGCTATGAGCATGTGTGGGTGCCGCTCACTTCTATGGTTACCTAACCTGACTGTTTGATTAGGAACGCAGCTCCGACCAAACCGCAAACTCGTTACCACTGGGTTCCCGAAAGTGAAAACGGCAGCCGCCAGGAAACTCGAAAATGGGCCGAATGACCACGCCGCCGCTCTTTTCAACCTTGTTGAGCGTTGCGCCAATGTCAGCGCTATAGAAAACCAGCAGTGCTCCGCCGTTTGAGGTTTGGTTACAGGCATTCGCTTGGTAGAAGCCGCCATCGAGCCCTTGGTTTGAAAACGCAGTGTATTCCGGGCCGTAATCGACAAACTCCCAGCCAAACGCCGCAGAGAAAAAAACCTTTGTTGCGGCTAAATCTTTTGCGGCGAACTCGACGTAGTTGAGCTTTTCATGCTGGTTCATAGCCTGCTCCTTTGTTGTTTTTCTTCAGACGACAGATGCGTTATCTATTGGCCGAAGCCGATACCTAAGCGCAGTGCTTGCAGACCATCGAATTCGACACTTACTTCATCAGAGAAAAGGGGGTGACCCTGCACTACCAGATCCAACGTCGCTTGAGAGCCGCGATAAGTGACGGTCACTTCGATGTTGGCGATCGTGTTAATAGGCGCCAGCACACCATACTCAATGTTATCCACGCTGACCGCGGAGAGGCCGCGCTCATCCAACTGCTGCTGAACTTCTCGTTCAACGACAACGCCGTAATAGAAGTAGATCCCTGTATAGCCAAGCGCTACCAGTACGATTAGTGAAAAGAGCTTTCCCATTGTTTCTCTCTGTTTTATAAAATATTGGATGGTTACTGCCTGCAGTAAATATGCTTGAATCGCGCGCCTAAGCGTATGCTATGGGAAAGATCAGCAGGCAGTACGAGCCGTGATAATGCCTGGGGCGACGGAAGCACACAAGCGAGACTCCACATCCTCTACCCTGCCACTTAGCGTTCTTTGATGGATGCTGCATAGCACTAGGCTAGACTCTGTACCATTAGCAGCAATGGTTAGCTCACCATCTGCACTCCAGCCGCCACTTTTGCCGCAGGTTTGCCAACCGCCTGTGCTGGAGATGTGATTAGCAAGCAGCACTGGGAACTGATGGTGCTTCGCCATTGAAGCGAGTAGATTCGCATCGGCCTCATACCCCGTTTCAGAGATTAGCGCGCTGGCAATATAAACGTCCGCTAGCTGGTCGGCAGCCATTTCTGCATGGGCAGGATTGGCAAAATCTGCGCAGATCGCCAAGGCGATTCGAGTGCCGTTAACCGTGAATAGATAACTTTCGCTGCCTGTCGAACAGTAAACATCTTCTCCTTCATGCAGGTACTGCTTTGCATAAAATTCTCGCTCGCCATTGGGGAAGCAGATAATAGCCCCTATCTGCGGTTTTCTGCCTTCACTAACGAGCGGGCAGCCTGCTATCACGACTATATTATTCGCAGCAGCGGCATCGGAAAGCGTGCTAAATAACTCTGAATCTTTCGACATCGCTAGCTTTTCTAACAGCTCAAGCTCGTAGCCGGTCAGTGAAAGCTCAGGAAAAACCACTACATCGGCGGCTAGTGCAGCGGCGTGTTCAATGTAGGCAATGTGCGTTGCAAGGTTCTCCGACACGGCGCCTTTTACAACAGGCAACTGAGCGAGCGCGATGGTGGTGTCTATTTGCATTCCTGCCTCATATAAGCAAATGTGCCCTGAGTATTTATGCGATTACTCTTACAACGCATTCACTCTTTTTTAGCGAGCATTAGACCTACCCCTGCGCTGGCTAACAGACCAGCGCAAACACGGTTGAATAAACGCCGCATGGCAGGCCGAGAAAACCAGTGACTTAAAAAGCTGCCTGCGTAGGCATACCCAGCAATTGCTACCCACTCCAACAGCAAAAACAGCACACCTAATACTAAAAATTGCTGCCCTACATTACCGCTTGGTTCCACAAACTGGGGTAAGAACGCGGTGAAAATCAGGATGGCTTTGGGATTACCTGCGGCAAGTAGGAACTCTTGTCGCGCCAGCTCAAAAAGGTTCTGGGGCTTAGCGCCAGCGTCATCATATTCAGCGGTATCGGCACCCCAGAGTTGATACGCCAGCCATAGCAAATAGAGGCCACCGGCGATTTTAATGACCAGGAAGATTTTTTCAGAGGTGTAAAGCAGCGTCGCCAACCCCGTAGCTGCCAACGTAATCATGCCAACAAAAGCCACCAAACGCCCAATACCCGCTAAACAGGCTGCCCGCACGCCATAGCGCTTGGCATTGGTTAATGAAAGAAGATTATTAGGGCCCGGCGCCATATTAAGCGCGAAGCAGGCAGGTATAAAAATCAGCAGCGTGGTTAGGTTCATAAAAGCGCATTCCTTTCAGCTCGTATAAGCATTCATAGTTATTTCACTCACAATTTACCTAGATTAGTCGTTAATTAAGATTTTTCTCAACCTTAGAAAAAGAGCAGGCACTGTGGGCCTGCTCTCTTAGCGTATCTTTCTTTTTATGATGCTTGTATCAACAAACTTGCGGCTCACTCACCTCCCTACACGCCCTTACGCTTTCAGCCAGCTCGCTTACCAAACTGTGTACACGTTCAACGGCTTCGTTAGGCGTGTTGGCATGTTCGATACAGTCGACTAGCGCAGAGCCGACGACAACTGCATCGCTGTAGCGACCAATGGTGGCGGCTTGTTCGGCGGTGCGTATGCCAAAGCCGACGGCAATGGGTAGATCAGTGTTTTGACGCAATTGGGCAACCGAACTTTCCAGCCTTTCCGGCGTGGGAGCGCTACCCCCGGTGACACCCGCCACGGAGACGTAGTAGATAAACCCGGAGGCATTTGCCAGCACTTTCGGCAGGCGTTTGGCATCGGTCGTCGGTGTCGCTAAGCGGATAAAATCGATGCCGTGTTGTGCTGCTGGTTGGCAGAGTTCTTCGTCGTGTTCGGGAGGGAGATCGACCACAATCAGGCCATCTACCCCTGCGCTAGAGGCATCCGCTAGAAAGCGATCAACGCCATAGCAGAAAATCGGATTGTAGTAGCCCATCAACACAATCGGCGTAGTGCTGTTTTCTTCACGGAAACGGCGCACCATTTCCAGCGTTTTGGCTTGGGTTTGGCCGTTGTTCAATGCTCGCAGTGCCGCTTTTTGAATCGCAGGGCCATCGGCCATGGGGTCGCTGAACGGCATGCCCAGCTCGATGATATCCACTCCTGCGTTTGGTAGCCCATGCAGCAGGCGCCGGGAAGTCTCCGCTTCCGGGTCGCCAGCGGTCAGGTAGCTGACTAACGCCGGGCGATTTTGCTGCTTGAGCTCGGCAAAGCAGCTTTCAAGACGAGAGGTATTATTCATGACAGTCTCCTGGATCGCGCTCATAGCTGTTTCACTCCGAACTTATCGCCTAGGTGATGGGCCACGCTCATCATATCTTTGTCGCCACGACCGCTAAGGTTCACCACCATCAGATGCTCGCGTGGCAGGCTGGGCGCGCGCTTAGCGACTTCCGCCAAAGCGTGGGCGGTTTCCAGGGCGGGGATAATGCCTTCCTGGCGGCAGCAGACCTGGAAAGCTTCCAGCGCTTCCTCGTCGGTGGCGGATACATACTCGACCCGCTTCTGCTCGTGTAACCATGCGTGCTCTGGCCCAATGCCGGGGTAATCGAGCCCTGCGGAAATCGAGTGTGCGTCGGTAATCTGGCCGTCCTCGTTTTGCAGCAGGTAGGTGCGGTTGCCGTGCAATACACCCGGCGTACCGCCATTCAGGCTGGCCGCGTGATGACCGCTTTTCACTCCTTTTCCGCCTGCTTCAACGCCAATCATCTTCACGTCCGGGTCATCAAGGAACGGGTGAAACAGCCCAATGGCATTGGAGCCGCCACCTACGCAAGCCACTAGCGAATCCGGCAGACGGCCATGTTTTTCGAGCATCTGGTTGCGTGTTTCATGGCCGATCACCGCTTGAAAGTCGCGCACCATGGCAGGGTATGGGTGTGGCCCGGCCACGGTGCCAATAATGTAAAAGGTGTCATCAACGTTAGTCACCCAGTCACGCAGCGCTTCGTTCATGGCGTCTTTGAGCGTGCCTGTGCCGGAGGTGACGGGAATGATCTCCGCGCCCAGCAGCTTCATGCGGAACACATTGGTCTGCTGGCGTTCGATGTCCGTAGTGCCCATGTAGATCACGCAGGGCAAGCCAAAACGTGCTGCCACCGTGGCAGTGGCCACGCCGTGCATGCCCGCGCCGGTTTCGGCGATAATGCGTTTTTTGCCCATTTGCTTGGCCAGCAATACCTGACCGATGCAGTTATTAATTTTGTGGGCGCCGGTGTGGTTCAGCTCTTCACGTTTGAGGTAAATACTCGCCCCACCGAAGTGCTCGGTCAGGCGCTCGGCAAAGTAGAGCGGGCTTGGCCGCCCCACGTAGTCGCCTTGGAAGTAGGCTAGCTGGCGTTGAAATTCTGGATCGTTTTTGGCGGTGGCGTATTCGTCTTGCAGCTCCAAAATCAGTGGCATCAGCGTTTCGGCAACGAAACGACCGCCGAAGCGACCAAACAGGCCATTGGCGTCGGGCAGGCTATTGGATAAGTCTACAGGTTGATTCATCACGACCTCGGCATGAGTGTTTAGTATGCGACGACGTTAAGGCATACGAGCGGGAATAAAAATCGATAAGATGGCAGCAATATGTGACCTTGGATCAACTGTTAGCAGGATATTCTATGCAACACAGCATGCCCCCGCTTAGCGCATTGCGCGCCTTTGAAGCCACCGCCCGGTTGGGAAGTGTGACCGCCGCTGCCGATGAGTTGAGCGTTACCCACGGGGCCGTGAGCCGCCAGTTAAAAAGCCTGGATGAGCATTTTGGCGTGGCGCTTTTCGCCAAAGCGGGTCGAGGCATTGCGCTAACCCCACACGGTGAGCAGCTACAAAGCGGTGTGGGTGAAGCATTCACTCGCTTGAAGGATAGTTGCGCAGCGCTCAAGCGTGATGTAGAGGAAGCCCCCTTCACTCTCGCCTGCCCTGGCAGTCTTTTGGCCCGCTGGCTAATTCCCCGGTTAGATCGCTTGCACCGCGAGTTACCCCAGCTAAAGCTGAAAGTGGTAGTAAGCGAAAGCGAGCAGCCCGGCAAGCAAACGGATGCCAGCGCCACACTGGCGTTTTCCGAACCGCCCTGGCATGAAGATGTGGAAGTGATTGAGCTAATGACGGAAGAGATCTGCGCGGTGGCAAGCCCACAATTGGCAGCGCAGCTTGATCCGGCAGATCCAGACACGCTCTTCTCTACCAAACTCTTATATACCGCCTCCCGCCCCCAGGCGTGGCCGCAGTGGGCCCGTGCGCAAGGGCTTGAGCAGGCACAACTTGAAGCGGCGCTAAACCAAGGCCAGGGATTCGAGCACCTTTACTACTTGATGGAAGCGGCGGTGGCGGGGCTGGGTGTCGCGATTGCGCCAACGCTGTTGGTGGAAGACGACCTGAAGAGCGGACGGCTGGTAGCGCCATGGGGCAGTATCGAAACCCCCGCCCGGCTCTGCCTGTGGCTGCCCGGTCAGGCGGGCTTACTTACTCACCCCCGACGAAGCGAACCCCTGGCGGAATGGCTTAAGGGGGAGCTTGGGAGATAAATGCGAAGGCGTTAGTGAGGCTGCGTGTTATCCGGAAGCCTGTGACTCGCTTCGGCTTTCAACCGCTCGACCAGCCAAACTTTGATAATAGATTGACGCGTAACACCGATACGGGCAGCCTCACGATCCAGAGACTCAACCACCCAAGCGGGGAAGTCGACATTGATACGCTTCGGATCTTGATTAACACGGTGTGCAGTGGATAAATCAAGATCGTCAACAATATCTTCGCTGCCTTGGTCAAATTTTTGATCAAAGTCGTTAGCTTTCATAGAGTTCTACCTCTCTTTTACGCGAGCGCCTTAGGGCCTGTTGACGTTTCATCGCGAACCGCGTTGCCCCACAAAGCGCGTCAGACAAGGCGCAAAACGCTGGGAAGGGTGGTTCCCTTTTCAAGTTTTGCAACGCCGTATGGCGTGCTTTGCGGGGCAACCCGAAGGGCTGGGCCCGTTTTTATCCGCGGCGGTGTTAGTCGTCGTTCATTTGGAACCACCAAACCTCTCTCCTCCTGCCTTGCCGCGAATAAAAACGGGCTCCAGCGCGGCCGCGAGTGAAACATCAACAGGCCCTAGCGAAATGAGTCGAATTTTTTCATTTCGGTAGGTGATGACGGCAGACCAGTGTTTATCACCAATCAGCCCTATCATCAGAAAACGCGGCTAACCATCAGATTTAGCTTGGATTTCCAGCAAATCAGGATCATTCCAAAGCGCCTGAGCACCTAGAAAGTCAATTCCATGCTTTACCCGATTGGCTACGCTTTTGACATCATCATACTCAAAGTCGCTCATGAGTATAAATTATTCCTTTTCTACTCAACCCGCAAGGCGACCCAACACTCCCATGCTGCTCAACAAGCGTGCCGAGACTGCTTTATACGGCATTTTTCCCTCTACTCACCCATTCAAGCGCTCACGGTTACTGGCCACCAGCTCAGCCAGAAAGTCCGCCACGGCTCGAATACGACTTGATTGGGTGAGATCCGTCTGGATAACAAGATAGATGGGCTGATCCACGCCAATATCCTCAGCAACGCAGATCAGACTCGCTTCCCTGGCCAGAAAATGTGGCAATAACGCGATCCCCAGCCCCGCTTTGGCCGCTGCTAGCTGAGTCGCCATAGACGTGGTGGTCAACGCTGGTTCGCGCCCTTGCAGAACTCGCTCAACCCACTGGGCAGCGGGCAAGTGCGCTTGCGATTCGCCCCAGGTGATAAAGGCATCCGTATCGAAATCGCCCGCATCATGGTTAGACTCACGCTGCGCTACATAGCAGGGGCTCGCGTAAAGTCCGAACCCCAGGGAGCCCAAGCGTCGAAGAGTGACATTGCCCCGCTCGGGCCTGACCATTCTAAGCGCCAAATCGGCGTCGCGGCGGTGCAGGTTAACGGTGTTGATATCGGTCACCAGTTCAAGCGTGATGCCGGGGTAGTGCGCATAAAATTGCGGCAATGCGGGCAGAATCAGCGCCGTGGCCAGGTTTTCAGCAGTGGCCAGCCGCACTCTCCCGCTTAGCTGCGAGGCGCGGGAAACCCCACTGGTAAACGCCACTGCCGCAGCTTCCAGCGCTTCGGCTTTCTCAATCAACCCCGCCCCTTCCTCGGTAAGCTGGTAGCCCGATTGTTGGCGTACAAACAACGGTAGTTTGAGGGCTTTTTCCAGACGTTCGATACGCCGGGAAAGAGTCGCTATGCCCAAGTTCAGCTCGGCGGCGGCACCGCTCAGCGTGCCGTGGCGGGCCACCGCTAGAAATGTTCGCGTGTCATCCCAGACCCACCCACGGGGCATCTGTTTTTCAAAATCAGAAAATGGCTTACCAAACTCGTTCATTTTTTTCATTATTGGATAGTGCCACGCTGTTACTGCGCAACTCAACAACAGCTTAAGAACTACTCCAGGAGAAACATCATGCAAAAACGTACGCTGGGCAGCGATTTCACTATTTCCGCTATCGGTTTAGGTTGCATGGGGATGAGCGAATTTTATGGCCCCCGAAACGATAGCGAGTCGCTACAAGTATTAACACGGGCAGTAGAGGTGGGGATCGACTTTTTCGACACAGCGGATATGTACGGGCCGCACCACAACGAGGAGTTGATCGGTCGCTTTCTCGCTAGCCATAAGCCCAAGGTACGTATCGCCACCAAGTTTGGCATTGTGCGCAACCCTGGAGAGTACCAACGTAGCCTGGACAGCAGCGCTCGCTATGCCCAACAAGCTTGCGAGGCATCGCTAAAGCGGCTGGGCGTCGAGCAAATCGATCTCTACTATGTCCACCGCATTAACCCGGAAACCCCCATTGAAGAGACCATGGAGGGCTTAAAGCAGCTGGTGAAAGAGGGAAAAATTGCCCATATTGGCCTCTGCGAGGTCAGCGCTAACACCTTGCGCCGAGCACACGCCGTGCACCCGGTAACCGCCGTGCAAACCGAATATTCACTCTGGACGCGAGACGTAGAGCAAGCGGTGCTGCCCACCTGCCAGGAACTCGGCATCGGCTTTGTGCCCTACTCGCCGCTGGGCCGAGGCTTTTTAACGGGAAAACTTCAGGAGAATGCCGACTTCGGCGAAGATGATTTTCGTCCTAACCTGCCGCGCTTCTCTGAACAGGCCATGCATGCTAACCGCCGAATCGCCGACGTGATTGGTGAAATGGCCGCTCATAAAGGCTGCACCCCAGCGCAGTTGTCGCTTGCTTGGCTGCTCTCTAAAGGGGACAACATCGTGCCGATTCCGGGCACCAAGCGGTTGCGCTACCTTGAAGAGAATGCAGCAGCGGCGTCCATTAGCCTAACCGCCGATGAACAGCAACAGCTTGAAGCAGACACCGAGCACCTCCCGGTGACCGGCGAACGTTACACACCGGAAGGCATGAAGGGGGTTAATGCATGAGTGGCTACGGCCTACCTACTGAATAATCTCGCCAATCGAGCGCTTGCCATCCAGCAGTAGGTATTCCTGATTAGTCACGTTCGAGCTTTGCACCGTGTGCAGTAATGCGTGAGCAACATTGGCCCGTGAAATTTGGTTATCGCCGGCTTCCTCAAACGAGCTAGCAAACCTTTGACTGGCGGCTTCGTCAGTCAAACGACCGGGTTTGAGAATGACATACGGGATACCGCTATTGCGCAGATGGGCATCGGCGGCAAATTTCGCGGCCATATAGGGACGCATTTTCTCGGGTGCTGCCAGCGGTTGCTCTGCCCGCATGGCGCTGATCATAATATAGCGAGAGAGACCTTTCTGCTTGGCGATGTCGGCAGTCCGAATGGCGCCAAACAGGTCAATCATCAGGGTTTTATCCGGCCCGGTATGAGGCCCAGAGCCCGCCGTGAAGACTACCTGATCACAGCCTTCAAAAGCGTGTTCAAACTCGCCTTCTAGATCGGCAATGACGGTGTCTATGCCGCGTTCTTTAAACCACGCTGCCTGTTCTTCACTGCGGATCATTGCCTTAATAGGGGTGTCCGCTTTTTGGGCCAGTTCACAAAACTGTTTGCCAATCTGTCCGTTTGCGCCAATCACTAACGTTGTCATAACGCCTCCTTGTGAATTGCTTACCCTTTTATGAGTGCAGGCACTTAGCTGGAATTCAACCCTCCAGTATGTTGTTCCTACAGCGGTTCAGGTATTTAAGCCATCACGCCAAACACGTGCCCTATAGCGGATGTTAAAACCATGGCGAGCGCGCCCCAGAACATCACTCTTGCCGCAGCTTTTAGGGTGGGCGCTCCTCCCACACGGGCTGCTATAGCGCCGAGCAAGGCTAAAAAGAGCAGTGAGAACAACGCGACCAGAGGAATAAGCAGTGCGGGAGGCGCCCGCAAAGCAACCAGTAGGGGTAGCAGCGCGCCGATGGTAAACGTAGCCGCCGACGAGAGTGCCGCCTGGAGTGGACGCGCTTGGCCGGTGTCGGTAATGCCGATCTCATCTCGTGCATGTGCGCCTAAGGCGTCGTTGGTCATCAATTGTACCGCGACTTGGCGGGCCAACGCTGGTTCAACCCCACGAGCTTCGTAGATGGCTGCGAGCTCTTCTTGCTCTAGTTCGTAGTGTTCCATCAATGCTTTACGTTCGATATCTAGATCGGCGTTTTCGGTGTCGGCTTGCGAGCTTACCGAGACGTACTCCCCTGCGGCCATCGACATCGCACCGGCGACCAGGCCCGCAATACCCGCCAGCATAATATCGCTCTGTGTGGTACTCGCTGCCGCAACGCCCAATATCAAGCTGCTGGTGGACACAATGCCGTCATTGGCACCTAGTACCGCGGCACGCAGCCATCCGTTACGGTGAGATCGGTGGTGTTCTGAATGGATCATGGGCCTAATGCCATCGTTGGTTTATCTAAACGTTGACGTTTAAATACGCTTAGCTTCTTCAGAGCCTAGCAGATTCTGGGCGCCAGCTGTCTGTTTGCGAGTCAATTATGGCGTTTTCCTCCATCCAGAACGAGCGCTTTGGCATGAAGGTTTCCAGCCTGGCTGGTTTGATCCTGGCGATGTTTAGCGCCCCTTCTCTGCTTGTCTTTCATCACTCACTCCGTGTAGGGTTATTAAACAGGCATTCAACAAAAGGTATTTCTATGCAACGCCGTTTACTGATTACTTCAATATCTCTGGGTCTTTTCGCTGGTGCTGCCACGTCCACTGCGCTGGCAGAAACTTCACCGCTGGAGCAGCAGCTAAAGGATCTTGAATCATTCCAAGTGATTGCCCACCGCGGGGCCAGCGGCCACGCGCCGGAAAGCACCATGGCAGCCTATGAACTGGCCCATGAGTGGGGGGTCGATTACTTAGAGCTGGATGCCCAACTCACCGCCGATGGTGAGGTGGTGGTGTTCCATGATGACGCTATTGAGCGCACCAGCAATGGTGAAGGCCAGATTAATGACCACACCCTGGAAGAGCTAAAAGCGCTGGATGCCGGCACTTGGTTCAATGAAGCCAACGCCGATAAAGCAGACGCTGACTTTGCAGGGGCACAAATTCTCACGCTGGATGAGCTATTCGAACGCTTCGGTAACGATGCTCGCTACTACATTGAAACCAAGTCGCCGCAGCTAAACCCAGGTTTGGAAGAAGCCCTGGTAGACAAACTGGAAGAGTACGACATGGTCGAGAGTGGCCGCGTATTAGTGCAGTCTTTCGAGCAGGGCAGCCTGTTAAAAGTGCAGCAACTTAACGACGACATTCCGCTGATCCAACTGGTTTGGTACTACCCCAGTGAAGAGGATGAATCGCGCTTAGTGGAGTGGACCGGCGTAACACCGGGCCCAGCAGAGATCACTGATGAAGACTTCCTAGCGGTTGCGGAATACGCGGTGGGAATTGGCACCAACTATATCTACGAAGGCCGTGAAGTCATCGATACCGACTTTATCCGTCAGGCGCAAGACAACGGCCTGCCGGTACACGTCTATACCGTTAATGAAACCGATGAGATGGAGCGTTTGATGGAAATGGGCGCAAACGGCCTGTTCACCAATTACCCTGATCGTTTGCTAGAGTTCGTTGAGTAAGCAGACTTATAAACAAAAAACGCCCAGCCTTGGCTGGGCGTTTTTTGTCCGAAGCTTTAAGCTAAAGTCAGGTGCTTTAATCCAAGCCAAGCCCTTCAATTACCGCCGCCAATCTTTTACGTTCATCACCCTGCAGTGTTTTAAGCGGCTGGGGCAAACAAGGCTGGCTTACTCTGCCGGTGACTTCTGCAATGGTAGCGGCCACTCGCAGGCTACCCCCGTATTCCCGATAGAGTGCCCATAGCGGTTCAAGTGCGTTTGAAAGCGCCTTGGCCTGTTGAGCATCCCCCGTCTGAGCTGCCCGGGTTAGCGCCAGCGCTGCTTTAGGGTATAGCCCGCCGATAACCGAGTACCAGGCATCACACCCTGCATCTAGGCCGACAGCTGCTGCCGGGTCGCCACTGATGCCGATGGTGACATCAGCGGGAATCAGCTTGCGCAGCCGTGCCACCCGCTCCTTTGCGAACTCAATATCGTTCTTCAACGGCGGGATTTTGATAGAGCGAACCTGGGGCAGTTGGGCGATACGCCCATGCAGCTCATCGCTGAATTCAAAATGGGTAGTGCCAGGGTTATCGTATACACACAGCGGGACACTCAGCGATTGGCAGACCGTAGCGTATAGGTTGAAAACCTCATCATCAGTGAGTCTTTGGTAGGACACCGGTGCTAGCAACACCCCGCTTGCGCCTGCTTGCTGGGCGCTTTCTGCATTAGCCAACACATCGCGGGTACGTAGCGCGCCAATGCCTACGACAACAGGCACGCTGCTTGCATTTTCAACGCTAAGCAGGGCAACACGGGCGCGCTCATCACGGCTTAAATAGGCGTAGCTACCGGTCGAGCCCAACACGCCAATGGAGTCCACCCCGGCCTCTGCTAAAAACTCAACTAAACTGGCAAACTCACGCTCATTAATTCTATGCTCGTTCATGGGGGTTAGCGGAAAAGCACTTAGGCCGGTGAACATGGTGGATAATCCTATTAAGGTGGATCGCAATCGCAGTGTTGCACAGATGTTTAGCTATAATGTACATCATGCGGGAATGGAACAGCCCCAACTTATCCTCGTTTTTTGTTGACATAACTTCCTGTTATTTTTCTTGAATTGATGTAGTGTTTGCGTATGGGCCGTATCGATATGGCATAGTTTTTTTGGATGCGTGTCTTACTGCTATACCATTTGAGCTGAATATAACAACAATTTCGTTAATGCTGCGAGGGAGAACACGTCATCAATTCATACACATCGAAAGTGCAGAGCAGAACTGCATTGTGCGTGAACCTGGCGTTCATCAATCAACCAGTAAGCCACCACCAATGCCATTACCCGTCATAAGCGGCTTTCCATTGCGATTGGTCTTACTGGCATTGACCACCCTTATTCTGCTGGTGGGACTCACTTTCGCAGCAACGAATGCCATCGCTCGGGAAGCACCGCTTTTTATAGTGGCTCATCCTGATGTCGCTACTCGCTGGCTAAACCGGGATACCACCCGCGCGATTTTCGCGATGCGCCAACGCACATGGCCGGATGGTCAAGCAGCCAGGGTCTTCGTATTAAGCAATAGCAACCCCGTGCACGCTCGCTTTGCCAAAGAGCAATTGGCGGTTTACCCGCACCAACTTCAGTTGGCCTGGGATCGCATGGTCTTCTCAGGTACCGGGCAAGCCCCCGACCGAGTAAGCGACCAGGCCGAGATGCGCGAGCGCGTTGCCACTACATCCGGTGCCATTGGCTATCTTGAAAGGGAGTATCTGGATGATAGTGTCCAAGTCGTTTCGATGGAGTGAATGCCGAGCCATCGCCGCTTCGGTAGCCGCCGTTGCAATGGGTATATCTGCTAATGCCCAAAGCGATGAACACCCTCTGGATACTTTGCAGGTACATGGCTTTCTTAGCCAGGCGCTGGTCACTACTGACGATAATAACTTCTTTGGTCATAGCAGCCGAGACAAAGGCAGCCTCGAATTCACCGAAATCGGCCTTAACGTATCCTTACGCCCCCATCAGGATGTGCTTGTTGCTGCTCAGTTGCTAAGTCGTCGGGCTGGAGGTGACAGTAGCGATGCAAAGCCGGAGCTCGATTATGGGCTCATTGATTATCAGATGGCTTCCAACCAGCAGCGTACCTTTGGTGTTCAGTTGGGACGGTTCAAAAACCCTTTTGGGTTTTATAATCAAACTCGCGATGTGGCATTTACACGCCCCAGCATACTGCTGCCGCAATCTATTTACTTTGATCGCACTCGATCAATTGCTCTTGCTGCAGACGGAGTCAGTATATATTTAGACGAACGCGTACCTACTGGCTCGCTACGCATTCGAAGTGGGTTAGGGCTTCCGCAAACAGGCTCAGATCTAGCAAGACAGCTTTTTGCTGGTAATGGTAGACCAAGTATCTCTTCAGGCGACTATTCGGTAATAGCTCAGCTTTTATACGAGCATGAAAATAGCAATTTTGTTGCTGCCATCAGTGCAGCTGATGTCAACTTAGATACCAATTTTCCTGAAGGGGCAGGCACTTTTGACTTTCAACCTTGGATTGCATCAATACAATATAATCAAGAGCTGTGGAGCCTTACTGGCGAATTTGCACTTAGGAAGCAATCTCTTCAAGGGAATAATATTCCCAGAAATTTTGAGATCACAGGGCAAAGCTGGTATCTGCAGTATCAGCGTATGATTAATCAAAAGTGGAGTTGGCTTGTTAGATATGACAGCTTAATTAATAATAATGAAGACCGTTCAGGTAACTCTTTTGAAGCAAATGGTCTGGGGCCTGCTCACTCTCAATTTGCAGATGATCTAACATTTGGTCTGCAGTGGACACCGCACCCTCAAGTAATGCTAGCAGGTGAATATCACCATGTAGACGGCACTGGTTGGCTACCCACTCAGGATAATCCAGATTCATCAGCAACCAGCCGAAGATGGAACATGTGGTTATTCCAGCTATCGCTACGCTTCTGACGCCTCCCCCGATCCTGGCTAGGACGTTACCGCGATGAAAACACCTACCTTTTTTCGAATGCCTCAGCGTCTTAGCCTAACTTGGCGGGTTATCGCATTAAGCAGCCTCCTGCTTTTAGCACTGGTAACACTTTTTACCTGGCTAGGGCACGATAACTTAACTCGTCAGTTTCAGGAAAGTCGGACTCAGCACCACGAACGCCAGCAGCGAGAAATCCGTTTAGCGTTACTCCGTTCATCGGAAAATTTACGCCAGTTAGCCGGTTTAACTGCCGCCTCAGCGAGCCTGGGCCTGCCCTTACAAGCGGGTAGCACAGCCGATGTCAAGCAAGCGCTGGACTCCCAGTGGCCCGCTCTACAGCTCGAAGCGGGAATTGATGAGATTCTAATCATCAATACTCGCGGTCAAGTATTGGGCAATTGGGGCGCCGGAATCTCGCAAGCACAGCTTCCCATACTGAACTGGGTAAGCCAGGTTATGAACACCGAACGACCACTTGCAGCGCTTCGCTGTTCAGCTAGCTGCCAGCAGTTTGCCGCCGTGCCGGTATTGGTGGGGGGAGAAAGCGTTGGTATGGTCGTGCTATCCCGCTCATTAGCCGATGTCACTCGGCAAGCCAAAGAAGTCTCTGGCAGCGAAGTCGCGATACTTGTTACCGGGCTCGCTGAAGACAGTCAGGTAACGGCAGCAAGACAGCTGCAAGCGTGGAATGGCCAATTGCTGGCACTCACCGGCGAAGAACAGAGCTTAGTACCTTTGCAGCAAGCGGCAGATACTGCACCTATCCGCCGCTTGCTGGAAGAACCATTAAGTCTTGAGCATGGTGGCAGACACTTAGAGCTCAGCGCAGTGCGCATGGAAGAGGAGAACGAACGTAGCAATATTGGGTACTTCCTGCTGGTATCAGATATTACCGAGCAAATTAAGGCTATTAATCAGGATACCCGTACGCTGTTGTTCGTAGGCGTACTCGGTTGGATCGCCGCTGAACTACTGCTATTAATCATATTGCTTGGCCCAATGGCTCGATTACGCAGAATAGCCGGATTGCTTCCAGCCTTGGCCAACGGAAAATTTAGTGACATACACTCCGCTATTCCCAGCCGACGCCGCCGCATTCCCGACGAGATAGATGTACTAGAGAGCACAACACTTGAACTTTCGCGCCAACTTGAAACATTAGAGGGTGAAGTGCAAGAACGCGGCAATCAACTAGCTGAGCGTATTGAAGAGCTAGCCAAAGAGCGTGATTTCGTTAATGGCCTATTGGATACGGCCCAGGTATTCATCATTGCTCAAGATGGCACTGGGCGCATTAGTTTAGTCAATGAATATGCTCAGCTGATGTTGGGGCTTAATGAGGCTTCGCTACTTGGGCGTCATTTTGTTGATGTCTTCGAGGCGGGTGCCCCAACCACGGTGAATACGTTTTCCCACCCCCAACAAGAGGAAAAAACGCTACGTACGCCCGACCACCGCCTTCATACTATTGCTTGGTATCATGCACCTTTACAAACCAGTAGTCAGGGAAAGGTATCACGCATATCGGTAGGGCTCGATATTACCGAACGCAAGGCTGCCGAAGCGCGACTAACCTGGTTGGCTGAACGCGATCCGCTGACGGGACTCTACAACAGACGCTACTTTCAGCATGCGCTGCAAATTGCCCTTGAACATCCCGCCAAGACAAAAGGAGCGGTACTGCTGCTTGACTTAAACCAGTTTAAAGAAGTTAACGAGCTGAGTGGGCACCATGTGGGCGACAAATTACTGTGCGAAGTGGCTGACACCCTCCTTCATAACCTAGGCCACCGTGGCGTCATTGCCCGTCTGGGCGGTGACGAATTTTCTCTGCTATTAGAAGATACCAACGTCGAAAAATCGGTAAGTGTCGCGCAATATATCGTCCAGCTATTAGATGGCATCGGCTTCGTTGTCGGAGAGCGGCGACATAGGGTAACGGCCAGTATTGGTATTGCTTTGTACCCCACCCATGGCAATACGCCTGCTGACTTGATGGCTAGCGCTGATGTGGCGATGTACAAAGCTAAGGAGAGCGGTCTCCAGCACTGGCATCTACTTTCCAAATCAGAAAATGCCAAAGACGAGCTACAAGAACGAGTTTACTGGGTTGAACGCATCCATAATGCGCTTGAAGAGGATAGCTTTGAGCTAATGGTGCAGCCCATCATGCGCCTGGAAGACCAAGACGTAAAACACCATGAGGTGTTGCTCCGAATGCGCGATACTGATGGTAGCCTTATTGCTCCCGCACACTTTATTCCTATTGCCGAGCAGAGCGGACAAATTGTATTGATCGACCGCTGGGTATTGCGGCACAGTTTAAAAGCACTTAGCCAATTGCAGGATCAAGGTATTACGCTGGCGGTGAACCTTTCCGGACAGTCCCTTCACGATGGAGGATTAAAACAGTATTTGGCAGACGAGCTGACCGCCAGCGGCGCTGATCCTCACCACCTAATCTTAGAAGTGACAGAAACAGCGGCGGTGACTGACTTTTCTACCGCACGGGGTGTATTACAAGCAGTACGCGACCTGGGTTGCCGCACCGCACTGGATGACTTTGGAGTGGGCTTCAGTAGTTTCCACTACCTAGGACAGTTGCCCGTCGACTATATTAAGATTGATGGTTCCTTTATTCGCAGCTTGCTGATTAGCCCTGACAGTCGCGTCATTGTTCGCGCGATTGCCGATATTGCTAAAGGTTTTGGCAAGCAAACGATTGCCGAATTCGTTGATCAAGAAGCACTATTGCCCATTCTAAAATCCTACGGAATAACTTATGGTCAGGGTTTTTATTTAGGAAAACCTTCAAAACTTCAAAAACTAGTTACATCTAAATGTTAAAAACCATTAAAAAGGCAATCATCCATGTTAATAAAAAATAGTGATATATTAGAACAAACGATAGTATTACCTAAATTGAGTATAAACCCACATCAATTCTTTAATAATTTTAAATTTATTATCGCCCATTCACCAGAAGAAAAGCAACGTGCTTTTTTATTACGCCATCTCGTTTTCAATGAAGAATTGAACTACGGCATTGGGGACAAAAAAAATCCCATATTAGAAAAAGACTCTCATGATCAGCACTCGATACTCTGTCTTCTCCAACATCGGGAGAGCGGAATCGATGCCGGATGTTTAAGAGTGGTCATCATAGATGATTCTATTAAAGGCTTTCTACAAATCCTGCCATTTGAAGAATACTGCGGCAATAGTTTAACCAGCCTTGATTTTCACCCAGAAAAAATGACTAAAAATACGATTTGCGAAGTCTCTAGACTCGCGGTGCACCCATTATTTAGAAATAAAACAAAATTATTGATTAACAACAAAGATATAAATATCAATGAAAAAAATTCAAATTATGATTCTAAAAACCAATCCATCATTAGTTTGAGTTTATTTCTTGCAGCAACCGCGCTTGTTGGTTTAGCGCATCGGAGGCACGTTTTTGCCATGTTAGAACCAAGGTTCAATAGGTTACTTAAAGCATCTGGCCTTCATTTTCAACAAATTGGTGAAATAATAAACTATTGTGGAAACCGTGCAGCTTATTATATCGATCAAAAAATTGCTGTTGAAAATTTGCCCAAGCACTTAATACCACTCTATATACATATAGAAAAAGAGCTTGCTATTCAAACAAGCTCCGAAATAAGCCATGAAAAAAAAGACCCACCTCAACTTTAAATTTTTAATCGCTACAGGTCTCTAAGACTTCAAAGCGATGTCGTTTTCTTAAAATCATTAACCGTTACGCTGGTAAATTTCTCTAAGAAAAACACTAACGTTTCGGGATATTGGAAACGTTCCTCAAAGCGCTCCTGGCTCTCTTGCGAACGCCGCGTCACGCTTGCTTTGTATCCCTCATTCGATTTAGATACCTTTACGCTATTCTCACGAGTTCCGTCACGTTTGATGGCCATTATTGGGGAGTTATCACTTAATAAAACGTCTAGTTGTCGGGCTGCTGTGCGCTCTTCATCAGATGCCCAGAGAGGTTGATCCCGATCTCCATATCGGTAGAGCATAATGACCAACATGACCGAAAAGATACTACTGGTCAGCATCCAGGTTAATAAAACGCTCGAAAGCGGCGTTGTCAGCATAATAAATAACTGAACCACAATGCCCACCGCCAGCACACCGGCCAAAGGCCTCCACATACGCGGATTCATAAACCTGCGCTTCAATATATATCCCCAAAGCCCAACCACTGCTAATGCCCCTAACAGTAACTGCACGGGAGCAAGGAGTGTTCCCCCTCCCGCAAATATGGCAATCACTCCAATAATCACCATTAAACTGTAGAAAGCAGCTAAGAGGTAGTAAGCACGATCAAGGTTCATATGCAGTCTCCATGCGGGTTAACCGATGACCTTCGGCGCCATCGGCTTTATTGTTATCGGCATGCGGATAAAGCCTTGAATTGCAGTATAGATTATCACGGCAATTCTTCACTGTTCCTTGGTGACCAGTGCTACAGGTTACAGCCCCTGAGCGCCCCGGCGCAGCCAGTCGTGGACAAACGCAAGCTTACGGCGGGCAGTCTCCGAGAGCACAAAGGGGTAAAGGTCAGGCAACCCCATAGAGCGGTTGACGTGATTGACCCCAACGGTGAGCGCCGCAGCCACATAAATCAAACGCTCAGCATCTTGCTCCGCATAAGGGTCCCACTGGTGGCTAGGTAGCTCCGGCGAAGAAAGATTGGTTGCTGCAAAGCTATCGGCAATATCGGTTAAATGCAGCAGGTGGGCGGCAGTTTCCGCCCAATCTTCATGCGGGTGCGCTGAAGCGTAGGTGGTCAGAAAACTCTCTTTCCAGTTTGGTGGCGGACCATCTATATAGTGGCGCTGGAGCGCAGCCTGATAATCCTGACGCTCGTCACCAAACATCTCGCGAAACGCATCAAGGAAATCTGCCCGCAGACTAAGCCGCCACCAGAGCATATGCGATATTTCGTGGCGCATATGGCCAATCATCGTGCGGTAAGGCTCTTCTAAAGCTTCACGACGCGTTGCAACCAGCACGGGGTCTACCTCGGCCACGCTGATGGTAACCACGCCCTGAATGTGCCCCATCGGCACTGGCGTGGGGCCTTCGGCGAGCAAATGGAAAACTGGCGGCGCGCCTGGGTCTTCTGGACGGAACCAGTGCCAACGGCCCAGGTTATCCAACACCCAGCGTTTAGCTGCTTCCGTTTGTGCCCAATTAGGAATAGCGTTGGGAATGCTGGGATCTGGCGCCAGCGCTGTCATGGCGCAAGCACGGCAAAAAGCCCCCTGTTTAGGGGCGATCCAGTTGCAGCCAATAATGTCTCGATTGATGCAGAAAGGCGGCATTGGCACAAAGGCACGGGCCTGAGGGTCATAGGCGACGGGGACCCCGTCTGCAGTTCCAAGGTTGTCGAACCAAAGAGAGCCCGAACCGACGGGATTTGAAAATACGCGCATACGGTGAAGCTCCTGAAAGCGAGAAAAAGAGAACCTATAACCGACTGAACGTTCTCTTTTCCAAAAATCCTATTAAAAAGTGTCCAGCGCCCCTTACTTCATTTCAAAGCCAAGTCATTTCAAAGCTAAGTCATCTCAAAGCCAAGTCATTTCAAAACTATTTCATTTCAAAACCACGCTTGATCAAAAAGTCACGCATATGTGGGCGCAGTTTATTATCGAACAACGGCTCAAGATTTCGGGACCAGTCGGTATCTTTATTACTGCTGCTGCGAGCCTGATAATAAGCCTGCATAGTGGTGTCGAAGGCCTCTACCTGCTCACCGTCTTCAGTGTAGTAGTCTTCTTTAAGAACCGCTTCCACGGGTAAGCGTGGCTTCACTTCAGGCTCGTGGTCTGGATAGCCGAGGCACATACCAAACACCGGGTAAACGTGCTTGGGTAGGCGTAGCAGGTCGCTGATTTCTTGTGGATTATTGCGGATACCGCCGATATAGCAGATCCCCAACCCTTCAGACTCAGCCGCTACCGCCACATTTTGCGCCATCAGCGCCGTATCCACTGTCGCCACCAACAGTTGCTCGGTCATTCCTCGCACAACGTTCGCGCCGGTACGCTCTGAAGCCTCCGTCGGGCGCTTCATATCAGCGCAGAAAACTAAAAAGTCCGCACAGGTAGCAACATAACGTTGCCCACCGGCCAGCTCTGCTATCTGTTCACGGTTGGCCTGATTTTTTACATGAATAACGGTATATGCCTGAACATGGCTGGATGTAGCCGCTCCCTGTCCGGCTTGGATAAGCTCCAGCAGCAACTCCCTCGCAATCGGCCGGTCGCTAAATTTACGGATCGAACGGTGGGATTTCAGTAACTCAATAACGTCGTTCATGGAACCTCGCTTATCTGAAACAACAAACGAATAGGGTAACAGATTTGTACAATATGACAGGAGTGGCTGATTGCTTTCAAAACCGGCTACAGCAAATGCATGATCGCGCCGCGCACGCCGCGTTGATCTATCCATAATTTGCCTAGCGTAATAGGCAGTTTGAATCGGCGCTTTCCCGCCGCGCCTGGATTGAAGAGTAGCTTTCCTTGCTGGTGTTCATTGCGGGGCTTATGGGAGTGCCCATGCAGAACGGCATCGCAAGGAGTCTTTGGATCGAAATCTTCTAAGCGGTGAACAAGGTGCAGGTGTTTTTCGTTCACAACAATGTCCTGATGTATCGGCAAACTCGTGGCCCATGCCGCCCTATCGATATTGCCCTTTACGCAGTGCACTGGCGCCACTGTCTCCAAACGCTGCAAAATCGTTTTATCCGCTTCTTTGTTGCCCACATCCCCTAAGTGCAGAATAAGCTCACACTCCTCCAGGAGACAAAGTGCCTCATCACGTAGCAACCCGTGGGTATCGGCAATCACCCCGACGGGTGAATTGACGCTATAGCACGGCTTAGATTGGCTCATTAATGAGACCCCTGCCAGCGGATAAATATGTCTTTCTAGCTTTTTTTTGCTAGAACGCTATCAAAAGTTGCTTACCAAAGCCGATATCTAAGTTATCAAATAGCTAGCGATGGCGAGTTATTTATTAGATTTTCATTGTCTATCTAATAAGTTAGGCATCAGCAAGCTATACTGTTAAGGCTATACGTTGATAACTGACACTTGATGGAATAATAACGACGCCAGGAAGCCGATATGACCAATACCCCTCAAAATGCACCCGGGCAAGAGTGGAATGCCAGCGACTACGCCCAGAATGCTAATTTTGTACCTAAGCTAGGCAGCGAAGTGGTCAAGCTGTTAGCGCCTCAGCCCGGCGAACGCATTTTGGATCTTGGCTGCGGCGACGGCTCGTTGACCGAGCGCCTTGTGCAGCTTGGCGCTGACGTGCTCGGTGTAGACGCTTCAGAAGAGATGGTGAACGCCGCACGCCAACGCGGGATTACCGCCCGTGTCGTTGACGGGCATCAACTGCCTTTCGACCATGAATTTGATGCTGTATTTAGCAATGCGGCACTACACTGGATGCTTGACCCCCAGGCCGTACTGGCAGGTGTTAAGCGGTCATTGAAGCCGGGAGGCCGGTTTGTAGCCGAGTTCGGGGGTCATGGCAATGTCGCTGCTATTTGCACGGCTCTGGTTGCTGCCCTGCAGTTCCGGGGCATTAGCGCCCGCGGCCGCCACCCCTGGTACTTCCCGACCACTCACGAATACGGCCATCTGCTGGAAACAGTCGGTTTCAAGGTGGAAAGCATTGAGCTGATCCCACGCCCTACGCCACTGCCTACCGGCATGATGGGGTGGCTGGAAACCTTCGCCAGCCCTTTCTTGCATGGGCTCGACGAGGATGTGCGCGAAGCAGTGCTTGAGAACACTTTAACGCTGCTGGGACACAGCCTACGCGATGAACAAGGCAACTGGACTGCAGATTATGTACGGCTGCGCGTTTCAGCACGTGCGTAAGCGGAACCGCCGTGTTAGCGGCCACGTTATAGCGGCAAACAGCCGCCGACAATAAGTACACTTATCATCGGCGGTTTTTAGTGATTTAAGACCTAGAACTCATCCCATTCATCGCTGGTTTCTGGTTGGCTTTGCTTCACCTGTTGGCGCGGCACTGGCTCAATGCGTGGGTCAACTGCTTGCCCTGGGGTCTTTCCCTTATGCGTCATCGCAACAGCGCTGACAGCACTCTCATCAATGCGAAAGGTAGCCATCAAATCGGCCAGCTCGCGGGCCTGCTCTTCTAAAGAACTAGCGGCCGTGCTGGTTTGTTGCACAAGCGCAGCGTTTTGCTGGGTCACCGAGTCCATTTCGGTAAGGGCAGCATTAATCTGCTCAATACCACTGTTCTGCTCACGCGTCGCGGTTGAAATCTCGCTCATTAGAGTAGTGACTTGGCGAATCGCATCCACCGTTTGGTGAATCGTCAGCCCACTGCGCTCCGCTTGTTCAGCGCCACCGTTAATTTTCGTGGTGGTCTGCTCAATCAGGCTCCGAATCTCTTTGGCGGAGTCAGCACTTCGCGTCGCTAATGTACGCACCTCGTTGGCCACAACGGCAAAGCCGCGGCCTTGCTCGCCTGCGCGGGCGGCTTCGACTGACGCATTGAGCGCTAAGATATTGGTTTGGAAGGCAATTGAGTCAATCACGCCAATAATATCGTTTACCTGGCTTGCACTGGCCGCAATCTCACGCATAAGTTGCACCGTGCGCTCTACCTCTTTGCCACCTGACTCCGCCGACTGAGACGCCGCGACCGAAAGCTGATCCGCCTCTTGGGCCGTTTCTGCATTTTTACTTACCGTCGTCGACATCTCCTCCATGCTGGAGGCGGTTTGCTGGAGCGCGGAGGCCTGCTGCTCGGTTCGTGAAGAGAGATCCTGGCTTCCCGCAGAGATATCACCAGCCCCGCTGAACACCCGCTCACTACTGCCTCTCAACGCTATAACCAGTTGTTTTAACTTCTCCTGCATGGTCGACAGACCACTGAACAACTGGCCAATTTCGTTGTGACCACGATCCTCAATTTGACCTGTCAGATCGCCATCGGCAATTCGCGCAAAGTGCTCACTGGCACGGCGAAGGGGCCTTACAACGCTACGCATCATTGCCCACCTAATCGCCACCACTGCCACGAGCGAAATGACTAAAAGTGAAATAGCGATGGCGCCAATGATAGTCGCCAAGCGATTGACCTGTTGAAGAACATTAGTGCCACGCTCCTCGGTATAAGCGATAAAACCGCTCATGGCTAGATCCAATTCGGCGCTTAATGCCCCCAGTTCCTCTTGCCTGCGCTGGATTTGAAAAGGAGCGGCCTCTAGCAGTGGCGAAATGCCCTCTATCACAAAAGCATTATAAGCGCTGACAATCGCATCACGGTGGGGAACCAGCGTGCCTTCAGGATTGATGGGCACGGCGCGAAACTCATTAAAACGAGCCTCGGCCACGGCAACCGCCTCTGCTGCGAAAGCAAGGTTTTCCTGCCCTTTCTCTGGGTTACCTTGAGTGCTAAAACTTGCCGAGCGGTCTAAAAATGTTTGTGCTCTAAGCGCATTTACTTGTGTTCGGTTGGCTAAATTCGTAAGCCGTACGTTGGTATCCGTTAGCTCTTCAAGCACCTGAGAACTGTTGTGATTAGCATAAAACCCGAGGCCACTGATCAAACCAATCATAAGCACCAGTAAGGCTAATGCAGCAGTCAGGCTCCATTTAATAGAGAGGTGCTTCATACTGTTAATTCCTTAATATTTATAATTTATTTAATAAGATATCGGCTAGGCTAGAACCAACTGAAGCACCACAGTGCAAATCTAGACGCTGGTATAACATATTAGTGTGATAAACAACTGCCCCCAGCCTTTACGACGCTGTGGCGGCTGGCCTTCTGAGCAACGTCCACCTGGAGCCAAGCCCCCGCCATGCACTCTAAGCGAGGAGCCTCGACCACCCCCTGTAAGCGCGCCCGTGATAGCAGCGTGGCCTTAGTGGTGGCTTTAAGCGTACCGACCATGTGCCCGTCAATATCGACACAACTCCCCTCAATATAAGATGCCACATGGCCAGTGGCAGTCACTGAGACAGGATGATTGGGCGCAATGAGCACACCCTCTAAACGACCTTTAATGAGCACAGGCTCATCGGCGATCACTTTGCCTAAAATATGGGTGGCCGACCCAATCCGGCTGCCACCAGGCATACACCCTATGGCGGGAGGCGCCACAGTGGAGGCATCTGTTTCAGGTGGCGACATCGCTTCATAGGGTGGTTCTGGGTTGGGCACGGTATCCACTGCAGGTGCTTTGTGCGTTATACCGGCCGCGATTAAAGAGCGCTGTTTTAGCTTACGGCGCTTGCCATCCCATACGATCAGCGTCATTACTCCAACGCCCAGCACAATAAACCATACTTGAATGCCCATACCGCTTCCTGCCGCTTTAGATGTGGTTACCCCAGCTAACGTTATACTCGTTCTGCTATATTGCGGCGGCGTGAATAAGCCCATTCACTTGGCTTAACTCCAGGCTTTAAGACGCTCATAAGCCGATTAAAGTATTTAATGGTCACTACTACGCACCCCAAAGGCGCTCTAGCGTCATTCACTAGGAGTCACCCTATGTTTAACAAAGCCAAGAATGCCCCACCTGAAAATAAAGCCGCAACGCTAATACCACCCGATACACGCTCATCAGCCACACCAGGAACACCGACCAGCAGTGCGCGACCAAGCCTCTCCGTGATCGGGGGGCATACGCAAGTGGAGGGAGACATTAATAGCGATGAAGATTTGACGGTAGAGGGACGCGTAAGCGGCATTATCACCTGCAAACAGCACACCGTTACCCTAGGCGCCAGTGGCTATATCAACGGCGATGTTTTTGCCCATACGCTGCAAATATCCGGTGAAGTAATAGGCAACTTAGTGGCACTTCACCGCGCGACGATTCACAAGGGCGCCCAGGTCTCAGGCACCATTGTAGCCCCCTGCCTGGTGCTGGAAGATGGCAGCATTTTCCACGGCAGTATTGATATGAATCCTGACAACGAAGTGCTTAAAAGCGCCTTTAACGATGCTACTGGCAGCGCGACAAAAACCTCGCCAAAAACCTCCTCGCCAAAAACAACCGTCGATAAACGTGCATTCGCGAGTGCGAGCGACGCAGAGCACGACACGACTGAAGCAAAAGCTAACGATTAAGGCGTTTTCAGCAGCATCAGCGGCGCTGAGCACATACTGGACAAGCGGGGTCGCGGGGTACTTGAAAGTGCCGCCATTGGCCGCTTAAGCCATCAAAGGTGGAGAGCCCCTGATGGGCAGAACCTGCGCCACTAAGTAGCTTAAATGCTTCTACCGCCTGAAAGCAGCCGATTAAGCCCACCAGTGGTGCCATTACCCCGCTTTCTGCGCAGCTAAGCGCTTCGTCACCGCTGTCATCGGGTGGATAGAGGCAGGCGTAGCAGGGGCAAGCCGCGTCGCGGGGATCAAACACTGCTAGTTGACCTGAAAAGCGAATGGCCGCTCCAGAAACCAGCGGCACCCCGGACTTTTGTGAGGCGGCATTCACCGCATAGCGGCTTGAGAAACGATCGGTACAGTCCAGCACCACATCCGCCGAAGCGACTAAGCGTTCAAGCGGTTCGCCCTCTACATGCTGGTCTAACGCAACGATGTGGCAGTGCGGATTGAGAGCTTGCATGCTGGCCTGGGCAGAGTGCGCTTTATTTAAACCGATACTGGACTGCTGGTGGGCAATTTGACGTTGAAGATTGGAAAGCTCGACGTGATCGGCATCGGCGATCGTGATGCGCCCTACTCCAGCGGCAGCTAAATAGAGCGCTGCCGGAGAGCCCAAACCGCCAGCACCAATAATCACTGCATGGGCAGACTGCAGGCGCTCTTGGCCCTCGATATCCACCTCGGGCAGCATGATCTGACGGCTATAGCGCAGCAGCGCCTGGTCATCCATCATCGGCTTACTTATCCTCAAATTCCTCGAAGGCGGGAATGTGTAAATTGAAGCTCTCTTTCACTTCTTCCATCACCACGTAGCTTTTCGATTCTTTAACGCCAGGCAGCGTTAGCACCACATCGCCTAGCAGCTGGCGGTAAGCAGCCATTTCGGGAATGCGGCACTTCAAGATGTAGTCGAACTGCCCCGAGACTAGGTGGCACTCCTGAATCTGCGGCAGCTTCTCGACAGCACGGCGAAACTCATCAAAGACCGCTGGAGACTGCGTTTCTAAGCTGATCTCGACAAACACTAACAAATTGGCTTTCAAAGCCCGCGGATCAAGGATGGCTTGGTAACCACGAATAATACCCGCTTTCTCCAAACGCTTAACGCGCTCAAGACAAGGGGTTGTGGACAAGCCCACTTCCGAGGCTAAATCGACGTAAGAAATACGTGCATTTTCCTGCAAGCAGCGCAGGATTTTAAGGTCGATACGGTCCAGCGTTCTATTTTTTGGTTTCATGGCAGGATCCAATACTGATGAATCAGGCAGTTATTAAAGGTGTCCTAGGGTAACCCGTTCATGCCCCCCCAGGTCACGAACACTTTCAACGTTTTGATAGCCTGCGCAATTAAGTGCCTCGCGCACCATTTCGGCCTGTTTATAGCCGTGTTCAAGCAGCAACCAACCTGACGCCGCTAGATAGTGCTGCGCGGAGTTTACCAAATGCAGCAAATCGGCCATGCCGCAGGCGTCAGCGACAAGTGCTGAGCGTGGCTCAAAACGCACATCGCCTTCGGCTAGATGAGGATCATCAGCGGCAATATAAGGCGGGTTACTAACGATAATATCGAAACGTTTATCTGCCTCTTCAAACGATTCCAATACGCCGAACCAATCGCTCTGTAAAAACCTAGCATTAGCGATGCCTAACGAGCGCGCGTTATGGCTTGCCAACGCGACCGCCTCAAAGCGCAAATCCACGCCAAGTATTTGCCAGTGGCGCTGCTCGCTGGCAAATGCCAGGGCAATAGCGCCAGTGCCCGTACCAAGATCGAGCAGTCGGCCTGAGGGCAGCGTCGCTCGGCTAAGCGCAAGCTCAACGAGGGTTTCAGTATCAGGCCGGGGGATTAACGTATCTGGAGAGGTGGCTAAGCGCAGCCCCCAAAATTCGCGTTCGCCGGTAAGGTAGGCAATCGGTGTGCCCTGGGCACGTGCAGCGATTAGCGCATCGAAACGGGCCTGCTCCCATAAGGAGCACATTTTATCGCCCCAGGTGTAGAGCCAGGTGCGGTCGTGCCCGAGCACGTGGCATAACAGCACTTCAGCGTCGATACGCGGCGAGCTGGAACCCGCCGCCTGCAAGCGTTGGGCAGCCTGTTTGAGCAGCGCATCAAGAGTCATTAGACGTCCTGAAGGGCTGAGAGCTGTTCCGCTTGATACTCGTGAATCAACGGGCTAATCACATCATCCAACTGCTCGCCGCTAACCACTTCATTGAGCTTATAAAGCGTCAAATTAATGCGGTGATCGGTAATCCGCCCCTGGGGGAAATTATAGGTGCGGATGCGCTCACTGCGATCTCCCGAGCCGACTAGCGAACGACGTGCATCCGCTTGCGTCTGGCGTTGACTGTCAACGGCGTTACGCTTCAACTTCGCGGCCAGCAGCGACATCGCTTTGGCACGGTTTTTATGCTGGCTGCGCTCCTCCTGACACTCCACCACCACGCCGGTGGGCAGGTGAGTAATGCGGATCGCAGAGTCAGTGGTGTTAACGTGCTGACCACCGGCACCACTGGAGCGGTAGGTGTCCACGCGCAAATCCGCAGGATTGATATCGATATCACCCACGTCATCGACTTCAGGCATTACCGCTACGGTGCAAGCAGAAGTGTGAATGCGGCCCTGAGATTCGGTCGCGGGGACGCGCTGCACTCGGTGGGCACCGGATTCAAATTTTAGCTGGGCGTATACACCATCGCCTTTGACGCGGGAAATGATCTCTTTGTAGCCGCCCTGCTCGCCATGGCTGGCGCTCACCACTTCGACCCGCCAACCGCGTTTTTCGGCATAGCGTGAGTACATGCGAAACAGATCACCCGCAAAAATAGCCGCCTCGTCGCCGCCGGTACCGGCGCGCACTTCCAGAAACACCCCACGGCCATCGTCAGGGTCTTTCGGCACCAGCAAGCGTTTCAGCTCGATATCCAGCTCGGCTAACCGTTCACGCCCTTCGCTAAGCTCCATCTCCGCCAACTCGCGCATATCAGCGTCGCTATCGCGGCTAAGCTGCTCGGCTTCGTGCATATTGGTTTCAATATCACGATAGCGCTGCCAGGCCGCCACCAGCTCTTCTAACTCGGCATATTCACGTGAGTAGTCGCGAAAGCGCTGCTGGTTATTGATCACGTCGGGATCCGACAGCAGCATCGACAGCTCTTCAAAGCGTTCGGTAAAGCTGTCTAAGCGTTGGCGCAGGGTCTCTTTCATGCGGGCGTATCATCCTTCTGGCGGTTAACCGTGGGCGCAGGCGTGGTCTCGAATGCAGGTTTTATAGGCAATAGCAGACGCGGGGCGGCATTCAGCAAGTCGTGGTGCTCTTCTGAGGCCGCATCGCGTATAGCCTGGGTCGGCTGGTGGAGCAAACGGTTGGTCAATTGATGGGCCAAACGCTCAATGACCTTAGCGGGGTCTTCACCCCGCGCCAGCCGCTCTAGCGCTTGGTCGCGGGAGAGATCGCGCAACGCTTCACCATGTTGGCGATAGTCGCGAATCAACTCGCCGCCGTTACGAATACGTCGCTCGTGCTGCCAACTACCCACCCCGTGCTCTATCAACGACTCGGCTTGATCAGCGGCAACCTGGCGGTGACGACGATTTTCCTGGATTACCTCCTCCAAGTCGTCCACGGTGTAGAGAAACACATCCGCTAATTCGCCCACTTCGGGCTCAATATCCCGAGGCACCGCGATATCGACCATAAATACTGGCCGATGGCGGCGTTTTTTGAGCGCACGCTCGACCATACCTTTGCCAAGTATGGGCAGTGGGGCCGCGGTGGAAGAGATCACAATATCGGCGTGTTCAAGGGCGTCGGGAATCTCTTGAAGGGTAATCGCCGTTCCCCCTAAGGGGCCTGCCACCAGTTCGGCACGCTCACGGGTGCGGTTGGCGACGGTAAGCTGGCGAACGCCCGCTTCGTGTAAATGGCGGGCAACTAATTCGATGGTTTCACCGGCGCCGATTAGCAACGCTCGTGAACGGCTAAAATCATCAAAAATGCGGCTGGCCATGCTGACGGCGGCATAGGCCACTGAAACGGGGTTTTTACCGATCCCTGTCTCGGTACGCACTTGCTTGGCCACCGCGAAGGTGTGCTGGAACAGGCGTTCAAGCTCCCCCCCCAAGCCCTTGGATTGGCGCGCCTGCTGATAGGCATCCTTCAACTGGCCCAGAATCTGCGGCTCGCCCAGCACCATAGAATCCAGGCCAACCGCTACGCGCATTAAATGGCGCGCCGCATCGTTGTCTAAATAGTGATAGGCACAGCGCGTCAGCTCATCGACGCGTAAGTTATGAAAGCGTCCGAGCCAATTGAGTACCGCCTGTTCGCCAGCCGCATCCGTGACGCAATAAAGCTCCGTGCGGTTGCAGGTAGAGAGCACCGCCGCTTCACTGATTTGTGGCAGGTTACGCAATTCAGCCAACGCAGTTTCAAGCTGCGTTGGCGTAAAAGCCACCTGCTCACGCACGGCCACGCTGGCGGTACGATGATTTATTCCCAGGGCAAGAAGCGTCATGCGTTATGCGTCTTCGCTAGTGTGTCGGACTTTTTGTCAGCCGCCGTTATGATAAGCGGCTGCACCGTCAATTAGGGCTTGCTAAAACAAGTCTTTGGTATGGTTCGAGCGCTGCCTACAATAACCTTTCATTCGTAGGCGTAAAGTTCGCTGACCACTTTTTCAAGGAGGAACATTCTATCACAGCAGGCTATCATCTGGCCCACACCACTTTGCCGCAGGCAGGCAAGCCGCTATGCTGGGCACTCGGCCACTTAATCGAGAGACGCATGCGACCTCGCTTTTCATTATCGGGCCCTGTATTAATGGGCTCTACCTGTTCAGGCTTCTCATTAGTGAGCTCTATGTTACGGCATTCGATACTACTACCCGTGGCCGCCTCTGCTGCTCTGCTGCTGAGCGGCTGCCAATCCACGCCTAGCCCACAAGATGGCCCCCTCGGCACCTGGGCCGATGATCCGATGCGCAATGCGCCGCCGATCACCCGTGGGCTGGATGCCGCTGGGCTAAGCACGCTGCTCAGCGCCGAGCTTGCAGGCCAGCGTGGTGACTATCGCTACGCAAGCCAGCGCTACCTGGAAGCGGCTAAGCGCTATCGCGATCCAGCACTTGCTGAGCGAGCAACCTTCGCGGCCCGCTTTGGCAATGAAGCCTCCTTAATAGAGGCTTCCGCGCTTAGCTGGCGAGAGCTTGCCCCCCTGGCAGAAGCGCCTAATCGTCTACTGGCGGCTTTTTCACTACAGCGCGGTGATTGGCTCGACAGCCTAGAGCAGCGTCTTGATATTGTTGAAGCAGGCGGCCACGGTGATATAACTGCCTTTGCAGAGGTAGCGGTGGCTGAAGAGGCACCATTGACGTTAATCGCCCAGCAGTTGCGTGAGCATTTAGCCCGCCCCAACGCTGACCAATTGCCGCACCACAGCGATGTATTGCTGGGCACGGCCTTGATCGAGGCCACGATTGGCGACACCGCACTTGCTCAGCGGCGGCTTGATCAAGTCGAAGTGCTCGACCCCGAATCCGCTGCGTTATGGCTGGTGAAAGCGCGCTTGGCTCTGGAGATTGAGGATTACTCGACCGCTCAGCAAGCTGCCCAGCAGGGCCTGGAGCTCGCTCCTGACGATGTCCGCTTCATACTGCTACTAGCCCAGGCGGAAATTCGCCTTAACAATATTAGTGCTGCCGAAGTGCAGACCAACGCCCTGCTAGAAAGCCATGGTGGCAATCAGGATCTGCGCTTATCGCTAGCCCAACTCTATCTTGAAGAAGGTCACCCCGAACCCGCGCAACGCTTGCTGCAGCCGCTAATTGGCCAATCCCAGGTGCCTGATTTAGCCTATTACCTACTCGGCGCTATCACTCAAGCACAAGGCGATACTGATAATGCTTTGCTCTATTACCGCCAAGTCAGCGAGGGCAGAGAATTTTTGCCCGCTCGCGCAGCTGCGGCGCAGATGCTAATTGAGGAAGATCGCTTGCTTGATGCTCGCGCCTTCCTACGCATTGAGCGAATGCGCTTTGACAATTACTTCACCAAACTCGTAATGCTCGAAGTCCAGTTGCTGGACGAAATGAGTCAGCCCGCGGACGCTAACGAGCTATTAGATCGCGAAATTAGCCGTACGCCTGATGACGCATCACTGCTTTATATGCGCGCCATGCGGCGCTGGGAAGCGGGCAACATTGCGGGCATGGAGCAGGATTTACGCCAGATACTGCGCACCGACCCTAATAATGCCGAAGCCCTCAATGCGCTGGGCTACACATTGGCCGACCTTAACCTGCCAGGACGCTTACAAGAAGCCTTTGAGCTGATTGAGCGCGCTTACGAGGCCGACCCGGACAATCCCGCCGTACTTGACAGTATGGGCTGGGTTTACTTCCGAATGGGACAGCCTGAAGAAGCGCTACCCTGGCTTGAAAGCGCCTACGCACAACTGCCTGACCAAGAGGTCGCCGCACATTTAGCCGAAGTATTAAATGCGTTGGGGCGAGATGAAGAAGCACGCCGACTGATCAAGCAAATCATGCAGCGAACGAGCCAGCATCCGCTGATCGACGAGCTGCTTGAGCGTTATCCTGAGCTAAGCCCTTAAATAAGCCCCGAACTAACGCCGCCAGAGGCACCCTAAACCCTGCGAACCACCGAATCAGGCGCACCAATCATGTTACCCTTGCGCCATAATCATCTGACATGGAGCCTGTTTATGTTGACACTGACGTCCCCTTCGCCCCGCTGGCCATTAGCAGGCCACGCTTCGCGCCTCTGGCTTGCCGGGCTCGCGCTACTCCTGCTCGCCGGGTGTGCCTCTCAGGCGCCTATGGATGAGAGTGGCCGCCAGGCAGGCCAGTGGGAACGCCAGCTGGCTGATGTAGAGACATTCGATACCTGGACACTGGTCGGCAAAGCCGGTTTACGCACTCCCCAAGAGAACGTCAGCGCCAACCTGGATTGGAATCAAACCCCTTACTATTTCCGCATGCTGATTAGCGGACCGTTTGGCGGCGGTCGCAACGTGCTTGAGGGCCGCGAAGGGCGTTTCTCGCTTTCCAATAGTGATGGGCGCTTTGAAGCAGAGACCCCAGAAGCCTTAATGGAAGAGCAGCTAGGCTGGGCGCTCCCCGTCACCGCCATGCCCGACTGGGTACGTGGCCTACCAGGTGATCACGACAGCTATCAGTTAGAAACCGACGAACTGGGCTTCCCGAGCCATCTTGCACAAGACGGCTGGGAAATCGACTACCGTGACTGGAAACAAGTCGGCAATTTATGGCTGCCACGTCGCCTAATTATGAACTACGGCGATGTGCGTATTACTCTGGTGGTCAACCAATGGCAAGCCAGCGAAGAGTAAAGGCAATCGTGGAAATGAACACGCCGTTAACTCTCCCCGCACCGGCCAAGCTAAACCGCATGCTGCATATCGTGGGTCGTCGTGATGACGGCTACCACTCGCTGCAAACGCTTTTTCAGTTTATCGACCTATGCGATCACCTTACGCTAACGCCCCGCGATAACGGGGCGATTCAATTAACCAGTGAGGTTAGCGGCGTTAGTCACGATGACAACTTGGTCGTACGTGCTGCACGGTTATTGCAAAACCATAGCGGCACACCACTAGGGGCTACGCTGGCGATTGAAAAGCAGCTGCCTATGGGAGGTGGTTTGGGTGGTGGCAGTTCCAACGCAGCCACGGCACTAGTGGGACTTAACCACCTCTGGCAGCTCAATCTACCGCTTGAAGAATTAGCCCGCCTGGGGCTAGAACTTGGGGCCGATGTGCCGGTCTTTATACACGGCCACAGCGCCTGGGCCGAGGGAGTTGGCGAACAGCTCACTAAGGTGATGCTTGATACTCCCTGGTTTGTGGTTATTCACCCCGGCATAAGTGTGTCTACACCGGGCGTCTTCCAAGACCCGCAATTGACACGTGACAGCCGCCCCATTACTATGGCGCGCGCACTGCAGGGGGGAGCGCCGAAGTGGCGCAATGACTGTGAAGCAATAGTAAAGGAACGCTATCCGCCAATCGCGGAAGCCCTTGACTGGCTCGCACAGCACGCACCTAGTCGGCTGACCGGCACGGGCGCTTGTTTGTTTGCTGCTTTTGAGACGCAGCAAGCAGCACAGGCAATCGCGCAATTAGCGGGTCAACGTTGGCCGACATGGGTAGCACGCGGGCTCAACACCTCTCCCCTCCATGATGCTCTGGGCTATTTATAGTCCCGCTCTGGGCAGTAAAAGCGCCCGGTCAGCGCGTTAGGTTATTGCTGGGGTATCGCCAAGTGGTAAGGCACCGCTTTTTGGTAGCGGCATTCCCAGGTTCGAATCCTGGTACCCCAGCCAACCCAACAATGGCCTGCGTTTTTCCCCTGATCCCCAACACTGCAAAGGTGGCTGCGCGTGTCAAAATTGATGGTTTTTGCCGGGAATGCTAATCCCGCACTCGCTCAAAAAATTGCCGAGAGCTTAGACAGCCGTATGGGTAATGCTACGGTGGGTCAATTCAGCGACGGCGAAATCGCAGTCGAGATCAATGAGAACGTGCGCGGTAAGGATGTTTTCATCCTGCAATCCACCTGTGCACCGACGAATGACAATTTGATGGAGTTGATTCTGATGGTCGACGCACTGCGTCGCGCCTCGGCAACTCGCATCACAGCGGTACTGCCCTACTTTGGCTATGCCCGCCAAGATCGCCGCGTGCGCTCCGCACGGGTACCTATTTCCGCCAAGGTAGTAGCGGACATGATGGTTAAAGCTGGCGTTGACCGCGTGATGACCATGGATCTACACGCTGATCAGATCCAGGGCTTCTTCGATGTTCCGGTCGATAACGTCTACGGCTCACCGATTCTGCTGGATGATATCGAGCGTCAGAATTATAGCGACCTAGTCGTCGTTTCTCCTGATGTAGGTGGTGTTGTTCGCGCCCGCGCTATCGCCAAACAGCTAAATGCCGATCTTGCCATTATCGATAAGCGTCGCCCCCAGGCTAACCAAGCCCAGGTGATGCACATCATTGGCGAAATTGAAGGTCGTACCTGTGTCGTTGTCGACGACATGATTGATACCGCAGGCACGTTGTGCAAAGCCGGTGAAGCGCTAAAAGAGCACGGCGCCAAGCGCGTAGTGGCCTATGCGACCCACCCGATTTTGTCCGGCCCAGCGGTCGACAATATTACCAACTCCGTACTGGATGAAGTGGTGGTGACCGACACCATCCCGCTATCCGACGTTGCACGTCGAAGCGGAAAAATTCGCCAGTTGAGCGTTGCGGGCCTGATCGCGGAAGCGATTCGCCGGGTCAGCAACGAAGAATCTGTCAGCGCAATGTTCCACTAATTCGCTGACGATACAGCCCCCTTTTGGGGCCACGGAAACGTCGTCGTCTGGTCGCGGTCTGCGGCGTCTTCCTTACTTAAACTAAGAGGCAATTCCATGTCTGATTTTATCCTGAAAGCCAGCGTTCGTAACGACCTGGGGAAAGGTGCGAGCCGCCGCCTGCGTCGTGCGAACCAGCAAGTGCCGGCCGTTGTATACGGTGGCGAGAAAGGCGCGCAGTCTATCTCTGTCGAAAAAACCGCTTTCTACAAAGCGATTGAAGACGAGTCTTTCTTCTCCTCGGTCATCAAACTGATGATCGAAGGCAAAGAAGAGCAAGTCGTTGTTCGTGACCTGCAGCGTCACCCCTTCAAGCCGTTGCTGACCCACGCCGACTTCCTGCGCGTTGATGCGACTCACGAAATCACCATGAACGTGCCGCTGCATGTGACGGGCGAAGAGACGTGTGTTGGTATCAAAGACCAAGGCGGTGAACTGCACGTACTGGCCAACGAAGTTGCCATCAGCTGCTTGCCGAAAGACCTGCCTGACTATCTGGAAGTCGATATCAGCGCACTAGAACTCGGTACTACGCTGCACTTGTCTGACCTTACCCTACCGGCTGGCGTCACCTCGGTTGACCTTTCCCACGGTGAAGAGCACGACAATGCAGTACTCAGCGTTACTAAAGTAAAAGTGCGTGCTGAAGAAGAAGATGAAGACGGTGCAAGCGAAGGCGAAGAAGACACCAGCGCCGAGTAAGTGCCCCCAGCATCCTATTGGGGCCATGCCTGCATGGCCCTTATGATGCTGACATGATGTTAGAATCAAGCGCCCCGGCGCTTGATTTTTTTTAGGGCCGTCGCTGGCCCGGCGTCAACCATGTCTTCTGGACAGGTCTTCTGGATAGGTCTTCTGGATATTTTGCATGAGGTGGGAAGATGAGCCAGGTAACAGCCATCATTGGATTAGGTAACCCCGGAGCGGAGTATGACGCCACGCGCCATAATGCCGGATTCTGGCTGGTAGATGCTATTGCGCAGAGCGCCCATGCAGATTTGCGCCCGGAAAAGAAATTTTTCGGCCACTACGCCAAGGTGCGTCTAGGCAACCATGAGCTGCACCTACTCAACCCCGCCACCTTTATGAATCGTAGTGGTGCCGCGGTGGCAGCCTTGAGCCAATTCTTCAAACTTGCCCCTGAAAACCTGCTGGTCGCCCACGACGAACTCGACCTCCCCCCCGGCCAGGCACGCTACAAAACCGGCGGCGGGCATGGTGGCCACAACGGCTTGCGCGATATTATCAGTGCACTAGGCGGTCAGAAGCAGTTTCACCGGGTACGGATTGGCATTGGCCACCCCGGCGAGGCACGTCAGGTTACTAATTATGTACTGGGGCGGCCCGGCAAGGCCGAACACGAAGCAATCGTTCGCGCCCTGGATGAGTGCGTCGCTACGCTGCCACTAGCGCTAGCGGGAGACTGGGCCAAAGCCATGAACCAGTTACACAGCCTTAAGTCAGAATAGACTCAGTCGAAAGCTGGCTAGTTACGCCGGTGGCTGACGGCTAGCGCATCTCGTAGAATGGCGATAATTTTACGCCCTACCACCTTATTCTCAGGAACATTTTATGGGTTTCAATTGCGGCATCGTCGGCCTGCCTAACGTCGGCAAGTCCACACTATTTAATGCACTGACCAAGTCAGGCATTGATGCAGAAAACTTCCCCTTCTGCACCATTGAGCCGAACGTGGGTATCGTTCCGATGCCGGATCCGCGCCTTGATAAGCTCGCTGAGATCGTCAAGCCGCAAAAAGTACTGCCGACCACTATGGAGTTCGTCGACATTGCTGGCTTGGTCGCCGGGGCATCCAAAGGTGAGGGCTTGGGCAATAAATTCCTGGCCAATATCCGTGAAACCCAGGCGATTGCCCACGTGGTGCGCTGCTTCGATAACGACAACGTTATCCACGTAGCCAACCAGGTCGACCCCCGCGCTGATATCGAAACGATCAATTTAGAGTTGGCCCTGGCCGACCTGGACACCGTCGAGAAAGCTAGCCAGCGCTTGGTTCGCTCGGTGAAGGGCGGCGATAAAGATGCCATTGCCACCAAGGCAATTCTTGATCGTATCCAGCCCCATGTTGCTGAAGGCTTGCCGCTACGTAGCTTTGGATTAAGCGAAGAAGAGCAGCGCCAGGTGAAGAGCTTCGGCTTTTTGACGCTGAAGCCGACTATGTACATTGCCAACGTCAATGAAGACGGTTTCGAGAACAATCCCTACCTGGATATTGTCAATGAAATCGCCGCTGAGGAAGGCGCGCTAGTGGTACCCGTATGCAATCAGTTGGAAGCTGAAATCGCTGAGCTGGATGACGAAGAGCGCTCGATGTTTTTAAGCGAGATGGGCATGGACGAGCCCGGCCTTGATCGCGTGATTCGTGCGGGTTACTCACTGCTGGGCCTGCAGACCTACTTCACTGCCGGTGTTAAAGAAGTTCGCGCCTGGACAGTGAAAGAGGGCGCAACAGCCCCAGAAGCCGCTGGCGTGATTCACACCGACTTTCAAAAAGGCTTCATCCGTGCCGAAGTTGTCGCCTATGACGATTTTGTCTCATTAGGCGGCGAACAGGGTGCTAAAGATGCCGGTAAGTGGCGCCTGGAAGGCAAAGAGTACATTGTCAAAGATGGCGACGTAGTGCACTTCCGGTTCAATGTGTAACTAAGTATTACCTGCTGGCTGCCCTCTTCATAGGGGCAGCCACAAGTATTTGAAGCCCCAGGTCTTGAAGCCCCAGGTCTTGAAGCCCAAGGTCTTGAAGCCCCTGCTATTGGAAGTCACTGTTCTTGGCATTCGTCACTCTTGCTGACGCCCTTGCCAACCCATAGGCGTGCCTAGCGTTTAAGCGCTACCTTCCTGGCAGCGCAAAAGCCTGCTACGTTTAATACATGCCATTTTTTCGCCCCCGCCTATTAATCGCCACCTTTCCGCTGCTCATGCTACTGGGCTGCGAAGGAAGCGAGCCATCGATCACACAACTCGAACCGCCCGAGCCAGGCGGGATACTTAGTGTAGCCACCCGCAACAGCGCCACCACTTACCACCTTGATCGTGATGGGACACCCGCCGGGCCGGAGCACGACCTGATTGAGTCGTTCGCCGCCGCCAACGACTGGCAGGTTGAGTGGAAGCTGTTCGAGTCCACCTCTGAAGTGCTTCAAGCCCTGAAAGACGGTGAGATTCAGCTGGCCGCCGCTGGACTTACCCACCTCCCCTCACGCGACGAGCACTTTACCCAGGGGCCCACCCACACCAATATCGTTGAGCAACTGGTCTGCCACCGCGATTTGCGCCCCTTGCCACGCCAGGTAGAGGAAATGGCGGGGGTCGATATCCGCGTCACGGCGGATTCCAGCTACGCTGAAAAGCTGCAAAGTTTGGTCAATCAGTACACCGGCATCGTCTTCGAGGAGGATCCTCGCACTACTGAGATATTGCTGACCGAAGTGGCCGAAAAGCGCATCGACTGCACCTTGGCCGACTCCAATATCGTTCGGGTAGTGCGGCGTCACTTCCCGCACCTGGAGGTTGCCATGAACCTCACCAGCGGTGATCGATTGGGCTGGTATTTACCCCCAGACCACCAGGCACTCGCCGAGTTGGCCAATCAATGGATGGAGAGCAGCGACGGCCAAGAAAACATCGCGGGAGTCATTCAGCACTACTACGCCTACATCGGTGAATTCGATTTCGTCGACCTACGCGCCCTCAATCAACGCATCGACGAGCGCCTGCCTAACTTCCTCGACCTCTTCCTAGAGGCCGAGGATGACACCGGGATGCCCGCCGACCTGCTTGCGGCCCTGGCTTACCAGGAGTCGAACTGGGATCCCCAGGCCGTTTCCCCTACCGGCGTGCGCGGCATCATGATGCTAACCCAAAATACCGCTGAATCCCTCGGTGTCGATAATCGTTTAAACCCGGCCGCGGCTATCGACGGCGGCGCCCGCTATCTCGCTGACCGTCATCAGCGCCTACCCGACACCCTCCCCGAACCGGATCGCACCTACCTAGCCCTGGCAAGTTACAACATTGGCCGTGGTCACGTGCTAGACGCTCGACAGTTGGCCCGCGAATTGGGCAAGAACCCAGACTCCTGGGAAGACATGAAAGAGGTACTGCCGCTAAAGGCTGACAAGCGCTATTACCCCCAGACCCGCTATGGCTATGCGCGGGGCTATGAACCCGTGCACTATGTCCAGCGAATCCGTAACTACCAGGACGTGATCAGTGCCGCAATGGTGTGGCTCCCGCTAGAGGATGACTGACGGGCCGTACCTCCTTGCACAAAAATGCTTGACGAACGGCACCTTGATGAGTAATATCCGCCCCCGTTGAAAGGCTACGTAGCTCAGCTGGTTAGAGCACATCACTCATAATGATGGGGTCCCCTGTTCAAATCAGGGCGTAGCCACCAAACGACGAACTTAAGAATATAGAAAAAGCCCGCTGACTCTGTCAGCGGGCTTTTTCGTTGCTAGATCATTTAGTGCGAACTCATCTAACGCTATCTCAAGGTTGCGCGGTTTAAAAACAGCGTTAGCGCGCGGGTCAGGTAATCAACATCTTTCGTGCCTGCCGTTTCCCGAATCGAATGCATCGCCCATTGAGGCACCCCCACATCAATGGTGGGCACACCCAATTCAGTGGCGGTAATCGGGCCAATCGTACTTCCGCAACCCATATCCGCCCGGGTAACAAACGACTGCACGGGCACGTCCGCCTCGCGACATACATCGCGAAACAGCGCGCCGGTGACACTATTGGTGGCATAACGCTGGCTGGAATTCACCTTGATGACCGGGCCGCCATTAATCGCCGGACCGTGGCACTCATCGTGCTTATCACGAAAGTTAGGGTGTAGCGCGTGGGCGTTATCGCAAGAGATCATCAAAGACGATTGAATCAACTGAATCAACGACTCTTCACTTCCCCCGAGCTGGGCATTAATGCGCTTTAACACATCCGCCAGGAAAGGGCCTTGGGCACCACAGGCACTGGCACTACCGACTTCCTCATGGTCATTGGCTACCAGCAAAGCGCCTTGGCTGCCATCGCAAGCCAAGAGCGCTTCTAAACCGATGAAGCAGGAAAGCAGGTTATCCAGCCGGGCACTCGCCACTAGCTCTTGCTTAACACCGACCAGCGATGGCGGCTGAACATCGTAAAACCCCAATTCAAAATCAACCACTTCCACAGCACGCATGCCATGCTGCTCTTCTAGCCATTGCGCCACCAACTCGCCTAGCGTAGCAGTGTCGCTTTGCATCAACACGGGCGCCATTTGCGTCTGAGGATTAATCGGACGACCACTATTCACGTCACGATCAAGATGAATCGCCAAGCTCGGCACCATCGCAATCGCGCGGTCGACATTGAGCAATATGCTTTCTAAACGGCCATCAGCATGGCGCACATGCACCCGCCCCGCCAACCCCAGATCCCGGTCAAACCACGGCGCCAACAAAACACCTCCGTATACCTGCACTCCTAACTGCAACCAACCGGCGGAGCACAGAGTGGCGTTGGGCTTTAGATGCAGCCCCGGGCTATCAGTATGCGCACCGATCATACGTAGCGCAGTTAATTCAGACTCCGGCAGCTGAAAAGCAATAATTGCCGAGTCATTACGGGTAACGTAGTAGCGCTTGCCCGGTGTAAGCTGCCAATTGGCCTTCTCTTCCAGCCGCTGAAAACCGGCTTGCTCCAATCGCGAAGCCATATTGCCTGCCGCGTGCCACGGGGTCGGTGATTGGCGCAGAAAATCGCATAGGCGCGTTAAACGATCTGCGTTGAAAGTCTCGGACATGGAAATCCTCATAACTGTAATGATTGAGTCTCATAGCGCAGGCGACCTGCTACAATACCCCCTCGACCTACGCAACTCATGGGTCACATGCGGGTCTAGGGAAGAATGAGTGTACACAAATCCGGGAGAGCTTGACTGATGAGCTTGTTTGCAACGCTTTCGCGTTCGGTCGCCCTGGCTGTCATGCTGGTTATTGCCAGCCCAGCCGCCTTCGCGCAACTTGAGCCAACTAACGAACAACGCCAGGCGGCAGTGGAAATTGCGGACTCGCTCCGCTACGGCCACTATGCTGATATTACTTTTGACGAAACGTGGTCGCAGGACGCTTTCCAACGCTATTTGGACATTCTTGACGGCCAGCGTGCCTACCTGCTGCGCAGTGACATCGAGCCCTATCGCCACTTAGAGACAAGCATGGCAGACGCCCTTTTCAATGGCGATCTGGAAGATGCATTTGAACTCTACAACACCTTTAGTGAGCGGCAGCGCGCACGCCTTGAGTCGCTGCTCGCGCAGCTCGACATAGGGCTTAGTTTTGATTTTGAGAGCAACGAGCGTCTGGAAATTGATCGCGAAGAGGCGCCCTGGGCATCCCGGCAAAGCGAGCTCGACGAGTTATGGCGTAAACGGCTCAAAAATGATGCCTTGACGCTCGCCCTAACCGACCAGGATAACGAACAGATTGAAACAAATTTGCGCCAGCGCTATGAAGGCCAACTGACGCGATTGGAGCAAACCGAACCTGAAGATGTGTTTGGCGTACTTATGGCGGCCGTCACTAGCAGCATCGACCCGCACACTGGCTACCTCTCCCCCCGCCAGGGCGAATCCTTCGATATTCAAATGAGCCTCTCCCTTGAAGGCATTGGCGCCTTGCTCCAGTCAGACGGCGAGTACGTTAAAGTCGCAAGCCTAGTACCCGGAGGCCCTGCCGAACGCGCAGGCGTATTGGAACCCGCTGACCGGATCATCGCCGTGGGCCAGGAAGAGGGCGAGATGGTCAATGTGGTCGGCATGCGTCTGGACAATGTGGTGGATCTGATTCGCGGCCCCAAAGGCTCTGTCGTTCGTCTGGATGTGGTGCCCGCCCAAGCAGTCGATATGACCCGTTCGCAAACTGTTCAGATCACACGTGACACCGTCAGCCTTGAAGATCAAGCTGCCAGCAGTGAAATCATTGACGTTGAGCGCGATGGCGAGCCTCACCGCCTAGGGGTGATTAACATCCCTACTTTCTACGTCGATTTTGACGCCTGGCAAGCCGGTGAAGAGGAGTATCGCAGCACTACGCGAGATGTCGCCAAAGAAGTCGAACGCCTTAAAGAAGAGGGCGTGGAAGGTATCGTTCTTGACCTGCGTAACAACGGCGGCGGCGCCCTACAGGAAGCCAATTCACTCATCGGCCTGTTTATTGACCGCGGCCCCACCGTACAAGTGCGCGATGCCCAGGGGCGTATTCAGCTCTATGGTGACAGCGAAGCAGGTACGCTCTATGACGGCCCGCTAGGGGTGCTGGTGAACCGCCTATCCGCCTCCGCCTCTGAGATCTTTGCCGGTGCAATTCAGGATTATGGTCGCGGTTTAGTGTTAGGCACGCCGACGTTCGGCAAAGGCACCGTGCAGACGCTCAACGAGCTGAGCCACGGACAGATTAAGCTAACCCGCGCCAAGTTCTATCGCATTTCCGGCGATAGCACCCAGAACCGCGGTGTAGAGCCGGATATCGACTTTCCCAGCCTAATTGACCCCGAACGTATCGGTGAAAGCAGCCTGGATAATGCGCTGGCCTGGGACACCGTTCAGAACGTCCAGTATCGCCGCTATGGCGAACCTGAAACCATGCTAGACAAGCTGATCGCCCAGCACAATGCTCGCGCCCAGGACAACGCTAACTTCCGCTATTTAGAGCGTCAATCCACGCTGGCCCGCCAGTTACGCGAGCAGCACACCAGCGTAAGTTTAAATCGCGAGCAACGTAAGCGCGAAATGGAAGCCCAGGAAGCCGAGCAGCTCTCGCTGGAAAACCAACGCCGCCGCACGCTGGGCCTTGATGAGTTGGATGAGTGGATGGACGCTCGAGCAGATGTCACAGAGGGGGCAACGGAAGAGACCGGAGATACCGAGGCCTCGCAAAACAACGAAAGCGAAGAGGATGAAGCACTGGCCGTTGATCGTGCCTATGTGCTCGAATCGGCTGAGATCCTACTCGACTACGCTCACCTGCAAGAGACCCAGCGGTTAGCAGCAAAACGCTAATGGCGCCTGTTAAACACTAGACTCACCGCTAAACAATACGTTGAGTTCAAAATAACGCCGCCCCCTTCACACAAGGGGGCGGCGTTTTAGATTCTGGCATCAAGCTAGCCCTTCAAAAAACAGTCCTTCAAAACAGTCCTTCAAAACAGCCCTTCAACACAGCGCTGCAAGACGAGTCGGCCGATCACCCATTTTAGTTAAGCGCTGAGTGAGTGCTGCTAACTGAACGGCACTGCCCTGACTGCCTGCGCGAATAATTTCAAGCGTCCAGCCAGGTAGCTGCGGGGCAAGCCGGTAATAGACCCACTGCCCTTCGCGCTGATCACTGAGCAGCCCGCACTGACGTAACTGAGCCAAGTGGCGCGATACTTTAGGCTGCGACTCCTGCAGCGCATGGGTCATTTCGCACACGCAAAGCTCTTGCTCTTCAGCCACCAGGAGCACCAGCATCAAACGCGTTTCATCGCTTAAACACTTAAATACCTGCAGCGCCTGGGGCGCATTGACGTTGCCCACCATGAACTTCCTAAACCAATGGATGATCAGCATAGTTTACGTCACTAGAGTGGTTAACGATAAGCGCCAATCACACTTGCAACGATTCGACACACGCATCTTTCAGACACGACAAAATAGCCTAGGCTCTAGCTGGCAACTACATAGCATTTGGGTATGCAAAAATTATGGGTAGCAATAGAGGAAGATTGTCAGCATTTAGCTAACCGGCAATATAGAGTGCGGGGGATAAAACGAAATGGCTCCTCGAGCAGGACTCGAACCTGCGACCCAATGATTAACAGTCATTTGCTCTACCAACTGAGCTATCGAGGAACAATGTGCTACCTGGGCAACATACCGATCAAAACGGCGTTCCGTGAAGAGGCAGCAAAATACATACTAGCAGTGATATAACTTGGCTCCTCGAGCAGGACTCGAACCTGCGACCCAATGATTAACAGTCATTTGCTCTACCAACTGAGCTATCGAGGAACATTATAAGCTATTTCTTCGTAAGCGCTGTCTTTTCAAACGCCAGTGTGTTTAAAGCTAGGCCAAAATGCTAATACATATCAGCAAGTGATTGGCTCCTCGAGCAGGACTCGAACCTGCGACCCAATGATTAACAGTCATTTGCTCTACCAACTGAGCTATCGAGGAACATTATAAGCTATTTCTTCGTAAGCGCTGTCTTTTCAAACGCCAGTGTGTTTAAAGCTAGGCCAAAATGCTAATACATATCAGCAAGTGATTGGCTCCTCGAGCAGGACTCGAACCTGCGACCCAATGATTAACAGTCATTTGCTCTACCAACTGAGCTATCGAGGAACTGCTCAAACACGGTGCGTAGTATACCCATAGAATCTTTAGGGTCAAGTATCGATTATGGATGAACGCTAGCCGCTGGTTTCCTGTATCCGTATAATGCGCCTACTCAATGATAGCGGTTCGGCAACCGTAACCGTCGGCCGCACGAAAACACTCCATTCATCCTCGTCCCCCCGACGACTCATAGATGACAGGTACCGATGGCGAAGAAGCTCTTCATCAAAACGCACGGCTGCCAAATGAACGAGTACGACTCCTCACGCATGGCGGATCTGCTCGGCGAATCTCACCAGCTCGAACTCACTGATAATGAGCGTGAAGCCGATGTCATTCTGTTAAACACCTGCTCGATTCGCGAAAAAGCACAGGAGAAAGTTTTTCATCAGCTGGGTCGCTGGAAAAAACTTAAAGACGCCAATCCCAACTTAGTGATTGGCGTTGGTGGCTGCGTGGCAAGCCAGGAAGGCGAAGCGATCCGCAAGCGGGCACCCCATGTTGACATGGTGTTCGGGCCGCAAACCCTACACCGCGTACCGTCGATGCTGGATGCCCGTGGCAATAACCAGATTGCCGCGGTGGATGTCACTTTTCCTGAAATCGAAAAGTTTGACCACCTGCCCAAACCCACCTCCGACGGCGCGACGGCGTTTGTGTCGATCATGGAGGGGTGCTCAAAGTATTGCACCTTCTGCGTGGTGCCCTACACCCGAGGTGAAGAGGTCTCGCGGCCCTTTGAGGCGGTGATGGACGAAGTTATCCACCTTTCCGACCAGGGCGTGCGTGAGATCAACCTGCTGGGCCAGAACGTCAACGCCTACCGCGGAGAGAACCAGCTTGGCGATGAAATCGACCTGGCCGAACTGATTGCCTGTGTAGCGGCGGTCGATGGTATTGATCGTGTCCGCTTTACCACCTCACACCCGGTAGAGTTTACCGATAGCCTCGTAGACGCATTCGCCGATATTCCTGAGCTGGTCAGCCACCTGCACCTCCCGGTACAGTCGGGTTCAGACCGCATTCTTAACGCCATGAAGCGTGGGCATACGGCGGCCGAATACATCGAGAAGATGGAGCGTATCCGTGCCAATCGCCCAGATATCAGCTTCTCCTCTGACTTCATCATCGGCTTCCCTGGCGAAACAGAAGAAGATTTTGAAGCGACGATGAACTTGATCCATCAAATCGGTTTCGATCACTCGTTTAGCTTCGTTTACTCCGCGCGCCCGGGCACCCCCGCCTCTGGCTTACCGGATGAAACCCCGGAAAGCGTCAAAAAGCAGCGCTTGGCAATTCTACAAGAGCGGATTATTCAGCAAACCGCGCAGATTAGCCGTCGCATGGTAGGCAGTACGCAGCGCGTACTGGTTAACGGCTTTTCGCCACGCGACCCCGGCCAGCTCTCAGGGCGTACCGAGAATAACCGCGTGGTTAACTTCCGCGCCGCCAACCCCACCGAGCTCATCGGCTACTTTGTCGATGTGGAGATCACCGAAGCATTCCCCAATTCGCTGCGCGGTGAGCTTGCCTCGCCCGAGCGCTATTGATCGTTCTCTTATCACAGATCATTGCCCCGCTTCGGGCGGGGCAGTAAGCTGAACGATACACACACTAACGAGGGGTTCCCCACTCTTGAGCCAGCCAACACCTCAGGCCAATCGCATCATCACCTTAAGCCTTGAACCCAATGATCCGCAGCGCCTTGCTAGCCTTTGCGGCCAGCAGGACGAGCATTTGAAGCTGATTGAAAGCCGCCTAGATGTGACGCTGCGCAACCGGGGCAATGTGTTCCAACTGGCGGGCCCAGCCAACCGCATTAAGGCAGCGGCAAACGTGCTGGAACACCTCTATCGCGAAACAGCGGCAAACGAGCTTGACGCAGACACCGTGCACCTGTTCCTACAAGAGTCCGGGCTTGAAGCCCTGGAAGAGGAAGAGGACGGTTACGGCAGCAGCGATGAAGTGATCATGCGCACACCGCGCACCATGATCAAACCACGCGGGCTTAACCAGCAGCGCTACGTCTCCAGCATCCGCGAACACGATATCAACTTTGGCATTGGGCCTGCGGGCACGGGTAAAACCTACCTTGCCGTTGCCGCCGCGGTCGAAGCACTCAACCAACAGGAAGTGCGCCGCATTCTACTCGTGCGCCCGGCGGTTGAAGCGGGTGAAAAACTTGGTTTCCTGCCCGGCGATCTGGCCCAGAAAATTGATCCCTACCTGCGCCCTCTTTACGACGCTCTGTATGAAATGATCGGTTTTGAGCAGGTAGCCAAACTGATTGAGCGCCAGGTGATTGAGATCGCCCCGCTGGCCTATATGCGCGGTCGTACGCTCAATAACTCTTACATCATTCTGGATGAGAGCCAGAACACCACCCCGGAGCAGATGAAAATGTTTCTGACCCGGATTGGCTTTGGCTCTACCGCCGTCATTACCGGCGACGTGACTCAGGTCGACCTACCCAAAGGCCAGCGTTCGGGGCTGATTCAGGTTCTTGACGTGTTGAAAGACACTCAAGGCATCGGCGTCACCCACTTTGCTGCCAAGGATGTGGTACGCCACCCGCTGGTTCAGCGCATTATCGAAGCTTACGATATGTTTGAATCCCAGCAGGAGGTGGAAGAGCGTGCCCGCCGCGAGGTGCGCCAGCAAGAGCGTGACGCACGTATGCAGGCGCGTGAAGGTTCCTGGGATAGCTCGCGATGAGTGAAGGTACAAAGAATGGATGCATCGTTGATCGTCAGGCGGCGATTGACGAACCACTGCTACCCAGCCTGACACAGCTCACCCAATGGGTGAGCTGTGTGTTTGCCCACCATCCTGACGATCAGCGCCTTGAAGTGACTATTCGCTTTGTGGATGAGCTCGAAAGCCAAACGCTCAATCGTGACTACCGCGGCAAAGACAAAACCACCAACGTGCTGTCATTCCCTTTTGAGAGCCCGCCGGGTGTTGATTTTCCGTTACTCGGCGACCTGGTGATTTGCCATGCCGTAGTGGCCAAAGAAGCCAGCGAGCAAGGCAAGTCGATTGAGCACCACTACGCCCATATGGTCATTCATGGCATCCTGCATTTAATGGGCTACGATCATATTGATGATCACGAGGCAGAGGAGATGGAGCAGTTTGAGCGTGATCTTTTGGCCGAGCTGAATATCCCTGACCCATATGCTGACAACACCCTAGCGCCCAATGGCGATCACGTCTGAGCGCTTACTCTTTATTATTTGATAGCGCTGCGTTAAATCAGGTAACAATGAATCTGGTACTATCCCCCGCTTCAGTGATAAAACAGCTACCTAACGAGATAGCAACTGTCTGCCCGCAAACGAGAGAATTGACGCATGAGCGAAGACCGATCGAGCAACCTCAATCAAAAATCCTGGCTCGAGAAAATCTTTGGCGCCCTTTCCGGAGACAATGACGAACCCAGTTCACGCGATGAACTGATGACGTTTTTACGCCATACCGCAGGGAAGTTAAAACTGGATCAAGACGCCATTATGATCATCGAGGGTGCGCTTGAGATCAGCGATCAGCAGGTTCGTGAAGTGCTGATACCCCGCTCCCAGGTCTCCGCCATCGCCCTGGATCAAACCAGCGACGGCTACCTACCGCTGATTCAGGAAACCGGGCACTCCCGCTACCCGGTGATTGGCGAAAACCTGGATGACGTAAAAGGCATTCTGCTGGTAAAAGATTTACTCCCCCTGCTCTCCCAGACCCAGGCCCAGCGCGATGCTTTCAAGTTAGATGACATTTTGCGCCCAGCGATGTTTATCCCTGAATCAAAACGCCTTAACAGCCTGCTTAAAGAGTTTCGGGATACCCACAATCACATGGCGGTGGTGGTGGATGAATACGGCGGCACCGCGGGCATTATCACCATCGAAGATATTCTTGAGCAGATTGTCGGCGACATCGAAGATGAGCACGATACCGACGAAGAGGACGATATCCGCGAAATAGAGAATGGCCGCTACGCCATTCGGGCGCTGACGCCTATCGAAGACTTCAACGAACGCTTTGACACCGAGTTCTCTGACGATGAGTTCGATACCGTTGGCGGCCTGGTGATGCAGCAGTTTGGCCATCTACCTCGGCGCGGTGAACACACCATTCTGGGCGGCTGGCGGTTTGTGATCCTTAATGCCGACACTCGGCGCATTCGTCTACTCGAAGCCTACCGGGACACCCGTCGTGATGATGAAGAGGATGATGACCAGGAGAACAAGCCAGCCTAGGCGCTTATTGTCACTCTGCTCTCTAACCACTCCCTCGCACCTTACCGTAGATAGGTTATCGCTATGGGTTTACCCCGCGTGTTTTTGTTACAGCTGCTTGCCGCCCTGGTGGCCGGCGGCTTCACCACCCTAACGGCTTCCCCTTTTGAGCTTTGGTGGCTAGGCCCAGTGGCGATTGGTTTGCTCTATATTGGCCTGCACACCTTAACCCCCGCTCAAGCGGCCCTGAAGGGCTGGCTATACGGTGTGGCACTGTTCGCCAGCGGCACCTCCTGGGTGTATGTCTCTATCCACGACTATGGCTATACCGGCGTACCGCTAGCCGTTTTCCTAACCGCACTGTTCGTCACGATTTTGGCGCTATTTTTTGCCGGTACTTTCTGGCTGTACCGGCGCTTTACCTCCGCCCGACTCGCGTTTATCAGCTTTGCGGGCGCCTGGGTATTGGGCGAGGTGCTACGCACCTACCTGTTTACCGGCTTTCCTTGGCTGCTGCTGGGCTCTGGCTATGTCGACTCGCCACTGGCTTCCTGGGCGCCCGTTGGCGGCGTCTATCTGCTTTCACTGCTAGTCGCTCTTACTGGTGCGCTTGGCGCTGAGCTACTGCTGCGACGTCAGTGGTGGTCGCTTGCCCCACTGGCGGCCATTTGGTTAATTCCGTTGGCACTCCCCCACCAGTGGACGACGCCAGCCGACGAGCCTACGCGCGTGGCACTGCTACAGGGCAATCTGCCGCAGCTGTTGAAGTGGACGCCCGAAGGGCAGCGCACAGCGGCGAATACCTACAGCGAACTCACCCGCGAAGTCGCCGACGAGGTTGACCTGATCATCTGGCCAGAAACCGCCCTGCCGATGATGGAGACCCAGGCCCGACCGGTACTGGAGCGAGTGCAAGCGAACCTACCGCCCGACGTCGCCCTACTCACCGGCATCGTTCAGCGCGACGAACAAGAACGCTACTTCAATAGCGTGATTGGCGTAGGCGACGTAGAGGGCAGCTACCAGAAAGAGCACCTGGTGCCTTTTGGTGAGTATCTGCCGCTAGAAAGCGTGCTGCGTGGTGCGATCAATTTCTTCGATTTGCCCATGTCGACGTTCACCAAAGGTGAAACAGAACAAACACCGATGCAGGCCGCCGGGGTTAATATTGGCAATGCGATCTGCTATGAGATTATTTACCCGCAACTAGTGGCCCGCCGCGCCCAAGACAGCGGTGTGATTATGACGGTGTCTAACGACACCTGGTTTGGGGCTTCAATTGGCCCCCACCAGCACCTGCAAATGGCACGCCTACGCGCGCTTGAGAATGGTCGCTATGTGGTACGCGCCACAAGCAACGGCATTACCGCAATTATCGATTCCAAGGGGCACATTGTTGGACGCGCCCCACAGTTTGAAACCGCAACGCTTACCGGCGAGTTCTACGCAATGGAAGGCCTGACACCGTTCACCCGTTTGGGTAGTTGGCCAGCTTGGTTGCTGGCAGGCTTGATGCTCTTGCCCGGCGTGGTGGCAGCAAGAGCCACACGCCATACACGAAGTTGAAATGCCATCGGCGCTAAAACGGCTAGCTAGAAAATCGGCCCGAGTCCTCTGCAGGACTCGGGCCGTTTTGTTCTACTCAAGATCGCCGCCTACCTAAGTGGCTAGATAGGCAGCTAGTCAATCCGTCATTTAGGCTGCGCTGTTTTTTAGCGTCGCCATATCAATCACGAAACGATAGCGTACATCGCCTTTTTCCATGCGCTCAAAGCCTTCGTTAATGTTGTTGATATCGAGCATCTCAATATCACAGGTAATGCCTTGATCAGCGCACAGCTTGAGCAGCTCTTCGGTCTCTGCAATGCCACCAATTAGCGAACCGGCCACAACACGACGCTTAAAGACCAGGTTAAAGGCTTCAATGGCTGGCTCAATGGGCTCCAGCAAGCCAACGATAATGTGAGTACCATCATACTTCAGCGACGTTAGGTAAGGGTTTAGATCGTGCTGTACGGGCACGGTGTCGAGCATGAAATCGAAGGTTTCAGCCACCGCATCCATCTGTGCCTGGTCGCTGGAAACCACCACATGGTCAGCACCGTTACGCTTTGCTTCTTCAACTTTAGCGTCAGAGCGGGTGAAAACCGTTACTTCAGCGCCCAGCGCTTTAGCCAGTTTAACGCCCATGTGACCTAAGCCACCCATTCCAATCACACCGACTTTATGGCCTTTACCTACGCCGTGATGTTTGAGCGGCGAATAGGTGGTCACGCCGGCGCAGAGAATCGGCGCTGCTGAGGCTAGATCGATGTCATCAGGCATCTGCAGCACAAAGTGCTCACTCACGACGATGGAGTCGGAGTAGCCACCCTGGGTCATGGTGCCATCCTGACGATCTTCGCCGCCGTAGGTCATGGTAAAGCCTTCCAGGCAGTACTGCTCTACGCCGTCTTTACAGGCTGCGCAAGTACGGCATGAGTCCACCATGCAGCCGACACCCACCAAGTCACCGGCTTTAAAGCGCGATACTTTATCGCCGACAGAGGTCACACGGCCGACAATTTCATGGCCGAGCACGACTGGGTACTGGCTCATGCCCCAGTCATTGCGGGCAAAGTGCAGGTCGCTGTGGCAGACGCCGCAGTAGAGAATTTCAATCGCTACGTCATCAGGGCGCGGCTGGCGACGATCAAACGTAAACGGTGCTAAGGGCTTATCGTTAGCAAATGCCGCATAGGATAATGCTTGGCTCATCGGTAGGGCTCCATATGTCTTAAAAACTAGACGTTAAAAGGCTGCCTTCAAAATCAGCCTTAAATGTCAGCAATCTCTCCTCGTGTGCGAGGCATGCCGACAGTATTGGCCTAATCCATGCGGATAGCGATGAACGAAGCTACGCCATTTTTGCCCATTACTCCGACAGCACGTAATAAAATAACAAAAAACAGCCATAAATCGTTATTATCATACAAAAGCCACCATAAACCAGAGAAACAACTATGGCCTCCACCGCTCGGGCTGGCAATGCGCTGGCTACCGTTATCACGCCACTCATTAAAGGCGACGGTATCAATGACACGCCGCTACCCGGCGTATCGTTACTCTGCTTAAGCCGCCACCAGGTGCGTACACCGCTTCTCTATGAGCCGAGCCTGACCATCATTGCCCAGGGGCGCAAAATGGGTTATCTCGGTGATCGCGAAATCTATTACGACCCCGGCCACTATTTAGTCCAAACGCTGCCACTACCCTTTGAGTGCGAAACCTACGGCTCACCGGAAGCCCCATTGCTAGGTATATCCGTACGCTTGGATCCAGCACTGTTAAGCGAGATGGTGACAGCCATGGGAGATACCGGTCATAACGCCCAGGCGCCTCTGCCGATGGCCTCAGTGGCAATGACAGAGGGCATGCAGGAGGCCGTATTGCGCTTAGCGCGCACACTAGATGTAGCGGTAGAATGCAGCACCATGGGCACAGCGCGCATTCGCGATGTGGTTTTTGAAGCGCTAAAGGGGGAGCAGGGACCCGCCTTACGGGCGTTGGTACTGGGGCATGGTAACTATTCACGCATTGTGCAGGTGCTGTCTAAGCTCCACACCCATTTTGCCGACGACTTTAGCGTGGAACAGTTGGCAGCACAGGCCAATATGAGTCCATCGACGTTTCACCAGCACTTTAAGCAGATTACCCGCTCGTCACCGGCCCAGTACTTAAAGCGGCTCCGCTTAATCAAGGCACAGCAGTTGCTGCTGCAGGATAATCACAACGTTAATCAGGCCGCAGCGGCGGTGGGTTACCGCAGCGTGCCTCAGTTTAGCCGCGACTATAAACGCTACTTTGGCGAGCCCCCGCTTCAGCATCGCCGTCAGGAGCAAGCGTTACGGGCCTGATGCTGGGTCTAGTACAACGAGACTTTGCAAAAGTTATTTTGCAAAGTTTATTTTGCAAACACCTGGCTCATATCTTTAAACGCCTTGAACTCCAGGGCGTTTCCACAGGGGTCGAGCAGAAACATGGTGGCCTGCTCACCAACTTCGCCTTTAAAGCGAATATACGGTTCGATGACAAACTGCGTTTCCCGCGCTTTCAAGCGCTCGGCCAGGGCTTCCCACTCGTCCCACTCTAAGATGACGCCAAAGTGCGGCACCGGTACGTTATGCCCATCTACCGGATTGGTGTGGGCGCTCTCTTGCCCTGGCGTTTTGGGCTGCTCATGAATAACCAACTGGTGGCCGAAAAAATTAAAGTCGACCCACTGTTCACTGGAACGCCCCTCTTCCAAACCAAACACATCGTTATAAAACGCCCGCGCCAGCGCTACATCGTAAACAGGAATCGCCAGATGGAAGGGTGAAAGGCTCATGATCATTCTCCACATTATTGGGTTTTATGAGGTTCGCGGGCACTTTATTCGGCCTCGCTGTATTCATCCTACGGCGGCGCATGGGAAAATAAAATCAATAACTATTTGGCTGATTCACAAAAAGGATTGATCAATGATCCGCGAGCTAAAAACGCTGATTGCGGTAGCACAGGAAGGCACCTTTGCCGCAGCGGGCAACAAAGTTGGCCTCACCCAAGCGGCGGTAAGCGCACAAATGAAGCGCCTTGAGGAAGAGCTGGGTACCGACCTTTTTGAGCGTAAGGGGCGCGCCGCCATATTGACCCAGCGTGGACAAGAGACGTTAAAGCAAGCCCATGCCCTGCTCACCCTCTATAGCACGCTGGGTGAAGCTTCTGCGGGCCAGCCAGCGACGCAACGGGTCAATATTGGCGCCATCGCTTCGATACAGCGCTCGCTACTGCCCGATGCGCTGGCGCGCTTTCATCACGCCTATAGCGAATGCCGCACCCGCGTGGTGCCTGGTCTCTCCATGGAACTGGTGAACCAAGTCGACGCTGGCGAGCTGGATATGGCGGTGATTATTCGCCCACCCTTTTCACTGCACAGCGATTTGCGCTGGACGCCCCTTGCCCATGAACCATTTCGGTTGATCGTGCCGCACCATATTAACGGCGACCAGTGGCGGGGGCCGATCACCCGCCAGCCGTTTGTCCGCTACGACCGCGCCTCCTTTGGGGGACGGCAGGTAGATCGCTTCCTTCGCGATAACCACTGCAACGTTCGCGAAGTCTGCGAAGTCGATGAGCTAGAGGCCATCGTGAAGCTGGTCGCCAAAGGCGTCGGCGTTGCCCTGGTGCCCCAGGCGATTGCTCAGCAACGCTGGCCAGCAGGAGTGCGGGCGATTGATTTAGGCGAGCGAACGTTTCACCGCGACATAGGGCTGATTCATCCGACCAGTGGCCACTTGAGCGATCCCGCCCGGGCGCTGGCCCAATTGATTGGCGAAATAGCCCAGCAGCCTGATAATGGCGTCTAAAATGGCGTCTAAGGTGTTTCGTTCAATATCAAAGGAGTAAATGCATGAAACCAGAGGATCTGGAAAAGTTAGTGACGCGCACCATGCCCTTTGGCAAATATGAGGGCCGTCTTATCGCCGACCTCCCCGGCCCCTATTTAAACTGGTTTGCTCGGGAAGGTTTTCCCTCAGGGGAAATTGGCCAGCTGCTGCACCTAATGCACGAAATTGATCACAATGGGCTTGGCCCGCTGCTTGAGCCGCTGCGAAAAACGCCTAGCCAGCGTGGCGAAACTTAACGCTGCTCGTTTTTATAATCGTTCTCACGCTCGTTTAGGGCGCGCTGAAACTCTATGCGGTAAGCCACCTCATGCTGTGCGGTATCCGCAGGAAAGCGACCTAAGGCGACCGCTAGTTCAAAAAAGCCAGCTGCGGGTAAACCATCGCCTCGGCGGCTGACCACCAGTGCCGCGGTGAAAGGCTTATGCTGTGCGGCGTCTTCGCGCATTAATAGCTCTAACGCCTGGGTGACTTGAGCGATGGTGCGTGGTGGTGCGAGTGCCAGTGCGCTAGCCACCTGCTGATACGTCATTGGCAGGGAACCACGCGGAGCGCTAAGCAGTAGCTGGCGGAGAGCGGCTGCGTTATCGGTCATATATATACATCCTATCGTCAGGTTTTAACACGTTCACATTGCCCATTGACATAGTGTTTGTGCTAAGAAGAAGTTGTGCTAAGAATAACGAAATACGCTGTAATAAGGAGAGAAAATGGTAACGCGACTAACAAAGGCACGCCCTCGAGGTAGCCGCTGGACAAGCGTACTGGCTGGCTTAGCTATTCTGCTGATAGCGGCGGCGGCACTGATGATGGCGGGCGCTGGGCCTGCTTATCGTGGCGAACTTATCAGCCTCGGCGAAGCGTTTAGCTTACTGCGCAACGGCGTCTATGCCGCTGGAGGGGCGATAGCGGTGAGTATTATCGCGCTGCTGTTTAGTATGCTGACTCGCCGTTCTAAGCCAGCTTTAATGGCCACTCTGGTTATCGTCGCCGCTGTAGCGCTGCTTTACGTACCCTGGCAGCATTGGCAGCGTGCCCAACAAGTGCCCGCGATTCACGATATCACCACTGATACGCAGAACCCGCCTGCCTTTGAAGCTTTAGCTAATGCACGGGAAGCCGCACCTAACGCGGTCGACTACCCCGGCGAAGCCACCGCTCAGCAACAACAAGCTGCCTACCCCTATATCAAGCCGCTGGTATTGGCCGAAGCCCCGCAAACAGTGCTGGCTGCCGCTCAAGCAGAGGCCGAAGAGGCTGGCTGGCGCATCGCCCGCATTACCGACAGTCACATAGAAGCCACCGCGACAACGCGCTGGTTTGGCTTTGAGGATGATGTGGTCATACGTTTAACCGAGATTGAGAACGGTGTGCAGGTGGATATGCGCTCTGCGTCACGTCTGGGTGCCAGCGATGTGGGCACCAACGCAGCGCGTATCGAGCAGTTTTTAACTGCTTTAGAAGCGCGACTTGAGTGAGACCTTGTTAATAACCCCTTTTTAATGCAGCGGGTCGCGACTATTGCCGCCCTCACGAGCTAAAATTTGCTCAGCGTCCAGGGTGGCGATTGGTACTTGGTGCTGGGTGGGAATATCGCCGGTCAATTGCAACGCTTGATAACGCAGAGCGCAAACGCGTAAAAATGAGGTGAAGTTGCCCAAATCGTGCCCGGCGTCTATGGATTCGTGATAAAGCCGGGTAATCATTTGGGCCGTGTTCATTCCATCACGCTGGGCAATCTCTTCAAGAATGTGCCAAAAGTAGTTTTCCATTCGCACACTGGTGACCATGCCATCAATGCGCAGCGAGTGTGTCGCGCTGAGCCACAGCTCAGGGTCGGCTTGAATAAAGAGTTTACACATGGGCATTGTCTCTCGGAGTATTCGTATCCACTCGAATTATTAGCATAGCGGCAATTATTAGCACAGCAAACAAAAGCGCCCAGCGGGTACTGGGCGCAAACGGCGTTAGGTTACCGCGATCAAGATCACTTATTCAGTAGCGCCATAAACTGCGCAAGCCAGGCTGGGTGGGCAGGCCATGCGGGGGCGGTAACCAAGTTGCCATCGGTTACCGCATCCGTCACTTCCAGGTTGGCAAAGTGCCCCCCCGCAAGTTCCACTTCCGGCTGGCAGGCCGGGTAAGCGGAGCACTGCTTTCCTTCCAGCACTTTTGCGGCGGCTAGTAGCTGTGCACCGTGGCAAATCGCAGCCACGGGCTTGTTGGTCTCGAAAAAGTGCTGAACCATCGTTAGCACCTCTTTGTTCAAGCGAAGATATTCAGGTGCGCGGCCACCAGGTACTACCAAGGCATCGTAGTCAGCGGGATTAATGCTGGCGAAATCGGCATTCAGTGCAAAGCGGTGGCCGGGCTTTTCGGTATAGGTTTGATCACCTTCGAAGTCATGAATCGCTGTTGCCACGGTGTCGCCCGAGGCTTTCCCAGGGCAGACAGCATCGACGCGGTGGCCGACTGCCATCAGTGCCTGAAATGGCACCATGGTTTCATAGTCTTCAGTGAAATCGCCGGTAATCATTAAAATGCGCTTGCTGCTCATCTCAGTGCTCCTCTTATTTATCTTATGGTTATTGATCGAGTGTTTGAGCACACGCGGGGCGTGTAAGATGAGACTAGCAAGCGCTTTCCGGCTACAGGTAGTAATTGCTTACTACTGAGTAACTTCCTCCTGCTGTGGCAGGGCTAGATGTCGCTGCCCTGCCGTGTCGCTCACACGGAAGCGCCCCACCAGTGAATGCATATCCCCGGCTCGATCATCCAGTGTATGGCTGGCTGTCGTCGCTTCTTGTACCAACCGAGCATTCTGATGCGTCACTTGATCCAACTGCGAAATCGCCTGGTTGATCTGGTCAATACCGGCAGATTGCTCATGGGTCGCCCCTGCGATCTCAGTAACATAACGCGTCACCTCACTCAGGCTATCAATGATTTCCTGCAGGTGTTTGCTTGAGGCGTTTACGAGTTGCTCGCCCTCGCTCACCTTGGCGACACTGTCGTCTACCAAATGACGAATTTGGGCCGCCTCTTCGGCGCTGCGTCCGGCGAGTTTGCGCACTTCTTGCGCCACTACTGCAAACCCACGCCCCTGTTCACCCGCTCGTGCGGCTTCAACAGAAGCGTTGAGCGCCAGCAAGTTGGTTTGAAAGGCAATATCGTCAATGGCTTTAATGATCGAGGTAATCTTTTCACTCGCCTCGCGGATATCCCCCATTGCTGCCGTCGTGCGCGTTGACACCTCGCCAGCGGCGCGGGCGCGCTGGTCAACATTGCCGCTGGCGTCTTTGGCCTGGTCCGCGTATTCAGCGGTTTGTTTTACAGTGGCCGTAATCTGTTCAAGACTGGAAGCCGTTTCCGCCAACGACGACGCCTGCTGGTCGGTACGCTGGGAGAGGTTTTCATTACCTGCCGCAATTTGACGGCTGCTGGCTGCAATGGATTCAGCGCTTTCACGAATTTGCGCCACCATGCCTTCAAAGGTATCCATCATGTTATTAAACGCTTGAGCAGTTTGGCCCACTTCATCGTTGCGCTTAAGCTCAAGACGCTTGGACAGATCGGCATTTTCGCCGGCGGCGCCACTGATATTTTCCATTTGGTGGCGCATCGCCACTAGTGGCCCTAGCACGCGCACCAGGGTACGCCAGCCAAAAATCGCCAACAGCGCGATAACCGCCAGAGTAACCATAATCAGTAACGAGCGCCCAGCGTTGGCTAACGTTTCTGCTTGCGTCGCGGCACTATCCGCCTGACCAACGATATACGCTTCAACATCACTTAGCGCCACACGCATCTGGGCCATGGCTTGGGCAACATTGGTAAGCGCCGCTTGCACCTGTGCGTTTAGTGCCAACTGCTGTAAACGAAGCTCATAGACAGCGTTGTCATCGGAGACCATCAGACCTTCCAGCTCTACGATGACATCGTCTAAGTCACTAATCAGCGCGCGCTGCTCTACTTCGGTGCTAGGCGCATCTGCGATCGCTGCCAGTGATTGGCGAGCAAGCCCCACCTGCTGGGCAATCTCATTGTGGCGCAAATTGACCAGCGCATCGGCGCTATTCGTTTGCATCATCTGGCGTCCAAGATCAGATAGCTGCGCTAACGCCATGCGTGTATTTCCGCTTAAGCGCCCAATATCCGCTTGCGCGGTAAACATATTGTCCAACAACTGCGTAGGCAGCGTGGTCATGCCATCATCACGCCAGGCTTCCATTAATACGCGCTGTTCACGGTCACTTCGTACCTGCGCTAACGCCGTACGCCCGGCAATATCTTCGGCATTCAGCATCACTTGAGAGATGAGCGCTTGCATAGCGCTAATCCGCTCGGCCATCTGCGTTTGTAAACTCAGCTCTTCACGACGCAGTGCTTCCAGAGCCGTATCCCCTTCTAGCAACGCTTGAAAATGGCTGTCCAGGTCACTCAACCCTTCCGTTTGATCAATTCCACGGAGGCCTTGCCGTGCATCACGGAAACGTTCATCTAATGTCGCTTGAGTCGTGATCTCATTGAGGCCATTCACACTCTCTGCGGCAAGCAAATCCGCATGGCGTTGACCAAATGCACCCATGGTGAGCACCATGCCCATGCTGGCATCCTGGAGCGGTAACACCTCACTGGTAATATAGCGCTGCGAGTCTATTAGCCGTTGGTTAGTTGTCCAACCTGTTGCAGCCAGCACCACGGCGCCAAGCACCGCAGCCAAGAACAGGCTGATCAACATCGCTCGAATACTTAAGGTTTTTTTCATTATCTGTTTTCACTTGTGTCAGGGGACAGACAGGTAACGTAAGCTTTAGGGCAACAGGCTTGCCCATTCCACCGACTCGAAACGGCCGTTTGTGATAATGGTGGGCCACACTGCGTCGCTGGCTTGATGGTCATTAGACCCCAAGCTCAACGGCTCTTCTAAGCCAATATCGACCGAGCCCAAGCCGAGTAAGCCATCCACAATAGCGTCACGATCAGGGTTCGCGCCGGCCGCTCTTACGCCCTCAACAAAGAGTTTTGCCGCTAGGTAGCCTTCAAGGGATATAAAGTCAGGTTCGCTACCACGGGCATGGGTTTCTAGCGCTTGTCGGTAGGACTCAACAGCGGGTAGGTCGGCATCTAGGGGCGGTACTACCTGAGTAATAATGACGCCTTCTGACAGATCGCCGAGTTCATCCATTAGCGCTTGGCTACCCACAAAAGAGACATTTAGAAAAACGGTGTCGGGCAGATCCTGGTGTGCTTCACGAATAAAGTCCGCAGCGGGGCCATAGGTACCGACAATGATAATGGCGCGCGGTGTCACCGGCGCTTCCAGAATAGTCGCTAGACCTTGATGAATATTGCGCGTGCCGCGGGTAAAACGTCCGTGGGCCAGTCCTTCGACATTGTCGACGCCATGGGCGGCTAAAGCCTGGGTGGCGCCATTGTATCCCGCATCGCCGAAACTATCGTTTTGGGTAAAAAAGGCAATTTCTTCGGGCAATACACCTGCTTCTAACAGCCCATCCACCATTGTGGCGGTTTCTTGTACGTAGCTGGCCCGATAGTTAATCACGTAGCGGTCAGGCGGTGACTTGCGCAGCACCCCCGCGCCAGTAAAAGCGCCGTAAAGCAGCGTTTCATATTCGTTATAGATAGGAATGGTAACGGTAGCCGTCGGAGTTCCGACGTTGCCGATCGCCGCTAGCACTTCATCTTCTTGAATAAGCTGGCGGGTATTGCTGGCGGCTTGCAGTGGCTTGTACTGATCGTCGCGGGCAATAAGGGCTAATGTTTCGCCATTTACCCCACCCGCCGCATTGACCTCGGCAAAGTAGGTCTCGATACCTTTTTGCATGCCCAACCCAAGCGGCGCAGCGCCACCGCTGGAAGGGGCAACAATACCAAAGGTCAGTTCTGCCTGCGCCAGCAGTGGCATAAACAACCCCGCTAATAAAGCTATTCTTAATACAGACTTTTTTAATAAGGTTTTTCTTAACAACCAAGTTCCCAATCGTCGCATTGATCTGCTCCTTTCTGGCTAGATCACTTCCCCACGTAAATAGCATGGCAAAGGTGAGTAGTGTTCCCCCTCACACCTTCGCCACATTAACGAACTTTTGTTCATTACTATCGGCAGGAGAATATACGACTAAAGATTAATTATCGTTAATTAATAAGTAACAGTTGTTACCTACTTTGTAACACTCTTTCACTAGCTAGCAAGAAATGCTGAATTATTCTGAATAATTATACAATCAAAAATATTAAGCGCTGCCTAAGCGGGTCTTTCGATGGTGAAACGGTCGCTTATGCGAATGTAATCACTGCCTGCTAAACGCCCAACAGGTTTGAGTCGATCCATGTTCACATGACGGCCATCCCACAGCGAATCGTCAATATGGATGGAGATGACTTGGGCCAGTACCAAGGTGCCTGCTAATGGTTGGTCACCAAAACGAATCATATCGAACAGTTTGCAACCAAATGCCACGGGAGCATTAGCAATCCGCGGTACGCTTACGCCAAACATCTCCGCTTTTTCAAGGCCGGCCAGGGCAAATTCATCCCCTCCAGGTGGCAAGCTGGCACTGGTGGCATTAAGCGCTTCAATTAATGCTTCACTGCCCACATGCACAACGCATTCAGGTACCTCATCTAAATTGCGCACGGTGTCCTTAAGTTCGCCGCTGCCATTAAGCAGAGGCGAAAATGCCAGTACTGGTGGATTCACACTGGCCACATTAAAGAAGGAAAACGGCGCCAAATTGGCATTTCCAAGCTTATCTTGGGTAGACACCCAGGAGATAGGTCGTGGGCAAATAGTGCCGGATAGTAACCGATAAATAACCCCAGGGCTTAGCGGGGACTCATCTAACAGGTAGTCACTCATTTTGGCTCCTTGGTAACGGGTTTCAACGTGCTATTTTCAACAAGCTATTTTCAACAAGCTATCTTTCAGCGTAATTTCTCACAATGAGCTTTAAGAGTAGCCTTTCAGAGCACCCTTCATAGAGTAGTATGAATTTGCAACAACATTGCCAGCATAGATGCGTTTTACAAACTTAAGCGCAGCCCATCAAGGAACCGATTCAATGAAGATTGTCATTGCCGATGATTATCAGGACTGTGTGCGCGGTTTAGACGCCTTCAAGCAGCTAGAAGGCCAAGATGTAACGGTTTATCACGATACTCTCACCGACCTAGACCCACTGACTACGCGCTTACAGGATGCCGAGGCGTTGGTGCTCATCCGCGAACGCACACCAATCACGGCCGCCCTACTTGAGCGCTTGCCCAACCTGAAAGTCATTAGTCAAACCGGTGGCGGTGCTGCACATGTGGATATAGCGGCCTGCCGCCGTCATGGCATAACCGTAATGACGGGCACTGGCTCGCCCTACGCCGCGGCAGAATTAACCTGGGGCTTGGTGCTTGCCGCGATGCGCCATATACCTGCAGAAGTTGGGAACCTGAAAGCAGGCCGTTGGCAGCGTACCCTTGGTACGGGCCTTAAAGGCCGCACCCTAGGCATTTTTGGCTACGGGAAAATTGGCAGCTTGGTAGCGCGCTACGGCCAGGCATTTGAAATGAAGGTGTTGGTGTGGGGAAGAGAAGGTACTCGCCAGCGCGCCGCCGATGCCGGAATAGAGGTAGCCAAAAACCAGGCCGATTTTTTCCAGCGTGCGGATGTACTCAGCCTGCACCTGCGCCTGAACGACGACACCCGCGGTATTGTCAGCACTGAATCCCTCGCTCAGATGAAGCCCACATCTCTGCTAGTGAACACCAGTCGCTCTCAATTAGTCGCGCCTGGGGCACTTGAGCAGGCTCTAAAAGCCGGGCGGCCTGGCCAAGCCGCAGTCGATGTTTTTGATGCGGAACCGCTCTTGGCTGACTCGCTGCTAGAACTACCCAACCTTATCGCCACACCACATCTTGGCTATGTGGAAAAAGATAGCTACGAGCTCTACTTTGGCGATGCCTTTAGCAACCTACTGGCTTACATCAATGGCCAGCCTGTCAACAACCTAGCCAGTTAATAGGGCGCGCTACGACTTGGGCTAAGCACCTAACGACCACCGCCTCTGTGCCAATTGTGCTAGCCTTATAGGTTCACGAGTCACACAGAGGCCATTAATGCTCACCATTTCTAGCAACGTTACCTTGGCTGATTGGGAGATTGATATAAGCCAGATTCGCGCCCAAGGCGCGGGCGGCCAGAACGTCAATAAAGTCTCCTCAGCGGTACACCTGCGCTTCGATATTCTTAGTTCCACACTGCCACCACTGTACAAAGAGCGTTTAATGACGCTGTCCGATCAGCGCATCAGCAAAGAGGGGGTGGTGATTATTAAAGCCCAGAGCCATCGCAAACTTGAGCTGAATAAAGAGGATGCGCTGGCACGTTTAAAAGAGCTGATACAGAGTGCCACCAAACAGCAAAAAGTACGCCGCGCCACTAAGCCCACCAAAGGTTCACAGCGCCGCCGCGTTGATCACAAAACCCGTAAGGGCAAAATTAAATCGCTGCGCGGTAAGGTGTCGGCATCTTAATGACTCAACCCTCAACATCTCCCTCTGGGCGCCCACTCTCGCCCTGCGTACAAATTTGCCAGATTGAGCCAATAACATCCGTGTGCCAGGGCTGTGGACGAACGCTGGATGAAATCGCCGGATGGGGAAGTATGACCGAGGCCGAAAAAGCCCCGGTATGGGAACGCCTGGAAAGCGAAGGCTACGTTTCTACCAGCTAAGTCTTAAGGACCATGTCGCTAATGACTATTTCTCTGATGGCTATTTCTTAAGTGGCTATGTCTTAAGTGGCTATGCCTATAATGACAGTACTTCAGGCTGGTGACGGTCGTGCAATATATGGTGTAGTTCACCGCAGGCCACCATCGGATCATCACAGTTGATAACGATATCCGAGTGGGCCAGCACATAGCTGCGGCCAGTGATGGTGTTCTCCACTACCTGATAAGCGCCCTCCTGGTGGGTGCCGATGAAGGTGCCAATAAATCCCGTCTCCCGCAGAGAAACTGTCTCTAGCTTATCCCCCAGGTTTAGCCGCCCTTCGTGGTTCATCAACGCCAAGCGTGCCGAGGTACCGGTTCCAGTGGTGCTGCGGCAAATAACACCAGGATGGACGTACGTCGTTGAACGTGAACGTATATAACCTTCCCCTACTTGCTCTTCAGGCCCCATAAAGTGCAAAAATGGCAGCGGCCCAACATCGCCCAGGGTGTAGTGGGAAAAGCCCCGCTGCGCTTTTATCGCTTCGACAATTTTGTAGGCACACTCCGAGAGTGCGCGCTCTTCATCACGGGAAAGCTTAAAGCCCAGCTCAGTGGCATCGACTAAGGCGTAAAAACCACCGCTGTAGGCAATTGAGTAGGTGACTTCGCCAATCCCCGGTACTTGAATCCTATCGCGGTAGGTATCGATATAGCTGGGCAGGCCGCCACAGGTAATCGATTCCACCACCCCGTTATGCACCTTTGCTTCGATTTGCACTAACCCCGCCGGTGCTTCCAGCTTAAAGTGCTGTATGCCTTCCTGCTTGGGTACAATGCCACTCTCCAGCACCGCAGTGGCGGTACACAGCGTGTTGGAGCCGGAGTAAATGGGGTACCCCATCACTTCCATAATGATGTAACCCGCCACCGCCTCAGGATGAGTTGCCGGCACTAACAAGTCGATCGACATCTCCGGAATGCCGTAGGGCTCTTCAAGCAGCAGGCGACGCAAACCATCGGCATCATCGCGCAGGTACTCCATCTGCTCGCGCACGGTGGCGCCAGGCAGAACATCAATACCCCCCGTGACGATACGGCTAACATCGCCTCCGGCATGGGTATCCATTAGCTGGATAGTATGAAGGTTATGCACTAGCGGCGCTCCTGAACGGCAGAAGAGGAATTTTCGAGGGCGAACGGCGTACCGTGAGTTGCCCACTGGGCATCGGGAACAAGCACAATTTTGCCTAGGTAGTTGCTGCCCCGGTTTACAAAATAGCGCTCGGCGTCATGCAGATCAGATAGCTTAAAGGCAGCGTGGAGCACCGGCTTTAATTCACCGCTACGAATCCACGCCACCAGCTGTTCGGCCTCTTCACGGGTGCCGTGGGAAACGCCAAATATCTGTACTTGATAAAGATACACGCGGGTCCACATCATCTCGCTAAGATTGCCTCCACTGGCACCGGCAATGGAGAGGCGCGGGTAGCTCTTACGCCCCTGCATATCGACAATCATGGTGTCGATAAACAAGTTGGTCATCTCACCGCCAACCAAGTCCATCACTGCATCAATCGGTTTGCCGCCAGTCGTTTCCAGCACCCGCTCAACAAAGGTCGGCAGGTCGCCACGATCAATCACCGCTTCTGCGCCTAGCGCTCTAAGCGCCTCGGCTTTGTCGAGCTGGCTGACTGCATACGGGACAGCCCCCACAATACGGCAGAGCTGAATGAGCGCGGTGCCCACACCGCCGCTGGCGCCACTGACGAGGACACGCTCGCCAGCGCTCACCTTGGCGGCAGTCATCATATGATAAGCGGTTTGATAAGAGCACATGCCCATTGAGGCCAGTTCGGCATCGCGCAGCTCTGGGTTGGGCACGTGATAAAACTGACCCGCAGGCACGGCGATATACTCTGCAAACCCTCCGTCGGCTCCATGGCCGTAGTAATCCGGGGTTAGATTAATATCGCGGCGTTCATCGGCGTAGATATTAAAATCAAGCAGCCCGCGCTGACCAATGCGCTCGGCGTCAACGCCTTCGCCGACCGCTACTATGCGGCCAGCTACGTCGGCGCCTTGAATACGCGGGAAGGTTAATGTTGGCGAACCGCCCATGGCAAAGGAGGTAACATCGCCCTTATCCTTGGTGGGATAGAGCCCCTCACGCGCTTTTCGATCAGTGTTGTTCTTCGCCGTCGCCGTCACCTGCACCAGTACTTCGCCCGCCTTGGGCTGCGGCGTGGCGACATCCTGATGGTATTCCAACTTCTCGATACCACCATGCCCGGTTAATAGCATGGCAGCCATTGTGCTGGGCACCGTGTGTGTCGTCTCAGCCATGGAGTGGCTCCTAGGTTGGGCTAATGCCCGATTAGCTAAAAACAGGAACGCCAATCAGCGCTGTATGTAGATAAAAGGCAAACACAACATACGCTATCAAGCCCACTAGCACGGTGGCAATCGTTGCCATTTTAGAGGTGCTAACCGGCGCAGACGGTGTAAGACGGTCGCGCTTTTTGGCCGTTTTAAATGCCAGGATAGCCCAGATAAGAAAGGCAGCAAAAAAGATAATATCGCCCAAGCGACCGTTGGCCAGCAGGTGAGCAAACGCCCAGATTTTAACCGCCAGCATCATCGGATGGCCAAGCTTGGCTTTAATCGCGTTATGGGGAATGTAGGCCGCCACCAACATAATAAAGGCGGGCACCATTAGCAGCGCCACCGCATGGCGCATACCCATTGGTGGGTACCAGATATAGATGGGGTCGAGGCGCATCTGGCCAAAACCGTAAATAGCAATGGCCAGCCCAACGATGGATACCGCCGAATAGGCTACTTTCCAAGTGGTTTCGCCGTGTTTCGCAATCTGCTGCTGGCGCCAGTTTTCAGCAAAGATGCGTACAGAGTGGATGCCTAAAAAAATCAGTAGCCCGATAATCATAATCGTCATGGAACAACTCCCAGTAAAAACGCTAGTCGACGGCTTTATGCCTTATAGTCTTGGTCGCTGGAGAGGATGCCACACTCAGCCGTCAAGCACCTATGCATGCGTCAACTTTTCGTTCCCTGGCGAATCGTTCCCTGGCACGGCTAAAACCAGCTATTAAAACCAGCGTTTGCGCTTAAACAGCCAAAACAACACCCCACCGATACCCAGCATGGCGCCCCAAACAAAAAAGTAACCGTACTGATAATGCAGCTCTGGCATATTTTCGAAGTTCATGCCGTAAATCCCGGCGATAAACGTTAGAGGTACAAAGATCGCGGTAATGACCGTGAGGACGCGCATGGTGATGTTTAGCTGGTGAGACGAAATAGAAATATAGCCATCGACTAAGTCACCGCAAATGTCGTAGTACATTTGGGTCAAGGTGTAGAGACGTTCAAAGCGATCCGCCACATCGTTGATGGCGTGAAGGGTTTCACTCTTTTCCCGTGGTAAATGCTCATAGTCATAAGCGGTGAGTTCTTGGGTAATTCCCTGGTGGTAGCTAAAGATGCGGCGCATTTTAACCAGCCGGGAACGGTAACTAATAATCTTGCGCATTAGCACATCATTACCATTTTCCAGCAGCTCATCTTCAAGATCGCTTAACGCCGTTTCAAATTCGAGCAAACTGTCTATATAAAAGCCCGCTGAAATATACATCACCCGCAGCGCCACGTGTTCCGGCGAGTGGGCCAGTAGCGCTTTACCGTGCTCGTTGAACAGACGCTCTATACTGAGTGCCTCACCAGGATGGAGCGTGACCAGAAACCTTTCGCCGACAAAAAAGCAAACCTGTTGAGGCAGATAGTTCAGCTCAGCATCGAAGGAGGAGATGCCGCGATAAATAATCAGCGTATGGTTGTCAAACTCCTCTATTTTAGGCGGATGGCGCTCTTTATGAGCATCTTGAATCGCCATCGGGTGAAACTCAAACGCCTCTAAAATCGCCCGCTCGCTTGACTGGGACTCCCCTTCCATATCGATCCAGATATGGCTGCCAGAGGTGGATTGCCACACTGCCATCAAGCTTTCATCGCCCTCGTAAGTTTCGCCTTCAGGGGTGGTCAGAATAGTTCGAATCATGGGCGTCCTTGAATGTTTCCAGGTCTTAACAAGCACCATCAGCAGACTGGGCAATACGTACTTGGGCTTTTCCAAAATGTTTAGCGTCATACATGGCAACATCGGCGCGCTTTAACAATTCATTCGCTGTTTCAGCGCCAGCTGGCAAATACATAGCGACGCCAATACTGACACTAACGTTCAGCGCCGCGTCGCCCACGGTCATTGGCTCTTCAATCATTTGGACTAATTTGTTCGCCAAGTTCTCAATCGCCGTAGGATCACTACCTTCTAATAGCAGGACAAACTCATCTCCTGCCCACCGCGCCACATAATCGGTTTCGCGGACGGCTTGCACCAATCGTTTAGCAATGACCCGCAGCAATTCATCACCCACGGCATGCCCATGGGCGTCGTTAATCGCTTTAAAACCATCCAGATCCATAAACAGTACGGCTAAGGGTTGCTCGGTGCGCCGTGTACGGGCCATTGCTTGAGGCAAGCGCTCATCCAAGGCTCGCCGGTTAGGCAGTTTGGTTAATACATCTTCCCGGGCCTGCTGATCGCGCAGTCGCTCAAGCTGCTGACGCTCGGTAATATCGTGTATAAATAGACTTCGCCGCTCACGCCCTTCAATCATCAATTTTTTGACGCGCACCTCAACGGGCAGTTCATTGCCATCATAACGGCGCGCCATAAACTCAATAGCCGCTGGGTCATTAGCGGTAGGCAAACCAGCGGGGAAAATCAGTTGTGTGATTGGCCTAGCCAACGCCGCTTTGCGTGGCCAACCAAACATCATCTCAGCCGCTCGATTCCAATCCAAAATCACATCATGAGCATCAATACTGATATAGGCGTCATAGGCAGACTCGATGACTAAATTTAGCTCGTTAGTACGCCGCTCGATTTGACACTCCATGCTTCGGTGTAACTCATTCAGCGCTTGCTGGGAGGCGTAGACATTTTTTTTCTCTAATACCAGCCGCTCACGTAAATGAATTTCATCAGTGACAATCGCCGCCAAGTCTTTTAGAGCCGCTAGCTGATTCTCACTAATGGCGCGCGGCTTCGTATCGATCGCGCAGAGAGAGCCTAGCGAAAGGCCTTTGCTTGTACACAGCGGAATACCCGCATAAAAGCGAATACCGTCGGCAGCTGTAACAAATGGATTGTGTGCAAAACGAGGATCCTGGCGGGCATCGTTAACAACCATTGGTTCTGTAGCCATAATGGTATAAGCGCAGAAAGCCACATCGCGAGATGTCTCGCGGGTCTCAACGCCGACGCGTGATTTTATCCATTGGCGTTTAGCATCAATCAACGTCACCGTTGAGATAGGCACACTTAGCAGCTTGGTCACCAGCCTGGTGACGCGATCAAAAGCAGGCTCATCAGGGGTATCTAGCAGTTCAAGCTCGTAAAGGGCTGCTAACCGCGCATCTTCGTCAGGTGCTATGGGGTAGCTCATTGTAATATCACCCATGAAGTGGCTGTTATTCTAACAGCATAACGCGATCAGCCCTTCACTGCTTAATACTCACTTTTGCCTAGTTAAACCCGCGAGTAGGACGCTAGTCAGCGTTGAGGCGATTAACGCACCAACGAAGGGCCCCAAGGTAGGAATACTGCCCGGAAAACTGGCGGCTATCACCCCAGCCGATAGGCTTCCCTGAC
>NZ_JH393258.1:619693-643769 GCF_000236035.1 Vreelandella boliviensis LC1
TCCATGACTAAACCATCCAGGCAAAATGGCACCCAGCATCCCAGCGACGCCACCCGCAATGGCCGCAATCGGCGTCATTCGTTGCCACAGGCCCAGCAGTACGGGCACCACAATGGCGGCACACAGCAAGTCGGCAATCAAAAACAACCGCAGTACCGACAGCCCCTGTAAGGCAATCAATACCACCGGAATCATCACTACTACCGTCACCCAACGGGCGGCAACCAGTGACACGCCCCGCTGCTCGCTGCGTGCGACCACAAGCGAAGCAATGCCGTTTTGCAGCGTATCAACGCTGGAGGCTACCAAGGTCACCGCCAGCACTAAGGCGGGTAACGTCAACCAAATGGGAGCATCACTTAGCAGGGCAAAAAATGGCATCGGCGGTTCGCCTAGTGACACATCGCTCATCGCGGCCAACACGCCCAAACCGCCAATCACCATGACGACGACGACTGTCATCGCGCCGCCTAACCATGCCCCGCGCCCCAGGCTTTGGTCGTCTTGAGCGGCCCATACGCGCTGCCAATAGCCTTGGTGAAAGAGGTTGGCTGCGGTAACCGCGATGACTAGCGTTAACGCTACGCTGAGTGCACTGGTAACGGGAATGGAAGGTAGCGCAGTCTCATTGGGAATGGTGGGGAGCCGCCATAGGGCCATGCCGCCGACCACACACAGCAATATCAACAGCAGCCACGCCTGCCAACGGTCAGTGGCAAGGCTAGCCCGCAAGCCACCTGCCGCAGTATAAATTAACGTAGTGAGCGCCACGCCAATAATCACCAGCGCAGGTGGCACATCGGAAAGTAACGCAGTGATTGCCCCAATGGCGGTTAGTTCGGCAGCTAAAAAACAGGCCATATAGGCAATTGATACCAGCGTTACCCATCGCCTTACTCCAGGGCCATAGCACGCCTCAGCAAACTCGGCGATGCTGCGCCCTTCAGGCAGCGCACGGCGAATCTTCGGCCCATACAGCCCTAAGACGATAAACGGCAGCGCAGAGCCAAGCGCATAGCCTGCGAGGGCGAGCGGGCCAGCAAAGGCGCCAATTTCAGGGGGAGCAAAGAGAATCCATGCGCCCATGCCAGAAGCAAGAAAAGAGAGCCCCAGGGTAGAAGCTGTTTGCGAGTTGCGGGCGGTGACGTAGTCATCAAGAGGGCCATCTACCCAGCGAGCCCGTAGGCCTAAATAAGCAAAGCAGCACAGCGCCGCGCCAAGCACAGCTGACGTTAGGTAAAGCATGTCGCGCTTCCTCCGCCGGTACGAACCGGATCAGGTTCCAGGGTCTGCGCAGTGCACATCTCAGCCCTTTAAAGCAGGGCTCCCCTGGCGACAGTGAATGTAGGTGTGGTTTTAAGTACTTTTCTCGGCACTCAAAATTCAAGAACTATTCTCAATCAGAATCACAGCTTAGTAAAGATTAAGGTGTGGTGGCAGTATCCGAGCGAGGCACTCGCCCCATCAGGTAAAACTCCTCATTGGGCGGTGTGCCCGCCAGTGTGACCAAACGATTCGACAGGCCAAAAAACGCTGCGATGGCACCTATATCCCAGCAATCCTCTTGGCTAAAACCTACTTCAAGCAGGCGGGTGAGCCACTCGTCGGTCATTTCACCGACATCGATAGCGCAGTGCATAGCAAAATCGATCATCATCCGGTGGCGCTCACTAATCGGCGCCACGCGATGGTTGATCGCCACTTGGTCAGCGAGCAGCGGATCTTTACTGTAAATGCGCACCAGAGCACCGTGAGCGACCACACAATACAAGCAGCGGTTACGCGCGCTGGTAGCGACCACAATCATCTCTTTTTCGGCTTTGGTGAGCGTGTCCGATTCGCGTTCCATTAACGCATCGTGATAGGCAAAGAAAGCACGAAACTCAGCGGGGCGATGGGCCAGCATCAGAAAGACATTGGGCACAAACCCCGCTTTCTCCTGAACGGCCAAAATAGTACTGCGAATATCTTCCGGCAGATCATCCAATGTTTCAGGCACGTTAAAACGACTTAATGATGCAGACATACTCACCTCTTTATTGTTAAATTTAATCATCTGGTAAAAAAGGTTTAGCTGATAGGCAGCAAAAAGCTAAATTAAGACGCTTTTAATTAGCCGCCCTGCTCGCCATACTATAGATTCGATCTGTAACAAAAACCGCGCGCTACTCTTAATAAACGGTTCGTTCAAAGGGACACTTTCATGAGCCAAAACGAAGCCAAGGAACATACCCCCGGTCGTCTAAACGAGCTATTTGCTGACCCCTACCGAGCGTTTGAAAATGATACCGACGAGCGTCAGCTGCACATTCGTATCATGCTGCATATGTTGCTTGCCCGCCCCATGACACGGGGTCAAATGACACTCCGGGTCATCCATGGCTGGGAAAACGGCGGTTGTGAGCCCGAAGACCTACAGCATGTCGACTACAACCTCGGTGGAGTGCCTGACTTTAAGCGCGCGGTGCAGGATTTTGAAAACGCCTCTAAGCACAACACACCGCTACCTGCCGACAAAAGTGCCATTCTTGCCGCCCCACTCGCCGATGCGATTGCAGATGCCAAAGCAGAGGGTCAAGCACTCACCAACGACATTCGCGATACCCCAGCACAATGGCCAGCGTTTGAAGGCGGTTTAGCCCTCTACACGCTGTTTAAAATGTACCACCGTCTCATTTACGGTGAAGATGACAACTACCGCTGCTCCCAGTGCATGACGCCATTTGGCATGCGCGAAATACATGAATTTCATCTTGAAGAGGGTGAATTTGCGCTACTCGTTCCAACATCGGCTCAGTTTATGCATGAAGAGTCACTTTTAGTGTTACATGAAAGCCAGCTCGGCCCCATCGAGCAACTACTCGAAGAAAGCTTGCCGTTATTCGATAATTTTTAAGAGATAACAGCCTGTGCACTACTGTCAATTGACCCTGCTTTCTGCAGGGCCAATGTTCGTTAACCCAGGAAGCGCTCTTTAGCCCAGTGAAATCGTGCTATTAATACCACTGGAAACATTTTCTGGTTCAAACCAACGTGCCGTCACAGTTTTTGTTTGTGTCCAGAAAGCGATCGCCTGCTTACCATTAGGGCCTAAATCGCCTAGCTTTGAAGCCCTAGATCCAGTGAAGCTGAAGTAAGCAACCGGCACTGGAATCGGCACGTTAATACCAATTTGGCCAACCTCGATATCGGTTTCAAAGCGGCGCGCGACCCAGCCCGAGTTAGTAAAGATGGATGTGCCGTTGCCGTTAGGGTTAGCATTGATGAAAGCAATTGCGTCATCCAGCGTTTCAACACTCACCACACACAGCACAGGGCCAAAAATCTCCTCGCGGTAAATAGTCATATCCGCCGTTACATCGGCAAACAGAGTCGGCCCCACAAAGTTACCGTTGGGGTAACCCTCCACCTGGACGTTGCGGCCATCGACCATCAGTTTGGCGCCCTCTTTCTCACCCGCATCGATTAGACGCAGTACACGATCACGGGCTGCAGGTGACACCAACGGGCCCAAATCCGCATCAAGCTGAGTGCCCGGGCCGACTTTCATTGCTCGCGCCGCATCGACGATATCACTCAGCCACTCACGCGCCTCGCCCACCAGCACCACCACTGAGTTTGCCATGCAGCGTTGGCCCGCCGCGCCAAAGGCTGAGCCCAACAGGTTATTGATCGCTTGGCTACGGTTAGCATCGGGCATCACCACGCAGTGGTTCTTGGCACCCATCATCGCCTGCATACGCTTCCCTGCCGCCGCCGCACGGTTATACAGCAGAGAGCCCACATGAGTAGAGCCGATGAACGAGAGCGCTTTGATATCCTGATGGTCAGCAATTTGGTTGGCTACATCCGGGCCGCCGTGCACCACATTGAGCACGCCCGCAGGGACACCTGCTTCATGAGCTAACTCTACTAAGCGCATGGTGGAGCTGGGGTCTTGCTCCGATGGCTTAAGAACAAAGGTGTTACCGGTGGCAATCGCCAGAGGAAACATAAAACAAGGCAGCATAATCGGGAAATTAAAGGCAGTAATTCCCGCCCCCACCCCTAGCGGTTGGTGCATGGTGTAAACGTCTACCTCGTTGGCGGCGTTTTCAGCTAATTCACCCAACTGCAGCGAGGTAATCGAGCAGGCGTGTTCCACCACTTCCAAGCCGCGGCCCACTTCGCCTTCCGCATCGGGCAGGGTTTTACCATGTTCCTCGGTAATGAGTGCCGCCAGTTCTGCGGTATTGTCGCGAATCAGCGCCTGAAGCTTGAGCATGATGCGCATGCGTTTTCCCAGCGGGACTTTACGCCACTCCTTAAACGCCTCTTTAGAACTGCTGATAGCGCGTTCTACTTCGTCAGCGGTACAGAACGGCACCCGGGCTACCACCTCTTGCGTGGCGGGGTTAACTACATCGCGCCACTCCTGGCTTTGCGACTGCACGGGCTGACCATCGATATACATGGGGATTTCGCGAACGGACATAGCGTTGCTCCTATTTATGATTGTGGTTGTTATGGCTGTGGTTGTAATGGCTCTGGTTGTTATGGTCGTGATGGTTGTAAGAAATCGGTTTGTAAAAAGTCTATCGCGTTAAGGTAAGAACACAGGGTATAGCAGCAAGTTGACGTAAACGTCAATCAAGTATCACATGAGTAAACAAAATCTACAGCAGGACGTCAATTAGCCTTTCCATTGTGTCGTCAGGCTGGCTATGCTTCGGCTACTCAGTGTGCCGCAGCCTCGCGGATCGCACACGGCGAAAGCTAGTGTTTTAACACAGGGAATTATCTATGCAGACTTTTAGCTGCCGCTGTGGCAATCCGCTGTTCTACGAAAATACCCACTGCCTTAGCTGCCAGTCAGAGGTCGGCTGGTGCCCGGCTTGCAGCAATATCGTTGCCATTGAGCCCCTGGCTAACGGCGGCTATCACTGTACGTATCCAGGCTGTGATACGGCGCTGATGAAGTGTCACAACTACGCTGTTGAGAACATCTGCAATCGTATGGTGGTGATGGAAAACGGCCATGCGGACGCGCTATGCGACTGCTGCCGTTATAACGAGGTAATTCCTGATCTGACCGTCGCTGAAAACCGAGAGCGCTGGGCGGCGCTCGAAGCCGCGAAGCGGCGGCTGTTTCATACCCTCGATCTACTCAAACTTCCCCACGGCACTCAAAATGATGACATTTCTGTGCCTTTAAGCTTTTCTTTTATGGCCGATGCCCTGCCCGATCAGGGCTTGTGGCGCTCTACCGCCAAGCGAGAGAAGGTGTATACCGGCCATGCATCAGGCCATATCACCATCAACGTTAAAGAGGCTGACGACGTTGAGCGCGAACGCTTACGAGTAGATATGAACGAGTCTCACCGCACCTTGATCGGCCACTTTCGCCACGAGATCGGTCATTATTACTGGGACGTTTTGGTTAAAAATCGCGATGAAGAGGCGTGTCGCGCAGTATTCGGCAACCACCATCGGCCAAGCTATGCTGAAGCGTTAGAGCGTTACTACCAGCAGGGTGCCCCCGGCGACTGGCCCAACCGCTTTATCTCCGCCTACGCCACCATGCACCCCTGGGAAGATTTTGCCGAAACCTTCGCCTATTACTTGGATATGGTCGCCGTGCTGGATACCGCACTGCACATGGGCATTACCCACGTTGAGTATGACGGCAGCCTTGAGAGCATGCTGATTGCTTTTCATCAAGTAGGCATGGCGGTGAATGAGCTCAACAGGGATATGGGGCTGCTCGATTTGGCGCCTGGAGTGCTTGCCCCGGCAGTACGCGAGAAGCTGGCGTACCTGCACCAAATCGTGCAGGCCGCCAGCCCGATAGAGCGCGGTTCTCTCACTGGTTAGTCATTATCGTTATCCCCCGCATGACTCTGGCTTTGGGTCTGACTTTGAGTCTGGGTTACGCGGGGCACGCTGTCGTCATTGACAAAATAAGTGGCGCTAAGCGTATCGTGGATGGCAGCAAAGCCGATCTGCAGCTCGTCGATAAACAAATGCAGCTTACTAGGTGAATGAGCGAGTGCTTGAATATCGGCATCCACCACATCGGCGCGCACCAGCGAAACGGTCGCTGCCGGGCGATCCTGTCTTGGTAGCAGTGTTAGCTCATGGCCCAACGTTTCGAGGCTGCAGGCAATCGAGCGCGGCAGATTGGGGTCTTGCAGCAAAAAGCGCAGCACATCCGGCCCGCGCACGCGCAAGCGCACCTGCTGGCGGTACATTTGATAGGCGGTAAGTGACTTGAGCACGCTCATCCACTGCAAGTTCTCAAACGGCAGCAACTCTTCAGGGTTTTGTGGCAATAAGCTGGCAGAGCGCACATCAACAATGCGGGTGGTCATATCGGCCCGCTCCAACTGACGCCCCAACTCAATAAAGGTACGCGCTGGGCCGTGACTCAAGGTGCCTTCAATGAGGCCTGTCAACGCCTGGCAGCCACGGATGACGCTTTTCAGAAAGCTATCGCGACGGCGTGGACTTACGCCGTTTTCGGCATGGTCGGCGACACTCAGATATAGCTGGTTAACCTCTTCCCAAATCTCCCGGGGCACCACATCCCGGGTGGTTCTCAGGTTCTCGCGGGCACTGGCGAGCGCAGAGATAATCGAAATATCATTGTCGGGATCAGCGCATAAAAAATGCACCACATTGCGCTCATCAAAGTCTTCATGGCGTGCGGTGAAAGCTTCCAGGCTGCCGGTCATTTCGATAAGCGGCGCCCAACCCAGCGGCAGGCGCGCCGGCAAATCGAGCATAAGGTGACTATTGACGCTCAGTAAACGTGCGGTATCTTCCGCACGTTCAATATAGCGCGCCATCCAGTAGAGGTTCTCTGCAACGCGTGACAGCATGGCGTTAGGCTCCTTTCACCGCGGCCACTGCCGCCTTATCGTCAGTTTCTACAATCCAGGTATCTTTACTGCCACCACCTTGAGAGGAGTTCACCACCAACGACCCCTCGATCAATGCCACACGGGTGAGGCCACCAGTGGTAACGTGAATTTCAGGCCCCGAGAGTATGAAGGGGCGTAAATCCACATGTCGCGGCTGCGGCAAACCATTGGAAAGTGTTGGCGTAGTCGACAGCGCGAGGGTGGGCTGAGCCATGTAATTGCGCGGGTTAGCCTCAATCAAGCGGGCAAATTCTTCCCGGGTCTCTTTGGTTGAGCGCGGGCCAATCAGCATGCCGTAGCCCCCCGACTCATTGGCCGGCTTCACCACCAGCTCATCGAGATGATCAAGCACATAGCGGCGGTCATCTTCGAACATGCACAGGTAACTGGGCACGTTAGGCAGCAGCGGCTCCTGGTCGAGATAGTAGCGAATCAGCGCAGGCACGAAAGCATAAACGACCTTGTCATCCGCCACGCCAGCACCGGGTGCATTGGCCAGCGCGACTTTTCCCGCCCGCCAAGCGCGCATCAGACCCGCCACCCCCAGCATGGAGTCAGGGTTAAACGCTTCCGGGTCGAGAAACTCGTCATCCACGCGACGGTAGATAACGTCGACTCGGCGCAACCCTTCCACGGTGCGCATGTACACCACATCATTGTCATCGACTAGCAAGTCGCTGCCTTGCACCAGCTCGACGCCCATTTGCTGGGCAAGGTAGGCATGCTCAAAATAAGCGGAGTTATAGATTCCAGGCGTCAGCACCACCACCTGGGGATCATCCCCTGGCCGTGGTGACATCGCGGCGAGCATGTCGTAAAGATTGGCCACATAGTCATCAACGGGCAATATTTTGCCCGAAGCAAACAACTCCGGCAGTACCCGCTTGGTGACGTTGCGGTTTTCCAACATATAGGAGACGCCGGAAGGAATGCGCAGGTTATCCTCCAACACATACAGCGTGCCGTCACCATCGCGTACTAGATCTGAACCGCATACATGGGCCCACACACCGTGAGGGGGATTAATACCGACGCACTGGGGACGGAAATTAACCGACTGCGCTAGCACCTCGGCGGGTAATACTTTGTCCTTAATGACTTTTTGGTCGTGGTAGAGATCATCAATAAATAGGTTTAGCGCCTGCACGCGCTGTTTGAGGCCTGCCTCGGTTTTACGCCACTCGCTGGCGGGAATAATCCGCGGCACAATATCAAAGGGCCAAGCACGATCGATCATCGCGCCTTCAGAGTAGACAGTGAAGGTAATTCCCATGGTCCGAATGGCGATTTCCGCCGCGGTTTTCCGCTCGGCCAGCTCTTCTGCGCTAAACCTCGCCAACATGTTGCACAATTCACCCGCTGAATCGCGAGGCTGACCGGGTGCGGCCATCAGCTCATCGTAGTAATCACGACACGCATAGTTATTCCAATTCACTTGGCTCATGGGCGCTCTCCTGGCGCTGGGGTGGAAGCGGCAACTTCCTCAATGCACAGTGTAGGCCTGCCGCGCGCAAAACAATCAAACAATTGAGAGCAAAATACGTACCATCTTTTGCGATATTTCAACGTTCGCTTACTTAAACGCTACTTGACAGGGAGCACGAGCCAATTAAATCGACTAAATGCTCCATATTAGTGCATAAAAGCAGTGCCATTTTGGTGCATTAAGCGATTTCCACTTTAGTTAAACGCCTTAGTTAAGATAGCGGCTGCAAAAAAGTAAAAGTGGAACGATACTTGCGAAACGTTCGGTTATTCCTTAACCCAACCGACCCACCGGTTGATAACGGTTCTTTTGAGGGTGGCCCATGACCATTCGCGTTGCCTTGTATCATCGCACGACCTACCACTTTGACCGCCCGGTGCGTCTTTCGCCCCATGTTATCCGGCTGCGCCCAGCGCCCCACTGCCGCACTCATATTGAGGCGTATTCGCTCAAGCTCTCCGGCGACGACCACTTTTTAAACTGGCAACAGGATCCGTTTGGCAACTTCAATGCCCGCGTGGTGTTCCCAGAACCGCGTAAAGAGTTAACCATTGCCGTCGAACTCATCGCCCCAATGACGGTGATCAACCCGTTCGATTTCTTTTTGGACGACATTGCGCAAACGATCCCCTTTGCCTACCCCGAAGCACTGCGCCAGGAGTTAAGCCCCTATCTGGAAATAACCGAGTCAGGGCCACGGTTGATGGAGTGGCTCAAGGCCGTTCCCCGCGAACCCACCACCACCGTCGATTTCCTGGTAGCACTTAATCAACGCCTGCAGGAGGATATTGGTTATCTAGTACGCATGGAGCCCGGTGTTCAGAGCTGCGAAGAAACCTTAACGTTCGCCAGTGGCTCATGCCGCGACAGCGCCTGGCTGCTGGTACAAATTTTTCGCCATTTGGGCCTCGCCGCACGCTTTGTGTCCGGCTACCTCATTCAACTCAAGTCCGATGTCAAAGCGCTGGATGGCCCCAGCGGCAGCGAAGTGGATTTCACCGACCTACACGCCTGGACAGAAGTCTTCCTGCCCGGCGCGGGCTGGGTGGGTCTCGATCCCACTTCAGGGCTGTTCGCTGGCGAAGGCCACATTCCACTCGCCGCCACCCCGACGACCGGTAGTGCGGCGGCGATTACCGGGTTTTCGGATAAGTGTGAAGTCACTTTCGATGTCACCATGGAAGTGGAGCGCATCCACGAAGACCCGCGGGTCACCAAGCCCTATAGCGATGAGCAGTGGCAGCGTATCTGCGCCTTGGGTGACGAGGTAGATGCCGAGCTGCTCCACCAGGACGTACGCCTGACAATGGGCGGCGAACCCACCTTTGTCTCGGTCGACGATGTGGAGAGCCCACAGTGGAATACCGAAGCCCTGGGCGAGCACAAGCGCGAACGCGCCGAAGCACTGCTATCCCGGCTGCAGGCCGCCTACGCCCCCGGCAGCGCTATTCAGCAACAGCAAGGCAAGTGGTACCCCGGCGAGCCGCTGCCCCGCTGGACGCTAGCCTGTTACTGGCGTAAAGATGGCGTGCCCTTATGGCGCGACCCGCAATGGCTGGCCTGTATGGAAGGTGCCCCCAAGGTAGACGTTGATAATGCGATGGCTCAACGCTTTACCAAGGCCCTTAGCGAACGTTTGGGCCTTGCCGAGCGCTACTGGATTCCGGCGTACGAAGATGCCTACTACTACCTCTGGAAAGAGCAGTCGCTGCCAGTCAATGTTGACCCACGCGAAGCCAATCTCAAAGATGATGCCGAACGCCACCGCCTAGCCCGTTTGTTGGAGCAGGGCTTGGACGAAGTCGTGGGCTACGCCCTACCACTGCGCCACTCAATCAGCCAAGCTCACCGCTGGGAGAGTGGCCGCTGGCCGCTCAAGCGAGACCACTTATTCCTGGTGCCCGGCGACTCGCCCATGGGTCTACGTTTACCGCTTTCGGCGCTGCCTTGGGCTGCCCCAGAAGAGCAGCCTCAACCTGAATCGCTGTTCGCACCCCGCCCTGAACTGGGCGATATTCACGGCGAAGTTGCCCGCCGCAACGCCGAACAGCTGCATATCAGCGACGCCGAACGCTTGGGTCGCTCAAGCCACCCTAGCCCATCACACCCCGAGGGCGAATCCGTTCAACAGCAGCCACGGGCAAACAGCGACCGGGAAAGTAGCGTTATTCACACCAGTCTATGCGTGGAGCCACGGGATGGCCGCCTGCATATTTTCCTGCCGCCACTGACCAGCTTAGAGCACTACCTTGATCTGATCAGCACCGTTGAAGAGTGCGCCAAGGAGCTCGCTTGCCCGGTCATGGTAGAGGGCTACTCACCGCCGAAAGACCCGCGCCTGGAAAACTTTATGATCACCCCCGACCCCGGCGTGATCGAAGTTAATATTATGCCCGCGGCCAGTTGGCAAACCCTGGTGGCACAAACTGAACGGCTGTATGCCGAAGCACGGGAAAGCCGCCTGGGCACTGAAAAATTTATGCTTGATGGGCGCCATACCGGTACTGGCGGTGGTAACCATGTCACCCTGGGCGGGTTGACGCCTGACGACTCACCGTTTTTGCGTCGTCCGGATCTGCTGGCCAGTTTAGTGACCTACTGGCAGCACCACCCCAGCCTCTCTTACCTGTTTTCAGGCCTGTTTATTGGCCCCACCAGCCAAGCGCCGAGAGTGGATGAAGCGCGCCATGAAGCGCTCTATGAGCTGGAGATCGCCCTGCAGCAAATGCCCGAAGGTGAAGTGGTACAGCCTTGGCTGGTCGATCGCTTACTGCGCCACCTGCTCACCGACCTAACCGGCAATACTCACCGTGCCGAGTTCTGTATTGACAAACTCTACTCGCCGGATAGCGACAGCGGTCGCCTTGGCTTACTGGAACTGCGCGGCTTTGAGATGCCGCCCCATGCCCGTATGGGGCTGATGCAGATGCTGCTGATCCGCGCCTTGGTAGCACGCTGTTGGAAAACGCCTTACCGGGCCAAACCGGTGCGTTGGGGCAGCGCCTTGCAGGATCGCTGGATGCTGCCCCACTACCTGTGGAGTGACCTTGACGATGTGTTGGGTGACTTGCGCCGCCACGGCTTTGATTTTGACCTGGCGTGGTTTGCCCCCTTCCTGGAATTCCGCTTCCCGCTGCATGGACGCTTGCACACACCCATGCTGGATATCGAGCTGCGTCAAGCCATCGAACCCTGGCATGTACTGGGCGAAGAGGCCTCCGCTGGCGGCACTGCCCGCTACGTCGATTCTTCGGTTGAGCGACTGGAAGTCAAAGTCAGCGGTATGAGCGGTGACCGCTATGTGGTGACCTGCAACGGTCGCCGGGTACCTCTTTCAGCTACCGGTAGGAATGGCGAAGCGGTGGCCGGGGTGCGCTACCGCGCCTGGCAGCCACCCTCGGCGCTGCATCCGCAGATTCCCATTCACGCGCCGCTGGTGTTTGATGTGATCGACACCTGGAACCAGCGCTCTGTGGCGGGCTGTACCTACTACGTGGTGCACCCCACAGGGCGTAATTTCGATACCTTCCCGGTCAATGCGTTTGAAGCTGAAGCGCGAAGACTGGGTCGTTTTAGTGACAGCGGCCATCGCCATGGTCACCAGGTTCCCAAACTGGAAACGCCCAGCCTGGAACTGCCGCAGACTCTCGACCTGCGTTGGACGCCCAGCTAATGCTTTTCTCTTAGCGCCCAGTACAGGATAATCCGCCACCTACTTCTTAGGATTACAAGGATAATGACGGCCCCTGTCTCTCCCTCCCTTCTCGCGCCCGTGGCTAACGGGCTCGTTGAGGATTACTTACACCAGCTAGGCAAGGGACAGCCCGGCACGTTTGATGCCATGCTCGATGGCCAGGGGCAGTTACGCCCCGGCTGGCAGAGCTTGCTCGGCTCATTGGAAGGCCTGGGCCCGTCGGGTCGTCACCAGCAGCATGACGAAATTCAGCGCCTATTAGCTGAAAACGGCGTGATTTTTAATATGCACGATGAAACCCAGGGGCGTTCGTGGCGGCTCGACCCGCTACCCTGGGTGATTGATGAACCACAATGGCAAGCATTAGAAGCGGGGCTAATCCAGCGCAGTCGTCTGCTTAGCGCCCTTTATGACGATATTTATGGGCCAAAAACGCTCTTTGAGGCGGGGCTACTACCCACCCAGGAACTGCTTGCTTCAGCGCATTTATTGCTGCCCTGCCACCAGTCGCTACCCAATGACCGTGCAGCGATCAACTTCCACGGTGTGGATGTTATTGTGGATACAAAAGGCCAGTGGCGGGTGATGGCAGATCGCCTGCAGGCGCCATCAGGCACCGGTTTTGCGCTTGAAAATCGTATACTGATGGCCCGTGCCCTGCCGGATATGTACCGCAATGCGCCGTTAAAGCGGCTAGCGGGATTTCTAGACCTGCACCACCGTACGCTGATCGCCATGGCCTACCAGCATCGCGACAACCCCACGCTTATCTTATTAACGCCGGGACCGGGAAGCCCACGCTACTTTGAGCACGCTTACCTTGCCAACTATCTCAATATCGCGCTGGTAGAAGGCCAGGACTTAGTCGTACGCGATACCCAGGTATGGCTGCGTACGCTAGGCGGTTTGCAGCCAGTGGATGTGGTGCTGCGCCACTGCGACGATGCTTACTGCGACCCTCTGGAACTGCGTGGTGATTCGCAGCTTGGCGTGCCCGGGCTGCTGCAGGCCATGCGCGCAGGCGGCGTGGCGCTATCCAACGCCTTGGGAGTAGGCATTTTGGAAGCCCCGATATTAGCGGATTACTTACCGGTGCTGTGCGAGCACCTGCTGGGTGAGACTCTGCTGCTGCCCAATGCCGATGCCTCGACTCAACCCGCCACTGCACCGATTTTTGATAGTCACTTACAGCGCCTGGAGCCCACCACGCTTAACCTACGCTGCTTTGTGACACGCACGCCGGGCGGCGCCATCCACAACAACGCCAAAGGCAAAAGCAGTGAAGCCAGCGAGTACCAAGTGATGCCCGGTGGTTTAGCCTGGGTCGGCGAGCCTGGCTCGCCGTCCTTAAGCAGCACCGTCGTTAAGGATGTTTGGGTTACGGCGACCTCTCCCCAACCCCACGTTAGCCAGCTCCGCCAGGCCCGCGGTCCGGTGGTGGCCACACGTGACGGCACTGACCTACCCAGTCGAGTAGCCGAAAGCCTGTTTTGGTTAGGCCGCTACGGCGAGCGATTAGACACCCGCGCGCGACTGCTGCGTGAAGCGCTGCTCAGGCTGATGGAGTACGACCAGGATGAGATCGCCGATCAACTGCTTGATGAACTCCTGCTAGCACTGGATATCACCACGCTAAACGAAGAGGACGACCAGCGGCTTCAGGCACCGCTGATTGGCTTCGAGCTCAAGCGCGCCGCACTGCTGGCCCAATTTGATGATGTGGATCCCCAGGCACTGCAGCCCCTTTTTGCACAGCTAATGCGCAATGCACGCAGCGTGCGCGACCATTTAGGCGACGACTCCTGGCGGGTGGTGCACCAACTGCGCCAGCGCATGGCCACCTTTAACCCCAGTTTAGGGGCCAGCGCGGCGCGGCGCGCCTGTGAAGGGCTGTCGGCACAGCTTGCCGCCTTCTTCGGGCTGTGTAACGAAACCATGCCGCATCACTACGGCTGGCGGTTTATGGATATTGGCCGCTTCCTGGATCGCGTGCTAGGACTGCTCTCGCTGCTCAAGCTCACCCTCAATGCGCCGCACTCGCCGGGGCTGGCGCTATGGGAAGTCGTGCTCGCCACCACCGATAACTTTACCGCCTACCGCCGCCGCTACCGCAGCGAGCTTCACCCTGCGGCGATTCTCGATCTACTGCTGTTCGATGAAACCAATCCCCGCTCGGTGGGCTATATGCTCAAGCGCATTGAGCGTCAGATGGATCGCTTGCCGGGCAGCTCATCGCCCTACCGCAACGCTGAGCGACGGCTGTTAATTCAGGCCAATGCGGCGCTTCATCTGGCCGATATTGATCGCTTAAGTCACTTGGCCGACACCTCTGAGGCGCAAGATGCCTTAGCGCAACTGCTGGATGCGCTCATTGAACCCTTAAGCGCGCTTTCTGAAGCCATTAGTCAGAGTCATTTCAGCCATGTGGAAAGGCCACGGCAGTTAGTCAGCATGGAGCCCAATGCATGAACTACACGCTGCGCCATACCACCCGTTATCACTACAGCGCGCCAGTTACACTGTGCCATAGCGAAGCACGGGTGCTACCGCGCAAAACGCCGCACCAGCAGTGTGGCGCATCAGAACTGCAGATCAGCCCCGCGCCGCAGGTACGGATGGAGCGCCGCGATGTATTCGGCAATCGAGTGCTGTATTTCGCTATGGAGGACGTCCACCAAACGCTGGATGTCACGGTAGTCACGCCGCTAAGCACACAACCCTTAGCGGCGTTACCAGCCACCTCAACTACGTGGGAACAGGTTGCTCAGCAGATTAGCCAGAACAACAGCTTTGACATTCAACTTTACCGCCTCGACTCACCGTTTATCCGCCGTAACGACGAGCTAGCCAACTTTGCCCACAGCTGCTTTACCCCAGGCAGGCCGATAGTCGAGGCGGCTCTAGCGCTTAATGAATTGATTTACAAATCGTTTGAGTACGATCCCAGCTTCACCACGCTGGCGACACCGCTAAGCGAGGTGCTCGCCAACCGGCGCGGCGTCTGCCAGGATTTTGCTCACCTGGCGATTGGAGCGTTGCGCTCGGTAGGTCTCGCCGCACGCTATGTCAGCGGCTATTTAGAAACCCAGCCGCCGCCTGGTCAGCCACGCCTGATCGGCGCAGATGCTTCCCATGCGTGGCTGGCTACCTGGATTCCCGAATGGGGTTGGCTGGCCCTTGACCCCACCAACGGCACCGTGGCTGGCGAACAGCACCCGGTGCTCGCCTGGGGGCGGGATTACGCCGATGTCGCCCCGCTCAAAGGCGTTATGAACGGGGGCGGCGAGCACCGCCTGGAGGTCGAAGTTGATGTGATGCCGCAGCCTATGCTGTCACCGGTGACGTCGACTGGGCACTAGGCCGACTCGTAGGCGGCCTTAAGGCGATAAAACTCTTCTACAATAGCGGCCATTTCATCGGCGTCGTAGTCGCAAAGGCCGCTTACTACGAGCTTTTTGGACCCCACTCCTACGGCTTCCCCAGCGGACTCGATCGAGAACTCCAGCAGCGCATCGGCGCGTTTACCGTGAACCTCTAGCGAAGAGTGGTTCAGCGTCAAGCCCGGCGAAAAGCTATCTAAACGCTCAAGTGTAAACCCCATGCTATCGTAGATCACCAGTGGGCGTTTAGGGTTAAACATGACCCCATGTTGCTCCATCAGCGGTTTGAGATAGTGCGGAAAATTTTTGCCTGAAAATGCTACATAGCAACGCGCAAAGGCTTCCACCACCGACGGATCGTGGGTAATGTCATCACTACGCACCACCTGTAAGTAACATTTGCCGCTCTCATCACAAACGTGAAGTGCACCGTCATCTGCCTCACTAAACTTAAGCGGCGTGTCAGCCCCTACCATGTTCGTGAAGCGAAATTCCATTTGCCGCGACAACCCAAACTTTGTGAGTATCAGTACAAATAGTAGATCACCGGGCACACAAAAGCGGCGTGCATCCGGATTATGAATAGGGTTGTAGTCACCCGCTACGCCTTTGGCGAAGCGACTGGCCTGCTCTGCGGAGATCACTACATACTCTCCGCGCTGCGCGTAATAATCCTTGAACATGGCGTTTGTTGCCTGCCTAGCGTTGAAATCGAAGACCCGTCACTGCCCAACGCCGCGCATAATGCCATAAAACACGCCCCAACAGGAGTTATCTGCTAGGGAAGCCACTATGCCAGACGCGAACACTCGTAAAAACCGTCTACCTCGCCTGCTGCTGAGGGTGTTGATTGGCCTACTGTTTCTCATCCTTATCTGGGTGGCTGGCAGTTATTGGCTGCTTAACAGCCAGTGGCTGCCAGCGCGCATTTCACAATTTGAGGGCATCGATATCCGCTGGGAGCAAGGCGCTAGCCGACACCCAGGCCGCTGGGAAGTAGAGGGGCTCTATCTAGCTCGTGAAGATGAAGCACTGCCCATCTCGATTGAGGCCGAACGCGCCACTCTTTCGCTCTCGCTACTGTCCCTGTTGCACGGCGAACTGCATATCGACGCACTCGATGCCGAGGGCATTCGCCGCCTGACCGTGGGTGACATTGCGCTTGAAGCTGACGGCCAACTGCAAATAAAGGAAACCACGCTGAGTCGCGAGACCCTAGCGATCCCTAACATTTCCCTTGCCATCACTAATGGTCGTTTAGTTCGCCTGAGTGATCAAGTGAACTTAGTGCGCGCTATCAATCTTAACGCTAAGGCGACGCTCAAAACGATAACCCCTGTCGACGCCACTAGCGGCGAGTTGAACCCCAACCTCCTGGCCGCACTCTCCGCACAGCTTCAGCTGGATGCCCAGGCAGATGCCTGGGATGTCTTTATGCCCTACTTAGACGCCCTGCCCTGGCTAACCCTGGAGGGGCGCGGGGCACTGACGGGGAAACTGGCGCTAACCGCTGGCAAGTTACAACCTGGTAGCGAACTTATGCTGGACGCGCCTGAGCTGCGTTTAGCGGTTAATGAACAGCGCCTGCGCAGGCCTAGTGACTCGCCGCGCTGGGTAGTAGCGGATAACCCACCGCCACGCCACATGGCTACGGGAGAGGGCCAAGTCCGCTTGGTGGTTGAGAACGATCAACTGCATTTTTCAACGCAGCTAGCCGATGTTGAGCTAGCCGACACACACCCTTACGCAGAGCACGTCGAGCTGCGCCTTGCTAGCCAAATTCCCAATCAGCGCCTGGATCAACTCGACCTTCCCACGGCGGCGACGCTAGCTTTGCAAGGTGACATCACCCGCCTGGATATGCTGAACCGGTATCTTTCGCCCGGTGTAAAAAGAAAAAGCACTGAACTAGAAGGCATCCGCCTGTCAGGCCATGGCCAAATTGAGGCCTCGGCCAGCATTCGCGAATCACGCCCCTTCGATGCCCAACTGAGTATTCAAGCACCCGAGTTGACGGCGGATACATGGGGGTTCACCGCCCAGGGTAGCGGCTCGCTTAACGCCCAGCTGACACCGCAGGAGGTCATTGAGGCAACGCTTAACTTTGCCGATGCCACACTGCATCATCAAGAGCGTCTGCTGCTTGAGGATGCAGATATCAATCTCGTCGCCACGAGCCCCTTTGATACTGAAAAAGCCCGCGAAGAGGCATCCGCGACAATAAGCTGGCAATCCGCACGCCTGCCTAATATCAACGTTTTACAAACCTACTTAGGCGCCATTTTACCTGACCCCGCGCCGCTGCAGTTGCTCAGCGGGGAAGCCACGAGCCACGGCCAGCTAACCATGGCGTCAGAACAGCTCAGCGGAGAGGTGCATTTAGCCGGAAACGGTCTTACCACTCGCTGGCAGTACGGCGAACAACTCGGCATGTTAACCAGTGATATGCAGCTTTTCCTGCCAATTCAGCAGGCGGCAATAGATGGCTCAACGCTAAATATCAGCGGCACTCGGTTGAGCTGGCAAATAGCCAATGTCGACCAACCTAGCGATCGTCTAGAGAGCGTATTAGTGTTAGATGATGGTCGTTTTCAACGCCGGGGCAACGCACCAAGCGGGCAATTTTCACTAGAAGGAAGCGTGCAACGGCTAGGCTTTTTAAATGCGTTTCTGCCTGATGCACATGGCTTGGCTATCGCGGGTGAAGGCCAACTCTCTGCCCAGGGCGCCTTTCGCGATAACCGTTTGCTGGCACCCACTCGGCTGCGGGTCAATGCCGACCAGCTAGAGGTCACGTTTCTAGACTATCTCGCCACCGGGCGTGGTGAACTTACTGCCCAATTGGATAGTCCCGAGCAGGCTCAGCTCTCACTTGGCATCCCCCGTTTTGCCCTACGGCGCCAAGACGATAATAGCCCGCACCTGCAAGGTCGCCATTTTGCCCTCACCACACAAACTGAGCGTTTTAGCGATGTACTTGAATCTCCCCTGCCCGAGTACTTCACCACGCGCATTGCGCTGCCGATTACCGAGGTGCCCGACTTCACCCGTTACAACCGCTATCTGCCTGAAGGTGCGGGTATTACGTTGCTGAATGGGCAAGCCAGCCTTGAAAGTGAGTGGCTGCTGGAAGGGTTAAACGCCCAGGGCGAAATTACCCTGCGCGCCTTTGGCGCAGAGTTAGCGCTGCTGGATCAGCGGCTTCGCGGCGATTTGCATCTCTATCTACAGTTAACCGAAGGTGACCTGGAAACACGTCGCTTTACCGCCAACGACTCTGTATTACGCCTGGAGAACGTTAATCGCCAGAGTGAAAACGGTTCGTCGGATGCGGGTTGGTGGGTGCAGCTCGCCATGAACGAGGCAGAGTTGGCGTGGGAAGACCCTATTCGTCTAGCCAGCCAGCTACGCCTTGAGATGCGTGATACTGGGTTACTCGCCCGGCTATTTCTCGCCCGTGCAAGGGATAGTGACTGGCTCGGACGACTACTGAATGTTCACGATATTGAGGGCACGGCGCTGCTAGAGATCAGCGGCGAACAGATCAGCCTTAGCGACCTAACACTCACCGGTGGCCCACTATTGCTGCTTTCGGATGTTGCGCTGGCCGACCGCACTGCTAACGGCGCGCTCTATGCGCGCCTTGGCGTACTTGGTTTGGGAGTAGAACTTAACGACAGCGAACCAACCTTGCGGGTTATTCAACCGCGCCGCTGGTTTGACCGCTGGCGGGAAGCCAATGGCAAATAATACGGCTAATCGTTTCCTAGCGTTTTTTGCGCTCACGACGAATCATTCTTACCCGCTCTTTGGCTTTTTGCGGTGTAGAGAGCGGTGCTGCCGTCTCATCTTGGGGTTTCGGCGGTACCGTCACCCAGGCAAACACCGGCAATGCCAAGTGCCAATGAATCGCCGCCAAACGCAGCCCAAGGGTGACGCATAGCGAGGCGGCAATCGCTATCGCCAGTGGCGCTTCCAGCGCATACAGCGCCACGTAAACGACGCCTCCGGCCATCGCCGCCGTGGCGTACACCTCTTCGCGCAGCACCATGGGCACTCGCTGGGCCAATACATCACGGATCATGCCGCCGGCTACGCCGGTCATCATGCCCATTAACACAGCTACCGTGCCCGCGCTTCCCAGCAGTAGGGCCTTATGCGTACCAATCACAGTAAACAGTGCCAACCCAAACGCATCGGCAATGGGCAAAAAGCCCCGCGATAAGCGGTGGATATAGTGAAACCCCAACAGCGAAACAACCACAGTGGCTAGAATCACCCACAGGTAGGTTGGATCGGTCACCCAAAACACCGGCCTTACACCGAGTACTAAATCCCGCAGTGTGCCCCCGCCAATGCCGGTGACCGCCGCCAACACCAGCATACCAATCGGATCCATGCGTGACCGGCACGCCAAAATCACGCCCGACAGCGCGAACACGATGACACCCGCCATATCCAGCCAGTAGACCACACCCGACACGCCCCTCTCCTTTATGCTCGCAATCTATAAAGGCAGCAAGAATAGCACTCCACTCACAGTGAAGGAGTGCAGCACTGATCATTTTTTAATCATCATACCGCTAATTTGTAAGACATTGACTACACCATTTGTAAGACATTGCCGTTAGAAGCCCAACGGGGGTTGTTGTCCTCGTATAGGTCGTTATTCTGATCGTTTCTTATTTATCTTGGTTACGATTGGCTATTATCCTAGGAGGGGGCATGGCGCTCAGCACCGGTTTGCAATTTACCCTAACGCTACCCGGCGTTGACGACATCGCAGTTATCGACTTTACCCACCGCGAAGCGCTCTCCCAGCCCTTTGAGCTGGCACTCAACTTGGCCAGCCGCAATAGCCGCCTGGATGCGGCTGAACTGCTGGATCGCGAAGCCACCCTGACCATCTGGCAGGGCGGCGAACTGCTGCGTCGGGTTCATGGCATTGTTGCTGAATTTGGCCGCGGCGACCGTGGCCATCGCCGCACCTTCTACTCCCTGGTACTGCGCCCGGCGTTATGGCGGCTTTCGCTGCGCCACAACTCGCGGATTTTCCAGAAAGTCGACCCCCTCACCATCATCAATACCCTGTGCGATGAGCGGGGTATTCGCGATGTGGCTTTTGCGGTCACCCGCGAGCTACCCGAGCGCGAATACTGCGTCCAGTACCGGGAAACCGACCTTGCCTTTATCGAACGTCTGGCCGCCGAAGAGGGGCTGTTTTACTTCCATGAGTTTGCAGAGGGTAGCCATCGGCTGATCTTTGCCGATGACCCACAGGTACTCACGAGCCTAGGTGAACGCACCTACCATAGCCGCGCCGGTGGCACCGCCCCCAGCCGCCATGTGCGCAAGCTCAGCCACACGGCGAGAGTTGCTGCGGCCACCGCCACGCTAAAAGACTACAGCTTTAAAAATCCTGCCTATGCACAGCTACATGAACACCTGGGGCGCGATGTAGAAGACCATGGGCAGCAAGTCGATTACGAACACTACGACTACCCCGGCCGCTACAAACAGGACGCCTCCGGCAAACCGTTTACCAGTATTCGCTTGGAACAGCTGCGCCGGGAGGCGATCACCGCCAGTGCCGAAAGCGATCTGCCCGAACTCGCCCCCGGCGTGCGCTTTAACCTGACCGACCACGACACCGACAGCCTCAACCGCGATTGGCAAGCCATTGAAGTGAGCCACGTCGGTGAGCAGCCCCAGGCGCTGGAAGAAGACGGCATGCTTGTCGGTAAAGAGTTTCAGGGCGATGCCAATGGCATGACTCGCTATCACAATCAGGTCACACTTATTCCCGGCGATGCCCCCTGGCGAGCGACCCCCAACCCCAAACCCCGGGTCGATGGCCCTCAGGTGGCCTTTGTAGTGGGCCCCGAAGGCGAAGAGATTCACTGCGACGAACACGGCCGGGTCAAAGTCCAGTTCCCCTGGGATCGCTATGCGGAACCAGACGACACAGCAAGCTGTTGGGTGCGGGTCGCCCAAGGCTGGGCAGGCGGCGGCTACGGCAGTATCGCCATTCCGCGTATTGGCCATGAAGTGATTATTTCGTTTTTGGAAGGCGACCCCGATCAACCGCTGGTCACTGGGCGTACCTATCACGCGGTGAATACCGCGCCCTACCCGCTGCCGGAACACAAAACCCGCACCGTCATTCGCACCCAAAGCCACAAGGCCGAAGGCTTCAACGAGCTACGTTTTGAAGACCAAGCGGGCGAAGAGCAAATCTGGCTCCACGCCCAGAAAGACCTGGAGCTGTTAACCCTTAACAACCGTATTGAAGAGATCCGCAACGACAGCTTTTTGCAGGTCAATAACGACCGCATCAGCGAGATCGACAACGACGACCACCACACGGTTCACGGCAACCGCTTTGAACACACCGAAGGCCAACAGCACTTCAGCGTGGATGGCACGCTACATATCAACGCTGGTCAGGCGTGGCTAAGCGAAAGCGGCCGCGAGCTGCACATCAAAGCAGGCCATAAAGTGGTGCTGGAAGCCGGTAGTGAATTAACCCTGAATGCAGGCGGCAGCTTTATAAAGCTGGACGGCGGCGGCGTCACCATGGTCGGCCCCAAAGTTCGCGTCAACGCCGGTGGCAGCCCCGGCAATGGCAGTGGTCAAGCGGTGGAAGGCCCGTTGTTGCCAGGGCATGCGGTGGCGGAGGGGCATGAAGATGTCACCATGGGACCGGTTTTCGGTAAGCGGCTTGAGCAAGCGATGGCTGATGATATCCCTTTGGTTGAGCTTTGCCAGTTACAGCGTGATGGAAGCTGCCCGCTCGCTGACTGCCCTTGTAGGAATAATGTGACGTGATGAGAGTCATTCAAGCAAACACGTTATCGCAACTGCTAAATCAGAATAACGGACTACAGCATTGGCTGGTGCTGGAAGAAAACGGCAAAACGTTATCGTCTCTTTATCGGCAACTACAGAGTGTCGATTTCGATTGGTTGTTTCTTCAGACCCGCTATAAAGATTTTTTGAAGCGTAGCCCTATCTTGATGCCTTTGAACCAAGCTACTAAAGGCATTCTAGAAACGTTTTCTGAAGACCCAAGAAAGGGCATTGCGCCTGGGGTCATTATCGCTAGTCGCGCGCCGCGAAACGAAGTACTAGCTCACTTGCGAAGCTGTCTGGAAGTAACATTTTACGGCAACCGAAAAGGGATGTTGCGGTTTTACCACCCTGATATTGCTGCCGCTCTTTTTAGTCAGCCTGAAGGGGTTAGTAGACAGTGGTTTGGGCCAATAGCTCAGTGGATATGGCAAGGCGACGAAATCGGAGCTAAACCCACGGCGTCACCTCTTTGGCAAGCACTGGAAGCAGACGATCAAACGGATGAGAGCGTTCTTGCTCCCGATCAGGTGCTACAGCTGACCAGGCATCAGGAGCAAGCGCTGGAGCGGTATATTCGATTAACGAGGGCATTTAAACAGTATAGAAGCCCTGGTGAGTCGCTGGACGATATGGAAGTACGACAAAATTTCTTGAACAGCGATACAGCACAACAAGCGTTATTCCCAGCTAAAAATCTTAATCCGGTTAGCGCCACGGCAGAGAGCACCGTATGAGCCAGGAACTGAGCCAACATAAAGCATGTGAAGAACCCAAACTATATATCCAGGTACTGGGTAAAGACCATCCTGAAGGTCACCGGTTCTTTTTTTATGATGAACACGACGAGCAAGAGCAGCCTGGGTTAACAGATGCTGTAGAAGAGGAAGACCTGCCGGAACCAATAAGCCGTATCCACAGCTGGGAGTGGGAAGCAGAACCAGATCGCAATGTCTGGTTAGAGATTGCCAGCGAAGAAGGTGACCCAATACGTGTACCGCTGTTTGCGGGTGTGGGTAAAACGCCCTGGCAAGAGCATGAACGTGATACGGTTTTCCAGCAGTATGTTGTTCAGCCCATTGTGCCGCTCGCCTTTTGGCAATCCCTGGTAGACGATGCCTCTCATGCCCTGCCGAGCCGCCCCGGCTACCTATATATTCACTATCGTGGCGCACTGTGGCGCGAAATTGAAGTGTCAGTTTCTGAAGCAGATGAATGGCAATTTAAAGATGTAGATTTGGCAAAGCACCGCGATGAAAGCGACGCTTTTGTGGATGACCAACGTTCTGCAACGGGCCAATCCCTCACGGAAATATGGTTGCCTGCCCGTCGTGCCTCGAACTGGCTAAGCGGCGAGGTCAAGGTAGCCTTTTCAGATGTTCAATGGTCGGCGGCCCGGCTGAACTGCTTGGAATCCGATCCCACGGCCATCAATCAGCGCTTCCAGTCTGTTTCCCTGCGTGATCCCTCCGGGCGTATCGCAAGTGGCCAGTTGCTTGCGGCCGAAGAGCTGTTGCCACAGCGAGGGCGTAGCTCCAGCCTCGAAACGCAACTCGTGCACCCGCCGCTCTGGACCGAGGACCTTTCAGGCAGTAGCGTTACTGAACGCTATCAGCAAGCCTTGAGCGAGCAGCAACGCTTTGATAGTGGTGGCTCGGAGGCGGTGAACGGTGCCTGGAACGAAGCCAATCGCGACAATTCCCCCTTAAGGCGGGATGTTGGACTGCGTACCGCCGCCGTTGAAGTGGTATGCCATTCCAATCGC
>NZ_JH393258.1:645334-649054 GCF_000236035.1 Vreelandella boliviensis LC1
TTATACGCCCACCAAGCGCCAACAGTGGGAAGAGGCGAACCCTGAGCGGGATACCATTATCGGGTCGCGGCTATCCTGGAGCCGACGTACGCAGGATAATGGAACGAACGAAGAGTATGGTTATAACAATATCGCCATTTCACAGAACTGGGAAAGTCAGCGTGTTGAAAAAGGGCTAGAAGATGATGGCATTTTCGATGGCTTGAAAACACACTATAACCATCAAGTTATAATGCCACCAAACTACAAGGCCAGTGCGCATTTTTTGTTTATGGCGATGGCCATAGGAAAAGGTGGAATGTATTTAAGCTTATTTGTCCTGGCCGTCTCTTCTGTTGGTCTTTTCTTAATGGCAATTTTTAATGGAAGGATAAAGGACTCCTTTATAGCCGCCTTGGGAATGGCTGAGCTTACTTTACCAATTGCCTTATTTCTTATGGTTTTGTGGAAAGGGGGAGAATGGTTGGCTAAAAACAAGCCAAATGTTATCTACGGAACAAGAAAAGGCCCTCTTTGGCAAGCCAACCGTAAGACAGGCCTATTCACCATTTATGACCCAAAAAAAGCCTGGGAGAAACGCCTGGAAGCCCCCTTTTGGGAGTATGACGCCTTTCTACAGAGTTCCCCCGATACCCAGGGCAGTGCCACTTATTCGCTGATTCTCTATCACCCCTCCCAGCAGATACGCCAGAAACTCGACGCCCAGTTCCCGCCGACCAAGATGCCCGGTGAACTGGTCGCGGCCTGGCAGTTCTTGCAGCGCTATATGGATGTCTCTCAGCCGTTGCCGGATGTGCCCGGCCTGGAGATTCACCGCCACAAAGACCCCACCACCGCTGCCGCCGATGAGCGAAAAGGGCGCAATCCAAGCTACTGGCGGGACATGGACGAGGCCAGCGTAAAGAAGATCCAGGAAGAGAAGTATCGCAAGAATATCCGCCTGCGCTAGGCCACCAAAGGTTAGCCAATTAAAGGGCCTTCACAAGGAGGCCCACGTTACTTTATTGGCCAATACGGCAAACACATACCTCACCTAATGAAACAGCCATGCCGATCGGGCGTCTATGGCAGGGGCATTTCGATGCTCGCCAAGCCATTAATACCGCCACCGAGGTGCGCAGCACATCACCTACTATGTGCACTCTCCGGCCAACGAGCCAATGCGAGGCTTCGGTAGCGTGACCGAGTACCGCTGGGACATTCAGGTACAATTTCGTGAAGCGACGCAGGTACCGCTGCGCACCAGCAGACGCATCTACCCTGCACCTGCACCGTTGACGGCGATGCCAGAGGATATGTCGACCGCCCTCAGCGCTAAGGGCGCCGCAGATGACTACTGGATCAAGGAAAGGCTTAATGTCCGCTAAAGAGAACCTGGGTGATTACTACGCCGACACGGCCTATACGCCCACCAAGCGCCAGCATTGGGAAGAGGCGAACCCTGAGCGGGATACCATTATCGGGTCGCGGCTATCCTGGAGCCGACGTACGCAGGATAATGGAACGAACGAAGAGTATGGTTATAACAATATCGCCATTTCACAGAACTGGGAGGATCAGCGTGTTGAAAAAAGCTTGGAAGGAGATGACATCTTCAAGGGAATGAAGGTTTGTTATGATCACCAAAGTATTATGCCGCCAAACTATACGTCTATGGCGAAATACCTTCATATTACCATGGCTTTCTCGATTGGTTTTTTCTGTTTGTTTCTGTTCGTATTGTGTTTGATTATATTTGGTGCTTTGCTCTTTTGGGTTCTTGGGAGTGAAGATTTTAGCTATTTTTATGAGATGTCTCGTGACGGATTCTATTATCTTATCCCGTTAATATTGCCTTGTTTAATGCTTTGGAAGGGAGGCAGATACATAGAAAGAAAATATCCAGAGGTTTTCTTTGGAATGCGGAAAGGCCCTCTTTGGCAAGCCAACCGTAAGACAGGCCTATTCACGATATATGAACCCAAAAATGCTTGGGAGAAACGCCTCGAAGCCCCCTTTTGGGAGTATGACGCCTTTCTACAGAGTTCCCCCGATACCCAGGGCAGTGCCACCTACTCACTGATCCTCTATCACCCCTTCCAGCAAGTCCGCCAGAAGCTGGACGCCCAGTTTCCGCCGACCAAAATGCCCGGTGAACTGGTCGCGGCCTGGCAGTTCTTGCAGCGCTATATGGATGTCTCTCAGCCGTTGCCGGATGTGCCCGGCCTAGAGATTCACCGCCACAAAGACCCCGCCACCGCTGCCGCCGATGAGCGAAAAGGGCGCAATCCAAGCTACTGGCGGGATATGGACGAAGCCAGCGTAAAGAAGATCCAGGAAGAGAAGTATCGCAAGAATATCCGCCTGCGCTAGGCCACCAAAGGCTAGCCAATCAAAGGGCCTTCACAAGGAGGCCCACGTTATTTTATTGGCCCATACGGCAGACACATATTTCACCTAATGAAACGGCCCAGCCGATCGGACGTCTATGGCAGGGACAATTTGATACGCGCCAAGCCATTAATACCGCCACCGAGGTGCGCAGCACATCGCCTACTATGTGCACTCCCCGGACAACGAGCCGATGCGGGGCTTCGGTAGCGTAACCGAGTACCGCTGGGACGTTCAGGTACAATTCCGTGAAGCGACGCAGGTACCGCTACGACCCAGCAGACGCATCTACCCTGCACCTGCACCGCTGACGGCGATGCCAGAGGATATGTCGACCGCCCTCAGCGCTAAGGGCGCCGCAGATGATTACTGGATAAAGGAAAGGCTTAATGTCCGCTAAAGAGAACCTGGGTGATTACTACGCCGACACGGCCTATACACCTACCAAACGCCAGCAGTGGGAAGAGGCGAACCCTGAGCGGGATACCATCATTGGCTCGCGACTATCCTGGAATCGCAGAACTCAGGATAATGGAACTAAAGAAGAGTATGGCTATAACAATATCGCTATCTCACAGAACTGGGAGGATCAGCGTGATGAAAGAAACTTGGAAGGCGATGATATCTTCAAGGGAATGAAGGTGCGTCATGATCACCAGAGCGTTATGCCGCCCCATTATAAAGCAGTAGCAGGTTTTTTTACACAACGACAGCAATCTGTAAAGGGGGGGGGTATATTTCAGTTTTCTTTTTATTTTTCCTTGTGCCACTCTTGTTTGTCCCTGCTTTTTTTAACGGTGATTATGAGGGGTCTTGGGAAGCTGCAAAAGGATTAATAAAAACACTTCTCTTTCTATCAGCTGTTTTTTACACGTTTTATAAATTTGGTGATTGGTTGCTTAAAAAACATCCGGATATTTTCCTAGGGATGAAAAACTCTCCTCTTTGGCAAGCTAACCGTAAGACAGGTTTATTCACCATTTACTACCCCAAAAAAGCCTGGGAGCAACGCTTGGAAGCCCCCTTCTGGGAGTATGATGCCTTTCTCCAAAGCTCCCCCGACACACAGGGCAGTGCCACCTACTCACTGATCCTCTACCACCCCTTCCAGCAGACACGCCAGAAACTCGACGCCCAGTTTCCGCCGACCAAAATGCCCGGCGAACTGGTCGCAGCCTGGCAGTTCCTGCAGCGCTATATGGACGTCTCTCAGCCGTTGCCTGATGTACCCGGCCTAGAGATTCATCGCCATAAAGACCCCACCACCGCTGCCGCCGATCAGCGAAAAGGCCGCAACCCGCTCTACTGGCGGGATATGGACGAGGCCAGCGTAAAGAAGATCCAGGAAGA
>NZ_JH393258.1:649064-822756 GCF_000236035.1 Vreelandella boliviensis LC1
GAAGTATCGCAAGAATATTCGTTTACGCTAAGACCTGTAGGGGCAGCAATCAGTCATTTAATCTAACAAAACTATTACGGCAGGCGGTAGCGTGGCTTAACGTTTTAAATTAGTTTTAGTGAGTGACTGCATAAGTTGCCCGGAGCGCGCGGAACTAATGACCAAACTGGCAGGACTGACACTCGCGGCGCTGTTGTCGCCTTCCGCCTTGGCGCTGAATGAAGAGACACAAGCCAAAGATGAAGGCATGCGACTCTAAGGTATTCGGAAGGCAGATGCCTCAATCCCTTATTTAGAACAGGCGGCTGAAAAAGGTGATGTCGAGGCGATGTATTACCTTGGTGAGACGGACCGTCGATTGGTTATGGGTGGTATGAATCAAGCCGCTCAACACGGCGGACCCTACGCTATGTTGCGCCTGTTTGATGGTAGAGCCTGCGAGTTGGAGGACGTCTGCCCGGAAAACGGCGACGACTGGCCCCAGGAGGCGGTTGAACTCACTTTGCCCGAGGCCGAAGCGGGTGATCCCGAAGCCATGGCTGCGCTTTACGATATTTATTACTACGTTAAAGAGCCCGATGAAGATGAGGCAATGAAGTGGCTACGGCGTGCCGCCGAGGCGGGCCATGTGGAGTCCATGCATTTGCTGGGTGAGATAGCCCGCAACGACGAAGGTTACGCCAACGATACCGAGCGTCTGGAAGCAGCAGAGGTATTGCTATAGAGCCGAATCATTAATCCGTCGCCGTAAGATGTATCCGGCTCGAACCTCTCGCCTGCCCTGCTGAATCTAACGGCAAAGCTTCTTAGCCTTAATACCCCTCCCTGACCAACCACGCTTTCAAAAAAGCAATTTCACTCTCCTGAGCAGCAATTATTTCCTCGGCCAGCTGGCGAATCTCTTCGTCTTCGCCGTATTCCAGTACAATTTCAGCCATGGCGATGGCGCCCTCGTGGTGGGGGATCATGCCTTGCGCGAAATCCACATCAGGGTTTCCTGTGAACGCCATTGCCATGTCTTCATGCATTCGATCACTGGCGGCTTGGTAGGCGGCTACAGCAGGGTTATCACCGTGGGAACCAGCAGTGGCACTGTGCTCGCCGTGGCTGCCATGGTGGTCATTTTGCTGGGCGATGGCAGACGGCGCTACCAGCACTCCGGCTACTACACATAGGCTTGCAGCCATTTTCAATGCAGAGAGTGGTCGGAAAGTGGACAACGGGCTGTTGGCATAAATTGGCATAGCAATGCTCGTATCGGCAATAGTGGTAATTAAAGTTTAAAACCTACTGGCAGCCCACAGGTCAAGATGTGCTAAGTGGGTTACCCTGTAAAGCATCACCGACACATTGCATTGGAGAGCACATGGATTGGAACCCGGCTTACAGCTGGCTGGTACTCGCCCTACTATTAAGCTTGGCAGAACTGACTTCTGGCGCGATGGTGCTGCTCGCGCTGGGTATTGCCGCGGCGTTAACGGCAGGCGGTTCTGCACTAGGATTAACGCTTCCCTGGCAACTGCTTAGCATGGCTATTTTTACCGGGGTACTGCTGCCGATATGTATTATGGTCATTCGTCCGCACTTCTCCCCCCGCGGCGTAGCTTATGGAACAACAGGTACGGGCGTGGAAAAAGGTAATCGCTACACCACTCTACGCCGCGATTTTGATGACGCTACAGGTATTAAAGTCAACGGCGATTTCTACCGTTTACGCGTACTTGAGAGCGGTAAAACCGAGCTACCTAGCGGTACCCCGGTCGTATTTAGACGTTTTGAAGGCACCACTGCGCTGGTCGCATTACATCAGCCCGCTGACATAACCCCTCAAGACAACAATTCCCAACGCAAGGAGCCCTAACAATGGATTTACCTATAAGCCCAGGTTTATTAATAAGCCTTATTATTGTTGTGATCGCCGTACTGATCATCTCTAAAGGCCTGATTATTATTCGCCAATCAGAAGTCATGGTGGTTGAGCGCCTTGGTTCGTTCCACCGCGTTTTAGAAAGCGGCATTAACATTATTATCCCGTTTATCGAACAACCCCGCGCGATCACCATGCTGCGTTATCGCAAAATGGGCGAGGACTACACCGCCATCACCTCAGACGAAACCCGTATCGACCGCCGCGAAACGGTGATGGATTTCCCCGGTCAGCCCGTGGTCACCACCGACAACGTCACCGTGCGTATCAACGGTGCGCTCTACTACCAAATCATCGACCCCAAGCGGGCCGTTTATGAAGTTGAGAATATGAGCCAGGCCGTCGAAGTACTGGCCAAAACCACGCTGCGTTCAGTGGTCGGCAAAATGGAGCTGGATAAACTGTTTGAGTCCCGCGCTGAAGTGAATAACGAGATTCAGGCCGCCATGGAAGAGCCTGCGTCTAAATGGGGGGTCAAAATCTCCCGCGTCGAAGTACAAGACATCGCCATGCCTGAAGAGGTAGAAACCGCTATGCGCCTGCAAATGGCCGCAGAGCGTAAGCGTCGTGCCACCGTGACCGAAGCCGAGGGTGAAAAATCAGCGGCAATTGCCATGGCCCAAGGCCAGCGTGAGTCTTCGATTCTTAACGCTCAAGGCGATAAAGAGTCGGCGATTCTGCGCGCCCAGGGTGAGCAGGAGTCGATTAAACTGGTGCTTAATGCGATTGGCGATAGTGAAGAGAATAAGCGCACCGTAGTGGGCTATCTGCTCGGTCAGAGCTATATCAAGGTATTACCCAATATGGCTAAAGATGGTGAGCGGGTATTCGTACCCTACGAGTCCTCTGCCCTGCTTGGCTCTATGGGTATGTTCCGGGAAATGGCAGGTTCACCCGAAGATACTGTGGCTAACCATCTTAAGAGCCGTAATCACGGTGACAGTGATTTTCGCAGTGGAATTGTAGGCGGCGCCGCTAGCGGTTACTAACCGAATCATCAAAACACAGGTTGCAAATGCGATAGACCGAGCCCCTAAAGGCTCGGTTTTTTTAATGCTGATTTAATTTCTCTATTAACCATAGTCAACCGTTGAAGAAACACTCATCACCTAAGCCAATTTTTAGCTAAACTAAAAACCACTGCCTAGATGCACGGGCATCATGCAGCATATCTCTTTGCTTGTGTCATTGGTTGATGCCTTAATCGGTGGAATGCAATATTGTTGGAAATCAGGACGTTCGCCATGCTGCTTCGTGGGTACGCCATTCGTTATGGCATTCTGCTCGTAATGGCATTTGCCATTCTGTTGTTTTCGCCAAGCGGCCTCCTCGCTGCTTCTCCGCCACAACCCCTGCAGAGCTGGGAGTATCGCTGGGGCGACTCTCCCTTCGATGCCGATAAGCGCCCTCAATGGCTGCAAAGCGGCTCAACAGGGTGGCAGTCGATTGATTCCCCTTCCAACCCACCTGGTCGCGAGGGGCACGAACACCTTTGGCTACGCACTACCGTGCCCACCGGTGATTGGAGCGATCCAGTGCTCTTTATCACCAGTATCAATTTGATTGGGCAAGTTTATCTAGGCGACGAACTCATCTATCAATATGGCCAATTTGATGATCAGGGCAGAGGTGATTTTGCAGGCTGGCCCTGGCACATGATCGAGCTACCAGAAAAGGCCGCCGGTCAGACGCTCAACTTTCGATTTTACTCTTACTACACCAGTATTGGCTTATGGGGCCAAGTCCAGGTAATGGAGCGCATCGAGGTCTTTAAGCAAGTTATCCATGACTCCGCTCAGGATCTCGGCGTGAGTGCCTTGGTTTTGGTACTCGCTATCTTGGCCACCATTTTCGCCATAATAGGCCCCGAACGTCGCGGTTTTGGGTCTATTGCGTTATTTGCCTACGCTTCAGGGCTGATGCTGCTTGCGGAGACGCCTGCCCGCCAATTTATTGCCGATAATCCATTGGCCTGGGACACACTCCGAGCGGGCAGCTACTACACACTGCCGGTGGCATTAGGGCTGTTGCTTAGCTACTGGCTGGAAGGGACCGCTAAGCGCTGGATAACGCACTTGTGGGTTATTCACTTGGTGTACTTGGTGTTGGCGATTGGCTTGGTTCAACTTGGGGTGGTGAGTCTTTCACTAACCTTCCCCGTATTTGATGTCATGCTTGCCTTAACGCTTCCCATGATGCTGGCGCTTGCACTCATGCGGTTTCAACGGCTCACCCTTGAACAACGGCTTTTAGTAGTGAGTTTTACTTTTTTTGCCCCGCTGCTGTTGGCTGATATGGTAGTCGCCCACGGTTTTGTGGGCTGGCGCAGTGTGCCCTTGAGCTACGGTACGCTGGCTTTTTCGTTAGCTAACGCGGCAATTTTTCTATGGCACTACCGGCATACACAGCAACAGCTTGCCATGGTCAATGAGACCCTAGAGCAACAGGTCGCCGCACGAACCGCCGATCTCGACCGGTTAGTTCAGGAACTGGAAGGACTCTCACGCAAAGACCCGTTAACAGGCTTGCACAACCGACGCCATTTCGACACGGCATTCGAGCACCAGTGTCAGCGAGTAAAGCAGCATGCCAGTCAACTGTCCGTGTTAATGCTGGATGTGGATCATTTTAAACAGATTAATGACGATTTTGGTCACGATGCTGGAGACGCTGTACTGGTCGAAATCGCCCTGTTACTGCGTCACCACCTGCGGGATCTGGACGTAATTTGTCGCTTTGGAGGTGAAGAGTTTGTTGCCTTGCTACCCACCACCTCTCGGATCGCTGCCGAATCTCGCGCAAAGGCGCTGCTAGAAACCATTGCTCATCAGGCATTTATCCATCAAGGCACCCCACTGCGGAAAATCACGCTCTCCTGTGGTGTCGCAACGTATCCCGATCACACTCAAGACCCTAAGAAACTGCTACGTCTTGCCGATGAAGCGCTTTATCAAGCCAAGCACAGCGGCCGTAACCGCTGTGTAATATGGGAAAAGACGCTAGAAGTGCAGGGATGTATGCTCGGTAGACAGCAACCGCAATAATGACTCATGGTGTTGGTTAATTAAGCCGACCCCGTCGCCAGAAAGTGATCGATAAACACAGCATAATCCTGCTCTGTGCAGTCGGCGTAAGCTACCGCCAGTGTCGACACTACCTCAACAAACAGGTCTTCACGCCCTTTTAATCGTTGGCAAACGGCCTTGGCAAAGCGTGTTGGGTCACCCTGGTTAAGCACCTGGGCACCGCGCAGGTGCTCACGGGCGAGAATTTCTCCCCACTGCTGGGCCAGTTTTCGATATGACTTATCGCCAGAGAGTTTATGGGTCGGAAAGTCTTTCTTGAACGGCGAGCGCTCACGCACCGAAAACACCTTTCCGTTCATGGTTAGCCAGCCAAGATAGACGTCTGGATGCTCGGCAATAGCGTGGAAAGCCGCCGCATGGCGGATGGCTTCGTTAGGAAACAACTTACGCCACGCCTGCTGCTGGTTTTTATCCATTAACCGAAACGCTTCCGGGGGAATCTGCTCTTTAACATCCAGAATGATGTCATCGTGCTCTTGCTCGACTCCGCCCTCAATCAAGACGTAATAGCGTTCCACGCCCAACGAACCAGTGCCTGCGTCCAAGCGTCGTACCGTATCTTTGACGCGAAAATGGTGGGGATCACTCTCTTTAATAGCGTGTTGCAGCGTTTGCTGATACTCCTGCTCAATCAGGCGGCGCAGTTGGCTGGCCACATCCGCCGGAAGGTTAGCGAGCTTGCCAGGCCGTTCGGCGAACTGGCGGCCTTTCTGCTCATCAAGGGACGTCCACTTTTCAAGCATGCGAGCACGGCTCTGCTTATCGGCCACTTTACTCATGAAGGGCTTTAGTGGGCCTTTGGCGCTATCAAGCGTCACGGCATGAACGGGTTTGCCGTCAACGTGGTTAGCCAGCGTTTGGTAATAGCCCTCTATTAACTTTTTAAGCGCTTTATCAATCGCTTTTGAATCCATCTCAGCGTTTTCGCGAGCATCTAACACGACGCTGATGGCCAGCCGCCACAGATCATATTGGTAATCGCCAATTAGCGCATCATCAAAGTCATCCATACCGTAGCGCACTTGATCATCATGGTGACCATAGGCGCCGAAGTTGTAGACGTGAGCATCCCCTTGTAGCCAGGTTTGGGTTTCCGGCCAGCCGCCGAACAGTGCAAAACGCCAATCGTGCCATACATCATTCCAGTACAGATGGTTACTACCTCGGTAAAAGCGGTAGGGCGACGCAGCCATTTTGGCGTACTTGGCTTGGCGGGTGGCCGTTGGCAAGGTGTTATTCGCCTGGTGAGTTGCCTCAATCACTCGCTGAGGGCGATTATGTCCAGTTAATGCATGACTCATCGAATTACCTTGTTTGATGCAGAGAAGCGGTTTGTTATAAAGGTAGCCGATAACCATGAATAGATTAAGTCAGCGGCTGACCGTGCACACCTATTGGCCCAAGCGAGTAAAGCCACGAGGGGCGGCAATACGAAAGAAACGCTCGACCACCTCGTCGTGGGTAGCCGGTGTCATCAACGAGACCGCCACAAACACCGGCAGATTAATCATCAATCCCCAGAAGCCCGCGTGAATACCCAGCGGATGCGGCCAAAGGGTCGTAAACGCCACGGTAATCAGAAATCCCGCCACGATACCGGCTATCACGCCCAAGCGAGAAGCCCGGGGCCAGAAGAACATGCCGATAAAGGCAGGCAGCACCTGGGAGGCAAACCCCAACCCCACCAACAGGATCATTACCAAACTGCCGGGTTCGGCAATCGCCAGCGGGGCTACGACTAAGAACATGATGGGCAGGATCAACAGCCGTGCGAGTTTACCGGTAACACCATTCGAGAGCTTTAACACTGGCTGAAGTACATCCTTGCTTAGCGATAGCGATACCGAATGAATAAACGGCTCGCTGGAAGACATTGAGGCCGCCAAGGTACCCGCGCCGAGCAATCCCACTAATACCACCGGCAAGTTCTGCATGGCGTATTCGAGTACAACGGTATCGGCCCGGGCCAGCTCAGGCAGCGAAAAAATGCCGATAAAGCCTACAACCACCATAGGCAAAATAACCACGTAATAAGTAGGCAGCCAAGTAGCGCTGCGGCGAATAGTGCGTGCTGAGGAAGCGCTCATCCACTGCGTCCACACCGGCGGCATAAACGAGAACATTGAAACGATGATTGAGGTCGTCCAGAAACTAAAGCTCATATCGCCCCCAGCTCCTGGCAGGGTGAGAAACTCGCTATGCTCGGCCTGAATACGCTCGAACACCCCGCCAAAACTTAAGCCGCCGGTAGCGCTGTGTACCGCCCAAAGGCCAACGGCCCAGGCCACGATCAGCATTAACACGCCCTGAAAGGCATTGGTGCGGCCAATCGCCCGCTGTCCACTGGCATAGAGGTAGACGGCAATACAGGCCAGCACCAGCACAACCCCCAACCAAATGGGAATCAAACCACCACTAATCACAAACAAAATATAAGCGGAGCCAATGGTTTGCAGTACCGCGTAGGCAATAGAGCCGATCGCCATCACGAGTGCCGCCAGAGCTCCCAGCGCAGGACTTTGATAGCGGTCAGCTATGGCGCTTGCCTGGGTCACGTGGCCAAACTGCTCGCCGAACTGCCACACCTTCGGCCCGAAGTACCACGCTATCAACGCCAGGTAAGCAAGGTAGATCGCTACATAAAATACCGCGACGCCTTTTGAATAAGCCCAACCGGGCGCTCCCATAAAGGTGTAAGCACTCACACTACCGGCGGCGATCAGCAGGTAGAGCGTTACCGGCCCCATGCTACGCCCCGCCACTCCCCACTCTTCCAAGTTATTCATAGAGCGGCCTCCCCTGGCGCGTAGGCCAATCGCCATCGCTATCGCGACATAGGCCAACGTAATCAGCAGTGGCCAAGGGCTATTCATGGTCGTCTCGCTCCACAATACGATTACCGATCAGCATCACCACTACGCAGGCAAAAATCACCAAGTAGCTCCACACCACTAACAATGGCAAACCGATCACCAAAGTTGCCCGGTTCACCCAACCAATCACCGGCCACGTACCCGCCAGCACCAGCGCCAAAAAAGCAATTAACAGCCCCCAGCCCGCCCAGGAGGTAGGCAGCACCAATAAACGTCGCATTACTGTTTCCCTTGGTAATTTGTTGAAAGCTTTTCGATAAAAGTTTTTTAATTAGAGAGCTAGTCAAGAAGGCTATTACGTCTAACCACCTCAGCCGCCCCGGCTTCGTCCAGCGCCGATAGAGCGAGATTCCCTACGAATGCCCACTAGCCCCGCGCAAAATCTGGCATCCTGAATCGCTTACGGTAAGCGCCTGGCGCAAGCCCGGTTGTGCGTTTAAACAAGCGCCGAAAGAAAGCCGCATCCTCATAACCCACCTGCCAACTGATGTTATCGATGCTGGCATCAGTACGCTCCAAGCGGCGTTTGGCATCCTCAACGCGTAAACGCTGGATGTAAACGATAGGCGTCAGACCGGTGCCGCTAGCAAATCGACGTTTGAAAGTGCGTTCGGCAAGTGAGGAGCGCTTGATCATCTCCTCCACAGGGTTAGCGACCGAAAAATGTGTGCACAGCCACTTTTGCGCGGCCTGAATATCGGCATCACCGTGGTCTGTTTTACCTTCGAAGATCATGTAGGGAGTAAGGCCATCCTGATGCCACTGCAGGGCGTAAAGGCGTGCGATTTCCTGCGCGGTGGTGGCACCGGCGTAGCGCGCAATAAGGTATAACGCTAAATCGTGCCAGCTGGTGGAGGCACCGGAACTGATCAATTCGTCACGCAAGCCAGCGATAACCAAGACACGCTCGGGGTGCGCCACCACCTCAGGATAGCAACTCGTAAACGCTTGGGCGTAGCCAAAATGCACCGTGGCATCACGGCCGTCGAAAAGGCCAGTCTCGGCTATCAGGAAAACACCAGAGCAGGCTGAGCACAGCACGGCGCCTTTATTGTGCATTTCTTGCAGCCATTCAACCAGGTGTGAATAACGCCCTTTCTCCCAACCAGACGCGCGCAGCAGTACCGAGGGAACGATCACGATATCGGTGGTGGCAATGCTCTCAATTGCTCGCTGAACGGTGATAGGTACGCCACTCGCCAGTGCAAGGGAGCCCTCGGCCTCGCCCACAATTTCAACATGAAAAGGTGCGGGAGCCCCCTCTGGCACAAGGTTCATCAACGAGGCAGCGTTCATCACATCGTAGATACCCGCCAGCGTAGAGATCACCGCATCAGGCAACGCCAGCAGGCTGACATGATAAGGAGTAGAGCCAAAGCTAGCGAGTGGTTGAGGCATGGCCTAGGTTTCCCAGCGCACAAAAACGTCGTGGCAGAAACGAACCGATTTAGGGTGATTCTGACTCTTATACCGAGAGGGCACCGCTGAGATTATGAATGCGGCCAGTTGTTACCTTCAACTGATACCCTCACACCACACAAGAGAAGCTTAGACCATGTGCGTAGCAACTATCGATCAAAACAAGTTGGAAACCTTTGTCATGCAGGCGGTGGGCGATCTGTCATCTGCTTATGGCGGTGTTATGGTCAGCCTGGGGAACAAGCTTGGGCTTTACAAAGCAATGGAGAGTGCAGGCCCCATTAGCGCTATAGAACTTGCCCAGCGCACCCACTGCGCTGAACGCTATGTCCGGGAGTGGTTAAACTCCCAAGCCGCGGGCGGCTATGTTGCCTACCATGCTATCAGCGATACCTACGAACTCCCTCCTGAACAGGCGATGGTGCTGGCAAATGAAGAGAGTCCAGTTTTCATACCCCCCGCATGGCAGGTGCCCGCCTCAATGTGGTTTGACGAAGAAAAAACTCTTGAGGCATTTCGCACTGGCACCGGCGTGGCATGGGGCGACCATGACAGCCGCCTTCAGTGCGGCGTCGCGGCCTTTTACCGTAACGGTTATCGCAGCAGCCTGGTACCTGAATGGCTGCCCGCCCTAGAAGGCGTCATTGACAAGCTTGAAGCCGGTATCACGGTTGCCGACGTTGGCTGTGGGTTTGGCCACTCCACGGTGCTAATGGCTAAGGCCTTTCCGAAATCGCGCTTTTACGGGTTTGATGCCCATGAACCTTCTGTTGGCGAAGCGAGCCGAAATGCCACCCATGCTGGCATCGCCGAGCGCGCACACTTTGAAGTGGCACGGGCGGACGATTATCCGAACAGGCAGTACGGGCTGATTTGCTTCTTCGACTGCCTGCACGATATGGGCGATCCAGTGGCAGCCGCGAACTATGCCGCCAAAGTGCTGGCTCCCGGCGGTACCGTGTTGTTAGTTGAGCCTTATGCGCAGGACCATCTTGAACACAACCTGTCGCTGGTAGCGAGAATGTATTACGCAGCGTCCACGACTATTTGTTGTGCTCATGCGATCTCGGAAGGTGGCAAGCAGGTCCTCGGCGCGCAAGCTGGCGAAGCACGCTTAGCAGCGGTGTTTCGTAAGGCGGGGTTCAGCCATTTCAGGCGCGCAGCTGAGACACCGTTTAATTTGATCCTTGAGGCGCGCCTTTAAGGGTAGAGAAGATAAATTGGCTGCGTAAAACGTTACATAGGGCGCTCCATTAGGAGCACCCTATTTTACAAGCAACACAGATTGAATATCAGATGGATACAGGCTTCATTTTCTCAGCCAGCTCATCGTCCAACTCATTGGCCCGCTTGGCGGCTGGCCTGCTTTCCATGCGCTCTATGTAATGCTTAAACACCTCGTTCGGCGGGATATTCTTCTGCATTGTCTCCCACCAGAGATAACTGCTAACCAATATATCTGCGGCAGTAAACTGATCGCCGCAGATATAGGTGTTTTCACTAAGGACTTTTTCAAGCGTATTGATACTGTCTTCCACTTGGCCACAACCGACAGCCTGTGCGTTGCTGCTGTCGATTTTCCAATCGTAGGCCATAGCACTGGTGGCCATTTCGAACGGTCCCGCCATAAAAAACAACCAGCGATAGTAGGCTCCGCGTTCGGGAGATTGCGGGGGCGGTGACAGCTTTTTATCTGGGAACTGATCTGCCAGGTACGCACAAATAGCCGCCACTTCCGTCACCACAGTATTGCCATGCTTAATGGCAGGCACTTTCCCCATGGGGTTGATGGCCAAGTAGTCCTCGGCTTTCATCTCTGAGCCGTACTCCAGCCCCTTTACCGAATAGGGTATGCCGACTTCTTCCAGCATCCAGCGCACAATTCGCCCACGGGACATCGGATGAGTGTAAAACGTTAGCTCTGACATATTAGGCTCCTTTTTCAGTCAATTTTCCGGTGACATCAGGTACTACCAGGTCAGATTAGTTTGTTAATAGGCGAAAATCCGTCCTAAATAAACGCAACAATGCACTTTTTCTGCAAAACTTCAAAAATAACCTCGAGAGGAAGGTGGCAATGGCAGGACCCACGACGCGTGTGCTTGCTGTGCTTGAGTTGCTACAGGCTAATGGCCAGATGGACGGAGCAGACTTGGCTGAACGCCTGGGCGTGGATCGGCGCACTATAAGGCGTTACATTACCGCGCTGGAGGATATGGGTGTGCCGATAGTGACCGAGCAGGGGCGCTACGGCGGCTATCGACTGGTGGCTGGCTTCAAGCTGCCCCCCATGATGTTTACCGACGAAGAAGCTTTCGCCGTTTCTCTAGGCTTATTGGCCGCCAGCCAACTGGGACTGACGAATGCAGCGCCTGCCATCGCCAGCGTGCAAGCGAAGCTCGAGCGGGTGATGCCTGCGAATTTAAAAAGACAAGTACGTAGTATCAGTGAGACCACTCAGGTGTTCTTACCCCGGCGTGAACCCAGCCGTGATGACCGTGCACATGAAACACTGACCAAAGCCACTGAAGCTGCACGAAGCGTAGGGCTCACCTACCACTCCCCGCAGTATGGTTCGATTAAACGTCAGGTCGACCCCTACGGGCTAGTTTTCCAACAAGGCCGATGGTATGCCGTTGGTTTTTGCCATCTGAGGGGCGCCATGCGCTCGTTTAGGCTGGACCGTATCAGCGGCATTCACCTACTAGCCGACACCTTTATACGCCCCACCCACTTCGATGCAGCCGAGTTTTTAAGCGAAAGCCTTATGTCATGGGGCCCAACTCATGAAGTATCACTGGTGCTGCACACCGACCATGATTCGGCCGCTTACTTTGAGAACCAATTTTTCTGTACGGGTAAGTTCGAGCAGGTTGAAGGTGGACTACTGCTAAATACCCGAACCGACAGCTTCGAGTGGTTTGCCTATTGGCTGGCACAGCTCCCGTTTCGTTTTACCATCCTCAAGCCAGATGGTCTCAAAGAGGCACTACGTGAGCACGCCAACCAGTTAATAGCCAGTTGCGGGCACTCCTCATCACAACCAATTGATATGCCCTGATCCTGGCTAAAACCTTGGTGATAGGATGGGCAAACAGTGCTATTCGACTGACGCCAAGATAGGACTTCTTCGCCTCATAGATGCTAGTGTGTTAATCAAACAACTTCGAATACAGACTAACGAATGCAACCTTCTTTGAGACGCGCACACCGTCTTGCATTGGCGACGATTACCCCGCGAATTTTTGCCTTTTGCCATACCTTCGGGCTAACCGTATGGATCGCCGTCGTAGAAGGCAGCGGCTGGACGCTTATTCTGCCTGGGATTTTGCTGCTGCTATGGCCCGGAGTCGCCTATGCGCTTGCGGCAAACGCTCAGAACTCCAAGCGTGCCGAGTTCAGGAACCTCCTCTTCGACAGCCTGTTGTTTGGTTTTTGGTGTAGCGTACTGGATTTTTACGTTTTGGCCACCATCACCATCGGGCTTGCCTGTTTGATGAACAATTTAGTGGTCGGCGGACTGGGAAAGATGCTTGTTTCAGCTGTACTTTTTATCATCGCGGCCATGATTGGAAGTGTCCTAACAGGATTCACTTTTCGCCCCTATGTGAGCAACAATTTAGACATCTACCAATGGGCGGGGGCAGTGGTCTATTTTCTAACCATCGGTCGCGTAACTTACAGTCAGAATCGTCAGATCGGCCACAGCATTAGCGAGATTAAGTTTCAGAACCGAGTCTTTCACGCCCTACTTGATCTAGGAGCAGTCGCAAATCGCGCGACCAATATCCATTCCCTGCTGGATGACTCTTTAAACCACCTACATACTCATTTCCCCGACTACGGCTTTGCCGTTTTTCTCCTGGAACGGCAACGCTCTGAAGTAACACGCTACGCGGCTGTTGCGGGGCTAAGCCCAAAGGATGAACAACGCCTAAAGCCCCTATTGTCCAGCGTTCATGAGCAAAGAGAGCATCCGGTCAAACTGCCACAAACAGAGCAAGGTGAGAATCTATATATTACGCCCATGGGGGGCCGTTTAAGCTTGTACGAAGGTTGGCTGTTCTTGCAAGCTCCCAACCGAGACGATGGCTTGGAGCAAATACTGTCGCTATTTGCCGACCAACTGGCGACCGCTACCGAAAATAAATTGCTGCATTTGGAACTGAAGAAAACCGCTGAGCGTGACGGGCTCACTGGCCTTTATAATCGAGGCTTCTTGGAATCTGCACTGCAGATGAGCATTCAGGGCAAAGCACAGACGCCAAGCCTGGATTTTGCTGTACTGATGATGGATGTCGACAGACTCAAGGAAGTGAACGACCAATATGGCCATGTCGCAGGCGACCAACTAATTGCCAGCGTTGCCCAGTACCTGCAACTTCATTGCAGAGGCAGTGACGTACTGGCACGCTACGGTGGCGACGAATTCGTCATTCTGTTTCCCTCTGCCGATCTGACAGCAGCCAAGCGGATGGCCAGTCTGATCAGGGAAAATCTGCCCGACCAGCGCTGCATCATCGACACTGCTAGCGGCGAACGCGAAGAACTGGCGCTTCATGTAAGCTTGGGATTCGCCAGCTCCAGCGAAGCGCCTGCCCCGCAGGTGTTTGCTCTGGCAGATGAGCGCATGTACGAAGACAAAAGTCATCGCCGCAAACCAAATACAGGTGAGCCAGGCACAACGAGCAAGCCCTCCTTATAGAAGTTTTCTCATCAACCACTGTCCAGCGGTTGCCCCCACTTATCACCATGCACGAGTTCACTTAATGGCAGACGGGAGCGCCAGCCTTTGGCTTCAAGCTCCGGCTGATCTAAAAACTCGCTCACATAGCCAAGGCAGAGATACGCCAGCGGATAAACGTGCTCAGGCAGGTTCAGCGCTGTACTTAGCTGCTCCTGGTCGAGAATGCTCACCCAACCAACGCCGATGCCTTCCACTCGTGCTGCCAGCCAGAGGTTTTGCACTGCTAAACAGGTGCTGAAAAGGTCGGTATCGACAATGCTATTGCGGCCCAGCACATGGGGGCCGCCCCGGCTTCGGTCGCAGGTAATGCAGAGATTAAGCGGGCTTTCCATAATCCCTTGCAGCTTAAGGCTGCGATAATGCGCTTGGAGCTCGCCTTCAAAGCGCTTGGCGGCTTTCTGGTTCTCCTGCTCGAACATCGCCAGCACCGTTTCCCTGACGTCGCGGCTTTCAATCACGATGAAATCCCAGGGCTGCATAAACCCCACCGAGGGCGCATGGTGTGCAGCCTCCAGCAGGCGGGTCAGCACTTCAGGGGGAATCCGGTCAGGTAGAAACTGCGAGCGCACATCGCGCCGCTCAAAGATGGCGCGGTAGAGCCCACGCCGCTCAGCATCGGAAAAACGGTGGTTCGAGGTGGTCATTGCGCTGCTCGGGCCTTTTGCTGATCAATTGTGTCGACAGTGAAGAGTCTACACGAGCTCAGCCCAGCCGCCATCGCAGCGGGGCAGTCTGTCTTAAAATGCCGTCATCGTCCCAGTCACCCCATCCTGTAAAGGGGATTGGCAGTTCGCTATCCAAGTTCCTCAGACGAGATGACCAGGCCGCTTTGCAGTCCTCTAGGTGACCAATGATGTTAGCCTCCGCTTGATAGCGAATACCGCCCCCCTGAATGCCGTAGCTCACCTGAGGCGCTAACACGTCAAAGCCAACGTAGTATAACGATGCGTGCATGGGCCAAAGCCAGTGCACCATATTGCCGGCACGGCCAAAAGGCTGAAACGCCTTCTCCGGCGAGCCCGTGGTGACTGATAGCATCGCCTGCTTACCGCGATAGTAGCCCTGGTCGTAACGCATACGGCTTGTGTAGCGCCCGCCATACACCAACACCCGATCAAACCAGCCTTTTAGAATGGCAGGCTGGCCGTGCCACCATAAAGGGAACTGGAAGATCACCAAGTCAGCCCACTCAAGCCGCGCCAACTCCCGCTGAACGTCCTGCGGTAATGTGTTTTGCTGGAAGTGAGCGCGCTGCTCATTGAGGGGATAAAAGTAGTCCACATCAACGGCTTGATGCGGATAGTGCGCAGCACGCTCCACCGGATCAAACTGCTCTGCATAGAGATCATCCACCTCGACTGTATGCCCCGCGTCCACAAGCTGTTTTACCGCCACATCCACTAAGCCACTATTAAACGACCTGCGTTCTGGATGAGCCAGGACGATCAACACATTCATACTGCGCCTCCCCTATCGATTGGTTTGATGACAGGCTAACCTGTTCATATATGTCATAACACTGGCTAAAAATGAGAACCTGGCTTGCATGAATGAACAGCAGATAAGATGGGACGACGTACAAATTGTGCTAGCGATTGCCCAGGCGGGCTCGCTATCCGGTGCCAGCCGAGCGCTGCGTATCAGCCATGCGACTGTCTTTAGACGTTTAAGTGAGATGGAGCGAGGACTTGGCGTGAGCCTTTTTGAGCGCAGCCGCACAGGCTATACGCCTACCTTGGCAGGGGACGATCTGGCGGCTTCAGCCAGGCGCGTACAGAGCGAAATCAACAGCGCTGAGCGGCGCATTATTGGGCAGGATTTAACCCTCACCGGTAGCCTGCGCATCACCACCACCGACACACTTTTCGCGGGGCTGCTTTCGCCGCTACTGGCAGGCTTTCGCCAGCGCTATCCGGATATCACGCTGGAAGTGGTTATCTCCAATCAGTTGCAGAGCCTGTCGCGACGGGAGGCCGATATAGCAATCAGGCCTACTCGTAAACCACCCGAAACCCTGGTCGGTCGCAAGATAAGCGATATCACTCAGGCAATTTATGGACAAAAAACGCTTTGGCAAAACACTCCTCTGCCGCTAGAGCCATCGTCACTGCCATCAGAAAGTTGGATCGGACCAGACATTCACCTGGGCGACGCAACGCTTGAAAAGTGGATGATGGATAAAAACGCCGCCTACCGGCTGGATAGCATGCTGGGCATGCAATCAGCAGTGCGCCATGGGGCAGGTATTGCGGTGCTGCCCTGTTACCTCGGCGATGGAGATAAAGCACTGTTACGCCTAAGCAATCCTATTGAGGAATTAACCACTCAACTCTGGCTGCTCACCCACCCGGATCTGCGCCATGTGGCCAGAGTACGCGCGTTTATGGAGGCGATGACGGAGGGCATTCGCAGATAGTGATCGCTCCTCCGATGTTAAATACGCAAATTAATATAGTGGCTCGCATGCCGTTTCGGGCCATCCCCCTAGTGCTCAAACCCCGCTAAAAACTGCTTTAGCAGATCATCAAGCTGCGCCTGCTGCTCTTTACTCAGGCCACTCACCAGCTGCGCCTGGGTTTCTACATGGGCGGCCACCGCTTCGTCGATTAAATCGAACCCACGTTGGGAAAGAGAGATTAAAAAACCGCGACCATCATTGGGGTTTTTGACCCGCTCAATCAACCCCGCCTTTTCCAGCTGATTGATACGGTGAGTCATGGTGCCCGAGGTCACCATGGTGGATGCCATCAAATCCCCCGGCGATAGCGCGTAAGGCTCCCCTTCTCGGCGAAGAGTCGCCAGAACGTCAAAGCTGGCGTCCGTCAGGCCGTATTCCGCCCAGGTCTTCTCCATTGCGCGCATTAAAGTGTGGTTCAGCCGTTTGACCCGCCCGATGGTACCCATCGGCACAACGTCAAGATCAGGCCTTTCCTGCCGCCACTGTTTGAGAATGTTGTCTACATGATCCATAGCAGTATTCTGCGCCTAATTAGCTTGACGTCAAGATTAACCACACATACCTTGATATCAAGATATTTTCAAAAACGGTACGAATGAGAACTTCGCCAATGACGTTATCAAGCACTGCCCGCACAACACACTCACGCAAAAGCGCTTGGCTTGCCCCACTGGTATACCTGCTAGCCGGTGGCGCCTTGCTGGGTCTATCGACTAATTTGGCGAAACTTGCCGGTGATATTCAACTGTCAGCGCTCGCTTTTCTGTTCTGGTCGATTTCAGGGGCGGCACTCATTTTGCTGGTTCTTGCCGCCTTCCGCCGTAATCTACCGCCAGTTAACCGTCGCACCGTTGAGTATTACGCTATGTCAGGGCTGCTGGGAGTGGCGGGGGCCAACTTACTGTTTTTTTCTGCCATCCCCCATGTAGGTGCTGGGTTCGTGGCATTAATTATCACCCTGCCACCGCTACTCACCTACGTCGGCGCACTAGCGTTAAACATGGAGCGGTTCCAGGTGTTGCGTGCGGTAGGGGTAATATCAGCTCTAGTGGGGGCCGTTACCCTGGCCTTCCATAAGCTTTCTGCTCCGGATGCCGATTATCTCTGGATTCTCCTCGCTTTAATCGGCCCGGTACTGCTGGCCATCGGCAATCTTTACAGAACCTTGCGCTGGCCAGAAGGCGTATCCAGCGATGCGCTGGCGCCGGGGATGCTCATCGCCGCCGCCGTCATTCTACTCAGCGTGGGTTTTCTGCCGGGCTTCTCACTGAACGTTTCAACGGACCGCTCTCTGCCAATCATGCTGATTGCCGTTCAAGCAATGGTCTTTGCAGGCCAGTTCTTGCTGCTCTTCCTATTGCAAAAAAGTGGCGGCCCGGTGTTTCTGAGTCTACTGGGTTCCGTCGGCGCCGTGGTGGGCATCCCCGTCGCCATACTACTGCAGGGAGAAACCGCCCCCGAGGGCTTACTACTAGGCACCCTATTCATTGGTGTCGGCATTGCCCTGCTGAATATTGGCAAAGCCAAACAATATCCAAATACACCAGTCCAAAAAGGGGGATAAAAATCAAGGTAGTGCGCCGCATAGAGGCGTTCAGAAGAAGCCTTTAACCGAACCTGATTTCATTATTGGTTGAAGCCAGGGTTAAAGAATACACCGCTCCATATAGTGAGTATTATCTTCTGTTTTACAAATGCGAAAACCCATACGCTCATATAATGCTATTGCGGGATTTATACAAAATACGCGTAGCCGAAGTAAGTGAATGCCCGCTTGTTGAGCAATTTCTTCCGTGTATCGAATTGCCGCTGTACCGAAGCCATTGCGCTGCCATTTTTGATCGATCTGTAGTTCCCGAATATAGTAAGCGCTTTCATCGTGATTTAAGCACAGCAGCCCCACTCGTGACGCGTTTATAACCAGCTCGTAGCTGTCTAACTCACCCCACTGTTTAGCAAACAGGGCGGTATCCCAGCGCATATCCAGCTGCTTGTAGTAGGCTGACATATTCTGAAGAATTATGTTTTCCGCAAACGCCTTGTCATTAGTAGGCTGAATAATAGGCGTCATATACATACTCTCAGTGCTGCGTTCAGACACTTTCTCCAATAAGCGCTTTATCGGCTTCCGCTATTTCATACTGATTAAACACCAGAACGCCATGTTCGCGGAGCAGCGCGGCTGTCACTCCCATACCGGGTACTTTTTGACCAGAGAAACTGCCGTCATAGATAGAGGAGCTTCCGCATGAAGGGCTGAAGTCAGCCAGCACTGCGACGCTGATATCGAATTTATGGCACAGGCTCAAGGCGATAGAGGCACCTGCTAAAAACTCATTGGTTACCTTGCCTCCCTCTTTTTCGATAACATCGACCTCACCATTTAATACGCTCTCACCGCTGCCGTTGAAAATCTCTGCGGGGGGTCTGGGAATACTCATCCCCGCCTCAACCTCTGGGCAGACAGAAACGATTCGACCTTCCAAACGCCACCGCTCAACAATTTGGTCAGCCACGACAAGGGTTCCACCATCATAGCGGACCTTTTTCCCCCGCAGGCAGGCGCTCATTAATACTTTTCTCAAATCACCGATCTCCAATACGGCGGTTAACGTAAAAATGTAACTTCGACTTAATCCCCTTGATAGACGACACCCACCTCGTTTCAACCAATTGTCATGGGCCCGACTCCCTTCATCTTAGGCTAAGCCGACTTTTCTGCTTCTAGGAAGGGCTACAACTTGTCTATCTTTAATACCAATACGAACACATTATGAGGCTATAGAAATTCGATATTGAGTCACTCCACTAACTGTACGGTTATTTGGATTTCGACACTGTATAAGCACACTGTTTGGTCAAGTAATTGATACACCTCCCTAACGGTATTCGAGTTTCTCCGTGTTTTGAAAGCATCCATTGGTTGACCTCTGTCAATTTAATTCATGACAAAGCAACTACGCTGAGAATACACCCAGTGTGGAGAAATCACGTGAAAGATGAAAAACTCCCTCCGTCGAATCCTGAAGAGGATCTAGCAACACGATTCCCTACAGCCTACTCCATTCTCTTTCTATTAATCATTCTCGTAGCAGCGCTGACCTGGATCATTCCTGCAGGGCAATACGAACGCTCGATGAATGAAGAGGTCGGGCGCGAAGTTGCGGTACCCGGCACCTATGAAACCGTCGACTCAAACCCCCAGGGCTTTGTGGACGTTATGCTAGCCCCCACAGCGGGCTTTTATGACCCCGAAAGCTATGCCGCCAACGCCATTGACGTCGCCTTGTTTGTATTGTTTTTGGGTGGCTTTCTCGGAGTTATCAATGCCACTGGCGCAATTGATACGGGGATCCGCAACGTGATGCATCGGCTTGAGGGTCGAGAGATCTGGATGATACCCATCCTGATGACGCTGTTTGCCCTCGGTGGCACAACCTACGGGATGGCGGAAGAAACCCTGGCATTTTATGCCATTCTGATCCCGATCATCATCGCCGCGGGCTACGATGCTGTAACCGGAGTAGCAGTGATCCTGATCGGCGCCGGAATCGGCGTACTGGGCTCTACCATTAATCCCTTTGCTACAGTCATCGCCTCCAACGCAGCGAATATCCCCTTTACCGACGGTATTGTACTGCGGCTGGTACTACTGATCGGCGGCCTGATGATTTGCGCTGGCTACGTGATGCGTTACGCCAAACGGGTCAAGGCGGATCCTACCCGCTCCGTTGTCGCCAAACAAAGAGATGCTCACCGTAAACTCTTTCTTCAGGGGCATGATGAACTGGAAAATTTTGATCTTTCCGGTACCCAGAAAATTACTCTAATCATTTTTGCTCTGACCTTTATCGTGATGATCTGGGGCGTCTCGTCCCAAGGTTGGTGGATGGCCAAGATGGGCTCACTTTTCTTTGGCTCGGCTATCCTGGTGGGTCTTGTTGCTCGTTTGGGGGAGAAAAAACTGACCGGCAGCTTTGTCGACGGCGCTCGAGACCTCCTGGGCGTGGCCCTGGTCGTTGGTCTGGCCCGTGGCATCGTGGTGATCATGGAGCAAGGGATGATTGCCGATTCCATCCTGCATAGTGCCGAAAGCACGCTGGGTGGATTGCCAGAACTGGCCTTTATCAACCTAATGTTCTGGATTGAGGTAGGAATGAGCTTCTTCGTGCCCTCCTCATCAGGCCTTGCGGTACTTTCCATGCCTATTTTGGCGCCCTTGGGCGACTTCGCTAACGTGGGGCGTGACCTAGTGGTGACCGCTTACCAGTCGGCCAACGGCCTAGTCAACCTGATCAACCCGACCTTTGCCGTGGTAGTTGGGGGTCTGGCCATAGGTCGCGTCTCCTATGATCGATGGCTCATATTTATCTGGCCCCTGCTACTGATTCTGACTGTTTTTATTAGTGTTGTAATCAGCATTGGCGCGTTTCTTTAACCCACCGGCAAATGAGGATAAGACATGACAGAACATACGCTTGGTGTCCACTCCGAAACTGGCACCCTGCGGCAGGTGATTGTCTGCCGCCCGGGGCTTGCCCATCGGAGGCTGACACCGTCGAACTGCGATGCACTGCTTTTTGATGACGTGTTCTGGGTCAAGCAAGCCCAGAAAGATCACGACGTATTCGCCGGGCTCATGCGTGCCCGGGGCGTGGACGTACTGGACGTGAACGAACTGCTGGCAGAGACCCTTGATATCCCCGAGGCACGGGCCTGGATTCTGGACAACCGGATCACCTGGAACCATATCGGGGTGGGCATGGTGTCAGACCTTCGCGCCTGGATGGACGAGCTACCGGGCCAGACCCTGGCGGAGTTCCTGATCGGCGGGCTGGAAGTCGGCGACCTGCCGTTCGACCCTGTCGGGTTGTTTGGTAATCACCTGGGGCCATACGGATTCGTGCTGCCGCCGCTGCCAAACTTCCTGTTTACCCGGGACAACAGCGCCTGGATCTATGGCGGGGTCACCCTGAACCCGATGTACTGGGCAGCGCGCAAACCGGAGACGCTACTGATGAGCGCGATTTACCGGTTCCATCCGAAGTTCACCGGCAAGGTCAATGTGCATTGGGGCGACCCTCTTGAGGACCATGCGCTGGCGACCCTGGAAGGGGGCGACATCATGCCGGTAGGCAACGGCGCGATTTTAGTAGGCATGGGAGAGCGTTCCTCTCCCCAGGCCATCGGACAATTGGCTAAAGCTCTGTTCGACAGCGGCACCGCAGAACGAGTGATCGCCTGCCAGATACCCAAATCCCGTTCCGCAATGCACCTGGATACCGTATTTACCTTTTGTGGAGGCAACGTGGTGACCACCTTCAAGGAGGTGGCCGATGAAATGGTGTGTTACGACCTGCGTCCGGGAGAGGGGGACAAACATCTGTCATTTTACCAAGACCCCCGGCCGCTGTTTGAAGTGGTGGCGGACGTGCTTGGTTACCCCTCCCTGGAAGTGGTTGCCACCGGCGGCGACACCCCTGCTGAGCGGGAACGGGAACAGTGGAACGATGGAAATAACGTACTGGCATTGAGCCCTGGTGTCGTTATTGGTTACGACCGCAACGACGACACCAATGCCGCCCTGGAAGCGGCCGGAATCGAGGTGCTAGCTATTCCGGGAGCCGAACTTGGCCGAGGCAGAGGGGGTGGTCGCTGCATGAGTTGCCCTACGGTACGCGACGCAATCTGACAAGGAAGGAGCAAAACCATGGCTTTTAATCTCAAGAACCGGCATTTCCTGACCCTTAGAGACTTTACTCCCCGGGAAATCAGCTTTTTGCTCAAACTTTCCGCCGACCTGAAAACCGCCAAATACACCGGCACTGAAGTGCCACAGTTACAGGGCAAGGACATAGCGTTGATCTTCGAGAAGAACTCCACCCGAACGAGAGTGGGGTTTGAAGTTGCGGCGTTTGATCAGGGCGCCCGTGTAACCTACCTGGGCCCGACGGGCACTCATATCGGCCACAAGGAATCGGTGAAGGATACCGCCCGTGTGCTTGGCCGTGTATATGACGCCATTGAATACCGGGGCTTTGGGCAGACGATCGTTGAAGAACTGGCACAGTATGCCGGCGTGCCGGTTTACAACGGGCTGACCAACGAATTCCACCCTACTCAGATTCTGGCGGATTTCCTGACCATGCAGGAAAACGTTGAAAAGCCGCTGCGGGACGTGGCATTTGTGTTCATTGGGGATGCCGCCAATAACATGGGTGACAGCCTATTGATCGGCGGTGCCAAGATGGGAATGGATGTGCGTTTGTGTGCTCCCAAAGCCTGTTGGCCTAGCGAGGCGATTCAGAAGGAAGCCCAGAGCATTGCCAGTGACACCGGCGCGCGAATCATGATCACGGAAGACATTGACGCCGCCATGGCAGGCGTGGATTTTGTCTACACTGACGTGTGGGTGTCCATGGGTGAGCCCAAGGAGAAATGGGCGGAGCGAATCAAACTGTTGCAGCCCTACCAGGTCAATGCAGCACTGATGAAGAAAACCGGCAATCCGAGAACAAGGTTCATGCATTGCTTGCCGGCGTTTCACAATACCGAAACCACCGTTGGCAAGGAGATGCAGGCAGAATTTGGCATTGATGCCATGGAAGTCACCGACGATGTCTTCGAGAGCCCCGCCTCTATCGTATTTGACCAGGCGGAGAACCGGATGCACACCATCAAAGCGGTGCTCGTTGCCACCCTCGGAAGCTAATAGGGGAGCCTGATATGAGGAACCTGAAATGCTTGTAGTAGCTGCTCTTGGAGGTAATGCACTGTTGCGGCGCGGTGAACCCCTGACAGCCGATGCCCAGCGCGCCAACGTGAAAATTGCCGCGGAATCACTGGCCAAAATTGTCCGGGCTGGCCACCAGCTGGTTGTCACCCATGGCAACGGCCCACAAGTAGGCCTGCTGGCACTACAGGGTGCGGCTTACAAGCCAGATGAGGCTTATCCACTGGATGTGTTAGGTGCTGAAACTGAAGGGATGATTGGCTATATTATCGAGCAAGAGCTGGAAAATGCCCTGGACCATGATCGGCCCGTGGCAACTTTGTTAACTCAGGTACTGGTAGACAAGGACGATCCTGCCTTTAGCAACCCCACGAAATTTGTCGGGCCGGTTTATGAGAAGGAGGAGGCAGAGGCCCGAGCCAAAACTGCTGGCTGGCAGATCGCCCAGGACGGCGACAAGTGGCGAAGGGTAGTGCCATCGCCCAAACCTCTGGAAATCCCCGACATGCGAGTGATCAAACTGCTGCTGGATCAGGGCGTAGTTGTGATCTGTGCCGGAGGTGGGGGCATCCCTATTCTTCGCCGGGACGATGGCAGCATGATAGGTGTCGAAGCCGTGATCGACAAAGACGCCTCCAGCGCGCTACTGGCACGCCAACTGGGCGCGGATGCTTTACTGCTTCTCACAGATGTGAAGGCTATCTACCATGATTTCGGAAAAGACACTGCCAAGCCCATTCACATGCTGACCGTTAACGAAACAAAAGGACTTAACCTGCCCGCTGGTTCCATGGGACCAAAAATGGCCGCAGCGGGTAACTTTGCAGAAAGCGGTGGTATCAGTGGTATCGGCCGACTCGAGGATGCACTGGCTATTCTAAAACAGCAGGCAGGTACTTGTATTACTAGTTAGTACTTTTGTTGCGGATGTCTGACCTGAATGGTTCGGTGACTAACGAAGAGCGAACCCGCGACAGCTGGAGCACCAAAATAAATTAATATTTGCTTACACCCTCATCATACTAAGGAGGGTTGCCACCAACTCTGGGGGCAACCCTCCTTCATAGCGTTTTCTTTGCTTTGCTTATCCCCTATACCCCAACTGAAACGGGTAAACAGCCCCAATCTTTAATAACAGGGTTAGCTCATCCAGTGCAGCGAGGGACTCCTCCGCGAGCTGCGGATCAGCGAGATCATCAGGGGCAAGCCGGTCACGGTAGTGGCGATTCACCCAAGCCGTCAGGTCGTCATAAAGCCCATCGGTGAGCAGTACACGACCGGTAAGCGCGGCGCGTTCGGCGTCTGTCAGCACCACACGCAGGCGCAGGCAGGCCGGGCCGCCGCCGTTGCGCATGCTCTGCTTAACGTCTTTAACGATCACTTCGCTGATGGGGTTATTGCCCGCTAGTAGGTAGTCTTGGATGGTGCGCCAGACCGCTTCGCGCTCTTGGCATTCGCCGGGCACGACCAGGGTCATGGTGCCGTCCGGGTTGGAGAGTAGCTGCGAGTTAAACAGATACGAGGCTACCGCATCCTCCATGCTCACTGCTTCCAAGGGTACGCGCACGGGAATCAGCGGCGTGGCCATTTTAGCGCGCAGCTCGTCCAGGGTGCCCTCTTCGTCCAGAAAGGCCATTTCGTGGTAGAGCAGTACCGGGCCGTTGCCCACGGCAATCACATCGTTATGGAATACGCCTGCGTCGATGGCGTCCGGGTGCTGCTGGGCAAATACCGTCTGCGCCTCCGTTAAGCCATGCTGGCGGGCTACCGCCTGACTGGCTTCCAAGGTTTGTCTGGCGGGATAGCGCTTGGGTGCGCGCTCGCCGCTACGCACGTCACCAAACGCCTGGCGGCCATATACAAGCAGATGCACGCCGGGTTCACCGTGCTCACCGCATAGACGGGTGTGATTCGCCGCCCCCTCGTCGGAAAAGGCTGGGGTAGCGGGCAGTACCGGATGGTGGGCGAAGTGCTGCTCGTCACGGAAAATTGCTTGCAGCACCCGGCCAGTCGTTTGCGGCTCTAAATAGCGGTGAAAGCTGGACTGTAGGTTGGCTGGGGTGAAGTGAACCCGGCTATCGGGTGCATCCATGCTGGGCGTGATCGTGCCCGCGTTCGCCGTCCACATACTGGACGCGGAGCAGACCGCCCGCAGCAGTTGTGGAGCCTCACGAGCGGCACGGGCCAGCACTTCGCTATTGCTGCCGCTAAAGCCCAAATCGCGCAGTGCGCCAATATCTGGGCGCTGCTGGGGGGGCAGCACGCCTTGGGCATAGCCTGCGTCCATCAGCGACTTCATTTTTAGAAGCCCCTGCAACGCGCCCTCTTTGGGATTAGACACTAACCCGCCGTGGCTCATAGACGCCACGTTACCTACCGCCAGTCCCGAGTAGTTGTGGGTCGGGCCGACTAGGCCGTCAAAATTAACTTCCCGGACGTCGAGGGCGCTCATAGACTGACTCCTGGCGGCAGGGTCTCGGGCATCTCCAGGCTATCGGCTTCCATGGACGCGACCGGGTAAGCGCAGTAGTCCGCCGCGTAAAACGCGCTGGGGCGGTGGTTACCGCTATCCCCTACACCGCCGAAAGGTGCGTCGCCGGAGGCGCCGGTGGTTTGGCGATTCCAGTTGACGATCCCGGCACGAATGCGCAGCAAGAAGTCGTCCCAATCGGCTTGGTCACCGCCAATTAACCCAGCGGAAAGCCCGTAGCGGGTGTTGTTGGCAAGCGTGAGCGCTTCATTCCAATCGCTATAGCGGTGGATTTTCAGCAGCGGGCCGAAGTGCTCCTCGTCGGGCACATCCAATCCCGTCACGTCGATTAGCGCAGGGCTTAACAGGCTGGTGTTCTCTTTCAGGCGCTTCATACGATTGATCACCGTACCGCCCATGGTCTCCAACGCCTCTTGGGCCTTGAGCAAGCCATCCGCCGCCGCCACGCTGACCAAACCGCCGTAAAACGGCGCAGGATTTTCCTCAAACTGACCCGCCACGTGCAGCTTAGCGATTGCCTCTGACAGCGCATCGATCAAGCGATCACCGACGGCGCCTTCAGGCACCATCAAACGCCGCGCGCAGGTGCAGCGCTGGCCGCCGGAAAGAAACGCTGACTGCAGAATCGCCAGCACAGCGGCCCGCTCGTCGTCGACATCTTTCACCACCAGGGGGTTATTGCCGCCCAGTTCCAGCGCCAGAATCTTATCCAGTTGACCGGCAAACTGTTGGTGCAGCATCCCGCCCACTTTGGCGCTGCCGGTAAACAGCAGCCCATCAATATCGGGATTACCTGCCAGCGCTTGGCCCACCGGCACACCGCCCTGCACCAGGTTGATAACGCCGGCAGGCAGACCGGCTTCCAGCCAGCACTGCAGGGTTAAATCTGCCGTCAGCGGGGTTTGGTCGCTGGGCTTGAAGACCACACAGTTACCCGCCAATAGCGCAGGCACCATATGCCCGTTGGGCAGATGACCAGGGAAGTTATAAGGGCCAAACACCGCCATCACGCCGTGAGGGCGATGGCGCAGCACCGCTTTTGCACTGCCAACGGCTTTTTCCCGCTCACCGGTGCGCTCGTTATACGCCTTAATCGACAGCGCCACCTTACCCACCATGGCACCCGCTTCGGTGCGCGCTTCCCAGAGTGGTTTACCGGTTTCAGAGGCTATCGCCACGGCTAACGCTTCACCGCGGTTTTTGAGCACCTCGGCAAACCGTTCGACCAGCGCCTGACGCTCGGCAAAGGGGGTACGGGCCCAATTGGGGAAGGCACCGCGGGCGGCCTTTACCGCGGCGGCGACTTGTTCAGCGCTGGCGGTTGCGGCTTGCCATAACGGCTGACCGGAAACGGGATCAACCTTGCTCAACGGCTCTGCGTCGCCCGCGACCCAGGCGCCATTGATAAGTTGCTGCTGTTGGGCGTGCATAAAAAAATCTCCTGTAAACGTCGCCTAGGAAACCTCTGATTAACTATTGCGCTTGGCCATACTGCGTTAAAAATCGCCTCAAAATGCTCATTTACACCCCGTAAACTCCGCTTTTTCGTTGATTTTTGCCTTGTCTGGCCTGCGCTCATCACATTAATCAGAGGCTCCTTAGGTTTCGAGTAGCCGTAAGGTATCGCCGGTGGAAACGCCTAAACGCTGCGCTTCTTGTTCGCTAAGCACGATGGTGTTGTCATCGGTAGGCGCACGACCTACCCAGCTAGCGGTGAAGTTCAGCATGTGGGTGGTGGCGGCCAGCCAGCGGCTAACGCTCTCTTCCGCTGCGCTATTGGATATTTCCACGTGGCAGAGACGTGAGTTACGGATGGCGCGCACGTCGTCAATATAAGCTTCCACCGTCGGGCCACCGTCGAAAATATCGATATAGCCTTCCCAGCGCAGCCCCTCTTTTTTAAGCATTTCCAGCGCCGGGCGGGTATGGCGATGCACCTGACCAATACAGGCCCGCGCCTCTTCAGCCATAAAGGTGGTGTAAATAGGAAACTTGGGCATAAGCTCGCCAATAAAACTCTTCTGCCCCAGGCCGGTTAGGCGGTCAGCTTCGCTGAAATCCATAGGGAAGAAGTGTTTGCCCAGGCTCTCCCAGAAAGGGCTGGTATTGTTTTCGTCAAATACGCCACGCATTTCCGCCAGCACTTTATCCGGGAAACGGTCGCGGAACTGGGCGATAAACAGCCAGCGAGCTTTGGAGAGCAGCGCGCCGTTGCGCAAGTGTTTGTTGGCTTCGCCGCGGTATTCCGGGCGCAGAAACAGCGAGCACACTTCGGCGTCACCGGTGTGGTCAGAGCTTAAAAACAGCGTATCGATGGTGCGGTGCAGATCCAGCTGTACTGACGAGTGTGCCAAGGTGCCCAGCCGGTAGTTATAGAATGGCACTTCGCGGCCCACCTGGCCCTCTATGGCGCAGCAACCAGCGAGCTCGCCGCTTACTTCATCTTCCAGCACAAAGAAGTAGAGCCGGTCATCCACCGGGGTGCGCTCTTCAAAGGCGCTGGCCGCAGACTCAATCTTACCGGCCAGAAACTCGCGGTTATCTGGCAGCGAGGTAAAGCCAACGCCCGCCTGCTGCGCAAGCGCCTGGAGCCCATCCAAATCATCACGGGCAATGGGTCGAATGCGCATTACATCTCTCCTTCATCGAGTGCGTCTACCGCGGAGGGTAGCGTCAGCGGCGCGGCAAGCACCGCCCGCCCTTCCGTGACGCCCAACCGCTCGGCGTGCTCAGGAGATAGCATCAACTGACCGGTGGGTGACAGCGCGTAACGCGCGACGATGCAACGGAACTCACCCAGCTTTTGATTGGCAACCAGCGCCGGTTCAGCATCAGGCAAGGTGTGCTCCGGGCGGATGCGCACCGGGTGCCAGGCGGCACTGCGGAAGGTTTCCAGCCGCTCGCGCTCGGCTTTGACAATCGGCCCGGCGTCGAAAATATCCACATGCCGCGAACGCACAAACCCCTCGGCCAGCATCTCTTCCAGCGCCTCTTCGTGAGCGGGGTGCTCACGACCTATCGCCGCCCGCGCCTGGGGCGTTAGCAGCGGCAGATAGAGCGGAAACTGGGGCATGACTTCAGCAATAAAGCTTTTCGAACGCACCCCGGCAATATGATTCATATCCTGGAAGCTGCGGGCGAAAAAGTGCCGCCCGACGCTCTCCCAAAACGGCGATTCGCTGCGGGTATCCAAGTAGCCGGGGAATGCCACCGCCAGAATGCGCGAAAAGCGCTCAGGATACTGGGCGATAAACATCAACCGCGCCCGGCGTAACAGGCTCTCCGCGCTGGTGCCTTTGTAACGTGGGTTAAGCGAAAAGGCGCACAGCAGCGTGGCGTCCGAGACTTCATGGGAGAGAGCCAGCGTCTGCACTTCGCGGCGCACGTTGAGCTGCTGGGAAGCATGAATCAGCGTTTCCTGACGGTAGGTATAATAGGCCTCGTTGGCGCCCGCCTGGGCACGGATAGTGGCCGTGCCCAGCACTTCCTCGCGGGTGTCGTCCGCCAGAACAAAGGTATAGTGCTCGTCTTCTGGAAACTCAACGTCACCGTTAAAGGCGTCTTGAGAACGCGTGATACGCTCCTGAAGCCGCTCACGATTAGCAGGCAAGTTGGTCAGCCTAGGCACTGCATGCTCGGCTAATTGCTCAAGCGCCGTGAGATCAGACGCCCTAACGGGTCGAACGACTAACATCCTCGACGTACCCCCTTCAGTTAACACGATTGACGCAGCCTGCTGCTCACTCATGCTGTCGCAACTAACCGCTCAATCGCGCGCTCTAAGCGCGCCATACCCTCGGCGATATCGGCTTCAGGAATGACCAAAGAAGGCGCCATACGCAGCACGTTCGGCCCGGCGATCAGCGCCATCAGGCCTTCCTCAATCGCCAGCGGCAGAATATCTTTGGCACGCCCTTCATAGGCATCCGACATCTGGGCGCCCATCAGTAGGCCCATACCACGAATCTCTTTAAACACGCCGTGCTTGCGGTTAATGGCTTCTAAATGCTCGCGGAACAGATCGTGGCGACGCTTAACGCCTTCAAGTACCTCGGGGGTATCGATAAACTCAACTGCCGCCAGGGCAACGGCAGATGCCAGCGCATTACCGCCGTATGTTGAGCCGTGGGTTCCCACAACCAGCGATTTGGCCACCGCATCAGTGGCCAGCATGGCGCCAATGGGGAAACCGCCGCCCAGGGATTTCGCGCTGGTGAGAATATCCGGCGTAATGCCGTAATTTTTATAGGCGTAGAGTTCGCCGCTGCGGCCAACGCCGGTCTGCACTTCGTCAAAAATCAGCAGCGCGTTATGTTCATCGCATAGGTCGCGCAGACCTTGGAGGAACGCCTGGGTGCCGGGCACGATACCGCCCTCGCCCTGCATAGGCTCGACCATAATCGCGCAGGTATCATCGCCGACCAGCTTGCGGACGCTTTCCAGATCATTGTAGTCAGCATGTAAAATGCCACCAGGTACCGGTCCAAAGCCTTGGGAGTACTTGGGCTGGCCGCCGACGCTGACGGTGAAGAAGGTGCGCCCATGGAACGACTGATAAAACGAGATGATTTTATCTTTATGCTCGCCGTGGTTATCCACTGCCCAGCGGCGCGCCAGCTTCAGCGCAGCTTCGTTGGCTTCACCACCGGAGGAGCACAAGAACACCTTATCGGCGAAGGTGCGCTCGACCAACGTTTTGGCGAGCGCAAGCGCTGGCTCGTTGGTGAATACGTTAGACAGGTGCCACAGCTTTTCGCCCTGCTCTTTGAGCGCATTGACCAACACCGGATGGCAATGGCCAAGGGAGTTAACCGCGATGCCCCCGGCAAAATCGATATATTCTCGCCCCTGTTGATCCCACAAGCGGCTACCTTCACCACGCACGGGAATGACCTGCTGTGGTGAGTAGTTGGGCGTCATGTAGTGGTCGTAATCTTGACGGCTTGGGGTATCGCTCATGGGACGCTATCTCCAGTGGAGGAAAGGAATGAAAACAGTATAAGGGGCCAACAAGGTTAACCGCTTTCAGCAATGGGACGGCAAATTATGAATAGCGGCGCTTATCCTAGGCGCTCTTCTCTCGGCGTCATGCCGAAATGGTGACGATAGGCGGTAGAAAAGTGTGCTCCAGAGGAAAACCCCGTGGCAAACGCAATATCGCCTACCGGCCGGTCACTATCGCGCAGCTGTTTGCGCGCTTCCTGCAAGCGCAAGTCGAGATAGTAGCGGCTGGGCACCGCCTGCAGATACTTTTTAAATAGCCGCTCCAACTGACGCCGAGAGATCCCCAGGTGTTCGGCCAGCTCCAGGGTCGAGAGCGGCTCCTCAATATTGGCTTCCATGAGTGTGACAGCATCCACCAGACTTTGCGGCGCATGGCCCAAGCGGCTACGCAGCGGCACGTGTTGGCGCTCATCTGCCAGGCGAATGCGGTCGCAGACAAACTGCTCTGACACCTGCTCTGCCAAGCGGGCACCGTGATGCTGGCCAATCAGTGTGAGCATTAGATCCAGGGCCGCGGTACCGCCCGCGCAGGTGAGTCTATCGCGATCAATTTCAAACAGCTGCTGGGAAAGCGTCACCTGCGGATAAGCCTGGGAAAATGCCTCAAAGCGCTGCCAGGGCAGCGTTGCCCGATAGCTATCAAGCAGCCCACAGCGCGCCAACACCTCTGTGCCCCCTGCCAACCCACCTAGTGCCACACCGCGACCCTGATGCCCCCGCAGCCAATCATTCAGCTTTGCAGGCAGCGTATAGGGCAATGGTGTCGGTGCACATATGAACAGCAGGTCTAGTGGGCCTAAAGCCGTACTTAGCTCATGCTGCGCTATGAGCGAAAGCTGGGCGCCACTCCGCACTGGCTCGTCATTGAGGCTTAGCGTGACGGTTTGGTAAAGCATTTGCCCACTTAGTTGGTTGGCCATTTGCAGCGGTTCTAGCGCACTGGCGTGGGTCAATAACGAAAACCCCGGCAACAGCAGAAAAGCCACCCGCCGACGAGTGATACCGGTGTGGGAGGTTAACGGGTTGGGCAGCATGATAACTGACTGGCTTGTATAAAAAACCGCATGAAAAACCGCATGAAAAACCGCCATCGGCCTAGGGAAGCGACCATCTTACCCAATTGCGTAGAGGATGGCAGCGTTATGACCACTGCAGCAAAAACGTGACGCATGAATGCAAATTGCCGGGCCAAAGCCCGGCAATTTAAAGCCTAGTTAAACACTAATTTCCCCGATTAATAATGCCTAACACGATGATGCTAACCACAATTACGCCGAGAATGATCACCACCAACGGTAGCAGCTTGTATAACCCGTCTGGTCGCTTCTTGGCTTCAGGCTGTAGATGCGGTTTGGAGGTTTCATAATCCTCTGGTATCCGCTCATTGATAATGTGCTGCTTCTCTTCTTCCGGGGTTTTGCTTTCCCTAGTATCCATAAACACCTCCCGCGTTCCGGTCGAATTGGGCGGCGCTCCCGCCCCAGTGAATGGCTTACAGATTCACGACATCAAACTTAACCTCTGGGTTGACGTCGGCATCGTAATCAACATCGTCACGCTCGAAACCAAACAGTTTCAAAAATTCGTGCTTATACCCAGCATAGTCGGTAATTTCGAATAAGTTTTCAGTCGTCACCTCCGGCCAAAGATCCTGGCACGCTTGCTGTACGTCATCGCGCAACTCCCAGTCATCCAGACGCAGACGTCCAACTTCGTCGGTGGAGAACTCACCGCGAAGACCTTCGGCCGAATAGAGCTGCTCGCCAAATAGACGGTTCAACTGATCGATAGTGCCTTCGTGCAGGCCCTGCTCTTTCATGATGCGGTAGACCATGGCGATATACAGCGGCATCACTGGAATAGCCGCGCTGGCCTGGGTGACGACCGATTTCAGAACGGCCACATTGGCGCCGCCACCGGTCTCTTTCAGTTTGGTATCGATAGCCGCTGCAGCGCGGTCAAGGTCTTCCTTGGCTTTACCCAGCGCACCGTGCCAGTAAATCGGCCAGGTAATTTCGGTACCGATATAGCTAAACGCTACGCTGCGCGCGCCTTTGGCCAACACTCCGGCTTGGTCAAGCGCCTCCATCCACAGTTCCCAATCTTCGCCACCCATCACGGTGATAGTGTCATCGATTTCCTGCTGGGTGGCCGGCTCCACCTCGGCTTCGATGATAGCGTCTTTATTGGTGTCGATAGCGGTGGCGCGGTAGGTCTCGCCAATCGGCTTCAAGCTTGAGCGCTTCAGTTCGCCGCTATCCGGCAGTTTGCGCACGGGGGACGCCAGCGAGTAAACCACCAGATCAATCTCACCCATGTCTTGCTTGATCAATTCGATGGCTTTTTCCCGCGCTTCATGGGAGAACGCATCGCCGTTAATCGAATTGCTATACAGCCCTTCCTGCTTGGCAAACTTGTCGAAAGCTGCACTGTTGTACCAACCTGCGGTGCCCGGTTTTTTATCGGTGGCGGGCTTTTCAAAGAACACGCCAAGCGTGTCGGCGCCATAGCCAAACGCTGCGGTAATACGTGCGGCCAACCCATAGCCACTTGAAGCCCCAATGACGAGCACTTTTTTTGGGCCAGTCTGCTTATCCAAACCACGAGCGCGGGTCGCTTCAATCTGTTCGCGAACATTCTGCTCGCAGCCGATGGGATGAGTAGTGGTACAAATAAAGCCGCGTACTTTGGGTTTAATAATCACATCGAACCTCGTTATCGGATTGATTTTGCTTTTGATATCGTAACTGGCAACATCACAACTAGCGACATCGTTTTGCCATAGCAGTGTCATGACTCAGTGAGGCTATTCTAGCTGTCTCCGTGCGCCCTGTCCGCTCTTGAGCTATTGTCCACCTTTAACTACTCCTCCCTTGAGCTGGGGGCGCTTTCGCGTCACGATAGGAGCTCAAGTGCTTATGTCAGCAACGACTTCCCATGAGGCAACCATGAATGCACAGCAGCTAGTAGATGAACGTGGCGATTTATGGCTAGCGCTAGCCCCGCTGTGGCTGGATCGTGAACCCAGCGAGCGTGATTACGTGCGTATGGTCGAGGTCGTAGAGCGCTATGATATGACTCTTAATGAGCTGGAGTGGATGTTTCGCCTGGAAATGGCGCCAGTGATGTCCCGCCACCAGCTCTCAATTGCCAGCGAGTGGCGCCAGTTTAACGACCGTAAGCTGATGCAGCAGCTGGTCAATCACAACATGCGTTTGAAGGGCTGGCGACGCAAAAGCTGGGCGCTGTTTTCAGGCTTAACCACCATGATGGTGCGTCACCGCTGGAACGCACTAATGAACCGTGTGACCGTCGCGCGGGGCGAGCAAGTATAGAAGGGTAGTACCTCGACGCTATGGGTAGCTTTCATCTAAAGCTTTTTCCAATGCCAAGCGCAATGGTCGCCCGTGGTCTCGCGGCCCAAAGCGGGCAATCACCTTGCCATCACGGCCCACCAGGAACTTGGTAAAATTCCACTTGATCAGTTGTGTCCCCAACACGCCAGGCGCCTCACGCTTGAGCAGCACAAACAGTGGGTGGGCATCACGGCCATTGACATTAACCTTCTCCAGTAGCGGATAACTGACACCAAACGTCTGTTCGCCAAATTGGCAAAACGCTTGGGCGCTTTCCGGCGACTGACGGCCAAACTGATTGCACGGGAAACCGAGTACGGTGAAGCCACGATCCCGGTAGCGTTGGAAAAGGGTTTCTAGCTCGCTTAGCTGCGGAGTAAAACCACACTGGCTGGCAACATTCACCACTAGCAGCACTTGGCCGCGCAGCGCACGTAAGTTGAACGGCAGCCCTTGGTGGGTATAGCAGTCTTGGTCGTAAATTTGCATCAATCGGCCCCACAAAACACCAAACGGCATGGGTATTACCATGCCACGGCTATGCTTTTTACACCAGCGGTCCAGCGACCACTCGTAGCGCCAGCACGATTAATAGTACTCCAGTGATGCGGTTAATCCAGTGGGCACGCTGCTGCAGCCAGGGCAGAAACTGTGAGTGGGAAAGCACCACCGCGACCAGTACGTACCACCCCCCGTCAATAATCATCGCCGTTAACACAATGATCGCTTTGGCCAACCCACTCATCTCCGGGGTCACAAACTGGCTCAGCAGCGCGACAAAAAACAGAATCAGCTTCGGGTTACCTAATGCCACCAGTACACCCTCTTTGGCGGCCTGGCCCCGGCTAGTAACAATCGCATTAGGCGCTAAGGCACCGGCTTTACCGGCTCGCATGGCTTTAACCCCTAGCCACGCCAAATAAGCTGCGCCGCACCAGGTAATCAGTTGGAACAGCAGCGGAAAACCAGCAATTAACGCGCCTAGCCCCCAAACGGTCAATAGCGCATAAAAGCCCACACCAAAGGCATGGAAGATTGCTGCGGTCACCCCAGTAAAACGACCACCGCCTAGCGTATGGCGCAGCACTAGTGCCAAGCTCGGCCCCGGCGACATAGCGCCCATGGCACAAATCGCGGCGAGTGATAGCCAGAGTGTCAACGGCATGCCTGTTCCTCCTTGAAGGGTCGATACCACAGTGTGGGGGCTGGCGGCCAGTAAACGCCAAGCCAAGCAACACTTCGGTAAGCATCTTAAATAACGCTGTTAGCATGGTACGCTGTTGGGTAAAATTTACTCTTTTTGCTCTATGCGACTTTTTCGCTTCTTTTCACTAATTTGAAAACATCCGCCCCGCCGCTCAATGCGCGGGGCATATAGCAAACATAGGTCTTGAAGACATAGATCTTGAAAACCTAGGACTTGAAAAAACAGGACGGTAACATGGGTAGGGCTTTTCAGAACCGTAAGGAATCCATGGCCAAAACGGCCGACGCCAAGACCAAAGTCTATAGCAAATATGGACGTGAAATTTACGTTTGCGCTAAAGCGGGCGGCACCGACCCCAACGGCAACTTGGCGCTGCGCGGTTTAATGGAGCGGGCAAAGAAAGACCAAGTGCCCTCTCACGTTATTGATAAAGCACTCGACAAAGCTAGCGGCGCCGGGGGCGAAGATTTCTCCGCTGCTCGTTACGAAGGTTTTGGCCCTGGCAATGTGATGGTGATTGTCGACTGCCTTACCGACAACCCCAACCGCACCTTTGGTGATGTGCGCGGCTGCTTCACCAAAACCAAGAGCAAAATCGGCACCCCGGGTAGCGTCAGTCATATGTTTGACCACTGCGCTATCTTCTCCTTCGCCGGAAGCGATGAAGATGCCGTGCTTGAAGCCTTGATGGAAGCCGATGTGGATGTTACCGACATTGAGCAAGAAGGCGAACGCATCACTGTTTTCGCCCCGCATACCGACTATGCCAAAGCCAAACAGGCGCTGCTAGATGCCTTCGGTGATATTGACTTTGAGGCTGACGAGATCCAATTTCTGCCGCAAACCACCACCCCGGTTGAAGGCGACGATGTAGCGATGTTTGAAAAGTTTCTCGCCATGCTCAATGAGCTGGACGATGTGCAAAACGTCTATCACAGCGGTGAATTGCCTGAAGAGAATGATAGCTAGTCACTACCTCTTGAGGAAGCTGACCCCACCGCGTTGCGGTTATCCAAGGCCGCATCCGGTGGCAACATCGCTGATTGTACACCCGCGGCACTCAGCACTTTTTTGCCGCGCAAGGTGAGATCGGTAATAAACAGAAATTGCTGACGGGGATCTACAGGATAGGCGCGTATGCGATAGTGGGTGCCCCAGGGTTTCTCCTCGGCCACCACAATGATCGGTTGGTCGAATTTGAGGTAGGCACTGGTCAGCGCTACATCGCGCAGCGCTTTACGTACCCAGCCTGCCTCATGCTCTGGGTGAAGATAAAAGCTCGCCACGCACTGCAGGCTGGCACCACCGTTGTTGGCATTATAAACGGCGTGATCCCACAACTTTAAATGCGGCACATAGACCAAATCATCGTCGGGGGTTTGGATGTCGACGGTGCGTAAGCCAACGTGTTTGACCTCACCGTAGGTATCTCCAATTTGAACCCAGTCGCCGGGCCGATAAGGGAGCTCTACCGCTGAAACAACGCCGGCTATCAGGCTGCTCACGTAATCTTTCATAGCAAAGCCAATAGCTAAGCCCAGCGCGCCCATCAGGGTCACCATGTTGCGTAGCGACGGCTCAACAATAATCGGTACGATGATGGCGAGCGCCGTAATCAAAATCAGCAAGCGCGTCATCGGCACCAAGGCAAAAATACGAAAGCGAACTTGGCCGTGCAGACGGTTGCCAAGCCAGTTCAGCCCCCTCTGGCTGACAATAATCAGCACAATGGTCGATAGCAGCACTATCCCCAGGGAAATCAGCGCTTCGCTATCGATATCGTTAAACAGTCGGGCGTACTTCTGTTGCTCTTCCATAGGTTGCCCTCCGCGGGCCTGTCTCTTTTACCGGGGCTGCTTAGAGAGGGTCCACTAGGTATTTACGCGACTCTAATAATTGGCGAACGCTCGCATAGCTTAACGGTGTTATCTGCCAACGCCCTTCGCAGTTTGAAACAATGCCTTTGCGCTGCAGGGCTAAACGAGCATTAAGTGCTTCATGGTGTGAGAACGGCAGCACTTCCCCTAGACAGTGGTCATCCAGACCGCCATGAACCAATAACGCATGCAGCACCAGCGTGGCGATATCTCCGGTATCAGCGGCAAGTTCCGCCTCGGCGAGGGCATCTACCAGCCACAGCGCCTCTTCATCGTCTACTTTTGGCTCACGCAACCGCTCTCGCCAGTAGTGCCAAGCAAGGCCTACATGACCGCGGCAATTGGCTGCCAGGCGTTGTAGCTCTTTATTGGTGCCTTTACGTGAGGCTTCATTCTTCACTAGCTCGTGGCCATTGCCTTTCAGGTTAGCGAGTACCTGCTTACCTGTTCGCGTGCTGTAAACAGGCGGAGGCTGCCCCGAATGGGTCGCAATTTCTGCAAAATAGCGCGACAGCTGCTCGCCTTCCATCGATTGAAGGGTAAACACTGGCGCTCCATCGATACCGATCGCTCGTTGAAGGAAGGCGTAGGTCCAGCTGTCACAGCCAATCACCCCCTGCCCCAAGCGGCCACTTAAAGCGCGCTCAAGAAACTCTCGGATACCCTGAATACCCTGGGTGTGACGTAAAAAATAGCGTTCTAGAGCGGGAATGGCCCATTCTCGTTGATTGACACAACGCTCTACCCACTGAGTGCTGCCCTCGGCTATTTCGCTAAGCGTGGGCGGGGCTAAACAGGTAACATGATGCTTTTCAGCCCAATGAGTGACCACCGAAGCATGGCCACTGAAGGGCGTGGTAATAAAGAACGTAACCGGCGCATCCTGGCCTTCTAGCTGTTGCGCTAACGCCATCGCCACGGGAGCCCAATCAATTGGCGGCACTATGTGCGCTAGCCTAACCTCGGGTAGCGCGCGTAGCTCACTCTCGTCTTTGACCTGCTGTTCAGCGTTGTTTTTACCCCCCAGCCACGTCGAAACCGAGCGCAGCGAACGTCGCCACTGGCTTGCCTGGGTCTGCTCGGGGGTACGAAATTGATCGAGCTCGACGACCGCCCACAGCGGTGCGTCAGCTGATGATGGTTGCTCCCCCATGACTCTATCCCTATGGCTAGCGTTAAGCACTCACTTTAGCATGACGCACCCCGGTTCTAACCTCTCAGGCGAACTTATGGTCTAAAATAAAGTCTTTATAGCCAGTAGTTAGCACACTTAACGGACTATTATTTTATTGCCTAAGCAATGGCATAAGCTAAAGGAGAAAGCGATGAGTGTTGTTCACGTTAGTGAAGCAGAGCTGCACGCCAAGCTCGAGAAGTGTATTGCCGGTGAACGACTGCTGATTGAGCATGAAGGCAATCGCTTTAGCGCCAGAATCCAGCATGTCGGGTTAGTGGGCGTGAAGGTGATACCTGAATCCGAGATCAAGAACAGCCACAAAACGCCAGGGGACGTAGAAGGCGTCACGGTACCCTATGACGAGATACTGGAGCTTGAAGTGAAGGGTGTGGTCTACAGCCGATTGCCAGATTAGTCGTCACTGACTAACCTTCCCACCCCTTTCTTTCAGTAATCCGACTGACCCTTCCCTACGCAGGCACTTGCGGGCTTTCCATAAGTGCCTCGGCAACACGCTCAAGCACCAGGGTTTCCCTATGGATGGAAATGCCCATTTTGCTAGGGCGGCGCTGAATCACACTCCGATTATGCGTCAGCGCATCTTCAAGACTCACCCAAGCAGCGGACATACCGTTGGCGACTTCATAATCTTCAAAGCGTGTCTCGCCTAGCGTATGGCCGATCTCACAGCTAAACCAGTGTGAAGTCTGATACATCACGTCCCAGTCCGCCTTAAAGGTGGGCGCGTATTCGGTCACATAGCCGAAGTGGGAAACGATCTCGATTTGGTTTGCACCCGTCTCTTCATGAAGCTCACGATGCAAGCCAGCCTCAGGACTTTCCCCCGGATCAATCCCGCCACCGGGAAAGCTAAAATCGTCATAGCGTTCGGTATACAGCAGCAGTATTTTATCGTCACGGGTGACGATGGCTCTGGCTGCCTCACGCTTTAATACCCGCAGCCGCTCGACATCCAGCGGCTGGGCTAAAGATTCATGCACTAAGTGAGCTAAACGTTGCATAAGCACCGTATTTAAATGAGTAAGTAAATTGGTTAATGGCTAGATGAAAAAAGCGGCCATTCTACCCGAATGGCCGCTTAACGTCAGGCTGCTGATTGCATGAAAAGCTTACATGGTCAGGCAAATTTTGCCGAAGTGCTGGCCAGACTCCTGATGGCGGAAAGCGTCGGCTATCTCGGCAAGCGGAAATTCACGGTCAATGATCGGATGCATATCGAATGTTTCCAGCGCACGGATCATCTCGATCTGCTGGCGACGACTGCCCACAATCAAGCCTTTCAAACTCGCCTGCTTAGCCATTAATTTAGCCGTGGGTATTTCACCTTCGCGGCCGGTGAGGATACCAATCAAGGCGATATGCCCACCGATTTTGATCGCATCAAAGGATTGCGGCAACGTACCCGGCCCGCCCACTTCGACGATATGATCAACGCCTTCTCCATTGGTAAGCTCTTTAACTCGCTTACCCCAATCAGGCGTCTCTTTATAATTAATAGTGTGCTCGGCGCCCATCTCACGCAGACGCGCCAGCTTTTCGTTAGAGGAAGAAGTAGCGATTACCCGCGCGCCCATTAGGCGAGCAAACTGCAGGGCAAAAATGGATACCCCACCGGTGCCCAGCACCAGCACGCTATCGCCCGCTTTAATGCCACCATCGACGACCAGCGCCCGCCAAGCGGTTAAGCCAGCGGTGGTTAAGGTAGCGGATTCCGCGTGGCTGTAGCCCTTGGGCTGATGGGTAAACCACTCAACGGGGCGGACCACCTGCTCGAGGGCGTAGCCATCCACGCCGTCGCCCGGCGTAGTGCGAAAATCACCCACTCTGGCGGGGCCTTCCAGCCAATGCGGGAAGAAGGTCGAAACCACATGGTCGCCCACCGCGAATTCGCTAACACCTTCGCCGACGGCTTCAACAACGCCCGCGCCGTCCGACATGGGTATACGCCCATCGTCGGTGGGAATCATTCCCGCCACCACGGCGTAGTCATGAAAATTCAGCGAACTGGCGTGCAGGCGTACTTTAATTTGGCCTGGGCCAGGCTCGCCTGGGGCCGCTAGTTCAACGACTTCTAGCTTGTCTAAACCGCCGGGCTTTCGAAGCTGAATGGCTTGCATCACTACCTCCTATTGAACGCATGTCGTTAAAAAAACGACTGGTCTAATTTGAGATGAGGGCACTATCTTCGAGATCAAGGTCGTGACCTAAAAAACCACCCGACTGACGCTGCCAAAGGCTGGAATAGATACCCCCTTTTGCCAGTAACTCCTGATGGGTACCGGTTTCGACGATGCGCCCTTCATCTACCACAATCAGTCGGTCGAGCATGGCGATGGTGGAGAGACGGTGGGCAATGGCAATCACCGTTTTACCTTCCATCAGCGTATCTAGCTGCTCTTGAATGGCGGCTTCCACTTCTGAGTCCAGCGCCGAGGTGGCCTCATCCAGCACCAGAATCGGGGCATTTTTGAGCAGCACTCGAGCTATCGCGATCCGCTGACGCTGCCCGCCGGAAAGCTTAACACCGCGCTCGCCCACATGGGCATCCAGGCCGCGGCGCCCTTTCGGGTCAACCAGGTCATTGATAAAGGTATCGGCGTGGGCGCGGCACACCGCCTGCCACACGTCTTCGTCGCTGGCGTGGGGGCTGCCATAACGAATGTTGTCGCGCAGCGAACGGTGCAACAGCGAGGTGTCTTGGGTCACCATGCCAATCTGGTGTCGCAGGGAGGTTTGGGTAACATCGGCAATGTTCTGTCCATCAATCAGAATACGCCCACCCTGCACGTCGTAAAAACGCAGTAGCAGGTTGGCAAGAGTCGATTTACCCGCCCCTGAACGTCCTATCAAACCGATTTTTTCACCGGGAGCGATGGTTAGGTTCAAGCCATCAAACACGGTTTTGTTTTCGCCCTTGGCCTGCTCGTAACCAAACCGCATGGCGTCAAAATGAATTTCCCCTTGGGGCACCTCCAACGGCAGAGCGCCTGGGGCGTCACGCACAGTAGGCTGCCGGGCAATGGTATTCATGCCATCCTGTACGGTGCCGATATTCTCAAACAGCCCGGCGACTTCCCACAAAATCCAGTCGGACATAAAGCGAATACGCATAACCAAGGCAATGGCGATCGCCAGCACGCCCAGCGAAATCGCTTCTGTGTACCAGGCGCTTATGGCCATGGCCGCTGTGCCTATCAACAGCGCGGTATTCAGCAGCGTAAGGCCCACACTCATGATGGTCACCAACCGCATCTGGCGATGCACAGTGACCATAAAGCCTTCCATGGCGTCCTTGGCATAACGCTGCTCGCGCTCGGTGTCAGCAAACAGCTTGATGGTTTGGATATTGCTGTAGCTGTCCACCACGCGGCCGGTCATCTGGGCACGGGCATCAGCCTGGGCCATGGAGACATCGCGCAGGCGCGGCACGAAGTAGCGCATAATCGCCAGATAGCCCACTAACCAGAGCCCCAACGGGATAAGTAGCAACAGATCCGCCCGGCCCAACAAATAGGCCGCGCCGGTAAAGTAGACGATAGCGTAGACCAGCAGATCCATCACCTTGGTGACGGTTTCACGAATCGCCAGCGCCGTTTGCATCACTTTTTGCGATACCCGCCCAGCAAACTCATCCTGATAAAACGCCAGGCTTTGGCTAAGCATATGGCGGTGGGATAGCCAGCGGCCAATCATCGGGTAGTTACCGAAAATACTCTGATGGGTGACCAGCGACTGCAACAACACCAGCAGAGGCAAACCGACCAGCATCAACAACCCCAGGCCAGCAAGCCAGAGTCCATTTTCCGACCAAAAGCCCACCCGTTCAACGTTGCCCAGCCAATCAACCAGTTGACCCATGTAGCTAAAGAAAACCACTTCAGCCGCCGATACCAGCGCCGTGAACAGCGTCATTAGCAGCAACAGCGGCAGCATCGGACGGGAAAAGTGCACAATAAACGGCATTAAGCCCTTAGGCGGCGTTTCAACCTCGCCTTCCGGGTAGGGGTTAACCCGCGTTTCGAAGTAACGAAATAACGGCTGTAAAACACGCGATAGCATGAGGTTTCCTTACGTTACTGGCGTTGGTATTGACGGTCTTTAATTTGTTATGCGTGAGTGTGGAGAGTGTAGATGTCGTTGAAATGTCATTAAGAATTGGAGTGGCGCAGCAGCCAGCGTGCCCAGAACGGCGCAATAATCATCAGCGTAACCATGCGCAGCAGGTGGTGAAAGGCAACAAACACCGGGTCAATATTTAGCGCGACGGCCAAAATAGCCATTTCGCCAATGCCCCCAGGCGCCAGCGCCAGCAGCGCCACGTCGCGACCTACCCCTAGCAGTTGGTGAATCAGCTCGGCAAATAGTGCCAGTACCAGCAACGCTAACAACGTCGCCACGCCGGACTGCCATAAATAGCGGCCAAAAAGCTTGCGCGTCATGCCCTGAAAGCGCGAGCCGATGGCGCTGCCCAGTACCCATAGCATCAGGTTCATTCCCCACTCTGGGAGAGCGAGACTGGCAATATCAATACCGGATAATAAAGCAGCAAATAGCAGTGGTGCCAGCAGTGCGGAACTGGGAATTCGCAGCCAGCGACCTATCGGCAATAGCAGCGGGATCATCAATAGCATCCAGCCGTGTTCAAAGCTGCTGTGAACAGGGCCGATCCCGTCACCGCCGCCCTCATAGGCCCAAAATAGCGGCGGCAAAAAAAGAATCACTAAAATGATGCGAAGCGACTGCGCGACCGCTATGCGCTGGGGGTCGCCACCGCACTTCTCACCTAGCATGATCATCGCTGTCATCGCGCCAGGAGAGGCGCCAAACCAAGCGCTAACCGGATCAAACCCGCAGCGTCGATACCAGGCGGCGGCTACAGCGGTGGAGGCCGCCACCCCCAGCAACAGTAGCGCGGCGGAAACAGGCCAATCCACTACGCGGTGCGCCAACTGCGGCGTCACCTGACTACCCAGCACCATGCCCATCACCGCTAAAAAAACATTACGCAGTGGCTCAGGCACCGAAACCTTAACGCCTTGAGAAGAGGCCAGCAGATTGGCAATCAGCGGGCCAAGCATCCAGGCAAGGGGTAAACCGGTCAGTTGAAATAACGTACCGCCGGCGGCGCCAACGGTTAGCGATATTGCCAGCGCTTTTGCGCTCCCTGCCGACACTCCCTTTATGCTGCCCCTCACGCGTGCTCCTCGCCTTAGCCATGTTGTTGAGTGGCAGTACTGCTAATAACAGAACTGCCGATAACAGTTAACATGCTAAGAATATCGATTTACGGCGCCTATGGCTATCGATCGGGGCTATCACCAAGGTTGTTTCAGTAAGGCTGGGGAATCTCGCCATCGTCGTCTTCATCGCGCATGCGCGCCAAGCGATCGGCCTCTTCCTCTTTGGCATCGTCGATCACTTCCATCAACTCATCGACGTTGGCAATGTGGGTGTCGGCATCGAAGTGGCCGGTGAGCTTGCTATCCGGATGCAGTTCGCCCGACTCATAAAGCGCCCACATCTCTCTGCCATACTCGGTATTCAGAATCTCCGGCGCGAACTGGCCGAAGTAGTTGCGCATGTTATCCACATCGCGATACAGCATGGCGGCCGCGCTGTTATTACCGGCGGCGTCAACGGCCTGGGGCAGATCGATAATAACCGGGCCGGAGGCATCGACCAGCACGTTGAATTCCGACAAATCACCGTGAATCAGACCCGCGCAGAGCATTTTAACCACGTCCTGAATGACTTTGGCGTAATAGGTGACGGCTTGCTCTGGCGTTAGCGTCACTTCGTCCAAGCGCGGCGCTACGTTACCCTCGGCGTCACTGATCATCTCCATCAGCAATACACCATCAACAAAGCCATGGGGCTCGGGCACCCGTACGCCTGCCGAGGCAAGGCGGTAGAGCGCATCGACTTCGGCGTTGAGCCATGCCTGCTCCTGCTCTTTTTGACCGTAACGGGTTTTTTTGGCCATCGCACGTGAACGGCGGCTATTGCGCTCTTTACGCCCTTCTTGATATTGAACGGCCTGTTTAAAGCTGCGCTGTTTGGCCTCTTTAAACACCTTGGCACAGCGCACTTCCTCACCGCAGCGCACCACGTAGACCTGCGCTTCTTTACCACTCATTAACTGCACCAGCACCTCGTCGATCATTCCATCATCGACCAAGGGTTGTAATCGCTTAGGGATTTTCATGGTTAGCTGCGTCGGCTCCTCTTTGGTACGCGTTCAATAACGGATACGGCGAACACGGAAAGCACGCCCTTTTAATTTATCACGCTCAAGTTTGGCCTGAGCTTGTTGAATCACATCGCGCTCAACAGCCACATAGGCACTGCGCGCGAGCACTTTAATTTTACCCACTTGATCACCGTGCAACCCGCCTTCACTGGTCAGTGCGCCAAGAATGTCACCAGGACGCAGCTTGTCTTTCTTGCCACCGGCTAGCTGCAACGTCGCCATTAGCGGCTCAAACGGTACCGAATGCTGAGGTTTAGGCAAGGGTTCAGTGGCAATAGGCTGCTCCAGCAACCCTTCCAGCCGTTCCAGCCGATAACTCTCTTTAGGGGTCACCAGTGTGCAGGCTATGCCACTGGCCCCAGCACGCCCGGTACGCCCTACCCGGTGCACGTGAACATCAAGCTCGCGGGCAATTTGGTAGTTAAACACGGCGTCCAACTGGGCGATATCCAAGCCACGGGCAGCAACGTCCGTGGCCACCAAAATAGATGCACTCTGGTTAGAGAACAGAATCAGAATACGGTCGCGGTCTTTCTGCTCTAAATCGCCATTGAGCGCTACCGCGCTAAACCCGGCATCGGTTAGTTGCTCTGCTACTGCCTGGGTCTCGCGCTTGGTGTTGCAGAATACCACGCTGGTCGCGGGCCGATAGACCAGCAGCAGTTGGCGCAGGGCGTCGAACCGCGCTTCTTCATTGGCGACGCTATAAAAGTGCTGTTGAATCGTGCTGGCATCGTGAACCTCAGCGATTTTGACCATCACCGGTTCACGCATAATGCCACGGGTCATCTCGGTTAGGCCGCCAGATGCATGCTCATCCGGAAAAGTGGCGCTGAACAGTAGCGTTTGGCGGTCAGTGGGGGTATCGGCAATGATGTCATCAATGGTCGCTTGGAAGCCCATATCCAGCATGCGATCCGCTTCATCCAACACCAGTATCGAGAGTGAATCCAGGGTGAGCGAGCCTTTACGCAAATGCTCGTCAATACGCCCTGGTGTACCCACGACAATATGTGCCCCGTGCTCTAAAGAGCCGAGCTGCGGGCCAAAGGGCGCACCGCCGCAGAGGGTGAGTATTTTTACATTGGCCATGCCACGAGCTAAACGGCGCAGCTCTTCAGCCACCTGGTCAGCGAGCTCCCGGGTGGGGCACAGCACCAAGCCTTGCACTGCGAAGCTCTCTACTTTCAGTTTAGCCAGCAGTGCCAAACCAAACGCTGCGGTTTTACCTGAACCGGTTTTCGCCTGCGCCAGCACATCGCGCCCGGCCAGCATCGGCGGCAGGCTTTCCGCCTGCACCGGCGACATTTCGTGGTAGCCAAGGGACGCAAGGTTGCTCAGCAGAGCTTTTGGCAACGCTAACGAGGAGAAAGAGGAGTCAGACACGATATTACCTTGCTTGGGCCACAGGTAGGTGGCCATCGAAAAAAACAGCGCACGCTAGCGAAAGGGCAAACGACACGCGCAAATATTACCGCACCATACCAGAAAGTACCCTGGGCTGCGCCGCCATCACTTCGACATCAGGTGGCCAGGGGTACAAAAGTAGCCTGACTCAGCGTGGCTAAATCCCCAGGCGCTAGCTCAATCTCAAGCCCCCGGCGGCCGGCGCTCACATAGATACTGGCAAAATTTTCGGCAGAATGATCAATAAAAGTGGCTAAGCGCTTTTTCTGCCCCAGCGGGCTAACGCCCCCCAGCACATAACCGGTAGTGCGCTCCACTTCCGACGGTTCCGCCATGGTCGCTTTCTTCGCTCCTGCAGCTTTGGCTATCTGCTTTAACCCCAGTTGGCCATTCACCGGCACAATGCCTACCGCCAGCTGTTTGCTATCCAGCTTTACCACTAAGGTTTTAAATACCTGCTCAACCGCTACGCCCAGTTTTTCAGCCGCTTCCAATCCATAGGACTGCGCGGACGCATCGTGATCGTACTCATGGATTTGAAAAGCAATGCCTGCGTGTTTTGCACTATTAATAGCCGGTGTCATGAAATTCTCTTAGTCAGCCAATATGGAAACATCACTACCCACTGCTAGGTTTAATAACGTGCCCAAGTTAAGGAAGTCAACTGACAGGAGTCTTAAAATGAAAGCCACTTCAAAAGCACAGCAGAAAGCCGCTGGTGCGGCACTTTCCGCCAAGCGCGGTGACACCCAACCCAGCGAGCTGGTAGGCGCCTCTAAGGAGATGTACGACTCGATGAGTGCAGATGAGCTAGAGGAAATGGCGGGCACAAAGCGCAAAGGCAAGCCGCAGAAAAAGGAAAACGATTAGACTTGTCGACGCTTCATGCTTTTCGCGGCTTTAAGTTACTAACGTTAGGCTGGTAACAGGGCGCAGGTTTAGCCGCTTACAGCGTTTCTCTACGCTGTCCACAATCTCTTGAGCGTCGTCGAATTGCTGCTTACCCAGTTGGATATCCACCACCAGGAAGCTACCCACCTGAGCCAAGCGAATGTCGTCGGCAGTAACATCAAAGTCGGCGACTTCTTGCACCACATCCTCGCGCACGCTGCCTAACGGCTCGCCAAACATAAGTTCACGCAGCGCCCCACGCACCATACGAATCGGCATGGGCAAGAAGTAGCCAGCGATAACCAGCACCATCACCGGGTCGGCAAAGCGTGCGTAGCTGGCCCAGGGCGACAGGGTTAGCACCCAAGTAAGTCCAAAACCAAGCATGACAGCGGCACTCAGCAACGTATCCATCTGCCACTGACCTAGCTCTGCGGCCAAAAGCGAGGAGCGCGCCACCCGGGCGTAGCGCGCCAGCCACCACCAAGTTAATAAACAGCCAGTTACGTTGACCAAACCAAATATCAGGGCCAAATCCAGCGTTACCTGCCGCCCGCCATCGAGCAGGCTCCACAGCGCGGAAACCAACGAGACGATACACACCATAGCGATCACGACGCCTTTGAGCAGTACAGCAAGCGGTTCTACCGTCAGCCGCCCAAAGGGATAATGATCATCTGCGGGTTTGCGCGCCTGCTTAAGCGCAAACAAAGATAACGATGCCAGCACAAGGCTCAATAGCGAGTAACCACTGTCAAACAGAATCGTTATGGAACCGCTGGCCAACCCTAGCGTTAGCCCGGCAAACGCAAACAGGCTAGCAGAAATGGCTGAAAATCTTAGCGCACGACGCTCGGCAACAAAGGGGGTCACGCGGATAACTCCATCACATTAGACAAATTGTGCGCCATAATAGTGAAGAGTTATGACAATCACGAATCGCTCAGCGCCAAATTAACTGGCGCTCAAAGCGCTTAACGAGGCGACTATGCGTGCAGAACAGGTACAGGCCTTTATTGATGTCACCGAGCATGGCTCCTTTGCCGCCGCTGCAAGACATACCGGCCTTAAACGGAGCACGCTGAGTGCCGCCGTTAATGCGCTAGAGGACAGCCTTGGTGTGGCGCTATTTGAGCGTTCGGGCAATAGCCTAACGCTTACCGCCGTGGGTGATAGTGTGCTCCCCGACTGCTACCGACTGCTGACAAGCGCCAGCCGAATCAAAAAACACTGTCACCAGCACTTGCAGGGAGTGGAGAGCCAACTCGGCATTGCCCGTGATGATGCCTTGCCCGAGGCGTTTTGGCGCCAGGTAATGCATGATTTAAAACAGCAGTTCCCGCTAACCGCGATTTCGGTGTACTTGGTGCCACCCCAAGAGCATGCCCAGTTTGTCCAGCGCCAAACGGTGGACATTGCCTTTGGACTGTATACCGCTGAAGGCATTGACGCCAACGCGACCAGCCTTGCCCCCGTCAGTATGCGTTTAGTGGCAGCGCCCCTTCATCCACTAAGCCGACTCCCCAGCATTAACCGCGATGACTTAGCACAGTACACCCAAGTGTGTTTGACCCACGTGCAGGATGACAAGCTGATCAGCGAAGCGTTGTTTTCAGGTAATTATCTTGCTTTAACCATGTTTGAGGTGATCCGCGACGCCGTCATCAACGCTACCGGTTGGGCGCTGCTGCCTTATCCGCTGGTTAAAGACGCCCTAGAGGCTGGCACGCTCTGCACGCTTAATCATGATCTAGCCTTGGCTAGCCACTATTACCGTTACGTGGAAAGCGATAACCGCGGCGTAGTGGCTACCGCCTTGTTAAACAAGGTGGTGTATTTCCTAGCTTCCCAGAACTGATATCCAATACTAATCCAGAGCTAACACCCAGGGCTAACTGGCATATCGTTGAAATCATTTATGTGGAAAAAAACACCAAAGCCTTCCACGCTATTAAAAAGTGCTAAATAAGGAGCTGCCAGGACACGCCACGTACGGAACACTGGCAAGTGTCATCCAGGCGTCATATGCACCTGCCAGTGTCGAAGTTGCCGTCAACCAAGGAGTGATTCCAACGATGGTACGACTCGATAAGAAAGCCACTCGGCTGTATGTGTTGGACACCAATGTCCTCATTCATGACCCCACCGCGCTCTACCACTTCGATGAGCACGACGTCGTTATCCCCATGACCGTCCTGGAGGAACTTGATAAGCACAAAAATGGTGTTCGTGAAATTGCCCGCACGGCCCGCCAAATCAGCCGTACGCTCTCTGACCTGACCAGCCAAGTCACCTTTGATGAGATCCAACGCGGCATTCCGATTCCCCGGCTTAGCGGCGACACAGGACGTCTGCACTTTTTATGCTACAACGATTTAAAGCTCTTTGACGCCCTCGACGATAGCCCCGATAACCGCATACTGGCGGAGACCTGCCGCCTACGCGAAGAACGTCCCGACGCCTCCGTCATCCTGATTACCAAAGATATCAACCTCCGCGTTAAAGCCGCCGCGTTGAAAGTGCCGGTTGAGGATTATCTCAACGATCGCGCCTTCTCCGACAGCGACGCCATGATTGAGGGCGCACAGGTCTACGCCTCTGCAGGCCAGCATGGCGCGTCACTATGGGAAGCATTGAATGTCGATGTCACTGTGGAGCGCCTGGATCACCAAACATTCTATCAACTCACCGGTACCATGCCCCGCCACTGGCACGTGGGCATGCTGGTATCGGATAGCGAAAACGGGGCGGAGTTTGAAGCGATCATTCGCGAGCTGAGCCCCTCTTCGGCCCGCCTTCAACTGCTGACGAACTACCGCCACCACGCTGGCGTTTGGGGCGTTCACGCCCACGACAGTCGGCAAAATTTCACCCTAAACCTACTCATGGATCCCGATATTGACCTGGTCACCATTGCCGGTAATGCCGGTACCGGTAAGACCTTTATGACCCTGGCCGCGGCCTTTCAGCAGACCCTCGACGCCAAGCTGTTCGAGCGCATTGTGTTTACCCGCGCGCCGATCCCTATGGGCGAAGATATCGGCTTTTTGCCCGGCACTGAAGAGGAGAAAATGTCACCGTGGATGGGTGCCTTCCATGACAATATGGACAATCTGTTGCGCAATGAGGAAGGCGATTCCAGCTGGGATAACGGCGCCACACGGCAACTGATTGGCTCGCGAGTGCAGATACGCGCACCAAGTTTTATGCGCGGCCGCACCTTGAACGATACCTTTCTAATCATTGATGAGGCGCAAAACTTCACCCCCAAACAGCTTAAATCACTAGTAACACGGGCGGGGCGCAATACCAAAATTGTCTGTTTGGGCAACGTCGGACAGATTGATACGCCTTATCTCACTGCCAACACCTGTGGCATGGCCGCGGTGGTTGAGCGCTTTCGCGACTGGCCCCACGCCGGGCATATCACCCTGAAAAGCGTTGAACGCTCGCGCTTGGCCCTGGCGGCGGAAGAGCTGCTTTAAGCCTGTTGTTTTAAACCTATTGTTTTAAACCTATTATTTTAAACCAATCGCCTCCCACCACTGGTGGGAGGTGATTCTTCGCCATCATGTATCGTTACTTTCCTTAATATCCTTCCTCGGCCGAGGGGCGCCAATGGTGTCCGCGGCAAACGCCTCGCGTTCCCCTAACGGACGCGTCTCGCCAATGGTGGTGTCGGTGAAGGTTTGGCGCTCCATCTCACAATTAACTTCCGCACCAAACAGCACAACAAAAGCGGAGAGCCAGAACCATAACATTAGCGCCACCACCGCTCCCAATGAGCCATAAAGCTCGCTAAAGGTAGAGAAGTAGCGCACATAGAGCGAAAGCCCGCCGGAACCTAATAACCACATTATCGTCGCCAGCAGCGTGCCATAGCTTAACCAGCTCCACTGGGCTGAACGCCGATAGGGCGCGTAGCGGTAGAGCAGCGCAATTAGCATACTCATCATCAACAATAGTGCAGGCCAGCGCAGCCACTGCAGTATTCGGTTCAGCGGTTGGTCAATCGCCAGGGAGTTAACCACCACCGGCACGATGGCAATAAACGCCAGCGAGACCAGGGTCATAAAAATCAAGCCAAAGGTCAGTGATACCAATACCGTACTGCGATGTAACAGGCTGCGCTTTTCGGTTTCGCCGTAAACCACATTAAGACCGATAACCAGCACCGCCACTCCTTTGGAAGCGATATACATTGCAATCAGCAACCCGGCTAAAGCGCCCAGAAAATTACCCGATTCCGCGCTCTCCACGACCTTCTGGGCCTGCTGATCAATCAGTTTGGCAGCATCCGGCGGCATAAAGCGGCTAATTTCGTACAACTGCTGGCCAGCTTCATAAGGATCAAACAGTAACCCCCAGAGAGAAATGACCGCCGCAATGGTGGGAAACAGCGCTAGCAAGGCGTAGAAAGCCACACCTGCGGCCAGCATGGTAAGACGATTACGGCGCGCAGCGCGCACTACCCGCCAGGCAATATCGTGCCAACCCCGCTGGGGGATATCACTGGGTACTAGCGCGCGGCGACCGCGAGGCAGTTTACTCATAGCACGTTCCTGACAAGTAAATTCCACACAATCGACTCATCGCTGGCCTTCCCACATCAGTAGCGCCGCAAGCAGCACGGCAAGTATCATCATCAAACCACTGGTATGGTGACGCAACCAGGACTCGGTCGACAACAGCCGCGTTAAATGCCCCATCAACATTGCTTCGGTTTTTTGTGCGGTTGCCACGCTCGTCGCTTTTATCTGGATGCAGCAGTGCCCAACCCAGCGTAATGGCACCAGCACAGCGCCTACGATACCCGCGTAAAGCCACCATAGGTCGCCTGCGGGGAGCGATTTACCCTTCAGCGGTTGCGTTAGTAGCCAACCCACCATCGCGAACATCACCCCAACCGGAAAGGGCCACATGATGCCCAGCCACTCTTTCAGCGGCGGTATCTCGATGCTGCCTGCTGGAAGGGGAAGCCAAAGCGGCGTTAACAGCGCTGCGGCGATGGCGACTAACCAGGCACCCCACTGCTCTCGGTTACTGCCCCCCTGATGGCGCTGCTGCCACTGACGCCACAAGGCAACACTCACCAGTGCCGCCGTGCCAACAGCGGCCCAACTAAGCAGCGTGATCAGCGATTCATGGTGCATTTCATAGAGCGGACTCTTAACACTCCACTTGCTGATCAGGCCCGCGCCAATGGCGCCCGCCAACGAGATACCCGGCAGTGCCAACAAAGCCCAGACCAACGGCAGCGGCCAGCGCGGTAGATGCTCGCTGATACTCGTGCCCATAAATAGCGAACCTTTGGCCAGCGCGTGATGGGCGGCAAACAGTACTAAACCTGGCCATAGCAGCGGCCATACCTCTGGGGCGACCAAGCCCATGGCCACCAGCGCGGTCATCATGCCCATCTGGCTGATACTGGAATAGGCCAACACGGCTTTGGGATGGCGCTGAAAAACCCCATACAGCGCGGCGCCAAACGCCGCCGCCAGCCCTGCGATTAACATGTAGTTGCCAAACCGGGCTAGCGGTTCTGACACTTGCTCATGGCCTAACGGCAGCACACTGATCCAGCCCAATAGCCCCGCCTTGATCATCGCCCCACTCAGCACCGCGCTAGCAGGCGCCGGTGCTACCGGGTGCGCTAACGGTAGCCATACGTGCAGACCGATAACACCCGCTTTTACGCCAAAGCCCAGGCACAGCAAGGCGGCCATCCAAGCACCATGTTCAGCCACTAAAATGCTTTCACGTACCCCTTGGAGCGTAAGCGTATTAGCTTCACCGGCTGCCCATAGAAAGCCGCCTAGAATTAGCCCTTCACCCACTACAGCTAAAATCAAATAGGCCTTAGCCCCCAACCGTGCCTCCTCTGTACCGCTATGCACCACCAGGGCGTAGGCGGCGAAGGTCATCAGCGCAAAACCGAGATAAAAGCTGGCGATATCCTGGGCAATAATCAGCAGCACATTGCCCAGCAGCGTCAGCGGCCACAACAGCGCCAAACGCAACAGCCGCCGCTCTGCGTCTTGATCACCGTCCTGAGCCTTCGCCTGCTCCGCTGCAAAATAGCCCCTGGCATGAAACGCCGCCAGACTCCAGAGCAGCGCGGTAAACGCAAGCCACGGGCGGCTTAACGAGTTTAGCGCCCATTCGCCGCCCAGCATCCAGGCATCCATTGTCCACTGCGCTTCGCCGCCGTAGGCTAATAGCAGCGCTGGCCAAGCGGCGCTTAGCCACAGTACTGAAAAATATTCGCGCCGGGCGCTTGGAGTGCTGGAGGTCTGCCATATCACCACCCCGGCAACCCCTAGCGGCCACAGCAGCGATAGTGCCAACAGCAGCGTCATCATGGCAGGTACTCCCCGTTGGCCACCCGAGCGGCCCAATCCAAGGGGCTAAAGGGCAGCCCGGCAAACAATCCGGCTCCCAGGCTGGCCATGGCGGTAAACACCATGGGCCAAAGTAGCCAGCCATGGGTTTCTAAACGGCCTAGACGCTGCTCTTCGGGCCAACCACCTTTACCGTGGGAGGGCCCTAAGCGGAACCACAAACGGTGCACAATGGGTAAAAAATACATGGCGTTGAGTGTACTGCTCGCCACTAGCACACCGACGACCCAGTACATCTCGGCTTGAATCGCGCCAACCCCGAGATACCACTTGGTAATAAACCCCGCCACGGGCGGAAGGCCAATCATGCCAAACGCGCCGATGGTAAACGCAATGCTGGTCAACGGCATGCGCTTGCCTGCACCGTCCATCTCATCAATGCGATGAATTCCCAGCTCTTCGGCATAGTTGCCCGCGCAAAAGAACAGCGTGACCTTCATTAAGCCCTGATGCAGCAAATGCGCTAAGGCGCCGACGGTGCCAAAAGGGCCAAACAGTCCTATACCGAGAATGACGTAGGAGACTTGGCTAATGGTGGAAAACGCTAGGCGTGGTTTCAGCTCCTCTTGGGCAATGGCTCTTAACGAGCCATAAATAATCGTAAAAGAGGCCGCCACCGCTAGCACTGTAATAACACCTAGTTCCACGCTCAGCTCAACGCCAAACAGGTCGTAAACGACCCGCAGAATCCCGAAGGCACCGGCCTTCACCACAGCTACCGCGTGAAGCAGCGCACTCACCGGCGCGGGCGCCACCATTGCTCTCGGCAGCCAACCGTGCAGCGGCACCATGGCAGCTTTTACCGCAAGTCCACCGACTAACAAGGCAAATATCAGCGTAAGCAGGCCACGGTGATCGTTCAAATAGTCACCTAAGCCCTCTTCTGAAGAGAACGATTGATCCCCGGTCAGGCTATACAGCAACACAGCCCCAAGTAACAGCACCACACCGGCACTTAGCGTATAGCGTAAATAGATACGCCCCGCATTGAGGGCTTTCTCAGTGCCCCGGTGAACCACCAGCGGGTACGTGGAGAGCGTCAACATTTCGTAGAAAATCAGGAAAGTAAACAGGTTATCGGCGAGTGCTATGCCTAACGTACTGGCCACGCATAAGCTAAAGAAGCCAAAGAACCGCTTCCGGTTGGCAGAATTTTCCAAGTAGCCGATGGCATAAACCGTGGTACACAACCAAAGCAGTGACGATAGCCCGGCAAACATCACTCCTAGCGCATCAGTACGCAGTACGAAATCGACGCCACCGATCACTTGAAAGCTAAAAATATCCTCATGCCCCGCGGCTACCCGCCTGACCATCAGGGCGACCAGAACAATTTTAAACACCGCTGCCACTAGGTTAACCGTCGTGCGCAGCCGCCTGGCGTCTTCCGGTAGCGCAAAAATAGTCACAGCGGCCAGTAGCGAGGTAGCCAAAGCAGTAAGCGGTAACCAGGCGGCGTTCATGGGCTACCTCCATGCATCAATTCCAGCGGGAAATGCGCCAATAGCCCTAGGGCGAACGCAATCAAAGCAAGCGTTAACGCGATCAGATCCATGCCCGGCGCCAAGGGTTGATAACGATGGCGGGGGGCCGTCTCATCAAAGGAGTAGCGAAACATGCGAAACACATAGGCCGCGGTCAGCAGCGTACCGGTTAATAGTGCCGCCACCGCCCACCACTGCTCGGTGATGATCATCGCCTGAAGCAGCATCCATTTAGCCGTGAAGCCAGCACTAGGTGGAAGTCCCATCAGGGTGATAGAGGCGATGCCAAACACTAATAGCGAAAGCGACAAGCGGCGGCTGGTACCGGCCAGGCCTTTGAGCGTGCTCTCCCCAGTGGCCAGTATCAGGTTGCCTGCAGCCATAAACATGGCAGCTTTAGCAAAGGCGTGGCCCATCAGTTGCAGCCAAAACCCTTCCCAGGCTAAAGCACGGGGCAGCGGCGCAATATCCGGCCCCAACAGCAGCGGAAAAGCCACCATGAGATACCCCAACTGCGCCACGGTGGACGAAGCAACTAACGTTTTAAGCGAATCAGTACGCCAGGCCAGCAACCCACCCCATACAATCGCCAACATGCCCAGCCAGGCGATAACACGCGGAGCATAGAACGTATCAGGTAGCAGAATGCTCCACAGTTGCAGCAGCATAAACAGCGACGCTTTGATCACCAGTGCGGCATGCAGCGCGCTCACTGGCGTCCAGGCACTCTCATGTACGGGGGTCAGCCACGCATGCAACGGAAACAGCGCGGCTTTTAAGGCCAACCCAGCGCCGATCAGCGCCGCAGCGAACCATGCCACCGGCCCTGGCTCAATGACGTCAGCCAAGCCCTGCAAATCCAATCGGCCCCAGTGGCCTAAAATCAGCGCCACCCCGAGCAGATAAGTTAACGAGCCCACCAGAGCCAACAGCAAATAGCGCATCCCCGCTACTAGCGCGGGTACCTTTCCCGACAGCATCAGCATGCCGACCGCAGCCAGGCCCATCAGCTCTAGTGCTGCATAAAGGGTCAACAGATCGGTGGCCAGCCAAATTAACGAGAGCGCACTGAGCACAACGCCCATCAAAGGCCACAGCCAGCGTGCCAACGACCCGGTTTCGCTTAAGCGCAAATACCCTGGGGTATAGAGCGCCGCCGCAACACCAATTACCTGAGTCATTAATAGCAATAGTACGCTCAGCCCGTTTAATCGCAGCGACAGGTGAACGCCCGCTATTTCCCACTGCCAACGCAGAAGTCCCGCTTGGTCATAAGCAAAGAGCAGCACTAGTCCAGAGGCCAATACCGGCACGCTGGCTAGCACTATGGGCCATGCCCGCTTAAGAGGAAATACTACTGCCAGCAAGCCCAGTAGTAGCGGCAAGCCAAGCGCAGCTAACAGCGCCCAGTGAGTAAGGGCAAGGGGTTCAAAGGTGTGATCGAAAAGGCCAAAGCGCCAGATCATGTAGCGCCTTCCTTGGACTCGCCGTCATGCCCCAAGGCCTCGATGCCTTCCAGATGTAAAAGCTGCCTAATCAGCAAAGCGCCGAGCATCGACCCTAGCCAGGCGACTAACAACCCCACGCTAATTAACGCCTGGGCAGGCGGCGAGGTACCCGCCACGCCAGCCAGCAGCATAAACACCCCCGAGCCAAGCAGATTAAACGCCAGCAGGCGACGTAGCAGATGGCGATGCAGTGCAAATGCCCCTATGGCACTGGCGGCAATCACCACCCCAGCAAGAAGCAGCGGATGCTCTGAAGGTGAATACGCCATGTCGACTATTACATAGAGAATCGCCGCACCGATCATCACAAACCAGGCCAGCGCCAACAGCAAACGTATAGCCGCTCGCGACCAGGGTTCGTTAAAGGTATCGCGCTTGAGAGGGGAAGAAGCACCAGGTAAAAGGTGGCCCAGGGCATAGAAAAAGCAGAGCCCTGTTAGCACGACGCCCAACAACAGCTCGGTAACAACAAGCCAGGGAGCGCCGAGTTGCCACCATGCCAGCGTCATGACGACAGCAAAGGCCACAAAAAAGCAGCAGGCGCGCACCAGGTGGCGATCAAACAGGCACACTAGTGCCGACACCGTTAGGCATAGCGCCAGGACTGCTTCTATCGTATCAAAGGAAGCTATCATTCGTTTTCGCTACATCCTTGCATCGGTCACGAATAGGTGCTTACTGTGCCTGCCTTTTACACCGTTGTCGACGCAGCTATTAACCTAAACGAGCACTTAGCCATTTGCCAATATCATTCACCTGCTGGGGGCAAAGCGCATGGGCCATCGGGTATTGGCGATAATTAACGCTGTAACCCATCGCTTTTAAGCGGTCGGCACCGGTGCGACCCAAGCTTTCAGGCACAATGGGGTCAAAGTTACCGTGCTGGACTTCTACAGGGATCTGACGGTTAGCTTCTGCAAGGTCGATATTGTCTGCCGTCGCAAAGTAGGTCGACATGGCCAACAAGCCCCCCAGCGGCACAGGAAAAGTCAGCGCGGCGTGGTAGGCGACAGCACCACCTTGCGAAAAGCCCGCCACAATAATGCGTTGGCTGTCTATACCCTGATCGATCTGCTCTTGAATCAGCGCTTGGATTCGCTTAGCAGATTTCTTGAGCTGGCTCTCATCAACCCTACGCCCCAAATCCATCGCTAAAATATCGTACCAAGCGGGCATCACCATACCGCCATTAATCGTTACCGGCAGGCGTGGCGCATGGGGCATGATAAAGCGCACGTGTGAGTCTTTGGGTAGCGCTAATGCGGGAACCAACGGTTCAAAATCGTGCCCATCCGCACCTAAGCCGTGAATAATAAAGACGCAGGCATCGGCGGGTTGACCATCTTTCGGTTCAATAATCAGTTCGCCAGGAGCAGTCATGAAGTCGTATTCCTTATTCAAAAAGCGTCACCCTAGCGCAAACCCGCGTTAACAGCGAGCGGGGGGAGACCCTAAAATAGTAGCAGCACGTTAAAAGGGCCATATCAGGGGAATTAAAAAGAGCGCTATGGCACCGGTCAGTATATTTAATCCACTGCCCAGGCGTAGAAAATCACTCATCCGGTAGCCACCCGGGCCATATACCATCAGGTTGGTTTGATAACCGATGGGGGTTAAAAAGCTTGCCGAGGCGGCAAACATTACCGCCACCACATAGGGCATCGGGCTAACGCCCAAGCTTTCGGCAGCGCTCATCACCACCGGAAAAATAATTACCGCCGCTGCGTTATTGGTCACCAGTTCGGTGAGCAGTGCGACGACGCAGTAAGTGCCTATCAATAGTAGCAATGGATTCCCTGCCACTATTGTTAGCACCCCGCCGGCCATTACTTCAGCGGCACCAGAGCTCTGCAGTGCAGCCCCCACCCCAAACGACGCAGCAATGGTGAGCAACACCTGGGTATCCAGGCCACGCTTGGCAGCGCCCACCGAACAACAGCCCGTTAATAGCGCCAATGCCGCCCCCAGCATGGCCGCGTTAAGCATGCTCAACACACCGAAAGCGGCGAGTAGCACGGCACCTAATAGCAGGCCCCACGCTAGCGGCGCTTTCTCATGAATCGGCCGCGCCGCGCCATTTAGCTCACTAATCAGCAAAAAGTCCCTCGACTGGCGGTGACGCTCAATAAAGGGGGGCCGCGCCTCCAGCAACAACACGTCGGCGGGCTGTAGTCGCACTTGGCCAAGATTACCCTTAACCCGTTCACCGCCACGGCAGATCGCCAGCACCGCTGCTCCATAAAGGGTTCTAAAGTGGCCATCGCGAATACGCTGGCCAATAAACTGGCACTGATTTGAGACCACCGCCTCAACTAAGCGGCGCTCTTTAAACTCTTTCTCCAAACTGGAGGTGGCATCACGGGAAGGAATTAAGCCACGAATTTGCTGCAACTCTACCGCCGCATCAGAGGTACCTGCAAACACCAGCCGATCACCGCCTTTGAGCTGCTCGCCAGGCCCAACAACGCTGACCACGTTGCCCGCACGCTCAATCTCGACTAAAAACAGCTCCTGTAGGTGACGTAGCCCTGCCTCTTCGACAGTGCGATCCACCAGCACTCCTACCGGGTCGACTTCCATTTCGATAGTGAACTCGCGCGGATTGGCAAACGCATTGGCCACCCCCTCCCGAGCGGGCAACAACCGTGGCCCTAACAAGACTAGATAAGCAAGTCCTGCGATGGCCACGGGAACACCTACCCAGGCCAAATCCAACAGCCCCATGCCAAGCTCAGGGTAACGCTCCAACAGCAGCCCATGTACCACCAAGTTAGTGCTAGTGCCAAATAGCGTAATGGTGCCACCGAGGATAGAGGCGAAACTAAGCGGCATCAGCAGCCGCTGGGGAGACAAGCGCAGCCGACGACTCCAGCTCATGACCGCGGGAATATAGGTTGCAACGACGGGGGTATTATTGACAAAGCCGCTAAGCGAAGCCACCGGGATCAGCAGGCGAACCAGCGCGCCTCGCTCGCTTTTTGGCCGTTTGAGTACATAGCGAATAATCAGGTCGATGCCGCCAGTTTCGCGGATGCTGGCCACCAGCACATACATAAACGCCACAGTAAACAGGCCGCTATTGGAGAAGCCCCCCAGCGCCTGCTGCGGGTCAATCACGCCCAGCGTCATGAGTAAAATAACTGCGCCCAGCAAGATAATATCCGGCCCCAGGCGCGAAAAGGCCATGAGCGGGAAGATAGTAAGCACTACCCCTACTGCTATCCAGGCATCCAGCGACATAACCACAACATCCTTAACAAATAAGCATGGTGGTATTGTGAAGCCAATCCTATATTCTAAAAAGTTATTTTTAGAAACACTTAAAGATCAAAATGGAATATAAGGCATATATAGGCACAAAAAACCCCGCACATGGCGGGGTTTCTTGGTCAATCAACGCTAGGCGATGATTACTAACATCACAATGTTTAAGAGTTAACTTAAACAGGCTTGATGTTAGAAGCCTGAAGGCCTTTTTTACCCTGGGTGACGTCGAAGGAAACCTTCTGACCGTCTTGCAGAGATTTGAAGCCTTCTGCCTGAATTTCAGAGAAATGCGCGAACAGATCGTCGCCATTGTCGTCAGGAGAAATAAAGCCAAAACCTTTTGTGTCGTTAAACCACTTAACGGTACCAGTTGCCATTATCCAAATCCTCAATATTGCTAATTAAACCGGGAAATACCCGAATTGCAGTGGGCATAACAAGAGACTTTCACCAGATTTAACGCTAGAGGCGCTTCTATACTGCTGACAACGTTCGACTTGCTAACCAACTGACGACATTTTGCGCTTAACTGCCCTGCCACGTCAACACCCCATAAAACACTGATTAATATATCTTGCCACTAGGTACTGCCTGAAACCTGACGACTCTCAGCCAGTACCCAACCAGCGGCCTTCTCCGCAATCATCAGCGTGGGCGAGTTTGTGTTACCGCTGGTGATTGTCGGCATAACGCTGGCGTCGGCCACTCTTAGCCCGCTAATACCGCGCACTCGCAGCCGCGCATCGACCACCGCCATAACGTCATCCTCGCGCCCCATTCGGGCGGTGCCGACCGGGTGAAAAATAGTCGTGCCGATATCACCGGCCAGGCGGGCTAACTCATCGTCGCTTTGGTACTCGACGCCGGGCTTCACCTCTTCCGGCACGTATTTCGCAAACGCAGGCTGCTCGGCGATGCGCCTTGTCACCCGTAGAGAATCCGCGGCCACCTTGCGATCTTCAGGAGTACTCAGGTAATTGGGAGAAATCGCCGGGGCCTGGCGCGGGTCGCTGCTTTTAAGCCGCACCGTGCCACGGCTGGTGGGGTTCAAATTGCATACGCTGGCGGTAATCGCTGGGTACGGGTGTAACGGCTGGCCAAAGGCTTCCAGGCTTAGCGGTTGCACGTGGTACTGGATATTGGGGTGCGGCTGATCCTGCGTACTGCGGGTAAAAGCGCCTAACTGCGAAGGGGCCATGCTCATCGGCCCAGAGCGTTTAAGCAGGTATTCGAGCCCAATCCCCGCTTTACCCCACAGTGTGCTGGCCATGGCATTTAGGGTTTTGCCATTGGTGATCCGATATATCGAACGAATCTGCAGATGATCCTGTAAGTTTTCGCCGACACCCGGCAGCTCATGCACCACCTCCACGCCGTGCTCACGCAGCGTCTCTGTGGGCCCCACACCGGAAAGCTGAAGTAGATGTGGCGTACCAATAGCGCCTGCACAGAGCACCACTTCTGCACTGCCGCCTTCCTTGCTTAACATCGCACGCTGGGTTTTACCTCCTCGCTCTACCTCTACACCCGTGCAGCGTAGTGCGTCCCCTTGCTCAAAGAGCAGCCGATTGACCTGGGTGGAGTGCCATAGTGTGAGGTTTTTGCGCTTAAGCGCAGGGCGTAAAAATGCTTTGGCGGTATTCCAGCGCCAGCCCGAGCGCTGATTAACCTCAAAGTAGGCCACGCCTTCATTAGAGCCGCGGTTAAAATCGTCGCTACGCGGGATGCCCGCCTGCACAGCAGCTTCGGCGAAATCATCCAACACCTGCCACTTGAGGCGCTGCTTTTCGATCCGCCACTCGCCACCGTGGCCGTGAAAGTCGCGGTGTTTTTCGTCTGCATCGCCGCCCTCGTCCAGACGGTAGTGGTCTTCGTGTTTGATGAAGTCGGGAAGGCAGTTCTCCCAGCGCCATGCGTTGTCGCCGGTGACCTCCGCCCAGTGGTCGTAGTCCCGCGCCTGGCCGCGCATATAGATCATGCCGTTGATGCTGGAGCAGCCGCCCAGGGTTTTCCCCCGCGGGTAGATCAGCGAACGGCCGTTGAGCCCTTTATCGGGCTCGGTGCGAAACAGCCAGTCGGTGCGTGGGTTATTAATGCAGTAGAGATAGCCCACCGGAATATGAATCCAGTGGTAGTTATCGCGACCGCCCGCCTCTATCAGTAGCACCTTATTATTGGGATTAGCGCTCAAACGATTAGCCAGCAGGCACCCCGCGGTGCCTGCGCCAATCACGATATAGTCGAAATTGTTATTGGTGGGTTCTGACATTAGTCGGCTCCGGTAACGTGTGGGCGTTACTTCGCCGTGGGCATCACAAACTCAGCCCCGGCATCAATCGAATCCGACCAGCGCTGCATAATCGATTTCTGCTTGGTGTAGAAACGCACGCCTTCTTCGCCATAGGCGTGGGTATCACCAAACATCGAGCGCTTCCAGCCGCCAAAGCCGTGCCACGCCATAGGCACTGGAATGGGCACATTGATGCCCACCATGCCGACCTGAATACGGCGGCCAAACTCACGCGCAACCGTACCGCTTTCGGTAAAGCAGCTAACACCGTTGCCGAACTCGTGGTCGTTAATCAACTGGATCGCGGTGGCAATATCCGGCACCCGCACACAGACCAGCACCGGGCCAAAAATCTCCTCTTTGTAGATCGTCATCTCTGGAGTGACATTGTCAAACAGCGTGCCGCCCATCCAAAACCCGTCGGCGCAGTCCTCCCCCGCCGCTGTGGCGTCAAAGTTGCGGCCATCGACCAACAGTTCGGCGCCTTCAGCCACGCCTTTTTCGATATACCCGGTAATCCGCTGGTGGGCTTGGCGAGTCACAATGGGACCCATTTCTGCATCCAGCTGCATGCCATCTTTTACTTTTAGCGCTTTTGCCCGCTCCGCCAATGCAGGGACGACTTTGTCCGCCACATCGCCGACCAACACCGCCACACTAATTGCCATGCAGCGCTCACCGGCAGAGCCATAGGCAGCACCGATCAGTGCATCGACGGCTTTATCCAAATGCGCATCAGGCATCACTACCATATGATTTTTGGCCCCGCCCAAGGCTTGAATGCGCTTGCCGTTGCGCGCACCGCGCTCGTAGATCAGGTTGGCGACCGGCGTGGAGCCCACAAACGACAACGCTCTAACGTGTGGGTGGTCGATAAGCGCTTCCACGCAGTCTTTATCACCCTGCACAACGTTGAACACGCCATCGGGCAGGCCCGCCTGCTTTAGCAGATCAGCCATCAGCAGCGAAGCGCTGGGGTCGAGCGGGCTGGGTTTCAAAATAAACGTATTACCAGCCGCAATTGCCAGCGGGAACATCCACATCGGCACCATGGCGGGGAAGTTAAACGGCGTTATACCAGCCACGACGCCTAACGGCTGGCGCAGCGTCCAGTTATCAATCCCGGTGCTGACTTGCTCGGTATAGTCACCCTTTAACAACTGCGGGATACCGCAGGCAAATTCAACAATATCGATACCGCGGGCCACTTCCCCCTGGGCATCGGTGAATACTTTGCCGTGCTCCTTGGTAATCGCCTCGGCTAGTTCATCTTTATGGACGTTCAGCAATTCCAAAAACTTGAACATCACCCGGGCGCGACGGATGGGCGGCGTATCTGCCCAGGCTGGGAAAGCGGCTTGTGCTGCCTCTACCGCCGTATTGACGTCCGCCGGAGACGCTAGCGACACGCGACCGGTCACACGTCCCGAGGCGGGGTTAAATACGTCCTGGGATTGAGAGGATTCACCAGCGGTGACCTGGCCATTAATAAAGTGCTGAATCGCTGTTGTTGTCATGGTATTGCCTGCTTTTAAAGACGCATATTAAGAACACGCGTGAAGAGCTTGCCTAAAAACGCTTGCTAGCAAGAGTCTAATGTCAGCCTAGCCTACCGTGCGCTGCGAACGGATCAATTGAGTTATTTAAAAGCCAGTTATAAGCTTTGCTAATATCACAGCAAGTATTTGAGGGCCATCATGCAAGAATACGCCACACTGCGCGCCTTCGTGGCCGTTGCACGAACGGGTAGCGTTTCACGCGCCGCAGAACAGCTACACCTGACCCAGCCGGCCATTAGCCTAAAGTTGAAGCAGCTGCAGGCGAATATAGGACTCACGCTGTTTAGTCGGCGCCCTCAGGGTCTAGCGCTGACGGCCGACGGCCATGCGTTGCTACCTGCCGCTGAAAAAGCCCTGACCAGCGCCCAGGCGTTTGAGCAAACCGCCGGAACACTGCATAGCACGCTGCGCGGCAAGCTCTCAATCGGCACCATTGTCGACCCCGAATTTCTACGTCTAGGCGCATTTTTGAGCCGATTGATGGCCCGAGCACCGCAGCTAGAAACCGAGCTGCAGCATGGAATGAGCGGCAGCGTGCTTAATCGCATTGAACAAGGTGATTTAGATGTGGGGTTTTACCTGGCGCCACCCGGCCAAGGCGCTGGAAAAGGGCATGAGGCGCTGGCTTGGCGTGAGCTAACCCACTTTGATTATCACGTGATTGCCCCTGCAGGCTGGGAAAACCGACTCACTGATACCCGTTGGGAGCACTTAGCCACGCTGCCCTGGATTGTTACGCCGCAGGATTCCGCCCACCATCGGCTGTTAAAGCAGGCGCTGGCACCGAGCGGCGCAGTCCCCAATCGAGTAGCCCAGGTGGACCAGGAGGCCTGCATGCTTGATCTAGTGCGCGCAGGCGTTGGTTTAAGCTTGGCCCGAGACGCCCTGGCGATGACCGAGCGCCAGGAGAGCGGCCTGGCGGTAGCGGATAATATTCGTCTGCCCTGCGCGTTGAGCTTTATTTGGCGTCACGTCAGCGCCAACGAACCGAGCGTCAACGCTGCGCTCAGTACGCTGGATGAGGTATGGCCCCATCGTCTTGGCTAAGTCATAAAAAAGGGTTGTAAGAAAGGAGCTGTAAGGAAAGGGAACACCAAGCCACTAATCGACTCAATAATAGGCAGTAACTCGCCCCCGCCCCTGGAGTGCTTGCAATGAACCGACCGTCCCTTCTGCGTCCATTCACGTTTGTCGCGTTAGCTGCCGCTGGCCTAGCCAGCCCTTCGCTTCAAGCCCAATCCTCTCAAGAACAATCCTCTCAAGAACAGTCCTCTCAACAACAGAGCAGTGCGGAAGCGACCTTTGCCGGTGGCTGCTTCTGGTGTATGGAGCCGCCTTACGATAACCAACTCGGCGTCAGTGCTACCACTTCCGGCTATATCGGTGGCGAGCTTGAGAACCCCAGCTACGAAGATATCACCCGGGGAGACACGGGCCACGCCGAGGTAGTCAAGGTCGAGTACGATTCAGAGCAGATCAGCTATGAGCAACTGTTAGAAATTTTCTGGCGCAACATCGACCCCTTTGCGGTTGACCGTCAGTTCTGCGATGTGGGCGATCAATACCGCTCGGCGATCTTCTATCACGACGAAGCCCAGCGTGAACTGGCCGAAGCGTCCAAAGCCGAAATGGAAGCGCGCTTTGACCGGGAGATCGCCACCCAAATAGTACCAGCCACTACGTTCTGGCCTGCTGAGGAGTACCACCAGGACTATTATCAAAAGAACCCCGTGCGCTATAAGTTCTACCGCTACAGCTGTGGTCGTGATGGCCGCCTGGAAGAAGTGTGGGGTGAAGAGGCCGGCGGGCCTACGTTTGAGTAGCAAAGCATCTTATTCGCCTTTCTCGCGGAACTGATACCTTAAAACAATGCCCCACTGTGAGTACTTAATTATGCAAACACTCTCATTTGTACTAGAGTGACTGCACATGAGAAGTAGACCGGTCGTCTAAGCGCCCAGGAGCTGGACGCTTTGACCCAAACGTTGATCTATAGATAGGAGATCTTATGAGCAACAGTATCACGACGATTAATCCCACCAATGGTGAAACCCTTGACACCTACGCGTTAATGAGTAGCGCGGAAGCCAAGCAGGTAGTGGACGCCTGCTACGAGGCATTCCTCGATTGGCGCCTAGAATCTCTGGAAAGCCGCGCTAAAACGGTCAAAGCAATTGGCCAAGCGCTGCAAAAGCATAAAGAAGAGCTTGCCGACCTGATGGTCAAAGAGATGGGCAAACTGCCTTCTCAAGCCCGCCAGGAAGTCGATCTGTGTACCGGCATCTGTGACTACACTGCTGAACATGGCCCCAACAAGCTAGCCGACGAAGAGCGTCAGCCTGGCAATGGCGAGCGTGGTTTTGTGACCTACTCACCAATGGGTGTGATCTACGGCATTCAGCCTTGGAACTTCCCCGCGTATCAGGTGGTACGTTACTCCATCGCCAATATAATGGCGGGTAACGGCGTGCTGCTAAAACACGCTGAAAACGTAACCGGTAGCGGATTGCTGCTGGAAAAGATCTACCGTGAAGCGGGCCTCCCCGAAAATGTCTTCCGCACGCTAGTGATCTCTCACGCTATTTCTGACGAGGTGATCGCTCACTCTGCAGTGCGCGGCGTCACGCTAACGGGCAGTGACGGCGCAGGCCGTAAAGTCGGCGCTAAAGCCGCTGAGAACCTGAAAAAGACGGTACTTGAGCTGGGTTCTAACGACGCTTATCTGGTACTCGATGACGCCGATATGGATGTGGCGATTGATACATGCGTAACAGGACGTGTCTACAACGGCGGTCAAACCTGCGTCGCGGCCAAGCGTTTTGTAGTGACTGAAAAGAACTATGAAACGTTCAAACAGCGCTACGTAGAGCGCATGCAGGCGCTGAAAGCGGGTGACCCGACCCAAGAAGACAGCGACCTAGGCCCCATGGCCCGCGTTGATCTGCGTGATGGCCTCCACGATCAAGTCGAAGAGAGCGTGCGTAAAGGTGCGAAGATTCTTTGCGGTGGCGAAAAACCATCCGGTAAGGGCGCGTTTTACCCGGTTACCGTGCTGGACAACGTCACCCCCGGTCAGCCCGCTTACGATGACGAGCTGTTTGGCCCCGTCGCTGCGCTGATTCGTGCCAAGGATGACGAAGACGCCATGCGCATTGCTAACGACAGTCGTTACGGCCTGGGCGGCGGCATTATCTCTAAAGATGTGAAACGCGCCACAGAGCTTGCCAGCAAGTACTTTGATACTGGCATGGTGTTTATCAATGGCTTTGGTGTTGCTACCCCGGAAATGCCCTTTGGCGGCGTTAAAAACTCCGGCTACGGCCGCGAACACGGTGGCTTCGGTATGCTTGAGTTCGTCAATGTTAAGTCGGTGATAGTCGTTCAAGAGTAATGAAGTAAACGCTCAAAATCGTGAGCGATAACAGAGAGCGCCGCTAGCTTTTCATTAGGCTGGCGGCGCTTTTTTCGTTGCGAGTATTATTAAGAGTTTAACTGTTGTTCACGGGTTCGACGCTGCCAAAGCTTTATCCCAATCGCCATTACTATCCAGGTCACCAACGCGGCGATAACATCATCCAAAACAATGCCAAAACCGCCATGAACATACTCTGCCAGATGAATCGGCGGCGGCTTTATCGAATCGAAGAAGCGGTAAACACCGAATGCCAGCACCATTACCAGCGGATGGCGCGCCGCGGCTAAGCCTATTACCGCCAGCGGAAATGCCAGGTACTCATCGGCAACGATGCTGCCATGATCTAACCCAGCATAGTGCCTCGCGGCGACGTGGCAAACTGGTACCGCTAGCACCAGTAGCACAGCGATGATAGAGCCCTGCTGAACCAGTGGGCGGCTTAACAACCACCACGCCAAAGGGATGCCCAGCAGCGAGCCAAAAGTACCTGGCGCCACCGGCGCTAGCCCCAGCCCAAAGCCGGTGGCTATCCAAAAATTAACCGTATCGAGCATTAACCCGCCTGCTGCGCTTGGCGCTCTAGTTCGGCGGTCATCTCTTTAGGCAAGTTAAGCGCACTGCCCAACTGATCAAGCCAGGCGCGCTCCATGGGATTTTGATCGTCAGTCACGGCCACGCTGATCAGGTACATCTCGCGTGCAGCTTGGGGAGAGTCCGCTTCGCGGGCCAGTGCCTGGGCATCCAGCGGTGCGTTTAGCTGCTGCTCCACCCAGTTATGCATCTCTTGGTCGGCACCTAGGGCGTCAATCTGTTCAGTAATCAGCGCCTGCTCCTGCTCATCAATATTGCCATCGGCCCGGGCGGCCATAATCATTGCCTGCAGTAGCTCAAGGCTGCGCCGCTCTTGATACTCACCGCTAAGCACTTCTACCCGCTCGCCCTCTGAGGCATTTTGGGCGGTATTTTGCTGCGCATTGCCATTTTTCGCCGCCTGGGAGCTCTGCCACGCTTTCCACGCCAGTACGCCCACACCGGCAATGGCACCATATTTCAGCGCTTTGCCGCCCATGCTGCGTCCACGTTTGGAGCCGATCAACATGCCCATGGCGCCGCCACCGAGCAGGCTTTTAACATCAAAGCCACTGGAGGAGCCGCTACTTTGACCGCTGCTGCCACCGCCTAGCTGCTTAGAGAGTCCGCTCAGCATGCCTTTAACATCGACACCACTGCTACTGCCGCCCTTCTGGCTACCGCCAGCTTGCTGCATCAGCTGCTGTAAAATCTTGCTTGCGTTCATCCTTGTACTCCTAAGTAAGTATTATCTTTAGGGCTCGTTTAACGATTCACTCACTTTATAAAACATACTGTATGAACACAGCATTAACTAACGCCGTCTTAGGCATTAAAAAAGAGCGCCCTTTACTTCCACCGAACTCCCCTGGCGGCTGGCACACACTTCTATACGGACTGGCATTTGCTCTTTGAGTTCGCTGACATGGGAGATCACCCCGATCATGCGCCCGCCCATTTGCAGTTCGCTGAGCATAGCGATGGCTTGGTCTAGGGCATCCTGATCAAGGCTGCCGAAACCTTCATCGATAAATAGCGTATCCAGTTGAATGCCGCCAGCATACGCCTGCACCACATCCGAAAGACCCAGCGCCAACGACAGCGCCGCCATAAATGACTCGCCGCCGGAAAGCGTCGCTACCGAGCGGTTCTTTCCGGTGTAGGTGTCGGCCACATCAAGTTCTAGCCCCGACGCTTTGTTGCCTTTTGAGGGATCTTCCCGGCGTACCAGCTGATAGCGCCCGCGGCTCATGCGCACCAAACGCTCGGAGGCCTGAATCAGCACGTCATCCAGCAGTACGCCCAACACAAAGCGCTGCAAACTGATGCGATGCCCGGTGCGGCCGTTGGCGACTTCGCTGAGCGTGCCCCACAGCTGGTACTGGGCTTCCAGCTCGGCCTGGGCGGCGTGGGCCGCGGCCAGCTTTTGGTGAATGCCTTTAAGTGTGGTTAACCTGCCGTCAAGCGTTCGCCACGCCTCTAGCTGGGTGCTCTCTTCCGCTTGGGCAGCCTCGGTTAGCCGGGTCAACGCAGCGAGATCTGGCAGCGTTTTATCCGCCAACTGGGTTTGGTAACTCTGCAGCGCCCCTTCCAGTTCAGCCAGGCGCTGTTGATACGTTTCGACCTGGCGGGTCAGCTCTTGCTGCTGGGTGTCGTCCAACTGCGCCGCCTGAAACGATGCGTCATCCTCGAAGGGGCTGGCCTGCAGCGCCGCTAGCCACTCAGTTTGCGCCTGCGCTTGCACCTGTTGGCGATGCTCGACGCGTTCGCTAGCGCCGCGTAACTGCTCGTCCGACCGTGCCAGCTGGGTTTGAGCAATCGATAGCGCCTGCTGAGCGCTTTCCCAGGCTTTTTCAAGCTGGGCGATTTGCTGTTCAAGCTCAGCGAGGGTTCGGCGCATAGCCTCTGGGTCGCGGGCATCTTCCGGCAGTGATTGGCTCAACTGGTCACGCTGGCTCTCCAGGCGCAATGCGTTTTCTTTCGCCTTTTCAACCGTCGGCCGTTGGGTTTTCAGCTGCTTATCCAGCGCGCCCCACTCCCGGCGCAGCGCATCGCGGGCAGCGGTTTGTTGGCGAATTTCACCCTCAACGCTTTCCCGACGCTGCGCTTGGCGACGCAATCCTTTGCAGGCATTGTGCAGTTCCATCAGCGCTTGGCTGGCCCACTCACCCAGTTGCTGGGTAAGCCGCTCAACCTGCTCTGCGTTGTGACTAATCTGCTGGGCGAGCTGATGGTGATGACGTTCAGCGGCTTGCTGCGCCTGGCGGTTTTTTTCCAGGGCAGCGCGCGCCGTTTCTACCTGCGCCTGGGTAACGACAGCTGCGTTTTGAACCGCTGGAGCTGGGTGGTCACGGCTGCCACACACCGGGCAAGGGGCGCCCACTTCAAGGCTAAGCGCTAACAGCGAAGCCTGCCCCTGGTGCCAGCGCATCTCCTGCTCTGTGGCATGACGCTGCGCTTGCGCTGCTTCGCTTTGTTGACGGTTGAGTGCGTCCGTTGCCTGCTGCTGTTGGACGGTCAACTCCCGCTCCTGCCGGGTCAGTTCATCCAGCTCTTGGCGCTGCTTGAGCAGGCTTTCATGGCGGCTTAACTCTGCGGGGGCGCTGGCCAGTTGCTGAAACTCTGTCTGCAAACGCTCCAGATTAACGCCTATCGCTTCGCCCTGCTGGCGAATGCTGTCTAGCTGCTTTTCATCCCGTTTAAGCGCAGCATCGGCTTGTTGCCAGGCGGCCTGCGCCGTTTGAAAACACGTCTGCAGCTCGCTTAGCTGCTGGCCTTTGTGGATAAACTCCCCCAACTGGCGGTGCCGCTCACGCAGTGTGGGAAGCTCCGTCTGACGCTGGCGTGCCGTTTCCAGCGCTTGTTGCGCCTGTTCTGCCTTAGCCCGTTGGGTGGTTAACCCGGCTTGCGCCTGGCGCTGCTCTGCTTGAGCGGTGGTTAACGCCTGCTGCGCTTGGGCGAGCGCAGTGCTCTGCGGACGTAGCGCCTGGGCGTGGGCGCTTTGCGCTAAACGCGCCTTAATGCTTTGTATATGGGCGTGCTGCTCAAGATGGCGGGCCTTATCCGCCGCAAGCGACTCTTGGGCCGCAAATTGGCGCTGCAGCGCCTGGGCTTCGTCGCGCTGCTGTTCGGCATGGCGGCGCTGCTGCTGGGCGGTGTCAAAGCGTTGCCGTGCCTGTTCCACCTGAGGCGCCAGCGTCTCTTGCTCCTGCACTAACGCGGCTTCGCTTTCCAGCTCACCACCGGCGAGAATGCCGCTAATATGCTGGCGATGGTCATTCACCGCCCGCTCGATTTGATTGGCCTGGGTACGCAGGCGCTCTTCGATGCGCTGAAAAATTTGGGTTTGGAACAGCTGGGAAAAAATCACTTCGCGCTCTTTGGAACCTGCCAATAGCAGTTCGCGAAACTTGCCCTGGGGCAATACCATTACCTGACGAAACTGGTTGGCATCCAGCCCTATCAAAGTTTGCAGTTCTGCGGTGGCATCATTGACCTTGCGTGCTACCAGGCAGGTTTCCTGCTCACCCTGTGCGTTCAAGCGCCACAGCTGGGCTTCCGCGTTATGGGTGGTGGTGCCTTCGCCGCGCGCTTTGGGGCGCTCCTGCTGGGGCACGCGACGCACCCGGTAATCAACGCCACGTAAGCGAAAATCCAGCGTGACTTCGGTCAGCAGCGTGGCATTGGCCTGGTCGCAGCGCATCTGGGTAGGGTCGCGTTCATTGCCGGTGGTTTGGCCGTAGAGCGCAAAACACAGCGCATCGAGAATCGAGCTTTTACCGGCGCCGGTAGGCCCGTTGATCAGAAACAGGGGGCTTCTGCCTAGCGCGGTGAAATCGATGGTCTCACTACCCGCGAAAGGCCCAAACGCCTGCATGGTGAGGACTAATGGCGTCATTGCTGGGCCTCATCGCGCTGCAGTTGGGTAATTAATTCCGCCATGGCGCTAGCCTGCTCATCGCTCATGGCCTCCCCGCTGGTTTGATTAAAGAAGTCGCTGAACATATCCAGGGCATCAAAGCGCTGCCGCTCGCGATCAAGCTGCTGTTTACCCCGCGCGTCCAGCATGCCGGGCTTCTCCAGATGCAGTACGTTGGGATACACCTCACGCAGCTTGCCCATGGGGTCAAGTATCGCGTGGCGATCCGTTAGCCGCACCAGCAGGTAGTCATCGGCGTGTGGGTCTGTTCGCCCCTGGGCGATCAAGGTATCAATCTCGCCCTCTAACACGCGCACTTCACGGCTGGGTATCAGCGGGATCTGTTCGATCTGGGTGACGCCGGACACGTCGATATCCACCAGCGTAACGCCTTTGCGCTGATTGGCTTCAGAAAAGCTGTATTTGAGCAGCGAGCCGCTGTAGCGAATATGCTCACCGCCGCGGTACTGCGGGCCGTGGAGATGGCCAAGCGCCACGTAATCAAAGCCTTGCATCGGCTCCCAGGCGACGCTTTCGGCACCACCTAAGGTCAGTGGGCGCTCGGAATCAGAAGCGCTGCCGCCATCCACAAAGCAGTGGCTCATCAGTACGCAGGGGCGTGTAGGGTGGCGCTGTTCGCTAATGCGCTCAACCAGATAGCGGTGGGCAGCGTCAAAATCACGCGTATCGACCTCAAACTGGCTACGCACATGTTCAGGGTCAGCGTAGGGAATGCCGAACACATCGACCTCAATGCCCTTAATCGTCAGCGTGACAGGGGTAGCGTAATCGGCGAGGTCGGAAAGAATATGCAGCCCGGCCTGGCGAAGATGGCGGGCACCAAAGCGTAACCGTTCGGCACCGTCGTGGTTGCCTGAGATCATAATCACCGGCAGTTTGCGCTCTTCGCAGAGCGCGTGGAGCACCTCATCCAGCAACGTTACCGCCGCCGAAGGAGGCACCGAGCGGTCGTAGATATCCCCCGCAATCAACACCGCATCGACGTTTTCGCGGTCGATGATCTCAATAAGTTGGTCGAGCACATGGCGCTGATCATCCAGCAGCGAAAGGTTGTGGAACAGACGCCCTAGGTGCCAATCAGCGGTGTGAAGTAGGCGCATAACAAACTCAATAAAAAGTGTGTAGCGGCATGATAACAACCAGATACTCTATCTACCCACAAAACTCCATCTCTCCACAAAAAAGCCCCGCTCGAGGGCGGGGCTAGTCGGGACTAAGCATCAGTACTGGGCATCAGTACTGGGCATCAGTACTGGGCATCAGTACTGGACAGCAGTACTGGGCAGCATTACTAACGACGTAAGGCGTCGGGATACGTGGTTAGATCGACCCCCCACATTACTGGCAGCAGGAAGTAAACCGCGGCCACAATCAGCAACATGGCAATAATGTTGATCCAGAAGCCGGTGCGCACCATTTCAATGATTTTGATCTTGCCGGTGGCAAAAATAATCGCGTTGGGTGGGGTGCCCACTGGTAGCATAAAGGCGCAGTTGGCGGCCATGGCGGCGGGCACCATGAGTACAAAGGGGTGAACATCCAGCGCCAGCGCCAGCGATGCCAGCACCGGCAGGATCATGGTGGCCGTGGCGGTATTCGAGGTAATTTCGGTTAAGAACAGCACCATCCCGGTCGCCAGCAGAATGACCAGCAGGAAGTTAACGCCTTCCAGCACACTCATCTGCCCGCCGATCCATTCCGCCAGACCGGATGAGCCAAAGCCTGCGGCAATCGCTAAGCCGCCGCCGAACAGTAGCAAAATACCCCAAGGTACATCTTTGGCGATATCCCACCCCAGCAGGCAGCCCCCTTTATTTTTGGAAGGAATCAGAAATAGCAGCAGCGCCGCGACAATCGCGATCATGGTGTCGTTAATGCCGGGGATATTAATGATCTGCCCCTGCCACAAGAACGAGCGGGTGATCCACATAAAGGCCGCAAACAGGAAAACAGCCAGCACTGCTTTCTCTTCAAAACTGGTTGAACCTAAGGCGTCTTTCTCTTTATTGATCAGCTCTCGCCCGCCCGGTAGATGGCTAAATTTAACCGGGAAAAACACCCGCGTCAGCAGCAACCAAGCGCTAAATAGCAGCACCACCACAACGGGAAAGGCAAACATCATCCACCCGGCGAAAGAAATCTCAATGCCAAACAGCTCGTTGATAATCGCGGCAAGAATAATATTGGGCGGGGTGCCAATCAGCGTCCCTAAACCACCAATGGTACCGCCGTAGCCGATAGCAAAAATCAGCGCTTTACTGAATTTTTCGATTTCGACACTGTGGTCGCCGTCGCTTTTAGCCAGTTCCTGGCTTACCTGGTACACGATAGCGGTACCGATAGGCAGCATCATCATGACCGACGCGGTGTTGGAGACCCACATCGACAAAAAACCGGTCGCGGCCATAAAGCCGAACACAATGCTGTTAATACTGGTACCTAGGACGGCGATAATCGACAGCGCGATACGCTTGTGCAGATCCCACTTTTCCATCGCCAGGGCAATCATAAAACCGCCCAAAAACAGGAAAATAATCGGATTGCCATAAGCGGCCGTCACCGCACTGCTCTCCAGCGTGCCGGTAATCGGCAACAGCACGATAGGCAGCAGCGAAGTGGCGGGGATAGGAATGGCTTCAGTAATCCACCACACCGCTACCCATAAGGTAGTGGCCAGCACCATGCGGCCTTCAAAACTTAAATCTTCAGGGTGAAAAAACAGCGCAATCAAGGCGAACAGCAGCGGGCCAAGCACCAAGCCAACCTTCTGAGGTGTGGTGTAGGCGGGCGGCTTGGGCTGAGGGGAAGGGTTGCGCTTGGTATTGGAAGCTGCGGCGTGGGCGGCTCCACCCGTTGGCAGCGCGCACATCAATAGGTTTTTGGCTTGGTAGTGGGAATGCCATAGCTGATCCCATACCGTCATCAGGGTGGTTTTATACATACAATTTGCGCCACTTACGGTCAGAGTGAAAAGAACAAATCGAGGGTAGGCATCCAGGTAAACAAGCCACCCGAGGGCAACGCGGAACCTCCTTTGGCGCCCTTTATTAACTGCAATAGGCAATTAGTCCAGTTAATTACTTATAATTACAACCAAAGTCTAACAACTTTAGTTTAACTATTAACTAAACCTCTATTACTGCGGCGAACTCGAAGGTGCCAAAACCGTGTTGGCGCTGGTGATTTTTTACCTGAACTCAGAATACTACCCAATCTTGACTATACTTTTTACTACTGCCTGCCTTATCACTACGGTAACGGGACTGCGGGGAGGCTACCGAACACTGCACAGGCATGAATCAGTCTAGATAGTGCCGCTCTACGATCTCTAAGCTTGTATGGCCTGCCCAGCGCAGTTAATAAGCGCTATGTGTGCTAGCGAACGGACGCCCCCCTTTGGCACGACCATTGTTCTGGTAAGGAAGCAACGGTTGTGCACGAAAGTGCACTCTGACCAGGATGGAATCTGTGAAACAACTTCGCCGTTTTGTGCTATCGCAGCCTACGTTTGCAGCACCGTGGAACTCTACTGCCCCTGTTAGGGAAGAGCTTTTCAGCGCAGAGCGACTTGAACAGCACGCAGGCAGCTTGGCACTTAACCAATCAGTGACCAGCACGCCCCCCAAGGTAGTGTCGTTAACTCGAAGGCTCAACGATAACGCTAACACCCTGCTAGACGTTTACCGCGCCAGTGCCTCGGCGCTGGCGAGTGGTCGCGAAATAGTACCTGCCGCCGCTTGGCTGCTCGACAATTACCACCTTATTGAAGCTCAAATTCGTGAGATACGCAGCGACCTCCCCCCCGGTTATTACCGCCAGTTACCGAAGCTAGCCAACGGGCCTTTTGCGGGATACCCAAGGGTATTCGGTATCGCCTGGGCCTTTGTGGCGCATACCGACAGCCATATTGACCTGGAGAATTTGCAAAACTTTATAACCGCTTATCAGCGCGTTCAGCCACTGACCATTGGCGAATTATGGGCGGTAGCGATCACACTGCGTATTGTGCTAATCGAGAACCTTCGACGCCTTGCCGACCAAATTGTCAGCGAACAAACGGCACGAGACGAAGCCGATGCATTGGCGGCAAAATGGCTAACACCCACCGATCAGCAAACATCCCAGGCACGCCACACCTTTCATCTGGAGGCCAGCAGTCTTCGCTTTCACACTGGCCCCCTGGCGGAACCCTTCACCGCTCAGCTTGCGAAGCGGCTGCGCGGCTTAGACCCGCGCAGCAGCCCGCTGGTTGACTGGCTCGATGAGCAGCTTAGCCGTGAGGGTGAAACTATCGACGAGATGGTTCAACACGCCCAGCAGCGCCAAGGCGCCGCCAACGTTACCGTGCGAAATATCATTACCAGCATGCGCTTTGTTTCCAGTATCGACTGGGCTGAGCTGTTTGAAAGTGTCAGTTTGGTAGATACACGACTACGCCAGCAGAGTCACTTTGATCAACTTGATTTCCCCACCCGCAATCAGTACCGCAGCGCCATAGAGCAGATCGCCCGAGGATCTCGTTACAGCGAGCTTGAGGTAGTCGAAGCGGCGCTCTCCCTCTCCCACCAGGCAGCGGCTGCCACCAGCGACACAGCCGAAGCTACACGCTGGGGAGACCCCGGCTATTTCTTGATTGGCTCAGGTCGCTTAACCCTTGAGCACAAAGTTCAATTTACCCCTTCCTCCCGTCAGTGGCTGCGCCGGACGCTCATTCACCAAGGTATTCGCAGTTATATTGTATTGATGGCTGTGGTCACACTGACCCTGATGACGCTGGCAGGTGGATTACTGCTTTCGTTGCCGCTGGCGATAGGCGATGTGCCGTTACCTTGGCTCATTCTGCTAGGGGCGTTGGGTTTTCTGCCCATTATGGAAGTCGCAACGCTGATCGTTAACCGCCTGATTATCTATGCTATCGACGCTCATCCACTGCCAGGACTCGACCTTGCCAAAGGGGTCCCACCCCAGCTGCGAACCCTGGTGGCTGTACCTACATTGCTGACCAGCGAAGAAGATCTGCGCGAACAGATTGAGCGTCTTGAAGTGCACCACTTATCCAGCGGTGATGGGGCGCTTAGCTATGCGTTGCTGCTTGACGGCATGGATGCCCCCCAAGCGGAACTACCCCATGAGGCCGCGCTGTTAACGGCGGCTCAAGCAGCGTTCGAGCAGTTAAATAAGCGTTACTGCCCTCTCGCTCTCGATAGCGATAAACGCTTCTTTCTGCTGCACCGGCGGCGTGTATTTAACGCCAGCGAGGACACCTGGATGGGCTGGGAGCGTAAGCGTGGCAAGCTGCACGAGCTAAACCGCTTGTTACGTGGCGCCACAGACACCACCTTTATCGACCCGCCGCCGCTGCCCAGTAACGTGCGCTACGTCATCACCCTGGATGCCGACACCCGCCTACCCCGGGGCGCAGCAAGCCGACTGATCGGAAAAATGGCACATCCGCTAAACCAGCCACGTATGGATCTAAAGCTATGCCGGGTTGTGGAGGGGTACGCAATACTGCAGCCTCGCGTTACTCCTTCACTGCCCGCTGGAGGCGAAGGCTCCATCTACCAGCGGCTATTCTCATCGCCAGGGGGCATTGACCCTTACGCCGCCGCTATCTCAGATCTCTACCAGGATCTGGTCGGCGAAGGCTCGTTCGCCGGTAAAGGTATTTATGAGGTGGATGCCTTTGAAGCATCGCTGGCTGGCCGTGTGCCCGACAATAGTCTGCTCAGCCACGATTTGTTCGAGGGTGTGTTTGCCCGTGCGGGACTCGCCTCCGATATCGAAGTAATTGAAGACTTTCCGGCTCGCTATGACGTGGCCGCCAAGCGCCAGCACCGCTGGACACGCGGCGACTGGCAGTTGCTCCCCTGGCTAATAGCACCGGCGCTGCCGCTCACCGGGCGACTGAAAATGCTCGGCAACCTGCGCCGCTCGGTGACGCCGCCGTTAGTCCTGGCAAGCCTTGTGATTAGTTGGCAGCTGCCGCTGAGCATGGCCATCACCAGCACACTGCTATTACTGGCCGTTGTCGGCGCACCGGTGTTGCTCTCCCTGGCGGCCTCATTCATTCCCTTCCGGGCGTGGTCTAAACTACGCCACCACTACCACCTTTGGTTTGATGAGCTTAAGGTGGGTAGCGCGCAAATTCTGCTACTGATCCTTTTTCTGCCCGACCAGGCGTGGCGCATGCTGGATGCCATAGCCAGAACCTTAGTCCGTCTGCTGATCACCCACCAGCGGCTGCTTGAGTGGACATCCGCCGCCCAGTCGATGAAAAGCCCGCCGCTGACGGTACTAGGGTTCTATCAGCGCATGGCACCAGGCACCGCACTGGGGCTAGCGGTAGCCATTAGTGCACTCTTGACCGCTAGCCACACATGGCCAATCGCACTGCCCATGGCGCTACTTTGGTTGGCCGCGCCGGCAGTGGCGTCGTGGTTAAGCAGCAGCACAAGCGTCGTTGTCCAAATTACCATCTCAGAAGAAGAAGCATTTGAGCTACGGGTCATTGCCCGACGAACCTGGCGCTATTTCGAAACCTTTGTGACCGCCACCGATAACCGCTTACCGCCGGATAACTTTCAAGAAGATCCCCAACCCGTCCTCGCCCAGCGCACCTCGCCGACCAATATGGGGCTCTATCTACTCTCCACCCTGGCAGCTCGGGATTTCGGCTGGATAGGCACTCATGAGACGCTTGAGCGGCTTGAAACAACCCTAGGCGTGATGCTGGGACTACCCCGATACCGGGGGCACTTCTATAACTGGTACGCCACCCAAGACCTGCGCCCCCTTAACCCTCGCTACGTATCAACGGTGGATAGCGGCAACCTGGCAGGGCACCTTATCGCTATCGCTAATGCCTGCGAAACCTGGCAGGCGACAAGCTATCTAGCTGACCCACGCATAGGCATTGCCGACACGCTAAACCTGGCTCGTCAAACAATTAAGCAAGCGTCAACCTTGTCAGAAAAGCTCACAGTTCAGCTAAGCGTGCAGTTAGAAGTCATAGACGCCCAGTTGAAGAGCGAAGAGATGTCATCGGTATTCTTGGCAAATATGGCTGCGCTGACGGATAGCACGTTAACGCTGGCGCGCACTCCTCTCAACGAGCATAGCGACCCACATAGCAAAGACCTGCTGTTTTGGTTGGAAGCCCTGCACGCTTCAGTGGCGCAACACTGCCATGACCGAGAAACCCAGCCCAACCTTGAAGAGGGTTCACTCGCCCTACGCCTGCAACAGCTTGCGGACTCTGCGCGACGCCTGGCACTGGGCATGGATTTCGCCTTTCTGCTCGATAGCGAGCGCCAACTACTGTCGATTGGTTATTCGCTGGATGACAACTGCCTGGATACCAGCTGCTACGACTTGCTGGCTTCCGAGGCACGGCTGGCCAGCCTGTTTGCGATTGCCAAAGGCGATATTCCCACCCGCCACTGGTTCAAGCTTGGCCGCGCAGCCACCCCCGTTACCTTTGGCTCGGCGCTGATTTCCTGGTCGGGGTCGATGTTTGAGTACCTGATGCCGTCGCTGGTGATGCGTGCCCCAGGGGGCAGCCTGCTGGAGCAAACCAACCGGCTGGTGGTGAAACGCCAAGAGACCTACGCCGCCCAGCTCTCCGCCCCTTGGGGGATCTCCGAATCTGCATATAACGCCCGGGATATGGAGTTTACTTATCAGTACTCTAATTTTGGGGTGCCGGGTTTGGGGCTCAAACGGGGACTATCTGCCGACCTGGTGATCGCGCCCTATGCCACCGGGTTAGCCGCCATGGTTGACCCCAGCGGCGCCTGTCGCAACTTCAAACGCTTAACGGAAATGGGCGCATTAGGTCGCTACGGCTTCTATGAAGCGCTCGACTTCACTCGTTCACGGCTGCCCGCAGGGGAAAGCGTGGTGATTGTGCGCAGCTTTATGGCCCATCATCAGGGCATGACCATCGCGGCCATTGCAAACACCCTGCACCACGGCCAGATGCGCGCCCGCTTTCACCGCGAGCCGATGATTCAAGCCAGCGAGCTACTGCTCCAAGAGCGGGTTCCGCGTAACGTGGCGATTGCCCATCCCCGCGCTGAAGAAGTGAAGTCCACCGCCAGTCAGACGATAAATGAGGCACAAACCATTCGCCGGGCGTCAACGGCAGCCAGTGGCCCGCCCGTTACCCATTTACTCTCTAACGGCTGGTACTCGGTGATGCTAACGGCCACCGGCAGCGGCTACAGCAGATGGCGCAACGTTGCCATTAGCCGCTGGCTGCCGGACGCCACCCGCGACCACTTAGGCAGCTTTATTTTTCTGCGCGACACCCGGCACCCCGGCGTGTGGACAGCCACGGGGCAAACGGCGGCAAACCCAGCCGGTGCAACCGATGAGCACAGCCATGCCATATTTGCCGAGGATTATGCACGCTACAGCCATCGTCACGACGATATCACCAGCCATATGGAGGTGCTGGTTTCCGGCGAGGACGACAGCGAAGTTCGCCACCTTTCGCTAACCAACAGCGGCCGTCACGCCCGCGATATCACGATCACCTCCTATTTAGAGTTAGTCTTAACGTCACCCAATGCCGACAATGCGCACCCCGCTTTTGCCAAAATGTTTGTGGTGACCGAGTATCTGGAAGCTTTCAACGCGCTAATCGCCACAAGACGGCGGCGCTCACCCGATGAAGAGCAGGTGTGGGCGGCTCACTTTGCTGTGGTAGAGGGCGACATCGTGGGCAAGCTGGAGTTCGAGACTGACCGTGCCCAGTTTTTAGGCCGCGGCCGAAGCACACTGCACGCCTCAGCGCTGGCAGAGGGACAGCACCTTTCTGGCAGTGTCGGTAGCGTACTGGATCCTATTTTTGCGCTGCGCTACTGCCTACGCGTGGCCCCCGGCAAAGCCGCCCGAATCGCTTACTGGACTGTCGTCGCCCCATCCCGTGAAGCGCTGATGGATCTGATTGATAAACATCACGACCGCAGTGCTTTTGAGCGCGCTAAAACCCTCGCCTGGACTCAGGCACAAGTTCAGCTTCGCCATTTGGGTATTCAGCCTGAAGAAGCCGCTGACTTTCAGCGCTTGGCCGCGCCGATTCTTTACCCTGATGCCCGCTTTAGAGCGCCTGCAGAGGCCATTGAACGCGGTGCCGGGCCGCAGTCGAGGCTTTGGCAGCACGGCATTTCTGGTGATCTGCCAATCATTCTGATGCGCATCGATAGCGTCGATGACATCGGCCAAATACATCAACTACTGCGCGCTCACGAATATTGGCGTATGAAGCGGCTTGGCGTGGATGTGGTGATTATCAATGAGCGCTCCTCCTCCTATATTCAGGATCTACAGCAAGCCATTGAAACCGCCGTGCTTAGCAGCCAAACCCAACCTCGTTTTAAAAAGGATTTCGCTCAAGGTTCCGTGACTGCATTGCGTGCCGACTTGATGAGTTTGGAAGTGCGCACACAGCTTCAGTCGATAGCATGCATAGCGTTAATGGCCCATCGCGGCAGCATAGCGAACCAGTTAGCCCTGACGCTGCCCGCAATCCGCGCGACTACACCACTCCAATCGCTCATCAAACGTCCCCTACCCAAGTACGTACCACTCAATGCCATTGAAACTCCACTCCCTGCGCTTGAGTTTTTTAATGGGCTGGGCGGCTTTGCCCAGGATGGTCGCGAGTATGTAACGGTACTTGAGGCAGGGAGCTCAACGCCTGCCCCGTGGATAAATGTGATCGCCAACGCGAGCTTCGGCTTTCAGGTGTCAGCAGAGGGCGCAGGCTATGTCTGGGCGGATAACAGCCGTGAAAACCAGCTGACAGCGTGGTCAAACGACCCTGTTATGGATCCGAGTGGCGATGTGATCTATGTTCGCGATGAAGAGTCGATGGCGCTCTTCACCGCCACTGCCCGCCCTTCACGCGACCATGGCCGCTACTTGGCGCGGCACGGCTTCGGCTATAGTCAGTTCGAGCACCAAGCGGATGGGATTGCCCTTGCGCTACTGCACTTCGTGCCGTTAGACGACCCGCTTAGGATTTCGCGGCTACGCCTAGCCAATCATTCCGGACGGCCACGCAAGCTCTCCGTGACGGCCTATGCAGAGTGGGTGCTGGGTACTTCGCGCAGTGGCTCGGCGCCTTTTCTTATCTCGCACCCAGACGCCGACAGCGGCGCGCTACTGGTCGAGAACCCTTGGAATATGAATTTCCCTGGCCGGGTAGCGTTTCTGGATATCGGTACCCAACCTACTTCCTGGACGGCTGACCGCTGCGAATTTATCGGCCACGGCGGCAGCCTAGCAGCGCCAGCGGGGCTTAGAGGCCACGTTCCACTTTCCGGCGCCCACGGTGCGGGGTTGGATCCTTGTGCCGCGCTTAACCGCAGCGTAACGCTAGCAGCAGGTGAAAGCGTCGATATCGTTGTATTAATGGGTCAAAGCAGCTCAACCGCAGAAGCCAAAACGCTGATTGCGCGGTATCGCGAAAAGGATATTGACGCCGAGCTCGCCATGGTAACTGCGCACTGGCAAACGCAGCTTAACGCGGTACAAGTGGCCACCCCTGACCGCGCTATGGACATTATGCTTAACGGCTGGCTGATGTACCAAACCATTGCCTGCCGGATCACTGCGCGCTCCGGGTTCTACCAAGCCAGCGGCGCCTATGGCTTCCGCGACCAGTTACAGGATGGCATGGCGTTAACCTTCACCAGCCCCGAAACCACTCGCGCGCACTTACTGCGTGCCGCTTCCCGCCAGTTTGTTGAAGGCGATGTTCAGCATTGGTGGCTGCCCCACTCCGGCCAAGGGGTGCGTACGCGCATTTCTGATGATCGGGTGTGGTTAGCCTATGCATGCGCCTGCTATATCGCTACCTCCCACGACGCCGCCGTGCTGGATGAGCAGGTAAGCTTTCTGGAAGGCGCTGAATTAGCCCCTGGCGAGCACGACAGTTTTTTCCAACCGATGATCGCGGAGGAGACCGCCTCGCTGTTTGAGCACTGCGCCCGCGGCTTAGATCAGAGCATTGAGTTAACCGGCGAGCACGGCTTGCCGTTGATCGTTGGCGGTGATTGGAACGATGGCATGAACCGCGTTGGCGAAGCTGGCAAAGGTGAAAGCGTGTGGCTAGGCTGGCTGCTGTTGCATACGCTGGAGCTATTTCTACCCTTTGCCAATCAGCGCGAAAAACAAGCGCTTTCAGCGACAACGGACTCAGCCACAATGGACACTCCACGCGTTGAGCGTTGGCGTGCCCATGCCATTGCGTTGCGTACTGCGCTGGAAAGCAACGCTTGGGATGGCCAGTGGTACAGACGGGCGACCTTCGATGACGGCAGTTGGTTGGGCAGCAAAGAGAGTGACGCGTGCAAAATTGATTCGATTGCCCAGACCTGGGCGGTACTCTCGGGTGCGGCAGAGCCCCACCGAGCGGTGCTCGCCATGGGTTCGCTGGAGCGTGAGCTGATCAGACACAATGAGCAACTTGCGCTACTGTTCTGGCCCCCTTTCGATCAGCCCCAACGCGACCCCGGCTATATTGGCGGCTACCCACCCGGCATGCGCGAAAACGGTGGGCAATATAGCCACGCCGCGATGTGGGCCATCCTGGCCTTTGCCAAGCTCGGCGAGGGCAGCAAAGCGCATGAGCTCTTTTCGCTACTCAACCCGATCAATCATGCCCGTACCGCTGAGGAGGCCGCTCGTTATCACGTAGAACCCTATGTGGTCGCCGCGGATGTTTATTCGGTTGCGCCTCACACTGGGCGAGGCGGATGGACATGGTACACGGGCTCAGCGGGTTGGATGTACCGTGCCGGTATTGAGGGCATTCTGGGTATCCGTCGGGAGGGTGGTTGGCTGGTAATTGCTCCCTGTCTCCCTCACGACTGGCCAGGTTTTAGTGCAACGCTGACCATTGCCGCTACGCACTACTCGGTTGAGGTCATCACCACTGATGAGGCGCCCAGCGTGCAGCTTGATGGCCGACTAATGACACGCCAGCAAGGCGAAGTACGCATTCCGCTGGATGGCAAACAGCACCAGTTAGAGGTATTTATAAAGCCAAACGCAACCGCTGAGGAGTAGCCTTTTGACGCATGCTTTTCGCATTTGCTTCTCACTCACGGCTATATTAAGCTCGCCTACGTACAACACAGGTACCATTCAAATTCAGGCGGTTATCCCAGGTTAATCGCCGTCCCATTCGCAATCACACGGAGCCGTGATATGCATAGCGAAACGTCAAGCGACCTTTCCCTGGCGGGCCTTAACATCGCCATTCAAGACATCAAGGATGAATTATTCGACACTCCCGAGTGCGACTACGCCATTGCCCAACTGCTTACTCGCTGGGGACAGGCTGAAAAAGCCGAGCAACTGCTGGATGAGATGCTGATGAAGTGGGGTACTTCGCCTGAAGTACTTGCTTTAACGCAGCTCGGTTATGCAGAGAAAGACGGAACAGATCTTTACCCTTCAGATAAAACTGCCATAGCGCCCTTCGGGGTCGTAGCGGCCTAATCGGCTAATTCAGCACTGCTAGATTGTCTAGTGCAAAAAGCATCATCTATCAATGCCCCTTCCCGCTGACGCGGCGGGGCATTTTTATTGTATGAATGCAGGCGTTAGTCCAAGTGATCCAACGTGACAATGATGTCTTGTGTTGAGACATCCACGTTCCAGAAGGTATAGCGGTCGTTATCTTCATCAACGAGACGAATATCGAAGTAGGGATTGGTATACCCCGTTAAGGTTACTCGCTGGGTATCCCCGTTCATCAATACATCACTGCCTAACACATCCTCTTCCCAACTTTTTGAGCTCCCTGGGCTTACGTACATGTAGTAAATGGTGTAACCAGTTCGGTTGGTGATATCTACGTAGTAGTCAGCGGCCATCGCCAGCGATGAAGCACATAGAGCTACAAGCGCAATTAACAACGTTCTGATTCGCATTGTAAAGTTCCCTGATCTTTTTTTAGAAGTAAACAGTAAGTTGCGGGCTAAGTGAAATTTAGTATTCACACTCAACGGCGGGAGCAGTATATCGCCTGCGAGTTTTTTTACCCAGTCGCCCGCGGCATGCCGGTAGCTGATAGAATACCGCCCCTTTCAGGCACGTTAGCGGCCCATCGCCACAACGCCACCCACCATTTACTACCTGAGAGTTGCGCAATGATCGCCACCGCCCGCACCGTTTTCCGGCCACTTTTACGGCTGGGCCTTATCCCGCAGATTTTAATCGGTATCGTTGCCGGGGTATTGCTCGCCCTGTTTACACCGGGCATTGCTAGCGATGTGGCCCTGCTTGGCCAGCTATTTATCGCCGCTCTGCAGGCGGTAGCGCCCATTTTGGTGTTTGTACTGGTAGCCGCGGCGATCTCTACTCATCAAAAAGGCCAACCCACCCACATTCGCCCCGTGCTGGTGCTGTATGTGGTTGGCACGTTAATCGCCGCGCTCATTGCGGTGGCAGCCAGCTTTCTATTTCCCACCGAACTTTCATTGACTGCAGGCCAGGTTGACGGCAACCCGCCCGGCGATATTTTTAGCGTTCTGCGCGACCTACTGTTGAACGCGGTGGCCAACCCGGTTAGCGCGCTGGTGGAAGCCAACTTTATCGCCATTTTGGCCTGGGCCATCGGCCTGGGTTTGGCGCTGCGTCAAGCCAGCGACACCACCCGCCAAGCGCTAAATGACTTATCTGCGGCGGTCACCCGCATTGTGACGCTGGTGATTCGTTTAGCTCCGCTGGGTATCTTTGGCTTGGTGGCAGGCACACTGGCAGAATCTGGCGTTGAGGCGCTACTTAACTACGCCCAGCTGCTGGGTGTGATTGTGGGCTGCATGCTGTTTGTCGCGCTAGTGAGTAATCCGCTGTTGGTTTACTTCACCACCCGGCAAAATCCGTATCCACTGGTGTTTACGTGCCTGCGTGGCAGTGCGATTACCGCCTTTTTCACCCGTAGCTCGGCAGCGAATATACCGGTGAACTTGGAGCTTTGCCGCCGCCTAAAACTCGACCCTGACACCTACTCCATTTCCATTCCGCTGGGCGCAACAATCAATATGTGTGGTGCGGCCATCACCATTACGGTCATCACTCTGGCGACTACTCATACGCTGGGCATTAGCGTTGACTTCCCTACGGCGCTGCTGCTGTGCGTGGTTTCAGCACTGGCGGCCTGCGGCGTTTCAGGCGTGGCGGGCGGGTCACTGATGCTGATTCCCATGGCCGCCAACCTGTTCGGGATTCCCACGGAAGTGGCCATGCAGGCGGTGGCGATTGGCTTTGTGATCAGCGTGGTGCAGGACTCCACCGAAACCGCGCTTAACTCTTCTACCGATGTGCTGTTCACCGCGGCAGCTTGCCAGGCGCAAGAAGGCAAACGCGCTTAACCGTTCAGCTTTTAACCATCCACCTTTTTACCGTTTACCTTTTACCATTTACCATTTACCTTGGGGAGTGGCTTCTAATAACAGCCACTCCTCCTATATCAGCCCATCCCCTGGGCGCTCGCGTATTAACTATTGGATGCATTAACAAGCCTCGCTAAACGCTCCCGTTCATCCTCCTCATAAAAACTCGGGTCGTCGAATAGGTCGCGCTGGGTATCATCGAGGATCATTTTCAACACTTCTGCACTACTTTGTACCATCGGCTCAAAGTGTGCGGTATGAGTGACCAATGCCCTGACGCGGCGGCGACGGTAGAGGGCATAGATACCCAACAGGGTGAACACGCAGGCAATATAAATCGGCAGGCCGTGGCCCCCCACTAACGTCATCAGCGAACCTGCCGCTATCGGCGCCACGGCACAGCCCGCACCGTGCATGACCAGCATATCCGCCGAGCCGGAAACAATTTCATCCGTGTGAAGTTGATCGATCAGCTGCGCTACCGCCAGCGGGTAGAGCGAAAACGCCAAACCGCCCCAGATAAAATACAGCCCCAGCAGCACCTCGTGGCTGGGCGCAAAGGGCATGGCCGCGGCAATCAATGCCGCGAGCAGCACCACCCAGATCATCACCTTAGGCCGGTCGTGCTTATCGGAGAAGCGCCCGATGGGTATCTGCAGCAGTGCCCCACCGATAATCGCTACGCTCATTACCAAGCCAACACCGCCAATATCAAACCCCAATTGCGTGGCGTATATCGGCGTCATCGACCAGAACGCCCCCATGGCAAGCCCTGATAACGCAGCGGAAGCCACCGCCAGCGGCGCAAAGCCCAGCAATGCACGTAGGCTGCTTTTGGGCCGTTCGGAAATTTTGGGCTGAACGCGACGGGTCAAAGTAATGGGTAACAGCGCCCAACTGATCAAAATAGAGATCACCACAAACAGCAAAAAACCCTCTGGTGAAGAGAGCCTTAGCAGCTGTTGAGCCAGCGCTAACGCGCCCAGGTTGACCACCATATAGACAGCGAAAATCCGCCCCCGCTCGTGTCCTGCCGCCTGGCTGTTCAGCCAGCTCTCAATCACGGTAATCAAGGTAATAAACGCAAGCCCGTAAACCACCCGCAACGGCAGCCATACCCACGGGTCGATAAACACCAGATGCAGTAGCGCCACCGATGAACAAATAGACGCGCAGAAGCCAAAGGTGCGAATGTGCCCCATACGCCGTATTAAGCGCCCGCTCACCCAGGTGCCGCAGATAAAGCCGACAAAATAGCCGGACATGATGATCCCCAACACCGCGCTTGAAAAACCTTCCGCCGTACCTCGCAAGGTGAGCAGCGTGTTGAGCAAGCCGTTGCCCAGCAACAAAAGTGCCACACTGCGTAGTATCGATTTAACGGGATTGAGCATGGCCAATGAATACATTGCGCTTCCTCGTAGCAGACTCGCTATAGGTCATGCATAAAGGATGCCACTGAAAGTCTTCGAGATTACCGTGTTGACCGATGAGATCGTTGACAAGCTATCGTTCTTTATATAGAACGTTGTTTATATAAAGCGTTCTATATAAAGAACAGCTCAACGGATGGCGGGCAGCCTTATGGATAAACTCTCACTCAACACGCTGGGCCAGCATCTTCAAGCACTTCGCCTTGAGCGAGGCTGGTCGCTTTCGCAATTAGCCAATGAGGCGGGCATCGCCAAGTCCAACCTGTGTCGCTTGGAGCAAGGCAACGGCAATCCCACCATCGATACCATTTGGCGGCTTGCAGTGCAGCTCAATGTGCCCTTCGGCACCCTGGTGGCCCCCATCAGCGTGCCACTGGGCGAAGACGGTGTGCAGGTGCGCTTAATTGACCAAGGCAAAGACTCACCCCAGGTGGATGCCTACTGGATGCGCTGCGCACCGCATACGTTGCGTCATGCTGAAGCCCATACACCGGGCACCCGCGAATCGCTTACGCTGATTAGCGGCTGGCTGGAAGCGGGGCCAGAAGGTGCCACCACGCAGCTAACCCCGGGGAACACTGTGACCTTCCCCGCCGACCAGCCACACCTTTATCGCACCCAAGCAGCGGAGGCCACGTTGATAATGACCATCACCTACGGTGCAGAAGGCCAAACTTCATGAACCAAGCTGCCAGTCACTCTCCACTGCGTAGCGCGCTGCAGGGCGTACGCGAAGCCATTCCGCTCCTCGGCGGCTACATTCCGGTGGCGCTGTCGTTTGGCTTGGTCGCCACCCAGGCAGGCTTTAGCACTCTGGAAGCCACGGCTATTTCAGCGCTGATTTACGCCGGGGCCTCGCAGTTTCTGTTTGTGGGCATGATCGCTACCGGCGCACCGCTGTGGTTGGTGGTGGCGATGACGCTGCTGATTAACGTTCGTCATGTGGTGTACGGCCCTAACCTGGCGGCGTTATTGCCACGCAGCCGCCACTGGCCCTGGCTGATGCATGGCCTCACCGATCAGGTATTTGCTCTGGCCTTAACCCGGCTACCCCAGCTGCCTGAGGTTAAGCGCTTTAGTTGGTTTGTGGGTGCATCGCTGCTGGCCTGGGGCGCCTGGATCATCGGTACCGCGGTAGGCGCCACCGCAGGCGAAGCGTTTACCGCTCGCTGGCCGCTGCTGGGTGAGATTATGCCCTTCGCCCTGCCCGCGCTGTTTCTGACTATGGTGGCACCACGCTTTACCGATAAGCGCTGGGCCGTGGCCATGGGCTGCACCATTCTGGCGGCACTCGGTTTAACGCTGGTCGGCTGGAGCAATGTGGCGATTCCCCTAGCGGCTGCCTGCGGCGCGCTGTGCTTCTATATGGTCACGTTTGAAACGAGGAGGCGTACATCATGAGCACCGCACTTTGGTTAGCCGTTGTCGTGTCTGCCCTGGGCACCTTGCTGATGCGGGTCGTGCCTTTTTTATGGATGCAGCGACGACTCAATAGCTCTACCGGCCTTAATAACATGCCCCAGTGGCTGGGTATTCTTGGCCCGCTGATGATTGCCGCCGTACTGGGGGTGTCCATTGTGCCGGTTAACCCCAGCGCTGTTTCCTGGATCGCCACCGTCATCGGGCTTTCTGTCACGCTACTGGTGTGGTCGCGGGTACGCTCATTGGGCTGGCCGGTCGCTGCCGGAGTGGCGGTGTTTGGGTTGGTGGAGGTCACGGCCCTCATTTGGTAATGCTTTGCATTAGCTTTTACGCCATGCCATCATCCTGACTTTTCACTCCAGGGCAGTCGTAAAGTGACCTTAATGTTAAAAGCACACACCCATGGCAAGAAGGTTTTAATGCGTGTGTTGCTGATAACGCTGGCGGCGCTAATTCACTCTATATCGACCGCTAACACGCCAAACAGCCCCCCTGAATCGCCACGCATTGTGACGCTTTACCAGGGGGCTACTGACAGCGCCGTAGCCCTTGGACTTACACCTATTGGCGTAGTCGATTCATGGCTGGAAAAACCCATGTACCGCTACCTGCGTGATCCGCTTGATGGCGTCGAGCATGTGGGGCTGGAAACCCAACCCAACCTGGAAAAGATTGCCTGGCTGAAGCCTGACCTGGTGATTGCCAGCGATTTTCGCCATGCGCGCATAGCGCCGCTATTAAGTGCTATTGCCCCCACGGTATCAGCGCCTACGGTATTTAACTTCAAGACCACACTCACGATGGTGGCTAATGCCACTGGCCGCGAAGCGCAGGCGAATGAGCTTCTTCAGCTATGGAGTGATCGTGTCGCCGACTTTCGTCAGCAGATTGCCGCCAGGCTAGGCAGCGAGTGGCCGCAAAAAGTGGCCGTGGTACGGTTTAAAAGCGATCACGTACGTATCTATACCAGCGGCTTTGCGGGCTCGATTCTTGATGAGCTGGGCTTTGCGCAACCGGATACCCTGCAAAGCCAGAGCTGGGGAATGAAGCTTTCCAGTACTGAAAACATCCCGGTGCTGGATGCCAACGCCCTGTTTATTCTGCTTGAGCCGGATGACCCCGCCATTGCTGATAATTACCAGCACTGGGCTTCCCACCCTCTCTGGCAACAGCTATCCGCAGTCCAAAGCGGACGTGTTTTTGAAGTTGATCCAGTCAGTTGGATGATGGGCGGCGGTGTATTAGCGGCCAACGCCATGCTGGATGATCTCTATAGCCACTATGGATTAGCTTGCCACACCCCCTTGCCAAACCGCGGCGAGGAACCCTCATGCTAAACAGCGCCGCCGCGAAAAGTATTGGCCTGCTGTTGGGGGCGCTGGTGGCGCTGGGCGCCTTTTTCGCCAGCGTGATGCTAGGCACCACAGAGATCGCCCTCTCCTCTCTGTTCGGTTCGTTCGCCCATTACGACCCCACCAATATCGCCCACATCATTCTCTTAACCGAGCGCCTGCCCCGCGCGGTGATCGCCGCTCTGGTGGGCGCCAGCCTGGCGATTGCCGGGGCACTGATGCAGACCATGACGCGTAACCCGCTGGCGTCACCGGGCATTCTGGGCATTAACGCTGGCGCGATGTTTTTTGTCGTGGTCGCGGTGTCCCTTTTGCCACTGCATACACCTGCCCACTACGTATGGGCCGCGTTGTTAGGCGCGCTGGTCGCTGCCGTACTGGTGGTGGTGCTTAGCCGCGGCCGCCACGGTGAGCTCTCCCCACTGCGGGTTGTGCTGGCAGGAGTGGCGGTAACGGCGATGTTTGTATCTTTCAGCCAAGGGCTGCTGGTGGTCGATCAGCAAAGTTTTGAAAGCGTGCTCTACTGGCTGGCGGGTTCGGTGTCAGGACGCGATCTTTCATTGGTAGCGCCCTTGCTACCGCTCTTCGGTGGGGCGCTTTTACTTAGCGCACTGCTCGTCCGCCACGCCAATGCGCTGTTACTGGGCGATGATATGGTCACCGGGCTCGGCATGCAGGCCACCACTATCAAGCTGCTACTCGGGTTGATTGTGATTGTACTGGCGGGTAGCTCCGTGGCGCTGGCAGGCATGATTGGGTTTGTGGGTCTGATTGTGCCCCATATGGCGCGGGGGCTGTTTGGCATCGACCACCGCTGGCTGCTGCCGGCCTGCGCCTTGCTCGGTGCCTGTTTGCTGCTGCTGGCCGATCTCGCCTCGCGCTTTTTAATGCCCCCCCAGGAGATACCGGTGGGTGTAATGACGGCGCTGATCGGCACGCCCTTCTTTATCTATCTAGCGCGACGCAAGATGGCAGGCCAATGAGACAAACAGTAACGTTAACCCTCGATAGCAAGGTGCAGAGCGACAGTAAACGCTTACTGCACAGCCTCATAATGCTAAGCCTTTTATTGGTCGCCAGCGTCGGGCTGTCGCTCTGCTTAGGCAGTTTTCCCACATCGTTCACCCAAGTACTACACGCCCTCGCCGCGCCACAAAGTAGCGATATCACTTTTATCATTTGGGAGTTAAGGCTGCCCAGAATTCTACTGGCCATACTGGTCGGTGCCGCCCTGGCAATAGCGGGGGCAATTCTACAAAGCATTGTGCGTAACCCTCTGGCTTCCCCAGACGTGATCGGCATTACCAGCGGCGCGGCGCTGGCGGCGGTGCTGTTTTTAGCGTTATTGAGCACCACCTTAAGCATTCACTGGCTGCCCGTGGCGGCCATGCTGGGGGCGCTGGTGTCAGCATTGCTGGTAGTCAGCCTCGCCTGGAAAGGCGGCATCAGCCCATCGCGGATGGTGCTGGTGGGCATTGGCCTTGCAGCAGCCATGGGCGCAGGCACTACGCTATTAATCGTGATCAGCGATGACTCCGCCGCCATGACTGCCTATGTCTGGCTCACCGGCAGCCTTTACGCTGCACAATGGGACGATGTTCGCGGTCTACTGCCGTGGCTAGTCATTGCCGTGCCGATCAGCCTAGCCTTCGCCCGGCATGCCGATGCCATGGCGCTGGGCGACGCCGTTGCCGAAGGGCTGGGGGTGGCGATTCTGCGCAGCCGATTAGTATTGCTAGCCTGCAGCGTGGCGCTGGCCGGTGCCGCGGTGGCGTTTGCAGGGGGCTTAAGCTTTGTGGGGTTAATTGCCCCCCACCTGGCAGCCAGGCTGGTGGGGCGCAATATGGCACGGCTGGTGCCCGCATCCGCGCTGGTCGGCGCGCTGATTGTGCTTTACGCCGACCTGCTGGGCCGAGTGGCCTTTTTACCCAAAGACCTGCCTGCGGGCATTTTCGTTGCCGGGATAGGCGCGCCCTTTTTTGTCTATTTGTTGCATAGATCACGAGCGCGCTTTTAAAATCTGCTGACAAAAAAAGCGTCGCCCTCGGGGCGCCGCCAAACAGTATCGAGCATAGAAAATCAATAATAAAAAACAGAAAGCGGCTGATTAGAAATCTAGCTTGTACCCCAGCGTGAAGGTGCGGCCACGCCCGGTGAAGTAGTACTCGTCGCTAATCCGCGCGGCTTGGGAGTAGTAAGTGATGTAGTCTTCATCGGTTAGGTTTTCGATACCCACTGATACTCTGCCGGTGGGCAGGCGATAGGCTAACGAAGCATCCACTAAGCCGTAGCCGTCAAAATCGAGCTCAGGGTTATCGACGCTGCGATCGAAGTAGTAGCTACCCTGTAAGCGCGTGGAAACACGCTCGTTCCAGGTGGCGCTCCAGCCCAGTTTGAGTGTATCCGGGGCGATATTGATACCGGTGAGTTTGGTATCCACGCTACCGTCGCCATCCTGATCCGATTTGCCCTCGGTATGGGCGTAAGAGAGCGACAGATCATGCTTGTCCGCCACCTGCATGTCACCAGTAATCTCAACGCCCTGGATCTCGGTTTTCTCTCGGCTGCCTACCCAGGTGCCATTCTGTTCGGTCAGCCGTTGGCCGTAATCCGAGTTCGACTCGTAATAGCTGATCTCTAACCCATAACCATCCCAGTCAAAGCGCGCGCCGATCTCGTGGTTTTCGGTCACAATCGGCTGAAGCTGCAGTAAGCTATCCACATCCTGGCCCGCCGTGCCAATACCGCGCAGCACCCGGCCCACATCGGGCATGCCAAAGCCTTCCGAGTAGTTGGCATACAGCTGGGCCCAGTCGGTGGCTTGATAGGTTAAACCGACGTTATACAGCGTCTCATCGAAGCTGGGCTTGCCACCGTCCACGCTGACGTTGTCTTGAGTGACATTGCTGCGATCAATCGTTTGGAAGCTATCCACCTCAAGCTCAGCGTGCTCGTGACGCACCCCCGCATGCAGCGTCAGCGGATCCGCTAGTTTAAACTGACCTTGCAGGAACGGCGCCAAATTACGGAAGCGACTTTCCGGCACGTAAGTACGCCCGGTATGCACGAGCATTTGGCTTGTCTCGTCTTCCAATACATCCAAACCCACCGTCACACCCAAGCGGTCGTCCAGCATACCGTCACGGTTCAAGGTGAATTTAGCGCCCGTTTTGTCAGACTCATTGCGCGTCTGATCGAATTGGGTATCGCCCGCACTATCCAGGTAAGGGAAAAACGGCGTAGTCGCGAAGCGCGCGCGAAAACGCTGGTGATAGACCTGGGCATCTAGCTCATTGCCAAACCAATCAGCGTGGGAGTAGGAAAGCCGCGCCGAGGTCACTTCGTTAAACCCTGGCTCGCCCTCACGGCTGCCTTTGCGCGCTGTGGTCGGCACACCTGCCGCACGATCACCCGCTACCGGCACGTAGTCGTTGCCCTCTTGCAAATCGAAATGATTAAGCGAGAACTCAACATTCTGGTTATCGTCGATCCAGTAACCCAGCTTGCCGAACAGATCGTAGCTTTCCGAGTTCTGCAGCTCGCCGGGGTAGGCAATACCGACCACCTCGTCGTTGCCATCGTAAAAGACCCCGCGCTCCTGACGAGTGGCTGCGGCAACGAAATCCCAGTCGCCCTGCTGCCCGCTAATACGGTAGTCCAGCTTGTGGCCCAGTCCACCGGACTGGAAATCATCGTCCGTGGTCAGGCTGATGCCCGCGTGCTGGCTAATGCCGCCACCTTCAGCGCGCCGGGTCACCAAGTTGATCAAACCACCGGTGGCACCTAAACCATGCTCGGCGCTGGCGCCGTGGATGACTTCAATGCGCTCAACCATGGAAAGGTCAATGGTATAGCTATCCCGTGAGCTGTCGCGCAGCGGGTTGGACTGGGGCACCCCATCAATCAGAAAAAGCGCATCGCGACCACGAAATGTCTCCCCCGCATTGGAGAGCTTTTGGCGGCTAGGTGAGTAAGAGGGAATCAAGTTGCTGAGCACCTGGCCCGGGTCATCGGTAATCGCTAGCTGTTGCTCAATCTGCTCGCGGGTGATGATCGTTACTCGCTGCGGCGTTTGCCCCGCTTCGCTGTGGCTGCGGGTGGCGGTCACCACCATGGTCGAGTCGGCATCACTGGCGACGCCTTGTGACTCAGCCGTTGTTGACTCCTGCGCGTGAGCTTGACTGATCGCCACCAAACCGGCGAGCGTCACCGTGTGCCACAATACTGGACGAGTCTTAATGCGCATTTTTTACCTTTTGAGTGAACGATTCCCAGAAAACGTAATACATATCTAAATGATAATGATTGTATTATCCACATAAAGACATAAAGGTCTACTCCGCGAGGAAAAACAGGTTGGAGCAGCGAACAACTGCCAGTAGCAAATATTGAAAATGAGAATATTTTGGCTTACGGTTCTGCCTGCTTTAGCAACCTCAACGAGCACATCCATGACACAACCTTCTCACCAGCCACCTCGTTTGACGGGCGAAGCCCTACAAGCGGGCTATGACACTCGACGTGTATTGGATGGTGTCGACATAGCGATTGAGGAAGGCAAGCTCACGGTACTGTTGGGCCCCAACGGCAGTGGCAAGTCGACCCTGCTGAAAACCCTTGCCCGCACGCTTACGCCTAGTGACGGGCATGTGTATTTGGACGGCAAGGATATTCATCGCAGCAAAACGCGGGAGGTCGCCAAGCGCCTGGGGATTCTGCCCCAAGGCCCGGTGGCGCCAGAGGGGCTGAGCGTGAAGCAGTTGGTGGCGATGGGGCGGTTTCCGCACCAAGGGTTATGGCAGAAGAATGCTCAGCAGGACGCCGAGGCCATTCGTGAAGCCATGACTTATACCCACGTAACGGAGTTTGCCGAGCGCAACGTCGATGCGCTCTCCGGCGGCCAGCGCCAGCGCTGCTGGATTGCCATGGTACTGGCCCAGCAAACCGACCTGATCCTGCTTGATGAGCCCACGACTTTTCTAGACCTTAAGGTACAGGTTGATTTGCTGGAATTACTTTCGCGCCTAGCTCATGAGAAAGGCCGCACCCTGCTACTAGTGCTTCATGATCTAAACTTGGCCGCCGCCTACGCCGATCAGTTAGTAATGATGTGCGATGGCCGAATTGTCACCAGCGGCGCGCCTAGCGAAGTTTTTACCGCGCCCAATCTCAAGCGCGTGTTTGACCTGGATGCTCATGTTATCCACGACCCAGAAAGCGGCAGCCCGATTTGTGTACCGCGCAAGCGGAACCAGCCCGCCACTGAATCGGATGTGCTTGCTCTACAACGCTGCGCAATGTGAGTCATATACCTGTTTTCATTAGCACCGTAGAGAATGGACACGCGACTCGTCCCACTCTGGCCTAAGGGGCCTTCTCCAACAAATACTCGGCAACCGCTTGATAGGCTGGGAGCGAGGAGGGATCGTTGGCGGCATTACTTGCCACCGGATGAGAGGCAAAGCGTACTATCACCATCTCAGCGGTGGGATCGATATATATCGTTTGCCCATGCACACCACGGGCAGCAAACGCACCATGTTCGTTATGCAGTGACCACCACATGCCACGGTAGCTACCGCCAGGTAAATAGCGATAGCCTGCAGCGGCAAACGCTTGCCTATCGCCACCTTGACGGATGCGTTCTACCGCGGCAGCGGGAAACAGTCGCTCGCCGTTAATAACACCTTCATTCAACACCAACTGGCCTACTCTGGCCATATCCCGTAGGCCTGCACTTAAACCACCACCGGCAAACGGTGTTCCGATGGAGTCGACGGTAAAGTAGCCATCCTGCTCAGCGCCTATACGCTGCCAAATTCGCGATGACAGCAACGACGTCACCGATTCGCCACTGGTGCGCGCTATTACCCAACCCAGCGCATCTGTATTGATTGTTTTGTAGCCAAATACCTGCCCATGCTCACCTTCGGGCTGCACGGTGGCTAAATACTCATAGTAAGTACGCGGCCCAGAATAGCTTTCTGGCTTGGGGAGCGGGTTTGCCGCTGCATTGTACGCCCATATTTCTGCATTGGGATCGCTGTAATCTTCGCTGTAGGCAAGGCCTGTGGTCATTTCTAACAACTGCTGCACGGTAGCGTTGCCAAAAGCGCTATCGGCCAGCTCTGGAAGTATGTCACCGACGAGCGCCTCTTCATCCAATGCACCTTCAGCTACCAGGATTTCTCCCAACAGGCCGGTCATCGATTTAGTGACCGACATAGCCCCATGCTTGCCTGCTTCATCTAGACAGCCAGCGTAGTACTCATACACCACTTGGCCCTGATGAAGAATCAGCAGGCCATCGATGTAATTCTCATTCAGCGACGCCTGCCACGACATGGGTTCATTACCGCCAAGCGGGGTAAACATCACATCGTTGATAGCGTCATCCAGTGCGTAGGTGAGCGGCACAGGCGCGGCTAACCCACGGCTTACCTGTTTAGTGGGCAGCAATTCGCGAAAATGGCACACCGTCCAGCGCATTTTAGGAAAGCTAAAGTAGTTGGCGTCAGGTTGGCCAATGACCCGTTCAGAAGCAGGGGGAAAGCCTTGCATCCAGCCTAACCGGTTAGGGTCTGATTCTTCGGCAGTTAACACGTCACTGTTAAGCGACTGCGCGGTGGCGGGTGCTGCCCAAGCAACTAATATGACCGGCAGCGTAAACAGTAAAACGCTGATAAATCGACGGGGTAAACGTGGCATGACCAACTCCTGGGTGAGCTATTTCGCACAAAGATACACAGCCACCTTGCTCAGTATAGCTAGAAATTCTACCTAGCTTCTCTGAATGATTGAATTTAAAGAAAGTCGTTTTTCCTTGCAGTGCTTTGATAAGTACTTCAAAGCGTTACGGCTAGACAACGCATGTCGATTAAAACCTCGAAATCTGGTCACTGCACTCTCCCACTACCGACCTAGACTTTAGTCTCAATAATTTCAATTAAACTCCCCGTTTCCGTTCCGGTGCATCACCTAGCAGCAATCTTAACTACTTATTTTTCACTCAATTAAGTACCCAGGTGAGATGGCTTCTCTGCTGTTTTGCACAGGCTTCACAAAGTTTTTAGAATATTGTATAAGATATAAAAAACGGAAAATGAATACTTAAGCTGCTATCTTCACCATTAATCACCCATGCCAAAAATCACAGGTGCTCCATGAAACATGTGCGCGTCATCGACTCCCATACTGCGGGTGAACCGACAAGGCTGGTGATGGAGGGGTTCCCCGACCTGCCTGGCACCACCATGGCGGAGAAACGCGACGCCCTGCGCGAATCCCACGACCAGTGGAGGCGCGCCTGCATGTTAGAGCCTCGCGGGCATGACGTGCTGGTTGGGGCGCTTTACTGCGCGCCCGAGTCGCCGGATGCGACCTGCGGGGTCATCTTCTTCAACAATACCGGGTACCTGGGTATGTGCGGTCACGGCACCATCGGCTTGGTGGCCTCTCTGCATCATCTGGGTCTGATATCCCCCGGAGATCACAAAATCGACACGCCAGTTGGCCCGATCAGTGCAACCCTGCATGAAGACGGCGCCGTTACCGTGCGCAATGTCCTCGCCTATCGCTATCGCCAGCAAGTTCCCATTGAAGTACCCGGTTTCGGTCAGGTACACGGCGATATTGCCTGGGGTGGCAACTGGTTTTTCCTGATTAGCGACCATGGCCAATCATTGACCCTGGATAACGTCGAGGCGCTGACGAATTTCACCTGGGCCGTTCGTCAGGCACTAGAAGCGGCGGCCATCACCGGCGATAACGGTGGCGTGATTGACCATATCGAACTATTTGCTGACGACGCTGTGGCCGATAGCCGTAATTTCGTACTCTGCCCCGGCAAGGCCTATGACCGTTCCCCCTGTGGTACCGGCACCAGCGCCAAGCTGGCGTGCCTAGCAGCGGATGGCAAGCTATCACCCGGCGCAACCTGGGTGCAGGCAAGTATCTGTGACAGCCAGTTTGAGGGGTACTACGAGTGGGAGGGTGATCGCATTCGTCCCTACATTAAGGGTCGCGCCTATCTGAGTGCCGACACCACCCTGTTGATTGATGAGCAAGACCCGTTCGCTTGGGGAATCACTGCCTCGTAATCATTGACCATCGACTGCCCCGCTTTCGAACCCAGCGCCAACTCCAATTACTGATAACACCAAACGAAAAGGAACAACGATGAGCGATAACATTTTTACTGGCTGCATACCGGCATTAATGACCCCTTGCAGCGCTGACCGGCAACCTGATTTCGACGCCCTGGTAGCTAAAGGCCGTTCACTGGTAGATCTGGGCATGAGTGGCGTGGTGTATTGTGGCTCCATGGGCGATTGGCCGCTACTCAGCGAAGCGCAGCGCCAGGAGGGCGTCGCGCGCTTGGTTGAGGCTGGCGTTCCAACGATTGTGGGTACCGGTGCCATCAACACACGGGAGGCTGTTTCCCATGCGGCTCACGCCGCTAACGTAGGCGCCCAAGGGCTGATGGTGATTCCGCGCGTGCTTTCACGAGGCACCTCGGCGGCTGCGCAGAAGTCACACTTTTCGGCTATTTTGGACGCGGCGCCCAAGCTACCGGCGGTGATTTATAATAGCCCCTATTACGGCTTCGCCACCCGTGCCGACTTATTCTTTGAACTACGCCGCCAGTACCCCAACCTGATTGGCTTTAAAGAGTTTGGCGGCGTCGATGATCTCCGCTATGCGGCGGAAAACATTACCTCTCAAGACGAAGATGTCACTCTGATGGTCGGTGTCGACACCACTGTTTACCATGGTTTCGTCAACTGTGGCGCCACGGGCGCTATCACCGGTATCGGCAACGCGCTGCCCCGAGAGGTATTGCAGCTTGTCTCGCTCAGCCAACAAGCCGCCAAAGGGGACGTCAAAGCACGGCGTTTGGCCATGGAGCTAGAGGAAGCACTGGGTGTGCTCTCCTCTTTCGACGAAGGCGGCGACCTAGTTCTCTACTACAAGCACCTGATGGTGCTCAATGGCGATAGCGAATACGCCCTGCACTTTAATGAAACCGACGCGCTCAGCGATTCACAACGCCACTATGTAGAGTCCCAGTACGCGCTTTTCCGTTCTTGGTATGCGGGCTGGTCTGCCTCGTTATGAAGCCAGAGATCACCACGGGCGCACACCCCCAGGCTACCAGCGACCCTAATGTAGCGGCTGATATCGTCGTTATCGGTGCAGGCATTATCGGCACCGCTTGCGCCATGGCGTTAAGTCAACAAGGTCTGCGGGTCGTGGTGCTGGATAGCCAGCCTCCCGGGATGGGGGCCTCCTATGGCAATGCTGGGCATATGGCAACGGAGCAGGTCTTCCCCATTGCCGATGCCGCCATCGTAAAGCAACTGCCTAAGATGCTGCTCGACCCCATGGGACCACTGCGGCTGGATTGGCGCTATATGCCGAAAGCGCTGCCCTGGTTCACTCGGTTACTCTGGAACCTGCGCCCAGCCCCCTATCAGGCTAGCGTGGCCGGCATTCGTGCACTCAATGAGCAGAGTTTGGCCGCCTGGCAGCGACTTCTCGACCGTGTCGATAGCAGGCACTTGTTAAAAGAAGAAGGCTCGTTCCTGGTATACGAAAAAGCCGACGCTGCCGAGGAGCTGGAGGCGCTGCGGGCACGAATGGTCGAGCAGCAAGTCCCGGTAGAGGGCTGGACGGGTGATGCCATTCGCGACGTTGCCCCTCAATTGTCAGATAACATTCAAGGGGGCCTGTTTTTCCCAGGTACCGCCCATGTTATCAACCCCTGGCAGGTAGTTAACTCGCTGGTGCGGGCCGCCGAAGCGAACGGGGTAGAGTTCAGGCAGTCCACGGTGCTAACGGGACATGTCAATGATCAAGGCGTCACTCTACAGACTGACAACGCATCGCCCATGACGGCCAGCAAAGTAGTGTTAGCCTGCGGCGCCCACTCTGCCAAGTTAGCCGCCGTGCTAACGGGTATACGTATTCCGCTGGATACCGAGCGGGGCTACCACCTGATGCTGCCAAATGAACGAGGTCGCCTCCCGGTAGCGGTGACGTCGTTGGAGCGCCGCTTTATCATGACGCCAATGGATGAGGGGCTGCGCCTGGCAGGAACAGTTGAATTTGCCGGCCTTCAGCGGCCAGCCAATATGCAGCGCGCCTGGCAACTACATAAACTCAGCCAAGGGCTATTTAGAAGTGAGCTGGATGCCACTGATGCCACCCCTTGGATGGGCTTTCGCCCCTCCCTACCTGACTCACTGCCGATCATCGACAGTGTCAAAGACGGCAAGGTTTTACTGGCCTTCGGGCATCACCACCTTGGCTTGACCCAGGCAGCGCTGACCGCAGAGATTATTGCCGACCTAGCAGCGCGCTCTCACTCTCAGCAGGTGGCTGACTTATCGCCCTACCGGTTAAGCCGTTTTAGCTGACAGGAAAAAATCGACAACATTTCAGAAAGCTTAACTATTAAGCTGCGCCTTTAGGGCAAAAAAATAAATCGCAAAATACCGAGTTGGTATACAGTATCTCGTATATTTCTCTCACCTACGGATTCTTATAGTTGTCATTTACCATGTTTAACGCACCTAACCTCGGCATTACCCCTTCAACTTCTGAGGTGATCGTCAAGCACCTGCGCGAAGCCATTATTGCTGGCCAACTCGAAGAGGGTGAGCCAATTCGCCAGGATGATATTGCCAATAAATTCAATGTCAGCAAAATTCCTGTACGGGAGGCTCTAAAGCGCCTGGAAGCAGAGGGGTTGGTGCTTTTCCAGCGTAACAAGGGCGCCGTTGTGACGAAGATCTCTGAACCCGAGCTGGCCCAGATGTTTGAAGTCCGCGTCCTGTTAGAGGTAGAAGCCATTCGACTCGCAGTCCCCAATATGGGCCAAGCTACCTTCGACAATGCCGAGCGCATTTGCGACGAGTTCAACAATGAGGACAACGTGGGCCGATGGGCCGCATTGAACTGGGAGCTCCACGCCTGCCTTTACGAGCCCGCGCAGCGCCCCTTTATGATGGGTCTGATTCGATCTATCCACGATAAGGTTGAACGCTATCTCCGCTTGCAGTTGAGCTTGTCCAAGGGCAAAGCACGCGCCGACAAAGAGCACCGCGCTATTATCGCCGCCTGCCGCAAAGGAGACGCCGACGAAGCTGCAGCGCTGGTTGAACGCCATATTATCGGCGTGTGTCGGACACTGTACGATCACCTGCCTAACCGACTTGCCGAATAGCCGCTGACTTTTCAGGCTGGGTTTAGATCACTAAGCCCCGCCCTCTTAATCTGCAGGGCAGCGATACTCTAATCGCTGCCCAACCCAGCAGTATTTTATGTTTGCCCCTTGCGTGATCTGTTTCAACGCTACGGCTCAAAAGTAGTGATATCGCGGCTTCTGCCCACATTCTTATTAATACTTTATCGCACACCGCCACTCAAATTTTCTATTTAAAGCAATTAAAACAATACGTTATCTTTAAATCAGAATTAATGACTGCAAAACTTGCAAATCGTATCCGAAATAATAAATACTAAGTTTGCTGTCTCTTGCAGCCAAGCAAAGCCCATCTAGGAGGTCAAAAATGATAAACAAGACCGCTCCATTAGCGCTTTCCGCTATCTTGAGTGTATCCGTCATCGGCCAGGCACAGGCTGATAAACTCGATGAAATAATTAGCTCTGGAACCCTACGTTGCGCCGTTACCCTCGACTTCCCCCCCATGGGGTTTCGCGACGATAACAACCAACCTGCTGGTTTTGACGTTGATTACTGCAACGATCTGGCCAATGTCCTCGAAGTCGATGCTGAAATCGTTGAAACCCCCTTCCCCGATCGTATTCCTGCCTTGGTCTCCGGCCGTGCCGATGTCATCGTCGCCTCGACGTCTGACACCCTGGGGCGTGCCAAAACCGTTGGCATGACCATTCCCTACTTCGCCTTCCAGATGGTCGTCCTGACCCGTGAAGACACCGGCGTCGAGGGCTACGATGATCTTCATGGTCGGCCGGTAGGCAACACCAGCGGCACTTATGAGGCCATGGCGTTGGAGGAGGATGTAGACGAATGGGGCGATGGCAGCTTCCGCGCTTATCAAACCCAGAACGACACTATTCTCGCTGTTGCGCAGGGCCATATCGACGCCACCGTGGTCACCAACACGGTTGCCTCCTCGACTCTCGAATCCGGCAAATATGAGGGGCTAAAAATTGCGGGTGAAGCGCCCTACGTCATTGACTACGTCTCCCTAGCCGCCAACCGCACCGAGTATGGCCTGCTGAATTACCTCAACCTATTCGTCAACCAGCAGGTGCGCACCGGACGCTACGCAGAACTCTACGACAAGTGGGTGGGTGGTGAGCCGGTCGACCTGACCGTCCCTCACGTCTATTACTAATAGCTCAATAATAACCATGTACCGCGCGCCGCTCTGGCGGCGCGCCCTTCCCAACGACGAGATGACGCTATGTCTGATGTTTCGCTCACCGGTCGTAGCCTGGTGCGGGGTTCAGCGCAGGGCGAACTACTGTATGCCGACGTTGGCTTGAGCTTTTGGGGCGGTGTCGACCCGTTCAGCGGTGAGATCATTGACCGCCATCACCCATTGAGCGGCCAGTGCCTTGCCGGACGCCTACTTGCCCTACCCAGCGGGCGCGGCTCCTGTACCGGCAGCAGCGTGCTTATGGAATTACTGACCGGCGATCACGCCCCCGCCGCGCTGATATTCGCCGATCAAGAAGAGATCCTGACGCTCGGTGTCATCATTGCTGAAACGCTATTTAACTCAACTATTCCGGTCGTGTGCGTCGGCCCAGAGGCGTTTGCCAAACTGCGCCAACGACGCTTTGCACGTGTTGAAGATGACAAAATATGCCTTTTCGACTCGCTTCCCCAAAGTAGGGGAACGTCAGCGACGACTCGCAACGATGCTCAGCCAGTCCCCTATAGCGTATCGCTTAGCGAAAGTGACCATGCGCTCCTTGATGGTCACTACGGCAAAGCGGCCCAGGAGGCGATGCGCATCGTGCTGCGAATGGCCGAGCTCCAAGGCGCCGACCAACTAATTGACATCAGCCAAGCGCATATAGATGGCTGTATTTATACCGGCCCAGCCAGTTTGCGCTTCGCTGAGCAGTTAGTGGAATGGGGCGCGCAAGTGCGCGTACCAACCACACTCAACTCTATATCGGTTGATCAGTGCCGCTGGCGGGCGCAGGGCATCGACCCCGCTTTCGGCGAGCCTGCAAGCGCCCTAGGCAATGCTTACATGGCCATGGGCGCGCAACTCAGTTACACCTGCGCGCCCTATTTACTCGACAGCGCCCCTAAAGCAGGCGAACAGATCGTCTGGGCGGAATCCAACGCCGTCGTTTATGCCAACAGTGTGCTGGCGGCACGAACGCTGAAATACCCTGACTATCTGGATATCTGCATCGCCTTAACGGGTCGCGCGCCCTTCGTTGGGACGCACCGAGACCAGGGGCGTTTCGCCACGCTGCGTATCGACATCAAGCCACTCGACACACTGGATGACGCTTTCTGGCCATTGCTGGGGTATCACGTCGGGCTGCTCTGCGGCAGCGAAATACCGTTGCTTTGCGGTCTGGAGGAGACAGCGCCCAGCCGCGATGATCTCAAAGCGTTTGGCGCGGCTTTCGCCACCACCTCTGCCGCACCGATGTTTCATATCAACCAGATTACCCCAGAAGCGACGAGCGAATCCCAAGCCTTTGGTGACCTCCCGCCCTCGCGCGTGTTGGTCATTGAGCCCGACGACCTACTCGCTAGCTGGTACGAACTGGATCACGCTGAAACACCCCAGGTAGATCTTGTCTCCTTGGGCAACCCCCACTTCTCATTGAGCGAATGCGCAGCACTGGCGGCGCTCTGTTCAGGACGCCGTAAACATCCCGATGTGGCCATGGCGGTCACCTTGGGGCGGGCGGTTTATGCCGACGCTAGTGAGGCGGGGTACGTCACCACTCTGGAGCGTTTCGGTGCCCAGCTTATCAACGATACCTGCTGGTGCATGCTGGGTGAGCCCGTAGTACCGCCAACGGCGCGTACCATCATGACCAATTCGGGCAAATATGCCCACTACGCCCCCGGGTTAGTCGGTCGCCAGGTGCACTTCGGTAATCTTGCCGAGTGTGTCGAGACCGCCTGCAGTGGAGAGGCCAGTGGTCGGCTACCCACCTGGTTAACAGCCGCTGCAACTCGCCAAGGAGCACACTGAGCCATGTTTGATTATACCTTCCAGTGGCGAACTGCCTTAAGAGCCCTGCCGGATATGCTCGAAGGCGCTGTTGTCACCTTTGAGACCGCGGCGCTATCGATGATCTTCGGTGTCTTGATCGCTCTTGCCTTGCTGGCGATGCGGGAGACCCCCAACCTTGCCACGCGGGCAGTAGCAGGCACCTGGGTATCAATCGCCCGCAACACCCCTGCGCTATTCCAGATCTACATCGTCTATTTCGGCCTGGGCGCTATCGGTTTGCATGTCAGTTCCTGGGCTGCCTTGCTGGCCGGGATCACCTTCAACAACGCGGGTTATCTGGCTGAGAATTTCCGTGGCGGCCTTAAAGCGATTCCCGACACCCAAGTCCGTGCGGCCCGTTCCTTGGGGATGAGCAGCTTCCAGGCGTATCGATTGGTGGTAGTGCCGCAACTCCTGCGGATCGTTTTTTACCCCATCACGAACCAGATGGTGTGGGCAGTATTAATGACGTCGTTGGGGGTTATCGTTGGCCTGAATAACGACCTCACTGGCGTAACCCAGGATTACAACGTCAGGACGTTTCGCACCTTTGAATTATTTGCGCTGGCAGCGGTGATCTATTACCTGATCGCCAAACTAATCGTAGCGATAGCCCGGCTGCTGGCCTGGCGGCTATTCCGCTATTGAGGGCCTGACTATGTTTTCAACCGGCTTTACGTTTTCAACCAGTTTCACCTGGAACGACCTACTATTTTTGCTTCAAGGGGCTTGGGTCACGCTGCTACTGACCTTCTGGTCGATGCTGCTAGGTACCTTTATGGGCGTCTCCTGCGGGCTACTGCGGGCCCTGCTACCTCGGGCGACTATCCCGCTAGGGTGGTTTTTGGATATCTTTCGCAGTGTACCGTTGCTCATCCAGTTTGTACTTTTCAACTCGCTCAAGAGCATTGTGGGGCTGGACTGGAGTGCATTCACCGTTGGCTGTGTGGTACTGGGCGTCTATGTAGCCGCCTTCTGCACCGAGATTGTGCGCAGCGGTGTGCTCTCAGTGCCCCAGAACCTGCGCTTGGCCAGCCGTTCGCTGGGCATGACCTACTGGCAAGACCTGCGTTACGTGGTGATGCCGCTCGCAACCCGAGTAGCCTTTCCCGGCTGGCTCAACCTCTCCCTCTCGGCCATGAAAGATACCGCACTGGTGATGTGGATCGGCATCATCGAATTGCTCCGTGCCTCCCAGGCCATCGTTACGCGCATTCAGGAGCCATTGCTGGTGCTGTGCATCGCAGGGCTAATCTATTACCTCATCAGCTTGGTGGTATCCCGCCTAGGTGCCCAAGTGGAAAAAAGGTGGCAGCAGAATGATTGAGATTGAAAAGGTACATAAGTCGTTTAAAGACCTGGAAGTGATCAAGGGTGTCGACCTAACCGTCCAAAAGGGCGAAGTGGTTTCCATTGTGGGGGGCTCTGGCTCTGGGAAATCGACCCTGCTTATGTGCATCAACGGCCTGGAAAATATCCAGAGTGGATCGATTCGCGTTGATGGCACCGAGGTACATGCCAAGGGCACCGATATCAATAAGTTGCGCCAGAAAATAGGCATTGTTTTCCAGCAGTGGAATGCCTTTCCGCACCTGAATGTGCTGGAGAACGTGATGCTCGCACCGCGTAAAGTACTGGGCAAGAGCCGGGCTGAAGCTGAAGAGCTCGCCGTCAAGCAGCTCACCCATGTGGGTCTTGCGGATAAGCTCAAGGTATTTCCCGGCAAGCTCTCCGGTGGCCAGCAACAGCGCATGGCGATTGCCCGGGCGCTGGCCATGTCGCCGGACTATATGCTCTTCGACGAAGCCACCTCGGCCCTCGACCCGCAGTTGGTAGGCGAGGTGCTCGATACCATGCGCCTACTGGCTGAAGACGGCATGACGATGATTCTGGTGACCCATGAGATCCCGTTTGCCCGGGACGTATCCGACCGCGTGGCCTTTTTCCGTGAAGGCTTAGTTCACGAGATTGGCCCTCCCGATCAGGTGATCGATAACCCACAGAAACCGGAAACCGCAGCCTTTTTAAAGTCGGTTGTCTAGTCTGCCGTTAACGCACTCACGACCTGCACAAACCGCAGGTCGTGGCTGTCTTAGGCGGATCAAAAGCCTTAGCCAGATCGAAAGTTTTATCAACTATATTTGACGCTACTCATCACGCTGCGGGATTCACCGTAGTAGCACCAGTATTCATAGCTAGCCACGTATTCTTTATCGGTGAGGTTATTGACGTTGACCTGGGCCTGCCAGCCGTCGTAACGCCCACTGGGTACGATTATTTTTTATCGTAACCCGGCTCGCTTACGGTTGCCAAACTGCAAATTAACCTCGCCTTGAGGCGTCCCGGTCGGACGCTTGCTCACCGCATTAATCAGCCCTTGGAGGCGTTTCACCGTAAAGGATAGAAGATGGACCATTAAAGATATCCATGCGCCCCAAGCCGAATGGCTCGGGTAGCTACTGATAAAACCCTTCGCGGTAAATACGTAAATCATCTTGATAAGTGGACAGATCAAAACCGCGCACTTTAAACCAATCGGTGTTGTTTTCGCTGCCGTAATGACCCGACAGCACACCCGCGCGATAGCGGAACGTTTCATCCAACTGCTGAACGTTACGAGTTTCTAGCTCTTCTCGGTCAACGCTTGAGACTGGGCGTGGTGCCTCTACCCGCGGGGTATCGACTTTCAGCGGCGTGGTCGTGACCACCACGGTATCATTGGACGTAGACGTTTCTTAAACATAGGCAGATGCACAAAAGATCGCTGCGGTGATGGGAATCATTGAGCGCGACAAAGGACGACGAGCAAACGGCAGACGAGGCATGAGGTGGTCTCAATTGGATTTAAGAGCAAAGAGTAAGAATAAAAATAAGCATCATGATAATCGTTGCCATTAGCACTAATGATGGCGCTTTTAAATAATTGTTTTCAATGGCCTAATGAGAGGACTTTCAACACTGCCTGACAGCGATACCAACATGTATACCATGCATAATGCATCTCAACTGCCAACATGCTGGTGGTAGTTAAGACCTAAGAAGGGAGGCGCCGCGTTTCCTGCAGCGCAAAGTGCGACATCCTGTTTAGGCATACCTGTTGCCTCACTTGTACGTACCCTAGACGGTATATAATCGTCTGACTGTGCGCTGGCGAACACTGGTGGAAAAACTCTACAGTATCTATTCTTCTATTATACAACTCGGGGTTCCTTGGCCTGCGTTACCCCATTATGTTCGTTAGCGTACAGATTACGCCTTGAGATAGCCTATACTTGAAAGATATATCTCTAACGACTTGAGATACCAGTCAAAAGTACCAGAAGTCGGTACCTCACATAGGCGACTGTAGTCAAAATGCGCGACAGCCAGCAACAAGCGGGGAATATTCAATGCCAGTGCCTTGTGATTTCCAGCAGAATGCCTTACTTGGCTTACTGCCTGCGGAGGAACTGAATCGTCTGCTGCCTGATTTAGAGAGGGTAACGCTGACATTGGGCCAATCGCTGTGTGAATCTGGACAGCATATGAAGCATGTCTACTTTCCACTGGATTCCATCATCTCGTTGCTGTGTGTGATGGAAAATGGCGCCTCGACAGAAATTGCCGTTGTCGGCTATGAAGGATTGGTGGGAGTCTCGCTATTCATGGGCGGTGAGACTACGCCCAGCCGAGCGATCGTTCAGAGTGCTGGCCAAGCGTTACGACTCAAGGGACAACTGCTCAAAAACGAATTCTACCGTGCCGGTCCAATGCAACGACTGCTCTTGCGCTATACCCAAGCTCTGCTGACACAGATGGCGCAGACAGCGGTGTGCAATCGCCATCACAATGTCGATCAGCAGCTATGTCGTTGGTTGCTGCTTAGCATTGACAGGCTGCCGGGCAATGAACTGATCATGACCCAGGAATTAATAGCCAACATGCTGGGCGTGCGACGTGAAGGCGTGACCGAGTCTGCGGGTAAGCTCCAAAAGGCGGGCCTGATCTCCTACAATCGTGGGCATATCAAGATTATTGACCGCCCGGGACTGGAGGCGCGTGTCTGCGAGTGCTATACGGTGGTCAAGGAAGAGTACGACCGTCTGCTCAATCACAACATCGTTATGTGAGTGATCAAGTCATGCTAGCGACCTATTAAAAAAACAGACATCTTAGCGCTATGTACGCTAGCGTGCCGACGCTTTATTTACCCAGTGTTAATATGTAGATAGGTCATCAGCGTTCATGATGGCCGTTCTGCAGCCGACATCAAAATGATTTAAACCTTCATTGTGCCGTTTGCCAGGTTCTTTCAGCCGGAGAGGCACATGACGTCTTTTTTTCACGTCCTCAATGCCAATAGACTGCTTACTGAGCTACCGACCGTCGAGCGGGATGGCTTTATGGCCGTTTGCGAAAACGTAGAGCTTTCATTTGGCGAAGTACTCTTCCAGCCTACCGAGACGATTACCCACGCCTATTTTCCTATTGATAGCTTCATTTCACTGATTGTTGTACTCGACTCTGATAACCGGCTAGAGGTCGCGATGGCAGGCCGTGAGGGCATGCTGGGCAGCTCCCTAGTGTTGGGCATCGAAGAAACGCCACTTCTTGCGCTGGTCCAAGGGGCGGGGTCGGCCCTTCGCATCACTGCTGAAAATTTTCAACAACTACTACTTTGCAGTCCTGTATTACATCAGCGTCTAAAGCGATATATCTATGTAGTAATGAAGCAACTGGCAACTTCAGCGGCATGTAATCATTTCCATCGGATTGAAGGGCGCCTGGCAAGGTGGCTGCTGATGACTCAGGATCGGGCAGGGTCTGATCAATTGAATCTGACCCATGAATTTCTGGCCATGATGCTCGGGGTTAGACGTGCAGGAATTACGCTTGCGGCGATAGCCCTGCAGGCGCGCGGACTAATCCGTTACCAGCGTGGAACAATCACGGTGCTTGATCGGCTTGGCCTAATCGAGGCGTCCTGCGAGTGCTATAACGAAGATTGCGCGCTATACGCCAAAATGTTGCCGGTGTTATAGAGGGGGATAACTTAGAGATAGCTCTGCTTTTTCCCAGGAGTTGAAGCTGAGCCCGACCATCCGTAGAAGTGCAAAGATTACATCGCTAATGGATTAGAACTTATTAGCGTCAGTTGTTAAGCGCAAACAAGATGGAAGAGGACACGGGGAAAGGAATCAAGCAGTTGATATACCGAAGTCCAAGGGACTCATAATCGCCTACTTTAAAAATAGATAAATATAGAAATGGTGGGCCCAGTAGGACTTGAACCTACGACCAAGGGATTATGAGTTAGAATGTTAAGCTACAAGCCTAGGAAAATCAAGGATAGCCTACCGTAAGCTAGATCAGCCAAAAGTAATTGTGTGACAGTAGGTTAGCGTAACTTTGCGAAGGTGGCCAGAGCGGATAAGTGTACCGCTCATGTACCTGAGCGCTAGCAGAGCTGCCTTGCGTTCTCCAGGCATTTCCCTCCAGCCCAGATCCTTAGACAAGGTATCCACTCCATAGCTTTTGGGTTACGCTAGGTATCATGCACACTAGGCTGTCTGCGCTTAATGAGAGCTTATTAGATGCCAAAAGAAAAAGGCGTTATGTCAGATATGCCAGGAAAGCAGACATATCCTGCGAGGCTCTATACCGCGCTTTGTCATCCAGTAGCTACCCGACGATTAAAACTTTAGTTCCTGTCATGAGTGTTATGGGCTTAGGCCTCTTTGTCACAAATATTAAGATTAGCGTCCAGGGCGATGACTAGGTATGAAATATGACTATGAAGACATGAGTGATGAGCAGTTTGAGAAGCTAGTCACCTTTCTTTGCCAAGAAATTCTAGGGATCGCTACTCAGGGCTTTACAAAAGGGCCTGATGGGGGAAGGGATGCAAAGTTTGTTGGCACTGCTGATCTATACCCAAGTACAAGCAATCCTTGGAGTGGAATTACAGTCATCCAGGCAAAGCATACTAACGGATATAACAAACACTTTTCCGAGCCTGATTTCTACAGCAAGAATGGTAGCTCAAGCGTACTGCATGAAGAAATAATAAGAATAAACAAGCTGCGCGCGATGAACCAGATTGACCATTACATGTTATTTTCTAATAGGCGGCTTTCTGCAAACGCTGAGACCGAAATTCGTGCTTATCTTTCAAAGCAGTGTAACATCCCTGAGTCTTCCATTTGTCTATGTGGAATTGAACTGTTAGAAACATGGCTTAAAAGATTCCCTAAAGCAGCTGAGCTAGCTGATTTAGACAAGGTGGACTCTCCCCTTATTGTAAGCCCAGATGACCTATCTGATGTTGTATATGCACTGTCAGCACAGCTAGACTCAGGGCTAGAAATTGAGGATGACCCTCCTACACCACGTATACCTTATCAAGAAAAAAACACGATCAACAATATGTCTAAAGAGTATGCGGATACTCTTCGGAAAAGATATTTAAAAGAGACGGCACAGATTCAGGCATTTTTATCATCTCCTGAAAATCTAGAACTTTTGCAGCTCTACGAAAATGTCGTCGATGAGTTTCAGTTGAAGATCATTGCAAAGAGAAAGGAGTATCAGAATTTTGATAGCGTAATGAACTATCTTTTTGACTTGCTCTTTGCACGCGACCCAGTCCTTAGGGGAAACAAGAAGCTGACAAAGGTAATGGTATTTTACATGTACTGGAACTGCGATATTGGGAGCGAAGAACATGCTACGCCCAACTAAGCACTCACATCCTGACCAAACAGTAATAAACGCTGCTCTTGTCATTTTGGTGCGGCTGAGAAAAGTTAGAATTGACAGCTACAGCGACCTTCTTTCATATGCAAAGAAAAGCATAAAAGGTGGTGAGTTTCTATTTCTCCCAGCATTGAATTTTTTATTTCTAACGGGAGTAGTAGAGTATCGAAAAAAAACAGACTCAATTGAGTTTATAGTCGACAATGATTCTATCTAAACTTTACACAGACAAAGGCTCATTCTTTGAGCCCATATTTTTCAAAGATGGTCTCAACGTGATTTATGGTGAGATCCGTCTTCCAGAAAATAGAGATAAAGATACTCACAATCTTGGGAAGAGTACTTTAGGTAGAGTAATAGACTTTTCTCTTTTATCCAAGAAGGATCCAAGATCCTTCCTTTTCAAGCATGAGAAAATCTTTTCAGGCTTCACTTTTTTTATAGAAATAAAACTTAAAAAAGGTAGCTACTTAACGGTAAAAAGAAGCGTAGCGCAAGCCTCAAAAGTTTCCTTTAAAAAGCATAACAATCACTACCAAGACTTTTCTTTTCTTGGGGATGAAGGTTGGGATCATATCAATGTACCTTTTGATAGAGCCAAAGATCTTCTGGATAGCCTTTTAAATCTATCATATATAAAACCATGGACTTTCAGGAATGCTCTTGGGTACCTCATACGCTCTCAAGATGATTATAACGACGTATTTAAGCTCAGAAAGTTTGGATCACGTGATGCTCACTGGAAACCTTATCTAGCACATATACTTGGCTTCAATGCCGAATTAATATCTGAGCATTACAAAAAAGAAGAAGAACTAAGCAAAAAAGAAGTTGATGAGAGCACAATTCGAAAAGAGCTGGGGGGCTCAGTTGAAGATATAAGCAAAATAGAAGGTATTCTTCTTATCAAACAAAAAGACGCTGATAAAAAACAGAATCTTTTGGATGCCTTTGATTTTCGTGAGCAAGATAAAGAAACAACAAAAAATTTAGTCGACGGAATCGATGAGAGAATTGCTGAGCTAAACAAAAAGCGCTACTCTCTAAAGCAAGAAAGAAAAAAAATACTCAAGTCGTTAGAAGAAGATAAAATCAACTTCCGCACTAGTGATGCAGAAAAAATATTCGAAGATGTAGGCATTCTTTTCCCAAATCAGCTTAAGAAAGACTTTGATCAACTTATTTCTTTTAACAAAGCTATCACCGAAGAGCGAATTAGCTATCTATTAATTGAAAAAGATGAATTAGAATCCGAAATCGTCCAAATAAATAGCGAGCTTAATCGTCTCGGACAGCAGAGATCAGAATCACTTTCCTTCTTAAGTGACACTGAGATTTTCAATAAATATAAAGCGTTATCAAACCAGCTGATCATACTCCGTACAGACATAGAGACATTGGAAAGACAAAAAAAACAGGTTCATCGACTTCAAGAGCTAAGAGGAGAGATCAGAAAACTCTCTGAGAAGTGTAGTCAGCTTCAATCTCAGATCGAAGAAAACACTGAAGAACAGAACTCTGACAAAGATAGTATTTTTTCTCAGATAAGGTTTCACTTCAGCGAAATCGTAGATGATGTCATAAACAGAAAAGCGCTCCTAAGTGCTTCACCTAACTCGAAAGGACACTTACAGTTTAAAGCAGAGATATTAGACGAATCAGGAAACGCAACAAGCGCTGACATGGGTCATACATATCGAAAGCTGTTATGTATCGCTTTCGATCTTGCTGTGCTAAGAGCCCATCTAAACGACACATTTCCTCGCTTTGTGTTTCATGATGGCATTTTCGAATCGCTCGACAGCAGGAAAAAGGAAAATCTATTATCTGTCGCCCGCCAGTATTCGGACATGGGTGTCCAGTCAATAATTACAGTCATTGACTCAGATTTACCTAAAAGAGAAGAAGAAGATCTCCCTGTTTTTGACGAATCAGAGATTATTCTTCAACTTCATGATGAAAATGAAAGCGGACGGCTATTCAAAATGAAGGCTTGGTAATAGCAATAACCTCCCAAAAACTATCATAGAAACTTGGGCTAAACGGTAGAGGTGAGGTGTCTGGCAACGACTCCCTCTCCACTCTATCGTTTAAATGCAATGAGAATCTTAGTTGCGCGTCAGTAAATCACCATCATGTCTATTACACTTCTGCTGCTCCGCTATACAAATCACTAAAAGCAATACTATCTATTTTTTTCTTTTGGTTAGCAGAACTCGTCGAGCCCATCAGGGCGAGTAAGTTACAGGTAATTGCTAGACCGGCGCTTGCGGCGGTATAGCAATTACACATCCTGCCCGCTTCAGCTACTGCACAATAAGGACACTATAACCGCACAATCAGTGTATGAAGGACACTATGTATGTATTATTGTCTTTGTGTCGCTGATTACACAGATTGTGCGGAAAATTATTCATTTAGTGTCCTTAAATATTCAAATAGTGTCCTAAAATATTTAAAATATGTCTTTAATGTGTATTCCAAAGGCTTAATTACGCTAGATTTCTTTTGCAATATAATACCGGTTGACAGAATATAAAATGCAATCAAAAATAATACTCTATAGATAACCTTACCACCTCAAAAAGATATCAAAGGCATATATTTTATGAATTACTCAGAATTGATTGAAGGCTTAAAAAGAGAGGATGAAGAAAAAGCTAAGACCTATGGAAGGTATGCTTTTCTCAAATTTCGCGATGAAATAAAAGAAGCTCTTGATAATGGGTACTCAGCCATAGCCATATGGGAGCATTTATCTGAAAGCGGTGATATGCCGGTAAAATACAACCAATTCACCGTATACATAAGAAAATTTATTACGAAAAAATTATAAGTGTTAAAGTAACGAACACTAAAACTAATAATAGTAGCCAGCATGAGATAGCAGACAGCTCATTAGATATGACATCATCATTAAAAATGATAAACGCCAAAAATAATGAGATCATTCTGATCCAAATAAGATGACATTCAGCACTCATCATTAACTGAATAACTAGATTTAGTTATCGAATTGGGCCGTGTTTACGTTCGTATCGCCACTTTAAAAAAAGCCCCGTGCCAATAGGTACGCCAAGCACAGCAATAAGAATTGCGAATTCAACATAATAGTTCAATTTGCCGCCCCCTATTCTCTGAACGATGTCTTATCAGAATGCATGTACGGGAATTATTGTAGCACTTTCATGCGTAATATCTTTTGGGCTTGCTTGATAGATAACCAAAATGGTCACCAGGAAAAGGTGGTTACAGCTCTGTGCAGCACCCGACGTCACCCCCTGATTGAGTAGCGCTACACTTTAGAGTCCGATCCTATGGGTAAGGAGATTGGACATGAAGAAGCGTTTCAGCGAAGAACAGATCATTGGTTTCCTGGGCGAAGCAGAAGCAGGACTCCCCATCAAGGAGCTATGCCGTCGGCACGGCTTCTCAGAAGCCAGTTACTATCTATGGCGCAGCAAGTTTGGCGGTATGAGCGTGCCCGATGCCAAGCGACTCAAAGAACTTGAAGCCGAAAATGGACGCCTGAAAAAGCTGCTCGCGGAGTCGCTACTGGAAATGGAGGTCACTCGCGAGGCACTGAGAAAAAAGTGGTGAGCGCCCCTGCACGCCGAGAGGTGGTGCACTTTATGGTGTCACGTGGCCTGAGTGAGCGCCGGGCGCTCCGTGTCGTCCGCATGAGTGCCAGTGCATTGCGCTATCAAGCGGCCCCAGACCGCAATGAAGCATTGCATGAACGCATTGTGGCCTTGGCATATCGGCATCGTCGCTACGGCGCTGGCATGATCTACCTGAAGCTGCGCCAAGCCGGTGAACAGGTCAATCATAAGCGCGTCGAGCGTCTCTATGCCGCGGCTCGGTTGCAGGTGAAGCGACGCAAGCGTAAGAAGGTTCCCACGTCTGAACGAAAGCCCCTTGGCCGACCTTGTGCCGCCAACCAAGTCTGGTCGATGGATTTTGTTTTTGACCGTACGGCGGAAGGTCGCGTGATCAAGAACCTCACCGTTGTCGATGACGCCACCCATGAAGCCGTGGCTATCGTACCTGAACGCGCCATTGGTGGGCTGTCGTTAACACGGATACTGGATCATCTAGCTGTACACCGTGGGCTCCCTAACGCCATTCGTATAGATAATGGCAAGGAATTCTGTGGGCGGGCCATGGTGGCGTGGGCTTATCTACGTGGCATTGCCCTGTTTTTAATCGAACCTGGAAAACCCAATCAAAACGCCTATATCGAATCGTTTAACGGGCGCTTTCGAGATGAATGCCTGAACGAGCACTGGTTCACCAGCCTGCATCACGCCAGAGTTGTCATCGAGGCATGGCGACGGGAATACAACGAGGAACGACCTAAGAAGGGACTGGGAGGATTAACGCCTTCCGCCTATGCCGAGCAACTGGCGTTAAAAAACGATAAAGTAACTTCAGACTCTAAACCCGGGTGCTACTGAGGATGGGGTGACGTCGTCGCCATCGAAAAAATTTTGAACAATGGTTAGAAACTTTAGGCGCAAAAAAAGAGTTTCCTCCTTTTTCAGAACCGACTGATCAAATACCTATTAGGAGAAAAGCTTATGATTTTTCACATGCTAAGCTTTCAGAAAGGAGAATAAAAATTCTAAAATTGTATGCAGCGGGATCAACCCAAGCTGAAATAGCAAGGCAGCTTGGAGTTTCAAGGCAAGCAGTCTCAAAGTCACTTTTCAAGTTAAGGGGATATTTTAATACTTGGGGAGAAATTTCACTTAAGAGTCTGATAAAATAAGACAAACAAAAAAGCATCATAAATATCATATTTCTAAGCATTCAGAATGCTCTCCACTTATTCTTAGATGGGATCCTGGTTGCCAAGCCGTCTCCAAAAACCATTTACAAAATCTCTATCTTTAGCTTTCATTGAGTGAAGAGATACATTTCCTTCTCGACAATTAACAAAAGAACAATCTTCTTTTCGCTCAGCCAAAATAAAGCCTTGAGTTGAAAACTCCGTTAAAACAGCGAGGGTCTTACTGGATCTTTTCATTGCAAAAATTTCCAAGTGACCCCGAACAAAATGCTTAAGAGCTTCAGCGGAAAAATGTCTATAAGTTTCGAAGCTAGTTTGTAAAATCGGCATAGCGTCAGGATTTAAAATATCCGTTAAATTTAAAGCAACCATACCTCTTGAAAGATGATTCTTGTCAATTAAAAAGCTACTTTCAAGCTGTTTATTTGCCTCTTTTCTCTAGCTGACGCTGTGATTTTATCCTTTTGCATTCTACGTAAAGCGTCCTTCCATTTACTTGTGCGACCAAATCAGCTATATTATTTAGCTCAACGTAATATCCCGCCTTAATAAATCTTGTTGCAACACCTAGCTCAAATGCAAAGTCTCTTGACTGATCTTTTTTGCTCCCAGTGCGAAACTTTTGACCCGAAACAGCCTTTTTTATTGAATCGAGATCGATCAACTCTTTATGCTTATCAAAAACATTTTTTATTCTTATTAATTCATTTGCTTCTAAATGTGCATTAAAAAAAACCCTTAAACTTTCTTTAGCTTCCACCTTTCCTTTCTTATTCAAAAATTCTACAAAATCTCTTTCATAGTCTCCAAATCGAGTTTTTTGATAATCTATACCGTATGAACTTATCCATTCGCATGCGAACTGGTACTCTTCTTTTAACTTTTCAGCATCAAAAATAAATTTATCATAACCTGGGTCTATATATTTCACGCTTAACTCCACAAGCCTTAAATTAGGTCTCTTTACCTTTCCAAATATGATAAAGAATGCACTTTCTTTATTAGAAAAGAAAAGCATCTGACTTTATTACTCGAATGGTATAAAAACTATTTATAAGTTTTTAAGTTATCTAGTTTATTTACCAAATCCTCAGCCCGCAGATGCGTGTACCGCCTTAACATCTGCATCGATTTATGACCACTTATCGCCGCAACCTCCTGATCGGATAGACCTGCCTCTACTAATCGGCTGACTGCCTCATGTCTTAAATCATGGAAGCGAAAATCATCGAGCTCTGCCTTCTTCTTGGCCTGATTCCAAATTTTCGTATAGACATAAGGGCCCCGCTTGCCTTCTTTGCCTGGCTCACCGAAAAACACCAGGTTGCAGTCAAGTGGGCACACTGGGTTGTTCAGGGCCTGCTTGAACGTTTCTGTCGCGGCTTGAGTTAGCGGCACAAGGCGGGCTTCGTTGTTTTTGGTGTCTGTAAGGCGCACCAGTCGGCGTTTAACGTCTACCTGGCTGCGAGTGAGGGTTAGGATCTCCGACGAGCGCATACCCGTCTCTAGAGCGATTCTGGCGATCCATGCAAGCATAGGGTTACTGTGCTGGCGTAACACGGCGAACAGCCGCTTCTCTTCCTGGGAATCAAGACGTCTACTCCGGCCCTCACCTGGGCTAGGTTTGCGGATATTCTGAACAGGGTTATACGTCAGGCCCAGCCCCCACTCTTGAATCGACACTGTAAACAGGTGGCCAAGCAGGGCAAGCTCTAGACGCACGGTATTGGGGCTGATTAGCTCACCTCGGCGTCCCAAACTGTTTAAGCGCTTATCACGGTAGTTGGCGACTAGTTCTGGCGTAAGGGCTGCTAGAGAGTATTTACCCAAATGTTCGATCAGCGTATTGGCCTTGAGGCGTTCGCTTTTCTGGCTGCTGGGTTTCTTGGTAGGGGTAATGTCGGCTAAGTAGCGCTTTAGCGCTGCTTCAAGCGTCATTCTTTCTGAGGCACTACGCTGGATATAAAGGCCGCGCACCATTTCATCTTCAGTGCGGCGTGCCCAATCTTGGGCGTCACGTTTGGTTCGGAAGGTCTTTGCGATGGTTGGCCAACCCGACTTGCGGATGACGGCTTTCCAGGTTGCAGAAGGGGTCTTGACGATGGTGGCCACAAAAAATCTCCAGGGTCTGAAAGATCGGCGCTGTACCGAAACTGTACCCTTGGACTAGGGGACTCACCAGAGACAATTGCTAAGTTACTGATTTTAATGGTGGGCCCAGTAGGACTTGAACCTACGACCAAGGGATTATGAGTCCCCTGCTCTAACCAACTGAGCTATAGGCCCGAAAAGTGTGCATATCATAGCGAATGTGACCGAGTGAGGCTAGCCCCATTGCGCTATCTTGATGTCATTACGGCACTTTATGTGGATTGGGCAGTCTGGTGAGTAGTTCTTTATGCGGAGACGCGCTGTGAAAGCATTGATTGCTCTATTCCCCTTATTGTTGGCGATGCCCGTGCACGCTGACTGGCAACTTGATCCTGGCCAGTCGCGGGTGCAGGCGTCGATTACCCAGCTCAACGGCGAGGCGCCGCAAACCCATCACCATCAGGTGCGCGATCTGCAGGGCGATATCTCCAGCGATGGCACTCTTCGCTTGCCGTTAAAGCTCAGCCAAACGGATGTACTTGAACGCTTTGGCGAGCTGCCGCCGTGGATAGGCTTGTTGGCGAACACCACCTTGGTGACGCTCGAGGCGCAAATGCCGCCAGAGAGATTGGATGGCTTGGATATTGGTGAGTCGTTAGTGGAGACGCTGACCTTTAGCGTTCAGTCAAACATGGTTAACCAACAGGAATCCGTACCACTGCGGTTTACCCGCGAAGGCTTGAATGAGATACGCGTTACCCACGCCGAGCCTATGGCGATGGACGGCAGAGCGCTGATGGCAAACAGCACGGTGCGAACCGTGCTGTCCATGCTGGGCTATCAAGAGATTGACGAGCATGTGCCCGTCACCCTCAATGCGCTGCTAGTTAACCGTTAAAGGTTAGCTACTGAGTACTTCTACATCCCCCGCCTGGGCTTCGCCGGTTTGAACCCTCCACTGGGCGGCGTAGTGGCCATTAGCAGCTAACAGGCTTGAGTGGGAACCCCGCTCGGCCACTTGGCCTTTCTCAATCACCACGATTTCATCGGCGTGAACAATAGTGGAAAGGCGGTGGGCAATCATAATCACCGTGCGGCCATGGGCAATGTGCTTAAGCGAGCGCTGAATGGCCGCTTCGGTTTCGTTATCCACTGCGCTGGTGGCCTCATCCAGCACAAGAATCGGAGGGTCTTTAAGTAGCGCCCTGGCTAATGAAAGCCGCTGGCGCTGGCCGCCGGAAAGCCGCACGCCCCGCTCCCCTACCGGCGTATCCAACCCTTGGGGCAGCGTTTCGATAAAGCTCCACGCCTCGGCTGTTTTTGCTGCGTCTGTAATCGCGGCTTCATCGGCGTCGGGTTTGCCGTAGGCAATATTGTCGCGAATGCTGCCTTCAAACAGGTAAACATCCTGGCTGACCAAGCCAATTGACTGGCGTAGCGAGTTCATGCTGACGTCGGTAATCGGCTGGTCGTCAATTAGAATGCGTCCGTTTTCAGGGTCGTAAAAGCGCAGCAGCAGTTTGATCAGGGTTGATTTACCCGACCCAGTCGCCCCGACCAGCGCCAGGGTGCTGCCTGCGGGCGCGTTTAGCTGAATGCCTTCCACACCAACGCCGCTGGTAGCGTAGTGAAAGCTCACATTGTCGATGGTCACTTCGCCACGCACCGGCTGAGCGAGCGGTGTGGTGCTGTCGTCTTTGACGGTAATCGGCACTTCCAGTAGATCGAGAATGCGCCGCGTGCTGGCCATGGCACGCTCAAACAGGTCGATCACCTGAGCCAAGCCAGTGAGCGGCCAGAGAAGCCGCTGAGTCAGGAATACCAGCACGCCGTAAGCGCCCACATTTAGCGAGCCATTGAGCGCCATCATGCCGCCGACGGTAAAGGTGGCAAGAAAGCCTGCCAAAATCGCCATGCGGATCACCGGAATAAACGCAGAGCTGACCTTGATCGCCTTTCTGTTGGCTTCTACGTAGGCTTCGCTGGCATCGCGCAGGCGTTCGGCTTCGCGCTCTTCACTGGTAAAGCTTTTAATCGTCGCAATACCGCTGAGGTTGTTGGATAACCGGCTGGCCAAATCACCGACTTTTTCACGCACATCGCTATACAGCGGCCCGGCTTTACGCTGGAAGAAGAACGCGCCCCAAATGATCAGCGGGATAGGCGTAAACGCCAGCAAAGCAATTAGCGGCGAAAGCACAAAGAACACCGCGCCAACCGCCACCACGGTGACGACCACCTGAATAATCGAATTAGCCCCGCCGTCTAGAAAGCGCTCGAGCTGATTGACGTCGTCGTTCATGGTGGCCACAAGCTGGCCGGAGCTTTTCGATTCAAAGAACGCCATATCCAGCCGCTGGGCGTGCTCATAGGTATCCTGGCGCATATCCGCTTGTAAACGTTGAGCTAAATTACGCCAAAGAATTTGAAACAGGTACTCAAACAGCGACTCCCCCGCCCAGATAAAGAACGTCAGCACCGCCAGCATGGTGATCTGCTGTTGAGGCGTCTCAAACCCCAGGCTGGCCACAAAGCTCTGCTCTTGGTTGACCACCACATCGATGGCGACACCAATCAAAATCTCTGGAGCAATATCAAACAGCTTGTTGATAATCGAGCAGGCGGTGGCGGCAATGATGCGCCGCCGGTAGCCTTTGGCGTAGCGCAGTAGCCGCACCAGAGCTTGAAAACTGTGTGCAGGAGAGGACACAAGCATTCCTTACTGAAATTTTTTGTGGATTGACTAGTTGCTCGCTTGGATGCGCCGCACATTGGTCAGTAACGGGCAGCCGGTAGCGGGGTCGGTTAATAATGAGCATTCTACCTGATAAAGCATTCGCACCAAGTCTGGGGTGACCACCTTGGCAGGCTGCCCTTCTGCGATAATCTGACCTTCGCGCATGGCGATTAGATGGTCAGCGTAGCGGCAGGCGCTGGCGAGATCGTGCAGCACCATCACCACCGTACGGCCGTGGTGGGCAAGGTGCTTCACCAGCTCGAACACTTCAATCTGGTGGCCCAGATCCAGTGCTGAAGTGGGTTCATCCAGCAACAGCAGCGGAGTTTGTTGGGCGATGGTCATGGCGATCCAGGCGCGTTGGCGCTGACCGCCGGAAAGCGCATCAATTGGCCGATCAGCGAGCTGTTCAAGCCCTGCCGCCGCTAGCGCGTGCTGCACCACGCGCTGGTCTTCTGCTGACCACTGGCGCAGCCAGCCCTGGTGGGGCTGACGACCAAAGCGGATTAGCTCGGTCACGGTGAGCCCCTCCGGCGCGACGGCTTCCTGAGGCAGTAGCGCCAGTTGAGTGGCCAGTTGACGGGTGGGCAAGCGCTGAATATCGGCGCCATCGAGCAATACGGCACCGCTATCGGGTTTGTGTAAACGAGCAAGCCCGGCCAACAACGTCGATTTTCCGCAGCCGTTGGGGCCCACAATGGCGGTGACTTGGCCGCTGGGCAGGGTGATATCCAAGCTATCAATCACCTGCCGGGAGCCATAACTCATGCCGAGCGACTGCGTGGCAAGAGAAGGCATGGTGGGTGTTGGAGATTGGCTCATGTAAAACTCCGTTGGGGACGCATTAATATCCAAAGTAACCAGGGCCCGCCGACCACGGCGGTAACGATACCCACCGGAATCTCGATAGGCGCCAGCAGCGTACGCCCGGCCAAGTCGGCGAGCACCATGACCAGCGCCCCCGCCAGCGTTGCCGCCAAAACCGGCACGCTACGGGAGCTCGACAGCGAGCGAGCTATCTCCGGGCCAATCAGCCCCACCATGCCCACCGGCCCGGCAACAGCGACCGCCAAACCCGTCAACGCGACAGACAGCAGCAGCACTTCCAACCGGCGTCGCCTCACGTTTACGCCTAACCCGCTGGCGGTGGCATCCTTGAAACGCAGTAGCGTTAGCGAGCGGGCTAACGCCATTGCAGTGGCCAGCCCTAACGCCAAGCCGAACATCAGTAATTGAAGCGCGCCGCTGGGGCGGGCATTGAGCGAACCTACCGTCCATGGGTAGGCGGCATTGGCGGTGTCAATGGCGACTCGCGCCAGCATCAGTTGCGTCACCGCGCCAAACACCGCGCCCACGCCAATCCCCGCCACGATAAAGCGATAGCCCTGGGTGCCGCTGCCCGCGGCGAGCCCGAAAGTGAGTACCGCAGCGGTGGTCGCCCCGGCTAACGCCATGGCTGGCGGCGCGATGGAAAAGCCGACACCCACTATGGAGGCCACTGCAAACGCTGTCGCGCCATTATCAATGCCGATAATACCAGGTGTCGCCAAGCGATTACGGGCCAGGGTTTGCATCAGTATGCCCGCTAATGCGAAGGCCGCCCCGGTACTTACGGCGGCGGCCAAACGCGGCAAGCGTAGCTCTTGCACCACAAAACTCGCCATCATATCGGCGTTGCCAAACAGCGCCTGCAGCACTGCCATTGGGGCAACCTTAACGCTGCCCAGGCTTAGGTAAATAACACTGGCAAGCAGTAGCGCGCCAAATAGGCCCAGGTTGACCACCACCGCACGCTGTTCAAACATCAGGCTGTTCGCACCGTGGCGACCTTGCCAGGCGAAACGCCAGTAACCTTGCAGTGGCGGTACGCTGTCATTTTCGCCCCCACCCGACAGGATGCCATAAAAAGCAGGCATATCAGCTGGCCTGCCAGATGAGGCATTGCCAGATGAGGCATTGCTAGATGAAGAACGAATAGATGTGGTTTTCATAAACCCACTCATAACATCGGTAGGCGGCGCGCACGCACGACCGCTATTAGTACGGGTGCGCCGCACAGAGCAGTGAGTACGCCCAACGGTAATTCTGAAGGGGCAACCACCACGCGCGAGATGATATCCGCCGCGAGCACCATCAGCGGCCCGATGGGCAGACAAAACCATAGCGTGCGACGAATATCAGGCCCGGCAAAGGCCCGCGCGACAAACGGCACCACCAACCCTACAAAGGCAATTGGCCCTGCGATGGCAGTGGCAGCCCCGACCAGTAGCGCCACGCAGGCGACGACCAACCATCGAATAAGCTTGGGGTGATGGCCCAACCCCGAGGCCACTCTTTCGCCTAGCGCCAGGGCAGCTAACGGCCGAGCAATCAGCGCAACCACCACTGACGCGATCAGCATACTGGGTAGCACGGCGAACAGGTCGTCCAAGCGGCGGCCGGCCAAGCTGCCAATCACCCAGAAACGAATTTCATCAGCGGCACGCTGGTCGTAAAGCAGTATCAACGAGGTTAATGAAGCGAGCAGACCAGAAAAAGCAGCCCCGGCAAGCACGAGCCGGATAGGGTCGTTACCCACACCGCGAAAGCGCGCCACGCTCAATACACACACGCAGCCCACCAGCGCACCTAACTGCGCGACCGGAATACGTAAGGTGGCGGCGCTGGCACCCAGCACTAAGGCCAACGCCACAGCAAACGCCGCCCCCGCGCTAACCCCTAGCAGACCCGGCTCGGCCAGCGGATTGCGGGCCACCGCTTGTAATAAGGCCCCCGCCACACCCAACGCCATGCCCACCGCAATGCCTATCAAGGTGCGCGGTGCGCGCAGCTCCCAGACGATGAAGCGCGCCTCACTGTCCTGAGCACCGCTAAGTAGCGCCAGGGCTCTGCCGGGGCCAACGCTACCCGCGCCGATTAATAGACTAACGAGACTCACCGCCATAAGGGCGGTGAGTAGTAGTATCATTAGCGTGCGGGGAGTAGCACGCCTAACGCTAGTCGTTGCAAAACGTGGAACCGTCACGGCAACAGCGCTGCCTCTATATCGTCAAGAATCGCCTGGGCGGCCAGCGGGCCATTGGCGCTTGTCCATAACTGGCCATCCACCGGCACTACGTGGTCTTGCTGTACCACGTTTAGGCGCGTAAAGGCACTGCTCTGCTTGGCCGCGTCCACCGCCGCTTGGCCATCTTCGTTGAGCGTTGCCAGGAACAGCCAGTCGCCGTCCACTTGGGAAAGGTTTTCCAGGCTGAGCACATCGCTATGCACACCGCGCTCGCCAATTAGGCCTCCGTCCTGAACATCCAACCCCACTTGGGCTAACAAGCCTGCAGCGAAAAGGTTTTCCGACATCACCATGGGTCCACCGGGCATCCAGCGCACTAAGAAGGTGCTACCACCCACATCGGCCTTTTCTAATGCCTCAGCGACCTCGGCGGCGCGATCCTCCACGGCCTCAATCGCTTCTGCAATGGCGGCTTGGCGATTGAGCGCTTCGCCGTAAAGACGGGCTTCGTCTTTCCAGTTATCCGAAGCAAGTGGCTGGGTCAGTGGCACCACCGTGGGCGCAATACGTGACAGCAGTTGATACTGCTCATCCGAAAGCTGGGCGGGCGCCAAAATTAGATCCGGCTGCTGCGCCAGCACGGCTTCGATATTGATCTCGCGTACCACGCCCATAATGGCGAGCAGGTTTTCGCCAAGATGCGCTTCAATATAGCCTGCCACGTTGTCGCCACCCCGTGTGGTGACGGCACCTAGCGGGGTTACGCCTGCCGCTACGGCGGCGTCCAGGGCGCCTTCGTAGAGTGTTACAACGCGCTCTGGGGTTCCCTCAATATCTACGTCGCCAAAGGCGGTTTCCAGCGTGCGAGCTTGCGCAGTGCCTGCCACTAAGGCACTTAGCAACATGCAAAGCATGCCTAAGCACCCGCTTTTAATAAAAATTGCTGACATTGATCTCGTTTTAAACAGCGTCGTTTTAACCCGCATAAGTTTCTCTCAATACGATACAGTGCTTTTGATAATAACGATTATCAAAAGCACTTGCACTACTATTCCGCTGAATAACGTGTTCCATTTTGCGCAACGCCTCTACCGCCTCCCTGTTTCAGTTTACGCAACGCAACGTTCCTCGATAACACCCTCGCGTTTGAGAACTTTTCTTCTTAGACTCCCCGGCTCATTTGATAATTAATATCATTAGCTAACAATTATCGTAACCAAGGGGAATGACATGCCACGCTTTACTCGCTCTGTTCTGGCTAGCGCCGTCACGCTCGCTGTTTCTGCAGGCACCGCCTCCGCCCAAGAAAATCAGCAGCTGGACAACATCGTTGTCTCGGCCAGCGGGTTTGAACAGGCGATGGCCGATGCCCCCGCCAGCATCTCGGTGATCTCGCGCGAGGAGCTTTCACGTAAACGGGTTACCAGTATTGCCGATGCATTGCGCGACGTTGAAGGGGTGGATGTCGGTGGGTCGGTGGGCAAAACCGGCGGTAGTAATATTAGTATCCGTGGAATGCCCAGCGACTACACTCTGATCCTAATCGATGGTCGCCGACAAAACGCAGCGGGCAGCGTGACACCCAATGGCTTTGGCGAAACCTCAACCAGCTTCTTTCCGCCCATTTCCAGTATTGAGCGTATTGAAGTCATCCGTGGGCCGATGTCAACACTGTATGGCTCTGATGCCATGGGCGGCGTAATCAACATTATTACCCGTCGGGTTGACCGCGAGTGGACAGGCTCAATTGGGGTCGAAAGTACCTTTAACGAAGACCGCGACTTCGGTGACCGCCGCGAGATTAACCTCTACACCAGTGGCCCGCTTATTGAAGATACGCTGGGCATTCAACTGCGCGGGCGGATTTATGAGCGCGATGCATCCGAGCTTACCTATACCGACAACAACGGCGACCCGATTGACGTCGACCAGCGCGGCCCCAGCCCAGTGGAAGGCGATACCTATAGTTTGGGCGGCAAACTGACCTGGACGCCTAACAATGACAACGACCTATGGCTGGATGGTGAAGTCAGCCGTCAGCGCTACGACAACGATGAGTGCCAGCTAGGCACTCTAGATGGCCGCTCGCGCAGCTGCGAACCCGAGCCCGGCGAGGCTTTCGGGTACTCCGACGAACTGCGTTTTGAGCGCGAGCAAATCGCCATTGGCCATACCGGACGCTTTGCCTCGGGCACATTGGAATCGAGCCTGATGCGCAACACCACCGAAACCAAAGGCCGCACGATCCCTGGCGATATGGGCGTCGCTTATGAGGGCTTCCCTAGCATTGTCGGCGGAGCACCGCGGGAGTTGGAAACTACCAATACCGTGCTCGATAGCAAATTCATCATGCCGTTAGACAATCATATGGCCACCGTGGGAATGCAGTGGTGGGATGCAGAGCTTGACGATGGCTTGGCCGGTGAGACCTTTGAGCAGACCACCTGGTCGCTGTTTGCCGAAGATGAGTGGCTGCTGCGGGATGATTTAGCCCTGACCCTGGGCGGTCGCTACGATCACCATGACGCCTTTGGCAGCCAGTTCAGCCCGCGCGGCTACTTGGTATGGAACACAACGCCCAACTGGACATTAAAAGGTGGCGTGAGCCGCGGCTACAAAACGCCATCGCTTAATGATTTGCATGATGGCATTAACGGTGTGACGGGCCAGGGCACGATACTCACTATTGGCAACCCTGATCTGGAGCCTGAAACCAGCACCAGCAGCGAGATCGGCGCCCATTACGATAACCAACAGGGTTTCACTGCCAGCGCCACGCTGTTCCACAACCAGTTTGACGATAAGATTGCCAGCGGCAGCGATATCCTGGTGGAAAACGACCCGCTAATTCCTGACGGCACTTACAGCCAACAGGTCAATGTCGACGAGGCGATCACCCAAGGGGTTGAGCTCTCTACCAGCTACCAATTCGCCCCCGATTGGCGCATCAACGCCAATTACACCTATACCGATAGCGAACAGAAGAGTGGCGATAACAAGGGCGAACCGCTGACGGATACCCCGGAACACGCCATTAACGCCACGCTGCGCTGGCAGGCAACGGCTAAGCTTGATACCTGGCTCTCAGCAGAGTACCGCAGCGAACGCTACCGTAATCGTGTAGGCGTGCGTGGTGCGCCCTCGTTTGATGACCTGGGCGACTTTAAAGCCTACTCACTGTTTCACTTGGGCGGTAATTACGCGGTTACCAATCAGCTTAATCTGAGCGCGACCATCTACAACCTGTTTGACAAAGACTTTGTCGACTACCGTGCTTACGGCGATGGCACCAGCTTTGGCAACGTTTACGCCAATAGCGAAGAAGGTCGCCGCCTGTGGCTGTCCGCCCGCTACGAATTCTAATCGGCTTCAGCTCGCTACTGTTTCGATGTTCTGTTTCTGCCCCGGCCATGCGCCGGGGCTTTTTTGTTTCCGCTCCCTTCTCCTTTTCCCCTCTTCCTTCCCCCTCCTTTTCCCACGCTCTTTAAAAAAGCAGCGAAAAAAAGCGGCTATCGCTGGATAGCCGCTTCTGTGTTGCGTTTATAACGGGAACCTAGCGCTTAAAAGGCAACGTTGAGCCCTAACCAAACCCGACGACCATCTTCTACATAGCCGTACTCGTCGTAGCTGATCGTTTCGTCGAACAGGTTGTAGATACCCGCGTTCAGTTGAGTACTCTCGTTCAGCTGGTAGCCAACGCCTGCATCTACAAAGGTGTAGGAAGGAGCCACAATGGCACTGTTTGAAGGGCCGGTAGTCGGTTGACTCTCTTCGCCGCGGTAGGTGACTTTTGTCCATTGACTCAACTTGGCAGAGACTTGCCAATCTAACGAAGCGGATACCTGGTGCTTAGGCAGTTGTGTTAATGGCTCGCCTTCATACTCACCGCTTTTTTGCTCGCTATCGGTATAGGTGTAGCTGGCCGTTAGCTCAACGGTATCGCTTAGCGGCGCAGCCAAACTCGCCTCGACGCCCTGGGTCACCGCTTCATCAACGTTAATACGATAGGTAGGATCACTGCCAAACTGATTGGCACCATCCGTACAGATATCGATGGGGCAAGCGATGCGGGTAATTTTATCGTCAAAGTCGTTATGGAACAGCGTGACGCCGCCATTTAAGCCATTTTCATTGGCATAAAGCAGGGCCAGCTCCTTATTGAGCGAGGTTTCTGGCTCAAGATCAGGATTACCGTAGATATTGCCGCCACGGCTGACCTGCCCCCAGTCGGGGGTGATCTCACGCAGGTTGGGCGCACGGTAGCCGGTAGAGACACCGCCTTTCAACGTCCAGTCAGGGGTCATATTCCACACGCTGTAAAGCCGTGGGCTGAGGTGGCTGCCGTAGTTATCGTCGTCATCGACACGTAAACCGCCGGTCAATGCCCAAGAATCGGTGAGCATCCACTCATCTTCCACAAACAGCGCCCATTGGCTATTCTCAATCTCACTACGATCAGAGTCAGGCAATTGATTCGTCGTACTGTCGTCAAGCGCCTCTTCCTCGTAGCTCGCGCCTACCGTCAGCATATGCATCCCTAGCGGGATGACCGCGCTGGTTTTGGCGGTGGTGTTGGTGATTTCAATATCCCGCGATTTGTTTTCGCTACGTTCACGCTGCAGATAGGTTTCGCTGGTGCCCCACTCGAAGCGACCACTATGGGTCACAGCGACATGCTGGTTGGTGAACTCATTAAAGCTATCGGAGCAGCCGCCGCGACAGCCCTCGGATGGCGCCGAGTTGCCCATCAGCGATTCGCGCTCCTGCTCGGTAATACCCGCCTCAAAAGTGACGTCATGGTTATCAGTCGCCGCAAAACTCAACCGTGCAGTAAGACTTTGCAGGCTTTTATCTTCGTAGCCGTTAAGGATGTTGTCTTCGTCACGCTGAGAGGTGCGTCCGTAGAGCTGAAGCCCTAAGCGATCCCCCACCAGCGGGCCACTGAGATAAAAGTTGGCCTGACGGCTATCGCCGGAGTCGCTGTCTTCCTGGAGCACGGTGTCGAGCTGGACATTGCCGTGCCACTGCTGGGCGACCTTACGGGTTATCACGTTGATCACGCCACCAATCGCATCAGAGCCGTAAAGCGTCGACATTGGCCCACGCACTACTTCAATACGCTCAATAGCCTGTAGCGGCGGGAGGCAATCCTGTTCAAATCCGGCATCGCCATTGGGCCGGGATTCGCGGGAATTCTGCGGGCGACCATCCACCAATATCAGCGTGTACTGGGAGGGCATGCCGCGAATGGAGATGTCTTGGCCGTTATCCCCTGCGCCCCCACCCGTGACAATCACACCAGGCACATCGCGCAGCGCATCGGTAACACTCTGATAGTGGCCTTGTTCCAACTCTTCGCGGGAAACCACGCTGATAGACGCAGGGGCATTGGTAATCTGCTGTTCAAAGCCTGACGCGGTTACCACCATATCGTCTAAGCGGGGCGCGTCTTGTGCCCATAGAGCGCTACTGGCAAGCGAAGAGATAGCGCTGGCCAGCAGCGTACGGCGCAAACAGGGAGACATAACTTCGTCCTTTATCGTGTGTGGGCAATTAGAATGTGTGAGCAATATGGATAAGCATTCGCTCTATTTAATGCGAATAATTAGCATTAATATTTTTACACACTCTTTGCATACTGGGGTGAGACGGTACGTTCAGCATGCCGGAACACAAATGCCTATTATTTTCATTCGTACCAAACAGTGGCACAATTAGCGTTCACCCTTTTCCCGTGGGCCTGACCATGTATGACTTTGACGAACTGACCGCCTTTGCCGATGTGATGACCACGGGCAGTTTGACACGCAGCGCGCAAAAGCTAGGGTTAGCCAAATCGACCCTTAGCCGCCGCATCAGCCAGCTTGAAACCCGGCTTAACCAGCCGCTGCTTCGGCGCCAGGCCAACCGTTTAATTCCAACCGAAGCGGGGCTGCTGTTTCACAACTACTGCACCGAGCTTCTGGCGATGGCGGCGCATAGCCAGGAGGCACTTGCAGAACTGCGTGAGGAGATTAGCGGGGAGATTACCCTTGAGGTGCACGGTGCCCTAGCGCGCAGTTGGCTGGCGAGTGCTATTGAGGCATTTTTACAACGCCACCCAAAGGTGGAGTTGACACTGCATACCCGAGAGTCACCACCCACCAAAATGCACAGCAATAGCGTGCATGTCTGGTTGGGGCCGACTCACGAGTGCGGGTTAAACCAGGAGCGCTTGGGACACTTAGCCCGTGGGCTTTATGCCAGCCCACGCTATTTAGCGGCGGCTGGCACGCCCCACCACCCCAATGAATTGAACCAGCACGCCTGGATAGACCTACTGGGTTCAGCTTCCGATGGGCTGCTGCTCACCCACCCAGAGTATGGCCAGTACACCTTTAATCCGCCCCGCTCGCGGCTGCGGGTAGACCTCACTGCCCTGCATATTGACGCCATCGCACGCAGCCAGGGCATAGGCTTACTTTCACACTGGTTAACCGCAAAACGCGAGCAGCATCATCCAGGCGAACTGATTAACTGTTTGCCTGGGTGGGAACCAGCGCCATTGCCCATTACGCTACTCTACGCCTACGGTCACCAATCACGCCGCACCCACGCGCTATTGGAGTTTTTACGTAGCCAAGTGCCCACCCCCTGGCGCGCTTCAATGGCCGCTGTTTAGGCTAATTCAAGTGTTTGCCTTGCCAGTTAGCCCGCCCATTAACGACAATAGGCGGCTAACGACTAGCCAAGGACTGTAAATGCTCGCCGAACTCTTTGCTGTCATGGCGCCCGTACTGGCGGGTGCAGGGCTCGGCTACTTGTGGGTACGCCTAGGCCATCCTTACCCGGTCGACTTCATCACCCGGCTGGTGTTTAACATTGGCACCCCTTCGCTGGTGTTGGCGTCTCTGGCGGGCGCTGATATTGATGCCACCACTTTTGGCCAGACAATGCTAGCCGCTGCGTTGGTGATTCTCACCATGGGGGCCGCTACCTTTGTGGTGGCAAAACTGTTGCGCCGCAGCTGGCGAGTACTGCTTGCCCCCATGATGTACCCCAACACCGGCAACATGGGTTTGCCCGTGGTGCTTTACGCCTTTGGGAGTGCCGGGTTTGCCTACGGTATCACCGTAATGGTGACCGTCTCACTGTTTCAATTCACCTTAGGCGCCGTACTTGATAGCCAGGGTAACCCACTCAAAACCCTCGCTAAAACGCCCACGGTGTACGCCATTGCGATTTCCATGGCGCTACTGCTGACGGGCACTTCCCTACCACCCTGGCTCGCAAATACGGTGGACTTAATGTCGGGGTTCACAGTACCGCTGATGCTCATTACCCTGGGCGTATCGCTGGCCAGCATTCAAGTGAAGAACCTGCGCTCCGGGCTCGGGTTTAGTTTAGTGCGCGTGCCCCTCGCCGCTGGGGTCGCCTGGTTGATCGCTGGCTGGGTGGGCCTACCGCCACTGGCACAAAGCATTTTAGTGCTGCAAATGTGTATGCCGGTGGCGGTCTTCAACTATCTCTTTGCCCAACGTGCCCAGCGCGAACCCGTCTATGTCGCCAGTTTGGTCTTCTGCTCAACATTGTTAGCACTGTTTTACCTGCCCGTGCTGCTCGCCCTGCTTATGTAGCTACTTGCCCTAGCAGTCATAACGAAGTGGAACCCCCACGTGGCTAAAGGGTCACTGCTAGACTACTGGCAAGGATGCCAACGTTTAACATCACCAGAGGGCACGCTATGCTTCACATGAACAAGAGCGACCATACACAACACCCATTGCACCCTGCGGTTTGGGCAGGAATCAGTGGGCTAGTGCTGGCGAGCGCTATTAACACGGCAAACGCGGAGGTCGTCCAGGAATCGCTGAAAACCGATCATTTAAATCTTTCCATTGAGCGTATCGCCGATGGTTTTGAGCACCCTTGGGCGGTGGCATTTTTACCCGATGGCCGCTACTTGGTGAGCGAGCGCAGCGGGCAGTTGAAGCTCGTCGACCCCACCAATGGGGAAACCAGTACGCTGGAAGGCATGCCAGAAGTGAGTGCTCGGGGCCAGGGCGGGCTGTTAGACGTGGTATTGCACCCCGATTTTAAAGAGGGGAACGGCGGAGGCGACAACGACTGGATCTATTTCACTTGGAGCAAGCCCGAAGGCAATAACAGCCGTTCAGCGCTATCGCGGATAAAATGGCAGGATGGCGAATTAGGTGAGATTGAGCACTTGTTTGAACAGGATCGCGCGTCAGGGCCTGGCCGTCACTACGGCTCGCGGTTGGCGTGGCTACCCGACGGCACCTTGCTGATGAGTATCGGTGACCGTGGCAGTGACCCACCCCGCGCCCAGGCCAGCGATGACCACGCGGGCTCTACCCTGCGCCTTACCGCTACTGGCGGCGTTCCCGATGACAATCCCTTTGTCGGGGATGACACCACCTTGGATGAAATCTACTCCATGGGTAATCGCAATATTCAAGGCATGACCGTGCTTAGTAACGGCGAAGCCTGGGCGTCAGAGCATGGCCCACGCACCGGCGACGAACTTAACCATATCGAAGCAGGCAATAATTATGGCTGGCCTAAAGTCAGCCAGGGCAATGACTACGCGACCAATGAGCCGATTGGCGAAGACTCACTGCCAGGGATGGTTGACCCGGTGTACGTTTTTGCAGGCCGCTTTGCGCCTGCCGGGCTTGCTGAAGTGACCAGCGACGTTTTCGGCGAGTGGCAGGGCAATTTATTGGCGGGCGGGCTAGGTAGCGAGAAGCTACTGCGTCTGCGCTTAGAAGAGGGCCGCGTAGCCGAAGAAGAGCTGATTTTACAAGGCGAAGTAGGCCGTATTCGGGATGTTCGTCAAGGCGCTGATGACGCTATTTACTTGCTCACTGACGACCCTCAGGGCGGCTTGTATCGTCTGGCGCCATCGAATCCGTAGGCTTCATTCACTCGCTGCTACTACAACGCATTAAAACCACCATGGATGCCCATGCGATTACGCAATTTAATTATTTTAACGGTGATTGTGCCGCTGTTTGTCATCCTGGTGGTGTTTAGCTTAGTGGCGATCAAGTCGCTCGAAGATAACGTACGCTCAAAGCTACAAACGGAAGTTGAGATCATTACCCGTACGCTGAGCTCTTCGCTCAGCTACGCGGTTACGCCGGATAGCAATACGCCGCTTGAAGAAGCGCTGCAGTCGGCGTTCTCCTTCCATCGTATTTATGGTGCTTATGTCTTCGACACCCAGGGTCGCGATATCTATGGGTTAGGCCTTGGCAAAGATATTTTTAGCCGCGAAGAGATTCAGCAAGTCATTGAACGCGACGACTTATACAGTAACTACCGACAACATGAAGGCTGGAATTACTACTCTGCGTTGACACCCTTGCGTTCACAGGATGGCACTGTATACGGTGTGCTGCAGGTAAATCGGTTAAATACCGGTATTGAGACCTACACGGGTTTTATCAGCATTGTGGCCGTACTGGTGTTTGTGATTGGCGCGGCCGGAATCGTATTCAGTATCTGGTGGGGGTTTCGCCGCCATATTGAGCGCCCGCTGAATCGGTTGGTGCACGTGATGCAGTTGGTTAAGGAAGGTGATCGTAGCCAACGCGCCACCGAAGACGGCCCTATCGAATACCGCCACCTCGCCTCCGGTTTGAATGGCATGCTGGATGCGATGGCCGAGAAAGACCAAGAGATCGAAAATCGCCAGCGGCGCGAAATTGAGCTTGAAAAGCGCCTGCGTAAATCGAAGAAACTGGCTGAATTGGGCGTACTGGCGGCGGGAGTTGCCCACGAAATAGGCGCGCCGCTAACGGTGATTAACGGCCAGGCTCAGCGCTTGGCTCGACGCGATGTGATTGGCGATGACGAACGTGCACGATTGGGACGCATTCGCGGCGAAGTTGAGCGTATCGTTGAAATTGTTCGCCAATTGATGGAGTTAGGCCGTCAACATAACGTAGAAAAAGACGAACAGGGGCTCGATCAGCTTGTTATAAGTGCCAAAGACCTAGTGGAAGATGAGCTAGAACCACGCAATATCCGTTTAGACATTGAATTACCGTCACCGACACCCAACTTACACGCCAACGGCCAACAAATTGTACAGGTGCTGACCAATTTACTGCGCAATGCAGCGCAGGCTCCTGAAGTAACCCGCATTCGGGTGCGCGCCCAGCAGCAAGAGCACGAATTGACACTGTGGGTGGAAGATGATGGCCCGGGGATTCCCACCGCCCATCACCATAAAGTATTCGACCCATTTTTTACCACCAAACCGGTCGGCCAAGGCAGCGGTTTGGGACTCTCTATGGTACATCGCATTATTAACGACCACGGCGGTACGATCGGCGTGTTTAACAGTGCCCTAGGCGGCGCTGGATTTGAAATTACGCTACCCATTAGTGAAACCGCATCCGCGTGAGGACAACGTTTGTGACCCATCAAGAACCCCTTTTACCTTTGTTGGTGGTGGAAGATGACGCAGCTATACTTGAGCTATTAGAAGAAGAACTGCAGGACGCAGGCTACACAACGCTCGGTGTAACTAGCGCTGAAGAGGCTATTGCCTTATTGAGCCACACCACCGTTTCACTGGTAATTACCGACGTGCGTTTGCCGGGTATGACCGGCATTCAGCTACTCCAGCAGCTCCGCCAAGCAGGTAGTGAGCTGGGTATTATTGTAATTACTGCTTTCGGCACCATCGATCAGGCGGTTGAAGCACTAAAACTCGGGGCTGACGACTTTTTAACCAAGCCGCTCGACCTTGATGCCATCCGCGATGCCGTATTTCGTGTGCTGGAGCGCCAACGCCTGGCGGTTTTCCACGACACAGATATCAGCCATTTCCACGGTATTGTGGGTAAAAGCCAGGTCATGCAGACGCTATTCCATGACGCCTCCCGCCTTGCCAAAAGCGATGCACCCATCCTGATCTTAGGTGAAAGTGGTACCGGCAAAGAGCTACTTGCCCGCGCCATTCATCAGGAAAGTCCGCGTCATGACCAGCCATTTGTGCCGGTTAACTGTGCAAGTATTCCCGCGGATTTGATGGAAAGTGAGTTTTTTGGCCATGTCAAAGGCGCCTTTACCGGGGCTAACGAAGCGCGCCGAGGGTTATTTCATAGCGCCCAGGGCGGCAGCCTGTTTTTAGATGAAATTGGTGAAATGCCGATCAATCTGCAGGCTAAATTGCTGCGCGCGTTGCAGGAGAAAACCGTACGCCCAGTGGGTGGCGAGCGTGAAGAGCCGGTGGATGTACGTATCATCGCCGCGACCCACCGAAACCTGGAGAAAGAGATCGAGCAGGAAAACTTCCGCAGCGATTTATTTTACCGCTTGGAGACATTCTCACTGCGTATCCCACCGCTGCGCGAGCGCGGCACTGATATTGAGCATCTTGTGTTTGCGCTTATCGACAAGCATTCGGAGGCACAGGGCAAACAGATAGAGAAAATCGAACCGGAAGCGTTCAACAATCTGCTCAACTATGCCTACCCTGGTAACGTTCGCGAACTGGAAAATGCCATTATGCGGGCCGTCACCCTGAGCGAAGACGGCTCACTCAGCTATAAAGATCTACCCGAGCGACTGCGCGAGCAATCAACGGTGGAAACCGGTACGCCTCTGGTACCTGCAGTCCGCGGCGAAGTGCTGGCGGGATGTCAAATGCCAACGCCACCGCCGATCCGTTGGCCCAGTCTAGAAGAAGTTGAAAAGCGCTATATTAACAAGGTGCTAGAAGCAACGGGTGGCAACAAACGTCGCACGGCAGAGGTACTTGGGATTGCTCGTCGGACTCTCTATCGTCGCTTAGAAGATAATGAAGAATAACTACTTCGAAACTGCACACAAACCTGCTAAATCGCGAAGCGGCAGGGCCTAACACGCAGACAAAAAAACCCCCGCGGGCGCGGGGGCGGAAAAGATGGTAAACCGTGTGGAGCAGCCGCAGGGAACAAACAGCTGGATCGATTTACCATCGTAGGGAGCGGTACACTTACTCAAAACTCAAAACGGGTAACTAACTAGTTACTGGTCGAATTCTCATCATCTTCATTTGCGCCAGGCATCGGTTCAGTACCCTCACCGAAACCAGGCTCATCTTCATCTGGGTTCATGGTGCCTTCTACTGGCTCATCCATGGTGTCTTCGGGCATAGCACTTTCTGCTGCGGGGTCTTCATTTAAGCCTGGGTCTTGCTCCATTGATGGTTCTTCATTCATACCCGGTTCTGGCTGAGTAGTTGCGTCTTGCTCAAGTGGCACAGTCTCATCTGCAGGCGCTGGCTCTTCGTTGTCACCGCAACCCGCTAGTACAATCACACTTGCTGCTGTCGCCATCATGCACAGCGTTAACCAGCGTGGGCGATTGGAAATTTGCGTACTCTCTATGTGGTCATGTTGCTTGTCCATAATACCCACCTCCATTGCTAACACCGTATGTTTCTAAACGTCTGACTGAATAATCGAAAAACAGTCTTATACATATATTATGCTGCTTATAGCCAAACCATTCATTTTACGTGCCAAACATGAATAAATTATATTTATTTTTTATAAATCAGTTGCTTATAAAAACAAGGGTGAATTACCAAGAGCGTATATCAAATCACCTAAGGTGGGTAAAAAATGACACATGTAGCGTTAATTACCCCGTTGAGCGAGCCGTTGTGACACACAGGCCCTACCTATGTATAATAATTTTTAATAAATTATCCGACTCAAGCTATTATTTCTTTATGAATGGCGTAGCAATGACACACGCCCATTCTGCTCAACACGTTTTTACTGAAAAAAGGCATCGCCGATGGACGAGACACGACCCGTCAAAATTAAAGTGCGCGGCTTAAGTAAAGTTTTTGGCAAGCAACCACAAAAAGCCATTGAGCTTCGCAACCAGGGAATGAAACGCCCCGAAATTTTGGAGAAAACTGGCCAAACGCTGGGGTTGTCCAATATTTCGTTTGATGTCTATGAAGGCGAACTGCTGGTCATCATGGGGCTATCGGGGTCGGGCAAATCGACCCTGATCCGCTGCCTTAACCGTCTGATTGAGACCACCGAAGGTGAGATCATCATCGACGGTGAAAACATTCCAACGCTGAAGGAAAAAGCGCTGTTGGAGTGTCGCCGCCGCCACTTCTCTATGGTATTTCAAAATTTCGCGCTATTTCCCCACCGCACTGTGCACCAGAATGCCGAGTTCGGTTTGGAAATCCGCGGCGTAGAGAAGGCAGAGCGTCACAAGATTGCTCATGATGCGCTGAAGCAAGTGGGCCTGGAGGGTTGGGAAGATGCTTACCCCAACCAGCTTTCCGGCGGCATGCAGCAGCGCGTTGGCTTGGCCCGTGCACTGGCTAACGATGCCACTGTACTGTTAATGGATGAGGCCTTCTCCGCGCTCGACCCGCTAATTCGCAAAGATATGCAGCAAGAGCTTTTGCAGTTGCAATCCAAAATGCAAAAGACCACGGTGTTCATCACCCATGACTTGGATGAGGCGCTCAATATTGGTGACCGTATCGTGCTGCTGAAAGATGGTGAAGTGGTGCAGATTGGCACGCCGGAAGAAATTCTCACCAAGCCTGCGGATGACTACGTAAGACGCTTTATCGAGGGGGTTGACCGGGCGCGTATTTTGACCGCCGAAAGCGCCATGCGGCCACTGCGTTCCACCGCCCGCGAAAGCGATGGGCCGCGGACCGCTCTACACCGTATGCGTGACCACACAATCGACTCTATTTATGTGGTTGATCGCGACCGCCGCTTGATCGGTCTACTCGAGGCCGACGCTGCAAGCCGGGCGATTGAAGAGGGTTCCGATTCGATTATCCCCTACTTAACCCAGGATTTTCGTAAAGTCCCCATGGATGAGCCACTGCATAACCTGTTTGCCATGTTCAGTGAAAAGAGCTTCCCCATCGCCGTCATTGATCAGCAGGAGCAGCTACTGGGCGTAGTGGTAAAAGGCGCTGTACTCGACGAACTGGCACGAGCAGGAGAGCAATAATGGAGATCCCACGCATCCCGCTAGGTGATTGGATTGAAAGTGGCCTGACTTGGTTGACCAGCGAATTCTCCATGGTTACCCGGGGCATTTCTCGCTTCACCCAAACCGGCATTGATATTTTAAACGATGGCCTTTTTTGGCTGCCTGAATGGGCGCTATTAGGCTTGATTGCGCTACTTTGCTGGCGGTTAGGCGGCACTCGCTTAGCGATAGGGGCCATCGCGGGCCTGGCATTAATCTGGAACCTGGGCCTGTGGGAACCCATGATTGAGACGCTCACATTGGTGGTGTTTGCCACCCTGGTGGCAATCGTTATTGCACTACCGGTGGGGATTGCTGCGGCACTGTCTAACCGGCTTTACCGGGTCATTATGCCGCTTCTGGACTTTATGCAGACCATGCCAGCGTTCGTCTATTTGATTCCGGCTATCCCGTTTTTTGGGATTGGCTCGGTCTCGGCGATCTTTGCTACGGTGATCTTCTCAATGCCCCCCGCTATTCGCTTTACCACGCTGGGCATTAGGCAAGTACCGGTGGAGCTAATCGAAGCCGCCGATGCCTACGGCGCTACTCGTGGTCAAAAGCTATTTAAAGTGCAGCTACCGCTTTCACTGCCCACGGTAATGGCGGGTATCAACCAAACGATAATGCTTGCCCTCTCTATGGTAGTCATCGCTGCCATGATTGGTGCAGATGGTTTGGGCAGCGAAGTATGGCGCGCTATTCAACGTTTGCGCCCTGGCGATGGCTTTGAAGCGGGCATCGCGGTGGTCATCCTGGCCATGTTGCTTGACCGTCTGACCCAATCGCTTAGAAAAACCCGGCAGTAAAGTAAAACAGCGGGAGCGGCTGCGTTGAGCGATTCGCTTGCTAAGTCGTCTCCTGTTCACCAAGCTGTATTTTTGCAACAGCTAGCACGTTGATAACCATGTACGTTAATAACCATGTACGTTGATATTTTAGTACCCAAGGGAGAAAGTGAATGAAACATCGCACATTGAACCTCCGTATCCGTCTTGCTTCACTGGCACTGTTAGCCGGTGCCGGTGTTGCCGTCAGCAGCGCGGCGCAAGCCGAAGAAGAGAAAGGCACGGTTAACCTGGCCTACGTAGAGTGGTCTTCCGAAGTCGCTTCTACTAACGTCATTGCCGCGGTACTGGAGCAAGCGGGCTATGAGGTAGACCTGACGTCCCTCTCAGCGGCTGCCATGTTCCAAGCACTCTCGACTGGCGATGCAGATGCCATCGTTGCCGCTTGGCTGCCGACCACTCACGCCGATTACATGGAGCGACTGGGTGATAGTATTGAGGATCTTGGCCCTAACCTGGACGGCACCAAGCTAGGCCTCGTTGTTCCTTCATACACCGACGTCGACTCTATTGCTGACCTGAACGATAACGCCGACAGCTTTAATGGCGAGATTATCGGCATTGACCCCGGTGCAGGCCTAATGAGCCTCACTGAAGAGGTTGTGGATACCTATGACCTTGAGCTGAATTTGCGTAGCGGCAGTGGTGCGACCATGACGGCCGCACTCGCCAGCGCGATTAATAACGAAGAAGATATCGTTGTTACCAGTTGGACGCCCCACTGGATGTTTGCTCGCTTTGATGTCAAATATCTAGAAGATCCTGAGAACGTCTATGGCGGTGCGGAGCAAATCCATACGGCCGTTCGTCAGGGACTGGAAGATGACATGCCGGAAGCCTATGCCATTCTCGATGCTTTCGAGTGGACGCCTGAGCAGATGGGCGAAGTCATGCTGATGAACCAGGAAGATGGCAGCGACCCCTATGAGAATGCTAAGCAGTGGGTTGAAGATAACCAGGACGTAGTTGAGCAGTGGCTCGATGGTTAACGTCGCGCTTTCTACGTAAACATTAAGTGTAATAAATTATTGAGCTGGGGCTTTTTTAAGCCTCAGCTCAATTGTTTGATGTTATTCAACCTATTAATATGACCAAAGCTAATAGGATCAGTCCAGCATAGCGGCAGGTCATTTTGGGAGCTTGGCATGTTTACTAATATTATGGTGCCGGTTGATCTTGGCCACTTAGAAGCACTTGAACCTGCTTTAAGCATTGTCGCCGATCTTGCCAAAAAATATGATGCGCGCATCACTTATGTCAGCATCACGGCGAATACGCCCACTAGCATCGCCCGCACTCCCCAGGAGTACGAGCAAAAGCTTGAAGCTTTCGCACAAGAGCAGCATAAGGTTCATGGTCAACCGGTAAGCATCAAAGCTTATAGTTCGACAGATCCTGTAGCGAATGTCGACACAATACTGGTTGGAGCTATTGACGAAGTAAAAGCCGACTTGGTGATGATGGCAACTCATTTACCACGTCATTTGGATATTGTCATGCCCTCGCATGGTGGCAAAGTAGCCACGCATACCGACGTTTCTGTGTTTCTGATCCGTACGGCTCAATAAAATCGCGTCACGCCTTTAATTTCTTACGCCCTTCAAGAACTCAAGTCTTAAACAACCAAGGGAGCAATTTTGTGGATAAAAAACCGCAAAATCAATCAACTGATGAGCAGGCATCGGAGGGCATACCTGCCCCTGATGGCGCGGCGAATCTGATTGATACCGATTATGTCATCGGCCAAGACAACATCACCACCAACACCATGGGTCTCAATCTAGACCTGCACGGCAAGGTATTTAGCATTTCGGCCGTCATCGTGTTGCTGTTTGTGGTGCTAACGCTCGCGTTGCAAGACACTATCGCGCCTATTTATGATGCTATTTTCAGTTTCTTGACTGGGAATCTGGCGTGGTTCTTTATATTAGCGGCGAATATATTCGTCATTTTATGTATTGGTCTGATTTTCTCCCCATTAGGTAAAATCCGCATTGGTGGCGCAGATGCCAAACCCGATTTTACCTATATGGGTTGGTTTTCGATGCTGTTTGCTGCGGGCATGGGCATTGGCCTGATGTTCTTCGGCGTTAATGAACCGCTGACGCACTTTGGCACTTCATTTGACGGAGGCAGCTGGGCGCCGCTTGCAGGTGCGGAAGGTAATGCTGCCGGTGCTGAAGCATTAGCTATGGCCGCAACCATCTTTCACTGGGGGCTACACCCCTGGGCAATTTACGCGGTTGTCGCGCTTTCGCTGGCGCTGTTCTCGTTCAATAAAGGCCTTCCGCTCTCTATGCGCTCGGTGTTCTACCCTATTTTGGGTGAGCGTGTGTGGGGCTGGCCAGGTCACGTGATTGATATTTTGTCCGTTTTCGCCACATTGTTTGGTTTAGCGACCTCACTGGGGTTGGGTGCTACCCAGGCCGCTGCGGGCCTTACCTACTTGTTTGACGCGCCTGAAAGCGATATCACCATGATCTTGTTGATCGTTGGTATTACGATTATCGCCATCGGCTCGATTCTAGCGGGCGTCGATAAAGGTGTTCAGCTACTCTCAAAAATCAACATCGCCATGGCAGCAGCCCTGCTGTTCTTTGTGATTGCAGTCGGCCCTACCCTACTGATTGCCACCGGCTTCTTTGAAAACCTATGGAACTATGCGGTGCACCTACCTGCACTGTCGAACCCCTTTGGACGCGAAGATGCCAACTTCAGTCAGGGCTGGACAGCCTTCTATTGGGCGTGGTGGATCTCCTGGTCGCCGTACGTTGGTATGTTTATCGCTCGGGTATCCCGTGGCCGCACCGTACGTGAATTTCTGATATCCGTTATGCTAGTGCCCTTTTTTGTGTCAGTGTTATGGATGACCACTTTCGGCGGCACAGCCATTGATCAATATGTGAGCCAGGGCATTGAAGCCGTACGTGACGCTGGAGTGGACCTACAGCTCTTCATCATGCTGGAGCAGCTGCCGCTGTCACAAATCACCTCATTCATAGCGATTCTGTTGGTGATTATCTTCTTTGTGACGTCCTCCGACTCTGGTTCGTTGGTTATCGACTCAATTACTGCGGGCGGCAAGGTCGATGCGCCGAAACCACAGCGCGTGTTTTGGGCGATTATCGAAGGCGCGATTGCCATCGCACTACTACTAGGCGGTGGTCTGACCGCGCTGCAAACCATGGCGGTGTCTACCGGCTTCCCGTTCACCATTATCCTGCTGGTGGCCTGCTATGCCATCATCAAGGGACTGATGAGCGAACCCAAAGCCGTCTAGCGCTGGTTTAAACCGACCTGCTGGTTTAAAAATACGGGTTTAAAAACCTAGCTAGCAAGCAAAACGGGCAACCCTCTGGGTTGCCCGTTTTTTGTTGATAAGTTGATAGATAGCCTTCAACACCATATATCTTTCAATGGCGTTTCAGGTTGATAGTGGGTGGCAATTTGCGCCTGTAAAAGCTCCGCGGTCGCCAGCGCATCCACCAGCGCATGATGCCCTTGATAAGCGGGTAAGCCGTAGCGTCTACGGCTAGCGTTCAGGCGGATGGAAACCGGCGGGCGGCCCAGCCAGCGGCGAAACCGCGCCCATAGCGTTTGGCGGTGCAACCGTGCTTCCAGCGACATGGTATCAATCATCGGAAACAGCACCCCTTCCCCACGCCGGGCTTTGACCGCTGCATCCAAAAAGGGTCGTTCGATATTACGAAAGTGCACTACCACCAAACGCCCCGCTAGCTGGGCCAGTAGTTCATCAAGGATTTCGTCTAGATCCGGCGCCTGGGCGATCTCAGAGTGGGTAATATGGTGGAAAGCAATCGAGGCTTCATCAAGGGGCCTGGGCGGTTTGACTACCCAATAGCGTCGCTCGGCCAACTTGATACGGCTTAACGTGAACGGCACAACGCCAATGCTGACAATCGCGTGACGCCGCTCATCCAGCCCAGTGGTCTCCATATCCAGCGCCACCATAGGCACCTTAGAAATGGGTGTTTCAGGGTCAGGCAGCGAGGTCCCAAAAAACTGTTGGATGGCCGGATTGCTCGCCAGCTGTGACTGCTGAGCCATATACCCTTTCCAGTCGGCCTGGGTAATTTTCTGACGTGGACGTATACCGAACATCTTAACGCCCCTGCCGCTGAGCGGGCATGGGGTAGCGGAACTTGAGAAATTTTTGCGCGTTGCTCAACACCTGAAAAGCGTCTTTGAGGGTGTGCCGTTCGCTATCGGCCACGTTTTCAGGCTCGATATTGTTGTCCGGCAGGCGATCCTCTTGCAGATCGATCATTTGATGGCGAACCCGCGACATGCATAAGAACTCAAATGCGTAGCTTAGCTTGTCGCTCATGCCGGTCGCCAACAGCTGGGTCTTGCTGATGTCATTCAAACGCTGAAAGGAGTTCTGCGCTTTGGAACCGCAGGCCAAAGCATGAATACGCACCAAGTCCACCATCGGTGCCGTGCCACGGCGCTTCAAGTTGATGGAGTTATTGTGCTTACCATCTTGCTCCATCACAAAGGTGCGGAAAAATCCTAACGGCGGCGTACGGTTTAAGGCATTACGCGCCATGGCGGCTAAAAACAGCGGTGATTTTGGCGCTGTCTCGGCAATCAAGTCTTGTAGTGTTTCCACAAAGAGGTCTTCGCCATAGCAGCTATCCAGGTCAAAGAAAATCGAGCTGTGCAGCAGCCGCTCGGGCGTGGGGTTGGCCATCCAATCCTGGAAATAACCCTTCCAAACGCTGAGCGGCTGACGCCATTGAGTATTGGTCGCCATGACATCGCCCTTGCAGTAGGTATAGCCGCAGGCGTCTAAGCCATCGCTAACAATTTTTGCCAGGGCGTAAAAGTAGTCGTCATGCTCTTCAGGATTAAATTCGTCGGAGAGGATCAGCGCATTATCCTGATCGGTGACAATGCTCTGCTCGTTGCGCGCCATGGAGCCATTGACCATAAAACAGTAAGGCACCGGCGGCGGCCCGAGCTCGGCTTCAGCCATTTCCAGCAACCGTCGTGTAAAGCTACGCCCGATGGTAGAGAGCGCACTACCTACCATCTGAGAGTTGGCGCCCTCTTGCACCATGCGCACAAACGCCGCGCGCACATCCGGCGCTAAGCGCGCCAGCCCCTGGACGCTGGACTGATTAAAGATATTGCTGACTAAATAGAGGCCGCTATGGGTCTCGTAGCGGATAATGTCGGAAAGGTGCACCACGCCCACCGGGCGCTGACGATAAAGCACCGGCAGGTGATGCACATTACTGCGCAGCATCGTCAGCATGGCTTCATAAACAGAGGCGTCCGATTGAATGGTAATTAGCCGCGAGGAAACGACCTCGCCGACCGAGGTTTGTGGCGATAGCCCCTCGGCGACAATGCGGGTACGAAAATCACTGTCGGTTAAAATCCCGCACATTTGCCAGGTTTGGCCTTCGCTATCTTTAAAACTGTAGCGCGGGTTATCGCTGCCCTCTTTTATTACCAGCAGCGCAGAGGCTTGGGCGTCGCTCATTTGCTGCGCGGCAAGCTGAACGCTGGTAGACGTTTCCACCATTACCGGGTAACGGGTCAGCAGCTTACGTATCCGCGTGACCATCATGTCGTTGGACTTCTTTTGCTGCTCGGCGGCGCTCTCTAGCCGCGGCCGCTCCAACTCGACAAAATCGGCAAAATGCTCATCCTCATCACACAGCCTTTGGAAGACCGCTTTAGGGATAAAGTAGAGCAAGGTATCTTCAATCGCCTTCGCAGGAAGGCGCACTTTATGATTCCGCAGCAGGCTGAAATGGCCGAAAATATCGCCTTCACCTAACCGGTTATATAGCTCCCCCTGGCTACGATAGACCTCCACAGCGCCACTGCGGATATAACACAGATCATTGAGTGTATCGTTTAGCGCTAAAATACTGCTGCCGGTTTTGAAGTAGCTCACTTCCACCTGTTCAGCAATGGCATCAAGAAGATCATCCGACAGCCCATCAAAAGGGGGAAACCGACCCATATGCTGGCGTATTTCTAACAGTTCGACATCCATACGGACTCCTCGGGCTTGCCGGTCAATAGACTGGATAATCTACACACAATGTAAAGTGTGGCGGGAAGGCTAAGTCAGGTAAACCCCACCACGCATATAAAACTGCCCGTTGGCGAAACGACACGCAAAACAAAAAGCCCGGTGCAGTTATGCACCGGGCTTTGATGGCCTAAGCCATACTGATAATCACTCTGCTAAATGACGATTAATGTATTAGCAAAACCAAAATCAGATACTGTCAGCGATATGGCTTACGATTGGCTAGCCATTTCCTGCACACGCTGCATCATTTCTGGGTCTTGCTGAATGGATTGACCGATAGCGTTGAAAGTATCAACATCTAGGCCGCTATCTTCGACCACTTCGATCATGCGGTCGTTAGCTTCAGTGCGCACTTCCTGTTGCGCTGTTTCATCTTCCGCTTCCTGCAGACGCTGGGTATATTCCTGAGAAATAACCGCAATTTCTTGAGAAGCATCGGCAAACTGCTGGAGCTGGTCATCAGAAAAATCCTGGGCAGGTGCTTGCTGGGTCGCCATTGGATCTTGTGCAGCGCCTTGCTCTTCCTGGGCGTGGGCAGTAGCCGTCATCAAACCAGTCGCGAGCAGGGCAGCGGAGAACAGAGCAGTCATACGTTGCATAGAAAAAACCTCAATATTGCGTTGTGTATGTGCCCACTGTGACGCGCCTGATTCAAGCAGGTTCAATTTATTATGTAAAAGTTAGTAACAAGAAGAACTTTATGTATCAAAAAAACAGCTAAAACACCCTACTACGGAAACGACATGCCAAGCTTATTCAACAAGTTACGTCCCAATAATCTGCCCTCGGCCGGGTTGGCCGCCATGCCGGCTATTTTTGTTCTGCTTTGGAGCACCGGCTTTATCGGCGCCAAGTTTGGCCTGCCTTACGCAGAACCCTTTACGTTTTTGTTTATTCGCTTTGCACTCACGCTGTTGCTACTGATCCCGCTGGTCATAGTGATGCGTATACCTTGGCCTTCATCACCCAGGCTATGGACACACATCGCCATATCAGGCTTTTTAGTGCATGGAGCCTACTTAGGCGGCGTCTTTTACGGCATTTATCTAGGTATGCCCGCCGGTTTAGCGGCACTATTAGTGGGGCTCCAGCCACTTCTGACCGCCGCCTTCGCAGGTCCTTTATTAGGCGAGCAGCTCTCCAGACGCCAGTGGTTGGGGCTAGGACTGGGCTTGATTGGCATCAGCTTAGTGCTCGGCAGTAAGCTTGAGATTGGAGAGTCACTGTTTGATGGCTTCGGGATTAGTGCTCTGCTGTGTGTCACCGCCGCTTTAATAGGTATTTCGCTGGGCACGCTTTATCAGAAAAGGTATTGCACCAGCATGCCGCTACTTTCTGGGGCGGTTATTCAGTACGTAGCGGCGAGCGCTCTGCTCGGGGTTGGTGCCCTGCTTTTTGAGACCCGCCATGTGGAGTGGAGCAGCACCTTTGTGCTGACCCTGGGCTGGCTGGTGTTGATTCTGTCAATTACCGCTATTCTGTTACTCATGGCCTTGATTAAAAAGGGGGAAGCCTCGCGTGTGGCGAGTCTTTTTTATCTTGTGCCACCGGTCACGGCGCTTCAGGCGTGGTGGCTATTTGACGAACGTCTTCCCCTGCTAGGGCTTGTGGGGATGTTGGTCGCCATCACTGGGGTGGTGATGGTTATACGAAAACCTGCCCCTAAGGCGATTAGATGATCACTCGATTTTAATAATTATCGATAATTTTATTCCAGGGCTTGGATAAACATGCCAGCACAACACCACTGTGCCAGGGTGAACGGACACTGTAAGCGTTGCGATTCTCCGGTACCTTTTGCATTTACGATGGCGTTTCAACCGATCGTAAATGTTAGTCAGCGGCAAATTATTTACTACGAGGCATTAGTACGCGGCCCTAGTGGTGAATCCGCTTTTTCAATACTGGGCCAGGTGACCGACGAGTTGATGTATCGCTTTGACCAGGTGTGCCGTATCAAAGCCATTGAGCTAGCCAGCGAACTGGGCATGCGGGAACGGCTCTCTATCAACTTTCTGCCTAATGCGGTTTATGAGCCACAGGCGTGCATTCAAGCCACCTTGGAAACAGCGCATCGCATTGGCTGGCCCACCCAGCGGCTCAATTTCGAAATTACCGAAACCGAGCGGGTCAAAGACCGCATGCATATGCGCACCATTATTGAGAGTTACCGCGAAATGGGCTTTACCACCTCGCTGGATGACTTTGGTAACGGTTATGCCAACCTTGATCTATTGACCGATCTACGCCCAGATACGCTAAAAATTGATCGTGACCTGGTGATGGAGTGCGATAGCGACAAGCGCCGCCAAGTCATACTACGTAGTCTGGTGGCGCTAGCAGAAACATTGGGGACACAGCTGATTGCAGAGGGCATTGAAACCCGCGAGGAGTCGCGCAGCCTGCTGGCACTGGGTATTCCGATGCAGCAGGGCTATTACTTTTCCTACCCAAATTTGGAAGCACTGGCGGAAATTGACGACGCCAAATACGACTAGCGTGGATGGAAATTGCTATAGATGTTGCAAATAATCATCCCCGCCTAAGTTACGCATTTGCTGGCGTATCCACTGGCTTCGCCGCTCAACCTGGGCATCGGGTCGTGCAGCGCTTCGAGTGAGCGGGCTGGGCAAAATAGCCGCGAGAAGGCTCGCTTGGCGTTCAGTTAATGAATTCGAAGAGACACCAAAATAGTGCTGAGCAGCGGCTTCTAGTCCAAATACACCGCGATCCCACTCGGCGACATTAAGATAGACCTCCAAAATACGCTGCTTGCTCCAGAGTATCTCAATCAGTAGCGTGAACCACGCCTCCAGTCCCTTTCGCGTCCAGCTGCGACCTGTCCACAGAAAAACGTTTTTAGCGGTTTGCTGGCTCAAAGTGCTGGCGCCGCGCAATCGCCCCCCCTCTTGGCTGGCCTGCCACGCCCGCCGCAATTCGACAAGATCGAATCCGCTGTGGTGTGGAAAGCGCTGATCCTCTGCTGCAATTACTGCCAGCTTGGCGTTAACAGAGAGCGAATCCCAGCCTCGCCACTCCCGGTGTATGCGAATCGGCTCGCTATGAATCCAGCTCTGTATTTTGCGCTCGACCATCACCATCGACCCCGGCGGAGGAACGACCCGGAACAGCAAGACCAGCGCGACCGACAGCAGCACAAACGCTAAAACGCCGCGCCAAACAATCCGCCATAGCAGACGCATAAAACGGCGCAGCGAGCGATTGAGCATCCAGTTATCCTTAACGCTTCATGAGGTGGTCTGCATGATAGCGCAGATGATCCTCAATGAACGAGGCAATGAAGAAGTAACTATGATCGTAGCCCGGCTGGCGACGCAGCGTTAACGGATGATCGTGCTCTTCGCACACGGCTTCTAAACGCTCAGGCTGAAGCTGCTCCTCCAGAAATTGATCCGCTTCGCCCTGGTCGATAAACAGCCGCTGGCGGGATGCGCCGTTGGCCACCAGTTCGCAGGCATCGTACTGGCGCCAGCGTGACTGATCGTCACCCAAATAGGCGTTAAACGCCTGCTGCCCCCAAGGGCAGTTCATCGGGTTGACCACCGGTGAGAAGGCCGATACCGAGCGAAAACGCCCTGGATGACGCAGCGCCAGGATCAATGCACCGTGCCCACCCATCGAGTGCCCGCTGATAGATTCGCGCCCATTTACCGGGAAGTGCTGACGCACCACGGAAGGCAACTCCTCAATCACATAGTCATACATGCGATAGTGAGACTTCCAGGGTGACTCGGTGGCATTGACGTAAAACCCAGCCCCAGAGCCTAAATCGAAGCTCTCATGCTCACCGGGCAAATCGGTACCGCGTGGGCTTGTGTCAGGGCAAACAATTGCTACACCTAGCTCTGCAGCAATACGGTGCGCACCCGCCTTCTGCATGAAGTTTTCATCATTACAGGTCAGCCCCGAGAGCCACCAAAGTAGCGGTACGCGTTCGTTTTCCGCCTGGGGCGGCAGGTAAACGGCGAAGATCATGTCGCAGTCCAGCGCACGGGAGTAGTGGCGGTAGCGCTTATGCCAGCCACCGAAACTACGGTTGGCGGACACCAGTTCTAGAGTTTCACTCATGCTCATGGGCAGGTTCCTTTAAATGCAGCAAACGCGGCAGGTCTACCCTACCGCGCTTTAGCGTTTCAAACGTGCTTCCTATACTACTTAATAATGCTAGGCCTAGTAATGCACAGAGCAACTAACTGTCTGTAAAGCTCCCGATAACGCAGTGTCAGGGCAGGTTGGAGTGAGGGTCTTTTGACAGGGATGTCAAAAGTAGCGCCCACGGATGGGTTCACAGCGCCCTCACGGAAACCTGCTCTGACACTTAGTTGTGCAGACCTTAGTAATGCAGCACGGTACGAATGCTCTTACCCGCATGCAGTAAATCGAACGCTTCGTTGATCTTCTCAAACGGCATATCGTGGGTAATGAAATCGTCGATATTGATCTCACCGTTCATATAACGGTCAACGTAGCCCGGCAGTTCGCTACGCCCTTTTACGCCACCAAAAGCAGAGCCTTTCCAGACCCGCCCGGTAACCAACTGGAACGGCCGTGTAGAGATCTCTTCACCAGCACCGGCGACACCAATCACGATCGACTCACCCCAGCCTTTATGACAGCACTCCAGCGCTGAACGCATAACGTTAACGTTGCCGATACACTCAAAAGAGTAGTCAACGCCGCCGTCAGTCATATCGACAATCACCTGCTGGATCGGATCAGCGTACTCTTTCGGGTTCACAAAGTCGGTGGCGCCAAACTGTTTAGCCAGCTCGAATTTATCGGCATTAACGTCTATGGCAATAATGCGTCCCGCCTTGGCCATCACCGCGCCTTGAATTACCGCCAAACCGATAGCACCGAGACCAAACACCGCTACCGTCGCGCCCGGCTCTACTTTAGCGGTATTAAGCACCGCACCGATACCGGTAGTGACACCACAACCCAGCAAGCAGATTTTATCCATGGGGGCTTCTTTAGACACCACCGCCAGGGAGACTTCGGGCAACACGGTGTACTCGCTAAAGGTAGAAGTGCCCATGTAGTGATGCAGCATCTTGCCATCTAGTGAGAAACGCGAGGTACCGTCAGGCATTACCCCTTTACCTTGGGTAGCACGCACGCTGCCACACAGGTTGGTTTTACCCGACAAACAGAATTTACACTTGCCGCACTCGGCGGTGTAAAGCGGAATGACATGATCGCCCGGCTTAAGGCTAGTGACACCCTCGCCTACTTCCTGCACGACGCCTGCGCCTTCATGGCCTAGCACTGCAGGAAAGTTACCCTCTGGATCAGCTCCTGAGAGCGTATAAGCATCGGTATGACAGACGCTAGTGGCGGCCATTTTAACCAGCACTTCCCCCGCCTTTGGGCCTTCTACATCAATCTCAACCAGTTCAAGCGGCTTTCCCGCTTCCAGTGCAACCGCTGCGCGTGATTTCATTAAGCCTGCTCCTTTTTGCATCGCCCACAGCAGGCATTACCCTGCTGCTCAATGTGTTTTCAGTGGTTGCAGTGTAGGCCAGCTAGGCGCCCTTGATAAACCGGGATACACTCATAAGATTATTGCCACACAGCAACAATTGCTATCGACCCAAGGAGTTAGCATGCAGCACTGGAGCCGTATCGAAGCCTTTGTTGAGGTGGTGCGTCTAGGCACGTTCTCTGCTGCGGCCCGTCACCTGAAGGTGTCGACCTCACATATCAGCCGTTTGGTTAGTCAGCTCGAAAACCAGTTAGGTGTACAACTGCTCTACCGCACCACCCGCCAGATCCGCTTAACCGACGCGGGCGCCACCTACGTGGAGCACTGTCGCCATCTATTTGATGGGCTGCGCGATGCCGAGCAGGCGCTTAGCGAACTTCAGGCCAAGCCCAATGGGCTGCTTAAACTGACCTCGGCCACGACCTTTGGCGAGCGCTTTATCGCGCCGCTGGTTAATGACTTTCAGTGTTTGCATCCGCAACTGGATGTTCACATGCACTTCACTAACCGACCGGTGGAATTGATTGAAGAGGGTTACGATATTGCCATTCGGATGGGGGTATTAAAGGATTCCAGCCTGATCGCCAGACGCCTATGCGACCGCCGCGAGTATATCGTCGGCTCGCAAAGCTACTTCCGCCAGGCGCCGCGCCCCCACACCTTGGCAGAGCTTAGCCAGCACCGTTGCCTGATTGGCTCACGGCCCAACTGGCTATTTGAAGTCAACGGGCAACGTCGTGAAGTGCGTGTCGAGGGCTGCTGGACGGGCAATTCTGGCCCAGCGTTGTTAGACGCGGCACGCAAAGGCCTCGGCCTTGCGCAACTACCGGACTACTACGTTGCTCCCTACTTGGCCAGCGGTGAGCTGGTGGCCGTGCTTGAGCCTTTTCAGCACCACGATACCGCCGTTTGGGCGGTTTACCCCCGCCACCGCCATCTATCACCTAAAATACGCCAGTTGGTCGACTACCTGGTCGCCAACATTGACAACTTATTGCCCAGCAACCCGCTGGCCTAGCACTTGATGACTTAGTACTTGATGACTTAGCACTTGGTGGCTTAGCACTCGATGGCATTGACGGCGAGCCCACCCTTGGATGTCTCTTTGTATTTGTCCTGCATATCGCGGCCGGTATCGCGCATGGTGCGGATCACTTTATCCAGCGATATAAAGTGCTCGCCATCGCCATGCATCGCCATACGTGCCGCATTAATAGCTTTGACGGAGGCTATCGCATTGCGCTCAATGCAGGGCACTTGAACAAGCCCGCCTACCGGGTCGCATGTCAAACCGAGATTATGCTCCAAGCCAATCTCAGCGGCGTTTTCCACCTGACCCGGCGAGCCTCCCAGCACTTCGGCAAGCCCAGCGGCCGCCATAGCACAGGCAGAGCCCACTTCGCCCTGGCAACCCACTTCCGCACCGGAAATCGAGGCGTTCTTTTTGCATAAAATGCCCACTGCCCCCGCAGTAAGTAGAAAATCCACCACATCTGCCTCGCTGGCGGCGGGTTCAAACTTTAAGTAGTACGCCAATACGGCGGGCACAATCCCCGCCGCGCCGTTGGTCGGGGCGGTGACCATGCGTCGTCCGGCGGCGTTCTCTTCATTCACCGCCAGCGCAAACACGTTGACCCAATCCATCACGGTAAAACTCGACACAATCAGCCGCTGATTGGCCGGTGGATGAAGCAACTGTTGATGGAGCAGCTGTGCACGTCGGCGAACATTTAGTCCGCCGGGCAAATGACCCGTCGCACGTAGGCCATTCTCGATGCTGTCGCTCATGGCGTGCCAAATGGTCAGCAGTTCTTCACGAATGGCCGTTTCACTGCGCCAGGCTTTCTCGTTTTCAAACATCAGTTGACTAATACGCAGTTGATGCTGGCGACACAGCGCGAGCAGCTCAGCCGCCGTATTAAAGGGGTACGGCAACTCAGTGGCATCTTCGCCAACCTCACCTTGATCCGCCTTGGCTTGATCGACATAGAAACCGCCACCAAGGGAGTAAAAGGTATTGGTAGCGACCAGTGCGTCATCACAATAAGCGCTCAGCACCATGGCATTGGGGTGAAACGGCAGGCAAGTATCATCCCACTCCACATCAACAGAGGGGTCAAAAGCAGTCTGTTGCCCATTGGCCAACAACAGCGGTTCACCTTCAGCCAGTTGTTTTAAGCGCAACGCAATCGTGTCCGGGTCTATACTTTCTGGCGCTTCGCCCATTAGCCCCATGATCACTGCCTGATCAGTACCGTGCCCCACCCCGGTGGCGGCAAGTGAACCATGTAGCCTTACCACCAGCCGGGTAACGCGGGCATCACCAAGCGCCAGGGCAAAGTCCCGGGCCGCGCGCATTGGCCCCACCGTGTGGGAGCTGGAAGGCCCAATTCCGATACGAAAAAGATCAAACACACTAATAGCCATGCCCATTACGCCTCACAACGCTGTTATTGCCTGTTTATTATTTACTTTGCAGCGCCGACGACCAAACGTCGAGTGATTAACCACAATATCGGCGTGCGAACACATAAGTGTGACGATATAATGAACATTCACCCATGCATGTTTTAATATGCGAATAGCGACGCCGCTTACTCACAAAGGATGTTGGAATGTCTTCCCCCCCTCTCTGGCCCATCGGGTTTCAAACCATCTTAGTGCGTGCCGTGCTGTACGTATTATTTATCGGTGCTATTGCCCAAGGCGCCTATTTAGAAGCGCTTTATCTCCCATCAGTACGGTTTTCCGAGCTAGGTTTTACCGAATTTACCCAAACGTTTGTGCTGGCCACCTGCTGCGCAATGCTGATTTATATTCGCCAGGTACTTAAAGTATGGCCCACCGTCACGCTGCTACTGCTAGCGTTTATGGCCGCCTCTCTGGTGCGCGAACAGGATCACTTTTTAGATAACTATGTTGCTGGTAACACCTGGAAGGTGCTTGTTGCGCTGATTATTCTCCCATCGCTCTTTTGGGTGGTTAAACAGCGCCAACACTTTCTTGAGGAGTTCACCCATTACAGCAACACTTTCGCCTTTGGTTTGTTTACGGCCGGCGTGCTAACCACTTATATATTCTCGCGCTTATATGGGCGTCAGGATTTTTGGCGCGCCGTTCTTGAAGAGAGCTACTCCGGAACCTTTAAGAGCGTCGCTGAAGAGGTGGTTGAACTGCTTGGTTATAGCTTAATTTTGATTGCCACTCTGGAACTACTGCTACTAGCGCGCCGCATTTATAAAGCTAGGCAGCTCTCCACTTAAGCGCAGCAACAATTGCCTTTAATAAAAAGCCCGTCGTTCTGAGAACGACGGGCTTTTACTTTCTATCTACCACTAATCACTACTTACGGCGTTCACTCGTCTAGGAACGAACGCAGCGGCTCTGAGCGGCTGGGGTGACGCAGCTTACGTAGCGCCTTGGCTTCAATTTGACGGATTCGCTCACGCGTCACGTCAAACTGCTTGCCCACCTCTTCCAGCGTATGGTCGGTATTCATATCGATACCGAAACGCATGCGCAACACTTTCGCTTCGCGGGCGGTCAAGCCGCCTAACACGTTACGCGTGGCTTCGATAAGGCCTTCACCGGTGGCCATATCAATGGGCAACAACATGGTGCCATCTTCGATAAAGTCGCCCAGGTGTGAATCATCATCGTCACCAATCGGCGTCTCCATGGAGATCGGCTCTTTGGCAATTTTGAGCACCTTGCGGACTTTATCTTCCGGCATTTCCAAGCGCTCGCCGAGCTCTTCCGGCGTCGGCTCACGACCCATTTCTTGCAGCATCTGGCGCGATACACGATTGAGCTTGTTGATCGTCTCAATCATATGCACCGGAATACGGATGGTGCGCGCCTGGTCGGCAATCGAGCGGGTAATTGCCTGACGAATCCACCAAGTAGCATAGGTCGAGAACTTATAGCCACGGCGGTATTCGAACTTATCGACCGCTTTCATCAAGCCGATGTTGCCTTCCTGGATGAGATCCAAGAACTGCAGACCGCGGTTGGTGTACTTCTTGGCAATCGAGATTACCAAGCGCAGGTTAGCCTCGACCATCTCTTTCTTGGCACGGCGCGCTTTCGCCTCACCAATCGAGAGCTTGCGATTCACCTCTTTAAGGTCGGCAACCGAGAGTTGCACCATGTCCTCTTCGAAGGCGATCTTACGCTGGGCACGGGCAATATCGGCGCGCAGCGGCTCAAGACGATCGGCGTACTTACTCTGCGCTGCCTGGAAATCATCCAGCCAGGTTTTGCGCGACTCGTTGCCAGGAAACGACTTGATAAAGGTTTTGCGCGGTACCTTGGCTTTTTTGACGCACAGCTGCATGACCGCTTTCTCTTGGGCACGCACCTGCTCAACGCTGATACGCACCTGACCGACCAAGCGCTCAAAGTGCTTGGGCACCAGCTTGATGGGCGAGAAAAGTACTGCCAAACGAGCCTGCTCACTTTTTAGCTCGGCGCTGCCGCGGCCATGTTTAGCAAACGCCGCTTCGACTAAGGCATTCTGCTCGCGAATCTGCTCGAAACGCGCACGCGCCTCTTCGGGATCCGGGCCGCCTTCGCTGGCCGTGGAGTCTTCGTCCTCATCGTCGCTGTCGCCTTCCACGTCCTCTTCAAGCTCGGACTCAGGCTCCGGCTCGGGCACCTCTGCTTCGGCGACGCCGGGGATGCCCTCATCGGGATCGATGAAACCAGAAAACAGATCCGAAAGACGCCCTGGCGCTTCTTCATCCTGGGTAGCGTCGTAGGCGTCCAGAATAGACGCGACGGCTCCCGGCAAATAGGCCAGAGACGACATCACTTCACGGGTACCCTCTTCTATCCGTTTGGCGATTTCAATTTCGCCTTCACGGGTCAGAAGCTCAACCGTGCCCATTTCACGCATATACATGCGTACGGGGTCAGTGGTGCGGCCTACATCGCTTTCCACGGCGGCAAGGGCCGCTACGGCCTCTTCCGCAGCGGACTCGTCCGTGGATTGATCCGACATCATCAAAGTGTCTTCATCTGGCGCTTCTTCAGCGACACTTATACCCATGTCGTTGATCATGCCAATGATGTCTTCCACTTGATCCGGGTCGGCGATATCCTCGGGTAGATGGTCGTTGACCTCGGCATAGGTCAGGTAACCCTGTTCCTTGCCTCGCGCGATCAACTCCTTCAGACGCGACTGCTGCTGCGCATTTCCAGCCATAGAAACCCTATCTCGACGAAGAAGAATGAAACACCTAGAGCGCTGAATCGATTAAACTCAACAAGCCGTACAGTATAGCGTAAATAGCAGGAAATTTTCCAGTTCGACGTATTTGCGCGGCAATTCAGGTGTGTTAGTTTGTTCTGTTAGGCCAACGCTCGGTGGCTGACCCTTATATCTGGTGCTGAAACGCTAGGAATTCAACCCCCATCGCCCAAGACACCGCCTCATTGGCGCTGTGCAAGCTCCATTACCAAGCTTGCCAAACGCTGGCGCTGCTCCTTATCTAACTTTTTCCCGGCGCGCTCCTGCGCCAGCAACGCCGTGTACTCCTCGTGGGGAGAGCGCTGGCGCTGAACATACTGCAAATGCTCCACCCAGCCATTCAGCTCTGCTTCTCGATCTGCCTTGGGAATCAACAGCTCGCGCTTGGCGAAGGCCGCCAAGGCATGCCCCTGTTGGCTGCCCTGAAAATGTGCCAACACCACTTGTGGGCTGCGGTAGCGCCCCGCCTTGAGCAAAGCGATCAGCTCTCTGCATAGCGGTGCGTCGTCATCTTCCGGCAGCCACTCCAAATGATCAGGAAGCGTGGCCACCAGATTGGGCTCATGTAGCAACAACTGCACAATACGCCCAACAGGGGAGAGCGCCTGAGAACGTGAGCGAGACAACTGGGCAGGTGCTGTCAAAACAGCGCCAAGCTTCGCGGATGACGCCGAATCGGCCTCGACCTGTTCCGCTTGCCTCTGCGAAGAGTGGCGTTGCGTCGCCTGGGCACGCTTTTCGAGCAGCACCTTCAATTGCTCTTGCGCCAATCCGCTTCGCTGCGCCAAAGACTCCAGCAGTAGTGATTTGAGCATGCCTTCAGGCACTTTGTTCAATGCTTCGAGTACCTGACTGGCAAACCGTTCGCGCCCTTCCACTGTTTTTAAGTCTCGCCCCTGGGCGGCTTGCTCGAATAGAAACTCCGACAGCGGCATGGCACAGGTCACACGATCCTGAAATGCCTGAGTGCCTTCACGACGCACCAGGGTGTCCGGGTCATCACCTTCGGGCAGAAACAGAAAACGCGCTTCACGGCCATCAATCATTTGCGGCAATGCGGTTTCCAACGCACGGCTAGCCGCCTGCCTTCCCGCACGGTCACCATCGAAACAGAACACTACGCGACTCACCAGCCGAAACAGGCGGGTCAAATGGTCTTCCGTGGTCGCGGTACCCAGTGTCGCCACGGCGTTATGAATACCGTATTGCGCCAGCGCCACCACATCCATATAGCCTTCGACCATGACCAACTGCTCAAGTTTGTTCGAGACTTGGCGTGCCTCGTACAAGCCGTAGAGCTCGCGCCCTTTATGAAACACGGGCGTTTCCGGTGAGTTGAGGTATTTGGGTTGATCATCGCCCATTACCCGGCCGCCGAAAGCAATGGTGCGCCCGCGCAAGTCACGTATCGGGAACATTACCCGATCACGAAAGCGATCGTAGGTACGCCCGGTATCCTCACGATGAATAAGCAGGCCGTACTCCACCTGAACCGGCTCACCAATACCACGCTCACTGAGATGCTGCTTGAGCGCCTCCCAGCCAGCCGGGGCATAGCCAATGCCATAGGTCTTGATTACGTCGTCGGAGAGCCCGCGACCCAACAAATAGCGCTGGGCGGGCTGGCCCTCCTGCATCTTTAATCGCTCGCGATAAAAACTGGCGGCGAGTTCAAGCAGGTTGACGCCCTCCTTGCGCTTCTTATCGCGTTGTTGAGCACGCGGATCATCTGCGCCCTCGCGCGGCACTTCAATACCCAGGCGCCCGGCTAACTGCTCCACAGCCTCTGGAAACGGTAGCTTGTCGTACTCCATCAAGAAGCGTAGTGCATTACCATTAGCCCCACAGCCAAAGCAGTGATAAAACTGCTTATCAGCACTGACGGTAAACGATGGGGTCTTCTCTTGATGGAAGGGACATAGCCCCGAGAAGTTGCGACCGGCCTTTTTAAGCTGCACACGCTCACCAACCACCTCGACCACGTCAACGCGGCCTAACAGGTCATCAATGAAACGCTGTGGAATTTGGCCTGCCATGAACTACGGGCATCCTCGCGCAAAGCGCTAACTTTCGAGACTGGTTTTTAAAACCTGTTTTAACAACTGTTTTTAAAAGCAGCTCTTGAAACGCTGCTTATAAAACACTGCCTAGGGTCATCAGATCCATTGCTTAATCAGATCACTATAATATAAACAGCGACGTTCTTGAGCAACAACAGCCTTGAAAAACAACAGTCAAAAACAACAGTCAAAAACAAACGGCCACCTAGTGGCGGCCGTTTGGCATCCCTCTTGAGACGACCAGCTAATTACTCCGGCCCCCTCGGGTACGGATCAATAGAGCCGTTCGAAACGCTTTTGCTCACGCTGAATCTTCTTGGCGTGGCGTTTTACGGCAGCTGCCGCTTTGCGTTTACGCTCAGCAGTCGGCTTCTCATAGTGCTCGCGGCGGCGTACCTCAGAGAGAACACCGGCTTTTTCGCAAGAACGCTTGAAGCGACGCAGGGCGACGTCAAACGGCTCGTTATCACGTACTTTTACAGAAGGCATTAAGCACTCACCTACCTTAAGGAGTCTTGAGTTCGGATAGTACGTACACTGCGATATCGCGGTTCATATTGCGACTAACAACGCGGTGTACGACCCAGTTTTACAGCGCACAGTAGTTTAGTCGCCACTGACCATCTTTGCAAATGCTTACGCTGACCTACGGCGACAATGCTAGACTAGCGCTCTTGTGTTTATCATCTTTACACCTTTTGAATAGCCTTTGAGAGTCCCTTTTTATGCGAGTTCTGGGCATTGAAACTTCCTGCGACGAAACGGGTGTCGCGCTTTACGATACATCGTTAACCGGCGGCAAGGGGCTGCTTGCCGATGCGCTATATAGCCAAATCGCCATGCACGCTGAGTTTGGCGGCGTGGTGCCCGAACTCGCCTCGCGTGATCACACCCGCAAACTGCTGCCGTTGATTGAGCAAGTGCTCAGCGACGCCAAACTGACGCGCCGCGACCTGGATGGCATCACCTATACCGCTGGCCCCGGCTTAGTCGGCGCATTAATGGTGGGTGCCAGCACGGCACATGGAATGGCCCGCGCCTTAAACATCCCCGTGCTCGGCGTACACCATATGGAAGGCCATTTATTGGCACCGATGCTAGAAGACGAGCCTCCTGAATTCCCCTTCGTGGCGCTGTTGGTCTCCGGCGGCCATACCCAGCTCGTCGAAGTGCAGGGGCTGGGGCGCTATCAACTGCTCGGCGAATCGGTGGATGACGCCGCCGGTGAAGCGTTTGATAAAGCCGCCAAGATGCTCGGACTGGCCTATCCAGGCGGCCCTCTGGTCGCCAAGTTAGCGGAAAAGGGTGACCCCAAGCGTTTTCGTTTTCCGCGCCCCATGACCGACCGGCCGGGACTCGACTTCAGTTTTTCGGGCTTAAAAACCCATACCATGACAGCCATTCGCCAGTTGGAAACAGTCGGCGAACTCGACGCCCAAGCCCGCGCCGACGTTGCCCGCGCCTTTGAAGAGGCAGTTGTCGATACGCTGGTAATTAAGTGCCGTCGAGCGCTGGATCAAACCGGTCTTAAGCGCTTAGTGGTCGCGGGCGGGGTTAGCGCCAATCATCGCCTGCGCGAACGACTGCACGCAGAGTGTGAAAAACGCCAGGCTCGCGCCTACTACCCACGTGGGCGATTTTGCACCGACAATGGCGCTATGATTGCCTATGTGGGCGCTCAACGCTTGGCGGCAGGCGAGTGCGACACCCCAGGCATGATGCAGGCGACGCCCCGCTGGCCGCTGGATCAACTGGCGCCCCCGGCTGCCTCTGACAGCTAATAGCACGCTTAACTTAGCGCACCTTAGGAACCGCCAAACGGCGGCTCTTCACCGCGTCGAAGCCGGCGAATATTGAGCCCGTGGCGGGCCAGCACCAGCAGACTGAACCCACCCACCACTATGATGTACTCCGGCGCTAGCCAGCCACAGGCCAGCGGCGCCACGAGCGCGCTGACTAGTGAGGCCAACGCCGCCGTTTTTAGTCGCCACGCCAGCAGCGCCCATATCGCCGCACTCAGTAGCGCCACCTGGGGCACCAATACCAACAGCACGCCGAAGGCACTGGCGACCGCTTTACCGCCACGAAATCCATGCCACAGCGGAAAGCTGTGACCCAGCAAGACTGCCAACCCCACCACACCCTGCAGCCAGACCGGGTAGCTCATCAGTTTTGCACCCAGAACAGCGGGCATGGCTTTTAAGGCGTCTAACAGCAGTGTCGCTGCCGCTAAGCGGGGCCCATATAGGCGCAGTACGTTGGAAAAGCCTGGATTAAATGAGCCGTGCTGGCGGGGGTCGCCCACGCCAGCCAGGCGGCAAACGCTTAGCGCTGCCAGCCAACTGCCACTTAAATAACCCACCACTATCCATGCCATGGCGCTCTGCTCGCTTTATAGACCGTCTCGCTAGCCCGACTGACTGTCGTTTAACCCCATCCTAACGTACAATCGCCCGCTTGTTACCGTAGGGGGAAGCTGGATGGATCGTATTTTGATTGAAGCGTTAAGTGTCGATACCGTGATTGGTGTCTACGACTGGGAACGCTCGATTCAACAGTCGCTAAGCTTAGACTTGGTCTTGGCGACCGATATTCGTTCGGCAGCAGCCACCGACGACTTACACCTCACTCTGGATTACGCTGCTATCTGCCAGCGCATTCAGCAGTTTGCCGATGCCCATCAGTTCGCCCTGGTAGAGACCTTCGCTGAGCGTCTCGCTGCGTGTCTGCGTACGGAGTTCCCCATCACTTGGCTGCGCTTAACGGTACGTAAACCAGGCGCGGTTGCCAACGCCGTTAGTGTCGGTCTGGAAATTACCCGCGGCATCCTGCCGGAGGCAACCCAGGAGCTCAGCGCATGAACCTGGTGACCCTCAGCTTAGGCAGCAACATTCACCCCACCCGGCATATTCGCTGCTGCCTTGATGCGCTTGCTGATACCTTCGGTCCCCTGCGGATCTCCCGCGTGTTTGAAAGCGAGCCGGTCGGGTTCGCCGACAGCCGCAACTTCTATAACTTGGTCGTGGCATTTCACAGTGCCTGGACGCCCGGAGATCTTCAGGCGTGGGGGAAGCAGCTGGAAATTGAGCATGGTCGCCTGCCCGATCTTGCAAAATTCAGCCCCCGCGCGCTGGATATCGACTTACTCACTGTGGGCAGCCTCTGCGGCACTGTTGATGAGGTCGCCTTACCACGTAGCGAAATCACTCATAATGCGTTTGTTTTACAGCCGCTTGCCGAGCTGCTACCCGAACAGCGCCACCCCCGCTGCGGCACACCCTATGCCGAGCTATGGAGCGCCTTTGAGCTTGGCAGTCAACGTCTTTGGGCAGTCGATTTCAGCTGGCGCGGCCACTGGATCTCCCAAGCTGACGAACAGCCCCTTCTGGCTGCGGCAAGACGCTAGCTTAGCGCAGCCGCTACAGCCTTCCCGCGGCGCTCACGCAAGGCCTTTCCCAGCGCCGCCCCTTGATACCCTTCGGCTATCAGCGCCTGGGGGCTAACTTTTAGGGCAGCGTGCCAGGCGCTTTCGAGCTGACCAACCTGATCAGGTGCCAGCACCTTGACTAACGCCAGTTGCTCCTCGACCTGTTCAGGCTTACGCCAGCCATCCAAACGCTCGAGCCAGTGCAGCACGTTGTGACCATCCAGTGATTCGGCTAACAGTGCATGAGTAAGCGCGGTATGGCGAGCTAATTGGGCAACGGCATTGGGCAGTTTGAGTCGTTCCGCCAAGGCATCACGTTGCTCAGCGCTTAGCGGCGATACCAGCTGCGCATAGCGCCAGTGTGCCACTGCCAGTGTGCCGCTATCGGGCACCTGAGCCATCGCCGCCAAGCCCTTCGCTAATGCTTCGCCCACCAATTCTGGCCACCACACTTTATTCGCGTCGCAGCGTTCAAGTGTGGTGAGATAGACCTCTGGGCTTAGCTCACCCAACGCTTTTTCCGTTTCGACCCACACTCTCTCGGCGGCCAGGTGCTCAAGTTCACCGCTGCTGCTCACCTGACGCATTAGCGCCAGGGTTTCAGGAGCAATAGTGAAGCCCAGTGACGCATAACGGGCCAGAAAGCGCGCAGTACGCAGCACCCGCAGCGGATCTTCGCTAAACGCCGCTGAAATATGCCGCAGCACGCGCCGCTCGATATCGCCTTGACCATTAAACGGGTCGGTTAATTCGCCTTCAGTGCTCTGGGCAATCGCGTTAATGGTTAAATCACGCCGCAGTAGATCCTCTTCCAGGCTAACATCGGGACTGGCATGTACTTCAAACCCGGCATAGCCGTGGCCAGACTTGCGTTCGGTGCGGGCCAGAGCGTACTCCTCGGCGCTCTCTGGATGCAGGAAGACCGGAAAGTCGCGCCCCACGGGCTTAAAGCCGCGCTTGCGCATGGCCTCTGGCGTAGCACCTACCACGACCCAGTCATTGTCATAAACCGGCCAGCCGAGTAACTCATCGCGCACGGCGCCGCCCACTCTGTATACGTTCAAGCCCGCTAAACGGGGATCACTGCTTGTCTCTTTCACTGTCATTTTCCCCGCTGATGGCTAGGCACACTGGTCCGCTCGCCGCTGTCCAGGTTGAGCGCGGTTAGGTGCCCACCCCAAACGCAGCCCGTATCCAGCGCCTCAACGGGTACCCGCGCCCGTGGGGTATGCCCCTCTAACGCCGCCCAGTGACCGAAGAGCAGCCGGGTGTCATCGTCACGCGGGTATTGAAACCAGGGCAGAAAGCCCGCTGGGGCACTATCCAGCCCCTCTTTGGCGGCAAAGTCCAAACACCCCTGGGCATCAATAAAGCGCATCCGGGTCAGTACATTAACAATCAGACGCAGGCGATCCATGCCGTCTAGATCGTCGTGCCAGCTATCCGGCTGATTGCCAAATAGCAGGGTTAAAAACTCACCGGATGTTTCGCTGGCAAGCGCCGCCTGCACTTCTCGCCCAAGTGCCTGAGTTTGGGGCACGCTCCACTGGGGCAACAGCCCGGCGTGGGTCATTAGCGTTCCGTTTTCACTTACGCTAAGCGGCTGGCTCTGTAGCCAGTCCAGTAGCGCTTCGCGATCAGGCGCGACCAGAATATCGCTCAGGGTATCGTTTTTTTTCAGCTTGCCGTCACCGCGAGCCACGACTAGTAAATGAAAATCGTGATTGCCCAATACGCTGCGTGCCGAGCTACCCAGCGCGCGTACTTCTCGCAGGCACTCTAAAGAGCCTGGGCCACGATTGATCAAATCACCCACCAGCCATAGCATATCCCGTGCGGGGTTGAAGCTGAGCTTCTCAAGAAGCGCTACAAATTCGGCGTGACAGCCGTGCAGATCGCCGATCGCATAGGTGCTCATGCACGTGGCCTTTTTAATGAAATGAGTAGGCTAAATACTACCACTTCACCGACACCCCCTGCCTGTCGCTGGCGGTTTATGTTGATGATTAACACTGGTGAAAATGGCGAACCTAGATCACTATAAAAGTACGCTTTGGCGCTCTTAAGCCTCTCGCTAGCTTTGCCACTCAATCGTGTAGCCATCTCGCACCAACTGCTAAGGAAAACAATACGCTTATGACCATGGATCATTCTCGACGCGGGCTGCTGCGAGCGGCAACCCTGGCAGGCCTTGGCGCACTAATACTTCCCGGCACAACGCTTCTTCCTGCCGCACGAGCTGCCGCGCCCAAACTTGGCCTGCCGCCTGTTGCGGTGACGGTGAACGGCTGGCTACTTCGCAGCAGTGACCGCTGATGTATATCGCCTTTGAGGATATCGGCGAATACAGCGACGCCGTGGATGTCTGCATCATCGGCGCGGGTGCGGCCGGCATTTCCATGGCCATTACCCTGGCAGAGCGCGGGCACCGCGTGCTGCTCTGCGAAGGTGGCGATGCAGACTACAGCGATCGTTCCCAGGAGTGCTACCGGGGCGAAGTCGTCGGCGACCCTTATATTCCCCTCTATGGCGCTCGCCTGCGCCACTTAGGCGGGTCGACCAACCACTGGGGCGGCGTCTGCCGACCACTCGATCGCTATGATTATACCGCCAAGAGAGCCGCCAGTGAGACAGCCTGGCCTATTGACCGGAATGCGTTATCTCCCTACTACCGCGCTGCTGCTAGCGTGCTCGACTTGGCGCCTACACCGGCTGATCAGCCGGTCACGGACTCTGGGCTCAAGCGTATCTATTTCTCATTGGGCCACCCTACGCGCTTGAAGGAGAAATATGCCACCACGCTGAGCGAGTCGACCACCCTTCAATGCTGCTTAACAGCCAATTTAGCAGCGCTAGAAACTCTTGATGGAAAAGTCACCGGCGCTACTTTCAAAAACTATCAAGGTGACTACCGAAAGGTTCAGGCGCGCTACTTCGTGCTGGCCTGCGGCGGCATCGAAAACTCGCGCCTACTGCTGTGGTGCAACCAACAAACCCAAGGGCAACTCATTCCTCAAGCTGCCACCCTAGGTCGCTACTGGATGGAGCACCCCCACGCCACAGTGGGCAAAGCGCTACTTTTCGAGCCATCAGCGCTGGGTCTGGACGAAAATTACAACGTATTTCTCTCCCCCACTGCCCATTCCATCAACTCACGCCAAATACTGAATTGTGGGCTGCGCTTACACCGCATGAACCCAGAAGCGACCCAGGAGCTGATTGACGAGCTCGCCGATCAGGCGCCAACGCTGGCGGGACGACTGCGTGTCTGGCAGGCTCAGGGGCGAGTAATACACGGCGCGGTACTAAGAGCCGCTTGGGAGCAAGAACCTCGCTTTGACAATCGCATAGAGTTAAGCGAAGAGACGGATGAGCTGGGCGTACCCCGCAGTCGCTTGGTGTGGAAACAGTCCGAGCTGGATCGTCATACTATCCGCGAGAGCATGCTGCTATTGGGTGAGTATCTGCGCGACAACGAGATAGGTAGGCTACAACTGGCTGACTGGCTCGTTGATACGCCGGTAGAGTTGCCCACCGAGGGCGAGTTGGCTGGCCGTCACCATATGGGCGGCACGCGCATGAGCCTTGATGCCGAGCAAGGCATCGTTAACACCGACTGTCGACTGTTTGCCCAGGATAATTTCTACGTGGCGGGTTCCAGCGTTTTTGCCAGCGCCGGACACGCCAACCCTACATTAACGCTAGTACAGTTGGCCCTGCGGCTTTGCGACCATCTAGAGAGCAGGCTAACGCAAAACACCTAATGGAGCTGTAGTGGCACCGCCAACCTAAACGGGGTAATGGCCACTTCAAAAACGCGCTGAGTGGAGGTATCTAACAGCGTATAGGCACCCTCCATTACCCCCACCGGGGTCTGAAGAATGGCGCGACTTGTGTAACGAAAACTCTGGCCGGGGCCAATCAGCGGCTGCTGGCCGACAACGCCTTTGCCACGCACTTCCTGACAGTCGCCGCTGCCCTGGGTGATTTTCCAGTAGCGCGCCATAAGCTGGACGCTATGGGGGCTCTGATTGTGAACCGTCACGGTGTAGCTAAACACATACCGCGACTCCCCATCGTTAGACTCATCAGCACGATAGCTAGGTACAACGCTTACATTGATCGCTAGGCCACTCACGTTTGACTGCCCCACTCACCGCTTGCCTGCTCATCGGCGGCGACACGGTTGGCAATCGCCACGTACTCCGCCACGGTCAAAGTTTGTGGACGGCGAATGGGGTCAATGCCCAGGCCTTCCAAGGTATCGGGACTTACCCGGCCTTTGAAGTTATTGCGCAGCGTTTTGCGCCGTTGGCCAAAAGCGAGCTTCACCAGCTCAAACAGCAGCGCTGGGTCATCTGCCGTATAGGGCAGTATTTCATGGGGCGTTAAGCGCACAATTGCTGAGTCGACCTTGGGGCGCGGCACAAAGGCTTCCGGAGGCACAATAAACAGCTGTTCGACCTGGCAATAGTACTGAGCCATGACTGATAGACGCCCCCAATCGGCTCCGCCAGGCTCTGCGGCTAAGCGTTCAACCACCTCTTTTTGCAGCATAAAATGCATATCTTCTATGGCACTTCCTGCGGCTAGCAGATGCACAATCAACGGCGTGGAGATATTATAAGGTAGGTTGCCTACCACGCGCAGCGCGGGACCATCGCCTTTTAGCGCGGCAAAATCAAACTTCAGCGCATCGCCTTCATGAACCACAAAATCGGGGTAGTTGAAAAACTGCACCCGCAGGCCTGGAATAAGGTCGCGGTCGAGTTCAATCACTTCTAAATGCCCTGCGGCTTCCAGCAGCGGCTCGGTCAGCGCTCCTTGGCCTGGGCCGATTTCGACCAGGCGGTCCGTCGAGCGCGGGCCAACGGCGCGAACGATCCGCGAGATAATGCCAAGGTCACGTAGAAAGTTCTGACCAAAGCGTTTACGAGCGCGGTGTTGGGGCACAGTAGACATCAAACGGTGTTCCTTGGAGTGCGGGTTCAATCGGGGGATTTAGCAGACAACCGCTGCGCGGCTAAGCGGCGAGCAAGGGTGATAGCGACTTTTAGGCTGCCGGGGTCTGCCACGCCTTTACCGGCTAGATCCAGCGCGGTGCCATGGTCGACTGAAGTACGTACCAATGGCAAGCCCAGGGTAATGTTAGCGGCCTGACCAAAGCCTGCGTATTTTAATACCGCCAAGCCCTGGTCATGGTACATCGCCAGCACAGCATCGACACCTGCCAAGTGCCTGGGGGTAAACAGCGTGTCGGCGGGCAACGGGCCAAGGATATCCATTCCTTCAGCGCGTAGTGCATCAAGCGCGGGAATAATGATATCCAGCTCTTCGCGCCCCAGGTGACCATCTTCACCGGCGTGGGGGTTCAAGCCACACACCGCGATGCGTGGCTTGGCAATCCCAAACTGGCGCTGCAAGTCGGCCACCAGCAGTCTGCTAATACGGGTTACCCGCTCAAAGGTGATGGCGTCGGCAACATTGCGCAGCGGCAAATGGGTGGTCACCAGTGCCACACGTAAATCACCACTGCCCTGCCAACTTGGCAACGCCGCATGCAGCGCCGCGTCGGTGGCGAGCATCATCACCACCTCATCGACACCACAGGCATCGCGCAACCACTCGGTGTGTCCGGTAAAGCCAGAATAGCCGCCCTCGATGATTACGCCTTTGTGCAGCGGCGCCGTGACCATGGCAGCAGCCAGATCCCTTTGGCATGCATCCACAGCCAGCGCCAGGGTGGCCAAGACATAATCGGCGTTAGCCGGATCGAGAACGCCCGGCGTGGCCGGTTGATTCAGCGTAACCGGCCAAACCGGCAAGCCCTTGGCGCCGTTTGGAGACTCGCCTGGCACGCACTCAACCACGCTGACATTAAGCCCTAAGGCAACTGCGCGCTGGCGCAGCATAGCAGGATCGCCAACCGCCACCGTATTCGCTGGGAGCTGGCCATGAGCCGCCAGCATCAGCGTTAGCTCCGGGCCGATACCTGCCGGTTCACCAGTGGTGATGACCACCGGCAAAGTGCTATCAGGTGATAGAGCGCCCGCTACCATTAGAGACGAACATCAACAAAGGCCTGTGAGCGAATTTCTTGCTGCCAAGTCTCTAACGCTTCGTTGGCGCGACGCTGGAAGATCGCTTGGCGCACCTGCTCGCGCTGGCTCTCTTGGGTGACGTTTTGACGACGACGCTCTTCCACCTCAATCACGTGGTAGCCAAACTGAGAGCGAACCGGCTGAGATACTTGGTTAACGCCTAGTTCACGCATCGCTTCTTCAAAGGCAGGAACGGTTTGCCCTGGGCGAACCCAGCCCAGTTCGCCACCGTTGAGGGCAGTGCCATTGTCGTCACTCACCTCACGCGCCACTGAGGCAAAATCCTCGCCTTGCGACAAGCGCTGGCGTACCTCTTCCGCGCGCGCGCGGGCTTGATTTTCGTCGCGATTAGGGGTCAGTGCAATCAGCACGTGGCGGGCACGGGTCTCTTCAATAAAGTTCTGCTCGCCGGATTGGCCGGGCTGCTGGTTTAGAAAGCGCTCAACGTCGCGGTCGCTGACCGATACACGGTTGCTAATTTGGCGCTGCTGCACCTGACGCATGAGCATTTCGCGGCGAATATCTTCGCGCACGCTGGCAAGCGTCATACCATCAGCTTCCACGGCATCGGCAAACTCATCCAGCGTCATGCCGTTCGATTCGGCAATCGAGCGAACCTGCCCATTGAGCTCGGTATCATCGATGCTCAAATTGGCATCTTTTGCCATTTGCAGCTGAATTTCTTCCATCACCATGCGTTCGAGCACCTGCCGCTCCAGCTGGGAGCGGGGCGGAAGATTGCCGCCCTGGGCTTGCGCCTGCTGCTCGATTTGCGTCATGCGATCATCTAATTCGCTACGCATAATCACACCGTCATTGATAACAGCCACAATGCTATCTAGCGTCTGGCGCTGGGTGGACTGGAAGTTCTGCGCCTGTAGGGCTAGCGGGGCCAGCGCAAGGCCTGTGCCTACACACAGCGCCAGCAAACTACCTGCAGAGAGCTGTTTCATACGGCTTAGCAAGGGCTTTCTCATTTTCATAACAAACGTCTCTTTCATTAGCCATTCTATGGAAGTCATTTACAGGGCAGTCGGACGATAGCCAGGAATGGTCTGTTCAAAATAGCTATCCGCCTCCTGACCGACACCGCCTAAACCACGGAATACGAAGCGCAAAAATAGCCCGCGATCGTTAAAGTCATCGTCGATACGCGCATTGTCATTGTCATCGACCCACTCCCGCCATACTAGCTGCAAGCCATAGCAGCAGTCGCTCCACTGCACGCCAGCCAGTTGCTCTAGCGAGCGATCATTGGTTTGATCGTGAATATAACGACCGATCAGATCAATCTGAGGGCTTGCCTTCCACGCAAATGACAGATCCCATTCTTCACGATCGTAGTTGCGAAAGCTGTCATCACTGGCTTCTACCCCAGGGTCAAAGTTTTGGATCTCCCAACGGTAGCCAAGGTTTACTACGTGGCCTTGAGGGTGACGATAGCGTACATCCAAGCTTGAGCGTTCGGTGCGGTCGAGGTTATCGTCGTAGAGCCAATCGTAGCCAGTGCTCCAGCGATCGCTAATCTGCCAGTCGATGCGTGTAACCAGCGGCGATTTATCGCGCGTGGCCTGATAATAACGTTCACCGTCGGTGCGCGACGGTAGCGTATCAGCATCGCCCTCAATATCAATTCTGCGATCATCAAAGTAAACGCTCTGGCCTACCCCAAACGAGAGCCGGTCACGACCAGATGCATCTTCAAGCAAGCGCGATTGCACGCCGTAAGAGAGCCGGTTGAGATCGCCCACTCGGTCGGCACCGGAAAAGCGTTGGGCCGACCACAGCTGATTCCAGGAGAAAGCGCGCTCGCGGCTATCGAAAACGGGTAGCTCACTCTGATTAGTGCGCGGTACATAGGCGTAGTTCAAACGGGGCTCTAAGGTTTGGCGATAGTCGCGCCCACCCAGGGAGAGTTCACGATCAAACGCCAAGCCGCTGTCCACCGAGGTTACCGCAATACTGCGACTGGGCGAGTCGCTACGCTGGGTGTCGCGCTCGCCGTAATCCAATTGATAGTCGGTGTGCCAAAGCTCTGTTCGTGGCTCCAGGTAGCCCCAGGGCCGCTCAAACCGCCAACCCAGGGCTGGCGTTAAGTGCACACGGCTACCCGTGGCAGCCTCACGTTCAATCACACGCTGCTCGTTCACATCCCGCCAGAAATAGGTCGCATTGGAGCGCCATTGGCTATAGAAACCATTGCCCAATTGCCAATTGGCATTGGCGCTTAAGCTCGGCAGGCGATAGAACGGCTTATCGCTATCGTTGAGCGGGTATTCCAAGCGCTGGAACCCTTGAGCTCGAGCATCAAGCTGCCAGCGCTCACCACGGTAATCGACTTGCGCCAAGCGCCCCATACTAGCGCGATCACTGTCGCCAAACTCGCCTCCAAAATCATCGAAATAGCGCCCGTCGCTGGCCGCACCGTAGCGCAGGCTGTAATTACTTCGTTCATTAACACGACCAGCATGGCGGGCATCCACATACCAGCGATCCTCGCCTTCGAAGCGATTTGCACCGCCTCCAGAACCGCCGTTATCACTACTTAAATAGCCGCCTTCGACGATGCCCGCACTCTCTTCAAACAGGTAGCGGTACTCACCGTTCATCAGCAAGCCGTGATCACTCATCCAGCGCGGCGTGATGGTCGCATCGCGATTGGGCGCAATATTCCAATAAAACGGCTGCGTGTAGTCAAAACCATCTGCCGAGAGGCCAATTGAGGGTGTCAACAGCCCAGTGTGTCGGCGATCGTCGATGGGAAAGCGTAACCATGGCCAGTAAAATACCGGCACATCTTTCACCTGCAGACGGGCATGACGCGCAGTGCCAAATCCTTCGGCCTGGTTCAGGCGAATATCGCTGCTGACCAGTTGCCAACTATTGGCGCCCGGATCACAGGTAGTAAAACTTGCGTCTTTCAGGCGGTACTCGCTCTCCCCTGTCTGCTCTAGCTGACGGGCTTGGCCGCGCAGATGCTGCTCGTAAAGCACATAGTGGCTGTTCCCCAGGGTGGCCCGATCTTCGTTAAGCCTTAGCATCGCCTGTTCGCCGCGTACCAAAACAAGCCCGTCGCGTATAGCAATATTGCCTTCAGCATCGATCTGCTGACGATCAGCGGGTAAAAACACGCGCTCCGCTTCCAATTCCTCATTGCCGCGACGCAGTACAACATCACCGCGTAGCAACGCCTCACCATTGGCAGCGTAATCGACGTCGCTGGCCTCAAGTGAGAGAGTTTCCGGATTATCTTCCGCTGGTAAGCGGTAGCTGGGCATGACGTAGCGCCCACGGCACAGTTGATTAGCCGCTTCCTCTTTCCCCCAGGGTTGCCAATCCAACGCTTCCGCAGATAAGGCTTCACCTTGAGCCACCGCCGTAAACGAGGCGCCAGCAAGCAAACTGCCCATCAGCGTATGCGCAACCGGCAACGTGCGCGAAAATCGCTTGCCCATGTTCGTTATCCTTGGCATCCAGAATCGGTATTATACAGCCCGCATCATGCCCGACCAGCAAGGAGCTTGCATGTCCTCATATCGGATTAACGCCCTCACCACGTGGGCTGCCCAACAAAATGGCCTAACACAGGCCGATATTTCGCTTTCATCTGCAGTGGGTGACGCGAGTTTTCGGCGCTATTATCGCCTCACACTACCCGATGGCAACACCCAGGTGGTTATGGACGCCCCTCCTGACCAAGAAGACTCCCAGCCGTTTGTGATTATCGCTAGGCGCTGGCGCAGCGCCGGGCTGCCGGTACCCAAGGTGCACGCCACCAACTTAGCAGATGGCTTTTTGTTGCTAGAAGACTTGGGCAATACGCCGCTGCAGCATTTATTTAGCGGTGACGCTACCACACAGGCTTACCATGCGCAGGCTCTCACGCTGATCGCGGAGCTACAAAACCGCGCAAACCCTGACTCACTGCCTGCTTATGATACGGCGCTGCTTGGCCGCGAGCTCGATCTGTTTCCCGAGTGGTGTCTCAGCGCTTGGTTAACGCTGCCACCTCCAAATAGCTGGCAAGCCATTCGCGAGCAGCTTATTCAGCACGCCTTAGCGCAACCGGTAGTCACTGTGCACCGTGATTATGATGCCATGAACCTGATGATGCACGACCAGCGTCTGTTTATGATCGACTTTCAAGACGCTGTGGCGGGTCCACTCAGCTACGATGTGATCTCGCTGCTGCGGGGGCGCTACTGCCGCTTTAGTAGCGAGCAGTTTGCCAACTTTGTCGAGGCATTTTATCACCAGGCTCGCCGCGACGGCCGACTCCCTAGCAGCGTCGATTTTGCCACTTTTCTGTCCCAATGCCACGCTATGGCCGCCCAGCGCTCGCTAAAAGTACTGGGGATTTTCTGCCGTTTAACCCTGCGTGATCAAAAAAGTGGCTATCTCGAGCGCTTACCGCACTTTCTGGATCACCTGGAAGATAGTCTCTCTGCGCTCTCCTCCTCCAATGTGCCCGAGCAGGTGGCGTTCGCAGAGTGGGTCAAACTCACCTTACGGCCTGCCATTATGAAACGACTAGCGGAAATGCCGTCATGAAAGCGATGATTTTAGCCGCGGGGCTTGGCAAGCGGATGCGCCCACTCACTGACCATTGCCCCAAGCCGCTACTGCCCGTCGCAGGCAAGCCGCTCATCGTGCACCACCTGGAGCGTCTTCGCGAGGCAGGTATTCATGAGGTCGTCATCAACGTCAGCTACCGTGCAGAGCAGATTATTGACGCGCTAGGCGACGGTAACGCCTATGGATTGCGCATTCACTGGAGCCGCGAAACAGCGCCGCTGGAAACCGGCGGCGGCATTCAACAAGCGCTGCCGCTACTTGGCGAGGCGCCTTTTTTGTTGGTCAACGGTGACGTTTGGTGCGCGGCACTACCAGCCCAACACGCGCTCCAGGGCGACGATTTGGCGCACTTGGTACTGGTGGAAAACCCTCCACACCACGCGAATGGGGATTTTGGACTAGCGGTAGGGCGCGTCAATCAAACCAGCACTGAGCGCTTGACCTACGCGGGAATCAGCGTGATTCATCCCGCCCTGTTAGACGGTCAGCCGCAGGGCGCCTTTGCTTTGGCGCCACTGCTCAGAGCTGCCATTGATAACAATCGGGTAAGCGGTGAACGCTACACAGGGCCCTGGGTCGATGTGGGAACCCCTGAACGCCTGACCGCGCTGGAAAACCAACTGAAGCCCAAGCAAGAGTAGGACCGGGAAGAGAGGCGCGCAGGCCAAGAAATGTTATGCTGCGCGACTTACCTTTCGTCGCCTAGATGAGGAGAGCAGCGTGAAAGCACGGGTAAAATGGACAGAAGGCCGCCAATTCGTGGCGGAATCCGGTAGCGGGCACAGCGTTGTGATCGACGGTCCGCCCGACCATGGCGGCCGCAATACAGGGCCTCGCCCAATGGAAATGCTGTTGATGGGCATGGGCAGTTGCACCGCTTTTGATATCTTGAATATTCTTGATAAAGCGCGTGCCGATGTGACCGACTGCGTTGCTGAGTTAGACGCCGAGCGCGCCGATGAAGTGCCCGCCGTATTTACCAAGATCCACGTCCATTTCGTGGTGACCGGACGCGCGCTTAAAGAGAAGCAGGTTGCTCGCGCGGTTGAACTTTCTGCTGAAAAGTATTGCAGTGCCTCGATCATGCTCGTTAACGGCGGCGTTGAGATTACCCATTCCTTTGAGATTATTGAGGAGGTTCGGTAGTGACAGACAATCTCCGACTCCACGGGTTTAACAACCTGACCAGCTCGCTGAGCTTTAATATTTACGATATCTGTTATGCCAAAACCGAAGAGCAGACTGCAGCTTACATCGACTATATCGATGAGCTCTACAACGCCGAACGTTTGACGCAGATTCTTAAAGACGTCACCAATATCATCGGCGCCCATGTGCTCAATATCGCCCGCCAGGACTACGAGCCCCACGGTGCTAGCGTGACGATTTTGATTGCCGAACATGAGCTTGATGAAGCGGCGCCTGAGCAAATTGAGCCGGGCCCCGGCCCGCTACCGGAGACGGTGGTTGGGCACCTGGATAAAAGCCACGTTACAGTGCACAGCTATCCCGAGTCACACCCCGACAACGGTATCAGCACTTTTCGTTTGGATATCGATGTATCCACCTGCGGTCATATCAGCCCGTTAAAAGCGCTGAACTACCTGATCCACAGCTTCGACTCCGACATTGTCACCATGGATTACCGAGTGCGTGGTTTTACCCGCGATGTGGATGGCAAAAAACTGTTTATCGATCACGGCATTACCTCCATTCAAGATTACCTTGCTGAAGACACCAAGCATGCGTATCAGATGATGGACGTCAACGTGTATCAGGAAAACATGTTCCACACCAAGATGCTGCTCAAAGACTTTGAGCTGGATAATTACCTGTTCGGCACATCGCGCCGCGATATTACCTTTGAAGAAGCTCGCGATATTGAGGGCCGTCTGCGTAAGGAGATGCTGGAAATTTTCTACTCCCGCAACTTGGATTAAGCCCCCAAGCTGGACTCAACGTAGTACCGAAACGCCCAAAAGCCAGCTTATGCTGGCTTTTTTTATTACATATCAACTAAATATAACTTCCTTTTATGTCATTGCGAAGAGCCTGCCTTGTTTGTCATTGCGAGGAGCCTGCGACGAAGCAATCTCTACCCGCGGTGGCACTCAAGCCCAGATCGCCGCGCTTCGCTCGCGATGACAGAAAGGGCAATAAGCCCAGATCGCCGCGCTGCGCTCGCGATGACAGGAAGGGCGATAGGAGCCTGCCTTGTTTGTCATTGCGAGGAGCC
>NZ_JH393258.1:822790-868713 GCF_000236035.1 Vreelandella boliviensis LC1
ACCGCGCTTCGCTCTCGATGGCAGGAAGGACTATCGCCGTTTAATAAACGCTAGGTTCGCCTTCAGGGCGGGTCTTAAAACGCCGGTGCAGCCATAGGTACTGCTCGGGGTGCTTGCGAATGGCCAGCTCAATAAACTGGTTGATCCGCGCTGCATCGCCGATTTCATCGCCGCTGGGAAATCCTTCCAAAGCTGGCAAGCTTTCAATCGTATAAGTAGCATTATCCGGGTTGCGGTGAAACATCATCGGCACCACCGGCGCGCCAGTCATACGCGCAAGCTTGGCCGTTAAACGAATAGTCGCGGCCTGCTGGCCAAACAGCGGTGCGAATACGCTGACATCGCGGCCAAAATCCTGATCCGGGGAGTACCACACCATGCGGCCCGCCTTGAGCTGACGCACTGCACCGCGCAGATCATAACGGTCAATCGCGACGCCAAAATTACGCTTTCTAGCACGGGTCATAAAGCGCTCAAACAGCGGATTATTATGCGGGCGATAGACTGCATCAGCAGAGAAAAATAGCGCGTGGATGGCTCCCCCCAAATCGAGGGAAGAGAAGTGAACACCCACAATGATCACGCCTTTACCCTGGGCCTCGGCGCGGGCCATATGCTCTTCGCCGATGTAAGCGACCCGGTGGCGCAGGCTTTCACCGTCGCGACACCAGCCCGTCGCGGTTTCAATCAGGCCAATGCCATTGGCAATAAAAGTATCTTTGACTAGCTGGCGCCGTTGTTCCGCGCTCTTTTCGGGGAAACAGAGCGCTATGTTGGTTTCAGTAATACGCCGCCGCCGTTTGGCAAAGCGCCATGCGAGCAGCCCAAGCCCTTTGCCAATGGCCATTTTTATTCGCCAAGGCAGCCAGGCAGCGATATACATAGCGCCAATAGCAAACCATGTGGGCCAGTATCGCGGGTGGGCGAATGAGCTCGGATAACGTGATTTCGACATGGAAACAACCGATTAAGCAGAGCACCCATGATAACGCCGCGGCGCCCGTGGCAGTACCCCTGTTAGTAGCGTATAGCTAATGGTATCGCAGTAACGGGCCACTTCATCCACCGAAAGCACCTCACCATTGCTGGCTCTACCCCACAATACAACGTCGCTGCCAATCGCGGCATCGGGGACGTCCGTTACATCAACGGTCAACATATCCATGGAGACTTTACCGGCAATCGCGCAGCGCTGGCCGTTGACCAACACTGGCGTGCCATCGCGGGCATGGCGGTCGTAACCATCACCGTAGCCGCAGGCGACCACGGCAATTCGTGAACGCCGCGGTGCACGCCATCGCCCGCTATAGCCCACGGGTTCGCCCTCTTCTAGCTCTCGCAGAGCAATGATTTCCGAGCGCAGGGTCATAACCGGCTGCAGTTGCAGAGTGATTTCGTTGGCGACTTCCAAAGGGTCGCTGCCGTAGAGCATCACACCTGGCCGATTCCAGTCGCCGTGGGCCACCGGCCACGCCAAGGTGGCCGGTGAGTTGGCCAGACACAGCGGCGCTTCTAGCTCGCTAGCAAGCCCCTGAAGCCGTGTCATTTGCTGGTGGAAGTAGCGGTTGTCGCGGGAATCGGCGCTGGCAAAGTGACTCATAAGATGGAGCGAGGCCACGCTCGGCGCGGCACTTAACTGACGCCAGATGGCGGCGGCCTCATCGATAGCAAAGCCCAGGCGGTGCATGCCCGAGTCAACTTTTAACCAGACGGGAATAGGCGCCTGCGGTGAGGCTGCTAGTAAGACATCGACCTGCCACTGGCTGTGTACCGCGATCCAAAAGCCATGGTTATCCACCAACGCCAGCTCATCGGCGCTGAAGATACCTTCCAGCAGGATGATGGGTTGGGTAATGCCCCCTTGGCGCAGCGCGAGGGCCTCTTCGATACAGGCGACGGCAAACGCAGGGGCTAGGTCCTCCAGCGCTTGGGCGCAGGCCAGCGCGCCATGCCCATACCCATCGGCCTTGATAACCGCCACTGAGCGGCTTTGGGGCGCGCAGCTACACGCCAATTGATAGTTGTGACGCAGCGCGTCCAGATCAATATCAGCCACTAGGGGGCGCATGTGCTTTCTCACTTACCTGATTTAGCAGTAAAAGCTTATTAATAAAAACGTCTGCAATAAAAAACCGAGTAAGCGCTCAATGGCACTCGCCCGGCTTAGAGGGGTAACGCGATTTACGTTCGCTTAAGCTTCACTTAGGTTTCAAACAGAGCTTCCAGAGAGAGGCCCTGTTTTTCCAGAGAACGGCGCAGTTTCTTGAGTGCTTCAACTTGAATCTGGCGAACTCGCTCGCGGGTTAAGCCGATTTCGGCGCCCACTTCTTCCAGGGTTGCAGACTCGTGTCCACGTAAGCCAAAGCGGCGGACAACCACTTCGCGCTGTTTTTCACTTAGTTCATCTAGCCAAAGATCCACATGCTCTTTGACATCACCGTCCACCAGGCGTGCCTCTGGGCCCTGAACCTCATCATCAGCCAATGTATCGATCAGCGGCTTATCACTCTCGCCACCCATGGGGTAGTCGACCGACGACACTCGCTCATTAAGGCCGAGCATCTTTTTGACCACATCGACCGGTTTATCGAGGTGATCGGCGATCTCTTCGGCGGTGGCTTCGTGGTCAAACTTCTGGGTCAATTCACGCGCCGCACGCAGGTAAATATTCAGCTCTTTGACCACATGAATGGGCAAGCGGATCGTCCGCGTTTGGTTCATCAGCGCTCGCTCGATGGTCTGACGTATCCACCAAGTGGCGTAGGTCGAGAAACGGAAGCCCCGCTCGGGGTCAAACTTCTCCACGGCTCGGATCAAGCCTAAATTGCCCTCTTCGATCAAATCCAGCAGCGTCAAGCCGCGGTTTAGGTAGCGACGGGCAATCTTCACTACCAGCCGTAGGTTGGATTCAATCATCCGCGAGCGCCCCAATAGGTCACCCTTACGAGCTAAGCGGCCGTAGTAAACTTCCTCTTCTGACGTTAACAGTGGCGAAAAACCGATTTCGTTGAGGTAGATTTGCGTAGCATCCAAGCTTTGGGTCGATTGACGATCCTCGCGCCCTAGTGCTTTTTCGAAAGCGTCTTCTTCTACCGTGGCTTCATCAGTATCATCAAGCGCCCCCTCAGCAGCATCCAGGTCAACCTCCTGTAGATCTTTCTCCAACATACTCATGGCCTTACCCCTCGTTTGTCGCCTACCCGTCATTTAGAAAGTCAAAGGAATGCTCTCTAAGACGCACACCATATTGTTATGTGACAATTGTTATATGACGCTCGAATCCAGCCATTCGGGCAACGTCCAAGTTAAACGCTGTTTGCTCACTCTAGCGGTGAGTGCACTATCGGGAAGGCAGAAAGTCCATGGGATCTTGAGGCTGCCCATCACGGCGGACCTCAAAGTGTAATCTGACGTTTTCTGCATCGCTATCCCCCATCGTGGCGATTACTTCGCCAGCCTCTACCACGTCATTTTCACTGACTCGCAAGCTGTCGTTATGGGCATATGCACTCAGGAATTGATCGTTGTGCTTGAGAAGGATCAGGTTGCCATAGCCCCTAACGCCACTGCCCGCATAGACCACGATGCCAGGGCCTGCCGCTTTAACAGGTTGCCCCTTTTCACCGGCGATATCAATCCCGGCAGTGATGCTACCACCCTGCCCAAATGCCCCGACGACATTGCCATCAGCAGGCCACTGCCAAGCGATGTTTTCAGCGGGCGTGTAGGCCCGCGAAGAGCGATCTATACTGGCACTTTGTGTGGCTTGAGCAGCTTCTGGCTGTGGTTCTGGTTCTGGCTGTGGTTCTGGCTTCGAGACGGGCTGCGGCTCTGGCGCTTGTTCGGGTGCTGATGGTGGCTGAGGTGCGGGCTGTTCAGCAGCCGCGACCACTTCAGGCTGAGGCGTCGAGGATGATTCACTTGCTTCCTGCTCTGCAGCATTGCGTTCAGCCGTAAGGCGCTGGTTGCGCTGAATCGCGGATTCATCGGGCAGCAACCAATCCAACTCTTGGTCATCACTCGCCACTGAGGCCGTCTGTGGGCTCAACCCGGTCGCCACAGCGCCGCCGCCACGTGAGGTATTAGCAGCAGGCTGATTACTGGCGATTGACGCTGATGAGCCGCCTTCGCGCAGGGCAATCGTTTGTCCTGGCCGAATTTGGTAAGGCGGATCAATATTATTCATTGCCGCGAGCTGGCGATAATCCAAATTGTGCTGCCACGCAATGCCATACAGGGTATCGCCTGCTTTGACAGTATATTGGGGCGAGTTTTCCACCGCCTGGCGTGCTTGGCTTAAATCCCGCACTTGAGGGCTACCGCCTTGCTGGCTGGCACAGCCAGCAATTGCTAGTGCCAGCGCCGACATCATTAGTACTTTAGGTAGATAACCTTTACGCATACAAACCTACTCCTTTTCAGCGCCAAGCTGGGTCTCGATTGGCCGACGATCCGCATGTCGGTTAAGTAACACGACAATGAGAGCTCCCACGGCCATTAACGCGACGACACCAGCCACTTGTGCCGAAGCACCGGTCAATACGGCATAGTCAGCGGGCAATAAATAGCGGTGCTCCAGAGGTATCATTTGCCCTTCTGGCCCTATTTGGTAGCGTAACAGCTCTCGCCATGGCCAGAGAACCGGTAGCGAACCGACAATAAACCCCAGTAGCAGTTGCATGGTCGAGGTGTGGTGACGCCGTAACAGCCAGGACAGCAGCCGTGAAAACAGCGCTAAGCCCACCATACAGCCCATGCCAAACAGCACAATAATGCCCATATCTAAACTGCGAATTGCCCCCATGATGGTGCCGTAGAGGCCCATGGTCAGCAGTAGAAAGCTGCCTGAAACGCCTGGTAACAGCATGGCGCTAATGGCAATACAGCCTGCCACCATTACTACCAGCGCTTCATTACCCATTAATAACACCAGCGGCATCATACCGGGCAACGCTTGGGCCAGCATTACCCCAACCAGTAGCGGCACTAAATACCACACTTTCCAGCCGTTACTCGCCTGCCCCACCACCAGGGCAGAGGCAGCCACAAGGCCAAAAAAGAACCCATCCAGCAGCAGCGGGTGCGCCTCCATCAACCAGAGCGCTAAATGCGCCACGCTAAACAGACTAACCGCGACCCCCGCCAGTAACGGCACCAGAAAGGCGAGATTCAAATGTGTACTCAGGGCCCGCCAGCCACCGCGGCGCCAAGCGCCAATGGCACTTGGGCCAAACTGCTTGATCGTGTTAATCAGCTCTTCGTAAATACCGCTAATAAACGCAATCGTTCCACCCGACACACCGGGCACCGCGTCGGCGGCGCCCATCCCTGCGCCTCGTAAAAATATTCCCAAGGGTTGCCGCTTCAATCCACTACTCCTTGCAGTAAGGGTACAAAACGCACGGGCTCAAGCCGACGTTTTTCAAAAGCACTACCGATGCGCTTTACCTGAGTAAGCCACTGGCTGCCGTCAGGCTCTTCCAACGGGGCAATCAGCACCCCGTCGTGGCTCAATTGCTCTAGAAGCGCTGTAGGCACTGTCTGAGCACAGGCGGTTAACAAAACAACGTCAAACGGCGCGACCTCTGGCCAACCATAGCCGCCGTCCGCCACCGCCAGCGTGGCAGGTGCTGCTAGCCGCCTTAAACGCTTCGCTGCACGCTCGTGTAGCGCGCTGATGCGCTCAATGGAGTAGAGCTCTTCGACCAATCGCGACAGTATTAACGTTTGATAGCCAGACCCTGTACCCAGTTCCAATACCCGGCGCGCCCCGGCGCGCAACACGAGCTCCGTCATCCGCGCAACAATGAACGGCTGCGACAGCGTTTGGCTAAAGCCAATCGGTAGCGCGGTATCTTCGTAAGCGCGATGAGCCAGCGCTTCATCAACAAACAGGTGACGCGGTTCACTGGCCATCACCTCCAGCACCCGGGCATCGCTGATACCCTGCTGCATGAGGCGTTCGACCATACGGTCACGGGTGCGCTGGGAGGTCATGCCGCGACCGCGCAACTCTCCTGGAGAGATATCAGGCAAAAACATCCAACCAATCCTGCACATCGTTAAGCGCGGGGTGCCGCGTTAGGTCTGTTTGTAGGGGAGTAATCGATATATAGCCCGCCTCGACGGCAGCAAAATCGGTATCATCACCGTCATCAGCATTGGCTGCTACCGGCGCAATCCAGTAGCGCGTGCGCCCACGCGGGTCTTTTACCGCTAACGGTTTCTCTGCTGGCCCGCGGTACCCCAGCCGAGTCACTTTCACGCCTTTAATCTCTTCCCAGGGTACATCGGGCACATTGACATTCAGCAGTGTTCGCGGCGGTAGCGAGAGCTGATCCGCGGCGCCAATCAAGGTGGCTGCTACCCTGGCAGCGGTGGCGAAATGGCGCTCGCCACACAGCGACATGGCAATCGCCGTCATACCCAAATTGCGCCCCTCCATCGCCGCCGCGACAGTGCCTGAATAGAGCACATCATCACCTAGGTTGCTGCCGTGATTGATACCTGAGATGACTAAATCGGGTTTTTCGTCCCATACGCCATGAACACCCAAATAGACGCAGTCCGCGGGCGTGCCATCGACGCTATAAAAGCCGTTATCCAGCGGCGTCAACGAGAGTGGCCGTGACAGAGTGAGCGAGTTGCTGGCACCACTACGGTCTCGGTCAGGAGCCACTACGCGAATATTGGCATGGGCCAACAGCGCATCGTGCAGCGCACGCAGCCCTGGCGCGTGCACACCGTCATCATTGGAAAGCAATAGTCGCCGCATGGCGGGTCTCCTTGATCATAAGCGCGTAACGTGGTAGCTCATATCCATCACTTTTACTAACCTCTAGGCCTTATGAGTCATACAGGCACTAATGACTGAATCAGCCCACCGGCTTTAGTTCACTAATATCAGTTCGCCAACATCAGCTCACCCAGCACGGCGGTGGCAAAACTTCCCCGAGGTAATGCAAACGAAAGCCGGACGGCACCAGATTCCCAGGTAAGCTGGGGTTCCAGCAGCCGCATACGCAGTGAGCGGCGTGCCTGCTTTACCCCGCTGCGCTCTAAGCCACTGCATAGCCCAGGGTAGTGCTCCAGCAAACGAGCTTCATAGCCAGCGGCGTCGCCCTGGCCAGCTTCGCCAACGCCCCAAAGCGCCCCGGTGGGATGCACATCCAGTTCAGCGGCGCGGGTCTGTAGCGTCGCATCGGTGACGTCGATACGAAACACGCTTTGCGTGCCGTCCAGCATTAACGTATCGCCCGCCAGCGGCTGCGACCAGGTGCCATCCGCAATGCGCGCGCTGAGCAATTCGTTAAACAAAAAACTGCGCGCCGTAGAGAGCATCATACCTTGGCGATCATCGCGTTTGCGCCAACCTCGGTTAAGTATTGCTTCGGCACGCTGAAGATTACGTCCTTCAGGCCCAAAACGCTGGGGGCCAAAATAGTTAGGCACGCCATGCTGACAAAGGGCTTCCCAGCGGCCGACAAAATCTTCGCCCTCAATGGCTTCACCGCTCAAGCGCAAAACAAACCGATTAGTGCGGTGAACGCCACGTTTCAACTTACGTGGGTGGCGCGCCTGCTCAACGACAGTGATTCCCAGCGCATTAAGCGACTGCTCAAGCTCTGGGGGCGCGTCACGGCCGGGCAAATGCACACTCAGCCACTGGCGCGTGACGGCAATGCGGTCTTTCATGCCGGAGTAACCAATATCACGGGGCGTCACGCCGCAAAGCCGACTTAAGGTCTTAACGACATCTAACGTGGTTTGATTGCGCTTTTCAACGCGCAACCAAAGATGCTCACCGTGTGCCTCGGGGGTAAAATCAAGCTGTTCATCGACCCAGAAATCCTCAGGCTGGGCACGGTACTGGCCCGGCTTAGGAGAACCGAACTGTGCATCTAAACAGCGCTGCCACTCTGGCATCTTAATCATTCAGCGCCTCGGCACGGTTAAGCAGCACCACCGCCTCCGCGGCGATGCCTTCACCGCGCCCGGTGAAACCTAATCGTTCGGTGGTGGTGGCTTTAACGTTGACTTGTCCAAGCGTAACCCCTAGATCGGCGGCAATGACTTCTCGCATGGCTTCGATATGCGGCGCCATTTTAGGTGCTTGGGCCATCAGCGTGGTGTCGATATTGACCACCCCATAGCCCTGTTTTTGCACCAGCGTGACCACATGACGCAACAATTCGCGGCTGTCAGCGCCGGCCCACGTCGCGTCGGTGTCGGGAAAGTGGCGGCCAATATCGCCCAGCGCGCAGGCGCCCAACAGGGCATCGCTAATCGCGTGAAGCAGCACGTCGCCGTCGGAGTGGGCCACAAAGCCGTTTTCAAACGGCAGCTTAACCCCGCCGACCATTAAATGATCGCCGGGGCCGAAACGGTGTACATCGAATCCGTGGCCGATACGCATTACTAAGCTCCTAGTGATTAAAGCCCGCCGGGAGTGTTAGCAGTTTGGGCCGCCATAATCGCGGCTGCCAGCGCCAAGTCGTCCGGGTGGGTAATTTTTAGGTTGTCGCGGCGCCCGCTTATTAACTGCGGATGCTCGCCCAAGGCTTCAACCGCCGAAGCTTCATCGGTCACCAGCGTTTGCTGCTGGCGGGCGGTTTCCAGTGCCCGCAGCAGCAGTGCGTAGCGAAAGCCTTGGGGCGTTAGCGCGTGCCACAAGCCATCCCGCGGTTCGGTTTGTACACTCTGGTACTTATCATCGGCGCGCTTCATGGTATCGGCTACCGGCATCGCCAAGAGCGCGCCTGCGGGGTGCGTCGAGGCGGCTTGATAAAGCGCCTGAAGATCGCCCAAGGTAATACAGGGGCGGGCCACATCATGCACCATCACCACATCATTATCGTCGGCCGCCATCGCATGCAGTGCATTTAATACGCTGTCCATTCGTTCGCTACCACCCGACACACGCTGCCAATCAGTGAAAGGCACCCAGTATGGCGAAAACCAGCGGTCGTCGGCATCTAAACAGAGCACCAAGCGAGCACTCGGAAAGGCGCTATGAAGGCGCGCCAAGGTATGCGCCAGCACCGGCTGCTCGTCGGCCAAGGTCAAGTACTGTTTGGGCTTGTCGGCCCCCATGCGGCGGCCTTGCCCCGCCGCGGGAACAATCAACCAGGTTTGGCTCACTGGCGCGGCTCCTGAGGAGCGACCAACCCAGCATTGATGCCGATCAGCTCATTCTGGATCGCTACCCCCGGCACCCAAAAGAACTGTTCGTCGGTGCGAACCATGCCCATATCGCTACGCGCACGCTCCTCAATCGCGTCTAAACCGGTTTTTAAATCCGTCACTTCGGCCGCCAGCCGCGCATTGCGCTCGCGCATAGGCACATTGGCCGCCTCTTGCACTGCCACCCGCTGCTCCACGCGCTGCAAATCGCGCCAGCCGCCGTTGCCTAACCACAGCTCGTATTGAAGCAGCGCCAAGACAGCGAGCAATGTCATTACTAACCATTTGCGCATCACTGCTCTCCGATAACCTATCTCTTCCAGCCTATCCCTTAAAACTTATTGAATAGGCTGAATTTAAAAAAGACGTATTAAAACAACAATTGTTTCCACTAGACGCGCTGATTGGCGCGCATTATGCCATTAAGGCGCAACACCAGCGAGCCGCGCATCATTTAAATGACAGCTTAACTGACAGCTTAAATAACTACTTAAAGGGCAACGCTTGATGGGCCGCTTCGCGGTAGGCGCTGACATGTTCACCTTCTTGATGACAAAACTGGGCGACACCGGCAGCCAGCCCAGGGTGGCTAATGTAGTGCAGCGAACGCACCCGCTGGGGAGCGAAGCCGCGCACCAGCTTGTGCTCGCCCTGGGTACCCGGATCAAATAGCGTTAAACCATGCTGCAAACAATACTCAATGCCCTGGTAGTAACACGCCTCAAAGTGTAGGCAGTCAGCCACCACTTCACTTCCCCAGTAACGTCCGTAAAGCGTGCTAGTGCCACGAAAATAGAGTGCTGCCGCCACCGGGCGATCTTCAATATAGGCCTGCACCAGCACCAGCGCCTCGGGCATGGTTTGGCGCAGGCGCTCAAAAAAGTCATGGTTTAAATAAGGTGGGCGACCACGCTCATGGTAGGTAATCGCATAGCAGCGATAGAAATGCGCTATATCCGCTGGCGTAATCGCGTCGCCCTCTACATAGGCAACCTTCAAGCCTTGCTCGGCGACCAAGCGTCGCTCGCGCTTGATCATCTTACGCCGTTTCGAGGTGAGGCTGGCCAGAAAGCCCTCAAAGTCACCAAAGCCGCGATCACGCCACTGAAATTGCACACCTTCACGACTGATCAGCTCGGGGCACTGGGCCTGCCAGGCGGTGACCTCCTCCTCATCGGCAAACAGCAAGTGCCAGCTAGACAGATCAAGGCTGTCGCATTGTTCACGCCAAGCCTCGGCCAGCAGCGCACGGACGGCACGGGCATCGGCGTGCTTGGCGATGAGCGTACGCGCGCCAGGCACCGGCGTGAACGGCACCGCACTGAGGGCTTTGGGGTAGTAGCGGCCACCGACGCGTTCTAGCGCTTCTGCCCAGCCCCAATCAAACACATACTCGCCGTAGGAGTGCTGCTTGCGATACATCGGCATCGCCGCGACCAGCTGATCGCCTTGCCATACACTCAGGTGGCACGGCTCCCAGCCCGTAGCGACGCTGACAGAGCCACTGGCCTCCAGGGCGTGTAAAAAACCATGACGTAAAAAGAGCTGGTCATTATCGACCAGTGAATCCCACTGGCTTGCCGTAACGGCCTCAATGGTGGGTAGAATAGTGATCGACAGTGGGGGTAACGGCATAGCACCTTCCCGAGTGTGGGGCTAAAAGGCCACTTTACACTAACTGTTTATATAAACCGTTTACACTAACCCTCTACACCGATTTTCTATATCGACTGGCTACATCAACTGGCTCCACCAACGAAGGCAGATGCGAGGTTTAACTTGCACCGCACTGTACTGCACCATGCCACGCCGGCAACGGCACATAAGGAGAGGCCATGACGCGCGATCTGACGGGTGACTTTCAAACGCAGCGCCAGGCTGCCGACCAAATGCCCTACCCGACGCTAACGGAGCGTCGGGAACGGCTGGCCCGCCTAGCGCGTATGACCAAGCATCACCAGCTTGAGATTATCCGTGCAATTCAAACGGATTTTGGTCAGCGCAGTGACGTTGAAATACGCATGGCTGAAATCAGCGCGGTGCTCCACGCTATTCGCCACGCCAGACTGCATCTATGGCGCTGGATGCGCCCATGGTCAGTCAGCATGCCGTGGCGATTAATGCCTGCCCGGGCACGCATCGCACCGCAGCCGCTGGGGGTTATCGGCGTGATGTCACCTTGGAATTACCCCTGGAGCTTAGCGCTAATGCCGGTAGTGGATGCGTTTGCAGCGGGCAATGTGGTGATGCTGAAGCCTAGCGAGCACTCCCCTGCCACCAGCGCTCTACTGAAACAACTGGTACCGCAATACTTCACCCCCGAAGAACTCAAGGTAGTGGAAGGCGATGTAGACGTGGCGCGTCGTTTTAGCGGTTTGCCATTCGATCACTTGGTGTTCACCGGCTCCAGCGCGGTAGGCCGGCAAGTGGCCCAAGCAGCCGCGGCGAACTTGACCCCTACGACACTTGAACTAGGCGGCAAGTCGCCCGCTATCGTGGCGGGGGGTGCGGGTTTCGCTAAAGCGGCAGCCGATATTATTTTTGGTAAAGGCATGAACGGTGGGCAAACCTGTATCGCCCCCGACTACGTACTGGTAGAAAGCCGCCATATGAGCACCTTGGTTAAGGCGTTAAGCGAGGCTATTCAACAACAGCGCCCCAATGCTAACGCGGGCACCCATGCGATTAATGCGGCCCACCAGCAGCGGCTGGATGCCATGCTACAAGAAGCCCACGACCACGGCTGCAGAATTATTGATCACGGCCCTTATGCCCCGGCGCTGATTATCGACCCCAACCAGGGGCTTCAGGTGCTGCGCGAGGAGATTTTTGGCCGCTGCCTACCGGTGATTGGCGTTAGCGATATGGCGGCGGCAATACGCTATGTGAATGCCCGCCCCCACCCCCTAGCGCTGTATGCCTTCACACATGAAAAGGGCTTACAGCAGCAGTTGCTGCAAGCAACTCGCTCTGGCGCACTGGTGTTTAATGCCACGCTGCTCCATCACGCGGTCCCTTCACTGCCCTTTGGCGGCGTTGGCGAGAGCGGCATGGGGGCTTACCATGGCCGTCACGGCTTTGAGCGTTTTAGCCACTTGCGCAGCGTTTTTTATCAAGCCAAACGAACCACTAGCCGCCTGCTTTACCCACCTTACCGACGCTGGCTAATAAAACTTATAGGTCTTGGCTAAAGCTGATAGATTAATAACCGATAGGTAATTAGCTATTGGTCTAACAATCTGATGGTAGGTTTTATCAATTTTCTGCTTTGGAATGGCCATGCAAGCCCCAGATACTCCTCAAAATGAAACACAGCGCCTGGCGGCCTTGCATGCTCTACAGGTACTCGATACGCCTAGTGACAAGGCGTTCGAGCGTATGACACAACTCGCCCGCGACCTGTTCAATGTGCCTGTGGCCTTAGTGTCGTTAATCGATCAAGAGCGGCAGTGGTTTAAATCGCACCAAGGACTTGAGGTGTGTGAAACCGAGCGGGCCGTTTCGTTCTGCGCCCATGCCATCGCTCATGATGGACCGCTGGTCATTGAAGACACCCATAAGGACGAGCGCTTTGCAGACAATCGACTGGTCACAGACTCGCCGCACATCCGCTTTTACGCAGGTTTTCCCATACGGCCGCTCCAAGGCATGGCCGTTGGCACCCTGTGCATTATTGACCACCAGCCGCGTCAGTTCAGCGAGCGTGATTTAAAGCTACTCGGCAGTTTAGCGGGTCAGGTTGAAGAGCTACTTCGCCAACACAAGCTGCAGATGGAGCTCACCCAGACCGCTAACAAAATGCATAAAGAGCAGAAACTGCTCAAAATACTCCACCAAGGCATTACGGATTATCAAGCGCTGATGTCGGGAAAACGGCTGTGGGTATTTCTAATGGAGGCGCTGCGCGAACTTACCGATAGCGACTACGCGCTGATTGGCGAAGTGCTGCCTACCAACACCACCAATGCCCTTAAAATTCATGCCATCACAGATCTGTCCTGGAGTGAGGAGTCGCGCCCCCTGATGGAGCGGCTGCGTAGCGGCGATATGATATTGACGAATAGCAAGACGCTACTGGGCCAAGTATTTGCGTTTGGCGAAGTGGTCATGACTGACGATGTCGATAGCCACCCCCAACGTGGTGGTTTTCCCATAGCGGACACGCCGTTCCATAACTACCTCGGCGTTCCTATTTTCAGCGGCGAGCACCTGATTGGTATGTACGCCATCGCCAATAGCCAGCAACCACTGAACCAAGCGCTGTTGGATTGGCTCCAGCCGTTTACCGATACCTGCGCACTGCTGATCAATCTTTATAGCCAAATGGCCGAGCGCGAGCAGGTCATGGGCGACCTAGCCGCCGCTCGAGACCAGGCAGAAACCGCCAGCCGGGCAAAAAGTGAATTTCTGTCGTCGATGAGTCATGAGCTACGCACCCCGCTCAATGCCATCATCGGTTTCTCGCAAATTCTGGCTAATAGCCGCCGCAACCCGTTGGGGGAAAAGCAAAAGCGCCAAGTCTCCCAAATCGAGAGAAGCGGTCAACACCTGCTCAGCCTTATTAATGAAGTGCTTGATTTAGCCAAGATCGAAGCAGGTCATATGACGCTCTCCATCGAGCCAATTATTCTCGCCAACGTGTTTAACGACGCCTGTTCCACCTTGGAAGACTGCGCCGAGGCGGCCGGCATCCAGTTTCGCTATACCTCGCCCAATAATCGTTGGCAGGTAAACGCCGACTACACACGCACCAAACAGATACTTTTAAACCTGCTCTCCAATGCGATTAAGTACAACAGCACCAACGGCTCAATCGACATTACGGTGGCATACTTAGTCGACCATGTGCGTATCAGCGTGACCGACACCGGCCCTGGCATTGCCCCTGAACGCCAGCACGAGCTATTTGAACCCTTTAACCGCCTGGATGCAGAAGGTGGCAGCATAGAAGGCTCCGGTATTGGCCTGGCGATTACCCGCGAGCTGGTCGAGCGTATGAACGGCGAGATGGGGGTAGACAGTCAGCCCGGCCAAGGCGCCACTTTCTGGTTTACCTTACCCATGGCTAACGCAGGCGCCACCGCTGACGAAGCTCCTACGCTCAACTCAGTTCATACCCAACCCAGCAACGCCTTTACGCTTCTCTATATTGAAGATAACCCCGCCAATCAGCGGCTAATGGAAGACATCATCGATGAGATAGGTGAGATAAAGCTGCAAATCGCGCCTAGTGCAGAAATTGGTATGGAGATAATGCGTCACTGCTCGCCTGCCCTGGTGATGATGGACATCCATTTGCCGGGCATGAACGGCTACCAAGCATTGGAAGCAATGCGCCGCGACCCACTGTTGCAAGCCTTGCCGGTGGTCGCCCTCTCGGCCAATGCCATGCCTGGCGACATCAAGCGCGGTTTGGAGGCGGGTTTTAACGCCTACCTCACCAAGCCGCTCGAACTTGATAAACTAGAAGCCACCATTGCTCAGTTTATTCAGACTGCGTCAGGGAAGAAACCATGAGCCTCGCTGAAAAACACCTGTTAATAGTGGATGACAGCACGATTAACATCGAGCTCATGTTTGATCTTCTCGATGAGTATGGGTTTGAGAACATCCACGGGATCAACGACCCGCGCGAGGTGCTTCCCCACTGCCAGCGCCAGCTGCCAGACCTACTGCTGCTGGATATCCGCATGCCACATCTAGACGGCTACGCGGTTATTGAACAGCTAAGTACATACTTTGCCGAGCAGATGCCGCCGATTATCGTGCTCACGGCACAAATTGATGATGCTACTCGCCAACGCGCGCTAGCCATGGGGGTGCGTGACTTCATTACCAAGCCGTTTAAGCAAGATGAAGTCTTACAGCGCATACGTAATACCTTAAACATTGAGCACCGCTATCAGGTGCGCGAGAAGCAGGTCGACACCTTAGAACTCATGGTTGCCAAACGCACCCAAGAGTTAGACCGCCAGTCTCGCACCGACCCCATTACCCATTTGCCCAACCGACGTGGATTAAGCCAAGCGCTCCACGCCGCGGCCCTTCAGTCTTCGGGCACGGGGCTACTATTTATCGCTATTGATAAACTCGATGACGTGGTGCGCCTGCACGGCTACCGAGTTGCCGATCAACTACTGCGGTTCATTAGCCAGCGGCTTCGTCAGCAGCTCGACGCGGAGTGTCTGTTAGGGCTATGGGGGGGAAGCGAGCTGCTGGTGATTACCCCCACGGCAAACCCAGACAAGCTGCTGCACCTGGCCGAGCTATTGCTCGGCTGTTTCGAAAATGATCAGGCGTTGGGAGAGCTTTTACTTCCCCTCCGCGCACGTATCGGTATTAGCGCCGAAGCAGGCTATTTTGAGACAGAACGATTAGTACATATGGCGGCGTTAGCGCTGCCGCCTCTGGAATCGTTAAAGGTTCAACATTACACTCCCGCGCTTGAGACCAAACAGCGCCACCGGCTGCAACTTCAGCAAGCGATACGCGGCGCCACCGAGCGCGGCGAGATGTCGCTCGCCTTCCAGCCCAAACTTTCCCTGGCTGACCACAAAATTCTAGGCGCAGAAGCGCTGCTGCGCTGGCAGCACCCTGAGTTCGGGCTTATCTCTCCCGGCGAATTTATTCCGCTTGCCGAGGCCAGCGGTGATATTCTCTCAATCGGCGACTGGGTGCTGGATGAAGCCATGCGCTATATCAGCCTCTGGCGGGCAAAAGGGCTGCTCAATGACGATTTTCATATCGCGGTGAATGTGGCCGCTCGCCAGCTGTCCCGCAAGGACTTTGCCCAACAGCTGCTTGCTCGTCTTGAGCAGCGGCAAATTCCCCAGCGCTTCTTGGCCTTGGAAGTCACCGAATCGGGACTGATGAGCGATATGAATCACGCTCGTCAGCAGCTTGCCCAATTGGCCGAAATGAATATTGCCGTCGCCATCGATGATTTTGGTACCGGTCAGTCGTCACTGGCGTATATTAAAACGCTGCCGTTTTCGACGCTCAAGATTGATCGTGCTTTTGTAATGGACCTGGAAACCAGCGCGATTGACCGCGAACTGTCGCGCACGATTACCCAACTTGCCCACAGCGTGGGTTGTGATGTGGTGGCAGAAGGCATCGAGACCTCAGCCCAGGCAGCCTATTTAAGCTCTATCGGCTGTGAAGCTGCGCAAGGTTACTTCTACGCCCGTCCGCTCCCCGCTGAGGCATTTATGTCCTGGTGCAGCGAATGGAAACCGCTTTTTTCTACGACTCACACGGAGACCGTTAATGGCTCATGACTTACTTGACCGCTTACGCGAACGCTTAGAAGAACTCAACCGATCCGAGCGTAAAGTCGCCAATGTAATTCTTGAAGACCCGACGGTCGCCACCAGCCTGAGTATTGCCAGCCTCGCTCAGGCGGCTAGCGTCAGCGAGCCCACGGTTAACCGCTTTTGCCGTAACTTTGGTGCCAAGGGCTATCCCGATTTTAAAATCAAATTGGCCCAGAGTTTAGCCGGTGGCACGCCCTATGTGACCCGCGCGGTGGAGCCTGGCGACTCCGCCACCCAGTACACCCACAAGATTTTTGGCGCCACCATCGCCGCCCTTGACGAAGCCCAGCGCGAAATCGATATGAGTGCCGTTGAGCGCATGGTCGACTACCTTACCCAGGCCAAGCAGATCCACATTTTTGGTTTGGGGGCCTCCGGCGCGGTAGCCCAGGATGCCCAGCACAAGTTCTTCCGCTTTAACCTGCCGGTGATGGCTTACATCGATGTGTTAATGCAACGCATGGTCGCTGCGGCTTGCCATACGGGGGATGTGGTGGTGATTATCTCCTACACCGGACGCACGCGGGAGCTGGTGGATATCGCCCGTTTGGCGAGGGATGCCGGGGCCGTCGTTCTCGGCATAACCGCGCCCAACTCACCGCTGGCTAACGAGTGTACCGCCACCCTGGATGTTGCTACCCCCGAAGACACCGACCACTATATGCCGATGACCTCGCGGGTAATTCAGTTAACGCTGATTGATGCGCTAGCCACTGGGGTGACCTTGAGGCGTGGTGAAGACTTTTTACCTCACCTCAAGAAGATCAAAGACAGCCTGCGCGACACCCGCTTCCCGGTGGAAAAGCCCGGGAAGTGAATCGTTAGCTGCTAACCGCAGCAGTAACGGTAATTTCCACTTTGAGCTCATCTGCGGGTAGGGGTGCGCAAACACAGGTGCGCGCCGGAGCGTAGCCTTCCGGCACCCAGGCATCCCATACCTCGTTCATGGCGGCTACGTCGCTGCCATTTTTCAGATAAACCGTCGCGCTGAGCAGCTGTTCACGGCTTGAGCCAATCTCTTTTAACAACGCATCCACCCGCGCCAGCATGCTTTCCGTTTGGGCAGTAATATCCCCCTCGCGGGCCTCTGGGCCAGCCACCTGGCCGCACAGGTAGGCTACGCCCTGATGAATAACGGCACGGCTCATACGGGCTTTCGTATCGTGGCGCTGAATGGTCATAGGGAAAACTCCTAGCAGGTTGAAAAATAGCAGTCTAAACCGCCAACATTACTCTTGACCATGGGTAGTTTATTAAGCCCGATCCGTGGGCACCGGTCGATGCTCAAAGACCCGCCGTAACACAAAACTGGTATGCGCCCCCGTCACACCCTCAATGCGGTTAATCACATGCAGCAGCAGGTGTTGGTAGTCGTCCATATCGCGTACCAGGATTTTGAGCTGAAAATCCGCCGCCTGACCGGTAATGATCAGGCACTCGATGACGTTGGGTATGTCACGAATATGGCGCTCAAAATTATCAAAGCGCTCCGGTGTGTGTTGATCCATGGAAATATGCAGCAGCGCCATTAACTGATAGCCCAATTGGCGGGAATCTACCTCCGCTCGGTAGCGCAGTATAAGGCCGTGCTCTTCCAAGGCCCGCACTCGGCGTAAACAGGGCGAAGGTGAAAGCCCGATACGATCCGCCAACTCCTGATTACTAATGCGCCCTTCTAACTGCACTATATCTAAAATATGGCGATCAAAACGATCCAACACAAGCGGGGTTACGGCCATAGAGAGCAGCTCCTGCTAAAATAATTTATTTAAAAGCCATACTCTGCCAATTATCTCCCCATCCTCCTTATCTTCGCAAGAACCTAGCGCGGCAAACCCCTTATACTATTTGAACTGCCAAAAGCAGCGAATCAGCAGCACGGCCGCCACAAGCAGCCGATATCTATAACACTGTGACGACCACTATTTTAGGAAACCGCCATGCCTGCTTTCGATCATCGCAAATATCGCCCCGCGCCCCGCGTACCTGCCTTCAATCGCCAATGGCCGGATCGTGATCTAGCTCACGCCCCGACCTGGGTGAGCGAAGACCTACGCGACGGCAACCAGGCGCTGCTTGAACCGATGACCGTTGAGCAAAAGCAGCGCTTTTGGCAGCAGATCGTTAAAGTGGGCATTAAAGAAGTCATGGTAGGTTTTCCTTCCGCCAGCCAGCCCGATTACGACTTCGTGCGCTGGCTGATCGAAGAGGACCAGATTCCCGATGATGTGACTATTGCGGTACTGGTGCAGTGCCGTGAACACCTGATCGAAAAGACCTTTGCCTCGTTGGTCGGCGCCAAGCGCGCCATTGTTCACCTGTATAACTCCACCTCAACCATTCAGCGCGAGCGTGTGTTTGAGATGGATCGTGCCGGAATTGTCGATATCGCGGTACAAGGGGCCACCTGGGTCAAAACCTACGCCGGTCAGTACCCCGACATTGAATGGTGTTTCGAATATACCCCAGAGAGTTTTTCCAGCACCGAGATCGATTTCTCGCTGGAAATCTGCGAAGCGGTGATGGATGTCTGGCAGCCAACGCCGGATAACAAGTGCATTCTCAACCTGCCCACCACGGTGGAAGTGGCTGGGCCTCACCATCACGCCGATCAGATAGAGTACTTCTGCCAGAACATCAGCCGCCGCGACAGCGTGATTATCTCGGTACACACCCACAATGACCGCGGTGGCGCCGTCGCCTCTGCTGAGTTCGCCCTGCTGGCGGGCGCCGAGCGGGTAGAAGGCACCCTACTGGGCAATGGTGAGCGCACCGGCAATATGGATATCGTTACCTTAGCGATGAACCTCTATAGCCAGGGCATCGATCCTGAATTGGATCTCTCCAATCCTGATGAAATCATTCAGGTGGTCAACGAGTGTACCGGTATCGCTATGCACCCGCGCCACCCCTGGGTGGGCGAAATGGTGTATACCGCCTTCTCGGGTAGCCATCAGGATGCGATTCGTAAGTCTCTAAAGCATCAAAAACCCGACGAGCCGTGGCAAGTGGCTTATCTGCCCATCGACCCCCACGACATCGGCCGCGACTACCAGGCGGTGATTCGTGTTAATAGTCAGTCCGGCAAGGGCGGCATGGCCTTTCTGCTTGAGCGCGATTACGGCATCAACCTCCCGCGCTGGATGATGCTGGCCTTGGCACCTTACGTGCAGCGGGAGAGCGAACAGCGTGCCAGCGAGCTTTCCAGCGAAATGATTCGCCAGGTGATGTTCGATAATTTCACCCAGGAAGCGCCCTTATCTCTTGTGGATTACCAGCTATCCAAAGGTCAGCAGGAAGGCATTGAGCTCACGCTGCGCCAGGGTGACGAAACGCTGCGCCTTTCCGGTAAGGGCAACGGCGCGATGTCGGCGTTTACCGATGCGTGGCAACGCCACTCCGGCAGCAGTGTAGGAATTATCGATTACAGCGAGCACTCCCTCGGTGCCAGCAGTGAAGCCAATGCCATCGCCTTTGTTCAGCTCAATATCGATGGCCAGCGGCTCTGCGCGGTGGCCGAGGATAGCGACACCGTGAGCGCGTCGCTGAAGGCACTGTTGTCAGGTATTAACGCAGCCCAGGCCACTGAGCAGCACCAGCAGAAAGAAGCTGCCGCCGAAGCTTAAGGGGCTAAGATTTAGGGGCTAATCGGCACACTCAATACACTTCAACACTAACGGATCCCAGGTTAGGCGTTTAGCCCCAATCCACTCGCCACACTCGATACACTCACCGAAGCTTTCAGTTTCAATGCGTTGTAGGGCAGCGGCAATTTGCTTTAGCTTAAGCTGGCGGCGCTGCTCGCCTGCTTTGGCCATCGCCTGCCCCTGCATTGCATCCATACGCGACAGCCGTCCCACCGACGTTTGATCCAGCATCACCGTATCCCGTGAGTTTTCACTGCTGGCGCTCTCCTCACGGAGCGTGGCGTCGAGCGTCAGCAATTTCTCACGGATAACAGCTATATCCACCTCTGGGTGATTCATCTGTGCCTCCAGTTAGCCTACAATCATTAACCGACAATCGTTAACCTACTAATTATTTGATCGCGTAAGGGACTATTCGATGGGCTATCGCACCCTGCTGCGCGATCACCGCAGCGTACTCAGTATCGCGTTTTTAGCTATGTTTAGCTCAAGCCTTGGGCAGAGCTACTTCATTGGCCTTTTTCAAGCGCCCCTTTCAGACCACCTGGGTCTTAGCGTAGGCCAGTTTGGCACCGCCTATGCCATGGTTACCCTGGTGGCGGGTTTCTGCATGCTCCGCTTTGGGCCCTCCATTGATTGGATTAACCCGCGGCGTTTTGCTGCAATCGTCTTGTCGCTGCTATTAATTGGCGTTGTGCTGCTTACCTTATCGCCCTGGTGGTGGTTGGGGATAGTCGGCCTTGGGATAGTACGGCTATGCGGCCAGGGCATGTTGACCCACTTGGGCAATACCCTAGCTGCCCGAGAGTTTTCCACTATGCGCGGCCGTGCCATTGGTCTGGCTAACCTGGGCATTCCGCTGGGTGAAGCGCTGCTGCCACCATTAGTGGCTGTAGCGCTCATCTGGAGCAGTTGGCAAACCTTCTGGTGGCTACTGTGTGGCGTCATCGCCCTACCTTGGCTATGGCTGCTGTTAAAAGCGCCATGGCCCAGCGCACCGGGCATTAAACCCACCAAGCAAACACCCCACGGTCCTCGCCCGTTTCGCGAAAAACGCTTTTGGCTGCTTATGCCGCTACTCATGGCCCTGCCTATCACCATGACCGGGCTGTTTATTTATCAAGCCCAATTAACCGCAGCCCTCGATAGCTCGCTGGCCGTTTATGCCCTGGCGCTCACCGGCATGGGGATCGCCAAACTCCCTGGGGCGTTATTGGGCGGCCGCTGGGTAGATAAACTTGGCCCGGTGAGGCTCGCGCGCTTGTACCTGCTGCCCTACGCCATCGCCATGCTAATGGCGTTAACCATCGGCGGAAATATCAGTATTTGGGCGCTGATGGTCGGTGGTGGCTTGGCCATGGGCGCGCAAGAACTGATTGCCTCAGGCCTGTTGATTAAGCTATGGGGGGCTGAGCATCTAGGCCGGGTACGCTCCGCGCTTAGCGCTGCCATGGTGTTCTCCACCGGCGTCGCGCCTGCGGTGCTGGGGTTGGCCATCAGCGCAGGCGCTCCGTTTCATGCGCTGCTATTGGGCATGCTGGTGTTTATCATCGCCGGTTGGCTACTGGCCCAGCGCGTACTTCGGGAAGCCTCCAACATCACGGCTGAGCCATAAAAGTGCAGCAATCAGCGCAAAATCAGCACCGGCAGCTGCGCCTTACGCAACATCGTGGTAGTGGTGCTACCGACCAGCAACTGGCGAATGCGCGAGTGGCCGTAGGCACCCATCACCAACATATCGATATTATGCTCTTGCTTGTAGGTACGCAGGGTCTCTTCCACCTCGCCTGCGCGAATAGCCCCTTCAGCGGTGTGGCCAGCCTCACGTAAGGTTTCCAGTGCCCAGGTTAGCTGCGAGCGGTTTTCAGCGGTTTCCGCGCCCACAATCACAACATGGCAGGTGGCGCCTTCAAACAGCGGGCTTTTGGCCAGCATTTCGACGCCTTTACGGGCCGTTTTACTGCCATCGAATGCCATCATCACATTGTGCGGTTGAGTAAACTGTTTTGGCACCATGAGAATCGGCCGGTGCATTTCCCGCACCACGCGCTCAAGGTTGGAGCCTAAATGGCCGCTAGCCTGGTGCGCCGTCTCGCCACGCTTGCCCACCACCAACAGCCTAACGTCTTTTTCGTTCTCTACCAGAGTTTCCACCAGGGTTCCGTTGCGCTGCAAACACTGCGGGTCGGCAATACCAGCGCTGATAGCGCGCACCTTGGCAGCGTCTAGCAGCAGGCGGCCGCGTTCACGGGAGACTTTGGCATGCTGCTCTTCAATATTTGATAGCTTTTCCAGCAGATGTTCACGGGTACCTAACCCCAGGTTACCGGTTAAGTCGGGCTCGGCTACCTGGGCATGGTTATCGACTGTATGAATAAAACTGAGCGGGGCATCCAGCGCTTTGGCGGCCCAGGCCGCATAATCACACACACCTTCTGAAAACTGAGAACTATCGATAGCTGCCAACACGCGATCTGACATGTGTTACTTCTCCTTTAACATCGACATTGTTGTTATATTCTCTACCTTTTCTACACGAACTCATTGACTCGCGACAGCCTAAATCGTTCTTTCGTGATGTTCGGACGCTATAAAGCGTGCATGCTACACTTAGCGGCCTATTGAAGTGGACGCCGACGGAGGAAGCATGGGACATGGCTTAACAAGCGTACTGTTCGTCGCACTAGGCGGCGCGCTTGGCGGCATGGGGCGGTTTGCAGTTTCAAATGTACTCGCCCGCTATCTCGGTAAGACATTTCCCTGGGGGACCCTGGTAGTTAACACCAGCGGCGCGTTTTTAGCGGGGTGGCTGCTCGGCAACCAAGGTCTTCCCAGCGCTCCCTCTCCCTTGTGGCTCTTCACGGTGGTTGGTTTACTGGGTGGCTATACCACCGTTTCCTCTTTTAGCTTACAGACCATTGAACTATGGCAGAGCGACCAGCGGTTGCACGCCAGCGTTAATGTGGGTACCACGCTGCTGCTTGGTTTAGCCATGGTCACGCTTGGCTGGGTGTTGTCAGGGGCCTCCTTATGAGTGCCTGGAAGGCTTACCTTGCGGTGGGTATCGGCAGCGGTGTGGGCAGTGTGCTGCGTTACGGCGTTTCGCTGTTATCACAGGCGGCACTAGGGGGGTATTTTCCCTGGGGAACGCTAATCGTCAATGTGCTGGGTTCCTGCTTGATTGGCTGGTTGGCGGCCACCCTCTCGCGTGCCCCACACGGCCAACTAGCGCGTTTCCAACCGTTACTGGTCGCCGGGTTTTGCGGCGGCTTCACCACGTTTTCGCTGTTTAGCCTAGAGACACTGCATCTGGTGCAGTTGGGCCGACCTGGGATTGCGCTGATTTATATTGTGGTCAGCCTGCCCCTTTGGCTGGGTGCCGCCGTGGTGGGTGAGCGCATGGCACTTTTTCGTTAGCAACACAGCATCAATAGCAAAACAGTCAGCCAAAGGATGTGCCCGCATGCGCGATCAAATGGAAAAACATCAGTCTTGGCTCTACCTGATTTTCATTGGCTTAGGACTAGCGTTAGGCATCGGAGCACCGCAATTCGCTGAGCCGCTAGAACAGTTATTATGGCCTTTGTTAGGGTTACTGCTTTACGCCACCTTTACGCAAATCCCTTTGCTGCACATTGCCCGTAGCTTTGCGGACACACGCTTTATGGCAGCGCTGATAGTCGGTAACTTTATCGCTATTCCAGCTTTTTTAGCGCTTTTGGTTCTTTGGCTGCCGCTTTCCCCCGCAGTATTGGTTGGCGTTTTACTGGTACTGCTGGTGCCCTGTACCGACTGGTTTATCACCTTCACGCACTTAGGCAAAGGGGATACTGCCCGTGCAGTCGCTGCCACCCCATTACTGCTGCTGGTTCAGATGGTCGCGTTACCGATTTATCTGTGGCTGTTTTTAGGCAGTGAGTGGTTTCAACTGACACTTTCGACCGAGCTGCTTAGCGCTTTTGCAGGACTTATCCTTACGCCCTTAGCGCTAGCCTGGTTAACCGAATACGCCGCCCAACGACATAAAGCAGTTGAACGTAGCGTGCATAACCTGGGGTTACTGCCGGTACCTCTATTGGCGTTAGTGGTTTTCGTCATCGCTGCTTCGCAAATTAATACGGTGTTGGGACTTAGCCAGGTATTGGTTCAGGTGGTATTTATCTTTATCGGCTTTTTACTCTTTGCGGCACTGTTGGGGAAGGGGCTTGGCACGCTGTTTAGACTGCCAACCGCTAGCGCCAGAACCCTGGCCTTTAGCTTTGGTACGCGTAACTCTTTTGTGATGCTGCCTATCGCCCTGACGCTACCTAGCGCCTGGCAAGCAGCGGTCGTGGTGATTGTGTTTCAATCACTGGTAGAGCTATTTGGTATGGTGGCGTTCTTACGCTGGGTGCCTAATAAATTACTGCCGGAACCCTAGTTTGAAAAATCTTATGGGTAGAGAGCAATTAGCTAACACGGGAGTATCCTCCCAGCACACCCTGCTTACTCATCACCAACTGCCAAAGATGAATTTCCCTGGCCCGGAAAGCCCCTGCGCAAATAAGCAAGTAGTAGCGCCACATGCGATAAAAACGCTCGCCATACTGGGCTTTAAATGATGGCCAGTGCCTCTCAAAGTTATGGTGCCACGCCATCAGGGTGCGGTCGTAATCGGCCCCAAAGTTATGCACATCCTCCACCACAAACAGGGCTTCAGCGGCATCCGTGATTTGCCCCAAGGTGGGGAGTTCGCCATTGGGGAAAATATACTTATCAATCCATGGGTCAGTCACTGTGTTGCTTAAGTTTTTGCCGATGGTATGCAACAAGAAGAGGCCGTCATCTTTTAAGCAGCGGTTAGCAACGTTCATATACTCGCGGTAGTTTTTATGACCCACGTGCTCAAACATGCCGATGCTGACGATGCGGTCAAACTGCTCGCTTTCATTACGGTAATCCTGCAAGCGAAACTCTACCGGCAACCCTTTTTTGATCAGTCGCTGCCCGAACTCCGCTTGCTCTTTGGAGATAGTCAGGCCCACGCATTCGACGCCGTAATGCTCAGCAGCGTAGGCCATAAAACTGCCCCAGCCGCAGCCAATATCGAGTATTCGCATGCCTGGCTTTAGTTGCAATTTACGGCAGGCTAGGTCGAGTTTGGCTTCCTGGGCCTCGTCCAAGGTTTGAGCATGCTTCCAATAACCGCAGGTGTAGGTCATGCGCTGATCAAGCATGGCAGCATAGAAGTCATTACCAAGATCGTAATGCTTTTCGCCCACCTCCCAGGCGCGCTTAGCTGTTTGACGATTCAGCAGGCGCGACCGCAGCGAGTGATAAACCAACTGGGTAGGCTTGATGCGCTGCCCGAGTTGAGCACGCATTAACCGGTAAAATAGGTCGTCTAGTTGCTCCGCGTCCCACTCCCCCTTCATATAGCTTTCGCCAAGCCCAAGATTGCCTCGAGAAAGGACGCTATCGATAACGCCGGGCGCTTTCAACTGCATATCCCAAGGGCGATTGCCATCGAACTGAATATCAGCTTGGGCCAACAAATCGGCAACAAAACGGTGAGAAGTCGAGGCTCCATCGAAGCCAACAGGCGATTTTTCCAACATGGGCATATTCACAGCAGGCACCTCGCGCTATTCCAGTGAGTGAATAGGACACAACCTGTCTACCAGCATAGAAGCGCATTGCAGCATTAGCATTATTCGATGGAGACGATTTACGCGCTGCAAGCTTTAAGCGACATCTTTTACCGCAACGCTAAAGCTGCCTAGCATGATGGTTTCCCTTAACTGGCTACCCGGTAAGTTACTGACAGCACATACATAGTTAACTACTATGGCGTCCATACGTAAGTGGCTCCAGGGTGCCAACAGATCTTTAATCTGCTAACATTATTTTCGCGGTTCCTGGCTAACCGGCTTCTTTAGTGAAGATTTTTCGCTGTCGATTGAACATCAACAGGACCATAAAATATGCCCCACCCACTCCCAGGGTTGACGACTCCACCCTAGCTCTTTGCCTGACATTTATGCACACCGCTTGATTGTTTCTCATACCTAAACATATGAAAAACAATCAGTTATTTATTGGCTCATGCAATAAGTGCTGGCAACGATGACAACTGACCCTCCCTAAGCTTTGTTTGACTGCCCAGACTAAAAGTGCTTACCCCTTGATTGGTAAGTTTTTTTTAATCTTCAAACAAGGCTATCGAATTGCAAAACTTACCCATGCCCCATACGGCATTCTTCGACGAAACCTCCTCCTCCCAGCGATTTGTGGCCAGCCTGCTTGAAAAAGCAGATGTTCAGATCAATGGTGACCGTCCCTGGGATATGCAACTAAATGCCCATGGGGTGATAGAAGACGCCTTAGCAAGAGGCAATCTCGGCCTCGGCGAGCGTTATATGGACGGTGATTGGGACGCTGAACAGCTTGATAAGTTTTTTTTCAAACTGATGCATGCACGGCTGCCAGATCAGGTCAATCACAGCAAATTGGTGTTTCACCACCTAAAAACACGCTTAGTTAACTTACAAACCGCTAAACGTGCGTTTCAAGTAGGTGAAGCGCATTACGACCTTGGCAACGAGTTTTACGCTGCCATGCTCGATAAGCGCATGACCTATACCTGCGGCTACTGGAAAGATGCCAAGACACTCGACGAAGCCCAGGAAGCAAAGCTTGATCTGATTTGCCGCAAGCTCGAGCTAAAACCCGGTATGCGCGTGCTGGATATTGGCTGTGGCTGGGGAAGCTTTATGGCCTATGCCGCCGAACATTACGGCGTTGAGTGCGTGGGCCTGACGATTTCAAAAGAGCAAGCTGAATACGGCAAACAGCTAATGCAGAGCGAACTACCGGTTGAGTTCCGGTTAAAAGATTACCGCGATGAGACCGAGCAGTTTGATCGCATTGTGAGCGTCGGCATGTTCGAGCATGTTGGTCGCAAGAACTACCGCGAGTACATGAGCGTGGCTAACCGCTGTTTAAAAGATGACGGTCTCTTCTTGCTGCATACCATTGGCAAAAATGTGCGCAACACCTCCCCCGACCCATGGATCGATAAATATATCTTCCCCAACGGCGAACTACCCGCCCTGAGCCAAGTGACTAACGCAGCGGAATCGCTGTTTGTGGTGGAGGATGTTCACAACTTCGGGGCGGATTACGATCGCACGCTGATGGCTTGGCACGATAACTTTGAAGCCAATTGGCCCCAGTTTAAAGACCAGTTCAGCGAACGCTTTTACCGTATGTGGCGTTACTACCTATTGAGCTGTGCCGGTGCTTTCCGCGCCCGTGATATTCAACTTTGGCAGTTTGTACTCAGTAAAAAAGGTGTAATCGGCGGCTACGACCGCGTTAGCTAAGTCGTTATTGATGCTTGCGCTTAAAAATTTCGTCACAACTCATCTTTCGATCATTGGACTACTTAATGCAAAACACCTTCACCCTGTTTACATCCGAATCCGTCTCAGAAGGACACCCCGACAAGATTGCAGACCAAATATCCGATGCTGTTTTAGATGCTATCATCGCCCGTGATAAGCAGGCGCGAGTGGCTTGCGAAACCATGGTTAAAACCGGTGTGGCTATTATCGCGGGCGAAATCACTACCTCCGCATGGGTAGATTTGGAAACGCTGGTTCGCGAAGTCATTACCAATATTGGCTATAACTCTTCAGACGTTGGCTTTGATGGTGCCACCTGTGGTGTGGTGAATCTAATCGGCAAACAGAGCGTTGATATTGCCCAGGGCGTTGATCGCTCCAAACCCGAAGACCAAGGTGCGGGTGACCAAGGCTTAATGTTTGGTTATGCCACCAACGAAACCGAATCGTTTATGCCTGCGCCGATCCACTATTCACATCGCTTAGTCGAGCGTCAGGCAGAGCTCAGACAGCACGGCTTATTACCGTGGCTACGCCCCGATGCCAAAAGCCAAGTGACTTTCCGCTACAACGCAGAAGGTATGCCCTGCGGAGTCGATGCCGTCGTGCTATCCACACAGCACGACCCTAGCATTGACCAGGAGGAGCTGCGCAGCATTATTAAGCACGAAGTGATTGAGCAAGTCATCCCCGCCGAGTGGCTAGATGAGCACACCCAGTACCATATTAACCCAACGGGTAAATTCGTGATTGGCGGTCCGGTAGGCGATTGTGGCCTAACTGGCCGAAAAATCATCGTTGATACCTACGGCGGTATGGCGCGTCACGGGGGCGGTGCATTCTCAGGAAAAGACCCCTCAAAAGTTGACCGCAGTGCTGCCTATGCGGGCCGCTATGTCGCCAAAAATATTGTCGCTGCAGGGCTAGCCGATAAGTGTGAAATACAAATTTCGTACGCTATCGGTGTCGCAGAACCGACGTCTGTGGCCATTGATACCTTTGGTACCGGCACCATCGACGATGCCAAGATTGTGAGCCTTGTTCGAAAGCATTTTGACCTAAGGCCATTTGCCATTACCACTATGCTCGATTTGCTACACCCCATGTATCAGCTCACCGCCGCCTACGGTCACTTTGGGCGCGAGCCGTTTGAACATAGCTACCACTGGGTCGACGATAAAGGCCAAGCGCAGGTAGAAACGTTCACCGCCTTTCCCTGGGAAAAAATAGATAAAGCCGATGCACTGCGCCAAGCGGCACTGCTTTAACGAAAATTCACCATGTAAATGTGCCGTAGGCTGAGCTTTATTCATCAATGCGCCGATAAGCCACAGCCTACGCACCTATTAGCCACAGGATATCCACAGATGACCGAACAGAAAATGAATGTCGAGAGCTTCAACCTGGATCACACCAAGGTGAAAGCCCCTTATGTGCGACTAGCCGATATTAAAGAAGGTCAGAACGGCGACCGTATTCATAAATATGACTTACGCATTTGCCAACCTAACCAAGCCCACATGGAAATGCCGGCGCTGCACTCACTCGAACACCTGATGGCTGAACTTTCGCGTAATCATACCGATAAGGTCGTGGATATCAGCCCGATGGGATGCCAAACCGGTTTCTATATCGCGATGATTAATCACGATGACTACGACGATGTGCTCTCCATTATCGAGCGAACGCTGAAAGATGTTTTAGAAGCCACCGAAGTACCCGCTTGCAACGAAATGCAGTGCGGCTGGGCTGCCAGCCATAGTTTAAAAGGCGCGCAAGCGCTTGCTAGTGATTTGCTTGAAAAGCGCAATGAATGGACACAGGTCTTCGCCTAACACGCGGCTGCATTTAGCGTTACAAGATAGATCCGTTTATGAATCACTAATGCGGGGCCAAGCGCTTGGCGAATTCACATCATAGCGCTTGGCCGACTCTTGCGGTAAAAACCCCCTACGGAACACCAAACCTGACTAGCGGTCAATCGTGGTAAGATTCCGCTTCAACCTACCCCAGATACCTTTGCTTAAGGTCGCTGGTAACTGCATGAGGCAACTCAATGATACGGTTACACAACGGCTTCTGCCCTCCCCCACCCTAGCGCTACTCCATCCAGACGACGCTATGCATTCATTGCGTTTTATAACGCAATGACTTTGCCGAAACTGACCTGTGAGTGGAGTGACCATGCAATTACAAAACGCCTTTATCCCCAACATCGACGAATTAACCACATCCACTGAGTGGACTAGCGTGCACAGTTATTTACCCACCAACGCCAAAGCACCCCTGCTTGTGGTTTATCGCGATATCCATGGAGCTGGTGTGACATCGGCTATTTTAGAGCGCGGGCGGTTTTTGAGCGTTACCAACCGCGCCTTGGTGCGCGGCGTGCAGGCTTGGCGTTACATGGATGAATAAGCTTTTCTAACGGCCTTTTTAGTCCGATACAACATCACTATTTTCTTACTTAACAGGCACCATGGATACTAAAACTGAGACCTCCCAACGCGACGCTGAACACCGCCAATTAATGCACACCCTTGATCGCATTGACCTTAATATAGAGGAAATCAATCAGCGCTTAGCGGCTTATGCAGAGGATATACAGGCCCAGAAAGAGTATTTATGGACAAGCCGGGATGAGATGGATCACATCGAGAAAATCTCCGCCCGCGAGTCAATTGAGCAGGCAGTGATGACCGGCGATAGTGCCCTGGCACGCCGCCATAAACTCGAAAAACTCAGACATTCCCCCTACTTTGGGCGTTTCGATTTTGCTCAGCAGGGCTCTCCTGAAGCATCCCCATTACCTATTTATATCGGCATCCACCACTTTTATGACGACTTGGCCGGTCAAAGCCGCGTATACGACTGGCGGGCGCCCATTGCATCACTGTTTTACGATTATGAAACCGGGCCCGCCAGCTATCAGAGCCCGAAGGGGGAGATTAGCGGCCACATCACCCTTAAGCGTCAGTTCAGAATAAAAAAAGCCAGCATCGAGCTGATGATCGATAGCGATGTTCACGTGGTCGACGACGTGCTCCAGGACACGTTGAGTCAAGCTTCTGACGACACGATGAAGAACATCGTCGCTACCATTCAGCGTGACCAAAATGCGATTATCCGTAACGACGAAGCCCATACACTCATTATTCAAGGTGTAGCAGGCTCTGGAAAAACCTCGATTGCGCTACACCGGATTGCTTTCCTGCTATATCGATTTAAAGACACGCTCACCTCAGAAGATATTTTGATTATCTCGCCCAACCAAGTATTTTCCGACTACATCGCCAATGTGCTACCCGAACTGGGGGAAGAAACGGTTAATCAGGTGGGTATGGAAACCCTGGCCGATGAGCTTCTCAGCAGTCAGTACCGTTTTGAGACATTCTTTGAGCAAACCACGGCACTACTGGAAAAGAATGACGAGGCAATGAAAGCACGCCTGCATTTCAAAGCCTCACCTGAATTCCTTAAAGAGCTCGATCGTTATGCAGCCGAAGTTGAGGCAAAGCGTTTCACGGCTGAAGATATTTGGATTGCCCGGCGCTTAGTGCCTGGCTGGTTACTGGAGGAGGTGTTTAAAAAACATCGCAACTTACCCACCAATGAACGCCTAGGGCAGGTGAGCTGGGAAATAGAGCGTAAAATTGGCAATCAATATAACTATGATTTAGAGCCCGACGAGCGCAAAACGCTAAAAGCCACCATTAAAGGCATGCTAAAACAGAAAACTCTGCGCGAGACCTACAAGGAGTTTTACACTTGGCTGGGTAAACCCGAACTGTTCAAAACGGCCTCGCGGGGTCGGCTTGAGTATGCCGATGTATTCCCCCTGATCTACCTAAAGATGCGCTTAGAGGGCGTTCACTCCCGCTGGCGGAATGCCAAGCATCTGTTAATCGATGAAATGCAGGACTATCCCCCCGTGCAGTACGCGGTGATTGGTCAGCTGTTTCGTTGCAAAAAAACCGTGCTAGGCGATAGCTATCAATCGGTTAACCCCTATAGCGCCTCGAAAGCCGAGCAGATACGCCAAGTGCTGCGACAATCGATGTACGTGTCGCTGAATAAAAGCTACCGCTCCAGTATAGAGATTTCTCGCTTCGCCCAGCATATCGCCTATAACCCCGATCTAGAGCCGATAGAACGTCATGGCAAACCGCCTGCTATTCACCGCTGCTCATCGCGTAAGCAATCGCAAACTGCCATTCAGCAACTAGTCCATGAGTTTACAGCCTCAACGCATAACACCTTAGGTATTGTATGCAAAACCCAAAAGCAGGCCAGTCTCGTTTTTAAAGCGTTAGAAGGACAATTCGATAAGCTACAGTTACTCACTGAGCAAAGCACTGCTTTTGGGCAAGGCGTTATTATCTGTACTGCCCATATGGCGAAGGGCTTGGAATTTGACCGTGTGATTGTGCCCGAGGTAACGGCCACCCATTACGCAACGGATATGGAGCGCAACTTACTCTACGTGGCCTGCACACGAGCAATGCACCAACTTGACCTGACTTACCATGATCAGCCCTCGCATTTTATTGAACACCTAACTCAAGCGGCTTAATTTTCTAATCCCATCAAAAAAGCCGGCACACTCAACAAGTGAGGGCCGGCTGCGAAGGTAATACGCAATGCGAGCTAAACGGTTATGCGCTGCGGCTTATTAAGCCTTAGCGCAAAATCAGTACCGGTATGCGGCTACCACGTAGCATGGCCGTTGTTGTGCTACCTACTAGCAGGTGGCGAATACGCGAGTGCCCATAGGCGCCCATCACCAGCAGGTCAATGCTGTGCTCTTTTTCGTAGGCTTGTAAGGCTTCGTCTACCTCGCCAGCACGAATAGCGCCTTCAGCTTGATGGCCTGCTTCACGCAACGTGCTTAGCGCCCAATCAAGCTCAGAGCGGCGTTCAGCCGTTTCCGCACCGACGATCAGTACGTGGCACTCGGTGCCTGCGAATAGCGGTGAACGAGCCAGCATCTCAACGCCTTTACGGGCGGTTTTGCTACCGTCAAAGGCCATCAGGATCTTTTCAGGTCGCTTGAAGGTTTTCGGCACCATCAGGATCGGGCGGTGCAGTTCACGCACCACCCGTTCAAGGTTAGAGCCAAGATGACCACTGGCTTGGTGTGCAGTTTCACCACGTTTACCCACCACCAGCAAACGCACCTCTTTTTCAAGCTCTAACAGGCTCTCTACCAGGGTGCCATTGCGCTGCCGAGTAACGGGGTCGCTGACCCCATCCTTAATTGCCCGCTCTTTGGCGGCTTCCAGCATCAGCTTGCCCTGCTCGCGATTCACCTTAGCACGCTGTTCATCGAGTTCTGAGAGCTCTTTCATCAGCCGTTCGCGGGCACCAAAACGCAGGTTGCCAGAAAGATTCTGCTCTTCGGGTACTTCCGAGTGATTGTCGACCACATGCACAAATGTTAACGGTGCATCCATGGCCAAACTTGCCCAGGCGGCGTAATCACAAACGCCTTCGGAAAACTGGGAGCCGTCAATGGCGGCTAATACCTGTTCTGACATATCGCTCTCCTTGTCTTGAATTAGTGGCCGCCCATTAACTTTTCAACCGCTTCGGGGTCATTGTGAACCGCGTAGCGATCCACCACCGTAGCGCTGGCTTCGCTCAAGCCCACCATCTCTACCTCGGTACCTTCACGGCGGAATTTAATCACCACACGATCCAGCGCCTGCACGGCGGTAATATCCCAGAAGTGCGCCCGGGAGAGGTTGATGGTGACTTTATCGATACTCTCCTTAAAGTCAAAGGCAGCGATAAAGCGCTCAGAGGAGGCAAAAAATACTTGGCCCACAACATCGTATTCACGCTCTTTCCCCGGCACGATTTCTTTAGAGCCGATATACATAATGTTGCCGACTTTGTTGGCAAAAAACATTGCCGCCAATAACACACCAACGAACACACCAATCGCCAAGTTATGGGTACCTACCGTTACGATAACGGTGGCCACCATGACAAAATTAGTGCTCATGGGGTGCTTTTTCAGATCCCGAATCGATTCCCAGCTAAAGGTACCGATCGCGACCATAATCATTACCGCTACTAGTGCTGCCATGGGAATCTGGGATACCCAATCGGCCAGGAAAACCACCATCAATAACAGCGAAATACCGGCAATTAAGGTCGAAGTACGACGACGACCACCTGATTTGATGTTGATCACCGACTGACCAATCATGGCGCAGCCCGCCATACCACCAATTAAACCTGAACCGATGTTGGCAATACCCTGGCCTTTACACTCGCGGTTTTTATCGCTCTTGGTGTCGGTTAAATCATCAATGATCGTTGCTGTCATCATCGACTCAAGCAGACCTACTACGGTTAGCATCAGCGCCGTCGGTAGAATGATCATCAAGGTTTCGAGATTTAGCGGCACATCGGGCCACAAAAACATCGGTAGGCTATCCGGCAACTCACCCATGTCGCCAACGCTGCGAATCTCCATACCGGTCATCATGTACACGACGGTAAGAACAACAATACATACCAGCGGCGAAGGAATGGCTTTACCGACTACCGGCACATAAGGGAAGCCGTAAATGATGGCTAAGCCAGCAAGGGTCATGGCATAAACATGCCAGGTAACGCCGGTTAACTCTGGCAACTGGGCCATAAAGATTAGAATAGCCAAAGCGTTGACAAAGCCAGTGACCACCGAGCGCGATACAAAGCGCATCAACTCAGCAAGTTTTAGATAACCTGCAACAATCTGCAGCACACCGGTTAAGATCGTGGTGGCCAGCAGGTATTCCAAACCGTGCTCTTTGACCAGGGTGATCATCAGTAGCGCCATAGCGCCTGTAGCCGCTGACACCATGCCGGAACGGCCGCCGGTAAAGGCGATGATGACACAGATAGCAAAGGAGGCGTAAAGGCCGACCTTGGGGTCAACGCCTGCGATGATCGAGAACGCAATGGCCTCGGGTATAAGCGCTAGCGCCACGACAATCCCCGCAAGGGTGTCGCCCTTGAGGTTGGAGAGCCAAGATTGTTTAAACTTTTCGTACATGCGAGGGGTCCACGGTTTTGGGTTAGTAACAGGCCAAAAGCAGTCAAGCAGCGCAGCCAACAATGGGAAGCACCGCCAACATATTGGCACGCTGGGATGATCAACTTTTTATTTTAAATAGTGGTGAGCTAGCGTTAGGTACCGCTAAATTCAGATACTGGAAACTTGAGCACTGAAAAGTTAGGCACTATAAACAAGTACCAGAAAGCGATGACAGTACAGTTAATGCGCTATCAGCACCTTAAAAAGGGGGGCTTGGAAGGCTAGGGTGGAGTCATCAACCCAGAAAAATGCTGTGTAAATATAGTCATTGGCAAGATTCTTTCCTGTTACAAAAGAGTGTTGCGAACAGAGCATTGTGGAAAGCACGGTGCGACAAAGTGGCATATCCTATCAGCAATCGTGTTGCATTGCACCTAACGTCTAACGCAACCGAATAAGTTCCCGCGCTTAGAAAATAATCCCCCCTACTTAAGGCAGAGTGACCTTAGGCCCGCTTTTGACGTACCATTGCGCCGTTAAACGAGACATTGATTGCCAACTATTCACGTTGAAGCTAAAGAAACGCCCGCCGATAAGCAGATTAAAGAGGAGCAGTACATGAGCCAATCTATTGCAGTCATTAAGGGCGACGGCATCGGCCCCGAGATTATGGACGCCACGCTGCGAGTACTCGACGCGCTAGATTGCGGCTTAACCTACCAGCATATTGACGCTGGCTTAGGCGCGCTTGAAAAGCATGGCACGCTGATTCCCCAGGAGTCGCTAGATGCCATCGAGAAATACGGCATTGCGCTGAAAGGCCCGCTGACCACGCCGATTGGTAAGGGTTTCTCTTCGATTAATGTTCAGTTGCGCCGTCACTTTGATCTTTACGCCAATGTGCGCCCAGCGATTAGCTTCCCCGGCACCCGCTCGCGTTATGACGACATTGATATGATTACCGTGCGCGAAAACACCGAAGGTGCGTATCTCTCCGACGGTCAGGAGATGATCGACGACGGTGATACCGGCATTTCAGTTATCAAAGTCACCCGCAAAGGCTCAGAGCGTATTGTGCGCTACGCCTTTGAGCTGGCCAAAAGCAACGGCCGTAAGAAAGTTACCGCAGTACATAAAGCTAATATCATCAAAACCAGCTCTGGCCTCTTCTTGGATGTGGCGCGCGAAATCGCCAAAGAGTACCCCGAGATTGAATTCCAGGAGATGATTGTCGATAACGCCTGCATGCAGCTGGTGATGAATCCGCACCAGTTTGATGTGGTGGTCACCACCAACCTGTTTGGCGACATTCTCTCTGACCTGTGTGCCGGGCTTGTCGGCGGCTTGGGCTTGGCGCCAGGCGCGAACATCGGCGAAAAAGCGGCGATCTTTGAGGCTGTGCATGGCTCGGCACCGGATATCGAAGGCAAAAACATCGCTAACCCCTGCGCACTGCTGCTTGCCGCTGCCCAGATGCTCGATCACCTGGGCATGGCGGAGAAAGGCACCGCTATCCGCCAGGGTATTCGTACCGTGCTGGAAACCCGCCGCGACATGGTCACCCCCGATATGGGCGGCACCGGCTCTACCGACTCCTTCGCCCAGGCGCTGGTGGAATACGTTCAGGGCTAAGGCGTACAGAGCAACTAGTCCGCCCCTTTCTAGCCGATCGCTTTCTAGCCGATCATTTTCTAACCAATGTCATTAAAGCGGTAGCGCAACAGATACAACGCATTGAGGGTGACCAACACGGTCGCCCCAGTGTCGGCCATCACCGCGACCCACATCCCGGTATATCCCAGCACTGTCGAGACCAAAAACAGCGCTTTAAATCCCAGCGCTAGCGCTACGTTGGTTTTGACGTTGCGCATGGTGGCCCGGGAGAGCGCGATCATTTCGGCTATCCCGCCTACCCGGTTTTTAAGCAGCGCGGCATCAGCAGTTTCAAGCGCCACATCCGTACCGCTGCCCATGGCTATGCCTACCTCTGCCGCCGCAAGCGCCGGCGCATCGTTAATACCATCGCCTACTTTGCCCACTGGCCCCAGCCCTTGTGCTTGCCATTGGCGCACGCGCTGAGCTTTATCTTCGGGCATCAGCTCGCCTTCCGCCTCAATGCCTAATTGCTCACCTATAGCGGCTACGGTACGGGCATTGTCTCCGCTAAGCATAACGGCTTGAACACCCAAACGCGCTAACGCTTGAAGGCCCTTTTGAGCATCTTCACGAGGCTCATCACGCAGGGCGATTAACCCGATAGGCTGGTCGTTTTCTAACAATAATGCGAGGCTTTTGCCCTGCTGCTCCAATGCCTCAATACGCACATCCCAATCGTTTGCTGAACTATTGGAGCGTTGCAAATAGCGTGGGCTAACGAGCATCAGCTCACGCCCTTCCACCTGCCCGGCTACGCCCTGCCCCGCTAACGCCCGTCCACCGCGTACGGCGGGCAACGTCACCCCAGTCTGTTGGGTTCCCTCAGGGTAAAATCCTTCATTATGAAAGTAATCACTAATCGCCATGGCAAGGGGGTGGCTTGAACCCTGCTCCAGGGCGGCGGCAAGGCGCACTATTTCACCGGCACTGATGCCATTGAAGCTCTCTACATCCGTTACCGTGGGCTTGCCTGCAGTCAGCGTGCCGGTTTTATCCAGCGCGACCCGCTTGAGCTTGCCTAGCTGCTCTAGTACCGCGCCACCTTTCATTAACAGGCCGTTGCGAGCACCCACCGATAACCCAGCCGCAATCGCCGCAGGCGTTGAGATTACCAGCGCACAGGGGCAAGCAATGAGCAGTAGCGCTAAGGCTCGGTAGATGGATTCTGACCACAGCATCGACGACACCAGCGGCGGCACGATAGCGACCAGCAGTGCCACCCCGACGACCGCAGGCATATAGTAAAACGCAAAACGGTCAATAAAACGCGCCACCGGCGCTTTCGCCGCCTGGGCCTCTTCCACTAGTTTAATCACCCGTGCAATAGTGTTGTTTTCAGCGCTGCGGGTTACCTCAACCTCAAGCACGCCATCCAGATTAACGGTGCCTGCAAACACCGTCTCGCCTTCGCCACGCTCCCGTGGCACCGACTCGCCGTTAACGGGCGATTCATCGATTGAGGAGTGACCGGCAATAATTTGCCCATCGCAGGGTAGCCGGTCGCCGGGGCGAACCTGCACCCGTTGCCCCGGCTGAAGCGAGGCGGCGGCAATCTCGCGCACTTCACCCCGCTCCAGCAACCGCGCGGTGGAGGGCGTCAGCCTGGAAAGTGCCGAGATACTGCGCCGGGCCTGAGCGGCGGCGACACCTTCTAGTAGCTCCCCCACCGCAAATAAAAACACCACCACCGCCGCTTCGGCGGCTGCGTTTATCGCTAGCGCCCCTAGGGCTGCGATGCTCATCAACATTTCAATGGTGAAGGGGTTGCCCACCTTAAGCGCCTGCCAAGCACGGTGAATAACCGGCACAAGCCCAACGACCGTCGCGGCGATAAATGGCCAACTGCCCAAGGCGGGCCAGGCGAACTTAAGCCCCCAGGCAAGCGCCAGCAACGCACCGCTGACAATCACCAAACGTCCTTTCGGCGATTGCCACCAAGAGGTCATTTTTTTCGATTCAGCCGTGTCCACCGATTCATCAATCACCTGGTAGCCCAAGGCCTTGAGCGTCGACTTAATTTGGGAATGTGACAGCGCTTTCCCTGGTAGCGCGGTTAATCGAACCGAGCCGGTGACAGAGCTCGCGGAGACTTCTTCAACATGGCTTAAGCGCGTTAGCGCCGCTTCTACTTTACGTTCGCAGCCGCTGCAGTCCATGCCCTGCACGCGCAGGGTGACAGGTGTGGTCGACGCTTGCGGTCTACTGGCTTGCGTGGTCTTAGATGATCTGGTGTCACTCATCGCTCTTCACTCCAAGTTCGTCTATCTTAGGAGCAGCGTAATACCTGTAGTCACTAGAGGTTCAAGCAATGAAAGATCAAACCACTGAGCTATCCACTACTGAGCGCTATATCGGCATTGGTGAACTGGCACGCGAGTCCGGCTGCAAGCCCGAAACGGTGCGCTATTACGAACACATTGGGCTACTGCCTTCAGCGCCTCGCAATGAAGGCAACCAGCGGCGCTACACCACAGCCGCTATCCGCCGATTGACGTTTATTCGCCATGCGAGAGACTTTGGTTTTTCGGTGGAGGCGGTACGGGAGCTTTTACAAATGGCGGATTACCCGACCATGCCCTGCGAAGAGGTAGACACGCTAGCAAAGCGTCACCTAGCAGAGGTCGAGGCACGACTCGCGCGACTCACTGCGGTGCGCGATGAGCTAAAACGCATGATCAACCAGTGCGCGGGGGGCAGTGTTGGCCAGTGCCATATCATTGACGTGCTCAGCGACCACCGGCTGTGCCATCAAGTGGAGCCTCACGGTGGCGCGGATGTCATCGGCTAGGGATGGGTTAAAGTGGCTAACCCAGCCACACATCTAAAAACAGCATAATCACCAGCCCCATCGCCAAACCGAAGGTGGCTTTTTTCTGGTGCCCACAGCGATGGGTTTCGGGAATGATTTCGTGGCTGATGACATACAACATGGCACCGGCGGCAAACGCCAAGCCCCAGGGCAGCAGTATTTGCGAAACACTGACAATACTGGCACCAAATAGCCCGCCGATAGGCTCTATTAGGCCGGTTAGTGCAGCAATCGACCAGGAACGCCACTTTGAGTAGCCCTCGCCCATCAAGGCTACCGCCACGGCCAGCCCTTCCGGCATGTTCTGTAGGCCAATACCGATAGCCAGCGGCATGCCGCCCTCTAAGCCATTCGCCCCAAAGCCGACGCCCACCGCCATGCCTTCCGGCAGGTTGTGAATGGTAATCGCAAATACAAACAGCCATACCCGACGCAATGATGCGGCCTCTGGGCCCTCGCGGCCCTGGGCAAAATGCTCATGGGGAAGGTGCTCGTTAAGCAGCGCAATCGCGCCCATGCCTAACAAAATAGCCGCACAGACGATTGCAGCGGGCACGGGGCCACCGGCGTAGTAGATTTCTGCAGCGTCCAAGGCGGGGATAATCAGTGAGAAAAATGACGCCGCCAGCATTACCCCCGCCGCAAACCCTAGCGCTAAATCGCGAAAGCCACGGCTAGGCGTTTTGCCTAGCAGCACCGGTAGTGCGCCCACCGCCGTCAACAGTCCGGCAATTAAGCTGCCCAAAAACCCCAGTAACAATGTATTTTCCATGGACAGCATAAACTCAATTGGCAAACAGAAAGGCATCAAAGAGAACGCCACGTTGTTGTCTAACGTGACCTCAACACGTACTTTAACGCACTAACACCTAATGAATAAATAATGATGGTCTTCATCAGCACGATGTCAGTGCGCGCCCTGGGGACATCAATAAAGGGATACTCGTGCCTCTTTCCGCTACCTTAGCCGCCGCCCACTTTACCCAGCTACGACCTCGCTTAGTGGCCTTTGCGCGCCTGCAATTACGTGATGCCACCGCCGCTGAAGATGCTGTACAGGAAACCTTGCTCACCGCCTTTGAGAAAAGCGCCACCTTTGAAGGGCGCTCAGAGTTCGAGACGTGGGTATTTGGCATTTTAAAATACAAAATTTTGGATCAACTGCGCCAACAGCGCCGTCAAGGGACTTGGCAACCGTTAGGCCAGGACTTAGATGACGATACCCTTGACCGCCTATTCCAGCAGGATGGTCACTGGCAGAGCGCTGCCCGCCCTAGTCATTGGGGGGAGCCGGAACAGATATTGGAAAACCAGCGCTTTTGGCAGGTATTTGATGCCTGCCTGATCTCCTTACCGGAGAGCATTGCACGCGTATTCACCCTGCGTGAGCTCATGGGGCTTTCCACTACAGATATCTGTAAGGAAATCGGCATTACTGAAACCAACTGCTGGGTCATCTTACACCGTGCACGTTTACGGCTAAGAGAGTGCTTGGATCATGGTTGGTTAAATTAGCTGAAAGGAGCCTGATATGCTTATGTGCCGCGAAGCTACGGGGTTGATGTCATTAAAACAGGACAAAACATTAACATTGCGTGAAAAGATGGCTCTTCGTATTCATCTGTCGATGTGCCGAGCTTGTCGTCACTGCGCCCGCCAATTCGACCTGTTGCATCAAGCTGGCAAACATCATCCGGCCTCCCAGCATGATTCTCGCCAAGCGTTAGACGATTAGCCTCTTCAACTAGGCACTGCAAACCACCTCACTCCCCTCTTACGCTTCCCATCAGCAGAATGTTTCGTGCGTCCAATAAAAAAATTATACAAAATCTATACATTAGAGTGCTTTTGCTTAGGATTTTCTCTACAATTAAAATTATACACATACTGTACAAGAAGTTAAAAGAAACGGTTGGCCTCCACTGCTTTTTCCAAATTGCTCGAACAAGCAGCTTTTCAGGTGACATCAGCTAACGCTATTTATCATGAACAGTCTGGCTAGATGCCCTGATTATTAGCCGAAACTAATGGTAAAAAACACCTAAAAGCCCACAATTGCAACATTTTGTGTCATACAGATACAAAATGATGCTTACAAACCGGGACTGCTCTAACCTTGTACAAATGATTCGAATAGCCTCTTTGACAGGATTAGCAATGTTCACGCGCCTCGCTCCTAATGGTTTACACAGTGCACTGTACCAACATACCGCTTGTATCTCTTTTACACCTGAAGGGGTTATCAAGAAGGCAAGTGAGCAATTCCTAACCACCGTCGGTTACACCCTTGACCAAGTGAAGGGGCAGCACCACCGGGTTTTCTGCTTTCCTGAAGAGAGCAGTAGTCTTGAGTACCGTACTTTTTGGGAAACGCTGGCAGCGGGGCATAGCCAGCAAGGGCGCTTTCGGCGTTCGAATGCCCAAGGCGAGGAAATTTGGTTAGAAGCTACCTACTTACCGATCTGTAACCGGCGGGGTAAGGTCGTCGAGGTAGTCAAAATTGCCAATGACATTACTGCCGCGCACCAAGAGGCAGAGCGCAAAAACGCCGTCTTGGAAGCGCTAAATAGCTCTATGGCAGTGATTGAATTTACGCCCAGCGGTGAAATTCTCAATTCCAACAAAAACTTTGAGCAGGCGATGGGCTATCGAAATGATGAATTAGTTGGCGCGCACCATCGGATGTTTTGTCCTGCCGATTTTTCTCAAACCAACCCACGCTTCTGGGAGCGGCTTGGTCAGGGCGAATTCATGCAAGGGAAGTTTGAGCGTTTGGATTCTCGCGGCGCCAGCGTATGGCTAGAAGCGACTTACAACCCGATTCAAGATAGCCATGGAAACGTAGTAAAAGTGGTCAAGTTTGCCACCGATATCACCCGTTCCGTTGAGGCAGCTGAATCCGCCACGCGCGCCGTCACTGCCGCCCAGAGCACTTCATCTCAGACAGAGCAGATCGCCCAAAACGGCCTTAGCCACTTACAGCGAGTAGTACGTGATTCTGAACAGGCAGCGCTAACATTGGCAGAAGCACAACAACTAATCTCCGCTCTTAATAAACAGGCCCAAAGCATTAATAGCATTACCGAGTCGATTGCCCGTATTGCCAATCAAACCAACCTGCTCTCGCTTAATGCCGCTGTGGAAGCCGCTCGAGCGGGCGAACAGGGACGCGGGTTTGCAGTGGTGGCTAACGAAGTGCGCCGCTTGGCTAAAGGCTCTAGCGAAGCGGTGGAGGATATTACCCGGGTGCTAAAAGAGAACAGCGCATTAGTAGAGCGCACCACTCACGCGATGCAGCAGGTAGTCGAGCAGGGGAAATCGAGCCAAACCAGTGTGAGCGAAATTGAGATTATCGTGAATGAGATACTCACCGGGGCGCGGAGTGTCTCAACGTCTATTGAGCAGCTTGCGCTTGAGTCCGCTTGATGCCCATGCAAAAGCCAGCGCATAGGCGCTGGCTTTGCGCTTTTTACACTACTCTATTAACGCAGTGGCGTCTTACGCAGGTAAGGCAGAACCGTTTCATATTCGCCATACTTCTGCTTGGCATCCGCGTCAGAAACGCTAGGCGGAATAATCACGTCCTGACCTATCGTCCAATCGGCCGGAGTAGCAACACCGTGTTTCGACGTGGTTTGCAGGGCATCCAGGGCGCGTAGGATTTCCGCGAAGTTGCGTCCTACGGTCATTGGATAAGTCATGGAAAGCTTCAACTGCTTATCCGGCCCGATAATAAACACCGAGCGCACCGTTGCGCTGTCTGCGGGCGTACGACCATCGGGCAGGTAGGCATCTTCTGGCAGCATGTCATAGAGCTTTGACACCGTTAGCCCTTCATCGGCGATGATCGGAAAGTCGACCTCGCTGCCGCTGACGGTTTGGATGTCATTGCCCCAGCGTTTGTGATCTTCAACGCCATCCACGGATACACCAATCACTTTGGTACCACGTTTCTTCCACTCTGCACTCAGCTGAGCGACGGCACCAAATTCCGTCGTGCAAACCGGGGTAAAGTCTTTAGGATGCGAAAACAGGATTGCCCAGCTGTCGCCAATCCAGTCATGAAAACGAATCGACCCTTGGCTAGTCTCCGCTTCGAAATCGGGCACGACTGCATTAATACGTAATGACATGCTTTCCTCCTTAATGGGCGCTAGACGCCCTAATAGCTTATTTGACTTTCAACACCTTCACTATAGGTTATTTAGCGCTAAGACAGCGAGTTACAAGACAACGTTCATATTCACTTTCATTGTCAATACATAACCCTGGAATAGTGCTGATAATGACTTCTCCCTTTATCACCTAGTCAAGAAGACGCCTCCACAAGGGAGGCGGCTGTATAACTACCTGCGTACTGTCACCTAACGCTTAAGCAAACACTTCAGTCCACTCGCTGCGCTTGGCCAGTAGGTTGCGGGCCAGCTCCTGGGCGCCTTCCAGGCTGTGGCTGGCGGCCCAACCGCACTGCATCTCATTGCAGGCAGGTACTTCAGTGGCTTCTAGCACATCATTCAAGGTTTGTTCGATGATGGTGATCACGCCGTCGTAGTCGTCGTGGTTGATCATCGCGATGTAGAAGCCGGTTTGGCAGCCCATGGGGCTTATATCAACCACTTTATCGGTGTGATTACGCGACAGCTCAGCCATTAAGTGCTCAAGGGAGTGCAGCGCGGGCATATCCATATGCGCTTTGTTAGGCTGGCAGATACGCAGGTCGTATTTATGGATACGATCGCCGTTCTGGCCTTCTTTGATATCGGCTAACCGTACGTACGGGGCTTTTACCTTGGTGTGATCCAGGTTAAAGCTCTCAACGTTCATCTTTTTATCGGTCATGTTAGCTCCTTTTTAGCTTATACCTTGGGCGCGTCAAAATTCCATGGCTCATCGGTGTAAACGCACACATTGGCGTCTTCGATATCGCCATCCGGTGCTTCAACGTGTTTGGCAAAGAAGTCTTGAATCTCTTTGCGCTGGCAGTGAGCTTCAAACTCTTCACGGCTGGCCCAGATTTCATGAAAAACAATCGGGTAACTGGTGCCTTGGGCAAAAGGGTTTTCTATTTGCCGGGTCACGGTGTAGTGAATGCACGCGTCTTCACGGTGGGTATTCGGCTCTAACGACTGAAGTGCTTTGAATACCGCTTCTTCTTTGCCCGGTTTGGGTTTAAAACCGGCAACACAGTAAATTTTTTCTGACATGGTCATCTCCTAAGTCGTTAAGCGTGCGTCATTATGCGGCTTGTCGACGTAGGTTAACAACCTAGCGGATTATGCGTTCTGCCAATGCTTCTAGATCGGTCACCGTCATATCCGGCTCGACACCCCAAGGGTCGAAAGGTGCGTCAGAGCTGCGCCGTATCCAGGCACTGCGTAACCCTGCATGGGTGGCACCAATTACATCAAAGGGATTACTGGAAACCAGCCATGTGTGCTCGGGGCGCGTCTCTAAGCGGCTACGCAGATGAGCGTACACCGCAGGGTCTGGTTTAAAGCGTTTTACCTCATCAGCGCTGATTACATCGTCCATATGGCTCTCAACGCCTGCCCGAGTTAGTAACTTGGACACGGCATCGGCGGTGCCGTTCGAAAATGCCACGCAGCGTATACCCGCATCGCGAAGCTGATCGAGCGCAGGCACTACATCGTCAAAAGCAGGTAGCTCACCATAAATCGCCATCAGGTGGTCGTGGTCGTTATCCGAAAGCCCGGTTTGCAGAGCGCGGTCAACAAACACCAGCGCTTCGCGGGTACACTCCGAAAACGGTACGTAAGCCCCCATCAGGCCGTGGCGAAAGCTGTACTCGAGCTGTTTATCGCGCCAGCGACGAGCAAACTCGCCTGCTTTGGAAGCATCAGTTAACCGTCCCTCCAGCTCAACCGTAACGCCTTGGGTATCAATCAGGGTACCGTATACATCGAAAGCTAATACCGGTTGCATCGTTGGCTACTCCTTAACTTTCAATTGCTTAAATTAATTGTGGTCTGTGTTCAGCCCAAGCACCTTGACCAAGCACCTAGACCAAGTACTTAGACCAAGTACTTAGACCCTGCACTAAGTATAGTAGATACCCTCAATAACAAAACGCCGCTGCATAGGCAGCGGCGTTCAGAAGGTTACAACATACTATCAGACCGTAAACGCAGCCTCTTTCTTACCGCTTTTCAGGTCACCAGAGCGCGTAAGCTCATCGGTAACCCGGTCGATGGCGCGCTTGGCGCGGCCAATCATTTCATCCACTTCACCACGATTAATAGTCAGCGGCGGCGCAAAGCCAAGAATATCGCCTTGGGGCATGGCGCGAGCAATCAGGTTCTCTTCCATGGCGGCAGCGGCCACGCGGGGGCCGACTTTGAGTGCCGGATCAAAATGCAGGCGCTGCTGGGCGTCCGGCGAGAACTCTAGTGCCGCCATTAAGCCAACGCCGCGCACGTCGCCCAACAGCGGGTGACCGTCAAAATTAGCCTTTAGCTGCTGCTGGAAATAACCGCCAGTTTCGGCGGCATTACCCACCAGATTTTCACGTTCGATGATATCCAGGTTGGCAAGCCCTGCCGCACAGCCCAGCGCGTGGCCAGAGTATGTCCAGCCATGGCCGATGGGGCCGTATTCACCAGTGCCCTGCTCAAGCACCTGCCATACTTTCTCCCCCACAATCACGCCAGACAGCGGCTGGTAGGCGCTGGTGAGGCCTTTAGCGATGGTGACCAAATCAGGCTTCATGTTGTAGTGATGGCTGCCGAAATCGGAGCCGGTGCGGCCAAAGCCACACACTACTTCATCGGCAATCAGCAGCACGTCGTACTTCGCTAGCACGCTTTGAATGGCATCCCAGTAGCCTTCCGGCGGCGGTACGATACCGCCAGTACCCAATACCGGCTCCCCCGCAAAAAC
>NZ_JH393258.1:868723-960829 GCF_000236035.1 Vreelandella boliviensis LC1
AGCGGCCACGGTATCCGGGCCCTCTTCCAGAATCATGGCTTCCAGTTTCTCGGCGCAGTAAGCGGAGAACTCAAGCTCGGTCATGCCGTGCTGTTCGGCGGCGCGCAGGTAGTAGTGCGGCGCTTCGGTATGGCGAATGGTATCGATGGGCAGATCGAAGTGATCGTGAAATGCTTTCAGACCGGTCAGCGAGCCAGAGGCGATGCCGGAACCGTGGTAGCCGCGCATGCGTGAGATGACTTTTTTCTTCTGCGGGCGGCCCAGCACGTTGTTGTAGTAACGCACGATTTTGAGCTGGGTTTCGTTGGCGTCCGAGCCGGACATGCCGTAATAAACCTTGGACATGTTCATACCGGCGATTTTCAAAATGCGCTCGGAAAGCTCGATCTGCGGTTCGTTAGAGTGACCCACATAGGTGTGATAGTAAGAGAGCTCTAGCGCTTGTTTGTAGATCGCTTCAGCGACTTCGGTGCGACCATAGCCGATGTTGACGCAGTAAAGCCCAGCAAAGCCGTCGATAAATTCACGGCCATCTTTATCCACGATGTTGATGCCTTTACCGCCGGTAATCACGCGGCCCGGTGCATCGCCCTGGGCGAAATCACGCAGGTGGGTAGAGGCGTGGAAAGTGACTTTACGGTCGCGTTCGATCAAATCCTGATGCAAGCTCATAGCGTTCTCTCTATACGGTAAACCTCCCCGATCTGCGGGGAGGGTGTTGTCAATTATTTGGGGCTTGGCAGCTAGCTACCAGAAACGGAACCCAGCGCACCCAGGCAGTAATACTTCGTTTCCAGGTATTCATCGATACCCGTGGCGCCGCCTTCACGGCCAAGGCCCGACTGCTTCACGCCGCCAAACGGCACCGGCGGGCCAGTCATTTTCACTGAGTTGACGCTGACCATGCCGTACTCGAGCGCGCGCATTAGTTTCCAGATACGGCGGATATCGTGGGTATAGATATAGGCAGCAAGGCCGTACTCGGTGTCATTGGCCATTTCGATCACTTCGTCATCGGTGCTGTAAGCGGTAATACCGGCTACCGGAGCGAAGTTCTCTTCCCGCCATACCTTCATTTTTGGCGTTACGCCGGTCAGCATCACCGGCATAAAGAAGTTCTCACCGGGCGCCTGGCTTTGATCACCACCGATCACGGTAGCTCCTTTAGAGATGGCGTCATCGACAATCGCGGCGGCTTTTTCTACCGCCTGGCGGTGAATCAGCGGGCCAAGGTCTATCTCGCTTTGGAGGCCATTGCCCACGGTAAGCGCCGCCATACGCTCGCTGAAATGCTCGACGAATTCATCGTGAATGGATTCGTGCACCAGAATGCGGTTGGCTGCCAGACAATCCTGCCCAGCGGTTTGGAACTTAGCGTCTATTGCCGCAAAGGCCGCCTCTTTAGGATCCATATCAGGCCCGACGATAAACGGCGCGTTGCCCCCCAACTCCAGGGAGAGCCGCTTGACGGTATTTGCGCTTTGCTCAATCAGCAGACGGCCCACTCGGGTGGAACCGGTGAACGACAACGCCCGAATACGCGATTCGGCGCAGAGAATCTTAGAAACTTCAGCTGGGTCGCCCAGCACCACATTGAAAATCCCCGCGGGAATCCCCGCACGCTCGGCCAGCTCCGCCAGCGCCAACGCCGAGTAGGGCGTTTCATTGGCGGGTTTGACGATCACCGGGCAGCCCGCTGCCAGTGCCGCCGCGGCTTTGCGGGTAATCATCGCCAGCGGAAAGTTCCAAGGCGTAATCATCGCCGCGATACCCACCGGCTCTTTAATGGTACCGAGTGAGGCGTTGGGAATATGGCTAGGGATGGTCTCGCCGTAGGTGCGTTTGCCCTCTTCGGCGAACCAGCGCACGAAGCTGGCACCGTACTGCACCTCACCACGGGCATCAGGCAGCGGCTTACCCTGCTCCAGCGTCATAATAGTGGCGAGGTCTTCGCGGTTGGCTTGAATCAGGTCATACCAAGCCAGTAAGCGCTCGCAGCGCTCGTCGGCGCGTAGTGCCCGCCACTGTACAAAAGCTGCTTCAGCGGCATCTACGGCGGCGGTAATCTGCTCTGCTTCCAGCAACGGGATATGGCCAATGGCTTCATTGGTGGCGGGGTCATAGACAGCCTCTTCGCGACCGCCTTCCCCGTGGGTCCACTTACCGTTCACGTAGGCGTACTGCCGGAACAGACGCGGATCTTCCAGGCGTTTGGCAAGCGTGGTCGATAGTGTGGTCATGGGAACCTCTCCTCAAATGCAGTCTGGCTAACCGAGCGCTGCAGTCACTGTGTGGCATTGTCAGCAAGCGCTCATTAGCCTTGCCATCGAATGCCTCCAGGTTAATGGAGAGGAGCCACGAAGTGTTTTTGAAAACCAAGCCTTATCGCGCGACTTTTTTTGTCAGTGGGCGTTTGGCAGTGCTTTTTTTTTGTTGTACTTGGTAATAACTTTTGGTGAGGCCTAAAGAATGTCGTCGGTATCAATACCTATGGGAACGCGCTTGACGGTTTTGGTCACGATATAGGTGAAATAGCGCTCGATACCGGCTTCGGAAACCAGCCACTTATCCATTAGGCGTTGATAGCTATCGATAGTGCGCGCTTCAAACTTCACCAGGTAATCAACCCCGCCCCCCACCGCCACACACTCGGTAACTTCCGGGGTTTGCATCACCAGGGCTTCAAAGCGGTTGAAGCTTTCGGCGTTGTGCTGTTTAAGCTCGATTTGCACCCAGACAGGGTTGCGCGGTACCAATACCTCGCTATTGATGCGCGCGCTATAGCCCTGGATAACGCCGGCTTTTTCCAGGCGTTTTACCCGCTCCCAGCAGGGACTGACCGAGAGATTGATTGCTTCGGCCAGCTTCGACTTGGTGATTCGCCCATCGCGGGAGAGGATGTCGAGAATTTTCAGATCGTAACGGTCAAGTTTCATCATGCCGAGGACTACGCCTCCAGGCGTTCAACAACATCGGCAATCACCGCCAGGGTATCCCCCATATTGATCAATGAGGGTGCACGGCGAGCCATCAGAATACCGTCGCGCTCGGCTTTATAGGCAACCGGGTCGGTGCCACTGCGGGTCATGTCGTACACGTAGGCGATGGTTTGGCCTTTTTTCACCTCATCACCCAGCGCTACCAACAGCTCTAATACGCCGGAGTGCTGGCTCTGCACGTAACAGCTGGCGTCCGGCATATCGAGATACATCTGCCCACCTGTGGGCATTTCCACTTCGCCTTCTACCAGACCGTAGTGAATCAGGAAATTGCGCACGCCGCGCTCGGCAATGGCAATGCTTTGTGGAGTGGAAGTGCCGCCGCCGCCAAGCTCGGTGGCCACAAAGACTTTGCCCTGGCGCTCGCAGGCGGTGTCGAAGAGTTTTTCCGCATCCAGCTCAAACATCACCATGGCGTAGGGGGCGCCGAACGCTTTGGCGCCTTCCAGTGCGGACTGCTGCTGCGCTTTGTTATCCAGCACGTGGGACGCGCCAAAGGGCAGAATATCCAGCGTGCGGCCGCCCGAGTGAAGGTCTAGCACCACGTCCGCCATGGGCACCAACACGCGGGTGAAGTAGTCGGCAATTTGCGGCGTGACGCTGCCGTTGGGGTCGCCGGGGAAACTGCGGTTGAGGTTGCCTTTATCCATCGGCGAGGTGCGCTTGCCCGCCATGACCGCCGGAGTATTCATACACGGTACGATAATCACTCGCCCCGTGACGTCTTCTGCCTTCAGCGTTGAAGATAGCTTCAGCAGCGAGGTAATACCCTCATATTCATCGCCGTGGTTACCGCCGGTCAAAAGCGCCGTGGGGCCGTCGCCGTTTTTAACCACGGTCACCGGAATCATCACCGCACCCCAGGCAGACTCATCGGTAGAGATCGGCAGCTTTAAAAAACCGTGCTGCACGCCATCGACATCAAAATCAACGGTGGCGGAAATTGGGCTAGGCCGCAGTTGGCTCGCTTGATCGGTCATTGGATGTTCCTTTGTTTACAAACCACTGTTTACAAACCACTACTTAACAAACAGCTGGCGCGGAAAATTGGCCAGGGTTTCGCAGCCATCTTCGGTAATCAAGATGCTTTCGGTAATTTCCAAGCCCCAGTTTTCTTCCCAGAGCCCCGGCATAAAGTGGAACGTCATGCCCGGCTCCAGAATAGTGTCATCCGAGGGGCGAAGGCTCATGGTGCGCTCACCCCAGTCGGGTGGGTACGAAATACCGATGGGATAACCACAGCGGGCACCGCCGCGGTCAAAACCGTATTTATCCATGGCAGCACCTAACGCCATAGCAATATCTGCCGTGCGATTCCCTGGTTTGGCCACCGCCAAGCCGTTTTCGATGCCTTCCAAAAGGGCGGACTCCGCACGAATAAAATCCGTTGGCGGTGTGCCCAGAAACACGGTGCGCGACATCGGTGCGTGGTAGCGCTTAAACACCCCGGCAATCTCAAAGAAGGTACCTTCACCTTTGCGAAACGGCGTGTCGTCCCAGGTCAGGTGCGGCGCGGCGGCGTCTTTACCAGTAGGCAGCATGGGCACAATGGCGGGATAGTCGCCGCCAAATACTTTGCCGTTCTCATCCACAAAACCTTCGATACCAACGCGGTAAATCTCCGACACCAGCTTGCTCTTGGGCAAGCCTGGCTCAATGACTTCCAGAATACGCGTATGCATGCCTTCCACGATCTTGGCAGCAATGCGCATATAGGCCACTTCTTGCGGCGATTTGATCGCCCGGCACCAGTTCACCAGCGAATTGGCATCCATAAAGCGCGCATGGGGTAGCTCGCGCAACAGGCTTAGGTAGGCTTTGGCGGAGAAGTAGTAGTTATCCATCTCCATGCCCACTACCCCCAGATGCCAGCCGCGATCAGGCATGATCGACTGAGCCAGATACTCCATCGGGTGCATGTCCGGATTCTGTACGTAGTAATCCGGATAGTAGGTAATGTTGTCGGGATCGATCCAGCAGGTACGCAGGGCACCGTTGGCGTCCATGCGCCGTCCGAACCATACAGGTTCGCCTTCAAGGCCCACCAGCACACACTGATGCACATAAAACGACCAACCGTCGTAGCCGGTTAGCCAAGCCATATTGGAAGGGTCACTGACAATCAGTACGTCAATGCCACGACTGGCCATTTCAGCGCGCACTTTCCACAGGCGGGTAGCGTACTCTTCGCGCGTGAAAGGCAGGGAAACCTGAGTCATCGGCCAACTCGCCATTAAGGATCACCAAGAACCAGCGCACTACCTACTATAGGCACGCAACGCTGGGCCACAGGATCGACCTGGCCACCACCGATCAGGCGTCGGGGTTGCATCTGCTGCCGTTGCAGCAGGCCCGCCAATGTCGTCTTAAGCCGATACTAGCACCGACCCTTGGTTAGTGGTCAAAGGCTTTATGACAAAAAGTGTATACGGCACCGTTATTTGCACAAAGCGAGCTTGCAACAACCTTGAGTGCTCACCATGATAGCTTGCAGTAATGACACTTTTATCAAGAGGGGAACAAGATGAAAATTGTTGTGCATATTGATGAGGCTGAACAGTGGCAAGCGGCGCTTGCTGAAGCGCTACCCCAAGCCACCGTTCTCACCAGCGAAGCGCCAGCGGATGAGCGTAAAAATGCTGACTATCTCGCCATCTGGAAAGCTCCCGCACATTTGCTGCAAGAGCAGACCCAGCTCAAAGGCATCATCAATTTGGGCGCTGGAGTGGATTACCTGCTCAAAACCCCAGGCCTGCCCAGCGATGTACCGATTGTAAAATTGCGTGATGCGGGCATGGGCGAGCTGATGGCCGATTACGCCCTGTATGGCGTGCTGCACTTCTACCGCAGTATGGATCGTTACCTAGAGCAGCAGCAAAACGCCACTTGGAAGCCGCAAGAAGTGGTGGAAAAATCACAGTGGCCGGTGGGCGTATTAGGTCTGGGTGCTATTGGCAGCTTTGTGGCCAGCGCCGTGCAGCAAGCTGGCTTCCCGGTGCTGGGCTGGAGCCGTTCACCCAAGCAGATCAGTGGCGTGCACTGCTTTCATGGTGATGACGGGCTAACCGAACTGCTCGGCCAAGTGCAAAGCCTTATTACTATTCTCCCCGACACGACGGCGACTCAACATATTCTCAACGCCCAGCGGCTGGCCCAACTTCCCCAAGGCGCTAGCGTGATTAACCCAGGGCGGGGCAGCTTGATTGATGAACAGGCGCTATTAGTAGCATTGGGTAGCGACCACCAGTCGGGGCACCTGCGGGGTGCGCTGTTGGATGTATTCCAGGAAGAGCCGTTACCCACTGACAATCCGCTATGGCAACACCCTAAGGTAATCGTAACACCACATATGGCTGCCCCCACACCGCTAAATGATGCTATCGACCAGGTGATCTCCTATTTGCATGCCTTTGAATCGGGTGAAAAACTTGCCACGATCAATCCGGAGGCAGGCTACTGACGCCACACCCCGCCCCGGTTATACTGGGGGGCAGAGAACCAAGTGCTCATTATAGGCTCTTAGGAAGATACCACTTATGGAGGAAGGGCCCTTGGTCAATGTTCTCGCACGACTGTCAGGCCGCGTGGTTGCATGCATGGGGTTGAGTCTTTCCGTCTTGTGTTCTAGTGACATGGCGTTAGCAGCATACACTCTAAAAGACCCGCAGCTCTTTGAAGCCCCCAGGCCTTTTGAAGCACAATACCGGCTTGAGGTTCGCGGTTGGCCTGGGGCTACCATTACCCATAGCCTCTCTAACGAAGGGAATCACTGGTTAAGCGATATGCGCTTTTCGATTACCGTGGCACGCGGCCAGGAGTTCAGCCGCTTTTCGCTTGATGGCGATGATACTCACGCACTGCTCTTTAACAGCAGCTACTCGGTGCTGGGCATGGGTGATAGCTACCAATTAAACGAAAGTGATATTCCCACCCTAGATCGTCAAACGGCGCTGTTTGATCTCTCGCGCCGAGCGGGACACGAAAACTGTATAGAGAGCGCTCCCTGCACGATTGAGTTTGTTGATCAAAAAGGTCGCGATGAGCACTTCCAATACTACGTTACCGACCCAGGCAGCATTGAGGTTCCCGCTGGAGAGTTCGAAGCACTGAATGTGTCGCTCATTGATATCGAGAAGCCCGACCGCCTGCTAACCATTAGCTTTCACCCCGACTGGCCTGGGCTGATCCTCTCTGCTGTGTACCATAAAGAGGGCCGCCGTGAAACGCAGCTGACATTAACTCGATTCCAACCAGACGGGGGCGCGACGCCCTAAATGTTTTCCGGTTTATTGATTGTTCTACTACCGCTATTCCTCGGCTACTTGGTTCGTATTCGTTCCACGCAGCTACAGAATCTGATCAACCGAGCGGTTAATAGCTCGGTCTATCTGATCCTACTGTTCATGGGGATAAGTCTTGCCGGCCTTGAAAACCTGTCTAGCCAGCTTTCACGCTTGGGCGGTAACGCCTTACTATTGTTTAGCATTACCACGCTGTTTAACTTAGCAGCGCTATGGTGGCTTTCCCGGCGGGTGCGTTTAAGCACGGGTGACTCTCCGGTGGTTAAAGACGCCCCTACCAGCAAACTAGCCGCCATGCAGGGTTCGCTGTTGCTGGTGGGTGTGGTGGCTGTCGGCGTCACGCTCGGGCTACTGCTTGGCCCCATGGTAGGCGAAACACTTTTTACCACGGCAGACTGGCTCGCCGAATGGGTGCTTTATATTCTATTGGCACTGATTGGCTGCCAACTGCGCAACTCCGGCATGCCGCTCAAACAGATTTTGCTCAACCGTATGGGACTGGCGATTGCTGTGACGCTGGCAATAAGTTCGCTGCTAGCAGGCTTAGCCGCCGCCCCGCTGCTCTCGCTGAGCTGGAATGAAGGCCTTGCCATGGCATCAGGCTTTGGCTGGTACTCGCTTTCCGCCATCTTGATCGGCGATCAGCTTGGCCCATTGATGGGCGGCGTGGCGTTCTTCAACGACCTGACACGTGAACTGCTGGCGTTTATCCTGATTCCGCTAGTCATTCATCGCCACACCGCCTTGGCGATTGGCTACGGTGGCGCCACCTCCATGGATTTCACTCTGCCGGTGATTCAACAGCACGGTGGCGTGGCCTGCGTGCCTATCGCCGTGGTCAGTGGGTTTATTCTCTCGCTGCTTTCGCCGCCGCTGATTCTGTTTTTTCTTTCGCTGTCAGGTTAGCTGTTTAAGCAATAGAGCAAGCGTGCGCGCTCTAAGTGCTTACGCATCTCCTCTACAGCTGCTTCCTTATCGCCCTGCTCAATACAGTCAATAATTTTGGCGTGCTCCAGCAGAGTAATATCTTCATTCCCCTCCCAGTGCAGCAAGCTCGCGTGAAAACGCGCCAGCCAGCCCAGCATGGCTTGACTAGTTGCCATAAAAATGGGATTGCGGGTTATCCCGGCAATGGCGGTATGAAACGCCATATCGACCTCAATAAAGGCCTGAGCATCGCCATTTAAATGCCCGCGCTGTTGCTCCAACAGCTCTCTCAACTGAGCAATGTCTGCCTCAGAGGCCTGACCTGTCGCCTTCTCCACCATACCCAGTTCAAAAAATATGCGTGCCTCTTTAAGTTGCTCAAGCGACTGTGACGAGCTAGCTAGCATATGACGAGCGGTTAAATCGATCTGCGACATCAACCCCACCGCCGTCGGCTGCAGCACTTTAGGTCGCTGGCCATGATTTATTTCAACCAGCCCGATACGTTCAAGTGTTTGCATCGCCTCTCGAATGGCCGGCCTTCCCACACCATAGCTATCCATCAGCTCGCGCTCAGAAGGCAGCATATCTCCAGGCGTGTACTGGCCCGCCTCAATCATTTCATACAAACGATCAAACACCTCATCTGACAGCTTGCGCCGAGTAATTTTAGGGGCTGGTTGCACGGCTATTTCTCCTCGCAAGCCAAATAGCGGCTTGGTTATCCATTAAGCATCAGCAGTCTAGCGCTGCAGTTCGATAAATTTGGCAAATTTTACTTAAATACGACCAAAGCAGCATTTGACAGACTGCTATAGATATTATGTCATCATACCAGTTGCCGGGTAAACAACCTTCCTACTTTCTCCTTCGGCAACCAGATGGCTAACGCCATAAAACATCTTCACTGGAGTCTGCTATGACCAATATTGCCCTTATCGGCGCTGGCGGAAAAATGGGTTACCGCCTGTCGAGCAACTTAAAACAATCGGATTACATCGTTAGCCACGTCGAGTTGAGTAACGCAGGCCGCCAGCGCCTCTCGGAAGGCCTGGGGATTAGCTGCGTAGATGCCCAACAGGCGGTGCCTGAGGCTCAAGTGGTGATACTCGCGGTTCCCGATACCCTAGTGGGGCGGGTCGCTGAAGAGCTATCACCACTGATGGCCAGCGGCACCATGGTAATCACACTGGATGCCGCGGCGCCTTTTGCTGGCCACCTGCCCAACCGTGACGACTTAGTTTACTTCGTGACGCACCCTTGTCACCCACCGATCTTCAATGATGAAACAGATCTAGATGCCAAGCGCGACTACTTTGGCGGCGCCAAGGCTAAGCAGCACATCGTCAATGCCCTGATGCAGGGGCCTGAAGAGCTTTATGCATTAGGCGAAGCAATCGCTAAAACCATTTATGCGCCAGTGGTTCGTTCGCATCGAGTGTCGGTTGAACAGATGGCGCTGCTAGAGCCGGGCCTTTCAGAAACGGTGTGCGCCACCCTGCTGGTGGTAATGCGCGAAGCAATGGATGAAGTCGTCGCCCGTGGCGTTGACCAAGAGTGCGCGCGCGACTTTTTGCTTGGTCATATGAATATTCTGGCGGCAGTCATTTTCGATGAGCAACCCGGCGTATTCTCTGATGCTTGCAACAAAGCGATTGAGAATGGCAAACCACAGTTGATGCGCGATGACTGGAAACGCGTATTTGAACCCGAAGAAATTGCCGAAAGCATTCGACGTATTACCTAGCACTGCTGTGTCACAAACATCTGTGTCATAAACATCGTCATAAAAACCTAAGCTCTACCGCTAATTACAATAAACTGAAGTAGAACATGACCACTTACAAGCTCAACAAAATCTCAGTCAGCATTGCGGCCACCCTCGCCTCAGCCATTGCACTGACTGCCAGTACCTCAGCGTTTGCCGCCCAAGAGATGAACTTGGCGTTCACGCCGCCGCTCAACTCTCACTATGGTGAGGCAGGTCGAGCATTTGCTGAGGAAATTGATCGGCTTAGCGATGGTGAGTTTAAAATCAACCTACGCCCTGCTAGTGCGCTAGGCGGCGAGCGCGACGTACTTGAAGGCCTACAAATCGGCTCAGTGGAGCTGACACTAACGTCAACCGGCCCTATCGGTAATTTCGTCCCCTCGGTTTACGCCCTAGATTTCCCGTTTTTGTTTCGCGACTACGATCACGCCCATAAAGTGCTGGATGGCGAGATTGGTCAATCGCTACTGGAGGAATTCGAAGATGAAGGCTTAATTGGCTTGGCCTGGGCGGAAAACGGTTTTCGACACTTAACCAATAGCGTGCGTCCTGTTGAAACGCCCGAAGACATGCAAGGCATGAAGATTCGTACCATGGAGAACCAGGTGCATCTGGAAACCTTCAAAGCCTTGGGCGCCGCGCCAACGCCTATTTCGTGGACAGAAGTCATTACCGCCCTACAGCAAGGCACCATCGACGGCCAAGAAAACCCGATACCCATTTTGACCGTAAACAATATGTGGGAGATCCAGGATTACCTGACACTGACTGGCCACGTTTACTCCCCCACTGCCCTGGTGATGTCCAAGATCTATTGGGATGACTTGAATGAAGAGCAGCAGGAGTGGTTCCGAGAAGCCGCCCAGGTAGCCGCTCAAACCTCGCGCGATGCCGTACAACGTATCGAGGCGGAAGGCGTAGATCTGCTGCGCAGTAATGGCATGGAAGTGGTGACCGAGATCGATTACGAGCAGTTCCGGGCCGCCGCCGAGCCTGCCTACGAACGCTACGCAGATCAGTATGGCAGTGAGCTACTAGAGCGTATCCGCGCAACCGAGTGAGCCGTCCGTTGCTGCATGCCTCCCTTACGGGAGGCACTTTCTCCCCGACGATGAGGTTTACGCTTATGTTGTCGCTTCTCAATAGCTTGGCCCAGGGGCTCATCAAGCTCACTCATAATCTTGCTGCCATACTTCTCGCCATTGCGGTCGCTTTAGTCTCCTTCCAAGTCTTTACCCGCTTTATTCTCGGCGACCCAGCCGCTTGGTCAGAAATCCTGGCGCGAGGATTAATTATCTGGAGCGTGTTTTTAGTCAGTGCTGCGGCTTTCTGGTATGGCGCCATGATTTCCATTGACCTTTTCCTTGATCGCTTACCACCGCGCTTACGCATCTATGGCCAGCGTTTGGTGTGCACCGCCGTATTAACACTGCTCACTATTCTTGTCTGGCAAGGGTACCTGATATCACTGCGCGTCTCTGGTCAGCAAATCGCCATGCTCGAAATCCCTATGTCATGGTTTTACGCCTCTATACCCACTGGCTGTGCCGTCGCCATCGTCGCCGTGGTGGCACGTCAACTTTGTGCCGAATATCAGCATCATCAAAACCAACACCGAACAAACCCTATCCGTTCTGATGCAGGAGAAACACCATGAACCTGGCGATCGGCTCAGCGTTGATCGCGCTGTTTGCCCTGTCGATACCCATTGCGGTTGCCATCGCCTTAACCGCGGTGATTGGTCTTTACTTCTTCAGTAGCGTTCCGCTTATGGTCGTCCCACAGCGCATGTTTGTGGGGCTGGATAGCTTCCCGCTAATGGCGGTACCGTTCTTCATTTTAGCTGGCCACATTATGAGCAACGGTGGTATTGCCACTCGCATGGTTGAGTTTGCCCGCTCGCTGGTAGGTGGCATTCAGGGCGGTTTAGCCTGCACCTGCGTGGTTACCTGCATGATGTTCGCCGCTATTTCAGGCTCCAGTGTGGCCACCACCTTTGCCATCGGCGCCATCTTGATTCCCGCCATGGTCGCTCGGGGCTATCCACCGCCGATGGCCGCGTCCATCCAGGCCTCTTCCTCTGAACTAGGTATTATCATTCCGCCTTCGGTGCCGTTGATTCTCTACGGTGTCAGCACAGAAACGTCTATTACTCAGCTGTTTCTAGCCGGTTTTGGCCCTGGCTTATTAATTGGCGGTGCATTGATCGTCATGGTGATCATCTGGTGCCGAATAAAAGACTACGGTACTCACGATGGTGATTTACGCTCGCCGATTTGGCCCGCCTTTCGCAGTGCCTTTCTCGCTCTGTTAATGCCAGTCATTATTATCGGTGGGATTTACGGCGGCATCTTTACCCCCACCGAAGCCTCCGCGGTGGCTGTGTTGTATGGGCTGTTTTTAGGCATGGTGGTTTATCGCACCATCAAACTGAGTGATCTGCCGCGTATTTTTCGCGAGAGCGCCCTGTCAGCAGGTTCAATCATGCTGATTATTGCTGCGGCCTCCATCCTCAGTTTTGTCATTGGACGTTCAGGCTTGGCCAGTGATATTGGCGTCTGGGCCCAAAGCACCTTTGATAATCGCTACACCTTCCTATTAGCAATCAACATGTTGCTACTGGTGGTCGGCATGTTTATCGAAACCTCTGCCGCCATTTTGATTCTTGCCCCTATCTTGGCCCCCATTGCGATTGGGTTTGGCATTGACCCCGTGCACTTCGGCATCGTGATCGTCGTTAACTTAGCGCTGGGTATGTTTACCCCGCCCCTTGGCGTCAACCTTTTTGCCGCTGCGCAAGTCGCCAAACTGCCCGTCGAACAGCTATTTCGCTTTTTGTTGTCGCCGGTACTCACCATCATCACCTGCCTGATGCTGATTACCTATGTGCCGATGATCTCGCTGTTTCTGCGCGACCTTCTTTTTTGAACTACCGGAGTCTAATTGATGAGCACACGCATTCACGCCCGCTACCTGATTGAGACGCCCTACCCGGTTGAAAAAGCGGCTCAAGTCATGGCCGGTGAGCAGTCGTGCGGTACCTTTACTCGCTTAGCTAATGAAACTGACGCCTTGAGGGAAGCCCACGGTGCGGTCGTCGAAAACGTTGAAACACTAGATGCGGTTAGTGCACCTTCGCTCCCCATGCGCGCCGATCTGGCACCTCAAGGCCACACCCTTTTTCAGCGCGCGCTAGTAGAGCTCTCCTGGCCGCTTGAAAACATGGGCCCCTCTTTGCCCAACCTGGTTTCTACCGTTGCAGGCAACCTGTTTGAACTCAAAGAGTTTTCCGCACTGAAGCTATTGGATATCAACTTGCCCAGCGCCTTCGCAGACGCCTACCCTGGCCCACAATTTGGGATTTCGGGCACACGACAGCTAACCGGCATTAGCAACGGTCCGCTGATAGGCACCATTATCAAGCCCAGCGTGGGCTTATCTGCGGCTGAAACTGCAGATATGGTGGCGCAACTTGTGGCGGGAGGTATTGATTTTATTAAAGACGACGAGCTGCAAGCCAACGGCCCCCATAACCCACTGCGCGCGCGCGTCGATGCCATCATGCCCATTATCAACGCCCATGCAGAGCGCAGCGGTAAAAAGGTCATGTACGCCTTTAATATCAGCGGTGATATCGATGAAATGCGCGCACAGCATGACTACGTGGTGGCCGCTGGCGGCACCTGCGTCATGGTCGCCGTCAACAGTGTTGGCCTAGCCGCTGTCGCGCACTTGCGCCGCCACTGCCAGGTAGCCCTACATGGCCACCGCGCAGGCTGGGGCATGTTGAGCCGTTCACCTCATTTGGGGATGGCGTTTGACGCTTACCATAAACTGTGGCGGCTAGCGGGCGTGGATCATATTCACGTTAATGGCCTGCGCAATAAATTCAGCGAAGAGGACGCTAGCGTGATTAACAGCGCACGCGCCTGCCAAACGCCCATGTTTGAGGCGCCTGCAGCGGGTTATCAGATAATGCCGGTTTTCTCTTCAGGGCAAAGCGCCGCCCAAGTGGCTGATACCTATCAGGCATTAGGCAATAGCGATCTGATTTACTGCTGTGGCGGCGGCATTATGGCTCACCCCGGTGGTATTTCCGGTGGTGTAGCTAGCCTACGCCAAGCGTGGCAAGCCGCCATGAAAGGTATTCCGCTGGCAACTTATGCCCGTGAGCACCAAGAACTTGCCCAGGCCATGGAGACCTTTAGCGTATGAGCACGCCTCTCCTTCTCTCTTATTACGGCGATGACCTCACTGGTTCAACCGATGTCATGGAAGCGTTAAGCCTGCATGGGGTAAAAACAGTGCTTTTCCTGGCACCTCCAAGCGAAGAACAATTAGCCCCGTTTACCGATTACTCCGCGATTGGCTTAGCGGGCACCAGCCGCAGCGAATCCCCTGAGTGGATGGAAACACACCTCAACAACGCACTGGCATGGCTGAAATCCCTTAACGCTTCGCTATGTCACTACAAGGTGTGTTCAACCTTTGATAGCGCACCGAATATTGGCAATATCGGCAAGGCGCTAGAAATAGGCAAAGCCATGTTCGCGCAACGCTGCGTACCGCTGGTGGTCGGTGCCCCTCAGCTAAAGCGCTATACCGTATTTGGCCAGCATTTTGCTGCCTTCGATGGAGAGGTACACCGTATAGACCGCCACCCGGTGATGAGTCGTCACCCGGTAACCCCGATGGCAGAGGCTGACCTGAGACGACATTTGGCGAAACAAACCCAGCTCGTCATTGGTTTAGCCGATTTGCTGTGTCTCGAAGCTGACAATACCGCCACACAAGTCGACCAGCTTAGCCACGCCAATGACGTATTGCTGTACGACTCGCTGAACCGTAACCATCAGGCAAAAGTAGGCGAACAGCTGTGGCGAACGCGCTTACCCGATGGCAGCTTCGTTGTGGGTTCATCCGCTGTCGAATATGCGCTAGTGGACACATGGCGCAAGCAAGCGCTGATCCCCGCAAGTCCACCACTGTTCTCCTCTCCTGGAGCGGTTGAACAAATTGCCGTGGTGTCGGGCAGTTGCTCTGAAGTGACTGCTCGGCAAATTCGACACGCGGAAACCAAGGGTTTTCGCGCCATTGCTATTGATGTCGTCAAACTTATCGACGATCGGACTCATGCCGACGCCATGAACAAGGCATTGAAAGACGCTACCGAAGCACTCAATCAGGGCGAAAGCGTCATTGTGTATACGGCTATGGGGCCAAATAGCGATGCCGATGCTGTGCATCAGGGCGGGGAAAAGGCACGCCACCTGATTGGTCGCTCACTAGGTCAACTGTTACGTCAGATGGTAGAAGCCAATGGGCTTAAGCGCATAGTGATCGCTGGGGGAGACACTTCCAGCCATGCACTTAACCAACTTGGCGTACACGCTTTGACCACGCGCTTGCCACTACCAGAAACGCCCGGCTCCCCGCTCTGCACCGCCCATAGCAACCAGCCAGCCTTTGATGGCTTGGAAGTCGCCTTAAAAGGCGGGCAGATCGGGAGTGAAAGCTACTTTCTCAGCATTCGTGACGGCATAGTCTAGGGTCTGTTGACCCCACTAGCGTTGTAGCGACTTGGTTTGGATAGGACTGGCGTCATCGTGCGTTTCGCTGCAGTAGGCCTTAACGGTTAGACTCACCGCGCAAGGACGCGCTCAGTGCCTTGCACAGCGCTTGCCCCACCAGCCCTTGTCCAGTTAACACAATGAGCTTCGCGATGGCGGCTTCCAGGGTGATATCGCCACCAGGAATAACGCCTGCTTGATTTAGTTCGGCACCGGTGGCGTAGGCCCCCTGTACCACTTCGCCCTGGGCACACTGAGTCACATTGAGCAACGCGACGCCTTGCTCGTTGGCCGCCTTCAAGGCGTTAAGCAGCTCGCCTTCAAAACTCGGCGGATTGCCAACCCCGTAGCTGTGTAGCACCAGTCCTCTTAGCGTTTCATCCTCCAGCAGTGCCTTCGCGCGGCGCAGCGACATTCCAGGGTGCAGCGGCAATACCGCTACCGCCTCGTCGTCCACCTCAATAGGCGCAAAGTTGGGTAGACCGCTTAGCAGCGCTGAGGGCTGGGTAAAACGAATGCCAATGCCCAGCTCGGCAAGCCAGGGGAAGTTGGGTGAGTCGAAGGCATCCAAGCCTTGCGTGCGCACCTTGCACGCCCGGTTACCGCGCAGCAGGCGGTCGTGAAACGCCAGGCTGACTTCGCAAGGAGTCGCGGGGTGAGCCGCAAGCTGCAGCGCGCTGACCACATTATTCAGCGCATCGCTTCTTGGCTCGCCCAGTGGAATTTGGGAGCCGGTGAAGATCACCGGCTTGTTCAACGCACCGAGCATAAAGGAAAGCGCGGCAGCGCTGTAGGCCATGGTATCGGTGCCGTGCAACACCACAAAGGCATCGTAGCGCGGCCAGTGATTTTCCAACTGCGCCACCAGGCGGTTCCAGGCCTCAGGCATTAGCTCTGCGCTATCAATCAGCGGCTGCATTTCCAGCACATCAAACGCTGGCAGCCGATAAGGATCACCCAGGGCCAAATGCGTTGATAGACGTTCGGCCAGCCCCGCGCAGGGCACGTAGCCTTGTGGCGATGGCTGCATACCAATCGTCCCACCGGTATAGAGCATCAGTACGCGGGGCATGGGCGCTCCTCTCCTTATTAATACAATTTAGATACCCACTTACTTCGCAGGTGCGCCTTCTAGTCGCTGTTTTAACGCTGCAGCCTCTTCAGGGTCCAGTTCCCAGGCTTTGGGATCCAAATCGAGATCTGGGTGCTGGTTAGCATCAAAAATCGGCTGTTTGATGCCCTGCCGACGCTGCACATCGAAGTCTTTCAAAATGCGCAGGCCACACTTGAACAGCAGAATCAGCGCAAACAGGTTAACGACCGCCAATAGCCCCATGGTGACATCCGCAAAACCGAATACGGTGCCCAAATCGGTAGTGGCACCCCAACAAACCAGCAGCACGATGGCCACGCGGAAGGCGTTAAACAGGTTTTGGTTGTCGCGGCTAAAGAAGTTCAGGCTGTTCTCGCCCAGGTAGTAGTTATAAAGAATCGTACTGAAGGCAAACAGCAGCAGTGCCAGGCTGACAAAGGTGCGGCCCCACTCACCCACATGGTCGGCCAATGCGGCTTGAGTTAGCGCGATACCTTCAACGCCAGCGCCCGCAGTGGGGTCATAAGCACCGCTAAGCAGAATCAAGAACGCCGTAGCAGAACAAATAATCACGGTATCGATGAATACCGAAAAGGCCTGAACGATGCCCTGGTTAGCCGGGTGCGCTACGTAGGCAACGGCCGCCACGTTGGGCGCACTGCCCAGGCCCGCTTCGTTGGAAAACAGGCCGCGTTTCAGACCCATCATGATCGCCGCGCCAATCCCGCCACCAATCAACGGTTCAAGACCGAAGGCGCTTTTGACAATCAATGCAATCACGCCAGGGATTTCGGTAATATTCATGGCGATAACCAGCAGCGCAATGGCGATATAGCTCACCGCCATAAAGGGCACCAGCACCTCGGAAATACGCGCAATACGCTTAATACCACCGAAAATAATCAGCCCTACCAGCATGGCCAGGGCAATACCGCTATACAGCACCGGCACGCCAAAAGCGTCACCAAAGGAAGTAGCCACCGCATAGGATTGCAGCGCGGTAAAGGCAAAGCCGAAGGTCAACAGCAGCAGTACCGAGTAAAACGCTGCCAGCCAGCGCCACTGTTTACCCAGCCCTTTAACAATGTAGTACGCAGGGCCGCCGCGATAGGTGCCGTCGCCTTCGGCCTCTTTATACGTCTGCGCCAGGGTGCACTCCAGGAAGCTAGTGGCCATGCCCATCAAGCCCACCAGCCACATCCAAAAAATCGCCCCTGGGCCACCCAGCGTAATCGCGACCGCCACACCGGCGATGTTGCCGCCACCGACGCGCCCGGCCACTGAAAGCACCAGCGCCTGAAACGAGCTTAAATGGCCGTGTTTGTTGCGCTTAAAGGCTTGGCCGGAACCCAGGATACGAAACATCTCACCGAAATAGCGAAACTGCACAAAGCGGGAGGCAACGGTAAAACCGATGCCAACGCCAACCAGCAGCACTAGCAGAACCTTCCCCCACAGGAGGTCATTGAGCATATCGAGCATGTGATTCTCTCCGCGTTTTTGTATTAGCGTTATGTTTGAATTCGCGTCGTTTGCTATCGCGCTTGTGGAATTCGCGCCGCGGAGAATGTTTTACCAAGCGTGGGGCAGGATTAAATTTGGCGCAGCGGTGCAGTTGTGTGCACTCACTGCATCAGCGGGTGCACCAGAGTGCATCAGTCCAGCCGTCAGATCTTCTCGGCAATGCGGTGAGCTAACTTATGAATAAAGGGGCCGCTGATAAACGCGATGATCCCCGCGGCTGGCCAAGCAAGCAGCCAGGCATGCATCCAGATGCCAACAAAATCAGGATGCATGCCGATATTCACGTAGGTTATCCAGGCAGACATAATCAGCGATAGCGTAAACGACATGAGAATAGCGAAGATAATTCTGTGTTTCATGGCAGTACCTGAGGGCTGAGTTTAAGTGCAGGCAGATTAGCAAACATCTATAACGGTAATATATGCCAATATATGAGAACCAATTTTACAGAATTGCAAAATGCGCAAACCCTCTCTAGATGATCTAAACATCTTTATCGTGGCCGCCAATCAACGCAGCCTCACGGCTACGGCGGCAACGTTGAAGATGACGATTGCTACCGTATCGCGGCGCATTAGTGCGCTGGAGGCAACGTTGGGCATTGAGTTGCTCTATCGCTCAACCAAGGGGTTAACGTTGACGCCTCACGGTGAGTCCTACTACCGCGAGTGCGAGGAGCTGGTGCTCGCGCTAGACCAGCGTATTTTGGATCTGGATCAGGCGCTGCATAGCCTAAGCGGGCCGTTGAAGATTATGGCACCCGTCAATTTGGGCAGCGGGCCGCTAGATGCATTTTGGCGTCACTTTATACACCGCTACCCTGACATTGCGCTGACGATCGAACTCGATAACAACGTGGTTGATATTCGCGACCATCAAGCTGATATTGCGCTTCGCTCCGGGCCACAAAAAGATTCAACGCTGATCCAGAAATACCTGGGTTATATAGAGCCGGTTTTGGTGGCTTCACCGACGATGAAGCACTCTCTTCCCCATACGGTTGAAGAATTGCAGGCGTGCCCCAGCGTGGCAGCAAAGATGTTTAGCGAGTGGCAGCTGTTCCACCAAGCGGGTAGCCAGCACGCTTGTCATAAGGGCCATTTTCATATCAGCAACGATATGAATATTGTGCTCAATCTCACTAAATCGGGCGCAGGCATCGCATTGATGCCCGCCAGTATGGTGGCAAACAGCTTACAAGCGGGAGAGTTAATACGGGTACTCCCTGAATGGCGGGGGCGCCACCGAGAGATCTTCTTGGTATGGCCCTACCGGCGTAGCCTTTCAGCGCGGGCCAAGCTGTTTCGAAGCGAGTTAATCGAATTTCTCAGCCAACAAGCCTGGTTCCACTCTGCTGGTTAGACCATCTGTTCGGAGCAACTGCACAAAGCTAGCTTTGCTGGCGCCATAACGCCAGCAGAGATCTATTGCCACGTTTGGGTAATGCTTAGATACCCGCCTTCGCCGCCCGTGCCGCGTGAAGCTTCTTATAGCTTTCGATCAAGCGCTGGTGGCGCTCAAGGCCTTCCAACTGCATGTTCGTTGGCGTTAGGCCGTGGAAACGTACCTCACCACTCACAGAGCCAACCACCGCCGCCATGGTCGCTTCGCCGAACATGCGCTGGAAGTTGTGCAGGTAATCGTCTAGTTCCAGCTCGTCATCTAGCACTATTTCCAGCACCGCGTTCACTGCTTGGTAGAACAGGCCGCGCTCGACGGTGTTGTCGTTGTACTGAAGGAACATCTGCACGCAGTCCAGCGCCTCTTCATGACGCTCCAGCGCCAGGTAGACCAGCAGCTTCAGTTCCAGAATGGTCAGTTGGCCCCACTCGGTGTTCTCGTCGAACTCGATACCGATCAGGGTGATGATATCGGCGTGGTCATCCATCTGGCTCTCTTCCAACCGCTCGACCAGATCGGTGAGCTGGTCGTCGTCAAGGCGGTGCAGGTTGAGAATATCTTCGCGGTAATCCAGTGACTTATTGGTGTTATCCCAGATCAGATCTTCTATCGGGTACACCTCGGAGTAGCCCGGCACCAGAATACGGCACACCGGCGCGCCCAGGTCTTCGTGTACCGCCATATACACTTCGGCCCCCAGCTCTTCAAAGATACCAAACAGCGTTTCGGCCTCTTCATCGTTGCTGCCGGAGAAGTCCCATTCGCTGAATTCAAAATCGGGTTTGGCGCTAAAGAAGCGCCAGGAGACCACACCTACAGAGTCGATAAAGTGCTCAACAAAGTTATTGGGCTCAGAAACCGTCTGCGAGTTAAACGTCGGTATCGGCAAATCGTTCAGGCCTTCGAAACTGCGGCCTTGGAGCAACTCGGTCAGGCTGCGCTCCAGCGCTACTTCAAAGCTTGGGTGGGCACCGAAGGAGGCAAACACGCCACCCGTTCGCGGGTTCATCAAGGTGACGCACATCACCGGGAACTGCCCGCCCATGGAGGCATCTTTGACCAACACTGGGAAACCCTGGGCTTCCAGAGCGTTAATGCCTTCAACAATGCTGGGGTATTTCGCCAGTACCTCTTGCGGCACATCCGGCAGGGTTAACTCCTGCTCGAGGATTTCACGTTTTACCGCCCGCTCGAAGATTTCTGACAGGCACTGCACCTGGGCTTCCACCAGGGTATTGCCAGCGCTCATGCCGTTACTCAGGAACAGGTTTTCGATCAGATTGGAAGGAAAGTAAACCGTCTCACCATCGCTTTGGCGCACAAAAGGCAGCGAGACGATGCCCCGGTCTTCGCGTCCGGAGTTGGTATCGATCAGGTTGGAGCCGCACAGCTCGCCTTCCGGGTTATAGATCGACAGGCAGTGCTCGTCGAGGATCTCCGCAGGCAGTTCGTCGTTCGGGCCCGGCTTGAACCACTGCTCATTGGGGTAGTGAACGAATTCGCTATTGGCAATCTGTTCGCCTAAGAACTGGTCGTTATAGAAGAAGTTGCAACTCAGGCGCTCGATAAACTCGCCCAATGCCGAACACAGCGCGCTCTCTTTGGTCGCACCCTTGCCGTTGGTAAAGCACATCGGCGAGGCCGCATCGCGAATATGCAGCGACCAAACGTGAGGCACGATATTGCGCCATGAGGCGATCTCGATTTTCATGCCCAGGTCAGCAAGTATCGCGCTCATATTGGCGATAGTTTGCTCCAGCGGCAGATCCTTACCTTCAATGTAGGTGCTACCGCCTTCCGGCGCGCCCATCAGCAGCGCCTGGGCGTCCTCATCGATATTCTCCACCGTCTCGATCTGGAAGTCAGGGCCAGTTTGCACCACTTTCTTAACCGTGCAACGGTCGATGGAGCGCAAAATGCCCTGGCGATCTTTTTCAGAAATATCCTCCGGCAGTTCGACCTGAATTTTAAAAATCTGCTTATAGCGATCTTCCGGGTCGACGATGTTGTTCTGGGAAAGGCGGATATTTTCGGTAGGGATATCGCGGGCGTTGCAGTACACCTTAACAAAGTAGGCCGCACACATGGCAGACGATGCTAGGAAGTAGTCAAACGGCCCAGGTGCCGAGCCGTCACCCTTGTAGCGAATCGGCTGGTCGGAGATGACCGTAAAATCGTCGAACTTGGCCTCCAGGCGGAGGTTGTCGAGATAGTTAACTTTGATTTCCATGAGCGGGCGTCCGGGGTAATGAGTGTGCCTAAGCCGTGAATGCCATCAGCAGATAGGCGAATGGCGGCCATTATCCAGTTTTTTACCCGCTTCGTCTTGGGCAGTCGCCCAAATCATCTACCACACATCGAGCCAAAATGGTCGTGCTTGCTACAGCAGCGCCTTGGCGATCTCGTCAGCAAATGGCCAAACTATTGTGCTTGCATCATACGCTCTGCCTCGGTTTCGCTGACCCCGAGCATCAGTAAAATCTGGCGCTGTGTGGCTATCAACACCTGCTTTCGCTCCACCTCCCCCGGCAGACTTTTGGCAATGGCGACTGCCCCTACCAGGGAGGCCAATATGACGCGGGATTTATCAGAAATCGCTTTGCGGTCATTGGTAAAGGGGAGTTGTTTCAACTTACTCAGCGCTATCAACCGGGTCTCAAGCATCTTTTTCATACTCATATATGACGCTTCAAACAGGGTGCGGATTTCTGCTTTTTCACTGCCTATTTCGTTGAACAGAACCGCTTCAGGCCCCGGCTTATGCTTAGCTTCCAGCTCCTGGAGATTGCAGTAGTTGGCGACTAATTCTGTTAGGTGCTGTAACGAAAGCGGGCCTTTTACCAGTCTAGCCGCCCGGCTGTTATCAATGGTCAGGCGAACAGACTCATTGTAAAGGGCCTCTTTTGAGGCGAAATGGGCATAAAAGGCACCGTGCGTCATCTTCGCTAGCTTCATGATCTGGCCAATCGATACTTTTTGAAATCCATTGCGGCTGAATAGCTCCGTCGCCGAAGCCAAAATGCGCTCTTTGGTTTTCAATTTATGGCTCTTGGGATAAGGCATATCTACCTCGTCGTGCGTCAGCTAAATATTATCTTGATCATATACTGCCCATTGCTAGGGTGACCATATCAATAAATTAGGAGTCACTATGCACTCACCTATCGTGATTACCGGCATGGGTATGGTCAGCCCACTAGGCAACAGCGTCAGTACAAGTTGGCAGCGGCTGATTAACGGCCAGTCTGGCATCAGCACCATTGACCGCTTTGATACAAGCAATATCCCAATCAAAATTGCTGGTGTGGTGCCGAGCATTAGCCATGACCCCAGTGGCGGTATTGACCTGGATGAGATAGCCGATCCCAAAGAACAGCGCAAAATGGATTTGTTCAGCCTTTACGCACTGGCGGCAGCCAAAGAGGCACTGTCACAGGCCAACTGGTTCCCCGTTGAGCAGGCCCAAAAACGCAGAACAGCGACCATTATTGGTTCTGGTATTGGCGGTTTCCCTACCATTACTCAAGCTCAAAGGACCCTTGCTGAACGCGGCTATCGCAAACTCTCCCCCTTCACGGTGCCCGCCTTCCTAGCCAATTTGGCTGCTGGCAATCTGTCCATTCGTTATGGCTTTCAAGGCCCGCTGGGTTGCCCGGTAACGGCTTGCGCGGCAGGTCTACAGGCGATTGGCGACGGCATGCGCATCATACGCAACGGAGAAGCTGATGTTGCCCTCGTCGGCGGCGCCGAGGCGTGTATTGACCCACTTTCGCTTGCCAGCTTTAACGCCTTGAAGGCCGTTTCCACAGAAGCAGACAACCCTGAACGCGCGTCCAGACCCTTTGATAAAGCCCGTAATGGTTTTGTGATGGGAGAAGGCGCTGGCGTTATGGTGATCGAAACGCTTGAGCATGCGGTCGCGCGGGGCGCGACGCCATTAGCGGTAATTAGCGGCTACGGCACCAGCGCGGATGCCTACCACCTAACGGCAGGCCCAAAGGATGGGGCCGGCGCAGCAGCCGCGATTCAAGCGGCACTAGGCATGGCGAACCTTACCACTGATGCTATTGACCATATCAATGCTCACGCCACCTCGACGCCCGTTGGTGACCGAGCTGAAATTGCCTCATTACGTAACGTATTCGGTGGGCGCTTGCCAGCCATCCCTATTTCGGCCACAAAAGCCGCCACAGGCCACCTATTAGGCGCAGCGGGAGGCATCGAGAGTATTTTTTCTGTCTTGGCCATCAATACGCAGCAACTACCACCCACCATTAATCTTGAGCACTGCGATGAGGATATGCAGGATTTAACCTTCGTCACGGCGACTCATCAAAAGCACATTACCCAGCATGTCTTGTGCAACGGGTTCGGTTTTGGTGGCGTCAATGCAGCGCTGATCATTAGCAGTATTGAACGTTAAAGACGGGAGTCGAAAACCGATCTGCCATCTGGCTATGATCGGTTTTTCTAAATCCTATTGTCACCCTTCCTTACATAAAAACGGCAGTGCTTCCTCAAGCAATATTTCAGGGATTTCCTCGGCGATATAGTGACCGCAAGGGAGCGCTTTGCCGTCTACTTGGGTGGCTACCTTGCGCCATTCAGCCAAGGCATCGAAGCAGGATTCAATGGCACCTTCAGCGCCCCACATCACTTTTAGCGGGCAGGTGAGTTTAACGCCTGCGTCGATATCTGCCTGATCATGCACTAGATCAATCGTGGCGCTGGCGCGGTAGTCACCGCAAATACCGGTGGCGGTGCCAGGGAGTGAAAGGCAGCGCTCGTATTCCGCTAGCACTTCTGGGGAGAAAGGCGCCATACCGGCGCTGCGGGCGCCCATTACGCTTTTAAGGTATTGAGCAGGATCGCTCTGAATTAGCCTTTCTGGCAGTGGCTGGGGGCGAATCAGGAAGAACCAGTGCCAATAGCTGCGCGCAAAGGCCTCGTTAGTGCCGCAATACATGGCAAGCGTCGGGGCGATATCCAACAGCACCATACGCTCTACGCGCTCAGCGTGGTCAACGCCTAAGCGGTGGGCGACCCGCGCCCCGCGATCATGGGCTAACACCTTGAAACGCTCAAAACCCAGCGCAGTCATTAATTCAGCCATGTCGGCAGCCATAGCACGTTTGGCATAATTAAAGTGCTCGGGGTCGTCGTCAGGTTTACTGCTGTCGCCGTAGCCGCGCAGATCCGCCGCAATGACAGTGAAGTGCTGGGCCAGCGTCTCCGCCACTTTGTGCCAAATCACATGGGTCTGAGGGTGGCCGTGGAGCAGCAGTAGCGCAGGCCCGCTGCCGCCCTTGCGAAACACAATCTCGACGCCGTTAACCTGGCGCTGCAATTTTTCAAACCCGTGAAACATGGCTTACTCCTGGTTTGTTGCAGAAGTCTTTTGCTGTGCATGTTATTAATGTAGCTGACTATTATATAGCATGGCTTTATTCGCCAGTGAGCCACGACGTCGCGGGTTGCCCGGCAAACGGGAAAGCGTTGCACTCTTTGGCGCGAGGCATCACATTAGGCAGCCACGACACTAAAAGAATCGAGTCACCCCATGCATGACGATTTTGTGGCCAACCTGCGCCTGCTCTGCAGCTACTACCCGTCTATTGCTGAGGTTTGTCGGCGTTTATCGATCAACCGTGCTCAGTTTAACCGCTATCTGAGTGGGCGCTACCGTCCCAGCCACGCGGCACTGCAACGCATTTGCCACTTTTTTGGCGTCACTACTGAGGATATCGCTCTCCCTCACCACGATTTTCGTGCCCTGGTGCAAACCGGCCAATTGAATACAGAAGTCACTCCGGCAACACTACCTTGGCCGAACGCGCTGGTTCAGCGCGGCAGCGAAGGCATGGAGCGCTATATCGGCCGCTACTTTGAGCTTTATCACTCAATGTCGCGGCCAGGGCAGTTAATGCGAACCTTGGTTTGCTTAGAAGCACGGGAAGGTGGCATGGTCTATCAGCGCACCGAGCGGATGCAAACCACACCCGACGCCCGCCCGTGTCACAATCGCTATGTGGGCACCGCGGTGAAGCTTGCTGATCGGCTGTTTTTGGTCGACCACGAAACCCTTAACGGCCATGAAATCACTCAAACGATTCTGTTTCCGAGCTATCAAAGCCAAGTGACGCGTTTGACCGGCTTAAAAATGGGTGTGGCGGATAATAGCGAGCGCATGCCCTGCTGTGTGCGGGTGGTATATCAGCGCCTGGATGAACAGGTCAGCCTACGTGAAGCGCTGGCCCAGTGCGGTTTAATCGCACTGGATGACCCTTCACTTGATGACGCCCTAATAGCCGCAACCCGCAACGATGTAACCGATGAAGAGCATCACTTTCGTGCTCGCCACTAGAGCACAAGTGTTTAGGTAGGCAAGCGTTAAGAGGAAGACACCAGCACCTGCTGAAACAGAATCTTTTCAAAGTGCTCCATGGGCTCGACGGACTTCAACGTCTTGGCACGCAGAATAGCGCCTTCCCAGCCGGTAAGAATAAAGCTGGCGAGTGCTTCTGGGGTCGTATGGGTGGCGATATCTCCCCGCATCTGGGCATCTTGCAAGCAGCGCACAAAGCACTGCTCCCAGCGCTGAAACACTAGATTTAGCGCATCGCGGAAGGTGTCACTCTGACCCGAAAGCTCTTGGCCAAGGTTGCCGATTAAACAGCCAGTGGCGTGGTCGCACTCAAGCATCTGCTCACGGCCAGCCGCAAAGTAGCGTCTTAGGCGTTCAAGTGGCGGCGTGTGACTATCTTCTAGCAGCGCCACCAACATTTCATCGTAGGTGGTGGCAAAGCGCTCGATCACCGCCAGCCCGAAATCTTCTTTGCTGGAGAAGTAGTGATAAAAAGAGCCTTTAGGCACACCGCACGTTTTTAAAACGGCATTAATGCCCGTCGCGTTGTAGCCTTGCTGACTAATCAGTTGGGCGCCACTATCGATTAGTTTGTCGCGCGTTGAGGTATTTTTCATATGCCTAAAGTAGACCAGTCAGTCTATTGCTTTCAAGTGAAAGAAAGCCAAGTGAAAGAAAGCCAATTTGTAAGAAAGCTAAGCTAAGTAGAAATTGCATGTTATTTGCACATTGTTTGACTAATGGCTGCTTAACGATGCGCGATGCTAGCATATTACGCTTATTTTTCTGGAATTTTCGCTCCTAATGGATGACGCGCGGTAATGACTCTTTCTCGCTTTTACGCTACGAATCAACACGGCCGCATTCGCTTGGGTGCCGTGATTGCATTATTGATTCTTGTTGCCACATTGGCGCTTGCCTGGTGGATTATTACCCAACCGCCCCGCATAGAACGTACCCCACCGCCGGAGCCTCTGCCTACTATGGTAGACGTCGTCATGGTGACCGCAAGCTCCCAGGCACCGAACTTATACGGTTTTGGCCGCGTTGAGGCGGAGCAGGAAACCATGCTGGCCAGCCGTGTGGCGGGACAATTGGAGCGTTTTGCCGACGGCGTTGTGCCCGGCCAGGTCGTCGAACAGCAAGCCCCTGTGGCCTATATTGACCAAGCCGACTTGGCCCTGAGCCTTGAAGATGCCGAGGCGCAGCTCGCCAATGCCCAGGCGCAGCTTGCACTTGAGCAGGCAGAGCAGCAGCGGGCGCGCAGCGAGTACGAGTCCTTTGGTCGCCAGCTCTCTGCAGAGCGACGGTCACTGGTACTGCGCGAACCGCAGCTGCGCCAAGCCCAATCCCAGGTAACCCAGGCGCGGGTGGCCCGCGACCAGGCGGCATTGAATGTAGAACGCGCCACCCTCACAGCTCCCTGGCGTGCCATGGTGCAAGAGCGTTTGGTAGGCGCTGGCAGCCTCCTCAGCCAAGGCACAGAAGTAGTGCACCTGGTGGGTGTCGAGCAATTTTGGGTGCGCGCCTCGCTACCCGGCGAATGGATAGAGTGGCTGGGAGGGGGGCGGCGCGTCAGCTTAACCAGCCGTGGCTGGCCCGAAGGCACGACTCGCGAAGGGACGCTCGTCTCGATGCTACCCAGCCTTGAGGAGAATGGCCTCCAGGCGCAACTGTTGATCGCTGTTAACGACCCGCTAGCCCTAGAAACCGACGGCCCTGCCCTGCGCCTGGGCGATGTTCTGCGCGCCTCGTTTCAACCGGCTATTCAGGAGCAACTTATTTCACTGCCTTCTGCGGCCCTTCGCCCAGGCGACGTGGCGTGGCGGGTAGATGAAGAAAATCGCCTGCGCCGAACATCGGTCACCCTGGCTTTCCGCGGTGAAGATGATGCTTTGATTCGTAGCGGTTTGGAAGACGGCCAGCAGGTCGTCACCGCAGGTTTGGCACAGCCCAGAGAAGGCCAGCTAGTGCGCATCCGCCGCCCCAACGACACCCCGGCTCAAGCGGGAGATAAACCGGGAGACGAATCATGAAGGTGCCACGCGGCCCATTAGCTTGGATGGTGGATCACGGGGTAGCCCCCAACTTACTGATGGTGCTGTTTATCGTCGGCGGCCTAATGGCCTCGCTGGCGATTAAAAAAGAAGTGTTCCCCGAATTCGATATTGAAGTCGTTCAAGTCACTATCAGCTACCCCGGCGCCACGCCAGAAGATGTGGAACAGAGCCTGCTGCTGCCGATGGAAGCCGCCATTGCCGATGTAGAGGGCATTGATGAGCTGACCGCTATCGCCCGCGAAGGCAGCGCCAGCATCAACGCCACGCTGATTGACGGCGTGGATGTGATGCGCGCCTATCAGGATATCCAGCAGGCGGTAAACGCCATCACTACCCTGCCCAGCGCTGCCGACCCACCGCGCTTTACCTTGGCGGGGCGCTCCCGCAGCGTGTTGAGCCTGCAGGTATACGGCCAAGTCGGCCTGGCGGCGCTGCACGACGCGGCCGAAGATGTGCGTGGCGAACTCCAAGCCACCTCGGGCATCTCCCGTGCGGAGCTCTCCGGCAACCGTGAGCGGGAGATTCAAGTCTACCTGGACGAAGAGGCCATTGAGCGCTACGGCCTCGACCACCAGGAATTGGCCAGCCGTATCGCCGAAGAGGCGTTAGATCTTGCCAGCGGCCAGCTCACGACAGCCGAAGGGGAATGGCTGATTCGCTATCAGGGGCGGCGTAACAGCGCCGAGGCCTTTGCCGAGCTACCGATTCTGACCAGCACTCAGGGGGCACCAATTACACTGGGCGAGATCGCCAGGGTCAGCGATGGCTTTGCCGAAACCGACCGTGAAGAGTTTTATAACGGCCAGCCCGGCCTCTCTGTGGACGTTTACCAGATTGGCGACCAAACCCCGACCAGTATTTCCCAAGCGGTCAACGCTGAGCTTGAGCGCCTGCGCGCGAACCTGCCCGAAGGCGTCAGTCTGGACATTTCCCGCGATAGCTCAGAAGTTTACGAAGATCGTCTTAGCCTGCTGTTAAAAAATGCCTGGATGGGGCTAGCGCTGGTATTGGTACTGATGGCGCTGTTTTTGGAAGCGCGGTTGGCATTCTGGGTCACCCTGGGCATTCCAACGGCGTTTCTCGGCGCGATGCTGTTTCTGCCCTGGATCGGCGTCTCGATCAATATGATGTCGATGTTCGCCTTTATTATCGCCCTGGGGATCGTCGTTGATGACGCCATTATCGTTGGCGAAAATATCTACAGCTACCGTGAAGAGGGCTATTCGCTGCGCGATGCGGCGGTTAAAGGCGCCAGCGAAATCGCCACCCCGCTCACCTTCGCGATTCTCTCCAATATTGTCGCCTTCCTACCGCTACTGTTTTTACCCGGCTTTTTGGGTCTGATTTTTGCCACCGTGCCGGTGGTCGTTGTCACCGTCTTTTTAATCTCCTGGCTGGAAGCTCTGGTCATTCTGCCCGCTCACCTGGCACATAGCCGTAAACCCCGCCAAACCCCGGCGTGGCAGCGCCCCCTTGAAGCGCTGCGCCAGCGTCTTCAGGGCGGCTTGCACCACTTCACCTACCGCCAGTTCGAGCCGTTCTTGCAGCGCGCCCTTAACCAACGCCTGCTGAGTATTTCACTGGGCATCGCGATTCTGCTCATCGCGCTCTCCTGGGCGATGAGCGGGCGGCTGGGCTTTTCGCTGATGCCACGGGTTGAATCGGATCAGGTACAGGCCACGGTCACCCTTCCCATTGGCAGCAATATCAGCGTTAGCCGCGCGCTAAGCCAACAGCTGCTCGACGCCGCCGAGGCCCTCAGCGAGCGCGAAGAGACGCTCAGTTTCAGCAGTTCACGCAGCCGCCTGGACGGCGAAAGCCTGGAAGTGAGGTTGGATATTGCCAGCGAGAGCTTGGAAGCTTGGCCACCCTCGCGGATTGCCCGAGAGTGGCGTGATCTCACCGGCGATCTGCTCGGCGCCCAGTCGGTACGTTTTGAAGCCGATGTCGGAGGGCCCGGTAGCGGCGCGGCACTTAGCCTGCGACTTTCGCACCCGAATACTCAGGTGCTGGAAGCCGCCGCCGAACGGCTAGCAGAAACGCTGGGCGGCTACGGCCTTACGGATATCGACAGCGGGCTGGGCGACGGCAAACCACAGTTAGAGATGCGCCTTTCCGCCGAGGGCCGCGCCCTGGGGCTCACGGGTAACAATTTAGCCCAAGCCCTGCGCAGCCCCCTCCAGGGCGCCACCGCGCTTGAACAATACGTAGGGCGTAGCGAAATCAGCGTTGAGGTGCGTTTGCCCAACGATAATCGCGACAGCTTGAACGCGCTTTACCGCATGCCGGTGCGCACCCCCGACGGGCTGAGTGTGCCGCTATCGCGGGTCGCTGACATTACCCTCAGCCAAGCCTCCAGCAGCCTTGAACGCATTAACGGACGGCGGATTATTACTGTCACCGCCGACTCGGGAAGTGATCTGGCCATTAACCAAGTGCTTGCCACACTACAAGAAGAAGAGTTCCCCAACCTGGAAGCGACCTGGCCGGGGCTGGAAGTCAGCATGGGCGGTCGTCAGCAAGACACCGCCGACAACCTGGCCACGCTAAAAACCTCGATGTGGTTAATGATTGCCGCGCTCTATGCCCTGCTCGCTATTCCCTTCCGCAGCTACCTACAGCCGCTGCTGGTGCTGGCCGCAATCCCCTTTGGCATTGTCGGCGCCGTCGCTGGGCATATGATCATGGGCTTTGGGCTTTCGATTATCAGCCTGCTGGGGATGCTCGCGCTCTCCGGCGTGGTGATTAACGATGCGCTGGTATTGATCGACTACGCCAACCGCAAACGCCGCGAAGGCATGACCGCCCGGGAAGCCATTGTGGCGGCGGCCACCCGCCGTTTACGGCCGATTATGATGACCACGCTGACGACCTTTCTCGGTCTGGCGCCAATGATTTTGGAAACCTCGCGGCAGGCGCGCTTTATGATCCCCATGGCAATATCGCTAGGTTTTGGCATGCTGTTCGCCACGGTTATCCTGCTGATCCTGGTGCCCTGCCTCTACCTGGGTATGGAGAATGTTCGCGAGCGGCTCAGCGCGCCGCGCCAACCCGCACTGGATAAAAAAGAGGGAGCCCACTGATGGCCTTGCTCACAGCCATACGTCAATGGCGGCCCTCTCGGCTGGGGCTAAAACTTTTCGTGATTATTCTCAGCGTCAATGTAGCGATCTCAGCCAGTATGTTTCTTGCGGTCTCGTACAGTATTGACCGAGGCTTTCTCGATTACCTCAATCAGGCCCAGGAGCGCCGTGCCACATTGCTGGCCGATGGGCTTGTCACTCGCTGGGAAACCCAGCAGAGCTGGGAGTGGTTGGAGCAGTCACCGGAGCGCTGGCCGTATATTGTGCGCTTTGAACTAGGCCAGGAGCACCGTGAGCGCCCTTCTCCGCTAGGCGAGGCACGGGATTTCACCCTTCGCGCAGCGGATGACCGCTTTGTGGTGCCGCCCAGGAGTGGGCGTGAAGGCTCGGGGAGTTGGCATTGGCTGACGCTACGTAGCGGTGATACCCATATCGGCTCGCTGGGTTTCCGCCCTCCCCGAGAAATGATGGAACGCATGGAGAGTCGCTTCCTGGAACGTCAGCAGCGCAACCTGGTGCTTATCGTGGTCTCCCTCTGCATTGCGTCACTGCTGCTGGCGGGCGGGCTCTCCTGGTGGCTGGGGCGGCGTACCCGAGCACTGGCGGGCGCCACGCTACGCCTTACCGAGGGCGACTATCGCACCCGACTGCCCGAGCGTGGCCGCGATGAGCTATCGCGCTTGGCACGCGACTTCAACGTCTTGGCGGCAACCCTGGAAGCCAGCCGCGATGCCCGCGCCCGCTGGGTTTCTGACACCGCCCACGAACTACGCACGCCGCTGGCGGTGCTGCGCGGCGAGATCGAAGCCATGCAGGATGGCATTCGCCCGCTGAATCAGGAGAACCTTAGCTCCCTCGCCCAAGAAGTGGGGCAGCTAGAGCGCTTAGTCACGGATTTACGCCTGCTGTCACAGAGCGACGCGGGCGCGCTGGATATTCAACTGGCGCCGATGGACCTTAGCGACTGCCTGGCTAGCCGCCTGGCCGACGCTGATCGCTGGTTGGTCGAGAGCGGGTTAACGCTGACCGAACAGATCGAACCTGGCATTATGATTCGTGGCGATGCCCAACGTCTTCGCCAGCTGTGGAACAACCTGTTGGATAACAGCTGCGCCTACACCCAACCGCCGGGCGAGCTGCGTGTCACACTCGCCACGCAGCAGGGGATGGCAGTGGTCACCTGGGAGGACAGTCCGCCAGGCGTTCCGGAAAGTGAATTGGCGCGCTTGACCGAACGGCTCTATCGCGTGGAAGGCTCCCGCAGCCGTGCCAGCGGCGGCAGCGGTCTAGGGCTCTCCATTGCCAGCGCCTTGGTCAATGCACACGGTGCAACGTTAACGCCCACTATCTCAACGCTAGGTGGGCTACGCTGGACGCTGCGCTTTCCGCTGTTGGCTGCTGATTAATATTTCCGGGAGTAATGTCTCCAAAACTGATATGACAAGAACCGTTAAGCCCTGCTTTCACGTTCACTGTTAAGCGAGTCTACTTCTATGTCTCATGCTGCCTCTCTACTGATTGTTGAGGATGAACCGAAGATTGCCCGCCTGATGGCGGACTACTTAACCACCCATGGTTTTGAGGTAACTACCCTGGGCCACGGCGACGAGGTAATGCCTTGGCTGGCGCAGCACTCCCCTGCTTTGGTGCTACTCGATATCATGCTGCCGGGTAAAGATGGCCTTACCCTTAGCCGGGAAATACGTCAGCATTGGCCGGCCATTGCCATCATTATGGTCACCGCCAAGGTAGAAGAGGTCGACCGCTTGCTAGGGCTAGAACTAGGCGCTGACGATTATATTTGCAAACCGTTTAGCCCCCGGGAAGTGGTCGCCCGAGTCAAAGCGGTACTACGTCGCAGCCACGCGGCGGCCGATGCCCCAGCCGAGGTGCAAAACGCAGCGGTGGTATTAAACGAAGATGGCTGGCAGGCGCTCGCCCACGGGCAGGATTTAGGGCTGACGGCAGTGGAATTTCAGCTATTGCGGGTGATGATGCAGGCACCGGGGCGAATTTTCAGCCGCGAACAGTTAATGGATCATATGTATCGCGACAACCGCATCGTCTCGGAGCGCACCGTGGACAGCCACATTAAAAAGCTACGCAAAAAGATCCACGAAGCACTTCCGGAGCTGGAAATCATTCGTTCTGTCTATGGCGTAGGGTATAAGTACCAGCCAGAGGGCTAACAACAGGGCTGCTTATGAAGGCGCTTGTAGTTGAAGACAACATTAATTTAGCCAACTCTATTGCAGCCACACTTAGCGAGGCTGCCTTTAGCATTGATGTCGCCGAAGATGGAAGAAAAGCACTCCATATGCTCGAACAAGGCGGCTACGACCTGTTGGTGTTAGATCTTGGCCTACCTGAATTGGATGGCATTTCTCTGTTACGCCAACTACGCCATCAGCAGAATACAATCCCCGTATTAATCATCTCCGCGCGGGACAGCCTGGATCAACGTATCCATGGTCTTGAAGTCGGCGCAGACGACTACTTATGCAAGCCTTTTTCGTTGGAAGAAGTGACTGCACGTGCCCGAGCGTTAGTGCGACGTGCCAAGCACTTTGGCGGAGAAACGCTGCAGTGTGGGCGTTTAGAGTTTTTACCTGATGCCATGGAGCTCCGGCTTGACGGTAAACCCTTGCTATTGCATCGCCGTGAGTTAGAGGTCATGGAGTACCTGTTGATCAACCAAAATCGCCTCGTCAATAAGGATCAAATCATCGATCGACTATCCACCGCTGATGAGTCGGTCAGCTATGCAGCGGTGGAAACTTACATCTCACGGATTCGTAAAAAAATTGGCTACGATTTCGGTTTAAAAACAGTACGCGGTCTGGGTTATTACCTTGACTCTAAAGGCTATGATTCTAAAGGCTACGAATCTAAAGACGCGAAAGGCCCAGCGCATGAGTAAGAACCAATCGATCCGCAGTCGCCTGCTATTATGGATTGGTCTACCTTTCACCGCCCTCGCGATTTTGGCGTTGCTCTCAAGTCACCTGCTGCTATCCCGGCAAATTAATGCCACCTTTGATGACCTGCTACTTAACGCAGCTCAGCGGCTGGAGCGTCGAATTTACACAGCGGACGGCGAGCTGCGCATCAATATGCACTATTTCAGCGTCAGCACACTTGGCAGTAGAGGCGAAGGCAAAATTTTCTATCGCATTAAAGAAAGTGATGGTGACATGGTCGCAGGTTTTAGTGGCTTGACAGCTCCACCCGAAACGTCGCAAGAGCCAATTTTTTATGATGTAGACTATGCGGGCAATGCATTAAGGGCCGTTGCGCTTACCCTTCCATTCCGGCGCGGAGGCGAACCGGTCAACATTGAAGTCGTAGTCGCCGAATCAAAGGAAGCACGCCACACTCTTACTAACGACTTTATGATAACCCTCACAGGGTTAATGGTCGTTACCGGCTTATTAGCCATATCAATTGCACTTTTAGCCATTCATCTCGGGCTAGCACCTCTTAACGCAGTTAGCCAAGCCTTACGACAACGTTCACCGAATGACTTGCACGCATTGGATGATGCAGCCCCAAAAGAGATCCTGCCGTTAATCCAGAGTATTAATCATTTAATGCAGCGCATGCGACGCAGTATTGAAAGCACTCAGCAGCTCAATGCCGATGTCTCGCATCAGCTTAGAACCCCCATCTCAGAGATTCGTGCTTTAACGGAAATGTCGCTTAAAGACGCCTCCCAATCACCCGCTCATACTAGCCTGCGAGAGATTCAACGTATTGCTGAACATGCAAGCCATACCGTTAAGCAACTGCTTAAATACGCCAAAACACGTAGCGAATTAGTTGATACGTCTCATCTAGAAAATGTCGATTTAATTGCCATTTGCCATGATGCCTGCGCTCAGACTGCACCTAGTATTTATACAAAAAACCAAGAACTCGCCTTTGATCAACACAAAGCAATACCTAATATTTTGGGCGACCCCATTTTGTTGCGCTGGTTAGTCACCAATTTGATCGAAAATGCCAGCCTCCATGCAGGTGGTGACCATGCCTACCAAGGTGTCATCACTGTTGCATTAACGGCTGAAGAAGACCATGTGGTGTTAACGGTAAGTGATGAAGGTATAGGGATTGATGAAGAACTCCTCCCCAAACTGACAGAACGCTTTTTCCGCCACAACAGACACTCCCCAGGTAGCGGGCTAGGGCTGGCAATTGTGGAACAAATTGCAACGACGCACTCTGCCCTGCTGTCGTTAACAAATCGGCCGCAAGGTGGCTTTGAGGTCACGGTGATTTTCCGCCCTGTTTAGGCGGCTGATTTACCAGTCGCAGCATTAGCGGGGTCATAAAGATCAACAGCAGCAAACGCAATATATGATGAGAGACAACATAAACCGGGTCGATACCCATAACCATGGCGATCACCGCCATTTCTCCTACCCCACCAGGAATTAACGCAAGCAGGACGGCAACAAAGGCTAGTTGGGTAAAACTTGAAACTAACCATGCCATTAGGGCCGCCACCACCAGGGCAAATAGGGCAAAAGTAATCCCATAACGCCCCATGCTGATCACCTGTGACCATTGGGTTCCCGAAAAGCGCGCCCCCACCGATGCACCCAATACCAGAAATGCCGTCAGCACCATCCAAGTAGGTAACGATGTATCAACCCCCAGATTGGCGATAATCGCCCCTGCTGCCATTGGCCCTAGAAACTCCGGCAAGGGTATTCTCAATAAGCGCCCTAACCACCAACAAAGCGGTGCTAGCAGAAAGAGTAAGCTACCTAGCAAGGTTAACGATGTTGACGTGCTGTTCAGCGTCACATCATCGACAAAAAAACTAGCTAATATCGCCGCCCCCGACACAACCGTCACTAAACGCAGCGAATGCGAGATAGCGATCCAGCGCAAATCTCCATTAGCGCGTTCAGCCAATACCAACGCTGAATTCATACTCCCAGGGTATGAGCAAAACATCGCATTCATGCGCCCTACTCTGGCACGGGTAAAAATCCAGTAGCCGCCAACTAACATCAGCACCATATAGACCAGCATTGCCAGCACACTGGGGTACCAAAATACTAACCCCGCAAGCTCATCAGCATGAATTCGGCTACCGATAAAAAGCCCTAACAGGGCAATAGCGCCTCGGTGTAAGCGCTTATCGACACCGGTCTTCACGCCCATCAATGATAAGCACATCACCATAAACAGAGATCCCAGCATCCATGCCAAGGGCAATGAAAATAGGGTGGCCACCCAGCCACCCACAAAACCCAATCCAACGGTAATGACGGTTCTTTTCAACATATCAGATAATGAATTTAGCAATCATAATTTAATTTAGACATCATGATTGGGCAGCCTCTTGACGCGCTTTAAGCTTCTTCATTAGCGGCTGACTAAATAACGAGATCAGCAGGAGGGCAAAAATAGCCAGTGTCACTGGGCGCTCAAACACATAGGTAATGTCGCCACCGCTGATTTGGTAGGAGTGAAGTAGCGACTTTTCAGCCAACGAGCCTAATAACATACCGATCACAGCGGCGGGTACAGAGTAACCGTAGTGACGAAATATCCATCCAATCACGGCAAAAATCAGCACCGTAGCGGGACCTGTCATATTGCCGGTTAAACCGAATGACCCCATCACTGCTAGCACCAACACCGAAGGTATCAAGTAGCGCATGGGCACCTTGACGATATTGGCCAACAGAGGAATAAACAATAAGCCGATAATCACCAGTAGAAACACCTGGGCAAAGTTAGCAAAAATGATCGCGTAAACCACGTCAGTTTGTTGGCGAATAAACTGCGGCCCACCGGTGATGTTATGCATAGCAAATGCCGCTAACATGACCGCGGTAGCCCCGCCACCGGGAATCCCTAATGCTAGTAACGTTGCCATTGAGCCCCCTTCGGAGCTGCTGTTAGCCGCCTCAGACGCTACTACCCCTTTTGGATTGCCTTTCCCAAATGAATCGGGATCCCGGTCACGGCGCTTAGTTTCAATGTAAGAGAGCAGGTTAGACACGGACGAACCAACGCCAGGAACCGCTCCTACTAACACTCCGATCAAACCACCCCGAATCATTACTACGGGGTAGCGAAACGCCATCCTGCAGCCTTCAAAGATTTCGCTCACCTTGACCTTGCGGGCATCGGCAGATTCAACGATGAAGCCTTTATTGGCTAGTTTGAACAGTTCAGAAGCAGCAAACATTCCCATCATGGCAGGGATGACGGGGACACCGTCTAACAGGTAAGTTTGCCCCATCGTCCCGCGAGCCAAACCAATTTCGCCAAACCCAATCGTCCCCACTAACAAACCAACAAACCCTGCCACCAAGCCTTTAAGTACCTGTTCGCCTTTTAAGCTCGCAATCAGCGTCATGCCCCAGAGAATAACCACAAACATCTCTGCTGGCCCCAGCCTCAGCACCATGTAAGAAAGCGGCTGTATCATAAAGAACAGCACCACGTAGCCCATCAGCGCGCCAATCACCGATGAAGCTAACGCAACGCCTAATGCCTGATTATGCTGACCTTTACGCGCCATGGGATAACCGTCAAACGCGGTAGCGATTGCCGAAGAGGTACCCGGTATATTCATCAAAATGGCTGGAATGCCAGCGCCAAATGAACCACCCGTAAAAATGGCGGTGAGAAACAACATGGCTTGAATAAAGTCCATGTACATGGTCATCGGCAGGAAAATGGCCATCGCCATTGAGATCTGCAGGCCTGGCGTTGCACCAAAAATAAGTCCCAGAACGATACCCGGCACTACTACCAGCCAAGGGCCAAAATTAGAAAAAAGCAGATCCAAACTCTGCCCTACTGCGGCAAAATCAATCATGGTATCTCCTCAGCTTGGAAGCAGTAGCAGTGTCATCGGGTACGGCAGCATCTGCGAGAAAAAGAGCGCGACACTCAGTCCAAAAGCGACGCTATAGCCACCTACCAACCACCAATTTCGCTCACCCTTAAGGATCAAGAAAAGCGCCAGAAACACGACAGTGGCAATATCAAAGCCCAAGGTTTCAAGTGACAGTACATAGGCGGCGAAGAGACCCACAACAGGTAATGTTTTATGCAGAGGTTCTTCTTCAGAAGAGCGAAACAGCGAGCCATGTTTAATACGCAGGAACAATTCAAGTGCGATAATTGCTAACACGATAATGGCAAGTGGCAGTATAAGCAGCAGATTCTGTGGTGTGGCCGATACACGAATGGCGTCTAATAAATACCATAGCGTAAAGCCAGCCAGACCCGTGAGAACGATAAAGTCCCCATAGTCACGTTTACATTCAGACATAGTAAAACCCCATGCTGGCCCCTCATTAATGTGAAGGGCCAGCTATCATGGAAGGATTAGCTCGGAAAAAACCAGTTCTGAAAAAGCCTGGTCATAAAAAACTGGTCGTAATAATTAGTTAAGCAGGTGTGCGTACTTTTCAAATACTTGATAGTTTTCGCGCATCAGCTCGTTGGAGCGCTCTGGGCCTACCCAAACGCCGCCCATTTCGTTGCGCTCAAGCTGTTCTTGAACATCTTTACGGGCAAGCGCGCTTTGAATAGCAGAGGAGAGTTTCTCAAAACGCTCAGGATGCTGGCGCTCCATTTCACTGGTCACTGCAAATCCGCGCATTGAGCCCTGAAGAATGGGTACCTCAAGATTCATCGGCGCCAGCGCTTCATTGATCGGGAGCGCATCCCACTGTTCGATGCGCTCATCACTGACGATCGCCAACGGGGTTAGAAACTCACGGATTCCCTCACTGCCCTGGGCACTGATAGAGACGAAATCCACCTGTCCACCCGCCACAGCTGAACGGGCTTCGCCACCGCTGTTATAGGTCACCAAGTTGAGGTTATCCTGGGGGATGCCTGCCTCATCAAGTAACAAACGCACCATTAAGTGGCCAGCAGAGCCTTGAACCACCGCCCCGCGCACTTGACCACTCTCTTCGCGAATCGCTTCGAGAAGGCTTGGCAGATCTTCATAACCGCTGTCTTTATTTGCAGCAATGAGATCCAAATCAAACCATTGGAAGTTGATATAAGAAAAGTCATCAACACTAAACGCTGCATCCCCAGTAAGAATCGAGTTGGTTAAATAAGGAGCAAACGTCGAGGCATAGACGGTATAGCCATCATCAGGCATGTTAAGAACGTAATTAGAGGCAACCTGAGTGCCCGCACCAGGACGATTCGTCACTTGTATCGGTACACCTACCTCTTCTGAAAGAGGCCCTGACATCATACGGGCCATACGATCCGCGCTTCCGCCAGTGCCAAAACCGACCACCACATTAAGCGGGCGAGTGGGAAAGTCTTCAGCTGCAGCAGGAAGCGCCATTGATAGAGAAGCAATGGCGGCCGTTGCTCCTACCAATATGGATTTGATATTAAACGATAAAGAAGCACTGGAAGTGTTAAGCATAGCGAGGCTCTCTTTTTATAAGTTTGTTGGGTTTTTGACACAGGGCCTTACCCTGTGTGCTTACGACGCTACCCCACGAAACTGTCACCAACCTTGCATAGAACAAGAACGCAACTAAAGTCTAATCCTTGCTTAACACCTGCCGATTAAGAAACGCGATGCCCGCATCAATGGCCATGCAGTAAAAACGACAATCACACCTTCGATGATATCAGGCTACCTAGATGTTGCTTAGCAAAAGCTAAAGTATTGTATCAAACTGTCGATAACACTATTAGCCTGCTTAAAACCTGTCTATCTAAGCCAGCCTGCGCAGTCGCTGTTGCGCCTGCTTAAAATAGCCTTTAACACTATCGAGAGATTGCCATGACCATCTCTTTATCTACCGGAAGTGTCTCTTTAGACGCATACCCTTTACGTAGTGAACCGTCAAATGTCGAGAAGGTAACGACAACACCGGCCGCGTCTAACACTGCCCCAAAGGATGCCGATACCAGCATTCATTTGGATCTGTCACCCCTAGCCAGAGGCATCGCCTCTGCCTCAGAAAAGGCTGGCAGTACCCAGGAAGCGAAGAACGCCAAAATTGATGAAAGTGATTTTCCAATGGAAATTAAGGAGCTACTAAAGCGAATTGTTGAATACAGAGAAAAATTAAAAGAGAAACAGCAGGAACTGGAAGATGTTATGCGCGACCAGTCCCTAAACGATGAACAACGCCAAGCAAAACTCGACGCTCTGCAACAAGAAATCAGTAGCCTTAATAGCTCGCTTCAAGAGGCCATGGGCCAACTAAACAAACTTGTCGCTCAGATGGATCTTGATGATGGTGCTGTTATCGAAATGATGTCGTTGGCCATGTCTTGATGAAGTTAGGGGACATTAAGGATTGACCTGCCGATTAAGAAACGCGATGCCCGCATCAATGGCCATGCAGTAAAAACGACAATCACACCTTCGATGATATCAGGCTACCTAGATGTTGCTTAGCAAAAGCTAAAGTATTGTATCAAACTGTCGATAACACTATTAGCCTGCTTAAAACCTGTCTATCTAAGCCAGCCTGCGCAGTCGCTGTTGCGCCTGCTTAAAATAGCCTTTAACACTATCGAGAGATTGCCATGACCATCTCTTTATCTACCGGAAGTGTCTCTTTAGACGCATACCCTTTACGTAGTGAACCGTCAAATGTCGAGAAGGTAACGACAACACCGGCCGCGTCTAACACTGCCCCAAAGGATGCCGATACCAGCATTCATTTGGATCTGTCACCCCTAGCCAGAGGCATCGCCTCTGCCTCAGAAAAGGCTGGCAGTACCCAGGAAGCGAAGAACGCCAAAATTGATGAAAGTGATTTTCCAATGGAAATTAAGGAGCTACTAAAGCGAATTGTTGAATACAGAGAAAAATTAAAAGAGAAACAGCAGGAACTGGAAGATGTTATGCGCGACCAGTCCCTAAACGATGAACAACGCCAAGCAAAACTCGACGCTCTGCAACAAGAAATCAGTAGCCTTAATAGCTCGCTTCAAGAGGCCATGGGCCAACTAAACAAACTTGTCGCTCAGATGGATCTTGATGATGGTGCTGTTATCGAAATGATGTCGTTGGCCATGTCTTGATGAAGTTAGGGGACATTAAGGATTGACCTGCCGATTAAGAAACGCGATGCCCGCATCAATGGCGCCACCGCGCAGCAAAAAGCTTGTAATGTGACCACGCCAGCGCTGCAGATACAGCTCGCTTTGAATGTTATTGTCCTGCAGCGCTTGGTAGAGGTCTGTGGCATGATCCACTGGCACCAGTTGATCCCACTTGCCGTGGAACAGAAAAAACGGTGGCGCCTGCGGGGTAATTTGCCGTGCAGGTGAAGCTAGCCGATATGCTTCATTTTCTTCAGCGCGAGTACCGCCGATAAAGTCGACGACCAAGCGCCCATCATCAAATTTGAGCAAATCACTGGGCAGCCCTCCAGCCAATACCGCGGCTAAACGGCTTTGCTCGCCACCGTAAGGTTCGGACAGCGGCCCTTCTGCTCCTGCCACCGCCAGTAAACTTACTAAATGCGCGCCAGAGGAAAACCCCACCCCAACAATGCGGCTTGTATCTACTTGCCACTCGTCGGCATGGGCGTGAATCCAGGTCATCGCCTGCTGCAAATCATGCAGTTGGCTGGGGAAGCGATATTGAGGCGCAAAGCGGTACTCAATATTCACCGCTACATAGCCCTGGCCCGCTAACTGTTCAGCGATGCCCTGCATATCTTCCGGCGTGCGATTGCGCCAGCCGCCGCCATGCACCACCAAGGCAGCGGGTCGCAACGCACCGCTGGGCTCGTCGGGTAGATAAACGTCAGCCGTTAACGACTGGGGCCACTCTTCAGGCGTATAGACGCTTGGTGCCAAGCGAGTAAAGGGCAGGGGTTCACTTAGCGCACTGTTTTCAATGGCCGGTGCACCTTCGCTAACGTGTTGAGAAGCGCTACAGCCACTCAGCATTAAGGCAATTGCCCCCAGGCCAGTAGCGCGGCAAAGGGTGGTAAACGCGCGACGCTGTTGGCACACGGGAGTTTGCTCGGTTCGCGACATTTTGCTTCTCCTTGATGATTAGGTGACCCCTCACCTACCGACTACGACCTGCAACAAGCCAATATGATCATGATTGTTGCACACTATCTGCAAACGGTTTGCACACCACCTAGAGATACTGTCATCGTCAACTCACCAGGAGAGAACTTATGAAAATTTCAAGTGCTAAGAAACTGTCGATTCGCCAACTGTTTGCTCCTGCCCTGCTGGCTATCGCCATTATGCCATTAGCGTTTGCCGCACAGGCGCATAGCCACGGCGATCGTGAAGGCCAAGGCCCTGATCATGAACGTATGGAAGAACGTATGGAAGAGCGCATGGAGGAGCGTCGCCAAGAGGTGTACGAGCGCGCCGATATCTCAGCAGAGAAACAGGCCGAGCTTAACCAAGCACACACCGAACATCGCGAGGCCATGAACGCCCTACGTGAAGACCACCGCGGGCGAGTAGCTGAGATTCTCACAGAAGAAGAGCAGGAAGCGCTGCGCAGCGCCATGCAAGAAGCCCATGAAGAGTATCGTGGTAAGCACGGCAAACGCGGCTACCTCAATAATAGCGACGAGAATGCCGATAGCGAATAAACGCAGGCAAAACGTCAAACCTAGATCCAACGCCCGGTTTTTCCGGGCGTTTTTGCGTCTGCACGTTCGTCAGCGCATTGCTAACTTCACGCTAATTCAACTCAAATAGGGGAGGTTAACTTGAAGGGGGACGCTTAATCGCGTATTTTATTTGAACGTTCATTCAAAATAAAATCATCTTTCAACAACAGGAGTCCGCCTGCATGGCGAAAGACAACCCCATCCTCCCCTCCCGAGACCGCCTCAATCCCGTGGTTTTCCACGGCAGCGTGGCCGGTATTGTCGTTTTTCTTGTGCTCACGATGCTGTTTACCGAGCAAGCCGGTGCCTTTTTTGATGCTGGCCTAGCTTGGGTAAGCAAAACCTTTGGCTGGTACTACATGCTCGCCATTGTGGCGTATCTGGTCTTCGTCATTGCGATTGGTATGTCCCGCTTTGGCAGTATCCGCCTGGGGCCAGATCACTCACGACCCGAGTTTTCGCTGCTCTCCTGGTCGGCCATGCTGTTCGCCGCAGGTATCGGTATCGACCTACTGTTCTTCAGCGTTGCCGAACCGGTTGCCCACTATTTGGCACCACCGGATTTAACCCCGGAAAGCCAGGCAGCGATGCGCAACGCCGTCGTTCAAACCTATCTGCACTGGGGGCTCTCCGGTTGGGGGCTGTACGTGCTGATGGGTATGGCGCTGGCTTACTTTAGCTACCGTCACCGCTTGCCGCTGGCGATTCGTAGCGCGCTCTACCCGATTCTGGGTAAGCGTATTCATGGCCCTATTGGCAACGCTGTCGACATTACTGCGGTGATCTCCACCGTGTTCGGCATTGCTACCAGCCTGGGTATTGGGGTGATGCAGCTCAATTACGGCCTCACCTATATGTTCGGCGTGCCGGAAACGCTTACCGTACAAGTGATTTTGATTGTCTTGGTGGTCGTATTGGCGACAATTTCCGTGGTGACCGGTGTTGAGAAGGGTATTCGCCGCCTTTCAGAGTTCAACATGCTGTTGGCATTGGCACTGTTGCTGTTTGTACTCTTCTCCGGCGACACCCTGGTACTGCTGGATAAAGTGGTCAATAACGCCGGTGATTATCTATCTGGGTTTGTCGGTGCCAGCTTCGACACCTACGCCTTTGCCGATGAAGGCGCCCAAGAGTGGAAAATGTGGTGGACGATTTTCTTCTGGGGCTGGTGGATTGCCTGGACACCGTTCGTCGGTCTGTTCCTGGCGCGTATTTCCCGTGGCCGTACCATTCGTGAATTTGTCGCAGGCGCCTTGTTTATTCCGCTGGCCTTTATGATGGTGTGGATGTCGGTATTCGGTAACACTGGTATCGAGCTGGTGGCCAATCAAGGCGCTGTTGAACTAGGCCAACAAGCGCTCAACACCCCGCAAACTACCCTCTACACCTTGCTAGAGTACTTCCCTTATGCTGGCCTAACCGCCGCTGTTGTCACGGTCCTTGGCATTGTGTTCTTTATTACCTCAGCAGACTCTGGTGCGCTGGTACTGGCCAACTTCACCTCTATTTTGAGCGACGTAAACCACGATGCCCCGGTAAAACTGCGTATTTTCTGGTCGGCCGTCATAGGTTTGATCACCATTGCCCTACTCATGGCCGGTGGCTTGAACGCGCTACAGAGTGCCGTCGTTATCACCGCGCTGCCCTTCTCATTAGTCATTTTCGCGGTGATGGTGGGTATGTATAAGGCGCTGAAAATGGAAGGTAGCAAAGCCGATGCCCGCCGCATGATTGCCGGTGGCGCGCCAGGCGGTGACTGGAAAGAGCGCTTGGATCGCGCTCTGGATACCTCCACGCGAGCGGGTGCGGCGGCAACCCTTGAACACTCTATTCGCCCGGCCATGACTCAGTTTGCCCAGGAGCTTGAGAGCCGTGGCCAAACAGCCAATGTCACCGAAGAGCACCTTGAAGGCGAATCGCTACCTAACCTAATGCTCCAGGTCGACTTCGGCGAAGCGACCAGCTTTGTCTACCAGGTCTGCCCGCACCGCATGCGCACGCCTAGCTTTATCCCGGCGGATGATGACTTCTATGTGCGTCTCGACGTCTACCTGGCGGAAGGCGGTCAGGATAAAGACCTTAACGGCTATACCCGTGGTCAGGTAATTGGTGATTTGGTGGCCGAGTATGAGCGCCATCTACACTTCCTCACTCTGGCCGGTGAGCAGATGGGTCATGTGCAGGCAATGCCCGGCACCATCGGCGAACCGCCTGAAGATTCCCAAATGTAGCGGCGTTAGCATTTGAGACAAAAGATCAATCCCGGCCTGAGTGCCGGGATTTTTTGTGCGCAAACGACTCCGCGACTAACGCCTTGTTGTGCAAATTTCACCGCAGGCGTAGCGTAATAGCTTGTTTTCCCTATCACTTAGGAGGCTCGCCCCATGTCCCGTGCCCATCGCTCTTCGGGTTACGTTTTTCCGCTGCCTGGCAGTGCGCTAGTAAACGCATGGCGTGAAGGGTATACGCTGGCCAAATTAAAGCGTGATGTGATGGCGGGGCTAACGATTGGCGTGGTGGCAGTACCGCTTTCCATGGCACTGGCAATCGCCACTGGCGTGCCGCCTCAACATGGGCTCTACACTGCCATAGTGGCGGGGGCGGTGATCGCCTTAACAGGCGGTTCGCGGTTTAATATCTCCGGCCCCACCGCCGCTTTTGTGGTGATTCTGTTTCCCATCGTGGCCAACCACGGCCTGGGCGGGCTACTGATCGCCACGCTGATGGCGGGCGCTATTTTGGTCGCGCTGGGATTGTCGCGGTTGGGTAGCCTGATTCAGTACGTGCCCTACCCGGTGATTCTCGGCTTTACGGCGGGTATTGGCGTGGTGATTGCGCTGCTGCAGCTACCTGACTTTCTTGGCTTGGCCGGGGTGGAGCTAGGCGATAGCACCTTGCATAACCTAATGCTGATTGGCCGAGCGTTGCCTAGTCTTTCACCAGCAGAGATCAGCGTTGGGCTTGTCACCTTGGCGACGCTGTTAATCTGGCCCCGCCTGAATACGCCAGTCCCTGCTCCGCTGGTTGGCTTAGCGGTGGGCACCCTGACCGCCTCGCTGCTATTGATGGGTGGCGTTGAGGTCGACACCATCGCCTCGCGGTTTAGCTGGGAGTTCGAGGGTGATAGCGGCAGTGGTATTCCACCCTTTGCGCCTAGCTTTACCGCACCGTGGCATTTTCCAGGTGCTGATGGCACACCGCTTGAGATCAACTTTGCGCTGATTCAGGCGCTGCTCGGCCCGGCACTGGCGATTGCACTACTGGCGGCAATTGAGTCATTGCTGTGTGCCGTTGTCGCAGATGGCCTTACCCGCACCCGCCATGATCCTAACGCCGAACTAATTGGTCAGGGGCTAGGCAATATAGTGGTGCCCTTCTTTGGTGGTATTACCGCCACGGCGGCCCTTGCCCGCACCGCGACCAATATCAAAAGCGGTGCATTTTCACCTGTCGCGGCGGTAGTGCATTCGGTAGTGGTGCTACTTGCTGTGGTCGTGCTAGCGGGAGTGCTGGGATATGTACCTATGGCTGCTCTGGCCGCGCTGCTCTTTATCATCGCCTGGAACATGAGCGAGGCGCGCCACTTTATGCATACACTGAAAAGCGCCCCCGCCAGCGATGTTTGGGTGTTGGTGATCTGCTTCGCGCTCACGGTGATTTTTGACATGGTGATCGCGGTGGCCGTGGGTATTGGCCTAGCCGCAGCACTGTTTATCCGACGTATGGCACAATTGACCCATACCCAGCGCTTGGCCGCACCCGACACAGACGAACACTTCCCGCCAGAAGTGGCACTTTATAAAATCAGTGGCCCGCTTTTTTTTGGCGCGGCAGAAAAAGCCATCGCCACACTAAGAGTGATTGATCACAGCGTACGAATTGTCGTTCTGGATATGCGCGATGTGCCCAGCCTCGACACCACTGCCATGGTGGCACTGGATACGCTGCGCCGCGAGCTGGGCGAGCATAACGTAGGGGTGATATTTGTGGGTCTGCCGCCGCGCATGGCATTGAAAATTAAACGCGCAGGCATTAAACGCGAAGCGGGTAGACTAGCGGTCGTCAGCAACCTTGCCCACGCCGAGCGTATGGCGCGACGCTGGTTGGGCTGATTGGATAGCAGCGAGGTAACTGCGAGGATTAAATAAGGGGAGTTGCCTCCCCCAGCAAATAGGTTGCTCAGCTAGCCATATCGAGCACGATACGGCCCTCTATTTTGCCGTCGATCATGCGCTGGAAAATGTCGTTGATATTGTCCAGCGTGTCGGTTGCCACCGTCGCTTTGACCTTGCCTTCGGCGGCAAAATCCAGTGCTTCCTGCAGATCGCAGCGTGTGCCAACGATAGAACCACGAATGGTAATGCCGTTGAGCACCGTGCTGAAGATCGGCAGCGGGAAGTCACCCGGCGGTAAGCCGTTGAGCACCAGCGTGCCGCCGCGACGCAGCATATTCTGCGCCTGATCAAATGCCTTTGGCGACACCGCAGTGACCAGTGCCCCGTGAGCGCCACCAATGGTTTTCTTCAAGTACGCCGCCGGGTCAGTTTTCATGGCGTTAACCGTTACCGTGGCGCCTAAGCGCTCGGCCAGGGCTAGCTTTCCGTCATCAATATCCACCGCCGCTACGTTGAGCCCCATGGCTTTCGCGTACTGCACCGCCATATGCCCAAGGCCGCCAATACCCGAAATCACCACCCACTGACCGGGGCGGGTATCGGTCATCTTCAAGCCTTTATAGACCGTCACCCCCGCACACAGCACCGGGGCTATTTCGATGAAATCGACGGCATCCGGCAGGCGCCCGACATAGCCCGCATCGGCTAGGGTGTAGTCCGCAAATCCGCCGTTAACGCTGTAGCCGGTATTTTGCTGGGACTCGCACAAGGTCTCCCAACCGCCTAAGCAATGCTCGCAGTAGCCGCAGGCAGAGTAGAGCCAGGGCACGCCGATGCGATCACCCTCTTTGACATGGGAGACACCTTCACCCACCGCCACGATATGCCCAACACCCTCATGGCCGGGAATAAACGGCGGCGAGGGTTTTACCGGCCAATCGCCGTGAGCAGCGTGTAAATCGGTGTGGCAAACTCCAGAGGCCGCCACTTTCATCAACACTTCGCCCCGCTTTGGACGAGGTACGTCGACTTCTTCAATGACCAACGGCTGGCCAAACTCACGAACGACCGCCGCGCGCATTGTGCTATCCATGATGCAACTCCTAATAGTTTTCGATACAGCAGTTTAAGAACTGCTCTTATCGCTAGAATCAGCGTCAGGGAAACTGACAAAAACGCCCGGCGAATACCGGGCGGTGTGGCTGGCAGAACGCTTAGAAGAAGCCCAGTGGGTTGATGTCGTAGCTGACCAGCAGGTTTTTGGTTTGCTGGTAGTGCTCAAGGGCGACTTTGTGGGTTTCACGGCCAACGCCGGATTTCTTGTAACCACCGAACGCCGCGTGGGCGGGATACTGGTGGTAGCAGTTGGTCCAAACGCGCCCGGCTTGAATGCCGCGGCCCATGCGGAAGGCGACGTTGATATCGCGGCTCCACACGCCAGCGCCCAGGCCAAACTCGGTGTCGTTGGCAATCGCCAGCGCTTCCTCTTCGTCTTTGAACGTGGTTACTGCCACCACTGGGCCAAAGATTTCCTCCTGGAAAACGCGCATCTGGTTGGTACCCTTCAGCAGCGTGGGCTGAATGTAATAGCCGCTGTTGAGGCTGTCGTCCATGGTCTCTTTATTGCCGCCAGTGAGGAACTCCGCCCCTTCGTCGCGAGCGATATCCATATACGACATGATCTTGTCGAACTGTTCTTGAGAGGCCTGCGCCCCCACTTGAACATCTGTATCCAGCGGATTGCCCCGCTTGATGGTTTGGGTACGCTCGATCACCTTGGCCATGAACTCTTCGTACATGCTCTCTTGAATCAGCGCGCGAGACGGGCAGGTGCACACTTCGCCCTGGTTAAAGAACGCCAGTACCAAGCCCTCTACTGCTTTATCAATAAACGTTGGTTCGGCGTTCATAATATCAGCGAAGTAGATATTGGGAGATTTACCGCCCAGCTCTACGGTGGAGGGGATAATATTTTCCGCCGCGCATTTCAGAATATGTGAACCAACGGGGGTAGAGCCGGTAAAGGCAATTTTGGCGATACGTTTGCTGGTGGCTAATGCTTGGCCTGCTTCAGCGCCAAAGCCATTGACGATATTGAGTACACCAGGCGGCAGCAGATCGCCAATCACTTCCATCACTTTCAAAATCGACGCGGGAGTTTGTTCTGCGGGCTTCAAGACCACGCAGTTACCCGCCGCCAGTGCAGGCGCCAGCTTCCAAACCGCCATTAGAATCGGGAAGTTCCAGGGGATAATCTGGCCCACTACGCCCAATGGCTCATGGAAGTGGTAGGAGACGGTGTTAGCATCAATATCCGCCGCCGTGCCTTCCTGCGAACGTAAGCAGCCCGCAAAGTAGCGGAAGTGGTCAACGGCCAGCGGAAGATCTGCATTGAGGGTTTCGCGTACTGCTTTACCGTTATCCCACGTTTCCGCGACGGCAAGCATTTCCAGGTTTTGCTCAATGCGATCGGCAATTTTCAGCAAAATATTGCTGCGCTCTTGAACGGAGGTTTTCCCCCAGGCAGGTGCCGCTTTGTGGGCAGCGTCCAGCGCTTTATCAATATCTTCTGCCGTTGAGCGGGGAATTTCGCAGAAAACGTGGCCGTTGACGGGGCTAATATTGTCGAAATACTGGCCTTTCACCGGGGCGACAAACTCGCCACCGATATAGTTGCCATAACGTTTTTCAAATGACACCAAAGAGCCAGTATCACCAGGGTTGGCGTAGATCATTGTCATGCTCCTGCGTATTATGATTATTTAAGGTGCATTGACAGTGTTGTTCACTAAAGCGAATGGCGATATAGCCCGATGGCAGGATTAGCCCTCATCCCTTGGTAGGAGACGCCATGTATTCCCTGTTGGTGGCGGATGACCATCCGCTGTTCCGCGACGCGCTACAAACCGTGATTAGCGGGGGCTTGGCTGGTAGCCAGCTATTGGAGGCAGAGAGCCTCGCTGATGCGATAGCGCTGGTTGAAGCGAACGCTGAGTTAGATCTACTGCTGCTGGATTTAAGCCTGCCGGATGCGGAAGGGCTAGAGGGGCTAACACGACTGCGCGAGGAATTTCCCTCGCTGCCGGTGGCGGTTGTGTCTGCGCATCAAGAGCGCCAACTGGTACTCGATGCCATTACCCTCGGCGCGGTGGGCTATATCCCCAAATCCACACCCCGGGAAGCCCTGCTGGCCGCGTTAACGCAGATTCTTGAAGGCCAGCTCTACTTGCCACCCGATGTTATGCGTCGCCCAGCACCGCGCGCTTCTTCGGTGCCATCCGCTGTCAATCCTTCTTCGACCAGCGAGCGTTTAGCACGCTTAACCGATAAGCAGTTAGAGGTGTTGGCTTGTATGACAACCGGCATGTCGAACAAGCATATCGCCCGGGAATTATTGATTGCCGAAACCACCGTTAAGACTCATGTTTCGGCGATTTTGCGTAAATTGAACGCCACCAGCCGAGTTCACGCGATCGTTATCGCCGGCGAGGAGGATCTAAGTTTTTATCGGGCCAATCGCACGCGCTAGGCTGCACCCGTTCGAATTTATTCAGCAGCGTGCCTAGCAGCATGCGTAGCCGCAGAGGCTTTAAGGGTTTGAGCAAGCAGTGCATGCCTGCTTCACGGGTTGCACGCTTAATTTCCGCCTCGTGATTGGCGGTAATCACTACCGATGCCAGGCCTGGATAACGGCGCTGCAGTCGGGCGGCCAACTCAATGCCGGTTTCGCGGTGCTCGCCCAAATGGTAATCCACTAGCAACACCGCCGGTCGCTCACCGTCGCTGGCGGCCTCCAAAGCACTTACTGTGGCGGCGGCTCGCACCCGGCAGCCCCAACTGCCCAGCAGTGCTTGCATACCTTCTATAATCGCCAGGTCGTCATCAATCACCCAGATGACACTACCGTTCAACGGATCCTCTGCATTGTCAGGCAGCGGCGCGGTGCGAGTGTTATGCACTATGGAGATCGCCGCCGTTGCGTAGGGCACGGTGATCGAAAATAGCGCGCCCACGCCTGGGCGCGAGGCGAGCGTTATCGGCTGTCCCAGCATGGCGCTGATACGGTCAACGATAGCTAGCCCCAACCCCAAGCCGCGGCTGTGAGCACCGTTAGGCTGGTTAGCGCGACGAAACTCGAGAAAGATCGCTTCCCGCTGCTGCTCGGGTATCCCAGGGCCGGTGTCGCCCACGGTAATTTCTAACCCTTTTTTGCGCCGCCGACAGCCCAGCAGCACGCGACCGTGCTCGGTATAACGCACCGCATTGCTTAAGAAGTTGCGGATCACTCGAGCCAGCAGCGCTAGATCCGATTCGACCACCGCACTGGAAGGCACGTAGTGCAATGCCAGACCCCGCACTCCGGCTACTTGGCGATACTCTTCGGCTAGCGCATCTAATAGCGTGCTCACCGCGAACGGTGCTTTATCGGCGTGGAGTACGCCAGCATCCAAGCGCGAGATATCCACCAGCGTTCCTATCAGTCCTTCGACATCCTTTAGCGAGCGACCAATATGGCTTACTAACATTTGCGAGGTTTCAGGCAGTGAGTGCGTTTCTAAAGCACTGGCAAACAGCCGAGCGGCGTTTAATGGCTGCAGCAGGTCGTGGCTGACCGCCGCCAGGAATTTCGTTTTGGATAGGTTGGCGGCTTCGGCTTCGGCTTTCGCGGCCAGTAGGCGCGTATTGACTTGGCTTAGCTCGTCCAAGGTGCGGTGCAGCGCATCGGTGCGCTCACGCACCTGTTCAGCAAGCAACACCGAGCGCTCAAACGCCGCATAGGGGGCTGGATCAGCACCGCCGCCCGTTTCCACCCGCTCCATCAGCGCTTGGCACACTTTACGCAGGCGGCGGTTCTCCTCCCGCAGCGCCGCGACATCAGTTGCACTAGTGCTATTGGTCGCTTCGGTGCTATGAGTTGAGTCATTGCTAGTCGTTAGCTGGAAGAGATCCAAACGCCACCCCCGTAAACGTTTGATTCACATGCATGCCGTGATGCTGTTCGCCGTAGGTATTGAACCCCACTACGCCTGCTTGGCGCAGTAGCTGCGACGCCTGATCCAGTTGCTGCAACACCTCAAGCTCCATGCGGCGCAGAAAACAGTCGCAGCCAATAATCATACTAGGCGCCCCCAGCCTTGCGTTCACCCCGGCAAGCATCACTTTGAGATCATCCAGCAGCGGTGTTGGCTGCATGGCAGTTAATACAATGCCGTTTTCCACTGCACAGTAAAAACTCAAACTACTATCGCTATTAACACCCTGGATAGAGCGCACATAGTGCTGCCCGCCGATGCGCACCGCCAATGGATGGCGGGCAAAAACGGCGGCGCTAAGCTGCGCAGGTGCAACGCCTACTAACTCAGCATAAACCTGGGCGGCGGGCAAACCATTGAGTTCTATCACCCGCCGCTGCTCACGGTCAGCCTCAGTCACCACAAGTTTGTGGGCCAATGGAATTAAGTGATGGGTTGAAAACACCTCAAAGGGCAGACGGGTGTTGATCATTACGACCACCGCCGCACGGGTATAAAAGCGCCCGGCGGTATACACATGGGTATGGCTAAGGTGATTATCGTCGCCGGCCGAGCCGCCAAAGCTGGGGATGCGCCCTAGCGCGGCATCTAAGGTGGCGAGCACCTGCTCTTCACGGCTAGATAAGCCATCCAATAAGGTCAGCGCAAAACTATGTTCGTTGATCGGCGCGATGGCTTGTTGACGGCAACGCTCCAACAACGAGTCGACCAGCGGCTGAGCATTGGCTAACTCAAAATGGTCAAGGTCGTCGATCAGCGCCGTTTCAATGGCGAACATACGGCGATCAAACCCGATAGCCACGATGGAGCCGCGATCATAGCCTTCAGGCGTTATTTCCCCAGCGGTGGTACAGCCACTTAGCGGCGTGGTAGGGAAGCTACTTTCCAGTGCGTCCGCGAGGGCCGCTAAATCATACTCCGCGCTGCAGAAGAACAGCACGAATCCCAAGTGTTCGTGGCGTAAGGCGTCGGCTAGATCCGCCGCTGCCCGGCAAGTATTTGTCTGCCGACTGGCTGCAGTGAGAATACCCTGCTCAACTTGATAAGTGGTCACGGCTCCACCTCTCCAGCGCGGAATGCGTATGCGCCGCTGCAAGCCTCAATGTGCTGAACGCTTCATCAAGCTGCTCGGAAGTGGCCCGCTGCGTTTTGGCTAATAGCTCAATCTGTCTTGCCAGTTCGGCAAGCTGGTCGGCCCCCATGCTCAATGACTCGCCGCACAACTGGTGGGCAAGCCGCACGACTTGCTGTTTCTGCTCTGGCGTTAATGGGGTTGCAGCCAAGCAAGAAGCCAATTGCGCGGAGTAATCACTTACTTGCTGGTGGTAAAGCATGATTAGCTGGATCATGCTCGCTTCCCCCAGCGTCGTTTTCAACATGTTAAGGGTGTCGCCATTAAGCAACGATTGCTCTCCGGTTAGCGTCGGAGACACTGCTAACGCCCTTAAAGGTGCGTCCGGGGTCGCAAAAAGCTGCAACGCCAGTACGTTACTTAATGCAGAGAGCGACAGTGGCTTAGTGATGTAATCATCCATACCCGCCGCCAAGCAGCGTTGTCGGTCATCTTCGGCGCCGCCGGCCGTCATGGCGACGATCGGCACATTGGCTAACCATCCGCCCTGTTCGCGCAAACGCTGAGTGACGGTTAGGCCATCCATATCGGGCAATTGGATATCCATAAAGATCAGATGCACCTGCTGTGACTGGGCCATGGACAAGGCGTCATGGCCACTCTCTGCCCAGACTATATCGCAACCCAAGCGCGCCAATAAGCCCATCGCGACTTTGCGGTTAACGGCATTATCCTCTACCAGCAGCAGCGTTGTGCCAGAAAAATCCCGTTTAGGCGCTGGGGGCAGCGATGTTGTTACGGGATCAGCGGCTATCAAGGGTAACTCGCACCAGAAAGTGCTTCCTTGGCCTAACTGGCTTTTTACCCCTAATCTCCCTTGCATGGCTTCGCTTAGCCGTTTGCAAATGGCTAGCCCTAGCCCCGTGCCACCATATCGACGTGCCACTGACTCATCCGCTTGTTGAAAAGGCTCAAAAAGGCGTTGCTGTTGCTGTTCACTTAGCCCACAACCCGTGTCACTAATCTCAAAGAGTAACTGCTCCACTGTGGAGGAAACCCGAACGCTGATTTCACCGTGGTCGGTGAACTTGATCGCATTAGCGATGAGATTAAGCAAAATCTGCCGAAGTCGACCTGCATCGACCAGCACCCACGTTGGCACCAGCGCATCCACGTTAACCGTCAGCGCCAGCCCTTTCTTTTTTGCTCGGGGCACAAATAGCACCACCACGCTATCAACTAGCGGTTTGAGTTCCGTGGGCGATGTTTCAAGGGTTAAGTGCCCTGCTTCGATTTTTGAGAAATCGAGAATTTCATTGATCATCGCCAACAACTGATTGGCACTATCGTGGATCGTATGAGCGTAATCTTCTACCTGAGCAGGGCTCGCTGATTCGCGTAACAGCTCACTCATGCCGATAACGCCGTTTAGTGGCGTGCGAATTTCATGACTGACCATGGCTAAAAAGTCAGACTTGGCTTGATTCGCCGCCTGGGCCTGTTTAGCGGTGACTTCGAGTTGGCGACCAAGCTGTTCTTGATTCCGCCTAATCGCCGCACTTTCACGCATTTCACGTACCAAAAAGGCAATCACCAGAAAGGCCGCTAAGCTCATGCCAATAATCAGGGTCATGAGTAGCTTGTAAAGCAAGCTAAGCTGGGCACGCTCTGCCGTCGCCGATTCAGCTAAATAACCGTTAATAGCAATTACCAGTCTTTCAGTTAGCCGAGTTAGCGCCTGTAGCTCATCTTCCAACGCTGCTACCGGCAACTGATCAAGCTTGAGCGCATTGTAGGGCGTAAACATAATATCCAGCACATCAAGCTGCTGGTGGATTTGACCTAGTAGCTCACGGGCAGTATTGATCCGTTGCATAAGATTGCTGACTTCGCCGTCGTTAAGCAACGTTATGCGGCTATAGAGCAACTCAAAGCGAAGATTTAACTCATCGTGTGCCCTAGGCGATAACGGCTCCCGGGTCACTGCCAATAAATGGTTCAGTAACTGTACCGCATCACGATCCAGCTTATAGACAACCCAAGCGGTATCTTCCCGCAGGCTTTGAGTGAGATTTTCCTGCCGCCAAGCGGCCAAGGTGGCAACTACCAGTGCCGCAGCAAGCAGTAGCACCGCAACAATGGCAACGAGCTTAAAACGACGAGGATAACGCAGTAGGCTTGAGGCCTGCGCACTAGAAGCGCTAGAGAACATTAATATGCATAACCTGCCATACCGCTCTAAAGCGTATTTTTTCGCTTAAAAGCGTTTCATCTTGATCAAAGGGATAAAGCACCCATAAAGGGCCATATTCTCGAATTGGGATCGCCTCACCATTCTTTTCCATGGCTAAGATGACATCGTGATCATTAAAATCAGTGACCGGAATTTCCGCTTCGTAGCCGTTCAGCGCGGATACGTGAACTGCATCACTTTCTGGGCTTAATAGCGCCAGCAAATCACGCATTAAAGGGCCACTATAGTGGCTATTGCCCTCTGTCCAAGGCGTACGGGTCTCAAACTCATGCTGTGGTAAAGACGCTAACATGGCACGGTCAAACTGGGCTTCATTCCCAACGTTCGAATGGTCAATGTTACCGCTCACGGTCAAGATAACGGGCCCGTTAGGCACGTTTAAGTCGTCGGCTGATTCAGCAAGCCCCGCTAGGGGAGTACTGAACATCAGCACGATCCACCCCATTAACAACGCTTTCACAGTAAACACCTCACGCAAGATCACTCTCTGGCTTTACCAGCCAGGAGCAATAAAAGAAGATAGCGTAAAGACTACGCTATCTTCTTGAAAAGGTCAGGGTAAATACTGTTTTTCGTCGCTATTCTTAGCAACCAGAGCGTTATTAAGTGTTTACTGTTGAGTTACGATTTAATTTTCTCAAACGGTTCAATGCGCACTAAATCCTCATAGGCGTGCCAGCTAGCGTGGCCTAATACGGGCAAGATCAACGCCAAACCAATGTAGAACGTCATCACACCCACCAACACACATAGGGTAAGAATTATCGCCCACAACAGCATCACGCGAAAATTACGCGCGACACAGCGCACGCTGGCTTCAATACCTTCCATAAAGGTTAAGTCTTGATCCATCAGCGTGGGGATGGCTACAACGCTGATAGCAAAGGCGCCAAAGGCAAGAATACCGCCCGCCACCGTGCCGACTGCCAGCATACCCAGGCCTTCGGAGGTAGTCAGCAACGCGGTATAGAGCGAAGCGGGGCTGGGTACTTCAAAACCAAAAAATAGCGCAAACAGCAGCGTGGCCAAACGAATCCAAGCGAGGAAGAAGATCATCATCATGACGCCCATCATCGCCAACTGACCAGCATGGGGTTTCCAGCTGCCGAACGCATCACCTAGGTTAGGCACTTGGCCGCGCTCCAAGGCTCGACTGATACCATAAGAGCCAACCGCCACCAGCGGGCCAATAAACATAAAGCCTGCAATCATGGGCAGTAGCCAGTACCAATACCCCATTGTGAAAGCGCCTAGGGTAATAGCGATACTAAGACCCACCCAAAACATGCCATAAGAGAGGCTCACTACGGTCGCACGGCGAAAATCTTCAACACCTGCAGCCAACCACGCCCTGGGTCGATCCAACCCTACCTTATTGATACTAATTTTGACGCTGGGCTGATCCGAATGGTGGTTTGTTTTTGTTGTAGCCGCATTCATGGCATCACTCCTGTTGTTCCTGATATAGATCCTGGATTCAGGATTTACCTCTACCGCACCAACGCTCGTTACCCGCTGATGGTATTAATGCCAATTTAATGGCTTAACGTTATTTGTTAATACCCTCTTAATGTAGCTGACCAATGGTCTTTGAGGGTGGCACTTTGAGATACGCGTACAAAAAATCCACGAAACAGCTGCAAAGCGCCAATTAAATTGCTGCGTTAGCAAAAGCAAATGTAGTGAAATTGATGTACCAACCATAAAAAAACTCCGAGCTAGCTGCCCGGAGTTTTTGGTTTTCCTTACGTGACTCTCTGTAAGCTAGCGCACAATCATTACCGACATTTTGGCATGGTGAACTACGTGTTCTGCATTGGGGCCTAGCACATAATCGACAAACTTACGCTTATTGTGTGAGGCCATCACGATCAGATCCACATCCAGTTTCTTACCGGCCTTGATAATTGCCTCCCACGGCGAACCATCCACAATGACGCTTTGCGCCTGGATGTCATCAGGTACATTCGTTTTGATGAAGTCGTGAAGCGCATCGGAGATCGCCGCATGCGCTTTTTTGGCGAAGTCCTTGGGGAAATAGGAACCCACCATGGGCATGCGATAGTCCGGTAGTACAGTCACCACATGTAGCGAGGCGCCGAAAGTGCGACATAGCGTCAGGGCCGTCGGTAGCGCCTTCGTCCAGGAAGATTCCTCGTTCAGATCTACCGGCAACATGATCTTGCTGTACATGGCATTCTCCTTCATGCGGTTGCGGTAGCTGACGTGTTATCACGGCGTCGGCGCTGCATCAATACAATCAACCCAAAGACTAAGAAGGCAGGAATCCACATTAGCTCTTTAGTCCAGCGGTCAACGGGGGCCAGTACCTCAATGATTTCTTGATCAAAGTCGAAACCGAGATCTGCCGCTTGGCTGCCGTAAGCCACCATATCAACAGTCATCCTGCCATCCTCAATAAAAAGCTCCATGCCCAGATTATCGAGCCGCTCCTGCCCCGTTTCACCTTCCGGCACCGGTAGGGTCATGTAGGTGGTCATAGGATCACCATAGTCATCGAGACCGGCAATCTGTAAACGCAGGGTAGAGTCTTCATCGACACTGCCCAAAGCTTCGACGAATTGAGCGGGTGGTATAGATTGGTAAGGATCATGGATCATGTCCATCCAGAAACCAGGCCGGAACAGCGTGAACGCAATTAGCAATAACAGGATAGACTCATACCAACGGTTGCGCGTAATCATGAAGCCCTGGGTCGCCGCGGCGAAAATCAGCATGGCAATGGTCGATACCACAAAGATCAGTATTCCCTGAAGGAAGGTCACATTGATAAGCAGCAGGTCGGTATTAAAGATAAACAGAAACGGTAGCGCCGCGGTGCGAAGGCTGTAATAGAACGCCTGGAAGCCGGTTCGAATGGGATCGCCACCCGATACTGCCGCCGCCGCAAAGGATGCCAGCCCCACCGGTGGTGTAACGTCGGCCATGATGCCGAAGTAGAACACGAACAGATGTACCGCAATCAATGGCACCAGCAGGCCATTCTCTGCCCCCAGCTGCACGACGACCGGTGCCAACAACGCTGATACGACGATATAGTTGGCCGTTGTGGGCAAGCCCATGCCGAGAATTAAGCTGAGCACTGCGGTAAGCAGCAAGATCAGCATCAAGTTACCCATGGCAAGTATTTCCACCACCTCAGCCAGTACCAGACCCACCCCGGTCTGCGATACGGCACCGACAATGATACCGGCAGTGGCCGTGGCAATGCCGATGCCGATCATGTTGCGGGCACCAGTCACCAGGCCGTTCCACAGATCCATGACCCCTTCACGCAGATCCGCACGCATATCGCTGCGCCCCCTAAAGATCGAAGTAACGGGGCGCTGGGTAAGAATGATGAAGACCATGAAAATAGTGGCCCAGAAAGCCGATAACCCCGGCGACAAACGTTCCACCATCAAACACCAGACCAGCACAATGACCGGTAAGATGTACTGCAAGCCTACCAGCACCGTCGGCTTGGTCTGCGGCAGTGAAAAGATCGGTTGGTTAGGATCATCAAGCTCGAGTTCGGGGTAACCTGCCGCCAGTTTGAGCAGGGCGATATAAATGACCGTAAGCCCAACGGCTACCACCCAGGGTGTCGCATCGCCCAACACAGGCTTGAGCCAGCCAAGGCCGTAATAAACAGCCAAGGCGGTGATCATCATTAGTAGCAAACCACCGAGAAAACCGATCACTTTATTGACCAGCGGCTTAGGTGGGTTACTGCTTTGCAGCCCCTGCATATTAGCCTTTAAGGCCTCAAGGTGAACGATGTAGACCAGCGCAATATAGGAGATCAGTGCGGGCAGGAAAGCATGCTTAATCACTTCGACATAAGAGATGCCCACATACTCAACCATCAAAAAAGCGGCAGCCCCCATCACCGGAGGCATAATCTGTCCATTGACCGATGATGCCACTTCGACAGCACCTGCCTTTTCTGCGGAAAACCCAACACGTTTCATCATCGGCACGGTAAAGGTACCGGTTGTCACCACATTGGCAATCGAAGAGCCAGAAATCAGACCGGTCATGGCCGACGCCACCACGGCGGCTTTCGCAGGCCCACCGCGATAGTGACCCAGTAGCGAGAAAGCTACCTTAATAAAGTAGTTGCCAGCGCCAGCCTTATCGAGCAAGGCACCGAACAGCACAAACAGGAACACGAAGCTGGTTGAGACCCCCAGAGCGATACCGAAGACCCCCTGAGTCGTCAACCACTGGTGATTAATCAAGCCGAAGAGACTCACCCCACCATGGGAAAGAATACCCGGCATCCAAGGGCCAGCCAGGCTGTAGAGAAGAAAAACAGACGCCACAATCATTAGCGGTGGGCCAAGTGCTCGACGCGTCGCCTCAAGCAGCAGCAGTATACCGGCGATGCCAATGATGACGTCCTGCAGTATCGGTGCGCCGGGGCGCTGGGATAACTGCTCGTAAAACATAAACATGTATGCGCCACAAAAGGCTGCCGCTGCAGCAAGCACCCAATCCTGAATCGGAATGCGGTCGCGGGGCGAGCGCTTGAGTGCCGGATAGGCCATATACGCCAGAAACAGCGCAAAAGCTAAGTGAATAGAGCGGGCTTCAGTGGCACTAAACACGCCAAACCCAAGAATGAAGGGCACTGGGGAGGCGATCCACAATTGAAAAAGAGACCACACTGCTGCAATGCTGACCAAGAGCTTCCCGGGCATGCCGGCGGGTTTTCGGGCCCCCGTGTCGCTGGAGGCGACCATATCCTCCAAGTCTACTCCGGCTCCCGAAGGCCTGTTCTTATCTTCTGTCATATGCCTGCCCTGCTCCGAGTCGATTGACGCATCATTGCCATATCGAAATGCCCTATTAACAGTCTAAACCAAAATGCGCGGCACCCTGGGGTAACCGCGCATTTCTTACCAAGGTAGCAATACCTCAGGCTGCTGGATTACTCAATCCAGCCTTGTTCACGGTAGTAACGCGCTGCTCCATCATGCAACGGCGCGGAAAGCCCTTGAGTCACCATCTCTTGCGGATCGAGATTCTCGAAGGCCGGGTGCAGACGTTTGAAACGATCAAAATTGTCAAAGACTGCTTTGACGGTCTGGTAGATAACGTCTTCGTCAGCTTCGGCGGTGGTTACAAAGGTCGCCGCCACCCCGAAGGTTTCGACATCTTCGTCATTGCCGCGATAAAGGCCACCCGGAATTACCGATGCGGAATAGTAAGGGTATTCATCGACGATGCCCTGAATGTCCTCGTCATTGAGAGGAATTAGATTGGCATCCACAGTGGTGGTAGCTTCCTGAATAGAACCATTCGGGTGCCCAACCACATACACCATGGCATCGATATTATTATCAGCGAGTGCGGCAGCCTGTTCGGCAGCATCAAGCTGAGATGCCAAGGAGAAGGTATCCCTTGTCCAGCCTTTTGCATCCATCACTACTTCCATGGTATTTCGCTGGCCCGAGCCTGGATTACCAATATTGACGCGCTTGCCTTCCAAATCATCAAGAGTCTCGATGCCAGAATCAGCACGCGCCAGCAGGGTCAAAGGCTCACCGTGAACGCGGAACACCGCCCGTAGGTCTTCGTAGGCGTCACCTTCGAAATTCCCAGTGCCATTGTAGGCCTGATACTGCACATCGGATTGCGCGACACCCATGTCCAACTCGCCGGACTTGATGCCATTAATATTGGCGACGGAACCGCCAGTGGAAGGTGCATTACACTTGATATTGGAGTCTTCCAAACGATTTACCAGGCGACAAATCGACTGACCGACCACGTAATACACACCTGTTTGGCCACCGGTGCCGATAGTGATGAATTGCTCGTCATCCTGGGCCATTGCCGGTGAGGCAAAGGCAGCGGCGGCAAGTAGCGCACCGGAGAAGGCAGTAGTGGAAAATACATGGCGTTTCATGAACACACCTCTTTATATTGATGTTATGAGCGTATTGGATATTGCAAGCATCGTGCGCTTTGGTCTCACCTGATGAACCGTTCCCCCAGGTGGCCTTGCTCCAAAACGCTTTGTAAGACAGCCTATTTTCAAGACGGTCTTTTCTAAGACTAGTCTATTTTTAAGACAATCTGTTTTAAGACAAACCGTTACAGGCATCCCTTTGACTACCTGATATCACTACTTTAGCGAAAAAAAGCTAATTAGCGAAATGTAATGCGCGAAAAAAGCGCTTCGCTGACGTCTAATACTCAGTGTAGCGGCCTTCATCGTTTAGGGAGCGTTAATTACTATGCCGCCTTTGCATGGGCTAAGTGACGTCCATCAGACGTTATAGCCCAACACGCTGGGCAGCCACAGCGCAATGGCCGGAAATATGGCCACCAACGCCAGGGCGCAGCCCATTGCGATGACAAACAGCAGCGCCCAACCAATGGTGTGTTCCAAACGAATTTTGGCCACTTCGGTGGTCACCATCAAATTGACCGCCACCGGCGGGGTAAACTGGCCAATAGCAATGTTCATTGCCAATAGAATCCCAAACCAGACCGGGTTCCATTCAAAGTGCTGCATTACGGGGATCAAAATCGGCATCATGATCAAATAAATCGAGATCGCATCCAATAGCATTCCTGCAACCAGCACTGCCAGCATCACCAGGATTAGTAGCAACACGCCGTTATCGGTCAGGCTAATGATCCACTCCGCTAAATGACGGAAGGTTCCCAGCATGGTCCCCGCCCAGGCAAAAATACCCGCCAGGGCGATAATCAGCATGACCACCCCCGAGATAATTGCCGCCTCACCCAATAGTTCCCATAAATCGCGTAGCGACAGCTCGCGGGTTAAAAACAAACCGACTACTGCCCCATAAGCCACCGCCACCACGGCAGCTTCAGTGGGGGTAAACAGGCCCGAACGCAAACCGCCCAAGATCAGCACAGGGGCAAATAGCGCAGGTATCGCCTGCTTGAAGGTGGTGCGTACACTTAGCCGTTCAGCGCCCTCTACCGGCGTGCCGCCCTCCCAACCGTAGCGTTTGGAAACCATCATAGCGGGCACCAGTAGCGCCAGCCCCGCCAAAATGCCGGGAAATAAACCTGCCGCGAAAAGTGCGCGTAAATCGACACCCGGCACCACAATAGAGTAAAGAATCAGCGCCACTGAAGGGGGAATGAGAATAGCGGTAGACGCCGATGCGGCAATCAGCGTGGCGGAAAACGGCTTGGGATAGCCCGCTTTGGTCATACTTGGCAGCATTACCATCGCAACAGCTGCCGCATCAGCAGGGCCCGAACCACTCATACCGCCCATAATCATGCACACCAACACGGCTACCAGTGCTAAGCCACCGTGGCGCGGGCCAATCAAGGCCTGGGCAAAACGCACCAAGCGTAGCGCCACACCAGAGCGCTCAAAAATAAGCCCGGTTAAGATAAACAGCGGAATCGCAATCAGGGGGTACTTAGCGATGCTGTTATAGGTGTTGGTGCCCATCGTCGCGAGCATATCCGGCGACAGCCCAATCACAATGCCCACCGCCCCGGAAAGCGCTAGCGAAAACGCTACCGGCACCCCCGCTATCAGCAGCCCCGCAAACGCCAGAATCATCCACACATCAGGGCTCATCGGTGAGCCTCCCCGTTAAACGGTCAGCGGTTTGCTGAAACAAGCGCCATAGCATGGCCGCTGAAAGCACGGGTAACCAGACTAAATACCACCATTGGGGCAGGCCAAGCCCTGGTGACAGCGACTCCCACTGAAACTCTTGCCAGGCTAACTTGCCGCCGTACCAAGTGATCAAGCCCAGCACAATGGCACAGCACAGCGCTTGAAAAAGGATCAGTATGCGGCGGTACTTGGGCGGTAATGCCCGTTCCAGAAAGCCAATACGAATATGGCGGTTACGCCGCAGCGCCACCGAGGCACCCGCAAAGGTCAGCACTACCAACAAAAACACAGAAAACTCTTCGGTAAATGAAAAAGAGCCGCCGGTTAAGTAGCGCGTAATAACATTGCCTAAACTAATCAATGAAATAACGATTAACGCCAGCGCGCCCAGCCAGCGCTCAGGGCGCGCATCAGGAAAGCCTTTCATGGCAGCCTCACAGCAAAAAACCCCCAGCCTTAAGGGCCGGGAGTTTGAACATCAAAGGTAATTAGCGCGCGTCGATAGCGGCTTGTGCGGCGTTTACCACCTCCTCACCAATTCGCGGCGCCCATTTTTCATAAACGGACTGCGTGGCCTCGACAAAGGCTTGGTATTGCTCATCGGACAATTCAGTCACGGTCACACCGCGTTCTCGAATGGCCGCTAGGCGTTCGCCTTCTTCTTCTCGGGTCATGGCAATTTCCCACTCACCGGCTTCCATAGCGGTTTCGCGCAGCAGGGTTTGGTGCTCTTCGCTTAATGACTGCCACACCTGCTGATTGACGGCAAAAATCAGCGGATCATTCATGTAGTTCCAGAGCGTCAGATGCTCCTGGCCGACTTGATCGATGCGCGCGACGTCAAATACCGAAAGCGGGTTTTCCTGGCCATCCACAGCGCCAGTGGTCAGCGCAGGCTGAGCATCCGTCCAGCTCATTTGCGTAGGGTCAGCGCCCAGTGCCGAGAAGGTATCCTGGAACAGCGGCGAACCAACAACACGGATTTTCAGACCGTCCAAATCCGCCGGCTGGCTAATGGCTCCGCGAGAGTTAGAGACCTGCCGAAAGCCATTTTCACCCCACGCCAGAGGCATCACACCGCGTGATTCAATCGCTTCAAACACCAACTCCCCCGCTTCCCCACCAGTGACCGCATCAACGGCGGCTTCATCGGGAATGAAGAATGGTAAAGAGAACAGATTAAGTTCCGGCACCTGGGGCGACCAGTTAATCGTCGAACCCACCGCGGCATCAATTAACCCAGAACGCATCGCAGAAAATTCACGGGTTTGGTCACCGGAGACCAACTGAGAGTTCGGGTAAACCCGCAGGGTGAGTTCACCGTCGCTACGTTCTTCCACCAGTTCGGCCCACTTCTCCGCCGCCTGCCCCCACGGGAAAGCGTCAGACAAAACAGTGGAAACTGAGAGTTCGCGTGCTTGTGCAGAAAGGGAGACGGAGAGCAGTGCCACACCGGCCAAGCCAGCGGTAAAGTGAGCTATTGAGCGTGTCAGCGTCATGGTAGATCCTTTTTTAGCTATTTTTATGAGGGGGCTTTGAATAAACCCAACTTATTGTATGCACTTAGAGCGCGAAAGAAACACGCCTAAGGTCGGCATGTTGACCATAAATTTCTTGGCCGCCGCGCGTTTGGAGAGAGCCTACAATCGAATAATCTCTCTTGCTGCTGCCCAGAGCCCTATTGTTAGCCCAGAGCACTATTATTTTTGCCGGCAGCCAAACTGGTATAATGGCTATCGTTTCCCTCTACCAACGGACATCTACGTGCCACTACGCGACCTGCTGCTCGGCCTGTTTGTTATCGCCATTTGGGCGCTGAATATCATTGTTATCAAGGTGGGCGTAGCGGAGCTACCGCCGCTGTTGCTGACCACCCTGCGCTTTTCACTGGTCGCGATACTGCTGGTGCCCTTCTACCCAGTGGCGCGGGCGCAACTGCCGTTTTTGCTGCTGTTATCCATCACTTTCGGCAGCTTGCATTTCGCCCTCCTGTTTATTGGTTTAGAGCATGCTGAAGCGGGTACCGGCGCGCTCTTGGTACAGATGGGAACGCCCTTCGCAACGCTGTTAGCAGTGATTTTTCTAAAGGAGAAGCTAGGCCCCAAACGTATTGTCGGGCTACTGCTCTCGTTTGTGGGAATTGTTGTGTTGGCGGGTGGGCCCACCTTACCAACGCCTCTCCCCCTGGTTATTCTCTTATGTAGTGCGATGGGCTGGGCGGTGTCACAGCTATTGATCAAGCGCGGCCCGCCCATTGCGCCGATGGCGTTGGCAGGCTGGGTCGCGCTGTTTGCAGTGCCCCAGGTAGCGCTGGGTTCATGGCTATTTGAGAGCGGTCAGTGGCAGGCGATGCAGCAGGCAAGTTGGTTGGGCTGGGGGGCGATGATTTACACCGCCGTAATGTCGTCGATTGTCGCTTACGGGATTTGGTACGCGCTTTTGCGTCGTCATCCAGTTAATCGCGTGGTACCCATGACGCTACTCGTACCGGTATTGGCAGTCGGCCTAGGCGCGCTGTTAATGGGCGATAGCCTAGGCGTGCATAAACTGGTGGGCGGCGGCTTAGTGGTCGCGGGTATTGCCCTGATTGTGATTAGATTTCGCCGCCGTCCACAGCCTGCTTAATCTGCCGGTTGGCAGAAACCGGCCTCATCAGGGATCGACACGCAGTCGCCCACGGTGATGCCGCGCTCGGCAAAGTAGCCGCCGTTGACCTCTAGCGCTGAATGATAAGCCGCACCCGCCGGGTAAGAGGGGCAGTCACTTGGCGACGAGGACTCGCAGGGTTGCATGGTATTAATCGCCACAATCCGCCCGTCACCATCGATAAAGGCAATATCGAGGGGAATTAGCGTGCGATACATCCAAAAAGCGTTGTTGGCCGACTGCTCGCTTTCAAAGCGAAACAGCATGCCGTGCTCTTCGGGTAATCTCTCGCGCCCCATCAAACCGCGCTGACGCTGAGACGTCGTCTCTGCCACTTCGACATTTAAACGGTGCGGGCCGCCGTCGCTGTGAATAGCCAGTGCCAACGTCTGCAACTCTTTAGCCGACGCCTGCCCCCAGGCAAACGAGCTGATTAGCGACATTGGCAGCAGCGCCGCCAGCGGTAACAGTAACGACGCTTTGAGCAGCGTGCGACGCGTGGGATCCATGCTTACTTCCTTTTGTCATGCGCATCTGCGCGAACTCGGTGGCCGGGCATCAGGTGAATGCCTGCCGCCAGTAACGAAACGTTCACCACTGCACCGCTGGTTAGCTGGTTACGCCGTGCGGCATGGGTGGCGATATCGAAACGTAACATATCGCCATGATTGACGCGCAGTGAAACTGACGTAATGCCCCCAAGCACCACTAGCTCTTCAACCGTGGCAGCAAGCGGGTTCTCCCGCTCGCCCTGGGATGGGCGGTCGCGACGGTGAAGCACAATATCTGACGGTGGCAGATACCAAGCCACCGTTTCTCCCGGTGACAGGTTGGCGAGCCCTTCAGCCACTTCTAAGTAGGCCTCCCCCCACTGCAGCCGCTGATGGCCCTCTACGTCAACGACGACGCCTTCAAACAGATTGTGCCTGTCTAATAAGCGAGCAATCAGGGGCGATGCGGGGCGTCTAAACAACGCCTCGGGAGCGGCTTGCTGCAAGCTTTCACCGTTATGCAGCACGCAGATTTGGTCAGCGAGTGCAGCAGCCTCTTCCAGATCGTGAGTCACTAGCACAATGGGAATGTCGATCTGCTGGCGTAATAGCGCCAGCTCACGCTGTAACCGCCGCCGGGTTACTTGATCCACCGCCGAAAATGGCTCATCAAGTAACAGCACTTTGGGGTCGCGGGCCAGGGCGCGGGCTAGTGCCACCCGCTGGCGCTGGCCACCGGAAAGCGCGTTGGGGTAGCGCTTGCCCAACCCGTCTAAACGCACCTTGGCTAGCCACTGTTCGGCCTGTTCACGGCGTTCCAGCTGGGGCAAGTGGCGCAGGGGAAGTTGAATATTTTGCGCGGCGGTTAGGTGGGGAAATAGCGCATAGTCTTGAAATACTATGCCCACCTGCCTACGCTGGGGTGAGAGTGAATGCTTACGTTCGGCGTCAAACCAAACGTCTCCAGCGCATTCCACTCGCCCGCCCTGGGGGCGATAAAGTCCGGCAATCGTGCGCAGCAGCGTGGTTTTTCCGCTACCGGATGGCCCTACCAGCGCCAGCAGTTCGCCGGGCTGGCAAACAAACTCAGCGTCCAGTGGAATCGGCCCCGTTTGATTGACCGCCACACCCAGACCTGCTGCTGGCCCCACGATAGACGAATCAGCCACGTACCCACCGCCTGCGCCCGGCCAGCCCATAGACAAGCCCCAAGGTAATAAACGATACCAACAGCAGCAGCGCCGACATCTGTGCAGCGCCCTGTTCATCGAAGGCTTGGACGCGATCATAGATAGCAATCGCGAGGGTGCGGGTTTCGCCATCAATGGCGCCCCCCACCATTAAAATCACGCCAAATTCGCCCAGCGTATGGGCAAAGGTGAGTGCTGCCGCTGACATAATCCCAGGCCACACCAAGGGCAGTTCGATGCGCAACAGCGTTTGCCAGGGGCTTAATCCACTACACCAGGCCGCTTCCCGCAGGTTGTGGGGTACATGCTCAAAGGCGCGCTGGATCGGTTGAACAGCAAACGGCAGATTAGCGATAAGAGAGGCCAGCAGGATGCCCGTAAAGGTGAAGTTCAGCCCACTACCGGTCATTTGTGCCCAAAAAGCGCCCACCGGCGCCTCGCTACCAAAGCTAAGCAGTAGATAAAAGCCCAGTACGGTAGGTGGCAACACCAACGGTAATGCGATCAGCGCTTCGCATAGCCCTTTGCTACGGAAACGCGCGTAGGCCAGAGCACGGCCTAGCCAGATAGCGATAGGGATAAGAATCAGGCAGGTAAACCCGGCAAGGCGTAGCGAGACCGAAAGCGCTGACCAATCCATTACGAATCATCCATTACGAATCATCCATTACGAATCATCCATTATGAACCCGCCATTATTCGGCACTAAAGCCGTAGCGGCGCAAAATGGCTTGCCCTTCGTCTTGCTGTAGCCACTGATAGAAATCGCTGGCGACCTCTCCCGCTTGGTTGGTCAGTACCATGCGCTGGCGTAGCGGGCTGTGCCAAGTCTCAGGAATAAGTACGTACTCACTTCGCTCACTTAAAGCGGGGGCAAGCGCCAAGGAGTAAGCCACTAAGCCACCGCGAGTATCATCGGAGAGCGCAAATTGCGCCGCCTGGGAGACATTTTCACCTAATACCCGCAGAGGCTCGGTTGGCTCCCACAGCCCGGCATGCTCAAGCGCCTGCTGCGCCGCTACGCCATAAGGCGCGTGCTCAGGGTTAGCCAGGGCGATACGCTCAGTGGCGCCGTTTGTTTGAGCTTCCAACGCTCCCTGTACCGCCGCCAGCGGGGCATCCTCGCTAGGCAAATCGTCGCGCCCGCTGCGCTGCAGCCACACCAAACGCCCAATGGCGTAGATTACGCCCTCGTCTTGTGTGTAGCCCTCCTCATACAGCGCCTGAACGTAGCGTTCATCAGCCGAGAGGTAGAGCTCAAAAGGTGCGCCCTGGGCGATTTGGCGGCGAAAGTTGCCCGACGAGCCAAAGTTGAGCCGCAGGGCATGGCCGGTTTGTTGCTGAAACTGCTCGGCGGCGTCAGTGAGGGCAAACTGCAGATCAGACGCCGCCGCCACAATAGGCGCCCCCGCGTGTGCGGGGGCGCCGATCAGAAGCAAGCAGGCTAGCAGCCACCCATGCGCTAATTTAGCTTTTAGCATGCTCGTCAGTAATCTCCATCACCTTCATGGTATTGGTGCCGCCGTGAGCGTTCATATGGTCACCGCGGGTAAGGATTACATGGTCACCTGCTTTGGAGATACCCATCTTCACGAGTAGCTCAAGAGCACGGCCATTTAGCTCGGTGGCGCTCATTTCAGAGGTGTCGAACGGCAGCGAGACAACGCCGCGGTAGAGCGCCATACGCCGCTGGGCGATGGGATTATGCGCCAGACCCACAATCGGTAGACCTGAGCTAATGCGCGAAGCAATTAGCGGCGTATAACCCGACGACGTCATACAGGCAATCGCGGTAACACCGGCCATGTGGTTGGCAGCGTACATGGCTGAAAGCGCGATGGTTTCGTCCGGGCGGGTAAAGCCCTCATGAATACGGTGGCCGGACTCCTGGGCGGATTTTTCCCGCTCGGCCCCCAAGCAAACACGCGACATCGCTTCCACGGTTTCCAGCGGGTAGTCACCCGCGGCGGTTTCTGCCGAGAGCATAACTGCGTCGCTGCCATCCAGAACCGCGTTGGCCACATCAAACACTTCGGCGCGGGTAGGCAGCGGCGCCGAGATCATGCTTTCCATCATTTGCGTGGCGGTAATCACCGCGCGGTTGAGCGAGCGGGCGCGCTTGATCATGCGCTTTTGCACGCCGACCAACTTGGCATCGCCAATCTCTACGCCTAAATCGCCCCGCGCGACCATTACCGCCTCAGACGCTTCGATAATGCCGTCCAGTGTGGCGTCATCGGCGACTGCCTCGGCACGCTCGACTTTAGCAACCAGTCCAATCTCTTTGCCTTCTTCACCTAATAAGCGCCGCGCTTCAAGCATATCTTCGGCATGGCGCGGGAATGAAATGGCTAAGTAGTCGACGCCAATTTCAACGGCGGTTTTGAGATCTTCTTTGTCTTTCTCGGTCAATGCCGGCGCAGAGAGCCCGCCGCCCTGCTTGTTAATGCCTTTATGGTTGGAGAGCTTGCCGCCCACGATGACAGTGGTATGCACCTGTTGACCTTCAACGCGGGTCACGTCGAGCACCAAACGGCCGTCGTCTAACAGCAGGCGGTCGCCCGCGGTGACGTCTTGGGACAGCGTTGTATAATCACAGCCCACTTGGTGTATATCGCCCGCATCACCGTCCAGCGCCATATCGAGAATAAACGGCTGGCCCTCTTTGAGCACCACAGCACCATCTCTAAACCGCGCAATACGAATTTTGGGGCCCTGCAGATCCCCCAACACCGCGACGCTGCGGCCTAGTTTGGCGGCGATTTCACGTACTTCGGTTAACCGGCGGCGGTGATCATCGGCGATACCATGGGAGAAATTAAGACGCACCACATCGACACCCGCCGCAAGCATGGCTTCCAATACGCCTTCCCGGTCGCTGGCGGGGCCAAGGGTGGCGACAATTTTGGTACGACGGATCGAGGAGAAGTGCAGTGCGTTCATAATGTTCCAACCATGCGAATTAACGTGTAGTGACTTTATTTAGTAACCCTAGCTTATCAGTTTAACGCGCTCTATATGACAGCGGCGTAACGTAACGGGTTGGATTACGCTAACGTCACGATGATCGCTAAAGGAAACTCATCGCAGTTATTGCCATCGCCGCCCCGATCCACCACCAAAAACTCGCCTTCGCGCTCCAGCACCGATTGAATCGCGTGCCAGGTGCCTGCGCGGTAGTTCACTCCTTGGCGGCCATCGGTGACAAAGGCGCGGACATCTGCAGGATTAATGTGCTCACCCGGCGGTGCTACCACGACAATAAAGCGCTCCTGATGCAGCGGCATAAACGCCTGGCTGCCTTGGGGGTGGCGCTCTAAAAAGGTAAGCTCTAGCGGCAGCGTGACCGGCTGGCTGACGAAGATATTAATCAGCGCGTGGGCGCTTTCGCCCAGGGTTTCTACTTTCGCCAGATCGTGATGGCGCTGGGTGCGCCCGGCGTTGATGGGAAACGACGTTGATGTACGCGCATCCATCACATCGCCAAAGGGGGCAAAGGCTTCTGCCGTTAGCGGCTCGGCTTTTAGCTCTAGCATTGCAGCTCCTTAGCGAGATGACAGTTTAAGAGACGCATGACGATTAACATCTTTATACAGCAGATACCGGAACGGTCCCGGGCCAGCGGCGTAGCAGGCTTGGGGGCAGAAGGCACGCAGCCACATAAAATCCCCAGCCTCTACTTCTACCCAGTTTTGATTTAAGTGGTAAACGGCTTTGCCTTCCAGCACATACAAACCGTGTTCCATGACATGGGTTTCGTCAAAGGGGATCACGCCGCCGGGCTGAAAGGTCACGATATTGACGTGCATATCATGGCGAACGTCCGCAGGGTCGACGAAGCGCGTGGTGGCCCAGCGCCCTTCAGTGCCGGGCATTTCGATAGGCGCAATGTCCTGCTCGTTGGTGACAAACGCCTTTGGAACCTCAAGCCCTTCCACAAACTCATACGCCTTGCGTACCCAGTGGAAACGTACAGGCGCGTTAGATTCGTTGCGCACCTGCCACGAACTGCCAGGGGGAATAAACGCATAGCCGCCAGGCTGCATGACGTGGCGCTCGCCTGACAAAGTAAGCGTTAGCTCACCCTCCACAATAAACAGCACGCCTTCAGCTTGGGAATCTGGCTCAGGCTTATCGCTACCACCCTGGGGCTGTACTTCCATAATGTATTGCGAAAATGTCTCGGCAAACCCCGACAGCGGCCGTGCCAACACCCATAGCCGAGTGCCTTCCCAAAACGGCAGATTGCTGGTGACAATATCGCGCATCACGCCTTTGGGGATCAGCGCATAAGCTTCGGTAAATACCGCACGATCAGCGGTGATTTGTGTTTGCGGTGGATGCCCACCGGTGGGGGCGTAGTAAGTAGCTTTATTCATCTTTGTGCCTTTCAACGCGTTGGCGCCGGGTGATGCTCCGCCCAGTGGCGAGCAATATCAACCCGCCGGGCCACCCAAACGCGGTCGTGGGTTTCGATGTAATCCAAAAAGCGCTGTAGCGCGCGAAAACGCCCTGGCCGACCCAATAAACGGCAATGCATACCGATGGAGAGCATTTTGGGCGCCTCCTCCCCTTCCGCGTAAAGCACATCAAAGGCGTCACGCAGGTAGGTAAAGAGGTGATCCGCCGTATTAAAACCTTGCGGCGCGGCAAAGCGCATATCATTGCTGTCTAACGTATAAGGCACGATCAGGTGATTATGCTCACTGCCCTGACTATCCGTTACCTGCGTCCAGAAAGGCAAGTCGTCGCCGTAGTAGTCGCTATCGTAAAGGAAACCGCCCTCATCCAGCACTAAACGCCGGGTATTGGGGCTGTCGCGGCCGGTATACCAGCCTTGGGGTTTTTCACCGTAAAGGCGCTGAAAAATATCCATGGCCTGCTGAAGGTGCTGCCGCTCAACGTGCTCAGAGACTTCCTGATAGTGAATCCAGCGGTAGCCGTGGCAGGCAATCTCATGGCCCAGCTGTTTAAATGCCTGGGCGACATCTGGGTTGCGCTCTAACGCCATCGCCACACCAAATACAGTGAGCGGCAAATCGCGCTTCTCAAACTCGCGCAGGATGCGCCATACCCCGGCGCGGGAGCCGTACTCGTAGATCGACTCCATGCTTAGATGACGATCAGGATAAGCCGGTGCGCCAATAATTTCCGATAGGAACTGCTCGGAGCCTGAATCGCCATGCAGGACACAGTTCTCGCCGCCCTCCTCGTAGTTGAGCACAAACTGAACGGCAATTTTGGCCTTGTTTGGCCAGTTGGCGTGGGGCGGGTTGCGCCCGTAACCGATTAAATCGCGAGGGTAGTGGCCCTTAGAGGATGACGACATAGCTAGCTCCCTTTATATCTATTTCCAGTATGCCTATTCCCGGCTCGTCTCTGGCGAACAAGCAGCCCAGCGATACAGAAAATTATTTGTATACAAAATAGCGAGATTAATAACGAACCGCAACGCGGCCAGACGCTAATCCCCTGTCACTCATAGCGTTTTTTAGTTTAAATGCCGTTAAGTCGTTGAATCCTGAACGATTGGTCAAACTTTTATAGCGACATTTTTATCGTCTATTCACGCCCAGAGGCTTGCGCAAGGTTAGAAACCGCCCTATTTTTGTATACAAGAAAATTTATATTGTTTACATACGGATTTCTTAACGTGCATATACGCCTTATTAACCCGAACACCACGGCTTCCATGACCGCTGCGATGGGTCAGGCAGCGCAGCAGCAGGCAACTGCGGGAACAACCGTTAGCGCCTCACAGCCTGACGCGGGCCCGGTTTCCATTGAAAGCCATTTTGACGAAGCGATCAGTGCGGTGGGGGTTGCCGAAGAGGTGCTCAAAGGCGAACGCGAAGGCGAAATCGATGCTTATATAGTGGCCTGTTTCGGTGATCCAGGCCTGCTTGCTGCCCGCGAACTCACCCGCGCGCCAGTGATTGGCATTGCCGAAGCGGCGTTTCATCTTGCCACGCTGGTGAGCACCCGCTTTTCCATTGTCACGACTCTGGGCCGCACCGGCATTATCGCCGAACACTTGCTTCAGCAGTACGGCTTTAGCCACCACTGCCGCCGCATTCGCGCCGCTGAAATTCCGGTGTTGGATCTTGAGCACCACCCTGAAGCGGCGTTTACCCGCATTGTTGAAGAGTGCTGCCGCGCCAGGGATGAGGACGGTATCGGCGCCATCGTTTTAGGCTGCGGCGGCATGGCGAATTTGACCCAGGAGATTAGCCGCGAAGTCGGCCTGCCAGTCATAGAAGGTGTCACCGCGGCGCTCAAACTAGCGGAATCATTGGTCAGTTTAGGGCTGCATACCAGCAAGCACGGTGATCTTGACTATCCCCGGCCAAAAACCTTCACCGGTAAGTTTTCCGGGCTTTCTGATCTTGCGTTACCGCTTAAGTCATAAAGCCTAAAAGCAATGTCTCAAAAAACCATGTCCAAAAAAGCATGACTCAAAAAAACATTTAATAACAATATATTAAGAAACACGAACGTCCAGTAGCACGCCACGCCGCAAGCGTTTCCCGATGTTAAATCGGGGATTAATAAAACCGATAATCTTGCGAGGACGACACCATGAGCGCTTCAACCTCCGCTCTTGCGTCAGAAGACCGATCCGATATCGGATCAAAAGCACTAGGGGCAGAGAGCCTAGCCCCTCAACGGACCCGGATAATGGGGCGCGGCTCCTATTTTCTGGCCTGGTTCGGCGGCTGCGTTTCCATTGGCACCTTCGCCATGGGCTCAAGCGTAGTCGGCACCCTGAACCTGTTGCAAGCGACGCTGGCCATCGCCATTGGTTGCTTTGTGATCGGTATAGCGCTGGCCATTAACGGCGCTGCAGGCTACAAGTACGGCATCCCGTTTATGGTGCAGGCACGCAGCGCCTTTGGCTTTACCGGCACGCGGCTACCCGGCTTAGTGCGCGCGGTGCCTGCGGTGGTGTGGTATGGCTTTCAAAGCTGGATTGGCGCCGGGGCACTCAATATGGTGTCGGCCACCCTGTTCGGCTTCGACAACCTTATCTTCTACTTTATTACCTTCCAGTTTCTGCAAATCGGCCTGTCGGTAATGGGCTTTCAGGGCATCAAGTGGTTAGAGAATATCGGCAGCGCCTTTATCCTCGTCTCGTTGATGTATATGTTCTACGCCACGGTGCAGCGTTACGGCGATGAGCTTTCCGCCAGCCTGCTGACCATGGAAGGCTCCTGGGGCATGCCTTTCTGGGGCGCGACCATGCTGTTTCTAGGCATCTACAGCACCATGATGCTCAACGTTAGCGACTACTCCCGCGAGCATAAAAAGGGCACCGCCCAGAGCCTGCTAACCACCATTTACGCTATGTCGATTCTGCCCTGCACGCTGTTTATGGGCTTGATCGGCTATATGGTCTCCCAGGCCACCGGTACCGCCGACCCGATACAGGTGTTTGCCAACGCGGTGGATAACACCCCGCTGCTGATGACCACTCTGCTGTTCATCGCCTTTGCCCAGGTCACCACCAACGTACTCAACAACGTGGTGCCGCCGACCTACGTGCTAATGGACGTATTCAAAATCAAGTTCTCGGTCGCCACGGTGATCGTGGGGCTACTGGCCTTCGCCACCTTCCCCTGGAAACTGGTGCAGCCGGGCTCTGCGGCGGGCCTGCAGCTGTTTGTGCAGACCTATTCCGCTTTTCTAGGCCCCATCTTCGCCATTCTGGTGGTGGATTATTACGTTATTCGCCGCCGCACGCTGGATATCGACAAGCTATACGACGCCAACGGCCCCTACCAAGGCGTCAACCTAGCTGCGTTTATCGCCACTGCTATCGGTATTGCGGCGGCGCTCTCTTTCTCGGCGATCTCGTGGTACGCCAGCCTGATACCCGCAGGCGTTAGCTACTACCTGCTCATGAAGTACTGGGCACCCTGCCAGCGCTTTAGCCAGTAACCCCTTTTAGCCAACCTGCGAGCCAATACAATGAAAGAGAGCAACGACGTGAGCGACCTAGATATCAAGCACATCGATCCCACGCTATATAACGAGGATCTGGCACCGCTGAAACCCCAGGATCGTAACTGGGGCGCATTTGAAATTTTTAACGTCTGGTCGAACGACATCCAGAGCCTGTTCGGCTACACCCTGGCCGCCTCGCTGTTTTTAACCTACGGCCTCAACGGCTGGGCGGTGATGGCGGCGATTATTCTGGCCGGTGTGATCGTGATGTTTTTGGTCAACCTCACCGGTAAACCCAGCGTTAAATACGGCATTCCTTTCCCAGTGATGGTGCGTGCCAGCATGGGCGTGCGCGGCGCTAACCTGCCCGCGATGCTGCGCGCTATCGTGGGGATTTTTTGGTACGGCGTGCAGACCTACTTCGCCTCCACAGCCGTCACCCTGCTGATTACCGCGTTTGTTGGCGCAGGCGATGGCGGCACCTTCCTGGGGCTTTCCGGCGTGGCCTGGGTGTCATTTGTGATTGTGTGGCTGTTTCAGATCGCGATTTTCTGGCAAGGCATCGAGCGCATTAAGCACTTCCTCAACTGGGCGGGCCCGATGGTCTACGTGGTGATGCTGGTGCTAATGATCATTGTCTGGTTCCAGGCAGGCAGCGAGCTGATTCCCGCCATTGGCACTATTTTTAGCGGTGGCAGTGAAACCAGCGGCAGCTCGATTGCCGCCTTTATGGCGATTGTCGGCACCATGGTGGCGTATTTTGCGGCGGTGGTGATCAACTTCGGCGACTTCACCCGCTTTGTAAAAACCGAGCGCCAGATGAAGCTGGGCAACCTGCTGGGCTTACCGCTTAACGTGGCGTTCTTCTCGTTTATCGCGCTGATTATTACCGCGGGCACTCTGGTGTTGTTTGGTGAAGCGCTGACCAACCCCGCCGATATCGTTGAGCGGGTCGATTCATTGCCGCTGACGATTATCGCCGCCCTCACCTTCTTTGCCGCCACGGTGGGTATCAATCTGGTCGCCAACTTTATTCCCCCCGCCTACGACCTGGCCAATCTGTTTCCCAGCAAAATCAGCTTCAAGATGGGTGGCCTGATTACCGCGGTGATCGCATTCTTTGTCGGTGCGCTATGGCTTTCAGTCATCAGCCAGATTGGCGTTCCCGGTTTTGTGAATGCGCTAGGCGCCGTCGTCGCGCCCTTCTACGGCATTATCGTGGTCGACTACTATCTGATTAAGCGCCAGCACTTAAATATGCAGGAGCTATTCTCATCAGCACCGGGTGGCGCCTACTACTACGTAAACGGCTGGAACACCCGCGCGCTTATCGCCTTTGGTGTGGCGGCGCTGTTCTCGCTTTCTACCGTGTTAGTACCGGCACTATCAGCCCTTGGCGGCTTTGGCTGGATGATTGGCGCAGCCCTAGGCGGGCTGTTCTACTACGGGTTGATGCGGCAGTTTAAGCCTGCGCCTGCGTTGGCTCAGCAGTAGACAAGCGGGTCGTAACTAGCTGATTAGAACTTCATACGAGCGCCATCGGTTTTGCCGATGGCGCTTTTTTTGGGTCGCGGGCTGACGTAGCCAATTGGGAACCTGCCTGCATCCTCCCATGGCTCTACCTAGCAACGTATTTTACAGTATCAAAACTCAGCGGAATGAGATATTTTTGAACGATGGCACACTCATTGGAGCGTATATTTTCATTTCTTTGGAACGATTAATTAAAAGATTTAATAAATACCATATAAAATATAAGTATTGATGCACGACTTCAAAGCGTCCAGTAGTTACAATGCTTATATACGACTTTTTAAACCACTAATGGAAAGCGCATGAAAAAAAGGCTTCAAGTTTTTATTTCGTCTACTTACATAGATCTCATCGAAGAAAGGCAGGCTGCTGTTGGTGCTGTTTTAAAGTCAGGTCACATACCTGCAGGTATGGAATTATTTACTGCAGGCGACAAGAGTCAATTAGAAATCATAAAACGTTGGATTGACGAATCAGATGTATACATGCTGATTTTGGGCGGGCGTTATGGAAGTGTTGAGCCAGAATCTGGGGTTAGTTACACAGAACTAGAATACAACTATGCATTAGAAAACGACAAACCACTATTTTCCGTTGTTATAAAAGAAGATGCCCTTGAAGAAAAAGTAAAGGTAGTTGGCACTTCAATATTGGAGAAAGAACGCCCTGCCGAGCTAAAAATATTTAGAGAGAAAGTCCTCTCTAATATGTCTTCATTCTTTGAAGACGAAAAAGACATTCGATTATGCGTCATGGAAAGCTTGCCCGACATTGCTTCAACAAGAGAATTATCTGGATGGGTTTCAGGGTCAGAAGTTCCAAACTCTAAAACATTGATTGATGAAATAACTCAGCTTAGTAAACAAGTTGCAGAATTATCAAAAGAAAATGCCGTTCTCAAAGAAAAAGCATTAATTGGAAAAAAGGATAATACAGAAACTGAATTCAACGATTTAAAAACAGTTCTTAAGTCCATTGAAATCAAAATTCCACCCAGCTCAACAGGTGAAGACAAAGAGCTTGAACTAGATCTTTTCTCCCTCCTTATCCAACTGAAAGATACAATTGTCACTGGTGTAACAAATCAACCTGGCCAACATGATAGCTATAGTTTCATATACCATAATGTATGCCCAAAACTTCAAATACATGGAATTGTGAATAATGAAAAAGTTGCTGGTGTAAGATGGAGAAGATTTTCAATAACAAAGTTGGGGCAGGAATTTCTTGCTTACATTGAGAGAAACAAATTTCTAGTAAACACGTAGCTTAACAAATCATCGAAGTTGATGAGTCATTGAAGGAGACTTTAAAATTCAAAAAGCGCTTAACGAAATATTTGATGAATTCGCCCATCAAACTATAACGCCTGTCTTTCTAGGCAGGATTGCTGAGTTTAACTCCTGCCATATGACTACTCTATTAAAAATAGATTTTGCCAACTACTCCCACCCTTGAGCGCCAAAATGCCAAGCTGAGATTACCCCCCAAATATCTGCTGCAAATCCGGTACGTTTTCTTCCTCTTCGACCATAGAGAGCGACGCTTCAATGGCTTTTAGGTGGCGGCTCATAAAGGCTTTGGCGCGCTCACCGTTGCCTGTTTCCAGGTAGCCAATTAGATCGTCGTGGTCATGGGATTCACAGCCCAAGTGGCCGCGGTGGCCATAAACGGCGAGAATCAGCGAAGAGCGCGAACAGAGCCTTTCGACAAACTCTGCAAGTGTAGCGTTGCCCGAAAGCTGCGCTAAACGCACATGAAAATCTGCCGATAGCCGAATGGCCACGCTCTGCTGGCCGCTGCGCAGGGCTTGGCGTTCCTGGCGGGCCATTTCGCGCAGCTCCGCTGCCTCTTTTTCACCCATGCGCCGTGCCACATCGGGCATTAATCCGCACTCGATTAACTGCCGGGCATCGAAAACGTCTTTGGCTTCGTCGGCGGTGGGCCGGGTGACGCTGGCGCCACGGCGCGGTGTTAGCGTGACTAACTGCTCCAACGCCAAGCGTTGCAGGATTTTACGAATACCGGTGCGGCTAATGCCGAATACGTCCGCCAGCGCATCTTCGCGCAGCCGCGCACCGGGTTTTAAACGCTGCTCAACAATGGCATCGCTCACGGCGCGGTAAATGGCGTCGTGGCGCTCATCGCCCTCTTTGCTATTTTTAATTTCTTTAGCAGGAGCGCGCCGCTTTTCCGGCGCCTGCGCATCACTCATAGCTATCCTCTCAAGGCCTTAGGGTTTGTACGAAAAGTCGGCGAGCGCAGGCAGTTTTCGTACAAAGCCTGATCATTCCTCCCAAGCGGCAATCATATCGCGCTCTTCATCGCTCATGTTGGTCATATTGCCTAACGGCATATAGCGGCTGGCCACGACCTGCTGAATCTGCGTTTTCTGGCCCAGAATCTCATCCCAGCTATCGAAAGCAAACCCGGCGGGCGGTGCTGAAAAACCGGCATGCTCGGGGTTGCGAGCGTGGCACTGAACACAATGCTGCTCGATCAAGCCAGTAATTTGCGCCTGATCCGGTCCTTGCGAGCCTGCATCACCGCTCGGTGATGAAGCACTCGGCGCGGCCACCCAAAACGCTAACAGAATAAGCCCTACCCCAAAGGCGGGATACGCTGGCTGGGTTTTGCCTGCATGCATCAACACAAAGAATTGACGGATTAAAGCACCGGCAAAGATAAACAGCACCATCACGACCCAGGCCAGCTCATGGGAGTAGATAAATGAATAGTGATTACTCACCATCAACAACACGACCGGTAACGTGAAGTAGGTGTTATGCACCGAGCGCTGCTTGCCGCGTTTTCCATCCAGCGGATTAGGCGCATCGCCTGCTTTCATGGCTTTTACCATGCGGCGCTGGCCGGGAATAATCCAGAAGAAGACGTTCGCCGACATCGCTGTCGCCATCACTGCACCCGTTAGCAGAAAGGCGGCGCGGCCAGTAAACATTTGCGTGCTTAGGTAGGCAACGACCACCATCATCACGGCAACTGCGACGCTGAGCAGACCGTCGCGGTCCATATTGGGACTAATGCGCTTACACAGCTCGTTATAAACCACCCAGCCGCCCAGCAAAAATGCCAGCGCCAGCACGTTAGCCTGCCAACCTGTCATGTTGGCGGCCCACTCCCAGGGGCTATTGGGGTTTACCAAGTAGAAGCCAGGATTGACCATGTAGAGAATAACAAACAGCGCAAAGCCGGAAAGCCAGGTGGTGTAGGCTTTCCAGAATGACCAGTGCAGATCATTGGGTAACTTGTCGGGTGCGGTAGCGTACTTCTGATTGTGGTAAAAACCACCGCCATGCACCGACCACATTTCACCAAACACGCCCTTCTCGCGATCCTCTGAAGCCTTCGGTGTGCGCAGGCTGTTATCCAGCATTACAAAGTAGATCGACTCGCCAATCCAAGCGATAGCCGCAATCACATGCAGCCAGCGCAGTAGCAAGTTAACAAACTCAATGATGTAGGCTTGCATGCATCGCCCTCTTAACTACCGCGATAGGTGGAATAGCCATAGGGCGAAAGCAACAGTGGCACGTGATAGTGCTGGCTGGCATCAGCGACGCCAAAGCGTAATGGGATCACATCCAAGAAGCGCGGTTCAGAAGCTTCCACGCCCTGGGTACGCAAGTAGTCACCGGCATGGAAAACCAGCTCATACTCCCCCGGTTTCAGTGCATCCCCGTCTAAAATGGGTGCATCGCACCGCCCGTCACTATTGGTGATCACGGTACTCAGATGCTGGCGCTCACTGCCTGCAAGGCGAAATACCTCAATAGTAATTCCCTGACCAGGCTGGCCTTTGGCGGTATCCAGTACGTGGGTGGTTAAACGTCCCATAGCCGCTCCTTATTGATTATTGATAACGTTGCTTGACCTATTGGTCAAAGAGTACCGTTACTGCTATTTATTGTATACAGTCATTACATACCTGCGCGTTTGACCCAGGCGCTTTAAACCATTTCCGTTTTTAACCGGGTACGCTTTAAAACTTGCCCGCTTAGGAGAGTTTCAGTGTCCACACCGCAACCGTTACTGCTATCACCCGCGCCCAGCAAGTGCAGCCTTGAAATGCTTACCCATCACTATGGGGATGTGTACGAGCATTCGCCCTGGGTAGCCGAAGCCGCTTGGCAGCAAGGCCTTACTGAAGCCCATGACACCCCCGACGCACTGGCCGAGCTAATGGGGCTTATGTTGCAGCAGGCGAGCAGCGACCAGCAAATCAAGGTGATTCAGGCGCACCCTGACCTGGCGGGTAAAGCGGCTATGGCTGGCGAGCTAACCCAAGACTCAACCACCGAACAGGCAGGCGCCGGACTCGATCAGTGTAGCCCCGGGGAGTTTGCGCGCTTTGAGTATCTTAACTCGGCGTATAAGGAGAAATTTGGCTTTCCTTTTGTCATTGCCGTTAAAGGGCTGGATCGGCATGCCATATTAGCCGCCTTCGAGGAACGCCTGAACAACGATGTGGCCATCGAGCGGCAAACGGCCATTGAACAAATTATTCGCATTGCCCGTTTTCGCTTGATTGATCGCGCTACCAACACCTGCTTTTCATAAGCCGCAGATTAAAAGGTAAGTTTCAAAGGCTAGATTCAAAGGTCAGGTTTTAACATAAGGTTTTGTATACAAAAACGCCGCACCCTTTGGGCGCGGCGTTTTAAGCGGTGGTGTACGGGTTAGATCACTGTTTAACAGTCTCTACCGCTTTCTTAGTGGTTTCTTCTGCCATTTTCTGGCTGTCTTGAGCAAAGCTCTGGCCGATGGAAGTCACTTTTTCAGTGTCGCCCTTTACTCGCTCGATAAACTCGCCAGCCGTTTTTTGCTGGGTTTCCATGGCCTTTTTGAAGCTGTCCTGATCTTTTACATCAAGCCAGGTACGCGCTTGTGCAATCGCCATATCCGAGTAGGCACGGGCAGCATCCAACTGAGCGCTAACCAGCTGATCATAGTAATCAAGCGCTGTCAGCGTGTAAGAGCGCATCGGTGAAACAAAAACGGTCTCAAACTGTTGCGTAGTTTTATCAGTAGTTTTATTCATCATAGTACCTCCAAGAGTGAGCTAGCACATAAACACGCCTTGATTGGCGGTTCTTAGCCAGGCTGTTGCCTCTGCTATCTCTAAAGCTAGCAGTGCTTTTTGTGCAGCGCAATATGATTTTTCCTCATGCAGCACTTGCTCACTCGTAGGTAGTTAGAAAGGCTGACAGCAGCCTGCTACTAGCGGTTACCGAACAAATGCTTACGCGCCTGCTCGTCCATTTCTACGCCCGCTTGGGGATTAACGTCTTCGACCAATGCGTAAGCTCGACGAACGGCAGGGCGTGCTTTGATCATGTCAAACCAGCGTTCTAGATCAGGAAACTCTTCTAAGGTTTGCCGCTGTTTTTCCCAAGGCACGATCCAGGGATAGATCGCCATATCAGCAATCGAGTAGTCATCGCCACCTACATACGTATGATGCGCCAAGCGCTGGTCTAACACGCTGTAAAGCCGGTTAGTTTCACGAACGTAGCGCTCAATGGCGTACTCAATCTTTTGCGGCGCATAGTGGCAAAAGTGGTGGTTTTGGCCTGCCATCGGGCCTAAACCGCCCATTTGCCAGTGCAGCCACTGCAACACGATATAGCGTTCGCGGCCTGCGGAGGGTAAGAAGAGGCCACTCTTATCGGCCAAGTACTCGAGGATCGCGCCAGACTCGAACATCGACAGCGGCTGACCACCATCCTGTGGTGAGTGATCGACAATGGCAGGAATTCGGTTATTGGGGGCGATAGTGAGAAATTCAGGATCAAACTGCTCGCCTCGGCCAATGTTAATAGGCTTCACTCGATACGCCAGTTTGGCTTCTTCGAGCATAATGGAGATTTTATGGCCGTTGGGTGTTGTCCAGTAGTACAGGTCAATCATTGCCATCTCCTTTAGGAAAACATTGATTCACTCGTAAGCCTATCAATGTTTTCTCATGTCATCAGGCGGCACATCGTTGTGCCGCCACTATGTACGGCTAACACTTTGTACGGCTAACACTATGTACTATATATCGCGAACAGTCAGCGCACTGCTTGCAGCACCATCGTGGATGCTCAACATACGCTTGAACCACTCGTCTACCGGGTCACCGGGCTCGACCACTGCCTGAGTAGATACAACGTGAGCCCACATCATACTGCCAAACAGCAGGTAATCTGAGCCGCTGGGGGAATCGCCGTCTAAAAAGCGGCTTTCGCGCAGTAAATCGCGCACTGGCGCTAGCGCCTGTTTAAGCTGCTGCTTACCCTGTTCGGGTTGGTGAAACTCTTCCAGCGTGCAACCAAACCGCTCCTCACGGGTTTTGCGGAAATAGCCACGGTCATCTGGGTGTACTGCCGCGAACAAATCCATGGCGATAATGCGGAATAACGCAGGATTCATGCTGCGCTCGACGAAGTATTTGAACAGTAATACTCGCTGATAGCTGACGCCCTCGCCCAACACTGGTGCCTCGGGATACGTCTTATCCAGGTAGCGCATGATTTCGAAGCTGTCAGTGACAACTTGCTCGCCGTCGCACAGCACCGGCACTTTGTCGTAGTCGGCAAACTCCAGCGCTTTTTTATCGAGGAATCGCCATGCCACGGTGGTGAATTCCAGCCCTTTATGTGCAAACGCCATACGTACGCGCCAGCAGAAAGGTGAGAAGCGTAGCCGTTCGTCCCGGCCGCACAGATCATAGAGCTTTAGTGCCACTGTCATAACCTCCGTGTGGTTGACCATTGTTAGTAAAAAGTACTACGCCGATAACAATGAGCATAAGTCACCTATGACGCAAGCGATGCAACCGGCTTGATCTGTACTTATTCTTTGGCTGACAACTGTACTGTCTATTAGTCTAATGAACCCGCTGAGTACTTTTCCTCTTAAAATTTTTAAAAATAGAATAAAAACAATTAACTAGAAAAACAAAAGTCATGAAAATCCATGTTCCGAACGAGCGTTAAACTGGTAAGACCAATTTTCCAATGTAGTCATATGGTTAGCCTAATCGTATCTTTCACCTACACCCGACTGGCGGTACGACTGTCAGACGGTTATTGCGGAGCATACCAAATCAATAACAAGGGGCAGTTCCTTCCATGAACGAAACGACACTTGCACTTCTGGCCTTTTTGCCGCTGTTGCTGGCCGGTATTTTGCTCATAGGGTTTAAAATACCTGCCAAGATAGCGATGCCTATTGTTTTTCTGACCGCCGCCATTATTGGCTTAACCGCTTGGGACATGTCATTTAGTCGCGTAGCGGCGTCGACTATTCAGGGCTTGATCCAGACCGCCGGTCTTTTATGGATCATCTTTGGCGCTATCTTGCTGCTTAACACCCTTAAGCACTCCGGTGGTATTACCGCTATCCGTAACGGCTTTTCGGACATTAGCCCTGACCGCCGCATACAGGCGCTGATAGTTGCTTGGCTGTTCGGTTGCTTTATCGAAGGGGCTTCAGGCTTCGGCACACCAGCTGCGGTTGCTGCACCATTGATGGTCGCTCTTGGCTTCCCGGCGCTTGCGGCGGTGGTCGTGGGTATGATGATTCAATCAACGCCGGTCTCGTTTGGTGCAGTGGGCACGCCTATTGTGGTTGGGGTCGGTAGTGGCTTGGATCGCGCCGGTATTAGTGCCGAGCTTGACTCGGTAGGCTCTAGCTGGGATGTCTTCTTCCAGCTAGTCACCAGTGAAGTGGCAATTACTCACGGTATCGTGGGCATTTTAATGCCGCTGATCCTAGTCACTGTGATGGTGCGTTTCTTCGGCGCCAACCGCTCCTGGAAAGAGGGGCTGTCGATCACCCCCTTCGCTATTTTTACCGGTATTGCATTCTCGGTACCTTACATGCTGGTAGGTGTATTGCTAGGGCCTGAATTCCCTTCAATGATCGGCGCCATGGTGGGCTTGGCGATCGTCGTACCCGCTGCCAAACGTGGCTTCTTGATGCCTAAAGACACTTGGGACTTTCCCGAGTCCTCTTCTTGGCCAGACGAGTGGATCGGCAACCTGCAGATCAAGCTTGATGACGTTGTCGGCAGAGCGCCGATGTCCACCTTTAAAGGCTGGGTACCCTATGTGCTGCTCGCCCTGTTTTTGGTGGCCTCTCGTACCATCGAGCCCCTTAAAGCAGCGCTTACCTCGATTAACCTCAGTTGGAATAATATTCTAGGCGAAGCGGGCGTCAGCGGTGGCGTTCAGCCGCTCTATCTGCCGGGCGGTATTATCATTGCCGTGGTCATCGTCACCTACTTCTTGCATCGTATGAACCCGCAAAAGATCAGCGCGGCGGTGTCTGAATCAACCAAAACGATTTTTGGTGCAGGTTTCGTATTGATCTTTACCGTGCCTATGGTGCGCATTTTGATCAACTCCGGCGTTAACGGCGCGGATCTTGTCTCAATGCCGGTGATGATGGCCCAGGCAGTGGCCGACAGCGTGGGCGGCATTTATCCCTTCTTTGCCCCAGCCGTCGGGGCGATGGGCGCCTTCATTGCAGGCTCCAACACGGTATCTAACCTGATGCTGGCGGAATTCCAGTTCAGCGTTGCCCAGACCCTGGGGCTTTCCACGGCTATGATGGTAGCAATGCAGGCAGTCGGCGCGGCGGCAGGTAATATGATCGCCATCCATAACGTGGTCGCCGCATCGGCAACGGTTGGATTGCTAGGCCGCGAAGGTGCAACGATCCGTAAGACGATCCTGCCAACGATCTACTACCTCATCTTTGCTGGCATCATCGCACTAATTGCGTTCTACGTAATTGGCATAACCGATCCATTGATGTAACCGTAAAACTCGTTAGCGAGTGTTTAAACGCAAACCCCCAGGCTTTAGGCCGGGGGTTTGTGGTTTTAGCTCAACGTTCAAGCCCTGCTTATTGTTTGTTTAAGCGCTAGCCGATGCGTTTAAGTTCTTGGCTGTGGAGCTTGCCACGCTCTACGTAGCTTTGGGCGTTCTTTTTCAAACCTGCCACCGCTTCTGCAGAAAGCTCTCTTACTACACGGGCGGGCGAACCCACGATTAACGAATTAGGCGGAAATATCGCGCCCTCCTTAATAAAAGCCCCCGCCCCCACCAGGCTGTTTTCGCCGATCACCGCACCGTTAAGCACCACCGCTTGAATACCGATTAAGCAGCCATCACCCACGGTGCAGCCATGCAACATGGCTTGATGCCCGACCGTCACGCCTTTACCTACTTTGAGAGGAAAACCGGGATCGGCATGCAGTACCGCGCCATCCTGAATATTGCTCTCTTCACCAATTTCCAAGTGATCGGTATCACCACGCAGCACGGCCTGATACCACACGCTTGAGCGCGCTTTTAACGTTACCTGGCCGATCACATCCGCGGTGTCGGCAATATAGACATCGTTATGGATGTCAGGCTGGTGCTCGCCGTATTGGTAAATGGCCACGTTAATCTCCTGAGGTGTTGTTGGTTTATTAATGATTGTTGTTGGCGTTTTAATGATTGAGCTACAGCCACTCTTCAAGGCGCATGGATGAACGCTCTAGCCGTTCGTGCTCCTCCTCTAAATCGCGCAGCAGCTGGGTAATACTGGTCAGGTGCTCCAGCGCCACCTGTTCTGCCTGCTCCGCCTCGCCGCTGATGACCGCCTCATGCAACTGCGCATGCTGCTGGTTGATCATCGCCCTGGGCGCTGGCAAGTGATAGAGGTGTTTGACCGAAGCAAATACCGAGCTAAGCAGTAAATCGGTCAGGCTCTGCAGCGTATGCACCAGCACCGGGTTGTGGGACGCCTGGGAAACCGCTAGGTGAAAGGCGTGATCTAGCCTGGCTAGACGCTCGACATCAATGGTGTCTGCGCTTTCCGCGTAGTCAGCCATTTCACGATAGCGCCGGGTAATCAGCACCCGGTCGACGGAGGTGCCACGGCTTGCGGCTAACCGCGCCGACTCCCCTTCCAGCAGGGCGCGCACTTCTAACAGGTCAAACAGCGTGCGCGGATGGTCTTTAAACAGATGCATCAACGGACTCTGGCTGCCCACCGGCAAAAGCGTGGCGACCGTTGAACCGTGGCCCTGGCGGGTATCGATAATCCCCTTGCTACGCAGAATCCTTAACCCCTCACGCAGCGAAGCGCGGGAGACGCCCAGCCTGTCACACAGCCGCCGCTCAGAAGGTAGAAGTTGGCCGGGGCGAAAAACCCCATCAAGAATCAGCCGCTCAAGCCGGGTGGCCACGTGTTCTGGCATTCGCTGGCCGGGTGTCAATGCTTGATGCTCCGCTGGCATGACGGTCACTCTCGTTAAACTGTTGTCCCAGCTTGCCACTACTCGCAGAAGAAGGCATCTCTGTTTCACTGCTATATCACGGTGTCGACTAATTACTGGTCAGACCAATGCACCACGATCTAGACAGGCGGGTAAAAAAAGCCCAAATTGAGGCCATGTTATCTACAGACCGTTTTAGCCTTTACCTTTAACGATAATAAGCATGGGATGTCGTAATGAATATCCTCTTTGATGAGCGCCTGGACGGCAAACTGGTTCAGCGCGATAAAAGCGAGGTTTTAACCGACCTGCAACAAGCTGTTCCCGACATGACGCTGCTGCATCGCGAAGAAGACCTACGCCCCTTTGAGTGCGATGGGCTGGCGGCCTATCGCGTGCTACCTATGCTGGTGGCGCTGCCTGAAACCTTTGACCAGGTGAAAGAGCTACTCAAGCGCTGCCATGCCCTTAGCGTGCCCGTGGTCACCCGTGGCGCAGGCACCGGGCTTTCTGGCGGTGCGCTGCCGCTGGAACAGGGCGTGCTGTTAGTGATGTCGCGCTTTAACCAAATTCTCAAAGTCGACCCTGATGCCCGCCTGGCGAGGGTTCAGCCCGGCGTGCGCAATCTGGCAATTTCTGAAGCCGCTGCGCCTTACGGCCTCTACTACGCACCGGACCCATCTTCGCAAATTGCCTGCTCCATCGGCGGTAATGTGGCGGAAAATGCTGGCGGCGTGCATTGCCTAAAATATGGCCTGACGGTACATAACGTCATGCGCGTGGATGTGCTCACCATCGAGGGCGAGCACATGACCCTGGGCGCTGAGTCTTTTGATGCACCGGGCTTTGATCTGCTGGCATTGATGAACGGCTCAGAGGGCATGCTCGGCGTCGTCACGGAAATCACCGTCAAGCTACTGCCTAAACCGGAAACCGCCAAAGTGCTGATGGCGAGCTTCGATGACATTGAGAAAGCCGGGCGCGCCGTCGGCGATATCATTGCCGCAGGCATAATTCCTGGTGGCCTGGAGATGATGGATAAATTGGCGATTAAAGCCGCCGAAGATTTCATCAAAGCAGGCTACCCAGTGGAAGCAGAAGCAATTCTGCTCTGCGAGCTGGATGGCGTTGAAGCCGACGTGGATGACGACTGCGATACCGTACGCCGCGTACTGGAAGCCGCGGGCGCCACCGATATTCAGCAGGCTCGCGATGAAGCCGAGCGCGCCAAGTTCTGGGCTGGGCGGAAGAACGCCTTCCCTGCGGTGGGCCGTATGTCCCCGGATTACTACTGCATGGATGGCACTATCCCCCGCCGCGAGCTCCCTCGCGTGCTTAAAGGCATTGCCGCGCTTTCCGAAGAGAGCGGCCTAGCGGTGGCCAACGTGTTCCACGCCGGCGATGGCAATATGCATCCGCTGATCCTGTTTGATGCCAATAAAGAGGGCCAGTTGGCGCTTGCCGAAGAGGTGGGCGGCAAGATTCTTGAGCTCTGCGTAGCCGCGGGCGGTTCGATCACCGGTGAGCATGGCGTTGGGCGCGAAAAGATCAATCAAATGTGCAGCCAATTCCAGGCGGATGAAATCAGCGTTTTTCATGCCTTAAAAGCCGCCTTTGATCCACAGCGACTGCTCAACCCCGGCAAAAATATCCCAACCCTGGCGCGCTGCGCCGAGTTTGGCGCTATGCATGTGCATAACAACGAACTACCGCACCCGGAGCTGCCGCGTTTCTAGCTGCGAGCCAAGTTAAGTAAAAAGCCGGCCAAGATAATAATTAGCCAAGACGAATAATGGAAAAGACCAATAGTGGGAAAGACCATGACTGAACGAGCGATTGCCGACCGCGATATCGCTGACGCCCTATGTGAACAGGTGCGCAGCGCTTATGACGCGCGCACACCGCTGCGCATTGTAGGTGGAGACACACGCGCCTTTTATGGCCGACCGGTGGAAGGCCAAGCACTGCAGATGGCCGAACACAGTGGCATTGTCAGCTACGACCCGGTGGAGCTGGTGGTGACCGTGCGCGCTGGCACGCGGCTTAGCGACCTGCAGGAAGTACTGGCGGAGAAACACCAAATGCTGGGCTTTGAGCCCCCCATGTTTGGTGAGGCTTCCACCATTGGTGGCGCCGTGGCCACCGGCCTCTCCGGCCCACGCCGCCCCTGGGCAGGCGCAGCCCGGGACTTTGTGCTGGGCACGAGAATCATCACCCAAGAGGGTAAGCTGCTCCGCTTTGGCGGCGAAGTGATGAAAAATGTCGCTGGTTACGACCTGTCGCGCCTGATGGCAGGCGCCCAGGGAACGCTCGGCGTATTGACCGACATCTCCTTTAAAGTGCTGCCTATTCCAACCGCGACGCACAGCCTACGCTTAGCCGTTGGGCTGGATGAGGCGCTCAAAAAACTCGCCGAGCTGGGTCGAAAGCCGCTGCCGATTACTGCCGCCGCTTGGCACCAAGGCAAACTGTTTTTGCGCTTGGAAGGCGGCAAAAGCTCTGTGGCCGCCACCCAGGCAAGCCTGGGTGGTGAGCCGCTCGATGCCAGCTTCTGGCGCGAGCTGCGCGACCATACCTACGCTTTCTTCGCCTGTAACGACGGCCAGGCGCTGTGGCGATTGTCACTACCGCCCAACACCGCACCGCTCGCGCTGGATATTCCCGAGGCCGATATTTTTTACGATTGGGCGGGCAGCCAACGCTGGGTGAAAACCACCCTGGATGCCAGCACGCTGCGCGATGCCTGCAGCGCAGTGGGTGGTCATGCCACCTGCTATACCCCGCAGGCGCAAAGCGGCGTCGCAGAGCCGTTCACACCGCTAAATGCCGTAGTGGAAAAATATCATCGTAATCTAAAGGCGGAGCTGGATGCCCATGGCATTTTTAACCCCGGTCGTCTTTATGCGGCGTTTTAATCAGGAGAGCTGACATGCAGACGCACTTTTCCGATGCCGACCTTCAGAAGCCGCATATTCAAGAAGCAGAGCGCATTTTGCGTACCTGCGTTCACTGCGGTTTTTGTAACGCCACCTGCCCGACGTACCAACTGTTAGGCGATGAGCGCGATGGCCCCCGCGGGCGTATCTATCTAATGAAGGAGCTGCTGGAGAGCCGTGACGATGACGATCAGGTTACCGACGAGACGCGCCTGCATCTTGATCGCTGCCTGACCTGCCTTAACTGTGAAACCACCTGCCCCTCCGGCGTGGAGTACCACAAGCTGCTGAACATTGGCCGCGCCGAAATAGAGCGCCGCGTGCCCCGCCCGGCGGCCGAACGCGCCCAGCGCTATGCGCTGCGTAAAATGATGGTCGACCCCAAACGCTTTAAGGCACTGCTCACGCTAGGGCAAACCTTTAAGCCGCTGGTGCCCAGCAAGCTGCGCAGTAAAATGCCGGCAAACCCAGTCGATGCAGGCGCACGCCCTGTTGCCAACCGGCATACCCGGCAAGTATTAATGCTGGAAGGCTGCGTACAGCCGGGCCTCTCACCCAATACCAATGCAGCCACCGCGCGGATTCTTGACCGGCTCGGTATTAGCGTAACACCAGTGGCTGAAGCGGGCTGCTGCGGCGCCGTTGATTTCCACCTCAACGCCCAGGATGACGGGCGGGCGCGTATGCGCGCCAATATTGATGCCTGGTGGCCTTATATTGAACAAGGCACCGAAGCCATCGTGCAAACCGCCAGCGGCTGCGGGGCTTTTGTCAAAGAGTATGGCGACATGCTCAAAGATGACCCCAATTACGCCGCAAAAGCGCAAAAAATCAGCGCGCTAGCCAAAGATATTGTCGAAGTTCTACGCGATGAGCCGTTAGACACATTGGATGTCACAGCGTCACAACGGCTGGCGTTCCACTGCCCTTGTACGCTACAGCACGCTCAAAAACTTAACGGCGCGGTTGAAGGTGTGCTGAGCAAGCTTGGCTTTGCATTAACCCCGGTGCAGGATGGGCATCTTTGCTGCGGTTCGGCGGGCACCTATTCGATCACCCAACCCGAACTGGCCACCCAACTGCGCGACAATAAGCTCAATGCGCTGGAAGCCGGTGACCCAGAGGTGATCGTGACGGCGAATATCGGCTGTCAGACCCACTTGGCAGGCGCCAATCGCACACCGGTACGCCACTGGGTGGAAATCGTCGATGCGGCGCTCACATAGTTGCACTAACGGTTAGCATTTATAACCCCTGGTCGCGCTGCTATTGTTGAGCGCGATCACTTCACTCCCTACCCTTAATAGGATGTAAGCATGCAAACAAAAGCCATTCTCGCTCAAGCCGATGTACTCAACGTTCTAGATGCCGCGCAGAAAGAGGCTGACAGTAATAGCTGGCCGGTAACTATCGCGGTGACCGACGATGGCGGCCATCTGCTGGCGCTGCGTCGTTTGGATGGTGCCGCCCCTTTCAGTGCCGAAGTCGCTTCGCACAAAGCGCGCAGTGCGGCGCTAGGCCGTAAAGAGACCCAGGTATTTGAAGAGATGATTAATGGCGGCCGCACTGCGTTTGTCACCGCGCCGCTGCAAGGCCTGCTTTCAGGCGGCGTACCGATAACGGTTGACGGGCATGTGGTAGGCGCCGTGGGCATTTCCGGCGTAAAACCCGACCAGGATGTGCAAATTGCCAAAGCAGGTGTTGCCGCGATTACGGGCTAAAAGCTGCAAATTAACACGCAGACATACGAAAAAGCCCGGATCATTGATCCGGGCTTTTTTGGAATTCGTTCGGCTAATGCCGAGGTCTTACTAACAATACATAGCTAACAACACAAATACTTAATGGCGGACCGGACGAGACTCGAACTCGCGACCTCCGGCGTGACAGGCCGGCATTCTAACCGACTGAACTACCGGTCCACATTGAGTACTTTTACAACAACCATCAAAACTAACTTTATAAACGGTTCAGAAGCGCTTCTAAAGGTAGGTGATGGTGGGTGGTACTGGGTTCGAACCAGTGACCCCCAGCTTGTAAGGCTGGTGCTCTCCCAACTGAGCTAACCACCCAATCTATTGGTAAGCACTTACTGCCCTAACCAATTCAGCTTAGCAGTTATCGTGGCGGACCGGACGAGACTCGAACTCGCGACCTCCGGCGTGACAGGCCGGCATTCTAACCGACTGAACTACCGGTCCGAATTGCGATAACAACTTTTAGCAAACTGTCATTTGATGATGGCGGACCGGACGAGACTCGAACTCGCGACCTC
>NZ_JH393258.1:971489-1009365 GCF_000236035.1 Vreelandella boliviensis LC1
TTATGCACATCAAATACAGGTCTTACTAGGTAGTGCTTTTCACATTTCCAGGCCATCTTTTTTGTACATCATAAGATGGTGGGTGGTACTGGGTTCGAACCAGTGACCCCCAGCTTGTAAGGCTGGTGCTCTCCCAACTGAGCTAACCACCCGCTGGTCACGTGGCGCTGCATTCTACAGAAGGCTTACTTAATGTCAACACACTGGGTTTAAAATTTGTGATCTAAACCAGCGCGTTGCTCTCTCCCTTAAGGCCTGAGCCATGAGCGCGGACGAAGGATGCCGCAACCTGGGTGGCCTCGTCAATCAAAACCGTTTGTGTCACGCCAGAAAAGCGCCGCGGCTTAAAGTCGTGATCGCCATCTTTCAGCCATGCGAGCTGCGCGCTGGGCGGTAATGTATAGCCTGTAACCTCTTCCCGGCTACCGAAAGGATCACGCTCGCCTTGTAAAATCAGCATAGGACAGGCAATCGCCGGCCAGTGATCCAAACGTAGTTTTTCAGGCGCCTTGGTAGGATGAAATGGGTAACCTGCCACCACCACACCGGGTACCGGGCTAATAAACGGCTGTTCACTGGCTGGCTGAGCACTGGCAAATTGTGTACTAGCAAATAAGGTCGCCACACGGCCACCCATCGACTTCCCCCCAACCCACAGCGGCCCGTCAAACAAGGGATCAAGTAGCGCGTACCATTGGGCAAACTGCGCAATGGTGTGGGCGATGGGTGGCGGTGGTCGGCGCTTGCCGGTTTCTTGCATTTGCTGCATATATGGGAAATCAATACATAGAACCTGGATACCCAGGCCAGCCAGAGAGGTGACAAATTGACGCATGAAGGGGGACTGCTGGCCCGCCCCTGCGCCATGGGCAAACAGCAAGCGACCTAGCCTGGCTTGACCATGGACGGCCAACGGCCCCATGCCCTGCACCAGGAAAGCGCCATTTGGCTGGCGTTTAAGCGCCTCTTTTAATGCCTCAGGAGGCACCTCGATATATCCAGACAAAGCATAATGTGACACTCACTGCTCCTGATAATTCAGTCTTTAACCAATTGGTGTGTTCAGGTTAAGCCTCTGCTGCGCTAGAATCTTAGCCGGATATTGACCTGCATCATCAAGCGGGTGGCCGCACCCGTGCAAAATGCCACGGGTTACCTCCTAACCGCGTTCGATGGGAACATGACATGAGCACAGCATTTGAACACCCGACCTACAACTACAAGGTAGTTCGGCAGTTCGCGATTATGACCGTTGTGTGGGGCATTATAGGAATGACCGTTGGTGTCATCCTCGCCTCGCAACTGGTTTGGCCGCAACTGAACCTTGGCATACCTTGGACTAGCTTTGGGCGCCTGCGTCCATTACACACTAACGCCGTCATTTTCGCCTTTGGCGGTTCGGCGCTCTTTGCCACGTCGTACTACGTTGTCCAGCGCACCTGTCAGACGCGGCTTTTTTCTGACAAGTTAGCAGCCTTTACGTTTTGGGGCTGGCAAGCGGTCATTATCTCAGCAGTAGTGTCGCTGCCTATGGGCTACACCACGACCAAGGAGTACGCTGAGCTGGAGTGGCCGATCAACATTTTGATCGCTGTCGTATGGATCAGTTATGCCATCGTGTTCCTAATGACGATCAAAAAACGCACCACGTCGCATATTTATGTGGCGAACTGGTTCTTTGCAGCATTTATTTTGACCGTTGCGGTGCTGCACATCGTTAACAATGCGGCGATCCCTGTGACCCCCATGTACTCCACCTCGATCTACGCCGGTGCAGTGGATGCGATGGTGCAGTGGTGGTACGGACATAACGCGGTGGGCTTCTTCCTGACCGCAGGCTTCCTGGGCATGATGTACTACTTCGTGCCGAAGCAGGCTGAGCGTCCGATCTACTCCTACCGTCTCTCAGTCGTCCACTTCTGGGCATTGATTATGATCTACATGTGGGCAGGCCCTCACCACTTGCACTACACCGCGCTGCCTAACTGGGCACAGTCGCTGGGTATGATCATGTCCATCATTCTACTGGCACCCTCTTGGGGCGGCATGATCAACGGCATGATGACCCTGTCAGGGGCCTGGCATAAACTGCGCACGGATCCCACGCTACGCTTTTTGGTGGTGGCTCTGTCGTTCTACGGCATGTCTACCTTTGAAGGCCCGATGATGGCGATTAAGACCGTCAACGCGCTTTCGCACTACACTGACTGGACGATCGGCCACGTTCACTCCGGCGCGCTGGGCTGGGTAGCGATGATCACCATCGGCTCGATGTATCACTTGATCCCACGGGTTTTTGGACGCACTGAAATGTACTCTATCAATCTGATTGCAGTGCACTTCTGGCTAGCCACGATCGGCACGGTGCTGTACATCGCCTCCATGTGGGTTAACGGTATTCTGCAAGGCTTGATGTGGCGTGCTATCAACCCTGACGGCACCTTGATGTACACCTTTGTTGAATCCGTTGAAGCCAGCGCACCGGGCTACTTTGTTCGCTTGATCGGCGGCCTCTTCTGGGTCACTGGCATGCTGATCATGGCGTTCAATGTGTACATGACCGTTAAGCGTCGTGATGCCATCAGCCATTCAGCGCCACAAGCTGCCTAAACCGGGGAAGTTGAGACCAATGAAACACGAGATTGTCGAAAAGAACGTTGGCCTGCTTGCCGTGTTGATCCTGGTTGCGATCAGTTTCGGCGGCTTGGCTGAGGTCGTCCCACTGTTTTTCCAGAAGCAGACTACCGAGCCGGTTGAGGGCTTGGAGCCACTGTCGGCGCTGGAACTGGAAGGCCGAGACATCTATCGCCGCGAAGGCTGCGTGGGCTGTCACTCGCAAATGGTGCGTCCATTCCGTGCTGAAACCGAACGCTACGGCCACTACAACGTGGCAGGTGAGCAGGTTTATGAGCATAACTTCTTGTGGGGCTCCAAACGCACCGGGCCAGACTTGGCGCGTGTCGGCGGCCGCTATAGTGATGACTGGCACCGCGCTCACCTCTACAATCCCCGCGACGTAGTGCCTGAGTCGATCATGCCGGCTTACCCCTGGCTGTTTGAAAACACCCTCGATGGTGACGCTACTCCCGCTAAAATGCGCACACTGCGCCAGCTAGGCGTGCCGTACACCGACGAAGATATTGCCAACGCTACTGCAGACGTTCGCGGCACCCAGGAAATCACGGCCTTGGTCGCGTATCTACAGCAGCTCGGAACCGTGCTCGAGGGCACTCGTTAAGTTATGGATACGGGAACTTTTCGCGGTCTCATCACGCTGATCTTGATTATCGCGTTTATCGGCATCGCCCTCTGGGCGTACTCCAAGCGACGCAAGCCAGATTTCGACGAAGCGGCTAATCTGCCCTTTGCCGACGACGATGAGCTACCGACCAGTGACAAGCACGCTTCGCGTGAACGCGACAGCGAAGCGCATTCCCGCGACGACAGGGGAGATAAGAATATATGAATAATTTATGGGGTGACTCCCTATCCGGCTTTTGGAGCGCCTGGATCATTATCATTACGCTGGGCACGATAGCGCTGAGCGTATGGATACTGATGGCCAACCGTCGAACCGACAAAACGCCTGATGCGGACGGTAACGTAGAAACCACTGGCCACGCCGCCGATGGCATCGAAGAGTATGACAACCCACTGCCAAAATGGTGGTTCCAGCTATTCGTCTTGACGGTGGTCTTTGCACTGGGCTACCTAGTGCTTTACCCCGGTTTGGGCAACTACGCGGGCATACTAGGCTGGTCGCAAGAGGGTCAATGGGAAGAGGAAGTCGCTCAGGCTGAAGAGCGCTTTACCCCGATTTTTGCCCAGTACCAGGAAATACCCATTCCTGAGCTTGCCGAAGATCCGGAGGCGATGCAGGTCGCAGAGCGTATCTACCAAAACAACTGCGCGGTGTGTCACGGTTCAAACGCTCAGGGCGGTTATGGCTTCCCCAACCTGACCAACGACGATTGGCTATACGGTGGTGAGCCAGAAAACATCCTGACCACCCTGAACAATGGCCGTAACGGCCTAATGCCTGCTTGGCAGCAGTTGGGGCAGAACAATATTGAGAACCTGACGCAATACGTGCTCTCGCTGTCTAATGAAGAGCATGACGAGGCGCAGGCTGAACAGGGCGAAAGCACCTTTATGGCGGTGTGTGCTGCCTGCCACGGCCCCAGTGGCACTGGCAACACGGCACTTGGCGCGCCTAACTTGACCGATGACATCTGGCTTTACCTGGCACCGGGGCAAGAGGTGGGTGACTCAATCCGTCAAACGCTGCGTAACGGCCGTAACGGCCATATGCCGGCACAAGCGGCTTATATTGGTGAAGAGCGTGTTCACCTGGTCGCTGCCTACGTGTATAGCCTGCGCTTAGCGAACTGATTGACCGCTGACAGATAGCGATAACCGTCAGCAATGCTAGCCAAGCAAGGGTGCGGCCCCAAACCGCACCCTTTCTTTATACCCAAACCGATACAATATTAACGAAATACTTCTTAGACCGACTAAGCATCTAGCTTTACCAAGCTAAGCAATAGGTGCAGCCTCTCCTGCCTTCTGAGCCGGGAATACCGCCATGGAAAAGATACCAAGCCAAGACGTCACGCCGAACCCGGTAGGGCATCACACCCCCTCCGAACCGGTTACCCAGGAAATGTACGCCAAGCGTCGCCACATTTATGTGCGCGAAATTAAAGGTGTTTTCCAGAAGTTACGGCGCAGTGCCAACTGGGCGTTAATGCTGGCATTTTTTCTCTTACCGTGGATTAACCTCGGTGGTAGGCCGTTAATTCTATTCGACCTGCCCAATCGTGAATTCCATATCTTTACTGCCACGTTTTACCCACAGGAGTTCATCCTGCTGTCGTGGCTGCTGATTATCTGCGCCTTTGGGCTGTTTTTTATTACCGTTTTTGCTGGCCGGGTATGGTGTGGCTATACCTGCCCACAAAGCGTTTGGACTTTCCTGTTTATCTGGCTTGAACACCGTATTGAAGGCTCGCGCAATCGACGCATTAAGCTCGACAGCCAGCCAATGAGCGCTGATAAAGTCTGGCGCAAAGTGGCCAAGCACAGCGCTTGGCTGCTCATTGCCCTCGCCACCGGCATCACCTTTGTGGGTTACTTCACGCCGATTCGCGATTTAGTGGCGGAACTGCCCACCTTAGAGGCCCACGGCTGGTCCTACTTTTGGGCCGGCTTTTTCTTAGTGTTTACCTACCTCAACGCAGGTTGGCTACGCGAGCAGGTGTGCATCTACATGTGCCCCTATGCGCGCTTTCAATCGGTTATGTTTGACCGCGATACGCTGATCGTCTCCTACGACGAAACACGCGGCGAGCCCCGTGGGCACCGTAAGAAAAGCCTGAGCCATCTTGAAGCCCGCGAGGCTGGCTATGGCGACTGTATCGACTGCGATCTTTGTGTGCAGGTCTGCCCCACCGGTATCGATATCCGTGACGGGCTTCAGTATGAATGCATTACTTGCGCCGCCTGTATCGATGCCTGCGACAGTGTGATGGATAAAATGGGCTACCCGCGGGGCTTGGTGCGCTACACCACCGAAAACGCCCTTGAGGGTAATAAGAGCCATATCATGCGTCCACGCCTACTAGGCTACCTCGCCGCACTGGTGCTTATGGTAGGCACTTTTGCCTGGGCCATTAACGACCGCATGCCGCTCAATTTTGACGCTGAACGCGAGCGCACTCAGCTCTACCAAATGACCCGCGACGGTCAAATTAGCAATGTGTTTAGCCTGACCATCCGCAATCTGGATGATCAAGACCACACCTACCTGCTAAGCGTTGCCGGATTACCCAGTTTAACCCTGGATAGCCGTACGATTAGCGTACCCGCCGGGGAGTCGCGCTTGGAAGTGGTCACTGTGACGGCCAACCCCGACGACTTACAGCAACCCAGCCACGCCATTGTATTTACGCTGCAGGCTCAGCAAGATGCGGATATTCGCCTTGAGCGCGAAACTAGCTTCCTGGGCGATATTAGGAGATAGAAGATTATGTCATCCCCCTCGGTAACACCGTGGTACAAGCAGTTTTGGCCGTGGTTTTTAATCGGCATTCTGTTTTCATCAATTATTGTCAGCAGCGGCTTTGCGGTTATGTCGATCAAGAGTTTCGACGGCATGGTGGTTCAGGAAGATTATTACGAACATGGCAAAGCCATTAACATGGTGCTGGCCAAACAGGAGCAGGCACGCGCGCTGAACTTGAGCGCCGAGCTGCGCCTTGATCCGCTTACCAGCGATATTGTGGTGGATTTAAGCGGCGATACGCGCCCGGAAACGCTCTATTTAGACCTTATCTTCCCCACCGAAGATAACCGTGATCAGTCGTTCGTCCTTGAACATGTCCGTGACGGCCGCTATATCACCCAAGGGCCTGACAATCTGCGTTACCGCTGGTACCTGCAGATCCAGCCCGCACAAGAAGATGCTGATTGGCGTCTCACTGGTGAGGCAACGTTCCCCAATGAAAACAGCGTCGCGCTACTGCCAGGAGGGCGTACAGAAAGCGAATGAGCAACGCCGCGCCCTGCTACCACTGCGGTAACCCAGTGCCCGCTGCGGCACCCTGGACGATTACCCTGGATGAAGAGACTCACCCGCTTTGCTGCCCCGGTTGCGAAGCGGTGGCCCATGCCATCGTCGATGGCGGCTTAGAAAGCTACTATCGCTACCGTACCGAATTACCCGAACGCCCGGATGAGCGCCAGGCCGCCAAAGCGGACACCTGGTCAGTGTTTGACGACCCCGGCCTGCAGGCGCAGTTTGTCCACCCCGATGGCGATGAAGGCAATGTCAAAGCCACCCTCGCCATTGAAGGCATTACCTGTGCCGCCTGTGCGTGGCTGATTGAGCACCGCTTGAATGCATTAAAAGGGATTGCCTCCAGCGCGGTGAATTTAACTCACCACCGCCTGCGGGTGAGCTGGGATCCCCAGCAATTGAAGCTTTCGCAACTGCTGGCCGAACTGGCCGCCATTGGCTACGACGCCCAACCCTACGAGCCCGATCAAGCCCAGGCGCGTATGCAGCATGAGGAACGCATGAACGTGCGGCGGCTGATTATCGCCGCTGTGGGCATGATGCAGGTGATGATGTTCTCGATTCCGATTTATGTCTCCGGCCCAGGAGAAATCAGCGACGACTTCTATGCACTGTTTCACTGGCTTTCCTTTGCGCTGGCCACGCCAGTGGTGTTTTTCTCCGCCCAACCGTTTTTCCGCAACGCCCTGCGCGACCTGCGCACCGGTGTGCTGGGTATGGATGTGCCGGTCTCACTGGCGATTGGCGGGGCTTATCTTGCCAGCAGTTATGCGGTGCTGTTTAACGTCGGCGAGGTCTATTTTGACTCGGTGGCGATGTTTACCTTCTTTCTACTTTTTGCCCGCTACGTAGAAGGCCGCGCCAGACGCCGCAGCGGCCATAGCGGCAATGCGCTAAGCGGCGTGTTACCCATTTCGGCCACGCGGCTGGAAAGCGACGGCAGCGAGCGCATTCTACCCGCCAGCGAACTCGCCCCCGGCGATCGCGTATTGATCAAGCCCGGCCACGGCGTGCCTGCCGATGGCATGATCGAGGAAGGCGAATCGAGCCTGGATGAATCGATGCTGACCGGCGAATACCTGCCGGTGACCCGCCGGGTGGGCGACCGGATTACCGGCGGCAGCCAAAACATGGAAAACCCGCTGGTGATCAGGGTAACCCACGCCGGGCGCGATGCCCGGGTAGCCGGCATTGTCGATCTAACCGACCGCGCCTTTGCCAGCCGCCCCAGGCTTGCCCAGATGGCGGCGCGCATGGCTCACCTGTTTGTGCTACGCCTGTTGCTGGTGACGGCCTGCGTGACCATCGCTTGGTGGTTTATCGACCCTTCGCGGATGCTCTGGGTGCTGCTTTCGGTGCTGGTAGTGACCTGCCCCTGCGCGCTGGCGCTGGCCACCCCCGCGGCACTGACCGCTGGCCATGGACAACTGCGTAAGCGCGGTGTTCTGATCACCCGCGCCGATGCCATGGAGACACTCTCAAACGTTACCCGGGTGATTTTTGATAAAACCGGCACCCTAACCCGCGGCGAAATGCACCTTACCCAAACCCAGCCTTTCGGTGAATTAACTGCCGAGCGTGCACGGGCCATTGCCGCCGCCCTAGAGGCCCATTCGGAACATCCCATCGCCCGCGCCTTTCGGCCGTTCCGGGATGCTACGCTGCAAGCCAAAGATATTCACAGCCACACAGGGCAAGGTCTCGAAGGTAACTTAAACGGCGCCCGTTGGCGGCTGGGCAAGCCCAGGTTTGCTATAGATAGCGCAATGGATAGCGCCGTAGATGGCGTCATAACGGCGCCTGCCAAAGGCCAATGGTTGCTGCTTAGCGAAAACGGCGCGCCCCGCGCCTGGTTTGGCCTGCACGACGGCGTTCGCGAGGATGCTGCGTCGACGATCGCGGCCCTCCAGGCTCTGGGCTTAAGCGTGGAGCTGCTCTCCGGTGATACCGAAGATGCCGTGGAAAGCCTGGCCGATCAGCTCAATATCGCCATCTGGCGTGCGGGCACCAGCCCGGAAGGCAAGCTGGCCCGGATGAAAGAACTCCAAGCCGCTGGTGAAACCGTGGTGATGATTGGCGACGGTATCAACGATGTGCCGGTGTTAGCCGGTGCCGATGTGGCCATTGCGATGAATGGCGCAACCGACCTGGCCCGAACCCGCGCCGACGCAGTGCTGCTCAGCCCACGCCTAATGCGGATTTTTGAGGCCATCGAGATTTCCCGCGCGACGAGGCGTATCATGCGCCAGAACATGATTTGGTCAGTATGCTACAACGTTTCGGCGCTGCCGCTAGCGGCGATGGGGCTGGTACCGCCCTGGCTAGCCGCGATTGGTATGTCACTTAGTTCGCTAGTGGTGGTGGGTAATGCCCTGCGACTGTCACGCTGGCGCGCCCAGCCCGCGCCAACGCTTGGCACTTCAACACCGGTAACCGCATGACAATTCTGTACCTGCTTATTCCGCTTTCGCTGATTCTGCTCGGCCTCGCCGTCTGGGCCTTCTTCTGGGCGGTCAAAAATGATCAGTTCGACGACTTAGAAGGCCCGGCGCACCGCATTCTATTTGATGAGGACGAAAACGATCTTCCCCCCGAACAGCGCCGCCAACGCCCGCAAACCAAGCAAAAACCCGCCGCAGCAAAAGATAAAAATGCCCCCGACGACCAAGAGCCTCGGCCATGAACCCGACAGGGCTTGATCTACCGCCGCTGCTGGCGGCATTTGTATTTGGCTTGATGGGCGGCGCCCACTGTATCGGCATGTGCGGCGGCATTATGAGCGCGCTCACCTTTGCAGTCCCCCCCAGCATGCGCCACCCGGCGCGCATGGGAGGCCTGCTACTCAGCTATAATGCAGGGCGTATTATTAGTTATATGAGCGCAGGCGCGCTGGTTGCGCTGCTAGGCACACTGTTTTCGCTTTCCGCCACGGCGCGAATGCTGCTTCAAGTGTTTGCCGCGCTGATGCTGATTTTAATGGCGCTGTATATCGCCAACTGGTGGAAAGGGCTACTCAAAGTTGAAGCCGTAGGCCGCCGACTATGGCGCTTTATTGAGCCCGTGGGGCGTCGGTTAATGCCCGTGGTGCACCTTCCCCAAGCCTTCGCGCTGGGTGCACTTTGGGGTTGGCTGCCCTGCGGGCTGGTCTACTCCATGCTGGCCTGGAGCTTAGCGATTGCCGATCCGCTTCAGGGCGCTCTGCTAATGGGTGCCTTTGGGCTTGGCACCCTGCCTGCGCTGCTCGCCACTGGTCTCGCCGCACGCCAGCTCAGCCATTTGATTCGTCACCCAGCGACGCGTAGCGTAGCAGCACTTTCGATTATCGCTTTTGCGCTGTGGCAGCTGTGGACGCTCACTGCACACAACTTCTAATAGCATGACGTGGCTCAACCTTTACACCTTCGCCACGGAGTAGGCTAGCGGCATTTCCTAACGTCGGAGCGCCCCTTCATGACTGTTCATGCCCCCGCTGCTGCCGCAGCACCCATGCAGACGGTGTGGGATGAAGCGCTACTGCGTCGCTACGACACCAGCGGCCCACGCTACACCTCCTACCCCACTGCGCTATCGTTTCACGACCAATTTACCCCCAGCGACTTGACCCAGGCGCTGGAGCGTAGCAATGCCAGCAAGCGTTCGCTCTCGCTGTATGTTCACGTCCCCTTCTGCCGCAAGATCTGCTTCTACTGCGCGTGTAACAAAATCGCCACCAAGAACACCGCCCTGACCGAGCCCTATTTAGCCCGGCTTGACCGTGAAATGGTGCTGACTGCACGTCACTTAGATACATCACGATCGGTGGAGCAGTTGCATTGGGGCGGCGGTACGCCGACATTTCTCAGCTTGAACCAGATGGGTGACCTAATTGATCGATTGGATGCCCGCTTTGGACTTTCGTCATCTTCAGATCGCGATTACGCGATTGAAATAGATCCTCGCGAAGCGGATGTGTTTACTCTGCGCCATCTCGAATCCCTCGGTTTTAATCGTATAAGCCTGGGCGTGCAGGATTTAAGCCCGCTAGTGCAGAAAGCCATTAACCGCATTCAGCCTCGGGTACTCACCGAAACGCTGATGGAAGAGGCGCATCGCCTGGGCTTTCGTTCGCTTAATCTCGACCTAATTTACGGTTTGCCATTTCAGACTGAAAAGAGCTTTGCTGACACCCTGCGCCAAGTGATTGAGCTAAACCCGGCGCGTCTTTCAGTGTTTAATTACGCACACATGCCCGAGCGCTTTGCCCCTCAGCGGCGCATTAACGCCGATGACTTGCCGGGTGGCGAAGAGAAGCTGGCAATTCTGCGTACCACCATTGAAATGCTGACGGCGGCAGGCTATGTGCATATCGGCATGGATCACTTTGCCCGCCCTGACGATAGCCTAGCCATTGCCCAGCGCGAAGGCTCACTACAGCGCAACTTTCAAGGCTACTCCAGCCACGCCCAATGCGACTTAATCGGGCTTGGCGTTTCGGCGATTTCTCGCATTGATGACGTCTATGCACAGAATCCTAGCGACCTGGCAAGCTATGCAGCGGCGCTGGATCAGGGTCAGCTCGCTACCGTGCGTGGCGTGCGGTTGAGTGATGACGATCTAATCCGGCGGGACGTGATTGAGCGGCTGATGTGCGATATGGGCATTGACCTGGCCGCCGTTAGTCAACGCTGGAACATTGATGCCCCCCGCTATTTTGCGCCAGCGCTTGAACGACTACAGAGCGCCGAGCAGGATGGACTGTTAAATCGTAGTGGTGACCAACTCAGCGCCACGCCCATGGGACGACTGTTAATTCGCCATATAGCGATGGCGTTTGATGCCCATCTTTCTGGGCAAACTGGGCAGAGATATTCTAAGATAGTCTAAGTGTCTTGAGGCAGGCATGTTAGAATTCTTATTATAAGTAAGATCCTTCTAATGATATGAGCACCTCACTCAAGGAGCAACGCATGTTGGAACCGATGATCAGCCGGCGCTCGCTACTCCATGAAGCTCGCTGCCAAACCTGCAGCTTGAGCTCATTATGCTTGCCGCTTGCCCTTGAGCTAGACGATATGGGGCAGTTCGATGCCATTATTCGTCGCCGTGCGCCGCTGAAAAAAGGCGAGCCGCTGTTTCGTCAGGGTGACCCCTTTACCAGCGTTTACGCAGTACGTTCCGGCAGTTTGAAACAGATCACCGCCGAAGGTAACGGCAGTGAGCAGCTGACCAATTTCTACCTACCCAGTGAGCTGGTGGGGCTTGATGGGATTGACGAAGAGCAGTACCCCGGTAGCGTTATCGCCCTGGAAACCACTACCGTCTGCGAGATCCCTTTCGACCGCCTGGATTTACTCTCGGAGGAGCTGCCCGAGCTGCGTGTTCAGCTGTATCGCAGCATGAGCAAAGAATTGCGCGATGACCGGCGTATGATGCGCCTGCTGTCGCGTAAAACCGCCGACCAGCGCTTAGCGAGCTTTTTGATTACGCTCTCGGATCGTTTTCGCCGCCGGGGCTACTCACCATTCAGCTTTCGCCTCTCTATGCCCAGAGCCGATATCGGCAACTACCTGGGCTTGGCGGTGGAAACGGTCAGCCGCATACTAAGCCGCTTTCAGCAACAGAACGTGGTGGCGGTCTCCGGGCGCGAGATCAATATTCTCGATATGCAGCGTTTGATTACCCTTGCCGAAGAGGAAGAGCAAACGGTCAGCTGACGTTGAGGGCCTGGATGCGCCCAACCAATAGTTCTGCCTGCTTGGCCTCAAGGCCTGCAAAATCGAACAGGCTACGGTCAGCCAACTGGGAAGGGGCAACATTGGTAACCGCTTTAAACATGCTTTCCAGGCGTCCGGGAAACTTTTTGTCCCATTCAGCGAGCATCTCTTTAACCACCTGGCGCTGCATATTGGGCTGTGAGCCGCACAGATTGCAGGGAATAATCGGGAACTCCATCAGCCGCGAAAATTCGGCGATGTCCGCCTCTTTGCAGTAAGCCAACGGCCGAATAACGATATTCTTACCATCATCGGATAACAGCTTGGGCGGCATTGCTTTCAAGTTGCCGCCAAAGAACATATTGAGAAACAGCGTTTCGAGAATATCTTCCCGGTGATGGCCCAGGGCTATCTTATTGGCGCCAATCTCTTCGGCAAAGCCATACAGCGAGCCGCGACGCAGTCGTGAACAGAGCGCGCAGGTAGTCTTGCCTTCGGGGGTTTTCTCCTTCACCACCGAGTAGGTATCGCGCTCGACAATGTGATACTCCACGCCCTGCTTATCCAGATAGGCAGGCAACACGTGCTCGGGAAAGCCCGGCTGCTTTTGATCCAGGTTGACCGCTACCAGCGAAAAATTGATCGGCGCATTGCGCTGCAAATTGCGCAAAATCTCCAGCATCGTGTAGCTGTCCTTTCCGCCGGAGAGGCACACCATCACGCGATCGCCTTCATTGATCATTTGGTAATCAATAATTGCATTGCCCACTTCTCGGCGTAGACGCTTTTGCAGCTTGTTAAACTCACGCTTCTGCTTCGCATCAGCCAGCTCAGGCTGGTTGTGCTCAGCGTTAGCTGGGGGGGCTCCAACCGTATCAAGGTGAGCAGGATCAAAGTGATCAAGAGATTGCATGGTATAAGCACTGCCGAGGGTATGGTGAAGAGAAGAGGCGCTACAAAGAAATAATTGGCCACTATTCTAACAACACTCTTCGCCTTGACCCAACTACTCGTCACTCCGCCCTAAGCAGCCTGTGCCATTATGCGCTGCAGGCGCATATACAGCAGTGCGCTGGCGGTTGCCTCTCCAAGCACACTCTGCACGCCCATAGCGGGTACTTGCCAGCACGCCAACGCCTGGGCGAAGCTGCTGGGCGCTTCGACCTCCGGATGCAAACGCCGCAGCTGGCGCTGATGCAGTTTTGCCACATCGACCTGAGCGTTGGGCAGCGCAAAATTCAGCCACTTTATGAGCAGTGCATTTAATGCCCCAATCCGCTGCTCTAACTGCCAGCCAACAATAGGGCGATTACCGATAAACTCCACTAATGCGCTCAAGTTATCACTGCTTGGCGGCAGCGCCGCCCCAGCCTCGCATAGCAAATGATGACGGCGCAGCGTCACGCTCTCGGGCTGCTTCGCGCTGCCTAGGGTGACCACAAAAGCGCGGCTGGTATGCACCTGTTGCTGGCTCAGCACCACCGCCGCCAAGCTGATCACCGGCGATGATGGTGTTGGCGTTGCGGTGCAAGCGAGCGCCACCAGCTCTTCGCCCATATAGGGCTGAAACAGCCAAGCATAAGGGGAGCCTGCACAGCGGCGCCGGTCGCTTTCGCGGCGTAGCAAGTTGCGTAGCGAACCGCTAAATAGCGCCACATGTCGATCTAACAGCCGCATACCGCTCACGAGTACTCCAAATGGTAACGATGGGAAAGCCGCTGCTTAAAGTCTTTGACGATATGCATCGCTTCACGCAGTAGGTCGCGTTCCAGGGAAGAGAGGTTTTGCACCACGACACGGTTAGCGCGGCTGCTGCTTTGAGAGTTAGCTTCTTGGGTATCGACAGACATATCCAACGCGCTTAACTGCTGTTTAAGACGCAGCTCGGAAAACAGTGCCAACGCTTCGCCCAGGTCATCTGCAAAACGACGATCCAACCTGCCATCGGCAGCCAGTGCATCCAAGCGATCAAGCGTTGATGTGGCTTTGATACGCCGCTCAAGCGCCATGGTACGTACGCCGTGAACAATAGGGAAAATACCGCCTTTCTTGATATCGATACCGTGCTGGGGCTTTTTCAACGAGCCAAACAGCGTCAGTGGCGTCGAGAACCGCAGCGCCGTGCGGGCAAAATAGGACAGCAGCAGCTCATCGTTCGAACAGCGTTCAAACAGCTCATCACGGACGCTTTCAAGTAAGCTTGGGTTACCCGCCACCGCATGGGCGTCGAGCATAATCGCCAGCTTCATCAGGCTGTCGCCATCGCGCTCCCTGGCCCACTTGGCAATATTGCCTTTCCATTGCGATACCGTGGCTACCCACTCGGGGTTAGACACCATAATATTGCCGGGGCACGGCGGATAACCAAGCTGAATAAGCGTATCGGTGAGCGTCTGCATGTGACTGGCAAGGTCAGGCCACTGGGTTTCATCGGCAAGAATCAAGCCGTTATCCTGATCCGTTTTTAGAATCTGCTCACCGCGCCCCTCGCTGCCCATCACCATCATGCAGCTCTGCTCGTGGTAGCGCTCATCAATGGTGAACTCCCAGGCTTTACTCATGATACGGCCGTTCAGCGCGGCGAGCAGATCCATTGCAAAGCGCAGCTTAACGCCCTGGGCCATCAGCGCTTTGACCAGTTCCGGGGTGCGCTGACTGGCCGCCGAAAGCGCCTCTAAGCTGGTCGCCTGCTCCACCTGTAGGCTCACCACATAACTGCGGCTTGAGAAGTAACTAAGCACATCGGTGAGCTCGACAACGCCTTTCAAGGCGTTTTGCTCCATCACTACTACTCGTGCCACTTTATGGCGGGTCATCAGCACCAATACTTCAAATAAATACTGATCAGGTGCGGCGGTCACCAAATTGAAATGGGCGATCTCATCCACCGGTGCTGTGACGGCGCGGCCCTCCAGCACTAGGGCGTTGAGCAGATCGGTTTTGGTCACCATGCCCAGCGTGTCGTGGGTCTCCACCAGTAGGCTATCGGCGTGGCTTTCGTTGAGCTGCTTTACAGCACTGGCAATATCGGTCGTCGCTGCCATCAGCAGCGGCTCGCGCATACACTCGCTCACCTTGGCCAACATAAAGCCCGCCATGGTAACCCCCCCTTCGGCGCGCTTTTCGGTCAGCAAGCGCGCCTTATGAGTCAGCGACTGGCGAAAGAAATTGCTGAAATCAGGATAGTGGCGACACAGTTGCTGAAACAGCGCTTTGGGCAGTAGGTAGCACAGGCACTCCTGTTCAGCCTTAAAGCGGTAGCGGCTTTTACCATTGAGAATGCTGATAGCGCCAAACAGATCCCCCGCCGTATAGTGGCCAATGCGTGAGGTAGACGAGGGCAGCGTCGGATCGATTTCCGCGACTTCGCCTTTATGGATCAAAAAAACGAATTCACCCGCTTGTCCGGTCTCTAAAATAATTTCGTCACGATCAAAATAGGCAAGGTCAATGCCGCGGCGAATATGATCACGCCCCTCATCATCAAGAAGCGTAAACGGCAGCTGGGATAGATCCACATCGACCATGGCGTATGACCTCATTAATCGGGACTGCGACTCATCGGATTTTGCATTATGGTGAGCTAGCAGACATAAGAAAAAACAAATAGACATCGTGAATCGATGTTGCCCCACATAAACTGACCTACTTCAGCGCTTCAAAACTTTTATTGCTTATTATATGAAGGTGGCTGTACGGGTATAAAGGATTCACTTCCCAAGTAGCAAGTAGAACGTTGTTATACCTTTAGCTATCACGCTAAGGTCGAAGCGACTTTTGATACGCTACCAAAGTATCGATAGTTACTAACCACCACTACCGATTAAATGCAGCATATGTATTTAAAGTAGCCAACAACTACCTTTGTTTGCTTACTAGACTATTGTCCCATAACCCTGCAAACGCCTACAAATTTCGCTTAAATGGTGTCTAAAAATACGTACTTTCAACAACATGCATCTCATAAAAAGCCATTAAGCTGTTTATTGATACCAAAGTCTGGGATTTATTTTTTGACGTTTATTGCCCAGTATTAACAATGAGTCATGCAGGGTAATCGCACGCCACTAACTAACTCGACATTGCATATCGAATAATAAGGTGACGTGCCAACAGGAACTGACTCACCACTCCTAACGATTGAGTGGCTTTAGACGTGCGATTGCCCTGATGGGTCACACGCTATTCCTCGTGAACTTTCCCAACCTTAAAAATCACAAGTGGAGAGCAACACAATGGCAGACGACAAAACCAATGCTGCTGAATACTGGAAAGCAAACGTCCGCTTAATTTTCGGATGCCTGGCCGTTTGGGCATTTGTTTCTTACGGATGCGCTATCCTGTTTCGCCCACTGCTCGCCGGTATCCCGGTTGGCGGCACTGATCTTGGCTTCTGGTTTGCACAACAGGGCTCTATCCTGACATTTATCGTGCTGATCTTCTTCTACGCCTGGAAGATGAATAAGCTCGATCAAAAATTTGGCCTTGGGGAGTAAGCCGGTATGAGCCAGTTTGCAATTAACTTACTGTTCGTCGGCGCCTCCTTTGCTTTGTATATAGGCATTGCGATTTGGGCGCGCGCCGGCTCAACGAAAGACTTCTATGTCGCGGGCGGTGGGGTTCACCCCATCACCAACGGCATGGCCACCGCGGCGGACTGGATGTCAGCGGCGTCGTTTATTTCCATGGCGGGTTTGCTGGCCTCAGGTGGCTACGCCAACTCCACCTTCCTGATGGGGTGGACAGGTGGCTACGTTATCCTGGCGATGTTGTTAGCCCCTTACCTGCGCAAATTCGGTAAGTTCACCGTGCCAGACTTCATCGGTGACCGTTTCTACAGCAACACCGCTCGCCTGGTGGCGATCGTGTGCTTGATTGTGGCCTCGGTGACCTACGTTATCGGTCAAATGACCGGTGCGGGCGTGGCGTTCTCGCGCTTTCTGGAAGTCAGCAATACCTGGGGTATCTGGTTAGCCGCGCTGATCGTTTTCCTCTACGCCGTATTTGGCGGTATGAAAGGCATCACTTACACCCAGGTGGCACAGTACGTCGTTCTTATTATCGCTTACACCATTCCAGCGGTGTTTATTGCCTTCCAGTTGACCGGCAACCCGATTCCGATGTTCGGTATGTTCAGCACACATACTGAATCCGGCATTCCGCTGTTGGCTAAACTGGATGACGTCGTTAGCGCTCTTGGCTTCCGCGACTACACGGCCGATGTGGATAACAAGCTCAACATGGTGCTGTTTACCCTGTCGCTGATGGTCGGTACTGCCGGTCTTCCCCACGTTATTATCCGCTTCTTCACCGTACCGAAAGTGGCCGATGCGCGTTGGTCTGCAGGTTGGGCGCTGGTCTTCATTGCCTTGCTTTACCTGACCGCGCCAGCGGTGGGCTCTATGGCTCGCTTGAACCTGGCGACTACCGTGTATCCAGAGATGGCAGGGCAGGTTGAGAACTACGAAGAAGCTGTACAAAATCCGATTCTCTACGAAGAGCGCCCAGACTGGGTTCGCACATGGGAAGAAACGGGCCTGATCAGCTTCAATGATCTCAACAATGACGGCCGCATCCAGATGTATAACGATGCTGTCGACTATTCTGAGCGTGGCTGGGAAGGCAACGAACTGACCGTTAATAACGATATCCTGGTACTCGCCAACCCGGAAATTGCCAATCTTCCCGGCTGGGTGATTGGTTTGATCGCAGCCGGTGGTATTGCGGCGGCTCTATCTACCGCAGCAGGCTTGCTGTTGGCGATCTCTTCCGCAATCAGTCACGATTTGATCAAAACCATGATCAATCCGAAGATTTCCGAAAAAGGCGAGATGTTAGCGGCGCGAATCTCCATGGGCGGTGCGATACTGTTGGCCACCTATCTGGGGCTCAATCCACCCGGGTTTGCGGCACAAACAGTGGCATTGGCCTTTGGTATTGCCGGTGCCTCACTCTTCCCAGCGCTGATGATGGGCATCTTCTCCAAGCGGATGAACAGCCCAGGCGCAGTTGCCGGTATGCTGGCGGGCTTGATTTCCACCCTGCTGTACATCTTCACTTACCTGGGCTGGTTCTTTATTCCCGATACCAACACGCTGGCTAACACGCCGGATAACTGGATCTTCGGTATTTCGCCGCTCTCCTTCGGTGCCGTAGGCGCGATGATCAACTTCGCCGTTGCCTTCGCGGTCTCCAGGGTGACCGCTGCGCCGCCACAGGAAATTCAGGATCTAGTGGAAAGCGTTCGCTATCCGAAAGGTGCTGGCATGGCGGTAGATCACTAAGTCATACTCCTTCCTGACGCGTTATTGCCGTATGGCAATAACGCTTTGGAATCGACCTCACCATCGGGCTTCCTTCGGGAGGCCCGATGGCTTTATATAGACGGCTTTTTGAAAGGATAATTTATGATTTGGCATTTGATCGCCGCCGTTTTTGCAGGCCTTGCGGCTGCCGGGATTGGCTTGATACTGCGCACTTTGAGCGGCAAACGTTTGCCCAAGTGGATAGTGCCGGTGTGTGGCGCGCTGGGGATGTTGGGCTATCAAATACAGGTCGAGTACAGCTGGTTTGAACACAAGCAGGCGCAGCTACCCGAGACCGCTACGGTGATATCAACGGAGAGCAGCACGGCGGTGTGGCGCCCCTGGACCTTTGCATTCCCCATGATCACCAAGTTCAGCATGGTCGATAGTGAAAACATTCTTATGAGCGAGCAGGATGGCGCCCGTTTAGCAGAATTTATCCTTTATCAGTTTGAGCGTCATCACACCGATATATTGATCACCCAACACTATCTGCTCAACTGCGATAACCGTGAGCTAGTGCCGCTGGATGAAGACTCTCGCGACCCCATCCTGGAAGAGATCCGCACGCTGCGCGAAACATCACCGCTACTCAACAACGTGTGCACATAGACAAATAAAGTCTGTGGTGTAAACAAGCCGAGGGAATGGTCGTACAGAACCCTCCATTTCGCCTAGAATGAAGCCTTTTTATTAGCGCACCACACTCTGGCGGGGAGAAAGGCATGTTTCACGGCGGGCTACTGGTAGCGGTTTCGTTACTCTATATTGCCGTTCTATTCGGCATTGCTTGGTACGGTGACCGCCGCGCGCGTACCCACGGCGCCACCCGCCGGCGTCCGATCATCTATAGCCTGGCGCTGGCGATTTACTGCACCTCGTGGACGTTTTATGGCGCGGTTGGCCAAGCAGCCACCGCGGGCTGGTCGTTTGCGAGCATCTTCGTCGGGCCGATATTGACGTTTCTGCTGTTCTGGCCGGTATTGGCCAAAATGATCCGCGTCGCCAAGCACCAAAACGTTACCTCGATTGCCGATTTTATTGCCTCCCGCTACGGTAAGACCCAGTCGCTGGCCGCCTTTGCCAGCCTGGTCGCCCTTGTCGGCACCCTGCCCTACATCGCGCTACAGTTAAAAGCGGTTTCTACCACTTTCAGCGTATTGACCGATGCCACCGATGTGACCCATGCGCCGCTATTTGGCGATACGGCCTTCTATGTGGCGATCGTGATGGCGATCTTTGCGATTCTATTCGGTACCCGCCACACCGATGCCACCGAACACCACGAAGGCTTAATCCACGCCGTGGCGTTTGAGTCGCTGGTCAAACTGCTCGCTTTCGTGGTGCTCGGCGCCTTTGTTACCTGGGGCATGTTCGATGGCCTGGGTGAACTAATGGGGCACGCCGAGAGTCAGCTCGAACTCCAGCGCCAGCTGGCTAATCAGGATTTTGGCCAAAGTTTCTGGGCGCAAACGCTGCTCGCGATGTTGGCGATTCTGTGTCTGCCGCGCCAGTTCCATGTGGCAGTGGTGGAGAACATTCACCCCGACGACGCCACCAAAGCCCGCTGGCTGTTCCCGCTTTATCTGCTGGCCATTGCGTTTTTTGTGGTGCCACTGGCTGCAGCTGGCTTGCTGCTGTTCTCCGAAAGCGGCGTAGAGCCCGACACCTACGTGCTGGCGTTATCCATGGCCTCAGGCCATCAGTGGTTAACGCTGCTTACCTTTATCGGTGGCTTCTCGGCGGCGACTGGCATGGTGATCGTCGCGGCGGTGGCCGTGTCGATCATGATCTCCAACGAAATTGTTATCCCAGCGCTGTTCCGACTTCGCTGGTTTGATACCAAGGCCCGGGATTATGGCCGCTTGGTGCTGCGCGCGCGGCGCTTAACCATTGTTGCCGTACTGGCCATGGCCTACGGCTTCTATCAGTTGATTGCCGAGTTCACCTCGCTGGCCTCCATCGGCATGCTCTCGTTTGCCGCCGCCGCCCAGTTTGCCCCGGCGTTGATTGGCGGGCTCTACTGGAAGCGCGGCAATCGGCTTGGGGTGATCGTCGGTATGAATGCGGGCTTCGCCATCTGGGCCTATAGCCTGCTAATGCCGGCTATGATCAATGCAGGTGTGCTACCCACCGCTTGGCTAGACGGCGGCCCGCTGGGGCTTAACTGGCTATCGCCCACGGCGCTGTTCGGCCTCAATTTAGGTGACAGCTTTACCCACGGCGTGATGCTGTCACTCGGGGTTAACCTGTTCTGCTACATTTTTGTTTCCCAGGTGACCTCACAGCGAGTGGTTGAGCGCATTCAGGCCTCCCTATTTGTAGATAGCGTAGAGACCCGCCAAACCTCGGTTAACCGCCCCTGGACCGGGGCGACCACCGTCGGCGATTTAAAAGTCCTCTGCGAGCGCTTTCTAGGCGCGGGCCAGGTGGATCGCGCCTTTGAAGACTACGCCCGCCGGGTGGGTAAACCGCTGGACAACGGCACCCGCGCCTCCATCGATATCATTCAGTTCACCGAGCGCTTTCTGGCCTCGGTGCTGGGCGCCTCATCGGCCCGCATCGTGGTTAATTCGGCGCTTCAAGGGCGCGGCATCGGTATCTCAGATGTGATTTCGATTGTCGATGAAGCCTCCCAGGTATTGGAGTTCAACCGAGCGCTGCTCCAGGCCACCATCGAAAACATTAACCAGGGCATCAGCGTGGTCGACCAGAACCTGCGCCTGGTGGTATGGAACCAGCGCTATCTGGAGCTGTTCCGCTTCCCTGACCACTTAATTCGCGTTGGCGCCCCCATAGACCGTATTTTCCGTTACAACGCCCACAACGGCGAGTATGGCCCGGGGGACCCGGAGGAGCACGTACAGCTTTTGCTCGACAATATTCGCGAAGGCCAGCCCCACCGCTACGTGCGCTATCGTCAGGATGGCAGCGTACTGGAAGTGCAGGGTAACCCAATGCCCGGCGGCGGCTTTGTGTATACCTATCAGGATATTACCCAGCAGAAGCGCATCGAAGAGGCGCTGATCCGCTCGGAAAACAATATCCGTATCTACACCGACAACGTGCCCGCACTGATCGCCTACTTCGATAAAGAGTGCCGCTACCTTTTTACCAACCGCGCTTACGAGCAGGCGTTCAATATTGACCGCAATGCGGTGATTGGTCGCCGTTTTGAAGACGTGCTGCAAATTAAGCAGGCGGAGGAGCGCGCGCCATGGGTCGCGCGCGCCTTGAAAGGCGAACGGGTGAGTTTTGAGGTCTCACTGCGGGTGAATGAGGCCATGCGCTATATGCTGGTCACTTACACGCCGCACTTTGGCGACAGTCAGGCAATCCTGGGCTTCTTTGCTCTCTATCAGGATATTACCGAACGCCGTCAGGCTGAAATTGCTCTTAAAGAGACCAACGAAACCCTGGAGGAGCGTGTTCGCGAACGCACCCAGGCGCTCTCTGAAGCCAATGCGGCGCTGCGCCAGGAGAACCGCGTACGCGCCGAGGCGGAGCTCGCCCTGCGCCAAGCCAAACAGCTAGCGGAAGATGCCAATGCCTCTAAGACGCGCTTTCTGGCCGCGGCCAGCCACGACTTGTTGCAGCCGCTTAACGCGGCACGCCTATTTACCTCTGCATTGATGCAGAACGTGACCACCACCGATACCCAGCGCATCGTTGGCCATATCGATAACTCGCTGCAGGCCGCCGAGGAATTGCTCAGCACCCTGCTGGATATCTCTAAGCTGGACGCAGGTGCGCTAACGCCCCGCCGCAGCCACTTTGCCCTAGCTGATATCTTCCGCCCGTTACGCGCCGAGTTTGAGGTGATGGCGGACGATCGCGGGCTAGATTTAGAAGTCGTGCCTACCCAACTTTGGGTCGACTCAGACCCCCAGATGCTGCGCCGTATCGTACAGAACTTCCTGTCCAACGCCATTCGCTACACCCAAGAGGGTCGCGTACTGCTGGGCTGCCGCCGTCAAAACGGCTGGCTGTCTATTGAAGTGTGGGACAGCGGCCCCGGCATTCCAGAATCCAAGCTGACTGAAATTTTTCAGGAATTCCGCCGCCTGGATCAGGTCTCCCGCCACAAAGAGAGTGAGAAAGGCCTAGGGCTGGGGCTCTCCATTGCCGACCGCATGAGCCGGGTGCTGGATCACCCCATTAAAGTGCGCTCGACGGTAGGCAAAGGCGCCGTATTTTCGGTCAGCGTGCCTATTGTTACCGCCCACGAAGCGAGCAATACCGAGCTTGAACCACAAGCCCGACGCGGCAGCCATAAGCTGAGTGGTACGCGGATTGTATGTATCGACAACGAGACGCTGATTCTGGAAGGCATGACCGCTATGCTTAGCGGCTGGGGCTGCGAGGTGTTTACCGCCACCAGTATCGGCGGGGCCAAGTCGATCTTACGCAACATGGATGGCGACCCTGACGCTATTTTGGCGGACTATCACCTGGATAACGAAGTCACCGGACTAATGGCGCTAGAAGCGCTCAGCGAGCGCTTTGAAGGGGCGGTGCCGGGGATTGTGATTACCGCTGACCGTACCGAAGCTGTGGCCGAGGAGATCAAGCGGGCGGGCTATCAACTGCTGCTGAAGCCCGTTAAACCGGCGGCGCTGCGAGCACTATTGACGCGTACGTTACAGGCCAATCGCGCGGCGCGCTAAGCGCCGCAAATGAAGATTTTATCAAGCGGTGAATAAAGGACGTACTTACGACACCACTTTCGGCGGTTCGACTTCCAGCTTCTGGGCAGCAATCACAGCCTGGGTGCGGGAGTGAACGCCCAGCTTGCGTAGAATCGCCGTCACGTGAGCCTTGATGGTCGCTTCAGAGACGCTTAGTTCGTAAGCGATCTGTTTATTCAGCAGGCCTTCGGTCAGCATATTCAAGACACGAAACTGCTGGGGTGTTAGCGACGCAATCGCCTCGGCAAAGCGCGACTCCTCTTCACTGGTCTCTTCCAGCACGTTAGCTAACGCTTCTGGCAGCCACACTTCTCCCTGCAGGATTTCCCCTACAGCCTCGGCAATGAGCTGCAGTGACGACGATTTAGGGATAAAACCCGACGCGCCGTAATCAATAGCACGACGCACCACATAGGGTTCATCACTGCCAGACACTACCGCAACTGGGATATCAGGCATCTGGCCGCGCAGTTGGATCAAACCTGAGAAGCCGTGGGCTCCCGGCATGTGCAGATCCAGCAGAATCAAATCGGCATCTGGGTGGCGATTCACCACGTCGGTGGTGGCTTCCATGGTGTCCGCTTCGACAATTTCCGCCTGGGGGGCCAACTGGCGTAACGCTTGGGTCAGCGCTGCACGAAACAGCGGGTGATCGTCAGCGACGATAAACTTATGAGCTACTGCCATGGATATTCCTCCGGTTCCTCGAGCAGCGGGGTTGTCTGCCGCCGCGACGCTAGGCTCTTACGGTTGTGAAGCATGGTACCCCATGGGCTTCATCATGCCCAAGCATCACATGCATAATTTATAATAGATAGTTCATACAGGTGAAACGCGTATCTATAAACGCATATCTATAAACACAATCGTGCCGACCTACTCGGGTCGGCACGGTTTTGAGTCGGCAAACAAGCCTTATTAGGCTAAACAGCCTATAGCGTTGTCGCCATTATTGGTTGGCGCGATGCTCAATCAGCTCATCGACTACCGACGGATCGGCCAGCGTACTGGTATCGCCCAAGCCATCACACTCGTTGGCAGCTATCTTACGCAGGATACGGCGCATGATTTTACCTGAGCGGGTTTTCGGCAATCCTGGCGCCCACTGAATGATATCCGGCGAAGCAATCGGGCCAATATCTTTGCGCACCCACTGGGTCAGCTCTTTTTTGAGTTCGTCGGACTCTTCAATACCGTCATTCAGGGTGACATAGATATAGATGCCCTGTCCCTTAATATCGTGCGGGAAGCCAACAACGGCTGCTTCAGCAACGGCGCTGTGTGCAACCAGAGAGGACTCAATTTCGGCAGTCCCCATACGGTGACCAGACACGTTCAGAACGTCATCCACACGACCAGTGATCCAGAAATAACCATCCTCATCGCGGCGACAGCCGTCACCCGTGAAGTACATACCGTCGTAGGTCGAGAAGTAGGTCTGGATATAGCGCTCGTGGTCACCCCAAATAGAGCGTGCCTGCCCCGGCCAGGAGTCAAGAATGACCAGGTTACCTTCTGTGGCGCCTTCCAGTTTTTTACCTTCGTTATCTACCAGAGCGGGCTTCACGCCAAAAAACGGTACTGTCGCAGAGCCAGGTTTAAGCGGCGTAGCGCCCGGTAGTGGGGCTATCATGATGCCACCGGTTTCGGTTTGCCACCAGGTATCCACAATTGGGCATTTCTCATTGCCGATAACGCGGTAGAACCATTCCCATGCTTCCGGGTTAATCGGTTCGCCCACAGAGCCCAACAGCCGCAGGCTATCGCGCTTGCTGGAGTCCATGACGTTATCACCATGGGCCATCAGTGCACGCACCGCGGTGGGCGCAGTATAAAGAATATTGACGTTATGCTTATCAACGATATCGCCCAGTCGGCCATGGGTAGGATAGCTTGGAACACCTTCAAACATTAAGGTAGTTGCGCCGTTGGCCAAGGGGCCATAAACGATGTAGCTATGCCCGGTGACCCAGCCAACGTCCGCGGTGCACCAGTAAACCTCCCCCTCTTGATAGTCAAACACATACTGGTGCGTCATGGCGGCGTAGGTCAGGTAGCCGCCAGTGGTATGCTTCAAGCCTTTAGGCGCACCGGTAGAGCCTGAGGTGTAGAGAATAAACAACGGGTCTTCTGCCCCCATGGGCTCGGCTGCGCATTCGCCAGACTGCTGGTCGACGAGGTCGTCAAACCAAATATCGCGGCCCTCGTTCCAATCAATCTCACCGCCAGTACGTTTCACCACCAGAACGTTTTTGCACACGTCGGTGCCTTCACGGGTCAAAGCAGCGTCTACGTTTTCTTTCAACGGCACGTGCTTGCCGCCACGCACCGATTCATCGGCGGTAATCACCAGTTTGGAGTCGGCGCCAATCACCCGCTGAGCAACGGCATCTGGCGAGAAGCCACCAAATACCACGGAGTGCACCGCACCGATACGTGCACAAGCAAGCATGGCCATGGCGGCTTCGGGAATCATCGGCATATACAGTGTAACGGTGTCGCCTTTACCGATGCCCAGCTCTTTCAGCGCGTTGGCCAACTGGTTCGTACGTGCGTAAAGCTCGCGGTAAGTAATGTGCTTGGAGTCATCGGGATTGTCGCCTTCCCAAATGATTGCCGTCTGGTCGCCGCGCTTATCTAGATGGCGGTCAAGGCAGTTGGCGCTGACGTTAAGCAGTCCATCCTCAAACCAGCGAATATCGACATTGTCACGCGCAAAGGAGGTGTTTTTGATTTTGCTGGGCGCTTTAATCCAGTCAAGGCGTTTGGCTTGTTCAGCCCAGAAGCCTTCCGGGTCGTCTATCGACTGCTGATACATGGCCTCATATTTGGCTTTATCAGCCCAGGCATTGGCGGCGAAATCGTCGCGCACCGGATAGACGTTCTGTTGATCGCTCATAAAATTGCCTCTGTCCGTGAAAATGCACTCTCTAAGAAACTGTAGTCGATACGATTATTTATGAGGCTTATTGCCCATTATCTGGAGTATCGACTGCCATTAATGTTGTCCTAGCATAAACCTCCTCGCGCAGGCTTCCCTTTAGACATTGGTATTATCATTTTCTATTTAAAAAACAGTTATTTATAAACAAATCAAAGCTCATTTTCTGGTTTGTAGACCAAGGTCTTAGCGCAGTGTCGACAGTGGTAACGACGCCCGTTTACGACTAAAGCATGACGCCTCGAGGTAAAGTGATGAAACCGGCAATCGCACTGGTAACGATAAGGTGCGGGCTGCGCCTGCTGGATATCGAACCGATGGGTCACACTAGGAACTAAGCCGAAGAGATCGCGCATCACCGTTTTCCACTCGCGGCCATGGGGTTTTAAGCGCGGGCCATTGTCCAAATGAAACACCAGCCAGTGGGCCATTTCGTGGGGAATCACCTCATCAAAAAACGCCGTGCGGTTTTCACTCAGCAGCACCGGGTTTAAGCGTAAGCCGCCGTGACCAAGATTCGCCTGCCCTGCTGAAGCGCCGCGCAGGTTAAACCACACTTTCGGGGCTGGCAGCGCTGGGCACACTTCACAGCAGCGCTGCCACGCCTGATCAACGCGAACCCGCGCAGCCAGATGCAACTCTGTTTCCGACATGGCCGCCAATTCAGTGGTAGGCCAAGGGGGCAGTGGTGACGTCTTCATTAGTGATAAACTAACCGTTATAGGTAACTTTTGATGAACGATTGTATTAACGAGGCTTTACTCATGGCAGAGCGCAGCGATACGTCTGAAACGAACACGCCACCGCAGCCACTGCTCGAGGATGAGCAGCTGGATAGACTGGACGACTTCCTCGACTCTGATCAAGTCGATGAAGACGCCCTGGATCTCATTTCCGCCCATGGCTTTTTAGTGGCCCTTGCCGTGGCTCCTAGCGAAGTGCCGCCTACCCAGTGGCTGGCTGAGCTGTTTCAGGGTGAGCCTCGCTACGCCGATGACGCCGAGCGTGATGAGATTATCACCCTGCTCACGCTGCTGCGTGACAACGCGGTGGCGGTACTCGAACAAGGCGGCTTACCGGAACTCCCCTTTGAGCTAACGCTGGCTGGCGAACTCGCCGAGGAAACCCCCATTGGTGACTGGTGTGCAGGCTTTATGGAGGGCGTTTTCAGCGACGAGAGCGCCTGGTTCCAGGACGATGAAGAGGCCGCCGCCACTCTGCTGCTACCGTTTATGCTGCTCTCTGGGCTGTTCGACGATGAGCCGGATATGGCCGAGCTTGCTAAAGATCAAGAGCGCCAGGAGTCACTGGTGGTTCAGTTGCCGGAACTGGTTTTGGATCTTTACCTGCACTACCGCGTGCCGCCGGAAACGCCAAAACCTAAACCACGTAAAAAAAACCCTGCAAAAGGCAAAAAGCGCTAGGTGCTTAGGCTCAATACTTAGACTAGAGACTAGGTACCTAGAGTAGCCACTATTTTAGCCGCGCCACCACGGCATCCATCACGCCATAGATCCACTCACGGGCGCGCTGCCCCCAGGGGCGCGCCGCCCAAGCCGTGGCATCTACCTCCTGGCTGGCGGCAAAGTTACGCTCAAACAGCTCGCGTACGTCAGCCGCGAGTTTCGGATCCTGCGCCTCTTGGTTAGCCTCTAGGTTCCAGTGCAGATTCCAGTGGTCAAAGTTACACGAACCAATGCTCACCCACCCATCGGCGAGCACAAATTTGGCGTGGATAAAGGTCGGCTGAAATTCAAAAATGCGCACTCCGGCCTTGAGCAGGGTATGAAAAAAGCGCTGACCGGCAAAGCGAACGCTGGGATGGTCATGCTTTGCCCCCGGCAACAATAAACGCACGTCAACACCGCGGCGAGCCGCCCGAACCAAGCGCCGACGCAGTGCAAAAGTGGGCACGAAATAGGGTGTACATAACCAGAGTCGTTCATTTACCTGGCTGACCCGATGATGCAATGAGTGACGAATCGCTTGATAACGGTAGCCACGCGCCGACATCGCTCGCCCAAGCACGCCATTGGCAAGCACCTGTGGCTCACGGCGTTCAGGAAGAACTCTCGCGCTGCCATCGCCCTCCTCGGCACGGGTCAGCCGCGAATGCCACAGGCGCCGAAATAGCTGCTCCCAATCGGCCACCACTGGCCCTTCAATACGCAGAGCAATTTCGTACCAGGCGTTCAAAAACTCATCCACCGCGCCAAAGCCACCGGTGAACGCGAGCTCACCATCAATAACCACTATTTTGCGGTGATCACGGCTTAGGTTCCGTGCTAAAGAGTGAAAGCCAATGGGATTAAAAAAGCGCAATTGAACGCCGCCGTGCAGCAGGTTTTGACGATCATCACTGGAGAGCCCCATCGAGCCATACCCATCCAGCAGCAAACAGACGGATACCCCGCGCTGGGCAGCCTCAATCAGCACATCGCTGACTTGTTCCGCCAATTCCCCTGACTCCATCAGGTAGAGCTCTACCAGCACATAGTGACGTGCGGCACTAACTGCTTCAAACATGGCCGGCAGAAAGCGCGCAGCCTCTGGCAACAGCGTAAATCGATTACCTTCTCGCCACGCATTCTGCATGGGTGCTCCCTGGTTGGCTGCTTCTAGCGATCTACCTTTAATGAGCGATGTACATATAAATCGTAGCGGCTGGTTTTACCCTCAAGGGTATGCTGCGGCGCTGGGCCCGTAATAGGCGGCGCCTTCCGGGGGCGCTTAACCACCACGCGGTGAGTGGCCACATCCAGCGCCGCTTCAAGCAAGCGAGGGGCGTCGTTATCATCACCGGCCAACTCGCGAAACAGACGCATCTCTTTTTTCACCAGCGCCGATTTCTCACGATGGGGAAACATCGGATCCAGGTGTATCACCTGCGGTGAAAAGTGAGCACTGGCCACCAGTTCAGCCAGGGATTGAGCGGCATCGCCATGACGCAGCGTCATGCGGGCAACAATATCCGCCGTATCGCTATGCCTGGAGGCACGTTTCAGGCCATCCTCCAACAGCGCAGAAATCGCCTCGACCCGCTCGATTAACAATACCTGGGCGCCTAGGCTGGCCAACACAAACGCATCTCGCCCCAGCCCGGCGGTGGCATCGACAATGTAGGGCGTCATGCCCTTGGCTAGCCCACAGGCCTTTGCAACAAGCTGGCCACGCCCACCGCCAAAGCGGCGCCGATGGGCCGCTTTGCCTGCCGCAAAATCAACGCTGAGTGGCTTGCCATAGCGCTTCTCATCACCGATCAGCACCAACCCTTCATCACGCTGCTCTAAACGCAGGCCGTCGGGTAGAACAATGCTCTCAACGTCTCTATGAACGTCACCCTCAAAATAGCTCTCTACATAGCTCATGCAGGCTTTTTCCAGGCCACATCATTGCGCAAATAAACCGGCTGAACGAGGTGTGCAGCTTGGCCAAGCCCAGCGGCAAAATCACGCACCGCCAGCCACGCCATCTCTTCGGCGCGGGGCTCTAAATCATCCAAATGCTGGGGCATGCTGAGTTGCACATCGACAGTGAAGCGGTCCCACAGCGTAAAGCCGCTGCCCACGCCTACCCAGTCGGTTTCTTCACCTGGCAAGCCCAGCGTTTCAGGGGCTAGCACCACTTCAGGGCTCATCGGCGTGATGGTATCTTTAAGACAGTGCCACGTCGCGGCGTACACCTCTCCCATGCGGGCATCCAAGGCAGTCACCACATGGCGGAGGTGGTAGCGGCGATGTGCCTGAAGGGCCAGCGCCTCCAATGTAGAAACACCCAACAACGGGCAGTCCAGGCCAAAGGCTAATCCTTGAGCAGCGCCCGCCGCTATACGCAGCCCGGTAAATGAACCTGGCCCTCGGCCAAAGGCCACCGCGTCCAGCTGGGAAGGCGTTACCTGCACTTCGGCAAGCACTTCATCCACCATCGGCAGCAGCCGCCGGGTATGGGCACGGGGCGTCATCTCAAAGCGCGCCAAGCACTCAGTGCGCGAGTCGTCTTGGCGCAGTAGGGCTACAGAGCAGGCGCTTGAAGAGGCGTCCAGGGCAAGCAGATGTAACGGCATAGCAAGTGGCCACTCGAAAGAAAGGTTTCTGCATTATACCTTTGTCACGCTAACACGACGATGGCCCGCATTAAGCGGGCCATCGGCGAAGATATAAAACGCTTTTATCAGCTAAGGGCTTCTTTTACCTGACGGGTGATATCCGTCACGCTGCCTACGCCTTCGATGCGGTGGTACTGGGGGGCGTTTTCAGAATCTTGCGCGGCCCACTGCTGATAGTAATCGACCAGCGGTGCCGTTTGATCGTGGTAAACCGACAAACGATTACGCACAGTGGCTTCTTGATCATCTTCACGCTGGATCAGCGTTTCACCGGTAACATCATCTTTGCCTGGCTCTTTGGGCGGATTGTGCTCAACGTGATAAATCCGGCCCGAGGCTTGATGAACACGGCGTCCCGCCAAGCGACTAACGATCTCTTCATCGGGTACAGCAATTTCCAACACGTGATCCAGTTTGACGCCGCCCTCTTTCATGGCGTCGGCCTGGGGGATCGTGCGCGGGAAGCCATCGAACAGGAAGCCATTTTCACAGTCGGGCTGGCTGATCCGCTCTTTAACCAGATCGATGATGATGTCGTCAGACACCAGGCCACCGCTGTTCATAATTTCTTTTACTTTCAGGCCCAGCTCAGTGCCCTCTTTTATGGCCGTGCGCAGCATATCCCCGGTGGAAATCTGAGGAATCTTAAATTGCTCGCAAATAAACTGAGCCTGAGTCCCCTTCCCCGCGCCGGGGGCACCCAACAGGATTAAACGCATGGCACTGCTCCTTGAAGTTCTCAGTATGAAACATGAGTATGAAAAAAGGTATGAAAAATGAGTATGGAAATTCTGTTAATTGACAATAACCGCGCCTCTCGAGCGACACAACTCCCCAAAAGCCTGAGAGACCCGCTTTTATGTCACTTTTTTAAAGTTAAAACAGCCAAGTGACGCAAAACTACCACTTTGGTCGCCCTGCTATAGGTTTTCGCAAACACAAGCGGCGCCCCGAGGGGCGCCGCTTGTGAAAGCACATCGCTACCAATTACAGCAGTAAACGACGAATATCGGTCAGCACATCGGCCAGGAAGGCGGTAAAGCGTGCTGCATCGGCGCCGTTGATCGCACGGTGATCGTAGGAGAGCGACAGCGGCATCATCAAGCGCGGCTGGAAGGCACTGCCATCCCATACCGGCTTCATCTGCGCTTTAGAGACACCCAAAATAGCCACTTCCGGCGCGTTGACAATCGGTGTAAACGCCGTGCCACCAATCGAGCCAAGGCTCGAAATGGTGAAGCAGCCTCCGGTCATCTCATCGCGCTTAAGCTTCTTGGTCTGGGCTTTCTTGCCTAGCTCCGCCATCTCCTTGGCAATCTCGATCAAGGATTTTTTATCGGCGTTGCGTACTACCGGCACCATCAGGCCATCGGGCGTGTCCACAGCGATACCGATATGGACATAGTCCTTCCATACCATGGTTTCACCGTCTCCCTTCAAGCTGACGTTGAACTGCGGGAATTTACGCAGCGCAAAGGCACAGGCTTTAACCATAAACGGCAGCGGCGTTAGCTTGGCACCCTGGGCTTCGGCTTCGGCCTTCATCGCCTTGCGGAAAGCTTCCAGCTCGGTAATGTCCGCTTCGTCGAACTGGGTGACGTGGGGCACATTGAGCCAGCTGCGATGCAGGTTGGTCGCGCCCATTTTGAGCAGGCGCCCCATGGGCTTCTCTTCCACTTCCCCAAACTGGCTGAAGTCGACTTCCGGGATCGGCGGAATGCCCGCACCGCCAGTGGCCGCGGCTGCCGCGCCGGGCTGAGCTTTCCCCTGATTGGCAACCGCCTGCTTCACATAGGATTGTACGTCCTCTTTGAGCACGCGATCTTTCGGGCCACTGGGTTTCACCAACCCCAAGTCAACACCCATCTCACGGGCCAGCATACGTACCGCAGGACCGGCGTGAACCAGCTTGCCATCACGGGGCTTATGGGCCGCCATCTGCGCTTCCGGACTGGGCGTGCCTGCTGGAGACTCAGTGGCCTTGGTCTCTTTTTTAGGCTCAGATTTTTCGGGCGAAGCTTTTTTCGGTGCCGCTTGCTGACTCTTAGCATCCGCTTTAGCGCCAGCCACTTCCATATAGCCGATCACATCGCCTTCGGAGACGGTGTCACCCTCTTTAACGGTGAGCTCAAGTAGCTTGCCTTTATAGGGGCTGGGCACGTCCATAGAGGCTTTGTCAGACTCCAGGGTAATCAACGGATCTTCTTCGTTGACTTCGTCACCCACCGCTACGCCGATCTCGATAATCGGCACGTCAGAGGAGCCAGACAGATCCGGCACGCGAATCTCTTTGCGTTCCGGTTCGCCGCTGGCGGCTTCTTCTGGCTCGTCATCCTGCTCAGCCGACACTTGTGGTTCGCTGGCTTGGTTGGATGCCTGGTCGTCAGAAGCGTCTTCGCTGTCATCGCCACCTTCGCCAACGATCTCCATCTGGCCGATCACATCGCCTTCCGAGACCGTGTCGCCCTCTTTTACGGTAAAGCTAACGATCTTACCGCTATGGGGGCTGGGCACGTCCATGGAGGCTTTGTCAGACTCCAGGGTGATCAGCGTGTCTTCGGCTTCGATTTCATCGCCTTCGCTGACGTCGACTTCGATAATTTCTACGCTGTCAGAGCCGCCGAGATCGGGCACTTTAATATCAACCGTCTGCTTACCACCGGCTGACTTTTTAGCCGCGGGCTTCTGCTCTTGAGACGGCTCTTTCGGCTTGTCCTGTTGCGCAGGGGCTTCTTTAGGTTGGCTATCGGACGAGCTCTCTTGTTGCTCGTTGCTGCCACCTTCCACCTCCAGCTCAACGATATCGTCACCTTCGGAGACGCTATCGCCTTCTTTGACCAGCACTTTAAGCACCTTGCCGCCTTTAGGGGCCGGTACATCCATGCTGGCTTTATCGGATTCCAGCGTGATTAGGGTGTCTTCCGCTTCAATGACGTCGCCTACTGACACCGCAATCTCGATGATTTCGACATCGGTATCGCCGCCGATATCGGGAACTTTGATGATTTCGCTACTCAAGGTCGCGCTCCTTCCAAATCGGATCGAGCCGGTGGGCAATCGCCCACCGGTCAGCGGTTTAGCTAGTCAGCGGGTTAGGCTTATTGGCATCAATGCCGTACTTCTTAAGCGCTTCGCCAACCTGCTTGCGATCAATCTCACCACGTTCAGCCAGCGCACGCAGCGCCGCCACGGTCACGAAGTAGCGATCTACTTCAAAGAAGTAACGCAGCTTCTCACGGGTATCGGAACGGCCAAAACCATCGGTACCCAGTACAGTGTAGTCACCCGGCACCCAGGCGCGCACTTGGTCGGCATACAACTTCATGTAGTCGGTCGAGGCGATAATCGGGCCATCGCGCCCTTCCAGGCACTTGGTGACGTGGGGCTTATTGGCCTCGGCCTCTGGGCTTAGGAAGGCTTCACGATCTAACAGCAGCGCTTCACGACGCAGCTCGTTAAAGCTGGTCACGCTCCAGATGTCGGCGCCAATGCCCCAATCGTTCTCGAGCAACTCAGCGGCGGCTTCCACTTCGCGCAGAATAGTGCCCGAGCCCAGCAGTTGAACGCGGCCTTTGTCACCCTTGGTTTCGCGTAGCAGGTACATGCCTTTGACGATATCGTCGGCGGGTACGTTTTCTAGCGCCGGGTGCTCGTAGTTCTCGTTCATCACCGTCAGGTAGTAGAAGCAGTTCTCTTTATCAGTGAACATGCGCTTCAGACCATCCTGCATGATGACCGCCACTTCATGGGCGTAGGTCGGGTCGTAGCTGCGGCAGTTGGGGATGGTGGATGCCTGAATCAGGCTGTGACCATCCTGGTGTTGCAAGCCTTCGCCGTTAAGGGTGGTACGCCCCGCGGTGCCGCCAACCATAAAGCCACGCGCCTGCAGGTCGCCTGCTGCCCAGGCCAAATCGCCAATGCGCTGGAAGCCAAACATCGAGTAGTAGATGTAGAACGGCAATAGCGTGACGTTGTTGTTGCTGTAGGAAGTCGCCGCGGCGATCCAGGCGGACATCGCGCCCGCTTCAGTAATACCTTCCTCAAGGATCTGACCTTTCTGATCCTCGCGGTAGAACATGATCTGGCCTTTATCCACCGGCTCGTACTTCTGGCCTTCCGAGGTGTAGATACCCAGCTGGCGGAACATGCCCTCCATACCGAAGGTACGCGCCTCGTCGGGGATAATTGGCACGACTTTTTTGCCTAGCTTCTTATCTTTCACCAGACCGTTAAGAACCCGTACAAACGCCATGGTGGTAGAGACTTCGCGGCCTTTCGAGCCGACCATTTGCGAGGCAAAGGTTTTATCTTCGAGGCTGGGAATTTCCAGTGCCTCAAAGTCGCTCTGGCGGCTAGGCAAGTAGCCACCCAGACGCTCACGCTGAAGATGCATGTACTTCAGCTCGGGAGAATCGTCTTCCGGCTTGTAGTAAGGCACATCTTTGAGCTGTTCATCGGTGATCGGAATGCCGAAACGATCGCGGAAGGTCTTGAGCGCTTCGTACTCCATGCTCTTGACCTGGTGCGCTTCGTTGGCGGCTTCGCCATCGCCGCTGCCCATGCCATAGCCTTTAACGGTATGCGCCAGGATAACCGTGGGCTTGCCATTAGAGGTATTCACCGCTTCGTTGTAAGCCGCGTAAACCTTGAACGGGTCGTGGCCACCGCGGTTGAGCTTCCAGATATCTTCGTCGGAGAGGTCTTTGACCATCGCTTCGGTTTCTGGGTACTTACCAAAGAAGTGCTCGCGGGTATACGCGCCGCCGTTGGCTTTGTAGTTCTGGTACTCGCCGTCGACCGCTTCATCCATGCGCTTCTGAAGGATGCCTTTCTTGTCCTTCTCGAACAGCGGATCCCAGTGACGGCCCCAAACGACCTTAATCACGTTCCAGCCAGCACCACGGAAGACACCTTCGAACTCGTCCATCACGCGGGAGTTGCCGCGTACCGGGCCGTCAAGGCGCTGAAGGTTGCAGTTGATAACGAAGATCAGGTTGTCGAGGTTTTCGCGACCTGCCAACGAAATGGCACCCAGGGATTCCGGCTCGTCACACTCGCCGTCACCCATAAAGCACCAGATCTTGCGGTCATACATGTCCTTCAGCTCACGGTGATGCAGGTACTTCATCACGTGAGCTTGATAGATCGCTTGGATCGGCCCAAGCCCCATGGAGACCGTGGGGAACTGCCAGTAGTCCGGCATCAGCCACGGGTGCGGGTAGGACGAGAGGCCATCGCCATCGACTTCCTGGCGGAATTTGTCCATCTGCTCTTCAGACAGACGACCTTCCAAATAGGAACGCGCGTAGATACCCGGCGCCACATGCCCCTGGATATACACCAAGTCACCGGCAAAGTCGCCCTGGGGGGCGCGGAAGAAGTGGTTAAAGCCCACGTCATAAAGCGTTGCCGAGGACATAAAGCTGGCAATGTGGCCACCCAGACCCGGCTTGGCACGGTTATTACGAATGACCTGCGCAATGGCGTTGTAACGGATCAAAGAGCGAATACGACGCTCCATGAACAGGTCGCCAGGCATCGGTGCTTCGCGGTGAACCGGGATCGTATTACGGTGCGGGGTTGTCACCGAGAAGGGCACCTTCATGCCGTCCCGGCGCAGGCGATCCGCCAGGCGGGTCATCAGGTAGCGGGCACGATCTTCGCCCTCACGATCCAATACCGATTCCAGGGAATCAATCCATTCCGTGGTTTCGATCGGATCGAGATCTTCTCTTGTCTCCAGACTCATAGAGGTCTCTCCGAATGACGATAAATGACAATAATCCCCGCTACCCGAAGGGCCTGGGACGGCGGTGTGGAATTCCACCACTCGCCAACATTCAGCCGGTAATTAAACGCCGGATAGGGGTTTTAGCTCTACATTCAATAAGCTACGTACTTATTGATGTAGTAAAGCTACACAATTTTGTTAAAAGTTAGCCTTTTGTATAGGGGAAGATACCTCAAAGTCGCCACGCTGCCAATTCTGTTGCAGCGGAAAAGCCTATCGAAAACAAACTATTGCACTGCAACATAAGCAATACATAGAGCATTTTTCATGGTTACCCACCAGTCACCCAATGTAATTAAACTACCGTTTTATTACGTTACTAGTGAAATACTTAGCGTGAAAAAACGTAATCCAACCGCTAACGCTCAAGGCGCGATCCCAGCCGCTGCTGAAAATACGCCCAGTCAAACGCCGGGCCAGGGTCTGTTTTGCGCAGCGGCGACACATGGGCATGGCTGGTTATACGGCTGCTATCTAGCTGGGGGTTGCGCGCCAATAGCCACACCACCGCTTCTATCAGCGCGTCATACTGGGCCCGGGTGTAGGGACTAACGTCATCCCCTTCAAGCTCAATCCCCACCGAGAAATCGTTGAGTGCCCTTCGCCACCCTGCTTGGCGAGCGTCCCACCAGCATGAGCGACCTGCATGCCAAGCACGCTGATCTGTATCAACAAACTGCACGCACTCACCATCGCGACGGATAAGCAGGTGCGCAGAGACTCTTAAATGGGCAATTTCGGCGAAAAACGGATGCTCATCTACCACCAATTGATTGGTAAATAGCGCCTCGATAGCATGACCACTAAACTGACCAGGGGGAAGGCTGATCGCATGAATCACTAGCAACGACACCTCACCGGTGGGCCGAGAGTCACAGTTTGGTGAAACGACTTTACGCGCGCTTTTCCACCACCCGTCGAAGGGTTGTTTGTTTTCCACTGGCAAGGGTTCGTCCTCTACGTTAGCGCTCTCTTTCTGTGTTCTCTTTCTGTGTTCTCTTTCACCTTCACCGCTGTTTTTCACTACAATGCCCGTCATCGAAGACGACGTTCAGAGAATTCACTGCCATGCATTATCAATCCGCTCTTGCTGAAGAAATCCGCGCCAGCGCCGCTCGCTTGCTAGCAGAAGACGTTGGCCCGGGTGATATTACCGCGCAATTGATCCCTGAACACCAGTGGGCCAGCGCCGACGTTATTAGCCGTGAAGCCGCCATACTGTGCGGAGCACCCTGGGTGGATGAGCTGTTCCGCCGTCTGGATAGTCGGGTAAGCCTGACCTGGCACGCCGCCGATGGCGACAAGCTTGAGGCTGGCCAGTGTTTTTTAACCCTGGAAGGCCCCGCCCGCATTCTGCTCACCGGCGAGCGTGCGGCGCTGAACGTGCTGCAAACACTGTCTGCCACCGCCACCGCCACCCGCGCTTATGTCGACCTGATTGAAGGCACTGGCGTACGCCTGCTTGATACGCGCAAAACGCTGCCCGGCATGCGCTTGGCGCAAAAATATGCGGTTACCTGCGGAGGCGGACACAATCACCGCATTGGCCTGTGGGACGCATTTTTGATCAAAGAGAACCACATTGCTGCCTGTGGGGGCATTCAAGCGGCGGTTGCCCAGGCGCGCAAGCTAGCCAGCGACCTACCTGTGGAAGTCGAGGTAGAAACCTTTGAAGAGTTGGATCAGGCGCTGGCAGCGGGGTCTGATATTGTCATGCTCGACAATTTCGCCATCGAAGACCTGCACGTTGCAGTTGAAATTAACGGCGGGCGGGCG
>NZ_JH393258.1:1009375-1016656 GCF_000236035.1 Vreelandella boliviensis LC1
GTGGATGCCACCACCCTGCGGGCAATCGCGGATACCGGCGTTGACTGTATCTCTAGCGGCGCACTGACCAAAGATATCGCTTCCATCGACCTTTCCATGCGCATCACGCGCAGCTATAGCGTGTGATGATTAAGTTTCGACAGCGTTAAGCCGCTTGGAGAGCTTATAGCGCTGCAGCCGTTCTCCGCTTCGCTCTACCCACTCTTCGCCGTGGTTCTCCCAGCCACGGCGCACTAGCCGCTCATAGAGCATCGAACTGGCGTCTATTTCCACCCGCCCAAGCCCCTGCTCCAACAGCAGGCGCTCGGCATGTACCAACAGCGTGGTGCCGATACCGCGGCCGGACAGTGAGGGCCATACGTAGAGAGTTTCAACCCTACCGGCGACTAAATCCAACTCCAAGAACCCCACGCAGCGACCATCGCAGGTAGCGACTAAGGTCGTGTAGAGCGCTTGCCGCACTCCCCACGCACTGCCTTCCCGGGGCAGAGCATTGGCCCACGCACGCCGCTCATCCAGTGTGTAGTGAGTGGCAGCCCCCTGCATGACAGCGTGGTAAAACACTTCCGCCTGGTCGGCGGCATCACGTGCCAGCGCCGCGCGGTACATTACCCGCGTACCGGTTGTTGGCGCTTGCTGCTCCTCGGTATTGGTCATGCGTCACCTCTGAGCTGTTCAGCTATCATTTGATCAAGACACATTCGATCACGCCTCATTTGGTCACGCTTGGGCCATTGCCTGCTTTATACTACGCAAATCAACGCTATGCGAATCAACCCTAGCAAAAGGCAGTGTGATGGACGATGCACATAACAGCGAGCACTTTACGCTGACGCCCATTGGCCTTGTGGTCAGCGACTACCCGGATAAATTCGGCATTCCCCGCCAGCCGGGGCTCGCTCCGGCTGCCAATGCCCAGCTTGTACTCACCGCTCCCTACAACGACCCACTCGCTGTGCGCGGCTTGGAAGACTTCAGCCACCTGTGGCTAAGTTTTATTTTTCATCAAAGCCCCGAGCGCTGGTCGCCGCTGGTAAGACCGCCACGCCTGGGGGGCAATAAAAAGGTCGGGGTTTTTGCCAGTCGCAGCACCCACCGCCCTAACCGCTTGGGCCTCTCTCTGGTGAGGCTAGTCGGTATCGACACCCAGCACGGCGTGACCCTGCAGCTCCAGGGCTGCGATTTGGTCAGCGGCACCCCGGTAGTCGATATCAAGCCTTATCTGCCTTGGGCCGAATCCCATCCTAACGCACAGGCTGGTTTTGCCCCCGATACACCGTCACTCATGGATGTTACCTTTCATCCAGCGGCACTGGATACGCTCGCTCTGCGCCAAGACAGTGCCACCCTGCTGGCATTAATTGAGCAGGTGCTAAGCCAAGACCCAAGGCCCGCCTATAAGCAAAAGGATAGGGCGTCTGATCGACTCTACGGCGTTCGGCTACGTGATGTGGACGTTAAATTTCGCTATCGCCAAAAAGGCGAAGCCACCACCTTGGAGGTGATGGCTATCGAACCTTACGCCGAGTAAATGACACAAGCGTGGCGGTTTAAGCGGGGAAGGTAATCCCTAAACGGCGGCCAACTTCCTCATACGCCTCGATCACGCCGCCCAACCCCTGACGGAAGCGGTCTTTATCCAGCTTCTCACGGGTGTTGGCGTCCCAAAGGCGGCAACCATCCGGAGAGAACTCATCCCCCAGCACGACCTCGCCTTTGAATACACCAAACTCCAACTTGTAATCCACCAGCAGCATATCGCCTTCAGCAAACAGTGCTTTGAGGATATGATTAACCTTGAAGGTTAACACCTTCATCTTGGCTAACTGCTCAGGCGTTGCCCATCCGAAGGTCTCCGCCAGTGACTCATTAATCATCGGGTCGCCCTTCTCATCGTTCTTTAAGAACAATTCAAAGGTAGGCGGTGTAAGTGCGATACCTTCTTCTACGCCGAGTCGTTTTACTAAGCCACCGGCGGCGATGTTACGTACCACACACTCCACCGGGATCATCTGCATCTTTTTGACCAGACTCTCCGTATTAGAGAGCTGCTTTTCAAAGTGGGTGGGAATGCCCGCTTCCTGCAGCCGCTCCATAATGTAGGCGTTAAAGATATTATTGACCATGCCCTTACGGGCCAGCGACTCCACTTTTTTGCCATCGAAGGCACTGGTGTCATCACGAAAATTGAGCACCAACAAATCCGGATCGTCGGTGGTATACACAGATTTCGCCTTACCGGCGTAGAGTTCTTGGCGCTTTTCCATGGGGGCTCCGTAAGGGGACAAGGATGAAAAAATTAACGTAAATAGCCGGAGACACGCTCAAGCAGCTCGCGCTGATCATCGGCACTGAATGCCCGCTCACTGGCGTTAATGGCACGCAGAATCGTCTGGTCGCCGTTAGGTTGCAAGGCAAGACGGATCTCTTGGGACATCTTGCGCACGTCCGGGCTGAACACGATTTGCAGCGGGTTACGGTTGCGCTCGGTTTCGGTCATATACTCAACCATGAACTCGTGACTAGCCGGATCGGCGGCCAGCAAATCACGCTGCCCTTCCTGGGCAAAATCCAGTTCAAGATAGTGATTCAACTCGGCCCACACGCGGTCAATCGGCTGCGGAATAACCACTTCCCACTTGTCGCCTTGCTGGCGTATTTGCAGCGTTTGCTGATCGGTAAGGCGCTGAGCCGTCCAGGAAGAGGAGACGCTGACGGACGCACTGCGCGCACTTAGGTGGCTCTCAAGCGCCTCCAGGCAGCTAGCCATAGTTTGCCCGCCGCGTTCGCAACGAACTTCGCTGCTGCCTGCGCGCAGTGCGCTTTGTAGCTGTATTTCCGCTTGGGACGTAACGATAACCCCCTGGGAAGCGCTGCTTTGTAGGACTTCCAACTGACGGCTGCGTACAAACTCTTCCAACTGCGGCCAAACCGTACCGGTATCGGCGGGCACCACTAACCAGGTTTGGTCACCCACTTCACGGCGCTCAACGTACTCTGGCTCCAGGCCACTGCCAATAGCGAGTGACTGCGGTGGGCGAATTTCTGCCGCTTCGTCAAGCCGTGTACCTTGGGTCGCGGCTTGAGGAACCGGCAGCGCATCGCGGTAGCGTTGGGTATTACGGGACTCTGGCAGCACCAGAGGCGGTGCTGGAGCCGCCTCGGTGTAGTCCAGGTTGCGGTCGTGGTAAAAACCATCCCGCGCACAACCAGAGAGCGCGACAGCCGCTGCGAGTGCCAGCGGAACCCATTTAAGCACACGTATTTCAAGCACAGAGCTCATCAAGCCACCTTAAGTCAACAAATCAAGTACCCAGCTCACGGTAAGTGAGCTGGGTAGCAAAGGGTATTGCGTCGGGTTACTCCTCTACGACGCCCGCCAGTTGCAGCGCTTCACTAACCGTAGCGTGGTACTTTTCCGACAACCAGGTTAGCGGTAATCGAATCCCCGCGTCCGCGTAACCCATACGATTCAACGCCCACTTCACCGGGATAGGGTTCGACTCTATACCCAGATTGGTGTGCAGTGGCATCAAACGCGTATTAATCTGGTGCGCCTTATCGGCATCACCAGCCACGGCGGCCGCGCAAAGCTCATGCATCGCCCGGGGGGCAACGTTGGCGGTTACTGAGATATCACCATGGCCACCCATCAACATAAAGTCACAGGCAGTTGCATCGTCACCGGAGTAGAGCATAAAGCCACTGCCTTTTAGGCGAGTAATTAGATCTTCCGCACGCTCTAGGTTCCCCGTAGCGTCTTTTAAACCGATAATATTATCTACTTCGGCCAGACGTAAGACGGTCTCGTTGTAGATATCCGAGCAAGTGCGACCAGGCACATTGTAAAGAATGACAGGCAGGTCGCTGGCCTCGGCGGTGGCCTTAAAGTGCTGAAACAGCCCTTCCTGAGTAGGCTTGTTATAGTAAGGCGCAACCGTTAAGCAATAATCGGCACCGACCTCTTTAGCATAGCGGGTCAGCTCTACTGCTTCGGTGGTGTTGTTCGAACCAGTACCGGCAATGACAGGAATACGGCCATTCACCTCTTCCACGACGCTGCGAATGACGTCAAAGTGCTCGGCGAAGGACATGGTAGTCGGTTCGCCCGTGGTGCCAGCAGCCACAATGGCATCAGTGCCATTGTCGAGATGGAAGTTCACCAGACGACGAAGCGCCTCCCAGTCGATGTCGCCATTGACCTTCATAGGCGTCGCCAGGGCGACAATGCTGCCTGTGATCATCCGTTTATTCCTCACCAGCCAAATTGTGATATCAACTATCTATGTGTTTTAGATGCTATGTTTTTGAGTGCTACGTAATTTAATTCTTGTCGAAACCGAGCGCGATCACGCTATTTTGCATCAAGCGCCTACATTGCACAGAGGCTAAATGGTACTCAGGCGATTCGAGCCTGTACAGCGTAAAGCGATGTGAGTTTGTCGTCACCCTGTTTTGAGCTTTGACAACGGCCCCTGGCTTACGTGTAATCGTGCTTAGCACTTCACCTAAACACTCCACCTTAAAACCCACCCTCTGTGAGGACACATTATGCCTGTTGAAATTGGTCAATCCGTTGCTGACTTCTCCGCCACTACCACCGGTGATACCACCATGACGCTATCGGGACTGCGCGGCAAACAAGTGGTGATTTACTTCTACCCCAAAGCCAGCACGCCCGGCTGCACCACCGAAGGCGGAGACTTTCGTGACCGTAAACCCGCCTTCGACGCTGCTAACACGGTGATTCTCGGCGTCTCTCGCGACGGCCTACGTGCCCAAGAAAACTTTAAGGCCAAGCAGGATTTCAATTTCGATCTAATCTCCGACAAAGACGAAAATGTTTGCACGCTGTTTGACGTTATCAAGCTCAAGAAAATGTACGGTAAGGAGCACCTCGGCATCGAACGCAGCACTTTCCTGATAGATAAACAGGGTAAGCTAGCTACCGAGTGGCGCGGCGTTAAAGTGCCTGGCCATGCTGAAGAAGTGCTTTCTGCAGCTGAAAAACTTAACGCGTCCCGCTAGCTTTCCCAAGTCCCTTGCAGCTAACCCCATTACCCGTGTCGATCCCCCTTGGGTAATGGGTGAACCTTATTCGGCCTCCTGTGTCGCCGGTGCTTGCAGCCCTCTCCGTTCATCACGTCCATGCATGCTTCGCGGCCAAGCGTAAATCAGTGCTTTCAGCAGCGTTGCCAAGGGAATGGCAAAGAAAATACCCCAGAAGCCCCAAATCCCACCGAAGAATAGCACTGCCACAATGATAGAAACCGGGTGAATGTTGTTGGTCTCAGAAAACAATACCGGTGCCAATACATTGCCATCCAGCGCCTGAATCACACCGTAAGCCACCACCACATAGACAAAATCTTCGCTAAGGCCAAAATAGAATCCCGCCACCGCGGCTACCGGCAGTGTAGCTACAGCAGCACCGATATATGGCACTAGTACAGAAAGCCCTACCAACACCGCCAACAGCGCAGTATACGGCAACCCAAAGAACGCAAAGGTAAAGAACGCCGCCGTACCCACGATTATGATTTCAATAAATTTACCGCGAATATAGTTGGCAATTTGATCGTCCATCTCACGCCAAATGCGCGATAGCAGCGTACGTTTTTGGGGCAGCAGCGAAAGCATAAAACCGACCAGTATGTCGCGATCCTTGAGCATAAAGAACACCAGAATCGGCACCAGCACCAAGTAGATAATCAGCGACATAATATTGCCTATCGAGGCCAGCGAGAGCGTTAAGGCGCGCTGGCCTAACTGGCTAATCTCGCGGCTTGCTACGCCTATCCAGCTCTGCATCTGATCTGGCGTAATAATGTTCGGATAGCGCGCCTGCAACTCATCCAACCACCCCTGGCCACTAGCGAACATCCGCGGCGTCTCCTGAACCAGCCCCACTAGCTGATTCCAGATCAACGGCATTAGAATAAACGCCAGGGAGAGCAGCACACTGATAAAGGCTAAAAAGACCAGGATGACCGCCAGCAGATGCGGCAACCCCCGCCGGGTAAGCGCACCCACTACGCCTTGGAGCAGAAACGCGATCACCAATGCGGTAAAAAATGGCGCCAGCATCCGTCCAAACCAAATAATCGCTGCAAAGCCCGCCACCAGGACTACTAGCAGGATGAGCGCCTCTTCGTCTGAGAAGTAGCGCTCAACCCAGCTTTTTAGAATCGTGCGCAAGGTCATGAGTGCGCATCCCCAGCTTTTCTAATCCAATAAACATAAACGTCGTCGCGCTGCTCACGGCCTTCCAGCGTATGCGCACTCTGGTCGGTAAACGTCGCCATATCACGCCACGAACCGGCATCCGTTGAACGCACTTCCAGTAACTGACCAGCTGCCAAGCCTGTCAGGGCCTGTTTGGCCTTTAGCAAAGGCAACGGGCAATGCAGCCCACAAGCGTCAAGCACCGTGTCGGGTTGAAAGCCCTCGGTCTGCTCAGACATACACACTCCCTCAAAATGACCTGCCTATTCACGGCATAGATTTATAAATGTTGCTGCATAAACATTGTTTAATAACCGCTGCGGCATAAACTGTCTTTTTAGCGATTGATTTCACTAGGCTGTCGATTTAACGGCACTTCCCAGCCTTTATCAATGTCACACAGTCACTGCTATGCTTAACCATCACTTAAGAGGATGCCATGCCGACCCTTCGTACCGCTTGCCCAGGCTGGATATGTGCGTTCGCTTGTGCCTTTGGCAGCCTACTTTTTAGTCCGCAAAGCGCTGCTATCAACGATTACGATTTGCCAAGTTTAGGGGCAGCGTCTACCTCCGTCAGCAATGAAGAGTATCGCTTGGGCCGTGCGTGGCTGCGCCAGTTTCGTGCCCAAGCCCCACAGTGGCAAGACCCCATTGCCAATGACTATTTGCAAAGTCTGATTGCCCGGCTAGCCCCGCATAGCCAAATTAACGGCCTACGCACTATCACCGTTATGGTCGATAACGGTTCACTTAACGCCTTTGCCGTACCTGGCGGCGTAGTGGGCATCAACTCGGGGCTATTCGCGTTTGCCGTAGATGAAGGTGCCTTTGTCTCAGTGTTAGCCCACGAACTGGGGCACCTCTCTCAACGCCACTATGCCCGGGGCAGCGCCCGCGCGGCCCAGACCCAGCTGCCCGCTATGGCGGGCATGCTGGCAGGCATGCTGATTGCCGCGAGTGGTGGTGGCGACGTGGGCATCGCGGCCGCCATGGGCTCTCAGGCGGCGCTGCTTCAGGATCAGCTCAGCTACTCACGGCTGGTTGGACAGGAAGG
>NZ_JH393258.1:1016868-1036647 GCF_000236035.1 Vreelandella boliviensis LC1
TTGAACAGGAAGCCGATAACATAGGCCTACAGGCCATGGCCGACGCGGGCTATGACCCTGAAGCGATGGTACGCATGTTCTCTGCCATGCAGCGCATGGCCCGCCTGCAGGGCGATACGCCCCCGGAATTCTTGCTAACCCACCCGGTCACCGACAATCGTTTAAGCGCCGCGCAAGCCCGCGCCGCCCAGCTTAATGTCGCCGATGCGTACACCAGTGATACCCTCTACGACCTGATGCGCGCCCGTGCGTTGCTGAGCATTTACACCAACACTCCCCAGCAAGCAGCTTCACGACTTGCTCAGGAAGACGCCGAACAAGCCGCTCAGGACTACTTAGCCGCACTGATCGATGCTCGCAACGGCCAAACCGACAGCGCTTTGGAGCAGCTGGATAGGCTTGCCAACGAGCATCCCGACTTTGCTATGCTGCCTGCCTCTGCAGCGAGCGTCGCGCTGGAAGCTGGCCGCTACGATCAGGCCATTCAACGCAGCCAGCGATTACTGCGCTTTATGCCCAACTACCTGCCTGCCCAGCTGACATTGGCCGAAGCACAGCTTCAGCGCGACCCGCAGGCAGCTTATCAACTGCTAAACGATATTACCGTTCAAAATCCGGAAAACCCGCAGGGCTTTAATCTGTTGGCTGAAGCAGCCGGGCGCAGCGGACATGACAGCTGGGGGCATTTAGCGCGCGCAGAGCATCTTCAACTGACCGGCCGCGTTGATCGCGGCATTCGCCAACTCTCCATCGCCCGGGATGCCGCCGAGCGGGAAAATGACCAGCAGGCGCTGGCAAGAATCGAGCAGCGACGCGAGGACTTTATCGAGTATCGCGAAGCCCTGGAAGATTTTAACTAAACCTATGTTATTGAGAGGAGCGCAGCGACGCGGCAATCTCTTTGGTGGTAGCAACCCCCGAGATTGCTTCGCTCCGCTCGCAATGACATGGCGGGGCTGGCAACGACACTTCACATGTCATTGAGAGGAGCGCAGCGACGCGGCAATCTCTTTGGTGGTAGCAAACCCCGAGATTGCTTCGCTCCGCTCGCAATGACATGGCGGGGCTGGCAACGACACTTCACATGTCATTGAGAGGAGCGCAGCGACGCGGCAATCTCTTTGGTGGTAGCAACCCCCGAGATTGCTTCGCTCCGCTCGCAATGACATGGCGGGGCTGGCAACGACACTTCACATGTCATTGAGAGGAGCGCAGCGACGCGGCAATCTCTTTGGTGGTAGCAACCCCCGAGATTGCTTCGCTCCGCTCGCAATGACATGGCGGGGCTGGCAACGACACTTCACATGTCATTGAGAGGAGCGCAGCGACGCGGCAATCTCTTTGGTGGTAGCAACCCCCGAGATTGCTTCGCTCCGCTCGCAATGACATGGCGGGGCTGGCAACGACACTTCACATGTCATTGAGAGGAGCGCAGCGACGCGGCAATCTCTTTGGTGGTAGCAAACCCCGAGATTGCTTCGCTCCGCTCGCAATGACATGGCGGGGCTGGCAACGACACTTCACCTGTCATTGCGAGGAGCGCAGCGACGCGGCAATCTTCACCAGCGGAGGCAGTAACCCCGAGATTGCTTCACTTCGTTCGCAATGACACTTCTTCGTTCGCAATGACATTCGGTTAATCTTTTCTCGCTATGCGTTGAAGTTAAGCATGCGTTCAAGGGGTTTTAAAGCCTGCAGGCGCAGAGCTTCATCCACCTGAATTTCACCACTCCCATCGCGCAACGCCCCCGCTAGGTTATCCAGCGCGTTCATGGCCATCCAGGGGCAGTGGGCGCAGCTGCGGCACGTGGCACCATTACCCGCTGTAGGTGCCTCAAACAGCGTTTTATTAGGCACCGCCTGCTGCATCTTGAAAAAGATGCCACGATCAGTGGCCACAATCAGCTTATCGTTGGGCAGCTCTTTCGCGGCCTTGATCAACTGTGAGGTGGAACCTGCCACGTCCGCCAGTTTCACCACCGGCTCTGGTGACTCTGGATGCACCAGCACCGCGGCATCCGGATAGATACGCTTCAAGTCTTCAACGCCCTTGGCCTTAAACTCTTCATGGACGATACAGGCGCCGTCCCACATCAACATATCGGCGCCAGTCTTCTTCTGGATGTAACCGCCCAAGTGCTTATCAGGTGCCCAGAGAATTTTCTCGCCTTTGGCTTGCAGGTGCTCAATCACCTCTACCGCAATCGACGAAGTCACCACCCAATCCGCCCGCGCCTTAACGGCTGCGGAAGTGTTGGCATACACCACTACGGTGCGGTCAGGGTGGGCATCACAGAAAGCGCTGAACTCATCGGCAGGACAGCCAATATCCAGCGAACAGGTGGCTTCCAAGGTAGGCATCAGCACACGCTTTTCAGGCGATAGGATTTTGGCGGTTTCGCCCATAAAGCGGACACCGGCGACAACCAGCGTGGTGGCCTCATGACGAGCACCAAAGCGAGCCATCTCCAGCGAGTCAGCGACACAGCCCCCGGTCTCTTCCGCCAGTTGCTGAATGGCATCATCGGTGTAGTAGTGTGCGACCAAAACAGCGTTATGGGCCTTCAATAGCCGCTTGATCTCTTCAACCCGGGCCTGATCTTCCGCCGGAATGCGGGTCGGGCAGTAGGCTGTGGGTAGCGGAGCATCAAGCTCAGCTTGTAAAGTCATAATAGTCATTGTGTCTACCACTGTGACGAACAGGGAATCCCCCTGTTAAACACTGGGCCACGGCATAGGTACCCATCGTTCTATACCAATACCGCTCGTGTGCGCGATAGGCCGATGCGTCTCTCGCGGTGGCCTAACGCTTAAAATCTATTGCTTGGAACTGTTGCTTAAAGCTAGTGCTTAAAGCTAGCGCTTAAAAAATGGTTCTAGCACTATTCATTCTAAACCATTGTGGTGGGAAATGACTGCCAACTGCAAACAGATTGTCACACACAGATTGCTTTCCAGACACATAGCAAAACGCCCCTGGCAGTTAAACTGCCAAGGGCGTTGAATTTGGTGGGTCGTGCAGGATTCGAACCTGCGACCAATTGATTAAAAGTCAACTGCTCTACCAACTGAGCTAACGACCCAAACTTGCTTTGCTATTCATTTAATGACGTTACAACACATACTCTAAATGCTGCATACGCTAAACGCTCATCACTCAATTCAAACTGATCAGTTGTTTGAATGGTGGGTCGTGCAGGATTCGAACCTGCGACCAATTGATTAAAAGTCAACTGCTCTACCAACTGAGCTAACGACCCAAACTTGCTTTGCTATTCATTTAATGACGTTACAACACATACTCTAAATGCTGCATACGCTAAACGCTCATCACTCAATTCAAACTGATCAGTTGTTTGAATGGTGGGTCGTGCAGGATTCGAACCTGCGACCAATTGATTAAAAGTCAACTGCTCTACCAACTGAGCTAACGACCCGCCTGAACGGATGCATATCCTACGCTTACACCTTATTGATAGCAAGCGTTTTTTCGCCTTCACTCTACAACAATACATCATTTGTGTGCCTGCTCGCGTCACTCAATGCTGACAGGCACGCATATCAGCCTAGGCTAATGGCTTAGCGAGCTTTGCTTTTCGGTTTGCGCAATACCTGTACCGGTTTACGCTTGTGCTTATCGCGGTTCCAGCGATTCTTCTCATCCGGCGTCAGCGCAGGCACCTTACGGGTCTCTAAGTTAGCCAGGGTGGCTAAGTCATCCACCTCATCCTGGGTAAGTTCGACCCATTCACCGGCTTTTGCTCGCTTATCGAGGAAGATATTGCCGTAGCGCACGCGTTTAAGGCGACTAACCGTAAGAGCCTGTGATTCCCAAAGACGACGCACTTCACGGTTGCGTCCTTCCAGAATCACCACGTGGAACCAGGTGTTGATGCCTTCGCCACCAAACTCCTGCACATCGGTAAAGCGCGCAGGCCCATCTTCCAGCATGACGCCATCGACCATCGCCAGGATATGCTCGCGCTTCACTTCACCCATCACGCGAACCGCATACTCGCGCTCCACCTGGGTAGAGGGGTGCATCAAACGATTGGCCAGCTCACCATCGGTGGTAAACAGCAGTAAACCACTGGTGTTGATATCCAGGCGACCGATCGCAATCCAGCGTTCGCCTTTTAGGCGCGGCAAGCGGTCAAACACTGTGCGGCGACCTTCTGGGTCCTTACGGGTGCACAGCTCGCCTTCCGGCTTGTTGTACATAATCACCCGGCGTGGCACTTCTTCTTCGGGGCGTAGTGTCACTGGGCGGTCATCAAAACTGACTTTGTCCCGCGCTTCAACGCGGTCGCCCAATTTAGCCACCTGACTATTCACTTTAACGCGGCCGGCGGAAATCGCCGCTTCCATCTCACGACGCGAGCCAAGGCCTGCACGGGCCAAGACTTTTTGCAGCTTTTCGCTGGTTGGGGGCGTGGTGTTATCACTCTGACTCATGGTCGTCTGACCTCACATCGGTAGTCTCCGTGCTTTCGCGCTCGTCTTGTTGGCGCTTGGCACGGGCCGCGAGCCGAGCCTGTAGGTCGGCAAAACTCAGCGGCTGGGTTAACGCCGTCTCGGCGTGCGTGTCGGCTATATCAGCCGAGGTTATCTGTTCTTTCTGGAGTGGCGCATCCTGCACCGTTTTGATCATTTCGTCTAGTGCTTCATCGCCTGAACCAGTGCCATTTTCTTCCTGAACATCAGCATCACTTGTCATCCCCGGCTCTTCAGATATTTCGTTTTCGTCCCAGCTTGCCAAGGTGTGCATGGGCGGCAGCGCGTCGAGGGTTTTTAACCCAAAATCATCTAAAAAGCTGCGTGTGGTGGCGTATACCGCCGGTCGACCGGGCACATCACGATGACCGACTACGCGAATCCAGCCACGTTCTGACAGAGTACGCATAATTGAGCTGCTAACGCTGACCCCACGCACCTCTTCAATATCGCCCCGGGTGACCGGCTGCCGGTAGGCGATTAACGCCAGGGTTTCCAACAGTGCCCGTGAGTAACGTTGGGGGCGCTCATCCCACAACCGCGACACCCACTGGGAAAGCCGCGGACGAATGCGCAGCTGGTAGCCTGAGAACGTTTCCAGCAGCTCCAGCGCACCACCAGAATGGCGCTGCTGCAAACGCTCCAGGACGTCACGAAACTCCTTGCGCGTGGGGCATTCGCCTTCAAGAAAAAGCGTCTCCAACCGATCAAGGGGTATCGGTTCGCCAGCAGCCAGCAGTGCCGCTTCGACAATGTCATCTAAAACAGTGTCATCTAACGCGGTGACGGCGTTACTCATGGCGTCTCCTCGCCAGGTTCAAAAGCGGACTCGCCATAGGCATCATCTTCTATCTCGCCCTCATCAAAAGCACTTTCCTCACCGTCAGCAAGGGCAGCACGCCGCGCGCGCACGTGAATCGGCGACAGCGCCGCATTTTGCACTATTTCAATCATGGCTTCTTTAGCTAGCTCAAGAATCGCCATAAAAGTGACCACCACCCCTGCGCGCCCCTCTTCTAAAGTAAACAGTGCTTCAAAGGGGGTATAGCGCTGCTGGGCGTCATCGTGACTTAGCTGTTCCATAATCTTGAGCATGCGCTCGCGGGTAGAGAGCACCTCGCGACTGATCTGGTGGGCCTGCACTAGTTCGGCGCGCTTAAGGATATCGGAGAGCGCGCTGAGCAATTCATCCAACTCCACCTCTGGGTGAATCACGCGGGATTCCAGCGGTGGTAAGCCCGCTTGCACGCTGAACCAGTCACGCCCCATGCGCGGCAGCGTATCCAGCGTTTCTGCCGCCTCTTTAAGGCGCTCATACTCTTGCAGTCGGCGGATAAGCTCAGCGCGGGGATCTTCCTCGTCATCGCCCTCTGCCTTCGGTGGACGCGGCAGCAACGTGCGCGACTTTATCTCTGCCAGCATGGCGGCCATTAGCAGGTATTCCCCCGCCAGCTCGATCTCCATGGCCTTCATCAGCTCCACGTACTCGATGTACTGGTGGGTGATGGTCGCCACGTTGATGGTCAAAATATCCAGATTTTGGCGGCGAATCAGGTAGAGCAGCAGATCCAGTGGGCCTTCAAAGGTTTCCAAAAACACGCGCAGCGCTTCCGGCGGAATATACAAATCCTCCGGCATTTGGGTAATCGGCTCATTAAACAGGCGCCCAAACGAAGCGGCCGCAGGCTCGGTTACCGCGGCATCAGGATTTTCTAAATCGATAGCATCGCTTGGCGTCTCGCTCACGCGGGTCGGGCTCTCTTAAGGTGGTTGAAATCAGGCAACAGCCTGACGGTGACGTGTTAAATCGCCTTGCCCGGCCAAAATCCCATCAATAGATACATCTTCATCCAGTGCATCCCAATGAATTCCACGGGCGCTCAATTCATAGCTTGCCAATTGTTGAGGTGATGCTTTAAGAAGGCGCGGGTACCAAGCCAGCGGTACGCCGACCGTTCGCCCATCGCTTAACTCAACCCAAAAATTATCTTCATCAAACGTAACTCGCTTAGGAGAATTAGTCATGCCAGGCTCCCTCTAGTATATCGCGGTGTTGAATAATAGATGGTTTATCGCCACAAGGCACATGCTACCCCGCCTCCACCGCTTTCCGGTAGCGGCCTGCATAGTCAAACAGCTTGTCACGGATTTGGAAATGGCGCCCCACTTTGCGGCCTACGACAAAATCAGGGTGGCGCAGGCGGCGTTGTTCGGCAACGACTTCGTCGGCGCTTAGCGGCTGCCATTTACCCCCTGGTGCGCGCAGGTGGTAACGCAGAAAAGCAGCGTAGAAGGCGCGCCGCTGAGCCGGGGTTTCCAGCGCAAACCACTCAGAAAGATGGCTGCCGTCTTCGTCGTGGTAGGTGACTTTTAAACGCGGCAGGCCGCGACCGTTGGTGGTTGCTTCCAGCTGCATGCCGCTGACCCTTAACACTTTTGCATCTTTGAGCTTCAGCGCATCTTTGAGCTTATCGTCGGCATCCACCAACAGTTTCTCACAACCGTGGCAGCACCGGGCGGCGATGTCATTTTCAGCCCCACACTCCTCGCAGACCTTAAAGCGAAAGCGAAATTCGCACTGGCGATGCTTTCCCTCCTCGTCCTCTACCAAACCCTGACAACGGCGGCCAAAGTGCTCAATCACTAGCTCACCATCGCGCTTGCCCCAGTAAAGATTGGCGTGGCCGCAGGCAGGGCACTCCACCTGCACCGGCTCACTATCGCTATCCGGCTTCGGCTCGCCCACTTCGGGGGCATAGATATCCCAAGGGTTACCGGCGTAATCTAGAATTAGACAGTCGCTTTTACCCGGCGATAAGCGCAGCCCTCTACCTATCATCTGCTGATAGAGGCTCACCGATTCGGTGGGCCGTAAAATAGCGATTAAATCCACGTGGGGAGCATCGAAACCGGTGGTCAGCACCGCCACGTTGACCAGATACTTCAGCTCTCGCGCCTTAAAAGCATCGATCAGCGTCGTGCGCTCCTGGGAAGGCGTTGCGCCGGTAATCAGCGCGGCTTCTGCCCTGGGTAAATAACCGATGATTTCTTCAGCGTGGGCCACGGTGGCAGCAAAAACCATCACGCCCTGGCGATCAACCGCGCGCTCGACAATTTGCCCGATAATACCCGGCGTTGCCCGGCTACCCGCCACCACGCGATTAAGCTCCTCCTCCTGAAACAGACCGCTTGACGAGGGTTTGAGTGCGGAGAAGTCGTAGCCCTCAATGGCCATATCCAGGCGCTTGGGCGCAGCGAGGTAGCCCTGCTTGACCATCAGGCGCAGCGGCTGCTCAAACACACAGTCGCGAAAAAAGCTCTCTTCGCTGCCGCGCACCATACCGTGGTGGTGGCGATAGTAGATAAACCCCTGCCCCAAGCGGTAAGGGGTCGCCGTTAAGCCAAGTATCTTCAGCTGCGGGTTGTGCTGGCGCAGATGCTCGATCACTTGGCGATAGCTGGCGTCTTCATTAAGCGATACACGGTGGCTCTCATCGATCACCAACAGGGTAAAGTTAGCGTCGTTAAAACTATCCAAGTTGCGCACCACCGACTGCACCGAGCCAAACACCACTTGGCGGCTGGCCTCTTTGCGCTTTAAACCGGCGCTAAAAATATCCGCTTCAAGGCCATAGGCCTGGTACTTGGCGTGGTTCTGCTCCACCAGTTCGCGCACATGGGCCAGTACCAGCACCCGCCCTCTCGCCAACCGCGCCAGCTCCGCAATCACCAGGGATTTGCCGCTGCCGGTAGGCAATACTACCAAAGCAGGTTCGCTGGAGGCGCGAAAGTGCACCACCACGCGCTTGACCGCTTCCTGCTGGTAGGGGCGTAGTTTGGGCGTAGCAGATGAAGATAGGAAAGGCGGCCCGGAGGCCGCCTTAGGGTGTTGCTTAATCAATCTCTAACCCAACCATACGCGAGCGTTGCGGAATAGCCGCAGCCAGGCACCATCTTCCGTCCACTCCGCCGGGCGCCAGGAGTTGGTGACCGCCCGAGCAACACGCTCGGGGTGGGGCATCATAATGGTTACCCGGCCATCCGGCGTGGTCAAACCGGTGATGCCCGCAGGCGAGCCGTTGGGGTTGGCGGGGTAACGGGTAGTTGCCTGGCCATAGTTATCGATGTAACGCAGGGCGATTTGGCTGCTCGACTGCATGCTACGCAAATGCGCGCTGTCGCGGAACGCCGCCTGTCCTTCACCATGGGCCACGGCAATGGGCAGCTTTGAACCTTCCATACCGGCGAGCAGGATCGAGGGGCTCTTTTCAACCCGCACCATCGAAACCCGCGCCTCAAACTGCTCGGATTCGTTGCGTACAAAGGTCGGCCAGTTTTCAGCGCCGGGAATGAGCGTTTTCAACTGCGAGAGCATCTGGCAGCCGTTGCACACACCCAGCGAGAAGCTGTCTTCACGGGCAAAGAACGCCGCAAACTGCTCCCGAGCGCGCTCGTTAAACAGCACCGACTTGGCCCAGCCGCCACCAGCGCCCAGCACGTCGCCATAGGAGAAACCGCCGCAGGCCACCAGACCTTTGAACGCTTCCAGCGATACGCGCCCTTCAAGGATGTCGCTCATATGCACATCCACCGCCTCAAACCCGGCCTTATCGAAGGCCCAGGCCATCTCCACCTGACCATTGACGCCCTGCTCACGCAGCACCGCCATGGCGGGCTTGGCGGTATTAACGAACGGCGCGCTGACATCCTCATTGACATCAAAGGACGGTGTTGCGGAGAGCCCTGGGTCGCGGCTATCGAGCAGATTATCGAATTCGTTTTTAGCGCATTCGGGATTATCGCGCAGCGCCTGCATGCGGTAACTGGTTTCAGCCCAGGTACGCTGGGTAAGCAGACGGGTAGTTTCCAGCAAGGGCTCTTCAAACAGCGTGACGCGCACCTGGTCGTCGTAACGCGGACGGGCGATGACGCCACAAGTTTCGATACCGGCAACGGCAAACTGCGCCAGCACTTCTTCCGTGTGTTCACGATTGACCTGGATCACGGCGCCCAGCTCCTCGGAGAACAGCGCGTTCAACGCCTCCACCGGCTCATCGATCATCCAGTCGAGCTTGATCTCAAGCCCAGCATGGGCGGCAAAGGCCATCTCCAGAAGCGTGACCAGCAGGCCCCCGTCGCTACGATCGTGATACGCCAGCAGCTTGCCGTCACGGTTCAGGCCCTGAATGACCTCAAAGAAGGCCTTGATATCTTCCGGGTCATCTACATCGGGGCAGTCATTGCCTACTTGGCCATATACCTGCGCCAGCGCTGAGCCGCCCAAACGGTTCTGACCGTTGCCCAGGTCGATCAAAATCAGATCCGATTCGTCTTGATCCAGATTGATCTGCGGCGTGAGCGTCGCCAGGGCGTCAGTCACCGGAGCAAAGCCGGTCACCACTAGCGAGAGCGGCGACGTCACACTCTTATCTTCGTACTCGCCCTGCTCGTTCTCATCCTTCCAAGCCGTGCGCATCGACATTGAGTCCTTGCCCACCGGAATGGCAATGCCCAGCGCCGGGCACATTTCCATACCCACCGCATAAACGGCGTCATACAACGCTTGGTTTTCACCTGGATGGTCAGCCGCGCTCATCCAGTTAGCGGAGAGCTTGATATCGCTAAGTTTGGCAATCGGTGCCGCCGCCAAATTGGTAATCGCTTCGGCAACCGCCAGGCGGGCGCTAGCCGCGGGGTTGATCAATGCTACCGGCGGACGCTCCCCCATGGCCATGGCTTCACCCGCATGGCTGTCAAAGCTTGCCGTGGTCACCGCTACATCGGCTACCGGCACTTGCCAGGGGCCGACCATTTGGTCGCGAGCCACTTGGCCAGTAATCGAGCGGTCGCCAATGGTAATCAGGAAATTTTTGGAGGCCACTGTGGGCAGACGCAGCACCCGATCCAGCGCTTCGCGCAGGTCAAGATTATCCAGCATCATGCCGGAAAGCGCCGGGTCGTGGCGTTCAAATTCGCGCTGCATTTTAGGCGCTTTGCCAAACAGTACACTCATCGGCAAATCGACCGGCTTACTTTCAAAGTGGCCGTCGCGCACTTCAAGGTGGTGCTCTTCCAATGCTTCGCCGACGACCGCATAGGGGCAGCGCTCACGCTTGCACAAGGCATCAAAGGTGTCCAAATCTTCTGGCGCGACAGCAAGCACGTAGCGCTCCTGGGCTTCGTTGCACCAGATTTCCAGGGGACTCATGCCCGGCTCGGCGTTGGGCACCGCACGCAGATCAAAGCGGCCACCACGGTTGCCGTCTTTGACCAGCTCCGGCAGCGCGTTGGAAAGCCCGCCAGCGCCCACATCGTGGATAAAGCGAATCGGGTTGTGATCGCCCAGCGCCCAGCAGCGGTCGATAACTTCCTGGGCGCGGCGTTCAATTTCGGGGTTCTCACGTTGTACCGAGGCAAAATCCAAATCGGCACTAGAGGTGCCGGATGACATGCTGGAGGCTGCGCCGCCACCCAGGCCAATCAGCATCGCCGGGCCGCCCATCACAATCAGCTTGCCGCCAACGGGGATATCGCCCTTTTGCACGTGGTGGGCACGGATATTGCCGTAACCGCCGGCGAGCATAATCGGCTTATGGAAGCCGCGCCGTTCAATACCGCCCTCATTAAGCGACTCCTGCTCGTAGGTGCGGAAATAGCCGGTTAGATTGGGGCGACCAAACTCATTGTTGAACGCGGCGCCGCCGATAGGGCCGTCGAGCATGATGTTCAGCGCCGACTGCATGCGCTCGGGCTTGCCGTAATCAAACGCCTCCCAGGGCTGCACAAACTCAGGAATGCGTAGATTTGAAACGGTATAGCCCGAAAGGCCCGCTTTAGGCTTTCCGCCAATACCGGTAGCACCTTCGTCGCGGATTTCGCCGCCTGAGCCGGTCGCAGCTCCCGGGAAAGGGGCGATCGCGGTGGGATGATTATGGGTTTCAACCTTCATCAGGATATGAACGGGTTCCTGATGAGTCGCGTAGAGTGCACGTTCGTTGTCAGCGCCCGTCAGTGGCGTAGCAAAGAAGCGCCCGGCTTGGCTGCCTTTGATGACCGCAGCGTTGTCGCTGTAGGCCGAGAGTACGTTGTCCGGCGATGATGCAAAGGTGTTCTTGATCATCTTAAACAGCGAGTGGCTCTGCAGCTCGCCGTCGATCACCCAATCGGCGTTGAAGATTTTGTGACGGCAGTGCTCAGAGTTGGCCTGAGCAAACATCATCAGCTCAACGTCGCTGGGGTTACGCCCCAACTCATTGAAGGCATCGACAAGATAGTCGATTTCATCTTCTGCCAGCGCTAGCCCCAAAGCCTGGTTGGCCGTTGCCAGCGCATCCCGACCACCTTCTAGAATATCCACACTGCCCAGCGGTGCCGGGTCGTGTTGGGCAAACAGCATAGCGGCGTCCGAGGCATCGGCTAGCACGGTTTCGGTCATACGGTCATGCAGCAGTGCCACCAGCGCGCTCAAACTCTCTTCGTCCGGCATAGCGGTAAAGCTGACGCGGTAATCGATGCCGCGCTCGATGCGGCTAATCTGGTGCAAGCCACAGTTATGGGCGATATCGGTGGCTTTTGAAGACCAGGGAGACTGGGTGCCTAGGCGCGGCACCACTAAAAAGCGCTGGGCGCGCTCAGGGACCTCTACGCTTGAGTGGGTGCCATAGCCCGGCACATAGTCTAGCAATTGCGCCAAACGTTCGCGGGCAGCGTCATCCAGCTCATCGCGGCGGTCATGGGAGTGAACATCGATAAAATGAACATAGTGGGCGGACAGCGCTTCCACCTCGGGAACACGTTCACGCAGCACCGCTAACAGCCGAGCATGACGGAAGGCAGAAAGGGCGGGCGCGCCTCGCAGTTCGAGCATATCCTGAAGCCTCTAGAGCAGGGAAATTCGAGCAGGGAAATCACCGGGCCGCTATGCGACCATGCTTTTATGGTGCCGAAAATTGACTATGATACTGGAAACCAGCCGCCACACGAAATCAACAAGGTGACAGCCTGCTCCTGGCTGGGTATCGTGGCAGCTTGTTTCATGCCGACAAGACATCATGCTGACGTTGATTTGCCGACATTTTGTAGCCCGTGCCAGCGCTTATTACGCGCTGATCGCTATTACGCTTTTAACTCTGGTACCGACTCTCTCCCTGGTTCCTCCCGGCGAGCATCTGACGCAGATCACTGCAAAAGATTTTATTACCTTTCACACCCGCAACACACCCACCACTTATTACCAAGGTCGCCAGGGCCCTACCGGCTTTGAGTACGAGCTAATGCACCGCTTTGCCGATCACCTGGGGGTGAGCCTAAACCTTAACGCCCGCCACCACCCAGAGAGCGTGCTCCCGGCGGTACGCGAAAAAGGCGACCTGGGCGCGGCGGCACTACCGCTATTACCCAACCCCTCCGGCATTTACTACACTCGGCCGATTATTCAGATGCAGCCGCTGGTTGTATACCGGCGCGGCCTGAATGGTATTAGTGAGCCGAACGACCTAGTCGGCCTGGAGCTTGGTACGCTTAGCGAAGCGGGTACAAGCGAAGCGCTGCGCGACCTGCAGCGTCGCCACCCCACACTGAGCTGGAAAGAGTCCCACGAGCTGGAGGTCGCCGAACTGCTGGCCCGGGTAGAGAACGGCACGCTGGACGCAGCGGTTATTTTTGAACATCAGTTTCGTTTAAACCGGCTATTTTTCCCCAACGTTGAGCGCGGCTTTATCCTCGGCGACCCGCTCTCCATGGCGTGGGCAGTGCCCAGCGGTCGCGGCTTGGGGTTACTCGAGGCCGCCAATCGCTTCCTCCAAGACCTTCAGGAAAGCGGCATACTGGATCGGCTGGTCAGCCGCTACTTTGGCCATGACGACTACTTGGAGTATGTAGGCACCCGTACCTTCCTTGATCACCTGGATGCGCGTTTACCCCGCTACACGGAGCTATTCCAGCAGTCTGCCCGGGAAACGGGGTTTGATTGGAAGTTACTCGCTGCGGTGGGCTACCAAGAGTCTCACTGGGATCCAGATGCTGTATCGCCGACGGGGGTGCGCGGTTTGATGATGCTGACCAATCCCACCGCCAGTGAGATGGACGTCAGCGACCGTACCGATCCGGCCCAGAGCATCGATGGCGGTGCTCGCTATTTACGCAGCATCAAGGATCGCTTACCGGAAAGTATCACCGGTGAAGACCGCCTGTTTATGGCTATGGCTGCTTATAATGTGGGCCTGGGACACTTGTATGATGCTCGCAAGATTACAGAGATGCGCGGCGGCGATCCCGATAGCTGGATGGACGTACGCGCCGCGCTGCCCCTGTTACAGCAGCGTGAATGGCATAGCCAGACGCGTCACGGCTACGCCCGTGGCGGCGAGCCGGTGATATACGTACGCAATATCCGCCGCTACTACGAAATGATTGAGTATGTTGAGCGCAGCCGTCAGCAGTTTTTCCAACTAGAGCAAACGGCTGTCAACGATGACCCGCTGCTATTGTTCGAGCTTGTGCCACCGCTTAATTAAAAGCCACCTCTGTCGCATCCCACTTCACTGACCCGTTACCCGTCTGCGGATAACTATTCACAGGGCTGCTCTCGCCGCGCGGCAAAAAAGCGCTTCAGCAATTTTTGCGACGCTGGCGCCAACACCCCCCCGGTCACCAATACCTGATGGTTAAACCACGGCTGCGCCAGCAGGTTAGCTTTAGATTCGACCATGCCAGCCCTAGGTTCGGCGGCGCCATACACTAACCGCGCCAAGCGCGCGTGTATCATCGCACCTGCGCACATCATGCACGGCTCTAGGGTGACAAACAGCGTACAGCCCTCAAGCCGATAATTGTCCTGGTGCTTGCCCGCTTCGCGCAGGGCACGAACTTCCGCGTGGCCGCTAGGGTCGCAGCTCGCCACCGGGGCGTTGCAGCCGACGCCAATAATCTCCCCCTGCGCATCGACAACCACCGCCCCCACGGGCACCTCGCCCGCCGCTGCTGCCAAGTGCGCTTGGTCAAGCGCCCGGTGCATGTAAAATTCATCGCTGCGCATAAACGTAAACTCCGCTAAGGTAGCAAAACGATCGTATGAAAGGGTTAACCCCTGCCGTAGTAACTCATTTTCATCGACAGCATTCGATTGAGACAGCCGCAAGGATACCGAGAATGACAGACGCGCTGAATAAACTGGTAGCGTTACTGGAGCTAGAAACGCTGGAAGAGACGCTATATCGTGGCCAGAGCCAGGATCTAGGCTTTCCTCAGCTCTATGGTGGTCAGGTACTCGGCCAAGCGCTTGCAGCCGCCGCGCGCACAGTGCCTGTTGAGCGCCGACCGCACTCTCAACACGGCTATTTTCTGCGCCCCGGCGACCCTCATCGGCCCGTTGTTTATCAGGTGGATACTATTCGCGATGGTGGCAGCTTCACGACCCGCCGCGTCACTGCCATTCAAAAAGGCCGACCGATCTTCTTTTGCAGCGCTTCTTTTCAAAGCGAAGAGGCGAGCTTTAGCCATCAGCGCGCCATGCCGGATGTGCCGACACCCGAAGCGTTAATCGAAAGCGGCGAAGCCAAGCACGACCGCTTTCCCGGCCACCCGATTGAGTTTGTGCATCTACCCGGCAACCCCGACAACGGCACGCCTGCAGGCCAATGCTTATGGTTTCGTCTTTCCGGCACGCTGCCAGACGACCCGGCATTGCACCGCCACCTGCTCTCTTACGCTTCTGACTTCAACCTGCTGACCACCAGCCTGATTCCCCACGGCATTGAATACCGAGACCCCAAGCTGCGCATTGCCAGCCTTGACCATGCCCTGTGGCTCCACCAAGACACCCGCCTGGATGACTGGCTGCTATACGTTATCGACTCACCCTGGACAGGCGGTGCTCGCGGGCTGGCGCGGGGGCATATATACAGCCGCGATGGCCGCTTAGTGGCCTCTACCGCTCAGGAAGGGCTGACGCGCTATTCGAAAGACTAAATAGGCAGTCACTCAAAACACTTACGCCCGCAAGAAGCGGGCGTAAGTCAGCGAACAAGTTAGGGGCTTAGCCGCCGTAAACGTCGTTAATTGACTGCAGTGGGTAGTGCGATGGGAAAGGCTTACGCGCGACACCAGAATCGACCGCGGCTTGAGCAACCGCCGAGGTGACCCGCGCCAGCAGGCGAATATCGACCGGCGTGGGAATGATGTACTCGCGGCCAAAGCTCATTTCTGTGCGCTCGTAGGCGTTGAGCACTTCCTGGGGCACCGGCTCACGGGCCAGATCTTTCAGCGCATGCACCGCCGCCAGCTTCATCTCTTCATTGATGCGCGTGGCGCGAACATCCAAAGCGCCGCGGAAGATAAAAGGAAAGCCCAGCACGTTATTGACCTGGTTCGGGAAGTCCGAACGGCCGGTCGCCATGATCACATCCGGACGTACTTCACGAGCAACATCCGGGTGAATTTCCGGATCTGGGTTAGTGCAAGCAAAAATCACCGGATCAGGCGCCATTTTCTTGACCTGCTCAGCGGATAGCAGCCCGGGGCCTGACAGGCCGATAAAGACATCCGCATTGTCGATGGCATCGTCTAAGGTGCGCATCTCGGTATCGCGGGCAAACTCGGCTTTATATTCGTTAATGCCCTCACGATCGGTGTGAATAACGCCACGCCGATCCAGCATCACCAGGTTATCTTTACTAGCACCACAAGAGACCAGCAGCCGCATACAGGCAATCGCCGCCGCACCTGCGCCCATGCAAACAATTTTAACGTCTTCGATTTTTTTGCCAGCAATATCCAAGGCATTCAGCATGCCAGCCGCCGTGACAATGGCGGTACCGTGCTGGTCATCGTGAAATACCGGGATACTGCAGCGCTCAATCAGCGCTTTCTCGATTTCAAAGCACTCCGGCGCCTTAATATCTTCAAGATTGATGCCGCCCCAGGTATCAGCAATCCGCGCTACGGTATCGATAAACGCCTGCGGGCTTTCTGCATCCACTTCGATATCCACCGAGTTGATGCCCGCAAAGCACTTGAACAGCACGCCTTTACCTTCCATTACCGGCTTGCTGGCCAACGGCCCCAGGTTACCCAGACCAAGAATAGCGCTGCCGTCGGTAATAACCGCGACCAGATTACCCTTGCCGGTATAGCGGTAAGCATTTTCCGCATCCCGGGCAATTTCAAGCACTGGCTCAGCCACGCCTGGGCTATACGCCAACGCCAAATCCCGTGCAGTCGCGGTGGGTTTGGTCAACTCCACCGAAAGCTTACCGGGAATCGGTTTAGCGTGATAATCCAAAGCAGCCTGCTTATTTGCATCCGTCATGGTCAGAGTCCAGTTAGCATAAAGTAGATAAGTCTTTTCAGAATATAGAAAAAACCATAGCGTCTCAAGCGCGCAGTCAACTTACAAAAAAACGCCCGTTTAACTGAATTATGCCTTCACATTCGTCACATTTAGCCATTATTTACTGAAACTTATGCAAACAGAACTTACCTATAATGGTTTGCTTATTGCTGCAACACAGCATTTATGGAAAAATTTTCCAAACGCCGCTTATAAGGCAAGCATATTTAGCTAACAAAAAACCCACGCCGGGGCGTGGGTTTTGCGCGAGCTTCGCCTGTTCTGAACAGGCACGCTGGCGATATGGCTTATCCGACTGGGATTAGCCGCGCTTAACAGCAGCGCCGAAACGCTTGTTGAAACGCTCTACGCGGCCACCAGTGGTCGCTTGCTTCTGCTTACCGGTGTAGAACGGGTGGCAGTTGGAGCACACATCCAAAGAAAAGTCCTGACCAGAGGTCGAACCTACTTGGAAAGTGGCGCCGCAAGAACAGTTGGCGGTGACCGTGTTGTAATTCGGGTGAATACCTTGTCTCATCTCGAGCCTCACGAAGCTATATGCCGCCACCTGATCTCGTGCCAGGTACCGCATACGGGTTTGGAAAAAACGACTAACCGGTTAGCCGCCCTGTCTTTACGATAGTCTTTAGGGACATACTTCCCAAAGAAAGATCGTTAGGATTTAGAGCGGTCGCATATTCTAGCAAAACTAACGCCGGAGGCCAATTGGCTGACTCCTTTTCTTCGCAGGCATCTTCGCAAAGACCGTCTCAAAGGCCTTATCAAAGACCTTCTCAAGCACTCGATCAGGTACTTAAGGTAGCCCTGCCCTCGCCGCTGCGCCGCCTGTTCGACTACCTGCCATCCAAGCAAGCACCCTCCTGCGGCTGGCAGACGGGGCTGCGAGTGCGAGTGCCCTTTGGGCGTCGCGAAGTCGTCGGCGTGGTCGTTGAATTGGCCGACCATAGCGACCTGCCGCGCAGCCAGTTGCGTGGCATCAGTGAAGCGCTGGATGATGCCCCGTTGCCGGACGATTGGCTATGGCTATGCCGCTTCGCCGCCCGGTACTATCAGCACAGCCTGGGCGACACCCTGCACCACGCCATGCCCGCGCGACTGCGCCAGGGCCACCCTATGGCCGGTCGCACCCAAACCCTTTGGCTTGCCCAGGGCGAAGACGCCGAAGAAACACTCAGCCGAGCACCTAAACAAGCGGCGCTGCATGCACTGCTGCGCCAGCACCCCCACGGGCTACCCGGCCGCGCGGTTAGCGCCCATGGTTTTGCCCGCGACCAGCTATTAGCGTTGAAGAAGAAAGGCTTGGCGACCAGCCAGGAACATATTCTGACTGCCCCAGCGCCACCCAGCGGCAACCTACTGGCGACACCAGCGCTGCCTTTAAACCGTGAGCAAGCCACGGCGCTGGCAGCGCTGCACGAAAAGCTCGACGGCTACCACCCCTGTTTGCTCGAAGGCGTCACCGGTAGCGGTAAAACCGAAGTCTACCTCCAACTGATTGAAGCCATTGCCGCCAAGGGCAAACAGTCGCTGGTACTGGTGCCAGAAATTGGCCTAACCCCACAGACGCTGGCGCGCTTTAGAAGCCGCTTTCGCGTTCCCGTGGTGGCGCTGCATTCTGGCCTCACCGACCCCGAGCGGCTAGACGTGTGGGAAGCCGCCGCCAGCGGCCGGGCGTTGATCATTATCGGCACCCGTTCGGCGATTTTTACCCCGCTGGCTAACCCCGGCGCGATTATTGTCGACGAGGAGCACGACGGCTCCTACAAACAGCACGACGGGTTACGCTACCACGCCCGGGATCTTGCAGTGGCACGCGCCCACTACCATAAGATTCCGCTGCTAATGGGCAGCGCCACCCCTTCCCTAGAGAGCCTGCATCAGGCACTTGCCGGTGCCTACCGCCATCTGCGCCTCACCCAGCGCCCCAGCCAACACCCACCGGCCAAGCTGGAGTTAATCGACCTACGCCACCAGCGCCGCCAGGGAGGGCTGCTGCCCGGCGCTATCAAGGCGATTAAAAGCACCCTCGCTGCAGGCAAGCAGGTGCTGATTTTTATCAATCGCCGCGGTTTTGCCCCGACACTTGCCTGCCACGCCTGCGGCTGGATGGCCGATTGCAATCAGTGTGACGCGCGCATGACGCTGCACCGCCAGCCACCGTTGCTGGCCTGTCACCACTGCGATAGCCGCCGTGCCCTACCGGACGCCTGCCCCGAGTGCGGCAGCGGCGACCTGCGCGCCTTGGGTAGCGGCACAGAACGCACCGAAGAGACGCTGCAAACGCTGTTTCCAAAAACGACTATCCACCGCATCGACCGTGACAGCACCCGACGGAAGGATAGCTTTGAGCAAGTGTTAAAAGAGATACAGCGCGGTGAGCCCTGCGTGTTGGTCGGCACTCAAATGCTTGCCAAAGGCCACCACTTGCCCCACGTTACTTTGGTGGTTGTCGTAAATGCCGACGGCGGATTGTATGCGGCAGATTTTCGCGCCCTCGAACATAGCGCCCAGTTGCTCGAACAGGTGGCAGGCCGTGCGGGGCGCGCCGCCCACCCTGGCCGTGTGCTGGTGCAAACCCTGCACCCCGACGACCCTCACTTGGGTCAGTTGGCCGAACATGGCTACGGGGCGCTGGCGCGCAACATGCTCGAAGAGCGGCGCATCGCCCAACTGCCGCCGTTCTGCTTTATGGCGTTGCTGCGCATCGAAAGCCCCAAAGAGGAGGCCGCTCTGGCGACGGCGCAACAGGCCGCCCAGGCCCTGCGCCAGTGGCTCAAAGAGTCCCGCGTAGCCACTCGCTGCCTAGGGCCAGTGCCCGCCCCGATGGAAAGACGCCAGAACCGCTACCATTTACACGTTATGCTAGCCGCCGATAAACGCAGCCAATTGCACCCCGCCGTTAGCTGGCTGGTGCAGTGGCTGGGAGGTAAACGCGG
>NZ_JH393258.1:1036657-1038959 GCF_000236035.1 Vreelandella boliviensis LC1
GTGGCTGGAAGCTAATCGCGAGGCGCGCAAAGTACGTTGGTCGATAGATATCGACCCCCAAACGCTCTCCTAAACACTCTCCTAAATCGTGGCTTACCATCACGCGGCTTTGAAACTGCGGCCCAATTGCCGATAATAGCTGCCTTACCGACGCACCTTTTACAGCTGCGCGTTAGCACACGCCGCCACCGACGACACCGGATACCTCAATGAAAGATACGATAGTTTCACTGCTCGAAGGCGCAGTCACCGCGCTCAAGCACCAAGGCGTGCTGCCCAACGACCTACAACCCAGCATCAAAGTCGACCCGACTAAAGACAAGGCCCACGGCGATTACGCCACCAATCTGGCACTGATGCTGGCCAAACCGGCTGGCAAAAACCCGCGCGAATTAGCCAATGCGCTGGTTGAAGCGCTGCCCGACAGCGACGCCATCCAAAAAACCGAGATTGCGGGCCCCGGCTTTATCAACTTTTTCGCCGCCGCCGACGCCGCGGCGCAAATCGTTGCCCAGGTGCTCGACTGCGGCGACACCTTTGGCCGCAGCATGGCGGGTAAAGGGGCAAAAGTTCAGGTCGAGTTCGTTTCCGCCAACCCCACTGGCCCGCTCCATGTCGGTCACGGTCGCGGCGCGGCAATTGGCGACTGTCTCTGCCGCCTGCTCGAAGCCACTGGTTTTGATGTCACCCGCGAGTTCTACTACAACGACGCGGGCGCCCAGATCGCCAATCTGGCCCGCTCGGTGCAGGCGCGGGTAAAAGGCCTGGGCCCTGACGATGAAAGCTGGCCCGAAGACGGCTATCGCGGCGAGTATATCGTCGATGTCGCCAACGACTACCTGGCAGGCAAAACAGTGAGTGCCGATGACCGTGAAGTCACTGGCAAAAAAGATCCTGACGATTTAGACGCCATTCAAGCGTTTGCCGTAGCGTGGCTGCGTCGCGAACAGGATCTGGATCTCAAAGCCTTCGGCGTCGAGTTTGACGTCTATTTCCTAGAGTCCTCGCTCTATGAAGATGGCAAGGTAGACGCCACCGTTGAGAAGCTGGTGAGCGCGGGTCACACCTATGAAGATGACGGCGCCATGTGGCTACGCACCACCGACTTCGGTGATGACAAAGACCGTGTGATGCGCAAACGCGACGGCGGCTACACCTACTTCCTGCCCGATGTGGCCTACCATCTGGACAAGTGGCAGCGCGGCTTCAAAACGGTGATCAACGAACAGGGCGCCGACCACCACTCCACCGTCACCCGCGTGCGCGCCGGTTTACAGGCGCTGGAGGTGGGCATCCCCAAAGGCTGGCCCGACTACGTACTCCACCAGATGGTCATGGTCACCCGCTCTGGCGTCGAGGTGAAACTCTCCAAGCGCGCCGGTAGCTACGTCACCGTACGCGACTTGATCGATGAAGTGGGCCGCGATGCCACGCGCTTCTTCCTCGCCGCTCGCCGCGCCGACTCCCAGCTCACCTTTGATATTGACCTGGCCCGCTCCCAGTCCAACGACAACCCGGTTTACTACATCCAGTACGCCCACGCCCGGGTATGCAGCATGCTGCGCAAGGCCCAGGATGCCGACCAGCCGTTTGATCACGCGCTAGCACTGGCTAATCTTGCGCTACTCGATAGCGACCAGGAGAAAGCCGTGCTGAACCGTTTGGCGCGCTTCCCTGAAGTTGTTGAAACCGCGGCCAAAAATCGCGAGCCCCAGCAGGTTGCTCAGTATCTGCTTGATCTTTCCGGCGATTTCCACACCTGCTACAACGCCGTCAAAGTCATGGTCGAGGACGACACCCTACGCAATACGCGTCTGGCGCTGGGCCTTGCCACCCGTCAAGTGCTGCGCAATGGGCTTGACTTAATGGGGGTTAGCGCCCCAGAGGAGATGTAAGCCATGGCTAGCCCGCGCAAAAAGCCCGCCCCCCGCCGCGGAGCCACCTCCCAGCGCAAGTCCAACCGCAGCTCAGGCGGGGGTTTCCGCCTACCCGGCTGGCTATGGGGTCTTGCCGGCATGGCGGCAGGCTTCTTTTTGGCGCAGCACCAGCACGGCACCGCCCCCTGGCAAGAACAGAGCGAAGCACCTCAGGCCACGGTGCTGCCCAAGCCCTCAGGTAGCGAAGAGCGCGCTGCCGCTCGGGAAACCGAGCAAGCCGCCGAGCCGTCGATGCCGACGTTTGAGTTTTATACCCTGCTGCCGGAGACCGAAGTGATTGCCCCCGGCGTCACTCTGCCGTCAAGCGTTGTGCGCCCAGAGGCTCCCGAACCGACAGCCGATAGCGCTGCGGCTTTCCGGGGCGC
>NZ_JH393258.1:1038969-1075597 GCF_000236035.1 Vreelandella boliviensis LC1
GCAGGCGACGACCCCATCGCCCAGGTTATTGCCGCCAACACGCGGCCTGAAGATCAGGTCTCGACGGCCCGCGAGAATGAAGCGACCACCAACACCCCAGGGCGCTATATGCTTCAGGCAGCCTCATTTCGTGAGGCAAGTGATGCCGAACAGCTGCGCGGCCGACTGCGCAATTTAAGCCTGCTGGCGGAAATCAGCGCAGTGCAGGCGGATGGCAATACTTGGCACCGTGTACAAGTGGGGCCTTACGAGGACACCCGGGAGCTGAACCGCGCCCAGGATTTAATGAATACCCAAGGTATCGAGCCACTGCTTATCCAACTGCAAAACTAATAATACGCTCCTGAATACTTGCGGGCGGTTGATTTTTTATCAGCCGCCCGCATTTCGTTGTGAACGCTTAAACAATGGTCGCTTTCGGGAACAGTTTGCTAAACAGTAAGTGATCAGCCAGTCATCGGGAGCGCGTCTCCCCCCAAGGAGTTATCTCCATGACCACCATTGTCTCCGTTCGTCGTGGTAACCAGGTCGCCCTCGCTGGCGACGGCCAAGTGTCGCTGGGCAATACCGTAATGAAGGGTAACGCCAGCAAAGTACGCCGCCTCTATCGTGGCAAAGTACTGGCCGGGTTTGCCGGTGGCACTGCGGACGCCTTCACGCTGTTTGAGCGCTTCGAAGCGCAGTTGGAAAAGTACCAGGGCCATTTGACCAAGGCCGCCGTTGAGCTCGCCAAAGATTGGCGCACCGACCGGGCGCTGCGCCGCCTGGAAGCGTTGCTCGCCGTCGCCGATCACAGCGCCTCGCTAATCATTACCGGCAACGGTGATGTAGTCGAACCCGAGCGCGGCATTATTGCCATTGGCTCTGGGGGCAACTTCGCCCAGGCCAGCGCTCGAGCGCTGCTGGAAAACACCGAGCTGTCGGCGCGTGAAATTACCGAGAAGTCGCTTTCGATCGCTGGTGATATCTGTGTATTCACCAACCACCACGTGACCCTCGAAGAGCTGTCGATTGACGATCGCTAATCAACTCGCGCGATCCGCAAACGCCGCTAATAGCACACTAAGGTTACTTACTATGACTCAGATGACACCCCGCGAAATTGTTCACGCTCTAGACCAATACATTATTGGCCAGCAGGATGCTAAGCGCGCCGTTGCAATCGCTCTACGTAACCGCTGGCGCCGTATGCAGCTCGATGACGATCTGCGCCCGGAAGTCACCCCTAAAAATATTTTGATGATTGGCCCCACCGGCGTCGGTAAAACCGAGATTGCCCGCCGTCTGGCCAAGCTGGCTAAAGCGCCGTTTATTAAAGTTGAAGCGACCAAGTTTACCGAAGTCGGCTATGTGGGCCGTGATGTTGAGTCGATTATTCGCGACTTAATGGAAGCGGCGATCAAGATGGTGCGCGAACAAGCCAAAGAGGAGGTCAGTCACCGCGCCGAAGATGCTGCAGAAGACCGCGTACTAGATGCCCTTCTGCCCCCGCCGCGGGGTCAGGAAGATAAGCCGCGAGAAGACAGTGGCACCCGCCAGACCTTCCGCAAGAAGCTTCGCGAAGGGCAGTTGGACGATAAAGAGATTGATATCGAAATCTCTTCCCAGGGCCAAGGCATCGACATCATGACGCCGCCAGGTATGGAAGAGATGACCAGCCAGTTGCAGAGCATGTTCTCCAACATGGGCCAGCAGAAGCGTGAAAACCGCCGTGTGACGGTCAAAGAGGCGCTGGTACTGCTGCGCGATGAAGAGGCGAGCAAGCTGGTCAACGAGGAAGAGATCAAGGCCCGTGCAGTCTACTCGGTCGAGCAACACGGCATCGTGTTCTTGGATGAGATCGATAAAGTCGCCAAAGGCAGCGGCCAGTCCAGCGGGGGCGAAGTCTCCCGCGAGGGCGTCCAGCGCGATCTGCTGCCGCTGATTGAGGGTTCGACCGTCTCGACCAAGTACGGCATGGTAAAAACCGATCACATTCTGTTTATCGCCTCCGGTGCCTTCCACCTGTCGCGCCCGTCGGATTTGATTCCAGAGCTTCAGGGCCGGCTGCCGATTCGTGTTGAGCTCGACGCGCTCACGCCCAACGATTTCAAGCGTATCCTTACCGAGCCTTCTGCGTCGCTGACCAAGCAGTATCAAGCACTGCTGGCCACCGAAGGGCTCGACATTGAGTTTACCCCCGACGGTATTGAGCGTATTGCGCAGATCTCCTGGCAGGTCAATGAAGGCACTGAAAATATCGGCGCTCGCCGTCTGCACACGGTGATGGAACGTCTATTGGAAGAAGCCTCTTTCAGGGGCGGCGATATGGAGAGCCCGCTGGTGATTGACGGCGACTACGTCAATGCTCAGCTTGGCGAACTGGCGGTCGACGAAGATCTGTCGCGGTATATTTTGTAAGCTGCGTCTGCTGTTACTATCAGCATTGGTATAGTCAGCAGCATTGGTATAGTCAGCAGCAAGCTCGCTTTTGGCGGGCTTGCTGTCATGATATTAAGCCATGGACACTTAGCCATGAGGTCTCATCATGAATGCCCCTACTCCCACTCGGGTTCACTACCACAAGCAGGACCGCGAGCTGGAACTTGGCTACGCCAATGGGGAGAGTTTTCACCTCCCGGTTGAGTTTTTACGCGTCTATTCGCCTTCTGCCGAAGTGCGCGGCCACGGCGGCGATACGGCGGTGCTGCAAGTGGGTAAAAAAGATGTCGGCCTACAGAATATTACTCAGGCAGGCAATTACGCGCTGAAACTGCACTTTGACGATGGCCATGAAAGCGGGCTGTTTAGTTGGAACTATCTGTATGACCTCGCTACCCACCAAGAGGCTTACTGGAACAACTACTTGCAGCGCTTAAAAGAGGCCGGAGCCTCGCGAGAGCCCGCCAGCATCCAATTCAAGCAACTGTGACTACCTGACTCAGCCCTATACAAGAAGCTAGGCAGACAAGCCAGGGCGGACAAGGCTACAATGGCGCTAACTTTTAATCGCGTCGGCCTCTGCGTCAAAACACCTAAGGTCGATTTGCCACCGCCTCGAATTCGGGAGCTACTGCCCAATGAGCCCCACAGAAAAACGCACCACTGACTTTGGTTTTCAGGAAGTCCCTGTTGATGAAAAAGCCTCGCGAGTGGCTGATGTCTTCCACTCCGTGGCTGCCCGCTACGACGTTATGAACGACCTGATGTCCATGGGCATCCACCGTATCTGGAAGCGCATGACCATTGAGCGCGCAGGCGTGCGCCCTGGCCACCACGTACTGGATATCGCGGGGGGCACGGGGGATTTAACGCTTAAGTTTTCCCGCTTGGTTGGCCCCCGGGGCAAAGTGGTACTCGCCGACATCAACGCCTCGATGCTCAAAGTTGGCCGCGACAAGCTGATGGATAACGGCGTAGGCGGCAACGTCGAGTATGTTCAGGCCAATGCCGAAAGCCTGCCGTTTCCCGACAACAGCTTCGACTGCATCACCATTGCCTTTGGCCTGCGTAACGTCACCGATAAAGACGCCGCACTGCGCTCCATGGCCCGGGTACTCAAGCCCGGTGGTCGCCTGCTGGTGCTGGAGTTCTCTAAGCCCAACAATCCGCTGCTTTCCAAGGCTTACGATGAGTACTCTTTCCGCCTACTGCCCAAAATGGGCGAACTGGTGGCGGGCGATGGCGACAGCTACCGCTACTTGGCGGAGTCAATTCGTATGCACCCGGATCAGGAAACGCTCAAAGCGATGATGGAAGATGCGGGGCTTGAGCGGGTTGAGTACACCAACCTGACCGGCGGTATCGTGGCCCTGCACCGCGGCATTAAGCTATGATTTTTGGTGCCCTGATTTTTTGTGTCCTGACGTTTCCTGGCAAGAGGTCAGCATGCTGGTAACCCCGACCCTCCTGCTGGCCGGTTGTGAACGCACGCTCAACGCCCTACTCGCCCGCGACCCTGCGGCCCCAGCTCGGCTGGCGGCGCTCGCAGGCAGTCGTTTACTGGTTCGTTTAGAGCAGCCCCATTTAGCGCTGGTCATTTACTACCATCACGCTGGGCTCGACCTGATGCGCGGCGATGACGTTGATGAAACCGACGTAGACGCAGTGGTAGAGCTCACCCCAGAAACGTTTTCAGAGTGGATCAGCGGCGCTTCGGTTGAACGCCTCATGTTTGACGGCAAACTGGCCGTGCGCGGGCGTATCACTCTGCTTGAAGCCACTCGAGATCTGCTCTTCGACCTGGACATCGACTGGGAAAGCGAGCTGGCCCGCTGGCTGGGCGATATACCAGCCCACTCCCTGGCCGAAGGCCTGCGGCGCGCTGCCCGCTGGGGGCTGCGCGCCAAAGACGAGCTGATGCAGGATGTGTCTGAATATGTCTTTGAAGAGGCACGCCTGCTGCCCGGGCGGCAGCAGCGTAACCTACTCCGCGAGCACCTGACCGAGTTAGAAGTGGCGACTGATCGCCTGGAAGCGCGTCTAAACCGCTTGCAGCGACGACTAGAACAGCTTCAGCCCGAGCCACAGGAGTCGCGCCCATGAGTCTGCGCTTGCTGCGGATAAGTTGGATAATCAGCCGCCACCGATTGGATACACTACTGCCATTAGAGCGGCTGCCCTGGTGGCTTCGGGCGCTGTTGTGGTTTTCTCCACTACGTTTGGTGCCCGTTGGCAAGCGCTCACGGGGCGAACGTCTGCGCTTATCGCTGGAGGCGTTAGGACCGATTTTTATTAAATTCGGCCAAATGCTCTCGACCCGTCGCGACCTGCTGCCAGCGGATATCGCCGATGAGCTGAAACGTCTGCAAGATCAGGTGCCGCCTTTTCCTGGCGAGCAAGCTGCCGCCCGGGTCGAGAAAGCGCTGGAAATGTCGCTGGAAGAGGCCTTTGCTGAATTTGACCGTGTGCCATTAGCCTCGGCATCGATTGCCCAGGTGCACGCGGCAAGGCTGCACGGCGGTGAAGACGTAGTGGTGAAAATTATTCGCCCTGGGATTGATCGCGTGATGCGTCAGGATATGGCGCTGATGTACCAGGTCGCCAAATTGTTTTCCAAAATTCCCGAGGCGCGCCGCCTGCGCCCGGTGGAAGTGATCCGCGACTACGAAGCCACGCTGTTTGATGAACTGGATCTCTACAAAGAGGCCGCCAACACCTCGCAGCTCAAACGTAACTTCAAAGACTCACCGCTGCTGTTTGTACCTACCATCTACTGGCCCTTCACCCGCCGCCACGTGATGGTGCAAGAGCGCATTCGTGGTATTCCAGTCGCTGATTTAGATACTCTGATTGCTCGTGGCACTAATTTGAAGAAACTTGCCGAACGCGGCGTTGAGCTGTTCTTTACCCAGGTATTCCGTGACAACTTTTTCCACGCGGATATGCACCCAGGTAATATCTTCGTCAACTGTGACAACCCCGACGACCCTCAGTACATTGCCATCGACTGCGGCATTGTCGGCAGCCTGACGCGGGAAGACCAAGACTACTTGGCGCGCAACCTACTGGCGTTTTTCCACCAGGACTATTACGAAGTGGCCGCGCTGCACATTGAGTCAGGCTGGGTGGGTGAAAATACCCGCGCCAATGAGTTCGCGGCAGCGATTCGCACCGTTTGTGAGCCCATTCTAGAGAAGCCGTTGAAAGATATCTCCTTCGGTCAGGTGTTGCTGGGGCTGTTTCAAACTGCGCGGCGCTTTAATATGGAAGTGCAGCCGCAGCTGGTACTGTTGCAGAAAACGCTGCTCAATATTGAAGGCCTGGGGCGTCAACTCTATCCGGATCTAGATTTGTGGAGCACCGCCAAGCCCTATTTAGAGCAGTGGATGAAAGATCGTGCCGGAGTGAGCGGTTTATGGGAGTCATTAAAGCGTCAGGCGCCGGAACTTTCACACCAGTTGCCCGAACTGCCCGCTCTGGCTCATCAGGCGCTCAGCCGTATGGAGCACGAGCATCGCCAGCGCCACCAGCAGGTCGACTCGATCAACGCAATGCGGGTGCAGATGGCGCGCCAGGGAAAACGCCTCTACCGCCTGCGGCTTGGCTTGATTCTACTCGCATTGGCACTGGCGTGGCAGCCGTTAAGCGGTTGGATTACGCTTCAGGAGTGGCCGATACTAGCGGCCGCCGCCATTGGCCTACTGCTGCTGGTGTGGCAATAAGCTATTGTTAGATAACGACGCAGCGGCGCACTAAACGCTCACAAGGATTCCCATGGACAGCAACGCATTATCGCCTAACAATTCGACTAGCCATACCGATGTGCTGGATACGCTCAATGAGGTGTTAAAGCAGCGGCGCAATGCAGCGGCAGAAGAATCTTATGTTGCCTCCTTGCATCATAAGGGTTTGAACAAGATACTCGAAAAGGTGGGCGAGGAAGCCACAGAAACAGTGCTTGCAGCAAAAGATGCTGAGCATGGAAGCGAGGCTGAACGCCAAGCGTTGATTTCTGAAACCGCCGACCTGTGGTTTCATAGCCTGGTGATGCTGTCGCACCTAGGAATGGATCATCAGGACGTTTTAGACGAACTGGCACGGCGCTTCGGTATTTCCGGACACGAGGAAAAATCCGCCCGCCAGCCATAGTTGCCACATATAGCTGTCGCATAGTGGTAACGCGCTTACTGTAGTGGTAACAGTGGTAACGCTGGTAGTAGCAATGTTTACATCACCGTTTGCATCACCGTTTGCATCAACAATGAAAGTTAACCTGCTCCCATGAGGAAACGCATATGTTAGGTGGCATTAGTATTTGGCAGTTGCTGATTGTACTGGGCATCATCATCCTGGTTTTCGGCACCAAAAAACTGCGTAACGTGGGTACCGACCTGGGTGGGGCGGTCAAGGGTTTCAAGAAAGCCATGCACGATGAAGAAAAAAATAAAGAGGCAGATAAAGACGACGCCGACCAACCCCATGCCAAAGTGAGCCATGAAGAGCCGGGCAACACTTATGACGTTCAAGCCGAAGAGAAACAGGCCGCGAGCGACCGAAACGAAGAGCGCAAATAAACCATGCTGGATATCGGCTTTCTTGAACTGATGCTGATTGGCATCGTCGGGCTGCTGGTGCTTGGCCCGGAGCGGCTGCCGCGTGCCGCCCGTACGGCGGGCATGTGGATTGGCAGAATTAAGCGCACGGTATCCGGTATGCAGCGTGAAATCAGCGCCCAGCTGGAAGCAGAAGAGCTGCGTCAAAAGCTCAACGAGCAACAGCAGAAGCTCGATAACAGCCTTAAGAAAGCTAAGCTGGACGTAGAAAGCATCGCCGACGCCCCTGCCAGCAGTGACGCTAAGTCTCCGCCACCAACCAAGGCGGCCCAGAGCGACACTGAGCAGCGCGTTGCCAAGGCCAGCTCTCGATTGGATGACGCCCTGCAAACGGTGCGTGAGGAAACGCCTCCATCATCTTCCGCGCCTGCCTCTGCTGCGCCCACCCGCGAGGCCGAACCTGAAACGACTAACCCTGAGTCGGCTGCACTTAATAAGGATCGTAATCACCAATGAGTATGTCTGGCGATTCAAAGGAGCCGCGGGAAGAACAGATCCAAGCCCCCCTTATTGAGCACCTGATCGAGCTACGCTCACGGCTAATGCGTGCCGTGATTGTGATTTTGGTGGTCTTTTTGGGCCTCTACTCCTTTGCCAATGATATCTATACCTTTGTTGCCGAGCCGTTAATGGCGCTACTGCCTGAAGGCTCGCAAATGATCGCCACGGAAGTCGCTTCGCCATTCTTAGCGCCGTTCAAGCTCACCCTGGTGGTTGCGGTGTTTATCGCTATTCCCTTCGTACTGCACCAAGCCTGGGCGTTTATTGCCCCAGGGCTTTACGATAATGAGAAAGCGCTGGCGGTGCCGATTCTGGTTTCAAGCATTGCGCTGTTCTACGGCGGAGCGGCGTTTGCCTACTACGTTGTGTTCCCGCTGCTATTCGAGTTTTTCACCCAAACAGGGCCGGAAAATGTCGCCATCATGACCGACATTAACCAGTATCTGAACTTCGTGCTTAAGCTGTTTTTTGCCTTTGGCGTAGCGTTTGAAATTCCCATTGCGACCTTCTTGCTTATCCTTTCTGGCGCTACCACAGTAGAGAGCCTGTCTAAAAAGCGCCCGTATATTCTGCTAGGTTGCTTCGTGGTCGGCATGCTACTCACCCCACCAGATGTGATTTCCCAGAGCCTACTGGCGATTCCGATGTATCTGCTCTATGAAGTTGGGCTGCTGTTTGGCCGCCTGGTGCGAAAACGCAAACAGGAGCAAGAGGCTGCTGAAGATCAAGAGGCCGACGGATAGGTCTTCCAATGGATCAATAAGTGATTAAAAAAGCCGCCGCCATTAATAATGGCGGCGGCTTTTAGATGGCTCATACTTATTTAACCAGTGGTTAAATCCATCATTTCATTGATGCGATCTACCAACTTAAAGATACCGGTCGCAGCTTCGCTGATGCGCGTTGCCAACATATAGGCCGGCGTAGTCACCACGCGGTGCTCAAGGTCCACCACGATGTCTTCTACCCCACAGCTGCGGTGCAGACCGCCCATGGCGCTAATTGCCCCGGAAACCGCTGGGTCATTGCCCACCGTCACCGCAATGCCGTCATCGAACAGCCGGGGCACGATGACAGGCGCAATACACATCAAACCAATTGGCTTGTTATCGTGACGAAAGCCGATCAGCGCTTCTTTTAATGCCTCTAACACCTGCATATTGTCACCGGCGCTGGCAAAGTCCGACAGGTTCTTGGCAACGCCAAAACCACCGGGGACAATGACAGCATCAAAATCATCCGCCACTAACTCGTCCAATGGACTAATATCGCCCCGCGCCAGGCGGGCAGACTCTAATAGAACGTTACGCTGCTCGCCCTCAACGACGTCTTGGGTGAGGTGATTAACCACATGGTGCTGCTCAATATCCGGGGCAAAACAACGGTAATCTATCCCCAACTGATCCAGCCGCAGCAGCGTCAGCGTGGTCTCATAAATTTCCGAACCATCGTAAACGCCGCAGCCGGCTAAAATAACTGCCACCTGTTTGGTCATGCCTATCTCCTTATCCCAGGGTCTGCCGAACGCAATACAGCAAAGCAATCGTCCACTTTAGTCAGTCTGTCGTATTGTCACAAGGCGGCTTTCGCCGCAAGGCATGGCTGATATACTCCCTTCAGGCCTTCGGGCATGTTTATTTATGATCTTTAATGTTCACGTTACCTGTTTTTATGACTTCTAATGGAGAGCTCCCTTGAGTACACCCACTGCCCGTCATTTTCCCGCCACGCGTATGCGCCGTATGCGCCGCGATGATTTTTCACGCCGGTTGATGCAGGAGAACAGCCTAACCCCATCCGACCTGATTCTGCCGGTGTTTGTGTTAGAGGGAGAAAATCAGCGCGAAGCCATCGCCTCCATGCCCGGCGTCGAGCGGCTCTCTATCGACCTGTTGATCGAGCAAGCCCGCGAGGCGTATGCACTGGGCATCCCGGCGCTGGCACTGTTTCCTGTGGTCGGGCCCGAGCACAAGAGTGAGCTTGCCGAAGAGGCCTATAGCGCCAATGGTTTAGTTCAGCGAAGCGTGCGCGCCCTTAAAGAAGCGCTGCCCGAATTAGGCATCATCACTGACGTGGCTCTTGACCCTTATACCAGCCACGGCCAGGACGGCATTCTTGACGAATACGGCTATGTGCAGAATGACCGCACGGTGGATACGCTGCTCAAACAGGCGCTCTCCCATGCCGAAGCCGGTGCAGACGTCGTCGCCCCTTCCGATATGATGGATGGGCGGATTGGCGCTATTCGCCTGGTGTTGGAGCAAGAACACCTGCATAACGTGCGTATTATGGCCTACAGCGCCAAATATGCGTCACACTACTACGGCCCTTTTCGCGATGCGGTCGGTTCGGCTACTAACTTAGGCAAAGCGGACAAGCGCACCTATCAAATGGACCCCGCTAACAGCGATGAAGCGCTGCACGAAGTGGCCATGGATATCTCCGAAGGCGCCGATATGGTGATGGTCAAGCCCGGCATGCCCTACTTGGATATCGTGCGCCGGGTGAAAAGCGAATTACAGGTACCCACCTTCGCTTACCAAGTCAGCGGCGAGTACGCCATGCACCGCGCCGCCTTCGATAACGGCTGGTTGGCTGCGGAGCCTGTGATACTTGAGTCGCTGATGTGTTTCAAACGGGCAGGTGCGGACGGCATTCTGACTTACTTTGCCCTCGACGCAGCGCGTTTACTTCAGCAACGCTAGCCCGTAACGCTAAGATGACAACCAGGTGACACTTATTTGTCATCTTCTCCCCGCATACTGCACTGATATACAAGTATCAGGCTATGATACCTTCGAGCTATCAACGCGGGGAGATCCACTATGGACGAGCAAGCTTCAGATTCTTTACCACTATCGTCTACTGATCACACCAGCAGCGACAGCGATATGCCGCTACGGATTAACCGCACACCAACCGGCGTTCAAGCGCGTGAAGCGCTGCCTGAAACCGATCTTGATGATACCCAGCTCTACTTCAACCGTGAGCTGTCGCACCTACAGTTCAATATCCGAGTGCTGGAACAGGCGTTAGACGACGCCCACCCGCTGCTCAACCGGTTGATGTTCCTGCTGATTTTTTCTTCCAACATGGATGAGTTTTTCGAGATTCGTGTGGCGGGCTTGAAGCATCAAATTGCCCTGGGCGACGACACCACCGCCGCCGATGGCCGCCTGCCCAAAGCGGTGTTGGGGGAGATTTCGCAGCTTGCTCACGCGCAAATTGACCGCCAGTACCAGATACTCAACGACACCTTACTGCCCGCGCTGGAAACCCATGGGCTGCGTTTTCGTCGCCGCGATCAGTGGACTAATAAGCAGAAAGCCTGGGTTAAGACATTTTTCGATAACGAAATTATGCCGGTCATCAGCCCGATAGGTCTCGACCCCTCGCACCCCTTCCCGCGCCTAGTTAATAAAAGCCTCAATTTTATTGTTGAGCTGGAAGGTAAAGATGCTTTTGGCCGCGCTGGTGGTATGGCAATTCTACCCGCGCCGCGTTCGCTGCCGCGCCTGATGGCGCTGCCCAAGGAGCTGTGCGAAGAGGGTTTCTCTGAGTATGTTTTCCTCTCATCGATGATTCATGCCCACGCCGAGGAGCTATTTCCTGGCATGAGCGTGCGTGGCTGCTACCAATTCCGGCTGACCCGCAACGCGGATATGAGCGTTGACCCTGAGGAGGTCTCGGATCTCGCCTCGGCGCTGCGCGGTGAGCTACTGGCACGCCGCTACGGCAGCGGCGTACGCTTGGAAGTCGCCGACAGCTGCCCCGATGACTTAATCAACTTTTTGCTGCGCCAGTTTGAGCTCGAGAGCGGCGATCTATATCGCGTTAAAGGGCCGGTCAACTTAACCCGCATGATGTCGGTACTAGGCGACGTGGATCGCCCCGAACTGCTCTACCGGCCGTTTACCCCCAGCATTCCCAAAGCACTCAAAGCGGGTAGCCTGTTTGACGCTATCGCCAAGAACGACATTCTGCTCCATCACCCCTTCCAGTCGTTTACGCCGATTGAAGACCTGCTGCGCGAAGCCGCCCGTGACCCTCATGTACTGGCGGTGAAGCAGACCCTTTACCGCACGGGTGCCGACTCGGCCATTGTTAATGCCCTGGTGGAAGCGGCTAGCCAGGGTAAGGAAGTCACCGTGGTCATTGAGCTGCGCGCGCGCTTTGATGAAGCCGACAACTTACAGCTGGCTTCACGCCTGCAGGAAGCCGGGGCGATCGTTGTCTACGGTATTATGGCTTACAAAACCCACGCCAAAATGCTGCACATTGTGCGCCGTGAGAAAGGTGAGCTGTGCTACTACGCCCACCTGGGCACCGGCAACTATCACGCTAAAACCGCCAAACTGTATACCGACTACAGCCTGCTGACCGCCAACAAAGCGCTATGTGCAGATGTGCATAAGGTGTTTCAGCAGTTGTCGGGGATGGGCCGCGCGCGCAAAATCGACACGCTATTGCATGCGCCTTTCACACTGCATGAGCGGTTGGTGGCAATGATCGACCGGGAAGCGCAGATAGCGCGTAAGGGAAAGCGCGGGCATATCATCATTAAGTGCAACTCGTTAACTGAGCCCAAGCTTATCAAGGCGCTCTACCGTGCCTCCCAGGCGGGGGTTGAGTGCGACTTGATTATTCGCGGCATGTGCTGTTTGAAACCCGGCATACCGGGCGTCTCAGACAACATTCGCGTGCGCTCGATTATTGGCCGTTTGCTGGAACATACTCGGGTATTCCACTTCCACAATGATGGCAAGTCGGAGACTTGGTGCTCAAGCGCCGACTTTATGTCGCGCAATATGTTTCACCGCGTGGAGACCTGCTTTCCGTTACTAGACAAGAAGCTCGCCACCCGAGTGCGTAAAGACCTAGAGACCTACCTGGTGGATAACTGCCAGAGCTGGCTGCTCCAGACCGACGGCAGCTACCGACTCCAGGATCCGGGTGACAGCGATGCCATCAGTGCCCAGGAAACGCTGCTCTACGCTTATGCATCGAAAAGCTAAAAGCTAAAAGCTAAAAGCTGAAAGCCCACAGCGCTGAGGCCGGTTTTGGCAAGGTCTGAATCAACCCGTAGCGGGGGTCTTTCGCCATGGACGGAGAATGTTCCCAACAATTCCGGCATTTCCGCCATCCATGGCGGTCAGCTGGCGAAAGTAGCGCCCAGGGAGGGGTTAACAGCGCCCCCGCAGAGGGTTGTTCAGACCGCGTTGAAGCACTTTGCTATTGATCGTTTACGAGTAGCGTTGGCGGAGCACCTTGGCGGCTTCCACCATATTGGCTAGCGCTGGCTCCACTTCCGCCCAACCACGGGTTTTTAGGCCGCAGTCCGGGTTTACCCACAGCCGTTCGGCGGGGATTTTTTCCAGGGCTTTTTCCATCAAATCGACCATCCAGCTCACCTCAGGAATGTTGGGGGTGTGGATATCGTAAACCCCTGGCCCGATTTCGTTGGGATACGCGAAGTCCTGGAAGGCGTCCAGCAGGTGCATATCCGAACGCGACGTTTCGATGGTGATCACATCGGCATCAAGTGCTGCAATCGCGCCAATGATGTCGTTAAACTCCGAGTAGCACATATGGGTATGAATCTGAGTAGCATTGCCAACGCCTGCGGCACTCAATTGGAAGCTCTCTACCGCCCAATCAAGGTACGACTGCCACTCATGCTGGCGCAGCGGTAACCCTTCGCGCAGCGCTGGCTCATCAATTTGAATAATGTTGATCCCGGCTTTTTCTAGATCCAACACTTCATCGCGCAGCGCCAAGGCAATCTGGCGGCAGGTGGTTTCCCGCGGCTGGTCATCGCGCACAAACGACCACTGAAGAATCGTCACAGGGCCGGTCAGCATACCCTTCATGGGTTTGTCGGTCAGGGTTTGGGCGTATTCGCTCCAACGCACCGTCATCGGGGCGGGGCGCGATACATCACCGAAGATCACCGGCGGTTTAACGCAGCGTGAACCGTAGCTCTGCACCCAGCCAAACCGAGTAAAGTCAAAGCCCTCAAGCTGCTCGCCAAAGTACTCCACCATGTCATTACGTTCGGCTTCACCATGCACCGGCACATCGATAGCCAAGGCTTGCTGGCGCTCTACGGCGTAAGCAATTTCAGCCTGCATACGGGCTTCGTAGTCGGCCAGCGACAGCTCACCGGCTTTAAACGCGCGCCGGGCGGCTCGAATTTCATCGGTTTGCGGGAAAGAGCCAATCGTCGTGGTGGGGAATAGCGGCAGCTTAAGAGCCCGTCGCTGAGCCTCTGCGCGGACGGTGTAAGGCGCCTGGCGCTGGCTATCGGCGGGGCTAATCGCCGCCAAACGCTCACTGACCACTTCTTGATGAATACGGGTTGATTCTCGCCGGGCATCCAGGGCTCGAGTGGCCTGATCCAGGCGCTGCTCGTCGGCAGGCGTGGCGCGGTTATCGATCAAGCGCGCCAGGGTGACCACCTCGTCAAGCTTCTGCCGCGCGAAGGCCAGCCAGCTGATCAGCTCATCACCAAGCTCCGTTTCCTGCGCCAAATCTACCGGCACATGGAGTAGTGAGCAGCTTGGGGCCAGCCAAAGCCGCTGGCCCAAACGCACTTTTAACGGCAGCAGGCGTTCGCGCAATGCTGCCAAATCGGCCCGCCAGATATTGCGGCCATCTACAAACCCGATTGATAGCACCTGATGCGGGCCAAGGCGGTCAATCACGCTTTCTATCTGCTGCGGCGCGCGCACGGTATCAATGTGTAACCCAGCCACGGGCAAGCGGGTCGCCAGCGAGAGATTGTCGCCCAATCCGCCGAAGTAAGTGGCTAGCAATAGCTTTAGCGGCGCTGACTGAAGGCGGTGATAAGCCCGCTCAAACGCCTGCTGCCATGCCAGCGGGAGATCCTGCACCAGCGCTGGCTCATCCAATTGAACCCACTCAATACCCTGGGTGGCGAGCCGCGCTAATATTTCACCGTACACATTAAGCACGCTGTCGAGCAGCGTCAGGCGGTCAAAATCACCGCCTTTGGTTTTGCCCAGCCACAGCCAGGTCAGCGGGCCCGTCAACGTTACCTTGGGGGTGAAACCCGCGCGTAACGCTTCATCCACTTCATTAAATAGGCGATTGGAGGCCAGGGTAAAGGTTTGCCCTTCGTGCAGTTCGGGCACGAGGTAGTGGTAGTTAGTATCGAAGTACTTGGTCATTTCACAGGCCGCGGCGGGCTCACCGCTGGGCGCCCGACCACGTGCCATGCGGAAGGCGGTATCAAGGTCGATATCGCCACCCGCAATCTCTGTTTGGGCATTAAAGCGTGCTGGCACCGCCCCCAGCGCCACTGATACGTTAAGCACTTGATCGTAAAAGGCGAAATCGCCCACGCTAACGAAATCCAAACCCGCGTCTTGCTGCGCCTGCCAGTGGCGCAAACGCAGCTCACGGCCGATGCTTTCAAGCTCGCTACGCGTGCACTCGCCCTTCCAGTAAGCCTCAGTGGCTTTTTTTAGCTCGCGCTGGGCGCCGATGCGGGGATAGCCGAGAATATGAGAAACTGTCATGATGAACCCTACCAACGTGAATAATTTCACACAGTCTGGGCACCACACCTTAGTGAATCAAACTAAAGTTTCTAATAGTAAAGATGAAAAATACTCACAATGCTTGAGCCACTATAGGATTGAGCCACTACATGATTGAGTTACGACACCTACGCACGCTGCTGGCGCTGCGCGAAACCGGCTCTCTGGTCGATGCTGCCGATCGCGTGCATTTGACCCAATCGGCGCTATCGCACCAGCTCAAGGATCTTGAGAGCCGCGTGGACAGCGCGCTGTTTGTGCGTAAAACACGCCCGGTAGAATTCACCCGCGCGGGGCTGCGCCTACTCGCCCTGGCCGACCAGGTGCTACCGGAAGTACGCAAGGCGGAGCGTGATTTGGCACGTTTGGCAGGCACCGAGCAAGGGCGTTTGCATATGGCCATCGAGTGTCACAGCTGCTTTCAATGGCTGATGCCCACGGTGGATTATTTTCGCGATCACTGGCCTGAGGTGGAAATCGACATTCCCAGCGGCCATCACTTCGACCCACTGCCGGCGCTTGCCCGCGAGCAGCTGGATCTGGTCATCACCGCCGACCCCCAGCCCCTTGAGGGCATTCACTACGCGCCGCTGTTTCACTATGAGGGGCTATTGGCCGTCGCCCGACAACACCCTTTTGCAGGCGGGGGGTTTATAGAACCCCAGGCACTGGCTGAGGAAACCTTGATTACCTACCCCGTTGAGCAGTCGCGGCTGGATATTTTCACCCAGTTTTTGCAGCCCGCGAATGTGCGCCCTAAGGAGATCCGCACCGCTGAATTGACGATTATGATGATGCAGTTGGTGGCCAGCGGGCGCGGCGTCTGCGCGCTGCCCAACTGGGCGCTAACCGAGTATTTAGAGCGCGATTACGTTAGCGCGGTGAAGCTAGGCGAGCATGGGGTATGGAGCACGCTGTATGCGGCGATTCGCGAAGAGACCCGAGAAGCGCCGTGGATGCAGGATTTCTTACGCACTGCGCGGGAGACCTCCTTTGCAGTGCTAACGGGGGTTAAACCGGCGGATCGCGACGCGGAACCAGCAGCGTAAAGCGCGCACCGCCTAAGGTGGGACTGGTATCGATGGTCACGCTGCCGCCGTGCCCGGCCATTATTTTCTGTACAATCGAAAGCCCTAACCCGTAGCCGCCGGAGCTGCGGGCGCGGCTGTCGTCCAACCGGGCAAAGGGTTTGAAAATATCCGCCCGCGCTTCCGGCGGAATACCAGGGCCATCATCCTCGACATCGATACGCACCAGATTGGGTTCATCCCAAAGTTGAATCACCACCTGGGACTTGGCATGACGGCAGGCATTTCCGACTAAATTCTGCACCGCGCGCTGGAGATAGCGCGGCTCCGCTAAGAGCTCGATTTCAGGCCCATGGGCAAGCGTCAGCGTTAGGCCTTTATGCAGCGGCGACAGCGTATCAATCACCCTTTCCGCCATACCCCGGCACTCTACCAGCGCCGTTTCAAGCTCGGCCCCGTTAACTGTTTCCCCACCTAGCCGTGCATAGGTAAGGATTTCATCGACTAATTCATCGAGTTCGGCAATATCCGCATCAATGCCCTGAAGCTGGCGGCGAATGGCGGGCTGATCGGTCATATCCTCGACCATCTGCACAGCAAAGCGAATGCGCGCTACGGGGGTACGAAGTTCGTGGGAAACCGCCCGAATCATCTCCTGCTGACCACGCAGCAGGCTCTGCACCTGATTGGCCATACCGTTAAACGCCATGCCCAAGCGGCCTAAAAAGTCACCGCTCTCTACTTTCACACGGGTTTCCAGGCGGCCGCTGGCAATCCTCGTGGCGGCCAGTTCCAGCCGTGCCATGCGGGCTTCAATGCTGCGCATAATCAAATAGATAATCAGACTAAGAACAATCATCAGCCCCACCAGGAGAGGCAGATGTAAATTTAGTGGAAGGGTGTCGCCGCGGGAAAGAGGCCCCGCTTGCAGCCATTGTGACTCGCTTGGCAACTGCTCGCTTGGTAACTGCTGGCTTGGCACCTGATAGAGCAGCGTAATTGACAGCTTATCGGAGACTAGCTTAGTGATGACGTTACCGCTGGCCAGTTGGGCCTGCTGCTGCGCCGTTAGCCCCACAGGCAACGACGACAAAAGCTGCAACGGCCAACTCCCTTGGCGTAATTGGGCAATGCGGGCATCACGCTCTTCCGCGGGCGTTGCCGCAAGCCACTCGCCGAGCAGTTCAATGCTGCCATGCCACTGGTGCTCGCTCCAGTCACCAAGACGCGCTTGTAGCAGCCAAGTTCCGCTAGGCAGGCGCTGTTGCAATAGCCAGGGGCTTTCGGCGACCAGTATTTTGCCCTGCTCCAGGCGAGACCGCTCAAAATAGCCCAACTCCGCCTCATTGATCGGCTGCAGGGTCAGTTGTAAATCGAGCTGCTCTGAAAAACGTTCAATCAGGGCATGTCGCTGTTCTACAGGCGTGGCGGCGAGCTGTTGCGTCATCAGCGACATGGGTAGCGCGGCAAGCTGCTCACGGTAGTCTTCGCGGCGCACCTGTTCGATAAAGGAACGCCCCGCTAGCGCGATGATAAACACCACTAATAGCGCGATGCCCAGCAACAAATAGAAGCGTAAAAACGAGCCGTTACTGAGCACTCGCCGCATGATGCTGTCCCTCTGGATGATCAACTGTCCTTGACGAAGAGATAACCTTTACTGCGCACGGTTTTGATCCGGTGAGGCTGATTAGGGTCATCACCAATTTTGGGTCGAATGCGCGATACGCGTACATCAATAGAGCGGTCTTGGCCGTCGTACTTAATGCCCCGTAAGTCGCTGAATATCTCTTCACGGGTGAGCACTCGACCTGCGTTACGACCGAGTAGCCAAAGTAGGTCGAACTCGGCGCTGGTTAAGTCAATGCGCTCACCCGAGAGCCAGGCTTCGCGAGTCGCGTTATCGATCTCTAGATTTTCAAAACGCAGCCGCATCTCGCCGTCTGGGGCAGGCCCGTCGGCGCGGCGCAGTAGTGCGCGCATACGCGCCAGCAGCACCCGCGGTTGAACCGGCTTCGGCACATAGTCGTCAGCGCCCATTTCGAGACCCAAGACCTGATCAAGATCGTCGGTGCGCGCGGTTAGCATCATGATCGGGCCTGCAAAATTGGGTCTAACGCGGCGACAAATCGCTAGGCCGTCCTCCCCTGGCAGCATCAAGTCTAAAATCACCAGATCAGGCTGTAGGGTTAAAATACGGTCGACACCTTTAGCACCGTCGGCTTCCAGCGTTACTTGGAAGCCGTTCGCTTCCAAGTAATCACGGGTAAGTTCGGCCAGACGCTGGTCATCCTCAATGATCAAAACATGATCCTGATCGGGATAGTCAGGCATTACAGACTCTTGCGACTCAAGTGCCTGAAATTGCTGTTCCAAATGATCTACCATCCTCTTTATACACTCCGCTTAGGCTGTTAATTTTTAACCCGCTCACCCGATATCAACGCAGGCGCCCCATGATTGACACTCAGGATAACTCAAAACCATCAAAACACCCGCTTCTGTCGTTACAATTGCGCGTATTGGCTGGTGCGCGTGGCAGGAAACTTGATTCCTCCTCAAGCAAGGACTAATGTGTTAACGCTAACTGTCGACAATTTGACAGCAGGAGCCTGCCATGGGAAGTAGCAAAACGAAAAGTGTCATTAAACGTGTTTACGTTCCAACTCAAGTGCGCGACCTACCCAATGGGGAGAAGTTAAAAATCCCGGGGCATTACAAGGCGCCACCCGGGGAAGGAAACGGCGCCATTGAGTAATGTATTATTAAGCAACTACTGCTAAAGCATATCAAAAAGGCAGACCTTCAGGGGTCTGCCTTTTTTTACCTAGCTGTTTAGCTCTTCATATCAATGACACATTCACAAGCTGAACTCACTACTTGGGAAGGCTCAACACCATCTCACCCGACTGTATTTCAATCGATAATAAATTCAGAAAGCTCATGCCGAGTAGCACAGTGTCGCGCTCCATGCCGGGGCTGATTGACCCCTGTACATTCTGCACTTTTAGCCCTCCCAGCGAAACCTCATCGAGTTCGGTTAAGGTACCTTCGACGCGGCCATTCGCTGTGTTGAACCAAGCGCTACGCCCAGGCTCGAGGCCTAGCTCGCTAGCCAATTCGGCTGGTATTGCTACATAAGTGGCACCAGTGTCGAGCAAAAAGGTCACAGGCGTGCCATTGATACGCCCCGGCGACTCAAAATGGCCAGCACGGTTACGCTTTAAGGTAACCGGTTCCCCCGCAGGCAGCGTATGCACAATATTCGCGTTGGGGCGCATCATCTCTTCCAGGCCACCATGAATCCACCAAGTGCCCACTGCCATTAACAGTATCCAAAACAGCAGCATCATAACGATGCCACCACGCTGGGCTGTTTGACTTGCCATGTGCGTTGCCATACTCCACCTCACTGAAGTCAGGGCGCCCTTTCAAGCCTTATGGTTGTTGATAGGGCTGGCTTCCCAGGCCAGCGCAGCCTCCCGGCCACGGCGCTCGTTGACCCTGGCGCAAATCAGCATCGCGATAACGAACAGGGCAACACATAATAGAATAGACGCTTGTAAGCCAATCAGCGTTTGCAACACCCCCAATAGGACGATGCCCAACACCCCCGCTAACTTATTAGCCAACCCCCAGAATCCAAAAAACTCTGCTGATTTTGCCAAGGGAGAAAACAACCCCACCAATGCCCTGCTTGCCGATTGACTCGAACCTAGGCTAAGCCCCGCCAGACAACCAACCACCAGAAATACGTGCTGAGCCTGCCACTGCAGGTCAAATCGCCCGTTTACCCATTGAGTCACCTCTGGCGTTGCCCAGATGGCAATTATCGCCAGCACCCATAGCGCCAGCGTCATTTGGTACGTCCGCTTGGCGCCTAGCTGATCCTGTATCCAGCCGAACCCCAGGGCACCCGCCGCGGCGGTGACCTGGACAATAATGAACATGATATTGCGTACGCTTTCATCCCAGCCAATTACTTGAGCACCATAAATAAAGGCGAATGCGATGATGATGTAGACACCGGCCATCGAGAATAGTAGCGAAATCAAAAACACGGTCAGATCTTTAAAATAGCGCAACTCATGAAAAGTGGTTGTGACGCGATTAAGAGCAATATGCCGATAAGAGACACCGCGGGGCTGGGGCGTACCGCGCTCCTTTAACCATAAAAAAGTAGGAATAGCGGTTACCAGAAAAAAGCCGGCAGCAAAGGGGCCTACCCAACGGATGCGTTCAAAGTTGTCCACGCTGGCCTCGCCTAACACCACTAAAGTAAAGCCCGCCGCAAACAGCCCGCCGATGTAGCCTAACGCCCAGCCAAAGCCGGAAATTTTGCCCAACGATTGCGGCGGCCCAAGCTCGGGTAAGAAAGCGGCTATAAACGACTCTCCCATGGAATAAGCGTAGTTGGACAGCACAATCAGTAACAGTCCGATGACGACATAGCCCGGCTCAACAAAATAAAGCATCGCCGTGGTGACCACGGTGGCAAGATAACTGATGAGCAGAAAACGCTTTTTCTCTGCCCGGTAATCCATCACGGCGCCGCATAGTGGCGCCGTGATCACCACCATCAGATAGCTAATCGCCAGGGCTAGGCTCCATAAGAAGTTGGCAAGCCGGAAGTTATCGCCCCGATCCCCCACAATGACAGTGGTAAATAGCTCACCAAATACCACGGTAATAATCAGTAGCGTGTAGGCTTGATTGGCAAAATCAAACATCGCCCAGCCGAGAATTTCTCGTCGCGATGCGTAGCCATCCGTCGCCTTAGCAGTGTTAGCAGGCAGCATTAGTTTTCTCTCACAGGGGAAGTCGTTAGCCTAGCAGGTGGAACCGGAACGACGCCACGGCTTGCGTTGGCAGATTAGAGGTGACAGCCGTCCAGCGTTGTTCTAAGTTTGATTGATTGATAAGTAATATGGATAGACTGCAATGGGATTAGCCCAGCCATCTCCACGGCGATTATATCGGCAACTATTAAACAGGTTGATTGCCGTGCTGTGCCTATGGCTGGCAATGGTTGCAAACGTACAGGCGGACTGGCCGGGCACCCTGGCACCATTAACCTTTATTACTGAAGAGTACCCACCCTATAACTATATCGATAATCAACAATTAACCGGTGAATCAATTGATTTATTGGAGGCTATTTTTGCTGCGACCAAGACGCCGCTAAGCCGCCATGATGTCCGCTACTACCCTTGGGTTCGCGGCTATGAGCTGGCGTTAAGTCAGCCTAATACAGTGCTATTTTCAACCACTCGTACCCCAGCCAGGGAGTCCAATTTTCACTGGGTGGGGCCGATTGCCCAAGATCGGGTGGTACTGCTAGCCCATCACGATGCACCGGTGACGATTGACTCATTGCCACAAGCGATTGATCAAGGCCTGAGCGTGGCGGTTATTAGGGAAGATATTGGCGCCCAGGCGCTACTGGAAGCGGGCTACCCTGAAAACCTGCTCGTACCCGCCATTGATAACCGCAGTGCGCTCAGTATGCTGACCCGTGGACGCGTTGATTTATGGGCTTACAGTGAAGATGTGGCTGCCTGGATAGCGGAATCCGAAGGTTATCCTAAAGATGATCTAATACCGATACACACACTCAGCGAATCTTCGCTATACTTTGCCATTAACCAAGCCACTGACCAACGCTTGGTAACGCTGATGCAGCAGGCATTAGACAGGGTGCTAGCAGAACGGCCCCAGAGGTAGTTGACTATGGCTAATGAGGTAACTCACCGATGGCGTCACCGCGTGGGCGTTGCTCTGCTCACAACTTTCAGTATTAGCACTCAGCCACTCCACGCAATGCCGCTAGGGGCTATAACAACAGAATCCCTGCCGCTAATTATCAACACTGAAGAGTACCCACCGTTCAACTATTCGGACGAACATGGGCAAATTATCGGCAGCGCGACCTTGCTACTACGTAATGCGCTACGCCAAGCAGACATTGAGGCTTATTTTCGGCTACTGCCTTGGGCACGCGCTTACACTGAAGCACGCTTCCGGGAGAATCACTGCGTCTACTCCACGACTCGCACTCCAGAGCGTGAAGCGCTGTTTCACTGGGTGGGGCCGCTGGCAGTTAATGATTGGGCCGCGTTTAGTTTGGCCGAGCGCGGGCTCAGCATTGCTTCACTTTCAGGGCTACACGCTTGGCGAGTAGGTAGCTTTCGCGAAGATGCCGTAGGCGATTACGTCGCTTCTCGTGGCATTAATGTTCTCCTTGCTCCCTCGGAGCGAGAAAATATCGCGCGTTTAGAGGCGGGCCTGCTTGATGTGATTGTGACAGGCAAAGCAACCGGTGAATTCATGGCACAAGAACAGGACATCGCGTTAGCGCATTTGTTTACCTTTTACCGCGCACCGCTTTATCTCGCCTGCCACCCCAGCGTTTCTGAAAGACTGCTGGCGCGACTGCAAACGCAGTTGGATGCCCTGCATCGCGATATGCGGGAGGAGAGCCTGTGATGAGCCCCCGTTCCCGATTTCCTCTTTCGGCCCCTGGCGCCGCGCCTAAAAAAGGCAGCCTGACCACTAAGCAAGCGCTACTCACGCTGCTGATCGCTATACTGATTAGTGGTGTAGCAGGCAGTATTGAACTCCTCAGCCACGCCACCAACATGCGCCAGGAAACCGAGCAACGTATCGCCCAGCAGTTGGCGGTTGTCAACGGTGCAGCAGCTGAAGCCGCTTTCCAGCTTAATCCCGATCTCGCCCATCAAATAGCCTACGGGCTTTTTAGCGATAATGAGGTTGCGCGGGTATCTATTCGCGACGATTTTGGCCGCTCGCTCGCTGAATTTGATAGCCCCGAACAGGCTGATTCGACCTGGCTCAGCCAGTATTTATTTGGCGATATATTGCACCATCAAACCGCCCTCGACTATTACATGGGCAGCGATATGCCAGAGGCGATCGTCGGCGAAATTGAACTGATGCTGGCAGAAGGTTATTTAACCCAGCAGTTCCTGGCGCGCATTTATACGGTGGTAGGGATCAGTATTTTAGAGACGTTTATTTTAAGCATACTGGTGATCGCTTTTTTCCATCTATTCATTACACGCCCATTGCTCAAAGTTCACGCGGCCATTATTCAAACGGATCCCAATCGCCCCGGCCAGTGGCCCAAGCCATCGTTGCGCGGCCACCAGCATGATGAACTGGGCCATCTAGTAGATAGTTTGGATCACCTATTAAAAGCGTTCCAGCAAGGCTTGGAGCAGCGCGACCAACTCCATCTTCTCTCTAACATGGATGGCTTAACGGGCGTGGCTAACCGTCGCCACTTTGATGAATTTTATCAGCGTCACTGGCACTTGGCACATCAAACGCAACAACCACTATCGGTGATTTTTATCGATATCGATAACTTCAAAGAGTTTAACGATCACTATGGTCATGCCATGGGTGACGATACGCTGCGGGCCGTAGCTAAAGCGCTCAATCAGTGTATTGACCCAGCCAGGGATTTACTCGCGCGCTACGGCGGCGAAGAGTTTGTTTGTGTACTGCCGGGCCAAGATCATGACGATGCAGTCAACGTTGCCAACTGTTTGCGCGAAGCCGTGTTGTCTTTGGCCATTCCTCACGCTTTTTCAAGCACCCACTCAGACCTCACCGTTAGTATGGGTGTTGCCAACATGTCTCCAGGCTTTTTAATTAGCGCTGAAGCGCTGATTGAACGCGCCGACCAGCACCTTTACCACGCCAAACGACTTGGCCGAAACCGGGTAGAAACACGCAAACGCCCGGCATAAAGCCAGGCGTTAAACACAAATATGGGGAGAGCCGGTGCGTTAGAGTAACCAGTGAGCAGCCACAGCGGCCAGACCAATGATCATCGCCGTTAGCACTGCCACTGTGACTACCCGATCAAGCCAGCGATCGAAGGTAATCCCCTTGGACTGCCTTCGCGTCGCTCCATGGCGCTCTTGTCGCGCCATTAGCATATTCGCTTCATGTGTTACTGCTCCCGAATTACCTTGCCCCGTCAAAGAAGGCTTGGTTACTTTTTATTAGTACTTGTTACTGATGCTAACTATTAATGCGCCGGTTGACTACACTCGGTGCACGGCGCAGACGCTCCTCCTCACCTAAAAGCTCGGCTTCAAAGGCATCGGCACCCACCGGCGTTTCGCCATGGCGACGATAAAGCTGCGTAAGCATGGCTTTGCGGTCTGCGCGTAGCTCCTGGACTAATACAAACACCATCATATACAGGATAAAGGTGAACGGCAGTGCCGAAAGTACCGATGCTGATTGCAGTCCCGTCAAACCACCCGAGGCAATTAGCGTCAGGCAGATAGCGGCTATCAGCACACCCCAAATGACACGCTTGTACAACGGCGGATTGATCGAACCATTATCGGTCATTTGCGCCACGATATACGAAGCCGAGTCAGCGGACGTGACCAAGAAAATAAAGATCAGCATCATTGCTACGACCGACAGCACGCCCGTATAGGGCATCAACTCAAACATCTCAAACAGCGCGACCGTTATATTATCCTGGGTCGCGGCAGCAAGGCCGATATCGGTGCCATTCAACTCCATATGCAGCGCCGCGCCACCGAATACGCCAATCCACAAACAGGCTAGCAGCGGCGGTACAAACAATACTCCAAACACATACTCTTTAATGGTACGGCCACGGGATACCCGGGCAATAAAGGTACCGACAAACGGTGACCAGGCTATCACCCAAGCCCAGTAGAAAATCGTCCAACTGCTCGCCCACTCATTATCACTATAGGGGGAAATGCGTAGGCTCATGCCGATAAAGTTCTGCAGATAGTCACCAATACCTACCGTGATGGTTTCTAATATCGCCACGGTTGGGCCAGTGAACAGCACATACAGCATCAACCCGATACATAAAATCATATTAAGGTTGGAAAGGCGTTTAATGCCCTTATCCAAACCCGACCAAGTCGATGCCATATAGGCGCAGAACATCACGAAAAGAATCACAAACTGCCAAAACCCGTTCTCCGGCAAGCCAAACACAGCGTTTAAACCGCCGTTCATCTGCAGCACGCCCAACCCAAGCGAAGTAGCGACACCCATTACGGTGGCAACCACCGCAAACACATCCAGCCAGGAAGCATAGGGGCGAATTTTAGGATTCTTAGCCGTTATTGACGACAGTACGGAAGAGACCAATCCGGCCTGCCCTTTACGAAACTGAAAATAGGCAATGATCAAACCGACGATCGAGAAGGCGGCCCACTGGTGTATACCCCAGTTAAAATAGCTGTATTGAATAGCGTAGCGGGCAGCCGCTTCGGTTTCAGCGGTTCTGTCGCCATAAGGCGGCTCGATGAAGTGAAACATGGGTTCCGCCATACCATAGAACACCAGCCCGACACCAAAACCTGCGGCTAGCAACATACTGATCCACGAGAAAAACGTATAGTTGGGCCGACTGTCCTGGGGGCCTAAGCGCACCTTGCCGTATTTACTCAGGGCCAAACCAAGCAGAAAAATCACAAACCCGAAAACCGAAAATAGATAAAACCACCCGAATAGCCCGGTAACAGTTGTCAGCGCTCCCTCTGCCGCGTTGGCAAATCCTTCAGGAAATGACGCTCCGACAATTACCAAGCCAAAAATAATCACCACTGATGCGATGAATACCGACTTACCTCCATGATTCGCCATATAACCGTCCTGTTAGATGAGCACTGTGTAGCTGAGTACTGTTTAGCTGAGTACTGTTTAGCTGAGTACTGTTTAGGTGAGTACTAAGCGCATGCTTGTACAATAATAATTGTCGTGTACAGCTTAATGGTAACAGTTGAAAAACCTAATCGCATGTACGTAGAAAATGTACGTAGAAACTGTCACCTAGAGAATAACGATCCTCCAGCCCGTTACTGCCAAGCAGTGAACTTGCTAGAGAAACTGTGTTCCAATGGGTGTGAATAAACGATGGAGGCTCTCATGCCACAGATGAATCGCGACCAACGCAACGCTGCATGGCAAGCGGCTAATCAATGGCGCGCCCGTGCTGCGCAAACTCAACCCACCGGGCTGGCGGGCAACCTGAAACTGCTATTCACATGGCTGGCGTTTGGCGCGTTAATGATAGTCGGCGTGGTACTCGGCCTGTTTTTCTTACTCATTGGCTGGGCAATGATGCCGTTTGTGCGCCATAAAATGAAAAAGCGTATGGAGCAGGTGCGCGCTCAGCAGGCACAAGATATCGGTGGTGGCTATTCTCACGGGCATGCTTCCCCGCATACGTCTGCGCCAAGCCGTCCAGGTCATCAGGACGTTTTAGAAGGTAGCTATGAAGTTAAAGATGATCGTTAATAAAGCATTCAGTCACTAATTTGTGACACCTAGCACTGTATATTTTATTACAGCGGCGCATACACCCAAGTAAATGCCGCGGCCAAGGTTAGCGGCATAACGACCAGACTCCCCAGGTTGCCAATCAGCACTAGCGAAGCCACTTTTTGTGGTGCTAGCTTGTACTGTTCTGCGACCAAATAATTCAACACCGCAGGTGGAAGCGCCGCAAACACCAGCAGCACCGCCGCCTGCAGCGCATTAAGCGGCAGCAGCCACATCAACGGCAAGGCAATCACTAATCCGGAAAGCGGGCAAAGCACCGCTCCCAACATCCCCGTACGCCAATCGCTAAAATCAATCTCCAGCAGCCGCACCCCTAGCGCAAACAGCATAAGCGGAATACATACTCCGCCCAGCATGTGCATCGCCTCCAGCAGCCAGCTAGGCAGCGGTAGACCACTGATATTCACCGCTAATCCCGCCAGACTCGCTAGCACAATCGGCATGCGCAGCATTCGCCATAGCGAGGTGCGCGGATTAAGCATGTAAAGCCCCACCGAAAAGTGCAGCAGCATTTCAACGATAAACACCACCACCGCCGCGGGAAGCGCCTCAGCACCAAATGCCAACACCAACAGCGGCACGCCCATATTGCCCGCATTGTTGAACATCATCGGGGGTAGGAAAATTTTGCTATCCAGCTTTAGCCATTTAGCCAGCGGCCACAGCACAACCCCCGACCCCAGCACCACCGCTATCGCCGCCGTGGCAAGCCAGGCGTATTCGGCTAACGGCGCTTGTCGGTCAGCCAACACGGCAAATATCAGTAGTGGAACGAACAGTTCCATATTGAGCGTATTAAGACTACGAATATCCGGCGTACGATAGCGCCCATAGACGGCGCCACTGCCAGCGATCAAAAACACCGGCAGTAGCGTGGCCAGAATATGTCCAATCATACGGGCCTTCCCGCCTTGCTCCCTGGCATCAAGGTTTCTACCTGTTTTATGTGACTAGTTATTATTAGCTGGCCGATGGCTCAAGAAAGCGCTGCCAGAGCGCGGTGACTATATCGCGATGGGCACGAAACTGCTCACCATCGCTGAGCGCTTTTTCACCGGTGAGCGCCGCTCGGTGCGTAGCGCTGCGATATGCTAGATAAGCCTCACGAAGGCGTTCCGCCTCTTCAGCAGGTAAGTGCCCACTCTCGGCAAGACTCTCTAGAATGCGAATATTATCACTGTAGGTGAGTAACGCAGGCGTTTGGTGAGCAAGCGCTAACACCGCGTATTGGCAAAGAAACTCGATATCCACCATGCCCCCAGCATCTTGTTTGATGTTGAAGGTAGTGCTGGTGGTTTTACTGCCCAGATGGTCACGCATTTTGTGACGCATCTTAACCACCTCTTCGCGCAGCGCAGCTTTATCTCGCTCACCGCCTAAAATATCACCCCGCAACTGACTAAACCTCTCGGCCAACTCATCGCTACCCGCCACCACTCGGGCGCGCACCAATGCCTGGTGCTCCCAGGTCCAGGCATTCTGACGCTGATACTCCGCAAAGGCTTTAAGCGATGTGACCAACAGCCCGGAATTTCCCGAAGGCCGCAGGCGCATATCCACCTCATACAGTGTACCGGTAGGCGTTACCGCGGTGAGCAGGTGAATAATGCGCTGACCCAGACGGGTAAAAAACACCGGTGTATCAATGGGCCGTGGGCCGTCAGTAGTGCCTTGTCCATCGCTATCGTGAAGGAAAACCAAGTCTAAATCTGAGCTGTAACCCAGCTCAATACCCCCCAGCTTGCCGTAGCCGATAATCAGAAATTCAGGCTCGCGGGCATTCAGCCCCTCCGGAACGCCATGCTTGCGGGTAATATGCTTCCACGCCATCGCCAACACGGCATCGAGAATGACTTCGGCGATAAAGGTTAAGTAATCACTTACTTTCATCAGATGCCGAGTACCGACGATATCCGATGCCGCTACGTGCAGCGTTTGAGCGTGTTTAAAAACGCGTAGCGCTTCTAACTGGGCCTCTTCATCATCCTCTGGCAGGCGGTTCAGTGTTTGGCGCAGTTCATCAGCAAGGCGCACTTTATCGGCGGGGGTATACAGCGTTTCTGGCGTCAGCAGCTCGTCGAGCAGAATGGGGTAGCGCGACAGCTGCTCGGCTATCCATGGGCTGGGGGCACATAGGCGCATCAAGTGTTCAAGCGCCTGGGGGTTTTCACGCAGCAGCGCAAGGTAAGCCGTACGCCGCAGCACGGCTTCAATCAGCGGCTGCACCCGTTCAAGCGCGGTATCCGGAGCCTCATTGTCCGCCACGGCGTCCAGCAACAGCGGCATCAACGCGTCCAGGCGCTCATAGCCAATACGCTGCATGCTTTGCACTTGCCGAGAATGATAAAGGCTATGCAGCCGCTTCAAGGCTTTTTCAGGCTCGTTAAAACCCGCCTCGGCAAGGTGCGCTGTAGCCTCCGGCACCTCTAACTCACCGCGCCAAATAAGCCGCCACTGGCCCAAGCCAAGCTGGCTATCATCGTTGGCTTCGTCGACATCCTCTTCGGGGTCGGCAATCACCGCGTCAAAGTGCTGGCGTACCCGCTCGCGTACTTCGTCAAGCTGGGCGACCAGTCCTGGCCAGTCTTCATGGTTCATGGCGAAGGCGACCCGCTCACGATCACCATCATCGCTGGGCAGGGTTTGTGTCTGGCGGTCTTCCAGCGCTTGGAGTGCGTGTTCGACATCGCGCAGAAAAGCGTAATCCGGCAGCAGTTCATCGACCACTTCTTGGGGTAAAAGGCCTAGCTCGGGCAAGCGATTGAGCGCAGTTTTCAGCGCTGTGACCTGCAACTCCGTATCGCGGCCACCGCGAATCAGTTGGAACGCTTGCACCACGAACTCAACCTCGCGAATGCCGCCGGGGCCAAGCTTGATATTGCTCTGCATCCCTTTACGCTTCACTTCGCGATTGATCATCGCTTTCAGTTCACGCAGCGACTCAATGGCGCCAAAATCGAGATACTTGCGATATACAAAGGGGCGCAGCCCAGCCAGTAGTTCGTCGCCCGCGTCGAGATCCCCCGCCACCGGGCGCGCTTTCAGCATCGCGTAGCGCTCCCACTCTCGACCTTGATCCTGGTAGTAGCTGGAGAGCATGGCAAAACTGCCCACCAGCGGCCCGCCATCGCCTAAAGGCCGCAAGCGCATATCGACACGGAAGGCAAAGCCGTCGGCGGTCATGGCATCCAAGGCGGCGATCAGCTTTTGCCCCAGCTTGGTAAAGTACTCCTGGTGCTCTAAGGGCTTGCGTCCACCTTGGGTTTCGCCTTTTTCGGGAAAGGCAAAAATCAAATCGATATCGGAGGAGAGGTTCAACTCCCCAGCACCCAGTTTGCCCATCCCCAGAATCACCAGACGCTGGGGCGTGCCGTCTTTGCGTGGGGCAGGTAAGCCCCAACGCGGCGCGTAAAACTGCTCAAGCCAAGTTAAAGCAGCTTCTAAACATATTTCGGCAAGTTCTGAAACCGCCTTGGCGGTATCCCACATGCTATGGCCGGAAGCACGGTTAAGGTCACGCCAAACAATACCCAGCATGCGCTTACGGCGAAAACGGCGAATCGCCCGCTGCATGGCAGCTTCATCCTCGGCACTTTCAAGCGACTCATTCAGCCAACTGGCCAGCTCATCGCGCCCTGGGTTTGCGTCCAACTCTCCGACTATGTCCAGTTCAGCTAGCCAATGGGGGTGGCGCACCAGTGTATCCAGTGCAAAGGTCGAAATGGCCAGCACTCTAGCCAGGGCTTCGCGGCGCTGATCAGAAAGCCCCTGCCAGCTACTGGAAGGGAGCTCTTGCTTGGTCATCTCGGCGACATTGTCGGCTTGAGCAAGCGCCTCAATTAGCCGCTGCCAAGCGGATTGAGTGGCTTTTTGTAACGACGCTGGCAGCGTCGACAACGGTAAAAAATCGTCGTTCACTTGCATATCTACCTCGCTGCCATGCGCGTTAAAAAAAAATGGTTTTAAAACAAGCTTAGCTAAAGAATTTTTCCCAGCCCAATAGCCCCCAGGTAAGACCGGCCATAATCAGCGACAGCATTACCGCCGCCGAACCAATATCCTTAGCCCGCCCTGAAAGCTCATGGTGCTCGGTCCCGATCCGGTCAACCACGTTCTCAATCGCACTATTAAGCAGCTCCACTATCAGTACAAAAAACAGGCTACTCACTAGCAGCAGCCAACTAATGGGGCCTTCACCGATCCACCAAGCAAGCGGCAGCAACACCACCGTAATGCCTACCTCTTGACGGAAAGCCGCTTCGTTTCTAAACGCCGCTTTCAAACCTTTCCACGAATAGCGCGTGGAGTGAACCAAATGTGTTAAACCGGTATGCCCAGGTTTCATGCAGGTCGCCTCACCTTGTGAGCGTGGAGTTTGTTCAGTTGGCTAATATCATTGCTTCCAGATCCAGTGACATCGGATCCAGCACCTCAGACCAGCTTAAATAAGGCGTACTGCTGTTACCATTGACCATAACGCTAAACACCCCCCAGCGCCCTTGCGCGGTGCGAAAATAGCCCGCTGCTGCGCGGACGGCAAAGGGTTGGTTAAGCGTCCCGGTTTTGATCATGACATTGCTTTGAAACGTGGAGGAGCCTCGCCGAATAAAGCGCATTACCCCGTTTGCTGGTGACTGAAAGGACGCCACGAAGCTTGGAAACAGGCTGCTTTGACGAAACATGTCTTCCAGCATCACGTTAATGCCCTGAGCCGATGTGCGGTTTTCAGTGGTCAGCCCGCTGCCACTATACAGCGTTAACGGCCCGTGCCCTGGAAGATTCTGGGCGTAAGTTTCAATCGCCTGGCCTGCTTGGCGTAGCTGCGCCTGGGGCGTATCGACTAGATTTAGCGCCAGCACATCGGCCATGTAGTTATTGGAGTAGTTCATGATACGCAGCAAAAGCTCTTGCAGTGGCTGGCTATCCACCGCTGCTAGGCGCTGGGCGCTGCTGGGCGGCTGAGAAGAGCTAACGCGCCACGGTTCGCGCACCTGAATACCCGCCTGATTCAACATGCCCATCAACACTTGTGCGGTTGTTTCAGCGGCATCTCCCGCGCCACGATAAACATCTCGGGCAGTGGCGTTGGTCGAAATCTGCCCTGTCAGACGCATCACGTCGCCGCGTGCATCGGTGATACGCTCAGCGCTAATCTCAGTACCGCTATTGGCTGGGCGAGTGACTACCTGGTTATCAATGGTGATCAGCGACGTCTGGCTATCGCAAAGCCCCACCTGGGCAGGAGCCCCTGCGCTAGCGGCAGGGGCGACATTGACACACCAACTGCCGAAGTTAACGCCAGCCGAAGAGAGCGGCGCGCTATACGCATTGGCGACCCGATTGAGCGCATTGCAGCGGTCGGTTGTAATGCAGTCCACCGATCCAAAGCGCCACTGGCTAACCACCAAGGCACCCTCTACCTCACGCACCCCGGCTAAGTGCAAACGCTGTACCAGACGCCACAGGTTTTCAGTGGTGAGGCCTGGGTCACCGCCGCCCTCAAACACCAAATCGCCGCGTAGCACACCACCCTCGACTCTGCCCGCGCTGACCAGTTGACTGGTAAAGCGGTGCTGGGGGCCAAAACGGTTCAGCGCCGCCGCCGATAAGTAGGCTTTAGTGACCGAAGCGGGCGACAGCTGGCGGTCCGGGGTTATACTGCCCAACAGCGCATTGGCGCCTGCGTCAGCATCCAAAAGGCGTGCTTCGGCGCTAATCGAAAAACCTTTGTTCTGCAGCTGGCCCAGGCGATTGAAATCGGCGAACAGGCTGGTGCTGGCACACAACGCCAGTGTGGCTATACCTGTCACCAGCGACCAGCGCTGCCTACGCTTAACAGCAAAAAAACACCCCATTACAGTTCCTCAATGCAGATTCATTTTAGAAAACACTTGCAGCATGACGACACCCGCTACTATCAAGCTAATCCCCACCACCGCTGGTAAATCGGGCTTTTCACCGAATATCACTATGCCGACTAATGTAACAAGTACAATGCCCAGACCCGCCCAAATCGCATAGGCGACCCCCACTGGCAGCGTGCGAAGCACTAGGCTGAGCAAATAAAAAGCCACCCCATAGCCAACTACCACCACCAAGCTGGGCAGCGGGCGCGTAAACCCCATGGAGGCTTTTAAAGCACTCGTGGCGATCACTTCGGCCACTATCGCCAGCACCAGATAGACAAACGTCATTTTCGCTCCAAATCAACGCATAAACGCCACAGTGCTTGGCCACTTCGAGCATACTTAGCCTCGAACGGTGTTAAATAGTCGTCTTTAGGCGCAATTTCAGTCACCGCTGCCTGCTTACCGGTGACCTGCGCCACCGCCAAGGCAAACTCTTCAACGTAGAGTGACCAGTTGGAGCGCAATTCAAGGCACCCTCCAAGCGCCAACAGTGTGGGTAAAACCGCATGCCCATGCCAGCGCATTTTTAGCTGCCCCGACTTGGGATAAGGATTGGGATAAAGCAGAAAGTGGTACTCTGGCGCCCAGCCAGCTTGATAGGCCAAACGCCAAAAGTCGACAAGATCGGCCCTTACCAGCAGCGCATTGTCAGGCAACTTGCCGTGATCCCGCCCCAGGCGATCCTCGCTACGATCAACGCCAATCACCGCATGGGCGGGGAACTGCGCCGCCAGTTGGCGTGTCGATATCCCTACGCCACAGCCTGAATCAAGTATCAACGGTGCTTGACGGCTAGCTAACCACTCAGCCGCCAGGGCAAAATTACCCTGCGTGTGTGCGGCGATCGGTTTACGCAGTGGATGGGTCAGCGCGCGATTTACTCGACGGGCCAAATCCTGGTGCGGGCCTGGCTGATTAGACGTCACTGTTCGGGAATTATGCTGCATGCCATCACTCGGCTGAAAAGCGTAATTCTATCAGTCTCGAACGCTTGCGGCATGACGGCGTTGCACAGCCGGTGCTATGATCACGCCTGACGTGCATATTAGCGTACTCATTAAGCGCATAGTCCTGGGCATCATATACCTAGTACTGTTGCCAATAATTGTTATTACCACCACCGCACCACGAGGAACCCGGCTTGTCACACTTACCGGTGATTGTCGGCATGGGCGGCATCAATCCCGCTGGCAGAACCTCTGGCCATCAGGCCTTCCGCCGCACCGTGCTTGATGCCCTTCCTGCTGACCAGCAACGCCAGACACTGGAAGGCTTGGCGGCGCTTATGCGCCTAGTAGAGCACTCCGAAAAGGGGTGGCACGACAGCCAAGGCCAACCCGTAGATGACCCAGCGCAGTCGCTGCGTGATCAGGTGTTGAACCATACCCTGATCCGGCGCAATGAAGACCCGCGCTTTCTTGACCCTGGTATGCCGTCTAACCGGCAGGCCAGCATGCAGTTGGCCGAGCCGATACGTTTTACCTTGCGCCGCCGCCAGCTGCCTGAAAATCTGCCTGTGGATTGGCAGGTGCGCGATATTGATGCCCACGAGGTAGAAGTGAGTGTACCTGCAGGAGTTCTGGAGGTTCTGCTACCCGACGCGCAGTTGCCCAAAGTACGCGCGGCGGCTCAGCTACCCAGCGGCTTCGACCCCGCGAGCCTCTACCGCAGCGTCCACCACCCCCGCGGCCTATCGCTGGCGGTGTTTGGTGCCAGCGACTGCCTGGGTGCCAGCGGTCTCTCCTGGGAGACGCTGCGTCAGCAGTTGAACCCCGATCACATTGCCGTGTACGCGGGTAACTCAATTGGTCAGTTAGACGATCAAGGCTGGGGCGGCTTACTGAAAAGCCTGGTGAGTGGCCAGCGCGCTACCTCCAAGCAGATGCCGCTGGGCTATGGTCAGATGCCTGCCGACTTTTTGAATGCCTATGTGCTGGGCAGCGTGGGCGGCACCGGCGCGGCGCTAGGCGCCTGTGCCAGCTTTCTCTATAACCTGCGCCTGGGTATTGACGATATTCGCGCCGGACGCCGTCGTGTGGTGATGGTGGGTACCGCAGACGCGCCGATTACCCCAGAAATTATCGAAGGCTTCCGGTCCATGGGCGCGCTGGCTGACGACGCTGGCCTGAAAGCCCTGGATGCGCTTGAGCTGCTTACCGACAGCGACTATCAACGCGCCTGCCGTCCGTTTGCGCGCAACTGTGGCTTTACTATGGCGGAAGCCAGCCAGTTTGTGCTACTGATGGACGATGCACTGGCATTGGAAGTCGGCGCGGATATTCTCGGCGCAGTGCCGGATGTGTTCGTCAATGCCGACGGTTACAAGCGCTCGATCTCGGCGCCGGGCATCGGCAACTACATCACTCTCGGCAAGGCGACTGCGTTGGTGCGCGATATGCTAGGTGAAAAAGCCCTTAAAGAGCGCAGCTTTTTGCACGCTCACGGCACCAGCACGCCCAAAAACCGCACTACCGAATCCCACGTGTTCGACGAAATCGCCCGCGCCAACGGTATTAACGACTGGCCGGTAGTGGCGGTTAAAGCCTTTATCGGCCACTCCCAAGGCTCCGCGGCGGGCGATCAGTTGGCGAGCGCCCTAGGCAGTTTTGCCCACGACTTGCTGCCAGGTATTCCCACGCTTGATGCGGTGGCTGATGATGTCTATGCCGAACGGCTGCGCTTTTCACAAACGGCGCAAACTTTTCGTGCGGACGCTGCCTTTATTAATGCCAAGGGCTTCGGCGGCAACAACGCCACAGGTGTGGTGCTTTCGCCTGCGGTGACCGAGCGCCTGCTGACTCAACGCCACGGCGCGGCAGCGGTGAGCGCCTGGAAAACGCGTCGCGAAACCACCCGCGAAGTGGCAGCGCGCTACCTTGCCCAGGCAGACCATGGTCACTACGCCCCACGCTATCAGTTTGGTGAAGCGGTACTCGAAGGCCCAGAGCTGGATATTCATGCCGACCGCATCCATATCCCTGGTTACGCTCAGGCCGTCTCATTAACCAGCGATAACCCGTTTGGCCGTCTGGACGAGGAGAGCGAGGAATGACCACGCGTAAGCTGAATATCGCCGTTTACCCCGGTACCTTCGACCCCATCACCAATGGCCACTTTGACCTGATCGAGCGCGGTGCGCGGATGTTCGACAAAGTGGTCATCGCCGTGGCAGCAAGTCCAGGAAAAAGCCCCCACCTCGACCTGGAAACACGCATGGCGCTGGCGAAAACGGTCTGTGCGTCGCTGCCCAACGTTGAGGTGATCGGCTTCTCGACCCTGCTCACTACCATGATGCATGGGCAGGGCGCGACGATCATTCTGCGCGGCCTGCGCGCGGTCTCCGACTTTGAGTACGAGCTGCAGTTGGCCAATATGAATCGGGCGCAGAACCCAGAGCTGGAAAGCGTGTTTTTAACACCCGCGGTGGAAAATTCGTATATTTCCTCAACCATCGTGCGTGAGATTGCCAAGCTGGGGGGCGATATTTCCCCCTTGGTGCATCCACAGGTCGCCGAAGCGCTGCGTAACCACTACACTAGCTAGCCAACGCTATTGTTGAGTAAAATACTCAGGTAATGAGATAGCCTGGGTGCGAACGCCATCCGCGAGGTATGCCCATGGCCCTGATGATTACCGACGAATGCATTAACTGCGACGTCTGCGAGCCCGAATGCCCCAATGATGCTATCTCCCCCGGCGAGGAGATCTACGTCATTGACCCTAACCTATGCACCGAGTGCGTCGGTCACTACGACGAACCTCAGTGCCAGCAGGTCTGCCCGGTGGACTGCATCCCGCTTGATCCAGAGCGCCACGAAAGCCAAGATCAGTTGATGAAGAAGTACCGCATCATTACTGCTGCATAAGCTTAATGAAAATCTGGGCGCTCGCCTGGCCAATTATCCTTTCTAATATCACCGTCCCGCTGCTCGGGTTGGTGGATACCGCTGTGGTCGGGCATCTGCCCGACTCCCGCTACTTAGCCGGCGTTACCCTCGGCGCCACGCTGTTTAGCTTCCTCTACTGGGGGTTTGGCTTTTTGCGCATGGGCACTACGGGGCTAGTCGCCCAAGCCATGGGGCGCGAGAGCGACACAGACGTTCGCAACCTGCTGGGGCAGTCGTTGATCATGGCACTGGTGATTGGCTGCCTGCTGATTGCATTTTCCTCGCCGCTGATTACGATGGGTTTGTGGCTGTTAGATGGCAGCGAGGGAG
>NZ_JH393258.1:1075607-1131567 GCF_000236035.1 Vreelandella boliviensis LC1
CATATTCGTCTCTGGTCTGCGCCCGCAGTGCTTGCCAACTACGCCATCCTGGGCTGGTTTTTGGGCCAACAGAACTCCCGCGTTACGCTGATGATTCTACTGCTTACCAACGGCGTTAATATCGTGTTGGATTTATGGTTCGTGGTGGGCCTGGGCATGACTAGCAACGGCGTGGCCTGGGCGAGCGTGATCGCCGACTACAGTGCCTTAGCATTTGGCAGCTACCTGGTGCTGCGCCAGCTAGCCCGGCTAGAGGGCCATTTCTTGCGCGAGCGTCTGCTGGCACTCGCAGCCTACACAGCCCTGTTTAACGTTAACGCCAACCTATTTGTGCGCACCCTCGGCCTGCTGTTTGCCATGGCGTTCTTTACCGCCCAGGGCGCCCGCCAGGGCGATACAGTCCTTGCTGCCAACGCAGTACTATTGCAATTTATCATGCTCACCAGTTACGCCCTGGATGGCTTTGCCCACGCTGCCGAGTCACTGATTGGGCGCGCCTATGGTCGCCGGGATTGGCATGAATTCGCCGCCACCGTACGCGCGGCCATGCGCTTTTCATTCTGGACGGCTGGCGCTGCTGCCCTGCTGTTCGCGCTGGGTGGCAATGCGCTGATTGCGCTGCTTACCGGCCTTGAAGAGGTGCGTGCGACCGCGGCACAGTACTTGCCATGGATGGTCGTCATGCCGCTGATTGCGGTATGGAGCTACCTGCTTGATGGGGTGTTTATTGGTACCACCGCTGTACGTGAAATGCGTAACAGTATCTTTATTGGCCTAGCCGCCTATATACCCATTTGGTGGCTAACTCAGGGACTGGGCAATCATGGCCTCTGGCTCGCGTTTATGTTGTTTACGCTGGTGCGCTCGGCTGTGCTGATCGTTTACTACTATTTTCACTACCATCGCCCTTACCGGTTAAACCAATGGCGTTAAACCAGGCGCGATTAACCCCAGTTGCGCTAACGTGAGATTAAGCGGGCAGCTTCAACGTGAAACTTGAACGTGAAAATAGGGGCGTCCCCCCGTATATTAGCTATGCACCTTCACATGCACTCCCTACGCACTTCCTAATAATGAATAAAGAGAGCATCCCATGCTTAAAATGATCTCAAAACCGGCGGTAAAGCTGGTGGAGCGCTATCTCCCCGACCCGTATATTTTTGTTCTACTACTGACGTTAATTGCCGCAGCCGCCGCGATCGCCATTGAGCGACAAACACCGCTGGCGGTGCTGCGTTTCTGGGGCGATGGCTTCTGGGGATTACTGACGTTCTCGATGCAGATGCTGCTGGTGCTGGTCACTGGTTTTATGCTGGCAAGCTCACCGCCGGTAAAACGCATTCTGCAAAAAATCGCCGGTACCGCTAAAACGCCTGGCGGCGCCATTATCCTGGTCACGCTGGTGTCATTGGCAGCCAGTTGGATTAACTGGGGTTTTGGCTTGGTAGTCGGGGCACTCTTTGCCAAAGAGCTGGCACGACTGATCCGCGTTGACTACCGGCTGCTTGTCGCCAGTGCCTACTCCGGTTTTGTGGTGTGGCACGGCGGTTTGGCAGGCTCGATACCGTTAACCATCGCTACCGAAGGGCATTTTTCCGCCGACCAGATTGGTGTTATTGGCACCGGCTCAACAATTTTCGCCTTCTTCAACCTCGCCATCGTGGTCTGCCTGTTTATCGCCATCCCGTTGGTAAACCGCATGATGCTGCCGGATGAGAAGGATAGCGTCTACGTCGACCCCAGCGTGTTGAATGATGAGCCCGAGCCGGTTGGCCGCATTACTCGCCCTGCGGAACGCCTGGAAAACAGTTTAACCCTCGCCCTGCTGGTCGGTGTGCCGGGGCTGCTGTTCTTGCTTGATCACTTCCTGCTACGGGGGGGCGGCTTAAACCTTAACGTCGTTAACTTTATGTTTCTGTTCCTAGCCATTGTGCTACACCGCACGCCACGTAACCTGCTCAATAGCCTGCACGAAGCGATTAAAGGCGGTGCGGGAATTGTCATCCAATTCCCATTTTACGCTGGCATCATGGCCATCATGGTTCAGTCTGGGCTAGCAGAGAGCATGTCCGAGTGGCTGGTTTCCTTTGCCACTGCTAGTACACTGCCGTTCTGGTCATTTATCAGCGCTGGGATTGTCAACCTGTTCGTTCCCTCTGGCGGAGGCCAGTGGGCCGTGCAAGCACCCGTAATGCTACCTGCCGCCGAGGCTCTAGGTGCTGACATTTCACGAGTAGCCATGGCGGTTGCCTGGGGCGATGCCTGGACTAACCTGCTGCAACCCTTCTGGGCGCTGCCGGTACTCGCCATTGCTGGCCTGAAGGCAAAAGATATTATGGGCTTCTGCCTGATTCAGCTTTTTATCACCGGCATTATTATTTCCGTCGGTCTGGTATGGTTTTAAAAAGAGCTTGGTTTTAAAAGAGCCTGGTTTTAAAAGAGATTAGTTTTAAAAAAGCATGGCATTAAAAAACCGCCAATGATTGCCCGCAGCCCAGCATATGGGGGCGGGCAACGGTTTACCCTCATATAACAGCAGGAGCACCGCATGACAGACGCCGAAATCAGCGCGAACGCTGCCCTGCCTGGGCAGCATGAACTCTCCATGACCGTATTAATGACGCCCGATATGGCGAATTTCAGCGGCAAAGTACATGGTGGCGCGATTCTTAAAAAGCTCGATGAAGTCGCTTTTGCTTGCGCTAGCCGCTATTCGGGCCACTATGTGGTGACACTGTCGGTGGATCAGGTGCTGTTTAAACAACCGATTCATGTCGGCGAGCTGGTCACTTTTCTAGCCAGCGTCAATCATGTTGGCCGCTCGTCGATGGAAGTGGGCATTAAGGTCGTGGCTGAAGATATTCGCAATAAGCTGATCCGCCATACCAACAGTTGCTACCTCACCATGGTCGCGGTGGACACTGATGGTAAACCCGCCAGCGTACCGCCACTCAATTTAGCAACGCCGCTGCAGAAACTACGTTTTGAAAAGGCGGCTTTACGCAAGAAGCTACGCAAACAGGCAGAAAGAGAGGAACTGCTGACCCAGCAGCAGCATCACCAGTCCCAGGCCTATTAAAAGACCCAGCGACAAGGAGTTCGTATGCCCGCCAGGGAACGCTACCCGCACCTGCCTAAATCGGTTGAATATGCCCATATTGGTTGGGATTTATTCATTCTGACGCTGGTGGTGATTAACCTCGCGCTGCTGTTGTTTGATTCGCTGTTTCTGCTTGGCCCTATTAACCAGGGCATCGCCAACCTCGCGCCCGGTTTTCATACCTTCTACGATGACGTGATTCATAGCCGCTTCATCACCATCGACTTGGTATTTGTCAGCTTTTTTATCGCCGATGTACTGCTAGGCTGGTCAATCGCGATTGCCGAGCGGCGCTACCACCGCTGGTTCTTTTACCCCTTCGTGCACTGGTATGACGTCCTAGGCTGTATTCCCTTGGCGGGTTTCCGCCTACTGCGTATTTTACGCGTCGTCTCGTTAATCAACCGACTGCATCGCCTTGGCCTTATTGATGTTACCCGCTGGTACATCTATCAATTTGTGGCCAAGTATTACGACATTCTGCTTGAGGAGCTTTCTGACCGTATCGCTTTGCGGCTGTTGGGCAATGTGCAGCAGCAGATCCGCGCCAGCGACTCGCTGACCGAGCGCGTCATTGAACGTGTGATAATGCCGCGCAAGTCTCAGCTGATTAGTGAGATTGCTCAGCGGTTGGAAAGCACTATCGGTAAAGCTTATCAGCACAATCGCCAATCCATTATGGCGGCGATCAGCGATTTAGTTAGCCGTACGCTACGAGAAAGCCCCGAGATTCAGCGCCTTAACCGTCTGCCCATGGGGCAGCAAGCCACCAGCGCGATGGAAGCATCGCTCAGCAGTGTTGCCCAACGGCTAGTCGACGAGTTGCTGCTAGGCATTCATTCGGATGAGTTTAGGCAGTTAGTGGAGCGCACCGCAGACAGCGGCTTCGACACCTGGCTGACGGTTGACGAAGGCAGCAACCGAGTCACCGAGCAGGTGCTGTACGACGTTCTCGAAATGCTTAAAGACCAAGTGCGGCACCAGGGCTGGAAAGACCGCTATGAATAGCCATGACGCATTCTAAACCTGAATGCCACCAAAACGATCAACCTTATACGGTATAGATACAATAAAATGAACAGCGAATGGTTAATCCTCGGCCCGGCCGCGCTCTATATGATGTCGATGACGCTTACCCCTGGGCCGAACAACGTTATGCTGACCGCCTCTGGTGCTAACTTCGGCTTTAAGCGTACGCTGCCGCATATGTGGGGGATTTTGGGCGGCTGCTTTTTGCTATTTGCGGGCATAGCGCTGGGCTTGGGCGTGCTGTTTGAACGCTACCCAGCGATTCAAACCGCGTTGCGCTGGGTCGGCAGCGCCTACTTGCTCTATTTGGCATGGAAAATTGCCAGCGCGCCGCCGCCCAATCTTAACGCCCAAGCCCATAACGTACCGTTTACATTTTGGCAGGCAGCGGCGTTTCAGTTCGCCAATCCTAAAGCGTGGGTAATGGGCCTAGCGTTGATGGCAGGCTTTCTTCCCGAAAGTGGCCAACCAGTATTTAATGCACTGTTACTTGCAGGCTTTGCTGAGATGGTGGCACTGCCCTGCATTGCGCTATGGGCCGCCTTTGGTAGTGCGATTGGGCAGTGGATCAAAACGGATGCCGCATGGCGGGCGTTCAACATCACCATGGGCATATTGACCGCCGCCTGCGTTGTACTGATCTTAGGATGACAGTACGTTAGCCGCAGCGCAGCGCTTCAATGCCATCTTGATCATCAAGATGAATATTCAAGCGATCTGGGCGGTGATCCATGGTAGCCATATCGCCAGGCCGCAGCACACGCACTTGTTGAACACCGCTATCGCTTTTTAACTGCGAAAAGCCAGCCGCATCGAAAGGTTCACCGATAGCGTATTGAATAGCGTCTAGATCACAGCTGGCAGCCTGCTCATCACTTGAACCATTTGCCGCTACCGTTGGCGGCGGTGGCGCTGCGTCCACGTCGTCGTTGGCTGGGGAAATCGGCATTTGCGAACTAACGCAGGCTGCTAGCAACATTGCACAAGCGCTAACAGCAGCGAGCTTAGCCAGAGTAATACGGGGTTTCATCCGTGAATCTCCAAAGGGCAGATTATGAAATACACACGCTACTCGCCACCGGGCCGGGTAAATGCCCAGTCCGGTGAAGAGTACCATTGCTAGTGCAGCTTAACTGGCTGCATCCTGGACGGCTTTACCCCCCTCTTGCACATCCTGGCCTGCGCCAGCGATGGTATTGCAACCCGTTAGTACACCCGCTGTCATCAGCAGCATAAAGCTCATGGCCAATAATTTTTTCATTTTCCGTTCTCCTTAACGCGTTATTCAACATCGGGAAACTCCGTTGGCAACTTAATTTGCCACTGGGGAGTTTTTTCAGGGTAACAGCGTTTTGGCAATCGCGCTCACTTTCCCTATGTCACTGCGCGGCTGCTATGCTAACAATCATCTAACCACTGTCTGGAGCCTGACATTTGATTAATTTCGAACTAGATGAACGCCTTGCCGCCGATACCTTCCCCATTGCAGACCTCCCACTAAGCCGCGTTCTGCTAATGAACGACGCACGTTATCCCTGGGTGATTCTAGTACCTCGCCACGCTTCTATCAGTGAAGTGTTTGAGCTTTCTGAAAATGATCAGCAGCAACTTTGGCAGGAGGCCACCCAGTTAGGCGACACAATGAAAGCAGCGCTGGGTGGAGACAAAGTTAATATTGCCGCGTTAGGCAATGTGGTTAGCCAGTTGCATGTGCACGTGGTAATTCGTCGGCACAGCGATGCAACCTGGCCTGCCCCTGTTTGGGGCATCGGTTCACCTGAACCCTACGATCTGGATGGCCAGGCGCAGTTACGCGACCAACTGCTAGCACTTATCGATGGACTGAATGGGTAGCCTAACCACTACCCCGTTAAAGGATGGCCTTGCCGCGCAGGCGGTTCGTTGAGAAGTGGCCCACTCGCGGGCTGGGCGACACCCGCGACGCTAAGTGAAATACCCAGTACGACAATCAGCGCTCCACCGACTAAGGCCACCCAGCCGGTGGTTTTTTGCACACTCCGCTGGCTGTGCTGCTTGGATAAGCGCCTCTGCGCCCAGCCACGGGCAAAAATGCTCGCCAGGGCGAGCGCTGATACGGTTATCCCAGTGCCGATCGACATGGCCACTACCGATGCCACCCCCACCTCAAACTGACCAAGCAAGCTGGCCGCCCCCAGCATTAGCACTGCCCCACTGCAGGGGCGCATGCCAATGGCGCCGACCGTCATCATCGCTGTCCGCCAATCTAACGCCTGATGCGGTTCAATATGGTGAGCACCTCCGCAACAGTGGCTGTGGTCATGACCATGGCTATGTTCACGGTCTTGATTATGTTCATGGCCTGGGCTGTGCGAATGAGCCGCTCGCTCGGACTGGTAGGCTCGCCGCAATTGCTTGACGGCTCGCCAGCATAGCCACGCCCCTAACGCCGCCACCAGCAGAAAGCTAGCCTGCTCCACCCAGGCAACACTGCCCATGGCCTGCCGGGTTATCCAGCCTAGGCCGTAAACCAGCACAACGACCAGCACAATTGCGGTCACACCTTGCAGTAAGGAGGCGGCAAAAGAGAGCCCCAAGGCACGCTTTACCGCACCACCATGGGTGGCTAAGTAGGTCGCCAGGACGGCTTTACCATGCCCCGGCCCAGCAGCATGAAACACGCCGTAGGCGAAGCTAATGCTGAGCAGGCTCACCCATGTCGCCATGGTGGGGGTACGTGACAGTTCGGTAATCGCCAATGTCAGCGAACGGTGCAGATCACGCTGCCAACCAAGCAGCTGATAGCTCACGCTCTGAAATCCGCCTTGCCAAGCGATGATAAGTACTACTGCGACCAGCAGCAGACCCAGCATTAACCCTAAATGTCGTTTAAACGGCCGTGTTAATGACATCTTACCGCCCCACTGCAAAATTGTTACAAAGTAACATAAAAAAATTTATAGTCGATAGGTTGAGCGTGACAAGCACGCTTTAAATAGCAGCTAGCGGCAATCAACTTGGCCAGTTTCAGCAAAATAGCGTCCCAAGCCTGGTTCACCACTCTCATCCTTATCGAGTAGCGCCGCTTGCATCACCATTTCAGGATCTGGATCAGCAGGGAGGATAGCCAACTCACAGTCCGGCTCGCCGTGCAGTATCAGTGCATCATCCTGGGGCTGGCCACCCTCCTCCTCGTGCACCACTTCGATGTAGTAGGTGGGGTCAAACACCTGGTAAGTCAGCAAAACGTCTGTCAGCGGCTGAGGTGTTGCCAGCGGCAAAATGAACATAAAAGTTAGCCGCCCATCGTGCTCCATGGCGGTATACTCGCTTACCTCGCCTAGCGCCTGGCGCTCACCATTAATACTCACTTCGGTTAAGTAGTGATGCGCCGCGAGGTTATCGCGAATCTCCTTGCCTAGTTGATCCAGGCCTTCCTCTAGACTGGCATCTTCCACCTGCTGCAGCTCTTCAAAAACCACCAGACTGTAGAAAGGATCCATCCGCCAGGTTTGATGCAGGCCACTCACCACGCCCTGATCATCGGTGATGACCCTTACACTCAGATCGATCCAGCCGTGAGGGTGGGCACGAGCCTCGGGGCTGACCAGCAGACTACTCATGGTCAACAAAACGGCTACTACGCTACCTGCCCACTTCATGGCGCGACCCCCAGCTTATGCTGCAAGGCGACCAGCCAAGGGTCGAGTAAATAGGGCGGCAGTGGCTGGCTCCCCCTCAACGCCGACACCCGCACGCGGCTGCCACTGCCCTCTTCGCTCACCTGCAGCTGCAGCCGGTACTCCGGCCAGCGGGCCAGCGATGCTTCCGCCCGCCCCAGCGATAGATCCGCATGGCGAACCACATACCCCTGTTCCACCATCAGCTCGACGGCTTCGCGAAAGGTCTCTTCTGATGAAGTGCTATAAGCCAACTCACGGGGCTCCAAAGGCGTGGTCGTTGCACAGCCGGCTAATCCCCCCAATAGCCCGATTAACAACCAGTGGCGAATTTTCATAACGGCCTCCCGGTTGCAGGTATCGTTTGTGCAAAGCTGGTTTGAAAGCGCTGACAGAAATCGTTATTGCTGGCACTGTAGGATTCACGCAGATCACCCCAGTGATCGAAGCGACGTATATCGCGGGATATGCGTATATGCGCGTCGTCCACCAATAGCGACACACGCTCCACCTCCAATGGCTGCTGGCCCACACCACCACCAAAGCCAATTCCACCAACACCAAAACCGACGCCGGAACCACCACGACCTATGCCCAAACCACCAAACAGGCGCATTCCACGCCCATAGCGGTAGGCATCATCGTAAGGATCATAATAGCCGTGTAACGCTCGTTCGCGGCTGGCGCTGATCAAGCCCAAGGTGGTATCAGTAGAATTCAGGGTAAACCCCCATTCGGTAAGCACCTCAACACTGGCTTCTAGCGCCCGCTCATGGGTTACAGGGAAATAGCACGAGGCCGCAGGCGCTGGTTCAGCTTGCGGCAGACGATCAGGAACTACTTGGCAGCCAGCAAGCGCTAGCAGACAGGTTAAGCTTATCGGTATCGACTTCATGTTAGATCCTCTAACGGACGAGGCCACTGGTTTGGCGCAGGCTAGCGCGCTAAGCTCGCCAAAGCTGGTCATATTTAATGACGACGTATTTAAGACACTGTATTTAAGACACTGTATTTAAGACACTGTCTTGATGCGAATGTTTTGCGGAGATCCTGCTAATGAATGTTTTGCTTTGCCCCGACAGCTTCAAAGATGCGCTGAGCGCCCAAGACGCCGCGGCCGCCATGGCGCGGGGAGTGCGGTGTGCCGCACCTGAGGCATACGTTCAGGTATGCCCTTTAGCTGACGGTGGCGAAGGCAGTTTAGACGCACTGATCGCCGCCACCGGCGCCGAACGTCGCCAGCTAAATGTTCAAGACGCCCTGGGGCGCCCCCGCCAAGCAGCCTGGGGCTGGTTGAGTGACCAGCGTACCGCGTTTATTGAGCTGGCAGAAGCCAGCGGTTTACAGCACCTAGGAGCCGATGAGCGCAATGCACTGCACACCTCCACCTTTGGGGTGGGCGAACTGCTGCTGGCGGCGCTGGATCAAGGCGCTGAAAAAGCGCTGTTACTGCTCGGCGGTAGCGCTACCAATGATGGCGGTGCCGGCATGCTGCAGGCCCTGGGCGCGCGCTTTTTAGATCAAAATGACCAACTGCTTCCCCCAGGCGGCGCAGCACTTAACCATCTGGCTAGTTTAGACCTCGAGGGGCTAGACCCGCGGTTAGCCAAGCTCACCCTAGAAGCCGCCGTTGATGTGGACAACCCGCTGCTGGGCGAACGCGGTGCCAGCGCGGTATTTGGCCCGCAGAAAGGCGCATCACCTGAAGAAGTCGAGCAGTTGGATCGTGCGCTTGGTCATTTCGCCGATATCAGCGCTCATGCATTAGGCGATGATTACCGAACGCTGCCGGGCGCAGGGGCGGCAGGTGGTATGGGGTTTGCGGCCAAGGCATTTTTAAATGCCACCTTGAAACCCGGCATCGAGATGATTATGCAGCAAGCTGACATGGCTACGCTCTTGGCCCGCGCTGATTTGGTGATTACCGGCGAAGGCCGTTTGGATGGGCAGAGCCTTGCGGGCAAAACGCCAATTGGTGTTTCCCGTGCCGCCAAGCGTCTTCACAAACCGGTCATTGTGCTGGCAGGCAGCCTAGGCAATGGCTGGCAAGCCTGCTTTGACGAAGGCGTAACAGCGGCGCTTGCTTTAGCGGATGGCCCCATGACCTTAAGCGACGCGCTACCGCGCACCGCTGAACTACTGGAAGCGCGCTGCGAAAGCCTGCTGCGGCTGTGGGTGCATAGACCCTAAAAAAACATGCAAACCTTGAAAAAAACTCCTGCCGCCTGCATTTAATGAGTTAGCAAAGGGTAACGGCAGTGACTTAATGTCGAAGCACTATGGCTGCGATGCAAAAAACTTGTTTTGCATCGCCCTTAAGACACCCTATTCTGGAAGCACGCATCAACCGCCGCATACTGTGGCATAAACACTGCGGCATAAAGAGGAAGCAGGATATGACGGATACCAATAGCATTGGCCTACACGAAGGTAGCGCTAGTCAACTCGCTGAAAAACTCAACCACCTGCTGGCTAATTACCAAATTTTCTACATGAACGTGCGCGGCTACCACTGGAACGTGCGCGGTAACGATTTTTTTGAGCTGCACGCCAAGTTTGAAGAGTTCTACACCGACCTGCTGACCAAAGTAGACGAGGTTGCCGAGCGTATTCTGACCCTGGGCCACAAACCGGTACACGCTTACAGCGACTATGTAACGCTATCGCGCATTCAGGAAGACAAAGACGTTCACGACGGCAACACCTGCGTCAAAGGCGTGCTCAAAGGGTACCAAACGATCATTGAGCTGCAGCGTGAGCTGCTGTCGCTTGCCTCTGACGCCGACGATGAAGGCACCGCGGCGCAAGCCGGTGACTACATCCGCGAACAGGAAAAAACTATCTGGATGCTCAACGCCTATTTAAGCAAATAAGCGTCATCTCGTGAGCTAACAACGGCACCGTCTAGGTGCCGTTTTTGTATGCGCGAGGGAGGGTTAGCGCTGATCGGCAAGATCCTCGATCAACGCCCGCAGCAGCGACCAGAACTCTTCCACCGAGGCTAACTCGACCCGCTCATCCGGTGAGTGGGCGCCGCGAATCAGTGGCCCAAAGGAGATCATATCCAGTTGCGGGTATTTGCTGCCAAGAATGCCGCACTCAAGCCCCGCGTGGATGACTTTCACCTCCGGCTCGCGCCCCAGCAGCGCCGCATGGCGGGCTTTGAAGGTCGCCAACAGTGAACCATCAGGGTTAGGCGCCCAGCCCGGGTAGCCGTTTTCCACTTTTACCCGCGCACCGATCAACCCAAACAGCGCTTTAAAGCGATCCGCCATGGCGACCACCGCACTGTCGTGCAATGAGCGTACCAGGGCACAGAGGTGCAGCCGCCCATTTTCCAGGCTTAGCACGCCCAGATTATTGGAGGTTTCTACCACCCCTGGCACATCGGCGCTCATCCGCTCGACCCCACAGGGGGCGGCGTGAAGTGCGGCCAGCAGCATTACGCTTGCATCCAGGGTTAGTGGCTCCGCAGTAGGCGCCGCTGCCAAACGCTGGGCGCTGATACTAAGGCCACTATCACCACTGCCCAGCTCTGTTAACAGAATCTTTTCCAGCCCGGCGATAGCCACCATGGCGGCATCGACTTCATCGGCGGGCAGCGCCACCTGGGCAAAAGCCTCCCGGGGGATTGCATTGCGCAAGGTGCCGCCGTGATAGCTAATCAAGCGCGCATCAAACGCCTCAAGGGCGCGCAGCACTCTGACCAACAACCGGTTGGCGTTCGCCAGCGGTTTATGGATATCCGCGCCGGAGTGGCCACCCTTCAGGCCGGTCAAGGCGATCTCAACAATCCGCTCGTGATCACCGACAGCGGCACTGGGCAGTTGTGCATCCACTTCAACGTCAGCCCCGCCCGCGCAGCCAATATAGACCTGCCCCCGATCCTCGCTGTCCAGGTTGAGCAGTAGCGAACCTTCTAACCAATTCTCTGCTAGATTCAACGCGCCACCCATGGAAGTCTCCTCTTCCAGGGTGAACAATGCTTCCAGGGGCCCGTGGCGTAAATCAGGGTCTTCTAAAACAGCCAGAATCGCCGCCACACCCATCCCATTATCGGCGCCCAAGGTAGTGCCATCGGCGTGCAGCCAGCCGTCGGCTACATAGGTAGCGATCGAATCGCGGGTGAAGTCGTGGGCGTGACCGCTATTGGCCTGGGCGACCATATCCAGGTGACCCTGAAGCACCACACCGGGCGCCTGTTCGCAGCCGGGGGATGCCGATTTACGTAGACGTAAATTACCGAAGGTATCGCGGTCATGGGCGAGCCCTTGGGCATCGGCCCAGCTTTCGAGGGTGGCGACGAGTGCCGCCTCATGCCCAGAGGGGCGCGGCGTATTACAAAGCGTTCGAAAGTGGCGCCAAACTAATGAGGGGGCCAGCGCGTCAAGATGTGCGTTCATAAAGACTCTTCGTTATCGGTAACCAACCTACTTTACCTCAATGAGGCTATTGACAGCGAGGCGTAGGGCTTTCACCGCGTCATTGTGGGCATTCGCCAGGGCACTATTTTGAAATGCCCAGGCAGATAACTGTTGATGCGCCTGCTGTTGTGGCTCAGTTAAAGCGCGGTGGCTGGCTTCGCGGGCTAAGGCTTGCAAAGCCGGGCGGGCAAGAGAGGGGGCGCGATGGGCGGTCGCTACGTCCTCAACATCCTGCCACTCACGGTCGCTCAGCGAAATGCTCGGCACTTGACCGAGCAGCAATACCAGCACAGCAGCGGGTAGCGCCTTCAGCTCAAAGGCCAGCAGGCCAGGGAGTGCCGCCTGGAAGCGCTCACTGAGATCAGTAAGCACCGCCTCGCCCTCTGAATTCAGCGCTTTGGCCACCATGACGGCAAACTCACCGGTGGATGTCTCCCGGGTAATCCCTAAGCGTACCGGCGTAAAACCCAGCGTCAGCCAAAATCGTAGCAACGACGCTTCAGCGCCGAAGGTCGCGCCATATAGTGCAGTACCTTGCTGCTTGGCGGCGGCCATATCCTCGTGCAGCAGCGTTTGCCCCAAGCCTTGACGACGACGCTCGGGGTGAGTCGCGATACGCACCACCCGCCGCCAGCGGGCGGTCAGCGCCTCGCGGCTGCCGGAGTGGGTCGCCAACGATTGCGCCAACAAATGCCCCTGAGGGCGACGCTCACCACAAGCGACTTGGTCGGCAAGGGATGCCTCAAAGCCCCCCTCTTCGCGAGTGACTAACACCGCTTGAGGCTCGCTTGCCTGCTCAATCATGCGTAGCTGAGTACCTGGGCTATCAAGTAGTTGGCGCAGATCGTTGGGAGAGGTGCGGTAGTGCGACTGCACCAGCAGCCCAAACAGCTTCTCCAACGCGTCGTCTTGCTGGGCAAGCCAAGCACGATCTAGCACCTTAGTTGTCAATGCATTGCCATCCCGCTGAGCAATTGGTAGCGGCGCTTTTAGCAACAGCAGTTGATTAACCAGGGCTTCCAGCGGGTCGCCACTGTGCCAGCGGATGGGCGTGTTAAGCGTTAGCGCTTTCCACTGGGGTGTCAGCCGATCAAGAGTTGCACGAAAGCGCAGCGCGAACCCACGCCCGGAGCCCTCATAGCCGTGCACCGTGGTGGCGAAAGCAATACGCGGAAAGGCGGCGAGCCACTGCCCCAGCAGCGCCGCGGGAATCGCCGCCGCTTCATCGACCATTAAATAGCTACCATCTCCGCCCTGCTGCCCAGCATTGATCTGCTCGGTTAAGCCATCCGGGGGTAAAAAAACCAGCTCGCTGCCCTGGGCCAGTACAAACTGGCCTGGCGCGACCCGTCGGCCATCCGGGCAAAGCGCCGCTACCCGCTCGAACACGCTTTCCACTGCACTCAGCCGCGGCGCGGTGAGCACTACTCGCTGAGCTTTGTTCGCTAGCAAGCGTGCACAGGCAATACCCAGCGCGGCGCTTTTGCCGCGCCCTCTATCGGCGGTTATTACCAGCGGGCGACGTCGCTTTAAGCCAACCAGCTGCTTCACCACGTAGGCTTGATCTGAGGTCAGACAATCGCTGTCCCCACTTCCGGTATCGTCTACCTTGCGCAAAGGCAGGCGCGGCAGATGCAGCGTCTGGTCAGCGCGCCAGCGCACTACGTCAGGTGACGCATGCAACTGACGCGCTAAGCGCGCCAAAAAATGACAGTTCATATCGGACCAGTGCCAGGGGTGGTCAGCACAACGAGCGTAATCTAGGTCCGGCGACTCTCCCCATGGCTGCGGTGTGAGCAGTACCAGTAAGCCACCGGCGGTGATTGTTCCCGTCAGTGCCCCGAACGCTTCAGGATCAAACCCAGTGCCGTGGGTGTCGAGCACTACCAACTGGTGTTCTGCACCCAGACGCGTGCGCGCCTTGCGTGGAGAGAGATATTCCTCTCCCACCCACAGCGGTGCCTGCCAGGGGTGGGCTTGCCATAGAGCCTGCGCTAGGGTTTGGCAATGCTGGGCATCGCCGCTTAGCCAAACCAGCTGGCGCCAGCGGCGAAGGGCTAAACGCTGTGCATGATGGACTAACGCTGCCACTCTTCGCGTTTGCTGTTTGTTCTCTAGTACATGGGCATTTAGCAAATAATTTCCTACTCCAGCGCGACTGCTTCCCATCACGTTACCCTATTAAGGGTGTAGGTGTGCCGCCGAGCGTCTTATGGCGAGCTTTCTGCTTACAACTTTGGTTGAATAATTTAACTACTTTCAACGTTTTCAAGCTACTTAACAACTTACCTTGATGCTCAATAACTTCCATAACTCATTGTTTTAAATACATATACAAAATCTACTTATAAAAACATGAGGATCAAACCTCTTACATTACTGATATTGCACCGCAGCGGGGTTGATGTGCTAATTTAGCTCTGAAGCGCAGATATCCTTGTTTACGTAAACGTAATCTAGCAGCGCTGCACTTTCCTGACTTCAGGTAACCAACACTAATAACGCCACACGCCAAACCAGGAAATACATCATGAAAAAAATGACCAAATTTGCCCTCACTGGCCTCGCCGCTGGCATTGCCTTTGCTACGTTAACGACCACCGCACAAGCACAAGAAGAGTGGACAATGACCACTACCTGGCCGGAGAACCTTGATCTAATCAAGATTGACCAGCACTGGGTGGAACTGGTCAATAAGCTGGCGGGCGAAGAGCTACAAATCAATTTCCGCGCCGGTGGCACGCTAATGCCCGGCACCGAAGTATTTGACGCCACTGAAACGGGCAGCATTGAAGCCGCAGGTGACTGGCCCGGCTATTGGGCAGGCCTGAACCCCGCCTTCTCGCCACTGGCCACCACGACCAGCCTGTTTAATGGCGTTGACTACCTCAACTGGATTCAGCAGTGGGGCGGCCGCGAGCTGTACGAAGAGATTTATGGCCAGTTCAACATGGTTTATCTCCCCTACGGCATTACCAACAATGAGTCCGGCTTTATGGGCCGCACCCCGATTGAGAGCATTGCCGATTTAGATGGCAAGCGTCTACGTCTGTCGGGCCGCGACCAGGGCCGCGTGCTTGAAGAGCTGGGCGGTTCCCAGGTCACTCTGGCAGGCGGTGAAGTCTACCAAGCCATTGAGCGCGGCGTTATCGATGCGGGTGAGTTCTCGACCCCGGGCGTTGATTTTAACGCCGGTTTTGCCGAAGTGGCTGACTACTGGGCAACGCCAGGTTGGCACCAGTCGGCCAGCGTATTCGGTGTCATGATCAATAAAGACGCCTGGGACGCTCTCTCAGAAGAGACCCAAGAGACCCTGCGTATTGCAGCAGACGCCACTATGGCCTGGTCACTGTCCTGGTCAGAGCGCCAGTCCACCGAAGCCACCCAGAAGTTCATTGACGCGGGTGTCACGATCAACCAATTCTCTGAAGAGGACTTGGCGCGCATCCAGGAAGTCACCAATGAAGTTATTCTGCGCGGTGCTTGCGAAGCCCCCGACCACGCCAAAGTCTACCAATCCATGATTGCCTATCTTGAGCACTACGCGGTCTGGCGCGATGTTTCCGCCCCCTACAACATGAGTCGCGTGATGGATAACCTGCCCTCGCTGGAAGAGATCGAAGCCTGCCTGTAAGGCGCTTCAGTGCCGCCTCGGTTTTACCGAGGCGGTTTTTTGTGCTGACCGCGGAGATCTTCCATGAATGCGATTGCCAAGGCGATCGATGCCATCAATGAAGCTTTTGGGCGCATCATCGCTCCATTGATTGCCATCATTACCCTGATTGTTCTTTATGACATTGCGTCACGCTTTCTGTTTGGGCGCCCCAGCGACTGGGCATTTGACGTCACCAAAATGCTGTTTGGCGCCCACTTCATGTTGATGGCGGCCTATGGACTCAAACACCACGCCCACGTGGAAGTAGATGTGCTAAAGCGCTTGCTATCGCGCAGGAAGCAAGCCGCGCTTGAAGTACTTGGTTATCTAATTTTCTTTGTCCCCTTTATCTGGATGCTGATCACCCTGGGGTGGAGCTTCTTTGAACGCGCGTGGAGCCGCGGTGAAACCACGTACGGCATGGTTTCAATCCCGGTCTACCCGATTAAAGGGGTGATTGTGGTCGCCGCTATCCTGATTCTGCTGCAGGCAATTGCCATTGTGCTGCGCGCCATCATGCAGCTTCGCGAGGAGACATCAGCATGAACCTAAGTCCTGAATTACTCACGCTGGTGATGTTTGGCGGCCTGATGGTGGGGCTGTTTATGGGCCACCCGCTGGCGTTTGTGCTGGGCGGTGTAGCGGTGATCGGCGCCTTTATTGGCCCTGGTGAGCGCATACTCGGCACCCTGATCAATAATATTTTCGGTAACGCCATGGACAACTATGTACTGGTGGCAATACCGCTGTTTATCTTAATGGCAAGGTTCTTAAACGACTCGGGCGTTACCGAGAAGATGTTTGACGCCATGCGCTTACTACTGGCGAACCTGCGCGGTGGCTTGGCGCTTACCGTGGTGATCGTCTCGGTACTGCTAGCGGCCACTACCGGCATTGTCGGCGCCTCAATTGCGGTGATGGGCATGATTGCCCTGGTACCGATGCTCAAGTACGGCTACAACAAAGAACTTAGCGCCGGGGTCATCATGGCAAGCGGCTGTTTGGGCATCTTGATTCCGCCCAGCATCATGCTAATACTAATGGCCAGCTACTCACCAGTTTCAGTGGGCGCACTGTTTGCGGGCGCACTAGTACCTGGCTTGCTGCTCGGCATGATGTATGCGCTCTACGTTTTGATTATCTGCTATATCAAACCCCACTACGGTCCCAAAGTACCTGCTGAAGAGCGCGCTGAAGTCAGTACTAAACAACTTCTTATCATGTTGGCGAAGTACGTGCTTCCACCCATGTCGTTGATTCTTGGCGTGCTGGGCGCGCTATTTACCGGCGTGGCCACAGCCACCGAGGCGTCAGCCATCGGCGTATTTATCGCCTTTATTCTGTTTATGATTTTTGGTGATCGCAAAATCAGCACCTGCTTCTGGACGATGATAGAAGCGGGTAAAACCACCACCATGGTCATGCTCGTATTGGTGGGGGCTACTGCCTTTACCGGCGTGTTCTCACGCGGTGGCGGTATGACCGTGATCAGCGAGCTGGTGCTGGCCATGCCTGGCGGCACCGTTGGGGCTCTGATCCTGATGCTGTTCCTGGTGTTTATTCTGGGCATGTTCCTGGATTGGACGGGCATTGTCTTGCTGAGCTTCCCAATCATGCTGCCCATCGTCGAAACTATGGGCGTGGATATGCTTTGGTTCGTGGTGATGGTGGCGGTGGTACTGCAGACATCGTTCCTGACCCCGCCTTTTGGCTATGCGCTGTTCTACTTGAAAGGCGTTGCACCGCCCGGGGTTGAAATCGTCCATCTTTACAAAGCAGTAGTACCCTTCGTCGCGTTGATTCTACTCGCGTGTGCGCTCATGGCGCTCTTCCCCTGGCTGATTACCGGCCTACCAAGCATGCTGCTGGGTTCCTAGGCCTTCCTCCCAAAACTTAAAGCTTAACGTCCAATCATTATGGCCCGCCCCGGCGGGCTTTTTTTGTATTAACGACTGGTTTACAAAGCTGCAGCAACGCTGCGCCAATGCTACTATTCACACCCGTCAGTATTTCGCATTCAGTGTGCTGCGCTACTTTCCGGCTTTCCAATACTGCTTTCCGTCAATGCAAGGAGTGTTCGCTTGTTCAAATCCGGCTATCGCGGGCTATACGCTTTCTCCTCTTCGCTTAGCCGTCGCGCTACCCCCTGGTCGATTGCACTGATCGCAGTGGCGTTCGTGGTGGCGCTGCCGGTGCTGGTGGTATTTGCCCATATCGCGATGCCCACCGATGGCGTTTGGCAACACCTGGCCAGCACCGTACTGAGCCGCTATTTAAACAATACCTTCTGGCTGGTCGTGAGCGTAGGACTGGGCACGCTGATCATCGGTACCGGGACGGCCTGGCTGGTCGTCATGTGCCGCTTTCCCGGCAAACGGCTATTCGAGTGGGCGCTACTGCTGCCGTTGGCAGTACCCACCTACGTTATTGCCTACGCCTATACTGATTTTTTGCAGTTTGCCGGGCCGTTACAAAGCCTGCTACGCGAGACATTTGGCTGGGGGTATGGCGACTACTACTTTCCCAACATTCGCTCCCTGGGCGGCGCCGCTACGGTGATTACCCTGGTGCTTTACCCCTACGTTTACCTGCTGGCCCGCGCTTCATTTCTTGAGCAATCGGTATGTGTGCTGGATGTAGGCCGTACGCTAGGGCGTGGCCCTTGGAAACTGTTTGCCAGCGTCGCCGTGCCGCTGGCACGCCCGGCGCTAGTAGGCGGGGTGTCGCTGGTATTGATGGAAACACTTAACGAGTTCGGCGCCGTTCAGTTCTTTGGCGTGGATACCTTTACTACCGGCATCTACCGCACCTGGTTTGGCATGGGCGAACAGGTAGCGGCGGCGCAGTTGGCGGCGTGCCTGCTCACCTTCGTGATTGTATTAGTGCTACTGGAGCGCTGGTCGCGGGGCAAGCGCCGCTATTTCCATACCACCAATCGCTATCAGCAACTGCCCGAATACGTGCTGCACGGCTGGCGCGCTGCGGCAGCAACGCTGGTCTGTCTGGTGCCGGTGCTGGTGGGCTTTTTACTGCCCAGCGGTATTCTGCTCAATTTAGCACTGCAGGGGGGCGATTCGCTGTGGGGCACGCGCTTTATCGGCTACGCCTGGAACAGCTTGGGGCTGGCAACTGTGGCTGCACTGATCGCCGTGGGCTTGGCGGTGGTGCTGAGCTACGGCGTACGCATGCACGATACGACCTTTGCACGGGTGGCTTCCCGGGTCGCCTCTATGGGCTATGCGATTCCGGGCTCGGTGGTTGCGGTGGGTATTCTGATTCCGTTTGCCTGGTTGGATAACGCCCTGAATACCTGGCTCAACAATCACTATGGCTACATTATCGGTCTAGTCTTCAGCGGGTCGGCGTTTATCTTGCTGTACGCCTACGTGGTGCGCTTTTTAGCCGTTTCGTTCAACGCGGTGGAAGCCAGTCTGGGCAAGGTCACCCCCAGTATGGATGCCGCGTCGCGCACCCTGGGGCAAACTGCGGGGGGCACGCTGCGCCATATTCACACACCGATGATGCGCAGCAGCCTTCTGGCGGCAGGGATTTTAGTCTTCGTTGACGTCATGAAGGAGCTGCCCGCAACGATAATTCTGCGCCCCTTCAACTTCGACACCTTGGCGGTGCGGGCGCATAATCTGGCCTCTGATGAACGCCTGGCCGAAGCCTCCACATCGTCGCTGGCCATTGTGGTGGTGGGCATCCTGCCGGTTATTCTGCTTAGCATGGCCATGCGCCGCTCACGTCCTGGCGCTCAGCCCTGATGAAGCATTAAGCCGTGAGCGGGAAAACAAACACTTGGGAAAGGTCGAGGTGAATATCCACCGGCTGGCCCTCCGCAGGTAAAAATACCCCAGGTACGCGAGCGTGTAGGTGGGCCTCAAGGCCGTTTTCGCCATGGGCACACAGGTGTAGCAGGCTGGTGCGCCCCAGCAGCTTCGCCATTACCACATGGCTATGGCCGTGTTCACCAGTAGGTAGATCACGCTCAACAATGCGCAGCGCCTCAGGGCGAATCATTACCTGGGCGTCGCTGCCTTCCGCCAGCCCACCGGCAGGCACCCGCCCCACTGGTGTGCTAACCGAGCCATTATGCACTTTGCCCTGCAGCTCATTAACGTCACCAAAAAAGGTCACTACAAAGGGGTCTTGAGGTGCGCAATAAAGCTCTCGCGGCGTTCCCGTTTGCACGATCCGCCCGTCGCGCATCAGCGCGATACGATCCGCCATAAACATGGCTTCTTCGGGGTCATGGGTCACCAACAGCGTCGCCGCGCCGACTTTTTTTAGCACGTGCAGCGTATCGTCGCGGATACGATCGCGCAGACGCGCATCCAGGCTTGAGAACGGTTCATCCAACAACATTAAGCGCGGCGCTGGCGCCAGCGCACGCGCCAGAGCCACCCGCTGCTGCTGCCCCCCCGAGAGCATGTGCGGGTAAACATCGATATACGCGGCCATACCCAGTTGCTCAAGCAATAGTGCCGCCCGCTCCCGACGCTCGCGAGAGGCTAAATGTTTAAGCCCAAAGGTGACATTTTCCAGAACAGTTAGGTGGGGAAAAAGCGCCGAATCCTGAAATGCCAGCCCAACATTACGCTTTTCCGGCGGCACGTGGCGCTGGCCCCGTCCTGCAATATATATATCTTCCAAGGAAACACTGCCCTCTTGCAGCACTTCAAGGCCCGCAGCAATACGCAACAGCGTTGTTTTGCCACAACCTGAGGGGCCCAACAGGCAAACCACCTCTCCTGGGGCAACGCTTAAATCCACCCCTTTCACTACCTGATGGCCATCATAAGCATGGCATACATTGTGCAGGGTTAACGCCGACGGGCCAGGCGCTGCCTCAGCTAACCTTTTTTCAGTTACCTTTAAAGTTGCTGTCATAAATCCCCACTTTGCAGCTGGGCAAACTGCCCGACAAACGACTAAACGCGGATTGAGTACATTTGAAAGTTATTTGCATTGTATTTTTTATTGCAATGAGATGCACGTTTAGTGTCTTTCGTTGAATGCGGTTGGTTAGCATTCAACTTGACCTCAACGCGAAGAAACGCTTGAATACACACCGGTGATAATGCAACTTATTATCAAACCTAAAGGGAGATATTTATGATGACAAAAGCACGCCTAACGCTATCAGTCGCCGCTATTCTGGCGGGCTCCGCCGTTGCTAGCAGCGCACTGGCCAACGAACTTAATCTATACTCCGCTCGTCACTACGACTCTGATGAAAGCCTCTATGATGCTTTCACCGAAGAAACCGGTATCGAGGTCAACATACTTGAAGGTGACTCCGACCAGCTGATCGAGCGTATTCAGCGCGAAGGCGTAGCAAGCCCTGCCGATGTCATGATGACCGTCGACGCGGGCCGCCTATGGCGCGCAGAAGATGAAGGCATCTTCCAAAGCGTTGAGTCAGACGTTCTCAACGAGCGCCTGCCGGAGGCCATGCGCCATCCTGACGGCCTGTGGTTCGGCTTTAGCCAGCGCGCCCGCGCGATTTATTACAACCGCGAAAACTTCGACCCAAGCCAGATCGAAAGCTACGAAGATCTTGCTGACCCGCAGTTTGAAGGCAAGGTGTGCATTCGCTCTTCCAACAATATTTACAACCAGTCACTGCTGGCCTCGATGATTGAGCACCACGGCGAAGAGGGTGCCGAAGAGTGGGCCCAGGGCGTGGTTAATAACATGGCGCGCGATCCGGAAGGCGGCGATACCGACCAGATTCGCGGCGTTGCCAGCGGCGAGTGCGAAATCGGTGTAGCGAACCACTACTACTACGTGCGCCTGCTAAAATCCGACGACGACGCGGATCGTGAAGCGGCGCGTAAAGTGGGTATTATTTTCCCCAACCAGAATGACCGCGGCACTCACGTCAACGTTGGCGGCGCCGGTGTGGTAGAAGGTGCGCCTAACCGCGACAACGCCGTTCGCTTCCTAGAGTATCTGGCTTCAGACACCGCCCAGGAAATCTTTGCCTCCGGCAACAACGAGTTCCCGGTGGTTGAAGGCATCAAGAAAGACCCGGTGCTGGAATCCTGGGGCGACTTCAAAAAAGACGACGTCAACATTAGCATTCTGGGTGAAAATAACCCCGAAGCGATCCGCATTTTTGATCGCGTCGGCTGGCGTTAAGTGATTTAACGCGTAACGCGCACTGAAACCCCCGCAGCATAGCTGTGGGGGTTTTGCGTTATAGCGCGTCTAAACAGGCGGGCACTGGCGGGGATTGCCGGAGTCGGCCATCTTCCTGCATATGTAGGTTTCGCACCCGATTGTCAGGCAGTTCTAACGGCACGTGGCTGACAATCACCACGATTCCATCCCCGGCACGGTGCACCAGGCTGGCGACCACTTGGCGCCGAGTCGTCGCGTCCAGCCCGGCTAACGGTTCGTCAAGCAGCAGAATGGGGCGCTGTGCCAGCAGCACCCGCGCCAGGGAGATACGCCGCGCCTGCCCACCGGAAACGGCGGCGCCATACTCACCCAGAGGCGTCTCCAGCCCCTGGGGTAAGCCGCGGGCCCACGCGCCCAGCGCCAAGTCATCAAGAATGCTCCATAGCGCGCTATCGCTGGCATCGCGCTTGCCGAGGCGCAGGTTTTCCGCCAGGCTCATATCAAACAAATCCCACTGCTGCGGCAGATAGCCAACGATATTCTGCGGTGACCACTGCTCAATGGGGCGCCCGTTAACAGCATACTCCCCGCCAAGCGGCAGCAACTCGCCGGCCAACACCTGTAACAGGGTCGATTTCCCACACCCCGACGGGCCATGCAAACAGGCTATTTCGCCGCTCTTCAACGCCAGGTTAATCGCCTGTGGCCCCACCAATGCGCCGGGCAGGCGTGCCGTTAATTGGCTGGCGGTAAGCTGCCAGGCGAGCGGGGCGGCTTGAGCTTCCACGCCGGTGGCTTGCGCCTTTGGCGCTCCTTCCGTCAGGGCATTGAGGCGATCCCGTGCGGCAAGGCTCGCCCCCAAGGCTAGAAAGCTACTGGTCAGCGGTGCCAAAATCTCCCCTAATGCCAGGATCGCCAAGACCGCGGCTAATAGCATCGGCACCGTCAGGCTTGCCGCTAACAGACCTTCTGCCTGCCATAACACGCCCACAATGGCGCCTCCCAAGGCTACCTGCTGCAACGCGGAGGTTAGGCTGGCAAGCAGCTGCTGGCGCTCCTGGTGAGCCAGATAGTCGGCATCGTGATTTTTCACGCTTTGCGCCATCTCCGCCCACCGTCCCCACAGTACCAACGAGGTAATCGCCGCCAAAGGCTCAATCAGCGCCACCCGGCGACGCTCGGCAAGCTCGGCACTCTGGCGTGCATGACCAATACCGCGCCATAACGCCAGTAACGGCAGCCCCAGCCAGGCGACCATTAACCCCGGCACGGCGGCCCACAGCAGAGTTTCACTCAACCAGTAAAGGCCAGCCATAACGACCACCACCATGAGTCCGGCCCAGCCCCAGGGCAGCAGCGCCCGCAACACCACCTGATCAAGCTGGTCAATATCGCTAACCAGTCGGTGCATGGTGCTGGCCGTACCGTGGTGCGATGAACGGAAAGTCGCCTGCAAAGGCTTGTTGCCTAAGGCCATAAACAGGCGGCAACGCAGGTCTTTTAATAGCCCCAGGGCGGCATCATGGGAGGCCAGGCGTTCTCCATAGCGCCCGGCCGTGCGCACAATGGCACACAGACGAATCAACGCCGCGGGACGAAAGTAGTCGAAGCCGAAGGCGCTCGCTGTCACCGTCCCAGCCACCGCTGCGGCGGTAATAAACCAGCCCGAGATCGCCAGCAAGCCAACAACGGCCAGCAGCGTGGCGGCACCCAGCAAGAACGCCAGCGACCAACCACCGCGACGCAGCAGCAGTAAATCGCGTAGCCGGATGGTGGGCGGCTGTTGCGTGGAGGAGGTCTTGTTTAGCCGCAGCATGCCATGGCCTCTTGTGATGACAACACGATGTGCCGATCGACCCACTCCAGCCCCGCCGACTCGTGACTGACGATGATCACGCTACGCCCTCGGCTAAGCTGCCCGATCAATGTATTGAGTTGCCGGGCGGCATCCGGATCAAGATGCGCCGTGGGCTCATCGAACAGCCATAGTGCTGCATCACGCAGCAGCAACTGCGCCAACCCCAAGCGCTGTAGCTGGCCCCCGGAAAGTCCCTGCCCGCGCTCGCCTAACGGCGTGGCAAGCCCATTGCCACGCACCAGAATTGGCCAAAGGCCGACCAGGGTCAGCACCTCAATAAGCTCTGCATCAGATTTGCCTGGGGCCGCCAAGCGCAGATTCGCCGCAATGCTGCCGGACTGTATTGGTGGCTGCTGACTAAGGTAACCAAGCTGGCCTTGCCAGGCGTCGCGGGGCCAGTGGGAAAGTTCACAGCCCTTCGCCTTCAGGCTGCCCTGGTAGGCGGTAAATCCCAGCAGCGCTTGTAACAGGCTCGATTTGCCCGCCCCACTCTCGCCCTGCACCAATAGCCGTTCGCCCTCGGCCAGCGTCAGGTTAAGCGGCGCCAGCCGCAGCCGCCCGCCCTCACCACTAACGCTTAACTCGCGGCATTCAACAGCGAACAACTCACCGCTTAGCGCTGGGGAAATCGACGCCCCTTGGGGCTGCCAAGTGTCCGCTTCCAGCAGCGGCGACAACGCCTGCATGGCGCCTATCGCTTCGGCGCGGGCATGATAATCGCTGCCCAATTGACGCAGCGGCGCATAGAACTCGGGCGCCAGCAGCAAAATAAACAGCGCCCCCTGATACGGCACCGGAACGTCTGCTTTCGCCCAGGGCAATAGGCCAAGCAAGCCCAAGCCAAGATAGAGCGCCACCAGGGCAATCGCCAGCGCGGCAAAAAACTCCAGCACCGCGCTGGATAGAAAGGCAAGCCGTAACACCCGCATGGTACGCCCACGGTAGGCGTCGCTTGCCTGGGCGACCTTGGCCTCCGCCTGGTCGGTCGCCCCCATGCGCTGCAGCGTCGCCATCCCTCGAACCAAGTCGAGAAAGCGGCCACCCATTCGCGCCAGCGCCGTGAACTGCCGCTGACTAGCCCCAGCAGCGGCACGGCCCACGAGGATCATAAACAGCGGCACCAAGGGTGCGGTCATGAGCATTAATCCCGCGGCTAACGGGCTATGCACCGCCACCACCACGGCGATCAGGCAGGGCACTAAAACCGCCAGCAGGCTCTGTACCCGATAGCGACTAATGTAACCGTCCAGGGCGTCCACCTGCTCCAGCACCTGAGTTGCCAAGGCGCCATCACTGCCAAATTGGCGCCTAATCGGCCCAAGGCGGCCAAGCTGCGTTAATAACTGGCCGCGTAAGGCGACACGGGCATGCCGACTGGCTTGGCGAGACAACCCTTCGCGGCCAGCGTGTAAAAAAGGGCATAGCACCATGCAAACTGCCAGCCCCGCTAGCCAGGCTGACGGGTGACCCAGCGACGCCCGACCCTGCCAGAGCAGTAACCAGTGATGGAAAAGCGCCGCCAGCAGCCAACTCTGGGCTATCAGCAATACCGCGCCGACCAGCGCGAGCAGTGTGGCGCCCCGCAACCACCAGCGTTGCGGGGCTAGGCAGCGATTTAGCCGCTGCCCTGGGTCAATAGCGTCAGTCGCTCCGCTCATGCTCTGCTTCGCCTTCATAGCCATTCACTTCAAGCCGCATGGCGATAAGAACAGTGACGACAGACGCCAGCGTGACACCCAAAATCCAGGCGAAATACCACATAGGATAATTTCCTCAATAAAGTGCTTTGTCGTTATCACGAATAAACTGCTCATTTAGGCGACCGCGCATGACCCAATAACTCCAGGCGGTATACAGCAATATCAACGGTACGAAGATACACACCACCACGAACATGATCTTGAGCGTCAGCTCACTCGCCGTAGCATCCCACATGGTCAGGCTATGGTTTGGGTTCAGCGTCGACGGCATCACGAAGGGGAACATCGTCACGCCGGTGGTGACCACCACCATGGCCATGGCGACAGCTGAACTGGTAAATGCCAGCGCATGCCGCCCCAGTTTCATGGTCAAGGCGCAGAGCACAAAGCCCAACACACCCAGTATGGGCAGTAGCCATAACAGCGGGAAGCGGCTGTAGTTGGTCATCCAACTGCCTGCACTGACGGCGACGATCTTGCCAGTAGTATCGTTGTAGCCCTGGGTGTCGATCACGCTGGTCACCTGGTAGCCATCAATGCCCCATAGCAGCCAGACCCCGCCCAGCACGAACAGTGCCGCGCACACCAATGCGGTGAGGCTGCCGATGGCCGCACTCCGCCGGCGTAGCTCGCCCTCGGTTTTGAGCTGCAGCCAAGCCGCTCCGTGGGTGACAAACATCAGCAGGCTCAACAGCCCGGCCAACAGCGCAAACGGATTCAATAGCCCCAGTAAGCCGCCCTGATACTCCAAACGCAGATAGTCGTCGAACTGGAACGGCACGCCCTGCAGAAGGTTGCCGAAGGCAACGCCAAAGATCAGTGCGGGAACGGCGGAGCCGATCGTCAACCCCCAGTCCCAGCGACTGCGCCAGGTGGGGTTATCCAACTTGGAGCGGTAATCAAACGCCAGGGGGCGTAGGAACAGCGCGAACAGCGTCAGCATCAAGGCGAAATAGAAGCCATTGAAAGCTGTTGCGTAAACCGGCGGCCAGGCAGCAAACAGTGCGCCCCCGGCGGTCACCAGCCAGACCTGGTTGCCGTCCCAGTGAGGCGCCATGGAGTTGATCATCACCCGACGTTCAAGATCGTTGCGGCCAACGACCTTAAGCAAGGTGCCAACGCCCATATCAAACCCATCGGTGACCGCGAAGCCGATCAACAACACGCCGATCAGTACCCACCAGACAAACCTAAGTGTTTCGTAGTCCATCATCATACCTCCCGTGACGGGGTGGAAATTGGGTAGCCGGACTCGGTGTCATCCTCCAGGTAACCGCTACCGGAAGGCCCCTTGCGAGCAAAGTGCTGCATCAACCACATTTCGATGATGACGAAGGTGGTGTAGAGGACGCCAATGGCAATCAGGGTAGTGAGTACCTGCTCGGCAGTTAGACTGGAGATAGCCAGGTGCACCGGTAGAATCTCGCCGATGGCCCACGGCTGACGGCCATACTCGGCCACGAACCAGCCCGCTTCACAGGCGATCCAGGGCAGCGGCAGGCTGAACAGCGCAAAGCGCAGTAACCACGGCGACTTCTCTGGCTGACGGCGCACGCTATGCCAGAGGGCCAGCGCAAACAGCAGCAGCATGCTAAACCCAGCGGCTACCATGGCCCGGAAAGACCAGAACAGCGGCCAAACCTTGGGAATCGACGCCTCGACGGCCTGGTTAATCTCGGCGGCCGTCGCATTGGCCACATCGTCGCTATAAGCGCTAAGCAGCAGCCCATAGCCGAGATCGCTACGCACCTCCTCGAACCGGGTCTGATCCCCTTCGCCCGCTTCACCGCTGCGCAGGCGCTGCATAAGGGCATAGGCTTCCTGGCCGTTGACGATGCGTTCGCGGTGCTCTTGCTTAAGCTCGCGGATCCCCATCACTTCGGTATCCAGCGAGCGCGTAGCGATCAAGCCCATTACGCCAGGTATCTTGATGGCTAGGTCGGTGCGCTGCTCGCTTTCGTTGGGCAGCCCAAACAGGGTAAAGGCGGCCGGGGCGGGATGGGTTTGCCATTCGGCCTCGATGGCGGCCAGTTTGACCTTTTGGACGTCTCCCAGCTCATAACCAGACTCGTCGCCCAGAACAATCACCGACAGCACACTGGCCAAGCCAAAGGCAGACGCAATCGCGAAGCTGCGCCGGGCAAAGGCGATCTCGCGGCCCTTGAGCAGGTACCAGCTTGAAATCGCCAGCACGAACACCGCGCCGGTGACGTAGCCCGCCGACACGGTATGCACGAATTTGACTTGGGCAACGGGGTTGAGCAGCACTTCAGCAAAACTGGTCAACTCCATACGCATGGTGGCCAGGTTGAGCTCCGACCCTACGGGATGCTGCATCCAGCCATTGGCCACCAGAATCCATAGGGCCGACATATTGGTCGCCAACGCCATGAACCAGGTAACCGCCAGATGTTTCTCTTTTGACAGGCGATCCCAGCCGAAAAAGAACAGCCCGACCAGGGTCGACTCAAGGAAGAACGCCATCAAAGCTTCTATCGCCAGGGGCGCGCCAAAAATATCGCCGACATAATGAGAGTAGTACGACCAGTTAGTTCCGAACTGAAACTCCATGGCGATGCCGGTAGTTACCCCCAGCGCGAAGTTAATACCGAATAGCTTGCCCCAGAACTTGGTCATCTGACGATAAATGGTCTTGCCGGTCATCACATAGACCGTCTCCATAATCGCCAGCAGTATTGACAGCCCTAACGTCAACGGCACAAACAGGAAATGCACCATCGCCGTAAAAGCGAACTGCAACCTGGATAATTCCACAATGTCCATGAGTGACTCCCGATGGATAGCATAAACACACCCCTCGCTCTACCGGGAAGCCACTCATTGGTGCTCACCCAGGCAAAGCGATGGGTATAAGGTTATGCCTCCACCCGAGCCAAAAATTTGATCTCGGTCAATTCCCTATCTATGCATGGTGCGGTTGCGACAATATGCCCTTCACGGCAACCTTGGAACCTGTCGGGCTTGACCGATCGTCGCGAGAAGCACGGATTTCGAGCCAAATTTATCGATCGATTGAGGCGAATAGCGTGCTATTTAACAAAATCGATCGAATAAAGTTGGCCGAAAGGCCGGGATTCGCAGTAGATCAGCGTTAAGTCCGGCAGGCTCCTAGTGCGCTTCATCCCAATTGGCGCCGCTCTCCGCCTCGACGATTAGCGGCACTTTCAGCGCTGCTGCGCCCTGCATGCGCTTCTGCACCTGCTCGATAAACGCATCAACTTGCTTCTCGGCCACCTCAAACACCAGCTCATCGTGTACCTGCATGACCATCAGCGCGTCGAACTCGCCTTCCGCCAGCCACGCATCCACGTCGATCATCGCCTGCTTGATGATATCCGCCGCGGTGCCCTGCATCGGCGCGTTAATGGCGGTGCGCTCGGCGCCTTGGCGGCGGTTACGGTTTTGCGACTGAATTTCCGGCAGGTAAAGCCGCCGCCCTAATACAGTTTCGACAAAGCCATCTTCCGCCGCCTGGGAGCGGATACGCTCCATATAGCGCGCCACGCCGGGGTAGCGGTCGAAGTAGCGGTCAATATAAGTCTGCGCCTGATTACGCTCGATATGCAGTTGACGGGAAAGCCCCCAGGCGCTCATACCGTAGATCAAGCCGAAGTTAATCGCTTTGGCGCTGCGCCGCTGGTCGCCAGAGACCTTCTCAAGCGAGGTGCCAAACACTTCTGCCGCGGTAGCAGTGTGAATATCACGCCCTTCGGCAAAGGCTTCCAGCAGGCCTTTGTCCTCGGAAAGGTGCGCCATAATGCGCAGCTCGATCTGCGAGTAGTCGGCGGCGACAATGCGGTAGCCGGGGCGGGCGATAAACGCCTGGCGAATTTTGCGCCCCTCTTCGGTACGAATGGGGATGTTCTGCAAGTTGGGATCTGACGATGACAGCCGCCCGGTGGCGGTAACCGCCTGATGGTAGCTGGTGTGCACCCGGCCGGTAGCTTTATTGAGCAGCCGCGGCAGCTTGTCGGTGTAGGTGGATTTAAGCTTGGCCAGCCCCCGATGCTGCATGATGACCTTGGGCAGCGGGTAGTCCAGCGCCAGCTCTTCCAGCACGCCTTCCGCGGTAGAGGGCGCGCCCTTGGGCGTTTTCTTAAGCACTGGGATTTTCTGCTCTTCAAACAGAATCTGCCCCAACTGCTTGGGCGAGCCCAGGTTAAATTCCCGCCCGGCGAGTTCAAACGCCTCGCGCTCTAACTCGCCAATGCGCTTTTCTAACTGCTGGCTCTGCTTGTGCAGAAGATCCGCATCCACCGCCACCCCGTTGCGCTCAATGCGCGATAGCACTTTAATCAGCGGCAGTTCGATATTATCCAGCACCTCCGCCAGGCGCCCTTCGTTCTCAACCTGGGGGCGTAGCGTTTGCTGCAGCCGCAGGGTGATATCGACATCTTCACAGGCGTAAGGTGCCGCCTGCTCAAGGGCAATTTGGTTAAAGGTCAGCTGCTTGGCGCCTTTACCGGCAATCTCTTCAAAGGAGATGGTTTTTTCGCCCAGATATTTTAGCGCCAGGGAATCCATATCGTGGCGCGTAGCGGTGGAGTTGAGCACGTAGGAAGCCAGCATGGTGTCGGCAAACGGGCCCGCCACTGAGATGGCATAGTTGGCCAACACCGAAATATCATATTTAAGATTTTGGCCAATCTTGGTCTTGGTCGGGTCTTCCAGCAACGGCTTTAGCGCCGCCAGCACCGCTTTACGATCAAGCTGTTGAGGAGCATCCAGGTAGTCGTGGGCCAGCGGAATATAGGCTGCCTCCCCCGCTTCCAGCGCCAAGCCGACGCCGACGATTTCTGCGTCCATATAGTTGAGGCTGGTGGTTTCCAGATCAAAGCAGTAGCGTTCGGCGTTTTGCAGCCGCGTCAGCCAGCGATCGAAATCTGCCTGTTCGAGGATGACCTGATCTTCGCGGATAGTCGCTTTAACAGAAGCGCCCGAATCCTCGGACTCGCTCACAGCTTCCTCGGCGCTAGCGGGCGCAGGCTCGCCGCCTTTAACGTCATCCACGCCTTCGTCTTTGCCTTCCAGCAGCTCGCCCAGCCACTGGCGGAACTCCATCTCTTTATACAGCGTGACCAACGCTTCGCGATCCGGGTGGGCGATATCCAGATCATCCAGACCCACCGGCAAATCACAGTCGACCTTGATGGTGGCCAGTTGATAGGAGAGAAACGCCTGTTCACGATGCTCTTCCAGCTTCTTGGGCAACGTTTTGGCGCCCCGGAAGGTGAGCGTTTTGACCCGCTCTAAATCGCCATAAATGGTCTCCAAACCGCCGCCCATGCCTTGCAGCAAGCCAATCGCGGTCTTTTCCCCCACGCCGGGTACGCCGGGGATGTTATCGACCTTGTCCCCCATCAGGGCGAGAAAATCGATAATCAGCGCGGGCGGCAGGCCGAATTTCTCTTCCACGCCCGCCTCATCCAGGGTTTCATCCTTCATGGTGTTAACCAGGGTGATATGGGCATTGACCAACTGCGCCATATCCTTATCGCCGGTGGAGATCACCGCGTCGCGGCCCGCCTGGGTGGCGTGGTGGGCCAGGGTGCCAATTACATCGTCGGCTTCCACCCCTTCAATACACAGCAGCGGCAGGCCCAACGCTTTTACGCAGGCGTGCAGCGGCGCAATCTGACTACGCAGATCGTCGGGCATGGGCGGGCGGTGCGCTTTGTAGTCACTGTACATATCATCGCGGAAGGTTTTGCCCGGCGCGTCGAATACCACCGCCATGGGGCTGTCGGGGTAATCCTTAATCAGCCGTTTGAGCATGTTCAACACACCTTTCACGGCACCCGTCGGCTGACCATTGGAGGTCGTTAGCGGCGGCAGCGCGTGGAAGGCACGGTAAAGGTAGGAGGAGCCATCTACGAGGACGATCGGAGCGCGAGCCATAACCAAGTTCCATTATTGAAAAATTGCTAAAATGAGTTGCTACCATGATACCCGCTGCGCAGGCTGCCTGCAGAGTCAAACTCTCCTCTCTTTAACACAACAACGCTGCCAACTAAGCGGCCAAGCCGCTACAATAATGGGCTTAGCAACCTGGGCGAGACTCTCATGGCTGTATTTACCCCGCTTAGCGACGCACAGGTCGCCGCGTTTTTAGAAAAATTTGATGTGGGCAGTTTTGTTTCCCTACAGGGCGTCGCGAACGGCACCGAAAATTCGACATTTTTTGTGACTACCGACCGCCGCGAGCTGGTGTTAACCCTGTTCGAACAGGGCGAGCACGCAGAATTGCCGTTCTTTGTTGAACTGCTGGACTATCTAGACGAGCACCGCTTACCGGTGCCTGGCACGATTCACGACCGCGAAGGTATCGCGCTGCATAGCCTGGAGGGCAAGCCAGCGCTGCTATTCCCGCGCCTGCCTGGGCGTCACCCCGAGGCACCCAATTTAGCCCAGTGCCGTGCCCTGGGCGACACCTTGGGCCGCCTGCATGTGGTGTCAAAGCGCTTTCCAGGGCATCGCCCTAACCCGCGTGATCTGAATTGGCTGCAGGTGATGCACCATAAGGTGTTGAGCTACCTAAGCCCCGCCGATCAAACGTTGATGAAGGACGAAGTCGACGATTTCGAAAGCGCCTTCAGCCAACACGGTGAGCTGCCCCAGGGTGCTCTGCATGGTGATCTTTTCCGCGACAACACCCTGTTCGAAGGGGATCAGCTCGGCGGTATTATCGACTTTTATAATGGTTGCACCGGCGATCTGCTGTTTGATCTGGCGATTGTGATCAACGACTGGGCCTCTAACGAGGATGGCACGCTTAATCTAGAGCGCCACGATACGCTATTAAGCGCTTATCAAGCGCGCCGCCCATTAACCGCGGCTGAACGGGAGCTATGGCCGACCATGCTGCGCATGACGGCGCTGCGCTACTGGCTGTCGCGTCTGCTGGTGGTCTATGTTGATCCACCGGCCCACGATTTGACGCCCCACGACCCGGAGCGTTTCCGGACTATTTTAAACGCGCGCATTGCCCACGGCGCACTGCCGCTGCCTGAGGTGTCTGCATGAGTGTGACGGCAACGACTAGCCCTGCCCTGCGCGCACGGCGCACCTGGAATATCGATCAATGGGGTAGCGGCTACTTCGACGTGGATGACCACGGTCAGGCCCTGGTGCGCCCGCTGGGTAGCGATGCGGAAGGCCCGGCGCTACCGCTTAGCGGCCTGGTTCGCCAACTGCAAGCCGCCGGGCTGCGCCTTCCGGTGCTGGTGCGCTTTAGCGATATTCTTCATGACCGGGTAGAGCAGCTGTGCGGTGCTTTTGATGCCGCCATGAGCGACTGTGACTACCAGGGCGGCTACACCGCGGTTTACCCGATTAAAGTCAATCAGCAGCGCCGTGTGGTCGAGGAAATTCTGGCCACCGCCGAGCGCGGCAGTGGTCGCGTAGGACTGGAAGCGGGCAGCAAGCCAGAACTACTGGCAGTGCTGGCGCTTTCCGACAGCGGCTCCTCGCTCATTGTGTGTAACGGCTATAAAGACCGCGAATACGTGCGTCTGGCGTTGCTAGGGGAGAAGCTGGGCCACAAGGTCTACTTGGTGGTCGAAAAGCTCTCCGAGCTGCAAATGATTTTGGAAGAGGCTCGCGAACTGGACGTTACTCCGCGTATTGGCCTGCGCGCCCGCCTGGCCTCGGTGGGTAAAGGCAAGTGGCAGAATACCGGCGGCGAAAAATCCAAGTTCGGGCTCACCGCCAGCCAGATTCTAGAGGTGGTAGACACACTTCGTCGCGAGGATGCGCTGGAAAGCCTGCAACTGGTCCACTTCCACTTGGGCTCCCAGATCGCCAATATTCGCGATATTCAGCGCGGCCTACGCGAATGCGCACGCTTCTACCAGAACCTGATGCAGTTGGGCGCGCCCATCGACAGCGTGGATGTAGGCGGCGGTCTAGGCATCGACTATGAAGGTACTCGCTCGCGCAGCTTCTGCTCGGCCAACTACTCGATGCGTGAGTACGCACGCAATGTGGTCAGTGCCTTTGCCCAGCTGTGCCAAGAGGCGAACCTGCCGCAGCCTCATCTCATCAGCGAATCAGGCCGCGCGCTAACCGCACACCACGCGGTACTGATCACTAACGTGATTGGTGAAGAGCGTATTGATGACACACCGCCTAAACGACACCCCCAAGAGGACACACAAGTTGAGTTACTGTGGCGGGTGTTCGAGCAACTCGCCACCGCCCAAGAGCCGCGAATGCTGGTGGAAGCTTGGCACGATCTGCTCCAAGCGGTGAGCGAATTGCAGGAGCGCTTTGTGATGGGCTTGAGCGACATTACCGCCCGCGCTGAAGGCGAGCGGGTGTATATGGCCGCCTGCGCGCGGCTGCGCACCCAACTGGATACCCGCAATCGCGCCCACCGCGAGATTATGGACGAGCTAGCGGAAAAGCTTGCCGATAAGCTGTTCGTTAATTTCTCGCTATTTCAATCGGTGCCCGATGTATGGGGCATTCAGCAGATTTTTCCGGTGCTACCGCTAAGCGGGCTGGATCAAGCACCCACTCGACGGGCAGTGATTCAGGATATCACCTGCGACTCCGATGGCCGCATTGACAGCTATGTGGATGGTCAAGGCGTAGAGAGCACCCTGCCGCTGCCCGAATGGGCATCGGACGATGAGCGCTGGTTAGGCTTCTTCCTAGTGGGCGCTTATCAGGAGATACTCGGCGACCTGCACAACCTGTTCGGCGACACCGACTCCGTTGACGCTGCGCTCAATGCAGACGGCGAGTGGACACTTTCTAACCCGTTGGCCGGGGACTCGGTTGCCCAGGTGCTTGCCTACGTCAACTTCAATGCCAATGTGCTCAAGCAAAAGCTCACCGATCAGTTGGCAGCAAGCGGCTTTACGGCTGACGAGCAGGCACGCTTTGCGGCAAGTTTAAGTGAAGGGCTGGAAGGCTACACATATCTTGAATGAGCTATCTCGAACAGCCTATCTCGAACAGCTTGGCTTAAATGGCCTGCCTAGATAGGTTGGCTTAAACAGCCCAAAAAGAAACGCCACCTGCGGTTAACGGGTGGCGTTTCTATTGATAACGATAGCGAATGCTTGTGGCGGGCTATCTGCCTCACTGTTGGTGAGTCAACTATTTAGTTACTCTACGACGCTGGTTTCGACTTCCAAACCACCGGTCAAAGTTAGGCGCAACGATGAACCGCGAACCAGTTCCCCAACGCCAGAAGGCGTACCAGTTAAAATGACATCACCTGGCTCTAGAGTGAAGTGACGGCTCATTTCTGCCACCAGCGTGGGTACAGCAAAGATCATATCGGAACCTTCACCGTGCTGACGTTCTTCCCCATCAATCTCAAGGGTGAAAGCCAGCGCATTCCAGTTGGGCACACGGCTTAGCGGCAGAAACGACGAAAGCGGGCAAGCGCCATCAAAGGCTTTGGCGATTTCCCAAGGGTGCCCCTTCTCTTTTAGCTTCGTCTGTACATCACGCAGGGTTAAATCCATCGCCAACCCAATACCGACAATCGCACGCTCGGCTTCATCCAGGGTGGCATGGGTTAAGGTTTCACCCACTAATAGCGCAAGCTCAACTTCATAATGCACATCGCCGCGGGAGAACGGTGGATCCAACGGTTTTGTCAGATCCACAACGCTGGTTGCTGGCTTAATAAACAGCAACGGCTCAGTGGGAACCGGATTATCCAGCTCTTTCGCATGGTCGGCATAATTACGGCCGATGCAGACAACCTTGCCCAGCGGGTGGGGAAACTCCTGGCCATCGGTAAAATGTGGAACAAAACGCATGGCGGGTATTCTCCTTCTCATTATGCGTGCCGCATTCGCAACGACAGGCGCAACAGTTTACCCCACCTAGACGAAGGTTCCACACCCTTCGGCCATGAATTTGTTTCCCCACTGCAGGTTAGCGATATTGCTGCCCCGGTTGATCAGGGCTATGAGCCAAGAAATCTGGCCGTTGTTTAGCTGCCGCATAAGGTTCTTGGCAACGATTATCCTGACGGTTAAATACGAAAAATACGTTGCTACGCGGGTCAGGCGAAAGGTTGGCGTTCGAGGCATGCAGCGTATTGCAATCGAACAACAGCAGACCACCCGCCTTGCCTTTGGGTGCTTCAATACCGTGTTCATCCACTAGCTCGGCCAGCGCCTCTGGGCTGGGCACGCCCACTTTCTGCGCCTTCAACGAGCTTTTATGGTTATCTTTCGGCGTTTCACCCAGGCAAGGCACAAATTTTTTGTGCGAGCCAGGAATCAACATTAATGGGCCGTTGAACTCGTGGTTCTCGGTTAAGATCAGCGATGCGCTAACCGCATGCATTGCGGGCATGCCGTCTTCCGTGTGCCACGTCTCAAAATCGGAGTGCCAGTTAAAGCCTTGACCTTCAAACCCAGGCTTATAGTTAATCCGCGACTGATGCACGTAAGGGTCATCACCTATGATTTGACGAGCAGCGCCCGCTACGCGCTCATCGCTGGCCAGTTTCCCCAAGCGCTCAGATAGGAAGTGCACCGCAAATAACGAGCGTATTTCCTGGCTCCCTGGTTCTGTGACGCTGATATCTTTATTGAGATATTCATCGTTGCTCATCAGCGCCTTCATTTCATGACGTAGCTCATCAAGCTCTGTGCCTTCAATGACGTTGGGAATAAACAGAAACCCTTTTCGCTCAAACTCATCAAGCTGCGCCTGGCTTAAGGGGCCGGAAAGCTGGCGTCCCTTGACGACCGCATCTTGGCGTGACAGCCAGGTTTTCTCAGGAGTATTGGTTAAGCGCGACGGGTAGGAATCCTGTACCTGTGTGCGCTGAATATTAGGTGCATCGGCCATTTCGCTATATTGCTTATGGGCGGCTACAGAATTTAGCGGGGTGCTTTTGACTGTCATCTAATCCACTCCTTGTATGATTAGGTTTCAGGTCGAAAATATTGCACGTATAAATAATAGAGTACGATTAAAACATCGTGCAGGGAGTAGACTAGACCACTAAAATTTCCCCGCAAGACATGATTAGCCATTTGATGGCGTAGGTTACGTGAAAAAAATTGAAAGGTGGCTCCCATAACTTGGGTTAACTAAAACCTAACTAATTGATTAACTAGTTAATTTACCATCTAAAAACCCGCCTACGAAAAAATCAAACCTGTATCAAATGCCCATAAATTAAGTTTTCATTAAATCCTGTATATTCGGCCAACAGCTCTGGCTGTAACAAATTAATTGAACTTCTAGTCTTTCGAATCATTTTTTTTTGCTCTAATGAGGTCATACACCGGCTGACATGCACGCTAGTAATACCCAATAACTCACCCACTATCTCTTGTTTAATTGGGAGTGAGAATACATTCGAGTCAATCATGTTTTTGAAATTATACCTTGCATACACTTCAAGCAAAAAATGTGCAACTCTCTCTTCTGCTTTATGATGTGTACAGCTTCTTAACCTTTCGATGGTGATATTATCATTAACCAAAATATAAGAAACCACCGCTCTTTTTATATCCGCATATTTTTCACATAAATCATGTAAACTTACAACCGAGACTCTATCTAGCTGACAATCTTGCAATGCCAATATAGCCATATTATGATTATCGAAAAAGCTTTCTCTAATGCCGACGATATCGCCAGGCATATATACATTACAAATACTTTTTCCTCTGCTTTTAACCGAATGGCACAAGCTTACCCAGCCTTTTCTAACCACTAATATTTCCGATCTTTCTTGATATAAAGAATATAACTTTCTATTTTTTTTCAAAACTACGCTTTGAAGCTTAATATCCAACAATCGCTCCAATGCCTCTGATTTAAGATTACAATAACGACTTAAAATATTACCTAAGGTTATAAGCTGGGATAACTCAACATTCACTTCAGACACCTGGGCGTAACGACCTTTCCTTCTTGGAGTTTCGCTTTCTATATCAGCCACATAATTTGTCATTTCTACATTCCTTGTAGCTAAAGAAAAACCGTAAACCTAACTATTAATGTACAATAAAGCCAAGTTTCAGCACTCATATTAGCAGGGAATATAGTCAACATTTAGAAATACTACAAGTTCAATCTTTTCACGCACTTTAAAAATCGCCAAGAATTAAACCAATACTCTATTGGCAGTCAGCCAGGACTCAACCCTCACACTGCCAATAAGTTGGCATCATAAAAAAGCAATAGCCAGAAAAATAGCTCAATAAGATAAAATAAAAACCCTGGCAATAGGCCAGGGCGAAAGATTCACTGTATAGAAAAAATTAAAAAACATAAAACTTACTAAAACAATTGAACACCATTTCATTTTAGAAACTCTTACACGTCTAGCGTGAAAAATGAGCCTTTAAGAAACATTTTAAGTTTAATATGGACCTACATTTGCTCCTTCTGAGCTCCTGAGTTTGGCGGAGCTTTACCTAATGTAGGTTCCTGACCTTCAGGTGAAGGTTGATCCATTACTGAATAATTGCTCTTTCCGTCAAGTGATGGGCCTTCCGCCCAACGGCCTTTCGGGGCTTCTTTATCAAGCAGGGTATTCAAGTAATAGTAAGAGTGCTGCATTGCCTCATGATCTTCTGGGGTTGAATTCGGAATGGGAAGCTGCGCTTGCATGCCACCCAGCTCTTCTATAACGGCCAACCATTGCTGTTGATGGTAGGTATCTCGTGCGATCAGAAACGACAAGAAATCTTTCATGCCATGATCGTCAGTCCAGTTATATAGGCGTGATGCTAGCACCCTGCCCCCCGCTTCAGCAGCCACGTTAGCGAGCATGTCGGCACCAATGTTACCGGTGGCATAGACATGGCTCATATCAAATGGGACACCATTCGCATTAACCGGCATCGCCGAAAGGCCAGAGGATAATAAGTGACGGGGGTTGGCACCGCCCAGTATGGCATTCATAACTGGATCTTTTGCGGTCTCTTCTTGGTATGAGAGGGGCGCTCCTTCAAGGTTAAGCGCGACCGCATGACCGAGCATTTCGATATGCGATAGCTCTTCCGTCGCAGTCGACATCAGCATATCGCGGATACGGTCATCGCCTCGGGCGCCCATCGCTTGGAAGAAATACTGCATTGCAACGCGAATTTCACCTTCAATCCCACCTATCGCCTGCTGAAGCAGCATGGCAAACTGGGGATTAGGCTTATCGACTTTTACCGGATACTGCAGTTTTGCCGAATGATGAAACATTTTAAATTCTCCTTAGCGAGCTACCAGAGAGTCCTTCCACTGGCAGATATTCCATGGTCATCTTTAAGTTTATTAATGGTTTAAAACCACTAAATTCATCACACTTAGATAAATCACCATATAGATCGAACACTAATTAGCATAGCTGACGCCCGCTTTCTATCAAGCCAGCGGAGGCATAAAATAAAATATTTAACTTAGATTAAAATAGTGAAAACGAATTTAATTTAAAAGCAATGAGGTAATTTACCGAAGGATATTATATATGACTGTATTTTTATTCATTAGATTATTACGGAAAAAACTATTGTTAGCATCTTAGAAAGGAGCTATCGATCTGATTCGTAGCAATATTCATATGCTTTATATCATTTAAACTTTCTTCAATCTTATAAGGAATAGAAACTTGAAACGGCTGCTAGCGATATGTGTATTTATCGGTACTCTATTAATAACCACTGGCTACACCTTGGCAGCAATGGATTTCCAAAAGTCCGCTGCATCCCCGGATGAGCCGTTAATCAATACTTACTGGCAGCTGGCGTGGCTTGATGGCGCGCTGGTCGTCACTCATGAGAACTTTCGTGAAGCTCACTTAGTTCTTCATCAAGATACTTTGCGCTTAGCAGGTGCTACCGGCTGCAATACCCTTATGGGCAGCTACCGCGTGGAAAACAAGCGCATAACGTTTGGGCAAGTCGCCAGTACTAAAATGGCCTGCCCAACGGCCCAAATGAAAACAGAGCGAGATTTTCTAGCCGCACTCAAGCAGGTAACAGTATGGAGCGTGGATGGCGCGACGCTTGTATTATCGGGGGAGAATAATAAAACTCTGGTAGTCTTCGAGGCAGTGCATCTTTATTAATAACTTGGCTAGGAAACGTTAACTTTGGGGTTATAAAGATTTGCTGATTAACTGAAGGATATTGAGAAGTAGCAAGTCTGCTGAATAACACGTTATCCACAACCCCATCTAAATAGTAGATGTGGATAACACTATTACTGGATAGGTATTTCAGATACGAAAAAGCCGCCCCTGAGGACGGCTTAATCTAATTCTCTAACATGTTGCTTTTAACCACTTTTTAGTGGTGCCGACACCAGGAGTCGAACCCGGGACCTACTGATTACAAGTCAGTTGCTCTACCAACTGAGCTATGTCGGCGCTACACGTTTTCTTGAGAACATGATTGCGTTGCTGTTAGGCTTTGCAATCAACAAGAAATCTTGTTGGCAATGGCTGGGGTACCAGGATTCGAACCTGGGAATGCCGCTACCAAAAAGCGGTGCCTTACCACTTGGCGATACCCCAGCAGTGTGGTGGCCAGAGACGGAATCGAACCGCCGACACGGGGATTTTCAATCCCCTGCTCTACCAACTGAGCTATCTGGCCGCTGCCAACGGTGCGTATTAAACTAAAAACGCCGCTTTTCGTCAACACCTTTGTGAAACTTTCTTTCGATACCGATGCTTAGGGGGCTTTTTTCCTGCGCCATCTCTGGATCGGCCTTCTATACCCCCATACCTAGAACCACTAATGACAAGCCAGTGGCTCGATCAAACCACCCTATACTCAGAACGGGCAGCCGCTCTCGTTATGCTGGCTATTCATGCCTGCGTAGTCGGCACATAGCCTTCGGCTTGGTCGGTTTCCTGGTTATCAAGGAATCGCTGCATCTGCTCCATGAGGTACGCGCGAGATTCAGGGTCGAGCATGTTGAGGTGCTTCTCATTTATCAGGCGGGTTTGCAGCGCCTGCCAAGCTTCCCAGGCGGGTTTGGAAACGGTGGCCTGAATCTCCTGGCCCTGCTTACCCGGCAAGGGCGGGAATGACAGCGCTTCTAGCTCTTTTTGGTACTTGCGGCAAAAAACGGTATTGCTCATAACGTGCTCCTGGTTCTGCGACTTCATTCAATGATCTCACCCAATCAGCTAGAAAACGCTTAAGCGTGGCCTGGCGTTGGATTGAGGCTAAAGGGCGTTAGCTGGCTGAGCAATGCCTTAACGGGGGCGGCAAGGCCCAGCGCGGGCGGATGATTAACGTCGTACCATACGCCGCTTTCGCGAACACCGCCCAGCCTATCGCAGCTCACCGGCTGCGGGGTAATCTCCAGGCGAAAATGGCTAAAGGTGTGATAAAAACTAGGCGATGTAGTCTCACGCTTTGGATTAACAGCGTTGTCTTCAAGCCAGTCATTGAGTTCACTGTGCTTCTCAAACTGCGGCAGGCTCCATAACCCGCCCCATAAGCCGCTAGGCGGACGCTGTTCCAGCCATACCCGGCCCTCCTGATCGCGCAGCATCAGCATAATCGTTTGCCGGGTGGGCAGCGCCTTTTTGGGCTTGGATTCTGGGTAGCGCTTTGGCTCACCTTGGGCGTAGGCCAAACAGACATCGTTAAACGGACAGCTCAGGCAGTCCGGCTTGCTGCGTTTACATAGCGTGGCGCCAAAATCCATCATCGCCTGGGTGTAATCCGCTAGGCGCTCGGCTGGAGTATAGTACTCTGCCAGCGCCCATAGTTTTCTCTCCACATCTGGCTTACCGGGCCAGCCGAGCAGCGCATGTAGACGAGTGAGCGAGCGCTTTACATTGCCATCTAAAATAGCGGCCCGCTGCCCCGTGCTTTGCGCAATGATAGCGCCAGCGGTGGAGCGGCCAATACCGGGCAAAGCCACTAACGCGTCGATACTTTCCGTCGGCAGCTCGCCATTGTGCTCCGCCAACGCAACCTGGGCAGCTTTGTGCATGTTGCGTGCTCGGGCATAGTAGCCAAGGCCCGTCCAGAGGTGCAACACCTCATCCTGTGGCGCTTTGGCGAGGCTTTCCAGGGTAGGAAAGCGCAACATAAAACGTTCAAAATAGCCTATAACGGTGGCAACCTGGGTTTGCTGCAGCATGATTTCCGACACCCACACGCGGTAGGCGCTACGCGGTGACTGCCACGGCAAGTCGTGACGGCCGTCGCGGTCGAACCAGGCCAGTAGGCGCTTTTGGAATTCGCTTGCCGCCAGCCGCGGCGTGGGCATATCTGCCATGCACGCTCCTTAAACAGAAATGGATATACAACGGTGCCAATAAAAAAAGCGCCGGCGTTTAGGCCGGCGCAGCACTTACTGTTTCGATTAATGCGTCACTTCATATCCTGCATCGATGCTCAGTTAAACAGACCGCGTAGGCCTTCGCGTAGTTTCTGACCAGCGCCTTCGCCAAGGCGTTCATCTAAAGAGTCTCCCAGACGCTCTTCCAGCTCTTCACTAACACGATCCCCCGCTTCGTTTCTCAGCAGGTCAACCACAGCGGTCTGAAACATCTCACGGTCAAAGCGGCACCACTCAGTGCGTTCATCACCAAGATTTCCTTCACAGCGTACGGGCAGAGGCAGTTGCTCCAGGCGCGGATTAACTTCACAGGCCGCATCGGCGGTGTTGACCAAGCGAGCATTAGCACGGGTATCAAAGTTCAAGTTGGCGAGATTGAGTTCGCCTTCTCCACGAACATCAATACCAGGCAGGGTGATCAGCAGGTCGTCACTCTCTACTAAGCCGTTGCTAATTTGGAATGTAGCATCAAAACGCTCAAAACGAGTATCGGTGTGCCAATCCCGCAAAGTGCCCTCACCTTCTAGCTGGGCAACCAGTTCGCACATTTGCTTGGAAATGTTGGTATTTAAAATAGCGCCATCGTTTAAGCGAGCATTAAGCACCCCATTGAGGTTGCCAGTGAGCGCTTCTCGGGTATTACCCTGACTTGTGACATCGCCTGTTAGATTAAAACGCCCGCGCAGTGGTGACGTTTCCCCTTCGCTGATTGCTTCAATCAGCGGTGCCACCTGAACGTTTTTAACGGTCGGCGATAGCGCCCACTCAAGGATGGAATCCGTAGCATCAACCTGGCCGGTAGCGCTGAGCTCGCCCTCGTAGAAGCCTGATTCAAAGGCTGTTAGCCGATGAACACCGTCATTCCCGCGCAGCTGCAAGCGTGGATTATTGAAGGTCAGCTCCGCAAAAATCAGCGTATCGACACTCAAATCGCCCTCAAGCGCCAGCCCGGTGAGTAAAGATCGCGGTACTAATGTATTATTTTCCTGGGCAAAGGCTTTACGCAGCAAGCCCCGGCTAGCCTGCTCAGCGGTGGCCTCACCGGGTAGATAGCGATCAATATCTAGTTGATCACCTGCTAAATCGAACGCCAGGCGTGACCCATCCAGCGCGGCTGTCAGTTCACCTGTAAAGGTGCTGTCATCCACCACCAAAGAGAGGCTAGGTAAAGAGAATTGCTCAGCATTACCTTCAATAGGGCTGGTCATGGCTACATCGCTGAGCGCAGCCTCTCCAGCCGTGGTGAGGGTAACGCCCGCGCGGGCAAGCCAGGGGCGCAGCGTAAATGGGGCAGCGGTTAGCTGGCCACTATAGCGGGGAGCATCGCGCATCTGCTCAATATTAAGATGTCCACTAACCCTTAGACCATCCGGCCCGGTGAGCTGCAGATCCTTGAGCTGGGCCGTTTGTGCCTGCCAATCGCTCTCCAGGCCAAAGGCGAGAGCTAGCGCCAAGCTGCCCTGCCAGTTATCAGCATTGCGCAGCCCCGTCTCAAGCAGCCCCTCTTTAACGGTGAGCTGCTGCTCGCCTATACGGGCAACCAGTTCGGCAGCCTTTAAGCTCAGTTGTTGTGGCTCACTCTCTGAGCTGGACGTCGTTCGGGTAATCAGTGCCATATTCTCCAGGGCGAAAAGCTTATTTGCCAATCCAAGCCGCACGCGTGTTTCGAGATTAATCTCGCTGGTTAGATCTGGAGTACGCTCCAACACTTCGGAATCGAGCCGGTTATGCTTGGTCAGGGTGAACATGGCCTTCAGCGGAAAGGCGCGCAGCGGGTTGACGTTGCTACCCGAGATATTCAGTTGCTGCATGCGCCACAGTGCTTGGGTTTGCGCATCGCGGAAGCGAATATCGGCATTTTTTACTTCAACGCTGGCAATGCTCAAAACCACCGAAAGGCTACCGGCATCGGCGTTAGGGCCGGCACTGGCGGGCGCAAGCACCGTTTCAGCAGCGCCGTCATCGTGTTCAGAAAGACGCTCAAGCAATGGCTCCCAGTTGCCTTCGCCCTCAGCATCGCGCTCTAGGTTAAGCCGCATACCGTCCAGTGTTAGGCCGTCTACGGCAATTTCCCCACGCAGTAGCGGGCCGAATGCCACGCTCACCTCTGCACGGTCAATCGCGGCAAAGGCGGCGCTTTCCTCAGCCTGCTCGGGCAACCAGGCGCGGGCTTTCTCTACGCTAACGCCGATACGTGGGTAGAATGACCAGGTAATGGGGCCTTCCAGCGCCAAGTTGAGCCCGGTTTGTTCCTCCACGACAGCGGTTAAACGGGGCTTAAAGTCCTCTGGATCCAAAAAGGTGGTCACATAGACCACAGCGGCGACCGCAACGATAGCGAGTATGCCAACTGCTGCCAGCAAAATACGTAATAGCTGTTTCATTACCCTTTCCCTTGTGGGTCTAACTCAACAAAATCGCTAGTGGCGGGCACCCCCGCCGCCGGCGTTTCTGGATTGGCCATTGGCCGGTAACCTAGCTTGGAGAGCAACACGCGGTCGGCCAGTGGCAAGGTGGACGTTTCGATGCGCAGTACGCGGCCTTCCTGCTTGGCTTGCTCGCCCAGCAGGGCCATTAAGCGCGAACCGACACCTCGCCGGCGAGTGGTTTTTCGCACGCAGAGTTCAGACAACCACCACGCACGATCTTCTCCCTCCTGAACGGCAACGGCCCCCAGCAGACGATCATTGAAGAGTGCGCAGGCAAAAAAGTGATGGCCTGCAAAATGTTGTGCAATAAATGGCTCAACCGTGGGGGTAGGCATTCGCTCTTGGGGCGCATCCTGATAGATGCGCATAAGATCAAGGCGCACCTGTTCATCAGCTTCCCAACGGGCCTGGTCGACATGATGCAGTGTCACCGGCATGATGAAATCCTCTTCGCCAAAGCAGCCTGGCTGCTATTTCTGCCGCAATTGATTACGGCTACATTTAGCGCATTGTAGCGGATGAGGGCGACGATTCACTATAATGGTCGCTTCGCCACAGGCTGCTCAAACAGTGGTAAGTTGATGAGAGCCACCAGCCGTCCCTCAGAGTGCGCCTCAGCGCAGGAGATGCAACATGTCAGCGCGTATTGCCACGGTTAGCCGTGACACCAACGAAACGCAGATCAAGGTCAGCGTCAACCTCGACGGCGAAGGCCGTCTTAGCTGCCAAACCGGCGTTCCGTTTCTGGATCATATGCTTGATCAAGTTGCCCGCCATGGAATGATCGATCTCGACATCAATGCCACTGGCGACCTGCATATTGACGACCACCATACCGTAGAAGACCTGGGGATTACGCTAGGCCAAGCTTTTTTTAAAGCGATTGGCGATAAACGCGGCATTTACCGCTATGGTCACGCCTATGTGCCTCTTGATGAAGCGCTCTCTCGCGTGGTGATCGACTTTTCCGGACGGCCGGGGCTGTATATGAACGTGGAGTTCACCCGCGACACCATCGGTAGCCTGGACACCCAGCTGTTCTGGGAGTTTTTCCAAGGCTTCGTCAATCACGCTCGAGTGACGCTGCATATCGACAACATTAAAGGCTTTAATGCTCACCACCAGGCGGAAACGATTTTTAAAGCCTTTGGCCGGGCCCTGCGCATGGCCGTAGCGGAAGACCCGCGCATGGAAGGCCAAATGCCCTCCACCAAAGGAAGTTTGTAATGCTGCGCCCCGCCAGCCTGAATTTGTGTACCGTACCAAGCACGGATTCAAGTACTGTCTCAAGTACTGATTTAAGCATTCCCTCAAGTAGCGGCTTAAGTTCTGTTTTAAGGACTATTTTGAGTACTATTTTGAGTACTATTTTAAGCACTATCCCAAGGAGCACTTAATGACCATTGCTGTGATCGACTATGGAATGGGTAATTTACATTCCGTGGCCAAGGCGCTGGAGCATGTGACACATGAGAATGTCGTCATTACCCGCGACCCGCGCCGCATCCTTGGTGCAACGCGTTTAGTGCTGCCTGGCCAAGGGGCCATTCGTGACTGCGTTGGCGAACTTGAACGCACCGAGTTACGCGGGTTGGTGGACGATATTTTAACCCGCCAGGCCAAACCGTTACTGGGGATTTGCGTGGGTCAACAGATGTTGCTGGAGCGCAGCGAAGAGAACGGCGGCGTGGAGTGCCTGGGTTTCTTTAAAGGCACCGTGGATCGCTTTCCTAGCGATATGCGTGACGCTCACGAGCAGCGTTTGAAAGTGCCGCATATGGGCTGGAATGTGGTCGAACAGCATAACAACCATCCTCTGTGGGCAGGTATTGATAACCATGAACACTTCTACTTCGTGCACAGCTATTACGTGAATGCCGTTGAAGATGCGCAAGTATTTGGTACTACCCAATACGGAAAGGTAAGCGCCCACGTGGCTATTGGCCGTGATTCGACCTTCGCAGTACAGTTCCACCCAGAAAAAAGCTCTAGCGCAGGCCTTCGCCTACTTGAAAATTTTGTCACCTGGACGCCCTGAGAGGATTATTTATGTTGGTTATTCCCGCTATTGATCTTAAAGACGGCCAGTGTGTCCGGTTGAAGCAGGGTCGCATGGAAGACGCGACCTCTTACGGCGATGACCCAGTGGCCATGGCGGCCCGCTGGGTAGAGGCAGGTGCCCGGCGCCTTCACTTAGTCGATTTGAACGGCGCCTTTGAAGGCAAACCGGTGAATGGCGACGCTGTCATGGCTATCGCCCGCGCCTACCCCAACCTGCCGATTCAAATTGGTGGCGGCATTCGCAGTGCGGAAACCATCGAGCACTACTTAAGTGCTGGTGTCTCTTACGTCATTATCGGCACCAAAGCGGTAAAAGAGCCTGCTTTTGTGGGTGAGATGTGCCGTGCCTTCCCCGGCCATGTGATTGTTGGGCTTGATGCCAAAGATGGCTATGTCGCCACCGATGGTTGGGCCGAGGTCTCCACGGTTAAAGCCACCGAACTGGCCAAGCGTTTCGCCAACGATGGCGTCGCCAGCATCGTCTATACCGACATTGCTCGCGACGGCATGATGCAAGGCGTCAACGTGGAAGCCACCGCACAATTGGCCCGCGAAGGCGGCTTGCCGGTGATTGCCTCAGGCGGCGTGACCAATCTGGACGATATCAAAGCACTCTGTGAAGTTGCCGATAGCGGCATTTTGGGCGCGATTACTGGCCGAGCGATTTACGAAGGCAGCCTGGATGTCGCCGAAGCACAGCGATTAAGCGACCAACTGACGGGAGGCGATTCATGAGCCTTACCAAACGTATTATCCCTTGCCTGGACGTAGACGCCGGACGCGTGGTCAAAGGCGTTAATTTTATCGGCATTCGCGATGCCGGTGATCCGGTGGAAATTGCCCAGCGCTATAACCAGCAAGGCGCCGACGAGATCACCTTCCTCGATATTACCGCTAGCCACGAAGACCGTGACACTACGGTGGAGATGGTCGAGCGCATTGCTGGCGAAGTATTTATTCCGCTGACCGTCGGCGGCGGGATTCGCAGCTGCGACGACATTCGCACCATGCTTAACGCCGGGGCTGACAAAGTCTCGATCAACACCGCTGCGGTAAACAACCCGGAGTTTGTGCGCGAAGCTGCAGAGCGTTTTGGTAGCCAGTGCATTGTGGTGGCGATTGACGCCAAGCGGGTCTCTGAAGAGGGTGAAACGCCCCGCTGGGAGATTTTTACTCACGGCGGCCGCCGCCCAACAGGCCTAGACGCCGTTGAGTGGGCGAAGAAGATGGTTGAGTTCGGCGCAGGAGAGCTACTGCTCACCAGCATGGATCGCGACGGCACCAAGATTGGCTTTGATTTGGGCGTGACCCATGCAATTTCCGAAGCGGTGAGCGTGCCAGTGATTGCCTCAGGTGGTGTTGGCAATCTGGATCACTTCGTGGATGGAGTGCTCAAAGGTGGCGCCGATGCGGTGCTGGCCGCCAGTATTTTCCACTTTGGCGAATACACCATTCCTGAAGCGAAGCGCTACATGGCTGAGCGCGGTATTGAAATGCGGCTTTAAAATGCCTCTTTTTGACCAGCAACTTAGCCTACTGCGAGTATCCCCATGGATAGGCTGGCTAGCAGGCCTGCTGTTAAGTACGCCTGCTACTGCATTCACGCTACCTGATTGGACACCAGCGTTGGAGTGGGATCATACCCTGGTGCAAACCAGTCTTTATACCCGCCACTTCAGCGCCGATCCAGAACATACCAACCAGCAAGACCTGATTAGTATTGAACTGCATAATCCTAATCGCTGGCTAGCGGGCGCGGCTTGGTTCAAAAACTCCTTTGATCAACCGTCATGGTACTTCTATGCAGGGCGGGAATTTCCTCTTTGGCAAACCGATCAGGGTTTAAACGTGCGCGCCAAGTTAACCGGGGGGCTCCTGCACGGCTACCAGGGTGAGTATCGCGACAAAATTCCTTTCAACCACTTGGAAATAGCCCCGGCAGCACTCCCCAGTATCGGTGTGCAATGGGGCCGGTTTGAATCTGACCTGATTGTGTTTGGCACCGCCGGCATGATGATAACCGCAGGGATGCGCTTTTAGCCGCTACTCCTCAACCTCGTCCAGCGTTAAACCCAGGTTGCTAATGCCGCTATTGCGACCTAATTCGCGCACCTCTTTCAGCGTAGCTTTATCCAGCGGTTCACTAACGGCTTCCAGTACGGCGTCTTGGAAGTCATTTTCGTCGGCCATCAGCGGATGGTCGCGAATCATCAGTGCCAACGCTTGTGCATCGACCTCACCTTCGGTGAGCTCTATAAAGGCGCGTACGCCCGCACGGGATGTGCGGCTAACATCCAGCACAGCCTCTGGTGAATCGCCTTGTAGGGTATCCAGCAGCGCGGAGACCGACACCACCGCATCCAAGGCGCGCCGGGCACCAAAGCTATCATCCTCTTCGGGCGGCTCACACTCGGCTAACTTTTCCGCTTGGCGGGCAAAGTCGATACTGGCATTGGACACATTAAGCCGTTCCCAGACCAAACTCAGTACGGTGCGCAGCGTATGGCTATCGCCCTGGCCTGTGGTTTGCTCATAGAGCACGTAGTTAGGCAGCAAACGTTCGCAAAGCGCCGCCATAAATGCCTGCTGGGCAGGTAGTGGGAGTTCTTGTAATCGTTGGTAAAAGCCCTGGGGGTTCGACACCATACTGATTTCCTGGATCGCTTGACGTGGGATATTGGTGAAAAGTAGTGGGTACGTTATCGTCTCTATACGCTTGGGGCGATCCCCCAGCGCCTTGATGATTGTACGGCCGGCGAGGAGATTACCATGCATATTCATCTGCTACAGCACGGCCCTGACCATGGCCCCGCCCGTTTAACCGACTGGCTAACCAGTATGGGCCATAGTTACACCGTTTTTCATCTCTACGCAGGCGAGCTAACACCCCGCCCAAGCGAATCTGATGCGCTGATTGTACTTGATGGCCCAGAGGCGCTACTCAGCCAATCACCGGCGTGGTTTAAAGCTGAAGATAAACTGATCAACCGCTACCTGGATGGGCAAAAACCGCTGTTGGGTATTGGCCTGGGCGCTCACCGGATAGCCCTGGCGCTGGGCTCAGTGGTGGCTCCAGGTACTTACACTGAAACAGGTTGGCATACGGTCACCCTAGCGCCGGAAAGCTCGCTGGACTTACCCGAAACATTCACCGCTTTTATGTGGCATAGCTACGTCTTCAGCCTACCCGATGATGCGTTTCCCCTAGGTGGTAGCGAAGCAGCACCGTTGCAAGGGTTTGCCTGGGACAAAGGTCGCGTCATCGGCCTGCTGTGCCATTTAGAAGCCACTGTTGCTAGTGTGAAACAGCTGCTAGGCACCGCTGAGTGGCCCAGTGCGCCGCCTTCCGCCGCCCGCTATGTTCAGGACGTGACCCAAATATTAGAAGACCCCAACCGCTTTATTCACCTCGCGCCGCAGCTCGACCGACTGATGACTCAGTGGCTTAAAGCGGCGTAACAGCAGAAAGAGATAAGGCCGTCAGCGGTTCCACTGTCTGGCGGCCTCTAGGCAGCTACCCCAATCGCCCACATGAATTTCCGGCGGCGCAGCGTCGCGCTGCTTCTCTAAGTGGTAGCGGTAGAGCGGGTCGTAGTACTCGGTGAGCAGTGGCGCGAGCCAGGCTTCGTGTGCTTGGGGGTTGCCTTGGGCATGCTCTTTGAATGCCAGCGCCTGTAGCCGCTGTAAGCGCTGAAGACGCGCATTGCCCAAGCGTTTTCCCAAACGGATGAGGGCATTACTTAACTGCGCCTGCATAAATTGCCAGCCTTGATAGGCGCCATGGCAAGCAGCATAGGCCTGCTCCAGATCGATAATATAATCTTGCTGAATCTGAGCAAGGCGCCAATCCAGCGGCATTTCGATACGCACCCGGGGAGCTTGCCGCAGCGCTCGCCAGAAGCTCAAAGGAATATTGGCATTGCCAATCTGACGGGACTCATCTTCAATAACCAGCCCTTCCGTCAGCCCGATTAGCCGCTTGGCCAGCGCATGCTCAAAGTTGATTTGGGTAGCAGGCTCTTCGGGCCTGCGCCCAAAGGCAGAGCCTTTATGACGCGCATAGGCCTCTAGATCGACGCCGTTATCGAGTTGATTAATCAGCGTCGTTTTTGCACACCCAGTCAGTCCCGCGACAACCAGCATCGGCTGAAGCGCTGCCGTATCAATACGATCACACAGCGCTTGACGCATGGCTTTCCAACCACCCTCTAAGCGCGGTCTAGAGATCCCGGCGTCTTCCAACCACTGTTGAGCAATTTGCGAGCGCAGCCCGCCGCGAAAGCAGTAAATCAGCGCATTGGGATGCTCGACTAAATACGCCTGCCACGCTGCGATCCGGGCCTGCTTGACCTCGCCGCTGACCAAGCGTTCGCCTAGCTCAATCGCCGTGGTTTGGCCGTGCTTTTTATAGGCAATGCCAACCTGGTGACGCTCATCATCGACCATTAAAGGCAGATTGACGGCACCAGGCAGTGCGCCCTGGGCAAACTCCACCGGGGCGCGCACATCAATTAACGGCCGTTCTTCTCTGATTAAACTCAATACTGCTGGCGTCGTTGCTGACATCGCGGCTAGTGTCACCCGACCACCTCAATCGAGGCGTTACCTTGGCGCGCTTTCATTACGCCAAATGAGCGCAATGAAAGTCCGAATTCGCGGCCAATGCGCTCAACGTCATCCTCCCAGGCGGGGTCAACGCTCAGTAACAAACCGCCGGAGGTTTGCGGATCGCACAGCCACTGCCAGTGGACATCATCCATAGCGGGCAGACTTTCACCCAGAGCATCACGATTGCGCAGCGTACCGCCGGGCACGGCGCCTTGGCGGCGATAGGACTCTGCCTCGGCTAAGCGCGGCAGACGACGGAAATCAATTTGCGCCATGACGTTACTGGCTTGGCACATTTCAGCAAGGTGACCAGCCAATCCAAAACCGGTGACATCGGTCATGGCGTTCAACCCTTTCACATCGGCAAGCTTCACGCCAATGCTATTGGGCTTGAGCATGGTTTCGCGGGCAAGCCCATGGTGGCCCATTTCCAGCAAGCCGCGCTTCTCTGCCGTGGTTAACATACCCACGCCTAACGGTTTGGTTAAGAACAGCAGATCACCGGGCTTGGCGGTGCTGTTTAACTTGAGTTTGTCTAGGTCGACTAAGCCGTTCACAGCGAGCCCAAAAATCGGCTCGGGAGCATCAATGGAGTGGCCGCCAGCCAGGGCAACGCCTAATTCGCGACATACCGCCTGGGCGCCGGCCATTACGTCCCCCGCGACTTCAGCGCTAAGCTTATCCAGCGGCCAACCGAGAATGCCTAACGCCATTACCGGCGTACCGCCCATGGCGTAAACATCGCTGATGGCATTAGTCGCCGCGATACGTCCAAAATCGAAGGGGTCATCGACAATGGGCATAAAGAAGTCCGTGGTGGCAATCATGCCGCGACCATCGCCCAGATCGTAGACGGCCGCATCTTCGCGCCCCTGATTGCCGACGATAAGCCGCTTATGGCCCGCCGCTGGCCCTGCCTTGGCCAAAATCCCATCCAGCACATCTGGGGCGATTTTGCAGCCACAGCCTGCGCCGTGGCTATATTGAGTCAAGCGAATCGAACTCATCGTGTCTCTCCTTGGCACTTGGGGAATATCATCAGTTTAGCCCAGCATGACGCATACTACAGAGCGTCCAGCGCGTCGCTAAGCTTATCCACGGCAATGACCTCCATACCTTTGGGCGGCTGCTTGGGGGCGTTAGCACGGGGTACAATGGCACGCAGAAAGCCGTGTTTGGCAGCTTCGGCGATGCGCTCCTGGCCGCTGGGCACCGGGCGTATTTCGCCGGAAAGTCCAACCTCACCAAATACCACCAGCTCTTTGGGCAGGGCCCGGTTTTGCAGACTAGAGACCACCGCCAACAGCACTGCCAAATCAGCGCTGGTTTCGAGCACTTTGACACCGCCGACGACGTTTAAAAATACGTCCTGATCGCCGGTAAACAGGCCGCCGTGGCGATTAAGTACCGCTAGCAGCATGGCCAGACGGTTTTGATCCACGCCGACGGCGACTCGGCGAGGATTACCCAGTGCGGACTCATCCACCAGCGCCTGAACCTCGACCAGAATCGGCCGTGTGCCTTCCCAGACGACCATGACCAAGCTACCCGGGGCCTGCTCCTCCTGACGGGAAAGAAAGATCGCGCTGGGATTTTTAACCTCTTTAAGGCCCTGTTCTAGCATAGCAAAAACGCCTAGCTCGTTAACGGCACCAAAACGGTTTTTCTGTCCGCGCAGGGTGCGAAAGCGTGAGTCTGCACCGCCTTCTAATAACAGCGAGGCATCAATCATATGCTCAAGCACTTTAGGGCCAGCCAGTGAACCGTCTTTGGTGACGTGCCCCACCAGCAATAAGACCGTATTAGTCTTCTTGGCGAAGCGCGTCAGCGCCGCGGCTGACTCGCGCACCTGGGCAACGCCGCCAGGCGCAGAGCTGATATCTTCCAGATGCATGGTCTGGATGGAGTCGATCACGAGAATCTCTGGCTTCTCCCGCTCTGACACCGCCAGAATGGTTTCCACGCTTGTCTCGGCCAGCATTTTCAAGCCATTGGTAGGCAGCTGCAGACGGTGGGCACGCATAGCTACCTGGGAGAGCGACTCTTCACCGGTCACATAGAGGATACGCCGCTGCTGGGCCAGCTTACAGGCCGTTTGCAGCAGCAGGGTCGATTTTCCCGCCCCAGGATTGCCACCCAAAAGCACTGCCGAGCCGGGTACAAGCCCGCCGCCCAGTACGCGATCAAACTCCGCGAACGTAGAACTCATACGCGGCACTTCGCTGAGATCCACATTACCCAGATCGATCACTTCGCGGGAGAGATCACCCGTATAGCCAGATCGACCAGGGGCTGCACCGCCACCGGGGCGAGCGCTGGCTAAATGCACTTCACTCAGCGTATTCCACTCTTGGCAACTGCTGCACTGCCCCTGCCATTTACGATATTCGGCGCCGCACTCGGTGCATACAAAGGCGCTTTTGGCTTTGGCCACTGCCATTACACTCCTACTGTTGCTGTCACTAAGTGGCAACATTCGCAAGGCTGCCGCTAGCATTTACTGTCATTAACCGCTTTTGACTGTCGCGTACTTTGTATTCATTAGTGCCAGCAAACACAAAAGGCGGCCAGTGGCCGCCTTTTGTACTACTGGCTAACGCGTTATTGACGCTTTAGCTGCAGCATTTCACCATTCTCAAAGCGGCGACGCTCTGGGTCAATCAACTCCAACGTGCTCTGATCAATACGCATGAAGTAGTAAATCTGACCATCGCCATCTGGCGTCAGCTCGTAAACAGTGGCATCCGGATCAGACGGTGTACCGGTTAACACTTCCCAGTTACCCGCGTAGTTTTCATCCGGGGGGGTTTGAGGATGGTTCCGGTAAGAAGCGTTCAGCGTGAAGGTGCGTTCTTCAACCGCGCTCATCTCTTCACCCACCATCGTGACATCCAGATCTATACCGTCGCAGTTACGGCAAGGTAGCGAGCCCTGATAAGTTGCTTGTGCTGTGGCAGCCTCTTCTTGCTGCTGCTCCATAGGACTGCTTGCACAGCCAGCCAGTAGTGCCAACATAGCCGAACCGGCCAGCAAACTCTTAAGTTGCATAGAGTGTCTCCTTAATCTCGTGTTGGACATCACATTTATTTACGCGCACTTATGACAGCATAACCGCTACAAGGTGCGACGCACACCCCTAGCGATGCGAATGCTTGCGCTTAGTGAGCCTTCAAGCGACCATGGTGTACCTTGCTAGGATAATCAGGTTACCCACATGAGCCAGTACTGGAGTCCGGCCGTACGCGAACTTACACCCTACGTGCCCGGCGAGCAGCCACGCGAGCAGCTTGTTAAGCTCAATACCAATGAAAACCCTTACCCGCCATCACCGGGTGTCGGTGAGGCGCTGCGCGATTACGCGACCGATCATCTACGCCTTTACCCTGACCCTACCTCTAAAGCGCTGCGTGAAGCACTAGCGGAGACGTTTAAGGTAGCGAGTAGCCAAGTGTTCGTCGGTAACGGTTCGGATGAGGTGCTGGCGTTTGCCTTCCAGGCATTTTTCCGTCATGACGCACCACTCGACGTCCCCACGATCACCTATAGCTTCTATCCCGTTTACGCCAATCTTTATGGCGTTGAGCTGCGTAAACATCCGCTTAATAAGCAATGGGAAGTCGATATTGATGCTCTTTCGGCGGATGTTAACCGCAGCGGCATTATCTTTGCCAACCCGAATGCGCCGACGGGCCATGCGCACCCACTTGCGACGATTGAGGCGCTGCTTAAGCGGGTCACGGATCGTGTGGTGCTGGTGGATGAGGCATATGTCGATTTCGGCGCAGAGAGTGCTGTAACGCTGATTGATCGCTACCCTAACCTGCTCGTCACCGGTACGTTTTCTAAATCACGTAGTTTGGCAGGTTTGCGGTTGGGCTATGCGGTGGGCTCTGAGGAATTGATTGATGGCTTGTTGCGGGTAAAAGACTCCTTTAACTCTTATCCAGTAGATAGTTTGGCAAGCTTAGTAGGCATCGCCGCACTGAAAGATGTAGAGCACTTTGAAGCTTGCCGCGAGCATGTTATTACCACTCGTGAGCGTACCCGTCAGCGTCTTGAAGCGCTGGGATTTGAGGTATTGCCTTCTAAGGCTAACTTTGTGCTTGTCCAGCACCAAGACTACGAAGGCGCGCAGTTATTTGCTGGCCTACGCGAGCGTGGCATTCTGGTACGCCATTTTAATACATCGGAACTCAACAACTTCCTACGTATCACCATAGGCACCGATGATGAGATGGATAACCTGATTGAAGCGCTAGAGACGATCTGCGGTTAACTTTTAACCAGCCTTCTACCTGCTTTAGTAGGAGGCTATTTTATCTCGCAACAACGCAACGTCATTGCGAACGCAGCGCAGCAATCTAAGGGGTTGCTTTTAGGTGTCATTGCGAACGCAGCGCAGCAATCTCGGGGGTTGCTTTTAGGTGTCATTGCGAACGCAGCGCAGCAATCTAAGGGGTTGCTTTTAGGTGTCATTGCGAACGCAGCGCAGCAATCTAAGGGGTTGCTTTTAGGTGTCATTGCGAACGCAGCGCAGCAATCTAAGGGGTTGCTTTTAGGTGTCATTGCGAACGCAGCGCAGCAATCTAAGGGGTTGCTTTTAGGTGTCATTGCGAACGCAGCGCAGCAATCTAAGGGGTTGCTTTTAGGTGTCATTGCGAACGCAGCGCAGCAATCTAAGGGGTTGCTTTTAGGTGTCATTGCGAACGCAGCGCAGCAATCTAAGGGGTTGCTTTTAGGTGTCATTGCGAACGCAGCGCAGCAATCTAAGGGGTTGCTTTTAGGTGTCATTGCGAACGCAGCGCAGCAATCTAAGGGGTTGCTTTTAGGTGTCATTGCGAACGCAGCGCAGCAATCTCGGGGTGAACAGCCGCCGCGGGCTTGAGATTGCTTCGTCGCAAGCTCCTCGCAATGACATGCGCGGGCCACAGCCAGTGACTCTCCACGTGTCATTGCGAGCGCAGCGTGGCGATCTCGGGGTTGCTTTTAGGTGTCAT
>NZ_JH393258.1:1131577-1131982 GCF_000236035.1 Vreelandella boliviensis LC1
GATGCTTGGGCCACACGCTGCGTATCCGGTTTTTTCGTCATCATTGTGAGCAGACCCCTTGGGTGTTATAGGGTCAAGCCTCACGGGCCATTAGTACACGTTAGCTCAACACCTTGCAGCGCTTCCACACCGTGCCTATCAACCAGCTGGTCTCGCTGGGCCCTTCAGGAGGCTCTAGGCCTCAGGGATGTCTCATCTTGAAGGGGGCTTCCCGCTTAGATGCTTTCAGCGGTTATCCCGTCCGACCATAGCTACCCGGCAATGCCACTGGCGTGACAACCGGAACACCAGAGGGTCGTCCACTCCGGTCCTCTCGTACTAGGAGCAGCCCTTCTCAAACATCCAACGCCCACGGCAGATAGGGACCGAACTGTCTCACGACGTTCTAAACCCAGCTCGCGTACC
>NZ_JH393258.1:1132625-1161752 GCF_000236035.1 Vreelandella boliviensis LC1
ACCGTTATAGTTACGGCCGCCGTTTACCGGGGCTTCAATCAAGAGCTTCGCCTTGCGGCTAACACCATCATTTAACCTTCCGGCACCGGGCAGGCGTCACACCCTATACGTCCGCTTGCGCGTTAGCAGAGTGCTGTGTTTTTAATAAACAGTTGCAGCCACCTGGTATCTTCGACCGGTTCGGGCTTAGGAAGCAAGTTCCATCACCCTATGCCGGCGTGCCTTCTCCCGAAGTTACGGCACCATTTTGCCTAGTTCCTTCACCCGAGTTCTCTCAAGCGCCTTGGGATTCTCTCCCTGACCACCTGTGTCGGTTTGGGGTACGGTCGCACATGATCTGAAGCTTAGAGGCTTTTCCTGGAAGCGTGGCATCAGTGACTTCCTGACCGTGGTCAGTTCATCTCGTGTCTCGGCCTTAAAAGAGTCCGGATTTACCTAAACTCTCAGCCTACTCACTTTCACCAGGACAACCAACGCCTGGCTCACCTAGCCTTCTTCGTCCCCCCATCGCAACCATGTCCGGTACGGGAATATTGACCCGTTTCCCATCGACTACGCCTTTCGGCCTCGCCTTAGGGGCCGACTCACTCTGCTCCGATTAGCGTCGAACAGAAACCCTTGGTCTTCCGGCGAGGGTGTTTTTCACACCCTTTATCGTTACTCATGTCAGCATTCGCACTCGTGATACCTCCAGCAGACTTCTCAATCCACCTTCATTGGCGTACACGACGCTCCTCTACCGCTCATTCCTAAGAATGAACCCGTAGCTTCGGTACCTGGTTTAGCCCCGTTACATCTTCCGCGCAGGCCGACTCGACTAGTGAGCTATTACGCTTTCTTTAAAGGATGGCTGCTTCTAAGCCAACCTCCTAGCTGTCTGAGCCTTCCCACATCGTTTCCCACTTAACCAGGATTTCGGGACCTTAGCTGACGGTCTGGGTTGTTTCCCTTTTCACGACGGACGTTAGCACCCGCCGTGTGTCTCCCACGCGTTACTCACCGGTATTCGGAGTTTGCCTCGGGTTGGTAAGTCGGGATGACCCCCTAGCCGAAACAGTGCTCTACCCCCGGCGGTACTACGTGAGGCGCTACCTAAATAGCTTTCGAGGAGAACCAGCTATCTCCGAGCTTGATTAGCCTTTCACTCCGATCCACAAGTCATCCAAATCTTTTTCAACAGATCCTGGTTCGGGCCTCCAGTTGATGTTACTCAACCTTCACCCTGCTCATGGATAGATCGCTCGGTTTCGGGTCTATATCCAGCGACTGTGTCGCCCAGTTAAGACTCGGTTTCCCTACGGCTCCCCTATACGGTTAACCTCGCCACTGAATATAAGTCGCTGACCCATTATACAAAAGGTACGCAGTCACAGAACAAGTCTGCTCCTACTGCTTGTACGCACACGGTTTCAGGATCTATTTCACTCCCCTCTCCGGGGTTCTTTTCGCCTTTCCCTCACGGTACTGGTTCACTATCGGTCAGCCAGGAGTATTTAGCCTTGGAGGATGGTCCCCCCGTCTTCAGTCAAGGTTTCTCGTGCCCCGACCTACTCGATTTCACATGATCAGATTTTCGACTACGGGGCTATCACCCGCTACGGCCACGCTTCCCAGCGTGTTCGCCTAATCAGTCACATGCTTAAGGGCTGGTCCCCGTTCGCTCGCCGCTACTAGGGGAATCTCGGTTGATTTCTTTTCCTGCGGGTACTTAGATGTTTCAGTTCCCCGCGTTCGCCTCGTACACCTATGTATTCAGTGCACGATACTCATCTTATGATGAGTGGGTTTCCCCATTCAGAAATGCCCGGGTCACAGGTTGTTGCCACCTCACCGAGCCTTATCGCAGGCTACCACGTCTTTCATCGCCTCTGGCTGCCTAGGCATCCACCGTGTGCGCTTCATTGCTTGACCCTATAACCCGAAGGAGTCTGGACTCACAATGATCACGTTTCATTTTGCCGGATACGCTGACGCGTATCACAATTTAAGAACATGCCTTACGGCGTGTTCTTGTCAGCATGATATACATTGTTAAAGAGCGACTGCTATGCGCAGTGATAAGGCAACGCCATAGGCGCTTGGCTTATCACTGCGTATCAACAGCATTCTGATCAGGTAATTCATTGTGGACGCTTACTGACTGTGACGCATCGTTTAAGGAGGTGATCCAGCCGCAGGTTCCCCTACGGCTACCTTGTTACGACTTCACCCCAGTCATGAACCACACCGTGGTGATCGCCCTCTTGCGTTAGGCTAACCACTTCTGGTGCAGTCCACTCCCATGGTGTGACGGGCGGTGTGTACAAGGCCCGGGAACGTATTCACCGTGACATTCTGATTCACGATTACTAGCGATTCCGACTTCACGGAGTCGAGTTGCAGACTCCGATCCGGACTGAGACCGGCTTTAAGGGATTCGCTAACTCTCGCGAGCTCGCAGCCCTTTGTACCGGCCATTGTAGCACGTGTGTAGCCCTACCCGTAAGGGCCATGATGACTTGACGTCGTCCCCACCTTCCTCCGGTTTGTCACCGGCAGTCTCCTTAGAGTTCCCGACATTACTCGCTGGCAAATAAGGACAAGGGTTGCGCTCGTTACGGGACTTAACCCAACATTTCACAACACGAGCTGACGACAGCCATGCAGCACCTGTCTTACAGTTCCCGAAGGCACACCAGAATCTCTTCCGGCTTCTGTAGATGTCAAGGGTAGGTAAGGTTCTTCGCGTTGCATCGAATTAAACCACATGCTCCACCGCTTGTGCGGGCCCCCGTCAATTCATTTGAGTTTTAACCTTGCGGCCGTACTCCCCAGGCGGTCGACTTATCGCGTTAACTTCGCCACAAAGTGCTCTAGGCACCCAACGGCTGGTCGACATCGTTTACGGCGTGGACTACCAGGGTATCTAATCCTGTTTGCTACCCACGCTTTCGCACCTCAGTGTCAGTGTCAGTCCAGAAGGCCGCCTTCGCCACTGGTATTCCTCCCGATCTCTACGCATTTCACCGCTACACCGGGAATTCTACCTTCCTCTCCTGCACTCTAGCCTGACAGTTCCGGATGCCGTTCCCAGGTTGAGCCCGGGGCTTTCACAACCGGCTTATCAAGCCACCTACGCGCGCTTTACGCCCAGTAATTCCGATTAACGCTTGCACCCTCCGTATTACCGCGGCTGCTGGCACGGAGTTAGCCGGTGCTTCTTCTGCGAGTGATGTCTTTCCTAATGGGTATTAACCACTAGGCGTTCTTCCTCGCTGAAAGTGCTTTACAACCCGAGGGCCTTCTTCACACACGCGGCATGGCTGGATCAGGGTTGCCCCCATTGTCCAATATTCCCCACTGCTGCCTCCCGTAGGAGTTCGGGCCGTGTCTCAGTCCCGATGTGGCTGATCATCCTCTCAGACCAGCTACGGATCGTCGCCTTGGTGAGCCGTTACCTCACCAACTAGCTAATCCGACATAGGCTCATCCAATAGCGGGAGCCGGAGCCCCCTTTCTCCCGTAGGACGTATGCGGTATTAGCCTGGGTTTCCCCAGGTTATCCCCCACTACCGGGCAGATTCCTATGCATTACTCACCCGTCCGCCGCTCGTCAGCATCTAGCAAGCTAGATCTGTTACCGCTCGACTTGCATGTGTTAGGCCTGCCGCCAGCGTTCAATCTGAGCCATGATCAAACTCTTCAGTTTAAGATCTATGCGGTTCTTACCCGCCACTCGAAAGTGACAGAAGCGAACCAAACTTGGCTCAAGGTTCAAACGAATTCATTCAACTGTTGTTTAAAAACTTACGTTTAAAAACTGTCGTTCTCATGACCGCTTGCCTTGATATTCGGTGATTTGTCACCAACATCAGCAAGCGCCCACATGAATTACCTGATCAAATTGTTAAAGAGCTGTTTCGCTGGCATGGTTACTGTGAAAGCAACCCGGCTGGCCGTTGACTTGGCTTGCCGCAGCGAGGAAGGCGTATTCTACGCATTTCCTGGTGTTTGTCAACTCGCTTTCGATAAAAACGTGAAGGAAATAACCGGGAGTTCGCATCATACTTACTCAACGACCAAACCCCTAACCTTCTGACAAACCAAGGCTTTTACACCTTGCTCACCGCTGGTAACGCTATGCGTCCCCGGCAGCGGATGCGTACTTTACGGTTTCGCTGCCGAGTTGGCAAGGGCTAATGCGAAAATAACTATAAAAACAGACTCAAAAGTTTAGCTCTTGGGTTTTGCTTTACGCATAACGGCTAAAACAGGGCCTGAAGCCACGTAGGTACCAAATAGCAATAGCAGCATTACTGAAGGCTCAACCGAGATCAAAACAAAGGCTAGCACGATGGCTAACAACACAACAAAAGGCACCGGCTTTTTAAAATCGAGGTCCTTAAAGCTGTAGTAACGGATATTACTCACCATCAGTACACCTGCTGCTGCCACGACTACCAACATCAGCAGTTTGAAACCGAAGGCGTCGGCATCAAAGCTATGGAAAGTCCACACGCTGGCTGCGACTAGCGCCGCAGCAGAAGGGCTGGGTAAGCCAATAAACCATTTTTTATCGACACTGCCAATTTGCACGTTAAAGCGTGCAAGGCGAAGCGCCGCGCAGGCAACGTAGAGAAAGGCCACTACCCATCCCGTCTTACCGATATCCTGAAGAATCCAGGTAAAGGCGACTAAAGCGGGTGCCATACCAAAGGAGATCATGTCAGCCAGGCTGTCGTACTCAGCGCCGAATTCACTTTGTGTATTGGTCATGCGCGCGACACGACCATCCAAGCCATCCAGTACCATGGCAATAAAGATCGCAACAGCTGCTGAGGTAAATTCACCATTTATGCCAGCCACCACCGCAAAGAAACCAGCAAAAAGTGCCGAAGTGGTAAATAGATTGGGCAGTAAATAGATGCCTTTGCGGCGTATCTTTTTACCGTCTTCTACCGCCTCTTCAACCACTTCAGTTTCACGCAAGAAGGCAGCCGCCAAATCTTCATTGCCGCCCGCCTCTGACTGATCGGCACTGTCTGGCTGTTCAGTTGTATCAGGCTGAGCCGAGCCTGGCTGGCCTGGGTTTGACTGATCAGAGATTGAGTGCTCTGGATCGCGAGCGTCCTGTGTCATAGGTTTCATCCATTAAAAGTGAAGTCACGGGAACAGTGATCGCATTCATTCTACACGGTGAATTCCACTCAGCCAGCCAATTGCTGCATTGCTGCTCTTTGGGGGCCTGCGTCAGTAAGCGCTACAGGCTAATAACTAAAAAGCGCCGCTCCAGGAAAGAAGCGACGCTTATGCTTACGTTGAAGTACAGGTAGTCAAGGCTACGTACTTATCGTGCTTAGAGAGACAAAACCTTATCGCCCCGAGCAATACCCGAGACCCCAGTACGGGCGACCTCAAGAATGCCTACCGGCGCCATGGCCTGAAGGAAAGCATCGAGTTTGCCCGCATCCCCGGTGATCTGCACGGTATACAGGCTGGGCGTTACGTCGACGATCTGTGCACGGAAGATATCCACCGTGCGCTTCACCTCATCGCGGGCCGCGCCTAGCGCTTTCACTTTAACCAACATCAGCTCGCGCTCGATATGGTTGCCTTCGGTGAGATCCACCAGCTTAACCACGTCAATCAACTTATTGAGGTGCTTGGTGATCTGCTCAATCACGCGGTCATCGCCCACAGTAGTCACCGTCAAACGCGACAGCGACGGGTCCTCTGTAGGTGCCACGTTAAGTGTTTCGATGTTGAAGTTACGCTGGGAGAACAACCCGACTACACGTGACAGCGCACCCGGTTCGTTTTCTAACAGAATCGAGATGATATGACGCATCAGGTACGCTCCGTTTTAGACAGCAGCATGTCGCGCATGGCACCTAACGGTACCTGCATCGGATAAACGTGCTCATGGGGGTCGACCTTCACGTCAAGAAACACCAGCTCGTGCTTGTTAGCAAACGCACGCTCTAGTGCAGGCTCCAACTCGTCAAGCGTATTGACAGTAATCGCGGTAAACCCATACGCCTCAATCAGCATATGAAAGTCCGGCAGCGACTCCATATAGGAGTGTGCGTGGCGAGACTTATAGTTCAAATCCTGCCACTGACGCACCATGCCAAGCGACGCATTGTTAAGATTGACGATCTTAACGCCCACCCCGTACTGCTTACAGGTGGAGAGCTCCTGCATCATCATCTGGAAGCTGCCTTCACCGGTAATACACACCACGTCATCATCCGGGAAGTTCTGTTTGATACCCATGGCGGCGGGGAAGCCAAAACCCATGGTGCCCAACCCACCCGAGGTAATCAACCGGTTGGGTTTATCAAACTTGTAGTACTGGGCCGCGAACATCTGGTGTTGACCAACATCGGTCGTCACGTAGGCTTCGCCGCGGGTAACCCGGCAAACCGCTTCGACCACTTCCTGGGGTTTAAGCACTTCACCCGGCTTGGAAGGCTCGTAAAGTTTACCTTCACGATCGGCGCGCCAGCCATCGATCTTCTCCCACCACTCGGTCAGCGCTTCGGGATGGGCGATTTCGTGCCCTTGCACCAAGCTGATCATCTCATTGATAACGCTGGAGGCCGGGCCAACGATCGGCACATCGGCACGCACCGTTTTAGAGATCGAGCTCGGATCCACATCGACATGGATAATTTTCGCGGTCGGGCAGAACTTAGACGTGCTGTTGGTCACACGGTCATCAAAACGCGCCCCAATGGCAATAATCAGGTCAGCGTGGTGCATGGCCATATTGGACTCATAGGAACCGTGCATCCCCAGCCAACCCAAACACTGCCGGTCACTTTGCGGATAAGAGCCGATACCCATCAAGGTAGTGGTAATCGGGTAACCCAGTTGCTTGACCAAATCGGTCAAGCCTTCGCTGGCTTTGCCCGTGACCACGCCGCCACCGGTATAGAACACCGGGCGCTTGGCTTTGAGTATCATCTCAACGGCTTTTTTGATCTGCCCCGTGTGGCCACGCGTGACGGGGTTGTACGAGCGCATCTTGACCTTTTTCGGATAGATATACTCATAGCGCTCGGTGGGAGCAGTCATATCTTTAGGGATATCGACCACCACTGGGCCCGGACGGCCTGTGGCGGCTAAATAGAACGCCTTTTTGAGCACTTCTGGGATTTCAGACGGGTGGCGAATCGAGAAGCTGTGCTTCACGATCGGGCGTGTCACACCGACGATATCGGTTTCCTGGAAGGCGTCTTCACCGATCAGATGGCTCGCCACCTGGCCACACAGCACTACCATGGGAATTGAATCCATGTAGGCGGTGGCAATACCAGTGACGGCGTTGGTGGCGCCGGGACCCGAGGTAACCAACACGCAGCCGGGCTTGCCTGATGCGCGGGCATAGCCATCGGCGGCATGGGTAGCCGCTTGTTCGTGACGCACCAGAATGTGCTTCACTTTGTCCTGGCGGAAGAGCGCATCGTAAATATGCAACGCTGCACCGCCGGGGTAACCATAAATGTATTCGATGCCCTCATCTTGCAAGAAGCGGGCGATCATATCTGCGCCGGAAAGCAGTTCCACTGTATTTCTCCCCTGGAGGTCTCGAGTGCGATCCGTCCCCACCTGGGCACGGTGTCGAGTGCGGCGGTATGCCGCTGTCGGCCCTAGCCGACACCTGATGCCAAACCCTGGCAGATGGCCCGGTTAGGGCCTGCACTCTTATCGGGAACAGGTGGATTATGGCGACATAAATCACCCGCTCCCTTACACAGCTGTTCGCCGTGTCGGGGCGTTGGCCAGGTTGAGCGGTTAGCCCAAGCCCGGAAGTCCTTCGGCGGGTAGAGGCCTTCGCCTACCCTTCGCGCGGGAGTTAGGGGTTGCCCGTTGAGTCCGCGCCCGCAAATCAGGAACCGACAAGATTCCATTAGCGCCCTCAACCTGTCAACCTCCGATCAGCCCAAACGCAACAAAGGTCGCAAGAAGCCATAAAAAAAGCCTCGCCAGCAACGCTAGCGGGGCTTTTGACCTATTCAATTGCGCAAAGTCACGGTATCAGTGGCGGCATCAATTACGCGCTAAATACCAACTTACCTTCTGCCGCGCTGATATGAATGGTGTCTCCTGGCGTAAATTTGCCCCCCAGCAGATCCTGCGCCAGCGGATTCTCAATGCGGCTCTGAATCGCCCGCTTGAGAGGCCTCGCCCCATAGACAGGGTCGAAGCCCACCACCGCCAGTTGCGCCATCGCTTCAGGGCTGACTTCAAGCTTGAGGTCGTGTTCGGCAAGGCGTAACTTCAAGCGCTCCAGCTGAATACCGGCAATCGCTTGAATTTGCTCTTGGCCAAGCGCATGGAACACCACCACTTCATCGATACGGTTAATCAGTTCAGGCCGGAAGTGATTGCCCACCACCTCCATGACCCTATTTTTCATCTCCTCATAGTCGCTATCGTCACCGCCCATGCGCTGAATAATGTCCGAGCCCATGTTAGAGGTCATCACGATCACGGTATTACGGAAATCCACCGTGCGGCCCTGACCGTCGGTTAAGCGGCCATCTTCCAATACCTGCAGCAGGATATTGAAGACATCTGGATGGGCTTTCTCGACCTCATCAAGCAGCAGCACAGAGTAAGGCTTGCGGCGCACGGCTTCGGTTAAGTAGCCACCCTCTTCATAGCCGACGTAGCCGGGAGGTGCACCGATCAGACGAGCCACGGAGTGCTTCTCCATAAACTCCGACATATCGATACGCACCATTGCCTCTTCGGTATCGAACAGGAAGTTTGCCAGCGACTTACACAGTTCGGTTTTACCCACCCCGGTGGGGCCGAGGAACAGGAATGAGCCATTGGGACGATTGGGATCAGAAAGCCCAGCTCGTGAGCGGCGCACCGCATTCGCCACCGCCTCAACGGCTTCGTTCTGACCAATCACTCGCTCATGCAACGCCTCTTCCATACGCAGCAGCTTGTCGCGTTCACCTTCGAGCATTTTGGAGACCGGAATGCCCGTCCAGCGGGAAACCACCTCGGCGATTTCTTCTTCAGTGACGTTGGATCGCAGCAGCTGGTGGCTCGAGGTATCCGCTTCGCCTTCGCCGCTTTCGGCAATTTTCTTCTCTAGCTCCGGGATCTTGCCGTATTGGATTTCTGACATACGGCCCAAGTCGCCCTGACGACGCGCTTGTTCCAGATCAAGGCGCGCTTGCTCCAAATCGGCCTTAAACTGCGCCGCCCCTTGAATACTGGCTTTTTCAGCTTTCCAGATTTCATCAAGGTCGGCGTATTCGCGCTCTAATTCGTGAATCTGGGTGCTCAGTGCTTCCAAGCGTTTTTTGCTCGCATCATCGGTCTCTTTCTTGAGCGCTTCCCGCTCCATTTTGAGCTGGATCAAACGACGATCAAGTCGATCCATCGCCTCTGGTTTGGAGTCCAGCTCCATACGAATCCGCGATGCGGCCTCATCGATCAGATCGATAGCTTTGTCAGGCAGTTGCCGATCAGAGATATAACGTGTCGAGAGCTTGGCCGCGGCAATAATCGCCGAGTCGGTAATATCTACCCCATGGTGAACTTCATAGCGCTCTTTTAGACCGCGCAGGATCGCAACGGTGTCCTCTTCGGAAGGCTCATCCACCAACACTTTTTGGAAACGCCGTTCCAATGCCGCGTCTTTCTCGATGTACTTGCGGTACTCATCAAGGGTTGTGGCCCCCACGCAGTGCAGCTCGCCACGGGCCAGGGCAGGCTTGAGCATATTGCCCGCATCCATGGCACCTTCGGCTTTGCCAGCACCGACCATCGTGTGCAGCTCGTCAATAAACAGAATCACCCGCCCCTCTTCCTGGGAGAGCTCTTTCAGCACGGCTTTCAGGCGCTCTTCAAACTCGCCACGGAACTTTGCACCTGCCAGCAGCGAGCCCATATCCAGCGAGAGTACGCGTTTATCTTTTAAGCCTTCCGGTACTTCGCCGTTAACGATGCGCTGGGCCAATCCTTCGACAATGGCGGTTTTACCCACGCCTGGCTCGCCGATTAATACCGGGTTGTTCTTGGTGCGCCGCTGCAACACTTGAATGGTGCGGCGAATTTCATCGTCGCGACCAATCACCGGGTCGAGCTTGCCATCCAGCGCGCGCTGGGTCAGATCCATGGTGTATTTATTTAACGCTTCACGCTGATCTTCGGCGTTAGCATCGTCGACGGTAGCACCGCCGCGTAGACTGTTAATGGCGGCTTCCAGGGATTTGCGGTTAATTCCCGCTTCTTTAAGCAGCTTAGTAAGCGCTGAATTCATTTCCAGCGCCGCCAGTAGTACGAGTTCACTAGCAATAAACTGGTCACCGCGCTTTTGCGCTTCACGATCAGTTAAATTGAAGAGCTTGATGAAATCCCGCGATGGCTGCACTTCGCCATCGAACTGACCCACCTTAGGTAAGTTATCTAACTGTTGTACCAAGCCATCACGCAGGCGGGAGGGGTTGCCCTCGGCTTTCTCAATCAGAGCTTTAATACCGGTGTCTTTGGTATCGAGCAGGGCAAGCAGCAAATGTGCTGGGTCTAGCTGATTATGGCCGTGACCAACGGCAAGCGACTGCGCCTCCGCAATCGCGCTCTGGAGCTTGGCAGTAAATTTATCAAAACGCATGGAATTCCTCCTGGGGTAGCCGTGCGTTTGGACGCACCGCGTGACCCGATAACGTGTCATTAGACGTGCTAAATCACTCTTAGCTTGACAAGTTATTTGGCGTCAGTTCGACGCTTTTCAAGAGGTAGAGATATAAACCGCAGGTTTAGTTGATCCAGATCACGCTTGCCATTCGTCCGGTTTTACCACCATCGCGACGGTAAGAGTAGAAGCGCGACTCGCAGGCGGTGCAGAAATGGCCGCCACTAATGTGATAGACGCCCAGCGCCTCTAAGCGAAAGCGCGCCAGACGGTATAAGTCGGCCATGTAATGGCCCAGCCGGTAAGGGCTATGGTCAAAGGCGTCAGCAGTATCCGGGTGAACAGCAACAAAGGCGCCATAGACTTCCGGGCCAACTTCAAACTGAGCATTGGAGATAGCGGGCCCTAACCACACCAGAATATCGTCTGGGTCAGTATTCATCGCGGCAACGGTTGCTTCCAGCACGCCGCCCGCCAAACCGCGCCAACCGGCATGGGCAACTGCCACCTGGGTACCCGATCGATTGCAGAACATCACCGGCAGGCAGTCTGCCGTCAGCACCACACAAGCGTACTCGTTGGAGGTAGCAATGGCGGCATCCGCATCAACAGCATCAGGTTGATAAAACTGCTGCACGCGAGCGCCATGGGTCTGGTTCAGCCACAACAGAGGACGCTCATCGCCAATTTCTTTTTGCAGCAAACGACGGCACAACGCGACATGATCAGCATTATCGCCAACATGGGAAGCGGTATTAAAGGCGGCAAAATCACCCTGGCTAGGCCCCGATTCACGGGTCGTCACAAAGGCACGCACATTGGTCGGCGCAGGCCAATCGGGCTGTAAAAGCGTTGGCCGTAAATTAATGGCATCGCTCATCGCATGGTCTCATTATCTTCGCGCAGGTAATCCAACAACATTAACAAATCATCGGGGAGATCTGCCTGAAAAGTTAATGTTTCGCCACTTACCGGATGCTTGAAAATTAACTTACGCGCGTGCAGAGCCTGACGGGGAAACTCGCGCAGGATCTCCTTAAGTGGCTCAGCGGCACCCGGTGGTAACTTGGCGCGGCCGCCGTACATGGGGTCACCAATTAAGGGGAGTCGAACATGCGCCATATGTACACGAATTTGGTGGGTGCGCCCCGTTTCCAATTTGCAACGCACATGGGTATGAGCACGGAAACGCTCAACCACGCGGAAATGAGTAATCGCAGGCTTACCGGCTGTGGTCACCGCCTGACGCTTGCGATCTTTAGGATGACGGCCAATGGGCGCATCGATAGTGCTACCCGACACCGGCTTACCAATCACCACTGCATCATACTGGCGTGATACGCTGCGCGCCTGCAGCTGTTCTACTAGGGCCGTTTGGGCGGGCAGCGTTTTAGCCACCATCATCAACCCCGTGGTGTCTTTGTCCAAGCGATGAACAATGCCTGCGCGGGGCACTTCGGCAAGTGCCGGATGATGGTGCAGCAACGCATTTAACAGCGTGCCATCCGGGTTGCCGGCAGCGGGATGCACCACCATACCGGCAGCTTTGTTGATCACTATCACCGTATCGTCTTCATAAACGATATCCAGCGCGATATCCTGGGCTTCAAAGCGTGTATCGTCCTCGATGGTCGCCTGTAGCGCCAACACTTCATCGCCATGCAGCTTGGCTTTCGGCTTGGCTTGCGCGCCATCAACCGTCAATTCACCGGCGTTAATCCACGCTTTTAAGCGCTCACGGGAGTAATCACTGAACAACTCAGCCGCCGCTTGGTCTAACCGTGCACCGGCTAAGGTAGCGGGCACGCGCTGCGTGTCTTCAACTATACGAGTCATGAAAAACCCATTCGAGACATGTAAGAACCTCTTTAAGACGCAAAAACCCCAGCAAGGCGAAAAATCAGCCCGACATGGAAAAATAAGCTTTGATGACACCCGACGAAACGTCGCTAAGCCTGCGTTTTAAGCCGAGGTGTTTTATAGTGGGCGGACTGCGACCTATTCTACCATTTCTACTTATGGCCATCGCCGCTTTTTGGTGATTGAGGCTTGTTTGCAACGAGGATGATGATGCGCGTTTTTTCAGCTGCCAACCGCTTTGGTGCTCTAGCCCTAAGCCTTGCCCTTTTAGCGGGCTGTGCGAGTAACGATACCAGTGAAGAAGAGGAAGATGAATTTGCTGGGGTACAGGAGCGTGAGCTCTATGAACTGGCCCGCACGGCCCTAGATAGCAACCGCTACCCGATTGCGATAGAGCGCTTGGAAGCACTCGATACGCGCTATCCATTCGGCGCGCATGCTGAGCAGGCTCAGCTTGAACTGATCTATGCCTACTATGAAAATAGCAATTGGGAAGAAGCACGGGCAGCGGCCAGCCGCTTTATTCGCCTTCACCCCGACCACCCTCAAGTGGACTACGCCTACTATCTGCGTGGCCTCTCTGCTTGGCAAGCGGGTCGTTTCAGCCTAGAGCGCCTGCGCCTGATTGATATTTCCAGGCGTGACCTAGGCGCTTCCCGTGATGCCTACAACGACTTCCGCGAGCTGATTCAACGTTACCCGCAGAGTGAATACGCCGCAGATGCCCAGCAGCGTATCGTCTACTTGCGTGAGTTGATGGCCCGTCATGAGCTGCACGTTGCCGACTACTATCTGCGCCGTGGTGCCTATTTAGCGGCCGTTGAGCGTGGTCGTTGGGTAATCGAAAACTACCCTGAATCCAGCGCCACCCGGGATGCCCTAGCTACCATGGTGGAAGGCTATCAAGGCCTAGACATGGATGACCGCGCCAATGAAGTTCTCGCGGTGCTGCGTGAGAACGCACCCGATCACGAGCAGTTGCAAGGCAGCCGTTTTATTCCCAAGCACTTAGGCCAAAATGATTAAATCATTGCGAGCTCTCAATCGCTAAAAACTGTACAATATTTAACTAGAAAACCACGCCACGGCGTGGTTTTTTTATTAAAAAATGATCAAGCAACTGATTTTAAGCGAGTAATTACAGACGGACAGCATACATTGTAAAGCCAGTCATTATTTTCTATACAAAAACTGTACAGCAATATATGATTAGTTCGTCTTGCATAATAAAGTGCCTTAACGGCACCTAAGGGAGCACTCAATGCCACTTTTTAAAACACGTTCGAGCAACACCAACATTAGCACACGTTTAACGCTCGGATTTGCTGCCATGCTAGGGCTGCTGGTTCTGTTAACCGCCGTCGGCATTTACCAAGTCAATAAAATTGACCGGGATTTAACCACCATCAACGATGTTAACGGCACCAAGCTTGGGTTTGCAGTGGATATGCGCGGCAGCGTGCATGATCGCGCCATCGCCCTGCGCGATGTAGTGCTTACACAGGACGATAGCAGAGTAGATGCGTTACTCAGCGAAATGGAAAGCCTTAGCAGCAATTACGTCACAGCCTCTGAAGGTGAGCACCAAGTGACTAACGAGTATCCTAGTGGTCAAGAAGAGCAAACGATTCTTGCCAGCATCGACGCCCAGGGTGCTACGACCCTTGAACTGACACAGCAAGTCATTGCCGCCCGCCAAACAGATCGGTTTGCCGATGCAGAGACCTTACTACTCGAACAGGCAGGTCCTGCATACGCCGAGTGGCTGAACCGAATCAATCAGTTTATTGATCTCCAGCAGCAGTTAAACGACGCCACCACAGCAACCGCCCGCGATACAGCTTCCGGCTTTCAAATGCAGATGTTGGGTCTAACACTGTTTGCGTTACTGGTAGGTGGTTTGATCGCGGTGTTTTTATCCCGCCAGTTGCTACGTGAATTGGGTGCCGAGCCCTATGAAGTCAAAGCTTTTGCGGAAGCGATTGGTCGCGGCGAATTAACCAGCCAGGGCAAGCTCAAGAAGGGTGATACCCGCAGCATTATGGCGTCACAGGTTGCCATGGCCCAGCAGCTACAAACAATTGTGACCCAGGTGCGTGCCTCTGCAGAAGCGGTAGCCGGCAACAGTGAGCAAATTGCCGAGGGTAATAACGACCTCTCTTCACGTACTGAGCAGCAAGCCAGCGCGCTTGCGGAGACGGCCTCTGCAATGGAACAGCTCAACAGCACCGTAAAACTCAATGCTGAAAATTCTGAGCAGGCCAGTCAGGAAGCTTCAAGTGCATCAAGTACAGCCAAGCAAGGTGGCGAAGCAGTTAATCAGGTCGTTGCCACAATGAACGATCTAAATAAGAGTTCTCAGGAAATTGCGGGGATCATATCCACGATTGATGCGATTGCCTTTCAGACCAATATTCTGGCGCTTAACGCCTCGGTCGAAGCCGCCCGCGCTGGTGAACATGGTCGCGGTTTCGCGGTAGTCGCCGAGGAAGTGCGTCGACTAGCCCAGCGCAGCGCAGATGCCGCGCGGGAGATTAACACCCTGATTTCCAGTAACCTTGAGCGGGTTAACCACGGCAATGAACGCGCCGAAGAAGCCAGCAAATCGACCGAACAGATCGTAGCGGCTATTGAGCGTGTGACCAGCATTATGCAGGAGATCAGCCACGCCAGCGCAGAACAGAGCACCGGTGTGCAAGAAGTGGGTCGAGCAGTGACCGAGATGGACCAGGTCACCCAGCAGAACGCCTCCCTGGTACACGAAAGTGCCACTGCAGCGAACAATCTGCGTCAAAATGCCCACTCGCTGCTAGATGCCATGCAAGTCTTCAAATTGCCGAATGCGCACCAAAACGCACAGCCATCGCATGCTGCATTGGCGCCTGGGCCTGCACGCGCTAACCCCTCGAACAGGCCCGCGCTACCCGCTGTGAAACGTCAGCAGGCAGCACCTGAGTGGGAAAGTTTCTAAATTAAAAATGGTTTTTCAATTAGCGATTTAGAGGGATTCGGCTCCTAACCCTTAGGGGCCATTCTTTATGGCCCTCCCCCGAGATTACGATGAAACCCACTCAAAGCCTATTGAAGATGTTCTTACTACCGATCTTAATGGTAGTACTCCCTGCATTGTTTTTGATGGCTATTGCCATGGAGGCGCGGGTAACACAATCGCTGAACAACGTTGACAATGTCGTTCAGCTTACCGCCTTGTTGCTGGGAATTGGCATGATGGGTGGGCTCATCGGCGCTGCGTTCTTTTTTGTCTGGCGTAGCAATAAGCGTTTAATGATCATCGGAGACGCTATTTTATCGCTCGCCGAGCGCCAGCAAACACTGTCCGACTTTCAAGCAATCGAGCAGATGAGTCGACAGCGCAGTGGTTCTTTGACGCGTGTTGCTATCGCGCTAATGACGTTTCGAGATGCAGAAAAACAACGTCGGGAAGCCGAGTGTAAAGTGCACCAATTGGCGTATTTCGACACGCTAACCCAACTGCCCAACTGGCAATTGATGAGGGAGCACCTTCAACATTCGCTTGATAAAAGCCAACAGACCGGCACCTACGGTGCACTAATCTACCTGGACGTTGACGACTTCAATCGTATCAACGACAGCTGTGGACACCCTATGGGCGACAACCTACTCAAACAAATTGCCGAGCGCCTTTCCGGCTTGACGGCCGAAGGCGCTACCATTGGCCGCTTAGGCGGCGATGAGTTTATGGTGATCATCGATGGCTTAGCCAGCGATCAGCTAAAAGCGGCCGAGAAAGCCGAGGCGTTTGCCGAACAGTTACAGCGAATGCTAAGCCGCTGTTACTGGGTGGAAGACAAAAAGCATTTTCTTAGCGTGAGTATGGGGATCGCACTGTTTAATGGCCTTCAAGAAAGCATTGATCGCCTCTTTCAGTATTCTAACGCGGCCGTTCATCTTGCCAAGCTAACGAGTCCCAGCGGGTTACAGTTTTATGACCCGGCAGTGCAAGCCGAACTTGAAGCCAGAACCGAACTAGAATTCGACTTACGTATGGCCATCGAGCGACAAGAATTTGTACTGGTCTACCAATCACAAGTGGATGGTCTGGGGCGAGCTATTGGCGCAGAGGCATTGATCCGCTGGGAACATCCGCGTAACGGGTTTGTCTCCCCGGGTACCTTTATCCCTTTAGCCGAGGAAACGGGCTTAGTCGTGCCAATTGGAAACTGGGTACTCGAAACAGCCTGCGAACAGCTAGTTATCTGGGCAAACGACGAAAACACCGAGCACCTAACATTAGCGGTCAACGTCAGCGCCAAACAGTTCCAACAGCCCGATTTCGTGGACACCGTTTGCGGCGTGCTAACCAAAAGCGGTGCCTCGGCACACCGGCTAAAGCTGGAGCTGACCGAAAGCACCATGATCGGCAAAATAGATGACATCATTGCTCGTATGCTCCAGCTCAAGGCGCTGGGGGTTAGCTTTTCCTTAGACGATTTCGGCACTGGCTACTCGTCGCTGCAGTACCTCAAACGACTCCCTTTAGATCAAATTAAAATCGACCAGTCGTTTGTGCGCAACCTACATAAAGACACGGACGATAAGGCCATCGTGCAAACCATCATTGCCATGGGGCGTTCGCTCGGATTACAGGTTATTGCCGAAGGTGTAGAAAACCATGAACACTGGCGCTACCTAAACGAGCACCAGTGTCATGCCTTCCAAGGGTATTACTTTTGCAAACCGGTATCCGCTACCGAGATGGTACAGCGCAGTTTGTCCCCACCTCCAATGCTCGCCTAATACGGAAGTAGTGCCCCGTTATGAAACAGTGCCCGGCTTACTCGCCCGGCTGCCAGCCATTGACGATCGGATAGCGGCGGTCGCGACCAAAGCCACGGGGGGTAACGCGAACACCAATGGGCGCCTGGCGGCGCTTATACTCACACCGGTCGACAAGCTTCACCACTTTATAGACGTCTTCTGCGTCAAAGCCACCGGCGATGATCGCTTCAGCGCTCATGTCACCTTCGATATAGCTTAATAGAATAGCGTCGAGGGTATCGTAATCCGGCAGGGAATCGCTATCCTGCTGATCCGGGGCCAGCTCAGCGCTGGGTGGGCGCTCGATCACCCGCGCAGGGATAGCGGGTGATTGCGTATTGCGCCAGCGGGCCAAGCGATACACCCAGGTTTTATACACATCTTTGATGGCATTAAAACCGCCCACCATATCGCCATACAGCGTGGCGTAGCCCACCGCCATCTCACTCTTATTGCCTGTAGTCAGCACCATCAAGCCTTTTTTATTGGAGATCGCCATCAGCAGCACGCCACGACAGCGTGACTGCAGGTTCTCTTCGGTGGTATCTCGCTCGGTGCCCGCAAAGCTCTCTGCCAGCGTGCCCATAAAGGCCTCTACCATGGGCTCAATCGGCATGATCTCGTAATGCACGCCGAGCATCTTGGCCTGCTCGGCAGCGTCCTGCTTAGAGATATCCGCGGTGTAGTGATAGGGCATCATCACCGCCTGCACCCGTTGTGGGCCCAGCGCATCAACGGCAATGGCCAGCGAAAGCGCTGAGTCGATACCGCCGGAAAGCCCCAGCACCACACCCTCAAAACCGCTCTTGTTGACGTAATCGCGTAGCCCGGTGACTAACGCGCAGTAAAGACTCTCTTCCGGTTCTACCTCTGGGTCAATCTCGCCGGGCTGGGGCTCCCAAACAGTGGCGCTGGTTTGCAAAAACTGAATCGGCATCAGGCCAGCCTGCCAGTACGGCGCCAGCACCTGTAACTGCCCACTAGCGTTAACACAGCATGAGCCACCATCAAATACCAGCTCGTCCTGACCACCGATAGTGTTCACATACACTATTGGACGGTTAACGTCTTGGGCGTGCTCCTCCAATAAACGCAGCCGCTCAATAGGCTTGTCCTGATGATAGGGCGAGGCGTTTAAGGTGATCAGCATCTCAGCGCCTGCCTCGGTTGCGGCTCTAACCGGCGCGCCATCCCACAGGTCTTCGCAAATCAAGATACCCAGTTTGGCGCCTTTATGCTCATACACCAGCGTCTCATTGCCGGGCGCAAAGTAGCGCTGCTCATCAAACACCTGATAGTTAGGCAGCGCCTGTTTTGCGTACTCTGCCTCCCACTGACCATTGTAAAGTAGGCCCGCCAAATTGTAGCAGCGGCCTTCGCGCACACCGGGGTAGCCAACAATCACCAGCACATCACTAGCGACCTTCGATGCCATTAGCGCGCGGGCTTCACGCAGGCGGGTTTCCATTGAGGGGCGTAGCAGTAAATCTTCCGGCGGGTAGCCCGACAAAAAAAGCTCAGGAAAGACAACAATATCCGCCCCATGCTCAATCCGAGCTTCGCGCACTGCTTCAATCGCGCGTGCGGCGTTGCCGGGAATATCCCCGACCAGAGGATCGAGTTGGGCCATTACCAGCGTTAAGTCTTGCATGGGCGTCAAAATCTCTTGAGAATCTTTAAAATAGGGTTACACCAACATAGTCTTATTGTCCCGCAAGGGACGCCAACTGGCAAAGGCTGCGGGTCTATCCCAGCACCTAGTACCTAGATTCCCAATTCGGGAGACACAAAAGGATGAACCTCTTGATCATTCGGCTGATTATTTTCGCCGTTATATTTTATGCCGGTTTAAAGCTCTACGGCATCTACCGGCAACGTAAGCTTGAGCATGAAGTGCAGCATGAAAAAGTCAACCGCCAGGAGGGTGGCAAAATGGTGCGCTGCCGCTGGTGTGAGGTACACGTTCCTGAAGACGAAGCTCTTCGCCACCAGGAACAGTGGTTCTGTTCTAGCGCGCATCGTGACCGTTTCCTGCAAGAGCAGCAGGATAAAGGCGGAACACATTAAGCCTGTATTAGTCGCTCTGGCGTAGGCTGGTAAGGCGCGGGGTCAATCAGTGGCTCGCGCCCCAACAGTTGATCCGCCAGTAAATGGGTCGAGGCAGGCGCCAACACCAAGCCGTTGCGATAGTGCCCAGCATTGACGTAGACATTAGGCCATTCAGGCAGCGCGCCAATAAAGGGAATGCCTGCTGGAGATCCAGGTCGCAGCCCGGCCCATTGGTGCGCTACTGGGCATGTTGCCAAAGCAGGCAGAATGGCTTCAGCGCTCTGCTTTAGCGACGCCAAAGCCGCCGCATCGGTGCTCTTATCAAAGCCCGCCTCTTCCAGCGTAGAGCCAACCAGCAGCAGGCCGTCTGCGCGCGGAATAATGTAGCGGCCATCCTTTAACACCACGCGCTGCACCAACCCTTTGGGTGCTTGGTAAGCGATCATCTGTCCTTTAACGGGCCTTACCGGCAGTTGCACATTCAGCTGCGACAAGAGCTGTGCTGCCCAAGCCCCGCCGCAAACAATAATGCGCTCAGCCGTTAACGGCCCTTGCGACGTCACCACGCCTTCCACTTGGCTACCGTGCTGGATAAAACCGCTGACCTCGCACTGCTCTCTCAGCGTTACCTGGGGCATCGCGGCTAACCGCGCTTTCAAAGCTTTAGCTAAACGCGGATTGCGCACGCTGCCTAGTGTTGGCATCCATAGCGCGCTATCGTCAGCCATGGTCACACCTGGCTCTTTAGCGTGTACAAAGTCCGCCCCTACCCGCTCTAGCGGCTTACCCAACTGGCGCGCCCATTGCAGCGCTTTTTCGGCGTCATCTACATTCAGGTAGAGCAGCCCCTTTTGGCGATACTCTGGGTCAATGCCGGTCTCTTCCAACAACCGCAGGGCCAAAGAGGGGTAAACGCCTTCCGACCAGCGGGAGAGTTGCGACACCGCGGCGTCGTAACGCCAGGGGTAGAGCGGCGAAACGATACCACCACCCGCCCAGGATGCCTCTTTACCACACTCCCCACGATCAACCAGTGTGACCCGCTGACCGGCGTCGGCCAACTGCAGCGCCGTCATCATACCGATCACGCCACCACCAATAATTAAGAAATCGCTCACAAAATTGTCCGTTTTGGCTTACATAAAAAAAGCGTAGCGCCGCCTAGTATGACCTATTAATTGCGATGTGCTCGCTGCAAGGGTTTGTACGAAAAGTCGGCTAGCGACGGCGAATGAGCATAACGCGGGCAATAACCAGGTCAAGTGAGGAGAGGCGATGAGCAGTTTTCACATCAAGACACACACCACACCTGAAAGCGGATTTACGCTCCTTGAGCTACTGATCACGCTTCTTTTGGTTGGAATCATCGCCGCCTGGGGTCTGCCCAATTTTCAAGCACTGGGGGAGCGTACCGCACAGATTAGCGAGGTCAATCGATTCCAGAGCGCGTTTTCATTAACGCGCAATACGGCGATTAGCCAACGTCGCCAGTTGACGCTTTGCCCAGCCTCCGAAAACCGCAAGGCCTGCGCAAATAACTGGAGTAGAGAGCTAATGATTGTGCGAGGGGATAAAACCGATAGCATCACCGAAGACGATATTCTGCGCATTGTACCCGCGCAACAAGGCACGCAAGTGGCCTACAGCAGGGGCTGGTCGCGCATCCGTTACAGCCCGTTAGGCTATACCAGCGGTTACAACGGCAGTTTTGCTATTTGCTCAAGCAGCGGCGCCGAAGGCTCTCAAGGTAAGAAGCTAGTACTCAGCCAGTTGGGGCGCTTGCGGATTGATGAAGCGCCTATCGATTGCTAGGCGCTTCATGTTAGCGAATGTTTACCCGGCAATACCATCTAGATAGCGCTCGGCATCCAGCGCTGCCATGCAACCACTGCCCGCCGAGGTAATCGCTTGCCGATAAATGTGATCCATCACATCGCCACAGGCAAACACACCCGGCACGCTGGTCGCGGTTGCATTCCCTTCAAGACCTGAGTGCACTTTGATGTAGCCGCCATTCATTTCCAACTGGCCTGAAAAGATCCCTGTATTGGGGCTATGGCCAATGGCAATAAACAGCCCAGGCGCATGGATCTCTTTGCTTGTGCCATCCCGGGTGGATTTAACCCGCACACCCGTAACGCCCGAGTTATCGCCGAGTACTTCTTCGACTTCCTGGAACCACTCAAGGGCGATTTTGCCGGCCTCGGCTTTCTCGAACAGCTTATCTTGGAGAATTTTTTCCGCCCGTAGCGTGTCCCGGCGGTGTACAAGGGTCACCTTGGAGGCGATGTTAGAAAGATAAAGCGCCTCTTCCACGGCGGTATTACCGCCACCCACCACAATGACTTCCTGATTGCGGTAGAAAAAGCCGTCGCAGGTGGCACAGGCCGAAACCCCTTGCCCCATAAATTGCTGTTCGGTAGGCAGCCCCAAGTAACGCGCGCTAGCACCCGTCGCTACAATTAACGCATCGCAGGTATAAACGCCGCTGTCACCTTTTAAGGTAAAGGGTTTTTCGCCTAAGCTAACCTCATTGATGTGATCAAACAACACTTCTGTATTGAAACGTTCGGCGTGCTGTTTCATGCGCTCCATCAATTCCGGCCCCTGTACGCCTTGAGCGTCACCCGGCCAGTTATCCACATCTGTTGTGGTGGTCAGTTGGCCACCCGCCTGAATACCGGTAATCAGTAGCGGCTTCAGGTTTGCCCGTGCGGCATACACAGCAGCCGTATAGCCCGCAGGGCCGGATCCAAGAATAATCAAACGCTCATGACGAGTTTCCATGACACCACCTTGTAAATATCTGACTGATAGCTTTGTCGATAGCTGTGCTAATAGCGTTATAAAAAATTAGCCACAGAGTCTGCCTGAAATGGCGCCAAGTACAAGCTATTGCAAGGTTTCGTCTACGCTATTAGGCGAAGAAACCTTGAAAGCCCCTGTGCAAAGACCCATGTGTTATTACTAAATCAACGCCATACTGGGGGAAATCCATAAAAGAAAGATCGTGACCGTCACGCTGAGCGCAGCGCTCAGCAATCAGAGGAGAGACACATGAGCAAGATACCCGATACGCTAAGCACCCTAGAGGTTGGCAGTAAAACGTATCACTACTACAGCCTGCCCCAAGCGGCCGAGGCACTGGGCAGCATTGACCGGCTTCCCAAGACGCTCAAAATTCTACTCGAAAACCAGCTACGCTTCGCCGATGACGAAAGCGTAGATCAAGAAGATATGCAGGCCCTGGTCGACTGGCAGGCCGAGGGCAAATCCAGCCGTGAAATCGGCTATCGCCCGGCACGCGTATTAATGCAGGACTTTACCGGCGTGCCTGGCGTGGTGGATTTAGCCTCCATGCGCGCCGCGGTCGAAAGCCTGGGCGAAGACCCGGCGAAGATCAACCCGCTCTCACCTGTCGATCTCGTCATCGACCACTCGGTAATGGTCGATAAGTTCGGCAACCCTGCCGCGTTCCAAGAAAACGTCGATATTGAAATGCAGCGCAACCGCGAGCGCTATGAGTTTCTGCGCTGGGGCCAGCAGGCGTTTGATAACTTCAGCGTTGTGCCCCCCGGCACCGGTATCTGCCACCAGGTCAACCTGGAGTACCTGGGCAGAACAGTGTGGGTCAAAGACGAAGACGGCAAGACCTTCGCTTACCCCGATACCCTCGTCGGCACCGACTCCCACACCACCATGATCAATGGCTTGGGCGTGCTTGGCTGGGGCGTGGGCGGTATTGAAGCCGAAGCGGCCATGCTCGGTCAGCCGGTTTCAATGCTCATTCCCGAAGTGATTGGCTTTAAGCTAACCGGCAAGCTACGCGAAGGTATTACCGCCACTGACTTGGTACTCACCGTTACCGAGATGCTGCGTAAAAAAGGTGTCGTCGGTAAGTTTGTTGAGTTCTACGGCGACGGCTTGAAAGACTTGCCGCTGGCGGATCGTGCCACTATCGCCAATATGGCGCCCGAGTATGGTGCTACCTGTGGCTTCTTCCCGGTCGATGACGAAACGCTGAACTACATGCGCCTCACCGGACGTGAAGATGAGCAAGTGGCGCTGGTGGAAGCCTATAGCAAAGCCCAAGGGCTGTGGCGTGAACCCAGCGACGAGCCAATCTTCACCGACGCTCTGGAACTGGACATGACCGAGGTGGAGGCCAGCCTTGCCGGCCCCAAGCGCCCCCAAGACCGCGTGGCGCTGAAAGACATGGCAGCAGCCTTTGACAAGTTCCTGCAGGAAGACGTCAAAGCGGATACAACCGCTAAAGGAAAACTCTCCTCTGAAGGCGGCCAAACCGCTGTAGGGGTCGAACGTAGCTTCGAACATGACACCAGCCAAGCCGTCAAGCTTGATGAGCATGATTTCAGCCTTGACCCCGGTGCGGTGGTGATCGCGGCAATTACCTCGTGTACCAACACCTCCAACCCCAGCGTAATGATGGCAGCAGGCTTGCTTGCCCGTAAGGCGCGTGAAAAAGGCCTAACGACTCAGCCCTGGGTGAAGACGTCACTGGCGCCCGGTTCCAAAGTAGTCACCGATTATTTGGAAGCCGCTGGGTTAAATGACGACTTGGATGCACTGGGTTTCAACTTAGTCGGCTACGGCTGCACCACCTGTATCGGTAACTCCGGCCCGCTGCCTGATGAGATCGAAAAAGCGATCAATAACGGCGATCTCGCCGTGGCCTCGGTGCTCTCTGGTAACCGTAACTTTGAAGGCCGCGTGCACCCGCTGGTGAAAACCAACTGGCTCGCATCACCACCCCTGGTGGTGGCATATGCCTTGGCCGGTAACGTTCAGCGTGATCTCACCCAGGAGCCAATTGGCAAAGGCAGTGACGGCGAACCGGTTTACCTAAAAGATATCTGGCCCAGCCAGGCCGAGATTGCCAGTGCCGTCGAGAAAGTTAACACCGCGATGTTCCGTAAAGAGTACGGCGCAGTGTTTGAGGGTGACGACGTCTGGAAAGCCATCGACGTGTCAGAAAGCAAAGTCTATCAATGGCCCGAATCCACCTACATTCAGCACCCGCCCTTCTTTGAAGGCATGGGTCGCGAGCCGGACGCCATCGAAGACGTGCACAGCGCCCGTGTACTCGCCATGCTGGGTGACTCGGTGACCACCGACCATATCTCCCCTGCCGGTGCCATCAAGCCTGACAGCCCCGCTGGGCGCTATCTGCAGGAGCACGGTGTCAAACCAGTCGACTTCAATTCCTACGGCTCACGCCGGGGTAACCATGAAGTCATGATGCGCGGCACCTTCGCTAACGTGCGGATCAAAAATGAGATGCTCGATGGCGTAGTCGGCGGTGAGACACGCCACGTACCCAGCGGCGAGCAGATGGCCATTTACGATGCGGCCATGAAGTACAAAGAAGAAGGCAAACCGCTGGTCGTGATCGCCGGTAAAGAGTACGGCACCGGCTCCTCACGTGATTGGGCGGCCAAAGGTACCCGCTTGCTCGGCGTTCGTGCCGTGATTGCCGAGTCCTTTGAGCGTATTCACCGCTCTAACCTGATAGGCATGGGCGTTGTGCCACTGCAATTTGCCGAAGGTGAGAGCCGCCAGACGTTGGGATTAACCGGTGATGAGGAGATTTCTATCGCGGGATTAAGCGACCTGACACCGGGTGGAACGGTGAAAGTCGTGATCAAAAATAGCGACGGGGAACGTAGCGTTGATGCCAAGTGCCGAATTGATACGGTAAACGAGCTGGCTTACTACCGCCACGGTGGTATCCTTCACTACGTGCTGCGCAAGATGATCGGCGCAGCCTAAAGGGTAAAACCTACCAATGCTTGCATGCCCCCACCTCGGTGGGGGCTTTTTTTTAGCTGTGCGCTTAAAAAGCGCGGCGTCGGTAGGTACGGTAATCCGGTGACCAAGACGCTTTTTCGATTAACTCCCGCAGCGTTGTGCCACTGGTTTTTAACGCCACGCCGTTCTGCTGCGCCTGGGCGGCCACTTCAAATGCAATCGATTTGCTGATATCGCGAATACGCGACAGCGGTGGCAGCAGTGCACCTTTACCTTCTTTCACCAGCGGTGCTTCACGGGCCAGCGCCCGCGAGGCGCTCATTAGCATCTCATCGGTAACCCGGTTGGCGCTGGCAGCAATCACACCCAAACCGATACCTGGGAAGATATAGGCATTGTTGCACTGGGCAATCGGATAAGTGCGGCCATTGTAAACGACCGGCGCAAAGGGGCTACCGGTGGCTACCAAGGCTTGGCCGTCCGTCCAGCGGATGACATCTTCCGGCACCGCCTCCGCTTGGGAAGTAGGGTTAGACAACGGCATGATCACTGGGTGTTCACAGCCCGCATGCATCGTGCGCACCACCTGCTCGGTAAAGATACCGCGCTGGCCGCAGACGCCGATTAATACCGTGGGTTTGATCTGTGCGATCGTCTCTTCCAGGCCTTGGCCACTCCACTCCGCCACTAGCGAAGGGTCGTGGGCTAACCGGCGCTGGAAGTCGCGCTGCCACGCTTGATCGCTGGTCATCAAACCATCCCGATCAACAATATAAATACGCGACCGCGCTTCACTTTCGGTCAAACCTTCGGCTTCCATGGCAACGACCACCTGCTCGGCGATGCCACAGCCCGCAGAACCACCGCCCACAAACACCACCCGCTGCTGGGCAATGGTCTCGTCCCGAGCCTGACAGGCCGCCATTAGCGTACCCACTACCACAGAAGCAGTACCCTGAACGTCGTCGTTGAAGCAGCACAGCTCGTTGCGATAGCGCTCTAGCAGCGGCACCGCATTGGCCTGGGCAAAATCCTCAAACTGCAGCAGCACCTTCGGCCAACGCCGTTTAACCGCGGCAATAAACTCGGCCATAAAAGCATCGTACTCTTCTTGCTCTACCCGCTCGTGGCGCCAGCCCATGTACATGGGGTCATCCAGCAACGCTTTGTTATTGGTGCCGACATCAATCATGATCGGCAGCGTGTAGGCGGGGCTAATGCCACCACAGGCGGTATACAGCGCCAGTTTACCAATCGGGATCCCCATGCCCCCGATCCCCTGGTCGCCTAGGCCTAGAATGCGCTCGCCATCCGTCACAACAATCACTTTGACGTTATCTTTCGTGGCGCTGCGCAGGATGTCATCCATATGTTCGCGGTCAGGATAGCTAATAAACAGACCGCGGTGGTTGCGGTAAATATTGGAAAATTCCTGACACGCCTGACCGACCGTGGGGGTGTAGATAATCGGCAGCATCTCTTCAAGATGTTGGGAAACCAAGCGGAAGTAGAGCGTTTCGTTATCATCTTGAATGGCGCGCAGGTGGATATGCTTTTCAAGATCGCTGTGGCATTGCTGGTACTGTCGATAGACCCGCTCCAACTGATCCTCAATGGTTTCCACCTTTTGCGGCAGCAAACCCATAAGATTAAACGCTAGGCGCTCCTGCTGAGTAAACGCGCTGCCTTTGTTCAATAGCGGCATTTCGAGCAAAGAAGGACCGGCGTAAGGAAGGTATAGGGGGCGTCTACTCTGGGTAGTCATAAGCACTCTCTTTTTTATGTCAATCACTGCTGCAATGCAGCAACATCGGGCGTTCGCGGCGTTTAAGCGTAATGTAACATGCTCCTGCGACAAAGGTGGAAGAGAGCGACCATGTTGATATAAAAACGCCTCGATTTAGGGCGACTAAACCGAGGCGTAACGACGCTTTTAACTATTCCCGTACCGATGCCATTAGCTATGCCATCAACTTATGTTATCCACATCGCTTTAGCACGTTTTAGCGGTGGGTTTGCGCCCCTCTGCGCCAGAGAAGAAGAACGGCCGCAGCTTAACGCCGACCATATTGCCCGCAAATGCCGCTACCAGCCATACCCAACCGTGCAGGCTGCCAGAGGCAATGCCGCTAAAGTAAGCACCAATGTTGCAACCGTACGCCAAGCGCGCCCCATAGCCGAGCATTAGGCCACCGATGATCGCGGCTAGAATAGATTTCAACGGAATTCTGAAGTTAGGTGCAAAGCGCCCAGCCAAGCTCGCAGCGGCCAGCGCGCCAAGCATAATACCCACGTTCATCACCGTAGTGATATCGCTCCATACGCTGGCCTCAAGGGCCGCGGCGTTGCCTGGAGACTGCCAATAGCCCCACTGGCTGACATCGCCACCCACCAGTTCAAAGCTTTTAGCACCCCACAGCGCAAACGCAGAGGTAATTCCCCATGGGCGACCTGCCAGTGCCAAGGTGGCAAAATTCAACAGCGCCAACGCCACCGCGCCAGCCACTAACGGCCAAGGCCCCGTCAGCCAACGCTCATACCCATGCTTATCGACCAAAGGCGCCTGCTCTAACTGACCATGGCGGCGCTTCTCCATCACCCAAGTAAATGCCGCAATAGCAGCAAACAGCACGAGACTAATCGCTATCCCACCACTAATCCCGGCAACGTTAACCAGCGATACCGGTTGAAAGGCCGGCAAGCTCTGCCACCAAGCAAAATGCGCCGAGCCAATCACAGAGCCGACAATAAAGAACACCAGGGTAATCAACATACGTGCGTTACCACCGCCCGCGGTAAAAAGCGTGCCAGAGGCACAGCCGCCGCCCAATTGCATACCCACCCCGAACAGGAACGCCCCTACCAACACGGAAATACCAATGGGCGCCACAAAGCCCGACACCTCGTTACCAAACAGAGTGCCTGCCCCCAAGGCAGGGAAAAACAGCACCACGGCAATCGCCAGCATCACCATCTGCGCGCGCAGTCCACGCCCCCGCCTTTCATTAATAAACACGCGCCACGCCGAGGTAAAACCAAACGCGGCGTGATACAGCACCATGCCAAACAGCCCGCCGATAATCATCAGCAGGCCAATATTGGCGTCAAACACCACGCCCACCAGCAATGCGCCCAGCACAATCGCCGCCGTGGCGATAAGCGGCACGCGATAGCTCTGCGGCGCAGCAACCGTCGTAGTAGACATACATTCACCTTTAGCAGCACCAAAAGCGCCTGTTAGCAAACAGGCGCTTTTGGAAGACATGGACAATAGTTATAAGCCTAACGATAGCGTTAGAACACTGGAAGTTCTTTATTGAGCAGTGCTTATAGCTTTATGGAATAAAGATTCTAAAATCCATCTGAACGTTCCAGTCGCAGAACTCTGTACCTCAGTTTGAAAGTAGTGCTTCCTCTACATAAACCTCGGCGAAGATAGCGGTGATCGGTCGGTTTGGCTGTTGCGCATGGCGCTGTCTGACCTCTTTTGAGAGGCGCGTGAGCTCTGGGCTAGGCTTGGCCCACCGTTCTTCGGGCAAGGGTTGCGACCAATCATCAAGACTCGCTGGTAGCGTCTTCTGACCAGCTTTTTGGATGACGCTTATCTCCCATTCCGCAAGGTAAAAAGGTATCGTCCACAGGTCGATAATGTGCCACAAGTACCACATCGTGACCGTGAATAGGCCTATTTCGCCCTCGCGGTAGCGGCGGTGCAACCGGCGCCGGGCATTGTGGAAGGTGTGCACGCCTTCGTAGGGCGGATCACCGGGGCGATGCAGTCCGTGCGGGTCTTGGAGTTCTTCGCGAGTATTAACCTCGTACTCCATATAAGCTCGCACCGCTTCCCAAAGCCCCAATGCCAAGGGCATGCCCGGCTGTGATAATTCAATAAAGTGCTGCTGCCCTGTTTCAGGCTCGACAAAGCCTATCCCCAAGCCATACTGGCGCTGCACACCGTATTGTGTTACCCCCTGCGCCTGGGTCACCCAGGCCGCCACGCTTTCCCA
>NZ_JH393258.1:1162557-1169568 GCF_000236035.1 Vreelandella boliviensis LC1
CCCGTGCGGGTCTTGGAGCTCCTCGCGGGTGTTGACCTCGTACTCCATATAAGCCCGCACCGCTTCCCAAAGCCCCAACGCCAATGGCATGCCGGGCTGTGATAATTCAATAAAGTGCTGCTGCCCTGTTTCAGGCTCGACAAAGCCTATCCCCAAGCCATACTGGCGCTGCACACCGTATTGTGTTACCCCCTGCGCCTGGGTCACCCAGGCCGCCACGCTTTCCCAGGGCACGATGATGGGAGGCTTGCCGTCGCCCGGCGCAAAAGCCACCTCACGGCGCTGGCGATGAAAACGGGTGGGGACAGCCTCACGGAACCTAAAGTGGTAGTGGGCTTTGATTACCAAAGCTCATGCAAGGATTATCGCCCCCACCCATAGCCCCATTCCAAGAGTAATGTCGAAGAAGGCCATAAACTCACTGGCAAAAGAGATATCTTCATTAGAAGTCAGCCAACCGAGTACCAAAGGAGTAAGCACAACAACCCAAAGTGAGCTTATAACTAACGTAAACTGCCAAGTAAATGGCGTGGGAAGGCTACCGCCGAAATCCAAGTAGGCATCGTTTACCTCCCCAATCTCTTGGTTGAAATCCAAAGGCTCCGCTTCCGTGGGCAAGGGAGCAGGTGAAAGATAGATAACTTTGCCACCTGGAAAGGGCTCGACATCTCCAGCCCGGTGGGGCTAGGTAGTATCCGGGTGAGGCAAAGCCGGTGCCTGCTGACTCATAACTGACGGCCTTGTATAATCAGGCTTTCAGCCCCTGTCGCTTGTAGGCTTCGGTGAACACCATTTCAATAGGCAAAGCAGGGTCCTGTTCGCGAATAGTGCGCACTGCTTCAGAGAGTCTGGTCAGTTCCTCACTGGGCCTGGCCCACTGTTCTTCTGGCAGCGGTTTCGACCATTCCACCATTTCTGAAGGCAATAAATTAGGGCGCGCTTTCATTAGGCGTTTGTTGTCCCACTCCGTTAAATAGCCTGGCAGGTTCCAGAGCTGAACGATGTCGATGAGGTACCAAAAGCTCCAATATAACCAGCCTATCTCGCCGTCAGCTCGGCGCTGATTCATGTGGCGACGGGCATTGCGCAGGGTATGCACCCCTTCCCAGGGTGGGTCATCTTTACCCCTGACGACGTTTGGATCTTGCACCTCGGCAAGAGAATTGACCTCGTACTCCATATAGGCACGCACCGCTTCCCAGTGGCTGATGGCCAAGGGTTTTGCCATGGTCATAAATTCCAGCTTTAGCCACTGCCCGGTTTCTGGATGTGCATAGCCAAATCCCATACCGAACTGCTGCTGAACGCCGTATTGAGTCACGCCACGGGCTTCTACCACCCAGGCCATCAGCGATTCCCAAGGAACGATCACCGTATCCTTGGTGCCCTCTAGGACAAAACACACCTCGCGGCGCTGGCGGTGAAAGCGCACTGGGGGGGTATCCCGCAAACGCCGAAGACTAGTCCAGTGCCCAGAGTACATCGCTAAAAAGCAAGCCCCCCCCCCGGCTAAGCCTATCCAGAAAAAAAACATGTAGGTATCCCACATGAAATTAAAGGACGCATCCAGCATCGTTAACCAAGCAATGCTTGGAAACACTACGGCACATAATAAAAAGGCCCCATATATCACACCTATCATCAGTTGCCAGCCAAAAGCTGCGGAATACCCCCCACCAACGTCCAGCCATGTCTCGTTGAAAGTGCTTATCGTACCGTTTAAATCCAGCGCCTGGTGCCCAGTAGGCAAGGGTTCGGGGGCCAAGTAAGTAATGCGGCCACCGGGTATGGATTGGGTTTCCCCGGCTTGATGGGGCTGGGCTGTGTCGGGCTGAGGCAAGCCCGGTGCCTGCTGACTCATAACTGACATCCTGTTTGCTTTGACATGTAAGATTTAGGCCTCAATCCGCTGCCAACGACCTGGGTCGCCCCGCCTTGAGAAAGTAGAAGGTGTGTAGCGCTTGCCACTACCTACCCCACCCCTTGGGTCGATATAGATGTATGCTTCGCTTGCCCGGTAGTTGCCTTCCCCATCTAATTGTTCAAGTTGAATACCGATAACCCAATGCTCGGTGGTATAGCTTCGTTCAGTAGGGCGATGCGCGGGCGTGCTGCCTGAAAGGATGGCATGACCATCTTCCTCATCCGCGTTTACTACCAGCGCCTGCGTCAACTCGGCTGAAGCATCTAACCAGCGCTCGGCGGCTTTTATTGTGCCATCCCGCGGCCTTATCTTAACCGGCTGCACTTGCCATGCTTTAAGGGATAAGCGCACGGGTGCTTTGCCTACCAGTGGAGGCTGCAGCGATTCGGGTGTTATCCCTGGCAAATGCAGCGCAAGAACATAGTGATCAGGGTTACGCACGAAATCGGGTACCCAGCTATCCGAATAGACTTCTTCCAAGGTGGTATGTGCTGCCTGGGTAATTCGCTGCAGTTCTTGTAAATAGTGATCTAAACGCTCATTACCGCCCTCTAGCCCCCACGGTGAACTCAGTAGCCACTGATCATGCTGGGAAATATTGTGGCGGTTATATAACCAGGTAGCACCAAGCTGCAAAACTGAAAACGCCAGCCCAACGACATTAACGCGCCAGAAAACCGAGGCAAGATAGGAACCTGCCCTCGCCCATGTAGCCGCACCGCGTGCGATATTCGCACGGGTTAATAACGTGGCTCTTAGTCCGTATAGATAGTTGCCCATTAACCCTGCATCGCCTGCCATAGCTATCGCTGCCGCCACTTGGGCATTTCCATTACCACTTCGTACCGCACTCTGCCAGTTATTATGATTGTTATGCAGGCTAACCCCAGAAGCCAACACTCCAAACACATACCCAAAACCACCCAAGCCAACGTGCATACGGCCTAGCTGAGCATATACCCCGTTTGATTGACTGACATTAAGTACAGTGGCTAAGGCCCGAGCTTGAGTCTCAAGCGCGGTATTTCCGATACTTTGTGCTGCCATAAAGCCAGCAGCTGCTGTGGCGAATATTGCCCCAGCAAAATCATATTGCGCTTTGCGTATTTCTTTATCGTCACCATCCATCCGCGCTTCATTCATCGTTTTGGTTGCAGCCCATAAATTGACCGTCTGCCCAACGAAGACCAATAGCCCAACCCCATCTCCAAGCAACGCTGCTGGTGGGGCTCGGTAAATCCCCTGCCTGAGGTTACTGGTGACTCGGCCCACCGCAACGGCGTTTGCTGCATCTTCAAATTCCAATACCAAGCCTGCGCTACCCGCTCCACCTTGCGACAGCACCAGATCATTGGCACTCGCGTCGCCAACCGGACTAAGGGCGGCTGCCAAGTTCTGCTCATTCACCGCAAGGCGGTTTTGCAGTTCTCGGCGTTGAGCATTTAGCCCGCTGCGCTCACTGCCTGATGCCTGTTGACGCCTATTATTTAGGCTGGTCAGTTGCTGGCGCATACGAAGGGTGTCTTTTATAAGCCTCATCAGCTCATCCAGGCTGGTGGTCGAGACGACAAACCTTGCCTGGTTGAACCTGGCAGCATCCACAATGCGCGCCCAGGTAGCCGGTGGGTTGAGCTGGCGAAATAGATCGTCAAGCTCGGGCATAGTGGTACTGCCTTGCCCGATTACCTGCTGTATCTGCTCCATAATCTTGGCAAAACCTATGCCCATCGCTGGCGAGAGGTTAGATTGAACACCACTGGCAAGCGCCTGCACCGAATCAGGCAGCTTGGCCACATCAGGCAACTTGCCACGCTCAGCTTGTGTTAGCGTTTCTATCCAGCTTTGAATATTGGAAATAACGCCATAACCAGCAGCAAAAAGGGTGGTGTAGTCTTTTACCAGCGCTGCCTGCTCCTGCAGACTACGGGTATGGAGCAGCGGCCGGTCATAGTGGGGGTTTTCGGTTAACCACTGATGGATCTGTTCGATGACGTCATCATCTCGACAAATATCTCGCGTGCAGGCAAATTCAGCGCCGAGCGCCTGCTCGACTTGCGCTTCATCGTCGGCGTCGAAGTACCATGCGCCAAGATGGAAGTAGTTCGAGCACAGCATTTGACTTCGATCCTGACTGATCTTGTCGAGGAGTTCGTTCCAGCGCGTTAGTTTTGGGCGCTGTCTAGCTAAAAAAGCTTCCATCTGCTGACGACTGATCAAGTCATCGATGCCTCGCTGACCAAACGATGCACCTTCTAACATATCGCGTACACGTCGATTATTGGTACGCTTCATGTCGGTTATCGTATCTACATGCTTTTCAATGTAGCTAGAGTCACCATTACTCATGCTTTGTTTGGCATAATAGCGGCGGATAGCTTCTTGTTGCTGCTGTAAAATCGCGTAGGCGTTGGTGCGGTTTGCCCCCTTACCTATTTCAGTAATGGACTCGCGCAGATCTACCGGTAACTCCGGACTATGAGAAGCTGGCAACGATTGTTCTTCATTTAAATAGTCGAGTATCGCTTGTCGTGTGGCCTCTCTGTTTTCTTCATCCAGTGCTTCCAAATCTTGCCAAAGTGCCTGTTGAGGAGAGCCTTCCTCACCTTGGGCTAACTGCTGCATGTTTTCAGCGGTTAGCTGAGTAATCGACTCGATATAGCAGCCCAACACATAGTTGCGCTCTGTGCGGCCATCATCCTCTTCTGCCCATTCGTCCAGCCAACCCACCACGTTATCCTGGAACATGGCCAAATCACGCATCACGCCAAGATCATCGCGTACGATCAGGCAGAGGCATTCGTCGCGATCTTCAACATCATGTTGAGCGAGCAGTTTTCCCAAGCGGGTTTTGTGATAATAGTGGTCATTTTCCCAGTGATAGGCTTCACTTTCTTGTTCATAGCCTTCTTCTGGCACCTCTAGCGCAGCATCTTCCGCAAACTCGGCTACCCACTCTTTTGCCTGGGCTGTCGTGATCAGGTGCTCGCCACCACCGGAGATGGGGTTGGCACCTTCAAGATTGACCGCCTGCATAAAAGCATCGCGATCTTCTTCGCTTTCCTGCACTTGGGCGCGTTTGGCGTCCGTCCACTGGACCTCCGAAAAGCAGACGTAGAGCGTGCGGTCAGTCTCGTAGTCGAGCTTGCCGCCATTGATCGTGTTCCCCTGGTCACGAAACTCGTACTCGGCGAGTTCATTCGTTTCTCCGTCGAGTATGTAGAGATAGCCATTGCGCAGCAGACGAATGCCCAGCGGCCGGGCGCTCAGGGCGTAGGGCGTGGGACATCCCGGTTCGAGTTCCTCAACCAGGCCATAGCGTAGTGGCAGCAGTTGAACCTTGCCTTGAAGCAGTGGGCAGGTGGCGCCATCTTCGCTATCCCGGCAGGGGAGTTCGTGGGCGGCAAGTGCACCGTCGTCTCGATCATCAGTGGGGCGCTCAAACGCAGACATATGACAAACTCCCTATGTCGTCTCAGGGTAAGTAGAAGTAATAGCAAACGCTCTTTTGAGCCTTTCAGAGGGTGACGCTTCTGCTCTCTTCGTTAAGCAAGCGTGCAGCTCAGGCGCCTGCTCGCTTAATGCTGACCAGCTAGTGCAACGCTCGCGCGAAAAGAGCGTGCACAGCAGCCCCCACTGGCGCGGATTGGTAAAGCCATATCCACGTGCAGATTGCGTCAGTGCTGCCAGCAGGTCGTATCGTTCCCGTTGTTCCACCGGTAGCCGCCAGTCTGGGCAGTACTTCTCAACAAAATGCAGCAGCGTACGCAAGTCGCGACGTTTATCGCATGCTTGTAAGCGGCTTACCTGCGTTTCATTGAGTAGATAGCCATTCGAGGAAATCGCAACGGGGAGCTCGGCGACACTTTTGGGAGTGCTTTTAACCCATTCGCTGGCTACCGCATCTGGGTACACCAGGCCTTCAATAGGCCCCCACGGCACCATGGCCGGAGTGCTTTGGTCGGGCAAAAGCGCTGCGATCACGGCGGGGTCGGCTAAACGCAGCCACATGGCTACCCCTGAAGGATGGCGCACTTGCAACATGTGGCGCAGGTGATTGCCAACATCTTCAAGCGATGCCTGACTTTCAATGATATAGCCCCACTCTTCATCCACGCCTTGCGCTAAAAAAGCCTGCAAGATGGGATGGTGCTTATCCGGCAACGCGATCAGCCACGGGGATACGTCACTGACTTCTGCCAACGGAGTGCCTGCATAAAGCAAATCTGCATCGAGTCGATACTCTGCCGACCACTCATAAAGCCGCTTCGCCAGTTGCTCGACGCGTACGCCGTCCAGGAGCAGATACACCCGCCGGTCTAAAGGCCAGTGCCATGCACCGCCCTGTAAACCAGCGCTTAGAGGCCAGCTACTCATTCACTTGCCGCCTCACAGACGGGGCACAAGGCCTGTTGCTGCAAGAGTGCCGCTTGTTGAGGCGCTTTTACCGGCGTAAATACGGGCGGCGCCTCGACCTCCACAGGCAACTGCGGTGGCTGGGCTGCCTGCCCACTCCCCGAACCTGGGCTCCCCCCGGAGTTGATCTTGACCTGCGGGCCAACAATGGTGACGCCGCTGGGGTCGATTTTCAGGAAGCTGCCGCCTGCTTGAAGGGTAATTTCCGCACCGGCTTCGATGACTACTTTCATGCCCGCTTTGTGGTGAATCTCTTGCCCTGCTTCCATTAACTGCGCTTGGCCGACCTTTTCATGGCGGGTGCCGTCGATCATCAGGTGGTCGTCGCCGTCTACCTTCGTGTGGCGGTTGTTATGCACCGTGTGGTGATCGTCGTTGTCGATCTCGCTGATGCGATCGTTGTGCACCTTGAGGTGGCTGTCGTGGCGGATCTCTTCGGTGCGGTCGTTAAGGGTGAGCAGTTCGAGGTCTTTCTGGGCGTGGAGCCAGATTTGCTCTTCGCCCGCTTCGTCTTCAAAGCGCAGTTCGTTAAAGCCGTCAGCCTTGTGGCTTTGGGTGCGCAATACCGTGCGGGTTTTGTGTTCCGGCAGTGGGTACGGCGCGGTATTCACAGCGTGATAGGTGCGGCCGGTGACTAGCGGCTGGTCGGGGTCGCCTTCTAAAAACGAGACAAT
>NZ_JH393259.1:0-198741 GCF_000236035.1 Vreelandella boliviensis LC1
ACAGACCGACTTCAACAAGTTTTAGCTGGGCGCTGAAGCGGCTAAATGCCGGTATTAAGATTACTCAGCCAGATGACCGGCTGAGTAAGTAAATTAGTGCGAAAGGCGGTGGAGACGGCTCGAAATCGGGTTTTTCTACAGCCTCGTTATGTGCAAAGGAAATATATGCAAAACTGGTATCATTTTTACCAAAGTCAGTGCTGGTATCGAAATACATATCTAGTAAATAATCATGATGATGTCGAAGAGCTGAATAATATCTATAATTCAGGATGTCATTTTATCTGTATGGCTATGATGCTAAATGTGAGTGCAGCTGTATTAGCTAGTGAATTATCCAAAATCTATTATTTTGAAAAAGATGAAACTGGATTAGTTTGGGATAAAAATAAACCCAATAAAAAGGGAGATTCAATATTTATTCCTCTTCTTTATGCTCAACAGGGAGTTATTGAAAACATCACAATCACTTTGGTAGATACAATAGTCAAAAATGACATTGTGTCTGCCATTCAGTTTATTGAGGAGAAACATGAGGAAGGCCTTCATTTAATCTGTGGCAACTCAAGCCATTCATTATTGATTTCCGGTGAAGTCGAGGATACCTATTTTGTTTGGGATCCTGATACAAGTTGGAACAATGAGGCCGAACTTATAAGAAAAAATCTTGCTGGTGAACATTCGATTCAGTGGCTATACAGCAATTATGGTGTTGAAGAAGAAGTGGAATTTTGGGTTTATAGCGTAAAAATTTGCACATAACATTGCGTTAGGAAGAACTCAGGGAGCATTCAGATGATGGTGAAAGACAAGGCCTACAAGGAACACTTCATCTTCTCTGATCTGGATTCATACATAGATTTCTATAGTAGCCTCGCCTTTTCTGTTATGGGTTTTGCTACGATGGGAACAACAGCCGTGGTGAACATGGATACCTATTTATATTCATCGATCCAGGGGACGGTGGAGTCTATAAAGCTCGTACTGGAAAAGGGGAGAATAAACGATTCATATTGTTTGCTGAGGAAATACTATGATTCAGCCATAATTAATACCTATTCAAACTTATACATTAAGGAAAATTTTAGTGCCGAGAAATTTTTTGTAGCTCAGATCAATAACTGGCTGCATGGTAAGGAGCAATTGCCAGAGTATAGAGTGATGTCACAATATTTACGGAACAGCGATAGGCTTGGAGGAATCAACGCGTGCCTGTATTCTGATGATAGATATAAAAGGATTAGAGTTCGCTGTAATGATCATACTCACTACAACTACTTTTATCACGTAATGATAAACGACAATGAAGTTTATCTAAACAATAGACTCTCATCATTAGATCATCTTGCCGAAGATTTAAGGGATATATTTATACTTCACTTGAGTTACATTTTCTCATTGCACCAGCACTACATGATGTCTAGCGACTACGTGGATCATTTAGATTGCGGAATGCAGCCGCCGAAAGATTCGCAATATTGGGTGGCGCCTTTCATCCAAAAGGTTTTTGATGAGATCATAAAGAAAAACAGGCCTGATATAGCCTCGTGTATATCTGAAAATACGAGTATGCACTTGGTAACGGATCATGCCTAACAAGCGCATGTTATCTGACTGGTTTTCCGCTGTGCTCCAAACCAGCTGCAAATGCGAGAGTTAAAGCATAATATCAGTGGCATCTAAAGTACCGCTTTTGGCCGAAATCCACCAACTAGCTATTAAAATTGGCGTCAAGGACACTTGATACAACCTGCTCCCGAATTATGCGTAAGTCTATCACCATGTCATTTAGCATCTTGTCTTTTTTCGTCCGCCAGTATAGCCACGTTTCATAGTGTTCATAAGGCAGCCCAAGACTCTCTGCGCCGCGGTGAAAGTCGCTTTGCTCGTGATGAATGTATGCGGCAATGATGAGAGGTGTGGATCGGATATAATGATCAAGTGCAGGCGCGTTGAATTGTTCCCAGAGTACCGCCTCGTCGGCATGCCCGTATCTAATTGCAATTGCCGCCGTTTCGTAAAAAGCGAGCACACGTCGCACGTTCTTTTGCTCTGAACCGTGCGTCGAGTCGGTATGGAGCTTTTTCGAAAGTTCCGCCAGACAGAACGGATTTTTTTCCGCCAGTGTGTGGAGATCGTCGAGGCATTGTCGCCAAGGGCTCTTTTTGTAGTCGTTACTTGCGTCGGTGCAGGCATAGTGAACAGCATTTTCATGGAGGTGGGTGTACAGATCCTTGAACCCCATGCCGAAATCAATTATGTCCGGTGCTCTTTCGGCGAGCTTCGTGGCGTGATCCACTTGTGCTCGATAGACGTGCCCTTTGAGTTGCATCAGACCGATATGAAGTGCAATGCTGACACTCAGCATAACCGTAAAAGGCATGACAAGCACCACAGTGTCAAAGAAGAAAGATAAGATTATTAGTAAAATTATAATTATAAAGAAGAACCATGCGAAGCGCATCGAACGAGTCACGTTGTTCTGTAACTTCTTGAACTGACGCTTGTTGCCGTATATGCCCGGGTTGCCTTGTTCATCGCTCGCCCGCGAGAAAAATTGTGTGACTTGATCATCTAGCTTTTTGCGTACCTGTTTCCTGGGATCTTCTTCTGTATTGTCCACGTATGCCTCCACGATAGCATCGCTACTATCTCTTCAAATTGTTCTTACAATAGACAAGGTTCGACTGATGTTTCGTTTTTTTGGGAAAGATTATTTGCCAATTGGTGAGGTATGCTTATTTATCTATTTTAAATATAATTAAATTATTGTATTTAATCTAAAATCCGTAATAAATTTCGACTTTATTCATATGTTGTGTTGGAGGGTTCTGATTGTCTGCTTTTGGCTGATTGATGCAGTTAAAGATAAGCTGGGCTTTGAGCGCTATATATTAAATTATTAGAGCGTCAAGCAATGTTCTTGAGGTAACATTGACCCAGTTTCGGCCTATGTGCGCGCCTTCTCTATCGCACTTTGAGCCCAATGTATACCTTGCACAACGCCACGCCATTCTGTGCCGGATGAGATATGGCTGCATTTCTCTGAAATTATCTTTCTTGCATCATTTTGTGATGTGATGGAGTTCATGTCTTTCCAAAGCGGCACAAGACCCCCGACGCGAGAAATTGCTTGGTCAAATCGGTCTACTTCAACCATCATGTCTGCCAAAGATTTACCCCCAGTAGTTAGCGCCTGCAATGCCATATGTGAAATGCGTTTTTCACACAGGTATTCTTCTTTTTTCAAAAGTGCATTCCATGCCCGGTCATATTCCAACTTTAATTTACGTTGCTCTCCCCGATTCGCACCTTTCCATTCAGTCTGGAAGTCACCATAAACTCTACGAAAATTATGATGCTCCTCTCTTAGTTCAAGAGCCTTCTCCCAGAAGTTTTCGACCCAGTCACCTGGTCGCGTCATCAACATTCCAAGAAAAGGGGGGATATCAATATCCTCAATTCCGATGGATGAATCCTCATATAACTCTGATTCCATTAAATGGAGGAGTTTCTTAGGTCCGTGTTTGCTCATCTCATTAGCGATCAACGGACGCTCATGCAGAGAGTGATAGAAATCTCTACCGGTTGCCTTGCTAATACTAACGCCTGCGGCCACCATTCCGGCTTGATCCCGCAATGCTAGGAGGTCATCCGGAGTGACGGACTCCCGCCGCTGTATAGCGAGTCTACTTTGCAAGCTGTTGAAGGCCTGCTGATTTCGGATTGGCCCGCCGCGATAAGCAGAAACTCCGAATTGTTCACAAAATTGATCTTCATCAATAACTAGGTCGTTGATAGTACCAACGTGCAAAAAATCTATTAACACTGAGAGCATGGGTATTTCATTTGCGGTCGATTGGATAGCAGGCAGATAATCTGGGGCAATCCAGTAAAATACGTTTTTATTAAGATTTTCACCTAAATGGTCAAATTCAGGGGCAACAATGCATGGGGAAATATCGTTCCCCAGCTTTTCTCTAATCGTTGTGGAGTCTGGAATTTGCGAACCAGCCATTGACGACAACCCGACGATCAAGTGGTCATGAAGAACGACGGCTTGCACCAGGTTGTTTAGCGCGAAAAGTGTTGAAGGAGTTGCCAGTCCTTTATCCAGGAACCCCATCGCTTCAATGGCTAATCGATCACTTAGGAAGGCAAAGTTGACGTTTTCTAGAAATCTATCCTTTTTATCTAGTACCATCATCAAATCCTCATGAATTTTTTAATTATTATAGGAAATAAAAATTTTTCCTTTAGTATCATCTCTGTGCGGCGAAAATGCTAAAGCGTAACGTGGTTTACCTCTGAAAAAGAGTTTTGTTATTGCTATTCAAAGTCTTTATGCTCTATTCCGTTGTCGGCTGAAAGCTGTTTTTACAAAGCTATTTATAGAGCCTAAATATGAGATTTGCCAAAACTTCTTGTTGGTTTGACGGAATACTTTTGATGCTTTGTAATATACGAGTTTTAATGATTTTTCGATGGCGTTGCATCAGAACCCTCTAAAAATCCGCTTTTGGCCGACAACGACGGCCTAGCCAGGACTGACGTTTACCACAATCCAACTTTAGTTTTTTCAGCCATTTCTAGAGCATCATCTACTTCAATCCCAAGATATCTGACGGTGCTTTCCAGCTTCGTTTGACCCAGAAGCAATTGCACTGCTCTCAAATTTTCGTACGGCGTTGCAAGATAATGCTGCTTTGAGTATTTCCATTGGGTAAACATTAGCCGCGTCAATGGTGTCTTAGAACAGCTCTTCAAAGCGTATGAATCGGTGTTAACTAGAACACCAAATACTTCGTATCTATAGTCCTCAAGCAGCAACGGAAGATGTTCAAGTTCTGTCGGCGGCTATTTGATTTTGCCACCTAGGCATGTGAACTCACCAGGGCAAGGGTCGTTAGCAGTGGCTCCAATGTCTATCCCAATGCCGTCCGCGCGGGTTTCTATCAACGGCAGATAACCATCTAAATGCTGATCTGAATATTGGCGCCAATAACCGGTTGTCGTCTCGTTCCTGTTCGACTATAAGAACCGTCAATGGGTCGAAGCCTGCTACCCAATGCGGTAGCTTATCCAGCCCGCCGGTTATGTAGCCACGGACTGGATTTTCTTTTGGCTACTCCACTGCATTGCTGCTGACGTTTCGGGAACACAAACTACCAATGCTCTAATCTCCATTTGCCAATCCGATTCCACTTGTGCTCTCACGTTAAAGTTGTGCGTGATAGTATCCTCTGCACTATCTGCCTTCATATCTATCGGTGGGGAAAAACCTAAGAAGTCGTCTTTATCGCCTCTGGCGGCACGCTGTAGGAAAATTCGTTGCCAGTTAGGCTGAATGCTGTATACGTCCATCCTGTCATCAATTTCATAAAGTGCAATGGATGTCTTGTAAGAAAGGCCAAGCTGCCTTTCTAGATCGCTGAACTCAATGACAGCGGAAACTCCAACATTGAAGTAAGTATTATAAGTTACAGCAGATGGAGTTGATATGTCTACAGACTTGATATAAGGCATGGCTGTAGCCTCCCGGTCTCGCCCCGATAATGATCATTCTAATAATAGCCAGTGCTGAGGAGGTCGCCACATGGTTTTTTTGGGGGAATCAAGTAGGACGAACGTTTCATCGCCGGATGTTCGCAATACTATAAGTCTAGTTAAATAGTTGCGATGCTAGATAAGGCCGAGTCGACGTCACCCCCTGATTGAGTAGCGCTACACTTTAGAGTCCGATCCTATGGGTAAGGAGATTGGACATGAAGAAGCGTTTCAGCGAAGAACAGATCATTGGTTTCCTGGGCGAAGCAGAAGCAGGACTCCCCATCAAGGAGCTATGCCGTCGGCACGGCTTCTCAGAAGCCAGTTACTATCTATGGCGCAGCAAGTTTGGCGGTATGAGCGTGCCCGATGCCAAGCGACTCAAAGAACTTGAAGCCGAAAATGGACGCCTGAAAAAGCTGCTCGCGGAGTCGCTACTGGAAATGGAGGTCACTCGCGAGGCACTGAGAAAAAAGTGGTGAGCGCCCCTGCACGCCGAGAGGTGGTGCACTTTATGGTGTCACGTGGCCTGAGTGAGCGCCGGGCGCTCCGTGTCGTCCGCATGAGTGCCAGTGCATTGCGCTATCAAGCGGCCCCAGACCGCAATGAAGCATTGCATGAACGCATTGTGGCCTTGGCATATCGGCATCGTCGCTACGGCGCTGGCATGATCTACCTGAAGCTGCGCCAAGCCGGTGAACAGGTCAATCATAAGCGCGTCGAGCGTCTCTATGCCGCGGCTCGGTTGCAGGTGAAGCGACGCAAGCGTAAGAAGGTTCCCACGTCTGAACGAAAGCCCCTTGGCCGACCTTGTGCCGCCAACCAAGTCTGGTCGATGGATTTTGTTTTTGACCGTACGGCGGAAGGTCGCGTGATCAAGAACCTCACCGTTGTCGATGACGCCACCCATGAAGCCGTGGCTATCGTACCTGAACGCGCCATTGGTGGGCTGTCGTTAACACGGATACTGGATCATCTAGCTGTACACCGTGGGCTCCCTAACGCCATTCGTATAGATAATGGCAAGGAATTCTGTGGGCGGGCCATGGTGGCGTGGGCTTATCTACGTGGCATTGCCCTGTTTTTAATCGAACCTGGAAAACCCAATCAAAACGCCTATATCGAATCGTTTAACGGGCGCTTTCGAGATGAATGCCTGAACGAGCACTGGTTCACCAGCCTGCATCACGCCAGAGTTGTCATCGAGGCATGGCGACGGGAATACAACGAGGAACGACCTAAGAAGGGACTGGGAGGATTAACGCCTTCCGCCTATGCCGAGCAACTGGCGTTAAAAAACGATAAAGTAACTTCAGACTCTAAACCCGGGTGCTACTGAGGATGGGGTGACGTCGGAGTGAGACCAATAGAGTCAAGACGGCGATTAAATAAATATAAAGTGTACTCTCTAAAATCAATGCATATATGATCCTCATATGAGTCAAATCTTTAATACACTGAAATTTGCTTCAGCTGAATTTTATGGAAAAACTGAATCGCTCTGGTATCCAGTTATAACGGCTTTCCAAAAGTGATATCCCGAAGGAATTTGGGTCGATTAAGTGGCCTTGTTATGGGTTGGCTGCTTCCGAAGGAACCATGCTGTCGTACAATGTGCTGCAGCTGATGCTCGTTACGTGTACGTTATATCAGAAGCTCCTAAAAGTTTGTTCTTGGCCGACAACAGCGATCCAGCTAGGCCCACAGTGTCAGTCCCTACGATCAATGAGCATCGGGGTCGTTCACAAAGTCTCCGGGTCATGGCAACCCCGGGCAGTGTACGTCAAATCACGATGAGGCTCAGTTCGACAGGCCTTCGTGACCAGGCACGAAACCGCCCAGCAGGCGGTCGATTTCCTTGGCAGGCATTGGACGGTAGAAGAAGAACCCCTGGATGAGGTCGCAATGCATTTCGCGAAGCATTGACAACTGTTCGGCGTTCTCGACGCCTTCAGCCACCACCTCCAATCCCAACCGATGACCGATGAAAATGGCACCCTCCATGATGGCCCTATCCTTCGGCTGTGTGGGAGCGTCGAGGATGAAGGAGCGATCGATCTTCAGGGCGGTGACTGGAAAGTGCTTGAGATAACTCAGGGAGGAATAACCGGTTCCGAAGTCGTCGATAGCAATGTGAATACCGCGATGATAGAGGCGCCGCAGGTCCTCGAGGACGGTCTCGTCGGCTTCGATCAGGACATTCTCGGTCAATTCGATGCCGATATCCCGCGGGCCTAAGCCGTGACGCTGCAGCGAGTCCTCGAAGCTCTTGAGAGCATCGGGACGCACCAGCTGACGACCCGAGACATTGATGTCGATGCGATGCTGATGAAATCCCTTGGCACGCCATTTTACCTGCTGGCGGCAAGCCTCTTCGATGACCCAGTCGCCTAGACGATGGATTAAACCGGAACGCTCGGCCAGCGGGATAAACTCGGCAGGCGAGATCGGCGGGCCCTCGGCAGGCTGCCAGCGTAGCAAGGCCTCGAGATTCTCTATTCGCCCACTGGCCGCCGAGACCTGGGGCTGGTAGTGGAGGGCGAATTCACCGTTATCCAGAGCTTCCTCGAGTCGCGCCGAGAGATAGTGCTGGCGAACCAGCTCATCATGGAGCTTCTGTTGGAAGAAACTTACAGCACCCCGACCATCCAGTTTGGCACGATTCTTGGCAACATCGGCATTACGGATCAATTCGCGTGACGATTCACCATTCTCGGGAAAGAGCGCCACACCCAGGCAGGCCGTGACCTGACGCTCCCGACCATCCAGGACGAAAGGTTTCCGAAAGACATTCTGGACAAGACGAACGACCCGCCTGACATCCGAGTCCAAGTGGACGCCGGGAAAGGCCAGCACGAATTCATCGCTTGAGACACGGGACACCAGGTCTGTGATTCGCTGGCATTCTTTCAGTCGCCAAGTCAGCTCAATGAGCAGGCGATCGCCCTGATCATAGCCAAGTGCATCATTGATCTCGACGAAGTGATCGATGTCCAGGTAGATGGTTGCCAGGCCATTGCCCTGGCGTCGACAGGAATCCAACAGACTGTCCAGGTCGACCTCGAAGGTCTGGCGGTTAGGAAGGTGGGTGAGCCTGTCGAAACGGGTGGCGAATTCCAGGTCACGGTGGGCGCGCTTTTGGTCGGAAAGATCGACATCCACGCAGAACATCAAGGGTGAGTCGGTATGCTCATTGAGCATCAGATGCTGCGAAAAGACAGGTACCAGTTCACCTGTTTTGTGCTTGAGCTCGAGTTCCTCGGCGGGTATAGCAACCCCTTCTTTGATCCAGGCACCATGCGCCTGGATCATCTCGTCACGCATGAAGGCAGGAATGATCAGATCTTCCAGTAACTGTCCCTGGGCTTCCTCAGCGGTATAGCCATAGAGACGAGTGCTACCCTCATTCCAGTAAATCACTCGCCGATCGCTATCATATCCCTGAACCGCCACCTTCGGCAGACTCTCCAGCAGGGCGCGGAATCGCTGCTCACTCTCCAGATACTGACGGCGTACTAACTCGACTTCTTTCCTGCCGGCATCATGCGAATCGATGCCATTAGTAGAAGGTGTCTTTGACACCTGCAACACGAGCGCATCGGAAAACTCCCTGCGGTTCTCCTTTATGCGTTCCGGATCTCTGTGATGTCGGGAATCGCTGGCAGTCATGGGATCCACTTACAGAAAAAACACTGTCAAGAGCCATCATAATGGCAACAATAGGTACTTTGTTGTAATTATCCTACACCTATTTGTAGGAGATAACCTATACATATACGTCATCAACGGTCTGATCCTGTTTTCAAAAAAATCACTCTTTTTTAGTATATTTCTTTGACATATTCTTACAAATCTTTTCATTTCCCTCCTGTTGACCGCGTGTTTACACCGGCAACCCCGGGCAATTCCGCCCAGTTAACAGGAGAATACCAACATGAAACTCGATACTCTCAAGCACGGTTTCGGCCTCACCTCCATGCCTGCCGACTCACTCGCCGATTATTGGAATCCGGGAGTGATCGAAGCGCTGAGGCATCAGGATTGGGCGAAAACCGATATTCGTGAGCGAATCGATCTGACCGCCTGGCAGGGGTTTACCGCTGACCTGCCGCGCGATCCCTATGTTAACCAGCGGTGGAAGCGGATGTCATGGCTCGCCCTGAATGATCAGGGGGATGTCGAGGATATGGGCCAATGCCCAATGGCCCAGGGAGGGGCCTTCAACGACGCGGAAAGCATGGCGGATCGCCTGCGGTACTATGATCCGCTGACGCGGGAATTCATGGTACGCCCTGATGTGAAGGCCTTCGTTCGCGCCTGGGCAAGGCTGTGGAGTATCGGTGCGCACGAACCCATTCTGATGCAGATCACCGGGGTTCGCGGAGAAGGCAACATCGACCCTCTTCAAGGACAGGGAATTCATGCCGATGGCTGCAAAGCCCTAAGCATTCTGGTCATCAATCGGGAAAACGTGGCGGGCGCTGAAAACCACCTCTACGCAGACAAGGCTGGCACGCAACCCTTGGTCGATATCACCCTGAATCCGGGTGATATCCTTCATCTGAGCGATGACCGGCTATTCCACAGTGTCGACGGGATCGAACAGCTCGACAGCGAGGCACCCTTCGAGCGGTTCATCATCATTATCAACAGCCGCTTCGTCGACGACTTCCAGAACCGCATGTTGCGTCGCCACTTCCCGGAAGCAGTTCTTAATGAGCGCGACTGACACTCTCGGTAAATTGAGAACCTAGCACAACCAAGACGCCTCCGGAATTCCGGGGGCGTCTTGGTTGTGCGCTTGACTGGCGATGTTCCCGCCGGTGGTGCTGGGAGTAAAAGTCCCCCTCATAAGGCACGAGATCTGGGCGAGCAGCAGGCTCTCGATGAACACAGGTCAACGCTGAGCGCTATCCTGCTTCGCTAAGGTAGCTATGACAAAACCGAACGCAGGCAAGCTGCGGCTTAACGCGGGCGGGTAAGCTTACCGGCCCTTGTGGGCCGGCTTCGTCAGGTAAAGTCCCTAAGTTCAGGGAGCGATGCGGGTACTGGCGTCGGTAAAGCCGATCAGCGAAATATCCAGGTCCATGCGCTCACCGCGTGGATCAATCATGCTAAGGGTTGCCGTGCTGCCACTGCGGAGTTGCTGCAACATCGACGCTTCAATGGGCGCGTCTGCACGGCATCCTTGCTCTTGGCAGACCTGATAGGGGAACTGGATTGGCTCACCGTTATCCACGCTCAATTGCAGGCCCGCGGCCAGACGTACCCCCAGCGGCACGAAGAAGCTCATCACTGGGTCATCGATCTGGGGCGGGTAGTCGAGGATTACCTGCATCAAGGGCTGGTCGCTGTCAGGATGAGTGACCAATTGCGACATCGCACAAGGGGCTGGTTCCTCGGCATTTCGCTGGCAACGGACTTCCCAGTCCTGGAACGACTCGGTAGTGACATCATTACTGGAGGCTGCCCCCGGTTGTTGTTGGCTGAAGGCATTGGGAGACAACGCCAAGAGCGATAATAGCCCCATTCTGCATAGGTTTTGAGTAAGAGAGTTCGGCATTGGCGTAACCTCCTGTTGGTTCGCTGATGGTGGATAATAATACTCACCATGCCTGCTTGTTCGCTTGAGGTCGAGCCCTTGGTTTACGAGAGCTGGGTTGGGCGGTTTTTTTATTTAGTTTCACCTAAAGGCCATCATAGCTATCCCTCCTCCATCACTTCCTCAACCCATTCCACCCAAGTTTCGGTTAGTCGCTGACCAAGCCGCAACGTGTGCCAGGGCGCGCGCTTGGCGGGCGTCAGCGCCTGTGGGTCGCTAAACCACTCCCGCTCGATGGCGGCGTAGGTCGTCAGACGCTCCTTGAGCTGCTCGCGAAAAGCGGTGAGCTCTTCGCGGCGGGCCTGCTCGGGCCAGCGCTCCCAAGCGAAAAATTTGGCAAACAGCGGCTGGCGCACAGGGCTGGCGGCCAAGGGCTCGGCGAGCCAGGTGTCGAGCGCTTGAAGGCCCGCTTCGGTAACTCGATAAATCTTGCGGTCGGGGCGTTCAGTTTGCGGCAGCGTCTCGCATGTTAACTGGCCATCACTGCGCATCCGTTCAAGTTCGCGGTAGAGCTGCTGATGGCTGGCCTGCCAAACATGGGCAAGGCCTTCTTTGAAGCGTTGCAGGATATCGTAGCCGGTGCCGGGCTCGCGCTGCAGAGTGATTAATAAAACGGCACGTAGGGACATAAGAAACCGTAGGTTGTGGGATTATTATGCACATAGTTGCATATTGAAATGGCAGAGGCTAGCTTATGCAACAAGTTGCATTTGATATTCGATTGGCTCTGCTCTCGGAGGATTCCATGGCATTTACCCTGCATCTTTACGCGTCCTTTCTGGCCCTGGGGCTTGGGGCTATTGTGCTGCTCTCGACCAAGGGGACTATGCTCCATCGCATAATGGGCAGCACCTGGGTGCTGGCCATGGCCCTCTCGGCTTTGAGCTCTTTCTGGTTTGGCGGCGGCGTTTTGCCGCTTTTGGGTCACTTTGGGCCGATTCGTTTGCTTTCGTTATGGGTGCTAGTGGCTCTTGCTGTTGCAGTGTTGGCGATTCTCAAGGGCAGGGTAGAGCAGCATCGCAGTTGGATGAGGGGAGCTTACCTGGGTCTGGTCGGTGCCTTTATCGGTACCTTGGCGCCGGGGCGCTGGGTTGCCGTTCAGCTAGGCATATGGTGACAGTTAAAAGCCAGCAATGAAGATATTGCCAATGTGCGCCTCACAGAGCACTCCAACCTTCGTTGAGCTTATGCTAACTTAGCATTAACCACCTGTGAGGTAGCTTCCCATGTCTATTGAAATCTGGTTTGCCTTTGCCCTCGCATCAGTGGCTTTGCTCGCTATCCCTGGGCCAACGATCTTGACCGTAGTCAGCTACTCTATCGCCCAAGGTAGGCGCGCCAATATTCCGCTGGTCGCAGCGGTGGCGTTGGGGGATTCAACGGCGCTGCTCTTTTCGTTGCTTGGCCTGGGAGCCGTTTTAGCCACCTCAGCATTTTGGTTCACCGTTATCAAATGGATCGGCGGTTTATACCTGCTCTATATGGGCATCAAGCTGTTGCGTGCCGGTATATCATCAGTGCAGCCGGTAACACCGACAGTTTCAGGTTCCCGCTGGAAGCTCTTCATTAACACCTATCTCGTTACTGCGCTCAACCCGAAGGGGATTATCTTCTTCGTTGCCTTCTTACCACAATTCGTTAACCCCAATGCAAATGCGGGGCAGCAGCTGTGGATTCTTGCGGCAACCTTCGTGGCGTTGGCAACGCTGAACGCCACTCTTTATGCCGTGTTCGCAACGTCGGTGCGTAAGATGCTTACATCGCGCCGTGCCCAGCAGCGCTTTAACCTCGTTGGCGGCACGTTACTCTCTTCGGCTGGTATATGGGCACTAATTGTCAAGCGGCCTGCGTAAGCAAAGGCCGGTAAATTTGGCGATGGCAACACTATTCGTATCTGGAGACAAATGTGAATGAACCCCTTCAAAAGCTGCTGACGGAACTGGAGCACTTTGGCCAACAAAACGATGCCGCCGTTTCTGAACGTCCACGAAGAATGCTGAATATCACCCGTGAGACGGGGGAATTTCTAGCGGTACTTGTTCAAGCAACCAACGCGCAACGAGTGCTCGAGATTGGTACCTCTAATGGGTACTCCACCTTATGGCTGGCCCAGTCGGCGCAGATAATTGGCGGGCACGTTACTACGGTTGAATTTTCCGAATACAAGCTTGAGATGGCCGCGTGGAATTTTGAGCGCTCGGGCCTTTCGAATGTCATCACTCAACATCGAGGGGAGGCGGGCGATTTGCTGGAGAGGCTGGACGATGGCTGTTTTGATCTGGTGTTTTTAGACTCGAAACGGTCTGATTATGTGCAGTGGTGGCCGAATATCCAGCGCGTTTTACGCCACGGTGGGCTTCTTGTGGTGGATAACGCCACTTCCCATGCGGATGAAATGGCTGCTTTTATAGCGCTGGTATCGGCAGACTCCAATTTCTCCACGTGCACTGTACCCGTCGGCAATGGCGAGTTTCTGGCAACGCGGTGTGGTGGTTAGAGGGAGCCCTTATCACGGCTTGTCTTATCGTAAAAGGCACTCTAGCTGACTACTAACATGGAGGCTGAGTTTTGTTACTTAATGAACGTAAACCGTCAGAATATAAACGGAATTAACCCTGCAGAGATGTCGTAAAGGGTTATCCGGAAGCCATAGCGCACATTTATAATTACTATAATAGAAATACCGCTATTTCATTTAAAGAAAAGGCACTAGCGGGTACCGATATCGAGCGCAGAATTGAGAGTATTCAGGGAGGTTGTGAGCTTTGCCTGTGAAATACACTCCTTATTAAACCGCTTATTGCTCTCATATGTGTGCTAACGCACAGACCCTGGGAGGTCAGGCCCTGAACATGAAGGTGCGGGTTCGCGTCGTTTGACCGCCATGGTATTGGTCGCGTCACTATCCGCGCTAGATAACTAATGGCGCATTATTGAAATACAATCTTAATAATGTCAGGAGGGATCTTCTCATGATTAGATTCAACACTGCAGCAATGGCTTTTTGTCTTTTCGGTGCACTGCCTATGGCAGCATCCGCCCAAACCTCAGAGTACGGTCCACAAGAGGGCGAACGTGAATTTTCGATCTCTGGAACCGGCAGTAACGATCGGAATTTCAATAGCGGAAACTTCGGCGTGACTGGCGATCTTGGTTGGTATCTGAGGGATAACATGGTTGCCGGTGTCCGGCAAAGCGTCAATTACGCCGATGTTGAAGGCGAAGGCGTCACAGATGATTTCTGGAACGGCTCAACCCGTGGTTACCTAAACTATCAGTTCCTTGATGGTCGTGCGCGGCCCTTCGTCGGTGCTAGCCTCGGTGGAGTCTATGGAGACGGTGTCAAGGACAGCGCCTTCGCGGGACTAGAAACGGGTATGAAATACTATGTTCTGCCCAAGACCTATTTCCTCGCCCGCGCCGAGTATCAGTTCCTATTCAGCGACACCAATGATGCCACCGATGCGTTTCAGGACGACGGGATCTGGGCTTATACGATTGGTCTGGGCTACAATTTCTGAACCATGTCAAGATGCCATCAACCGCCATGGCCATGTGGCTGGCTTGCATCTCTTGCGTGCGGATGGCATCGGCCTTGCGTCCCGGATAGCGTTGCTTGTAGCTATTAAGCTGGGCCCTTAACTACCCAAGGTGGATGTCCTATCCGTTTTGGATGATGTCACCCTTGTCAGCACCGCAGTGATCAGGAGGATAACCGCGACCAGCACCATCTCCAGCGCTGCAACCGTCGTGGGGCTGTTGCGGCGCCGCTCTCAAAGGCCGGTACAAGCCGCCACTTGTTTGCGGTAGCAGATAACAGCAGCACCGCGACAATCAATACCTTGCCGATCCAGAATTGTCCATATGCCGTGGTGAGCAGTGGCGTGAGACCGCCCGTTAGCAGCGTGGCCAAAGTGACACCCGCCAGTACCCACAAGCCAACTCCGCCCATCGCGACTAGGGCACTCAGGTAAACTCTGGCCGCCACGAGAATCATCGCTACGGTCTAGACATCGAGGCTATTTTCGGAGAACAACCAGACCACGGGTCAGGGCTCGACCGAGAAGTTAAAACCGTCGGATATCATGTGCCAAAAGCTAATGATTTCAGTATCTATAATATGTCCTGGTATTGCGTTAAAAGCCTTAAAATCATCATAAAAAAGAGGGATTAGTGCGTGGTGACCAGCGAGACCCACATGGCCGGTTTTGATCTCTTGGATGCTGCCGATGAAGAGCTTGATTAGCACGAAGCTGAGGAAGCCGAAGGCGATACCCAGGGTGATCGAGTAGGTCAGTGACATCAGGATGATGGCCAGAAAAGCTGGAAGGCTTGGTCGAATTTCGTCCACTCGACCTTGCTGGTCCGGGCCAGCATAAACAGCCCCAACAAGCCCCTTGGTTTACAAGAGCGTGGTTTACAAGAGCGTGGTTGGACGGTTTACCTTCCTCTTTACCCAGTCTTCCAGAGCGCTTTTTTATTTAGCTCCACCTTAAGTAAATGCGCAAATATTTTTATGTACGGCGCACCGTCTCCGTGCGATAGAACCGAGCCTGTGGTTGCGAGGATATGAGATAGGTCTCTGGGACTGCTCCAACGCGCGGAACGCCGCTGTTGTCGAAGTGCTAGCCGTGTTTATATAACTAGAATTACGCCATATCGTCTTCCGTCCAGTCATCTGCCCTTTGGCCTACGGGGCCAGTGAGGTAAGGATGTGATCGACCACGATTTTCTTTCCGAAATGCTGCGCAGCGTCCGTCTTTCCGGCGCAGTGTTCTTCGAGGTGGACGTGGCAGCGCCCTGGGTGGTGGCAGCGCCGCCCAAGGGAAAGCTTGCGCAGACCGTGGTGTCTGGCGCGCACGCGGGCGCTTTCCTCGGTCGGCATGAAGTTGACGTAGACGCCCGCTGAGTAAGGCGAAAGAGCCTCGCAAAGCATTATTTAATAGGCAGCAGACAGCAGCACGATGACGCCTGCACCGGCAAGCAGGCCCCCGCTGATCTGGCTAATCCGTTCTGCTTGGGGGAGTAGCTTCTCTGCCAGCAAATAAAGGGCTAGCCCAGCCATCCAAACCAGGCTCATGACGCCGCCTACGAACATCAGCAGCATCAAAGCCCAGCAGCAGCCGGTACAGTAAGCGCCATGTTTGATCCCCATGGTCAATGCTCCCGTTTTTCCTTCACGCCATTCGGTCATCAGAAAACTCAGCGGCGAGCGGCACTTGCTCAGGCAGGCCTGTTTAAGGTTGCTGAATTGGAAAACGCCTGCAGTCATCAGTAAGGTGCCCCCCAGTAGTGAGCTGACGTGCCCCATGGATGAACTCAGCAGAGCACTTTCATGCAAAGCCCACTGCATGACGGCGGCAGCAATCGCAAACGCGAGCCACACCGCAAGGTAACCAGACACAAATATCCAGGTAGCAGGAATTGCCCCACCTACGCGCTCGTGCTGCTGGTTAATCCGGAGGTAGGTGAGAATCATCGGGCCCGCGCTGGGCAGCATCATGGCCACCATCATCACGCTCCACATTAGGGTGGCCATGCCGAGTAAGCTCAGGTCGAGATTGCTTGCTCTGCCCATGCTCTCGTTCATCGGCATTGGCATGTGCAGGCCGTGCATAATCAGGTAACCCCACGCCAATATTGCCAGCGTCATCAGCGCCAACCAGGTCAATAAGCGCTCTCGGGCATGAAGGGTGCTCATCGTAAGTTCCATCGCCGTTACTCCCCCTCAGGGTCCGCTGTAAGCGAAGGGTGAATAAAAAGCGCTGCGTTCACTGAGATCAATGTCGATGCCGTGAGAACGATGCAACAACGACTGCGATCTTGCGACTACAAGCGTCTCGCCTGGAGCCACCGCCAGCGGATGATTGTGGATGGTAACCTCGGCCCCGTTCTGGCCCTCCAAAGCGGTGATTTCCGTTTCGGCGGATTCGCCGATTTTCAGCTGTCGGCGCCCCTTTTCCACTTCAAAATGGATGGGAAGGGACTCTACCGCGACAACCTCGCTGATGAACGATGCCAGCAGCGCCGGGTGCCCCCCGACCTGGCCGCCGAATATGCTGCTGAGTGCTTCCTGTTGACGAGCGTCTACTCGTTGGTCGATATAAAGCACCACTTTCCAGTTACCTTCAGCCATGTGGCCGGGGGAATGCAGGGCTATGGCGACATTCCTATCGCTGAGATCCACCTCTTCGAACAGGCCCTGGGTGATATGCCAGCCCACCAGCGCGGTACATTCGCCCTCGGTAGGATTGCCGAGGTAAATGCAGGGGCAGGCGCCTTTGCAATTACAGCTTTCGAGGTATTCGCCTCGTATGCTCCATTGATGACTCATGTCGAACTCCTCCTTGCGTCGTTGGGAGAATTTTGCGGTATTCGTCTTCTGTTAGATTCGGTATAGCGCTAAATGGCCTGCCAGGTGTGAGGAGCTGATGAGAATTACGTGAGAATTATTTCTAAAGTTCTAGCTGAGAGGACAGTTACTGCCTCGGCGGGTGTTTGAGACTATGCTGAACTTAGGTATCAGCCAGGCCTGAACACAAAGAGTAACCAGCCATGTGGCAATGGATGTCGGATGTGACGACCAGCCGGGTAGATAAGGTATTCGTTGGTCGCAACAGTGAGCTTGTTGCCCTGCGCGGCGTGCTTGCGATAACCGGGCCTCAGGTGGTGCATGTCTATGGTATTGCTGGCATCGGCAAGACGGCACTACTGGCCAGGTTGGCGACCGAGGCGAGAGACTTAGGCGCAAGCGTAATCCGGCTAGATTGTCGCCATATAGAGCCCACAGAACAGGGGTTTCTTCACGCGCTGGAAGGCACCATTGGTGGTGGTGATCCGGGGATGGATGCGCTCGTGGAAAGGTTGGGCTGGCTTGGGCCTAAGGTACTCATCGCCCTGGACACCTATGAAGTATTCAGACTACTCGATACCTGGCTGCGGCAGATATTTGTTCCGTTGTTACCGGACAATGTACGGATTCTCTTTTTTAGTCGCCAACGCCCTTTGGATAACTGGTTTTCGGCGCCGGGCTGGGGGCGATTAGTTCAGTGCGTGCCCGTACTGCCTTTGAGCCAGACGGAAGCAAAAGCGCTCCTGAGCATGCATGGCATAAAAGAAGAGGATGCTGTTTCCCTTGCTCGGGCCACCCATGGCCATCCGCTGGCGCTGACACTGGCGGCTACTGCCAGCCGGGAAAATCATGCCCGGTCATGGCCGCAAGAGACGGTGCTACAGCATGCGGTTGATGAGCTAAGCCGTATGTTTCTTGCTGATGTGGAAGATCCGGTGAGTCGGCATGTGCTGCAGGGTGCTGTGGTATTGCGCCGGGCCACCGTTACACTGTTACAGGCACTGTTTCCCGAATTTGCCCCTCAAGATGCCTACGAGCGGTTGCGCAGGTTGCCATTTGTGGAGGGTGTGCATGATGGATTGATTATCCATGAGGCTGTTCGTGACTCGCTTGCTCGCACCTTACATGCAAGCGACCCTAGCCGATATCTAGACTACCGGCGGTCAGCTTGGCGACAACTGGTTTCCGAGGCGCAATCCGCCGCCAGTGACGATCTCTGGCGCTACACTGCGGACATGCTCTATTTAATTGAAAACCCAGTGGTGCGTGAGGCCTTTTTTCCTACCGGTACAGCGCTTTACACGGTAGAAGTGGCACACCCTCAAGACACTGAATTACTTACCAGCATTGTCCGAACTCATGATGGACGTCAGGCCAGTGAGCTGCTTCTACAATGGTGGCGGCGCTTGCCGCAGACCTTTTCCATTGTGCGAGGGCAAACGGGGCAGGTTGAAGGTCTGTACTGCAAGCTGCGTTCCGACCAGATTGAACCCTCGTGGTTGTTCAATGACCCGGTGACAGCCCAGTGGTGTTCCCATATAGAACAGAACCCTATGCAGTCGGGGGAGGTGGCGCTATTTTGTCGCCGTTGGCTTAGCCTCAATGAGGGCGATTCACCCAGTGAAATACAGGCGGCAGTCTGGCTGGATCTTAAGCGTAGCTATATGGAACTGCGCCCTGATCTTCGCCGGGTCTATCTTACGGCTACCGACCTTGGCGCCTACAGCCAAGTGGCACAGCGACTGGGATTTGAAGTGCTTGCCGGGCGGGAAGTTGAGCTGGATGGTGTCAGTTATCCGAGTGCGGTGCTCGACTTCGGTCCAACGTCTGTGGATGGTTGGCTGACAGGGCTCGCCGCCGCAGAACTAGGAATAAAGCGTGCCCCTGCTTTGTTGGATGTAGAAGCCCGGCAGCTGATCTTGGCGGCAGGCCCCGTTGCTCTTACTCCGCTGGAGTTTGGCGTCATGCGGTACCTAACTGAACACCAAGGCAAAGCAGTGTCTCGCAGTGAGCTTTTGCAACATGTCTGGGGAACACATTATCAGGGAGGCAGCAATGTGGTTGATGCCATTGTGCGCACCTTGCGCCGCAAACTTGGCCACCAGTCTGCGCGGATCGAGACGTTGATAGGGGTGGGTTACCGGCTGCGATGATCGATTCGATCTATACGTTTCTCTCCGCTAATTAAACGGGGAGGTCGTCCACGGTATCTACCACTGCGGCATAAAGGTCTCTCGTTGAGGCTAACGCTCCCTCATGAACCGCTTGAGCAGATAACGCCTTGCCTTGGTCAGCTTGAAGTGAGCGGGTTGCCGTCGCGCTGGCGTACATGGTTTAGCTACTCCATTTCGCGTAATTCTATTAAAGCAATTGCCGATAATGAGAGTGCTTAACGCTCAATTGCGACCAGGCTTTCGCGACGGCTTTGTCGTCATATCAAGATGTACCCATCTAATAGGGTGCCCATGCGGGCTACTCTGATGTTAATTGATGAGCAGGGTGGCTATTCCATTCGTTCTATAAGGCGCAAAACCTCATGGTTCTGGGTTTTGGCGTTGGCATAGTAGATCGCTTGCATGAGTAAGTTATCGGCCTCGTTGGTGGCGATAGGGCTTGGCACCAGTATCGTGATGAGGTCGCGTCCAAGCTCATCCACATCAACCTCCAACGTGATGGCCGATTGTTGGCTGATGGGCTGACGAATAGCGTCGCGCAAATCCTTTAGGCTTCGCAGCGTGGTCAACAACCCAGTGACCACAATGGGGTCCGGCGTAAAGTCAACGTCAATAGGCGGATGATCATCCATCCCTAACGGGGACAGCCCTCCATTCATCCGGGTTGCCGCTTCACGATATACGGCAATGGCCGTGTCGACCGCCTGTATAAACAACTGGCTATCGTCGGCGTTAAGCGTTATTTGGGTCATGCGTCGCACCTTTATTCAGCTTAGGGTGGTCTGGCAGGGTCAGGCGTTCCTAGGAGGGTAGTCTCGATACTGAACTTTGTCGCTACATTGCGCAGCTCGCTATTCCACTCGCAAGTCTAGTAGTGGTTACGTCACGCGTTGCGCAAACGGTTCCCCAGGCAGAAACCCAACAGCCCTAACAACGTGATGTCAGCGGTTGTTTGGAGCGTCGCCGCCCAGCGCCTTGATTACGTCGAACAGCAATACGGGTGGGCTTAAGGCATCATCGTCAACGACGGGCATCGGTAAACTCGGTGACTAAATTTGGCTGGGACAGTGTATCTGCCATCGGTGGCTTCAGCGTAACGGTAAGCGTAATGGTGCGTTCCAAGATATGGAAGACAGACCCCCCCCCACCGTCACCAGAAAGTGGCCTACTTTCAGACAATAATACTTCGTTTCATTATAAAAACCCCATCCCTTTGAATGAGTGGTTCGGTCCTTATGGACTAGATTTCCCGAAGATAAATAATGGTTATTTTGAGGAGGCAATAAATTTTTCTTAATGTAATCTTTTGTAAGTAAAGGTTGTTAGAAGGTTCCGGAGACGGGGTGATCGTCGAATTGCGGCAACATGGATGTCGGCTTTGAAAGACAGAAAACAGCAGCCCGCTGGTGAAGTTTATGGGGCCGCCAAATAACGTATCGTTTAACAAGAATAAGTAGCAGAGCCCTGTGAAGGAGGAGCTCGACACGCTGCTCGCCTCGTACGGTGTCGAGATGGATGGCGTCAGCGTCATGCTACCGAACGTGTCTCCGGACGAGGGACTCTCGGCGTCCTACAATTCCGTTTTCACGCTGTTCGGCCAGTTCTTCGACCACGGGCTCGATCTGGTCGCGAAAGGGGGCAACGGCACGATCTACATGCCGCTGTCGCCGGACGACCCGCTGTACAACCCTGATAGCCCCAATACCAACTTTATGGTGTTGACGCGCGCTACCACTGATGATGCGGCGGGCAATGTCACCACGCCGTGGGTGGATCAGAACCAGACCTACACATCGCATCCGTCGCACCAGGTCTTTCTGCGTGAATACGCGATGGTCGATGGTCGGCCCGTGGCGACCGGTAATTTGCTCGACGGCGAGCGCGGCCTGCCCACCTGGGCTGACATCAAGGCTCAGGCGCGCACGCTGCTCGGCATCGAGCTGACGGATAAGGATGTGGGTGCCGTACCGCTGGTGGCTGTGGATCCCTACGGCGAGTTTCTGCGTGGCGAGAACGAGCTCCCCCAACTGATCACCGGCTTTGACGGCGCGGGCAACCCCATTTTAACCGAGGGCGATCTGGCCAACCCAGTCGACCCGTCGGAGGTCGGAGCAGGACGCGCCGGCGTAGCTTTCCTTGACGACATCAACCGTGAGGCGGTGCCCGTGCTCTCGGTGGATGGCGAGTTGCAGCCCGACGACGATTCAGAGCCCGGCTACAGCGGCGAGTTCGGCGCCCGTGGTGAGCAGACCTCTTATGATAACGAGCTGCTGGACGCACACTACATCACCGGTGACGGCCGCGGGAACGAAAACATCGGCCTGACCTCGATCCATCACATCTTCCACTCCGAGCACAACCGACTCGTCAAGCAAGTGAAGGAGGTGGCGCTGGAGAGCGGCGACCTTGATTTCCTGAACCAATGGTTGAGCGGCCCGGAACTCACCTCGTGGCCCAGCTCGTCCGAGATCGAGGCGCTATCCTGGGACGGCGAGCGAATATTCCAGGCAGCTCGCTTCACCACCGAGATGGAGTACCAGCACCTCGTCTTCGAGGAGTTCGCACGCAAGATCCAGCCGGATATCGACATCTTCATGGTGCAGCCCGACGCAGCGCTCAACTCAGTGGGGCCGTCATCGCGCAAGGATCCGTGACGGTGGACCAGAACCTTAAGTTGATACAACATCGTGACGGCGGCATTGTCGGCGAGATTGCCATAAGGGAAGGGGACTTCGTTCGAGCTGGAGACGTGCTGCTGCGGCTCGAAGACACACAGACGAAAGCTGAGCTTTCGATCGTGCGTTCTAAACTCGTGGAATTGGCCATCAGGAGAGCGCGCCTTCTGGCAGAGCGGGACGGGCTTGCGGCAATCGAGTTCCCGTCCGATTTGAACGCAGATGACTCTCCAGATGTCTTCCTCGGCGAGACACGACTCTTCGATGGCAATCGTACAAATCGTCAAAGTAAGCAGCAGCAGCTCGAGCTCAGCGTCGAGCAAATCGAAGAGGAAATTAAGGGGCTGGAATCGCAGCGGCAATCGAAAGACGAGGAATTCCGTCTAGTTCAGACCGAATACGAAGGGAATAAAGGCCTCGCTGACAGAGGGCTGATCGCACGAACACTTCTCGTTCCGATGGCGCGTTATAGAGCACGAATTTCGGGTGAACGCGGTGAGATCCACGCATCCATCGCCAGAGCGAGAACTCGCATAAGTGAAATTCGACTCCAGATTATTGCGATCGACGAGGAGGCCCGTACTGAGGCGCAGCGGGAATTAAGCGCCGTGGATGCGGAATTTTCGGAGTTGCGCGACCGGCGCATCGCCATCGAGGATCGGTTGGAACGAACGGATATTCGCGCTCCTATTTCTGGAACCGTTAATGAGCTGAACATCCATACGGTAGGAGGCGTGATCACGCCGGCTGAAGAGCTTGTCACCATTGTTCCGGAAGACGCCAAATTAAAGGTCGAGGTGAAACTTGCTCCGATAACCATCGATCAAGTCTGGGTCGGCCAGCCGGTCAGGCTCCGTTTCACTGCCTTCAACCAAAGAACGACACCGGAGCTCAAAGGCGAGGTCGTCTATGTCTCCGCAGCGACGACACGCGACGACACGACTGGCGAGGTCTACTACCTGGGCGATGTCGACGTTTCTGCAGAAGAGCTTGAGAAGCTTGGTGTTACCACGCTGCTGCCTGGTATGCCAGTCGAAGTCTTTATCACTACCGAAGAACGCACCGCACTGACGTATTTTATTAAGCCTATCACTGACCAGTTCAGCAGGGCCTTCCGAGAAGAGTAAAGCATAGTCCGCCTCTAGCCGAATCAGGAACTTTCCTCCATATTAACAACGGGTCAGATGATGACCCGTTGACGTATATACGTTCGCTACTATATTAGCGATAACGCTTAAGCGAGAGGATTGCACCAATGACAGGGGCTAATAAACCATCAACGACGGGATTGTTGCGCGATAATCGCGTAAAGGTGATCTTGGTCATCGCGATTATTGCGGTGGTCTGGGCCTTTGTGGCGCACACCATTGCAGGATCGCGACAAGACAATTTGGAAGCGCTCGAAGCGCGGCTGGCCGAAACTGAGCGAGAGCATCAACAGATTCAGGCGGAGATGTCTGAGGTTGAAGCTGCGGAGCTTGATTTAGCAACACTGCAGCAGAGAATGAACGCTCTTGAGGTTGAGCAAGCTGATGCTGAAGCCGAGCTAGCTTCGACGCGAGCCGACATTGCCCATGCTGAAGAAGATTTGAATGCTTTACGGGGTGATCGTGAAACCCGCAAAGAAGAAGTGGCCACCCTCAACGAGCAGGTAGACGAACGGCAGAGCCGCCTTGACGAGTTGAATGAGACATACGCCGAGGTAGAAAAAGAGAAAGAAGAAGCCGAAGCCGCCCGCAATGCCGCTCAACAGTCGCGTCAAGACGCAGTAGAGGCCCGCAGGCAAGCTGAAGAAGACCTTGAAGCGCTAAACGCCGAGGTTGAAGAGGCGAATACACAACTTGGCGCAGTGGGTGAGCAGCTAAGTGATTTAGAGGCAACGCGTGATGCGCTCACCATTGAAATCAACTCACTCAGAGTGATGCGCGACGAAGCGCAAACGCCTTAGGGCTTGCTAGAGCTTGTGCCGAGCTGGATTATGATCGCCTGTTTGCAGCCTACGATAACGATCGGCGCTAGCGTTGGTGAGCGCGACGAGCGCCACGCCTGCGAAGCGCCTTACACTCTACTGCACGTTTCTTAATCCAGGCGATACTATCCGATGCATCGGCGATTTCTGTTACCTCTTTTCCTCTTGGGGCTGCTGGCCTCTCTGGCTGGCTGCGGGGAAACGCCCACCGGGCGCTCCCAGCTGGCGTTAGTGCCAAACTCGTTAATGGCTGAGATGGGGGGAGACGCCTTTAATCAGCTACGCAATAGCCAGCCGCTCAATCGCGATACGCAGGCTAATCAATTGGTGCAGTGCGTGACCGAAAAAGTGGTGGCTGGCGCTGAGGCAAGCTACCCAGGGCTCGCTTTCCCCGAACGCTGGGAAGTGGTGGTTTTTGAGGATGCTTCCCCCAATGCGTTTGCTCTGCCCGGTGGACGTATAGGGGTGCATAGCGGCCTGCTGCGGGTGGCTGAAACTCCCGCCCAGCTAGCGGCGGTGATTGGGCACGAGGTGGGCCATGTGCTGGCGGATCATGGCAATGAGCGGCTTACCCAGCAGCTGGGCATTAAAGCCATGTTCTTGGTGGTGGGGTTATTAGGGGAAGAGGAATTTGGCAACCAGCAGTTAATGCAGGCCTTGGGTATCGGCGCCCAGTTGGGTATAAGCCTTCCTTTCAGCCGTACCCATGAGGAGGAGGCTGATTTGATGGGCCTTGAGATTATGGCCCGTGCCGGGTTTGATCCGCAGCAAAGTGTGGCCCTGTGGCGCAACATGGCCGCTGTTGGCGGCGACCAGCCGCCGGAGTTTCTTTCTACTCATCCCGCTCATGAGTCCCGCATCCGGGCATTACAGCAAGGGTTGGAAAAGGCCACAACCACTTATCGCACGGTTACGCCTGCGGAATGTTGAGATGAGTGGTAGCGCGTTGTTGATAAAATTAAAAAATTGCTATGTGACGTCGGGAGTGCGGTGCTGTGCCATTACGGGAAAAAAAGTATCAGGTGCATGGGTTAACAGGGCAATTTTGCGACGCTAGCAGTGAGTTGATGTATCGGCGGACTATCCAGGAAAGTGTGAGGCTTGAGTTCAGCCTTGCCGTGAGCGTTGCGGCATGTGTCTTTGGCATGTTTGTGATTTCGGACTACTACCTGCTGGGGCTTACCCGGTCGTTCTATCTGCTGCTTACCATGCGAATAGTGGTGGTGAGCCTTTGTCTATTGATAGCCTTCGTGGTGCGGCGTTGGAGTGGAAACGATTACCGTGTCTGGTTGCACGCCTTGCCGCTATGGGTCTTTGCCACAGGCATTATTTTGATTGTACCTCTACGGCCTGAAAGCTTATCCACACAAATTACCGCCGTGGCGGTCGCCACCATGGGGTTCTATCTCCTGATCCCTAATCGACTTACCGTGGTGACAGCTGCCAGCCTCTATTTAAATATTGGCTTTCTAGTGTCTGCGGTGCTGTTCGCGGGACTGACCCCGATAGGAATGCTTTTGCTCGCTGTTTTGCTGGGTATGAGCAATGTGGTGGGGTTCTTTGCCTTGCTACGCCTGGAAAGACTGCAACGTAAGCAGTATGCAATGCTTTATGAGGAGCGTGATCAAAACCGACAGTTGCATAATGAGATCGCTCACCGACAATCACTGGAAGAGCAATTGCGGATAGCCGCTGAGCGGGATGCGCTGACCAATCTCAATAATCGTGGCCATTTTATGAAACTGGCTAAGGGGCTATTAAAGCGTTCCCAATACGAAAAGGTGCCGTTTAGCCTGTTTATGATCGATGTGGATCACTTCAAGAGCATTAATGATACCTGGGGGCATAGCCACGGGGATTGGGTGCTAACAAAGATCGCAGGGGTTTGCGCAGAGTCTCTGCGCCCATCGGATGTGATAGGACGTTTTGGCGGTGAAGAGTTTGTCGTGGCGTTGCCGAACACCAGCCCAAGCGAAGCACAAATGATTGCGGAGCGCCTGAAAATGAAGGTCGCCGAGCTGTCTTCAATGGAAGAAATGAGCAAACTGAATCCAAGTATCACCATCGGTGTGGCTGCAACGAGTGCTGATGATGTCGGCCTTGAGTCTCTTATCACGCGTGCGGATCAGATGCTTTACGTTGGCAAGCGCGGAGGAAGGAACCAGGTAGTGGTATGCCGTGATGCACGCTCTGACAGCAGTTAGCTGTTCCCTATGCCCCCATCACTGCTCCTTTTGCTCGCCGACACACTACTAATTCTCCACGTGCTATTCGTGGCCTTTGTGGTGCTCGGCTTATTCGCAGTGTACACAGGTTATTTCCTGAACTGGCAGTGGGTGCGCAATCGGGTGTTTCGCATCGTGCATCTGTGCGCCATAGGCTATGTGGTGATTCAAGTCTGGCTGGGGGTAGTTTGCCCGTTAACCGTCTGGGAAATGGCGCTCAGAGCAGAGGCGGGCGCTGCTACCTATTCCGGCTCATTCATTCAGCACTGGCTGCATAGCCTGCTCTATTTCACTTTGCCGGAGTGGGTGTTTGTGGTGGTTTACACGCTATTCGGTAGCTTGGTGTTGGCCAGTTGGTTTGTCGTGCGTCCAAATGCGCGCTCTCGTTAATTTCTTCACAGATCGGTATCTTTTTTAGCTAGCCAAGCGCTAGGTATCGGTGGGGCTCCTTGCGCATTGGCAGGTAAGCTTGTCGCTTTATTCTTTGCGATATATGATTCGTATGCATTTTATATTCGTTTCATATATTGGGTGATGTGATGGGTATCGTTAAGATCAATGACCAGTTGCATGAAGATATTCGTAGGGCGAGTACCGTCATGGTGCGTTCAATCAACGCCCAGGCAGAGTACTGGATGAAGGTTGGTATGTTGGCTGAGGCTAATCCGAGTATGACTTTCTCTGACATTATGCGTGAGCAAATGAAGCAAGCTGATGTAGATGTAAGGAAGGTGATCGGTGGGTGAGGTAACTCTGAAAAGCGAAGAGGAGCTGAGCGTAATGCGTGAAGCCGGGCGGCTACTCGCATTGGTTTTTAGCCATCTTGATAAGCAAATAGTGCCCGGTATATCCACCATGGACATTAATAATTGGGCCGAAAGATACATCGTGGACGATTTGCAGGCCCGTCCCGCTAGCCAGGGGCAGTACGATTACCAGTTCGTGTTAAATGCATCAGTTAATCACGTGGTGTGTCACGGGATTCCATCTGAAACGCAAACGCTTAAATCAGGCGATATTGTTAATGTCGATATTACCCTGGAAAAAGGCGGCTTTATTGCTGATTCCAGCAAGATGTACCTGATCGGCGACGTTACACCCTACGCAAAGCGGCTGGTGGATAAAACCTACGAAGCCATGTGGCAAGGCATACACGCAGTCAAGCCCGGTGCCACGTTGGGTGATGTGGGGTATGCCATCCAGCAACATGCCGAAAATCACGGCTACTCTGTTGTGCGAGAGTATTGCGGCCATGGAATTGGCCGGGAAATGCATGAAGAGCCCCAGGTGCTGCATTATGGAAAGAAAGGCAGAGGTTTGGTTTTAAAAGAAGGGATGGTGTTTACCATCGAGCCGATGATTAATCAGGGTAGGGCCAAGATAAAAACCAAGCGAGATGGCTGGACGGTAGTGACTAGTGACAAGACATTGTCAGCTCAGTGGGAGCATACAGTTGCGGTCACATCCAGCGGTTTTGAAGTGCTCACACTTAGGGATGAAGAGCTTGGTCAACCTGGGTTTTAATCAATCTGGCGAAGATCATTAGGTGCGTTAAGCTGAAAGCAGCAGTATTTCAATATTTCTGTCCAGCCAAACGAAAAGGGATCTACGATGGCTAAAACACCTAAAGGTACCGGCAGCGGTAGCACGCCGCCTGGCCCGAGCGGCTCACTTAACTCGGTCTCCTGCAGCACCGAAAAACTCCTGTTGGCAGCGCTGGAGCGTGGCGGCAGCTGCCTTGAAACGGGACGCTTTCTTATCAGTTATCGTGAGGGAAGAGTAGAGGAGGGCATCAAGGCGCTAAAGGCTCAGAACTTTCGGGTGGCCGATGCCCGTGACTTTACCGATCAGGCCGTCAGCCTGGAAGACACTGGGGACGCAGAGGCGTTGGTGTTCCCGGAGCTGGGTGTCGCGCTGGTTGGCGGTGACGCCTTAGAGCAGCACGGGATGAGTGTTTTTGACAAAATTTCAGCGGATAGTCCGATAGAAATTATTGAGCCAGAGTATTTTGCGTTTTCTGAAAGCTCTGATTTTAAAGGCTCTGATTTTAAAAGCTCTGATTCTAGAAATGCTGACTACCTGCGGGGCTTTTTGCGCGCAGCGAGTACTATCGCGCGCGATCTTGGCGTTGAACTTGATAGTAACGAGCGCAAAGAATCGCATGAGACGGACGCGCCTGAGGTGACTTGGGGGCTGAATCAATGCAATGTCCCGCAAAGCCGTTGGAGTGGTTCGGGCATTAAAGTCGCCGTGCTGGATACCGGTATGGATCTTGGCCACCCGGATTACGCTGGCAGGGAGTTTGTTACCCGATCCTTCGTTGGGGAACCGGTTCAGGATCTCAATGGGCATGGCACGCACTGCATAGGTACGGCTTGTGGGCCAAAAGCGCCTTCCGAAAGTACTTCACGTTACGGTATCGCGTTCGATGCTCAGGTGTTGGTTGGCAAGGTGCTGACCAACTCAGGTAGTAGTACCGGGGCAGGTGTGCTCGCAGGCTTGAACTGGGCCATTGCCAATCGGTGTGAAGTGATCTCGATGTCGCTGGGTAGCCAAAGCCCAGTGCAAGCAGCCTACACCCACGCTGGCGCTGCGGCACTTCGTAATGGATGCCTGATTATTGCCGCCGCAGGCAATTCTTCTGCAAGCACTGGCGCGCCTGCCAATTCACCCACGGTGATGTCTGTGGCGTCTGTCGATTCAAACCTGAAGCCTTCCAGTTTCTCAAATCATGGCAAGATTGAGATTGCCGCACCGGGGCGCGATATCTTCTCTTCATGGCCTCGGCCCACACGCCATAAAACGATTAGCGGCACCAGCATGGCAGCGCCGCATGTGGCAGGCTGCGCAGCCCTCTGGGCAGAGTCCGACGCCTCACTGCGGGGAGTGAAGCTGTGGCAACAACTGGTGGCTTCGGTAAAAGGGCTGCCATCGCCTGAGCCCCGCGTTGGCGCGGGTTTAGTACAAGCACCTTAATAAGGAATGATCGATGGCAAAAATAGCGCTCTGGATAATTACAATTTCCGACGATCAATCGATCAATGACATCGCCACACGGCTAAGTGCCGAGGGGTTGATTATCCGGGAGGTGCTAAAAGAGATCGGTTGCATTACCGGGGCGGCCGATGATGTCACGGTGGAACGTCTGAAGCATATCCAAGGCGTGGTGGATATTGCGCCTGATATTCAGATCGGTATGGGGCCACCAGGCTCCGAGGAGACTTGGTAAGCACCATTAACATTTCGCTCGGTGTTATGTGAATCATGGCTTCAATGGAGAGGTGACATGACAACTCCCGCTAAGAACACCGTTTGGGGGTTTAACTAGGGCATTATGAGCACTGCAACTCATATGTTACAATATGTAATTGCCCATTAGCCCCACCAGAAAAACTCTTATATCACTAGTGTTTCCACTAGGGTGTGGGTGGTGCAAAACTACCCAGTACCGGAAAAGGTGATGATGAGAAAGCGCGTACCAATACCTGCTGAATGGCGGGTCAATTTTCTTCTTAATCAATATTCGCTTTCGCGTCGACTTGGCTACTTGTTGTCCTGCGTAGTACTGGTGTTGTTGCCCGTTTTCACCATTTTCGACGCTACGCTAGTCGGTTACTCAAACGAGGAGTCAGTGTGGAAACATATTGTGCTCCGGTTGCCCACCGCCATTCTGGCAATCATCTTTCTGGTGCTCTACCACAATAAAACCCAGGGCTATTGGGCCTATCCGCTGCTGCTGGCGCTTAATCTTTCTCTGGTGGGTATGGTGGCTGCCATGTTCGCATTGCACTATACGGAGCAGGGCGGGCATCTTCTCTACATCACTCAGGGCCTCACCTTGGCCATCATTGCCGTGGCTACGGCGACTGTTTACGGTGTTAGAGATCTGGCTATTATCTACGGGTTGCCATTTCTGGCAGTAGTCGCTTTACTTGCTTATACAGGCAGCACGTTACCTGATAATCCCATTCATTTAATCTTCATTCCCGCTGCTATGGGCATAGGCGCAGTCATTGCCACGATGTTGCACCAGGAACACCAGCGCACTTTTATGGCCAGCCAGCAGCTTGAGTATAATGCTTTGACCGACGCGCTGACCGGCTTGCCCAACCGGCGCTCCATGCAAACACAATTGCAGGCAGAGTGGAGCCACGCTAAGCGCAACGAGCAATGTTTCGCTGTGTTGATGGCCGATCTGGATCGCTTTAAGGCTGTTAATGACCAGCATGGCCATGAGGTGGGGGACGAGGTGCTCACCATTCTTGCTAGCCGGTTCACCACCTCCCTTCGCGGTGGAGATCGAGTAGCCCGCTGGGGCGGTGAGGAATTTTTGCTGCTGATCCCTAACGCCACCCCGGAAAGCGCTCTGGCCGTCGCAGAAAAGGTACGCCGATCAGTGGCTGAGCCAGCGTTTGCCACCTCTGCCGGCAGCTTGGCGATTACACTGAGCCTGGGGGTAGCGCTTTACCGTGAGGTTGAAAGCATTGACGAAGTTATAAGCCGCGCCGATAAGGCGCTTTACCGTGCCAAGCTGGAAGGACGCAACCGAGCGGTGTTAGCAGACGGCTGAAGGTATGCCCCGTTTTCCAGATACCGAGAGAGTATTGGTTGATCTTACCCATCCCCTCGAGGGTTTTTATTATCGACACAATGGCAAAGTATTTTTTACTGACTGATGTCTACTGAAAGGAAGAATCATGGTGCTAACTATCGTTATTATCTTGGCGATCATCGCCGCTATCGCGTTTTACGTCATCGGTATCTACAACCGACTTGTTTCGTTGAAAAATCGCTTTGAGAACGCCTTTGCTCAGATTGAAGTGCAGCTTAAGCGTCGGCATGACTTGATTCCTAACTTAGTCGAAACTGCCAAAGGGTATCTCAGTCATGAGCGGGAAACGCTGCAATCGGTCATCGAGGCGCGTAATACAGCCTCTGCTGGGCTAAAAGCGGCCGCGGCAAACCCGGGTAGTGCCAAGGCCATGGCAGACCTGGGAGGTGCAGAGGGTGCGCTGACTCAGGCGATGGGGCGGCTCAATGTAGTCATGGAAGCCTACCCGGATTTAAAAGCCTCACAAAATATGCAGCAGTTGTCTGAAGAGCTAACCAGCACGGAAAACAAAGTAGCCTTTGCGCGACAGTCATTTAACGATGCGGTGATGCACTACAACACTTACCGCCAGAGCTTCCCACCGGTAGCCGTGGCTGGCATGTTCGGCCATGATCAGGATGCTTCCCTGTTAGAGTTTGAAGACAGCGCTCAGATTCAAGTAGCGCCGAAGGTATCGTTCTAAGTTACAACCCAGGGAAAGCGAGACATGGATTTTTTTACCGCGCAGGATAACGCTCGTCGTAAAACCGGGCGTCTAGTTGTCTTGCTGGTACTAGCAGTACTAGCCCTGATTGTAGTGACGACGCTAGCAATAGCCGTTGCGTTTTATCTAATGGGAGATCAATCCACAGCGCAAGCCGACCTTTCCGCCCAGGGAATGCTGTCCGCATTATCAATTGAGCTTGTGTTCGGGGTTGCTATTGGGGTGCTGGCCGTTGTAGTGCTGGGCGGTCTATTCAAACGAAGCCAGCTAGGGCGTGGCGGTCGCGCAGTGGCAGAAGCCCTTGGCGGACGCGAAATCAATCTTAATACCCGCGATGCTGATGAGCGGCGCATTCTCAATGTGGTTGAAGAGATGGCCATTGCCTCTGGAACGCCCGTACCCTCTGTCTATGTACTAGAGGAAGAGAGCATCAATGCCTTTGCCGCAGGCTACCAAACCAACGATGCCGTGATTGGTATTACCCGTGGCACCATCCGCAACCTTAATCGAGATGAGCTGCAGGGTGTTGTAGCCCATGAGTTTAGCCATATTCTGCATGGCGATATGCGGTTGAATATGCGCTTGATCAGCATTCTGCACGGCATCCTAATCATTGGTTTTTTGGGCGGCATGCTACTGCGCAGTATGCGTTTTCGGCGGGTCGGTGGTGGTGGTAAGCGCGATAACTCAGGCGCCATTATTTTAGCGCTGGGGGCGGCACTGATGGTGATCGGCTACGCCGGCACTTTCTTTGGCAATTTGATCAAGTCGGCGGTCAGTCGGCAGCGTGAATATCTGGCGGATGCCTCAGCGGTGCAGTTTACCCGCAATCCTGAGGGGATTGGTAACGCGCTGGTTAAAATCGGCTCGCACACTCTGGGCTCTCACCTGCAAGCTACACAGGCGGCGGAATTCAGCCACCTTTTCTTCGGTCAAGGCGTGCGGCAGGGGTTTAGCCAAATCATGGCTACTCACCCGCCGGTTAAAGAGCGAATCAAGCGGGTAATGCCAGACTGGGATGGCCGTTTCGAAGCCACTTGGCCCAAGCAGCCAGACGAGACTGACGCACCAGATTCTTTAGACAGCGATGAACGCTCTGCAGCAGGACACAGATTTGGATCAGGAGCAGAACCAGGAACGCAGGCGGCTGTTTTAACCGCCGCCTCTGCTCAAACAGCTATCGGTTCCATGGGCCAGCCCGATCAGCGTCACTTAGCCCAGGCTAGAGCAACGCTAGGCGCGTTACCGGAGCAGATTAGAACCGCAGCTCATGAGCCCTATGCCGCCCGCGCGTTAATGCACGCGCTATTGCTTAGCGAAGACAAGGCCACTCGTAAACATCAATTGGAGGTGCTGCAGCAAGCCGCACAGCCGGATGTATACCAAGCGCTGATGGATTATGGCCCTGACGTATTGAAGCTGGATGTAGCGTTACGCCTGCCGCTCATTGAGTTGGCGCTGCCCGCGTTACGCTCGCTTTCAATGCCGCAGGCCCAGCACTTTCGCATTTGCATGGAACGGCTGATCGAAGCAGATGGTCAGGTTAGCCTGTTTGAATGGACGCTGTATCAGCTGTTGCTCAACAACCTGAGCGAGCAGGGTAGCGGGCCCTCCAGCCTTAAGTTAAACGACCTGCAGCGGGAGTGTCAGATGCTGCTAACGGTGCTTGCCGCCGCCGGGCAAGATGATCCTGATGAAATAAGCGCGGCTCTCAACGCCGCAGAGAGTGAGCTGCCGTTCTCATTAACAGCCATTGAGGATATAAGTGATATGCGTGCGCTCAGTCTGGCGGTTGAGCGTTTGCGGCGCTTAAAGCCTTTGCATAAGCCTGCTCTGTTGCTAGCGATGGCGCGTTGTATTGAGCACAGCGGACGTATTCTGCCTGCCGAAGCCGAGTTGTTCCGTGCTATGTCAGATATTCTCGATTGCCCCATGCCGCCACTGTTATCGGAAGAGGCATAGGCATTTGAGCATGCCAATTTTGGCCGCTGAAGAATAAAGGGGAATAACGGTGTTTGAATACTCGCTGTTTCACTGGATGACGTTTCTATCTGCGGCTGTACTTCTGAATCTATCGCCGGGGCCAGATATTGCTTACATATTGGGGCAAACCTTTCGTAGTGGTCGCCGCCACGGATTCGCCGCTATGTTTGGTATCTGGACCGGAGCAGCGCTGCACGTGGTGATGGCGGCAGTGGGGCTTTCGGCCATACTGGCAACATCAGCGTTAGCTTTTTCAATTGTTAAATGGGTCGGGGCGGCCTATCTGATATGGCTGGGCGTTAAAATGCTGCTCTCACAGGGCGATCAATTTATTGCAGCAGAAAAGCAGAGCCCCAAGCGCCTATCCTCGGTTTATTGGCAGGGTATGCTGGTGTCCGCGCTAAACCCCAAAGTGGCCGTATTCTTCTTGGCGTTTTTGCCACAATTTATCGTGGAAGGCGCAGGCCCTGCCGAAGCTCAGCTTTTATTGCATGGCAGCTTGATTATCGTGGTTGCTGCGGTAATAGAGCCTCCTTTGGTACTGGCTGGAGCTAAGCTGGGTGCCTTTCTGAAGAGCAAGCCCCGCGTTGGTTTGTGGATGGATAGAAGCCTAGGGGCACTGTTTGTGGCATTGGGTGCACGGCTAGCGGCTAGCGCTAAATAGTTGTAGAAGGTACGGATATTCTTAATTAGCGATCTCCGCACCTGATATGCTAGTTGTTCACATAGCGTTTAGGCTGGCTCTGGTATTGGAGCGTCCCGGAACGCCATCTGCAGTTCATCAACCAGAACTTCAACTTTACCGACCGCCTCAGCAATGGATGCGGCCAGTAGCTCACCACCTACTTCCTGGCCTTCTATGGCAATGTAGTGGATACGGGTAATCCCCATAAACTGAAGTGCGGTGGTTAGGTGGGGTTCCAGATGGTTCATATGGGCCATTTCTTCGCCAGGCGACATATTTACGCCGCCTCTAGCTACGAGCACAACGACATGCCTTTCTCGGTCTATGAGCTTGGGTACGTAAGGGTCTATCGGGTTGGAGTCATCGAATTCCACTGTTCTGCCGGCCCGCACCACTTGATCAATCCATGCTTTAAGGGCGGCTGGCATGCCAAAGTTATATAGTGGCGTGCCGATCACCACAATATCAGCGGCAATTAACTCATCAACCAATTGATCGCTTTCTGCTAGCGCCTCCTTCATCCAGGGTTCTTGACGCTCTTCGGGGGTGAAGGCAGACGCAATCCAGTCGTGGTTGATAATCGATGGCGGGTTTTGTCCGATGTCGCGATAGGTGACCGTAGCTTGCGGGTGGCCTGATTGCCACTGTCTGACAAACTGATCGGTCAGATGGCGGCTATGGGAGCCGTGATTATCGGTTCCCGCAATACCGGGTCGGGCACTAGCGTCTATATGCAGTAAATGTGGCATGGATAGCCTCCTAATCTGAGTTGAACTCATCTATGATTAACAACAGATCCATCGTAGATCTAAGCCTATAGGGCGAACAAACGATCTTTTCTTGCTGCTATAGATGAGTAGAACTCATTCATGAACCATCGCCGATTACCCTCTCTTTCGTCGCTTCGCGCTTTTGAAGCGGCTGCTCGCCATGAAAGCGCCAAGCAGGCAGCGCAGGAGCTTTCGGTGACGCCAACCGCCATTAGCCACCAAGTCCGAGGACTCGAAGAGGCGCTGGGCGTTTCCCTTTTCGTACGTAAACCCCGCCAGTTGAAACTGACACCTCAGGGCCGCGAGCTACAGCAGGTATTGGAAACAGCCTTTGATAGCATCAGCCATTTCGTCGAACGACTGAGCGCTGTACCTGTTCGCCAAACCGTGACGCTGTCTACAACACCAGCCGTTGCGGTCCGCTGGTTGCTGCCCTGGGTTTGCCTACTGCGCGACTCCCATCCAGGTATTGATCTGCGTATTCATGCTTCGCATGAGCCGGTAGCGCTAGATGGTGTAACGGCAGACATTGCCATTCGTTATGGCGATGGCCGCTGGCCGGGGCTAATAGCGGAGAAGTTGTTCGAGAACACCTTTATCCCGGCTTGCAGTCCACACCTTGATTTGCACGATGCAGCGCAACTCTCGGCGCACTCGCTGATCCACTTCCGCATTGCAGGTGCTGTATCTTCGCCACTGGATTGGGTGGCTTGGCAGAAACTGGCTAAGGTGCCGGGACTAGATGTGAGTGCAGGGCTGGTGTTTACTGACGAAACCCACGCAGTTTCAGCCGCCGTGGGGGAGCAGGGCGTGGCGTTAATGAGCCGTCAGTTGATTAACGATGAATTAGTTCAGGGCCGTTTGATGCAACCTTTCGGCCCGTCACTGGAAGGCAAACCGTTCTTTTTGGTCTACCCGGAAAGCCGTCAGCAAGATCCGACTATTCGAGCTATACGGGAATGGGTGATGTCGGTACCGAGTGGAATGTCTGCGCTATCGAAGTGACCCTAGGTAGACTACAACGCGATAGCGTAAGGGAAGGTATCATGCTGTTCTGATACAATTTTGATGCCGTGTTTATGCCCACGCTACTCGGGCTATCTGAATCACGCTGGGCGCTTTATTTAGCGCCCAATTGTCGAGGTCGCTTTGGCAGTCAAGCGCTCCCCACCCGCACAACGGGCAAAAGAAACTTTCTGATTGATGGTTTCCCTCGTTCGCTGTCCAATCTTGAAGCCTGGTACGAGGTTTTTGGCCGGGAGACCGAGCTGCCGACCATGCTGTACTTTGAATGCCCATTCGACGTACTCGAAGAACAGCGAATTCTGGGTCGTGCCAAATACTCTGGGCGCACGGACGACAATGTTGACGCGATGAAGCTACGCTTCGATACCTTCAAAGCTGAAACGTTGCCGACGGTTGAGCTGTTCAAAGGAAAGGGCAAGTGCGTGGAGATTGATACGAGTCAGGGTCGTGAAGCCGTGTACACGTTGCTGCGCGAGCACCTTGCCAAGTACACCGAGCAGCAACTACTGGATCAACCGTTAACAGAAAAGTCTGAAATTTTGCTTGGTTTGAGGCCTTACCCGCAGAAAGGGTAATGTTGAACCCGCATCGCTCAGCAGGCAGTTTCCAACGATTGAGTGGCTGGCGATTCGGGAGATAATTAGTGAGGGGCGCTTATTAAGCTTCCCCTCAACTCGTCTTCTTCTTGCCCCCAGAACTTTTTCTTTTCGTATAGCTCTTTCTCGGTTTTCCCGTGCGCTTCGTCGGGCCACCGGCTTCGCCTTGTGCAGTTTGAAGGCTCTGCCTCAGTTTGGCGGCGTCGCTATGGGTGAGCAGGCCACGTAAGTCGACCAGTAACGCTTGCTGAAAGGCGCTGGGGTCGTCCTGCTGTTCGGATATTGCCCGAAGGCGCTGCTCCCATAAAGCGGTGCGTTCGGGTGTGCTCACCGCACTGGGGAGGGCGGCGATGAGGGCAGTGCCGAGTTTGGTGGCGCGTAAGGCCTTTTGCTGGCGCACTAAATAGCCGCGCTGTACCAGGGTTTCGATAATGCCTGCGCGGGTGGCTTCGGTGCCCAGGCCATCGGTGTCGCGCAGGGTGCGGCGTACCTCTGGATCGTCCACGTAGCGGCCAATGTTCATCATTGCCTTGATAAGGCTGGCATCGGTGAAGGGCTCCGGCGGGCGGGTCTCTTTCTCCTCAACGCCTGCGTCCAACGCTTGGCAGGGTTCACCTTGGGTGAGCGGCGGTAGCGGTGGCGCTTCATCGCGGGTGGTGAATAGCGGTTTCCAGCCGGGGTCGAGAATACTTTGCCCACGGGCGCGGAAAGCTTCATTGAGCAGCGTAAATTCGGCTTTGACTTCGAAGGTGCGCAGCGGGCGGTAAAACTGCGCCATGACGTTGCGCACTATCAGTCGAAATACATGGCCTTCGGTAGCGGAGAGCTGGCTGAAATCAGCGGGCTTTCCGGTAGGGGCGATGGCGTGGTGGGCACCGACCTGCTTATCGTTCCATGCCTTGGAGCGCAGCGTAAAATCCGCACCACTGAGCCACTGCCGCAACGCTTCATCGTTTTGGCAGGCGCCGGTGAGACTACGCTGGGCAAGCTGAAGATGCTCTTCGGGTAGGTAGCGGCAGTCTGAACGCGGATAGGTAATCAGTTTGTGGCGTTCATAAAGCCGCTGGCAAATATCCAGCACCATCTGCGCGGAAAGTCCGTGGCGGCGGGCAGCGTCTACCTGAAGGGCAGAGAGCGAGTAGGGCAGCGGCGGTGCCTGGCGTTTCTCCTGTTGGTCGAGCTTGGTGAGTTGCCCTGAAGCGCCGGGTAACTGAGCCGCGAGGGCGTCGGCTGGGGTGCGGTCAATCAAGCGGCCTTGGTCATCGAGGGGTTGGTGCTCTTTGGGGGCCCACCAGGCCCGCAGTTGACCCTGGGCAACCTTAAGATCCACCCATAGCGGATAAAATGGATGGGGCACAAAGTCACGGATGGCGTTATCCCGGCGTACTATCAGCCCCAGTACCGGGGTTTGCACACGGCCGACAGAAAGCACACCGTCGTGTCCCGCTTGGCGGCCGGTGAGTGTCCAGGCGCGGGTTAGATTAATGCCATACAGCCAGTCCGCGCGGGAGCGGGCCTGCGCTGCCTGAAACAGCGGCTGGTAGTCGGCGTTGGAGCGCAGCTTGGCAAGCGCTCGGCTCACGGCAGGTTTATTAAGATCGCTAATCAGCAGCCGCTGCACCGGGCCACGATATTTCATGTATTCGATCACTTCCTGCACCAACAGCTGACCTTCGCGGTCAGGGTCACCCGCGTGAACCACATCGGTGGCTTGTTTGATCAGCTTGCGAATCACCGCAAGTTGGCCGCGGGCCTTGGGGCGCGGCATCAGTTTCCACTGCTGAGGCACGATGGGGAGTCGGTCTAGACGCCACTGCTTGTCGGCGGGGTCGTAGGCTTCCGGCGGCGCTTGCTCTAATAAGTGCCCCAGGCACCATGTGACCGTGGTGTCACCACACACCATCGCACCATCCTGGCGTTTGCTAGTGCCCGGTAACGCCTCGGCAATGGCTTGGGCGAGGCTGGGTTTTTCGGCAATTATCAGGCGCATAGCAGCGGAGCCTTCATCGTATCCATCGGTGGTCGTTATGGTAGCAGACGCTCCAAAGATTAGCTGGAACGGAGTGGATAATGATGCGGTAGATGTCTAATACTGCTAAGTTGTATAAACTTTGTATAAATAATTGGTTCAATGGCATTTAATTTAGCGGTATTCGGAGAGGTATAGCCAATGCGTGAGCGAGGCAGAACAAGACGATTGATGGGCTTGGGTGCGCGCACCGGCGGCGCGTTGCTGAAAACCCGCTTAGGCGGCCAGGCGGATTGGCGCGCCCTGGGCGAAGCGCTGTTTGAGGGGCTTTCAGAGCTTAAAGGCCCGGCGATGAAGCTTGCGCAAATTATGTCCCAGTGGGACGACTTGCTGCCTCCTGATCTTGCTGAAGAGCTTGCCCGCCTGCAGCGCCAAGCCGAGCCGATGCCGTGGCCAAAAATTCGTGAAGCGCTGGTGCTGCAATATGGCGATATCGACCACTACTTCAGTGAAATCGAGGAGCGCCCCTTTGCCAGCGCCTCCATGGGGCAGGTGCACCGCGCGACCACCCATGAGGGGGAAACGGTCGTGCTCAAGGTGCAGTACCCCGGCCTTGCCGAGGTGTTGGAGAGTGATTTGATCCAGGTGCGGCGCATAATGCGTTTAGGCCGCTGGTTTAAAGTGCCCCAGGCGCGGTTGGATGCACTGTTTGAAGAACTCGCTGAAAGCCTGCGTGGGGAACTGGATTACCACGCTGAAGCCGATGCGTTGGCCCGCTACCGTGAACGCTATAAGGATGACCCGCGGCTAGTGATTCCCGAGCCTTTGCCAGCGCTTTCCGGCCCCCACGTGCTGGCGATGCGCTACGTGGAAGGCACGCCGCTGCGCGAATTAGCCGATGCAGATGACGCGACGCGCCAGGGCATTGCCGAGACATTAGCGAACTGGATTACCCAAGAGCTGTTTACCTATGGCGAACTACACGCCGACCCCCATGCGGGTAATTTTGCTGCCGATACCCAAGGACGGCTGGTGATTTACGATTTGGGCGCAGTAATCGCTGTGCCAGAAGCGCGTATTAAAGCCATGATGCAACTGCTCGATGCCACCTTGAAGCATGACCCGATGGGAATGGATGAGGCGCTGATGCAAATGGGCGGGCGTCAGGGGCAGGGCGCGCCGTTGGCGCTGTATCGTGAATCCGCTGAATGTATCGCGCCGCTGTTTGAGCCCGGTGAGCAGGATTTCAGCGATGTACGGGTGCACCGCCGTTTGCGGGAGCTAACCCCTAAAGTGTGGGCGGCGATGGATCGCCTGCAACCCCCCGCAGATACGCTGCTGCTTTCCCGCGCATTGAACGGCCACTACTGGAATTTAGTGCGTTTGGGGGCGCGGCTGAATATGCACGAGCGCACGCTTCCGTTATTAAAATGGGCCCACTAACGATCAACCGATTGCCGCTGCGACCATGCCAGCCTTCATGCTAAACTATGCCGCTTTTAAACAGGTCATTGTTTAATTCGATATCGTTGAACGCGACATCGTTTAACAAGCCATCCTGTCACAACATGGAGACGGCAATGCTGGCGGTATGGGTCGATCAGCTGCTGGGATTCGCCTCCGGGGCACTCTCGGCAATCAGGCAACAAGAACACTATCCGGATTTTATGACCTGGGTGCGCGCCAAAGGCGCGGATTCCTTTGAAGGCGATGTGGCCATGGCCCAAGCGCTGGCGCCAGTGCTATGGTCGCAAACACCGCTGGAGCGGCTTAGCTTTGCCTGTGAACCCCTTGCCACGCCGGGGCGTAACGAACCTTGCTGGTGTGACTCTGGGCGCAAATTCAAGCAGTGTTGCTACCAAATTGAGTTTCCCACTGAAATTCCCGAGCAGATGATGTGGATGCTGTCGCTGCGCGAATGGAAGGGCGCGACCCTAAAGGCAGCGCTGGATAGCCAGCAGGCACCCCCTCAAGCGCTGCTCGAAGCCGGGTTGATTGCCGCGGAAAGTGGCCAGACGGGTCGCTCAATGCAAATCCTTGAATCGCTGTTCGATGGCAGCGACTGGTCGCGCCTGCCCGAGCAGGCCGAACCGGCCTTTGAAATCCTGCTGGACATCTATCAAGAGCGCGGTTTTAGCCGTAAACGCGCCGACCTGCTTGACGATGTGATGGAGCGCGGGCCGCTGTTTTTACGCGGCGTGGCCCTTGAGCGCCTGTGTTTGATGCACCTGGATAACGATGACCTGGATAGTGCCCGCGGGGCCTTTGTCAAAGCCCAGCAGGCGCTGCCCGATTCGCCTACGTTGGCCTACATTGAAGCCATGCTGTTACTGCATGAAGGCCACGAACAGGAAGCCAAAGAACGCGCCAACTTCTGGTATCGCCGCCTCGTTCGCCAGGGCGAGCTGGATGAAGATCAGCTGGATTTTTTAGCCGCGTTGGCAGATAACCCCGGCGCGACGCTTGCCGACCAGCTGCTCAGTGCGGAAGAGGATCTGGCCACGCCGCTGGTGTCGCTTCAGGCACTACTCGCCGCGCTGCCCACCGCCCCTAAAATCGATGTCAGCGCCGACCCTGAAAGCGGCCGATTGCTTTATAACACCAGTGCTCGTGAAGCGACGCTGTTTGCCGCCTGGCATGAGCAGTTTCAGGTGCTGGTGGATGAAGACGTAGCGCTGGGTTTTCGCGATGACCCCTGGGGCAACGCTATTGAGTGGATGTCGGCACTCTGCGCGCATCCCGAGTGGCTGGACGCCCCACAGGTAGTGCAAGACTTAACCTTGGCGCTCACCAGCCGCTTTGGCAGCTTGCCCTGGATGGCCCCAAGCCTGTTGGAGCCACTGGCGCTGCGCCTTTCGCGCTGGTTGGAACAAGCCCGCGCTGAAGGCGACGGCAACCTGTGCTGGGACGATGCCAATAACGCTATGTTGCTGCGCACAGGGTTAGCGCTGGTGGTCGGTATGGAACGCGGCGCGCGTCAGCACTCCCGCGAGTTGGCCGAAGAGCTACTGCTGATTGATCAGGAAGATAGCTTGGGGCTGCGCGAGCTGGTACTCGACCAACTGCTGCGTGATGACCGCAACGAAGAAGCGCTGGCGTTAGCCGAAGAGAATGACGACGACGGCTCGCTGGTTCTCGGGCTGCTAATGGGCAAAACCCTGGCGCTGTATCGATTAGAGCAGCGTGAGGCAGCTGAAACCGCGCTTGGCGATGTGCTTGGCCATAACCGCTACGCGCTTGAGCTGATTTGTGCCGAAAATCCCCGGCCCTCCATGCCCCACCCAGATGGTCAAGTTGACCCCGGCTCCCGGGCGGAAGCGTGGCAGTACCGCACGCTGATGCGCGATCAGTGGCGCACGACGCCAGGGGCGCTGGACTGGCTGGAAGCACACCGCTAGCTCAAACCATCAAGCCTGTTTAGGCAGGCTTGGGGGCGGGGACTAGCTGCTTGTCTCGGCTGATCCAGATGGCTAAGGCGATGGCGGGTAGGCCGAGCAGGGTGGCAATTACAAAGAACGTAGCGTAACCCTGCGCGGTGACCACAATCCCGCCGAAGCCACTCAAAAACTTGCCGGGTAGCGTCATCAGCGATGAGAACAGGGCATATTGGGTGGCGGTATATGCCCGCGAGGTGAGGCTTGATAGGAACGCAATAAATACTGCGCTGGCAAGGCCGTTAGCCAAGTTATCACCCACAATCGCCATCACTAGCATGGGCAGTTGTTGACCGGCTAGTGCCAGCACGGCGAACAGCAGATTGGTAAGTGTGGCAGCGGCAGCGCCCAGGATCAGCAGCGGCCCAATGCCGTAGCGCGCCACCAAAAGCCCGCCAAGAATACCGCCGGTAATACTCATCGCAATGCCAAATATATTGGTTACGTTGGCAATCTCTGCCAGTGAAAAGCCTAGGTCGATATACAGCGGGTTGGCCATTGAGGCCATGGCTAAATCGCTGATTCTAAACACTGCAATAAACACCAAAATCCACAGCGCTTTCACCCCATAGCGCCTAAAGAAATCGGTAAACGGGCAGACGAGCGCACCGATACTCCAGGCACCCAGGCGGCGTAAAATTTTGGGTTTGCCCCGGCTGGCACGAATAAACGCCCGTACCTTAGGCTCGTGGATAAGTTGAATAGAGAGCGAGGCGCGCTTAGGTTCAGGACGAAACAGCACGGTGAGGACGCCAATACCCATGAGCGCTGCCATGCTCAGATACGCCACATCCCAAGAGGCAGACGCCGCGATATATAAAGCGCCAGCACCCGCGGCAAGTAAGCCACCGCGATAGCCAATAATATAGGTCGAGGCCATAGCGGCTTGAACATCGTCATCGGCGGACTCAATGCGGTAGGCGTCAATGGCGATATCTTGCGTCGCTGAGCCAAACGCCACTAGGAGTGCAAAAAGAGCCACCCAGCCAAGATTACCCACCGGGCTCACGCCAGCAAGGCCCACCAGCCCAGCGGCAATCATGCTTTGTGCCAACAGCATCCAGCCGCGGCGTTGGCCGAAGGCGCGGGTCAAAATCGGTAGCGCCAAGCGATCCACCACTGGCGCCCAGAAAAACTTGATCGAGTAGAGCATGCCGATCCAGGCAAAAAAACCAATCGCCGCGATCTCAACGCCATCGCTGCGCAGCCAGGCAGAAAGTGTTGAAAACACCAGTAGAAATGGCAGACCTGCGGAAAATCCCAAAAACAGCATGGTAATAACGGGCGCACGACAATAAACAGCCAGCGCAGCAAGCCAACTACGCTGGGGGGTGGGGCTTAACATTAAACGCTACTCCTAGTGGAAAGACGCTGGCAATGGCCAAGTGGTAAACTAAGACAGTGTTCTAATTCAAAGTTCTATCACAAAACCGACAGCTTACCGGAGAGGAGTTTTCCATGTCGATTACGGCGCATCAGGTCGTTACCTTGCACTATGTTCTTAGCGACGTGCTCAACGATGGCAGCAAGCAGGTATTGGACGACTCCCAGGCGCGCAATAAGCCGCTAGAGTACTTGCATGGTCACGACAATATTGTGCCAGGGCTAGAGAGTGCGTTAGCGGGCCAAACAGTCGGGGCTGAATTGAGCGTGCAACTTATGCCCGCTGATGCCTACGGTGTGCGCAACGAAGCCCTGGTTCAAGAGGTCAGCCGCGGCTCTTTTGGTAGCGCTGAGTTGGAACCGGGAAGCCGCTTTCAAACCGAAGGCGAAGCCGGGCCGCAAATTGTCACAGTACTGGAAGTCGATGGTGACCGCGTCACCGTAGATACTAACCATCCCCTGGCGGGACGCACTCTGAACTATAAAGTGACCATTTTAGACGTGCGCGAAGCTACCCGTGCAGAATTGGCCAAAGGTCACCCGTTACCGCCGGGTACCGAACACAGCAAAGTCGAAGACCGTAAGGTACTGTAGCGTCAATAACACTCAAAAATTGATCGGTATCAATTTCCTGTTCACCCACTTTCCCCCGCCTTCCGTAACTTGACCTAGGTCAGCATTCTTTCGCCGTTGAGTAACTAGTATGAACGCATACATCACGGCGGGAGGAATTACCATGTATTGGGATGGCACAGTTATTTTCGGCTTAGCCACCGTCGCGTTAATGGTCGTCTTTATGGTGGGCTGGGTAGGCTTTGTGGTACGCGATCATCTACGTAAGGATGAACGTAAAAAATAGCCGACCCACCTCGTAAACCTTGTCAGGGGAGGGGGTTTGCTAGCTTAGTTCTACTAGCACTAGCTTAGTTTTACTAGCGTAGTAAACCTCCTGTTGCCAGCCCAATTTGGGCTGGCTTTTTTTTGGGTAAAAATCGGTTGAGTTGAAATTTCCTAGCGTACGATGTGGAGCAATACAAGGTGTACTCTGGTAAAGTTCTCTGCATAAGTTCTTTGCATAAGCTCTTTGCAATAACGAACACACCAGGAAGCGATGCCATGAACGCAGTTGCCTTACACCGCAGCCCGTGGGCGCGTGCACGCGGTCGATTCGCGTGCGCGTTAATTGTCGTGGGCTTAACTTTCCCCACGACTGTCTTCGCCCAGGCGTTAAGTATCATCAACGGCGATGTCACTCAAAAGGTCGCCCTAAGTGATTTGCGCGCCATGTCCGATACGACGTTTACGCTCTACGATCCCTTTCAAGGGCGCGATGTGGAGATGCGTGGCGTAGCTTTTCAAACCTTTCTGATTGAACAGTTTGGCGAAGTGCCCCCGGCGCTTCACTTTACCGCCTGGGATGACTACGAAGTTACCCTAGAGGGGTGGGACGACCCCAGCTGGCATCTGATTAGCTCTGAAGACGGCGATCCGCTCACCATTCGTTCGAGGGGCCCCGTGCGGCTGGTAGAGCGCGATTATAATAATCAGGGCAATGGTGACCGCGACGTTGAAAACCTGCGTGAATTCAACGACTGGATCTGGATGATCCGAAGCATAGAGGCGAAGTGGTGACATCCAAAGCCAAACCCGTTGAGCAATCATCAATGCGACCGCGGCCTTTAGCTCGCCAGCATCGCTACATTACGTGGTTATCGTTGAGCTTGATGAGCTTTTTGGCGCTAATGGTGCTGATTGTTTATGAGTCGCGCTGGGTATACCCCGAAATACAGGCCTACTTCAGCCAAACGGGGAATTTGACAGGCCAACAGTTGGCGACCCGGTCGCGTGCCTATCTGCAAGATGCCCAATCCGAACTACTGATCGATCAGCCTGCACAAGCGGCCTTAGATGCAGCCATCATCAACATTGAGCTAGCTTACGGCCTTTTCGATGTGCACGTTTATCGGCGCCAATACGAGTGCACTGAGCCCGGCCTAGTGAGCTTAAATCGCGTATTGGCAGGGTTGGCGCTGCGTGAGTTTGACCGTGTCGCTGTGGTGGACGAGTTGTTTGCGCCCATACAGTGCCTTACCCATATTGAGATGCACCAATTAGACCAGCGCGGCGCGGCGATTAATAATTTTTCAGAAAGCACGCGTCAGCATAATCAAGTGCTGACTTACTCCAGTTTATTGATCTTTGTGATGGGATTGGTGTTTTGGTGGCTCCACGAGCGCCAGCTACGACGAACTGATCGCGCCACCCAAGATACCTTTGAGTGGATGCAGCGCGCCATGCGCGATCCGCTAACCGGGGTCGGGAACCGTAGCGCTTTGCATCAAGATGTGTTGGCAAAGCAGCATCAGTCGCTGGGGCTGATTCTGGTCGATATCGACTATTTTAAACAGTACAACGATGCCTACGGGCACCCGCAAGGCGATACCCTGTTGCGCCAGTTGGCCACATTGATTGGTAAAACACTTAATGATGAAGCGCAGCTCTACCGCTTGGGAGGCGATGAGTTCGCAGCGTTAATCTTCTGCCCGGACACAGAGACGCTGAAGAGCTACTGTCGTCAGTTAATTGAAGGGGTTCGTAAGGCTAACTTTGCACACCCCGCCCATTCGGATAAGAAAGACGTTACCTTAAGCGTAGGTGGCAGCTGTTTTGTAGCCGATGAAGCAACTTTTCCCTACGCCTACGAAGCCGCTGACAAAGCACTCTACCGGGTAAAAACCGCAGGCCGTGACGGCTGGCAGGTTACTGAAGGCGCATAATATCTGCGTATAAGGGAGCGAGCCGGCCCAGTAGTTCATTACGCGCGCCAAGGGTAATATCTTCATCCTGCATAGCGGCATTGAGATGTTCCACTAAGCGATTAAAGTGTACATCCGTCAGGCCCATATGTTGATGCGCACGATCCATTGGTGGGCCTTCATAGCGGCAGGGGCCGTCGCTCACATCGCATAGCTGGCTGGCCAGCGATTCGGCAAATAAATCGATGTTGGTGTTAGCAAAAAACACCACCACCTCGGGATCATCCGCAATCCGGTATAAGAGGTTCTCAACTATCGCATCAATCGTGGCTTCCCCACCCAGGCGCTCGTATAGTGTTGTCGATGTTGATGTTGATTGAGTTGCTGACTGATGAGCACACCCTGCGAACGAAAACGCGACCGCTACAAAAGTAATCGCTATTAAACAACGGCGTGTACGGTAGTGTTTGAGTGGATAGATCATAGCGCCCCACTTAAAAAGCTGCCTGAAGTGAAAGATAGCCGCCGCGTTGGGAAGGTAGGCCAGCAATATCGCCTAAATCCAACCACGCGCCCGTGAGTGATAAGTGCTTATTGAAGAAGTAGGCACTGTAGAGACTTTGCCAATCATGCTCTTCGGCCACGCTTAAGTTATCGGGTTTCTGACGATACTCGGCGCCGATAATCCATTGAGGGGTAATAAAGATGCCCACGCTGCCCTCGGCTACCCACGAGCGGCTACCCTGATCACCCCCAAAGCCGATCAGGCCACCTTGGTTGGCATCGGTATTGCGCAGGGTGGCGTTGAGCAGCACATTGCGCCCAGCAACGGCACTAAACAGCAGCTTGCTGGCGCTAAGATACACATCGGTACCGCTTGTTTCATCGGCGCCAAGGGCGGTGGGAATAGCCCCATCAACCAGTCGCTTATGCTGTGCTCCAACACTCCAAATGCCCCAAGGGTGATAAAGCACATCGCCGAATAAGCGCACCTTTGCGCCGTAAATATCCTGGCCTAGCTCGCCACCAAGAGTCTCCAAATCAAGCGTCTGACGCGCTACAGAGACTTCAATACGATCATAAATATTCAGGCTAGCACCGGTCACCGTTAGTCGATAATCGTCCACCCAGGCACGGGTCGTGGCGGCAGTGACGCCTATTTCCCGTTCGCTTGCGGTGCTGGCAAGCACCGCCCAAGGCGATAAACCGCCTCCCGCGGCCCCTTCAATAGCACTCACTCCACCGGTTCCTAGAATACGGCTACCGGCAAAGGAGGGCGCGGAGGCAAGCGCTAAAGAAACCGCTAAGCAAAACGCAAGGCAGCGGGAAAGGGAGTGTCGAAAGGGTGAACTGGGCGGTGAAAACATAGCTTGAAATAACATCATGGCTTTCCCTGGAGCGTCTTTAGTATGGAAGACATCGGGTGGGGCAATGACAGCGATTTATAACTATCCAACCAAGCGGGTAACTCGTCAGCAGGCATCGGTTTAGCAATCCAATAACCCTGTAAATAGTCGCAGCCGAGCTTGCTCAGTAGTTCGGCGCTGGCGCGATTCTCAACCCCCTCTGCCACTAAGCGCAGACCCAGGCTATGACCCATTTCGATGGTCGAGCTGACAATGGTTAAATCATCTTTTTGGGAGTCAATTGCCAGTACAAAAGATTTATCGATCTTGAGTTCATCCACGGGTAAGCGTTTGATTTGCGCCAGGGAGGAGTAGCCGGTGCCGTAATCGTCAATGGCGATACGCAGCCCCAGCTGGTTGAGTTCCGTCAGTGTGGCCATGGCGGCATCAACGTCCTGCATAACGGCACTTTCAGTGACTTCGATACTCAGGCGGGCAGGGGCAAGGCGATAGCGTTGAAGTAGGCTAGCCAAGTAAGCAGCTAATTGGCGATCCATCACATCACTGGCGGAGAGGTTAACGGCTACCGATACGTGGTAACCAAGCTGCTGCCAGGCATGCAGTTGGGCGCAGACATTGGCTAACATCCAGTGGCTAAGCATGCTGATACTCCCCGAGCGTTCAGCTAAACCAATAAATTCATCGGGCGGTACAAAACCTAGCGAGGGGTGGCGCCAGCGCATCAACGCTTCACATTGATTAACATGGCCGCTGCGTGTGTCTACTTTAGGCTGATAGGCCATCCACAGTTCACCATTGCCCACCGCGTCCTGTAGATCACGAATCAAGGTGAGCTGACGCAAATGGTGCTCATCCTGACCCTCCAGGTAGCGCTGGTGGGTGTGTCGGTGGCGGCGCGCCATATCAAGTGCTATATCAGATCGCCGCAGCAGCAGTTGCGGGCTATCGCCATGGTCTGGGTAGTTGGTTTCACCGGCAGAAAGAGAGGGAGTAATGGGAGATTTATCAAGATCGATAGGATGGTGCAGCGTAGTGAAAAGACGTGTTCGCCAGGCAAAGTCGCTTCTTGACTGCTTGACGAGAAGGAATAACTCGTCACTATCAAGCCGGTAGGCAGTACTCTCAGAGTCATCCAAGTGCTGCAAACGCTTGGCCAGTGTGACTAGTACATGATCCCCCAACGCGTAGCCGAAGGTGTCGTTAATATCGCGAAAGTTATTAATCGCAAGGCGCAGCAAGGTAAACGGCTCGCCGCGTTGGATCAAAAGGCTAATATCCTCTTGGGCACTTATGCGATTGGGCAGGTCGGTGAGTAAATCGTGGCGGGACTGGTGATGAAGAGTGGCCTCGCGCTGAGCGATGCCCTCCTGCATGGCGAGTAGTGTCGACGCCAAAAGTCCTGTTTCACTGCGCTCGGTACCGGTAGGTAACTCGGTGAAACGCTCGCCGCGTCCAATGCGCTGTGCCGCCTTTGCAAGCTCCATTAACGGTTTGCTCATGCTCCGCGCACTCCACATGGCAATGAGCACGGTAAACAGCAGAATCAGGGCAATGATTCCCAGCAGTTGCCACTGCAATGAGCGGTAAGCGCCGAGTAGCTCGTTGCGGGATATTTGAAGTAGCGCATAGGTGTGATTAGCATCGTCGGAATTGAGTTGACTCGCATAGGAGAGGTACTCCGCATCCGGTGTCATCTGGCTGTGTAATGAGTATTCGCCATTGATTAGCTCACCACCACGTCCGCTCATTAACCGCTGAGCTAACTGCTTATCATGAGTGCTTTCAAGGTAACTGATCTCATTGTTATCAAGAAAGTTAACAACGCTAATATCCAGCCCCGTTAACGCATTAATCTCTTCCGTCACCGCCTCATTGATTAAAAAACCCATGCCGACCCAGCCGATTAGATTGGGGGCACGAACGGGCAGCAGGGCAAACTCATAAGGTTGACCCTCGGCTATGACGACGCTAACCGCTTTGCCCTCTTGGCGAGCCCGCTCGAACAGCTGCGGGAAAGGCATCGGGCTATTTTGCGCGTGATGGCTGCTGGCTAAAATATGGCCATCTAGTCCACTGAGTAACACGATGTCTGCCTTGGCTCTGTCGCCATGGTTGGCCAGAACGGAGTAGAGCGTCTCGGTATCCTGGGTGGAAACGGCGCTCTTAAAACCGAAGTCATCGGCGAGGATGGCGACGTTATTGGCTAACTGCTCACCGCGAGCGTCCAGCAGTTGTTCCAATACCTTGGCGCCCACTTCTAAACGTTGGGAGCCTTTTGCAATGACGTCGTTTTGGGTCGCGCGAAGAAACGCCACCCCGGTGGCGAGTTGCGAGACAATCACCACGGTCAGTAGCACTAGCATCAGGCGCGTTCTAAAGCGCATAGCAACCTCACTAAGTGGCGGACCGCCACCTCCTGAACACTGGTAGGAACTTAAGTGGCATCTTTAAAGCGTTGTTGCAGAGGTGAAAGAGTTGGCGCTGGCGGTGGCAGCGCGTTGAGTTCCAAGTTAACGTCCAGTTGGTCAGTATCGGTAATCATGCCTTCCCACCAGACTTGCTGGCTATCATCAAGTAGCGGGTGCCAAACGCGCACTCGGTGTTGACCAGGCGGTAGCGTCGGCAGGTTAAGCATGCCTTCGGCACCTGTTGATGCTGCAAAAGGGGCGTCGCTGACGACAATAAATGCCTGCATATGGTCGTGAATATTGCACCCTAAAACGACAATGCCTGGTTGATCGAATTTAACCGGCGGAGGCGTTTCTTGTAGGTAGAGATTTAAATCAAAGGTTTTGGCCGGTGAGAAAGAGTAGACGTGATGACGGGTTGTATCTTGATTGGGAAAGGCCACATAGCTGTCGGTAGGGACGGTTAGTACCTTGGGGTGAAAGGCGGCATCACGCTGGTAGATATTCTCTTCTTGAGGTAGATTGCCCGCCGCCGAATCGTAGTAAACCTCAACAACTGCATCCTCAAGCGGTTGGCCATCAGCACTGCTGATGGTTATCTGCGCGGCGTTAGCGGTGGAGCCAAGTAGGGTTATTATCGTCAGTACAAATAGCGTGGCGGCGTATGCACTGATAAAACCGATAAAAGGGCGCTGTTGTAGTGTTGGCTCTGGCATTGAGATCGTCATCCCGCATTAAGCTGACAAATTGTTAAGTCTAATAGTGGATGGATTGAGCAAGAAAGTCATGCGTTTGGCTTAACGGTAAGCCAACACTTTTACTTTGACCTTAATTGAGCACTGGCTCTTGCGCTGGCGACCAGGTCAGCTTGTACCGCTGAACTGAGATGAGAGGTGCGTTGTTTAATGCAATGTTTAACGCAATGTTGGCTGGCGCCAAGTATTCCGCCAGGCGTGCATGACCCGCTCCGGGTACCAGGTTTCGCCCAAGCTGCCGTTATAGCGTGCTAGCGCGCGGGTAAAGTCACCATTCTCGATAGCGAGGTAGTGCGCCAAAATAGTACAGCCATAGCGCAAATTGCGTGGCGGGTAGGTTAAGTCGTCAATCGGTAGCCCAAGTTCGCTGACCCAGAAAGGCATAATTTGCATCAGGCCAACGGCGCCTGCAGAGGAGATAGCATCCGCTTTGAAGGCGCTTTCCACCTGAATCAAAGCTAACACCAAATCAGGCGGTAAGCCTGCCAGTCTGGCTTCTTGGTAGATACGCGTTAGCAGTGTCTGGCGCTGTACGGCATCATCAATAAAGCGCGCTAGCGGCGTGTCCATGCGTTCACGCCACTGACGCGCTACCCACTGCTGTTGAGCCGTTCGATGCTGCTGATTGGCAGACTCAAGCGTAGGCCGCAGCGTTTGAGGTAACAGCTGAGCCGCAGCTGGGCTTGTCACTACTAGCCCAGCGCCGCTCAGCAATAACCCGCTAAGCGTTACTACCTTAGCTAGCTTTCTCACGCAAAAAGTCGATGATTTGATCCGCAGGCACCATGGTGGCTTCGCTATCCCGGCGTCCTTTATATTCCAGTTCGCCGTTGTCCAGGCTGCGGTCACCGATGACCAGGCGATGAGGAACGCCCATCAGCTCCAAATCAGCAAATTTAACCCCAGGACGGGTGTCGCGGTCATCCAGTAAGACATCTAAGCCTGCGGCGGTGAGCGCTTGGTAAAGACGTTCAGACTCCTCGCGAACACGTTGTGATTTGTGCGCATTCATCGGCACCAGCGCCACCTGGAAGGGGGCAATGGCGTTGGGCCAGATAATGCCGGATTCGTCGTGGTTTTGCTCAATGGCCGCAGCAACCACGCGGGTCACGCCGATGCCGTAGCAACCCATCCACGGGTGGCTGGTTTTGCCGTTGTCGCCCAGCACGTTGGCGTTCATCGCCTGGGAGTACTTTTGGCCAAGCTGGAAGACGTGACCAACCTCGATACCGCGCTTGATGGAGAGCATGCCTTGGCCGTCTGGAGAGGGATCGCCTTCCACCACATTACGCAGGTCGGCAACGTCGGGCAGGGCTACATCGCGCTCCCAGTTAATGCCGAAGTAGTGCTTGTCATCCACATTGGCACCGGCGCCGAAGTCGCTCATCAGCGCGACGCTGCGGTCAATAATCACCGGCATTTTCAAGCCCACTGGGCCGAGCGAGCCGGGGCCAGCACCCACCGCAGCGCGAATCTCCTCTTCACTGGCCATGGTCAGCGGTGCAGCTACTTGAGATAGGTTTTCTGCTTTTACCTCGTTCAACTCGTGATCACCACGAACGAGGAGCGCGATTAAGCCGCCTTCGGCAGCGTGAACCATCAACGTTTTAACGGTTTTCTCAATCGGTAGCTCGAACTGCTCAACCAATGTGGCGATGGTTTTGGCATCGGGGGTATCGACGAGGCGTAGTTCTTCGCCGGGTTCGGCGCGGGTAGCCTGGCTGCCAAGCGGAGCAGGTAGTGCCTCGGCTTTCTCCATGTTGGCCGCATAATCGGAGGAGTTGGAGAACACGATATCGTCTTCACCGGAATCGGCCAGCACGTGGAATTCGTGAGAACCGGTGCCGCCGATCGAGCCGTTGTCAGCGATAACAGGACGAAAGTTAAGCCCCAAACGTGTGAAAATGCGCGTGTAGGCGTCGTACATGTCCTGGTAAGTCTGTTTCAGCGAGGTTTCATCCAAGTGGAAGGAGTAGGCGTCCTTCATAATGAACTCACGCGAGCGCATCACCCCAAAACGTGGGCGAATCTCGTCGCGGAATTTGGTTTGAATCTGGTAGAAATTGACCGGCAGCTGTTTATAGCTGGCAATCTCTTTACGCACCAGGTCGGTAATGACTTCTTCGTGGGTCGGGCCGACGCAGTAGTCGCGGTCGTGGCGATCTTTGAGACGTAATAACTCGGGGCCGTACTGTTCCCAGCGGCCAGACTCTTGCCATAGTTCGGCGGGCTGAACGGCGGGCATCAGTACTTCTTGAGCACCGGCGCGGTTCATCTCTTCGCGCACAATGGCTTCCACCTTGCGCAGTGTACGCAGGCCAAGTGGCAGCCAGGTGTAAAGCCCAGAGGTTAAACGGCGAATCATCCCAGCGCGGAGCATTAACTGGTGGCTAATGACTTCGGCGTCAGCCGGGGTTTCTTTTAGAGTGGCAATCAATAGTTGGCTGGCGCGCATGGACGTTAGCATTCCTTGGTTTTTGAAAAAAGCTCTTGAGAAAGCTCTTAAAAGCGTTGAATGGGGATATTGTACGGCCTAGCGGTTAAAGCGGCAAAATAGTGCCTATCGTCAAATCATCAACGCTTTAGGATGCTGTGCTAAACTGACCGAGTTTATGGCGCGTTAGTCGGCAAAAAAAACGAAAGCGCAATGCGCTATATCGACTATCGATACTTTTTTATTTGAGGGAACCTTCATGCATCAAGCAGTTCGTCGCTGGTTGACTGGCGCCGTGGTTGGCGTTTCCATTGTATCACTGAGTGGTTGTGGTACGCTTTTTCATCCTGAGCGTAAGGGGCAAATGAGCGGTGATATTGATCCGGTCATTGCTGTCGCCAATGGGGTGGGTCTGTTGTTCTTTATCGTACCCGGAGTGATTGCCTACGCCGTGGATTTCTCTAATGGCACCATCTATTTGCCGGGCCGCAGCAGTACCTCAGTAGATGTTCACCACTTAGACGACGCTATGGATGTAGCTTCACTGGAGAAACTGCTGACTGAGAAAGCCGGTCAGCCAGTGAGCTTAGAGAACGAATTGGTGATGATTGAAGAGATGAGTAGCTTGGATGAGGCGCTGGCAATGGTGCGCATGTCTGGCGTACTGGATGAAGAGAAGCTTTCAGCGATGTAACGCCACCCTTTACTGCTTAAGCCTAGCCCAGCTCGATGCTTGGCTGGGTTTTTTATGTTTAGCAAGTGTTTAAGCCAGCTGGGCAAGCTTAGAACTTATTTAATGGCTATCTAAAAAGCGCTTGAACGCGGCCGGTTCATCGGTGATGACACTGCCGATACCCCACTCCCAGCGGCTATGAAAAGCGCTGGGGTCATTGGCGGTATAGCACAATATTTGATAGCCATCGCGCTGCATAGCGTCGGCTTGGGCGCGCTTCAAACGTGGCCAGTGAGGGTGCACGCTGAACGCCTCAACAGCCTCGCACTGCTCACGCCAGTTTTTGGGCACGCTACCAAATAGCACGCCCAGGGCCAGCCGCTCTGCGTTGGCAAATTGACGGCAGTGGCCAAGAGCAGCGGCATTGAAGGAGGAAATAATCAAACGCTCGGGGGGTAGAGTATCCAGCATCTCCGGCAGCGCACGCTCAACCAGCGCGATGGGGTCGCGGCCTTTGTTGACCTTTATTTCCATATTGACGCCCATTTCCAGCTCGTTAAGCAGTGCCAACATTTGCGCCAAGCTGGGCATTTTCTCACCCGCAAAACGGTCGTCAAACCAACTGCCTGCGTCCAGCGTTTGCGCCTTGGCCCAATCCATAGAGGCAAGCCCGCCGCGGCCGTTTGAGCAACGTGCGACATCGCTGTCGTGCCAAATCACCGGGGTGCCGTCACCCAGTAGCTGCACATCCAGCTCTACCCATCTGGCACCCGCTTGGTGGGCAGCGCGCACCGCCGCTAGGGTATTTTCGGGGGCAGCGGCGGAGTAACCGCGGTGGGCGATAAGCGCGGGAAGTTGAATAGCGGGATGCGTCATGACAAATCTCTAAGCCTTCGACGATAAAAGATCGCTAATACTAGCATGGGCGCATGACAGCGGGATTGCATTGCCTCGCGTCCTAATGGGTAAAAATACGCTAGCGTGCTAGCTTGATTTAAACGTCGCGACGCGCTTGTATAGCAGGACCTGATGCCATGCTTACCATTATTCTGAGGTGGCGTATCAACTCAAATAATAAGCAAATTACACAATAAGGAGTCCTAATGTCTCAGCGTATTCAATTTGCCCACACCGGCGGTTCTGAAGTGCTTGAACTGGTCGACGTTTCCCCCGCTGAACCCGGCCAGGGTGAAGTGCGTATCGCCAATAAGGCTATCGGCCTTAATTTTATCGATATCTATTTCCGAACCGGACTTTACCCAGCGCCCTCTATGCCTTCAGGGCTAGGCACCGAAGGCGCCGGTGTGGTCGATGCGGTTGGCGAAGGGGTCACACACTTAAACGTTGGCGATCGCGTGGCCTATGCCCAAGGCCCTTTGGGCGCCTATGCAGAGCTACATACACTACCCGCAGCTAAAGTGATTAAGCTCCCCGACTTTGTGGATTTTGAAACCGCAGCGGCGAGTATGCTCAAGGGTCTCACCGTGCAGTATCTGCTGCGCCAAACCTATCAACTAAAAGGTGGCGAAACTATTCTGTTTCACGCCGCGGCGGGTGGGGTGGGTTCGATTGCCTGCCAGTGGGCGAAGTCACTAGGCGTTAAGCTGATCGGCACCGTCAGCTCACAGGAAAAAGCGGATCTAGCCATGGCTAATGGCGCCTGGGCGACGATCAACTATAGCGAGGAGAACGTAGCCGAGCGTGTACGCGAGCTTACCAACGGCGATATGTGCGATGTGGTGTACGACTCGGTGGGTAAAGACACTTGGGAAATATCACTGGACTGCTTAAAGCCCCGTGGGCTGATGGTCAGCTTTGGCAACGCTTCCGGCCCGGTGGATGGCGTTAATATTGGTATTCTTAATCAGAAGGGCGCGCTCTATGTGACGCGCCCTAGCCTTAACGGTTACGCCGACACCCGTGAGCGTTTGGAAATGATGTGCGAAGAGTTCTTCGCCATGATTGAAAGCGGTAAAGTCAAAATTGATGTTGCCAACCGCTACCCGCTGGCTGAAGCAGGCCAAGCCCAAGACGCCCTACAAAGCCGTAAAACCACAGGGTCTACTATTTTGCTGCCGTAGCGAGCTTGTTTTATCTGATGTCATTTCTTTGGGAGGAGGAGCGGGCTCAGTCTGCAAGAGTGTTGCGATGCAGTGAAGTCTTGCAAGCCGCTGTATTTATAAGCCTAACTCTTCTCTATAGGCACTCCCTTTGCAGCTCGGCATTGCCGGGCTGCTGTGTTTTTATAGGATAGGCGTTGATAAAACTCTCCATTTGCCGGGGCTATACGTGTGTATAGTAAACGTCTAATGTGCAGTAGAAATAGCCATGTTGAAAGCGTGGCGTGCATCAATTGAGTGGCGACCTATCAAGCGGTAGCAAGGGAGTAGTAAAAGGATGTCGGCTGAGGACATAAGTGTTGAGAGCTCAAGCGCTGAGAGCTCCGGTATTGAAGACGTAAGCATTGAAGCATTGGATCTAGGATGGTTAACGCTTACGTCCAGCACACTGGTGTTTATCGTACTTGGACTAACGCTCGCTGCATTTATCTGGGGCCGTTTTCGTTATGACTTAGTGGCGCTGGCGGCGTTGCTAGGTTCCGTCATGCTGGGGCTTGTACCGGCTGAAAGCGCTTTCACAGGTTTTGGCCACCCAGCGGTGATTACCGTTGCCGCTGTGCTGGTGCTTAGCCGCGGTTTTGAGCGCTCGGGTGTGGTCGATATTATCGCCAATCAGGTGCTAAAAGTGGGTGAAAATCTGTTGCTCCAACTATTAGTACTGGTCGGCACCATCGTATTGCTATCAGGCATTATGAACAACGTGGGCGCCCTGGCGCTGTTGCTACCGGTGGCTATGCGGCTTGCTCGCGAACACAATACTTCGCCTTCTTTACTGTTGATGCCGTTGGCATTCGGGTCTTTGCTCGGCGGCCTGACAACGTTGATTGGCACCCCGCCCAATATCATTATTTCCAGTTATCGCAGGGATGTAACGGGCGAGGCATTTAGTATGTTTAGCTTTTCGCCCGTTGGCATTGCGGTAGCACTGGCGGGGTTGGCCTTTATTGTGTTGATTGGCTGGCGCTTAACGCCTAAGCGTAGCGGCCAAGCCTCTACGGATGAAATGTTTGATACCGCCAACTATTTAGTCGAGTTGAAAGTAGGCGAAGAGTCTAAAGCCAAAGGCTTAACGCTACAGCAGTTGTGCGACGAACTGGACGAAACCATCCCTGTGCTAGCGGTGGTGCGCGATGACAACCGTCGGGCTGGCTATAACTTCCACGGCGCCTTGGAAGAGGGCGATATTCTGTTGTTAGAGGCAGGGCCTGATGAGCTCCAGATGCTGGAGGACAAAGTGGGGCTTAGCGCGATCGCTGAACTGGAGGAAGAATCCGAGGGCGATCCAGAAGTGAATGATGCTGAGCATCCAGCTAGTCACAAAGATGCAGATAAGGCAAAAAAGAAAGACGCTGCACAAGATCAAAAGCCCGTGGATACCGAAGGACTGCAGTTAATCGAGGCCGTAGTTCGCAATGACTCGATGATGATTAACCGCAGCGTGCGCCAGCTACGCTTGAACCATCAGTTTGGTCTCCATCTGGTAGCGGTTGCCCGTGATGGAGGACGCCTGAAACAGCGGTTGCGGGATATTCGTTTTAAAAACGGCGACGTTTTGCTGCTCCAGGGCAGTGAAAATGAACTTTCAGATAGCTTAGCCTCGCTGGGGTGTCTGCCACTAGCGAGTCGCGAGTTGCACCTGGGCCAACCTCGCAAGCTGGCTATATCCATTGCCATCTTTGCTTTGGCGATCGTAGCCATGCTGTTTGATCTACTCCCGGCCGCTGTGGCCATGAGTACTGCTGCACTGATTTCGCTACTGATTGGCGTATTACCGTTACGCGAGGGGTATCAAGCTATTGATGGCCCCGTCATAGTGCTGCTAGCAGCGATGATACCCGTTGGTGAGGCATTAGAAACCAGTGGCGGTGCGGATTTGATTGCCAACGCGCTGTTGGGCTTTGGCAGCGACTGGCCGGTGGTCGTTACTATGATTGTCCTGTTTTTACTCTCTATGCTGCTCTCTAATGTGGTCAACAATGCGGCCGCTGCGTTGCTGATGGCGCCTATTGCGGTGAGCTTAGCCAATGGCTTTGATGTCTCACTCGATCCGTTCTTGATGGTGGTGGCTGTTAGCGCTTCCTGTGCATTTTTAACCCCTATTGGGCACCAATCCAATACGCTGGTGCTAGGGCCTGGCGGCTACCGCTTTGGCGATTATTGGAAGCTGGGCCTGCCGCTTTCATTGGTCGTGCTGGTGGTTGCTATCCCCATGATTTTATTGGTATGGCCTCTATAATAAGAGATATCACCGCTCGGTCTGTCGGTTCGGGGTTAGCCGAATTGCTTGATGAAAGCTATTAGATTTCGAAAATTTTGCTAGATTATGTTCAGATATCAATAAAAATCGAACAGGCCGGGCTTATGAATCAACAATTTCGTCAGGATGCCATTGTCGAGCTGGTTCGTCAGCATGGCTATATGAGTATCGAGCAGCTCACCGATCATTTCGCTGTGACACCGCAAACCATCCGGCGTGATTTGAATACCCTTGCTGATGAAGGTCGGGTTCGGCGAGTGCATGGCGGGGTGGGGATCGAGTCCAGTACGGTGAATACCGCCTACAGCACACGCAAGACGCTCCATCTGGAAGAAAAGGAGCGGATTGCCCGCTGTTTAGCTCAGCATATTCCTAATCACTCTTCACTGTTTATTAACATTGGCACCAGCAATGAAGTGATTGCTCAAGCGCTGCTAGAGCACCAGGGCCTTGAGATTATTACCAATAATCTTAACGTTGCCGCCATCCTGCAGCATAAAGAGGATTTCACCGTGATTATTGCCGGTGGGCAGGTGCGCTCCCGCGATGGCGGCATTATCGGTGAAGCCACTATCGACTTTATAAATCAGTTTAAGGTGGACTACGGCATTATCGGTATCAGCGGTATCGATGAAGATGGTTCGCTACTGGAATTTGACTACCAGGAAGTGCGTGTTGCTCAAGCAATTATTGCCAATTCGCGGCGGATTTATTTGGCGGCAGACTACTCTAAATTTCATCGTAACCCGGTCGTGCGGCAAGGCAATCTGGAACAGCTGGATGCGCTATTTACCGACCGCAAACCGCCGGAAACAATTCAGCGCTTGCTGACGCAACACGATGTGGCGCTGTACATTGCCTGAAGAGACTGCTTGAAGAGACTGCTTGAAGAGACTGCTTAATGAGATCGCTTAACGAGTCAGTTTCATCCTTGAGCATTTTAGGCGGCTAGAGTAGCCTTTGATAATAATAAAACGAAAGCAAGTATACAAAATCGAAAGACAATACAACAAAGTGAACTCGATATGTCCTCTTTTATACTCGCCATTGATCAAGGTACCACCAGCTCCCGCGCCATTCTGTTTGACCGCCAAGGCCAAGTGGCCGCTGTTGCCCAACAGGAATTCGCGCAGCACTTCCCCCACGACGGATGGATTGAGCACAACCCAGAAGATATTTGGAACACAGTGGTGGCGACCTGCCGAGATGTGATGCACAACGCAGAGATTACCGCCGACCAAATAGCGGGAATAGGCATTACCAACCAGCGGGAAACCACTATTCTGTGGGATCGGAAAACGGCTAAACCACTCTATAACGCCATCGTTTGGCAGGATCGTCGCACCTCTGATGTGTGCCAATCGCTGCGTGATAAAGGTCACACCGATGTCGTTCAAGCTAAAACGGGCCTGTTGATTGACCCCTACTTTTCAGCTACGAAGCTTGCATGGATACTGGATAACGTTGAGGGTGCTCGGGAACGCGCTGAGCAGGGCGAGCTGGCGTTCGGAACGGTAGATAGCTTTTTAATCTGGCGGTTAACCGGTGGCCAGCAGCACGTTACCGATGCCACCAACGCTTCTCGTACGGCGCTGTTTAATATCCATACCCAAGAGTGGGATGAAGAGTTGCTGACGCTATTCAATATCCCCGCCAATCTTATGCCGGAGGTGAAAGACTCCAGCGATGATTTTGGCACCACCGAAGCGCACTGGCTGGGCGCTGCGCTGCCCATTGCTGGGGTCGCGGGGGATCAGCAGGCTGCTTTAGTGGGGCAGGCGTGCTTTCAACCGGGGATGGGTAAAAGCACCTACGGCACCGGCTGTTTTATGATTGTGAATACCGGTGAAACGCCGTCGTTGTCGCGTAATCGTCTGCTGACCACCATTGGATACCGGCTTAACGGCAAGCCGACCTACGCTATGGAGGGCAGCATTTTCGTGGCCGGGGCGACGGTTCAGTGGTTGCGCGACGGCTTGAACCTGTTTGCTGACGCATCAGACACCGAAGCCTTGGCCCAGGAAACCCGCAGCGGCCACAGTGTTTATCTGGTACCCGCCTTTACCGGCTTAGGTGCCCCACACTGGGATCCTAAAGCTCGCGGCGCTATTTTTGGGTTAACCCGCGATACCGGCATCGCCGAAATAGTCGCCGCTGGCCTGCAAGCGGTGTGCTATCAAACCCGCGACCTGCAGCATTGTATGAATGATGACATGGAAGCCTCGCCGGGCACTTTACGTGTCGACGGTGGCATGGTGAAGAACAGTTGGCTTATGCAGTTTCTTGCCGATATGTTGGGTGTGCAGGTAGATCGTCCCACCATTCTGGAAACCACCGCGCTGGGGGCAGCTTACTTGGCCGGGCTGCGTCTCGGCTGGTATCAAACACTCGAAGAGATCGAGCGGCTGTGGCGCTGCGAAAAGAGCTTTATGCCCGCGATGGAGGAGACCACTCGCGAGCAGCTCTATCAGGGTTGGTTGGATGCAGTTTCACGCGTGCGCTCTAGCTAGATAAGGATTAGTAGCCGACTCTTAATGACTATTTTGTTTAACACTCAAAAGCCCCCTCATTGAGATGAGGGGGCTTTTTTATTTATGTGTAATCACTCGATATGTTAAACCACAGATGAAGCAGCAGGTGGCAGCGCAGTATCGCGGTTTTGTTCAAAATAGTGGTTAAAATGCTCGTCTGCATCATCGCCAAATAGCACCCGACATGCCTCTTTTAAGCCTGTGGACTGACGTAACTGCTCGTGATGTACCACCAGTGAAACTTTGGCACGGCGGCGCAGAAAATCCTCAAGCTGGGTGATCATCTCATGATCACGAGCATGCTCTATCTCACAGCGGATATACTCAGTGCCTTCAATTAAAATTTCGCCCTGAGCGGGATCCTGACGGATTTTCTCAAGCATCTGAATGGCTTGATCGGCGTAGCGCCGCCAGAGCCGAGTGGAGAGCAGCTCCGATGAAGTGGAGGCGGTCATGGCATCCAAATTCATACGTTTGGCTTGATCCATAAACTGCTGTTTCACGGGCTTAGGTGGTTCTCCGTACCACTGAAAGTCGGGATCTGACAGAGAAACTCCCAGGCGGCTAATTTCTTCGGCAATCTCATCGCCAACGTTCAAACAGTCGGTAAGCTTGCCGCCAAAGATGCTGATATGGGCGCTTTCGGTATTGGTATCCACCACGTGCTTGCGGGAAAGCTGAAGAAAGTCGCGGTCACTGCCCTGGTCATCTTTGATGGCTAATGGCCGTACGCCGCAGCGTGTCGAGATAATGTCGTCATGTGTTAGCGGTTTATCTAAGGTTAGGCGCTTATTGATATTTTCCAGCACAAAGGCGATATCGTCAGCGGTAACGTCTACCTCAGGGTGCGCCATATGGGTATCGGTGGTGCCGATACAGGTGCGGTTGCCCATAGGAATGACAAAAAACAGCCTTCCATCGTCGGCAAAAAACGCCAGCACCCGCTGTGAGTCGGTTAGCTGCGGAACGATGAGGTGAATGCCCTTGGAGTAGAGGTGATGATGGGTGGTTTTTTGGCCGGTCAGCTCGTTGTGCTGGTCCACCCAGGGTCCTGCGGCGTTGATCAACACCTTGGCACGGATATCGAAAGTGCTGCCATCCATTACGTTGCGGGCTTTAGTCACCCATAGGTTGCCCTCGCGCTCGGCGCCGAGTGATTCGACATAATTAGCAGCGATGGCGCCATAGTTAAGCGCATGACGCACAAAGTTAAATACAAAACGGGCGTCATTATCGTGGAGGTAAGCGTCGGAGTACTCGAAGCCGCCAATGGAGTCCTCGATATCAATAATCGGCTCTTGCTGCTTAATGTTGCTAGGCGAGAGCAGGCGCGGCAATTTAGTAAAGCCGTTGCCCATCAGCCAGTAAAGCCAGGTGCCCGCCCACAAGTAGCGTGGTGAATGACGGAAACCTTTTGAAATAGTGGTCAGGAAGCGAATCTCCTGCACTGTAGAAGGGTAACTTTTAATCAAGTGGTTGCGGCTTTTGCACAGCTTGCGAACCAGTGCAAAATCCTTGCTTTCCATATACTTAATGCCTCCCCATACTAAGTTGGAAGAGTGCATGCTGGTACTGCCAGCGAAGTCGCCGCGGTCAATCAGCGCGACTTTAGCGCCTTTGCCAGCCAGCGCTGCCGCCGTGGCTGCGCCATTAATACCGCCCCCGATAATCAGGGCATCAAAGGTCTCGTGAGGTAATTTTTCAATGTTTCGATTTCGCAGTTTCATAGCGGATCCAATTAACCAATAAATAGCCCGGTTGCTGTGGGTGTTTTCTGTTGTGCTATGGCCTGCCGCCAATGAAACCCTTGACAGGGCGGGCGGTTGCCCGCCCTGCAAGCGTTACGCGTGGTGATTATTGGCGCGTACCGGCTTCCATCCAGGCTTTCATCATTTCATCGTAAGGAACGGTGGTGCCCTGCGGCATTTCATTATCCAGCTTGGCTTTGGGCGAGCCCTCTTGATCCAGCCAATATTGTGGATCCTGTTCCTCGTTGAGCAATGGCGCATAGCTGTCGAAGACGTTGGCGCGGGCCAGGCGATGCATGGTGCTGTCCATATCCGCCGCCAGTTTATCTAGACCTTCCTGAGGCGTAACTTCACCACTCATTACCGGCGCCAGGTTTTGCCACCATAGCGGTGCCATGCGTGGGTAGTCAGGTACGTTGGTACCGGTAGGTGTCCAGTTCGACTCGTTGGGGCTGCGGTAAAACTCAACTAAGCCGCCCAGCTTCGGCGCCATTTCGGTCATCTGCTCGGAGAAGATGTCAGATTCGCGAATCGGCGTTAAACCGTGCATGAGTTTTTCCAGCGACACCGTTTTAGACACAGTGAATTGACCGAACAGCCATGCTGCGGTGCGACGATCTTCAGGGGTTGAGTCAAAGAACGTCCATGCCCCCACGTCCTGATAACCCACTTTCATTCCCTCTTCCCAGTAAGGGCCGGTAGGAGAAGGTGCCATACGCCATAGCGGATTGCCTTCGTCGTCAGTCACTGCGACCGCAGGGTCGGTCATGTCCGCAGTGAAGGCGGTGTACCAGAAGATTTGCTGAGCGATATGGCCTTGAGCAGGCACGGGGCCGGCTTCACCAAAGGTCATGCCTTGTGCTTCAGGCGGGGCAAAGTCACGTAGCCAATCGACGGCTTTTTGCATTGCAAATACCGAAGCGGGCGAGTTAGTGGCACCACCACGGCTGACGCTTGCGCCTACCGGCTGGCTGTCTTCGTTAACCCGGATACCCCAGTCATCCACCGGGTTACCAGAAGGGACGCCGGGGCTGCCCATACCCGCCATAGAAAGCCAGGAGTCGTGGAAGCGCCAGCCCAATGATGGGTCGCGGCGGCCGTAATCCATGTGGCCATAAACGGTAGTGCCATCAATTTCACCGACGTGCTCGGTGAAGAACTCAGCAATATCCTGGTAGGCTGTCCAGTTGGTGGGTACACCTAAGTCGTAACCGTAAATCTCCCGGAATTGCTCCTGTAAGTCTTCGCGTTGGAACCAGTCATGGCGGAACCAGTAGAGGTTGGCAAACTGCTGGGTGGGCAGTTGATAGAGACTGCCATCCGGCCCGGTGCCGTACTGCAGGCCAATAAAGTCATCTAGATCGAGCGTGGGCAGGGTGTAGTCGGCCCATTCATTCTCCATCGCTTCTGAAAGGTTGATGGTGGTGCCATAGCGAATATGCGTGCCGATGGCGTCGGTATCGTTGACGAAGCCGTCGTAGATACTGTTACCCGACTGCATCTGGTTCTGCATGGTGTCCACCACATCGCCTTCGCCGATGATGTTGTGGGTTAGGTTGATACCGGTAAGTTCGCTGAAAGCTTCTGCTAACACTTCACTTTCATAAACGTGCGTAGTGAGGCCCTCTGCCACGGTTTGGATATCCATGCCGCGGAAAGGCTCGGCGGCTTTGGCAAACCACATCAGCTCTTCGATCTGCTCTTCACGGCTCAACGTCGAGTTTTGGAAGTGCTCATCGACTAACCGCTCAGCGATAGCGCGGGTATCCTCTTCCTGCGCTGACAGCGTTCCCGATGCCAGTAGCAAGCCTGCAGCAAGGGTGGTCAGTCTGAATTTAGTGAGTTTGGATTTATTGTCGTGCTTTTGCATGTTGACCTCGTTTTGTTGTGTTCTTCCCTAATGGCTAGGCCGTCCCTGATACCGATTAGCGCTGGCGGCTAGCCCCAGCGCATTAAAACAAGCAGCCATACGGCTGATACCGCTAGTGCAATCCAAATGGACAGTGAAGTGAAGCCAATCACGCCCAAGTGGATAAACGCCGCTGAGAGCAGGCTGATAAACAGCCGATCACCGCGAGTGGTGGCAATGGGTAAGAACCCTTTGCGCTCGATTGTGGGTGACAAAATCTCCCATACCGTCATACCTGCCAGCATGGCCGCAATTGATGAAAAGAATATGGCGGTGGGCACTGTCCATACCATCCAAGACATAGTGGGATCTCCTCAGGTACGGCCCAGGGCGAAGCCCTTGGCGATATGGTTGCGAACGAAGTAGACCACCAGTATGCCGGGAATAATGGTGAGTACCCCCGCAGCGGCCAGGGTGCCCCAGTCAATCCCGGAGGCTGTGGACGTACGCGTCATGATCATGCCGATTGGCTGGGCATCGGTGGCGGTCAGGGTACGTGCCAGCAGTAGTTCCACCCAGGAGAACATAAACAAGAAGAACAGCGTGACGCCGATACCGGAACGGATCATGGGGATAAAAATCTTGATGAAAAAGCGCGGGAAGCTATAGCCGTCGATATAGGCGGTTTCGTCGATCTCTTTAGGTACGCTGCTCATAAAGCCTTCTAAAATCCAGATAGCCAGGGGGATATTGAATAGGCAGTGAGCCAACGCGACGGCAATGTGGGTGTCGAATAGGCCCACCGAGTAGTAGAGCTGGAAGTAGGGCAGCAGAAATACCGCCGGTGGCGCCATTAGGTTGGTCAGCAGCCAGAAAAACAGATGCTTATCGCCAATAAAGGTGTAGCGGCTAAAGGCATAGGCCGCCGGTAACGCGACGCAAATGGTGATGAGCATATTCATCGACACGTAGAGCATCGAGTTAACGTAGCCCATGTACCAGCTCGAATTGGTAAAGATGCCGATGTAGTTATCAAAGGTCAGGTTCTGGGGCCATAGCGTCATGGAGCCGAGGATTTCGCTATTGGTCTGAAGCGACATATTGATCAGCCAGTAAATGGGCAGAATCATCAGCGCCAGATAAAGGCCAAGCAAGATACGCGAGCGCCAGTGCGCACGGGCAGTGCGGTTACGCCGCTTGGCCGGTGAAACCTTGCTAAAAATCGTGTTGTACTTTTCACCGCGCTGGGTGTTTTCGAGTTGATAGCTCATGTTAGGCACCTCCGTGCGGCGGTTTGTCTTTCTGCATATTCATAATGGTGGTGTAGAACACCCAGCTCACCAGCAGAATGACCAGGAAGTAGATAAGCGAGAACGCTGCAGAAGGACCTAAATCTTGTTGGCCGACCGCCATGGTGGTCAGGGATTGGCTTAAGAAGGTGGTGGCGCTGCCAGGCCCGCCGCCCGTCAGTACAAAAGGCTCGGCATAGATCATGAATGAGTGCATAAAGCGCAACAGCACGGCAATGACCAGCACGTTGGTCAGTTTAGGTAGCTGGATATAGCGGAAGATTGCCCATTTTGAAGCACGGTCGATACGTGCCGCCTGATAGTAAGCTTCGGGAATTGAGCGCAGGCCGCTGTAGCACAGCATTGCCACCAGCGGGGTCCAGTGCCACACGTCCATCAAAATGATTGTTGCCCAGGCATCGCCGGCGTTGCGGGTAATATTGTAGTTAATACCTAATTCGCGCAGGCCCCAGCCCATTAGACCGATATCACCTCGGGTAAAGATTTGCCAGATGCTACCGACCACGTTCCAGGGAATCAGCAGTGGCAGGGTGATTAAGATCAGTACCGCTGAGGCCTGCCAGCCGCGTTTGGGCATAATGAGTGCAATGCCAATCCCGAGTGGAATCTGGATGGCGAGGATAATCAGCGAGAACGATATTTGGCGAAGAAACGCCGCCTGCAGTGCATCGTCGTTGAGCATGCTTTGAAACCACTCAGTACCGGTAAAAAAGCGTGCGTTGGGGCCGAGCACGTCTTGTACCGAGTAGTTGACCACGGTCATTAGCGGAATGATGGCGGAGAATGCCACCAATACCAGCATGGGAAGCACCAGTAGCCAGGCTCTGTTATTGGGTACTTTGTTATTCATGGCCAGCCTCCACTAGGTATTCATCGATATACAGCGCCACATGGGCAGCGTCGAAGTGCGCAAACGCCGTTTCACCTACCGGCGGATGGCCTTCGGGCAGGCGGGCTTTAAAGGTTTGCTCGTTGAGCTTGAAGGTCAGCAGGGAGTAGGTGCCCAGATCCTGCACGCTGGTCACTAGAATGGGCACGCTATCAGCCATTTCGCTTGAGGCAATGGCGATAAACTCGGGGCGGATACCCAGCTTAATGTTGTTAGAGCTAGCATTGGTAGAACTGGCATTGGCGACTGCGTGTTTCATCTGATCGCTAACCGGCAGCGGCTGTGAGCCGAACATCACTTGACCGTCGCGGTGGTTCACAGCCATAAAGTTCATGCCGGGGCTGCCAATAAAGTAACCCACAAAGGTATGTGCGGGGCGCTCAAACAGCTCGCGCGGGGTTCCGAATTGAACCACCTGTCCCTCATACATCACCGCAATTTTATCCGCAAAGGTAGAGGCCTCTAGCTGATCGTGAGTCACGTAGATCATGGTGATGTTAAAGCGCTCGTGAATCTCTTTGAGCTTGCGGCGTAGTTTCCATTTGAGCTGCGGGTCGATCACGGTCAGCGGTTCATCAAACAGGATGGCCGTGACGTCGTCGCGCACCAACCCACGACCCATGGAAACTTTCTGTTTCTCATCGGCGGTTAAATTTTTGGCTTTGCGATCGAGCAGCGGGGTTAATTCAAGAATGTCAGCGACTTCGAGTACCTTGGGTTTCACCCGGTACTCGGGGGTATTCATATTGCGCAGCGGAAAAGCGAGGTTGTCGAACACCGTCATGGTGTCGTAGATCACCGGGAACTGAAACACCTGGGCAATATTGCGCTCTTCAGGGGGCAGCTCATTGACCCGCTGGCCGTCAAACAGTACGTCACCCTCTGACGGTTCAAGCAGGCCCGAGATAATGTTCAGTAGGGTCGATTTACCGCAACCCGAAGGGCCCAATAGCGCATAGGCGCCGCCCTGGTGCCATACGTGATCCATCTGGCGGATGGCGTAATCCGCCGCGCCTGTCGGCTTTTTTTCATAGGAGTGCGCCAAGCCCTTTAAAGTGATCTCAGCCATGGGCAGCTCCTCCCTGACGTACAGGGATATGTACCGTATGGCCCTGCTTGTCGAAGGCGTAAAGTTGATGGGTCGGGAAGTACACTTTCAGTGGTTGATTAATACTAAACTGGTGAATACCCGCTAAGTGCAGAACGAGAGGAAAGCGTTCGTGATGAACATGCAGGAAGGTTTCTGAACCACTGATTTCTGCCACATCCACATGCACATCCAGCGCTAGGTCATCGGCCTGCTGGGGTTGCAGTGTAAGGTGCGAAGCCCGCACGCCAAAGTCGTAATCACCCGGTTCAAGGCGCTTTAGCTTGTCGTCACAGGGAAAGTGCAGCGTTTGATCAAAGGTGATCTCGGTATCGGTCAACTGGCCGGGAACGATATTGATCGGCGGCTCGGAGAACATTTCTGCACTGAAGCGACCGTTGGGTTCGCGATAGACCTGCTCGGTAGGGCCATACTGGAGCAGCCTGCCCTCATGGAGTACCGCCGTATTACCGCCCAGCGCCAGTGCTTCATTGGGCTCGGTGGTGGCATATACCGCAATGCAGTTACGCGCTTTAAACAATTCGCGAAGCTCATCACGCAGCTCTTCGCGAAGTTTATAGTCCAGGTTGACCAGCGGCTCATCAAACAGAATCAAATCGGCGTCTTTAACCAGTGCTCGCCCCATGGCAGTGCGTTGCTGTTGGCCGCCGGAAAGCTCCTGGGGGTAACGATTGAGCAGCTGCTCGATATGCAGCATTTCAGCGATTTCGCCAACCCGCTTATCGATTTCGCTTTTAGGCTGTTTGGCCAGTTTGAGTGGCGAGGCAATATTGTCGTAAACGGTAAGACTGGGATAGTTAATAAACTGCTGGTACACCATGGAGACATTGCGTTTACGCACCGAGACGTTCGTGACGTCTTTGCCATCCATCATCACTTTGCCGCGGGTGGGTGGCTCAAGCCCCGCCATCAAGCGCATTAAGGTGGTTTTACCGGCCAGCGTTCGACCCAGCAATACGTTAAATGAGCCTGGCTCAAGGGCTAGGTCTATTCCGCTGATATGCGGCACACCGTTAACGATGTGATCGATATTTTGCAAATGTAAGGACATGCCGATCTCGCTAGCGTCGTTGTTATTGGAAAGTGTTATTGGAAAGTGTTGTTAGGAATAATTATTAGTGGTTGTCATTGAAGATTATTATAAAAATGCGACTAACTAAGGCTAATCGCTTTCGTTTACGAAAGGCTAGTTGATCGTTTGTGAACCTGCAACGCATTTTTAGGGCAATGGACTACGCTTTTAGGCGTAGAAAGTGAAAATTTAAATTGTAAACACAAAAAAAACCGACTCCTGGCGCGCAGGAGTCGGTTGTCTTTACAGCTAACGCTTTGAAAAGGCGGTATTACTTAACGTTTGTTGCTGCCTGCTTTGGCGCTGGCGCAGGTTTTGCGTTGTGATCGATCAGTGTGGATTTGTTCTTGGCAAAGGCATCGTAGGCGAAATCGTCCACGGTGAGCATTTCCAGAACTTCAGCCTCAAAGGTGCGCATAAACTCGGCATCCTCGGCGCTGATCAAACCTTTTTCTAAGCTGGCCTCAACCCGTGCTTCAGGGTGCAGCGCCGTTTGCGGTAGCTCGCCTTTGGCATAGGCCTTGTTCACCGTGCGATAGATTTTCTCGGCACGGTCATAATCGACCAGCAGGGCGTTGTAGCGTGCCAGCGGATTGCGCTGTTCACCGTCGTCCGCATCCCAAGTGTTTTCCAGCAGCTTGGTACGCAGGGCGCTGTGCGTAGAAACACGCTTAGCGATATCGCGCGCCAGGTCATCGTGGGGTTTATTCCAGCGGCGACCGGTGGGCATCACTACGGCGTTGAGCGTTTTGCCCAGGGCGCGGTTGGGTAGGTTATCGAAAATTTCTACAAATGCCTGCTCAGCACGCTGGAGCAAGTAGCGACAGCTGTAGTGCAGCAGCGCCTCTTCGCCTTCTACCTTGCTGCCTGCTTGCCACTGTTTGAGCACCATCGAAGTGAGGTAGAGGTTAGATAGCACATCCCCCAGTCGCGCAGAGATCATTTCACGTTTTTTCAGCGCTGAACCCAAGCTCGCCATAGCGGCGTCGGCACACAGGCCAAAGCCAGCGGAGAGGCGGGCAATATCCTGGGCATAAACTGCAGCGGGACCATCGAAGGGCACGCTGGCTTTGCCGATGCCAAAGCCCAAAGTAAAGGCCCGCGCCGCGTTGCCAAAGATTAAGCCAGCGTGGCCGAAGAACGCTTTATCAAACGCCTGCATATCGTTGGCATCTTTCGCCGCCAGCTCGTCAAGCACGTAAGGGTGGCAACGGATTGCGCCCTGACCAAAGATCATCAGGTTACGGGTCATGATGTTGGCGCCTTCCACGGTGATCGCCACCGGGTTGGCGCTGTAGCCGATACCCAGGTAGTTACGTGGGCCAAGGGTCACCGCTTTGCCGCCGTGAACATCCATGGCGTCGCTGAGCAACACGCGTTGGAACTCGGTTAGCTGGCTTTTCAGGATGGCCGAGGGCACAGCGGGTTTTTCGCCGTGATCGATCATATTGGCGGTTTGATACACGGTGGCTTGGGAGATATAGGCCAGTGCGGCCATGCGAGCGAGGGGCTCTTGCACACCTTCCATCTCGGCCACCGGCACATTGAACTGGCGACGAACGCGGGTGAAACCGCCACTCCAGCCCAACGCGTAGCGTGCAGTACCGGTAGCACCTGATGGGAGGGTGATACAGCGGCCAATCGACAGACACTCCACCAGCATCCGCCAGCCCTGGCCGATCATGTCCGGGCCACCAATAATCGTGTCCAGCGGTACAAAGACATCTTTACCAATGATCGGGCCGTTCATAAAGGGGCTGCCGATGGGGTGGTGACGGCGGCCGATTTCCATGCCATCGGTATCGCGTGGGATCAACGCCAGGGTAATACCGCGATCTGCTTCGTCGCCCAGCAGCTTTTCCGGGTCAAATAGACGGAATGCCAAGCCCACCACGGTGGCGATTGGGGCCAGGGTGATCCAGCGTTTTTCGAAGTTAAGGCGTAGGCCAATCACTTCTTCGCCATTGATAGTCTGTTTGCAGACTACGCCAGTATCTGGCAGCGAGGTAGCGTCAGAGCCAGCGCGGGGGCCGGTGAGGCCAAAGCAGGGAATCTCACGGCCATCGGATAAGCGCGGCAGGTAGTGATCTTTCTGCTCTTGAGTACCGTATTTAAGCAGTAGCTCGCCAGGGCCGAGGGAGTTGGGTACGCCCACGGTCACCATCAGGGTTTCATTGGCAGAGAGCTTCTGCAGCACCATGGACTGCGCTTTGGCTGAGAAGCCCAGGCCGCCATACTCCTTCGGAATAATCATGCCGAAGAAGCCTTCTTTTTTCAGGTAGTCCCAAAGCTGCTGGGGCAGGTCGGCACGCTCTTGGGCGATATCCCAGGCGTTGCACATGCCAGCGGCTTTAGCACACTGATTGGCTAAGAAGGCTTTTTCATCGTCGCGCAGGCCATCGTCTTTAAAGGCGAGCAGCTTGTCCCACTGGGGCTTGCCTGAAAATAGCTCTCCGTCCCAAGAGACGCTGCCTGCTTCGAGTGCGGTGCGCTCGGTAGCGGAAACTTTGGGGGCGACTTTTTTAAAGGTGGCGAACAGACGGGGTGTTAGCCACTTGCGACGTAGCGCGGGCAGACCGGCTACGGCTACCGCGGCAGCGCCTATCAGCAGCAGTATGCCAATGACTTCCGCGTCAAACAGTAGGCCAACAAGGCCTAATACGCCAAGTACCGCCAGCGCCGCGGGGGCGCCTGCTTCGCGACGCATGACCACGAGCAAGCCTGCAATGGCGAGCACGATAAGAAGTAGGGTGAGCATAGGTTATCTCTCTTTTTGCAGGCCACTGTTGCAGGCCGACTGTTGTTAATAAAACGTGTTAATAAAACGCGAGTAACATCGTTGTTGAGATATTGAGTCGAACACTTGTTTGAATATTGGCAGATGGGGGCCACCACACGCAAGTTTTTAGGCACGTTTGGGTTAGCTTGTGCTTTTAACGTAGCCAAAAAAAACGCCATGGCGACAAGCCATAGCGTTTTGAGTGATAAACAGACTAAATGTTCAGGCGCGTTTGGCCGGTGCTCCGTTAGCTAAATAGTAGTCAACGCTGGCACGAGGGAGCGGCTGGTGACCTTTAATACGGTCGGCGATTTTTTCGGCCAGCATAATGGTGGGCGCGTTCAAATTGCCGGTGGGAATCACCGGGAAGAGTGAGGCATCGACCACACGCAGGCCTTCAATCCCATGGACGCGGCCCTGACCATCGGTGACCGCCATTTCGTCGTTGCCCATCCGGCAGCTACCACAGGGGTGGTAGGCGGTTTCGGCGTGCTGTTTGACGAAGGCATCGAGCTCTGCATCTGTTTGGACGCTTGGGCCGGGGGCTATTTCACGGCCTCGGTATTTATCAAACGCTGGCTGGGAGATGATATCGCGGGTGAGGCGAATGGCGTCGCGGAACTCTTGCCAATCTTTCTCTTTGGCCATGTAGTTGAACAGAATGCTGGGCGCGGCGTGAGGGTCTTTCGAGTTGAGTCGAATACGCCCGCGGCTTTCTGAACGCATGGAGCCAACGTGGGCCTGGAAGCCGTGGGCTTGCACCGCGCTTTTGCCGTTGTAGCTAATCGCAATAGGGAGGAAGTGGTACTGCAAGTTAGGCCACTCCTCTTCGTCGCGGCTACGAATAAAGCCACAGGATTCAAACTGGTTGCTGGCGCCCACGCCGGTGCCATTGAAAAGCCACTCGGCGCCAATTTTGGGCTGGTTGTACCATTTTAGCGCGGGGTAGAGCGAAATCGGCTCTTTGCACTCGTACTGAATGTACATTTCCAGGTGATCCTGGAGGTTTTCACCCACGCCGGGCAGGGCGTGAACCGTCTCGATATCGAGTTCTTTGAGTAGTTCTGGGTTGCCGATACCGGAGCGCTGTAGAATCTGCGGAGAGGCGATGGCGCCACCGCACAGCAGCACTTCACGACGGGCATAGGTCTGCTGTTTTTCGCCTTTCTGTTCATAGCGAACACCCACCGCACGCTTGCCTTCAAACTCAATAACGTCGGTGACGGCATGTGTTTCGATGGTGAGGTTATGGCGCTGTTTGGCGGTATCCAGGTAGCCCCGAGCTGTGGATGCGCGGCGGCCTTTGGGCGTGACGAAGCGGTCCATGGGGCCGAAGCCTTCTTGCTGGTAGCCGTTAACGTCGTCGGTTTCCGGGTAGCCCGCCTGTTTGCCCGCCTCAATAAAGATGCGATAAAGCGGGTTATTAGTGTCTTTAGGTGTGGTCACGCTGACTGGGCCGTCGCCACCGTGGTAGCTGTTGGCACCGATGTCGCGGGTTTCGCACTTCTTGAAGTAGGGCAGGCAGCTTAGGTAGTCCCAATCTTCAAGGCCGGGCTGCTTAGCCCAGTTGTCGTAATCAAGGGCGTTGCCGCGGATATAGCACATACCGTTAATCAGCGATGAGCCGCCAAGACCTTTGCCGCGGCCACACTCCATACGGCGGCCGTCCATATGCGGTTCAGGGTCGGTTTCAAATGCCCAGTTGTAGCGCTTACCCTGTAGCGGAAACGCCAGAGCGGCGGGCATTTGGGTGCGGAAATCGAAGCGATAATCCGGCCCACCCGCTTCTAGCAGCAGTACGCTGACACTGCTGTCTTCGGTAAGGCGGGTAGCGAGCACATTGCCCGCCGAGCCTGCGCCGATAATGATGTAATCAAATTCGCGTGGTTGAGACATATAAACTCCTTAAAACACTGACTCAAAAGGCCCCATTTCAATCTGTACGGACTTGGTTTGGGTATAGTGATTAAGCGTCTCGATACCGTTTTCACGACCAATGCCAGACTCTTTGTAGCCGCCTACCGGCATCTCAGAGGGTGACTCGCCCCAGGTGTTGATCCAGCAAATACCCGCTTCCAGCTGGTGAATCACGCGGTGGGCGCGGTTCAAGCTTTCACTGAAGACACCCGCGGCCAGGCCGTAGGTGGTGTCATTGGCGCGGCGAATCACCTCTTCTTCATCATCAAAGGCGAGTACCGACATCACTGGGCCAAAGATCTCTTCACGCACGATACGCATATCGTCGGTGCAGTCGGTGAACACCGTGGGCGCGGCCCAGGCGCCATCTGCAAAGTTGCCACCGTTCCAGTCTTCGCCACCGACTAACAAGCGAGCACCTTGCTCTTTACCCAGAGCAATATAAGAGAGCACTTTTTCCTGGTGTTCAAAGCTGACCAGCGGGCCAAAGTTAACGCTTGGATCCATCGGATCGCCTGCTTTGATGCGCTTAACGCGCTCCACCAACTTGGCTTCAAAGGCATCTTTAACACTGCGTTCAACAAATACCCGCGTGCCGTTGGTGCAGATTTGGCCGCTGGAGTAGAAGTTGGCCATCATGGCGGCGTCGGCAGCGCGATTGAGATCGGCATCGGCGAATACCAGCAGCGGTGATTTGCCGCCCAATTCCATGGTGACGTCTTTTAATGTCGAGCTAGCGGCGGCGGCCATGACTTTCTTGCCCGTGCCCGCTTCGCCGGTGAATGACACCTTAGCGATGCCGGGGTGCTCGGTGAGCATTGCGCCCACGCGGCCATCGCCCTGAACCACGTTAAAGACGCCGTTGGGCAGGCCTGCCTCGGTGAAGATCTCCGCCAGTTTCATCACGGTGAGCGGGGTGACTTCGCTAGGTTTGAAAACAATGGCGTTACCCGCAGCCAGCGCCGGGGCAGCTTTCCAACAGGCAATTTGAATCGGGTAGTTCCAAGCACCAATCGCGCCGATAACACCCAGAGGCTCACGGCGGGTGTACACAAACGAGCTATCGCGCAACGGAATCTGACTGCCTTCAATAGCGGGTGCTAAACCTGCGTAGTACTCCAACGCATCCGCGCCGGTGACGATATCGACACTAGCGGTTTCGCTGATCGGTTTGCCGGTGTTGCGGGTTTCCAGTTCGGCGAGTTCGTCATTGCGCTCTCTTAATAGCGCAACGGCGCGCAGCATGATACGTGAACGCTGCATACCGGTCATCGCAGCCCACTCGCGCTGGCCACGTTGGGCCGCTGCGACGGCTGAATCGACATCGGCTTTGGTTGCTTGGCCGATAGTGGCCAGCAGGCTGCCATCAAACGGGTTGGTAACGGTAAACGTTTCGCTTGAAGTGGCGTCTACCTGGCGACCATCAATATAAAGTGGCTGTACGTCTTGAGCGGCCATGTAGGTCTCCTTAAATAAGATAAAAAATTAGCTGAAAGTATTGGATGCGGGTTGTTGGCATCCATAGTGAGCAAAAAGCTGGTCGAGATGGGTGTGGGCAAGAAAGCGCGCTTCTTCAGCATCAAGGCCTTCTGGCGTTAGTGCGCCACGCAGCCACAGCCCATCAATCATGGCGGCCAAACCTCGGGCGGCGTTACGGGCCTCTAAGCGGGGCATCACACGCCGGAACTGGTGGCATAAATTGCTATAAAGACGGCGGTCGTTGACGTTTTGCAACCGCTGCAGCATCGGTTTGTGCATGCTGCTGGCCCAGAACGCTAACCAAGTCTTGGCGGCGGGGCCGGTGACCTGCGTGCGATCAAAGTTGCCTTCAATAATGGCACCGATATGGGCGCGGGGAGAGTTGTCTTCTAATGCATGGCGGCGTACCGCAACAGCCGTGGTTAGGTCGGTCAGGATTTGCCGCATGGTCGCTTCCAACAGGCCATCTTTACCGCCAAAGTAGTGGCTGATAATGCCTGCTGAAACGCCTGCATGACGCGCAATGCGCATCACAGTGGTTTCGGCTAGGCCGACTTCATCAATGGCTGCCATGGTCGCGTTAATTAGCTGCTGACGGCGTATCGGTTCCATTCCCACCTTTGGCACGACGTTCTCCTAAAGAGATTCTCCTAATTCGTTGAATGCCTAACAGAGGTCGATGCTTGAAACCCCGGCGTAGACATGATTACCTAACCATGATGGCATTTTTTTATTGAACGTTCAATCAATAAAAAGACGCCGATGTTTGTAATAGATTTATAGGGGGACAATGATGATGAGCAAAATTTCTTCACGCTACGCAGGTGCTTTATTGCTGGCAGCGGGCTTGCCAACGGTGGCTTATGCCGATGAGTGCAGCAGCGTGCGCTTTGCTGAAGTCGGTTGGACCGATATCACCGCGACCACTGCTTTAGCCAGTGAAGTGCTTGAGGGTCTTGGCTACGAGCCAAGAGTTGACACAGTTTCCGTGCCGATTGCCTATGCCGGTATGCGCAACAATGATTTCGATGTCTTCCTGGGTAACTGGATGCCCTCGATGGCCTCTATTAGTGATCCCTATATTGAGCGCGGTGAAGTAGAGCGCTTGGCGACCAACTTGGAAGGGGCCAAGTATACCCTGGCGGTTCCCCAATACGTTTATGACGCGGGCGTGACGTCGGTTAATGACTTGGCGGAGCATGCCGACCAGTTTGATAGCAGTGTGCACGGCATCGAAGCGGGTAACGACGGTAATGAACTTATCGAGCAGATGATTGATGACGATGCCTACGGGTTAGGCGATTGGCAAGTGGTCGATTCCAGTGAGGCGGGGATGTTGGCAGAGCTACGTGCTCGGGTGCCCAACGAGCAGTGGATGGTGTTTTTAGGCTGGGAGCCGCACCCCATGAACTCTAACTTCGATATGGCCTATCTTTCTGATGCCGATGACTATTTCGGCCCAGATTTAGGTGGCGCTACCGTGCACACCAATACCCGGGCAGGGTTTGTGGATGAATGCCCGAATGTAGGTACTTTGCTGCGCAATATGACCTTTACGTTGGAGATGGAAAATCAACTAATGAGCGCGATCATGGATGATGGTGAAGATCCTCGTGATGCTGCGCGTGACTACTTGAAGGCCAATGACAGTGTGCTGGAAGAGTGGTTAGACGGTGTTACAACACGCGACGGCGAGCCTGGTTTAGAGGCCGTACGCGCCGCTATTCTGTAAGGCGATTTCGATACGCTTTGTTGACTGGAAAGGCAAGCCGGAATCCGGCTTGCCTTTCGTCATTAAGGTAGGCATAATCTGCGCCCGTTGATGAGGAAAAGGCTACGTAGCTCAGCTGGTTAGAGCACATCACTCATAATGATGGGGTCCCCTGTTCAAATCAGGGCGTAGCCACCACATCAGCCTCAGCACACTTACTACTGTCTGTAAGAAGTAAAATACATAAAAAAGTGTGCCGTTATGGTGGCCCCTTAGGTCCTCCCGCAACGCTAAACTGCGAACCCCGCCAGGCCCGGAAGGGAGCAACGGTAGTGGTGGCTGCGTGTGCCGGGATGTGGCTTTTGGGGCCGCCTCCATTTTGATTCCTCCCTGCCTTAATTAGACTTAAAATTTAGTCTACGTGACATCATCTATCTTTGTAATAATCTCCCGGAAAGGTTAGCCCTACTTACTGTCCCAAGTAGCTTCTCTATCGTGTTAAGAATGAAAATTCTACTTTTTATCTATTCCTGTTACGTGAACGTCAAACACCCCGGATAGCGCTAAAAGGTCGCTCCGAATAGCCTCACTGTCGACCCCATCGGGGGCGTCATCGAACAGCAGGTGTAGCGAGCGGTGGAACAGCGATCAGGTACCTACTACGATCCCCAGAGCGATCAGCAGGCTCACCACCGGATCGATCCAGGTTCAGCCCTGGCAGAGATAGAGCCCTCCAGCCACTACCACCCCCAACGAGACAACGGCATCGGCGGCCATATGCAGAAAGGCGCCACGAATATTTAAGTCATGCTTACTCCCGGCAAGAAAGAGCCAAGCGGTCACGGCGTTGATGACAATGCCGATGCCTGCTACCACCATCACCGTGTCGGCTTCTATTGATGTGGGTGTCTGCAGACGTTGGATGGCCTCCCAGGCCAGTATGCCCATAGCCACCAACAGCAGAATGGCATTGGTGAAGCTGGCCAAGATCGACCCACGCCGCCAGCCATAAGTGTGTCGAGGGGGTCGGTTTTAAGCGGGCAGCGGCAGGCACAAGGCCAACTGACCCTTGCTCTTGTATGTCAGGCCGTCAACAGCGATTCTATTTTGTGCCGATCGGGCACGCCGCCGCTATGCACAAGCTTGCCATCAATAGCGATACCCGGCGTTGCCATGACCTTATAACCCATGATGGCCGCCGGGTCGGTGACCTTCTCGACGGCAACTTCAATACCTAGTTCGCCGGCCACGGCCTCTAGTTGCTCGGCGGTGGTCACGCACTTTTTGCAGCCGGTACCCAACACTTCGACCTTTTTCATGGTGAATCTCCTTTATCTTGCGAATCCACTGAACAGCCAGGGGCTCAGCAGGTTAATCAGCCAGCCTACGATCATGAAATTGGTCAGCAGGATGACGAAAATTGTGCCCAGCAGCCGCCACTGCATGACCTGCTTGAGCATAATGAATTCAGGAAAACTGGCCGCAACGGTGCTCATACAGAAAGCTAGTGTGGTGCCTACTGGTAGCCCTTTGAGGATTAGGCTTTCCATGATGGGGATCACCCCAGTGGCATTGGAGTAGAGCGGCAGCCCGGCGAACACGGCAACGGGTACATTCCACCATTGGCCGCTGCCGAGGTTGTCGGCGAACCAGCCATCGGGGACAAAACCATGCAGTGCAGCACCCAGGCCCACGCCGATGATTATCCATTTCCAGATTCGCGCAACGATCTCCTTGAGTTCGTTACGGGCAAATACATGGCGTTCCTTCATGGAGAGGGAAGGCGCCTTGGGGGCTGGCACGTCGCTTTGCGGCGTATTGCTGGCCTGCTGGTAGGCTTTAGCCGTAAAGTCCTTGAGCCAACGTTCGCCCTTGAGCGCATCGAGTATCATGCCGCCGCCGATACCTACCGCCATGCCGATGACCACGTAAACCAGGGTGAATTCCCAACCCAACAGGCTCCACAGCATGATTACCGCGACTTCATTGATAATTGGCGAGGTGAACAGGAAAGCCATCGTGATGCCTAGCGGGATGCCCGCGCTAGTGAAGCCGAGAAACAACGGGATACTGGAGCAAGAACAAAACGGGGTGATGGCGCCGAAGCTTGCGCCAAGCCCGTAGCCACAGAAGCGATTCTTGTTCTGGATATAATCACGCACACGCTCAAGGTCGAGATAGGCGCGTGCAAGGGCGATCACGAAGATCATTACCACCAGTAGCGCAAAGATCTTGGTAGTGTCTTCAATGAAAAAATGCAGGGATGAGTCCCATTTACTGGCCGGATCCAGGCCTGCTAAGCCATAGATGAGCCAGTCGGCTAACCTTGTAAAGATATCCAACATGCAAGTAGCGCCTTTTGTCGTGTGCGTTGCTTGCTAGGAAGACGTATCACCCAGCAAAAGGATGCAGGGATAAGCATGTTTTTTTAGCTTTTCCTAAACTACTCTGATTAAAAAAAACAGTACTATTACTGAACTTGAGACCGGCAACGCTTTACCTGCTGAGTTGTTACCCTGTGTGTGGCGCATGCAATAGTCATCTCCTCATTGGTGGGAATAACCATGACATCTACCGTCGATGTTGTTGAGCTAATCTGGTGTTCATTACGCTCGTTCGCATGACCATCCAAGGCTACTCCCATCCAGGCTAGATGATCACAGATAAGACGACGGACGAGCGCAGAGTTTTCTCCGATTCCAGCCGTGAAAACAATAGCGTCGAGACCGCCTATTGTTGTGCAAAGAGCTGCAAGTTCACACGCTGCGCGGTAACAAAAAAGCTCAATGGCTTCCAGAGCTTCGGGAGCAGGGCTTGACTGCAGTATTGCCATATCATTACTAATGCCCGACACGCCCAAAAGCCCTGACTCTTCGTAGAGTAAGTGCTTAAGCTCCTGTGTTGTCATATCCAAACCATCGAGAAGATATAGCAGCACGCCGGGGTCTATCGAGCCGCAGCGTTGCCCCATCATCAGGCCATCAAGCGCCGTGAATCCCATGCTGGTCGCTACACTCTGCCGGGCCTTCATGGCGCACATACTGGCGCCATTGCCCAGGTGAGCCATGACAACGCGGGCATCCGCCTTAGCGCCAAGGTAATGCGGTAATCTGCTAGCGATGTAGTCGTAAGAGAGACCGTGAAAACCATAACGAATAATACCCGCATCCGTCAGGGTGCGAGGAAGCGCAAATAGCTGGGCAAGCCGGTCTTGGGTTCGGTGAAAACTGGTATCGAAGCAGGCGACTTGAGGCAGGGTAGGGAGAAAAGAGCAAACTGCACGTATCGCCTGCAAATTGTGCGGTTGATGAAGGGGAGCTAGCGGAACGAGTGTCGCTAGCTCGTCAAGCAGTGCTTCAGTCACCTTTGCAGGGCCGGTATGGTTACGCCCGCCATGCACCACTCGGTGACCCGCTGCGATGATATTAACACCACCCCGGTGGCGTTTTAGCCAATCAAGGAGCGCGGGAATAATGTCGTCAAGCGTGCTTCCAGTGGTTAAACGCATCCCTTCGGTTTGCTGCAGGGCAAGATTGTGATCATCACGTGCTGAAAAAATGGGATGGCTGCCAATGCCCGCAATTTTACCCCGCAATAGGGCTACTGAAGGGGTTGCTTCATCCGCATAGAGGGCAAACTTAAGGCTCGATGAACCTACGTTTAAGACCAAGATTGCATCTGTCATAGTGCTTTATTCGCTCTGTTGCTAATAAAGCATTGGGCCAATGCACATGAGGCCAGGCGAGCCATCGGGCTATCCGCTCGGCTGGTCAGAATAATCGGCACGCGCGCACCCAACACAATGCCCGCCGCGTCGGCACCGGCCAGATAGATGAGCTGTTTGGCCATCATATTAGCGGCTTCGAGGTCGGGAGCAACCAATATGTCGGCGTCGCCAGCAACGTTAGAAACGATGCCCTTTGTCTTTGCAGCCGCGGCAGAAATGGCATTGTCGAAGGCCAACGGCCCATCAATCAAGCCGCCGGTGATCTGGCCCCGTTCAGCCATTTTACACAGTGCTGCGGCATCAAGCGTCGAGATCATATGCGGGTTGACGGTCTCTACTGCTGATAATATCGCTACCTTTGGCTGATGGATGCCCAGTGAGTGAGCAAGATCGATTGCGTTTTGGACGATGTCGCGTTTGGTGGCGAGGTCGGGATCGATATTGATAGCGGCATCGGTGATGAAAAGTGGCTTGGGGTAGGGTGGCACATCAAGCACGTAAACGTGGCTCATTCGACGTTCGGTGCGCAGGCCCGTGTCCGAGTTCACTACAGCGTTCATTAATTCGTCGGTATGCAGTGACCCTTTCATAAGCGCTTCCACACGAGCGGAACGCACCAGTGCCACGGCTGCATCCGCCGCGGCATGGCTATGCGGCGCATCGACAATTTCGATGCCATCGAGGCTTTGCCCAGCGGCCTTGGCAACTGCCTGGATCTTGGCCGTTGGCCCCACCAGAATTGGGACGATCATACCCTGTCGCGCGGCATCAAGGGCGCCAATGATGGAAAGCTCATCGCAGGGGTGAACGACAGCGGTGCGGATAGCCGCGAGGTTGTGCGTCGCGGCGATTAACTTGGCGTATTGAGCACCTTGAACGTGTAAGTGAACGTCGGGTAAGACGACTCTTGGGCGCCGCACTTTTTCGTGCGGAGCGATCACCTCTGCGTTGCCACTGATCACCAATATGTTGCGCTCATTGAAGCACGTGCAGGCGAGAGTTAAACGGCCCTTTGCGTGTTTTTCGGTAACTTCAACTCTCACAATAACCGTATCGCCAAGTCCGACAGGGGCCATAAACTTAAGACTCTGGGAGAGGAAGACGGTGCCGGGGCCAGGTAATTGAGTGCCAAGTACCGCCGAGATCAGTGCACCGCCCCACATGCCATGGGCAATGACGCCATGAAACATATCGGTTTTCGCGTATTCAGTATCAACATGTGCAGGATTAACGTCGCCTGACATAACGGCGAATAGCTCGATGTCCTGCGTTCTCAATGTACGGGTCAGTTCAGCGCTATCCCCGATGGCAATCTCGTCGTAGGTTTTGTTCTCTATATAGGCAATAGTCGACGCTGCCTCTACCACGTGCTCAAGCTCGGACATGGTAGCCTCCATCCACATAGGCGAGAGTGCTCATGTTTGCTTCACATAGGTGCCAGGCGCATCGCACAGCACGGCATATTGGCCAGAGCGGGTGCCCATGTGGGGAGGCGTGGTGGGATCGCTTGAATGTTGTGCCAGCCAATTTGTGAACCCAGGCCACCAAGATCCTTCTTGCGAGGTAGTCTCGGCACACCAGTCCGCAGGTGAGCGGTAATACGCGTCAGCAGGAGTGTTGGCAATGCGAAAATGTCGGTGTTGGTGACCAGGTTCCGACACAATTCCTGCATTGTGTCCGCCACTGGTCAGAACGAAGGTCACATCCACATCAACGAACAGGTGCAATTTGTAGACCGATCGCCAGGGGGCGACATGATCATCCTCAGTGCCAACGGCGAAGATAGGGGCACGAATGTCGGTGACCGCAATAGCTTTGTTACCCACCTGATAGCGCCCATCGGCCAAGTCATTATTCAGAAAAAGCCTGCGTAAATATTCTGAGTGCATTCGGTAAGGCATTCGTGTCGCGTCAGCATTCCATGTCATCAGGTCGAAGGAGTGGCCCTGCACGCCCAGCAAATAACGGTCAATGGCAGGCGCCCAGATCAGGTCTTTAGCACGTAATAAGGCAAAAGCACCGGCCATTTGATCCGATGACAAATACCCCGTCTGCGACATCATGTCTTCAATCATCGTGACCTGGGAGTCGTTGATGAACAAGCGTAACGGCCCCGCCTCGGTGAAATCAATTTGAGCGGCGAGCAAGGAGACCGTTGCGCAACGATCATCGCCGTCGCGTGCCATGGCCGCCGCGGCAATGGCAAGCAGTGTCCCACCCAGGCAGTAACCCACTGCATGAAGTTTGGGCGCTTGGGTAATCGCCTGGATAGCATCAATAGCCTCCATTACGCCGAGCTGTCGATACTCCTCCATGCCTAGGTCGCGATCCTCAACGCTAGGATTCTTCCAAGACACGATAAACACGGTAAAGCCCTGGCCCACCAGAAACTGAACGAGTGAGTTTGTAGGTGATAAATCAAGAATGTAGTACTTCATGATCCAGGCAGGCACGATGAGAATGGGTTCGGGGCGGACACGTTCAGTGCTGGGCGTATATTGTATTAATTCAATCAAATGGTTCCGAAAAACCACCTTGCCCGGCGTTATGGCCAGATTTTGCCCAACCTTAAAGAGCTGAGGGCTCGCAGGTTCTGATGGGCTGGCTTTTTGGTGGAGATCGTTGGCAAGGTTCTTGGCACCCCGAACAAAATTCTGGCCCTGCTCTGCTTGCATTGCGGCGATAACGTCGGGGTTGGTGAAGGGGAAATTAGAGGGCGCCGATGTATCAACCAAAAGGCCAGCCACAAATGCCATGAGATCTTCATGCGACGGGGCAACGCCATGAACGCCGGTCATGGCTTCTTGCCACCATTGCCAGTGCTGACAATGTGCCTGCGACCAGAGATTAAACGGATACTGCTGCCAGCCGTGACTGGCAAAGCGCTTGTCTTCCGGCTTATTGTTAGCGCATGTTGCTTCATTGCCAGGGATCGACTGTAACCAAAGCGCCTGTGCATTGCGCATTGCCGATTCCATTAGTTGCCATTGTTTACCCGGCGAAGCAGCCATATGCACGGCCCAGTCCAACCAGGCTTCTCCAAGCACGGAGGGAGCAAGGCCCCCCGTCGTTTTCGCAACGGCGCTGTGGGTAAATTGATCTATGGTTTTATACAAAGAAGGTGGGCTGGCTTTCGCACCAGAACGGTTGGTATCTGCAGCTACTTCATCGGTACAGGTGGTTGCCGGACGCTTTAACATTGTTCCCCCTTTAGGATGGCGTGAATATTCCATCCATTTCCTGCCGAGAGTTTAATGCCCACATGGATGTCCGGTGCTGATCAAAGTTAGTGGTGCCTTTAAAATAGCTTCTTACACTGCGCCCCTTATGGTCGTCGAACCGAGTTACCGCCACTGATGATGCCATTAATCAAGGCTGCTACCGCCAAGTGCGCACTAGGGTCGCAATCGAGACTCGCCGCATGCTCATGTGCGCTGGCAGCGTCTTGTAGAATGCCGATAATGGCGCTCTCCGATAAAAGCTTTTGGTCATTTATGGCAAGCAGCATTGACTCGCAAATGGATAATGCGGCCATTCCTTGGTATTCATTTTGTTTTGGCATGTTGGCTGCTCTTTGGAGAGAAATGAGAAACGATGATGGGTCACCGTCTTGTTCGCGAATGTCAGCAGAGTTACATAAAGCCCGCTATGCTGGGCTAACACAAAGCAGCCTGTAATGAGGTTTTATTCATAACTAAATGGGAAGAAAATTTGACGGTGATTGAAGATACGCCTTTGGCAAAAAAACTGGGGGCATTCGTGGCGTTATCGACGTCAGATCTGTCGCTTCTATCGGGGTTGCACAGGCGTCGCAAGGCGTTAGTGGCGGGTAGAGATCTGGTGCATCAGGGGCAATCAGACCAGATAGCCTACATTCTGGCGGCGGGCTGGGTCTGCTCCTATAAAATACTGCCTGATGGGTCACGCCAAATTGTCGATTTCCAAATTCCTGGGGATTTTCTGGGTCTTCGCAGTGCATTACTGCATACGTCTGATCGCAGCATTGAATCAGTTACTGATATTGAAGTGTCTGAAGTGCTGGTGAGAGATTTACTGAATGTGTTTGCGCAGAACCTGCGTTTGGCGACGGCTGTCTTATGGGCGGCGTCTCGTGACGAGGCTATGGTGGTGGAGCACTTGGTTAATATCGGGAGACGCAGCGCGGTAGAGCGCATGGCGCATTTTCTGCTGGAGTTAGGCTCACGGCTAACGCTGGTGGGTATGGGAGATAAAAGTGGGTACACCTGCCCGTTAACGCAATACCACTTGGCCGATGCGTTAGGCCTGACAGCGGTGCATGTGAACCGAGTGCTTAGGCAGCTGCGAGAAAATGGGCTGCTTACATTTCGTAATGGCGTGGTGACCTTCGATAATTATCAAGGTCTTGCCACACTGGTCGACTTTGATCCAACCTATCTGGATCAAACGGGGCCGCTGCTTAAGTAATTAACCAAGCGCCACGTCGACACGTTTATGGCTGCGTAGTGGCTGTCAATGGCCATTAACAGTGGCGAATCCGGTTCCCAGTTCAATGATTTCTGCGGTAATGGTTTCCTGCCTAACGCGGCGTAATGTGGCTTGAAACGCCTCTAGCTCTTGCTCAATCTGACTTCCCGCTGCTGACATGGCGGCCATGCGTGCTTCATTTTCTGCGCTAAAGGCATGAAGCGCCGCCTTACACACTATGGCATGGAAATAATCCGTGCTCAGATCGCTGATCAACGTGTCGATGGGGATTTGTATTAGGAAGCGGTGATCAGTTTCCGGTGGGAAAGCTGTGGGGTCAATGGGAAGAATAGCCTGTTGAATGACCGCGCTGCGTCCAGCCGTCCAGGTAGTAAAGAGAACATCCAAGCCATCAATATTGCCCAGAGCCATTTCATGATAGATCGCTTTGGTGATGTCATCTGCCAGCTTGGGTATGCCCAGTGTCCGCGCAGGCATCGCATGGCTCCAGCGTGCCACTAACCCACGGGCCGCTGCAATTGAGCATCCGCGTGTGCCGATAATAAATAAAGGCTGGGTGGTGTCTGTTGTCACAATACTATCCAGCACCCGTTCACTGAACGCGCCAGCGAACCCCTGTTCAGCACAAAACACCAACAAACCTCGTTCGCAGTGAGAGTTTTTTGTGGTTTTTTTGACGGAAGTAGAGGTGGTGCCAATGGCGCTGGAGATCGCTGTGGCAATGGTGGCGGCATAGCTATCGACGGCCTGCATTTGTGTCCGTGCAACTTGGGCACGTGAGGCCGCGATGCCTTTCATCGCATTCATTACGGCCCCTAGTTGGCGGATGCCTTCTATCCTGGCACTAATATCTGCTAGTCGTTCTGTCATCGCGTCTTAGCACCTTTTATGCAGGATTTTTTATTAACGATTCAGCAAAGCGAGTTATCGCTGCAATTAGCGTGTCGCGTGCAGCACTATCCACGTCGCCCGTGTCAGTAATAAGGCGTAAAACCTCTGGGGCATCCTGATCTAGTACGCCTGCCAGGCCCGCGCAAAAGGTCGCTATAGCGTCTAACGGTAATGGGTCTAAAAGCCCGGATTGCACTGCTAGCATGAGTGCAATCTCATCAACTAAACGATACGGTACATGCTGCGGTTGGCGGAGAATGGCTCTAATCCGTGCTCCACGGGTTAATTGTTCGCGCACTCGGCCATCGGGCATCCCTCCAAAACGGGTGAAAACCTCCAGTTCTAAAAATTGCGCATAGTCGAGACGCAAAGTACTGGCTGCCTCGCGCAGTGGTTTAGCTTGCGTTTTTCCACCCACACGGCTGACGCTGAGTCCCGCATCCACCGCCGGTTTTTGGCCCTGATGGAACATGTCTGCGCTGAGTACAATCTGTCCATCGGTGATGGAAATCAGATTGGTCGGTATGAAGGCCGAAAGATTGCCTGCATCCGTCTCGGCAATCGGTAGTGCGGTCAACGAGCCGCCTCCGCGAGCTTTCGACAGCTTAGCGGCCCGTTCCAATAACCTTGCATGTATATAAAAAACATCGCCCGGATACGCTTCGCGCCCAGGCGCCTGTCGCGTTAGCAGGGCGATTTCGCGGTGGGTGGCCGCATGTTTAGAAAGATCGTCAATGACGATTAGCGCATGCTGCCCCTTATCACGAAAATACTCTGCCACCGTGACCCCGGCATAGGGCGCGATCCATTGCAGTCCTGGAGAGCTGGCCGATCCTGCCACTAGGACGATGCAGCGCGTGAAGTCTCCCTGAGTTTGCAGTGCATCAATCACCCGGCGAACGCTGGAGGTCTTTTGTCCTACCGCGACATACACGCAAATCAAATCGCTCGACTTCTGAGCAATCAGGGCGTCGGTGGCCAGCGTGGTTTTGCCGGTAGCGTGGTCCCCCACAATTAACTCACGTTGGCCTCGGCCTAGGGCGAATAGCGTGTCTACGACCAAAATGCCGGTTTGAACGGGTTCGGTGACTAGATCGCGCTCAATAATCGACGGTGCCGGGCGTTCAATGGGCAGGTAAGTCGTTGCCTCTATCGGCCCCTTGCCATCTAAAGGGCGGCCCAGCGGATCAATCACTCTACCCAACAGCGCTTCGCCCACGGGTACACTGATAACGTCTCCCGTGCTGAATACGGCATCTCCTGAGTTAACATCGGTGGCTGAATCTAACAAAACGCAGCCTATCAAGTCAGGGTCAAGAACCCGAGCAAACCCGAGTTGACCCCCTTCGAACCTGAGTACCTCATCAAGGCGAACATCGCGCAACCCAGAAATCATCGCCACGCCGTCGCTGATTTCCTCAACACGCCCCGTACGCGCAGTTTGCGGGCCGATGGATGTGGAGCTAACTACGCTTTGCGAGGCTTGAAGCCAATCCAGCGGGCTATTCGGCATGGTTAAGTGCCTTGGCGATCGTCGTGAGATCCGACTGCCAGCTGTTGTGAAGCGCGAAGTGCGGGGTTTTAATCTCAAGGCCCGCAATCAGTTCGGAGTCAGAAACAAAGGTCAGCGCTGGCAAACTGCCAAGTGCTTGACCGAGCGCTTGTGTCAGCGTTGCCTTGTCCTGTTCGTTAATGTCTAGTGTGCTGACCATTTCTATGCCTTGGTCTGCCGCCCGTAATGACTGTCGATCATCTGCGGAAAGCGCTCCTATCGCTTCAACCAGCAAGCCCACAAACGCACTTTGAACAACAGCGGTGTCCAGGCGGCTGAGTAATTTCTGCGCAATGTTAACGGCGAGCTGAGTAGCCTGTGCCGTGAGTTCGGCGCGCAGCGCGTCGGCCTCCCGAACGCTTTCAAGCTGGGCGGTATCAATGAGTGTCTGCGCTTGTTTTTGAGCATTCGTCAGCGTTAGGTTGGCGGCAATTTCCGCCGTTTTCGCGGCCTCGGTCAGCATAGTCTCGCGCTCTGCTGCGATGCCTTCACGGGCAGTCGTCACTTCCGCAAGGAGGGTGTCGGCGTTGGTCTTAGCTGTTTGAGCGTCGCTTAGCAGAGTGCCCACCGCGTCCTGACGTTTGCTAATCGCGGCGGCGACCGGCCGCCAAAAAAACCGTGACAGCAGCCAGATCAGAATGATGACGTTAACGGCCTGTAACCCCAGGCTCCAGAAATCAATGCTCATGCTATTACCCAAGTAACGGGTTGGCGAACAGCAGTAGCAGCGAGATGACCAGACAGTAAATGGCTGTCGTTTCAATCATCGCCAAACCGACGAACAGTGTCCGTGAGATGGTATTAGCGGCTTCAGGCTGGCGCGCGATAGCATCCATAGCGGCTGCGACGGCGCGCCCTTCTGCAAGTGCAGGTCCGATGGCGCCAAACGCCACGGCGAAAGCAGCACCGAAAATACTGATCATGCTGAGATAGTCCATCAAGATTCCCTCTCTAAAAGTGGCGATACGGGTGTTGAGTCTTTCACTGTGGGTTGGCTTTCTTCGACTGTCGCTGTGATGAACACCATCGCCAGCACGGCAAAGATGTAGGCTTGTACCAGTCCGGTCAGCAGATCGAGCGCCATTAATGGAATAGGCACCAGTAGGCCGGCTAATGAGGCAACGATGCCGATCACAAAAACACCGCTCATCACGTTGCCAAACAAACGCACAAACATTGAAAAGATCCGGGTGACGCTTTCCAGAATATTCAGCGGAATCATAATGAGGTTGGGTGCGGCGAAAGATTTAAAATAACCCCGCACGCCACCTTTGCTGATGCCGAACCAGATGATCGATAAAAAAACCAGTAGCGCCAACGCCGCATCGGTTTCGAGCTGGGCGGTTGGTGGGGTTAGCCCCGGTATAAGTGACGACCAGTTGGCGACTAGGATGAACAGGAAAAGGGTACCGATGAATCCTCGGTAGGACGCTGGCGCGGCGCCCGTGGTCTCGCGTATTTGGGTATCTAAAGTGACGACGATAAGCTCAAGCATGGCTTGGCGTTTACCGGGTCGCGTAGCGAGGTGCCGGGTGAGCAACAACGACCCAAGGATGAGGACCACCATAATTGCCCACGTTGTGATGACGGCTTCGGTGATGGGAACTGGCCCGAGTTGAAACAGAACATTGGCTTGAAGAGGGGATTTCATGGGCTGGCGTGCCTTATTTTGCGAAACATGAGCGCCTTGGCTGACACAATGCCTGCCAGCATGGCTAACAGCGTTAAGCCGCCCATCAGCACGGCAAAGTAAAGGCCTAGGGCAAGTAGCGTTAAGCGCCCCAGCGTTAGCGCCATGCCCATGAAAGGAGGCCCCTGGCTAACGCTCACAAAAAGGTCAATCGTCTTCTGCAGAGCGCGAAAGTAGACATAGCCAAGCGCCAGTCCGCCCAGAAAACACAACGGGATAGTGAGTGGTAAAAAGAGTGGCAACGAGTGTGGCAAAGGGGTCGGCAAAGAAAGCGCGTTGATCATCGTGCATTCATCCATTTCCAGGCTGTCCAGGCGCCAAGGCATATGCCCAGCAGCATCAGCGGTGTGGTCCAGAAGATGCCGGTGGTCAGTTGGGTATCCAGCCAACGGCCAAAAAATAGGCCAGCCAGGGTAGGCACGATAAATATCCAGCCGAGCACCCCGATTTGAGCAAGACGACGGCCAACGGACATGTCGCCTTCGCGCAGCCAACGTTCATGACGTTGGTGCCGGCGCCGGGCTTCACTGACCAAGGGATCATCGTTTGGCGAAACATCGTTAGGGTTTCTAGAATGATTGGCGCTCACCGGAATTCTCCTGAATTGGCGCCACGATGAAGCCGACTGATCATTTGTCGTATGGCGTTGACCTGCAGGCGCATGCTCTCAACATGCTCGACCTTTTCCTCTTCCGCCTCCGCCTCGAAACGTGCCAAGACGTCGGCACCCAGTGTGGCAAGGTCATTGCCGATGACCGCTTCGCGTGTCGTGATCTCAATGGCGCCTCCCTTAGCGACCGTTAGCACACCGCCACGAACAGCACAGAATTGTTCGGTGGTGGATACCCGCCAACTGAGGATCGAGAGGCTAAGTGACGTTAAGAAGGGGGCATGGCTTTTCAGAATTCCGAAGCTACCGCTTGCATCCTCTGCACGCAGGCTATCGATCTCCTCTTCAACGATAATCGCCAGCGGGGTGATGATTTTCAGTTTCATATAGCACCCTCACCAAGGGATAGCTCGGCGTCACTAGCTATCGCCTGCGCCTCCTTGGCACGCGCCTGTTCTAGCGTGCCTACCATATATAGCGAGCTTTCGGACCATTCATCGGTGACGCCCTCTAAAATGGCTCGGCATCCGGCGAGCGTCTCTTTGAGGGAAACCCTTGCGCCCGGCGTGCCGGTAAAGGCTTCGGTGACCATAAACGGTTGGCTAAGAAAGCGTTGTAGTCTCCGGGCGCGTTTGACCATCAGCCGATCCGCCGCGCCTAACTCCTCAATGCCCAGTAAGGAAATGATATCGCCAAGCTCCTTGAATCTTGCCAATGCCTGCCTGACAGCCTCGGCGGTTTGATAGTGTTCGACGCCTACCACAGAGGGGTCAAGCAGCATAGACGAGGAGGCAAGCGGATCAATCGCAGGGTAGAACCCCTGCGCTGCCTGGGCGCGTGATAGCACAATGACACAATCCATATGACTGGAGATGGTCGTCACCGCTGGGTCTGTAAAATCGTCAGCAGGCACATAGACTGCCTGAATGGCGGTAACGGCAGCGCCTGCTACTGAGGCGATACGTTCCTGAAGTTGGGCGACTTCAGTGGCCAGTGTAGGTTGATAGCCAACGCGGGAAGGCAGCCTGCCCAATAAACTCGATACTTCGGCACCTGCTTGGACAAAACGAAACACATTGTCCATCAACAGAAGCACGTTTTGGTGCTTCTGATCACGAAAATATTCTGCAATGGTGAGCGCTGTTAACGGTGCCCGCCAACGGGCCCCGGGGGGCTCATTCATCTGGCCATAGACCAGTACTGTTCGTTCCAAGACGCCTGATGCCTGCATTTCGGTCAGCAGTTCGTGCCCCTCGCGTGAGCGCTCCCCAATCCCTGCAAACACTGAAATACCTTGGTATTTCTCGACCATGGCGCGAATTAATTCCATTACCAGCACGGTTTTGCCGACCCCTGCACCGCCAAACATTGCCGCTTTTCCGCCCTGGGCCATCGGCGTCAACAGGTCAATGACCTTGATGCCTGTCTCAAATATCTCTGTGCTAGTGGATTGTGTTCTTAGTGAAGGGGGAAGCGCATGGATGGATCGGCGGGGCGTGTCGTCGGGTAACGAAATACTATCATCTTGTGGTTGGCCGATAACATCCAGTAGTCGTCCCAACACTGCAACACCGACAGGCACCGTGACAGGGCTACCTGTTGCATGAACCAATACGCCACGGGATAACCCCGCGGTCGATTGAAATGCAACAGCGCGCAGCGTTTTCCTATCAAGGTGGCTATGCACCTCTAGCAGGAGCAAAGTGGGTTGATCCCACGCAACCGTCAAGGCGGCATTAATGGGCGGCATGACGCCATCTTCGAAAATAACATCAACCACCGCGCCTCTCACCGCATGCACAACGCCGCAAGCATTAATGCCTACTGGTTCAACGCTATCGAGAGGCATGACGAGATTCCTTAAGTGATCCCACGGGGCTATTTAGAGACAGTTTTATAGCTCTGTTGAATGCTAAGGCTGTTTGGAAAACACCGCCCTGATCTGTGTTAGCGTTATGCATAACCAACCAATGCGATTTATAAAAGAACGCGACGTCACCCCCTGATTGAGTAGCGCTACACTTTAGAGTCCGATCCTATGGGTAAGGAGATTGGACATGAAGAAGCGTTTCAGTGAAGAACAGATCATCGGTTTCCTGCGTGAAGCCGAAGCGGGGCTCCCCATCAAGGAACTCTGCCGTCGGCATGGTTTTTCGGAAGCCAGCTATTACCTTTGGCGTAGCAAGTTCGGCGGCATGAGCGTACCGGATGCCAAGCGACTTAAAGAACTCGAGACTGAAAATACACGATTAAAGAAGCTGCTCGCCGGATCGTTACTGGAGATGGAGGTCACTCGCGAGGCGCTGAGAAAAAAAGTGGTGAGCGCCCCTGCACGCCGATTATGCCAAGCAACTGGCTGTCAAAAACGATAAAGTAACTTCTGACTCTAAACCCGGTTGCTACTGAAAAAGGGGTGACGTCGCAGGGGCGATATCTTGAAGACATTTACTAGATGCACCATGAGTTAAGGGTAGGTATTAAGCCAGAAGAAACAAAACAACCACAGTCCCAACGCCTGCCATACCTATCGCGTCCAGCGTATCTAAAACCTCATTCGCTAAAGGATGAAGAAGGCTACCCATAGTTGTGCTTGCACTGCTTAACCTCAATAGCTGAGAGGTACTGCTGACCCCGATGCTAAAAATAGCGATAATGATTTCAATGGACTCTACCCCAAATAGCACCAGGAGAACGGTTAACAAGATAGTTAAAAATACGTATAGCCGAAAATAAAACCATTGCCCGTCAATGAGAACAGTATCATCACTAGCTATCCAATCATCAGGCGCTGCCTTTTTGATTGATAAGAGCGATATGAACATTTCGATGCACCCGAATCGTTATGAGGTTTAACCTATCTTGCCACCGAATACTTAACAATCACTTACGCGTTTAACTGCTGGAGGGTTGTCGGCACGCTTGGCTAATATCTTCTGCCTGCTGGTAAACATCCGTTGCTACGCCAAGCAAGCCCAACACGCTGTGAAATAAGTTATCGTGCGAGGCGGCTTGATCAGAGATTTGGCGTAAGCAGGCCGTATCGAGCCCTTGCTGCTGTGAAAATGCGTTGGATAGCCACCACACCATAGGCACATGCGTCTGTTCGTCGGGGGCAATAGCATAGGGAATGCCGTGCAGATAAAGCCCTTTTTCGCCCAGCGATTCACCATGATCCGAGAGATAGATCATCGCGGTTACGTATTCATCCTGGCGCTTTAGCGTCTCAATCACCTGATTCAATACGGTGTCGGTATATAGAATGGCATTGTCGTAGCTGTTGGTGATGGCCTCTCTTGAACACTTGGCTAAATCAGCGGTGGTGCAGGCGGGCACAAACCGTTCGTAGGCGGCAGGGTAACGTTGGTAATAGCTGGGCCCGTGGTTGCCTAGCTGATGCAGCACGACCACCTGATCAGTTGAGGTACTGCTAATTTGCGTGGTTAAGGCTTGAGCCAGTGCTTCGTCCATGCATCGTCCATCTGGGCACAAAGGCGCATAGTCTTTTGGCGAGAGCACTTTTGTAGTCACTCCCTCGCAGACGCCTTTACACCCTGACTGGTTATCAAGCCAGGTGACCTCTAACCCTGCGTGGGCTAATACGTTCAGCAAGGACTCATGTTGCTGAGCATAGGATTTAGCGTAATCGGCACGCCCTGGTAATGAAAACATGCAGGGTAATGAGACCGCCGTGCTTGTACCGCATGAAGAGACGTCCGAAAAATTGATAACGTCAGGCTGCTGGGCAAGTTTGGGCGTGGTTTGGCGCTCATAACCATTTAATCCCCAATTCGCCGCCCGCACCGTTTCGCCCACCACGATGACGAGCAGTGTGGGTTTGTCACCCTCTTGTGAACTGGTGTAGGCATCCTCTCCTACTGGGGATCGCGCCGTATTCTCGTTAGCGTGTTGGCTGGAAAGCGCCTGCGCCATCGAAACAATATAATTACCGGGGGTCACCAAGTAGCGAAGCTGTTTATTGTTGCGCATCAGTGACGACACTTCTTGATAAGATAAGAAGATCGCTAACAGCAATATAGCTGTACCGGCGAGGCAATAAGCCGAGCGACGCAGTATTGCCTTCTTCCATGTTGAAGGCGTGATTTTAACTCGCCAAATCATGAGGGTAGGCAAGCCGAAAAAGATGGCCAAATGAATCAGTAAACTAGCGGTGAGAAGTTCCTGTGCTTCGTTAGTGTCCGTTTGAAGCACATTTTCTAACATGGAAGTGTCAAAATAAGTGCCGTAATAACTGGTAAAGTAGCTGACAAAGGCGGCAATCAGAAACAGTAAGGTTAATAAGGGCTTTACCAGCGGTCGAAAAGCAAGGCTAACGAAGACCAAAAAGTTAAGACTGATCATTACCAACAACATATTGGCAAAGGTCAGCCACGTCTTGACGGCAAAAAGGTCATAGCCAGCAAGGGCTTGCTGCCAAAAAGGTAGATTGTAAAAAACACTGAATATGACCACGACCCATAAGACAAGCTGCTCCGTGCTTAATGTGGGGCGATAGTGCCAAGCGGTGTCAACAATTTTTGAAGGCAAGGACAGCAAAGGAGTCATCGAAAGGCTCTCTGTGAATTGATTAATGAACGCGGGGGTGTAATAAGTATCTTGAAAGGACAAAGCTAACGGTCCAGCAAATCATCACGGTCCAGAGGTCGTGAGTCAGAAAGTGCGCCCCGCGCAACTGTTGAGTGAACCCAAACGTAACGCCAAGCCCTAAACCCAGCACAAGCCCTGCCGATCGCCAATGGGGCCGTGTTGCGGCAAAAAAGAAGTAAAGGGCTATCCACGTATATCCTGCGCTGGCATGCCCGGCTGGAAAGCAAGCGGACGCTGGCATTGAGGAAGGGCGTATGTCGAGCAGGCCAATAAAGCCTCGATCTCCTCCATAGCGAATTAAATCCCAAGGGCATTCCATGCTCACCAGGTGTTTAATAGTTGCTACAAGTAACGCCGAAAGTAGTGTTGCGGAAAAAAGATATAAAAGCGGTGTGCGATAATCTTTAAGACGAGTCACTATGATGCTAATTATCAATAGGAAGAGAGTGCCTAACCCCATAGCCAGGCTTAGCCATTTACCGCCTTTGTGAATAATATCCTGAGTAATAAAGGTCTCTTCCCATGCCCAGGTATTACCCTGAAGGCGATATAAAAAGTCGGCTAACGTAAAATCAATATTTAAAATACTGAAAACTGACATGGCGATCAGAAATAAAAGCCAAGCGGATACCAAGGGTTTGAGAACATTTAGCCGAGCAGTACGCATAACCACACACCCATCATCATAAAAATGGTCATCATGACGGCGGCAGCTCCCATGTCTTTCGCACGCCCGCTAAGTTCGTTATGTTCTAGTCCGATACGGTCAATGGTGTTTTCGATAGCGGAGTTGATGAGTTCCACTATCACTACAAGGGTGAGTGAAGAAAACAGCAACGCTTTTTCTACGGAAGTGACATTAACAAAAAATAAAAATGGGTAGAGGATAAGACAGAGCATCACCTCTTGTCTAAAGGCTGATTCATTTATCCAGCAGGCTTTTAAACCCGATACTGCATTTATAGAAGCGCGGAAGATGCGTTTAACACCCGTACCATTAGGTTTTGACGTATTTGAGATAGACAAGTCGGTACACTCGATAACGTAATAGTAGGGTCACTATAAAGTGCAAAACTTAACGAAAAATTATGCGCTTTAATTCAGTAACTAGAATATAAATGGTCAGCATTCGGTGGTGTCACCCACTGTGTTGGTTGGTTTGTTACCGAAGCCGGTTGAACGGGAGTTGTTGGGTTTTGTCCGTCAAGATTAGCGCGTATGGCTTCTATTACCGTGCTGACCTCCGGGCGCCACAGAATGGTGTCATTGGCCTCTCGTGGTACGAAGGCGAGTGATTTTTTCTGGCGTACCAGGGAAATGGTGGCGACATCGAGTGCTGCCGCTAAGTGCATAGGCCCTGAATCGGGTGTCACGAGTAACCGCGCCCGCTCGAGAACAGCGGCAAAGTGACGGATGGGAAGCGGTGGGCATAAGCTGCCATATAGTGATGACATCAAACGCTGCTCAATCGGTGCTAGAAGCCTAAACTCCTCCGGTCCAAGAAATACGACATAGCGTATTTTGCGGGCTTCCATGGCATCAATGAGCATTAGCCAAAATGCCAACGGCCAACGTTTGTCTTGATGCCCACCTACAAAGATCGCAATAAAGCCAGGATCTGATGAGAGATCGCTATGAAGGCTGACTAGCTGCTGGATCTTCGTCATTGCCTGATAGCGTTCCTGCTCCGTTAGCTGGAGCAATGGCCGATTACGGCAGGCCACTCCGAGCGGACGTGTCAAATTAACAATGGCATCGTAGGCATGTGATGACTTACCTTCCGCCTCAATGCTGTACCAGCGCTGGTGACCTTTACGTGAACCCATGCTATACCGCGCCCCTATTAACCGGGTCACTATATAGCCGCTCGTTGATCCTCCGCTCACTTGTACCGCTAGGTCATAACGTTGAGCCCGTAGGCGTCGACATAATGTCACACACTGCCAAGGACGAAGGATCGCGGCTCTCGACAATAGATAGAAATGATCAACAGGCCGTTGCTGCAACAGTGGCCATGTTTTATCGGTCGCTAAATAGTCTATGCGCGCGGAAGGAAAACGTTCACGAAAAGCATCGATGACAGGGGTACTTATTAGCGCGTTGCCCAGACGAAAATTAGGACGAATAATTAGAATTTTTTCTATGCCCACAAGGCTGTCAGTGGTTTCTGGTGCAGGCGCTTTTAGGATATATCGTATGCCTCCCAGTAAATACCGCTTCATTCTTTTTTCTAAAAAACGGGCCATTATTTTTAAATATGTGTTTGTTCTAATAAGCGTTAGTAAGTGCATGCTCTGGCGCTCCGTTCAGTTAATAGACAATAATCTGCCCATCGCAGCGACAGGGCAGTTTCAAATGATCGCCTTGAAAGCGCTGCTTTGGCTTTTTCCATGGCGAAAGAGGCAGCTTGAGCCTAAATAACTTAAAGAAGAGTTAAACTGCGTAAGAGGTTTGCAAAAATAGGGTGGCTGGCTTACTGGTTGAATTCAGATGCGTATGCTTTGTGGGGTATAAGTTGCCGTATTTAAGAAAAGCTTAAGTTTTGGTAGCGAAGATAGCGGTTTGTTGATGGAGGGAGCAGCATGCGTGCACTGCTGATAGAAGATGACCCCTTGCTGGGGGATGGCATTAAGACGGCGCTGGAACGCGAGGGGTACACGGTCGACTGGTTTATGTTGGGTCGTGAAGCAATCACCGCTGTCAGTAGCGAAACGTTCAGTGTGATTATTTTGGATCTTGGACTGCCCGATATGGACGGTATGCAGGTACTGCATTTACTGCGTCAGCAATCCGCTCTGCCTATTCTGATTTTGACGGCCCGCGATGCGATGGAAGACCGTATTGGCGGTTTAGATGCGGGGGCAGATGACTATGTACTCAAGCCTTTTAATTTGCAGGAGCTACTCGCCCGTTTGCGTGTGGTAATGCGACGCGCTGAGGGGCGCGCCTCGAAGATATTGACGCTGGGAGCGCTGAGTATTGATGAGGCTCGTCATACGGTGAGTTGGCGGGGCAAAGACGTAAAGTTGGGCCGACGGGAGTATGCCTTATTGTTAGAACTAGCTAGGCATCCCGACAGGGTGCTATCTCGCCCTCGTTTAGAAAATTTGCTTTATGGCTGGGGCGACGAGGTAGAGTCCAATGCGGTGGAAGTTCACATTCATCATTTGCGTAAAAAGCTTGAAAAGCATCTGATCATTAATGTGCGCGGGATTGGCTACCGGCTGGATAGCCAAGCGCAATGAGATCGATACGGCATTATCTGCTTCGCACGCTAGCCATAAGCATGGTGGTTGCCGGGGGCGTTGCGGTTACCGCGGCTTACTTAATTACCGATCACGAGCTAGAAGAAATTCTCGATACTCAGCTCAGTCTGCATAGCCGGATTGTGGCTGGCCAACTCGACCCCAACGCGACCATGGACGACTATGCTCGCCTGGCTTCGCGCATGGGCCTTCCAGACCATCCGGCACAGCTATATCGCCACGGTAACGCAGTGCCCGTGAATAGCGCTGAATCAGGTCCCAAGCTTTACCACGAAGAAGAGCTTAAATTAGTACTGGGTTTTTGGAATGCAGATGGCTCCCCCAGGCTATTAGGCGGCAAATGGAGTGAGTCCGGACCTTTTCCCGCACCTTTTGAAGAGGGTTTTCGCTGGGAGCGATACGATGGTCATCGTTGGCGGGTGTTCAGCATGTTCGACATTGCCAGCGATACCTGGATCCGCATGGGGCTGCGAGGTTCGTTTCATGATAAAGTGGTGGAGCGCATCACCTGGAACAATTTATTGCCGATGCTCTTTTTGTTGCCACTCCTCCTTTGGCTGATGAGCCGTATTATCCGGCGGGGTATTGCGCCCATCCAAGCGCTTTCCAGCCAGGTACAAGGGCGCTCCGCCCACGATCTGCGTAAAATCGATAATCCGGTTCCTCAAGAGCTTAATGGATTACGCCAATCGCTAAACGACTTCATCGCCCGGTTGAAAGAAACCTTAGAGCGCGAGAGGCGCTTCACTGCAGATGCGGCCCATGAATTACGCACGCCCTTGGCAGCGCTGAGAATCCACTTAGATAATGCGCAGGCAGGGGGCGAGCAATCATTACAAAAAGCCTATGTCGGGGTCGAGCGGCTTCAGCGGGTGGTAGAACAGCTGCTTATTTTGGCGCGTTTGGATCAAGTCACCACAACCTCACCGGCCACTATCGACCTCTATCCGATTATTGCTGAATTGGTAGCCGAGCTATGGCCACTCGCTGAAGCGCGAGATCAGCACTTAAGGCTAACGGGATTAACCCGGCTGGAGGTTCGTGCCGACGAAGTCGAGGTGGGTATTCTCTTTCGTAACCTACTGGATAACGCCTTGCGCTATACGCCAGAAGGGGGGCAAGTGGAGGTAGAGTTGGTGCTTTGGGAGGGTTTGCCTCAACTAACCGTGAGAGACACTGGCCCCGGGCTCCCCGAGGCACTTTTGGATAAAGTTACTGAGCGCTTTAGACGCGCGTCAGGCCAGGGTACCACCGGCAGCGGGCTGGGGTTATCGATTGTCTCGGAGTTGGCTCAGCGCCAAAATGCACGCCTTACGCTTAATAATCGTGCGCCCCATGGGCTAGTGGCCAGCGTGACGTGGGGGCAAAAACAGCAGCAAGATTGTTAATTATTGGTGTAGCGACGAAACGCGTCGTTCGCATTGCCTCCCTCTCACCCTCTCACCCTGGCATCTTGCCAGGGTGTGGGGTTGTTCTAATGGTTTTGTTCTGGCCAGTGCATGCAATCGAGCTGCATGCACTTTTAAACGGCTTAACGCGAGCCGCGACTCAGGTGAGTATGTTGTAGACCGCTGGGCCGATTTGCGGAAAGCGAAAGTGAAATCCTTCTGCGAGCAACCGGTCGGGATACACCCTCTGACCGTCGAGAATGATTGTTGCACCGTCGCCGAGAAGTTGCCGAATCACCATAGAGGGAACCGGCACGCGAAAGAAACTATGCGAGGCGCGGGCAAAAGCGTCAGTTACTTGAGACATTCGCATGGGGTAGGGGGACGTAGCGTTGTAGGCTCCCCGCATCTCGGGCGTATCAAGCGCACGCAAAAGTATGGCAACGGCATCTTCGCGATGAATCCAACTGACCCATTGTTGTCCTGAACCGATACGCCCACCCAGAAACGGATGCAGTTGTTTGAGGACAGCGCGTCCGTTTTCAGTCACCGCTAGCGTGATGCCAAAACGCAAAATGACCACCCGGACATCGTGTTCTGATGCGCGCTGAGCCTGGCCTTCCCACAGGTGTGTGGTGTCAGTTAGAAAGTCGCCCGATGGCCCAGGAGGGCTTTCTTCGGCAAAGCGTGCGCTGGCGCTCACCCCATAATAGCGGCAGGCAGAGGCCGAGATTAACGTAGCTGGCCGATCACTCATCCCAGCGATTGCCGTGACAAGCGCACGAGTGCCTACTTCGCGGCTGTTGCGGATAGCTGTACGCACCTCTGGTGTCCAGCGAGCTGCGATAGGCTCCCCCGCCAAATGCACGACAGCTGAAGCGTCGAAGAGCGCCGGGGTGATAGTTTTCGGATCAAAAGGGTCATAACCTACCACCGAGACAAATGGAAACCGCGCGGTAGGGAAGCAGGTACTGGCAGCCCTTGGGTGTCGGCTTAGTACTGTAACGGGGGTGCCACGTTCTGTAAGCTTTTCCACGAGGCGACTGCCAATTAACCCCGTCGCTCCGGTAATGACTACCTTATTTTGGTTCATATGCCATTAATCTTGTGCCTTTGAGTGAGCGTATAGAGTGATCTGGCCTAGATCAATTCAGGCCAGCAGCGTCAGTACCAATATTTGTAGGCTTGTGGCGATCACGAGACGACGAGTATGGCGACAAGTTTAGACAAGGTCTATTTTGGTCAGATTGAGGCCCATTGTCATCATCACACCGGCCAATACTCAAGGAAGCAGAGCTTGTGATAGCCAATCGGTAGACATTCTAATTCCTTGAAAAACAGCTTGAATATGGTGATCATCGGACGGTTCTGCGCGGTATGGGGCTTCCGCTACAGCCAATTCTCCAAAAGCCGTGGGTAACACTAGAATGCGGCCAATGACCAAGTAAGTTGTCGCGGTACTAAGTAGATAATTTTCAGTTACGGATAAAGCGATGAAAACGTTACTGCGTTGGCTGCTCAGTCTTGTGGCACTTTTAGCGCTGCTGTTGGCCGGGCCTGTTTGGATATTGGCGAGTAATCAGGTGGTGACTGACGGCCATTGGTCATCGCTAGATCGGTCTTCAGCGGGTATAGCACCTGATCCTGCGGTGAGTATTGAAGCCGTGGTTCAGGTCTATTCCGCGCGTGCTTATAACTGGCGCGGGGCGTTTGGCGAACATATCTGGATTGCGACCAAGGCGGAAAACGCCGATAGCTACCGGCTCCATCAAGTATTGAGCTGGCGACGTCCCACAGTGGTGTCTTCAATAGATACGCCTGATCGAGCCTGGTTTGGTAACTCGCCTACGCTGCTGGCGGATTACCGAGGCGATGCCGCTGCGCAGTTGATACCGCAGATTGAGACCGCAGCCGCTGACTACCCCCAAGCCGAGCTATATCGTGTATGGCCTGGGCCGAACAGTAATAGTTTTATCGCTTGGGTCATACGCGAAGTACCAGATTTTGAAGTGACACTCCCGGTCACTGCTATTGGCAAGGACTATATTTTCAATGGTGTTTTTGCGGCTGCGCCCAGCGGTACCGGTTATCAACTGTCATTGGGTGGGGTGGTGGGCTTAATGGTGGCGCTGGAGGAGGGTATTGAATTCAATCTTCTTGGGTTGAGCTTTGGTATCGACGTTATACGACCCGCTTTGAAACTGCCGGGCATAGGGCGGTTGGGTATGCCCGCAAAAGTATTGGGAGGTTGATCATAAGAGTAAAAGCTGTGTCAATGTATTTGCAGATACTTTTTTATTCAACTAGTATCTGGAGATGGCGTGTTTGAAATGTCAGATGAAGGCTAAGAGGGTGGCTATGCAAACGGCACACGACATTTCCCAAAGCAGGGCGGCGGCGGCGGCAGGCTTGAAAGCGGCTGTGCGCATTCTGGATAAGTGGCGGGCTTCTGGCGAGCAGGGTGAAGCGATTCTGCGCGTTTCGCATAGCACTTACGCGCGTGCCCGGCGGGAGGATCTTGTCGAGATCAAATTAGATAGCGACCAGCTGACTCGGATCAGCTACTTACTCAACATCCACGCTGCATTGCGGATGATATTTGATAACCCTGAGAATCTTTATGGGTTCGTCAATTTAGTGAATCACAATCCCTACTTTAATGGCCGCACGCCGCTTGAAATTATCGGCTCCGGTGATTTTGCAGCGCTCTATGAAACCTTTAAGCGTATCGATAGCCTGCGGGGAAGCCAGTGGTAAAGGCCGCTGATTTGCAGATACTGCCCTCTGAAAACGTCACCGGTTATCGCTTAGTCAATAGTAAGTTTCCGCCGATTGACCTATTCGATGATGTGGCAAGCGCTGAAGAGTTTGCCGCTCTCCACGCACTTCAGGCACTAACCAATCCGCGTTTACAAAATGAAGTGGGAAATTTAGCGCTTCTACCACACGAACAGATTCCTTTTGGAATTCGTGGCTGCTCTTATGCCGTAGCGCCTTTTACCCATGTGAATCCGCAGGGTTCACGCTTTAGCGATGGCAGTTTTGGCGTGCTCTATTTTGCCGATACGCTTGAAACGGCGATTGCCGAAGTAAGGCATCACCAGCAGGTGTATTGGCAAAATGTGCCAGGATTGCACTATGAGCGGTTTGTCTTTCGTGGTTTAAAAGCCATTTTCGATCAGGGCGGCTTTTACGATGCGCTCGTTTTACCCATTGCGCACGCTATTTACACGCCCGATGATTACTCGGCCTCGCAGCCGTTTGGTGCCGACATACGCCGGTGTAGGGGTGGGCTTCGCTACCACTCTGTTCGCAAGTTTAATGCAAAGTGTTGGGCGCTGATGACACCCAGCTGTGTGGCTGACATTATCCAAACCACTCATCTGGAAATGATCTGGAACGGCACCATTACCCAGGTGAATCATCTGCGTTTTTCCCACCGATGACGAGCAGGAGGTTAGTTAGTCGTCGTTCATTTGGAATAACCAAACATCTCTCCTCCTGCCTTGCCGCGAATAAAAACGGGCTCCAGCGCGGCCTGAGTGAAACGTCAACAGGCCCTATTAGTTTTGCCGCTGCTCAGTAAAGCGCTGCATGATGGCGAGGGTTTCGTCGCTCACATGGTGCTCCATGCCTTCAGCGTCAATACGCGCAGTAGCATCTCTCACCCCAAGGGCGCGTAAAAAGTGCAGCACGATATCGTGGCGGGCGCGTGACGTTTCCGCCATTTTTTGGCCCGCTTCGGTTAGAAACAGCGAGCGATAGGGCTTGCTAGTGACCAACTCCAGCTCATTTAAACGCCGAATCATTTTTGAAACCGTTGCCTGGCTGACCGCCATACGGTTGGCAATGTCTGCCGCGCGCGCTTCGCCGCGGTGTGCCAATAGGTCGCCAATTAGCTCCACGTAGTCTTCAATCAGTTCGGTTTCGTGGGCATTGCGCACCGTTGCATACTGCTGCGCATGCTGCTCGACGGGCGGCAAAGCATCACCAGGAATGCTTGGGGCGGTCAATGAGGCGTTCGGATTAGAATCAGTCATTGGCAAATTATATCGGAAGCAGTGGGAACAATCATTGGATAGTCATTGGGATAGTAGCGTATTTTTAAACAATATTGTTAGCCAAGGCTAAACTGTTTGCACAATGCTTTTTTATTGAGCTACAGTCTACTTATCGGTTATGCACAATAAAGGAGAGACAATGAGTAAGCGCAACCTGGGTATGGCTTTGAGCCTACCGCTATTGTTGAGCGCTGCACTGGCCAGTGCAGAGGCGCAAGAGAGTGCGACGTCTCCCCTAAATGTGGCAGTCACTTTTTCCGTGCTTGGCGATATTGTTACCAGCGTGGTAGGTGAGGATGCCAACGTCTCGGTATTAACGCCGATTGGCGCTGAGGTGCACGAATGGGAATTAACCCCCAGTAATTTCGCTGCGTTAGAAACAGCAGACGTAGTGTTTTACAACGGTTACCAGTTAGAGCAGTGGATGCCCCAGGTTGAGGCAACGGTTGTCGACGGCACGCCGCTGGTGGCGGTCGCTGAAGCCTCTGAATACCCCACTCAAAACATCATTACCGGTGATATGGAAGGTGATATTGACCCCCATCTATGGATGGATCCACGTGCAGTGTCAGCCTATGTTCAGGTCGTTGCTAATGAGCTAGAGCACTTACTTCCCCAGCGGGCTGAAGAGTTCCAGCAGCGTGCAGAGGCGGTGAAAGAAGAACTGCATGCGTTGCATGTTGAACTCCAGGAGCGCTTAGAAGTAATACCTGATGAGCACCGTGTTCTACTTAGCAGCGAAGCCGCCTTTTTATATTTCTCAGACGCATATAACTTTGAGCACGATGGTATCTGGGGTAACAATGCCGAAACCGAGGGCTCGCCCCGTCAGCTCATGCGCGTGGTGGATATGATTAATGAACTCCAGCCAGCGGCGCTGTTTTGGGAAAGTACTATTTCTGACCGCCACGTTACCAGTCTGGCGCGGGATACGGGCGTTAAAGTAGCGGGGCCGCTATATGTGGACTCGCTCAGTGAACCCAGTGGTGATGCAGGTGATTATTTCACTATGATGCGCCACAACGTTGAGTTATTGCGCCAAACATTGGCAATTGAGTAAACGATCATGGCAACAACTCTTGGCGACGTCCCCGTAGCGATTAATATACAAGGCCTCTACGCAGCCTATCAGCGCCAGCCCGTCTTGGAAGACATTAACCTGCAGTTTCCAGCAGGGAAGTGGACTGCCATTGTGGGGCCGAATGGAGCAGGAAAATCCACGCTTTTTCATGTACTAACCGGCAGTATGAAAGAGCTGCGTGGGAGTGTTCAGGCATTTGATGAGCCGATTGCGACGCACCGTAAAGCGGGGCATATCGCCTATATGGCCCAGCGCGAAGCCATTGAATGGGATTTTCCTGTTTCCGTGTGGGAGACCGTAATGGGGGGCCGCTACGGGCATATGCGCAATGATCCGTTATGGCGGCGTTTGTTGCCTTCCCGCTGGTACCATCCCCGCCACGGCGAGGCTGTGCGTGAGGCGCTGCTGGCAGTCGATATGCTATCACTGGCGGAGCGACCGATTGGCGCGCTCTCCGGCGGGCAGAAAAAGCGTGTATTACTGGCCCGTACGCTCGCCCAGCAGGCCAATATTTTACTCCTTGATGAGCCATTGGCGGGGGTGGATCCGCCCAGTGAACGATTGATTTTAGACGTACTTGCTCGGGAGCGAGAGGCAGGGCGAACGGTTATTATGGTGACTCACGATATGCCCGGTGCTCGTCGTCATGTTGACCATGTGGTGCTGATTAACCGCTTTATCCGTGGTGTAGGGTCGCCTGATGAAATGCTTAGTGATGCTAAATTGGCTGAGCTGGCAGTGAGTTCTATCGAACAGGCGGCGAGCGATGTGCGAGCCGCTGAAGCATCTTCCTTTATGGCAGCTCGGGGGTAAGCAAAGTGGCAGAACTAATGACGGCACTGAGCCTGTTTGGCGATACCTTGGTGAGTTGGCTCATCGCTGCATTGATGGTCATTGTCAATCTATTACCCGGTAGCATTTCAGATGCCTTCCAGTACGCTTTTATGCAGCGCGCCTTGTTAACCTCGGTGCTGGTGGGGGCTATTTGCGGCATTTTATCCTGCTACGTGGTGCTTAAGCGCTGGTCACTGCTGGGGGATGCGATTTCCCATGCGGTACTGCCGGGGGTGGCAATTGCCTACCTGCTTGGTTGGCCATTCTTTATTGGTGCTTTTATTACCGGTGCATTGACCTCAGTGGGTATTGGCGCTATTGAGCGCCACACGCGGATTAAATCCGATGCGGCCATGGGTTTGATGTTTACCGGCGCTTTTGCATTGGGCATTGTGATTATCAGCAAGATCGCCTCAAGCACACATCTAATGCATATTCTGTTTGGCAACGTGCTGGGTGTTCAGCAATCGGCGCTTCTGTTGACGTTGGTAGCCAGCGTGATTGCCCTGTTAGTCGTGTGGCTCGCTTATCGGCCACTGCTGCTATACGCTTTTGACCCCCAGCAGGCTCAGGCGCTGGGTTTTAATTCCAGCGTTATTCATTACGGTTTGATCTTGCTGCTAACCCTGACCATCGTGGCGAGTTTAGAAACGGTGGGTATCATTTTAGTGGTGGCGATGCTGATCACCCCAGGTGCTACGGCACACCTGCTGACCGACCGTTTTAAAACCATGATGCTGATTTCCGTGGGTGTTGGGGTTAGCTCTGCGATCATCGGACTATGGCTATCGGTGTTGCTGGACGTTGCCTCTGGCGGCACCATTGTGTTGGTTGCCACCAGCTGGTTCTTTATCGCACTGCTGTTTTCACCCAAGCATGGTCTGTTACTGCGCCAGTGGCGTCGCTGGCGCATGGGTTAGCGCTAAACGCTTAATTGACCTAGCGTGAGGATTAATCCGATGATTCGGAAAGCGATTTAATCTGACTCTTAACTCCCACGGCATCTTCGACATCCAACTGAAAGGCAATGCCTGTGCCGGGGGTTTCATCAAATTCGCCTACCTGGGCAATCGCCTCGAGAATATGGCGGCTGCGGTGCTCCTCTGCCAGGAAAAGCAGCATATCCCGCTGTGCGGTAATCTCCATGCCAAAAATGCCGTGCGCTTTCTTAAGCCCTTCGCCGCGGGCATTATTGATCACCGTGGCGCCGGTAGAACCCGCATGGCGAGCTGCTTCAAGAATAGCATCGGTTAATTCGTCTTCCACCATGGCAACAATCAGTTTAAAGCGCATCGTGATTTCCTTTTCCTAACTACTTGTTTTACATGGGTGTTAAGTCATTAGCGGAGCGCGTCCGGGTGGCTCGCCATTGAGCAATTTGGGCATAACCCATCACGGTAATAATGGGGAATAAACAGGCAAGTGCGATCATGCCGAATCCATCCATTACCGGGCTGCGCCCAGGGATTTCTGTTGCAAGGCCTAACCCCAGCGCGGCAATAATCGGTACGGTAATGGTCGACGTAGTGACGCCACCCGAGTCGAATGCCAGCGGAATGATGGAGCGTGGCGAACGCAGGGTTTGCACAATGACCAGCAAGTAAGCGGCGAATACGAACCACTGTAACGGCCAGCCCATCACAATACGCCAAGTGCCCAGCGTAATTCCAAAGGCCATACCAAGTGCAACCGCAACGCGCAGCATCAATGGATCAATCGTGCCACCGGAAATCTCACCTGCCTTCAATGACACCGCAATGAGCGATGGCTCGGCAATAGTAGTGCTGGCACCAATAGCAAAGGCGAAAATATATACCCAGTAATAGTCGCTCCAATGGCGCTGGGCACCCTCGGCTAAGATTGGCAAAAACTCATGGTTGGTGAGTTGGGTCGCCATTAATTCACCCATTGGAAACAGTGCTTGTTCCAGGCCGACTAAAAAAAATGATAGCCCCACCCAAACCATGAAAAAACCCATCAAGACCTGCGGAAGACGCTTTACGGGCTTACGAATGACCAAGTATTGGAAGCCGAAAACGATGGCAGCAATAGGCAGGATATCCAGCAGAGTCCCCCAAAAAGTGGCGATAAGCGTCATGGAACGACTCCTGGTATCAGGTGGATACCAATAATGCCAAATAACAGCACAAAAATAATCGGCATCACAGATGCCAATGCAATCAGTCCAAAACCGTCGAGCATCGGGCTGCGGCCTTTTATAGAAGACGCCAGACCTACGCCCAATGCCGTCACCAGCGGCACCGTGATGGTAGAGGTTGTGACACCGCCAGAGTCATAAGCGATGCCTATCATCTCGGCGGGGGCAAACAGTGTTAACAACAGCACCAGCATGTAACCGGCAATAATCATTAAATGCAGCGGCCAGCCCTTAAAAATACGTACTACTCCTAACACTACCGCTACGCCGACAGAAGCAGCTACCACCATGCGCAGCGCAAAAGCAAAGCTATTTTGTGCGCGAACGCTGTTATCGATTAGACCGCCTAGGGCAACAACTTCAGCCGCTCGGGCAGCGATGGCGATCAAGGCAGGCTCGGCGACGGTAGAGCCAAGCCCCAGTGCAAAAGCAAACATCAGTAGCCATGATACCGAGCCTTTTTTTACAAATGCTCGCGCTAGGTTCTCGCCCAATGGGAATAGTCCCAGCTCAAGTCCTTTAATAAAGAGTGTCAGGCCCACGAGAACAAACACCAAGCCAAAAGCCAGATCGATCAAGGCGAGGGAGTCGGGTAGTGGCTGACGAATAACCACTAACTGGAAAAACGCCATCACCAATACCACTGGCGCAAGGTCGCGCAGGCTATCTTTAAATTGGTGGGCAAGCGATACCACAAGATCCATTGAATCTTCCGCGAGTCAGAGGGGATTAACAGTAGCGCTGAAGCACTATCTCATTAATGCCAGAGTGTAGAGTGAAAGAGTACCTAAAAAGTTGATCCTGCGCATGGAGATGAGTTAACAAAGCCGACTACCTAATAGCAGCAGCGAATAGCGACGAAATTGGCAGACTGTCAGTTGGCTCACTATCGCATGCGTTGTGCGATTTTAGAAGCTGCCAAACAGTGTTCCTAAGGTAATGACGCTGAGTAGCGCGATGACCGGCAATGCAATGGTTACCATGGCAACGTTGCCATAAGATTGGCGATGGGTAAGGCCGCAGATAGCGAGCAGAGTGATCACAGCACCAGAGTGGGGGAGTGTATCCATGCCACCCGCCGCCAGCGTTGCCACACGGTGCATTAATTCAGGGTTAATGCCTGCTTCTTGCGCCATGGCTAGGTATTCGCTGCCTAGGGTCTCTAGCGCAATGGAGAGTCCGCCGGAAGAGGAGCCAGTGATCCCAGCCAGCACGCTCATCGCCATAGCTTCTGAAATCAGAGGATTGCCGGGGGATGCCGTAAGCACTGCATCGCGGATAATCGCAAAACCTGCCAAACTGGCAATGACGGCACCGTAGCCTACCTCTGAAGCAGTGTTGAAAATCGGAAGTAGTGAGCCCAAGCAGCCTTTATTGATGCTCTCTTTAAGATCCATCCAATGCTTCCAGCGGGTAATAATCAGCCATGCAGATGCGCTGAGTAGGGCGATCAGAATGGCCCAGAGCCCGCTCTGACCCGATGGGGATACATTTTCAAACTCGTCGCTGATAAAGGTTAAATCAAGGGCGGGAAATACGCCGTAGGTAAACAGTGCATTCAAACCAATCACCATTATGATTGGTATCAGTGCCAGCCACAAAGGAAGGCTTGCGGTGGGTGCTTGTTCTTGTTCTTCATTGGCAGCTGCTTCGCGCTCAGTATGTTGGCCGTATCCTTCACCATTAGATGCCGCTTTTTTTACCCGTGACTGAAGATAGAAAGTCCCCAGCCCAAGCATAATCAGCCCGGCGATCATACCGAGACCAGGTGCTGCAAAGCTATTGGTTTCATAATAAGGAATGGGAATCGCGTTCTGTATCGAAGGTGTTCCCGGTAGGGCTGTCATGGTGAAGGTGAAAGAGCCAAGCGCAATGGAAGCAGGAATTAGCCGTTTGGGCAAATTGGCGCTACGAAACAGTTCGCGGCTGATCGGATAAATGGCAAAAGCAACGACAAACAGCGATACGCCGCCATAGGTGAGCACCGCGCAGGCCATGACGACGGTAAGCACGACATGATGGGTGCCCAGCTTTTTGACAATCCCGTTGGCAATCGATTGGGCAGCACCGGAATCGGCCATTAACTGCCCAAACAAAGCACCCAATAGAAACAGCGGGAAGAACTGGATCACGTAGTTGCCCAGCGCGCTCATAAAGGTATCTGTGTAGATCGGCAATAAAAATGCGGCATCGCCAGAGAGCAGCACCGCTAAACATGCCATAAGAGGAGCCAGCAGCAGTACCGAAATGCCGCGATAAGCGAGGAACATTAATAAAAGCAGTGAAATGACAATCGCGAGTATGCTCATACGAGCTCCTAAGCAAACAGTAAAGTAGCCGACGCTGAAATTCAGTGAAAGAGCGATGGTAGGTAGTATGGTGCGATGCAGCAATGGTGTCGCGACTAAAGTAGCAATGCGTTAAGCATGAACCGTGGCCTTAGGTTTACCTATTTAATCTGCTAAAATCCGCCCCCTTCGCCGTTAATGACCTTTCAATTGCTCTAGGAAACTTCATGAATGCAGTAATTCTTGCGGTGCTGGTGATGGTGGCGCTATCGCTGGCGCGTGTCTCTGTGGTATTTGCTTTAGTGGTGGGTGCTTTGGTCGGCGGTTTAGTGGGCGGGTTGTCACTAGAACAAACGCTGGATGCCTTTAATACAGGCGTGGGCGGCGGTGCCCAGGTGGCACTGGCCTACGCCACTCTGGGGGCCTTCGCGGTGGCGATTTCCCGCTCTGGGTTACCGGATATGCTGGCTAATCGTTTGATTACGCTGTTGGGTAAAGAAGAGGCCACTGTCGCACATCAGGCGCGGGTCAAAATGCTGTTGCTAACAGCTGTATTGTTGGTGGCTATCTCTTCTCAGAATGCTATCCCGGTACATATTGCCTTCATACCGGTGCTGATTCCGCCGTTGTTGACCGTGATGAACCGTTTGAAGCTGGACCGTCGGGCGGTGGCATGTGCGCTCACCTTTGGTTTAACAGCGCCTTATATGTTGCTGCCAGTAGGGTTTGGGGCAATCTTTCTAAACGATATTCTCCTGGCCAACTTAAATAGCGCTGGTGAACCACTAGGTTTAGAGATTACCCGTGGCATGGTGCCAATGGCCATGGCAATACCGGTAGGTGGCATGGCGCTAGGACTAATCGTTGCGCTGCTATGGAGTTACCGCCGCCCGCGTGAATACCAAGCCGAAGATATCGCTAACGCCAACGTTAATGAAGGCCATACGCCCGCCAAACCGCATATGCTTGGGCTTGTGATGTCAGGGGTAGCTATTGTGGCAGCGCTCGGGCTGCAGCTTTATAGCGGCTCAATGATACTGGGTGGCTTGGTAGGGATTGGTTTGCTTTCAATGGGCGGAATATTCAAGTGGCGTGAAGCAGACGATCTATTTACCAGCGGTATGCGCATGATGGCGCTGATCGGTTTTATCATGATTTCAGCAGCGGGCTTTGCTGAAGTAATGAAAACCACTGGTGAAATTGATGCACTGGTATCGGGAGCCTTTGCGCTATTTGGCGATAATCGCGGCTTAGCAGCGCTGGTAATGCTGCTGGTAGGGCTATTTATTACCCTGGGTATCGGCTCGTCGTTCTCAACGATTCCGATTATTGCCGCCATCTTTGTGCCTTTGGCGGTACAGTTTGGCTTTTCGCCTATGGCCACCGTTGTATTGGTGGGCACGGCGGCAGCACTGGGCGATGCGGGTTCGCCAGCATCTGATTCAACCTTGGGGCCCACTTCAGGCCTTAACGTTGACCGTCAGCACGACCATATGTGGGATAGCGTCGTGCCGACGTTTTTGCACTACAACATTCCGTTAGTGGGCTTTGGCTGGCTAGCGGCGATGATGCTCTAAGGGCGCTGTACGGAAACTACTGCTTTAAAAATAAAAAGGGACAACTTCGGTGGGTTGTCCCTTTCCTCGTTTTAATGATCACTATTTAGGCAGATGGCTTTCAAGTGCGCTTAATAGCCCCCGCAAAAGCGAAAGTTCTTTGCGGCTGGGTTGTGCGCGGGCGAAGAGGGCTTGAAGTTGCTCTTCAGTGCGGGCGTGGGGCTGGGTTAAAAAGCCGCTCTCCTGCATTAAACGGCCCAGGTGTGCTTGAAAGTGTAAAAACTGTTCGCGGCTGGGCGGCGTTGCCTCCAGCGGGCGTTGATAAGCAAAGCCGCTATCCTCACCTTTGCGCCAAGCGCGGTGCACTTCATAAGCCAGGATCTGTACAGCCTGGGATAAATTCAGGATGCCGTAATCAGGATTAGCCGGAATACTCACCTGATGCGTGCAGCAGCGAATTTCATCGTTAGTGAGTCCGGAGCGCTCGCGCCCGAACACTAGCGCCACCGGCGCCGTTTGCGCGTTCTGGATGACGTCTGCCGCCATCTCATCGGGTTCGTCAAAGTGGGGCAAGGGCAGGCTGCGTAAGCGCGCACTGGCACCGACGACCTGGACGCAATCGTTAACGGCTTCCTCCAGCGAGTTAACCACACGCGCACTCTCCAGCACATCGGTGGCGCCCGCTGCTAGCCGAGTCGCTTCTTCATCGGGGAATAGACGCGGATTAACCAGCACCAGCTCGGTTAGGCCCATGGTCTTCATGGCCCGTGCCGCAGCGCCGATGTTGCCGGGGTGGAAGGTCTGAACGAGTACGATACGGATATGCTGCAACATGCGCTGGTGCCCAGTAGTTAAAAAATATAGCGTAAAAAATCGCGCAGATAGTAGCACGTTCGGCCTCGGGAATGGCTGACAAGTGTTGTGGCATCAGTTTCAACATCAGCTTCAAAAACAGTTTCAAAAACGGTATCGACAACCCCACGGCTGTACACGCCTCAAAACGCAAGAACCCCGCACAAGGCGGGGTTCTTGGTGACAGCTAATCACTAGCTGTCAAAAGAGCAAAGGGCTCAGGGGCGCATTACATCATGCCGCCCATACCACCCATTCCGCCCATGCCACCCATATCAGGTGCAGCGTCTTTCTCTTCCGGATCTTCTGCAATCATGCACTCAGTGGTGACCATCAGACCAGCAACAGAACCAGCAGACTGCAGTGCAGTACGGGTTACTTTCGCCGGATCTAGAACACCCATTTCGAACAGATCGCCGTACTCGCCGGTCTGTGCGTTGTAGCCGAAGTTACCTGTTTCATCTTTAACACGATTGATAACAACGGCAGGCTCTTCACCAGCGTTAGCAACGATTTGACGCAGCGGTGACTGCATAGCGCGTAGCGCCATGTTGATACCGTGGTTCTGGTCTTCGTTTTCGCCGGTCAGGCCTTGTACTTTTGCCATTACGCGAACCAGTGCAGTACCGCCACCAGGCACTACGCCTTCTTCAACGGCTGCACGAGTAGAGTGCAGGGCGTCTTCAACGCGGGCTTTCTTCTCTTTCATTTCCACTTCGGTAGCTGCACCGACACGGATAACGGCAACACCGCCTGCCAGTTTGGCAACACGCTCTTGCAGCTTCTCTTTGTCGTAGTCAGAAGAGGTGTCTTCGATCTGGGCGCGAATCTGGCTAACGCGTGCTTCGATATCACCTTCTGCACCAGCACCGTCGATGATGGTGGTGTTCTCTTTAGACATAGTCATACGCTTAGCGGTACCCAGGTGGTCTAGGTTTGCCTGCTCAAGCGTTAGGCCGACTTCTTCAGAGATAACCGTGCCGTTGGTCAGGATAGCGATATCCTGCAGCATGGATTTACGACGGTCGCCGAAGCCCGGTGCTTTAGCAGCGGCTACTTTAACGATGCCGCGCATGTTGTTCACAACCAAGGTTGCCAGAGCTTCGCCTTCGATATCTTCAGCGATGATAGCCAGCGGTTTGCCTTGCTTAGCAACAGCTTCTAATACCGGCAGCAGTTCACGGATGTTGGAGATCTTTTTATCCACTAACAGGATGTAAGGATCTTCCAGTTCAACCGTCATGGTGTCCTGGTTGGTAACGAAGTAAGGAGACAGGTAGCCGCGATCGAACTGCATACCTTCAACGACTTCCAGCTCGTCTTCAAAACCACGGCCTTCATCAACGGTGATGACGCCTTCTTTGCCGACTTTTTCCATCGCTTCAGCGATGATTTCACCGATGCGCTTGTCACCGTTAGCAGAAATAGTACCTACCTGGGCAATCGACTTGGTGTCGGTGCAGGGTACAGACATGGCTTGGATTTCTTTAACCGCAGCAGCCACGGCTTGGTCGATGCCGCGCTTAAGATCCATCGGGTTCATGCCCGCTGTTACGCCTTTCAGACCTTCTGCGATAATCGCCTGGGCCAGAACAGTAGCGGTAGTCGTACCGTCACCTGCGGCGTCAGAAGTCTGTGAAGCGACTTCTTTGACCATCTGAGCGCCCATGTTTTCGAACTTGTCTTTCAGTTCGATCTCTTTGGCGACAGAAACACCGTCTTTAGTCACGGTGGGGGAGCCGAAGGATTTTTCCAGTACTACGTTACGGCCTTTCGGGCCGAGGGTAACTTTTACCGCGTTGGCAAGAACGTCGACACCGCGTGCCATACGTTTACGAGCATCATCGGAGAACTTAACTTGTTTAGCTGACATATCTGCAACTTCCTAATATTGAATGCAAAAACGTGAAAGTAAATAGTCGAAGTGCTGGTTAAATAAGTACCAGCTGCAACGATGCTTAGCCTTCAACAACGGCAAGAATATCGGCTTCGCTCATGATCAAGACTTCTTCGCCGTCGATTTTTTGCTTTTCGACGCCATAGCCATCTTTAAAGATCACGTTATCGCCAACCTTAACGTCTAGCGGACGGACATCGCCATTTTCCAGAATGCGACCATTACCGACGGCGAGTACTTCACCGCGTGTCGGCTTTTCTTGTGCATTGCCCGGAAGCACGATGCCGCCTGCGGTTTTCTGCTCTTCTTCAACGCGACGGACGATGACACGATCATGCAAAGGACGGATATTCATTCACGTTCTCCTGAGTATGGTTGAAGCCCTGATGAGGGCGGTTAGTTTAAAAGTGTTCTCGAGGGAGTGATCCGCGAGAAGTGAAGACCTCACGGTCTTCATTGTTAATGGCAGCAACCGTTTAGATCACTGCCGAATTTGTATGCTGAATGAAAAGTGGGGGCTGCGGATGACCTTTCAAGGGGGCGGGTAATAAAAAATTGCATTTCCGCTGCTTTTCTTCCAAGTAGAGCCTTAGGTTTGTACGAAAAGTCGGCGAGTGAAGGCTAGAAAAGGCAAAACAATGAAAAAGCGGAGTTTACGGGGTGTAAATGAGCATTTTGAGATGTTTTTTAACGCCGTATGGCCGAGCACCGGCAGTTTTCGTGCAAAACCTAGCGACGGCGCGGGGGCTCATCTCTACTAATAAAATCCCCCTCTATCGGGCCATCCTGTTGTGACGACTGACTGTTTTGATATTCATTAGATTCGTCTGCTGAAGTGCTTGGGCCTTGCTGCTGCCCGACCACCGTTTTAAGCCCCAGCCAGGTCAGGGCCTTGAACATCAGCTGGCGTGCGCTGGGAATCAAACACGCTAGGCCGAGAGCGTCAGATAAAAAGCCTGGGGCCATTAATAAGGCGCCGCCGAAGATAAGTGCAGCACCGGTTAATAGCTCTCTTGAGGGGATTTCTCCGGCCTCCATGCGCTGGCGTGCCCGTGCAAATGTGGATACACCCTCTTTGCGAATCAGGTGTAGCCCTACAACACCTGTACCGAGCACTAAGAGTAGGGTCGTGAGTAGGCCAATCTGGCTGCCAATCGAAAACAGAACCACAAAATCAAGTAAAGTGAAGAGTGATATAAAAATAAGTATAGGCATGGATAACTCCAGAAAAAGCAGCTCGATAACAGTCTTAATTGCGTAATATGGTGACATAAATATAAATAGCAAGCAGCCATCATTGCGCTCTCCAGCGGTGATGTGGCTCGATTTATGTCAATAAATCTTTTATGCTGCAATGCACAATGAGGCTGGTTTAATCTATCGTAAGGAGTTACCAATGGAACTTACCAATAAAGTAATTGCAGTCACGGGTGGGGCGCGTGGGTTGGGCTATGCCATGGCGCTACGATTGGGTAAGCAGGGCGCGCATATAGCACTGCTGGACATGAACCCTGAAGCGCTTGATCAGGCGGTATCGCAACTTTCTGCCGAAGGTATCGACGCTCAGGCGTTTGTGGTGAACGTTGCAGAGGAAGCTTCCGTGACTCAGGCGTTTGCCGATATCGCGCAACGCATGGGGCCTATCAGTGGCTGTGTCAATAATGCGGGTATTACCCAGGATGCGCTGCTGGTAAAGGCCAAAGAAGGACAGGTGGAAAAACGCATGTCCTTAGAAGCTTGGCAAAACGTTATTAATGTCAATTTAACCGGTGTTTTCGTGTGTGGACGTGAAGCCGCCACCCAGATGATAGAAGCAGGTCATGAAGGTGTGATCGTCAATATCTCCAGCATTTCCCGTGCGGGTAATATGGGGCAGAGTAACTACGCTGCCGCAAAAGCAGGCGTGCACGCGTTGACGGTTACCTGGAGCCAAGAGTTGGCACGCTATGGCATTCGTACCGGCACCGTAGCGCCTGGATTTGTTGCTACCGAGATGACTGCTGCGATGCGCCCCGATATGTTGGAGCGTATCTCGTCAAGCGTGCCGTTAAAGCGTTTGGGTGAGCCCGATAATATTGCCCAAAGCGTGGCTTTTATTCTTGAAAACGACTACTTCACTGGGCGCGTAATTGAGTGCGATGGTGGTTTGCGGCTGTAGCTTATTGCCGTTGTATTACATGGGTTTGCTATAAAGATGGGCGGCCCTTTAAGGCCGCCCGCGGTGCGTGTTGAGATTGACTCTTGAATTCTGTACTTAAAGCTTAAAAGTAATCGCGGCTAATCGTCCGCTGAAAGTACATCTCCAGGCGCAGCGTCATCGCCCAGCGTGGGTCATAGCTAACGTCGCGCTGGAAGTGTAGTTCTGGAATCACATCGGCGAATAAAATACCTTTATGAATATCGCGGCGGTAGCGCGTTTGCAGATAGTAATTGGTCATACGGGGATTGGAGGCGCTTTCACCGATGGCTATCGCCGAGTAGCGCAGTGCGCTGCGCCGGTTAATGCGGTGATTGATTTCAGCAATTTCACTGAATTCAAGTTTATCTTCTTCCTCGCGCCACTGAACATTAGTGATAAAGCGTAAGTGACGACGTTCACTTAACGGCCGGCCGACATCCCAGCGTGTACGCGCTGAGTAGCCTTCATTGTTGAACCATGAAACACGGTTATGCGACTCAAGCTGCCACGGCCCTTCGCCCAGTTGCCATAGGCGCTCGCTGGTGAAACGCACGTAGGGGTCAAGGGGGAGGCGGAGACGAACACCGGCACCCACTCGATTACTCCAGTTTTCGCGTTTATCGCGGCTCTCTAACCAAGCCAGGCCTAGCGTAGAGGTGCGCCGGTCACGCTGGTCATTGGCAAGCCGCCCAGAACCTTGCTCTTCTAGAGTGCCTTGTGACTCTTCCGGGTCACTCTCGATTATCAACCTCAGGCGGTCTTCCGAAGTGGGTAGATCGATCCGGTAGCGAAGAGAAGTATCGCTACGGGTGCCGTCACCCTCCATCCAATCGATTTCTTGGCCTAAACGTAGATAGGACTCGTTGTTGACCTGCATGTGGTCTTCAGTGCCAAAGAATCCATCGATACTGCGCGACGTACTATCTACCCAGTTACCTACACTTTCACGAAACGGCTCTATGCGTTCTTCCGCCCACTCGGGTAAGTCACTATCTTCCTCTTCGGCATACACATTAGTCGATACCGTAGTAAGTAGGCTAAGCCAGCAGAGGGTTACAAGTTTATGCATCGTAGGTAGTCTCGGTAATGGGGCGCGTCGCCGCTTAGCCAGTAATAGAGTTAATTCAGCGTGCTTTATGGGTCTCGATCTCTTTCGCCCATTCCAGAACACGCTTACGTTGGCCGCGGCTATTGAGTCGATCCGTATCGACGCTCGCGGGGATAAGCTGGTGATCGGGTGAAGCGCTTAGATCGAGGTTAAAGGTTCGCGATGCCCCAGTCGGCATATCCTCGGATCCATAAATGGCGATGACGCGAATTTCAAGTTGTATATTCTGCTCTTGCATCAGATTATCATCAATTTCCCAATACTCTTTAACTTGATTCACAATGTCCCCAAACGATTGAATGTTGAGGTAATCCCCAGAGGCTAGCGGACCTTGATGGGTGCGATAGCCAGCTTCTTGTGGCTCGTTTTTATGTTGCTCACACCTGCGCTGCTGATACTCCACTACGTCTAGGGAGTAACTGCGATGCTGGGCATGCAGCGCCGCTACTAGATGCTGAATATAGATTGCTTCACTGCTCATATTGCTGATTAAGCAAATAGCATCCACACCAATACCCCTGCCGCGATTAATAATCACACGAGGACGACGCTGCCGCACATAGCCGTTATAGAGTAACTGGGCATAAAATACCCATACAAAGAGCGTGCAAATGCTTGCTACAGCCGATATTGCTTGAGCGTTAGCGTTAAGCCATTCCATTATGTGAGATCCTTCTCATCCTTATTGGCGATACTCTTCCTGAATACATCGTTGGGTGATAGCCATTGAGGAAAATTTCGTAGAGTTATTTAATATAGAGACTAGCGGAAAAGCAGGGGCAAGTCAGCCAAATTGGCTACTGATAAAAGTCATTGTAGTAAATGTCAGGCATGCAAAAAAATGGCATTAAGCCATTCATGTTTTTCAAAGTAAGAGTAATCGTTTTGCGATAAACGTTGATCAAAAAAAGCTATCCATTTAGTACCTAGTATGAACTAGATGGAAACTATTTGAAACAGGAGGGGTAACGCTAACTTCTTGAAAACTAACAAGTAATTGGTGCGGATGGGGAGACTCGAACTCCCACACCTTACGGCACTAGAACCTAAATCTAGCGTGTCTACCAATTCCACCACATCCGCTAAGACGAGGCGTATATTATCAACTTTGTGGTAGAAGTCAATCAATGATTTGATGTTTATGCACATAGCCGTTAGGAGAGGGCATGGGTTTAAAGCAGTGGCTACAGCGGGGAGGACATTGGATCAAGCAGGCTATGCCTGGCTATTGCGCATTTTGCCTGGCGCCGGCATTAGCGGGGCGCGGGTGGTGCACAACCTGTTTAGGCGAGCTACCGTGGAACCTACATGCTTGCCGCCAATGCGGTGATCCTGTCTCCCATGGAGCGAGCTTGTGTGGGCACTGCTTAATTGACCCACCGGCATTTTCGACCACCCAGGCGGGGTTGCTGTATCAAGGGCCAATTAAACAGTTGGTTCATGATTTCAAATTCCATGCTTCTCCGCGGGCGGGCACGCTATTAGCTGAATTAATGCTGCTAACCCCGCCGATGACACAGGGTGATGCACTGTTGTCGGTGCCTATGACAGCTACACATGCTCGTAAACGTGGGTTTAACCAATCGCGTTGGCTGGCTGAAAGACTTAGCCGCGAACTTAATGTGCCAATAGTGTTTGCCAAACGAGTAAAGGATTCCCCCTCCCAGCGCACGTTGAATCGCCGCCAACGGGCTGCCAACCTAGCGAGCGCCTTTGAATTCGAATCACCGCCCCCGGCGCATTTGTTAATAATTGATGATGTGGTCACCACCGGCTCTACTGGCCACGCATTGGCGCGTGCCGCGCTGGATGCAGGCGCCAAGCGTGTTGATATTTGGGCGGTAGCGCGGACGCCGTTAGGTAAGGATTGATAGACTAGGCACTAATAAACAATCGCCAACCCAGGAGTGGCCTATGTCACACCCGTTTAGCTCTCTTTCACCCGATTTAGTGATGTCTGCAGTGGAGTCGCTGGATATTTGGCCTGAAGGCGAGCCGTTTGCGCTGAATAGCTATGAAAACCGTGTGCTGATGTTTCGCGATGACAACGGCAAAAACTGGATTGTTAAGTTTTATCGACCTGACCGTTGGTCTGATAGGGCGATCCAGGAAGAGCACGATTTTTTGCAGGAGCTGGCTGATCAACAGGTGCCGGTAGTTGCCCCTTGGCGTGATAAGGCGGGAGTGTCGTTACACTATTTTAAGGCCTTTCGGTTTACGCTGTTTCCTCATTGTCCCGGCCAGGCGCCAGAGCTTGATAACCCCTCACATCTTTTTGCCATGGGGCAGTTGTTGGGTCGGTTACACCAGGTGTCGGCTAAAAAAGTCTTTCAGCACCGTCCGCGTTTAGAGATGGCGAGCGGTATTCTTGATGCCCAGCAGCGCGTGCTGGCCAGCAATTGGATGAGTCGTCATCAGCGCCGGGCCTATGACCGTGTGATCGATAAGGTGCATCAGCAGCTTGTTAAACATAATGTGCCCACTAGCAGTATGATTCGCTGCCACGGCGACTGCCATTTGGGTAATGTGCTGGGACGTGACGAGCAGTTTACCCTGGTTGATTTTGACGACTGCACCATGGCACCCGCCATGCAGGATATCTGGATGCTACTGCCTACCGATGACCCGCAGGGGTGGCGCTCCCACTTAAATGAAATTACCGAAGGGTATGAGGAGACATGCCCATTTCCTACGGAGCAGATGGCACTTATTGAGCCGCTTAGAGGTTATCGGCTGATCAGGCACTCAGCGTGGCTGGTATCGCGTTGGGACGATCCCGCTTTTCCTCGGGCGTTTCCCTGGCTGGCGGATAGCGGTTATTGGGATCAGCATATCCGCCAATTAGAGCAGCAGTGCCTTCAGTTAAAGGACCCACGCTGGCTGGCGTAGTGCTTGCTACAAGGATTCAATCATTTTATTACTCGACTTCAGGATCAGCGGCTTCACGCGGTATAGGATTAGCGATGCCTTCTCCATTTGCCTGCTGACGTTGCTGATTAAGCTCCCTGGAGGGGTTGTCCAGTTCTTCAATCTCAACGGGTTGATCCAGCGTAAGAAGGAACGTCTGGCCTGGGGGGAGTGTGCACGGGCTGCCTTCGCAAGCGATACCGTATTGGCCATCTTCGCCATAAGCGCTGGCACTAAATTCGCCACTGAAAATATCGCTGTCAGCGCCGTGCGTTTCAATGCAGGTGGCCTCTTGGGTGGTCACGCGAATGCGCTCGTCAACCAGTTGCGCACTGCCTATGATAACGCAGTAATTCGGTAAAGAGTGCGAGGCGCTTGCTGCTTGAGTAGGGTGCAGCAAAATATCGTTAAGGCGTGTTTGGTTTGACTCAAACGTAAGCTCTTCAACAACCTCGACGCCGACGGTTGCTTCATTGGGCAGCGAAAACGTGGCTTCTGCAGCGGTAGCCAATATCGGGGTAGCAAAGAAGGGGGCCGCGAGGGCGGTTAACCAAAAAGGCGTTGGCTTAAATGACATGGCGAGCTCTCAATGTTGGCGCCTGCAATATAGGCAGTAAAATTAAAACGGTTAATCATATCACAGGCCCCTAGGTTGCAAAGTTAACGACGCGGCGCTCTGACGCAGGTAAGGGAGTCACAGGCAACCTAGATGCGGTAAAATGCTCTTTTTGCTCAATACTCGTTGTGCAGGCATTTTTAAAAGTATACCTTTTGTACAACGTTTGTGGAGGAGAGGCGCTGATTAACGTCGCTCTAATAATGATTTACTTTTCATGCGCAAAAAGGGTATAGACCCATGATGACCGCCTGGACGCGATTGCGCATGGTTTTTGAGCTGGTTTTTGAGATGGTTTTTGATGAGGTTAAATATGTCCGATGATATCGCCGAGCACTACCGCCAGATAATCTCAGCACTTGGCGAAGACCCTGACCGAGAAGGGTTACGAGATACGCCTAAACGTGCGGCCAAGGCCATGCAGTTTCTCAATGCGGGCTACACTCAGTCATTGGACAGCATTATTAATGGTGCGGTGTTTGAGGCGCAAACGGATGAGATGGTGCTGGTAAAAGACATTGAGCTCTACTCAATGTGTGAGCATCATCTGCTGCCGTTTATCGGCAAATGCCATATTGCCTATTTGCCCAATGGCAAAGTGTTAGGACTGTCCAAGTTTGCCCGGATTGTCGACATGTTTGCCCGTCGAATGCAGATTCAGGAAAACCTAACCCGCCAGATTGCAGAGGCAGTGCAGGACGTTACCCAGGCAAAGGGTGTTGCTGTGGTAATTGAAGCGCGACACCTCTGCATGATGATGCGCGGCGTGGAGAAACAAAACTCCAGCATGACATCGTCGGTAATGCTAGGTGGATTTCGCAAGAATCAAGCGACTCGGCAAGAGTTTTTAATGCTCATTAGCTGAATTTATCGGTGGTCATTAGTCGATAAAGCACGCCGCAAATTTGGTTTAAAGGGGTGTTTCGTCTTAGCATGAAGACGTTAATGAGCCTACAAGGCCATCATTTTTGGTCAGGAGCCTGTCATGGAAGCGCTTAAAGAAACACAGCTGTATTGCCCTTTTGCCTATATTGATGGCAGTTGGGTCGCGGCAGATAGCGGCGAGCAGATTACGGTCTTAAACCCGGCAACCGGCGAAGCGATTGGCGATATTCCTCGCTTGGGCAAAGCCGAGACCGAGCGGGCCATTGATGCCGCGGATGCTGCGCTACCGGCCTGGCGGGCGCTGACTGCCCAAGAGCGCGCTGACTTGCTGCTGAAGTGGCACGATCTAATGCTTGAGCATCAGCAAGATTTGGCCATGCTAATGACCTACGAGCAGGGCAAACCACTAAAAGAGGCCGCGGGTGAAATTGCTTACGCGGCCAGTTTTTTGCGCTGGTTTGCCGAAGAGGCGCGGCGCGTTTACGGTGAAACGATTCCTGCGGCTAACGCCAATCAACGCATCGTCGTTACCAAGCAACCCGTAGGTGTGGTGGGTGCGATTACCCCCTGGAATTTCCCTGCGGCAATGATTACCCGTAAGGCCGGGGCGGCATTGGCCGCTGGCTGCACGATAGTGGTTAAACCAGCAAGCCAAACACCCTTTTCCGCTACGGCCCTGGCCCTTTTGGCTGAGCGGGCAGGTATCCCACGCGGTGTCTTTAACGTAGTGCCAGGTAGCGCTAGCGATATTGCCCAAGCGATGACCCAATCGCCCAAAGTGCGCAAGATTACCTTCACCGGTTCCACTGAAGTAGGGCGCAAGCTGATGGCCCAAGCGGCGGAACATATCCAGAAAATCTCGCTAGAGCTAGGCGGCAATGCGCCCTTTATTGTATTTGAGGATGCCGATTTAGACGCCGCCGTGGAAGGCGCTATGGCCGCTAAATTCCGCAACGCAGGGCAAACCTGTGTCTGCACTAATCGCTTTCTTGTCCAATCCAGCGTGATTAACGCCTTTTGTGAAAAATTAGCGGTCGCCATGAATAGCGAACTGCATGTAGGTGATGGCACCAAACCCAACATCAATATCGGTCCGTTAATCGATGATAACGCCGTTAAAAAAGTCAGCGAGCATGTGCAGGACGCCATCGATAATGGCGCTGAGCTGCTGCTAGGGGGGCATCCGCATCCGCTGGGCGGCAATTTCTTCACGCCGACGTTGATCAGTTTTGCGACTGACAAGATGAAAGTAGCCCACGAAGAGACTTTTGGCCCATTAGCCGCTGTCTTCCCGTTTGATGATGAAGAGACCGCTATTGAGATGGCCAATGATACCCAGTATGGCTTGGCTTCCTATTTCTACTCCCGTGACCTTGCACGCGTATGGCGCGTAGCCGAGGCGCTGGAGTACGGTATGGTGGGTATTAATACCGGCGCCATTTCCAACGCTGCCGCGCCTTTTGGAGGTGTAAAAGCCTCTGGCCTAGGCCGCGAAGGTGGTCATCAGGGCTTGGAAGAATACTTGGAAACCAAGTATCTGTGTATTGATCTTGGCTAGAACTTGATACGGGCCAGAAACTGGATATTGGTTAGCAATACATTGGTTATTAGTATTGATTGCTAATATTCAAAAGCCCCTTAGGCATGCTCCTGTCAAAAGAGCGCCTAAGGGGCTTTATATTTCTAATGGGGTTATTGAGGGCTTAGTGGCGGAAGTGGCGCATACCGGTGAACACCATGGCAATGCCTGCTTCATTAGCGGCGTCGATCACTTCCTGATCACGCATGGAGCCACCGGGCTGAATAACCGCGGTAATACCTGCCGCCGCGGCTGCATCAATGCCATCGCGGAACGGGAAGAAGGCATCAGACGCCATCACTGAGCCGGGAACTGAGAGTCCTTCGTCTGCGGCTTTAATACCGGCGATCTTTGCGGAGTAAACCCGGCTCATTTGTCCCGCGCCAACGCCCACTGTTTGGCCCTCTTTGGCGTACACAATGGCATTGGACTTAACGAACTTGGCTACCCGCCAGGCAAAAGCAAGGTCACGCAGCTCCTGCTCGCTGGGCGCGCGCTGGCTGACTACGGTCAAGTCGTCGCGGGTGACCATTCCGTCATCGCGCTCTTGCACCAGCAAACCGCCGTTGATGCGCTTAAAGTCCAGTGCAGGCTGTTGTTCGCCGGGCCAGTGAGCGCTGACGTCCAGCAAGCGTACGTTTTGCTTATTGGCCACGATGGCGGCGGCTTCATCGGTGACGCCCGGGGCAATAATCACCTCGACAAACTGGCGGTCAATAATTGCCTGGGCGGTTTCCGCATCCAGTGGCGTATTGAAGGCGATAATGCCGCCAAACGCGCTGGTGGGGTCGGTAGCAAAGGCTTTGTCGTAAGCTGCTAGGGCGGTGGCGCCAATGGCGACGCCGCAGGGATTGGCGTGCTTAACGATGACACAGGCCGTCTCGTTAAAGGCCTTAACGCACTCAAAGGCGGCGTCGGTGTCGGCCACATTGTTGTACGAGAGGGGTTTGCCTTGGAGCATTTTTGCCGTGGCAACGCTGGGTTCGCTTGCCTGGGAGTCAACGTAGAAGGCTGCCTTCTGGTGCGGGTTTTCGCCATACCGCATATCCTGCTTTTTATCCAGCTGCAGATTAAAGGTGCGTGGGAACGCTTCATCAGCGGCATTGACCTTCCGACCTAGGTAGTCAGCAATCGCACCGTCGTAGCCAGCAGTGTGCTCAAACGCTTTAACCGCTAAATCAAAGCGTGTGGCGCTACTGACTTGGCCATCTTGGGCAGCCAACTCGCCCAGCACCCGTGCGTAGTCACTGCTATTGACTACGATAGTAGTGTAAGCATGGTTTTTGGCGCAGGCACGAACCATGGTGGGGCCGCCGATATCGATATTCTCGATGGCATCTTCTAACGTGCAGTCGGGCTTGGCGACAGTGGCGGCGAAGGGGTAGAGATTGACCACCACCATGTCGATCGGCGTAATGTCATTTTCAGCCATGACCGCATCATCCTGGCCGCGACGGGCCAAGATGCCACCGTGAATTTTCGGGTGTAGCGTTTTAACGCGGCCATCCATAATTTCGGGGAAGCCGGTGTGCTCAGACACTTCTTTCACGGCAATGGCATTTTCTTGCAGCAGGCGGAAGGTGCCACCAGTAGAGAGGAGTTCAACGCCGTGTTCAGTTAGGCCGCGGGCAAATTCCACAATACCAGTTTTATCAGAAACGCTCAGAAGGGCGCGGCGGACGGGGGTAGCGTTGCTGTCAGTCAGGGAAGGATTATCAGCCATGAGAGAGTTATCAGCCATTAGAGTGCTCGTGTGCAGAGACGAGAATTAAAAACAACAACGCCCAGGTTATGGGGCGTCACCTTCGATAAGTCCGTATAACTTGAGTTTTTTGCGCAGGGTGCCACGGTTTAACCCTAGCGCATCAGCGGCCCGGGTCTGATTGCCGTCGGTGTGTTCCAAGACGCAGGCAAGTAAAGGCGCTTCTACTTCGGCCATCACCATGGCGTAAAGATCGGTAGCCTGGCTGCCGTCTAAATGCTCAAAGTAGCGACGCATGGCCGTTTCCACTGCCTCCCGAAGCGGCTGTGGCGGTGAGTTAGCCGCAGGATCAGCCAGCGTGCCCGCTAAGTGGGAGTAGCCCTCGCTGGAGTAGCTGTCGCTAGAGAGAAGATCGCGTTCGGTCATGCAGCATAGCTTCCTTTGGCTAGCAAACGCGTGGCGGCGCCGGGGGCCATCGCGTTGTTGATCCAATCAAATTGCGTTTCAGGTGACACTAACGCATTGAACTGCTGCTTAAGCGCACGCTGTTGAGGCGGCGTAAAGCGTTGGTCATCGCTTAGGTACCAGCCAACATGTTTGCGTGCGATACGAACGCCCATGGTGGTGCCATAAAACTCATGCAACGCTTCTACGTGTCCGTGAAGCACTTGGTGACGCTCCGTAAGGCTTGGCAACGCCATCCGTTCTCCATGTTGGAGGTAGTAGCTGATCTGTTGAAAGATCCAAGGGTTGCCTTGAGCGCCACGGCCAACCATCACTGCATCAGCGCCAGTGTAAGCGAGTACCTCGGCAGCTTTTTCCGGGCTTGTTATGTCGCCGTTGGCAATCACCGGGATCGAAAGGTGAGATTTGATCTCAGCAATTGTGTCGTACTCTGCCTGTCCAGTATAGCGCTGCTGGCGATGACGGCCATGCACGGCGAGTGCTTGAATGCCTGCTGACTCGGCAAGCCGGGCTATGCGCAGGGCATTGTTTGATTCGGCGCACCATCCCGTGCGGATTTTCAGCGTCACGGGTATATCAACCGCTGCTACCACCGCATCGAGAATCTCGGCCACCAAGGCTTCATCACGAAGGAGCGCCGACCCTGCCGCTTTGTTACATACTTTTTTAGCCGGGCAACCCATGTTGATATCAATAATCTGCGCGCCCAGTTCGGCATTTAAGCGCGCAGCCTGGGCGAGCATATCAGCGTCGCCCCCGGCGATTTGCACTACACGTGGGTCGGGTTCGCCGCGGTGATCCATGCGCAGCTGCGATTTGCGAGTATGCCACAAACCGGGGTCTGCAGTGACCATTTCACCCACTACCCAGCCAGCACCAAGCCGCCGACATAGCTGGCGAAAAGGCCTGTCGGTGACGCCGGCCATTGGCGCAAGCATTACCCGATTAGGTAATGCAAATGGGCCAATGGCGGCTGATCGATTGGCGTCTGGGCCATTGCTGGCAGGTAGTGTGGTTAACGTCATGGCGTCTGGCTTTGTTAGTTCTGAGCTGTGAGTGCAGGGCTGACGGCGAGTAGGCGTTTCAAGGGTGCGTATGATACGCCTACTCGGTGGTGGGGTGAAGGCCAATTGCCGCTTTAACGCGGACGCAGGCCGCTAAGTCGTACCCAACCTTCACGATTCACTGGCTCATCCATGGCGAGGCCTTGTGCCACATAGGCCTCATAAACATCATCGGCCTGGTTTGCCAAAATCCCTGACAGCGCAATGCGACCACCAGGCGCCACGTGGCCGGCAATCATTGGCGCTAGTTCAACCAGCGGGCCCGCTAAAATATTGGCGGTCACGATAGGGTAGCCGCCGTCATCGCTTAACTGCTCAGGGTAGTAGAGGTTTAAATCCGACTCGGCAATACCGTTTCGCTCGGCGTTGTCTCGGCTGGCCTGCAGCGCCTGCGGGTCAATATCGGTGGCATCGGCATGCCTAGCGCCCAGCTTGAGTGCGGCGATAGCCAGAATGCCTGAGCCGCAGCCCACATCCAGCACGGTCTTCTGGGCTAAATGGCCAGCCACAGCCAGTTCGTCCAGCCACTCCAGGCAGAGTGCTGTGGTTGGGTGCGTACCGGTACCAAAGGCGAGTCCCGGGTCGAGAATCAAGTTTACGGCGTCGGCTTGAGGTGGTTCGTGCCAGCTAGGCACAATCCAGAGACGCTGGCCCATGCGCAGCGGCGTGAAGTCATCCATCCACTCGCGCTCCCAATCCCGATCAGCTAGCAGCTCATACTCGATGGTTGGGCAGGCCTCACCAGGCATCTGTTCTGACCAAGCGGCCTCAATGCGCTCTAGCATGCTCTCGACGCCCTCCAGGTCATCGTAAAGGCCGGTGAGGATGGTATCTTCCCATAGCGGGGTTGTGCCGCGCTCGGGCTCAAATACCGGATCATCGTGGGCATCCTGAAGGCCAATGGCCGTCGCGCCTTCGTCAAGCAAAAGCTCTTCGAGGAACTCTGCCTGTTCGGGGGCGACGTGGGCTTTGAGTTGAAGCCAGGGCATGGAGGTTCTCCGCAAGGCGAATTAAAGGCATATACAGTAAAAACAAGGACGGGGTGGACATGGCCACCCCGCTGGGCATCACACAGTGCGCTGGAAAGCGCTTAGCTGCTGTATTAGTTGCTGAGTTTCTTTTCCAGGTAGTGAATGTTGACACCGCCTTGACGGAAGTAACTGTCGCGAACCAAATCTTTTTGCAGGTCGATGTTGGTTTTAATGCCTTCTACCAAGAGCTCGTCAAGTGCATTACGCATCCGCGTCAGGGCTATTTCACGATCGGCGCCCCAGGTGATCAGTTTGCCGATCAAGGAGTCATAGTGTGGCGGCACGGTGTAGCCGGTATAGAGGTGAGAATCCATACGAACGCCCAAACCACCCGGTGCGTGAAACAGTGTTACCTTGCCGGGCGAAGGCATAAAGGTGCGCGAGTCTTCGGCGTTAATCCGGCACTCAAAAGAGTGGCCATTGAGTTGCACATCTTCCTGGCGAATCGACAGCGGCAGACCCGAGGCAATACGTAGCTGCTCTTTGACGATATCCACGCCGGTGACCATTTCGGTGACGGGGTGCTCAACCTGAACGCGGGTATTCATCTCGATGAAGAAGTATTCGCCGTCTTCATACAAGAACTCAAAGGTACCTGCGCCACGGTAGTTGATCTTGATGCACGCCTGGCGGCACGCTTCAAGTACCTGGGCGCGGGCGTCTGGATCAAGGCCTGGCGCCGGGGCTTCTTCAAGAACTTTTTGGTGACGCCGTTGCAGTGAGCAATCGCGGTCATAAAGATGAATCGCGTTACCCTGGCCGTCGGCGAGCACCTGTACTTCGACGTGGCGCGGCTTCTCAAGGAATTTTTCCATGTAGACCGTGCCGTCGCCGAAGGCGGCGTGGGCTTCAGTACGGGTAACGGTAATCGCCGAAAGCAGATGGCCTTCAGTGTGCACCACGCGCATACCGCGACCACCGCCGCCAGAAGCCGCTTTGATGATGACCGGGTAACCAATGCGTCGCGCTGTGGCGAGATTAGTTGCGTCATCGTCACCCAAGGGGCCATCTGAGCCGGGTACCGTGGGAACGCCCGCTTCCTTCATCGACTGGATGGCGCTGACTTTGTCGCCCATAAGGCGAATCGTCTCGGCGCGGGGGCCAATAAAGGTAAAACCTGAGCGCTCAACCTGTTCGGCAAAGTTGGCATTTTCAGACAAAAAGCCATAGCCAGGGTGAATAGCGGTCGAGTCAGTGACTTCGGCCGCACTGATCAGGGCCGGAATATTTAAATAAGACTGTGCTGACGAAGCCGGGCCAATACACACGGCTTCATCCGCCAGACGAACGTGCATGAGTTCACGATCAGCTTTGGAGTGTACCGCTACGGTTTTGATGCCCAGTTCTTTACAGGCCCGAAGGATACGGAGGGCAATCTCGCCGCGGTTGGCGATAAGTACCTTGTCCAGCATGGGAGAGTCCACCCGTGTTGAAAATGAAAGATTAAGCGATAACGATCATGGGTTGATCGAATTCTACGGGCTCGCCATCTTCCACCAGGATGGCTTCCACTACACCGTCGCGGTCAGCTTCAATCTGGTTCATCATTTTCATGGCTTCAATGATGCATATGGTGTCGCCCTGCTTAACGCTATCGCCGACTTCCACAAATGATTTGGCGCCCGGCGCTGGGCTGCGGTAGAAGGTGCCTACCATGGGGGAGTTGACTGCTTCGCCACGGTAGCTTGCGCCCTGGGGCTCTGCTTCAGCAGCAGGTGCTGAAGCCGGAGCGGGTGCTGCTGGTGCATAGCCAGGATGCTGCGCATATTGCGGCATCGGCTGTGGCTGCCAAGAGGCACCATTAGGGTGACGGCTGATACGTACTGACTCTTCGCCTTCCTGAATTTCAATCTCGCTAATATTGGACTCTTCGAGCAGCTCAATCAGTTTCTTAACTTTGCGGATATCCATGGCATAGCCCTATCAATGTCATAAAAGGTAGTCACAAAGCGCTCGAGCAAAAGTGCAGGGAGCTCTTCATGGCGCGGACGTTGCGCAGTAAACCAAATTTAAAAATGAAGAGAACGCTGCATGTTAGCGAACGTTACCCCGTTCTCACCGTTAAAAAAGCAAGTTTTTAGCTAATATGGGAGCGGAGTTTGCCGAAAAAGTGCCCGGATGTCCAGCAACAGCCTAAGCTAGCGTCTAAACCAGTATGTAGTGAAGAATTAAACAACTGTTTGACGATGTTCGCGTCAGAAAGCGGCTCAAGAGCTTCAATGTATAGACAGCATACGGTTGGGGCTTAGCTATTCGTTAGCCACTTGCTGACTGATTCAAGATGTTTATGCAACTGGTCGGCGGTTACCTCGCCTTGAATGCGGGCATCACGAATCTCCTCACCCTGGCTGAAAAACAGCAGGCTGGGTGGGCCGAAGAGGTTAAATTGATTCAGTAACTCACGACTTTTGGGGTCAGTGTGTGTGACATCGGCGGCGATCAAGGTGTAATCGCGAAGCGCCGCGGAAACTCGCGGGTCAGGGTAAACATCCCGCTCCAGCAGCTTACATGAAATACACCAGTCGGCGGTAAAGTGGACAAAAACTGGCTGGTTGGCGCCTTCAGCTTGGGCGATAGTCGTTTCAAGCTCGGTTAAGCTGTTTACCTCGATGAAGTCGAGTTTTTCTGCTTGAGGCTCGCCGGAAATGCTGGCGGTTGCGGCAAGCGGGCGCAGGGGGTTGCTACCGCCTTGAGCGGCACCAATTACCAGCACTATCCCCCAAGCTAGCAGCAGCAGCCCCAGCGTTTGGCGCGCCCGCGGCCAACCCTGTGGCTGATTGAAGTTGAGCGCCCCAAGCGCCAGCGCCGCGCCGATGGCGAGGGCTGCCCACAACAGCAGCGCAATAGGCGCTGCCACTAAACGCTCGATCATCCAAATTGCTACGCCTAGCAGCAACAGGCCAAAGGCAATCTTTACCCCATTCATCCAGGCGCCCGAGCGGGGCAGCAGCGTGGCGCCAAAGGTACCGACCAAAAGAAGCGGCACGCCCATGCCCATTCCCAGAGCAAACAGCACCGCGCCACCCATCGCTGCATCACCTGTTGACGAGATAAACACCAGCGCGCCAGCCAAGGGCGCCGTTACACAGGGAGACACCACCAATACCGAGAGGGCGCCAGCCAGAGCCAGCCCTGCCGGGCCACTGCGCTGAGCGCGGGCCTGCCAAGTATCAACACGGTTGGCCAAACGGGGCGACAGGTTAAGATTAAATGCCCCAAACATGGCCAGTGCAAAGAGCGTGAAGAGCACTGCAAAGATAATTAATACCGGTGCTGATTGCAGGCGCGCCTGAAGATTAAGACCTGCGCCAAACAACCCCATCAAGACCCCGACCAGTGCGTAGGTCAGCGCCATGCCGAGTACATAGCTTAAGGAAAGTGCAAAGGCGCGGGGGCGCGTGGGGTTCTGGCCTACCACAATCGATGACAAAATCGGAATCATCGGCAGCACGCATGGGGTAAAGGTAAGCCCCAAACCGGCAATGAAAAACAGTCCTAGCGCTAGCGGTAAGCTAGCATCGCTAATCAAAGCGCTAAAGCGGCTGTCTTCGCTTTGAGGCCCCGAGAAGTCACTCTGTGAGGTGGTGGTAGCGGTTTCACTAGTGGCGCTATCACCTTCTTGCCAGTTTGCAAATTGATTGGGCGGCTCAGTTTCACTGGCCTGTAGCTCCGTGCGTTCCGGTGGGTAGCATAACCCCGCATCTGCGCAGCCTTGAAACGTCAGCTCAACATTTAAGGGGCCAGAGTAGGAGGCATCCAGTGGAACTTCAAACACTAACTGGTCGCGGAACACATACACATCGCCCATAAACTCATCGTTGGTAAAGATACCTTGGGGGATGATGGGGTCGCCTAGGCTGACATTCTCAGTTTGGCTGGCTAGCGCAAACTGGTGGCGATATAAATAGTACTCATCTGCGATATCGATGCCGATATAGAGCGTATCGCCATCATGCCAAGCGGTCGGCTGAAAGGCTTCCATAACAGGTAAAAATTCGTCTTGGTTGCTAGACGATGAAAACCATTGGGCGTTTGCACTTAGCGGTAGCAAGCCGAGAAAAAAAATCAACAATGTAAACAGGCTTAGGCGTTTAATAGATAACACGGTGCGTCCTTAATCAATGGCATCGCAATGAAAGGCGAATAGCATACCGCAACCTTAAGCCCCTGGCGCATACGCTGCGGTGACGTGACGCGGTTCCTAACAGTGCCTTAATCCTGCGCATATAAAAAGACCGCCCGAAGGCGGTCTCTTATTCCATTGACGGCGGAAAGTTACGCCGCAACGCTACTGTTACGCTTTCTGATAGGCGATAACGGACTTCTCAATCGCCTTGCGTGCAGCGTCAGCACCTTCCCAGGACTCTACTTTTACCCATTTGCCTTTTTCGAGATCCTTGTAGTTCTCGAAGAAGTGGGCAATTTGCTGGCGCAGTAGTTCAGGCAGGTCGGTCACTTCATGGACATCGTCATACAGCGAGCTTAGCTTGGCGTGGGGCACGCAGATCAATTTGGCATCTTCACCCGCTTCGTCGGTCATGTTCAGAATGCCCACCGGGCGTGCGCGAACAATGCTGCCAGGTTGAACCGGGTGCGGGGTAACCACCAAGGCGTCCAGCGCATCGCCATCGTCGGCTAGGGTATGCGGGATAAAACCGTAGTTGGCGGGATAGAACATGGGGGTGGCCATAAAGCGGTCTACGAGTAGCGCGCCCATGTCTTTATCAATTTCGTATTTGATCGGATCGTGATTGGCTGGAATTTCGATCACCACGTAAACGTCGTTGGGGAGATCCTTTCCAGCAGGGATATTATCGAAGTTCATCGTTGATTCCTTGGTAGTGCTGTGGCTAGTAGAGTCGTGCAGTGGTTAGGCAATCGTTTCAAGTCGTTTATGGCGAAGAATTATACGAACATGGCTGCCCGATTACCAATGCGACATAGGTTGGCCGCAAGCCATAACTTATGCGGCCTTAAAACAGACGAATACGATAGAGACGTTTGGCGGGCATCGTTTCTGCTTTGCTGCGTGTATCATAGGCAGCGTTTATTGACAGTGATGTCCCTCGATTGAGTCGGCTGCCTAGGAGGATGACTTGTCGCACGCCCAGTTGCTCATCAGTTTTGGTCAAGCGTTTGTCGCGCCCGATCGGCGCCTGCATCGCAGTTCAATGTCGGTTCGTTTTCCCGAAGCACCGCTGCTTCGCGCCAAAGGCGGCTGTGCGGTGATAAGCGACTCCATTTCACGTAATACCATGGCCAAGCAGGCCGGTGATTTAAGCGTACGAGGCTTCCTGGCCGACTACTTTTCGACCCCCGACCACTGGGATGTCAAAACCTCTGCCACCCGCGTACTGCGGGCGCTCAACAGCTGGTGTTACAGCCAAAGCCAGCATGTTAAAGAGGGCAGCTTTGTTTCATCCATGTCGGCCATGGTATTTCGTGGCCGAGAAGCCCACCTGTTTCATATGGGCGATACGTTGGTGTTTCGTTTACGCGGCGCGGAGTTTGAGCAGCTAAGTCGCGACCATGTGACTGATTTAGGCGGCTATCGCTACCCCTCACGGGCGCTGGGTATGGACGGCAGTGTTGATATTGATTACACCCACATTGCGCTCAAACAGGGCGATCTGTTCCTGTTCACCACACAGGGCGTGCGCGGCACGCTGCTGCCGTCCGACTATGTGCGCTTGATTCGCCAGGACGCCAGTGATCTGGATGCCGCCTGCGAGCGGCTAGCCGATGAGGCGAAGCAGCGCGCCCAGGAGCGTGGTTATGGCGGCGATCAGTTCTGCTTCCAGCTGGTACGTATCGGCGAATTACCTGAAGAGGTCACCGAGCGCCCAGGGCAGTTATATGGTGATTTGCCGATTCCCCCAGAGCTGGCGCCGGGTGAGCGTTTAGACGGCCTGGAGATTCTCGCCGTGCTATCGCGAACGGCGCAGTCGCGGGTTTATCGCGTGCGTGATGTGCATAGTGAGCGGGAAATGGTAATGAAAGCGCCCAGCCCTGAGCTTTCGTTGCGCAATGCCTATCTTGAGCACTTTCTGCTCCAGCAGTGGGTGGTAGAGCGCGTTAACTCACCTTTTGTGGTTAAGGTAATGGAGCCATCTCGACCACGACGCTACCTCTATTATCTGATGCAGTATATTGAAGGCGAAACACTACGGCAGTGGGCGGAGCGACATCCTCAAGCCAGCCTGACTCAGCGCCTGGATATTGCCAATCAACTGGGTAAAGCGGTGCAAGCGCTGCATCATCGGGAAATTATTCATCAGCAGATCAATCCCGATAATATTTTGATCGACTCCCACGGCAAGCTCGTGCTCACCGATTTTAGTGCCTGCCACATGCGCGATGGCGAAGGGCATCGCCACTCAGGTGAGTTGCTCAGGCAGATTGGCTTGAACGAACACACCGCTCCTGAGTATGCGTTGGGCGACAGCATCGGTCGGCGTAGTGATCAGTACTCGCTAGCATCCACTACTTATTGGCTTTCGACCGGCGCTTTGCCCTATACGCTGACGCCCAACAGGCTGCGCAGCCATACCGACCTTGAAGAGTTGACCTACCGCAGCGCGCGAACCTCCAATCCGGAAATCTCTTCGGAATTAGATGATGCGCTACGCCGCGCCCTGGATCCCCAGCGGGCGCTACGGTTTAGGCGCATGTCCGAGTTTTTACATGCGCTTAGAGTGCCGCTTGGGCGGCTACCCAAACGTGAAGAGAGTCGTCAGGAACCGCGACGTTTTTGGCAGGGGATGGCGGGAATTCTGCTGTTGCTGCTAGTGCTTTCTTGGTTGCTGCGCTAAGCCAAGCAGTAAAAGTAGATAAAATAAGATTATGTCATTGCGAGGAGCGAAGCGACCGCGGCAATCTGAGTGTATTACCCCGAGATTGCTTCACTGCGTTCGCAATGACATAAGGCTAGGTCATTGCGAGGAGTGAAGCGACGAAGCAATCTCAGTTCGCAATGACCGGTGATTCTTTAACCGTTTACAGCGTAAAAATGGGTAATTTGCGCTCTGCTTTGGCCAGTTTCAGCTTAGCCACTTTCGGTAGACCGTTCTCAAACGGCGGAAAGTCCTCGCCCTGAATCAGCGGTGAGAGGTAGTCCCGACAGGTCTGGGTAATAGCAAAGCCGTTTTCGCTGATAAAATCCCGGGGCATAAACTTCTCTTGGTTGGCTACCTGGGAGAGTGGGGCAGAGATCACATCCCACTGGTAGGGCACCTGAGAAATACGGCGAATGGCGGGCATCATGGCGTTTTTACCCGCCAGAGCTAGCGTTACCGCTTCGCGACCCACCGCGTAGGCTTGTTCAACGTCGGTTTTAGACGCCAGGTGACGCGCCGCGCGCTGTAGGTAGTCGGCCACTGCCCAGTGATACTTGTAGCCCAAATCCTGTTTGATCATGCCGGCAAGCGTTGGTGCTACGCCGCCGAGCTGGCGGTGGCCGAACGCATCGGTATTACCCGCATCGGCCAAGAAGGTGCCATCTTCGTAGCGAGCGCCTTCAGAAACCACAATAACGCAGTAGCCATACTGCTTAACGCTCTCCTCAACCCGTGCCATGGCGGCTTTGCGGTTGAAGGGGATTTCCGGGAATATAATCATATGTGGCGGCTCGCCTTCGGCTTCGCCTGCTAACCCCCCAGCAGCGGCAATCCAGCCCGCGTGGCGGCCCATCACTTCCAGTACAAATACCTTGGTGGAGGTCGCACACATGGAGGCAATATCCAGCGATGCTTCCAGCGTAGAGGTGGCAATGTACTTGGCCACGCTGCCAAAGCCCGGGCTGTTATCGGTAATCGGTAGGTCGTTATCGACAGTTTTAGGCACGTGGATAGCGGTAAGCGGATAGCCCAGCTTTTCAGAAAGCTGTGAGACCTTTAAGCAGGTGTCGGCGCTATCGCCGCCACCGTTATAGAAAAAGTAGCGAATATCGTGGGCTTTGAAGACTTCGATCAACCGCTCGTACTGGGCGCGGTGGGTGTCAATGTCTTTTAGCTTATAGCGGCAGGAGCCAAAAGCGCCGCCCGGAGTATGACGCAGGGCAGCAATCGATTCATCGCTCTCTTGGGTAACGTCGATAAGGTCTTCCGTTAAGGCACCGATGATGCCGTTATGACCGGCGTAAACCTTGCCAATTTGATCGGGTGCTTGACGGCAGGCTTCGATAACGCCACAGGCGCTGGCGTTGATCACGGCGGTGACGCCACCGGATTGGGCGTAAAAGGCATTATGCTGGGCCATGGAAACGTCTCATCTCCTGAAAACGGGTAGGGTGAATCGGTTTTGGTACCACCACCAAGTAAATGTTTAGTGTTACTCACTTAGTACTACTTAGCAGTGGCAGTGCAAAATAACGCTGCTGCAGTGTGACAAAGTTTAGCGTAAAGCCTTGTCTGCTGCATCAGCGGCTACGCTGTTGGCTGCGAAGTGTTAATCCGCTCCGTCCATCTCTTGTTCACGCTGGGCAAGCTGCCAGCCACCCAGGTCTTTATAGCGATTAACCATCGCGCAAAACAGCTCGGCGGTGCGCTCGGTGTCATAACGAGCGGAATGGGCGGCCTTGTTATCAAACTCAATGCCCGCGGCACGACAGGCCCGAGCAAGCACTGTTTGGCCATAGATCAAGCCTGCGAGTGTGGCGGTATCAAAGCTTGAGAACGGGTGAAAAGGATTGCGCTTAATGCCGCAGCGATTGACCGCTGCGTTCAAGAATCCCTGATCGAACGCCGCATTATGGCCGACTAAAATAGCGCGCGTGCAGTCGTGTGCTTTAATCGATTTACGAATCGGGCGGAAAATTTCTCCCAGCGCTTCAGACTCGCTCAGCGCTACCTGTTGGCGTAGGGGATCGTCCAGATTAATGCCGGTAAAATCGAGCGCGGACTGTTCAACGTTCGCCCCTTCAAAGGGCTGAATGTGGTACGCATAGGTGGCATCAGGAAGCAGATTGCCCTCCGGATCCATGGTCAGCGTTACAGCGGCTATCTCAAGTACGGCGTCGCCTTGGGCATTAAATCCCCCTGTTTCTAAATCAACGACCACGGGCAGGTAACTGCGAAAACGTTGGGCCATTAATTCGCGGGCAATTGCCTCGCTCATGCAGCTCTCCTTATCTTCAAGCGAGTAATAGTTGAAGCGAGTAATAGTAACGCGAGACATCAGTCAACATCAGCGGCAAGCCACCGCTTTGAATGGTGTGATTCTAGCAGCTTTACCCCCCAGGCGTCGTTGACGGTATTCGCTGGGCATTGAGAACGCTATACTCAAGGTCTGTTTTAAGATCTACCGTTAACACTCATAAATTTCTTATGGTCAACGAGGAGCAAAGAATGTCCGATGTCAAAAAGGTTGTGCTGGCATATTCAGGCGGCCTGGACACATCCGTAATCGTTAAGTGGTTGCAAGAGACTTACAACTGCGAGGTAGTGACTTTTACTGCCGACATCGGCCAGGGCGAAGAAGTCGAACCGGCGCGAACTAAAGCACAAGCTCTTGGCGTAAAAGAGATTTACATCGAAGATTTGCGTGAAGAGTTCGTGCGTGACTACGTCTACCCGATGTTTCGCGCAAACACTATCTATGAAGGCGAGTACCTGCTGGGCACCTCTATCGCGCGCCCGCTAATTGCCAAGCGTTTGATCGAAATTGCCAATGAAACTGGCGCCGATGCTATTTCCCATGGTGCTACGGGTAAAGGCAACGACCAAGTGCGCTTTGAGCTTGGCGGCTATGCCCTTAAGCCAGGCGTAAAAGTGATCGCCCCTTGGCGTGAATGGGATTTAACCTCTCGCGAAAAGCTAATGGCGTATTGCGAAGAGCATAAAATTCCGGTCGATTTTTCTAATAAAAAGAAAAAATCGCCCTACTCCATGGATGCCAACCTACTGCACATCTCCTACGAGGGCGGTATTTTGGAAGATCCTTGGGTCGAAGCCGAAGACGATATGTGGCGCTGGAGCGTCTCTCCTGAAGCTGCGCCCGACCAGCCCACCTACGTTGAACTGACGTTTGACAAGGGCGATATCGTGGCCATCGACGGCGAGCCGTTGAAAGCCCATGAAGTGCTCGAAAAACTCAACAAGATGGGTGGCGACAACGGTATCGGTCGTTTAGATATTGTTGAAAACCGCTACGTGGGCATGAAATCTCGTGGTTGTTACGAAACGCCAGGGGGTACCATTATGTTGCGTGCTCACCGCGCGATTGAGTCACTAACCCTAGACCGCGAAGAAGCCCACCTTAAAGATCAACTGATGCCGAAATACGCTGAAGTGATCTACAACGGTTACTGGTGGAGCCCAGAGCGTCGCATGCTGCAGGCGGCTATTGACGAGACCCAAAAGAATGTAGCGGGTGTCGTGCGTATGAAGCTCTACAAAGGCAATGCTACCGTAGTGGGTCGTAAGTCCGATGAGTCGCTGTTTGATGAATCAATCGCTACCTTTGAAGATGATGCTGGCGCTTACAATCAGAAAGATGCCGAAGGCTTTATTAAGCTGAACGCGCTGCGTTTGCGCATTGCCGCAGGTAAGGGGCGCAAGCAGAGCTAAGCTATGTCTGAAAATTAGCAGCGCTCGCTGACTTTCTTTTCAGATAAACCCTGAGAAAAAGCGCATATCTTGCTAGGGCGGCAGACTCATATTGCCGCCCTACAAGCAAAGGAGCCACCATGCTTAAAAAAATACTTTCCGGTCTCTTTGGCAGTGATCGTCAGGCTGAGTCAGGCGCTACCACCAAAGCTGCTGAATCGGTGGAATACAAAGGCTACGAGATTGTCTCTCAGCCAGACAATCAGAGCGGTCAGTACCGCGTGAGCGGTTGGATTTGTAAGGCTGACGCCAATGGTGAAACCCTTGAACACCGCTTTGAGCGTTCCGATATGCTGCCAGGGCGAGAGGCCTGTGATGCCATGATGGTCACCAAAGCGCAGCGCTATATCGATGAAGTGGGTGAGGCGATGTTCGCGCCAGACCCCCGCCGTGCAAGCGATAGCGACCAGAGCGAGTAGAGCAACGCCGCCATAACGTTAAGTGAAGGAGAGGCGCATGCGTTTAGTACACCAAGCCTCACCCTGGCGCTCTCTATTCCACGTGAATGGAACGCTAAATACCTCGGCGCTCAATGCGCCGTTACACCATCTATTCTCTAAACTATTCTCGGAACTCCCCTCGCCGGACGCCTCATTAGCTGAGGCCTATGCGTGGCAACTGCCGCTGGTTGAAACGTTGGTACATTACGATCTGCCCGCCTGGCGTATTAGCCAAATTATTAGTGACCACAATGCTTCACTGTATCGCCAAGCCGTAGCGCAATCCCTTGACGAAATGCAGGCGCAGGGATGGGGCGCCCCGCCAGTCGACTACTGCGTTCTACTACTAGGATCCGCGGCGCGCTTCGAGAGCCTGCTAGGCCCCGACCAGGATAATGCGCTGATTATTGACGACTATCCGGACCACCGCCACGTGGAGGTTGACGGCTATTTTCAAGCGCTGGGTGAGCGGTTTACCCAGCGCCTGGATGAGGCCGGTATACCGCTCTGCCATGGTCATGTAATGGCGCGCTGGCCGATGTGGCGCAAACGGCTTAGTGAGTGGCACGCGCAGTTAGAAATTTGGAGCGCAGATCGACAAGTAAAGCGCGTACAGCAGACCAATATCTTGCTCGATTTTGCCCCGGTAGCCGGTAATCCAGCGCTTGCTGAACAACTGGGTAAGAGCATCGCTTCGCTACTGCCCAAAGCGTCACTATTTATGGATGAAATGGCGGCGCTACTAGATGAGTTGCCGGTGGCGCTGGATCGCTTTGGGCGGCTCGCCTCAAGCCCAGGCCTGGATGCCCCACACGAGCAAGCCATTAATCTTAAGCATCAAGGCTTGTTGCCCCTGATTAGCGCCACCCGCTTATCGTGTCTGCGGTACGGGCTGCGCGACATAGCCACACACGAGCGGTTGATCTCGCTAAGTCATACAACGGATGCGCTAACGTCGTCTGAATCGGAGTTGCTTGTAGCGGCTTTTGAGCGTCTGCAGCAGCGCCTATTGGATCAGCAGCGGTATAACAAAGCCCGTGGTCAAGCCGCTGATGGCTGGATCGATTTGCGGCGCCTGCGCGAAGATGAGCGCCTGCTGCTGAAGTTTGATCTGCAGCAGATCAAAGCCTTTGTTCAGGGAGTGAAAAACGCCTAGCCAGAGGCGGGGAGAGAAGCGTCATCCGGTGCGGCGGGGAGTTCAAGAGTTAAGCAGGCGCCACCTAAGGTTTTGGCATCTTCAACCCAGAGCCGCCCGCCCAGGTGGGCGATAATGCCTCTACTAATTGGCAACCCTAAGCCGCTGCCTCTTGGCCGACCACGGGGAATATCGTCGTCCTGTTGAATTTGATGAAATTTTTCAAACACCCGCTCACGCTCATCAAAGCTAATACCCGCACCGTTATCCTCCACGCTTAGCCGGAAATGACGACGATGGCGATAAAGCGTGAGGTGCACTTTTGGCTGATCCCGGTCGGCAAACTTACCCGCGTTATCAAGCAGATTAATTATGACCTGCTCTAAGCGGTCATGGTCGCCAACTACCATCGCAGGGTCAGCTTCTAGGCTAACGTCTAGCGCAATGCCGCGTTCTTCATGCAGATGCGCAATAGCGTCAATGCTATGTCGAGTAAGGTCGGCAAGGTCGAGTGGCACTGGATTTAGCGTTAAACGACCGCTCTCCAGGCGGGCAAGATCCAGAATCTCTTCGATTAGACGTGACAGTCGCTGGCTCTCATGGACGATCACACCAAGAAAATGCTGACGCTTCTCCATAGGTAGCTGGCTGCTATCGCGTAAAATTTCGGCAAAGGCACGAATGGAGGTGAGCGGCGTGCGTAGTTCGTGGCTGACCATGGCGACAAACTCATCTTTCAAGCGGTCCAGCTCGCGCAGGCGCTCATTGGCGCTGCGCAACTCTTCGCCGATTTTTGCCAGCTCTTGGGACTTCTGCTCCAAACGGCGGTTGTACTCCAGGGTTTGTGAGGTCGTGTCCAAAATGCTCAGAATCGACTCAATATCCAGCGCTTCACCACGTACAACTGAGTTGATCAGTACTCGCGCTGAGGAACTGCCCAGCGCCCCTGCTAGTGCCTGTTCGGCTCGGGTAATCAGCTCGGCAGTGGCGAGCTGATCCGCCGCATAATCGCTTTTGGTTCCGCTATGGCTAAATACGCGGCGGGTGGTATGGGCACCCAAATAGCGAACTAGCAGCTCTTTGAGTGCCCCCTGGGTAGTTTGCCCACGCCAAAGCGACGTAGATAGCGAGGTGGTTTGCAGGTTAGGGTGCATTGCTTCTGTGAACAGCGCTGCCTGGGTTTGCTCAAGTGGCGTAGGGCGAGTAAACAGCGATACCCCCACTAATAGCCCCACGTTAGCCATCATGCTCCAGAGCAGCGAATGGGTATAAATATCCCAATTTTCGAGCCCGAATAAGCCATAGGGAATTAGCCAAGCGATACCCCAGGGGCCTTCGGTGAGCAGTGCTGCATCCAACCAACCGGATTGGGCAAACCCTGGCAGCAGCAGCGTATAACACCAGAGTAAGAAACCGGCGATTAGGCCAGCTGTGGCACCTTGGCGAGTGGCGCCGCGCCAATACAGGCCAATCAAGAGCGCTGGAGCGAACTGGGCTGCCCCGGCAAAGGAGACCAGCCCAATAGTGACAAGGCTATAGGAGTCACCAATCAACGCATGGTAGAGATAGCCGAGCAGCAAAATAAGCACGATAGCAATGCGCCGAATACCCAACAGCCAACCGGCAAGCTCCCCACTGGAACTTAAGTGCAGCCGCCGTGAGCGCAGCAGAAGAGGCATCACCAACTGGTTGCTGACCATGGTTGAAAGCGCGATTGTCTCGACAATCACCATGCCTGTCGCTGCAGAGAGGCCACCAATAAAGACCAGTAGCGGCAGCCCCTCTAAACCTGCTGAGAGCGGCAGCGTTAGCACGAAACTGTCCGGGTCACCCGCGCTGACGCCCAGCAGCAGTCCAGCCAGCGCAATGGGAATAACGAACAGGTTAATCAGCAGCATGTAGAGGGGAAATAGCCAGCTTGCTCTCGCTAAGTGCTGCTCATCGACATTCTCGACCACCAAAACCTGGAATTGACGGGGCAGAGTTAAGAAGGCCAGAAAGGCCAGCACCAGCATGCCCACCCAGCCAGTGGCGCCACCCGGAACACTATCCAGCCGCATGCTATCGATAAGGGCAGGAGTGGCCGCTACCTGGGCAAACAGCGCAGCGGGACCTTCAAACATTACAAACACCACGAACACGCCAACGGCCATAAAGGCCACCAGCTTAACGATGGATTCTACCGCGATCGCCGCCACCATGCCTTCATGACGCTCGCTGGCATCCAGGTGGCGCGTGCCAAACAGAATAATAAAGACCGCCAATACCAAGGCGACCCAGAGGGACTTATCCATCCAGAAGTGTTCATCCACTAATGTGGTGTCGGCCGCGCGAGGATAATTAATCAGTACCGCGTGACTTACGGTAATAGCTTTTAACTGCAGGGCAATATAGGGGGTAATGCTAATCAGGGCCATTACGGCAACAAGGGCGCCTAAACTGGTGCTTTTGCCGTAGCGGGCGCTGATAAAGTCGGCAATTGAGGTAATCCGCTGTCGTGCCGCGATGCGCACCATCTTGCGGATGACCGAAGGGGCCAACAGCATCGCCAGAGTGGGGCCCAGGTAGATGAGCAAAAAGCTGGGGCCATACTCGGCTGCACGCCCTACGCTGCCGTAGAACGTCCAGGCCGTGCAGTAAACAGCAATGGAGAGGGCGTATACCGTTGGCGAACCAATGATGGAGCGACCCTGCTCCGCCCGCCGGTCACCCCAGGCAGCGACCACAAACAGCAGCGCCAAGTAGCCAAAGGCGGTGCCGAGGATGATCGCCTCACTACGCATGGCTAGCGGCCTGCACGCTGTTCCATCAGCCAAGCAGTTAAGCCGATCACCACTGCCCAGACGATAAATAGATAGAGCGGTAGCCAGCCCAAGTTATAGGTAGGTAGTCGATCCACCACGATAATCAACGGTGGGGAGAACAGCAGCAGGGCAATCGCCACCAGGGCCATTAGGCGCTCTGTTTGTCGTGATTTCATACCGAAAGGTTTCATCAGGCACTGGCATCCTGTTGGTCGAAGGCGTTGGCTTGCAGCGCTAACAACTGCTCAAGCGTATCGACACCGCGGGCTTCTAAGCGTGGCAGCAGGGCTAGCCATAGCTCGGCAGTGACGCGGGCATCGCCTAATGCAGTGTGGCGCGTCCCTGGTGGAAAAGCCAGATCATAGCGCTGTGCCAGGCTATCCAGATCATGCCCATCCAGCGCTTCATCCAGTGCCCGTGAAATCAGCAGGGTATCGATCACTGGGATATCAAAGGCGACCCCTTTGTGGCTGATGGCGAGCAGATCAAAGGCGGCGTTATGGGCCAGCAATACGGCTTCGCTGACATAATCACGAAACCGAGTAAGCACAATGTCCAGCGGCGGCGCACCGACCACATCGGCATCGGTAAGGCCGTGAATTGCGGTGCTAGCCGGTGGGATCGGTCGCTGCGGATCAACTTTTTGATCGAAGACCTCGCTTGCCAATAAACGGGCGTTGACCACGCGGCAAGCGCCAAGACTGATGACGGTGTCGCCCCGGCGCAGTTCCAGCCCGGTGGTTTCAGTATCAAAAGCCACTATTTCCAGGCTGCGCAGCGTTCGGCTGGCGAGAGCTTCATCCGGCGGGGGTAGGTCGGCAATGCCAAAGTCATGAAATTCAGGGCGCGGAGGTGCGGTTTCTCGTGGGGCGCCGACGCGCTCCATGGCGGGCAGGGGAAGTCGCAGGCGTGAGTGAACGCCATCATCGTCGGCAAGGCTCCAGATGTCGCTGGCGTGTTGGCGCATCACATCAGCAACGCTTGGCGTCAACGGCAGTGAGTTTAGCGGCTGCTGTCGCCACTCCGCCAGCTCATGCTCAGGGATCGCTTTGCCGTGCCAAATAAGGTCAAGATAGACGCGTTTATTGCCCAGGCATATCTCACCCTCAAAGCCACTGTCAGGCAGATGGGTATTGAGGTGCTTGACTAAAGAGTCGAACAGCGCAATTAGAGCGGGGGCGTCGCCTTTAAACCAGGCAGGCATGCCCACCGGGGTGATTAAGCGATGCTCCGGGTCAAGGCGCTCATCCAACGCTTGCCAGAAGTCGTTTGACCACATGGGCGTTAAGCGCTCGCCCTGGTGTTGCATGTCGTCGAGTAGCTGGCCGATTTTAGCCACGTTGTCGCCGAGCGTAACGCCTTCCTCGTGGATTACCCGTTCAAAACGCTGGCGTAAAGACGACGTGCTGGCGTCATTTTGATCGCGCAGTTGTATCAGGGCATCGGCGGCGCTGGTCAGGCTGGCGGTATGCTGACGAAGCGGTGTCAGCATCGCCGCCAGTTCCGCTCTAACGCCCATTTCACTCGACCAGGATGCAGTGGCGTCACTAAAGGTCAGCAATGTTTCGCCATCACTACCCGGTACGCGGCGTAAAATCACCTTGAGCCAGCGGTCGTCACAGGGAGCGAGTAATTCACGCGGGGAGCCATCGTTAGGCAGTTGGCTGAGCATGTGCTGTATGCTCGCTACCGGTAGCAGCGCCTCCAGGCGTTTGCCCAGCCCTAATCCGGTATTACCCTCAAAAAAGTCCTCGGCTGCCTGATTAAACAGCATGAGGCGGCGGTGATGATCACACAGTAGCAGCGGCGTTTCGAGTACTTGCAGCAGCGTTTCCAGCTCCTGGCGAATGCGTGCGGCGCTGCGGGCGCCGTCGGCGTGAGCGGTGGCGAGACGGCTGCGATCTGATCGCCAGCTTTCGCGCACTCGACGTAGGTCTGGCCCCAGCCCTTTTAGCCAACCTTCGGGTGGGTGCTCATCTCGTGCGTCCGGGTTTGCGACTAAGCGCGCCAGCTGTACCTGTAAATGGCGCAGCGGGGTAAACAGCATGCGCTCAAGCAGCAAGCCGACTAAAAAAATCGTTGCGCCACCGGAGAAGCTGCCTAGCCACAGGGCAATACGCGTTACGCCAGTGGGGGCAAGTTTCGCATCCAGCCAGGCGGCAAAAATGGCTCCACCCAGCAGGCTGATGCCACTAAGTAGCAGCCAGAGGCCAATCAGGCGCTGACGTTTGGGCAGCCCGCCTCGGGTCATGGCTGATCCTCAATCAGTAGCGCTTTGACTTTTTCGACTAGCGATTGGGTAGAGAAGGGCTTGGTGATGTAGTCATCTGCGCCCAGCGCCATGCCTTTCTCCCGCTCGACGTCACGCCCGTGAGCAGTCAGCATGATAATGGGAAGCAGAGCGGTAGCCGCTTCGCTACGCAGCCGCTCTAAAACGTCAAAACCGCTAATCCCCGGCAGGCTAATATCGAGTAAGAGTAGATCGGGCTGGCTATCATTCACTCTTGCCAGGGCTTGTTCACCATCTTCGGCAGTGACGACCTCAAACCCTGCTTGCTCCATCAGAAATTCTAGCGATAAAACAATGTTGGGTTCGTCATCGACGACGAGCACTTTAGCCATGGAGCTCTCCTGCTTTTATTTGTTTTAGCGAAGTATGCTTTCAGTCTAGATAGATCTAACAGGTCAGCCAAGACGACCTTGGCCGAATGTATGCAAAACAAGTGAGCTACCACAGAGGAGCTATCAAGCACGCTTTGATACACTGTTTGATTTATTGCCATGGCTAAAACTGTTATGGCTGTCTACTGAATAGCAGTTAAGGCTACTAATGCGCGTATTACTATTATCTGCCTATGAAGCGGTGAGTCATCGCTATTGGGCGGAAAGTTTGATGGACACTATTGGTGAGGTCAGGTGGACGTCGTTGAGCTTGCCGCCAAGACATTTTCGTTGGCGCATTCGCGGTAATCCGCTGAGCTGGATGCTAAAAGAGCATGACACCCTTAGCCAGCATTTCGATGTGGTCTTGGCCACTTCGATGGTTGATTTGGCAACGCTGGTCGGGCTTTTCCCCCACTTGGGGCAAGCTAAAAAAATCGTCTATTTCCATGAAAACCAGTTTGCCTATCCGGAATCGAGCGATCAGATGCCGCAAGTAGAGGCCAAGATGGTCAATCTTTATACGGCGTTGGCGGCGGATAGCGTGGTGTTTAACAGCGCCTACAACCGCGACTCTTTTATCGATGGCGCGCGAGCCTTTCTGAAAAAAATGCCGGAAAACCTCCCCGCGGTTAAGCCCTTAGAGGCGCTGCGTTCGCGTGCCCAGGTGCTGCCGGTTCCCATCCCTGTTAGCAATAAAACGTCTCGCGATGCAACGATGCCCCATCGTATTGTTTGGAATCATCGCTGGGAGTACGACAAAAACCCCGACGACTTCTTTGCGGTGCTGTTTGCCTTGAGCGACGCCGGGGTCTCGTTTGAGCTAGCGGTAATGGGTCAGCGTTTTCGTCAAGCCCCGGCTATTTTTGCCGAGGCCGAGCAGCGCTTAGCCAAGCATATTGTGGCTTGGGGGCCACAGCCGGAAGAGGCGTATCGCGAGCTGCTGGATAGCGCCGGTATTGTGGTATCAACGACATGGCATGAGTTTCAGGGCTTGGCGATTATGGAAGCCGCCCAGCGCGGGGCGCTGCCGCTAGTGCCTGATCGGCTCTGTTTCCCCGCTCTCTACCCGCCAGCCTATCGTTATGACGGTACCCGGGAAGGGCTTTATGAGCGGCTTAGTGCTTGGCTAACCGACCCGGCATCTCGTCCTGAACGCCTTGATGCCACGGCATGGGAGTGGCCTGCTTGGCGTGAGGCATATCGCCAGCTTTTATCAGTCTAGCGGGTCTAGCCGGCGAGTAGGCCAGTGAACCACGGCGGTATGGCGACGCATCTTTTGCGCAAGTGTTGGGTGTTCTCGGTGAATCACCTGCTCGGCAAACTCGGATAGGAAATGTGATTTCAGCTCTGCCCGGGCGCGATCGACGCCACTATGTTGGTAGGGTGTTGAGGCCAGCAGCATAAAACCATCGTCTGGAATGCGTCCGGCGCGCATGTTGGCGTCAATAATGGTGGCCGCCGTGCCAATGGGTACCGCTAAATCAGGCCCGTAGGGGCCTATGATCAAGGCAGTATTGGGTAAGTGCAAAAAATCAAAGCCCCGGCCTATGCAGATTACCCATTCACGGTGTTCGATATCCAGCTCCCGCTCGATACCCTGTAGTTCGCTAACGTGGGCTAGATTGCCTTCCAGCAACGGCAGCAGATCTCGCTGCATGTGATGAGGCATATCCGGGCAAATAGAATTCAGTTGACTGCTTAGACCTTCGGCGGCACGCCCCGCCCAGTCGCTTACATCAAGGGTCGCACCCTCTTTCCCGTGAATTATTAGCGCATCGCTGTCGGTTTCAAAGCCACATACCAGCGGATAAACCTGCTGGTGATCGTGACCAAACAGCTTCCCCGCCTGTTCGGCGATGGTATAGGCGTGGGCTTTAGCGGCCTGTGTATCGCAATTAAAACCGGCGCAGCCACGGGCCTGGTTGCCTCGCGAAAAGTGATAGGTGATCAGCATCAGTGTGGCGCGCCCCGCTTGAGCCGCATCGACTACCGTGTCGGTCAGTAGCTCACCCAAGTAGGGCCAGCCCAAATCAAAAATGCCGCCGAGATTACGAAATGGGGTAATAATCCCTAACGGCGTACGCGTAGCATGGGGAATATGAATCCGCCCATCCATACACTTCATCACCACGATGGAGGTGGGGTGCTGGGCAATATAGCGTTGCCGCGCCAGCCATGACCCGGGGCTACAGAAGTGCTCGGCATGTTGCTTTGAGAGATCCAACAGCGCATCAATACGCCTCTCGATGGGCTGGTCATGCAGTAGCGTAGCGGGGGTAGGCATGTAACGCTCCGTCTATGCGAGTTCGGTTTTATCTTTATAATCGCATAGATCCTCGATAATACAGCTACCACAGCGCGGTTTACGGGCGATGCAAGTGTAACGGCCGTGCAGAATCAGCCAGTGGTGAGCATCGTGAAGGAAGGCTTTGGGCACGTGCCGCAGCAGTTTTTGCTCCACCTCAACAACATCTTTGCCTTTAGCGATGCCGGTGCGGTTGGATACCCGGAAAATATGCGTATCCACTGCCATGGTGGGCTGGCCAAAGGCGGTATTAAGTATCACGTTGGCGGTTTTACGACCTACCCCTGGCAAGGCCTCTAGCGCTTGGCGGGTGCCGGGCACCTCGCCGCCGTGCAGATCGACCAGCATGTGGCAGGTTTTCATCAGATTTTCGGCTTTGGTGTTATATAGGCCGATGGTTTTGATATGCGCTTTAAGCTCATCGATACCTAAATCAATAATCGCCTGGGGCGTGTTGGCGACTGGATAGAGCCGCGCCGTGGCTTTATTAACGCCCACATCGGTGGCTTGGGCGGAAAGCAATACGGCGGCCAACAGCTCAAACGGCGTGTTCCAATTAAGCTCGGTGGTTGGGTGCGGGTTCTCTGCCTGGAGGCGAGTAAAGATTTCATGACGCTTTTGGGCATTCATGGCGTGTCTCTTTATTAATACAAATTATTAATACAAGCGGTTGTTTACGTGTGCCGTTTACTTAATCGTACCGGTGACCCGCACGCGGCGATCGGCGCGCGGTGCGGCTGCCACTGGTCGGGCACGGGCAGCGCTACGTTGGTCGATGACATTTTTCAGGGCGATTAACATGCCTGCCACAAAGAACGCCCCCGGCGGCAGTATGAAAAACAGAAACTGGTAGTCGTCGGCAATAGTTAGCTGCCAATTGGCCGCGTCGGGCCCAAACAGTAGCGCCATACCGCTAAATAGCGTGCCTTGGCCGAGTAGCTCGCGTAGCGCGCCAAGCAGCACCAGTACCGCACCAAAACCGAGGCCCATCATCAAGCCGTCTATGGCCGCTGGAAGTACCGGCTGGCGGGAGGCAAAGGCATCGGCCCGACCGAGAATGGCGCAGTTGGTGACGATCAGTGGAATGAAAATCCCCAATACTTGATAAAGCGGGTAGGCATAGGCAGCCATCAGCAGTTCAGCGCAGGTGACAAAGGCGGCAATGACCATCACAAAAGCGGGTAGGCGCACCGCGCTGGGCACCTGGTGACGAATCAGCGAAATCGCCGTGCTGGCGCCCACCATGACCATTAGCGTGGCCAGAGCCAGCCCCAGCGCATTGACGACGCTGCCGCTGACTGCCAGCAGTGGGCAGAGTCCTAGTAACTGAACCAGTACAGGGTTATTCGACCAAAGGCCGCTTCGGGCGAGTTCGCGCCACTGGCTCATAAGGTGGACTCCTCGAAGGTAATCGGTAGCGGTGTATAGGTGGCGTACTGAAGCGCTTTATGGACAGCATTTACCACGGCCCTGGGCGTAATCGTCGCACCGGTAAAAGCATCAAAGTGACCACCATCTTTAGCTACCGCCCATCCTTCCGGCGGCAAACTATCTAATCCCAGGCCGTTAAAGTCAGTGATCCAGTCGCTGCGGCTGCGCTCAATGTCATCACCCAGCCCAGGCGTTTCCTGGTGCTGGGTAACGCGCACGCCGCTAATACGCTGCTGCTCGTCAATGCCAATCAGCAGGCGGATTTCGCCGTTATAACCCTGTCGGGTCACCACCGGCAAGATCACTGCGCTTCTCCCATTTCTGCTCTGGTTATTGATCTCGCTGTCACTTACCCACCAGCCTTGGCTATCGCTCGCAAGCCCTAGCGCTTCTGGGTTGGGAAGTGTAAAAGTGCTCTCCAACACTTGGGTGACGGGCGTATTGGCCAACGCTTCGGGCAGTACTTCCTGCAGCTGTCGGTGTTGGTAAGCCAACTGATGCGTCTCAATACGTTCGGCGGTTAGTGCGCGCGTAAGTGCGACGCTGCCCGCTGTTACCAAGGCAAAAGTGCCTAGGGCAAGCGCGCCACGCTGCGAGGCTTGGAAGAGCGTCATGGCCGCTCACCTGATGAGGTGTTTGGATGGCCAGTGGGGCGCGGCACGCTATATAGATCAAGTAATGGTACGCACAGGTTCATCAGCAATACCGCAAACGCCACCGCATCGGGGTAGCCGCCAACGGTGCGAATAATGATAATTAGCGCACCAATCCCCGCGCCATAGATAAGTTTGCCGCGTTGGCTGGTGGCGGCGGATACCGGGTCGGTGGCAATAAAGAACGCCCCAAATAGCGTTGCCCCAGTGAGCAGGTGGAACAGCGGTGAAGCAAAGTGGCTGGGGTCGCTGAGATAAAACAGTGTGGCTAGTAGTAATACGCTGCCAAGCATAGCGATCGGGATATGCCAGCTAATAACCCGCTTCACCAACAATAGTACTCCACCCGCTAACCAAGCAAGAGCTACCCATCGCCAGGCACTTAGGGTTCCATCCGGCAGTGGATTGGTCGCCCAGAACTCGCTGGCCAGCACGGCTTCGCCTTTATGCTTAAAAGCATCAAGGGGTGTTGCGCCGCTCAAACTATCCAGCTGAGCGGTCGGCAGCGTTCCAGCGATTTGTGCCCATAAGCCGTTTGGTATCAGTGCCTGGGGTGGTGCCCACAGTGTCATGTAGGTAGGAAAGGACACCAACAGCAGCGCATAGCCCACCATGGCGGGGTTAAACGGGTTATGCCCCAAGCCGCCGTATAGCTGCTTGGCGACCACAATCGCCGCGATCATACCAACACCGATAAGCCACCAAGGGCTAGCGGGTGGCAGTGATGCTCCTAGCAAAACGCCGGTAAGCAGGGCGCTTGAGTCATTCAGCGTCACACGAATGGGGCGCTTGCGTAGCCACAGCACGGCGGCTTCAAGCGCAACGCCAAATACGGCGGCTATTACCACGTTGCTGATGACGCCAAGGCCAAAGAAGTAGCTCATGGTGGCGATGCCTGGCAGGGTTGCCGCAATTACCCAGCGCATTAAGCTCGCCGTTGGCGGTACAGACGTTGCCGTCATGGCATCTTTAACCCCTGACGCGCGCATCATGCTCATGACGACTCCTCGCTAGACTGCTGTTCGCGCGCCTGGGCAAGCTGCAATTCGGCTGCTTTTAAGTTCTCCTGGGCGGTGGCAAGCTGCATTTCAAAGTCATCCAGGGATTGTTTGGGGTCTTCCTGAGCGACTCGCGCCAGGGTTTTTTCAGCCTTTTTGACCGATGCTTTGGCGGCGGCATGGGCGATGCGCAGACCGCGTAAGTCGACCTTTTCGCTGCTGGCTGCAATAGTGTTAGACGGGCGCCGCTGTTGCGCCTGACGGGCTTCCTTGCGTGCCTGTTTCTCAGCCTCCTCCCGAGCAAGCCGCGCTTGGCGAAACTCAAAGCGGTGCTTGGCGTGCTCCGCTTTTGCTGTCTCAATTCGCTGCAGTCGTAACCGGCTTTTAGCTTCCCGGTAATCCACGACGAGCGGAATATGGCTAGGGCAGACGTAGCTGCAGGCACCGCACTCAATGCAGTCAAACAGGTGATAGCGCTCCAGCTTGGCATCGTCTTGAGCGCGGGCGTACCAGTGCAGCTGTTGCGGCAGCAGCGCGACCGGGCAAACACTTTCGCACTCGCCGCAGCGAATGCAGGGCGATTCTGCCGGGGGTGGCGGCAACTCTTCAATCGTTGCCGCGATTAAACAATTGGTTAGTTTGGTGACCGGCGCATCAAGTGTTAGCAGTGGCGTGCCCATCATGGGGCCACCCTGAATCACTTGGTGTAACTCTGGGGTATTCAGCCCTGCCTGTTCCAGCAGCTCTCTAACGGATGTGCCCAGGCGCACCCAGCGATTGCCGGGCTGGGAAATCGCCTCTCCCGTCAGCGTGACCACCCTGGAAACTAACGGCTGCCCATCACGCACCGCGTGTAGTATCGCCAGCAGGGTGCCTGGGTTATGGCAGAGCACGCCCACATCAGCGGGCAGCCCTCCGCTGGGTACGTTAAGGTTTAGCAGCCTTTTAATTAGCTGGCGCTCGCCGCCGCTGGGGTAGCGGGTGGCTATCACTTTCAGCTCAATGCTGATCGGCTGGCTATTTGAAAGGGCGTGCTTCAGGGCTTCTATGGCCTCGGGTTTGTTATCCTCGATGCCAATAATTATATGCTGTGCGCCGCACAGCTTGGCGATTATCTGCGCACCTTCGAGCACTTCGTTAGCGTGGTGGCGCAGGGTAAGGTCGTCGACGGTAATATAGGGCTCGCATTCGGCGGCGTTAATCACCAGGGTGTTAATCGCATGCCGCTCCACCACCCGCGCTTTAATATGGGTGGGAAACCCAGCGCCACCTAAGCCGACGATACCGCTGTCGTTTAAACGCTCGAGCAGCGCATGGGGTTCAACATATTGCCACGCCAATGGTGGCAGCCGGAGCCACTCATCTTGCCCATCGCCCTCAATGGAGATTTGGGTAGCGTTAACCTCGCTCACCATTCCGCTAATGCTGGCGTGCAGGTCGCTAGAGATCATGCCTTCACGTTTGGCAATCACGCTGCCCACTTTTACCGTATCGCCCGGTGCCACACAGGGCGTGGCGGCCTGGCCGCTGTGCTGCTGCAGGGTAAGAATTACTCGGCTTGGCAGCGGCGCTTCAGTTAGTGCAGATCGGTTGGAGCGCTGTTTACGCTCTGGTGGATAAATGCCACCGGGGAAGTCATAGGCGTTCGACATCAAGGCTCCCCTTGTGCGGATTGGCGGTCGCTGGCAATCACGTTTGATGAGTGCGCCACTACCGGCTGCCACTGGTTGAGCGGAGCGGAGCGCGGCAGCATATCGATGCAGTCCACGGGACAGGGGTCAAGGCAGAGATCGCAGCCGGTGCACTCGTCTTCAATCACGGTATGCATTAACTTAGCTGCGCCGATAATTGCATCAACCGGGCAGGCTTGGATGCATTTCGTGCAGCCGATGCACTCCTCTTCGCGAATAAACGCTACCTTAGCTACGCTCTGGGCTTCGCCATCCAGAGGTGCGGGCTCGCGACCCAAGAGGTCGGCAAGGGCATGTATCGTCGCCTCACCACCCGGTGGGCATTTATTCAGCGCATCGCCTTGGTTAATCGCCTCGGCGTAAGGGCGACAGCCTGGATAGCCACACTGACCACACTGGGTTTGCGGTAAAATCGCATCAATTTGCTCAACAAGCGGGTTATCTTCGCGCTTAAAGCGTTCGCTAACCACCCCCAGCAGGGCACCAAAACCGACACCCAAGCCGGTTAAGACCGCGATTGCGCTCAGGATACCAATGACATCAATGCTGCTATACATCGCACGCTGCCTTCATCCCTGCACCAACCCTGAAAAGCCGAGAAATGCCAACGACATTAGGCTGGCGGTGACCATAGCAATCGCGGCGCCTTGGAAGGGTTTGGGAATATCCGCCCCCGCCAGTCGCTCCCGCATTGCCGCGAATAGCACCAATATTAGCGAGAAGCCCAGCGCTGCGCCCAGTCCATAAAGGGTGGTATGGAAAAAGCTTAACTCACGGTTTAATGACAGCAGCGCTACGCCCAATACTGCGCAGTTGGTGGTGATGAGCGGCAGGAAAATGCCCAGCACTTGGTGTAGCAGCGGACTCAATTGGCGAACCATGATTTCGGTAAACTGAACCACAGCGGCGATCACCACGATAAAGCTGATGGTGCGCAGGTAGGTCACATCCAAGGGCACCAGTAGGCCGTGATAAACCACGAAACTAGCAGCCGACGCCAGGGTCAGCACAAAAGTGGTGGCCAGGGACATGCCCATGGCCGACTCCAGTTTGTTAGAGACGCCCATAAACGGGCATAGGCCCAGGAACTGAACCAGTACGAAGTTGTTGACCAGCGCGGTGCTAATCAAAATGATAAATAGCTCACTCATAGCGGCGTATTGTGCGAAGAAAAGGCGGCATTGGCTAGTGGGAGGTAAGGAAGTTTGATGTGTGAAACACCTATGCAGTAGGAAGCTTGAATAACAGAGCCGCTTTAATAAAAATGCAAAGGGCAGAGCGCTTTGAGTCTCTGCCCTTTAACTTGCCTACCGCTTACGCGACGGATTAGGTTACCCGCTGGCCCGGTTCAGCACCCGTGTCAGGGGAGAGCAGATAGATGCCATCTTCGTTGGCAGAGGCCAACACCATGCCTTCCGATACGCCAAAGCGCATTTTGCGCGGTGCCAGGTTGGCGACCATAACCGTTAAGCGACCTTCTAATGCTTCCGGCGCGTAGGCGGAGCGAATGCCGGAGAAGACGTTGCGGGTTTCGCCACCCAGATCGAGGGTCAACTGCAGTAGCTTGTCGGCGCCTTCCACGTATTCGGCTTTGGCAATGCGCGCAATCCTTAGGTCTACCTTGGCAAAAGCTGCAAAGTCGATTTCCTTAGCGATAGGGTCTTCCGCCAGCGGGCCTTTGGGCGCTTCTTTCAGCTTTTGCTCTTCCACGAGATCCTCCTTCGACGCTTCAATCATGGCATCAATCTTATCGCGTTCGACGCGGGTCATCAGCGGCTTGAATTTGTTGATCGGATGATCGGTCAGGACCGTTTGACGAGAATGCCAGTCCAGCGAATCAACGTTAAGAAACGCGCGAGCTTCTACGGCCATAGCCGGTACCACGGGCGCTAGATACACCATTAACTGACGGAACAGGTTAATGCCTACCGAGCATATTTCCAGTACTTCAGTATCGCGGCCATCCTGCTTGGCCAGTGCCCAGGGCTCTTTGTCAGCAATATAGGTGTTGGCTTCGTCTGCCAGTTCCATAATTTTGCGCATTGCCCGGCTAAATTCGCGTGCTTCAAAATCTTCGGCAATATCGTCACCGGCGGCAATAAAGCGGGCGACCATTTGTGGCTCAGCGCAGTGGCTTGAGAGACTCCCGCCGCCAAGTTTTTTAACAAAACCGGCGCAGCGGCTGGCAATGTTGACCACCTTGCCGACTAAATCAGAGTTTACCCGTGCGGCAAAATCTTCCAGATTCAGATCCAGGTCGTCGACTTTAGAAGTAAGCTTAGCGGCAAAGTAGTAGCGCAGATACTCGGGGTTGAGATGGTCGGCGTAGGTAGCGGCTTTAATAAAAGTACCGCGGGATTTCGACATCTTGGCGCCGTCTACGGTCAGGAAACCGTGGCAGTTGACGGCGGTGGGCGTGCGCAGGTCAGCGCCATGCAGCATAGCGGGCCAGAACAGCGCATGGAAGTAGACGATATCTTTGCCGATAAAGTGATACACCTCGGCCTTCGAGTCTTTGTTCCAGTAGCTGTCGAAGTCGATACCTTCACGGTCACAGAGGTTTTTAAAACTGGCCAAATAGCCAATCGGCGCATCCAGCCAGACATAGAAGTACTTGCCGGGTGCATCAGGAATTTCAAAGCCAAAGTAGGGCGCGTCGCGGGAAATGTCCCACTCGTTAAAGCCGGACTCAAACCACTCCATCAGCTTATTACGTATTTGCGGCTGAACGTGGCCGTCATCAATCCAGCGCTGCAAAAAGCCGGCAAAGTCGGGCAGCTTGAAGAAGTAGTGAGTCGAGGTGCGTACTTCGGGCGTGGCACCTGAGATAGCCGAAACTGGATTAATTAAGTCGGCGGGGGTGTAGGTAGCGCCACACTTTTCGCAGTTATCGCCATACTGGTCATCAGCGCCGCATTTAGGGCAGGTGCCTTTAATGAAGCGATCGGCTAGAAACAGACCTTTTTGGGGGTCAAACATCTGCTCAATATCGCGAGTAGCAATATGGCCTTTATCCCGCAAACGCTTGTAAATCATTTCGCTGAAGTAGCGGTTTTCAGCAGAGTGGGTCGAGTGGTAGTTGTCGAACCCGACACCAAAACGAGCAAAGTCCGTTTGGTGATCGTTGGAAACTCGTTCAATCAGCGCTTCCGAGGTAATACCTTCCTGTTCCGCACGCAGCATAATGGCGGTGCCATGGGCGTCATCGGCACACACGTAGTAGCACTGTTGGCCACGACTTTTCTGGAAACGTACCCAGATATCAGTCTGGATATACTCAAGTAAGTGACCGAGGTGAATGGCTCCGTTGGCGTAAGGGAGCGCGCTAGTCACCAAAATGTTGCGCGTGGCGGTAGTAGACATGGTGAAGGTTAATTCCGAGTGAATAAGGGTGCCGATCAGGCGATAACAAAAAAGACGGCGAAGTCGCTAAACGCTTCGCCGATACCGTTACTTCCTAGCAATAGTTAATAAAGCGCTTGCTCTTCTTGAACTACTTCACGCAGCAGTTCTAAAAAGAGCTTATCAGCCTCAGAGTGCTCAGCAGGGTCTTCAGGTATGTGCACACTGGTGGTGTCGGAAATTTCGTTAGCAATCCGCGCCATAGTCGCTGGGCTATTGCCTTCGGTTAACTGCTGCCTGGCGATCACAAGGGATTGCTCAAGAATTTTTGGGTCTTGCAGCAATTTGCGAATAAAGTCACGCAGCTCATTGATGACACGTGTTTTCTGGATTTCTGAACCGGACATGGGAGTCTCCTTAGGATCGCGATTGACGACAGCGCCAAGCGAAACCAATCAATGCGTTGACCATAGCATTTTTCCCGCCAACGGGCATGAGTTGCCTGATATTAAAATGACAACTTAAAGCGTCAGGCGACCGGCCTTGTGTTTAACAGGGTTAGCGTACTGGGCAAGCCAATAAAGGCGCAAAGGCTCAGGTACTTCGGCAAGCCGAGCCTTAAAGCTTTCGCGGTCTTGTCGAGTGATGGCTTTGCGTGCCACCAGCTCCGGTGCTTCGCCCAACGCCTCTAAGGCCAAATAGTGGCTGGGGAATAAGCGATAGCCACCAATCACCTGGCGGTCAATCTCAGCCGCTACTTCATCGGGCGTGGCCATATCTGATCCTACTGGTGTGCCAAAATGCAGCCGCACGCGGCCTTTGGAGCCAGTAATGCCCGCCACAATAGAGCTAATATCTTCAAACTCACTTTTGGCGTAGCTACCTTGCGTATCGATATCGTGCAATTCCTGGGCCTTTTGCACGTCGCAGGGATCATATTCATAGCTAATCGATACTGGCACTAATTTCAATTCGGCAATCGCATCGCCAAACACCATGTCACGCTCAGAAGTGCGTCTGGCCATGGTCAACATTTTGATGATAGCGGGCTCAGTATGGTCGATGCCGTTCTTGGCACGGCCTTCGCGTTGGGCCATCCAAATAGAGTGCTGGTCTTCAGTAATGCTATGGCGAATATAGGCGGACAGCTGCTGATACGCCGTCAGCATGGCCCGCTTGCCCCGTGCGCTACGCGGCACGATGAAGCTTTTGTTAAGCCGCATCAGATCGGTGACATAGGGCTTTTTGAGCAGGTTGTCACCGATAGCGATACGCACCGTGTCGCGGTTTGCTTGATACAACGCATAGTTAACGAATGCGGGATCCAGTGAGATATCACGGTGATTGCCAATAAAGAGATAGGCGCCGTTGGGGTCGAGTTTGTCGAGGCCGGTGACTTCAAACGCATCCGTGGTGGTGCGAATCATGCGCTCCATGTAATGGGCAATGCGCATTTGAAACTCATAAACGGATGAAACGCCTTTGACCTCACGACGCACGGCACGACTTGCGAGCATGCGTGCCAAAGACGGCGCCCAGCGTGCCAAGCGCGGAAGCTTAAAGCGGGTCAGCGCATCCAGCAGCTCGTTGTCCCTTGAGAGCCTGGCAAGCACATCGGCCACTTCATGATCCATAAAGGGCCGGATATCGGCCCACGGGTCTGTCTCGGTAGAGGCGTTGGTAGCGTTATTGTGATGAGTCATGCGAACCGTTGGATAATAATGAGTAAGTATCGATTAATAGCATCGAGTCGAAAAGGCTATTTTAAGTGACTGTTTTGAATGTCTATAGAGTCCTTACTGCGCTGCGGGTTCCCGCTGGGTCTCGCCGCCGAGCCACTCAATCAAGCGCGGAATATCGGCGGATAGCGCCTGAGCCATTAAAATAAAGTCTGTTTCCAGGCGAGCGAGTGCATCGTCACCGTCATCAGCGTGATCGGCTTCTTCAATCAAGGCATCGCCAAAGCGCAACGATTTCAACGCCAGATCATCGTGTAGCACAAAGCTTAACCGGCCTTCCAGGCTAATGGCGAGTTTACTGGCTTGGCGGCCACTCTCAAGCAGCTGCTGAATTTCATCGCTGTCTAAATCGACCTGGCGAGCACGCAGCACACCGTCATCACCTTTGGCTTTGAGTTCAACCTGATCACCAAGCTGTAGGTCGGCTGGACGACTGGCCGCGTCACCCAGCCAGGTGGTCATGGCGCGAATTGGCAGCGTCTGTGAACTGAGCGGGGTAACTTTTAAGCTGCCCAGGGTTTCGCGAAGCAAATCCAGAATATCTTCGGCACGGGTGCGCGAGCTCGCATTAATGCCAATCATCTGGCCGCGAGTGTCCCACCACAGATCAATTTTCTGGCTGCGAACAAAGGCGCGAGGTAATAAATTCTCAGTGACCTGCTCTTTTAACGCGGTTTTTTCTTTACGGGTCACCTTGCGACCTTCGCTGGCCTCAATATCTGCCACCTGCTCATCGACTTCTTCTTTTACAATAGAGGCCGGTAGCAGGCGTTCTTGACGCAGCGCTGAAAGCAGCCGATGAGATTGAATTTCGTGAACGAGCTGCCCTCCGCCCAAACGTCCAGCGGGTGCAGTCCAGCCTAGGCGGCGTGCATCGGCGTTGCCGAGAGGTTTGGCGGCATGCTCTTGTAAAGCGCTAGCGAGCTCGTCGCTGGATAATTCGGGTGCGTCGTGCAGGCGGTATAAATGCAAGTGCTTAAACCACATGGGGCCAATCCTGTTCAAAAGGTGGCACATTATGGCGAAAGCGGGGCATTCCTACCAGCGGCTGCCGCCAATCGTCTCTGTTGCACGTGTTTCAAACTTGTGTTTGATTGGGTCGTTGCCAATCACTATAAAGGAGCCGATATGAGTACATCGCTGTCGCGAATTCAATTGCGCGTTCGAGGCTATCATCTGGATGGCTACGGGCATGTGAATAACGCTCGCTATCTTGAATTTATGGAAGAGGGGCGCTGGGATTTCTTTGATCAACATCCAGAGATGATCAAAGAGCTTCATCAAGCCGGGCGGGCATTCATCGTTGTCAATCTGAACATTGATTATCTGGCCGCTGCCCGCCAAGGGGATGATTTAGAAGTGATGACTGGGATCATCGACGTTGGTGAGCGCAGTGGCGTCTGCCACCACCGTATTGTTCGTAAAGACGGTGCGCGTAAGGATGGCACCGTCATCGCCCGTGCGGATTTAACCTTCGTACTCCTCGATATTCGCGCCAACAAGGCCGCTGCAATCGAGGGAGAGGTGCGTGAGACGTTGGTCACGTTAACCTTGCCGAAGGCGGCATTTAGTGCCTAAACGGCTTTGGTGAGCTCCCTGGCTGCCCTTGCTGCTTTTGCGGTGGTATGATGGAGGAGTATTTGCGCGCCGTTCTATTGTAATTTTGGAGCGGTGTTTACAAGCGCTTTCAACTCTCGCAGTGCCAATGCAGTGCAAAGGATCTGACTTTCATGGGTGACATCGCCAGAGAAATCTTGCCCGTCAATATTGAAGACGAGCTCAAACAGTCGTATCTCGACTATGCGATGAGTGTCATTATCGGTCGCGCGTTACCTGATGTGCGCGATGGCCTAAAACCGGTTCACCGACGTGTGCTGTTTGCCATGCATGAACTGGGTAATGACTGGAATAAACCGTACAAGAAGTCGGCGCGTGTCGTCGGCGATGTCATCGGTAAATACCATCCGCACGGCGATAGCGCGGTATACGACACCATCGTACGTATGGCTCAGCACTTTTCGATGCGTCATGTGCTGGTCGATGGCCAGGGTAACTTCGGTTCTATTGATGGGGATAACGCGGCTGCCATGCGTTATACCGAGGTGCGTATGTCGCGCCTCGCTCATGAGCTGCTCGCCGACCTGGAAAAAGATACCGTCGACTGGGTAGATAACTACGACGGTACCGAGCGTATCCCGGCTGTCTTACCTACCAAAACGCCCAATTTGCTGATCAACGGCTCATCGGGTATTGCGGTCGGTATGGCAACCAATATTCCACCGCACAATATGCGTGAAGTGATTGACGGCTGCTTAGCGTTAATCGACGACTACACGCTGACGGTGGATGACTTGATGGAGTATATCCCCGGTCCTGATTTCCCCACTGGCGCGATTATCAATGGTCGTGCGGGTATTTTGTCGGCTTATCGCACCGGCCGTGGGCGTATTTACGTGCGCGCCTGCCACACCATTGAGCACCACGACAAAACCGGTCGCGATCACATTATCATCACCGAGTTGCCCTACCAGGTGAATAAGGCGCGGTTGATCGAGAAAATCGCCGAGCTGGTGAAAGAGAAGAAGATCGAAGGCATCGCCGAACTGCGCGATGAGTCGGATAAAGATGGTCTGCGCGTGGTGATTGAAATCAAGCGAGGCGAGTCCGGCGAAGTAGTGGTCAATAACCTGTTTGCCCAAACGCAGCTGCAAAACGTGTTCGGGATTAACATGGTGGCGTTGGAAAATGGCCAGCCACGCACCCTCAATCTTAAAGAGATGCTGGAAGCCTTTATTCGCCACCGGCGCGAAGTGGTTACCCGGCGTACGTTGTATGAGCTGAAAAAAGCCCGTGAGCGTGGCCATTTGTTGGAAGGTTTGGCCGTCGCTATCTCGAATATCGACGAAGTAATCGAGCTGATTAAAGCCTCACCCAACGCGGCAGAAGCGCGAGAGAAACTGCTCGCCAAGACTTGGCAGCCCGGCCAGGTAACCGCCATGTTGGAGCGTGCTGGGGCAACGTCGTGCAAGCCCGAAGAGCTAGATGAGGGCTTTGGTTTAAACACTGGGGCCACCTCTTATCGCCTCTCGCCTGCCCAGGCGCAGGCGATTCTTGAGCTGCGTCTGCATCGTTTGACGGGCCTTGAGACTGAGAAGCTGCTCGATGAATACTTGTCTATTCTCGAGAAAATTGCCGAACTGACCGAGATTCTGGCCTCAGCCGATCGCTTGATGGAAGTCATCCGCGAAGAGCTACGCGCGGTGCGTGACCAGTTTGGTGATGACCGCCGTACTGAAATTCAGGCCAGCCACCTGGATCTTTCTATTGAAGATTTGATCGCTGAAGAAGACATGGTGGTGACCGTGTCGCGTTCAGGCTATGCCAAGACGCAGCCGCTGTCAGACTACCAGGCTCAGCGCCGTGGTGGACGCGGTAAGTCTGCTACCGCAATGAAAGATGAAGATGTGATTGAACACCTGCTGGTGGCCTCGACTCACGATACCGTGCTGCTGTTCTCTAATCGCGGCAAAGTGTACTGGCTGAAAGTCTACGAAATGCCCAATGCCAGCCGCGGCTCGCGGGGTAAACCGCTAGTGAATATGTTGCCGCTGGAGGAGGGTGAGGCGGTTAATGCCATCTTGCCGGTGCGCGACTACAATCCCGATAATTACATCTTCTTTGCCACGGCCAAAGGCACCGTCAAGCGGACGAGTCTTGAGCAGTTCTCGCGGCCGCGCAGCGTAGGTCTGATTGCGATTGATCTTGAAGAGGGTGACCGCTTAGTGGGCGCTGCCATTACCACCGGTAATGATCATGCCATGCTCCTGTCGTCTAATGGCAAGGCCATTCGCTTTGAAGAGGGCAATGCCCGCGCCATGGGTCGAACTGCCCGCGGCGTGCGTGGTATGCGTCTGGCAGGCGATGCGGAAGTGATCAGTCTGATTATTCCCAAGAGTCAGCAGATCGACGCCGAAGCGGATGCCGAAAGTGAAACGCAGGATTCCAACCAAGAAAGTGCCGTAGCCGAAACGGCTGATGGTCAGATCTACATTATGACTGCCAGTGAGAATGGTTATGGCAAGCGCACGCGTCTGGAAGAGTTCCCGCTGCGTGGTCGTGGTGGCCAAGGTGTTATCGCCATGCAAACTAGCGAGCGTAACGGTTCGCTAGTGGCGGCGATGCAGGTCTATGACAGCGATGAAATGATGCTGATCACCGACCGCGGCACGCTAGTTCGTACCCGTGTGGAAGAAGTATCTACCACCTCGCGTAATACCCAAGGTGTGATGCTGATTCGTTTGGGCAAAGAAGAGAAGCTGGTCAAGACGGTGCGCGTTGATGAGCCGGAAGAGAGCGACGAGCTAAGCGGTCTGGAAGGAGCTGGCTCTGAAGAAAGCAGCCTTGAAGACGCGCAGGCGAATGAATCATCCGATGACGCACAGGAAGCGGGGACTGATGACACGTCACTATAATTTCTGCGCAGGGCCAGCGGCCCTGCCAGTAACCGTACTGGAACGCGCCCGGGAAGAGCTACTGGACTACCAGGGGCGCGGCCTCTCTGTAATGGAAATGAGCCACCGTAGCGATGAATTTATCGCCATTGCAGAGCGTACTGAAGCTGATTTTCGTCAGCTTCTAGGCGTGCCAGACAATTATAAAGTGCTGTTTTTGCAGGGCGGTGCCAGCATGCAGTTTGCCATGTTGCCGATGAACCTGTTGGGGCAGGGTGGTAGCGGCAACTTTATTCAGACTGGCATCTGGGGCAAGAAAGCGCTGACTGAGGCCAGGCACCTTGGCTTTGATTGCCATGTGGCTGCCAGCAGTGAGCCCAACGGCCATACAGCGGTGCCCGCGCGTGATGCGCTTCAGGTAAGCGCTGATGCTGCCTACTTGCACTACACCTCTAACGAGACAATCGGTGGTCTGGAATTTGACTATACGCCCCATGTCCAACGTGCCGACGGTGCTGATGTACCGCTGGTCTGCGACATGTCGTCGAATATCCTCTCCGGGCCCATCGATGTTAGCGAGTTTGGGGTGATTTATGCCGGGGCGCAGAAAAATATTGGCCCCGCTGGGTTAACGCTGGTGGTCGTTCGTGACGACCTGTTAGGCAAAGCCCAGGCCAATATTCCTTCGTTGTTTGATTATCAAATGCTGGCGGAAGCCGGTTCGATGGTAAATACGCCCCCTACTTACGCTTGGTATTTAGCCGGGCTGGTATTTCAGTGGCTAAAAGACGATATCGGCGGATTGGCGGCGATGGACGCTATTAATCAGCGTAAAGCCGATAAACTTTACGCGGCGATTGATGCCAGCGAGATTTATAGCAATCCGATTGCTAAAGCCAATCGTTCGCGGATGAACGTGCCGTTTGTATTAGCCGATGCAGCGCTGGATAAGGCGTTCTTACAACAAGCCGATGCGGCGGGGCTGCTTAATTTAAAAGGCCACCGCAGCGTAGGCGGTATGCGCGCCAGCCTGTACAACGCGGTGCCTGAGTCTGCGGTAGATGCATTGATTGCATTTATGGTCGATTTTGAAAAAACAAGGGGCTAACCACCATGTCCGACACGTCGATCAATCTGGACGAGCTGCGCCAGCGAATCGATCAGCTCGATAGCGATATTCTGAATCTGATCAGCGAGCGTGCCAGCTGTGCCCAGCAGGTGGCTCACGTCAAGTTGGCCGAAGATAAAGATGCAGTGTTCTATCGCCCTGAGCGAGAGGCGCAGGTGCTGCGGCGCATTATGGCGTTGAATAAGGGGCCGCTCGATTCAGAAGAGATGGCGCGCCTGTTTCGCGAAATCATGTCGGCGTGTTTGGCGCTTGAGCAGCCAGTTAAAGTGGCCTACTTAGGCCCAGAAGGCACTTTTACTCAGCAGGCGGCACTCAAGCACTTTGGTGAAAGCGCCGTGAGTTTGCCTATGGCAGCTATTGACGAGGTATTTCGTGAAGTAGAGGCGGGCGCCGTGCATTACGGCGTCGTACCGGTGGAAAACTCCACCGAAGGGGTGGTCAATCACACCCTGGACACCTTTATGGATTCGTCGATTAAAATTTGTGGTGAAGTAGTGCTGCGTATTCACCACCATTTATTGGTCAGTGAAACGACGCGTCGCGATAAAGTCTCGCGGATCTACTCGCACCCGCAGTCGTTTGCCCAGTGCCGTAAATGGCTGGATGCTCACTATCCCCATGCGGAGCGCGTGCCGGTTTCTTCTAATGCTGAAGCGGCCAAATTAGTCAAAACAGAGTGGCATAGTGCAGCGATTGCGGGTGACATGGCGGCCAAGCTTTATGGGCTTGAGCATATCGCCGAAAAAATTGAAGACAGCCCCGATAACTCCACGCGGTTTTTGATTATTGGCAACCAGGATGTGCCCATGGCGGGAGAGGATAAAACCTCTATTGTGGTTGCCATGCGCAACCAGCCGGGGACGCTGCATGCCTTGCTGGAGCCGTTTCATCGCCATCAAATTGATTTAACGCGCCTTGAAACGCGTCCTTCGCGCACTGGTGTGTGGAACTACGTCTTTTTTATTGATTTTAAAGGCCATCGTGATGAGCCCAACGTTGCGGCAGTGCTTGAAGAGGTGCAGCTGCGGGCGGCTGAGCTGCGTGTGCTGGGTTCCTACCCCATAGGCGTGCTGTGACGTTAATGGTCGAAGACAGCGTTAAAACATCAGGCTGTCATGAATCGCGCCTATTGATTGTTGGCTTGGGATTGATTGGTGGTTCGCTAGCGGCTGCACTGCGCGCTTCAGGATTCAATGGGCAGATTGTTGCCTGTGATCCTGATGAACAGGAGATCGCTCGCGGTATCGAGATGGGGTTGATCGATTCGGGCGGTACTCATCTAGCTGAGCAAGTCAATGACGCCTCTATGGTGGTGCTGGCGGTGCCGGTGCTGGCTATGGAGAGCGTTATGGCAGGCTTGGCCGACGTGCTACCTAGGGCGTCAGCTGACGTGGTCATCACCGATGTGGGTAGTACCAAGGCGACTATCCGTGCCTGCGCGATGCGGGTATTTGGCCAAGTGCCTACTAATATGGTGTTGGGGCATCCCATTGCCGGTTCAGAAAAAAGTGGGGTAGCAGCGGCGAATCCGAATCTCTATGTAGACCACAAGGTGATTTTGACGCCTGAGCCGAACGTCGATAGTGATGCTTTGCAGCGGGTGCGCAGCCTTTGGAGTGCTTGCGGCGCCGAGGTGCTGGAAATGGACGTTGAACGCCATGACCAAGTGCTGGCGCGCACCAGCCATTTGCCTCACTTGCTGGCTTTTTCACTGGTGGATACGCTGGCGCGTCAGGATGAGCGGCTGGATATCTTTCGCTACGCCGCTGGTGGCTTTCGCGACTTCACCCGCATTGCGGGTAGCGACCCGGTGATGTGGCGAGATATTTTTATTGCCAATAAGCAGGCCGTTTTAGCCTCCCTGGATGATTTTGAAGCGGGGCTCTCTCGCTTGCGTCACGCGGTAGAAACCGGTGACAGCGATGCGCTGATTGCCACCTTTGATCGGGCAAGCCACGCCCGGCACTATTTCGACTCTTTATTGAACAAAACCAGCTATCAGGCGGAATATCATATGCAACCACAAGGTAAGGTCACCTACCGTGTGCAGCCAGGCGGCCAAGCTCAGGGTCGCGTGCGCGTACCTGGCGATAAATCCATGTCGCACCGCTCTATTATGCTGGGCGCGCTGGCGGAAGGCGTCACTGAAGTAAAAGGCTTTCTGGAAGGTGAAGACAGTCTGGCAACCCTGCAGGCGTTTCGTGAAATGGGCGTGGCGATTGAAGGGCCGCATCAGGGTAAGGTCACTATTCACGGTGTGGGTTTGCATGGCTTAAAAGCGCCCGCTGGTCCGCTCTATGTGGGCAATTCGGGCACCGCTATGCGGCTTTTTTCAGGCCTACTCGCAGGTCAGGCGTTTGATAGTGAGCTAACCGGCGACGAGTCACTGACTAAGCGCCCCATGGGGCGCGTGGCTGATCCGCTGCGGTTAATGGGGGCCAGCATTGATACTGCAGAGGGCGGACGCCCGCCGCTTAAAATCAGCGGTGGCGCCAAACTTAAAGGCATTGTTTACGATATGCCTATGGCCAGTGCCCAGGTGAAATCCTGCCTGCTGTTGGCGGGGCTGTACGCGGAGGGCGAAACGCGGGTGCGCGAACCTGCGCCGACCCGTGACCATACCGAGCGCATGCTCAATGGTTTTGGCTATGTGGTTTCTCGTGATGGCGATACCTGTTGGCTACAGGGTGGCGGTAAACTAACAGCGGGCCCGATTGACGTACCTTCTGACATCTCTTCTGCAACGTTCTTTTTAGTCGCCGCAGCGATTACCCCAGGAGCTGATATTACCCTTGAGCATGTGGGTATTAATCCCACGCGAATTGGTGTGATCAATATTCTTACCCTAATGGGCGCGGATTTAACGCTTGAGAACGAGCGCGAAGTGGGTGGCGAACCAGTGGCCGATATTCGTATTCGTTACGCGCCGCTGAAAGGAATTGATATCCCCGAAGATCAAGTGCCGTTAGCAATCGATGAGTTCCCCGCACTGTTTATTGCCGCCGCTAACGCTGAAGGCGTGACCCGCCTTAGAGGCGCTGAAGAGCTACGCGTTAAAGAGTCTGACCGCATCCAGGCGATGGCAGATGGCTTGGCTGTATTAGGTGTGCAGCACACCGTTGTCGAAGACGGCATTGATATTGTTGGCAATGGCGATGCGCAAAAAGCGAGCTACGGCGGTGGGCGTGTCGATAGCCTGGGCGATCATCGTATTGCCATGGCGTTTGCGATTTCATCGCTACGTGCGAGCGCAGAAATTGAGATTGAAGACTGCGCCAATGTGGCGACCTCTTTCCCTGATTTTGTCGCATTAGCCACGCGCATCGGCATGAGCGTTAGCGTGGAGGGTGCGCATGAATGATCGGGTTGCCGCTGTTCCTGTTCTCACCATTGATGGCCCCGGCGGCGCCGGTAAAGGCACTATCAGTGGTTTGGTGGCAGAACGCCTCGGTTGGCATCTGCTGGATAGCGGCGCGCTTTATCGGCTGACGGCTCAAGCAGCGGTTAAGCACAACGTGGCCGTTGACGATGAGGTGGGCCTGGCACGCTTAGCAGAGCAGCTAGATGTGGCGTTTCCAGTTGAAGAGGGTCAGCCACGTACGTTGCTTGAAGGTGAGGATGTTGGCCAAGTGATTCGTACCGAACAGGCCGGCGAGCGAGCTTCCCAAGTGGCGGCGCTGCCTGCGGTGCGCCAAGCCCTGCTTCAGCGGCAGCGTGATTTTTGTCAGGCTCCGGGCTTGGTGGCGGATGGCCGTGATATGGGCACCGTGGTGTTTCCCGACGCCCCGCTGAAGATTTTTTTAACCGCCAGTGCCGATGAACGGGCCCGTCGACGCTATCTGCAGTTGCAGGAAGCCGGGGTGGATGCTAGTCTTTCGAGTCTTTTAAAGGAGATTCAGGCACGCGATGCACGCGACACGCAGCGCAGTGTGGCTCCTCTCAAGCCGGCAGATGATGCCATTACGCTTGATACCACGCGCCTGAGCATACCGGAAGTGGTTGATCGACTGACCGAACTGCTCGCCCAAAGAGGGCTGGTAAGCGGCGTGTGATTCTCCCTTGCGGCGCTTTTGGATAGGTGTCACGACGTGGCAGGGCACTATACTCACATCGGTGAGCCCGGTCAGGTCTAACCAGCGTTAACACCCCCAAAGGCTGAGTGACATTAGGCCCGCACTTGCTGGTGGTGCGGAGAAGGCATTTATGCCTCAACAACGTAATTACGTAGGAACACCATGAGCGAAAGCTTTGCTGAGCTGTTTGAACAGTCTCTTAACGACATCAACATGGAGCCAGGCGCTATTGTCGCGGCCCAGGTTGTCGACATTGACGGTGACTGGGTTACTGTCAACGCTGGTCTGAAATCTGAAGGTCAGATCCCTGCGTCACAATTCCGCGATGAACACGGCAATCTGAACATCGCTATCGGTGACGACGTGCATGTTGCACTTGAAGCCGTTGAAGATGGTTTCGGTGAGACGCGTCTGTCCCGTGAAAAAGCCAAGCGTGCAGAAGCTTGGAAGATTCTGGAAGCAGCCTTCGAGAAAGACGAAATCATTAAGGGCGTTATTAACGGTAAGGTTAAAGGCGGCTTCACAGTTGAAGTTGACTCTATCCGTGCCTTCTTGCCGGGCTCGTTGGTTGACGTTCGTCCTGTTCGCGACACTGCGCACCTGGAAAACAAAGAGCTGGACTTTAAAGTCATCAAGCTCGATCCGAAGCGCAACAATGTTGTGGTATCACGTCGTGCGGTTCTGGAAGCAGAAAACAGTGCCGAGCGTGAAGCGCTGTTGGCAACGCTGCAAGAAGGTCAGCAGATTAAAGGTATCGTTAAGAACCTGACAGACTACGGCGCTTTCGTAGACCTGGGTGGTGTTGACGGCCTGCTGCACATTACAGACATGGCGTGGAAGCGTATTAAGCATCCATCCGAAATCGTTGCCGTTGGCGACGAAATCAACGTCAAGGTTCTTAAGTTTGACCGTGAGCGTAACCGCGTTTCACTGGGTCTGAAGCAGTTGGGCGAAGATCCGTGGGTCAACATTAAAGAGCGTTATCCGGAAGGCATGAAAGTACACGCAGTCGTCACTAACCTGACTGACTACGGTTGCTTTGCCGAACTGGAAGAGGGTGTTGAAGGTCTGGTTCACGTCTCTGAAATGGACTGGACTAACAAGAACATCCATCCGTCTAAAGTCGTGCAAGTGGGCGATGATGTTGACGTCATGGTGTTGGATATCGACGAAGAGCGTCGTCGTATTTCTCTGGGTATCAAGCAGTGTACTGCTAATCCGTGGGAAACTTTCAACACTGACTACAACAAGGGCGACCGTGTTTCAGGTACCATCAAGTCAATTACTGACTTTGGTATCTTTATCGGCCTCGAAGGTGGTATTGACGGTCTGGTTCACTTGTCTGATATTTCTTGGACTGATACTGGCGAAGAGGCCGTACGCAGCTTTAAGAAAGGCGACGAAGCTGAAGCCGTTATCCTGTCTATTGATCCAGAGCGTGAGCGCATCTCTCTGGGTATCAAGCAGATGGATTCCGACCCCGTTGCTGAGTACCTGTCAGTCAACGATAAGGGCAGCATCGTAACGGGTCGCGTCATTGAAGTTGATGCTAAAGAAGCTCAAGTTGAATTGGCAACTGACGTTATTGCTTTGCTGAAAGCCTCTGAAATCAGTGCTGACCGCGTAGAAGACGCGCGCAATGTCCTGAATGAAGGCGACAGTGTAGAAGCTCGTATTGTTAGTGTTGATCGCAAGAGTCGCCAGATTAATCTGTCGGTTAAAGCGAAAGACCAGGACGATACGCGTCAGAATCTGAAGAAGATACGTGAGCAAGAGCCGGAAACAGCAGGTGGTCCGACCACCATCGGTGATTTGATCAAGCAGCAGATGGGCCAAGACTAATTAACGATTAGTTATTGGTTCGTAAAAGCGCCGCCCTTATGGGCGGCGCTTTTGTTTTAAATGGCTGAACGGTAGTAATAGTTGAGCACAGAGCCGTAATGAATTATTAGGGTTAGAACACTTTAAGCAGTACTTGTGTTTTAAAAAACGATTAGTAATTGAGTGAAAATCAACTAGACTGTTGTCAGTTAGCCTTTTTACAGGAATAATGTCCTGGCATTCTGAAGCCACCTTTCTGAACTAGTGGGTGCCAAGGTTGTCAATTTGCACCTAAGCCAGTTGGATCACGTTCAGTTGGATACGATATTAAAGGAACCCCAATGTCATTACTTAACGAATATATCCAAAAAGAACAGCAGCTAAAACAGCTTCAAGAAGATCTGCAGCGCTTAGAAGGCGATCAGCGTCTCAAAAGCGAGTTGGAATTTAAGGCCAAACTTGAAGCGCTAATGACTGAGTTCGGTAAGCGTCCTGTCGATGTCATTGCCTTATTAGATCCTGCCACCGACCAGCGTAGTACTAAAACTACGGCGAGTGGCAATGCCCGCCGTAAGCGTCGCCTTAAGATTTACAAAAACCCCAAAACAGGGGAAGTAATCGAAACTCGCGGTGGCAACCATAAAGGTCTGCGTAGCTGGAAAGACCAGTATGGTGATGAAACTGTCGAGTCTTGGTTGGAGCGCATGGAAGACTAAGTTGTTTAAAAAACCGGCATTTCTATTCAGAAATGCCGGTTTTTTATTGTCATTTGCTTCAGCTGTGCCCCAATGACGTTATCATCACTACTAGCCTATTAATGGGATACGAAGTTCTAATTGGTTCTCTTTCCATAATACCTGAGGAGGGTGGCCGCTAACGTGGAAAGCATCCTGCCTGCCGAGTAGATACATGATGGTATGCGTCAAAGCGCCATAAAGATCAGCAAAATTGTCAAAGCATGTGCTCGCGTAGTAATGGGTGGGAATGTCGACCCGCCGGTAGAGAGCGGGCAACGCAATGTCTTGTGCATTGTCCGTATCCGCTAGGTAAAGGCCAATGTCGGTACGGTAAGAAAGAAGAGATGCTTTATTCAGCGCATTAACTCTATCTGCAAGGATGTCGGGGAGCGCAATGATGGTCGTTGATAGACTCAGCCGTGCCTGTAAGCACGCTAGCTGCATATTGTGATAGCTTACATCTCCTAGCCCCTTAATATGTTCTGGAGCTTTGTAGAGGCGCATCAAGATCATTTGGCGGTCATTGGTTTTTTCGATACGTGTGTTAAAACCACGATGGGGTGTTGGGTGATGAAGAGCGGTTCTCAGCGTTTGCCGGAAATCACGCGGACTGAGCTGATAACGACGTTGAAATGCCCGTGAAAAAGATGAGTGGTTATGGTACCCACAACATATCGCAATTTGCGCTATATTGAGAGGAGTAAGCGCTAGCAGCACTGCTGCACGTTCTAGTCGCCTCTTTTCACGATAGGCGCTAGGTGGGATATGGAAGCTTTGGCGAAATTGGCGCCGAACTTGAGAAGACGAATACCCTATGTGTTTAGCAAGGTCTTCTATGCCGAGTGGCTTATCAAGTGTGTCCTGCAGCCAGATCTCAGCTCGTGTTATCGCGTTGAACATTATCTGGCCTCTCATTCGTGAATCGTACAGGTCGTGCTTATCTTGCCTCTCGCCTGTAGCGCACTCTCATAGTGCGTTAGTGTTGGTAACCTAGCTGAAGGGGATAAGTTCAGCCTACTTGTAGGGCGAAGCATCGATTTAATGAGTTGTCGCTGACTGTGCCGTATTTGATAAATGTGTTTGTTACCCTCATATGCTTAATGATTATGCCTTTATGCTGGTAACTGGGTGGCAAAGGCAAGTTTGCTCGCTATCTTTACGCGTTTGTGCACAGTTTTTGCCAAAAAAAACTACGTTGGCAGTCATATCGACCATTTCAAGCAAGGTGTAAATGAAACATCGATGAAATATCAAAAGGTTCAAAAGCCGGTAGATGAGCGTGAAAAGCTGCGTAAGTTTCGTGAACTAGACGATGCCTTTGCGCAGGCTTTACGTCAATTAGATGACCCAGATAGCGATTTCGATATACCGACAGGTCCGCCGGTACGTTCGCTTGCGACATTGGAAAAAGATGATGTCGAAACCCAGAAGAAAGAACAGCAGCAAGAGCAGGAGCGTATTTTCAAACAGCGCTTTGAGGCTTTGTTAATCGAGTATGGTGTGGATCATTACGATTTAGCCGAGTTGATTGATACGCTGCTGGGCTGTGGGCTATGGCATCAGGATATAGCGCCTGGCAGCTAGCGCCTCATAACTTCGCAGCTGTCTTATGCTAACGATAGCGATAAACACGCAAACTCGGTAGAAACACATCCTGCTCTAATTTCTCGTCGCGTCGCCTAGCTCGTTTGCGGGTAGTGGGGGGCTGTAGCGCAGGCAGGTTAATGTGAGGCAGTCGCTGATTATTGTCAGGCACAAAAATAGGCATGGCGGCATTCAGCGCCCGTCGTGTATGCCCATCGTCGAGTGGCTCGGTAAAAAATAGATTTGCCCGCATAAGTGGGGCCTGAGTTTGTACCTGGGCAAGCACTTCGCTGCTTGGGATGCCGGCTAGCTTGCGTAGCTGAATACGAATATGCGGCGCATCGGTGTCGAGGTGCAAAAGCTTATGTTCAGCTTCTTGCACTGACAGGCGTTTAATAGAGCGACCGCTACTGTACCAAGCAAAACGAACGCGTGAGACAGGCGCTTGTGCGATAGGTAACTGACGCCAGCACTGTTTAAGATGCAAGCGGGCCAGCCCATTGCGTCGTAACACTTCATCAACGTGAGGATGGCGTTGTGGCAAGCGGCTTTTTGCATCGCTAAGCGTCTGTGGAAATGCTTGTTTGATATGTTGCAGTAACTCGCTAAAGTTGGTTTTGGCGTGATTAACAGCGTCTATCGCCGTTAGCAGTATGTCATTAGCGGCTACTACAGCAATATAGTTGCGCGTTTCACGGCCATCTTGATCTTTCTCATGCCACATATCGAACAGGGCTTTACGCAACCAATCGCTAGATGGTGTCGTTTGATGAAAGACCCACGTAGCTGGTGACTGCTGTTCGTATAGCGAGACCGCGGCTTCAATGGTTTCAAGTAGATGATCAAACTGCTGCTCTAATTGAAGCAGCACCTGATAGGCCGAAGGCGATGATGAGTTAGCGTTTGTCTCGGCCATAGTCAGTGTCAGGGCTCGTTAGTCCGTTATACAATTTGTTAGGAGAGTGGCGCATCCTTGTCGGCTTGCGCTAGCAGCGTTTCTATATCGGCTTCATCCATTGCGGATTCGCCCGATATGCGGTGCGACTCATCGGCCCAGGCACCTAAATCTAGTAGTTGGCAGCGCTTGCTACAGAAAGGGCGATAAGTGCTTTCTGGCGACCAGGGCACGCGCTTAGCGCACTGCGGGCAATTAACTTCTAGCGGGGAATCGTTTGCAGGGCGAGTCATAAAAAAACTCCAATTGCGTTAACAAGCATGATATCTCAGTAGTTGAGCTGCTGACGGTAGCATTCATCAAGCTGTGCCACTTGTACCATCATGCTGGCGTGGTCACCGCTGTTATCTATCACGTCATCTGCCTTTGCTAACCGTTGTTCGCGGGTAAGTTGGGCGGCGAGAATAGCACGCACCTGACTTTCACTCACCCCATCACGCTGTTGGGTTCTCGATAATTGTAGCGCTTTGGGCACATCGACAACCACTGCGCGGTTAACTAGCGCACTTTGCCCCGACTCAAACAGTAACGGTGATACCAGCAGCACATAGGGCGCGTCCTGGGCTTTGAGCCGCTCTAAATGCTGCAGTAGTCTCTCCCTTATTCTGGGATGTGTGACAGATTCTAGCCACTGCCGCTGTTCTGGGTCTTTAAAAACAATGTCGCGTAAGGCGGCTCGATTAAGCTTGCCATCCTGGTGCATGACCTGATCACCGAAGCGATTTTTAATGGCTAGTAGTGCAGGTTCCCCCGGTAAAACAACTTCCCTGGCAACATCGTCGGCATCGACCCAGGCGGCGCCGAGTGTTTCAAAGGCACGTGCAACGGTCGATTTACCCGACCCAATACCTCCGGTTAATCCGATAATCATTTACTGCCTCAAATAGCTGAACGTTACATAACTTAGTTTCACATAAGCAGGCTGAGATACAGCGTCATTATTTCATCACCGACTAACAACGCTACCCAGCCAGCAAGGGCGAGAAAAGGGCCGAAGGGCAGTGGTGCACCCCGTAGGTGGGGTGAGCATGCCTGGGCAATTAGCCCAACAATGGCCCCGAGCCCAGCGGAAAGTATCAAAATCAGCGGTAAGTAACTCCAACCCAGCCAAGCGCCCAGCGCCGCTAACAGCTTAAAGTCGCCATAGCCCATTCCCTCTTTGCCGGTGACCAGTTTGAATAGCCAATAAAAACTCCACAGGGAAAGATAGCCTACCATTGCGCCGATCACCGCACTCGGCAGCATAGGTGGCTGGAAGAGGAGCTGAAATAGCAACCCTGCCCAAAGCAAAGGTAGCGTGATGACGTCGGGCAGTAGCTGGGTGCGAAAGTCGATCACGGCAAGCACTAACAGCATTAGACAAGCGCCGTAAATGAAAACTGCTTCAACAGTAGGCCCTTGCAGAGCCAACACAGCAAGGGCCAGCAAACCACCGGCTATTTCTACTAGAGGATATTGAACGCTAATGGGTGTGTGGCACGTAGCGCAACGCCCGCGTCGCTTTATCCAGCCAATCAGTGGCAGGTTGTCGTGCCATGCGATGGGAGCTTCACAACGTGGGCACATGGAGCCAGGCGTGGCCAAATTAAAGCGCGCTGAGTGTTCAGCGCTAAGCTCGAGTGCTTCACGGGCTTCGTTACGCCAGCCACGCATCAGCATCACCGGTAGTCGCGTAATCACCACATTCAGAAAGCTGCCTAGACATAGCCCAATCAATAAAACGATTAACCACAAGATGATCGGAGGGTGATGCATGTCGCTCCTTAGGTTTTTTTAAATTAGTGTTCTTGAAAAGTTTGATTCTTAGAGAGCAGAGCCTAAATCAAAAATTGGCAGATACATTGAGACCACCACCCCGCCAACCAGCACACCCAGTACCACAATAATAACCGGCTCCATCAGTGACGTGAGGGCATCGACTTTATTATCGACTTCTTCTTCGTAGTAATCAGCGACCCGATTAAGCATGGCATCAAGCGACCCGGCCTCCTCGCCGATACTGACCATTTGGATCGCCAAGGGAGGAAAGCGGTTAGTCATCCGCATGGCGAAGTGCAGCTGTTGCCCGGTGGATACGTCTTGACGTGTTTGCACCACCGCGCGCTCGTACACTTTATTGCCTGTGGCACCAGCGGCAGTGTCTAAGCCTTCAACGAGCGGAACGCCGGAAGCAAAGGTGGTCGCTAACGTGCGCGAAAAACGAGCGATAGCAGATTTGTGCATAATATCGCCAATGACCGGCAATCGAAGCAGCAAAGCGTGCATACGGTAGGCAACTTTAGGCGAGCGCTGAATGCTTATTTTGAGCAGGAACACCACGGTAATCACTGCGCCGAGCGCCGTTAGCCAATAACGTTGGGCAAGCTCGGATAAATTCACCGTCATTTGGGTTAGTGCAGGAAGTTCAGCGCCAAAGCTTTGAAACATGCTTTCAAATTCAGGCACCACTTTAATCAACAGCAGCATGGTCACTGCAATGCCAATCGTCATGACGGCGGTAGGGTACCAAAGCGCTTTCTTAACTCGCGCCTTGAGCGATTCCACTTTCTCTTTATAAGTTGCAATACGATCAAGCATTTGATCCAGCGCACCTGACTGCTCGCCAGCGCTGACCAGGTTAACAAACAGCCGATCAAAGTGCTTGGGGTGGCGGTTTAATGCATCAGAGAAACTAGAGCCCGACGACACATCGCTCATCATATGTTGAACCAGAGCGACCATGGCAGGTTTTTTGAGGCTCTCTGCCACCACCTGTAGCGCCTGCAACAAGGGAATACCTGCTCGAATCATGGTGGCCATTTGGCGCGCAAAGACCATCACATCGTTGGGGTTAATGCGGCCGCTGCCCCCCAGGTTGCCCTTTTTACTAATCCGGCGGATAACAATGTTTTGCTTAGTCAGTTCAGCGGCTACTTCGGCTTTACTGCGGCCAATCATCTCACCGCTTAGTGGTCTGTCTTGGGGGCCTTTGCCGATCCATTTCCAGCGCGCTAGCTTGATGGCGGACGTTTGGCGTCGACGTGCCGTTTTAGCCATGCCTTACTCCTTACTCACTCGGTTAACCTCTTCCAGGCTGGTAATACCCTGCATGACTTTTAATAGTCCACTGCGGTGAAGGCTTGGATAGCCCTCTTTACGCACCTGCTGATCAATATCTAAGGCATTGGCATCGCGCATAATCAATTGGCGCATTGCTTCGGTAATCGGCACTACCTCATAAATGCCGATTCGGCCTTTATAGCCGTGGGTGCAGCGCTTGCAACCCACCGGTTTATAGATTGTTGCTTGGTGGACTTCTTCGCTGCTAAAGCCTACTTTGCGCAGTGCTTCGTGGGGGATTTCTATCGGCTCTTTACAGTGCGTGCATAATTTGCGAGCTAGTCGCTGGGCAATAATCAAACTAACGGCGCTGGCGATGTTAAACGAGGAGACCCCCATATTTGCCAGTCGAGTGAGTGTTTCAGCCGCCGAGTTGGTATGTACCGTTGAGAGTACCAAGTGCCCGGTTTGGGCCGCTTTAACCGCAATTTCGGCGGTTTCAAGGTCACGAATCTCGCCCACCATGACTACGTCCGGGTCTTGGCGTAGAAATGCCCTAAGTGCACTGGCAAAATCGAGGCCGATCTTGGGCAGCACGTTTACCTGGTTAATACCAGCGACTTTGATTTCAACCGGGTCTTCGGCGGTGCAAATATTACGCTCAACTTTGTTAAGAATATTAATGCCGGTATACAGCGAAACTGTCTTACCGCTGCCGGTGGGGCCGGTGACCAGGATCATGCCTTGGGGTTGTTTTAACGCCTGCTCATAATGGCCTCGTTGTTCGTCGGTAAAGCCCAGTTGCTCAATACCCAACTGGGCTGCGGTAGGGTCTAAAATCCGCAATACCAGCTTTTCGCCATAAACGGTAGGCAGCGAGTTAACCCGGAAATCGAGGGAGCGGGTACGGGAAAGCTTGAGTTTTATCGCCCCATCCTGGGGTAAGCGTCGCTCGGAAATATCAAGGCGAGCCATAATTTTCAGACGGGCAGCGATACGGTTACGCATAGCAAAGGGCGGTCGTGCCACTTCAATGAGCATCCCATCAACCCGAAAGCGTACCCGATAGAGCGTTTCGTAAGGCTCAAAATGAATGTCGGATGCGCCCCGGCGGATAGCATCTAGCAGAATTTTATTCACAAATTTAACGATGGGAGCGTCTTCGCTACTTTGGGAAGACTCTTCCAGCGGTACTTCGTTACCGTCGCTATTCTGCACAATGCTCAGCGAGCTGACCGCATCGTCAATATCGTCCAGCTCATCCAGCATGCCGCGCTCGTTTTGCGCAAGGTAGCTATTGAGGGCGACAGTGATTTGATCAACGGGCGCGAGGATGCCTTCAACGCTAAGGCCGGTCGCAAACTGCAATTCATCCAGCTGGGTTAAAGTGGCGGGGTAGGGCACCGCGACCGTGAGGCGATGGCCATGGCGCGCTAATGGCAAAACGTTAAGGCTCTGCAGGACTTTGACAGGATAGTCAGTAGCAGGAGGCAGCGCGGTAAGCCGCACCGCCTCCAAATCTATGACCGGTAGCCCATACTCCCACCCGGCCGCCAGTGTAGCTTCATTCGGGTCGACCAGGCCGCTCTCGATAACATGCTGAAGTAGCGATATCTCCAAGTCTGATGCGGTTGTTTCTGCTGTTGCGGCCTGGGCATCGGTTAGCAAGTCGTGCTTAACCAAGCGCTGGGCAATGCCGCGCAGGCCACCGCGGGCTGCGGCGTGACTTAAAGTCGACTCAAAGGGGGGCTGGCTCATCAAAACAACCTGTTTTTACATCGAAGTAGGCGTGTCACTTGTACCATAAACTAGCGTTTACAGGCATTAAAAGGCTGGTCATGCAGGCCGTTAAAGGAGCATTCAAATGAGCCGATAGTGTTAATAGCGTGTGTTGTAAAAATAGATCACGTAAGCTAGTGTAATCGCAGTTATTGCTAATTCTTTTTAAGGATTAACGATCCTTACAAAGGCTTGCCCTTTTCCCCCAGGAGATGCCTTCATGCAGAATGCTGCACAACCTATTTTTCGTACCACTAAGCAAGGCGGTTTCACGCTGATTGAGCTGATGATCGTCGTCGCGATTATTGGTGTATTGGCTTCCCTTGCCGTGCCTCAGTACCAAAACTACACCGCTCGTGCCCAAGCAAGTGAAGCATTGACCATTACTGGCGGCTTACGTGCTGATATTGCTGAGCAGTATACGCTACAGGGTGATATGCCGGGCTCAAACGATGTTATTACGGACGACACTTCAGGGCGTTATGTTAAGGCCGTTGAATATAATGGTTCTCAATTAGAAGTGGCTTTTAAGGATGACAGTACTCTTAGCGGTTCCGTTATGGCTATTGCTCCTAGGAGTGATACTGACGATGAAGGTAACAATGTTGAATCATCGAGTAGCCCCACTAAGGGATGGGTGTGCTCATGGAAAAGTAGCGGTGAAGGTGACAATGCAGGCCCTAGTGGACAAGAGAATTGGTTACCCGCTGGCTGTCGCTAGTAAAAAAAAATAAAAATTAATAAGGAGCCTTTTGGCCCCTATTAATATAAAGATCGGCACGGAGTAGAACGATGTCAAAGCCCCAACACGGCTTTACCCTGATCGAGCTAATGGTTGTTGTGGCAATTATCGGTGTGCTGGCATCTATTGCTGTACCTCAGTATCAAAATTATACCGCGCGGGCTCAAGTGTCTGAGGCGTTGAATGTGCTCAGTGGCGTTAAAACAGAGTTGGCTGAACGTTATGCGTTCTCGGGTGATTTTGGGACAGGTAACGATCAGGGAATGGAAGAACTGGTTAGCCAAACCCGTTATATACAGTCGGTCGACTACTTCTATCGTGATGATAACGTGGCGATTGGCATGGCTATGCGCGACGAAGCGCCGGTCTCTTCGGCTATTCGGGGAAAACGTTTACGTGTTGAGCTGATTGCTGACAGTGGTGCCATTAAGTGGTCGTGTATGCCGGCGAGACAAAACGGTATCGAGGAAAAATACCTCCCCGGTAGTTGCCGCGGGGAGCCTTCTAACTTCTAACTTCCTCAATCCCTACGCATTTGTTCTTTACACTGTGAGCTCTGACCTTAAGCGAGGAGCTTACAGTGAACCCCATCAAACTGATTGCCATGAGTGCGCTAGGTGCGCTGCTTATCAATAGCGCTGCCTTTGCCCAGCCTGACCATGCCCCGGCCCACGGTGTCCGTGATAAGGGCCAGCAACACGAATCTAACCGCCCTAGACACTCCCATAATGAGCGGGTTGATCTACCCCGTATTAATGAGCGCGAATTACGTCAGCTATTGCGCCAACATAATGCGCCGCGAGCCGAGTCGTTACCCCCGGGTATTCAGCGTAACCTTGAAAGAGGCAAGCCGTTGCCGCAGGGTATCGCCAAGCGTTTCGATGGCCGACTGGCCTCTCAGTTACCGAATTACCCAGGCTATGAGTGGGAGCGAGTTGGCGCCGATGTGGTGTTAATTGAGGCCGCCACGCGCATCGTGGTGGATGTATTGGTGGACGTATTGCGCTAACCACGATCATCGAAAGTCGGTTTGACTCGAAAATTACATCTCGGCGGCTTATGGTAGAGACTCATAGCATCATCGCGTTCTAAAGGGAGATTCAATGAGCGACCACACACTAGCCGCGCGTCTTGAAATTACGATTGCTATCGCCGAAGAAGCGGGGCAGATGATCATCAAGGCGCGGGAGCAGCAGGACTTTGCCCAGCGCTTAAAAAAGGATAATGAGCTGGTCACTGATGTAGATGTGGCCGTGGACAAGCTTATTAGTCAGCGCCTTGAGGAGCACTTTCCAGGTGAAGCGCGGCTGAGTGAAGAGCTTGCCCCTGAGAGCGCTTTGCATGAAGCGGCGCCGAAGCTTTGGGTGGTGGATCCTATTGATGGCACGGTTAATTTTGCCCAGGGGCTTCGCCACGTAGCGGTCTCAATTGGTTGGATGGAAGAGGGCGTTGCCAAGGTGGGCGTTGTACACGCACCGTTTTTAGGCGAAACCTTTAGCGCTGCCGAAGGCACCGGGGCTTTTTGCAACGGTAAAGCTATACACCCCAGTAGTGCAGATTCACTGGCCCACACCTTGGTAGGTACGGGATTTCCCTATCGTAAAGAGGAGCGTAAGCAACTTTTGAAGCGGTTAGAAGCCGTGCTATTTGAGTGCCAAGACATTCGTCGTAATGGCGCTGCAGCGCTCGATTTATGTGATGTGGCCTGCGGACGCTTAGACGCATATTACGAAAGTGTCTCGCCCTGGGATTTTGTTGCAGGCTGGGTCATTGCCCGCGAAGCCGGCGCACGAGTAGGACACTTGTACTCAGTGCCTTCAGCGGTACCGGAAGATATCTACCCGGATCATTTATTAGTCACTGCCCCCGGTGTATATGACGCTATGGCCTATTTGCTGCTTGAGGCTGATCAACGCAAGCCCTAAAGGGTGATGAGATTTATGGCGGTTTGCGACAAATACTTGAAAAGAAAGCGCTATAAGGGCTTTTCATTTATTCAGGAAACCGCTAGTATACGCACCGTCTTGAGGCAAATATGTAGCGGCCAATAAAGACAGCGGAGCGTGGCGCAGCTTGGTAGCGCGTTGCAATGGGGTTGCAAAGGTCGCAGGTTCGAATCCTGTCGCTCCGACCAAAAAGACATGTAAAACGGTCACTTAGCTAATTGCTGATGTGGCCGTTTTTGTTTGGTTAGATTTTAGGTAGCAAATAGGTAGGGTAATCCCCCCATTTTTAGAGGGCCTCAAAAGTAGAGCTCAAGCCAAAGTGGCCAGTATCTTTTGAGGAGCAACCCCACTGAGTCCCATATGAGGGCACTCGCTGGTGTAGTGCCAAAGCCTACGAGTAGAGATTCAACAGTTGAACCTCCTCTCACTAGTGCGTTGTAGGTGCACGCCCGCTGACACTTCCGGGGTAGTAGTGTTTGGGGCAGTAGAAATCGTCAATAGAGCCCTATACCTACACTCAAACAAGATCCCGTGGAATCTCCTCGTCCCAACTCTTGGAAAAAACTCGGCCTTCCCCCTCATAGGCATCCATTGTCGCACGCAAGCGAAAACTTGTTGCATTGGACGTCATCAAGGTGCAAGTCACGCTGCGCACCATCCAGTCGCCACGCCTGAAACTGCGCTCCCACTCTATCCAGCCGCTCAGGCTGTCGTAGTTGCCGTAGGTGTAGGTGTAGCGCTCAATAACCTGAGATGAGAGTTCCATATCGATGCCATCAATCCGGAAGGTGCCTTGGTCATTGATGACTTCGAGTATGGTCTGATCCTTGGCCAGATCGCGGATTACCCGCCAGACTTCCTGGCTCGGCTGGATCAGGGTCACCGCTAGCGGGGGTGCAGCTTCCGGCAGACCGAATGCCAGCAGCGCGGCTTCTTCCTGGGGCTGGGGGGCTCGGCACGGCAGGATCAGTTGGCAGCCGGCAGGGTGTACTGTCAGCTTGACAGGCACTGGCGACGGCCAGGCCAGCGGCCAATAACTGGTGGAGAGCGAGAGCCGTATCGCGTTACCTACCGGAAAGTTTTGCGCGATGTGTTTAAGCGGTACACGTACACGATATCGCTTGCCAGGCTCCAAAGGCTGGGGAAATTCATCACTGTCACGATGGGTCAGGTTGAGGAGGCCATAGGTAATCCGGGTCGCCTTATCGTCTTCTGCAATGTCGCTGAGCCTAAGCGCGACCATCGCCACCGGCTGATCGGCTTCGATGTCGAGTTCGACAATGGCTTGCCCGAATATCTCGATGTCTTGATCGAGACGTGCCGTCTGGAATATAAGCGCGCCACCATCCTCGTCTCGTTGATCATGAGGCAGGTCCGGCGGGGCATTGTAGGAACACCACTTTCCTGCATACAGCCCGACCGATAGTGGCGAGCGCACGGAGAGAGGAGCATCGCTACCCGATCTAGCAACCTCGGGGGCCTGCGGTTCAGGCAGAAGGTCATGACCACTGGTTAGGTTAAAATGCTTCGGTTCGATCCGCGGGGATGGCCAGCTCGGTTCGGCAACCCAGCGACCCGGTCGTACCTCGTAGCGGGCTGACGGCGGAACAGATTTCTGCATCCATACGCGCAGCATTGGCTCGTCCATAATGCCTGTTTCCTTGCCCTTCAACCAATGGTCCCACCAGCGCAGCGATTCCTGCAAAAAACCGATGGCCGGGCCTGGAACGCCAAGATGTGGATACTTATGCGCCCAAGGGCCAACCAGGCCCTTGCGTGGCACGTCGAGCCCCGCGAGCAACCGGAACACGGCATTGCAGTAACCATCGGCCCAGCCGCTAACGGCATAGACGGGGCAGCGAATGAGCGAGAAGTCTTCACAGACCGAGCCATGCTTCCAATAGTCGTCTCGGCGCTGATGCAGGAGCCAGGTAGCCAGCCAGAGCCCACTGTGCTCAAGGCGCTCCAGCCACATGTCCCGCCAGCGCTCACCGACCAATAGTGGGTCGGGTGGGCAGGTATTCCCATCAAACATGGTCGAGGCCCATGACAAATTGTCACCAAGCAGGCAGCCCCCCATGTGGTGGACATCATCGGCGTAACGATCGTCGGTTGAGCACAGCGTTATGACGGCCTTCAGCTCGGGAGGTTGCAGTGCCGCAATCTGCAAGCCATTGAACCCACCCCAAGAGATACCGATCATGCCGACATCACCGGTGCACCAGGGTTGCTCAGCCAGCCAGTGCAGGACTTCGACGCCATCGTCCAATTCCTGTTGCAGATATTCGTCAGTCAGCACGCCGTCCGACTCGCCACAGCCGCGGATGTCTACCCGCACCCCAGCGTAGCCGTGGCCGGCCCAATAAGCATATGTTTGTACGTCGCGTACCGCCGTCAGGTCTCGCTTGCGATAAGGCAAGTACTCGAGGATTGCAGGTACCGGATCGCTCTCGGCATCCACCGGGCGCCAGATACGTACCCCGAGTCGGCAGCCATCGGCCAGCGTGATCCAACTTTCTTCCTCCTGCACGTCGCGGGGAAAATTGCTGACAATATGCATGACCCTGCCCCCTTTTCCGTAACTGGATTTATTGCTATTCATTTACAGGACGAGAACACGTCAGGCGACGATGTCCTCGAACGCGAAATGTAGCTGCTCGGCAAGTCGTGCGTAGTTCTCCTCCAGCGCGACTTCGTCGTCTGCTCCCATCCACACGTAAGCCAGGGCGTAACTGTAGCTGTCTTGCTCAGGTAAGGATGATAGGCGCATACCGATATCGACCTGGATCGTGATCATAGTGCCGGGAAATGCGTGCTGCAGTGTCTCTATCTCCTCGGCGTTAGGCACTTGACTGACGGTGGCGTCGACGAAGAAAACTCGGTAGAAAAATTTCGCTGCGACCTTGAATATGCCTTGGCGGAAAGGCATGTCTGGCAATTGCCCAAGTGCCAAATCCACCGTCACTTGCTGATGGCTGACCCCATCGATCTTCTCGAACAAGTCGCAATGCGATTGTGCAATGCGGGTGTTGATCTCAAGCAACCAGATGCGATTTTGCACTTCGTCCCAGAAGTATTCGACATTGAACGCTGCATTGTCGTAGCCAATGTGGGACATGATTTGACGCGTCAGCGCTTGCATTTTTTCCTGAATATTAGCGGGAAGTATCGACGGATAGCGGTAATAAAAAAAGCTCAGAACTTGCGGGTATCGAATCGAGTCCACTATCCCATAAGGGACAACATTGCCTTGGAATACGTATCCTTCAAGCGTGCATTGCCATCCGCCAATAATTTCTTCTGCCATACAGTGTCCGCCATCTACTGAGCGTACGTCGTCAGGCAATTTGGCGTGTTCAAGCACGTAATTGAAAGGCTCTGAAATCGTCCCGATGCCCTCACATAACCGCGCTACTGCATAGGCGAAATCTTCGGGGCTTTCGATGCGGAATCCCAGTCGCGAGCCTGACGATTTGATAGGTTTTACGAAGAACGGAAAATACAGCCCCGCCTCCCCTATATGCTGAAGTGCCAGAGCATCGAAGGGATCAAAGGCGGTAAAGCGGGGAATATAGTCAGCAATCACTTCATGCTGAACGAGCCGACTCCAATACTTGTGCTCGCATTTGAGCAAACTTGTGAGGCTGGTGGAACGCGTACCCAGTCGCTCGCAGAGTAGCGGCAGCATGGTCGAGACCGGAAAATCCATATAACCAACGATGGCCTCGATAGGCTCACTAAAACCTTTTAACAGGGTTTCGGCTCTAGATAACATTTCTTCAATAGGAAAAATCTCTGTGTCATAAACTTCCGATGGTTCGATCACGCCATAAAATCGATAATTCTCTGCCCCACGTAAATGCTCGAGCCGTTTACGGTTGTGTTCATCCAGCCCGACAACAAAAATATTCCGAACGCTCATGGTTGCCTCCTGGCGTAAGCTCGGCTGTCGCAGTGCTCGCCGATGAAGCGCAGCAGGGTATGGCCTTGCCCTTCAGACTCCAGGCGCGGGGAAGGCCTTTTATCGAAGCATAGCGGATTCTGGTTGCTACGCTGGGGCAATACACAAGAGAGCAGAAACTCCACTGTTTAATGGGAGTGTTTTAGTCAGCCCGAAAGGGCGTTATTAATCTGGCTAGGGCGGTTTTCAGCTGTTATAAGTGAAGATATGGGTGAAAAGCATCAGGCGATACAACATTACCGGTATGGGTAATGATCCAGTGTTCCACAAAAGCGTCGCCGGGCGGCGAAGGGAATATGACTTCACACCATCAAACCGTTTCTGGCCACATCATTGCCATTGGCGGTGCCGAGGACAAGACCTCCGACCTCGCCATCCTTCGGCGGGTTTTCGAGCTTGCCCCAAAAGACAGTGATGAAGTCGTCATTATCGCCACGGCCAGTAGCATTCCTGAACAGCTTTTGCCCTGTTATGAGGCGGTCTTTGCTCGCTTAGGCGCAAGCCAGATCCATGCGCTGGACATACAGGATCGCCGACAAGCCGCCGATGCAGAGAATGTCCAGCTTATCCAGCGAAGTGGCGTAATTTTCTTCACCGGTGGGGATCAGCTTCGCCTGACTAATGTGTTAGGTGGCTCAGCTGCACTTCGAGCCATCCGCAAGCGGTTGAAGGCCGGCGCTGTCGTGGCAGGTACCAGTGCCGGCGCTGCGGCTATGCCAAGCACTATGATCTACAACGGTGCGGCGGCAGACGCCTTACGCAAGGGAGCGGTCAACATGAGCTTCGGTTTGGACTTTATTCGCGGGATGGTCATCGACAGCCACTTCCTTGAACGGGGACGGTTCACGCGCCTTATGGAAGTGGGCGCCAGTAATCCGGAGCAGCTAGGTGTTGGTATTGGCGAGGATGCGGCTGTCATCATCCATCCAAACCGTATCTTGGAAACCATTGGGACAGGGCACGTCATCATTATCGATAGCCGCGATCTGGCGAGTTCCAATATCGCCGAACTGTCCATAGGCGAACCGGTCGCCGTCGAGAATATGATCCTTCATGCTATGGTCAGTGGCCATGGGTACGATATAGATGCGCGCCGCTATCTCTCTGCCGATGAGCTCTCCGACCTCCTGTCGGAGAGGACAACGTAATGAACATTCTTGAGCATCGGGCGCTACGTGGTCCGAATTACTACAGCCGTTATCCGGTCATCTTCATGCGGCTGGACATTGAAGAGCTTGAGAAGCGACCGAGCGATACCGTTCCTGGCATCGCAGCACGCATCATCGAGCTTCTACCTTCCTTATATGAACACCGCTGCTCGATTGGGAGGGCTGGCGGATTTCTGGAACGCCTTGAACGGGGCACCTGGGCAGGCCACGTGGTAGAGCATATCGCGATCGAGTTACAGAATCTGATCGGCTTTACGGTGGGTTACGGTAAGACGGTCGACTCCTATGAAACAGGCATCTATAACGTTGTTTATCGTTATCGGGACGAGGCCTGTGGTCTGGCCGTCGGAGTAGAAGGTGTCAATATCGTCGCCCAGCTCTTCAATGGTGACGAGATTGATATTTCCTCGGTCATCGCCCGCCTAAAAAAGGTGCGCGACGCGCATATGTTGGGGCCATCCACGACATCGATCGTTGATGCTGCCGTGCGCCGTGGCATTCCCTGGGCTCGCCTTGACGCGGACAGCAGTTATATTCAATTGGGACACGGCTGCCGTCAGCAACGGATCCAGGCGACGGTGACTTGCCGCACGAGTCTGATCAGCCATGGCATCGCCGATGACAAGTATTGGACCAAGCACGTGCTCGGTGAGGCAGGGGTTCCCGTGCCATATGGGGTCATTTGCCACTCGATTGAGGAAGCGCTCATTGCCGCGCTCGATATCGGCTATCCGGTTGTCGTAAAACCGCTAATCGGTAATCACGGCCGCGGAGTCAGCACGGGCATTAGCGACGAACCGGCATTGCGTGAGGCGTTCACTATCGCCTCTCTCCACTACTCAATAGTCATGGTCGAGAGGTTCGTCAAGGGTGAGGATTACCGGCTGCTAGTGATCAATGGCAAGCTCGTCGCCGCTGCTAGGCGGCGCCCGGCACATGTGGTCGGCGATGGTCAGGCTTCACTTCAGTCGCTGATCGACAGGGAGAACCAAGATCCGCGTCGAGGTATCGGTCATGAAAACCTGCTGACACAGATTCATCTGGATGAGCAGTCGCACCGGCTGATAGCTCAGCAGAATCTGTCCTTGGAGAGTGTCATCACGAAAGATCAGGTCGTCTATCTAAAGTCCACAGCGAACCTGAGTACTGGGGGCACTGCGACGGATGTCACTGAGGATGTTCACCCTGAAGTGAAGTACACCGCAGAGCGCATCTCCCGTCTGGTGGGACTCGATATCATCGGCATCGACCTACTCGCTGAGACGCTGACGATGCCGTTGGAGGAGCAGTCTGCCGCGGTAGTCGAGGTCAACGCCGGCCCAGGGTTTCGTATGCATTTATCACCGACCCATGGCACGGGACGGGATGTCGGACAGCACGTCACCGAAATGCTGTTTCCAGATAGCGAGGACTCTGGGCGGATACCCATCGCTGCGGTAACCGGAACCAATGGAAAAACTACAACGGTGCGCCTGATCGCGCATCTGCTCCGCCAAGTTGGCCGCATTGTCGGCACGGCCTGCACCGGGGCCATTGAGATCGATAATCATACCATCATGCGGGGAGATTACAGTGGGCCGCAGGCGGCCTCCACCGTACTCCGCGAGCCCACTGTCGAGTATGCTGTGCTGGAAGTCGCGAGAGGCGGCATAATGCGTCGCGGGCTAGGCTTCGATGAATGCCAGGTCGGCGTGCTACTGAACATTGCGAGCGATCATTTGGGAGAAAATGACATCCATACACTGGATGAGCTGGCACGCTGTAAGACCGTGGTGATCGACGCCGTCAGCCCGGAAGGTACAGCCGTTCTTAATGCAGATGATCCGCGCGTACTGGCGGGCAGGGAGTGGGCCAGAGGAAAGGTCATCTACTTTTCTCTGGATGCTGACTCCGAGCCTATCCGTCAGCATGTGCAAGCGCATGGGATTGCTTTCACGGTTTATAACGAGTGTATCGTGATGCGCCAAGGAAATGTCGAAGCCAACATCATGCCGGTGGTGGATGCCCCGATCACCTTTGAAGGCTATGCCCGTTTCAATGTGGCCAATGTCCTGGCCGCCAGCGCAGCCGCCTATGCGCTGGGGCTAAGTATTGCTGATATCCAATTAGGTCTGCAGACGTTCCACCCGACGCCGGGGCAAAATCCGGGTCGCACCAACTTTATCGATGCTGGCGAAATTAAAGTGCTGATCGACTACGGCCATAACGTGCCCGCGCTTAAAGCCCTGAGCGAACTTGTGAGCCGTATTCCCGCACAGCGGCGTATTAGCGTGGCCAGTGCCCCGGGTAACCGCCGTGACGAAGATCTTTATAGCCTGGGCGCTCAACTGGCCAGCATGCATGATATCGTCTTGCTCTATGAAACCGACCCGCGAGGCCGGCCCGCTGGCGAAGTTGTCAGCCTGTTACGCGCTGGTGCAGAGTCACATCCTGGCTCCTGCCGCGTCGAGGTCATCATGAAAGAAAGTCATGCTGTCGACAGAGCGTTCGATGAGGCCAGGGAGGGAGACTTGTTGGTACTGCTGGTTGATGACATCAATAGCGTCACCGAGCGTCTGCGTGGTCGGCGGTTTTTGTCGGACAGTACTGCAGGCATTCAGTCATGATGCTCGCAAGCGAGCAGCACACCCCGCTCATGACTCTATTACGGGTTGGCACTATTTTTGCGCCCGAGCGAATCGAAGCGACCGACATCCTCATGGCGGGGGGGAGAATCATTGCCCTGGGCAACGACCTCGACACTCCCAAGGGCTGGCCTGTTCGGGTGGTGGAAGCCCTGGAGCTTACCGCCGTTCCCGCCTTTATCGATCAGCATGTGCATGTCACTGGGGGTGGGGGCGAAGGCGGCTGCGGCACCCGTTGCCCTGAAATTTCGGCACACGAAATCGCGGCGATGGGCATTGGCACGGTAGTGGGTGTACTGGGCACTGACGCTATCAGCCGTTCCCCCGCAAATCTACTGGCCAAGGTGCGTGGGCTTAGAGCCGAGGGCATATCGGCTTTCATGTACACCGGTGCCTATCGCGTTCCGCCCCCCACCCTGACCGGCGACATTCAACGCGACTTGGCCTGGATTCCAGAGGTCATTGGCCTGGGTGAAATCGCCATTTCGGATCATCGGTCGAGCCAACCACGCCAGGATGAAATCGAACGCATCGTCAGTGATACACGCATCGGTGCCATGCTGGCTGGTAAACGAGGTATCTGCCATTTTCATATCGGTGACGGTAAGCGGGGACTGGAACCGCTGCGCAGGTTGCTAACGGAGACTGAGATTCCCGCCAATCAAGTGATTCCCACCCATGTGAATCGCCACCCTGCCTTGCTCGAGGAAGCCGCTGACTATGCTTTAGCATTTAACGCAAGTGTTGATGTTACCGCGTTTGAAGACGCCGGTGATGGACTGTCCGGCTTTGATGCGGTGTCTCGGTTACTCGAGTTAGGCGTACCACCAGAGCGCATCACCATGAGCTCTGACTGCAATGGCAGCTTGCCAGAATTCGATGCAAACGGGGCATACCTGGGAATGAAAGTAGCCAAAAACACAACACTGATTGCGGATTGGCAGCGCCTCGTTCATGAAGGGGTGCTGCCTCTCGAGTCGGCTTTGGGACTGATTTCCACAAACGTGGCCTGGGTGCTCGGCTTACATGCCAGAAAGGGACGTTTAGCTATCGACTGTGACGCCGATGTGACGCTACTCGACAGTAAACTTCAGCCCCAGCAGACTTACGTGGCAGGAAGATGTATCTATAACGTGAGCCGCACTTGACTACTATATGTAATATTAAAATTGATTAATACTGCTCCCTTGTCTCGTATAATGATTGTCGTAGTGTTGAGGTGTTTATGCCAGCTAATAGGTTTAGTTAATGTTAAAGAGATGCTTTCAAAACTTGTATATGTACTTTTTCTTATTTTCCTATATAAAAGTTTAATAAAGGTCATAAAGATTTTTTAGATGTTGATTTAATTAAATTAGTGCTTTAGGAATGGTCAAGGCTTTAATCAAAGGTAGAGTGCTATCCACTTAGTGCAGCTAATGAAGCACTTATGCATCTAAGGGAAGGCAAATTGACCGGAGCTGCTGTGTTGGTCATGACAGATAATAAATGACTATAAAGCAAGCAGTTATCTGCGGTTAAAGCCTGGCCCGTATCCTCTCTGGCTTTTCTTTGGCTTTGCCATCGGAAAGCATTGCACCTCTCGATACCTTTCTGCGGCGGTTTATTCCGGTTATGTTGATTATGTTTCATGCATCCCTATATGAACTTATCGAGTGGTTATCGGCGGAAGTATTTGGGGGTGAATAGCAGCCAATGCGTGAACTGGATCACGGTTGTTATATGGAGGCGCAGTCTGTGCAGCATGTTGTATAAGGCAGAGCTTTTAGTCGATTTGGTGCAATTCGATCTCCGCATTCTTCGCAGTGATCACCTACTTGTTCTTCAATTCGCGCTAAGGCGCGATCGATCTGTAATAGTTCTAACGTAGCTTCATCTTCTAATCGATCGACCACTTCGTCGTTTAGAGCTTGTGTTGCCTGCTCTTCAAGATCTTTATCCAAGGCGCCATTGATTCGTTGCTGATGATCTTTGTAGCGCTGAACGCGTTCACGGAGTTCAGTTCGCATATTTTCCAACAGAGCCTTTCTATCTTGCATAGCCATAGAGCACCCGGTGATATCGATTTAGGGACTAACTCTATAATAGATCACTTTCGCAGCAATGTTCTTACCGATACCGCACTCATTGGATCGTTGTGAGTGATGCCGGTGGCAAACGCTTTGCCACAACTGTCTAAGACGTAATCGTAGGTGAATCTCATTTGCATTACCCTGCGCCTTCAGCAGTTTCTGGGTCTTCTCTGCACTAGCCATTTTACCCCCATTAACCTGGTTTAAAGACACCACCAATACTGACTAAAGGCGCTCTGAATGACACTATTATGGCACTGTCCGGATTTAAGCGACGCGGACAGTGCAGTGATGCTGCAGATAACCCGAATGTTCAGGACTTGGTGTTATGCAGGGCTTGCTCTGCGATGTCTCTATCGACTGAAGAGACGTAGTACTCGTCATCGAAAGCGCCTTCTGGCTCCTTGAGCCACACTAGGCAGATCACCCAACTGATGAAGGCACCGGTGGCGATGATGTAGAAGAACTGCGACGGTGTAACAAATGTAAAAATGGTCAAGTAGACCACCGCGCCAACATTACCGTAGGCGCCGGCCATGCCCGAGATCTGCCCGGTGATACGACGCTTGATGGAGGGAATGATACCGAAGGTCGCCCCCTCAGCCCCTTGCACAAAAATCGATGTGCCGATGGTCACGGCAATCGCGAGGATTAACGGCCAACTCGAATTAAGCATGCCCATCAACAAGAACCCGATGCTAATGCCAAACATGTAGCACAGCATAACGAAACGGCGATTGCCCATACGGTCAGAAACCATGCCGCCCATGGGGCGCGCCACCAAGTTGACGAAAGCGAACGACGCAGCGATTAGCCCGGCGGTGGCGGCATTCAGCCCCCAGGTCTCCTCAAAGAACATGGGCAGCATCGACACCACCGCCAGTTCCGCGCCGAAGTTGGCAAAGTAGGTGCTGTTAAGTGCGGCCACGCTGTTGAACGAGTACTTATCATCCTCGGGTACTCCCTTGCGCAGGATTGGCAGGTTAACCCGCAGGATCTGTACGACCTGATAAATAACGATCGCCACGATGACTAGGTAGGCGACGGCCGCACCGGTGACCGATAAATAGCCCATATACTGGATGCGCCAGACCAGGATGGCGAGTACGCCGACCAGCGGGATCGTCCAGATGATCAGCTTGATCATATCGCCCCAGGAGCTCACTTCCATGGCGGCGGTCTTGCGTGGCTTGCGGTGGGCCTGGGCATCCGGGCCATCAGTAATCGCGAACCAGTAGTAAACACCATAAGCTGCCATCACAACAGCGCTCTGGGCGATCGCCCAGCGCCAGCCATCCGGGCCGCCATACATGCTCAGGGCGATGGTCGGCAACGACATGGCCGCGGCGGCGCTGCCGAAGTTACCCCAGCCAGCGTAAAAGCCTTCGGCGAAGCCGATGTCCTTGGGTTTGAACCACAGCGCTGTCATATGGATACCGACCACGAAGCTGGCACCAATCGAACTCAGTACCAGGCGAGCCACTAGCAGCTGCGTCATGCTGTTACCGAAAGCGAACGCCAGCGCCGGTAGCGACATGCTCACCATGAGTACCGAGAAAACCCGGCGTGGGCCGAAACGGTCCAATGCCATGCCGACGATAATGCGGGCGGGAATGGTCAAGGCTACGTTGCAGATGGCGAACAGCTTGAGATCGTCCGTGCTCAGCCAGTCGACGCTCTTGAGCATGCTCGACGCGAGCGGCGCCATGTTGAACCACACGTAAAAGGTAATAAAGAAGGCAATCCAGGTCAGGTGCAGGGCCCGGATTTCAGGGCTGCGAAACTTGAATACAGCGGAAACTTTCATGATCGTATCGTCCTGTGTCCCAAAGGTGGTATATCCCAAAGATGGTTATGGGCTGCTCAAGGGCTGGGTAGGATCAACAAGGGACATTCGGCGCGTCGGGCCAGAAATGAGCTGACGCTGCCGAAGGTCATGTAGTCGAGTTCATCAACGAAATAAGTCAACGATTTGGCGATGATGCCACCATCTGGCTGATGGCTATGGCGAGCAATCACCAGTAGGTCTGGCGAGAGTTTGCGAATGGACTGAAGCAGCATCTTGCGTGCATCTCCCTCGGCGAGAAGATACTCGGCTTGGAAACCCTCGCCGATAGCGAACGCCACACCCTCCTGAAGGTGCTGTTTAACCTCATCGTGCTCCTGCTGAAAAAGCGTTTCATTGTTATCGGTAGCGTCGAGAGGGTTCTCCACCACGCCGACCAGTACTAGCAGGGGCTGGTTGCAGCGGAACATATTGACGACTTGAGCGAGCGCCAGCTTGGCGTTTCGTGAACCGTCGTAGGCAATCATGATTTTCATGGTGTCCTCCCGCATTGGGGTAGGGGGTCAAGACCCGGAGCTTAGCTCCGGGCCTAAAGAAGCACGTCGTACTCAGGGGTTCTTAACGTAGGCACCCTTGCGCAGGTAGAACCACCAGTTGATGACGAGGCAGATAGCGTAGAAGACCGCAAAGCCGTACATGGCAAGTTCCGGTGTGCCGGCCTGGATTTGCTCGCCCATCACCCGTGGGGCGATGAAGGCGCCATAGGCAGCGACGGCAGAAGTCCAGCCAAGTACCGGGCCTTTCTGCTGCTGGTCGAAAATCACGCCGATGCTGCGAAAAGTAGAACCGTTGCCGATACCACTGGCGGCGAATAACACAATGAAAAGCAGCAGGAATATCCAAAAGAATTGATTTGGATCGGTGGCGTTATAGGCCTGCATCATCACATAGCCGGTCGCGATAGAGGCGACCACCATGACCGCAGAGATTATTTGGGTGACGATGGAGCCGCCCACCTTGTCGGAGATCCACCCACCCACTGGGCGGATTAGGGCGCCCACGAAGGGGCCTATCCAGGCCCAGGTCAAAGCGCTGGGCGCCTCAGGGTTGGCCACGCGAATCAGTGTGCCATCGGCAGTGGCTTCCATCATGTTGCCGAAGATGACGTTGATGGAGAGCGGTAGGGCCGCAGAGAAGCCAATGAAAGAGCCGAAGGTCAGAATGTAGAGGATGGTCATTGACCAAGTGTGCTTATTGGAAAAGATCGCGAACTGCTTCTGGATATTGGGCTTGATGTCGCCAGGTATCAGGCGCAACAACACCAGGGTCAGAACAATGGTTAGCGGCAGGGCAATCCACATATTAAGCCAACCGAGTGCCAACATACCGACGATGGCGGTAACCAAGCCAACGCCGTAGAGCCCCAATATTTTGCTGAAAGCCGCCAGCGGCGAACTCGGGTTGGGCGTAATAGTGCGAAGATTGTTCATGCCGAACCAACTGGCGAACGCCAATGGAATCAGAAATATGAGCCAGATGAAGCCAGCATTCTGGATCCAGGTATCGGTACCTGCTTCGATGCGACCGATTAAAGTACCGCTTGCGCTTTGCAACTCCATCGGAGCACCGGCCATAGCGCCGAACATGCCGACGGTCATAACCAGCGGGATCATAATCTGCATGGTGGTGACGCCGAAATTGCCCAGGCCCGCATTCATGCCCAGGGCGTATCCTTGCTGCTTGCTGGGGTAGAAGGTGGAAATGTTGCTCATCGAGCAAGCGAAGTTACCACCGCCGATACCGGAAAGTAGAGCCAACACCTGGAATACCCAGAACGGCGTGCCTGGGTTCATTAAGGCGATACCGGTACCGGCGGCGGGGACCATCAACAGCGCGGTGGTCAGAAAGATAGTGTTACGCCCGCCAGCGATGCGAATCATGAACGATGCAGGGATGCGCAGCGTGGCACCCGCTAGGCCGGCAAGCGCTGTCAGTGAAAATAGCTGGTTAATCGTGAACGAAAAACCCAGGTTCTGCATTTGAGTGGTGATCATTCCCCACATCATCCAGACAGCGAAGCCCATCAGCAGGCTGGGAATGGATATCCATAGGTTGCGGCTGGCAATCCGTTTGCCATCCTGTTCCCAGAATTGGGCATCTTCGACATCCCACTTCTCTATGTCGGCGTTTCTCTTGCTCATGGCGGTTCCCCTTGGCATCAAACCTTTCTGCAGTTAGCAGGCAAGATACGCTTGCAAAGGGGATTGGGAAACTAAGAGAAATAGCCTATAAATCAGCGATATACCTCTTGAGAGGTAGTCGCTGAAATGCCAAGATTGATTGATTTTAAAGACAAAAAATCGAGAGGGGGTAAGCGCGGGTCAGAGCAAAAGTACGCTGGGAGTCTTTGGAGGTAACCACACAGAGCCGGCTAGTGATCGATACCTTCCTGAACTGCCCAGACGGCGGCTTCGACACGTGAGCGTAAGTTGAGCTTTTTGAGCAGGTGCTTGACGTGAACCTTGACCGTGCCTTCAGTAATATCCAGCTTGCGCGCGATGAGCTTGTTGGAGAGCCCGCCAGCAAGCTGTTGCAGAATTTCACGTTCACGTTGGGTCAGGCTGTGAATGTCGGGTGTGGAGGGCGCATTGCGCTGATTACGCAGGGCTTCAGCGAGTAGGGCAGTCAGACTTTCACTGATCACCATGCGGCCCAGAGCAGCCTGACGCAGCTGGCGAACCATGTCTTCAGGCTCCATATCTTTTAGCAGGTAACCATCGGCACCGGTACGCAGTGCCGCGACAACGTCATCCTCATGGTCGGAAACAGTGAACATCACCACACGGCCGCTATAGTTAGCTTCCCGAAGGCGACGCAGCGCTTCTAGTCCATTGACGCCCGGCATGTTTAAGTCAAGTAACACCAAATCAGGCTCGAGCTTGAGGGCCAGGGCAATGCCCTCTTCGGGATCGCCCGTCTCGCCAACCAGTTCAAGGTCGTCTTCTAGCTCAAGCAGCTGAATCACACCACGCCGCAGTAGCGGATGGTCGTCGATAATCATCAGACTGGCAGGCGTGTCTTTGGCAGTTGTCAGCGTCATTAAGAAGTCCCTGTGCCTAAGTGAGAGTTGGGGGCAGCCGAAGCGGGCTGCTGCTGAATTAAGCGAGCGGTTAAAGGGGTAAAGTCTACCTCAACACTGGCTCCTCCGGCGGGGCGATTGGCGATGCTCAGTTGCCCATTCAGGGTAGTGGTACGGTCGCGTATGATCACCAAGCCGTAATGCATTGGCGGTGAGCTATCGTCTTCCAAGCCGATGCCGTCATCCTCGATACGCACTAACAGGCGGGCATCGGCGAATCTTACTGTGACCTTGGCCCAATGGGCTTGGGCGTGTTTGTGGGTATTGGCCAGTGCTTCACGAATAATCTGCAGTACGTGAATTTCTTCATTGGGATTAAGTAGATAAGGCGGCACATCGTAGTCAAGCTCGACCGTTGCCTCCATACGCTGGCTGAACTCCTCGATGGTCTGGCGTAAGGCAAATTGCAGCCCCGGCCCCTCAAGTTTGAGTCGGAAAGTGGTGAGTAGCTCACGCAGTTGACGATAGGCGCTGTTCAAACCGGTGCGCAGCTCATCGAATACCGCGGACTGAGCCTCGCGGGTTGCCTCTTTTTGCTGCATACGTTCGAGTCGGGCGACCTGCATTTTTAGGTAAGATAGCGATTGCGCTAGAGAGTCGTGCAGTTCGCGCGCAATGATTGTTCGCTCGTTGATCAGTGTGACGTGCTGCTGCTCTTCGATACGCCGCTGCAGGTACACCGCCGTGGCCAGCTGATCGGCTAATATTGTGAGCAGTCGACGGGTGCTATCGTTGAGCCGTTCCTGGGGATACCACACTTCCAGGGTGCCTAGCAGCGTATCGCCTACGCTGATCGGTAGCAGCAGGCATTGCGACTGGTTATTGGCCACCAGATCCAGGGGGCGAGGATCAATCAGGCAGGCATGGCAATCTTGGTCACGGCAATACTCTGGTCGGGTACGCGAATGAGTTTCCAGTACCGGCATTGCCCGTTGATCGAAAGGGTCTTTTAACGAAAGGCGTATTGGCCCGATATTCAACAGCTTTTCCAGTTCGCGCAGCATGGGAGCTGCGCTAGAGCAGAGGTCGTTACCGCCGCCATACAGCGCGCGACTGGCATCATGCATCACCCGCAGCGCCTGATTGCTGCGCTCAAGTTCCTGTTTCTTGCGGGATACCTTGTCTTCCAACGCGGCGTAACTTGTTGCCAGCTCGGCCGACATCTTGTTAAAGGTATGGCCCAATAATGCCAGCTCGTCGCTACCGCGGAGCTGTGAACGGGGCTTGAAATTACGCTGCGCCGCCTCACGGGCCAGCACCATAAGTTGGCGCAAAGGGACTACCAGATTGTAGCGAACATCGTAGAGAGCGATGGCGACCACTATCGCAATCAACACTAAAAAGATCACTTGCATCATGCCCAGCAGCCGCACCTTGGCCTCGGTGCTCTGTTCCAGGTAGGTGACTAGCATCTCGATGTCATTGACCATCGCAACGATCATCGCTTCTCGCGTATCCAGGTCAAGCTGTGCGGTGGTGGACGGTGCTTGTAGTGCCGGGCGAAGCGTGTGCAGCCAGTAGGTTTGAAGTTTTTCCAGTTGACGGCGGCGCTCGTGACGATCATCGGCGGGGATCGTTTGCTGTAGCGTTGTGCCATGCAAACGCTGATCAAAGCGCGTTATCAGACCTTCGAGCTGTTCTTCGCTTGTTTCCTCCGGGACATACTCAAGGCGTTGCAAGGCCCCCAATATCTGATAGGCATTCATGCGTAATGAGCCAGCGACATTGATCGCGGCAGCATCGCCACGGCTGCTGTTAGACATTGCCATGGTCAGGGTGATGCTGATGAGGGCCATACCGCTAATGGCCAGCAGAGACGCAATGATGCGAGCAACCAGGGAGCGTTGAAGTAATTTCATGGCAGTTCCGATAGCGCGGAAGAGGTAAGGGAGTGTGGCATTGGCTGTATTTCGATACTAGGGCTATTCCTTTGGGGTTAGCCGACCTACCTCCGATGTTTTTTGACCTACGCCCGGTATTTACCGACAATTCTGGCATGTCTTCCGATGTCTTTATACCCTCGCTGGGAAACGCCATGCCATCATCTGTGCCGCCACCCACGTTGGAGACATCAACGGAACCAGTAAATGGTTATCAGTTGCTGGTAGCCATGCTATTAATGCCACTGGCAAGCGCCTTGGCGGTGGCTAGCTGGACACTTTACGCACTGCTCGCAAAACAATCCCTTTATGTGCTGATACCGTTGAGTAGCGGTGTGCTCTTGGCCTGGCCGGCTTGGTATATCGCCAGGCGGGGCGACACCTGTCGCTTGATGCAATGGCTGTTGCTGGGGCTCGCACTGGCGCTGGGTGGGTTTGGAGTGGCAAGCCGCCCGTGGGAATTTTTGTTGGTGGGGGCTGGACTTGGACTGGGAGGTGCGGTGATTACGACTGGCATCGCCCACGCCAAAGGTTGGATGCCTGATCGCTGGGTGCTTCTTCTTGTAGCCCTGTGTCTCGCTTTAAGCGCAGGCGTGGGGTTTTCCTTACGGATGACGCCTCTGGTAGTACAAGCCTATGGCTGGCGCGCAGCGCCACTCAGCCTATTGATCCCGCTATTTATGATAATGCTGCTATTGTGGCTTTTCGTAGAATCACCCGAGTAACGTCACCTACTCATCTAATCAACTCATTTTACCTACTCATCTTCCCGACTAGGGATAAGGCCCATTTTATGACCATAGCGACGTTTGCCGACTTACTGCAGGAAGCACATAAACAACCTAAACCCCAGCGCCTGTTGTTTGTGTTCGTTCGCGCAGAGCTGCCCGATTTTCCCGATGCTGAGCAGCGTCGTCGCTTTGAAGAGGGCGAAGGTGGGGTGTTAGTGCCTGTGATATGCGTAGACAAATCGACCGAAGAGCTTAGCAGCATGGCGGCGTTGATCGAAGAGTCTCGCCGCACCGAGATCGAATGGGATCTGGTGTTCGCTGCGGCCATGGACGACCCAAAGGACGACGCCGAGGTTGAACGGCAGCTCCAGCGGATGATGGAGTCGCTGAAAATGGGTAATATCACCGCCTATCTTGCCTTCGATCATCACGGCGATGCGGTGAACGTAGGCTAGGGACGGGTACCATGGAGCACTATTTTCTTATCAAGCACCTGCATATGACGGCCGCTACGCTGAGCATCACGCTCTTTGTAGTGCGCGCCTGGTGGTCGGTACAGGAAAACCCGCGACTCAACGCCCGTTGGGTCAAAATATTACCCCATCTCATCGATACGGCTTTGCTGGGGCTGGGGGTGACGTTGATGGTATTACTTTCCGTATGGCCCTGGCAGCTTCCTTGGCTTGGCGCCAAGTTAGTGGCGCTGCTGGCCTATATCGGTATTGGCAGCATTGCAATTAAACGTGGGCCAACGCCAAAGGCGCGTGCCATGGCCGCCGTCGTAGCGGTGGCCATTTTCGCCTATATGGTGGGGGCCGCGGTTCGCCATAGCCCACTTTCCTGGTTGGTATGAGCAGTAATAGTAAATCGCAATCGCCATGCCGAAGGTGAAATGCGTATTAATATTGGTGCATTATTTTGCCTCTACTGATACATGTCAGTACGAAGTGCCATAGCAATAATTAGCATTAGCCGTATGGAGTTTGCTGCTAATGTTTTTTATATGAGAGAGCTTGTCATGTCATTTCTACCTTTGTCTGTTTCTATTCCATCTGCTTTTCTGCCCCTTCCTGTCACTCTTAGCCGCTTGATTCGCATTCTTGATCCACGGGTACCTTTTACTATTAAGCGACGTATAGTCGAGCCCTTGCTCAACCGTACTTTTGCAGTGCCGCTTGCAGAGGGAGAGTTCGACGCGGTGGAAGGTCGACGCATTAGTCTCACCATTGCTGATTTAGGCGTGACGCTTAGTCTGACGCTTGAATCCCAGCGCTTGCTATTATGCCGCGAGAAGGGCGAGGCAACCATTCGTGGAGGTTGGCGTGAATTTTTGTGTCTTGCCACGCGCCGCGAGGATCCCGACAGTCTGTTTTTCCAGCGTCGTTTAATCATAGAAGGGGATACGGAGCTGGGGTTGACGCTTAAGAATCTGCTCGATGGTTGCGAGGAAGGCCTTGCACAAGGGCGTTTCGGGGAGTTGCTGCTGGGGCTGGAGCGCTTGGCGCGCAGGGAGTGACTTGACCGTAATCTTCACTACTGAACTATGGCTAGGCGGCCCCGCTATACTGCTGGGGCCGCCCAACATCAGGCTGCGTCGAGCGGGCGAGACGGCCCAAAATGCTCAAAGTGGCGACGATCCTCGTCGATACCCAGTTCAGACAGTGCGCTATTAATCGCCGTCATAAATCCTTGGGGGCCAACGAAATAGCAGCGTGCCTTAAGGTCTGGCAGGTAGTGAGCTAACAAGCTACGGTCGATACGACCAATATGCTCGGCTTCGTTGCCGCGTTCATGAATGCGGACAGCCTGGAGGCGCTGAGGATACTCGCTCTTCAGTGCTTCTAATTCACTTTGAAAGGCCTGATGATCGGCATCCAGGGCAGCGTGTAGATAGATGACCTGCCGCCCAAGGGACAAGGCATGGCGCGCCATGGGGAGTAGTGGCGTTTGACCAACGCCGCCGCTGGCAAGCAGCAGAGGCTCCGCACCG
>NZ_JH393259.1:198751-271049 GCF_000236035.1 Vreelandella boliviensis LC1
GTCACCGTCAACCAAGGTGAGGTCTCCTGCCGGCGGTAACAGTTCCAGAGTGTCGCCTGGCGTTAGCACATCATGGAAATAGCGGCTGACGCGTCCCTGTTCTTCGCGTTTGATTGAGATTCGGTAGCTTCGGCCATTCGGCGTGTCCGAGAGGCTGTAGTGTCGGTAGACCGGTTCACCATCAATGGTGAGTCGGACACCGATATACTGGCCTGGCTCATGGTCAGCCACGCGGCCCCCGTCCTCGGGTTCGAGTATAAACGAACGAATCAAAGCGCTTTCCTGCTGGGTGCTGGCGATCTTGAAACGCCGTGTGCCCCGCCAGCCGCCGGGACGCTGTTCGAATTCGCGATAGCGCTGATCTTCGAGGTCGATCAGAAGGGCGGCAAGCTCGTTATACAGAGCGCCCCAGGCATCGGCGATTTCGGGTGTGACGGCATCACCGAGTACTTCGCCAATGGCTGCCAGCAGGCACTCACCGACAATGGGGTACTGCTCAGGAAGAATACCTAACGAAACGTGTTTACTGACCACGATATCCAGAGTAGCGCGTGCTTGAGCAGGCTCACTGCGCAGTTGAACATAGGCCAACACGGCGTTTGCAAGGGCACGAGGCTGACCGCCGCTTTGCTGATGAACCTCATTAAAGAGCGGTTTTACCTCTGGGTAGCGGGCAAACATCAGCGGATAAAATCGCTGTGTAATCGCATTCAGGTGTTCGGCCACGACGGGAGCCGTCGCATTGATCAGTTTTTCCTGCTCATGTGTTAACACGGATAATACCTCTGACTTTAAGATGCATTAAATATACATCTTAAGGCCAAAGACTACAAATACCAACCACTAAGAGGGTTTTGTTATGAAGAGGGGCTGCTAGCCACTTGAAAAACAAGGCCTGAATACAGTGCAAAAGCGTCTGGCAGTGAACATAAGATGCATTTTTGATGCTTGTCATGGTTTTTGTTATTGGCCTAGAGCACAATGCATATCCAAGTAATTCAGTGGGGTATTATGCTATGTCGACCATCACCTCCTCCCAACCGGCCTCCAAGCTGAAGCAACTACCGCTGTTGCGTCTGGCTTTTCGTCCCTTTTTCCTATTGGCCGCACTGTTCAGTGTTGCATCTCTGCTGGTTTGGTTAGCCTTTTGGCATGGCAATATTCTGCTGCGGCCCTATGGCGGCTTGGTGTTTTGGCATCAGCATGAAATGCTGTTTGGCTTTGCCGCAGCGGTGGTCGGGGGATTTTTGCTTACCGCTGTGGGTAACTGGACCGGGTTGCCGAGTTTAAGCGGCGGGCCGCTACTGGGTTTGGTGGTGTTATGGCTATTAGGCAGGGTGCTGATGGCTTTCCCCATGGATTTGCCGGGGTGGCTGCTGCTGACGATTGACCTAGCGTTTCTGCCGGTGGTCGCCATTGTTATGGCGCGTCTAGTCATCACCGCAAAGCGATGGCGCAACTTGATCTTTATTCCCGTGCTGTTGCTGTTTGCCGCTGCCAACCTAGCGATGCACTTGGGGGTGATGAAGGGCAATGCCGAGCTGATCCGCCAAGCCGCCTACTTAGCCGTCCTGTTAATCACATTGATGATGACGGTAGTGGGTGGACGCGTGATTGCCATGTTTACCGCCAATCGTCTGGGACGCGCCAAACCTGAACCTATTCCTTTACTCGAAGGGATGACGCTGGCTAGTACGGCTGGCGTAGTGCTGCTGCAGCTGGTCATTATGCTGGGGGTTGCCGTTCCTGCTTTATTAATGGGCGGGGTAATGCTCTTGGCGGCGCTGTCCAACAGTATGCGCATGGCGCGCTGGGGTGGGCTGCATAGCTGGCGTGAACCTTTACTTTGGGGGTTGCACGGCAGCTACGCCTGCATTCCGCTAGGGCTTATAATGTGGGTCTTGGCACTCATGGGGCTGATGCGCGTTGAACTTGCCGTGCACGCCCTGACCATTGGTGGCATGGGCACCATGATGCTGGCAATGATGGCCAGGGTCTCGCTAGGTCATACGGGCCGCCCCATACGTACTTTGCCCGGTATTGGTGTGGCGCTGGGCTTAATGCTAATAGCTGCCTTGGTGCGTTCGCCCGTCTTGGCGGTATTCCCCCAGATCACCCACTGGACATACACGCTGAGCATCATTTTCTGGTGTGTGGCCTACGCCATATTTCTAATGCACTACACATGGCCACTGATGCAGGCGCGAGTTGATGGGCAGGATGGCTGAATGAGCGAATTATTGTCAGTGGCAAGCGCCATGAAGCCCGATTCCCAGCAGGAAACGATTTTTCTCTAGCAAGTGATTTGATTGCTAAGTGCTGACGGTAGGAATGCGCATAAGTTGCGCCAGTTGAGATTGTTGATTGCCCAACAGGTCGGCCAATGTATAGCGGTCAAGCACCTCCAGAAACGCTGACAGTGCTTCGTTTAGAATGGGTTGGAGACGGCAAGAGGGCGTGATGATGCAGTTGTTATCGCTATGGAAACACTCCACTAATTCCATGCCATGTTCCATTTCGCGCACGAGTTTACCCAGCACGATAGTCGCAGGGTCGCGTGTAAGCAATAAGCCACCATTCTTGCCCCGGATAGCGGTCACGTAGTGCTTCTGACTAAGCTCTTGAACGACTTTCATCAGATGATTACGTGAGATATCAAAGGTTTCTGCGATCTCATTGATGGTAGAACGCTCTTCTCCTTTTACCGCAAGAAAGATCAATACGCGTATTGAATAATCGGTGAATCGGGTGAGATGCATGGAGTGCGCTGTGCTCCGATGGTAACCAGGCTATAAAACAAGTATGTTGTATGAACGTTCAGTCAGATGCAATCAGAACATAGGCGCATAATGCTGACCTGGATCTAAAAGGGAAGAGTTAGTGTCGTAGCTCAAGCCGGCTAAAATGTGGTTCCAAGCGCTTGACCAACGCATTTAATCGAGCGGTAGAGGGTGCATGGGTAACAGGCTGAGCATGGCTGGCGTCAAGGCACTGCTCGCTGCGAGCCACCTGCAGCGCGTAGTGACGTACGCCGCAGTCGGCAAGGGTCAGTGCCAGTCGTTCCACATCGGCAAGCTGAAAATCTTTCCAGTGGATGGTGGTGCGGCACTCGAAATTGAGTCCGCTGTCGAGCAGAATTCCCAAGCTACGGGCGTGCCGTTGCCAGATGCCGGAACGGCCGCATATGCGGTCAAACTCTTGGCCTCGTCCTTTTACATCCAGCCCCACCCAGTCAAGGTGCGGTAATAGCTGGGTGAGACGGTCAGGATAAGGGCCGGCAGTATGCAGCCCTACCTTAAAACCCAGTGCTTTCACTTCCTTTGCCGCAGCAGGCAAACCGGCGTTCACGGTTGGCTCACCGCCGCTGAAAACGACGGCTTCCAACAAACCTCGCCGAGTGCTCAGAAATTCCAGTATTGCTTGCCACTCATGGGACTCGCCTCGCCGTGTTGGGATCATGCTGGGGTTGTGGCAGTAGCCGCAGCGTAGCGGGCACCCTTGTAGAAAAACAACACACGCCAGATGGTCGGGGTAGTCCAGGGTTGTCATGGGAACAAGCCCGGCAATGGGTAGCCGAACCGAGTTGGGTTGAGCGCTTGTGTCATCAAGTCCCGTGAGAATAGTCATTGTGATAACCCCTTACTGGGTGCCGGTCGTCAGGCACCCAGTGGTCGTGAAATAAAGATAAGGGCTAGCTACCGAGAGGCGGCGTCTTCAGTAAAATGTCGGCGTTCCTGATGTTCGGCACGCTTACCAATATTGAACTGGCTTACCGGCCGGTGGTAACCCATGACCCGGGTCCAGACTTCGCAGCGCTGGCGCTGTTCAGTGGGCAAGCTAGCGTATCGAGTGGTTTGCATTAGAAAGTTCCTTAAACGTGTTGATAAGAGTGAGGCAAATGCCTCATGCCGTGGCGGCGTCGGTTGCGCCCGCCGTTTGTGCCCATAGTGCTTCATCGCACTTGGGGCAGAACTCATGTTCACCGGACAGGTAGCCATGTACCGGGCAGATCGAAAAAGTGGGGGTCACGGTGAGGTAGGGTAAACGAAAGTGAGAGAGCGCCGTTTTTACCAGTTTGCGACAGGCGACGGCCGACGTGATCCGCTCACGCATATAAAGATGCAGCACCGTGCCGCCGGTATAGCGCGTCTGTAAGGGATCCTGGTGACTCAGTGCCTCAAAAGGGTCATCGGTATGGCCAACCGGTAATTGACTGGAGTTGGTGTAATAGGGCGCATCTGGCGTGCCAGCCTGTAGAATGTCAGGAAAACGCGCCAGATCCTCCCTCGCAAAACGGTGAGTCGTGCCCTCCGCCGGTGTGGCTTCGAGGTTATACATATGGCCGGTCTGTTCCTGAAATTCACGCATCCGCTTACGGACGTGATCAAGCAGATCAAGCCCCAGCTGTAGCCCTTGTGGGTCGGCGATGTCGAAGCGATCCTCGCTGAAGTTGCGCACCATTTCGTTGAGCCCATTCACACCCAGGGTGGAGAAATGATTGCGTAGCGTGCCCAAATAGCGCTGGGTGAAGGGGTAAAGCCCCTGATCCATTAGTTGCTGAATGCATTCGCGCTTGAGCTCGAGGCTATCGCGCCCGAGTCGCAGCAGGCGATCCAGCTCTCTGAACAGCCCGGCTCGGTCGCCGGCAAAGCGGTAGCCCAACCGGGCGCAGTTAATCGTCACTACCCCCAGTGAGCCGGTTTGCTCAGCGCTGCCGAACAGCCCGTTGCCGCGCTTGAGCAGTTCACTCAAATCAAGTTGTAGGCGACAGCACATGGAGCGCACCATGTGGGGTTCCAGATCCGAATTTAGAAAGTTCTGAAAGTAGGGCAGGCCGTACTTGGCGGTCAGTGCGAAGAGCCGCTCGGCGTTGTCGCTTTCCCAGTCGAAATCATGGGTGATGTTGTAGGTGGGTATAGGGAAGGTAAACACCCGCCCATGGCGGTCCCCGGCCTCCATGACTTCCAGGTAGGCGCGGTTGATTAAATCCATCTCAACCTGCAGCTCACCGTAGCTGATCGGCTGCTCCTCGCCGCCGATAACCGGTACCTGCTGGCGCAGGTCGTCGGGGCAGACCCAGTCAAACGTCAGGTTGGTGAAGGGGGTCTGACTACCCCAGCGCGACGGCACATTGAGGTTGTAAATAAACTCCTGCAGCATCTGCTTGACTTGCGTGTAGGTGAGCCCGTCCTTGCGCACGTAGGGTGCCAAATAGGTATCAAAAGAGCTAAAGGCTTGTGCCCCAGCCCACTCGTTCTGCAAGGTGCCAAGAAAGTTAACCATCTGCCCCAAAGCACTGGAAAGGTGGCGGGGTGGATGGCTTTCGGCACGCCCTGGCACCCCATTGAATCCTTCATGCAGCAAAGTGCGCAGCGACCAGCCAGCGCAATAGCCGCACAACATATCCAGGTCGTGAATATGCAAATCACCTTCTCGGTGGGCTTCACCCACGGCGTGCGGGTAAATCTCATCGAGCCAGTAGTTGGCGATCAACTTGCCCGAGACATTGAGGATCAAACCGCCCAATGAATAGCCCTGGTTGGCATTGGCATGAACACGCCAGTCTGCGCGTTGGAGGTACTCGTTGACCGTCGAGGCGACATCGATCTGGCGCTTCTGGTGAGGGTGGCTTACGGGGGTATTCATAACGCTCTCCCTATATGTGCTATGTTCTTTAATATTTTTGCACAACATGTGGTAAGGAGAGGCTAGTGGTTTTAGCCTGAAAGAAAAGTGATTCAGGTCAAGAAAAGCACGGATGGGTGTCGTTGCTGGTTACGTCGGTATTTAGTCCAGCGGCTTTTGATAGGACGTTTCGACAGGAAAAGCCGCTTCTAGGAAGGCTGGGATAGCATATGACAACCGGAGACGTAGCAGGACTGCACACATAGGGCACACCCCTGGCAGTTTTCGATTGACACCTGAGGCAGTCCTGCGGAAGGCAAGGTGATGGCCTGGCTGGGGCACTCCTCTTGGCACAACGTGCAGGGCTCGCCATAACTCAAGACGCAATTGTCGTTGAATACCGGAACGAGTCCGGTCATGGCCGGTAGTTCAGGAATGAGGGCGCGTGTCTCGCAGGCGGCGGTACACGCCAGGCATAGGTCGCAGTGGTTGTGCTCCAGGTTCAGGCGCGGAAGACCTTGTTCCATACTGATGATCTGGTTGGAACAGGCTGTGGCACAGGCACCGCAGCCGCAGCATAACTGGACAAGGAGGGACTCCTCTTGAGCCTGGGGAGGACGGGGTATCTCGCGCTGCTGGCGAAGAGGCGGTGTCGCTGCGAACGATGTGGTGACCGGGCGCAGCAATCCCCGCAGCAGTTCCCGGCGGCTGAGACGGGTATGGTTGAGGCGGGCACTCAGATAACGTTCGTCGATACGGCTCATCGGTAGAGTCTCAATTGGTGCGGGGTGATGCTCCGCTCCATTTGCCACTGGCCAAGGGTTGCCGCGCCCAGCCGGGCCAGGGCGCGGTAGAAGGGGTGGGGGGTGTGTTCCTCCAGCTGCTCAAGGTAACGCCAGCTCCAGGGCAAGAGAAACTCGCCGAGCAGCCGGTCGACACCGGCCTCGCGTCCTTCCAACGCCAACTGGCCGAGGAGTAGTAGCAGAAGGCCGAAGTGGTCGAGCGGCTCGCGCTGGGTGGTCGCCAGGGACACTCCCTCCTCGTGCTCCAGAAAGCGCTTGAGTGCCTGGTGAGAGTCGCCGAAGACCACTTGCTCAGGGTCGAGGTAGACCGAGCCCCAAGGCGGTGCAGCGAGGGCATCCGGACCGACGAACAACTGCTGGTAGGCGTCTGCTAGCAGTGGTTCTTGACGTGCCTCACTCAGTGTCACGAGCAGCGGAGTTCCCGCTGCGTAGGGCCATGCCTCCGCCAGGCTGCCGTCATCAATATACCGGTCAAGCTGTTCCAGTGCCGGTGCGCCGGGCGGATAGTAGAACCAAGCGCCAAGCAAGCGGGCGGAGTGGGCGAGTGGTTGCATGGAGTGCTTCACAGCCCGGCAGTCATGTGCAGATTGTAGAAGAGATTACGACCCAGCATTTCCGCCGCTAGCAGCAGCACGAAGCTGGCGCACAACACCAGCGGCTGATGGCGCATGCTACGCAGGGCAAACAACCACAACGCTAGTACGGCGGCCAGCAACGCCAACCGAATAATCAATAGGCTCTGGTAGTGGGGTACCAAGTCGATCGCCGATTGGATGGCGCTTTGGATGCCCGCCAGACTCATGGCGTGGGCCACGCTGGAGCCCAGTGCCACCACTATCGCCAGGGCACCCAGCCATGGTAGTAGGCGTGCCATTAGGCGGTATCCCTGGCCGCTCAAATTAAGCAGTAACTGGGCGAGTAAGGCGCCTCCCATGACGCTGGTCAGGAAAAAGCCCAGCGGAGTGAAGGGGGTATTCCAGGTTGGTACAGTGGGAATCATGTAGACATGGATGGTCGCATACATGAAGGCAACCCCCAGCAGCATGGCAATGCCGAGCAGGACCTTGCGCAGCAGTGGTGAGACCTTGTCGAGCAGAGTCAACAGCCAGAACAACCCACCGAGAGCAAAGAAAAGGCTGCCCAAGAAGATTTCGTTGCTCAACCAGGAACCACCTAGGCGCAACAAGGCATTAGGCGCGCGCAGCGGTGAACCCAGATGGAGAGTGGAAGCAGCGAAGGCCACACCCATCAGAACCCAGATGATTAGCATCGGACGATTCAGGCGGCGCAACGACGCCTCCTCCAGCCGCCCCGTGAGTATCAGCGCCCCGAGCAGAATGAAAGCGCCCACGGCACATTGTGCCAGAACGGTGAAAACCACTAAGGGAAATTCGTGCCAGCCCATGTCACACCTCCTTGGGATTGGCGAGGGAACCGGTGGTATCGCCCACCGGACGGGCATTGCGGTTTGGCTTGATCACGATGCTGGGGCCGGTCAAAGAAGCTGACGGAAGCGGCGCCACCTCGGCGAGGTTGCCGTAGCGTTCGTGTAGCTCCTCCATGGGGGCAAAATCCAGCGCCCGCAGAGGGCAGGATTCTACGCAGACCGGCTTTAGCCCTTCGGCGACGCGTTCGTAGCAGCCATCGCACTTGGTCATGTGGCCTTTACGTGCGCTGTACTGAGGCGCGCCATAGGGGCAGGCCATCGCACAGGATTTACAGCCGATACAGGTGTCGGTATCCACTACGACCAAGCCATCCTCACTGCGTTTGTGCATGGCGCCGCTAGGGCAGACAGGTACGCAGGCCGGTGCGGCGCAGTGGTTGCAGGCGATCGACAGGTAATAGGAAAAGATCGACGGCTGCCAGGTGTCGCCGTCGGCCTGCCAGGAGCCCCCCGCATATTCGTAGATGCGCCGGTAGTTGATGTCGACATCGAGATCTTTGTAATCCTTGCAGGACAGCTGGCAGGTTTTGCAGCCGGTACACTTGCTGGAGTCTATGTAGAAACCATATTGCGTCATTATGCTCTCCTCAGGCCTTGTTCACTTCGACCAGGTTGGTATGCGAAGGATTGCCCTTGGCCAGCGGCGAGGGTCGTTGTGTGGTCAGCACGTTGATACTGCCGGCCTGATCCGTGCCATGGCGGTTAGGGGCGTACCAGGCACCCTCGGAGAGGGCAACCACGCCGGGCAGAATGCGTGGGGTTACCTTGGCGGCGATGTGTACCCGGCCACGGTCGTTGAATATTTCCACGCTGTCACCGTTAACGATTCCCCTTGACTGGGCGTCGATGGGGTTGATCCACATCTCCTGGCGGACGGCGGCCTTGAGCAGTGCGACGTTGCCGTAGGTTGAGTGAGTACGCGACTTGCAATGAAAGCCGATTAATTGCAATGGATATCGCGCACGATCCGGTGAGTCCCATCCCTCGAAAGTGGAGGCGTGAATCGGCAACGGGTCGATGACATCACTCTCCTCAAGCTCCCACTCGGCAGCGATTTTGGCCAGTGCCTCGGAGTAGATCTCGATCTTGCCGGAGGACGTGGTGAGCGGGTTTGCCTCTGGGTCGGCCCGGAAGTCGCGGTAGGCAACGAAGAAACCATTGGGATTCTGGCGCTTGTAGATGCCCATTTCACGGAACGCTTCAAAATCGGGCAGGTCGGGGTCACGCCGACGGTTCTGTGCCAGCAGGTGACGCAGCCACTCCTCCTGGGTGCGGCCTTCGGTGAAGGCTTCGCCGACCCCCATGCGCGCGGCGATTTCACTGCACATTTCGTAAACCGACTTGCACTCGAACAACGGCTCGATGACCTGGTCAGCGAAGATCAGGTAGTTCATGTTGCCAGCGTTGGCATCCATGGCGAAGTCCATCTGCTCGGAGGTGGTTAAGTCGGGCAGCAGGAGGTCGGCGTAGCGTGCCGATGAGGTCATGTGGTTGTCGATCACCACGATCATTTCGCATAGATCTTCATCGGAGAGGATCTCGTGGGTGCGGTTGATCTCGGAGTGCTGGTTCACCAGGCAGTTGCTGGCATAGTTCCAGATGAACTTGATCGGTACGTCGAGCTTGTCCTTGCCGCGTACTCCGTCGCGGGTGGCGGTCATCTCGGGGCCACGGGCAATGGCATCGGTCCAGGTGAACATTGAGATGCTGGTATCGACAGGGTTTTCCAGGGTGGGAAAACGCTCGAAGGGAATGGAATAACCGCCCTCGCGGGCACCGCTGTTACCGCCATTGATGCCGACATTGCCGGTGAGAATGGCCAGCATGGCGATGGCGCGTGATATCAACTCACCGTTGGCGTGACGCTGCGGCCCCCAGCCCTGAACGATGTAGCACGGTTTGGTCGAACCGATCTCCCGGGCGAGCTGAACGATACGCCGGGAGGGGATGCCGGTGATGCGTGAGGCCCACGCAGGTGTCTTGGCGATACCATCGGGCCCGTCACCGAGAATATACGCCTTGTAGTGACCGTTGGCCGGAGCGCCTTCCGGCAGGGTGCGCTCGTCGTAGCCGACGCAGTAGCGATCCAGGAACGGCTGGTCAACCAGGTTCTCGCTGATCAGTACATGGGCCAGACCGGCCACCAGGGCGGCGTCGGTACCCGGGCGGATGGGGACCCATTCGTCCTCGCGGCCGCCGGCGGTGTCGCTATAGCGCGGGTCGATGACGATCATCCGTGCATCCGAGCGTTGGCGGGCTTCCTCGAGGTGGTAGACGATTCCACCGCCACTCATGCGTGTCTCGGCGGGGTTGTTGCCGAACATTACCAGCAGGCGAGTGTTGGCGATGTCGGAGACGCTATTGCCCGCTGCCCAGCCACCGTAGGTGTAGTTGAGCCCGGCGGCAATCTGCGCGGTGCTGTAGTCGCCATAGTGGTTGAGGTAGCCGCCGCAGAGATTCATCAAGCGCGCCACCAGGGATGAAGCGGGTGGCCAGGACTTGGTCACGGTACCCCCCAGGGTGCCGGTACCGTAATTAAGATAGACGGCCTCATTGCCGTATTCGGCGATAATACGCTTGAGGTTGTCGGCGAGCAGCTGATAGGCCTCGTCCCAACTGATGCGGGCGAACTTGCCCTCGCCACGGGCGCCGACACGCTTCATGGGGTACTTCAGGCGGTCGGGGTTATAGACGCGACGGCGCATCGAACGACCGCGTAAGCACGCGCGGACCTGGTGGTTGCCATACTCATCAAGCCCGGTATTGTCAGTCTCCACCCAGGTGATCTCGCCGTCGCGCACATGCATGCGCAAGGGACAGCGGCTGCCGCAGTTGACCGTACAGGCGCTCCATACTACGCGCTCCTCTGCGGCAGTCGCCGAAGCCGTCTGGGCTGAAGCCCCGGTAGATACGAAGGGTAGTGGGATCGAACCTGCTGCCAGCGCCAGGGTACCGGCAGAGCCGGTCTTCAATACGTCCCTGCGGCTAATATCCAGATTGAAAGCCTTGTGGAAGAGGCTATTTGAAGACTCGTTTTCCATTGCCGATATCCCTGTAGGAAGGTTGTGATTCCACTATAGGGCTGAGGTCGGAAATAGAGTTGTCCCGTATCAAGCTTTAGTTCCTTAGTTCTTGTATATAAATGATTTTTAATAGCATTTGGGCTTGAGTCTCTTTACGCTCGGTGGTGCCGATATAACGACCTGGATGGCATCAGGCGGGCACGGTGCGGGTGTTATCCATACCCGGGCGGCCGTGCCAATAGCCGTCGCAGATTTCAGCCTCTACCAGCGTCAATGGATCGGGTGGCGGTAGCCTGCCATGCCGAGCCTGGTCGAAGGCTTTTATCACCTCGGTCATGCCTTCCGCCCGAGGGCTTAGGCGCGCTACTGAAACGCCCATCTTTGCCATCGTGGTGAGCTCATGGCGGAGATCCTGACAGGCACTCGAAAGGGTCTGAATACCGTTCAGGGTGAAAACATTGCGGGATTCCTGGGAACGCAGCACCAAGCCTTCGGGGTATTTTTGACAGACGAATTTGCAGCGATCCTTAGGCGTTTGATGGCGTCGGGCGGTAAAACAGCGTGATGACCAGGCCAGCGGCAGATGCCCATAGGCGAATACTTCGCAAGGGTGTTGCCCGCCCGCCTGATGGCAATCATTAATAAGCTGCGCTAACTCTTTCTGCGCCATTTCCACCGGTGCTTGCCAGCGTTGCATGCCGACACGCGCCATGACCTCCAGGGTGGCGGTATTGTAGAGGTTGAGCGCGGCACCAGCGATGAACGGCAATCCGGCGCTGGTGAGACGCTGAAGGGCACTTTGATCGTTAGCCTCGACAATAAAGTCACCGTTATCGCAGAGCTTGCGCAGGTCACGCAGGTCGGCCTCAGACTCGATCAGTGTCTGGCTGGCGAGTACAACCTGCTTACCCGCCTGGGCAAGCTCGCGTCCAATGCCTAACCAGTCGTCCAGCTTCATGTCGCGACGCCTGGAGCAGACGGTTTCGCCCAAGGTGATAATCTCTACCGGCCAGTCGGCCGCTTCACGGTAGAACGACTCATAGCGCTCCCGCGTCCAGTAAAAAAGAACCGGCCCGAGGGAGAGCTGTAGAGAATCGGTGGACGAGATCGGTTGTTGGGGCAGTGTGGTGCTCAACATTGCTAGCTCCTATTTCCAGCGCCGTTCGTAGGCGCCCAAGGTGGTGATGGCGCCTTCGGAAAGTTCGGCAAGGCCGGACATCCAGGCAGCTTCTGGATGAAAGCGCTCTGGCTCAGCCGCTAGGCGGTTGAGTGCCTGACGCCAAATGCCGGATACTTTCGAGACATAGGCAGGGCTGCGCTGGCGTCCTTCGATTTTTACCGCACTGATACCCAGGTCGCGCAGCTCCGGCAGTAGCTCCAGGGTATTGAGGCTGGTGGGTTCTTCGATGGCGTGATAGGTCTCACCCGCGACTTCAAAGCGTCCTTTGCACAGGGTGGGGTAGCCTGCGCGCTCGCCCTCGGCGTAGCGGTCGATAAGGACATTGTTAAGGCGTGACTCTAAGCCTTGAGGGGTTTCTTCCCAGCGGACATGGGCTGCCGGGGAGCAAACGCCCCGGGTATTGGGAGAGTCGCCGGTAAGGTAGGAGGAGAGATAGCAGCGACCTTCGGCCATGATGCACAGGCTGCCGAAGGCGAATACTTCCAGCTCTACCGGTGTTTGCCTGGCCAGGTCACGAACCTGGGTGATGGATAACACCCGTGGTAGCACGGCACGTTTGATGCCGAAATGCTCGTGATAAAAGCGCAGCGCTTCATGGCTGGTCGCCGACCCCTGCACCGAAAGGTGCCGCGAGACCTCGGGGTGGTGTCGGGTAGCGTAATCCAAAAGCCCCATATCGGCGAGAATCAGGGCATCCACGCCCAGTTCGGCGGCTTGATCCACGGCCTGCGTCCACTGTTGCCAGCCATCGGGCTGGGGGTAGGTATTAATAGCGCAAAAAACGCGTTTGCCGCGTTGGTGGGCGTAATCGATACCTTCTCTGGCACGTTTGTCGGTAAAGTTTAGTCCGGCGAACTGCCGTGCATTGGTGATGTTCTGGAAACCGAAATAGACTGCGTCGGCACCTTCGTCTACGGCACGCTTCAGGGCGGGCAGGTTGCCAGCGGGACATACAAGCTCCATTGCGAGACTCCTTGCGGGGAAAATCCGAGCAGTCTAGTCATCTATTTCTTATCGCCTTTTGACTCAGGTCATAATGGGGTGGCTTTCAAAAGTGGATAGCGCAGCAAAGTAGGCAAGCTGGGTGCAGGCGATTTTTAAAACGTATACTGTATGAATCTTAACTGCTCCTTACTGTACCCGCTTCCATAGACCTTCCTTAGAGGCCTTTCCCGATCATGCAAGATGAACTGCTCTTCAACCGCCCCCTGGTAGAGAAATATGACCGTCCGGGCCCGCGGTACACCTCCTACCCGACTGCGCCGCAGTTTCATGCAGCGTTTGCCGAGGATGATTACCGTAGCGCCACGCAGCTCAGTAACCGGGCCGCAGCACCAAAACCGCTTTCGGTCTATGTGCATATCCCGTTCTGCAAGAGCCTGTGCTATTACTGTGCCTGCAACAAAATTATTACTCACAACACCGAACGAGCTGCCGAATACCTCCAGTGGTTAAAACAGGAAATACGTGTTCAGGGCGCACTGTTTGATACCACACGACGCATGACCCAATTACACTTAGGCGGAGGCACCCCGACCTACTTAAGCAATGCTCAGTTGAGCGAGCTAATGACGGCGCTGGATGACGCCTTCCACTTCGCCGCGTCTGAAGAGCGTGAGTTTTCGCTGGAGGTAGACCCACGCACTGTTACCCCCGAACAGGTGTACGAGCTGTACTCGCTGGGGTTCAATCGGTTGAGCTTCGGTGTTCAGGACTTCGATCACGACGTGCAGCAAGCGGTCAATCGCGTCCAGAGCGAAGAGCAGGTGGTATCCCTGGTTAAAGCCGCCCGTGAGGCAGGGTTTGAATCGGTCAGCGTTGACCTGATCTACGGTCTACCACTGCAGACGGTGGCGAGTTTCGATACCACGCTAACCAAGATTATTGACCTGCAACCTGATCGCATTGCCGCTTATAGTTACGCCCATCTGCCCGAACTGTTTAAAGCTCAGCGGCTAATTCGTCCCGAAGAAATGCCGCCACCCGAGCGCAAGCTGGAACTGCTGGAGCTAACGATTAACCGCCTGACGGCCGCTGGGTATGTCTACATCGGCATGGATCACTTCGCCCTTCCGAATGACGAGCTGAGCCTGGCCCGTGAAAACGGCACTCTGCAGCGCAATTTTCAGGGTTACTCTACCCACGCGGACTGCGACATGATTGGGCTGGGCATTACCTCCATTGGCAAGGTGGGCGATACCTACAGCCAGAACGTCAAGGAAACTGCCCAGTATCAACATCGTTTGGATGCTGGGCGTTTACCGGTCTTCCGTGGCTACCGCCTTAGCGATGACGACCGCCTGCGCCGCGAGGTCATTAATACCCTGATGTGTCACGGCCGTCTTGAATTTGCCGCTATCGAGGCCCGGCACAATATTGATTTTCGCAGCTACTTCGCGAGTGCCTTGACGAGCCTCGAAGAGATGGTGGGCGACGGTCTGATTGCGTTACGCGACCATGAAATCGAGGTGCTACCTTCGGGGCGACTGATGATTCGCAATCTGGCGATGGCATTCGACGCCTACCTAAAGCCAACTGAGAAACGCTACTCGCGCACGGTGTGATGTTGAGAGCGCCAACCGTCTATTACTTTACGTTGGCCGCTCTATCACCTTGGGGGTAGATAGGGTGTATATGGAGGTAATCACGCAGTAATTCGCTGGTCGATCGCGCAGAATCCACTCCATGGAACCCGCCTGACGGGTAAGTAAATTTCCGAGGAGCCTGGAGATCGACCATGAGTCACTTCATAGATCGGCTGAATTTCTTCCGTAAGTCCCGCGAGCCTTTTGCCAACGAACATGGTGAACTACGCAGCGAATCCCGACAGTGGGAAGATAGTTATCGTGCCCGCTGGCAACATGACAAGGTTGTGCGCAGCACTCACGGGGTGAACTGCACCGGCTCCTGTAGCTGGAAGATCTACGTTAAGAACGGTTTAGTCACCTGGGAAACCCAGCAGACCGACTATCCCCGTACCCGCCCCGACTTGCCTAACCATGAACCGCGTGGCTGCCCACGCGGTGCGAGCTACTCCTGGTATCTGTATAGCGCCAACCGCCTCAAGTATCCGTTGGTTCGCAAGCCCCTGCTGGCGCTATGGCGCGAAGCGCTCAAGGCTAACCCAGATCCGGTAGACGCCTGGGCGTCGATTGTCGAAGACCCCGCCAAGACCAAACAGTACAAGCGTGCTCGTGGTATGGGCGGCTTCGTTCGCGGTGACTGGGACGAGCTCAACGAGCTGGTCGCGGCCTCTAACGTCTACACCGCCAAACAGTACGGCCCCGACCGGATCATTGGCTTCTCGCCGATTCCTGCCATGTCGATGGTGAGCTACGCCGCAGGTAGCCGCTACCTGTCGTTGATTGGCGGCGTCTGCATGAGTTTCTACGACTGGTACTGTGACCTGCCGCCAGCCTCGCCGATGACCTGGGGCGAACAGACCGACGTGCCCGAGTCCGCGGATTGGTACAACTCCGGCTACATTATTGCCTGGGGCTCCAACGTGCCCCAGACGCGCACCCCGGACGCCCACTTCTTTACCGAAGTGCGTTACAAGGGCACCAAGACGGTTTCGATTACCCCGGATTACGCCGAAGTCTCCAAGCTCACCGACGAGTGGCTGTCCGCCAAGCAGGGCACCGATGCCGCCCTGGCGATGGCCATGGGCCATGTCATCCTCAAGGAATTCCACCTTGAGAAGCCCAGCGCCTATTTCACCGACTATGTGCGCCGCTATACCGACATGCCGTTCCTGGTGGAACTAGAAGTGCGAGAAGATGGCAGCTTCGCCCCCGGTCGCCAACTGCGGGCCAGCGACTTTGATACCGCCCTGGGGCAGGAAAACAATCCCGAGTGGAAAACCGTCGCCTGGGATGAAACCCGCGACCAGTTGGTGGTGCCGCGCGGTTCCATCGGTTTCCGCTGGGGCGAAACCGGCAACGAAGTGGGCAAGTGGAACCTGGAATCACTGGACGCTGCAGGAACGGAAATCAAGCCGTTACTAAGCTTGGTCAACCACCACGATAGTGTCGCGCGTGTGGCATTCCCTTATTTCGGTGGCATCGAACACGAGCACTTTGAGCACGTCAAAGGGGCCGGTGTTGGCGCCGCCGATGATCTACTGTTCCACAATTTGCCCGCCAAACGCTTGAAGAGAGCCGATGGCAGCGAAATGCTGGCGGTCACCGTTTTTGATCTGATGTGTGCCAACTACGGTATCGACCGTGGCTTTGCCGGTGACGGCGAAGACGACGGCGCGACCTCTTTTGATCAGATTCGCCCCTATACCCCCGCGTGGCAGGAGAAAATCACCGGTGTCTCAGCAGAGCAGTGCACCCGCATTGCCCGGGAGTTCGCCGACAACGCCAATAAAACCAACGGGCGTAGCATGATCATCGTGGGTGCCGGTATGAACCACTGGTACCACATGGACATGAACTACCGCGGCCTGATCAACATGCTGGTCATGTGCGGTTGTATCGGTCAAAGCGGTGGCGGCTGGGCCCACTATGTCGGGCAGGAAAAACTGCGCCCACAGACTGGTTGGACGCCGCTGGCCTTCGGCCTTGATTGGCAGCGCCCGCCGCGTCATATGAACTCTACCTCGTTCTTCTATAACCACTCCTCTCAGTGGCGCTACGAGAAGCTGGAAATCAAGGAGATCCTCTCGCCGTTGGCCAAGGCTGAGGATTACCCCGGCAGCCTGATCGACTTTAACGTGCGTGCCGAGCGTATGGGCTGGCTGCCGTCAGCGCCTCAACTGGATACCAACCCACTTCGACTAGCCCAAAAAGCTGAAGCCGCGGGCATGTCCACCGCCGACTATGCGGTTCAACAGCTCAAGAGCGGTGAACTGCGCTTCGCCGCGGAAGACCCGGACGCGCCTGAGAACTTCCCGCGCAATATGTTCATCTGGCGCTCCAACCTGCTGGGTAGCTCCGGTAAGGGCCATGAGTACATGCTCAAGTACCTGCTGGGTACCCGCCACGGTATTCAGGGCAAAGACCTGGGCGACTTCGGCGGCCAGAAGCCCGAAGAAGTCGTGTGGCATGACGAGGCGCCGGAAGGCAAGCTCGACCTGCTGGTGACGCTGGATTTTCGCATGTCCACCACCTGCCTCTACTCGGATATCGTGCTGCCTACGGCGACCTGGTATGAGAAGGACGACCTTAACACTTCTGACATGCACCCCTTTATTCACCCGTTGACTGCCGCCACCGATCCGGCTTGGGAGTCGCGCAGCGACTGGGATATTTACAAGGGCATTGCCAAGGCTTTCTCCAAGGTGTGCGTAGGCCACCTGGGCGAAGAGACCGACCTGGTCACGCTGCCGATGCAGCACGACTCCCCAGGGGAGTTGGCCCAGCCGGCGGTGATGGATTGGAAAAAGGGCGAATGTGCGCCGATTCCCGGCAAGACCATGCCATCGCTGATCGAGGTTAAGCGCAACTATCCCGAAACCTATGAGCGCTTCACCTCCGTAGGACCGCTGCTGGAAAGCATCGGTAACGGCGGCAAAGGCATCGCCTGGAATACAGATGCTGAAGTCGAGCTGCTGGGTAAACTCAACCATCGCAAGCTGGATGGCCCGCATAAAGGCCGCCCGTTGATCGACAGCGCTATCGATGCCGCCGAGATGATTCTGACCCTGGCACCGGAAACCAACGGCGCCGTGGCGGTAAAAGCGTGGGATGCGCTCTCCAAAATTACCGGGCGAGACCATACCCACCTGGCAAGGCCCAAACATGACGAAAAAATCCGCTTTCGCGATGTCGTCGCCCAGCCGCGCAAGATTATTTCTAGCCCGACCTGGTCCGGCCTTGAAGATGAGCATGTCTCTTATAACGCCGGTTATACCAACGTTCACGAGCTGATTCCCTGGCGCACCGTGAGTGGCCGCCAGCAGTTCTATCAAGATCACGCCTGGATGCGCGCTTTCGGCGAAAGCCTGCTGGTCTATCGCCCGCCCATCGATACCAAGGCGGCCAAAGGCTTCACGCTGCCCGCTGATAACGGCTTCAAGAGCAAGGCGCTGAACTTCCTCACGCCGCACCAGAAGTGGGGCATTCACTCCACTTACTCGGACAACCTGCTGATGCTGACGCTCAATCGCGGCGGCCCGGTGGTGTGGCTTTCCGAGGCGGATGCCGCAGAGATCGATATCGAGGACAACGACTGGATCGAAGTCTACAACGCCAACGGCTCGATTGCCGCACGGGCTGTGGTCAGCCAGCGAGTTAAGGCTGGCATGGTGATGATGTACCACGCCCAGGAGCGCAATGTGAACGTACCTGGCTCTGAGGTCACCGGCACCCGGGGCGGTATTCATAACTCGGTCACCCGTGTCTGCCCCAAGCCAACCCATATGATCGGCGGCTACGCGCAGCTCTCTTACAGTTTTAATTACTACGGCACCGTCGGCTCAAACCGCGATGAGTTTGTGTTGGTACGCAAGATGAAACACGTTGACTGGCTGGATGGTGAAGGCAATGACAGCGTTCAGGAGGCCGTGAAATGAAGATTCGTTCTCAGGTAGGCATGGTTCTCAACCTTGATAAGTGTATCGGTTGCCACACCTGTTCGGTGACCTGCAAAAATGTTTGGACTAGTCGTGAAGGCATGGAGTACGCCTGGTTCAACAATGTCGAGACCAAGCCTGGCATCGGCTATCCCAAAGAGTGGGAGAACCAGGCTAAGTGGAAGGGCGGCTGGATGCGCCGTACCGACGGCCGGATTGAACCGCGTATTGGTGGCAAATGGCGAGTGCTGGCGAATATCTTCGCCAACCCCGACCTGCCCGAAATGGACGACTACTATGAGCCGTTCACTTTCGACTACCAGCACCTGCATACCGCCAAAATCGGTGAGCACCAGCCGGTGGCACGCCCACGTTCGCTGATCTCCGGCCAGCGCATGAAAAAGATCGAATGGGGCCCTAACTGGGAAGAGATACTGGGCACCGAGTTCGCCAAGCGGCGCAAAGATGCCAACTTTGACAAGGTGCAGGCAGATATTTACGGCCAGTTCGAAAACACCTTCATGATGTATCTGCCGCGCCTGTGCGAGCACTGCCTGAACCCTACCTGTGTGGCGTCCTGCCCTAGCGGTGCGATTTACAAGCGGGAAGAGGATGGCATCGTTCTAATCGACCAGGACAAGTGCCGTGGCTGGCGGATGTGTATCTCCGGCTGCCCCTACAAGAAGATTTACTACAACTGGAAAAGCGGTAAGTCCGAGAAGTGCATCTTCTGTTACCCGCGTATTGAGGCCGGTCAGCCGACCATCTGCTCCGAGACCTGCGTGGGCCGGATTCGTTACCTAGGCGTGCTGCTGTATGACGCCGACCGCATTGAAGAAGTGGCAAGCTCGCCGGACGAGCGCGACCTATACCATCGCCAACGCGAGATATTCCTTGATCCCAACGATCCGGAAGTGATTGCCCAAGCCAAGCGGGATGGCATCCAGGATAACGTCATCAAAGCTGCCCAGGCCTCTCCAGTCTACAAGATGGCTATCGACTGGGGATTAGCGCTGCCGCTGCACCCGGAATACCGCACGCTGCCGATGGTGTGGTACGTGCCGCCGCTGTCGCCGATTCAATCCGCCGCTGAGGCGGGGCATGTCGAGTTTGACGGCATCCTACCCAAGATCGAGTCGTTGCGTATCCCGGTGAAGTACCTGGCTAACTTGTTGACAGCCGGCGAAGAGGAACCCGTGGTGCTGGCACTCAAGCGCTTGATGGCAATGCGGGTCTATATGCGCGGCAAGCACGTGGAGGGTGCCCCCAACGTCGAAGTGCTTGATGCCGTGGGGCTGAGCGTCGCCCAGGTAGAGGAGATGTACCGCTACCTGGCGATTGCCAACTACGAGGATCGTTTCGTGATCCCCACCAGCCATCGTGAAATGGCCACCGAAGCCTTTCCCGAACGCGGGGGATGCGGTTTTACCTTTGGTGATGGTTGCCACGGTGAGAGCCAGCCCAGCCTGTTCAATGGCCGTAAGCAGACCAGTGTTTTGGTAAAACCGGTAGAGGTCTTCGACCCGCAGCCACAACTTGAGGAGTCTCGTCATGACTGAAGCCGCTACCCAATCGCCTGTTACATCGACCGCGGTAGAGCTGTCGTCTGAGACGCTACAAGGCATGCGCAGCCTACGGGTACTGGCGCGTTTGCTCGATTATCCGACCCAGGAACTGCAGGACGCTTGTGGCGAGCTAATCGAAATCCTCAACGCCGAGCGCCGCCTGGGAGCGGCTCTCAAGTCGTCGCTAATGGAGTGGTGTCAGCGTCTCCAAGATGGCGACTTGCTTGAGCTGCAGGCCGAGTATGTCGCCATGTTCGACAAAGGACGCGCTACGTCGCTGCTGCTATTCGAGCACGTTCACGGCGAGTCCCGTGATCGTGGTCAGGCCATGGTGGATCTTATGGCCGAGTACAGCGCGGCCGGGTTCGAGCTGGATGCCCGTGAGCTGCCCGATCATCTGCCGGTGTTTCTTGAGTACCTTTCGCTGTGCGACGAAGCCGAGATCGGCCGCTGGCTGGGCGAAATACGCCATATCCTGGCGTTGCTGACGGCACGGCTGGAGGAGCGGGGAGCGGATCACGCCCTGGTGCCGCTATCACTATTGGCGTTAATCGGCGCCGAGGGTGATGTGGAGGAGCATCGGCCCCAGGTCAAAAAAGAAGTACCTGACAACACCCCCGAAGCATTGGACGCCGTATGGGAAGAAGAAGCGGTGCGCTTCTCGGCAACCTCTGACGAAGATTGCGCGCTGCAGTCGGCGGAAGGTCGGCGGCTTGCCGAGCACAAGAATGCAGTGCACAGCGACCCCGTCAAAATCATGCCGTCCGCCTGGAGCGCGTCCCCTTCCTCAACCGTGGCCGATCGCTAAAAGGAGAATCGCCATGTTCATAGAATACTTGCAACATCTTATCTACGGCTATTACCCCTACCTGGCCGGTACGGTGTTCCTCGTCGGCAGCCTCATGCGCTACGACCAAGGCCAGTTCACCTGGAAGACCGGCTCTAGCCAAATGCTGTCCTCAAAAAACATGCGACTGGCCAGCAACCTGTTCCATATCGGGATTATCGTCATTTTCTTCGGTCATTTGGTGGGCATGCTCACGCCGCACTGGGTCTACGCTCCTTTCCTGCATGCCGGAACCAAGCAGCTGATTGCCATCGTGGTTGGCGGTATCGCCGGTGCCATGTGCGTGGTGGGCGGCGCCATGTTGCTTTATCGCCGATTGGTTAATCCTCGCGTAAAGGCGTCGTCGAGCATGATGGATACCTTGATCCTGGGTTTGATCGTCTTGCAGGCGTGTCTTGGCATGGTGACCATCATCTTCTCACTGGGGCATATGGACGGCGAGATGATGTTGACGCTCTCCAGCTGGGCACAGTCGATTGTCTTCTTCAGCGGCGGCGCGGCGGATTACATGCAGGAAGTGTCATGGATCTTCAAACTGCATATCTTTATCGGCCTGACCATCATCCTGCTGTTCCCGTTCTCGCGCCTGGTGCATGTGTGGAGCGTACCTTTCGGCTATGTGACTCGTCGCTATCAGCTTGTCCGTCGTCGTGGCTAAAAAACTGGCTTGTGCTCGCCCAGGCCTAGAGGAGAAATAACATGCAGATGATTGATATCGAACAGCTACCTGGGGGCGTCGCTGCGCCTCCGGTACGTGTCGGCGACGTCAGTGTCGATGAGGAAACGATTGCGCTAGAGATGCAGTATCACCCTGCCGAAACGGCGGGGGAGGCCCAGCTGCAGGCGGCTCGTGCGCTGGTGGTCAGGGAGCTGCTGCGCCAGCGGGCTAGCATGCTTGGCCTACTGTCGGTGCAGGAAGCCAGCGAAGCACAGGAGGACGCAGCGATCGCTGCCCTGCTTGAACAGGAGCTTGAGGTGCCCGAACCGGGGGAAGCCGATTGCCAGCGATTTTTTGACACCCACCGTGAGCGCTTCAGCGAACCGACCCAGTTACGCGTTCGGCATATCCTGCTTGCGGCCGCACCGGATGACTCCCTGGGTCGCGACGAAGCGTACCAGCTTGGCGAAAAGCTGCTCGAAAGTCTCAATCAGATACCCGAACGGTTTACCGAATTTGCTCAACACCACTCCGCGTGCCCTTCAAAAGAGGTGGATGGTGATTTGGGCTGGCTGGTGCCGGGGCAGACCGTTCCAGAGCTGGATCGTGCTTTGCAGCACCTGCCTGAAGGACTACACGAGCGTCCCTTAGCCTCTCGCTATGGCTGGCATGTGGTGAGTATTGACGAACGGCGAGAAGGGAGGGCGTTACCTTTTGATCAGGTTGTCGACCGGGTGCGCCATAGCCTGCGGGAACAGGCGACCCGACGGGCGTTGCGTCACTATTTGCTGGCGCTAGAGAGCGATATAGGCGTCGAAGGGATTGTTCTGGATGACGATGCTGGCGGCAGCTTGATGCAATAGGAAAGCTAACAGGAGAGGCTTGATGTCCCATGTTTCTGTAGGTGCACTTTTCACTCCGCTTGGCATCGTGGTGCTAACGGTTTCCGATACGCGTGGGTTTGATGAAGATGGCAGCGGTGACCTGCTGGTTAAGCATCTGAGCGAAAGCGGCCATATTCTGGTGGAGCGACGCATCGTTCCTGATGATATCTACCAGGTACGCGCCGTGGTCTCGGAGTGGGTCGCGCGAACAGATATCCACGTGATTTTGGTTAATGGAGGCACTGGCTTTACCACCCGGGATACTACTCCCGAGGCGTTAATACCTCTGTTCGACAAAGCGATTGAGGGGTATGGCGAGCTGTTCCGGCACTACTCCCTGAAGACAATCGGCACAGCGACGATCCAGTCTCGAGCCGTAGCGGGGGTGGCCAATAAAACGCTGCTTTTTGCGATGCCTGGCTCGCCCAAAGCGTGCGCGTTGGCGTGGGACAAGATCATCGCTTTGCAGCTGGACTCCCGTACTCGGCCCTGCAACTTCGCAGCCATGGTACTGCCTTCAGCGACCCCGTGCAGTGGACGTCACACAGCGACCTCTTCCAATGATGGGGAGCGTTTATGAACTGTCAATGCGCAGAAATAGTCACCCCCGGGTTGTTAAATCTGTTTGATGCACGCCAACAGCTTATCAAAGCAGCCACGCCAATTAATGCAGTAGAAAAAATTACCCTTGATCAATCTGCGGGGCGAGTGATGGCAGAAGCGGTGTCCTCACCCCACGATATGCCGGGGGTGGACAACAGCGCTATGGATGGTTACGCGCTGTGTCTGACTGATTACCAAGCGGACGCAGGTTTACCCATTCTCCAACGTGTGCCGGCTGGCTCAGGCGTCATGTTGCTACCGAAAGGAGGCTGCGCGCGTATTTTTACCGGCGCGCCGGTACCCATGGGGGCCGATACTGTTGTGCCTCAAGAGCGGGTAACACTTGATCAGCGTGGGCATATACACATCGAGGGTAACTTGGTGGGAGGCGCTAATATTCGTCGTCAAGGCGAGGAGACCCGTATGGGAACCCCGCTACTTGCTGCGGGTGAGTTTCTTGATGCCGCGTCGATTGCACTGCTGGCAAGTCATGGTATCAACACGGTTACTGTCAAACGGCGCCTGCGGGTGGCGCTGCTCTCAACGGGCGATGAGCTAATTTCCCCGGGGGCAGCGCGGTCACCGGGTCAGGTATACGACAGCAATCGCGTCATGCTTAACGTACTGCTAGCGCAAGCTCAGTGCGATGTGCTGGATCTGGGCGTCATTGATGATTCGCCGCAGTTATTGCATCAGGCCTTTGACCACGCAGAAACCGTTGCGGATGTTGTGGTGTGCACCGGGGGCGTTTCGGTAGGCGAGGAGGATCACGTTCGCCCAGTGATTGAGCAGCGTGGCGGGTTACATTTTCATGGTGTTGCGATGAAGCCGGGAAAACCCTTTGCGTTCGGTTATCTTGGCCCAGTATCTTCCTCATCCACTCCGTTAATTGCGCTGCCGGGTAATCCCGTGGCATCCCTGGTGGGTTGGCAGCTTTTGGCGTTGCCGTTTATTCACGCTATGCAAGGCAGAAGCGTAGCTGATTTACAGTGTTATCCAGTAAAAGCCGGCTTTTCTCAGCGTGGGCCCCAGGGGCGCTGCGAACTATTACGGGTGGTACTGGATTGGTCAAAGGGTACTCCCGTGGCGCAGCTAGCGGGCGGGCAGGGCTCGCATATGCTCAGCGCGGCTAGCCAGGCCCATGGCTATTTGATGATTAACCCCGCCACGGAGGTAATTGAAGGGAGCTCCTACCACTACTACCCCATCAATCAGTTCGCCGCTTGAATCACTTTTTCAGTCGTGGCCACTAATGTCGTTGGTTTTTATAGGAGAGGGTATGTCTTCACATCATAAACCCCGCGCACTGATATATGCCTGCTCCGGCTGCTCTGATGTTGCGCAACTTGCCAATAGTATTGCCCTTCGCCTTGACCATGCAGGAGAGGCAGAAATGTCCTGTATTGCTGGTGTAGGTGGCGGCGTGCCAGGTCTGGTGCGCATTGCACGTTCCGGGCGTCCTATCGTGGCCATTGATGGGTGTCAGATGCACTGCGCTAACCACTGTCTCTCCAAAGCAGGTGTAATACCCACAGAGCACGTAAAACTGTATGAAAACGGACTACGCAAGCGCCGAGGTCAATTTTATGATGAGCAAATAATCACCGCTGTCACCGCAGAAGTGAAAGGACTCATTGCTCGGCTACCCATTAATGCCAGTTCCGAAGTAGAGGAGCCCGCAGAATGAGTTCACTAGTCGATGGGTTTGGCCGAACGGTGCGTTACCTGCGTATATCGGTGACTGATCGTTGTGATTTTCGCTGTGTTTATTGCATGGCTGAGGAGATGACCTTTCTGCCGCGGGCCAAGCTGCTTACCCTTGAGGAGATCGCCACGCTATCGCAGGCATTCGTCGAGTTGGGCGTGGAGAAAATTCGTCTAACCGGAGGGGAGCCGTTGGTACGCCAGGGCGTACTCACGCTAGTAGAAAAACTCGGTAAATTGGAAGGCCTGCGCGAGCTGGCTATGACCACTAACGGCTCTGGTCTAGTCAAACATGCCGACGCATTGCGCCAAGGTGGGCTTGATCGACTCAATATCAGTCTCGACTCACTCAAGCCCGAGCGGTTTAAAGTATTAACCCGGACAGGTGACCTTGGCCAAGTGATCGCGGGTATCCGCGCAGCACGCCGCGCTGGCTTTCAGTCGATCAAACTCAACGCCGTATTGCTTAAGGGGCGTAATGACGATGAAATCCTCGACTTGGTAAACTTTGCCCGAGATGAGCAAGTAGATATTAGCTTTATCGAGGAGATGCCGCTGGGTGCTATCAGCGAACATAACCGTGGCGAAACTTTTCTTTCCACCGATACGGTGCGCGAGACCATAGAAAACCATCATCAACTCTTACCCACCACCGAGACCACCTTGGGGCCATCCCGTTATTACCGTATGGCGGACAGCCAATCACGCATTGGCTTCATCTCTCCTCATAGTCACAATTTCTGTGGCGCTTGTAATCGTGTTCGGGTGACGGCTGAAGGGCGGCTACTCCTTTGTTTGGGCAATGAGCACTCGGTGGATTTACGCGCCGTAATGCGACGTTATCCTGGTGATAACCAGCGGCTTAAAACGAGCATTATGGCTGCAATGATGAAAAAACCCGCGCGTCATCACTTCACGACTGATGGTGAGGTTCAGATCGTAAGGTTTATGAATGCAACAGGTGGATAATACGATTCGGCGTATGTTTTACACCCCTCTTTCCCTGACCTACTTCCAATCGAGTGCTTTTTTAAGTCTTTGAAACTCTCTCAAAAAAGCCCGGGGGGGTAGTGGTGAAAAGCGCTTTCCGTTAAGCTCATCAGCAATTTTTATCTGCCTGCTTTGAGGTGATTGTATGTGGAGCCTGCTAAAGGTGTCTGCAATATCACTATCAGTACTCATGATAGCTGGTTGCTCAGATCCCAAAATTGATACTAGCTCCATGCCTGCGTCGGTTGTCTCTGTGGAGGAAGTGCGTAACTCCTTGCCCACCTACAAACGCGATGAGTTTGATCAAGGGTTGATTATCATTGCCACATCGACGTCGTTTAGTGGTATCGATATTCTCAACCCTCACCGAATGAATGCTGCTGAGATCGCCGAAACAGCCAATGCGCAAATGCATGGGTTAACAGGGGATCAGGTGATCCAGCGTGCCGATCAAATTCTGCGTGAGCGCCGGTCACGCGAACGCGAGCATGCAATTCGCACCTTGAAGCGGCTGGAAGAGAAGCGCGCAAAAGCCGCAAGTGACCAGCAGCAGTTAGCGCGGTTTACCATTGATAGCGCTCGCTATTACATTGGCGCAAGCCCTTATGGCGCCCCGGAGCCCGTGATTGATCTTGAAGTAACCAATAGCACGGATCAGGTCATTTCAGAGCTTCTGTTGAGGGGCGTTGTGACTAGTCCTGATCGCGCGGTGCCGTGGGTGGATGAGTCTTTCTATTACGTCGTGCCTGGTGGCATTGAGCCGGGAGAAACGCTGGAGTGGAGCCTAGCGCCTAATCGCTTTGGCCCGTGGGGAGATACTCAAATACCCAGTGATGCAGAATTGACGGTCACCTTGAAAGGGCTGAAGGGGCTTGATGAACAGCCATTATGGGACTCGTCAGAGCTAACGGAGCATGAACTGGCTAGGCTTGAGCGATTGCGGGAGGAGTATGGTGGCGTTGCACTATCGAGTGTTGAGTAAGCGCTGTAAAATCTAAAACGCCCTATCGGTTATCCGATAGGGCGTACGCGTCGTTAAGATAGCTTCATTTTTAGGCTGCGTTAAATCAGCTATGTTACTTACTCTTTGGCTTCATGGTCGGCAAGGGCAGCAACAATTGCCTCTTCCCACTGTCCTTCGGTTATACCCCAATGCTCCATTTCTGCCTGGTCAGCGCTGCCTTCCGACGCCTCGCGCAGTTTATCGACGCTGCTGCTTTCATAGCAGTGCTTGGCGAAATCTTTCGTTTTTACATCACTTAGCTGGTTAATCATCGACATGTTGAGTTCCTTTCAAGGTCAATAGTGGGAGGTTGCCCACCAAGTGTAGCTAATCAGGCTCCATACTCCTGGAATAGTTCCCGTTATTTCAGCACATAGCAGGGCACATAGTGTTGGCCGTCGAGTTTCATGCGCCCTTGAGCTACAAACGAGGTGAGCAGCTCGTCAAGACGTTGCATCAGTTCGGGCTCTGCGGTCAGTACAAAGGGGCCGTGAGCTTCGATGGCACGAATACCGGCCTCTTTGACGTTGCCCGCGACGATCCCCGAGAAAGCGCGACGCAGGTTGGCAGCGAGTTCGTGGGTGGGCTGCTGGCGGTGTAGCGCTAAGGCTCGCATGGCGTCGTGAGTCGGCTCAAAGGTAGCCTGGAAACCACGCGCAATGGTCAATCGCCAATTGTAGTAGAAAGCATCCTGATGGGTGCGGCGGAATTCCGCGATCTCATCGATGCCGTGGCGCATGGTGCGCGCAACCGAGACGGGGTCGCCGGTAATAATGGTGTAGTAGCGGCGGATATCCTCACCGAGGGTATAGACCAGGAATTCATCAATTTTCTGAAAGTAGGCCGCAGAATCGGCGGGGCCGGTGAAAATTAACGGGAAGGGAATATCCTTGTTGCTGGGGTGCAGCAAAATGCCCAGCAAATAGAGAATCTCTTCCGCAGTGCCAACCCCGCCGGGGAACACGATAATGCCATGACCTAGACGCACAAAAGCTTCTAGGCGTTTTTCAATGTCTGGCATGACAACCAGTTCATTGACGATGGGGTTAGGTGCTTCAGCAGCGATAATGCCGGGCTCTGAAATACCTAAATAGCGACCTTCCTTGCGGCGCTGCTTGGCATGGGCAACGTTAGCGCCTTTCATGGGGCCTTTCATTGCGCCAGGGCCACAGCCGGTACAAATATCTAAATCGCGCAGGCCTAAGTGGTAGCCTACATCTTTGGTATATTCGTACTCTTCCCGGGAGATAGAGTGACCACCCCAGCACACCACCAGGCTAGGGTCGCGGCCGGGTTTTAGCGTTCCCGCTTTGCGCAGAATGTGGAAAACCGCATTGGTGGTGCCTTCACCCGTGCTAAGGTCGAAACGATTGTGATGTTGAATCTCGTTGTAGACGTAAACAATATCGCGAATGATCGAGGATAGATGCTCACGGATACCGCGAATCATGCGGCCATCAACAAACGCTTCAGCGGGCGCGTTAGTCAGCTTTAAGCGAATGCCGCGGTCTTGCTGCAGCACTTCAATGTCAAAGTCTTTATAGGCTTCTAAAATAGCCAGGCTATCGTCGCTGGGATTGCCGCAATTGAGTACTGCCAACGCACAGCGCCGAAGCAGGTCGTGTAGACCGCTTTGAGACGTTTTGTGCAGCCGATTAACTTCATGCTGAGAGAGTACTTCGAGGCTTCCCTCGGGGGAAATGATACTTGAAAGGGTGGCGCGAGGTTGAACGTTTTCGGTCATTAGCGGGGCTGTCCCTAATCGTTTGATGTCTCTTGGCATACTACCACGCCCAAGTGGCCGGTACAGCGCCGCGGCTGGCTCACCTGACTGTGCTATTATTAGGTATATTTTATAGAACGGCGGCAATAGCGCTTTTTGGTACTTTTTATTAGTTACTAAACTGTTGCCTAAAGCATGTTCTCAAAGAGAGCTGCTAAAGACTGTTATCAAAGACCATGGCGCTTCACTATGTTCAATGCCCACTATTTTCGTACCTTTATTACGCTTGTTGAAACAGGCAGCTTTACCCGTACGGCGCAACATTTAGAAATGACCCAGCCGGGCGTAAGCCAGCATGTTCGCAAGTTAGAAGACTATTTAAATAAAGAGCTGCTAGAGCGCAAGGGGCGCAGCTTTACATTAACCGAATCGGGGCGGCGTGCTTATGATTACGCTTTAAAGCTATTTGCTGAGCATGAGCAGTTCCGTCACGGGCTAGACGATGACTCTTTGGATAGCGGTGACTGCCGTATTGCCTCGCCGGGCAGCGTTGGCCTGATGTTCTATCCGTATATATTGGGGCAGCAGCAGATGCACCCTAATTTAACGGTCAACTATAGCTTTGCGTTCAACCACGAAATCGTTAATGACCTGCTCGAAGGTCGTTATGACATTGGTATTGTTACCGAGGCAATGCGCCACCCTGAACTTAATTGCACGATTTGGCATCAAGAGCCGCTCTGCTTGGTGGTGCCAGCTGATTTTGCGGGCAGTACGCTGTCCGATTTAATGGGTATTGGTTTTCTCAATTATTACGACGGGATTAACCACGCCAATGCGTTGCTGCGGGCCAATTACCCCGATGAGTTTCGCTCAATGACCCATTTCCGCCATCAAGGCTTTACCAATGAAGTCAGCATGGTGCTGGATGCGGTGGCCAGGGGGTTAGGCTTTACCGTGGTATCGCGACTGGTATTGGAAACCTCACCCTGGCAGCGCCAGGTAAAAGCGCTAAACCTGCCCAATGCGGTCAATGAGGAGCTCTATTTGCTGCGTCGCCGCGACTCGGTGCTGCCCAAGCGCTACGAGAAGCTGTTAGACGGTTTTCACGCTCAGCGTCTACAAGAAAAAACGCCCCTGGTGCCGTCTAATTGATAAGGCACCAAGAGCGTTCTTGTTACTTGAAGCGCTATCGCTTCACATCTTGTCAGCTTTACCGTTAGTTGCGGTATTCATCAATGCTAGGGCAGGAACAGATTAACTGACGGTCGCCAAACACGTTATCAACGCGGTTAACGGCGGGCCAGTATTTAGCCGCTTGGACAGCGGCGGTCGGGAAAGCGGCCAACTGGCGGTCATAAGGCCGCGGCCAGTCATTATCCATCAGATCCGCCTGGGTATGCGGCGCATTGACCAGCGGATTGTTATCCAATGGCCACTCACCACTCTCTACCCGCGCTATCTCTGCCCGGATAGCAATCATCGCATCGCAGAAGCGATCAATTTCATACAATGACTCTGACTCGGTCGGTTCGATCATCAGCGTACCCGGCACCGGGAACGACATGGTCGGTGCGTGGAAGCCGTAGTCCATTAAGCGTTTGGCGATATCCTCCTCGCTAATCCCAGAGGCCGCTTTGAGCGGACGAATATCGATAATGCATTCGTGGGCGACGGTGCCGTTCTGGCCGCGATAAAGAATCGGAAATGACGCTTCCAAACGCTTGGCAATATAGTTGGCATTCAGGATGGCAAGCTCGGTGGCTTCACGCAGACCGCGGGCGCCCATCATCTTAATGTAGGCCCAGGAGATCGGCAGGATAGAAGCGCTGCCGAAGGCCGCGGCAGAGACCGCGCCGCTTTCAGCGTTAACGCCTTTGATCGACGTTACCACGTGGTTGGAAACGTAGGGCGCAAGATGAGCTTTAACGCCGATAGGGCCCATGCCCGGGCCGCCGCCACCGTGGGGGATGCAGAACGTTTTATGCAAGTTCAGGTGAGACACATCACCGCCAAAATCACCGGGGCGGGTTAAGCCGACCTGGGCGTTCATATTGGCGCCATCGATATACACCTGACCACCGTTGTCGTGAACGACCTTGCACGCTTCGCGCACGCTGGTTTCAAACACACCATGGGTGGAAGGATAAGTCAGCATGATGGCGGAGAGATGATCGCGGTGCTGCTCGGCTTTAGCGCGCAAATCCGCCATGTCGATATTGCCGTTTTGATCGCACTCGACTACCACCACCTTCATCTGCACCATGGCTGCCGAGGCAGGGTTGGTGCCGTGGGCGGAGCTTGGAATCAAGCAGACATCGCGGTGACCCTCACCCTGGGCCGCTTGATAGCGGCGAATTGCCACTAAGCCTGCGTATTCACCCTGAGCGCCGGAGTTGGGCTGCATCGAGAGGTGATCGTAACCGGTGACTTCGACCAGGAAGGCCGATAGCTCATCGATCATTTGGTGATAGCCGGCCACTTGGTCGCGGGGTGCGAACGGGTGCAGATGCGCAAACGAGGGCCAGGACACGGGGATCATCTCGCTGGTGGCGTTGAGCTTCATGGTGCAGGAGCCGAGCGGGATCATCGCATGGGCAAGCGACAGATCCTTATTCTCTAGACGTTTCAAGTAGCGCAGCATTTCGGTTTCGCTGCGGTAACGACTAAAGGTGGGGTGGCTTAAAAAGTCGCTTTCACGCTGGCAGGCAGCGGGAATGCCTGAAGCGCCGTTAGCTACCACTTGCTCGTCTAGAACAGCAACGGAAAGGCCGTGCTCATCGCCGAGCAGCACGTCAAACAGCGTTGTTACATCGTGGGCGGTGGTGGTTTCATCCAGGCTGATGCCCACATCGCCATTGGCGAAGTAGTGCAAATTAATATCATGGGTCATGGCGCGCCCATGAATTTTGCCTGCGTCGACGTTGGTCAAGCGCAGCGTATCGAACCAGCTGTCATGTGCCAGCGTTACGCCTGCCTGCTTGAGGCCTTCGGCGAGCAGGGTTGCCAGGCGGTGAACGCGGCCAGCAATTTTGCGCAGCCCTTCAGCGCCGTGGTAGGTAGCGTAAAAACCGGCGATGTTGGCTAGCAATGCTTGAGCGGTACAGATGTTGGAGGTCGCTTTCTCGCGGCGGATATGCTGCTCGCGGGTTTGCATCGCCATGCGCAGGGCGGTATTGCCGCGGCTATCTTTGGACACGCCGATGATACGCCCAGGGATCGAACGCTTGAGCTTGTCGGAAGTCGCAAAGAAAGCTGCGTGGGGGCCGCCAAAGCCCATGGGTACGCCAAAGCGCTGGGAGTTTCCCACCACAATATCCGCACCCAGCTGACCGGGTTCCTTAAGCAGTACCAGGCTCAAAAGATCGCTGGCCACGCAGGTCATTATATTGCGCTCAGCCGCGGCGCTTAATAGCGGTGCCAGGTCGCGCACTTCACCACTGGCGGAGGGGTACTGGACCAGGGCCCCAAACACATCGTGGTTGGCCAGCTCTTCTACCGGGCCGGTGATCAGTTCGAACCCAAAAAACTCGGCGCGGGTTTTGACCACGTCCATCGTTTGCGGAAAAACGTCTTCGGCGACGAAGAAAACGTTGGATTTGCTTTTCTTATTACCACGCTTACACAGCGCCATGGCTTCGGCGGCGGCGGTGGCTTCGTCGAGCAGCGATGCATTCGCCAGCTCCATGCCGGTTAAATCCATCACCACTTGCTGGAAGTTAAGCAAGCCTTCCAGGCGGCCTTGAGAAATCTCAGGTTGGTAGGGGGTGTAGGCCGTGTACCAGCCAGGGTTTTCCAATACGTTGCGCTGAATCACCGCGGGCATATGGGTGCCGTAATAGCCCTGGCCAATATAGCTCTTAGCCACGCGGTTCTGCCGCGCTAGTTGGGCTAGGTACTCTAGTGCTTCTGCTTCGCTGCGCGGTTCATCAAGCGCTAGCTCGCGGCCAAGACGAATATCGCTCGGCACGGTCTGTTCAATCAGATCTTCCATGTGCTGCATGTTGAGCGCTTTTAACATGGTGGCCACATCCTCTTGACGTGGACCATTATGACGTTTGATAAAAGCATCGTGATCGGCCAACTCGGCCAGACGGCGTGTTTCAAGAGACATGAAGAAGATTCCGGACGTTAAGAAAGAACCGTGCAGGGCGTTAGGCTAAGAGCCCACCATAAAGGGCAGGCTCTCACATATGATTTAGTTAGCGCCTTTAGTCGTCAGCGCTTAGCGTTGCTTGATAGGCATCTGCATCTAGCAGGCCATCAAGGGAGTCGCTGTCTAAGCGCACTTTCATAATCCAGCCACCTTCATAAGGTGCTTCGTTGACCGTTTCGGGGGAGTCTTCAAGGGCGTCATTCACTTCGATGACTTCGCCAACAACCGGCGAGTAAAGATCAGAAGCGGCTTTGACCGATTCGATAACGCCAAACTCTTGACCTTTGCTCAGCGCTGTACCCACTTCGGGCAGTTCAACAAACACGACATCACCCAGCGCCTGCTGGGCGTGATCAGTAATGCCCACGGTGACAGTGCCGTCTTGATTATCCAGCACCCACTCGTGGCTTTCAGCGTAACGAAGATTGGCAGGAAGATTGCTCATGATGTTTTCCTATATGAAACAGTTTTCTGGACCCGAGCATACTACCGGTTGTCGCTCGCCTTGGCGACTAGTGGCTGGCGCTGGCTAAGCGAATAAGCAAGCATGCTAACGTGTTTCCAATTGGAAACAAATTTCTTCTTTGCTCCATGGATTGTCTAATATCGTAATTTGTTTAGGTACTTTTGCGTAGGGTTTGCACAGGGTATCGGGTTATGAAAAAAGCAGTATCCTCTATGCACAAGCGACATCACCCTAGATGCTTGCTAAGTTTATGGTGTAAAACACTTACATCGTATGCTAACCAGCAATAATGACGTCAGATATAACCAATAATGGCAGCCAACCAACAATACACACCAACCTTATATACCAACAAAGCGAGGAGATGATCATGGAAGCATTAACTAGCCTGTTAGGGGCGATCAACGGCGTGGTCTGGGGGCCCGTCATGTTGGTTCTGCTACTCGGTGTGGGGATTTACCTGCAGCTTGGCTTGAAACTGATGCCGATTAGAAAGCTCGGCATGGGTTTCAAGCTAATGTGGGCGGGGCGTGATGCAAAACCTGGTGTGGGTAAAGCAGCGCCGGCCAAAGAGGGCGACGAAGGGGAAATATCCCCCTTTGACGCCTTGATGACCGCGCTCTCTGCGACCATAGGAACCGGTAATATTGCCGGTGTCGCCACGGCCATTGCGTTAGGTGGCCCCGGCGCTGTGTTCTGGATGTGGATTACCGCGCTGGTGGGGATGGCGACCAAGTTTGCCGAGGCCGTGTTGGCTGTTCGCTATCGTGAAACCGATAGCACCGGCTTCCATGTGGGTGGGCCGATGTTCTACATCAAAAATGGCCTAGGCAAAAAATGGCTATGGTTAGGCGGTTTGTTCGCTTTCTTTGGCGCTGTCGCTGCCTTCGGGATCGGCAATACCGTCCAGTCCAACTCCGTAGCTGATGCCATGGATGCCACCTTCGGCGTGCCGCATTGGCTCACGGGTGTGGTTATTATGGTGTTGGCAGGTGCGGTGATTCTGGGCGGCATCAAGCGTATCGCTAAGGTGGCGGGCAAGCTGGTGCCGATTATGGGCATTGCCTATGTAGTGGCTGGCCTGTTGGTCTTGATCATCAATGCCGGGCAAATTGGCGAAGCCTTTAGCCTAATCTTTTACTACGCCTTTAACCCCATGGCAGCCGCTGGTGGTTTTGCCGGGGCGGCGGTAATGGCGGCGATTCGTTTTGGTGTAGCACGCGGCATCTTCTCCAACGAAGCGGGTTTGGGTAGCGCGCCTATCGCGCACGCGGCGGCCAAAACCAAAAACCCGGTGCGCCAGGGCCTAATCGCGATGCTGGGTACCTTTATCGATACCATCGTTGTGTGCACGATTACCGCACTGGTGATTTTGACCTCCACGGTATGGATCGAAGGCGAAGCCGGGGCGTCGCTTACCGCGCTCTCGTTTGACGCTGCACTGCCTGGCTTTGGTAATCAGATCGTGGCGGTTGCGTTGGCGATTTTTGCCTTTACGACCATCCTTGGCTGGTCATTTTACGGCGAGAAGTGCTGCCAGTTCCTGTTTGGCACCCGCTCTATTATGATCTATCGGGTGCTATTCGTACTGGCCATCCCGCTGGGCGCTATCGCTCAGCTGGGCTTTATCTGGCTCATGGCAGATACCTTCAACGCCATGATGGCGATTCCGAACCTAATTGCCTTGGCACTGCTTTCGCCGGTAGTCTTTAAGCTAACCAAGGACTATTTCGACGGCAAAGATGTGTTGCCGGGTGAAGAACTGGATCACGACCAATAATGCCTGCAGCGCGTTAATAGACGTTGTAAGTGAAGTCAAGACGTGAATATCAGTAGAGTCGGGAAGACACTTAATCGGTGGCTTCCCGTTCTCTTTTAGAGCGAACAATTTTTAAGTAAGCATTTTTAAGTGAGGAAAGCCCCCATGTCTGAATTAAAGCAAACGCCGCTGCACGCGCTGCACCTCAAGCTAGGCGCCAAGATGGTACCTTTTGCGGGCTACGATATGCCGGTGCAGTATCCGCTGGGGGTCAAAAAAGAGCATGAGCATACCCGCCAAAAGTGCGGCCTGTTTGATGTCTCCCATATGGGACAGATTAGCGTATCCGGCGACACCGTTGCCGAGGCCCTGGAAACCTTGATTCCCGCAGATTTGGTGGGCCTCGAGAAGGGCGCACAGCGTTACGGTCTTTTCACCAGCACCGAAGGCGGCATTATTGACGACTTAATGGTGGTCAACGCAGGCGATCACTTCTATTTAGTGGTCAACGCGGCCTGTAAAGATCAGGACTTGGCTCACCTGCGGCTAAATTTGGCGTCAACCCATACAATTGAACCCTTGGATCGTGGCTTACTGGCGCTGCAAGGGCCTCAGGCGCGGGATGTCATGCAGCGGCTTTGCCCTGAAGCCTGCGAACTTGTCTTTATGCAGCATGGCCGTTTCACCATTGCAGGGCAGGAGGTATGGGTAAGCCGCAGCGGCTATACCGGTGAAGATGGTTTTGAGATTTCCGTCGCCGCCGATGCCTGTGAAGATTTCGCCGAGCAGCTTCTCGCTGAGCCCGAAGTCGAGGCGATTGGCCTGGGCGCGCGGGACTCGCTGCGTTTAGAGGCCGGTTTATGCCTCTACGGTCACGATATGGATGAGCAAACCACCCCGGTAGAAGCCGGATTGATCTGGGCGATTGGTAAGCCGCGTCGTCATGGCGGCGAGCGCGCCGGTGGTTTTCCAGGCGCTGATGTGATTCTTCATCAAGTCGATGCCAAAGATCACACCCGCAAGCGCGTTGGGCTATTAGCTGAAGGCCGGGCGCCAGTACGCGAGGGCGCGCCGCTGGTTGATAAGGCGGGTAACGAGGTAGGGATCGTAACCTCCGGTAGTTTTGGTCCAAGTGTAGGTAAGCCGGTGGCGATGGGTTATGTCACTCGTGAACTGGAAGCGCCACAAAGTGCCGTGTTCGCGGTAGTTCGCGGTAAGCAGTTACCCATGGCGGTGACCCCTATGCCGTTTGTAAAACCTGGCTACTATCGAGGCTAGGCTAAAGGCCTTCGCTGGTCTGCATGTGGCGGAGCCAAGTGCAGGTTTCCGCGAGGGTGTTGTGAACCCATCCCTGGGCGCTACTTTTCCATCTGACCGCCATGGAAAAAGACCCTCGCTTCAACCTGCCTTGGCACTAGATTAGAGATGGTTGCTTTCAAGTACAGAGTTTTAGCGCAGCACCTGCTTTGGATCGATGGGTTTGCCGCCTTGGCGCAGATCAAAGAGTAGATCATAGCGCTGGGTGGCACTGCTTTGACCGACCTCGCAAAGCGCGTCTCCCGCGCTAACCTGTTTGCCTACCTCGACCAAAATGCGCTCACAAAGCGCGTACACGGTCTGGAGGTTATTGGCATGGTGCACAATCACCACTTCGCCTAGCTGGCGCATACTGTCGGCAAAGCGCACTTCGCCAGGAGCAACGGACTTAGCTTGAGCGCCGGCTTGAGTAGCCAGTAGCATAGGCTGCAATGTGCCACGGCTGTCCGGCCCGAAACGTCGAACCACACGATAATCCTCCAGCGGCCAAGGCCAGCCCCTGGCTGAAGAGGGCAGTGCCTGACTGGGCGCGCTACTGGTGGGCGCAGCGGCAGGTTTGTTAGCGCTTGAAGAGCCACTGCTGCTTGCCGACAGTTGCGATGAGCTTCGCGGCGTTGAACCACCAAGGGGCAGGCTGACCACTTGGCCGATTCTCAAGCTAGTGGGCGAGGCACTGGGGTTGGCGCTCTGAATACGGCCACTTGTAGTACCAAAATGCCGGGCGATACTTGAGAACGTATCGCCAGGACGGATTTGATAGCGGTAGGGGCCGCCGGAAGGTGCGCGCTCTTGCTGGGTGGGAATTAGCAGGCGCTGCCCGACTTCAAGGCGGCGAGCATCGACGCCAGGGTTAAAACGCTGCAAGCGTTCTAGTGGCACATTAGCCCGGGACGCCAGCTTACCCAGCGTGTCGCCACGCTGTACTTGCACCCAGTCGCCGCTAATCTGGCTGGCGCTAGGAGCGGCCGCTCGCTGGGATGACGATGGAGGAGCGCTGGAGCAGCCGGTCAGTAGCCCCGCTAACAGCCAGGCAGTGAGCCAGCTAGTTAGTCGTGATCCGTTGTTCGGCTGTCCAGCATGCCATCTTTTTCCAACCAGAGTGAGTTGATCCATGTGTGGAAGCGTTCCTTATGCTGCTTTTCTTCGTGGTTATCTGATGCGTACATCCACTCAGGAATGCCGATTTGCCGTGCTTGCAAGGTAACGGGCGCCTCCTTGCCGCACAAAAAGCCCCAAAACGTCGGCGAGGCGTTGGTGTAGCTGATCGTCACATCCAGGATACCATCCAATTGGTTGCCTAGCAGACTAAGTACCTGGGCAATGCCGCCCGCTTTGGGCCTTAATAAGTGGCGGTAGGGGCTCTGCTGGGCGTCGCGTTTGGCAACAGAGAATCGGGTGCCCTCGACAAAATTAAAAATCGCAATGGGCGACAGACGCGCCTGCTGACACATCCGTTCAGTAGCGGCACGATCAATAGAGGCAAGTTTAGGATTTTTAGCGACTTGTTCACGGCTAAAGCGGCGCATAAAGGGAAACTCTAGCGCCCAAAAAGCCAGCCCTACAATGGGGATCCAGATTAATTGACGCTTTAGAAAGAAGCGTGGCATGGGGATACGCCGATGCAACGCCATTAACAGCATAAAAATATCGGTCCAGCTGCGATGGTTGGATATCACTAGCCACCACTGCTGCGTGCTCAAATTATCGGGTACGCTGGCGTAAAGCACTGGCTTAAGCCAGTGCCGCATCCACCAGAGGTTTACGCCTATCCAGTTAAGCGCGACGCCATTCAGCCCCTGCAATACTAAGTGCTGTAGTCGTTGCCCTGGGGCAATGACTTTGAGTAGCGTTAGCAGAATGAGAGGTACGCCCCAGAACAGTGTGTTGAGCGTTAGCAGCAGAGCGCTAACCACCCCCTTTAAAATAGGCATACCGCATTTCCTTACCGTCAGACCAATTGCGTAATACTGAATGCTAAATGATCCTAGCCACGCTGCCCAGCAGAACCCCAACGTATCTCATCAACTTAGTGTGGGTTTAGCCGGGAGGGAGTGAGGGCGCTTGAACGGTGTTAAGGAGTACGGTGCGCAGTGCATGGGCGGCTACGGAAAGCTCTTGGTGGGTCAAAATGCCGACTCGGCAGGAAATAGGGGGCGCTGTCAGTGGGATGCAGCGGGCACCCAATTCATGCATTTGACGAATGCACATGGAAGGCACTGCGCTGACGCCCAAGCCGTCGGCAACCATTCTCCCCACGGTGGAAAGCTGGTGGCTTTCAAAGGCCACGGTGAGCTCCATATGCTGCTTACTCAGCTCCTGTTCCAATAAACGACGCACCATGGAGGGGCGCTGAAGAGTAATGAAATCGTGGCTGAGCAGAGTCGACCAGGCGATCTGGGTGGCCTGGGTTAACTCAGAGTCAGGCGGCACGACAGCCACAAAATGGTCTTCAAACAGCGGCGTGAACAGCAGGCTGCCGGTACCTTCAGGAGAAAAAGCGATACCCATCTCTACCTGACGGGAGCGCACCATGGCGGTGACCTCCTCGTTGATGACATCGTGTACGGTAATGTTGATCTTGGGGTACTGCTGGCGAAATTTAACCAGCGCTGCAGGGAGCAAGTTACAGGCAAACGCGGGCATCGCCGCGACGCTGAGCCGCCCCAATTGAAGAGTGAATCGCTGGCGCAAGCGCTCCTCGGTATTGTCCCACTGGGCCAGCAGATGTTTGGCTAGCGGTAGCAGCGACTCACCTTCTGGGGTTAATCTGACGCTACGTGTGCTGCGAATCAGCAGTTTGCCACCCAGGGACTCCTCCAGGCCTTTAATCGCCAAACTTAGCGCCGGTTGAGATAGGTGCAGCCGCTCGCAGGCTTGAGTAAAACTGAGCGTTTGGGCGACCGCCAGAAAGGCGCGTAGCTGTTTGACAGTCATAAAGTGCCTTTTATAAGTTTTAAAAATAAATTGATAAGAAAAACAAACTTAACAAATATATCATCTCGCACAACACTGGCACTATCGTAAGATGCAGTCACCTATCATCGACACAGCACTTATCATCGACAGCACTTATCATCGTCAACTCTTATTACCAACAACAATGTGAGGCACAACAATGGCAGGATTCGATAAGCGTGTAGCTTCCTACGAAGAGGCAATGGAAGGCATCGAGAGCGGAATGACCGTGATCGCCGGTGGCTTCGGGCTCTGCGGTATTCCCGAGAACCTGATTGCCGAAATCAAACGCCGCGGCGTCAATGATCTCACCGTGGTGTCCAATAACTGCGGTGTAGACGGTTTTGGTTTGGGTATACTGCTTGAAGACCGCCAAATCAGTAAAATTCTGGCCTCTTATGTAGGTGAAAATGCTTTGTTTGAGAAGCAAATGCTCAACGATGAAATAGAGGTGGTATTAACGCCTCAAGGCACGTTGGCGGAAAAAATGCGCGCGGGAGGCGCGGGCATTCCCGCTTTTTACACCGCCACTGGCTATGGTACGCCGATTGGTGACGGCAAAGAGGTGCGCGAATTTAATGGACGCCACTGTATTTTAGAAGAAGCCATTATCGGTGATTTTGCCATTGTAAAAGGCTGGAAGGCTGACCGCTACGGCAATGTGATGTATCGCCATACGGCGCAAAATTTTAACCCCATGGCCGCCACGGCGGGGAAAATTACCGTGGTGGAAGTTGAGGAAATCGTTGAGCCGGGTGAGCTTGAGCCTAGCCAGATCCATACACCGGGTATTTATGTGGATCGGATTATTCAAGGCACGTTTGAAAAGCGGATAGAGAAACGCACGGTGCGCAGCTAACGCGCTATGCCTTCAAACGTAATACTTGCTTCTCATTTAACGATTCAACAAGAGGAAGTCACCATGGCTTTAACACGAGAACAGATGGCTCAGCGTGTCGCCCGCGAACTTCAAGATGGTTTTTACGTCAACTTGGGCATTGGTATTCCTACCCTGGTTGCCAACTACATCCCGGATGGCATCGATGTCATGCTGCAATCTGAAAACGGACTGCTGGGGATGGGCCGCTACCCCACTGAAGACGAGCTTGATCCAGATATGATTAATGCGGGTAAAGAGACGGTGACGGCCCGCCCAGGCGCCGCGATTTTTTCTTCAGCAGAATCGTTTGCGATGATTCGCGGTGGCCACGTTGATCTCACCGTGCTGGGTGCTTTTGAAGTGGATCAGCAAGGCAATATTGCTTCCTGGATGATTCCTGGAAAGCTGATCAAAGGCATGGGCGGTGCCATGGATCTCGTCGCCGGTGCTGATAACATCATTTGCACCATGACGCATGCGTCTAAGCATGGTGAATCCAAACTATTGGAAAAATGTGAACTGCCGCTGACCGGTGCTGGATGTATTAACCGCGTGTTGACGGATCTCGCTTACCTTGAAATCAAAGACGGTGCCTTTATTCTCAAGGAGCGCGCGCCGGGGGTAAGTGTTGAGGAGATCATCGAGAAAACGGCGGGTAAGCTGATTGTGCCGGACCATGTTCCCGAGATGACGTTTGATGCCGAGTAAGTACCGCTTACATTCCCCGAGTGATAAACAGCCCGAAGGTTAATAAGGATAGATAGAGAGCGCAGTGAGACGTTAGCGCCACATTTCGCTAGCGTCTCAGGCCATTTCACAGCGCGTATGGTGGGGCAGCAGTAAATCGGCAATACGCTCGTGATTATCTTCAACGTGCTTTTGGACTAACGCTAGACCGCCTAAGCAGAGGCGATGCTCATCTCCATCGGCGAAGACTGTTTTTTGCGGTGTGGTGGGGTAAAAACGGTGATCCAGTAGTGATGACACTGTGAATACACCGTTTTGCTGCCCCTGCAGGCTTGGCATGCCCACTTCGTTTAGGCGTTGATCCAGCGTATCCATGGGCTCCCCAAGCTGCCCACAATCAAAGCCAGCGTGATGCAGGCGGGGGCCCATGACCGCTATCCAGGCAGCCAAGGGGTGCGCTTGCTGCAGTTGTTGATAAAGCGCCCAGCTAGGCATCGGCCAGGGCCGTCCGCGGCAGAGTAAATTATGCCCCTTGCAGTCCTGGGGGTGGGATTGTTGCACCAGCCCTTCAATGGCTTCCCGTGGCGCCTTAGATAATGTACCCATTTGCAATTCTGCCAGCACCAACCAGCTACTGTCGTCGCTTGGGGCAAGTAGATGCACTAGCAGCCCTTTATCAGCCATGGCGTAGTGGCCCATCGGGCGATAGCCCATATGAGCTAAGTTGCCAGTAAGCGCGGCAGCGGTAAAAGGGCCGTAATTAAGCGTTACTAGCGTTAAATATTCGGCCGCCGTTGATAACGGCCATAGCCTAAGGGCGCCGATATCGGGGTGAGTATGTACATAGTCAAGCCATAGCTGCTGAGCAAACTCCTGACGCTGCATGGTGAACTCCTTGCCTAAAGTGGCACAAACTAGCGTGAGCCATTAAATAACTGCCAGTATAGGCAAGCGAGGTAAGCAAGGGTTCAACGGGTATTAACGAGCGGTTAAACGGCAAGCAACTGTTGGTCGCGGACCAACTGGTCAAATTCAGTAAAGCCGCCCACATGGGCTTGATCGACAAACACCTGCGGTACGGTGTGAATGGGTTTACCTGCTGTTTTGGCGATATCTTCTTTAGTTACGCCTTCGGTAGGCATATCCACATAGCGATAACCTTCAATTTTGCCGACTTTTTCCAAGTGCTCGGCAAGCTGTTTTGCGCGCACACAGAAGGGGCATGACATCCGACCAAAAATAACCACAAACATAGGTGGCGCTCCTTTACGATAAGCAGAGTAAGTTACCAAGTAGACAGTAACCGAATGGAAAATAGCCGTTGGCTAAACGATAAATTCGCGCCTATTGTGGCTGAGCAGAGGACGTTACGCCAATAGCAACTCACTACACGAACCATTAATGCCCGTTATCATCTTGGAACACGAACAAGCCTATGCAAACGCTCACCGCTGACAAATACACCTTCCTTGCTGAACTGGCGAAGGCGTACCGAGACCTCCACTTGCCTTCGATTAAACAAAAGAGTGACTGGAACCCGCGTTTAGGGGTGGATGCGCTATGCTTTCAGCATCATGGCGATGAGTACCTGGTGGGTGCGTTGATTACGCCCTGTGAGTTGTGGTTGGTCGTAGTGCCTGGCCATTCCCTGCTTACTGAGCATTTGGCGGATACGCTTACGCTCTCACTGCCCTCAGGCGCCTATCAGCTATCCCTTGAGCGCTTACCAGACGGCTATGAACTCTATAAGCGCGCCATTTTGCGTGATTTGGGCGAGCTTGAAAATATGCAGGAAGCCGCAAGGCTGGCACAGCAAATGATGGCGCGTTTAATGCAACCTGCTGATGAGCCCAACGCCTAGGCGCGGATAGCTATACTGACACTATTTATACTGACGCTATTTATACTGATAGTGCCTTCCCATCCAAGTAGTGAAAAAGGAAATTGCCTATGACTTCCCAAACCGTTACAACGCCTCGAGTTGCACTGGTAACCGGCACTAGCAGCGGCATCGGTGCCGCTGTGGTTAAGCACTTTTGCGAATTAGGCCATCAAGTACTTGCCGTCGATTTTAATCCAGCGGGTAAAGCGACCGCTGAAAAAGCTGGCGCGGCTTTCTTTGAAGCTGACCTCACCGACCCTGATGCCTGCCGTGCGGCGGTGGCCGATGCGGTTAAGCGTTTTGGCGGTGTTGATATATTGGTCAATAATGCCGGAATTCAACATGTTGCCTCGATTGAGACATTCCCCGAAGAAAAGTGGCGTCAAATTATGGATCTGATGCTGACGGCGCCTTTCTTGCTGACTCAGGCGGCGTGGCCGCATATGCGTGAAAAGGGCTGGGGACGCATCGTTAACGTGGCCTCGATACACGCCCAGGTGGCTTCACCGGGTAAAGCGGCGTACATCAGTGCCAAGCACGGTATGATCGGTTTGACCAAAACGGCAGCGTTAGAGGGCGGCGAACAAGGCATCACCGCTAATGCGGTATGTCCTGCCTATGTAAAAACCCCGCTGGTGGATAATCAAATCGCCGACCAGGCTAAATTACACGGTATGGATGAGCAGGAAGTCATCGAAAAAGTCATGCTCAAAGAGGCGGCGATTAAGCGCTTGATTGAGCCTGAAGAGGTGGCGCAATTAATCGCTTACTTGGCATCCGACGCTGCAGGTGCCGTGACCGGCTCAAGCTTTAATATTGATCTAGGCTGGACGGCGCATTAAGTAAGATCTCCGGCCCCAGGCATTAACGTATCGTAATCGAGTGGGGCTGGACCAGGGAAGTACAGGGTCTAACGACGCACTGGACGTTTTTGTAATTTGCGCTGCAGGGTACGGCGATGCATACCCAGCGCCCGGGCGGTGGCGGATATATTGCCGTCATGCTCCTGCAGCACTTTCTGAATATGCTCCCAGGTGATGCGGTTAATCGAAGGAGGGTTATCAGCAAGCTCAATATCCGGGTCGCCAGTTTGGCGCTCAAAAGCGATTAATACATCGTCGGCATCCACTGGTTTACAGAGATAATTAACCGCGCCAAGTTTCATTGCCTCCACCGCTGTGGCAATGCTCGAGTAGCCTGTCAGCACCACAATGCGACACAGGGGTACGGTTGCAAGCAGCTCGGGAAGCAGTTTTAAGCCTGAGCTGTTTTCCAGTTTTAAATCAAGCGTTGCCATGGTAGGTGAATGCTGTGCGGCCATGGTCAGGGCCTGCTCTGCATCGTGGGCAACGATGACGTCGTAACCGCGGCGCGTTAGAGCGCGATTCAGCACATGACAAAACATCTCATCGTCATCAATGATCAGCAGGCGTTGCTCTCGCGTTTGCATGTTGTCCTCAATCCATTACTGGCGGTGCTTGGGGCGGACGCGTTTAGTTTGGCGCCGCGCAGCGAGGCAGCGTAACTTCCGTTAGCGTACCCCCTTCAGGGTGATTATACAGGCTTACGCCGCCACCAAAGCGATTGATGGTGGCATGCGTTAAAAACAAGCCGATGCCCATGCCCTTGCTTTTAGTCGAAATAAACGTCTCACCCAACTGGTCGGCAATCGACATGGCCACACCCGGGCCATGGTCACGAATATCGATCACCACGCTCTCACTCTGCCAGTCTAAGCGTATGGCAATGTGTTCTGGGTTGGCGTCAGCGGCGTTATTCAGTAAATTGGTTAACGCTTGGTCGAGCGTGGCATCGACTGCCAGCCAAGGCCTGCCGCGTTTTTCCGCTACATCGAATTGATGGCTTACATCTGGACGAAGCACCAACCAGCGCTGCACAACTCCCGCCAGCCAGACTTCAGCGTCGAGCACTTCGGGTTCTGCCATGCGTCGCCGATCAGCATTAGAGACCAAATTTTGAAGACGTGATTTGCATACGTCTACCTGCTGGCGAAGTAAATTAATGTCCTGACCAAGCGCGGAATCGGCGGGGGCGTCGGCCTGCATCTCTTTGAGGAGGACTGCCATTGTAGAGAGTGGTGTGCCCAGTTCGTGGGCAGTGCCCGCAGCTTGGGTAGCGACCGCCAACACCTGCTCATTCCGCAGGGCGGCTTCCCGAGTGGATGAGAGCGCTTGATCACGGCTACGCAGCGCGTGAGCCATTTTATAGATAAAAAACGTCACTAAACCCGCAGAGAGACCAAAGTTAAGCCACATGCCTAATATGTGCAGGCTCAAGGGGCTATCACTATTGATATGGCCCAACTGAGGGATAGGGTAGTAAGAGAACATTAAAAAGGTGTAACCCGTCATGGAACAGGCGGCGATGATCCAGGCGTGGCGCCAGGGCAGGGTGGCGGCGGCAATGGTAACCGGGACCAAGTAGTAGGTGATAAAAGGGTTGGTAGATCCGCCCGAGAAGTAGAACAGCAGCGTTAAGCCGGTGATATCGGCGAGTAAATGCAGCAAGTACTCTAGATGTGTCACCGCGCGTGGCCGCCCTAGCCGCCACCAGGTGGCGATATTGAGTACGCCCATGGAAATGACCACGCTCACCACGGCAGTCACCGGTAAATCAAAGGCGAGCAGCTCAACACCGACAACAATGGCCAATAAAAAACCGGTCCAGGTGATACCGCGCACAATCGTCAGCCGTACTAGGTTGAGGTTGGGCGTAGAAAGCGGAAGAGGTAGGGCTGTTGTCATGTTGGACTTACTTCGCCTTGGATTTAATGCCATGAATGACAAATTTAATCAGCAGGGTCATGACGTAGGTTGTCCAACCTGCAGATGCCAATATATTGAATAGCAACATTTTAGGCGGTAACCAGGCGCTACCCAGTAAAGCTTCAAGCATGATGTGGAAAAACATAGCCAGCAGCAGCGGCAGCGCCAGAGTATGGATCCACATATCTGTGCGCCGCTTGCGGATATGGTAGCGGCGTAGCAAATAACGTAGTGGCCGATGAGCCCAGCAGAAAACCACTAGAGCGCCAATCACCAATAAGCTGGCGAGAGTGGGTTCCGTGCTGCCGATATGGACGGAGAGTGAAATCGACCAAGCGAGGCTTAGCCACATCAATCCTTCCAGGCTGGCAATAATATCCGCATAGCGCCGCACGTTCTGCATAAACGACCAAATCCTTAGCGTAAAAAACTAACTGTTATAAACGACTGTGAAAAACTAACCTTAGGTATGGGTCTTAAAAACAGCGCCATGATACGACACTTGGACGGGGGTGTGGGCGCTTGAAGTGCGGATTTATCCCGGCGCGCAATTGCGTATACTGTGTACACCGCATTTTATCCGACCTAACACCACTACAGGACTTGCCGTGGATACTGTGACACTGACCCGCCCCGACGATTGGCACCTTCACTTGCGTGACGATGAGGCACTCAAAGCGGTAGTAGGTCATACCGCCGCGCAAATGGGGCGGGCGATCATTATGCCCAATCTCACCCCGCCAGTTACAACCACGGCCCAGGCGCATGAATACCGTCAGGATATTCTCGCTGCCTTGCCAGCGGGCAGTTCCTTCGAGCCCTTAATGGTGCTCTATCTCACCGATACAACGCCGCCTGAAGAGATCGAGCGCGCGGTGCAAAGTGGCATTGTTAAAGCAGTGAAGCTTTACCCTGCGGGTGCCACGACTAACTCCGACTCAGGGGTTACCGATTTAGCCCATTGTGACGCAACTATCGAGATGATGGCGAAGGTCGGCATGCCACTTTTGGTGCATGGTGAAGTTACCGATGCAGAGATCGATATTTTTGATCGCGAAGCGGTATTCATTGAAACAGTAATGAAGCCACTGATGGAACGCCATCCATCGCTGAAAGTGGTGTGTGAGCATATTACCACCCAGCAGGCAGCTGAGTTTGTTGCCCAGGCGCCGGATAACGTGGCCGCTACCATTACCGCCCATCATCTGCTGTTTAACCGCAATAAGATGCTGGTGGGTGGCATTCGCCCTCACTACTACTGCCTGCCCATCCTTAAGCGTGAGCAGCACCGCCAAGCGTTGCTAAAAGCAGCCACCAGCGGTAGCCATAAGTTCTTTTTGGGCACCGATAGTGCGCCCCACTCCCAGGGCGCTAAAGAGTCGAGCTGCGGCTGTGCCGGTGCCTATACCGCTCCTGCGGCTATTGAGCTTTACGCAACCGCCTTCGACGAAATGGATGCCCTGGACAAGTTGGAGGCCTTCGCCAGCCTTAATGGGCCGCGTTTTTATGGGCTATCGCCAAACCCAGACACCATTACGCTAGAGCGACGCGAGTGGACGCTGCCGGAAAGCTACGCATACGCCCAGGGGGAGAAAATTATTCCGCTGCTGGCGGGGGAGTCGCTTAGCTGGGCGATTAAGTCTTAACAAGCGCCGTCGACGGTTTAACGGTCGACGGCATTGAGCACTTAGCAAACCCTGTTAGGCGTTACCAAGCTGCTTCAGCATTTGATCAACCATACGTGATGAGTGGTCGGCAGCCACTTCCAGAAACTCATCGAAGGAGAGGTGGTTGTCGCCACTGCCGGGAATATCAGAGAGCGCACGTATAACCACGAAAGGGCACTGGTAGAGGTGGCACGTTTGGGCAATGGCGGCACCCTCCATCTCTACCGCAAGCATGCTGGGGAACTGGGCGCGGGTGGCATCTACTCGGGCAGGATCGGCCATAAAGGCATCTCCGGTGGCGATCAAGCCTTCGCGCACCTGGACTTCACCTAAAGAGGTGATGGCGTTACGCGCTACTTCTCGTAGCGCTGTGTCGGCTAAGTAGGCGGCGGGCATTCCCGGCACTTGGCCTATCTCATAGCCAAACACTACGGCGTCAACGTCGTGATGGCGTACTTCGTCTGAAATGATCACATCGCCAATTTCTAGATCGGTGGCAAAGCCACCGGCGGAACCGGTGTTGATTATGGCATCCGGCTGATGGCGCTCTAATAAAATAGCTGTGCCCACCGCGGCGTTGACTTTACCTATCCCTGATTGCAGCACAATGACCTCAAGGCCGTAACGCGTGCCGGTATGGAATACAAACCCGGCGTGCTCATAGCGCTGGGAGTTGTCCAACTGGCCCACCAACGTGCTCACTTCCTGCGCCATTGCGCCAATAATACCAATACGCTTCACTGCGCCATGCTCCTAAATAAAAAGGGTGATGATTAACTCAGGCGTGATCGAGTGCTAAGTCGTGTTGCTCAGCGGCTTCCAATGTATTTTCCAGCAGTGTTGCGACGGTCATTGGCCCAACGCCACCGGGTACGGGGGTAATAAAGCTAGCGCGTTCGGCAGCGGCAGCAAAATCAAGATCGCCTTTTAACGTGCCATCCTCCTGGCGATTGATACCCACGTCGATCACGATAGCGCCCGGCTTAATCCATTCTCCTTTGACGATACCCGGCTTGCCGACAGCCACTATTAAAATATCGGCACGGCTAACGTGATCTTCAAGATTTTGGGTAAAACGGTGACATACGGTGGTGGTGCAGCCCGCAAGCATCAGCTCGAGCGCCATTGGGCGGCCTACTATATTAGAGGCGCCCACCACGGTGGCATCTAAGCCGCGCAGTGCAATGTCGCTCTGCGCCAGTAGGGTCATGATGCCTTTTGGCGTGCAGGGGCGCAGGGAGGGCATACGCTGCGCTAAGCGGCCAATGTTGTAGGGGTGGAAGCCATCGACATCCTTGTCCGGACGAATACGCTCTAAAATAGGCTCGGCATCCAAATGATTAGGCAGCGGCAATTGAACCAAGATGCCATCAACGGCAGGGTCGCTATTGAGCTGGTCAACTAGCGCTTCCAGCTCATGCTGCGAGGTAGTGGCGGGCAGGGCGTGCTGAAAGGAGAGAATACCCGCCTGTTCGCAGGCGCGGTGCTTATTACTGACATACACTTGAGAGGCGGGATCGTTCCCGACCACAACCACGGCTAGTCCCGGTGCCCGCCCGCCTGCTTGACGGCGTGCGGCGATCTTTTCAGCAACCTGTTGGCGGACAGTAGCAGCGATGGCTTTGCCATCGATTAGTTGGGCGGTCATGTAATGGAATCCCTGTGGATGTTAAAAATGGCCTAGGCGCTAAAGAGCTCACGCAACAGCGCTTTAGAGATGGTAATTTTCGCACGCTGGAGCATCCAGGCAAAGCGTCTTCATTAACAATCACTTTAATGGTTGACTTTAAAATTAAAAATAGTAATATATGCCTCGCTTGAGACGGGCAGCACGGTAGCGTCTAAAGTGATTAAAGTCGGGATGTAGCGCAGCCTGGTAGCGCGCCTGCTTTGGGAGCAGGATGTCGGGGGTTCGAATCCCTCCATCCCGACCATTCACTTAGCAAGAAAGGTAGTAGTTTGCTTTTCCAAGCTGCAGTTGTGGTCTAGTGCTCATCAGTATTCATTTCTCATGAATGCTAAATGTGCGCCCATAGCTCAACCGGATAGAGCAACGGCCTTCTAAGCCGTAGGTTGCGGGTTCGATTCCTGCTGGGCGTGCCACCTAATTCAGTGGTATCAACCTGTCAGAATCATATCTTCAAGCACATATCTTCAAGCAAATGGTTTCTACGTAAGATTGTCTATGGTGGGTGTAGCTCAGGGGTAGAGCCCCGGATTGTGACTCCGGTGGTCGTGGGTTCAAATCCCATCATCCACCCCAGTGACAATGTTTGCGTAAGTGACAATAGCTGCGTTTCCAGTTTTAGGTTGTGGTGGGTGTAGCTCAGTGGTAGAGCCCCGGATTGTGACTCCGGTGGTCGTGGGTTCAAGTCCCATCATCCACCCCATTACCCCAGCATATTTTCCCTTCCCTTCCCTTCCCTTCTGTTCTTTATCTAATTTGTATAGCTACTAAATTCTTTTTTGAAATTATGCCCTTAGCAGGGATCTTTTGCGTTTCTGGCTTTTAGGCTCCCCATGCTCTATCTAACGCGGCATCACCTTAATGCGGTGGCCCGCCATATGGGTGAGCGGTTCAGGCCTGCCAAGTAAATTCCCCTGAGCGTAGTCAATACCCATGTGGTAAAGCGTGTCCAACGTTGCTTGCGTTTCCACAAATTCAGCAATGGTCTCAATCCCTAGCGCTTTGCCAACGGCATGAATCGCCTCAACCATAGCCCGGTCAATCGGGTCCATATCCACATTGCGGATAAAGTTGCCGTCTATTTTTAAATAATCGACGGGCAACTGCTTCAGATAACTAAAAGAGGATAGGCCGGTGCCAAAGTCATCCAGTGCAAAGCGGCAGCCGTAATCTTTCAGGGTAACAATTAATTCACTCACGTGTGAGAGTTGGGCAATGGCGGTGCTCTCGGTGATTTCAAAGCACAGCGTGCCGTGGGGCAGGCCAGCCATGGCGACTTGAGTAATAAGATCGTGACAAAAATCAGCATCGGAAAGCGACGCTCCCGAAAGATTGATCCCCCACAAGCTATGAGACGGCAATGTCGCGTGGCGGTTTTGATCCCCTAGCCAGGCTAGGGTGTTACGAATTACCCAGCGGTCAATGCGTTCCATAAAGTGATAACGCTCGGCGGCGGGTAGAAAACTACCTGGCGTGATGACCTGGCCATGCTCTTCAAGTCGGAGCAGAATTTCGCGGTAGCCAGGGCCAGCGGCACAAACGGCTGTAATTGGTTGGGCGAAAAGACGGAAGGTGTCGTTATCTAAACCATATTGCAAGCGTTGAACCCACTGCAACTCGCCGTGTTTCTCCAGTAATGAATGATCGTCAGGCTGATAGTGGTGAATGCGATTGCGGCCTGCCTCTTTCGCGGCGTAGCACGCCGCGTCGGAGGCGTGGAGAGCCTGGCTCAGTTGCATGGGATGAGCGGCATTGAGTTCAACCAAGCCAATGCTCACGCCGATGCCAAAGTTATGCCCCTGCCAAACAAAACGGTACTGTTCGATATCGCAGCGCAACGCTTCGGCAATCGTCAATGCACGCTCTATACCGCAATCAGGTAGCAACAAAGCGAACTCATCGCCACCCAGGCGGGCGGCGATATCGCTGCTGCGCACATGGTCTTTCAATTTTAACGCTAATTGGCGCAGTAGTTCGTCTCCCGCAAGATGGCCGCAAGTGTCATTGACGATTTTGAACTGATCAAGATCCAGGTAGCACAGCACGTGGTGGCCATCGTCTCGATTGAGTAGCGCACTGAGCGCGGATTCGAAGGCGCGGCGGTTGAGCAGGTCAGTTAGGTTGTCGTGGCTGACCTGATAGTTGAGCTGTTCGGTAAGCTGGCGAGTGAGGCTGACATCCTGAAAAACGACCACTGCTCCTAAGGTAATGCCGCTGCGCGACCGTATTGGTGAAGCGCTGTGTTGGATGGGAGTGTGCGTGTGATCTCGATTAGCCAGCAGGCAGTGCTCGGTGGAGTGTACTGGGGTTAGCTGGGTGAGCACTTGACGGGCTGGGTTGCTAAGCGGTTCCCCGCTGGCTTCCTCAAGTAATTGATACACCGCGTAGATGGGCTTATTAATGGCCTCTTCGAGTGTCCATCCGGTCAGGCGCTTAGCTTCCGCATTGATAAACGTCACGTTACCACTGGCGTCACAGGTAATAACGCCATCACCGATGGATGCCAGTGTGGTGCGGGCAAGGTCGCGTTCACGGTTCAGCTGCTCCTGGAGCTGTTTGCGTTCGGTAATGTCACGCACCATACCCGAGCGCTCTGACACGGAGCCTGTGGCCCCCTCGCTGACTTGTATTTCCAGGTAGCGCACCTGCATATCTGCGCAACGGCGTTTAATTTCGTGGCGCGCCCCAGGAGTAAGGGTATGCCCCGGCAATAGCTGTGAAACAGGTTGCCCAATAAACTGTAAGGCTTCTACTTCGAAGAGTTGCTCTGCCCCGGGGTTAAGGCTTGTCAGGGTACCGTCTGCCTGCCAGGTAATCACCCCATCGCGCAGGTTGCGAAGCATCACGCGGGTATGCCCAACAGCGCGTTCAAGAGCGGTAGTTACGCGATTATAGCTTGCTGCTATTTCACCTACTTCGGTAAACGGATCGGCGTCAATTCGCTGGCGCATATCGCCTTGTTGTTCGTGCTGGCGCATATGCTCAAGCAGTTGGTTCAGCTCATTATTGGCGCCATGCTCGGCGAGGTTGAGGCCGATCTTTTCTGCTTGAGGGGAGACACGAATGGGTAGGAAACGCCGGGTGATGCGGAACAGCAGCCAGGCGCTGCCAAAGCTCCAAATGCCGCACACCACTACGCCCATCAACTGGACACCAAACTGAGCGGATCTAGACAGGCCGCTATCCAACAGCGTTAAGTCTGCGACCCAGGGTAGTGCTAGCGTCCCCCATATGCCCGCGACGAGGTGCGAGGGTATGGCACTGACTGCATCATCAATATGCTTACTTAGCAGCCATTCGCTGGTCAGCACCATCAGTACGCCGCTAACCGCACCCAGTCCAAAGGCTGCCGATAAAGAGATCACATGAGCGCTGGCGGTTACGGCGACCAAGCCCGCAATGGCGCCATTAATTGCGTACATCACGTCGGCGTAGCGCCGCGTACGCAGCCCCATCAGCATGCCCGAAAGGATCCCGCCGACGGCGCCCAAAACAGTATTGGCTATTATGCCGGGTATTTGTGCGGTAACGGCCAGGGTGCTGCCGCCGTTAAAGCCAAACCAGCCTAGGATCATAAACAGCGCGCCTAGCATAGCGAGGGGGAGGTTGCCCGAAGGGAAGGCGGTAGGTGGTTTGCCATGATTGAAGCGCCCGCTGCGTGGGCCGATACAGAGTACCGCTGCCAGCGCTACCCAGCCGCCCACACTATGCACGACCGTTGAGCCGGCAAAATCGACAAACCCAAGCGACCCTAGCCAGCCTTCCGAGCCACCCAAAAGCCCACCCCATGTCCAGTGGCCAAATACCGGGTAGATAAGCAAGGCTATCCAGAGGGCCGTCCAGGTATAGGCTAAAAAGGGCATACGTTCTGCCACCGCCCCCGACACAATGGTAGCGGCGGTGGCGCAAAACATTGCCTGGAAAATAAAAATGGTAATCACCCAGCTACTGGAAGCTTCTAACTGCCAACCAAACAGCGTCGTGCCGATTAAGCCGTGGTGAGAGTCGCCAAACATGATGCCAAAACCGACTAACCAAAAAACACTGACGGCAATGGCAAAGTCCGCTACGTTTTTCATAGCGACGTTGATAGCGTTCTTGGTGCGCGTAGTGCCAGCTTCCAGGCAGAGAAAGCCAGCTTGCATCACAAATACCAAGACAGCGGCCCACAGTACCCAGAGTGTGTCGAGCAGCGAGCTATGCAAATCTAGCGTGGCAGGCATGGTGTGTTCCTCAGCAGCTTTTGGTGCAAGTGCGCTTCTTTTTGGTGCTTTGTTTGTTTTGCGCAGAAGGAGGAGAGACCGTTGCATCGGGGCTAATCGAATGCCATTAAGGTTTCCTAATAGAAACTAAGCAATTGTTATGCCGCTAATAGTGGAGTCATCCTTTTTAACGCTCATAGCAGCATTAATTGCTGATTATTTTAATTAAAAGAGTGTTTTTCTCTATATAAATGCGTATGAATTGGTGATATTTTTCAAATAGTTATCGTTCTTCAATAGTGGTTATTAATCGGCGAAAGGGAGTGCATCAAAATGGCGCGTCAAACGGTAGTGTTGGGAGCAGGCATGGTCGGCGTCAGCATCGCCTGGCATCTTCGCCAGCGAGGACATGAGGTCACCCTGGTGGATCGCCTTCAACCTGGCCGCGAAACTTCGTTTGGCAATGCGGGAATCATTCAGCGTGAAGCGGTAAGGCCGTACCCTTTTCCCCGTGACGTCAAAACGCTGCTCAGCGTCTTACCTAATCGTCGGGTGGATATTCGTTATCGGCCGGCAGGTATGGTCAATGCCGCCTCCCCGCTATTGCGCTATTGGATGAATTCAGCGCCGAAGGCTTACCAGAAAATTGTGCCGGAGTACGCCTCACTGATTCAGCTTTCGCTCAAAACCCATGGCCCGATGATTGATGCTGCAGACGCCAATCACTTGGTGCGCCGTCAGGGGTGGCTTGAGCTTTATCGCACTCCTGAAAAACTTGCCGCACGGGTAAAAGAAGCCGAAGAAGCACAACGCCTTTATGGCGTACAGTTTGAGCAACTGGATAGGGCGGCACTTGCGGAGAAAGAGCCTTCTCTGAGTGACACTATTATCGGTGCGATTCACTGGCTTGACCCTTGGACCGTTGCTGACCCAGGCGGGTTGGTCGCGGCTTACGCTCAAGCGTTTAGTAATGATGGCGGGCGCATTTTGCAGGCGGACATTCAGTCAGTTAAGCAGGTGGGAGAGCGCTGGCAGGTTAATACCGCCTCTGAAACGTTAGAATCTGAAACATTAGAAGTAGATGACGTCGTGGTGGCGCTAGGCCCCTGGGCGGGAAGCTGGTTAAAAGAGCTGGGCTATCACTTTCCTACTTTTGTTAAGCGTGGCTACCACATGCACTACGCACCTAAAACGCCAGCCAAGCTACATTTCTGGGTCATGGATGCAGAGGTCGGCTACCTGCTGGCGCCGATGAACGCTGGCGTTCGCTTGACCACTGGTGCTGAGTTGGATCGCTTGGATGCGCCTGCGGACGTTAATCAATTAGCAGCAGCTGAGAAAGTCGCGCGCAGCGTATTCCCGCTAGGCGAGCGCCGAGATGAAGCCCCTTGGAAAGGCGCGCGGCCCTGCTTGCCCGATATGAAGCCGGTGATTGGGCCAGCACCAAGGCATCCTGGGCTATGGCTTGCCTTTGGTCATGGTCATCAGGGCTTTACGTTAGGGCCTGCGACAGGGCAGTTGCTCGCGGATATGATGGAAGGGCAGCCAACGTCAATTGATATGGCACCATTTCGTGCTGACAGGTTCTAGCTAGCACTATATACATTAATGATTAGGCGATTTAAGCCGATAACAGTAGATACTAGCATCGCAAATAGGAACGATATCTTTGCGCGTAACCTAATGCTTTGCTAGTTTATAAGCACATTTGCACACCATGAGGTGGATATATGGATGTAGGCATCAGCAGTTCAGTGAGTGCGTCGCTTTATATGAATCAAGCGCAAACTCCTGAACAGGCTCAAATGCAGGTGTTTAAAGAAGCGCTAGATACTCAGGCACAACAAGTGACCGAAATCATGGCCTCTGCTGACACTGGCGCTCAGCCAGATTTAGCCAAAGAGGGCAGTGTAGGTACGCAGGTTAATACCTACGCCTAGAGCCCAGTATTTAGTGACTAGCATCGGACTTGTGCCGTTTAGTACGATAAAACGCTGACCTAGTCAGCGTTTTTTTGTGACCTTTTCAAGGACGTCTTCAAGAGCGTCACGTTTGACGCCACCCGCGACAACAGCTGCTTCCAAGCGTTACAATTGATGCAATAGACATTGCTCAACGCGCGGTGGTCAGTCGATAGAGTGCTGCGCTGAGTACTAATATTTGAAGAGGCACAATGAAAGAGACTCAATTAGCCCGTGAAGCGGAGCTTCGCAGGACCTTCGCTATTATCTCGCACCCCGATGCTGGTAAAACCACGATCACCGAAAAGATGCTGCTGTTTGGCAATGCCATCCAGATGGCGGGCTCGGTCAAAAGCAAGCGCAATGATCGCCACGCTACCTCGGACTGGATGAAAATGGAGCAGGAGCGGGGTATCTCGGTAACGACCTCGGTGATGCAGTTTCCCTACGGTGGCCGTATTGTTAACCTGCTGGATACCCCGGGTCACGAAGACTTCTCTGAAGATACCTACCGAACGCTCACAGCGGTTGATTCTGCATTGATGGTAATCGATGGCGCTAAAGGCGTTGAGGATCGCACCATTAAATTGATGGAAGTGTGTCGTCTGCGTACTACGCCGATTCTCACCTTTATTAACAAAATGGATCGCGATATCCGTGACCCGATTGAGGTGATGGATGAAGTCGAAACGGTACTGAATATTCAGTGTGCGCCGATGACCTGGCCGATTGGCATGGGTCGCCACTTTAAGGGCGTTTATCACCTCTATAACGACGTGGTTCATCTTTACACCCAGGGGCAGGGCAGCCGAATCCCCGATGATAAGCGCATTGAAGGCTTGGATAGTCCCGAAGTGGATGCCGTGCTTGGTGAGGAGCAGGCCGAAGAGCTGCGCATGGAAGTAGAGCTGGTGCGTGGGGCGTCCCATGAGTTTGATCTGGATGCTTATCGCCGGGGTGAGCTTTCGCCGGTCTATTTCGGTACCGCCATGGGTAACTTTGGGGTGCGCGAGATGATGGATGGCTTCGTCGAGTACGCGCCACCGCCCCAGGCCCACGAAACCGATACTCGGGTAGTCACTTCCGAGGATGATCGCTTCACCGGCTTCGTATTTAAAATCCAGGCCAATATGGATCCCAACCACCGTGATCGCATCGCGTTTTTGCGGGTCTGTTCAGGCAAGTACGAAAAGAACATGAAGATGCGCCATGTGCGTATAGGCAAGGACGTTAAAATTGCCGATGCCCTGACCTTTATGGCCTCTGATCGCTCTCAAGTGGAAGAAGCTTGGCCTGGCGACATTATCGGTCTACACAATCACGGAACGATTCAGATCGGCGATACCTTTACCGTAGGTGAGGATATGCGCTTTACCGGCATACCCCACTTCGCTCCCGAACTATTTAAGCGCGTGCGGCTTAAAGATCCACTAAAGATGAAAGCGCTACAAAAGGGCTTGCAGCAGCTTTCAGAAGAAGGGGCTACTCAGGTCTTTATGCCGATGGATAACAACGACCTGATTCTAGGCGCCGTGGGTACGCTGCAGTTCGATGTGGTCGCCCATCGCCTGAAAGAGGAGTACAAGGTCGACTGCTTGTACGAAGGCGTTAATGTACAGACCGCCCGCTGGGTCTACTGTGAAGATGCTAAAAAGCTCGAAGAGTTTAAGCGTAAGGCCAGCACCAATCTGGCTATCGATGGCGGTGGTTACCTCACCTATATCGCGCCTACCCGGGTTAATCTGCAGATGACCCAGGAACGCTGGCCAGACATTCGCTTCCAGCCTACCCGCGAACACTAGTCGTTCACATGCTAATTGACGCCCACTGCCATCTCGATTTTGCCCAGTTCGATCATGATCGGACTGAGGTGTTTGACTCCGCTAAGGCAGTGGGCGTGGTACGCTTTGTGGTGCCGGGCACGACTCGTTCTCGTTGGCCGCAAGTGCTGGCGCTGGGCGAGCGGGCGGATACGTCAGTATGCTTGGGCTTGCATCCTTACTTTGTAGATGAGCACCAAGCGTCGGATATTGACTCGCTTGATCATTTGCTCGGCGAGCACTCAGAGTTAGTAGCAGTGGGCGAGTGTGGTATTGATGGCCGCTTTACCGACACACTTGAAGCGCAGTGGCACTACTTTGATGCCCAGTTGAAACTAGCTAAACAGCATTCGCTGCCGGTAGTGGTGCACTGCGTCCACGCCAGCGATAAGGTCGCTAAGCGCCTTAGTCAGATTGCGCTTCCAAAGGCAGGACTGATACACGCCTTTTCAGGCTCAATTGAGCAAGCGACGAAGTTTCTCGATCTGGGGTTCAAGCTTGGGGTGGGCGGTGCAGTCACCTATGAGCGCGCCAAGCGGTTACGGCAAACCGTTAAGGCACTGCCTGACGATGCTTTTGTGCTTGAAACCGATAGCCCTGATATGCCGCTTAGCGGCTATCAGGGGATGCGTAATGAGCCTTGTCGAGTAGCAGAGGTATGTAACGTTGTGGCCAGCCTGCGTGGGCAAACAGTGGAGCAGGTCGCGGCCCAGAGCAGCGATACCGTCGCGACGCTATTTGGCTTATCTAGAGCCTAGAGTCCCTAACCGTTAAGGCTAACCGCCAGCTGTTCCGGATCCACACGCTCAATCGCATAGGGTAACGGGAGAAGGGCCGCTGGCGCGCCTGCCAAAAAGAGAGGCGTCTGTTCTTCGGCGACTTTGGTGTTCATGACCGACAGCAATTCAACGCTGCCTTGATTATTAAAAGCGCTGACTACCACTTCGCCTACCGCTTTATCGTCACCATTAACCACGCTAGTGCCCGCATCAGGCAGTGATGCTGCCTCTACACTGATGCGCATCAGACGCTTTTTCACCTGACCACGAAAGTGTGCCCGGGCAACGACTTCCTGACCGGTGTAACAACCCTTTTTAAAACTAATGCCACCCAGCGCTTCCCAGTTAAGCATCTGAGGCAGGAAGTGATCTTGTTGGGCATCGGTTAGCCACGCCAAGCCGCTACGAATATCCTCAAGCTGCCAAGCGTTGCGGCTCGCTGGGTCATCTTGAACCGACGCTACATCGACTTTGGTGTCGTTATCGAAACACAATAGCCAACGCGGTGTCTCACCGGGGTAGCGAATTACGCAGGCTTGGTCGTTGTTGGTGTGGGTGCCCACTTGATCAGGTAGCTCCAGGCCCAACTGATCCGCAAGCGATTGGGCCTCATCGCCGGCGCCAATCAATAAAAGGTCGGGCAGGGTGATCAATTCCGCCCGGTAGAAGGCAGCGAATTTTTTAAGATGGTTCGCTAAGCTATCCAATAAGGTGTTGCTGAGCAGCAGTCGGTAGTGCTGCTCGCCCAAGCGCAGCAGTTGAGCGTTGGCCAACATGCGGCCCTTAGGCGTGCAAAAACAGGTGAGCGGCGCAAAGTGTCCATTGGCCAAGCTTACCTGGGCGCTGGTCTGACCCTGAAGAAATTTTTCTGCATCCGCCCCCTTCACATCCAGTGCGGCTAAATGGTTAAGGCGGACGCTGCCAAGGGCCGGGGTGCTAGCGGTAACGGTCGCCATAAAAACTCCTGAAAAGTGGGAAAGCGTTCGGTAGTGATGTGTTCAGTACGAAAGAGTCAAAGGTATCTTTAGCACTACTAAGTGTGGGCAGTCTGCGCTGATTGCAAGGCACCATTAGCGTGCTAGACTCTTTCCTTTGTATCAGTTTTGCACAGGTCAACAGGCAGGGAAACGCTATGGCGCAGCAATCGTTAACATTCCAAGGTGTTAAATCGGTCGATCAGGTGAACAAAATCACCACGGCGCTGATGATGCTTGACGGCGTCGATAGCGCCGAAGTGGGTCGGCATGGCGCCGATGTGGACGGTCGGGCAAAGCGCGAGACGCTGATTAATGCCATTGAAAAACTCAAGCTAGGTGTAAAGGTATCCTAATGCACTCTCCCATTACCGTGATCAGTGAACGCAACCATGTCTTTAGGCAGCGGGTTGAAGTCAATGGGCTGGACGATCTCTATGCCGATGTGCCAGCGATCGTTGGCGGAGAGGGAAGCGCCCCAGATCCCCACGACTATTTCGATATTGCATTGGGTACCTGCAAAGCGATTACCGTGCAGATGTACGCCAAGCGTAAGGAGTGGCCCCTTGAGGGCATCACCGTTACCGTTCAGCGCGATGACAGCCAGGAAAAGAAGGGCATCTACAAGCTAGACGTGGCCTTAACGCTGCACGGTATTGATGACCCAGAGCAGCGCACCAGGCTTGAAGATATTAGCCACCGCTGCCCCATTCAGCGCCTTATGACTCAGTCAACGGTCGAGATCGCCACGCGATTAGTTTAATTTATCTGTTTAGGAGCACCGATGAGCAAAGCCTTCCGATTGCAGTCAAAATTTCAGCCAGCTGGCGACCAGCCTGCCGCCATCAAGGGGCTGATTAGTGGTCTGGAGTCAGGGCTTGCCCATCAAACCCTGCTGGGGGTGACCGGGTCGGGTAAAACCTTCACCATGGCCAATGTGGTCGAGCAACAGCAGCGCCCAACCATTGTGATGGCGCCGAACAAGACTCTCGCGGCCCAGCTGTACGGTGAGTTTAAAGCGTTTTTCCCCGATAACGCGGTCGAGTATTTTGTCTCCTACTACGACTACTACCAGCCGGAAGCCTACGTGCCTTCCTCGGATACTTTTATCGAGAAAGATGCTTCGATAAACGACCATATCGAACAGATGCGGCTTTCGGCCACCAAGGCACTACTAGAACGCCGCGATGCGTTGATTGTGGTATCAGTGTCGGCGATATATGGTCTGGGTGACCCTGACCAATACCTAAAAATGCGCCTGCACTTCACTCGTGGCGAGCTCATCGATCAGCGCGCTTTCCTGCGCCGTTTGGCTGAGCTTCAGTACACCCGCAATGATATGGATTTCCGCCGCGGTACTTACCGTGTGCGCGGCGACGTGATTGATATCTTCCCCGCCGACTCTGACGAAGAAGCGGTGCGGGTAGAGCTGTTTGACAGCGAGATTGACACGATTCGCCTGTTTGACCCGTTGACCGGTGCCGTCCACGGCGAGGTGCCGCGGATGACCATCTACCCCAAGTCGCACTATGTCACCCCAAGGGAAACGATTTTGGGTGCCATTGATGCCATTAAAGAGGAGCTTAAAGAGCGCCTTGGGTGGATGCGCAAGCATGAGCGACTGGTAGAGGCACAGCGTCTTGAGCAGCGCACTCTTTACGATATTGAGATGATGCTGGAGCTGGGTTACTGCAATGGTATCGAAAACTACTCCCGCTACCTCTCTGGGCGTGCCCCAGGCGAGCCACCGCCGACATTCTTTGACTACCTGCCCGATGACGCACTGCTGTTTATTGACGAATCACACGTCAGCGTGCCCCAGGTAGGTGGTATGTATAAAGGCGACCGCTCGCGCAAAGAGACCCTGGTCGAGTATGGCTTCCGGCTGCCTTCGGCGCTGGATAACCGACCCATGAAGTTTGAAGAGTGGGAGTCAATCTCTCCGCAAACGATCTTTGTTTCCGCTACGCCAGGCCGCTACGAGGGTGAACACGCTAGCCAAACGGTAGAGCAAGTGGTTCGGCCCACCGGGTTGCTGGACCCTGAAATTGAGGTGCGTCCTGCCAGCACCCAGGTAGATGACCTGCTTTCGGAAATTGGTTTGCGCACTGCGGTAGGCGAGAGAGTGCTGGTGACCACACTAACCAAGCGCATGGCGGAAGACCTGACCGAGTATTTTGACGAGCACGGCATCCGGGTGCGCTACTTACATTCGGATATCGACACCGTCGAGCGGGTTGAGATTATTCGTGATTTACGCTTGGGCAAGTTTGATGTGTTGGTGGGCATCAACCTGCTGCGCGAAGGCCTGGATATTCCCGAAGTGTCGCTGGTGGCGATTCTTGATGCGGATAAAGAGGGCTTCCTGCGCTCTGAACGCTCTTTGATACAGACCATTGGCCGCGCGGCGCGTAACGCCCACGGCAAAGCGATTCTCTACGGTGACCGGATTACCGACTCAATGCGCAAAGCGATTGATGAAACGGAACGGCGGCGGGCGAAGCAAACAGAGCACAACCTTGAGCATGGCATTACGCCGACCACCGTGACGCGCTCGGTGGCCGATATTCTTGAAGCCGCCCAGGCGCCAGGCAAAAAGAGCAGTCGTCGTCGTGGCAACGAGCGTAAAGTGGCAGAAAGCGCCGCCGAGTATGATGTCACCACTATGAGCAAGCAAGACCTGCTGGGGGCCATCAGCAAGCTTGAGGATGCCATGTTTGAAGCCGCCCAAAACCTCGAGTTTGAAGAGGCGGCGCGGCTGCGTGACCAGCTTCATCAAATGAAAGAAAAACAGCTGGCGCTGGGCTAAAGGTATGCCAGAAGGCCCAGAAATTCGCCGCGCATGGGGCTCTTTCTGCCCCCCTATATAGTCAGGGTGTAAAGACTTTTAATTTTTATACCGTTATCTTGTTGCTAAAAACACATCTACATCAAGATTTGCTCGAAGTAAATAGTTCTGCGCAGCAGAGTGCTGCTGCGTCAGAGCCAATACGATATACTGGGTTTACGCTAAGACGGCACCTCCGCAGGCGCGGATAAAAGCCGCTGACTAGACGTTAACCTAGGAGCTAATAGACCATGACCGTGATTCGCCAGGACGACGTTATTCAAAGCGTTGCCGATGCTCTGCAGTACATCTCTTACTACCATCCCAAAGATTTTATTGACGCCATGGCAGATGCCTACGAACGCGAAGAGAACCCCGCTGCTAAAGACGCCATCGCACAGATTTTGATTAACTCGCGCATGTGCGCCACTGGGCACCGCCCGATTTGCCAGGATACCGGCATCGTCACCGTGTTCGTTCACGTGGGCATGAACGTTACCTGGGAAGCGGACATGAGCCTGGACGACATGATCAATGAAGGTGTTCGTCGTGCCTACCTGTTGCCGGATAATATTCTGCGCGCCTCAGTGCTGGCGGATCCAGACGGTAAGCGCGCCAACACCAAAGACAACACGCCAGCGATTATTCACCACTCGATTGTGCCCGGCGACAGTGTCGATATCCATGTGGCGGCGAAGGGCGGTGGCAGCGAGGCAAAATCCAAGTTTGCTATGCTTAACCCCTCTGACAGCGTCGTTGATTGGGTGATGGAGCAACTGCCTAAGATGGGCGCTGGTTGGTGTCCTCCCGGTATGCTGGGGATTGGTATCGGCGGTACCGCCGAAAAGGCCATGCTGATTGCCAAAGAGGCGCTACTCGATCCTATCGATATTCAGGATCTGCAGGCTCGCGGGCCTAGCACCCGTTCCGAAGAGCTGCGTTTAGAGCTGTTTGATAAGGTCAACAAAAGCGGTATTGGTGCCCAGGGTCTAGGTGGCTTGACCACCGTGCTGGATATTAAAGTCAAAGACTACCCGACCCACGCAGCCAACAAGCCTGTAGCGATTATTCCTAACTGCGCGGCGACGCGTCATATCCACTTCACCTTGGATGGCTCCGGTCCTGCAACGCTAGAAGCGCCTAAGCTTGAAGACTGGCCTGAAATTACTCGCGAAGCAGGTGATAACGTTAAGCGAGTCAATCTTGATACGGTGACACCTGCGGAAGTTAAAACCTGGCAGCCCGGTGATACACTGCTATTGAACGGTAAGCTGCTCACTGGCCGCGATGCTGCCCATAAGCGCATGATCGATATGCTGGCCAAAGGCGAACCGCTGCCTGTCGATATGAGAGGTCGCTTTATCTACTACGTCGGCCCGGTTGATCCAATTGGCGATGAAGTAGTGGGACCTGCGGGCCCGACCACCGCCACACGGATGGATAAATTCACCCGCACCATGCTGGAAGAAACTGGCCTGCTGGGTATGGTCGGTAAAGCAGAGCGTGGACAAATCGCCATTGACGCCATCCGAGATAATGAGGCGGTGTACTTAATGGCGGTAGGGGGGGCAGCTTACCTGGTGGCTCAAGCGATTAAGAAATCGCGAGTAGTGGGCTTCGAAGACTTAGGTATGGAAGCGATCTACGAATTTGAGGTCGAAGATATGCCGGTGACCGTTGCCGTTGATAGCCTAGGGACATCGGTGCATCAAACCGGGCCTGCGAAGTGGAAAGAGATTATTGCCCAGACGGCGTAATGGAGTGATAAGGTTGATTAGGCATTAAACGCATAGGGCCTCGCTGACGGCGAGGCCCTTGCTTTATGAGGATGTGCTATGACCTCCTGGTTGCTAGGGACCAGCATCTTATTGATACATCTGATGGGTATCGTTTCAGCCATTATGGCACTCATGTCCAGCCGAACCTCTCAGGGGGCCGTGGCATGGATTATATCGCTGCTTACTTTTCCCTACGTCGCGCTTCCCGCTTACTGGTTTTTCGGGCGACCACGATTTTATGGCTATGTATCTGCCCGAGGCCAGCGGGACACCGTGCTACGCAGGGTGCTCGTGCGGTACCGTGCCAATGTTCAACCCTATGTTGCGCCCTCTAGCAACGCCGATATTCAGGCGGTAGAACAGCTCGCCATGATGCCACTAACCCATGGCAACCAGGCGACTCTACTCATTGATGGGCCAGCAACGTTTGAAAGCCTGTTTGACGGCATTGATCACGCTGAACAGTATGTCTTGTTGCAGTTTTTTATTGTCCGCAACGATGCGCTCGGGCAACGCTTGAAGCATCATTTACAGCGCGCTGCCCAGCGCGGCGTGCGAGTCTACTTTCTCTTTGATGAGGTGGGCAGCCGTAAATTAGGCGATAATTACCTCAATGACTTAAGCAACGATGGGGTGGCCGTGAGTGCCTTTCGCTCATCGCGGGGCTTTAAGCACCGTTTTCAGCTTAACTTCCGCAACCACCGCAAAGTAACGGTGATAGATGGCAAGGAAGGTTGGGTAGGGGGCTTTAATGTCGGGGTCGAATATCTCGGTGAGAATCCACGACATGGAGCTTGGAGGGACACCCATCTCAAGCTTGAAGGACCCAGCGTATTGGGCTTACAGGAGGCATTCTGGGAAGATTGGCACTGGGCCACCGATGAAGTGATTAGCCTGAATTGGATGGCAGATACCTCTTTCTCCACCGATCATCACGTCGTTATCGTGCCTTCTGGACCCGCTGACCGCCAGGACACCGCCAGCCTATTAGTGCAGCAGGTAATTCATAGCGCGAAACAGCGACTGTGGGTGACCAGCCCCTATTTCGTTCCTGACCAGGGGGTTCAGGACGCGCTGCGCCTTGCGGCGATGCGCGGCGTCGACGTTCGGGTAATGATTCCGGAGCGGCCCGATCATTTGTTAGTTTTCCTTTCTGCATTCTCATTCCTCCCCGATATGTTGAGGGCAGGCGTTAAAATATACCGTTATCTTCCTGGGTTCTTACATCAAAAAGTCATGCTTGTAGACAATGATGCGGCTACTGTTGGCACGGTCAATTTAGATAATCGCTCTTTTCGGTTAAATTTTGAGATAACCGCGTTTATTCCTAGCCGCGATTTTGCTAGCAACGTCGAAGCGATGCTAGAAAAAGACTTTGCACATTGCCGTCGTGTAACCATCGATGAAATTACCCAACGTCCAATGTGGATGAAAGTCGTCTCGCGTGCGGCCTATTTAATGGCCCCGGTTCAATAGATAAGTCAGTCTAAAAGGAAAACCAATATGCGTGAAAGCAGGGTGAGACAAGGAGTCAGGGGTGAATCTTGAAACAAAATGGTTGGAAGACTTTGTAGCACTAGCCAATACGCGCAGTTTCTCCGCGTCAGCACGACAGCGACACGTTACCCAACCGGCTTTTAGTCGCCGTATCCGCGCGTTGGAGCAGGCCGTTGATGTCACTTTGGTTGATCGTTCAACCACCCCCGTGGGGTTAACGCCAGAAGGGCAGCTATTTTTGGTCACCGCGCGCAACTTGGTCGAGCAGCTAAACGAATCGCTTAGCCATTTGCGTGGTCTTTCCATCGCCAATGAGGCGCTGGATATTGTCGCGGCGCACTCCCTGGCATTAAGCTTCTATCCCCCTTGGATCTCCCGCTTGCAGCAGGGCTTGGGCGAGTTGCCGACTCGCTTGGTGGCCATGAATGTGGGGGAAGCGATTCATGTGCTGCGGGAGGGTAACTGCGATTTGATGCTCGCCTACTATGATCCCTTTGCGACGATGCAGCTGGACGCTGAGGTATTTCCCTCCTTTTCGATTGGAAAGGTCAATATGCTGCCCGTTTCGTTGCCAGACGAGCATGGGAAAGCAAAGTTTTCACTTCAGCACGACACCTCCATTCCCTATCTGTCTTATACCCAAGGGGCTTTCTTGGGACGCAGTGTGCGTATGCTTCTGAAGAATGACCCGCTGCGTATGAAGCTGCGTACGGTATATGAAACGGCCATGGCCGAAGGTCTAAAGGGGATGGTGCTCCAGGGCGTTGGCATAGCATGGATACCCGACTTTTGTATTCGTGAAGAGCTAAAAAGTGGCCGCTTGGTGAGAGCTGGTGACCCGAACTGGGATATTCCTCTGGAAATCCGCTTATATCGCTGCTCAATGGTGCATAAGCCCGGCGTAGAGCGTTTGTGGCGGCAGATGATGAAGCTACCGCGGGATTTCCTGCAAGCATAGCGCTTGTCGGTGATCGTTTAGCTACTGCTACTGCCGAAATCGGCGGGTAGCCCTAAGAAGTTCTGGATAATAAAGAAGTGATCTTCAAACAGGCTGTCGGGCTCAAGATCGGCAAGTGCTACCCAGCGTGCATGATCACCGCCTTTAACGGGCTTTAGGCGTGGCAGCTGCTGGTCAGGGCGTAGCGCAAAATAGAAAGCTTCCGCCAAGGTACGCCCACGCCAGCTGCGGTGGGGCTCATCAAACAGACGTTGGCCACGCAGTGAGCCTTTGAGAACCGGCTCGGGAACCTTTAAGCGTATGCGCTCGCGAAGTTCGCGCAAGCAAGCATCCAAAAGCCGCTCGTGGGGATTAATAAACCCCCCAGGCAGGGCATAAAGACCTTTTCCGGGTGCTGCCGTGCGCCGCACCAGCAGTACATGGCCCGATTGCACGACCACTGCATTAACCGTAACAAAAATAGGCGGGTAGGGCGCGTGAGCCCAGGCCTGACGGTACTGATCCAATAGCTGCTGCTCTTCCAGCAGTCGCTGGTAGGCGCGTTGATTGCAAAAGTGCTTGACGCTCTCCACAACGCCCGGCGGTAGATCGTGGTACGCACCAGTACTCAAGTAGTCATCTGTTGAACTTGCGGAGCGAAACAGACGCTCGCGTATTTGACTGGCTGAAATTCCCTCCACCGATGGCACGCTGACCGATTCCCACTGAGGAAATAGTGAAAGGTAGTAGCTGGACTGGCCGCGGCTGGCTCCAATCAAACCAATACGGGGTAGACGGGCATTGGCAGGTGCTGCCAAATCGCGGACTTTGCGCTGCACATCGCGCACCCAAACATCGTCGTTATAGAGGGCGTCGAGTAGCGGGGTGATTTCCAAGCGTTGATTATCGGCGTCGTTAAAACCCGCGCGAAGCATCGCTTGACGCTCTTCGAATCGCCAGGGATTACGCAGTGAGCGCGCCTGCCAGGAAGAGCCTACCAACACAATAACCTGCCGCGCACGTTTGAGCGCCTCACGAATAATCGCCAGATGCCCCAGGTGCGGCGGCTGGAAACGGCCGATAAACACCAAACAGTCGAAGTCGCAGGCGGTCGCGGAGCGCGAAGTTTCAGTAGCCATCCAAGCTTCCTTTTTCGTTTGGTGATATCAGAGATGCAACGTACCAGAAAACTGCGCTAAACGCTGTGGTTAGGTATGCTAGAAAAATAGGATATTGATAACGCTTATAAAACGCCCGGATACCTTGCATGGCACCCAGCACACAGGGAGTGAATATGATTAAACGCACGGCTATCTTTTGGTGGAGAGTAGTGCAAGACGCCACGTCACTTTGGTTGGAGCGAAATGCCTTTAGCTACGCGGGCTCACTAGCGTTCTATACACTTTTCTCATTGGCACCGACGATTATTATCGCTGTCACGGTAATCGGTGTTGTATTGGGTGAAGAGGCTGCCCAAGGCCAAATAGTCGCTCAGCTACAAGGTACATTGGGGATGGATGCAGCAGTTGCTATCGAACAAGCTGTTGCCCAGTCGAGAATAGAAGAGTCCGGTATTTTGCCAACGCTATTGGGTGTGGGGGCGCTGGTGATCGGTGCGACGACAGTCTTCGCCCAGATGCAGTTTTCGCTCAATACCATTTGGGGCGTAACGGCAAAGCCGACCTCCAACAGCGTGTTGTTGTTTATTAAAAATCGCTTGCTCTCGTTAACGGTGGTGCTCTCCATCGGATTTATACTGATGGTATCGCTGGTGTTAGGCGTCGTATTGCGCGGTATGCTGCAGGCGGCCGATAATCTATTGCCTTATGCCAGCTTGTTAACAACGTCAGTTGAGTCGCTGGTCTCGCTGGGTGTCGTAACATTATTATTTGCCACCATTTTTAAAGTGCTTCCCGACGTTGTTTTGCGTTGGCAAGATGTATTTATTGGTGCTGTCGTAACCGCTGTGCTGTTTACCGTTGGACGCAATTTGATCGCGATTTACCTGGCGTATACGGCAACAGCATCCACCTATGGGGCCGCCGGGTCGGTGGTGATGGTTTTACTGTGGGTCTACTACAGTTCACTAATACTGTTGTTTGGGGCTGCTTTTACCCGCTCATTGCTGCTGCGCCGTGGCCGCCCGCTGATACCGCGTAACAGTGCTGTGATTGTCAAACGCGAGTTTGTTTAAACTTCGGTAAGAAGCGAAAGGTAAGGAGGTGAGTATGAGCGATTGCTGTGTACGTGCCCTTGTGACTGGCAAGGTGCAGGGTGTCTGGTATCGCCGAGCTACTCAAGAGAAAGCTCTTCAGCACAGTATCACCGGCTACGCCAAAAATTTGCCGGATGGCCGCGTTGAAGTGTTGATGTGTGGTCACTCAGACGCAGTCAAGTTGCTGAGCGAATGGCTGTGGCAGGGCTCAGAAGGTGCGCAGGTTACCCACGTGGAGCTCGAGGTACTGGATAATTGTCGCGCCTCGAGCCACTTTGTCACTCAATAAGGTCTTTTTAGAACCTCTGGTTAGTCGGCAAGTTTCTATTTGGTGCTTTTCCATTCAAGAATATTGTTAGCCGTTAGGCCAACGATATTCTGGCGCGCTTCCGGTGTGATCCAGGCGTTATGAGGCGTAACGATTAAATTGAGCGGCTCGCCGAGCGCATCCAGTAGTGGATGACTATCTCTGGGCGGTTCAGCGGGCAGTACATCGACACCTAATCCACCTAGCTTGCCACTACGCAGTGCCTCCAGCGCGGCCACTTCATCGATAACCCCGCCACGGGCGCAGTTAATCAATATCAGCGAGTTCTTGGCGCGCGCTAAGCGTTCCCGGTTAATCAAGTGCTTGGTGGCCTCGCTCAACGGGCAGTGCAGACTGATAACATCGGCATCCGGTAGCAGGTCGTCCAGGGCCGGGCGCTTATCATTTGCCTCATTACCTGGGCGGGCGGCAAAGGTGACCTGCATGCCAAAGGCTTCCGCCAGGCGTGCTACTTCAGTACCTAACTCACCTTGCCCTACCATCACTAACTGTTTGCCTGACAGCTGGAGCGTTGGGTAATCCTGCAGGCAGAAGAAGGCGCTACGCTGCCACTCGCCTGCGGCGACATCGCGCTGGTATTGGGGGAGGCGATTGGCTAATGCGAGCATAAGCATTAAAGTGTGTTGGGAAACGCTGGCGGTGCCATAAGCCGCGACGTTTTTAACTTCGATATTGTGTTCTTTTGCACTCTCAAGATCGATATTATTAAGGCCTGTCGCCAATACGCATATCAGCCGCAGTTTAGGCAGCTGTTGAAGCGTCTCGGCGTCCAGCATTACCTTGTTCACGATCGCTATATCGGCGTTAGCAAGGCGTTCCTGCGCTTGTTGAGTTGTACTCTGCTCAAACACCTCAAGGTTTGAAACCGACTCTTTAATGGCGGTCAAATTGATCTCGGGGCCGAGACTTTGCGCATCCAGTATCACCGCATGGGGCATTTTCTTCTCTCCATTAACTGCTGGGGGCTGTATAACCTTGCTCGCGAGGGGGCACAAAAGGGTATAATGGCGGCGCTTTATCAACCGCAGCCTTGGAATTTACCCCGACTGGCCACATATTGCAGCTTGGCAGCGTTTGTGTTCGCTATTGTTCTCTCTTTTCAGAACTGAGTCTTTAGCACTGGGTCTGCCAGAGCCAAGCCATTTAGAGCTAAGTCTTCTAGAGCTAAGTCTTTTAGAGCTAAGTCTTTTAGAGAAGTCTTTTAGAGTATGTTTGCCAGAACCATGCTTGTCAGGGTTGAGCTTATTAGGAGTCATCAAGATGCCCATTTACGAATATGAGTGCAAGGCGTGCGGCCATCGCATGGAAAAATTGCAGAAAATTAGCGCCGATCCCCTTAAGGATTGCCCTGCATGCCAAAGCGATGGCTTGAAACGGCTTGTCTCGGCAGCGGGTTTCCGTTTGGCCGGCGGCGGTTGGTACGAAACAGATTTCAAAACCGGTAGCAAAAAGAATCTGGTCGCTGATGGTAAAACTGCCTCTGCAGATGCCGGTAAATCAAGCGATTCCAGCGCTACCGCTAAGAGCGTTACTCCCAAAGACAAGGGCGCCGCGGCATAGCCGCAGCAGTCAGGGTCGGGACGCCCGCGACACTCTCATTGCCACGTAACAGAACAGGATTTGACATGCGCAGTCATTATTGCGGCCAGCTAAACGAAACTTTGGTGGATCAAACGGTTACGGTATGCGGATGGGTTCATCGCCGCCGTGACCACGGTGGGGTAATTTTCCTCGATATGCGCGATCGCGACGGCATCGCACAGTTCGTGGTCGACCCTGATACCGCCGAGGCGTTCGCTAATGCCGACCGTGCCCGTAGCGAATTTGTCCTGCGTATCACTGGTCGCGTTAGACTGCGCCCAGAAGGCACCCAAAACGCCAACATGCCGACGGGTATGATTGAGGTGTTGGCAAAAGACGTTGAAGTGCTTAATACTGCCGTTACTCCGCCATTCCAGTTGGATGAGCATGGTAAAGTCGGCGAAGAGGTGCGCCTAAAGCACCGCTATATCGATCTGCGTCGCCCGGATATGATCGAGAAGTTACGTCTGCGCTCGCGTATCTCTCATAACGTTCGCGCATACCTTGAAAACCAGGGCTTCCTGGATATCGAAACGCCGGTACTCACCCGCGCGACACCAGAGGGTGCTCGTGATTACCTGGTGCCTAGCCGTACCCACGCGGGTAGTTTCTTTGCACTGCCCCAGTCACCGCAGCTATTTAAGCAGCTGTTGATGGTGGCGGGTTTTGACCGCTACTACCAAATTGCCAAGTGCTTCCGCGATGAAGACCTGCGCGCTGACCGTCAGCCTGAGTTCACCCAGATTGATATCGAGGCGTCGTTTGTGGAAGAGAACGACATCATGGGTATTACTGAAGCCATGATTCGTCAGCTTTTCCAGGACGTGCTGAAAGCCGAACTACCTCAGTTTCCGCGCATGACCTGGCAGGAAGCGATGGATCGCTTCGGTTCCGACAAGCCTGATCTGCGTATCCCACTGGAACTGACCGATGTCGACGACCTGATGCAGCAAGTCGATTTCAAAGTCTTCTCTGGCCCCGCCAGCGCGGATGATGGTCGTGTAGCGGCGCTGAAAGTGCCCGGTGGTGCCAAGCTGTCACGTAAAGAAATCGATGAGTATACCAAGTTTGTCGGCATCTACGGTGCCAAAGGCTTGGCGTGGATTAAGGTCAACGAGCGTGCCAAAGGGCTTGAAGGTCTGCAATCGCCGATCGTCAAGTTTATGGAAAACATCGTTGAAGAGCTGCTCGATCGTGTGGGCGCAGAAGATGGTGACATTATCTTCTTCGGTGCCGATAAAGCCCGTATCGTTAACGAAGCTATTGGCGCACTGCGCGTCAAGCTGGGTGCTGATCTGGAGCTCTACACCCAGGAGTGGGCGCCACTGTGGGTCGTCGACTTCCCGATGTTTGAAGCCGACGACAATGGTCGCCTGAGCCCGCTGCACCACCCCTTCACGGCGCCTTCCTGTACGCCGGAAGAGCTGAAGGCCGATCCTGCCAAGGCGCTATCTCGCGCTTACGATATGGTCCTCAACGGTACCGAACTGGGCGGTGGCTCTATTCGTATCCATGATCAGGCCATGCAGAGCACTGTGTTTGAGATTTTGGGTATCGGTGAAGAAGAAGCCCAAGAGAAATTCGGCTTCCTGCTGGATGCACTTCAGTACGGTGCGCCGCCTCATGGTGGCTTAGCCTTTGGCTTGGATCGCTTGGTAATGCTGATGGTCGGCGCCAAAACTATTCGTGAAGTCATCGCCTTCCCGAAAACCCAAAGCGCTGCCTGTTTGATGACCAACGCACCGGGCGAAGTCAGTCCCGAACAGTTGAAAGATCTGAACATCCGTCTACGTCAGAAAGTTAAAGCGGAACCCGCCGTCGAATAAATCGGTTTGGATGGCTGCTCAACACCGACGCTACGGCGTCGGTGTTTTTGTATGTTTTAGTCACACGAGTATCGACGCCATGGAAGAGCAAAAGCCCGTCTTACCTATTCGCATATTGGGCATAGACCCTGGCTCCCGGTTAACGGGTTACGGGGTGATCGATATTATTGGCGTTAAACCCTGCTACGTAGCGAGTGGTTGTATCCGCACGGCAGAAGGGGCCTTAGAGCAGCGCTTGGCGCAAATTTACGCTGGTCTTAGCGAAGTAGTCGGCCTGCATCGACCTTCCCAAGTGGCCATTGAGCGGGTATTTATGGCCAAAAACCCCGATTCAGCGCTGAAGCTGGGCCAGGCTCGGGGGGCAGCAATGGTGTGCATGGCCAATCATGGCCTGAGCCTTGCAGAGTATGCCGCGCGGCAGATAAAGCAGGCGGTGACTGGCCAGGGTGGCGCGGATAAAGAACAGGTGCAGCATATGGTGACTGCTATTCTGCAGCTCTCTGCTACCCCGCAAGCTGACGCCGCCGATGCATTAGCCATTGCGTTAACCCATGCTTATAACGGCTCTGTCATTAACGGCCATGGCTTGCCCGCCGCGCCATCTCGAGGACGTCGACGCTCTACGGGGCGCTGGCGGCTTTAAATGACGACTAAACAATGTGCCCATAGCTGCGTATGAGGACAGATTGAAGCGAGGGTCTTTCGGCCAGGGCCGGAAAGTGTTCCCAACAATTCCGGCATTTCCGCCATCCATGG
>NZ_JH393259.1:271093-334553 GCF_000236035.1 Vreelandella boliviensis LC1
ACGGAAATCTGGCCTCGTCACTCTCCTTGAACTACTGGTCACCTGTACAGAGTCGCTTTATAGTAACCCTCTGTTTTTCTCTCTATTGTTTTTCACTGTTTTTTTCTTCCAGGTGCGAGCGAATTTATGATTGGACGTCTGAGTGGCCAGCTAGTGGCAAAGCAACCTCCCTGGATTGTAATTGACGTTCACGGCGTAGGTTACGAGCTGGAAACCTCAATGAATACGCTGGTCGCACTTCCAGCGATCAACGAGAGCGTTTCATTATTCACTCATTTAACCATTCGTGATGACGCCCACTTACTCTATGGCTTCGGCCGTGAGCACGAACGTGCGCTGTTCCGCGCATTGATCAAGGTCAATGGCGTAGGGCCCAAGCTGGCACTGGCCATCCTGTCAGGTATGGACGAAGACGCCTTCATGCGTTGCGTGCGTGATGACGACAGTAAAGCGCTGACAACGCTGCCAGGGGTGGGTAAGAAAACCGCTGAGCGGCTGATAATTGAAATGCGCGACCGTTTCCCCGAGTGGGAAGACGGCAGCAACGCGCTACTGCCCCTTGAGGCCACTAATGGCCGCGCTAGTGCCCGAGATAGCCTCGCCGATGCGGAAGCCGCATTAGTCAGCTTGGGGTATAAACTGACTGAGGCGTCGAAAATGCTCGCCGATATCGACCCCAATCAGTCTACCGAAGCGCTGATTAAAGCCGCGCTCACCCAGCGCATGAGTGGTTAAGTAGAGCGGAATAAGTACGAAATTGCGGTTAGTGGATAGTTCTTTGTTAATAGATCTTTGTTAATAGAGCTTTGTGAATAGACCTTTTTGAATCGCCATAAAGAAGAGCACCTATGTTAGAACACGATCGGCTGATCGCCGCTGAGCCTGAACAGGGAGAGGGGCGTATTGATTACGCGATTCGCCCTAAACGGCTGGATGATTATATTGGCCAGCCGCGTGTGCGTGAACAGCTGGAAATCTTTATCGGCGCCGCCCGGCAGCGCGAAGAGAGCCTGGATCACACCCTGGTATTTGGCCCCCCTGGGTTAGGTAAAACGACCCTTGCGCATATTATTGCCACCGAGATGGGAGTCGGCATGAAGTCGACTTCAGGCCCGGTACTGGAACGGGCAGGCGATTTAGCCGCGATGCTGACTAATTTAGAACCTGGCGATGTGCTCTTTATCGATGAAATTCATCGCCTGTCGCCGGTGGTGGAGGAAGTACTTTATCCGGCTATGGAAGATTTTCAGCTCGATATCATGATTGGTGAAGGGCCTGCGGCTCGCTCCATTAAATTAGATCTTCCGCGCTTTACGCTAGTAGGCGCGACCACCCGGGCAGGGTTATTGACCTCTCCATTGCGTGATCGGTTTGGTATCGTTCAACGGCTCGAATTTTATAACCTGGAAGAGCTGACTGAAATTGTCTCGCGCTCGGCGCGCCTGTTAGGCGTCGAAACCAGCCACGCTGGCGCCATTGAAGTGGCCAGGCGTTCAAGGGGCACGCCGCGAATTGCCAACCGATTGCTACGCCGGGTGCGGGATTACGCTGAAATGAAAGGTAATGGCGTGGTCGATGTTGCCATGGCGGATGCGGCGCTCAATATGCTCAACGTGGATCACCATGGCTTGGATCATATGGATCGGCGGCTACTGCTGGCCATGATCGATAAATTTGACGGTGGGCCGGTGGGCATTGACTCGCTCGCCGCTGCGATCAGTGAAGAGCGTGACACTATCGAAGATGTCATTGAGCCCTATCTTATTCAGCAGGGCTTAATGATGCGTACCCCTCGCGGTCGGGTGGTCACCCGCCAAGCATGGCTACACTTTGAGCGTGTGCCTCACGAACAGGCAACCGATATGGAAGGAGAGCGCCGTCCGTGAGTCGTTACATAAGCGAGGGCTACCGCCTGCCGTTGCGCGTTTATATGGAAGATACTGACGCAGGCGGCATTGTCTACTACGTTAACTACTTGAAGTTTATGGAGCGTGCGCGCAGCGAATGGCTCCGCCAGTTGGGGCTCAATCAGCAAACGCTGCTAGACGAAGGTACGCAGCTAGTGGTATACCGCTTGGCCTGTCACTACGCGAAACCAGCTTGCCTGGACGATGCGTTGGAAATTAGTGCTCACGTTACCGACGTTGGCCGCTGTCGGATGACATTTGAACAGCAAGTTTGGCGTGATGAGGAACTCCTTTGCTCTGCCACAGTCGAGATAGCCTGCTTGAGCACCGAGCGTTTACGGCCTAAAGCATGGCCATCATCGCTTAAAGTTTTGACCCGGGCCTCTTAACCAAGAGGTCACTCACTGCGTCGGCAATACCGACCCTAATAGATTGATGAGGGCACCTGTGAACGATAACACCATGTCCATTCCCCATTTGATAATGAACGCCAGTACGGTAGTGCAACTGGTAATGCTGCTACTGTTGGTGGGGTCGATCCTCTCTTGGGTAGTGATTTTCCAGCGCAGTATTGCGCTGGGTCGTGCCAAGAAAGAGTACAACCAATTTGAGGAGTCTTTTTGGTCAGGTGTCGACTTAAACGAGCTCTACCGTGAGATCCCCGCCGATGACCCGCGCCACGGCGCTGAACATATCTTTCAAGCCGGTTTCCGCGAATTTAACCGTTTGATGCCTAAGACTCGTGACCCGGATACCGTACTAGAGGGTGTACAGCGCAGCATGCGCGTAGCATGGTCTCGGGAAGAGGATCGCTTAACTCAACATTTAGTGTTTCTTGCCACAGTTGCCTCCGCTAGCCCCTATATCGGCCTGTTCGGCACCGTGTGGGGCATTATGGGGTCTTTTCAGGCCTTATCTCTGACTCAACAAGCGACTCTTGCTACAGTGGCCCCCTGGATTGCTGAAGCGCTAATTGCGACAGCCATGGGTCTATTTGCGGCGATTCCTGCGGTGATTTTCTATAACCGACTGTCCAATTCGTCTTCTCGCCTGCTCGGCAAATACGAAGACTTTGCCGAAGAGTTCCACGCTATCCTGCACCGCAATTTGCAGGGCCGTGACGGCAAACCGAGCGCCAGCTAAGGGGAGAGAGTCATGCAAGGACCGTTCAATCGTAGTAGTACAAGTAAGCCGATGGCAGAAATTAACGTTGTTCCTTTCATCGACATTATGCTGGTACTGCTGGTGGTCTTTATGATCACCGCACCCATGTTGACCCAGGGCGTACAAGTTGAGTTGCCGCAAGTAACCTCCCAGCCCATTGAGACACAGGAAGATAATGATCCCATCATTATCTCGGTTAATAGCGACGGTGGTTACTTCATCACGCTGGGGGAAGACTCCACGTCGGTCACGCTGGATGAGATGTCTTCGAGAGTGACCACGATTCTTGAGCGACGCCCAGGCACGCCTGTCATGGTACGCGGTGACCGCAATGTGGCTTATGGGCAGATTGTCGTTTTAATGAGTACCCTACAAGGCGCCGGCGTTGCTAATGTGGGGCTGCTTTCTGAGCCGCCGCAAGATGGGTAAGGGCAAGGCGCACATGGTATTGAAACCTCCGCGCGATCCTCAGGATGTCGGCTATAAGTGGCCGACCGTTCTGGCGATAGGCGTGCACGTCGCGATTGTAGCGTTTAGCTTAATTAGCCTTCCTAGTCGAGACGCAGAGCCTGACAGCTCTTCGATTGTGCAGGCGACGCTGGTAAGTACCGAAACGTTTACTGATCAGGCACAGCAGGCAATAGAAGGGCAGGCGGCAATGAATGCGCCCACCGAAGCCCCTACCGAGCCGGAGGCACCGAAAGAGCCTTCAGCCAGTGAACAGCAGGCTGCTGCTGAGCAGCAAGCTGCAGAAGAGGCAGCACAGCAGGCGGCGGAAGCTGAGGCTCAAGCGCTAAAAGAAGCGCGTGCGGCCGCGGAGGATGAGGCCCAGCGCAGAGCTGAAGAAGCGGCTGAACAGGCTGAGCAACAGGCGGCCGAAGCGGCTGAACGTGAAGCCGAAGCGGAAGCTGCCGCACAGCGCCAGCGTGAAGTGGAAGAGGCGCAGCGCCAGCAGGAAGCCGCACAGCAACAGCAACGCGAAGAAGATGAAGCAGAACGCCAGCGCGAAGCGGAAGAGCAGCAGCGACGTGAGGCGGAAGAAGCCGAACGTCAGCGTGAAGCGGCAGAACAACAGCAGCGCGAAGAAGCTGAAGCCGAACGACTGCGTGAAGCCGAAGAACAGCGTCTCCGTGAGCAAGAGGAGGCTCAGCGAGAGCGAGAGACAGAAGCGCAGCGGCAACGTGAAGCCGAAGAGCAGCAGCGTCGTGAAGCAGAAGCTGAGCGCCAACGCGAAGCCGCGGAAGCTGCAGAGGCGGCCATGCAGCGCCAGTTGGCCGGTGAAGCCGAAGCGGCTGCCAATGCCCAGCAGGCTGAGCAGGCGGCCAATAGCTTTATCAACATTGTTCGTCGTGCTGTTGAGCAGGCGTGGGTGTTTCCGCCCGGTGCAAGTGATTCGATGAGTGCTACGCTACAAGTACGGCTAGGCCCATCAGGAGAGTTGTTGGCAACGTCGATTGTGGCATCAAGCGGCGATAGTGCTTTTGACCGGTCTGTGATGCAGGCCGTGGAACATGCTGCGCCGTTTGGTGAATTGCGAGATTTGCCAGCCGATCAGCAACGTAATTTACGTCAGTTTAATCTGCGATTTACCCCAGGAGATGTTCGCTGATGCAAAGCTTGAGTAAAGTGTGGTTGTTCTGTCTTCTGCTGCTAGTCAGCAGTGTGGCAAGTGCTAATTTAACCATTGAGATCACGCGAGGCAGCGATCAAGCGCTGCCTATTGGGGTGGTGCCGTTCGCCGGTTCAGACGGCCTTCCCGAAGATGTCGCACAGATTGTTCAAGATGACCTTGAGCGCAGTGGCTATTTTGCTCCCTTAGCGCGTAGCGCTATGTTTGAGCAACCTAGCCAATCTGATGATGTTCAGTTTGGTACCTGGCGTTCTCTAGACGTGCGCTATCTAGTGGTAGGCAGGGCAGCACAAACTGACGGTGGTTTTGAGCTTCAATTCGAACTGATGGATATCAGCGGTCAGCGTCGAATGATTGGTGAAACCGTGACAGTAAGAGGCGATGACCTGCGCGGGGCGGCTCACTACATCAGCGATCAAATCTTTGAAGAGATTACCGGTATTCGTGGTGCTTTCTCGACCAAGATTGCTTATGTCACCGCACAGGGTGTTGGTGACAACATGCAGTTTGGCCTGTACGTTGCCGACGCTGATGGTCGCCGTAGTGAGCAAGTGTTGACCTCTGATGAGCCAATCATGTCGCCGTCGTGGTCGCCTGATGGCACCAAGCTCGCCTATGTCTCTTTTGAAACTGAGCGTCCGGCGATCTATATCCAGGATGTGGCGACTGGCCAGCGCGTGCAAGCGACCTCGTTTGAGGGTATCAATGGCGCGCCGGCGTGGTCACCGGATGGGCGGCGTATCGCTATGTCGCTGTCTAAAGATGGCCAGCCTGAAATTTACATAATGGATGTCGCCAACCGTTCACTAGAGCGTATTACCAATAACAACAGCATTGATACGGAACCCGCTTGGGCGCCGGATGGACGCAGCCTGTTGTTTACCTCAGATCGAAGCGGTGGCCCCCAGCTTTACCAGTATTCCCTGGGTGGGGGCGAGGCTCAGCGCCTGACATTTACCGGTAACTACAACGCCCGTGGTCGCTACTCGCCGGCTGGTGAGCAGATATTCTTAATCCACCGCTCTAGCCGTGGTTACCAAGTGGCAAGGCAAGACCTAAGCGGGGACCGCTTAGTGGTATTAAGTGAATCAACAAGAGATGAATCTCCTAGTGTTGCGCCGAACGGGACCATGGTAATCTTCGCTACCCAACAGGGTAGCAATGGGGTGCTTAGTGCTGTTTCTGCCGATGGTCGCTCATCATTTAGACTGCCATCAGCACAAGGTGATGTACGTGATCCAGCTTGGTCACCCTTCTTAAATTGATCAACTTAATTGATTAACATCGAAATTTTTAGTTTTCAGGCAAGGAGTCTGATTATGCAAATTAAACCGTTGGCTCGCTCATTAGCAGCAGCGCTTTCTATCGTGGTAATCGCTGGCTGTTCCAGCACCGGCGGAACCCAAGATGGTGATTCGTACGGCAGCCAGGATGGCAGCACTACAGGTTCCAGCACCTCGGGTACAGGCACGGGTAGTCAGTATGGTTCTACTTCTGGTTCAGGTGCTGGTCAGCAGGCTGATTCGCGCATTCCTGAAGTACGCACCATTTATTTCGATTTCGACCGCGATACGATTAAGAGCGAGTACGAATCGGTGGTGATGGCACATGCGCGTTATTTACGTGCCAATCCGAATGCTCAAGTGGTTCTCCACGGGCATACAGATGAGCGTGGCACCCGTGAATACAACATGGCGCTGGGTGAGCGTCGTGCCGGTGCAGTAGAGCGCTTCCTGAATATTCAGGGTGTCTCTTCTTCACAAATGAGTGTTGTTAGTTATGGTGAAGAACGTCCGGCCGTCAATGGCCAAGACGATAGCGCCTACGCTCAGAATCGTCGCGTTGTATTTAACTACTGAGCATTTAACGACTGAGCATTTAACTATTTAGTGTTTAACCACTGATGAATCCGGCGTGCGGCTAACCGCACGCCGTTTACGTCTCCGGAGTCATCATGAATAACAGTCTTAAGCGTTACGTTGAGAGGCTGTGCGGTGCGGGAGCCTTAGTGCTCCCGCTGTCCGTATTGTCCCTAACGGCCACCGCTCAACAGCCGCTCGTTCAAGACCTTTCCAACGCTTCCAACAGCAGCTTCTATCAGCAGACGCAGCGACAGGAAGCGTCCAGCGGTAATCTGGTGCTGTTTAATCAGGTACAGGAACACCAGCAGGAAATCCAGCAGCTACGTGGTCAGATAGAAGAGCTGCGTCACCAGCTGGAGCAGTTGCGCCGCCAATCTCAGCAGCAGTATCTCGATATTGAAGATCGCCTGATGAGCAGCGGCCCAACGCAGATTGAGCAGTCAACGCCTGCGGTAGAGCCAGAAGCTGCCGAGGAAGTGGTTAATGCTCCTTCCAGCCGTAATGTCAGTGAGGACGCCCAAGCTGATTACCAAGCGGCCTTCGCACATGTGCAGGCGCGTCGTTTTGATGAAGCTATTGCGGCGTTTGAAGCCTTTGTTACCGATCACCCTGATACTAGCCTAACGGCTAATGGTCACTACTGGCTGGGTGAGCTATACGCTGCAGAAGGCAAGCTGGATCCCGCTGATCAAGCGTTTAGCCGTGTGATCGAGGAGTATAGCGGCAGCAGCAAAGTGCCGGATGCGATTTATAAGTTAGGCTTGGTAAAAGCACGTAAAGGCGAGGCAGAGCGCAGTCGAGAGCTGCTTGAACAAGTGCGTGATGACTACCCGCAGAGCAGTGCCGCAGGCCTTGCCAATGATTTTTTACGCCAATCAGCAAGTTAAATTTTGCTCCTTATAGTTTCTAAGAATAGTTTCAAGGAATCAGCATGAGCTGCAAGATCGACTATCAACCAGCGCCCAACCTATTGGAAAATCGCATCGTGTTGGTAACCGGCGCAGGCGACGGAATTGGCCGTGCGGCAGCGTTGAGCTATGCCCAGCACGGAGCAACGGTGATTCTATTGGGGCGTACCATTGCCAAATTAGAGCGCGTTTATGATGAAATCGAAGCGGCCGGAGGCCCCCAGCCAGCCATTTTTCCGCTCAACTTTGAAGGCGCCACGCTAAAGGATTTTCATGATATGGCGGAAACGTTGGACAAAGAGTTTGGACGCTTGGATGGATTGCTGCATAACGCCGGGCTGTTAGGCCGCATCACTCCCTTTGAGCAGTATAATCCCGAGCTTTGGCAGCAGGTAATGCAGGTCAATATTAATGGACCCATCTGGATGACTCAGGCACTATTACCTCTGCTGCAAGCGTCTGATGATGCGTCGGTTATTTTCACCTCCTCCAGCGTTGGCCGCAAAGGCCGCGCCTATTGGGGCGCTTACTCAGTCTCTAAGTTTGCCACCGAAGGCTTCGTCGAGGTGCTGGCCGATGAGTTGGACAATCAGTCCAATATCCGGGTTAATTCGCTCAACCCAGGTGCTACACGAACCCAAATGCGGCGTAGCGCATTTCCCGGTGAAGACCCTTTCACGTTACGCACCCCGGAAGACATTATGCCTACCTACTTATGGCTTATGGGTCCAGACAGTGCAGGCACCAGCGGCCAAAAGCTGGATGCCCAACCGCCCAAAGTATAAACGCCAAAATGGCGATGTCGATGTTCTCGGTGGTTAGCGTTTAAACGCGCCAAGGGCATCGACGAGTGCTTCACACTCTCCAAACCAGAAATCAGCAGGCCACCGCTGGTAGTCATCCTCTTTGCTAATATAGCCATAGCCAACCGCCACGGCGGTCATGCCTGCGGCTACGGCGGCCTCTATATCCCGCGCATGATCACCGATATACCAGCACTGCTCAGGCTCGACGCCTAGGCGTCGAGCAGCTTCCCAGAGCGGCTCGGGGGCTGGTTTTTTAACACTCAGATCATCCGCACAGAGTAGCGCGCCGGGCTGCAGAGCCAATGCTTCCAATAGCGGTAGGGTATAGCGGCGGGGTTTATTGGTCACAATCCCCCAGGGCCGCTGGTCGCCGTGCCACTCTTGCAGCCACATATCCAGTGGCGAGAAAACCCTGCTATGCACGGCTACTGCCTGCTCATAGGCATCAAGTAGAAATTGACGCGCTTGAGTGTGTCCCTCAGATGTGGCTTCTAACCCTAGCGCCAGCGTGACCAGCGCACTTCCGCCGTTAGAGACTTGGCGGCGAATCACTTCAAAGGGAAGTGGCTCTAAGCCATGGTGAATACGTAGCGCATTGGTTGCTTGGGCTAAATCTGGAGCGGTATCTACCAGGGTGCCGTCTAGATCGAAGAGTATCGCTTTAGGTGCTTGCATCGGCATTTAATCGCTCACCTTGCGGCAGTACATCATGTAGTTGACCGAAACATCATGGCCAACTAAACGGTAGTGTCGGGTTAGCGGGTTGTAGGTAAGACCTGTCTGCTCACGCACTTCTAAACCACTGTCACGAGACCAGGCGGCCATTTCTGAAGGGCGAATAAATTTTGCATAGTTATGCGTACCCCGGGGCAGCAGTCTAAGCACGTACTCGGCGCCTAGTATTGCGAACGCGTAGGACTTGGCAGTGCGATTCAGCGTAGAGAAAAATACATAACCGCCTGGTCGAACCAGGGCGCTGCAGGCACGAATCACGGACGCCGGGTCGGGTACGTGCTCAAGCATCTCCATGCAGGTTATTGCATCGTAAAAGCCGGGCTTTTGGACCGCCATGGCTTCCACGCTGATGTGCTGATAATCAACCTCAACGCCGCGCTCTGGCGCTTCACCAAGATCAATGCCGGTTACTTTAGCCCCACGTTTGGCCATCGATTCACTCAAAATGCCGCCGCCACAACCCACATCCAGCACTTTTTTGCCCGCCAACCCTGCACGCGCATCAATAAAATCGAGGCGCAAAGGGTTAATCTCGTGGAGCGGTTTAAATTCACCCTGCGGATCCCACCAGCGGCTAGCGAGCGCTTCAAATTTAGCGACTTCGGCGGCATCGACGTTGTCTTGATAGTGACCAGCAGTGCTATCCTGTGGTGTCGCTTGCATGTTTTGACTCCCATTGTCATTGAGCATTAAGCGAAAAGTTGACGCTTAATCACTGGTTACCGTCCATTGGCGAGGTGGCATCCATCCACGCCTTCAGTATTATGGACATTCTAACCACTCCTGTGTCGGAACGCATGAAAAGGACCTCTCTATGATTCGCAAGGCCGTACTTCCTGTTGCTGGGTTTGGCACCCGCTGCTTGCCGGCTTCGAAGGCTATTCCCAAGGAGATGATTACGATTGTCGATAGGCCAGTCATTCAATATGTCGTTGAAGAGGCAATTGCCGCTGGTATTCGCGAGACTGTGCTGGTCACCAGCAGCAATAAAAGCGCTATCGAAAACCACTTCGATACCCACGCCGAGCTGGAAGCTAGCCTGGAAGCGAAAGGTAAGCACGAGCTTTTGGCGATGTTGCGCAACCTCGTGCCTGACAACGTTAGCATTATCAGCATACGTCAAGGTGTACCGCTAGGGTTGGGTCATGCAGTGCTATGCGCTCGCCCGATTATTGGCGACGATGAACCTTTTGCGGTGCTGCTCCCCGACGTGCTGGTCGATAACAGCGCCAACCAATCGACCGACTTGGCCGACATGTTAGCGACGTATGATCAGCAGCAAAAGGCGCAGCTGATGGTGGAAGAGGTGGCTTGGGAGCAAGTAGAGAAATATGGCATCGTGGCGCCAGCCGGTGACGTGCCCGCCCCAAATCAATCGGTAGATCTCGTGGGGATGGTGGAAAAACCTAAGCGCGATGTGGCGCCCTCAAATCTAGCAGTGATTGGTCGTTATGCGCTGCCAGGCCATATTTTCCCTATTTTAGAAGCAACACAGCCCGGTGCCGGTGGTGAAATTCAACTGACCGATGCGCTGGAAACGCTGCGCCAACAGTCGGGCGTTCAGGCATATCGTATGCAGGGCACTACCTACGATTGTGGTCAGCCGCTGGGTTACCTTGAAGCCACGCTCGCCTACGCGCGTCGTCATCCAGAGTTTGGCGAAGGTTTCAAAGCCCTGCTATCACGTTACCATCAAGGAGGGTAACCCATGCGGGTGTTACTTTACGGTAGCGAATTAAGCGCAGCGACGGCAGCCGCGGCGTTGGCCTGGGTGGGCCATCAGGTGCAGTGGTTACCTCATTCCGATGCTCCCTGGTCAGCACTTTCCCAGGTGGGCTGGCTACATAGCGAGCCTCAGCTGATGGCGCATCTGGAGCAGGGCTTGGCAGAGGGAACTCTCCAGGTCATAGAGCAACTTAAAGATGCTGCCATCCCTGAAGTGGTCTGGCTGGCATTATCGCCCGAGCAGCGCAGCTCGGCCAGTGTTCTGGTTGAAGATCCGCTATTAGCTGATCAGCAGGGCATTGTGCTTATTAATAATTCAACGTTTCCAGTCGGCGATACCGAGCGCCTACATGCGCTGCTGGGCGCGCAGCATACCAGTGTTGCACTCCCCGATACTTTGGAAGAGGGCCGGGCGTGGGACTCGTTTACCCGCCCCGCTAGGCGGCTGCTGGGTTGCGATAATGCAACTGGCGAGCAGGTGACAAGAGAGCTGCTACGTGCATTTAATCGCCGCAGCGAAGTATTTCAATGTATGCCACGTCGCGCTGCGGAGCTCACCAAGCTGGCCATTAACGGCATGCTCGCTACGCGCATCAGTTATATGAATGAAATTGCTGGCTTGGCTGATACCCTGGGGGTGGATGTCGAACATGTTCGTCAGGGAATGGGCGCCGACTCACGTATCGGTTTTGAGTATCTCTACCCAGGGTGTGGGTTTGGCGGGCCTAACTTCTCACGGGATTTGATGCGTCTGGCCGACGTTCAACTGCAAAGTGGTCGTTATTCCGCGCTGCTTGAACAGGTGATGGATATCAATGAGCAGAAGAAAGAAACACTGTTCCGCAAGCTGTGGGCTCACTTTGCTGGCGAGATAGCAGGTAAGACTGTGGCGATTTGGGGCGCTGCGTTTAAACCCGGCACTGCGCGTATTGACCATGCCCCAGTATTAACTTTGCTTGAGGCGCTTTGGGCGCAGGGGGTTAAGGTTCAACTCCACGACCCAGCGGCGGTGCCTGCTCTCCACGCCTTGGTAGGCGAGCGTGACGATCTGCGTACCTATACTCATGACCCCTACCAAGCCTGTGAGGGGGCCGATGTGCTAATGCTGGTGACCGAATGGAAAACGTATTGGAACCCTGACTGGCACCGACTCGGCTCGCTATTAAACGCTAAACTCGTATTAGATGGGCGCAATATTTACGACCCTGAATTTGTTGCCAGCTGTGGATTAATGTACCGAGGTATTGGCCGTCGTGCCGATCCGAAGACTCTTTGAGGAAATGTCATGCCAGACGCCACCGCATCCTCTCGTATTGTGCCCGATGTGGATCAAAGCTTGACGGCGCAACATTTACGCCACCGAAAGGGGCCGACGCTATGGCCGCTATGGCTATGCTTGCTACTGATCATTGCGCTATTGGGCGCGGCGGCAGTTGGACTTTGGTACGAACGTGAACGACTTTTAGATGAGCTACATCGGGTGAGTGGTGAAGTTTCTAACGTGCATGCCCGCTTGGATTCGGATGACACAGATGTACAAGACACGATAACATTTGTACAAGCACAGATGTCGACGCTTTTCCAAGAGCAAGAGCAGCTATCTATGTCGTTGGCCGATACCCGCGAGGAGTTGTACAGTTTACTCACCATGAATGAGGATATGGTCTCCAGTGATTCGATCAATACGCTTTTGCAGCAGTTGGCTCAGCTGAGGGAGCAGGCTGAGTTGCGTGACAGTCAACTTATGGCAGTGCGGGAATCTCTTAATGCGCTGGAACAAACAGGAACGTCTGGTCGTCAAAATCTCGTTGAAGAAGTTGTCCACCAGGAGCAATTGACTGGGCAGCGCCTTTCAGCACTGGATAGCCAGATAAATAGTGTCAGAAGCGCATGGGAAGAACAGTTGTCTGAGCAAAGAGCCGCGATTGAGGCCCGCTTTGATGAGCTAGAAACATCCTTTGCAGAGTCTGTCGCAGAGATAGAATCGCCAGCGGGCCAGGAAGCCCTGGAAACATTGGAGCAGGAGTGGTCTCAACGCCTGAATTCGCTGGAAAGCGATGTGCGCCAAGTACGTCAAGCACAGCTTGCCTTCAGTGCCCAGCTAGAGATGTTGCGCTAACGAATTGCGTCGAGTGTATAAATGTGACTGCTTAATCTTTGACATGCTTGCGCGTTGAAATGCTTAGGCGATGAAGCCGCTGATTTAGGTTGGGATAAAAATGTATGGGAAGACAACGGCGATGGACATCAGCCACAGGACGCACGTTTTTTGCAGTGCTACCCCTGTTATGCGTATCACATGGTGCATGGGCATTAGAGGCGACCATTGCGGGCGTTTCCGATGAGGTCGAAGGCAATATCCAAGCCTATTTACAGAACATCGATGCAGCGCGATATACTGAGGTGCGCTTAGAGGGCGAAATTCGTCGACGCACCCAGGAAGCAATGCGTGTTTATGGCTACTACGAGCCGGATATAACCCTTGAGCGCGCCACTGATGAGCGCGTTTGGCTTGAAATCGAGCCTGGCCCCCAGGTTGAAATTGAAATTCTGTCCATCAATGTGGAAGGCGATGCGAGCGATGACCCGCCTTTTCAACAGGCAGTAGAAGACTTTCCCCTGCAAGAGGGGGATGTGTTGCGGCATGCCCCTTGGGATCGGCTAAGTAGTCAATTTTCAGGATTGGCTATCGAGCGAGGATACTTTGACTGGGGGTTTACCGATCGGCGCATGGAAGTACGCCCGTATTTGCGAAGTGCGCGCCTCTATATGGATTTCGACAGCGGCCCCCGCTACCAATTCGGTGAAACCTCAATAACCGGCAGCCATATTGTGCTAGACCGGTTGCGTCGCATGCAGCCATATGAGCAGGGTGATCCCTATTTGGCGAGAACCTTAGCAGAATATAACCAATCGCTTGCAGAAACCGGCTGGTTTAGCTCGGTATCGGTTCGCCCGCGCCTTGAAACCGCTCAAGAATTAACTGTCGCACCCTTTGGTGGTGGTGATCCTTGGTGGAGCGAAGCCACTGCATCGCAGCCCAAACGACCTCGTTTGAGCAGCGCAGCACTGGCCAGTGCGTTGAGTATTAATATGCGCGATAATACCCAGTTGCCCATCGATATCAGCGTCACACCTGCTGATCGTCACCAGTTCGAAGTGGGTATTGGTTATGCTACCGATGTAGGGCCGCGGCTGCGCTTTGGTTGGGAGCAGCCGTGGATCAATCGCTATGGTCACAGCCTTAAACACGACCTCTTTTTATCCTCCCCGGAACAGCGTTTTACCGGGGCGTATAATGTGCCACTCGAGAACCCCCTTCGCGATAGCTATCGGCTTCAATACGGGATCCGAAATGTCGACGATAGTGACACTCAATCAATAGAAGGCACCGTCGAGCTTGCTCGGCGGTGGAAGTTCGATAACGACTGGGTACAAACGCTCTTTTTCCGCACTACCTATGAAGACTTCGAGCAGGGCGGCGAAGCGGATCAGGTATGGCTGTTTTATCCTGGTATCCAGTGGTCACGCACGCGAACTCGTCCTCAACGCTTCCCATTATGGGGTGACCGTCAGCAGCTCTCTTTAGAGTTCTCAGATACCGTCTGGGGATCAGATGCGACATTTGCTCGCATTACGGGAGATACGGAGTGGATCCGTATGATTGGCAATGATAACCGCTTCTTGGCACGTATCAGTTTAGGGGCCATTGAAACCGATGATTTTGCCAAAATACCGCCATCGCTGCGCTTTTTTGCGGGCGGCGACCGCAGTGTGCGTGGCTACTCTTATGAGAGCTTATCCCCCCGTAACGAAGAGGGCCGACTACGCGGCGGCCAGCAAATGCTCACCTCGACCCTTGAGTATCAGCGGCGTGTGAAAGGGAATTGGTGGGGTGCCACTTTCGTGGATAACGGCGACGCCTTTGATAACTGGGGCCCCAATGATTTGAAAACAGGCGCCGGGGCCGGGGTGCGCTGGGTTTCGCCTGTGGGGCCAGTTCGCTTTGACATTGCCCACCCCTTCGACCACGAAGACGATTGGCGTTTGCACTTTTCGATTGGACCAGAATTCTAGGAGAGAGACTTGTCGCAGGTTGAGCCAGCTACATCTGATAAACGCCTTATGTTGTCTCCCAAATATCGCGCCTGGCTTTTGCTCTGGAGCCTTGTGCGTCTTGTTATCGTGCTGCCCATTTGGCTGTTTGGCATTGTGGCGCTCATTGTGGGGGTGGCGTTATCTCCTTGGGGCACGGGGGTGTTGCTCACGCAGGGTGAGCAGCGTGATTTCTTCTCCTACGCGCATCATGAAGGCGGCTTGCTTGACCATTTTCAGCTTGAAGATTTTCAACTTCAGCTGGGAGAAACCCGCATAACTGTGGATGAGTTTGAACTCCAGTGGGCGGATGACTGTGTGTTGTCAGGGCGTTTATGCATTGACACACTGCGTGTGGTGGGTGCCGATATTCGGCTAGGTTCATCCAATGAGCAGGCACCACCACCCGAAGAAGAAGGGACGCCGCTGGCTATTCGTTTTCCTTTTCCCATCGAACTTCGTTCGTTATTACTGAACGATGTCAGCCTGCGGCTGGCCAATGGTACCGAAGTGACGTGGCGTTCCTTAAGCTCAGCGGCCGTTGCTGAAGGAAACGAAGTGCGACTCTCGCCAACGCACTTGGATCAGCCTCGCCTCTATATACCACCATCATCGGGCGTTCTGCTCACCCAAGGCATTGAAACGCCGCTTTATGCTGAAGCTATCGATGCCGCTATCTTGCTCAATCAACCACCCCGAGAGGTCCAGGCGGCGGTGGAAACGCCTGAAGATCAGCTCGCAGAGCGCGAACGCCTGGAACTGCCGGATATCACGCTACCGGTTGATATCCAGATACCTGAATTCACGCTTAACGATTTTCGTTTGGAAGGGGCCACCGAGTATCGCGTTGAGCGACTGCGGCTTGGGTTGCTAACCAAAGGTAATGACGTTGAGTTAACCGAGCTTTCCGTGGTTACGCCGGATGCTGAAGCTGAATTAACTGCGAACGCTACTTTAAGCGGTAACTATCCACTCGAAGCCCGCTTAAACGTAGAACTGTTTTTGCCCGGGATTTATCCTGAACTAAGTGGCGAGTCTTTAACGTTAACGCTGTCTGGCCCACTGGATGCACTTGAAGCGCAGTTGGATGCATTCGGTGCGGTCAATGCGTCACTAAGCGGCCAAGTAGACGTGCTGGCCCCAACGCTGCCGTTTCAACTGCAGCTGCAAAGTGACCAAGTACAGTGGCCTTTACCTGTCAGCGGAGATGCCAGTAGAGATGAACGCGTCGATGACAGCGCTGAAGAAGCTGCCACCGACCCCTATATAGTGGATGGCCTGGATCTACAGCTAACCGGCAGCCTGAGCGATTATAGTGCTCAGTTAGCTATGACGGTTGAGGGTCCGAGCCTGCCGCGCACTCAAATTAACGTCACCGGCGAGGGCGATCTTGAGCAGTTCAGTTGGCAACCGCTCACCCTCGCAGTCGACGAAAGCTCCCTGCGCAGCGAAGGCAACATCAGCTGGGTAGCACCGCTACAGGTCAACACGACTATTCGTCTGGATCAGTTTAACCCTGCCCATTTCGTTGATCAGCTAGAGGGTAATTTAAACGGTGACATTGAGCTTAGGCTGCATCAGCAAGAGGAACTGTGGGCCATTAGCGTGCCCAGCTTAGCGATTGATGGTGAGCTGCGCGACTATCCGTTAACCCTGCAAGCGGCCTTTGACGCTAACAGCAACTTTGAGTTGGATATTGACGAGCTACTGTTTACTCAAGGGGATAATCGCCTAGAAGCAGCGGGGCAAATCAGCGAGCAGGCCATGTCGTTAAATGCTGATATTGCGCTACGCCAGCTGCAAACCCTCTCGCCAGATTTGGCGGGCACTATTGTGGGAACGCTAGAGGCGAGTGGTAGTTTTAATCAGCCCCAATTACTCGCCAATTTACAGGGCGATGGCTTGCGTTTTGGCGAAAACAGGATTGAACGGCTTGCGTTAGATGCCGATGTACAGGGCATCGATGACCCCTCTTTGGATGTACAACTAACGCTACAGAACGTCAATGCGGGGGGGCAGGCGCTGACAAACATTGAGGCAAATCTTGCTGGGCGCCTCTCTGAACACCGGCTTGAATTGACCGCCCAAGGCGCCAACAACAGCGTTCTAAACCGTGTTCTGCTTGCCTTGGATGGCCGTTATGACAAGCAGGGCCCGCGGTATCAGGCTCGCGTAACTCCCCTGGAATTCGATTCTGACGCTGGGGATATTCGCCTTGAATCGCCCCTAGACTTACGCTACGAACTGGCTAATGGTCAGGCGCTCCTGTCGCCGTTTTGCCTGCGCCGTGAGCAGGGCGGGCTGGTCTGTTCTGAAGAGGAAATCAATGCCTCTGCGCAGCAGGGCAGCGCCGTGCTTTCGGTGCGTGAAGTGCCAATGGAAATGCTAGAGCCTTTTTTACCGGAAGAGTGGCAGTTAGAGGGCGATACAACGGCGGATCTCGTCGCCAACTGGCGCCAGGGTGGTACCCAATGGCAGGTAGATCTACAAATTCTTAGCGAACTCGCGATTACCGCCGTCAATGATTATGGTCAGCCTGTCCAACTGCCAGAGATCAATCTAGACGCTCAGATCGAAGCCACCCAAGCCCAGGTGGATGCCAATGTATCGCTCTCGCTTGCCGAGGCAGGAGATCTCAACTTAGACCTGTCGATCAACGACCCATTAGGGTCAGGCGTATTATCAGGAGAGCTGCGTGCAAACAATGTGTCGTTACAGCCCTATCGGCCCATGTTGGTGGGGATGGATCGATTGGAAGGTGATCTTAGCGGCAGCGTCCAAATTACCGGCTCAACCGCTCAGCCTGACTTACAGGGCCAGCTTGGACTGCGCAGTATCGGTGTAAGTGGCCCAGATATTCCTGTCGATGTTCGAGATGGCGAACTGGTGGTCTCTTTCGACGGTGAGCAGGGGGAAATTGACGGTTATCTAGCCGCAGAGCGTGGGCGTATGGAAATCACCGGTAATGCTTATTGGCCAAGCGGCGATGATTGGAGGATTGGCGTTGATCTTAATGCAGTCCAAGAGCCTATCTTGGCCGTACTGCCCCAGTTCGGCCAACTTGAGGTAGCCCCTGATATCCGTATCCGGGTCACGCCTGAAAGGTTGCAAGTGAGGGGGGATGTCAATATACCTTGGGCACGGCTTGAAATGGGCAATATACCCTCATCAGCCATCACACCGAGTGGCGATGAAGTGATTATTACCGAGCGTGATGATCGCCAGGCTGCAATTGAAGCTCAGCGTGCGGCTGCTAACGGGGATGGCCCCAGTGCCGCGGATGAGCTTGCCGCCACAGGAATGGCCATTGATGTGCTGGTGACCTTAACACTGGGACGTGATATGCATATTTCAGCTTACGGCCTTGAGTCTGGTTTGGGAGGCTCACTGGAAATACGCCAAAGCAGCGGGGCGTTGCAGCTGTTTGGCGATGTTAATTTGGTCGATGGTCGTTTCCAAGCGTTCGGTCAAGACTTGGTTATACGCCGCGGTGAACTGCTGTTTAGCGGTCCTCCAGGTCTGCCTACACTAGACTTCGAGGCCATTCGCAACCCTGACGTTACCGAAGATGGTGTCATCGCGGGTTTGCGAGTAACAGGTAGCGCCGAAGCGCCGAATGTACTGATTTTTTCTGAACCGGCAATGGATGAATCCCGTGCGCTCTCCTACCTGTTACGGGGTCGTGCGCCGGATGCCTCTGGTGGCGGCATGGATAGCGCACTGACAACCGCGCTGATAGGGATGTCATTAGGGCGCACAGGTGGTGCGGTGGGCTCCATCGGTGAGGCTTTTGGTATTGACGATTTAACCCTGGATACCGCCGGTACAGGTGACGACAGCCAAGTCGCTGTCAGCGGCCAACTCACCGACGATATTAGGATTAGTTATGGCGTGGGCATTTTCTCACCAATTGCGGAACTAACTCTACGCTACACGCTATGGCGTAACCTTTATGTACAGGCCGTATCGGGTACCAACCAAGCTGTGGATTTAATCTACACTTTTACCCGTTCCGGTAATCCTGAAATCCTACAGCAGCAATAAGTGAGAGTGATATGTCATTGTTTTCAAAAACGCTTTCAAGTACTAACCGTGTTCTGCCCGGGCGCGATACGCCTATAGAGACAAGTGACGTACATGCCATTAATGGCCACTCACTACATCCGCCATTTCCTCAAGGTCACGAGGAGATCGTGCTGGGTATGGGCTGCTTCTGGGGCGTGGAGCGTCTGTTTTGGCAGTTGCCCGGCGTATATGTCACTGCGGCGGGTTATGCCGGCGGCGAGACACCTAACCCCACCTATGAGGAAACTTGTACAGGGCGTACTGGCCACACCGAAGTGGTAAGAGTAATTTATGACCCACAGCAAGTAGAGTTGGAAACGCTGCTGCAGGTTTTCTGGGAACAGCACGACCCGACCCAGGGCAATCGCCAGGGTAACGACATTGGCTCGCAGTATCGCTCCGCTATTTTTACCACCAGCCAAGCGCAGCAGAAGGCAGCCGAACAGAGCGCAGCAGCCTATCAACAGGCGCTCAACAAAGCGGGCAGAGGGCCGATCACCACCGAGATTAAGCCGCTAGAAATGTTTTATTACGCGGAGGCCTACCATCAGCAGTATCTGGATAAAAACCCCAATGGCTACTGCGGGTTAAAAGGTACTGGCGTCACCTGCCCAATCGGTTAAAAAACGTATTTTAACTATTTAACCAACGATTCATCGACAGGAAGCCATTATGCAGCAACATTATTACCAGAAGTGGGCTTCCCCGCGCGTCGCGCTAGCCAGCGCCTTGGCACTATTGATTTGCGCGCCGCTGGCTTGGGCAGACGAGGAGGCGAGTGCGCTAGCTATGCCTCAAGTCGTCAGCGACACGCCATTCGCAAGCGAACGTGAAGCTGTTATTTGGCGCCGCGAAGAGCTTAAAGATATTGAGAGTCTGGTGCGACAGCTGCGCTTTGATCTGATTAACAATCAAGATATAGAGGCCGCCATGCCGCGCCTTCTCGAGCTGCAAGAGCGTGCCAGCGCACAACGTTTGTTACCTGCATTTATAGCGGGCACCCACGGTAGTGGTTCCGAGGCGCGAGCCTCAATTTGGGAGGAGTGGGAGGACTTTGGCGCTGGGTTTATCGACCTTGAGGGTAAAATCGCCAATTTGATAGAAGTGGCTGAACAAGAGAATCCGCGTGATACTGCACGCGCTCTTTCAGAGGTAGGTGCCAGCTGTAAGAGCTGTCATCGCACCTACCGCTACGACTAGCGTAGCGGCAAGTACTGGAGAAATGGGTACGGAGGAGGGCGTTTAGTCACCTTGCTGCACGCGATCAATGCGGTAAAGCGTTTCCACTTGTTCTAAGCCACTTACAGTGCAATTAAGATCTTTAACACGGCCATCACTTAACCCGTAGACCCAGCCATGCACTGAGATCTGCTGTCCACGCTGCCAAGCGCGCTGCAAAATCTTGGTGCGGCACAAACTATTAACTTGGGCTTTAACGTTGAGCTCACACATGCGATCTATTTGATCTTCAAGTGGGAGATGATCCAGCGAATTCCGGTGGTGGTTGTACTGTTCACGTACCGAGTGGAGCCAGTAATCCACCACGCCACATTCGCCTCCCATCATGGCGGCCTTAATGCCCCCGCAACCATAGTGACCGACGACCATAATATGGCTGACTTTAAGAACATCCACCGCGAACTGAACTACCGAGAGGGCGTTCATATCGGTGTGGTGAAGCAAGTTGGCGACGTTGCGGTGTACAAAAACTTCCCCAGGCGGAAGTGCAATAATTTGATTCGCTGGCACGCGGCTGTCGGAGCAGCCAATCCATAAATAATCGGGGTTCTGCTGGTTCGACAAGCGTTTAAAGTAGTCGGGGTCTTCTTCGCACATGCGCTCAGCCCAGGCGCGATTATTATCGAGTAGCGTCGCAATAGGGTCAGACATAGCATCTCCAGAAGGTTAAAGGGCATTAAAGCGGATGATCAAGGCTCTACTCAGGGTGAAATTAGGCCTGGTATGACGTAGGCCAGTACAGAGTAGCAGCAGAAGGTTTTAACCTTCCCGGGTGGTCAGGTCAACCACTGCACTTGACCAATGGGTAACACGATCTTGATTTATACGAATTCTAACTCCCCAGGAGCAAATCATGGCAGACGTTTCTGAATACGAATATGACCTTCTGGTTATCGGTGCGGGCTCTGGCGGTGTGCGTGCTGCGCGCATGGCAGCTGCCACCGGCGCCAAGGTGGCGATTGCCGAAGATCGCTACCTGGGCGGAACCTGCGTCAACGTTGGCTGTGTTCCCAAAAAACTTTACTCCTACGCTGCCCATTTCCATGACAGCTTTGACGATGCGGCAGGTTTTGGTTGGCAGCTGCCAGGCCCCGCGAGTTTTAATTGGGCCACGCTGCGTGACAATAAAATCAGTGAAATCAAACGTCTAAATGGCATCTATCAACGTATGCTGGAAGGCGCTGGAGTGACGCTCTTCAACGCCCGAGCACGCCTGGTCGATGCGCACACGGTGACATTAAGCGGCGAGCATGGCGGTATATCAGTGACTGCTCAAAAAATCGTCCTCGCTACCGGTGGATGGCCTTGGGTGCCCGACTTTCCTGGCAGTGAACACGCACTGGATTCCAATCAGATTTTTGATCTGGATACCTTTCCTAAGCGCTTTTTAGTACTAGGCGGTGGTTATATTGCGGTAGAGTTTTCGAGCATCTTCAATGGTCTGGGCAGCGAGACGCACCTTATCTACCGCGGTGAGCTGTTTTTGAAAGGCTTCGATCAGCAGGTTCGCGAGTTTACCTGTGCTGAAATGGAAAGAAAGGGGGTCAACCTCCACTTCAACACTAATATCGAACGCATTGAACCCAGCCAGGACGGCTATAATGTTTACCTCACTAACGGCGATGTGCTTGAAGTCGACGTGGTGCTTGCGGCCACTGGGCGGAAAGCCAATATTCGTGACTTAGGACTTGAAGAGTTAGGGTTATGCTTGGATGACGTTGGCAAAATCCCCGTAAACGAGCGGTTTGAAACAGAGCTGCCTTCAGTTTTGGCGTTAGGCGACCTGATTGCTGGGCCTGAATTAACGCCAGTCGCGCTGGCAGAGGCGATGCAGCTTGTAGATATTCATTTTGCCGATACGGTTTCCCAGCCGTTGGATTACAGTACGATTCCTACTGCCGTCTTTTGCCATCCCAATATCGGTACCGTAGGGCTTTCCGAAGAGGCCGCACGGGGTAAATTTACGAATATACGTGTGTACAGCACCGATTTTCGGGCCATGAAGCACACGCTGTCGGGTAGTCATGAGCGCACCTTAATGAAGCTGATCGTGGACGATGCCACCGATGTAGTCGTGGGGGCACATATGGTCGGTGATGATGCGGGTGAAATCATTCAGGGAATTGCTATCGCGGTAAGAGCTGGCCTTACCAAGCAGGACTTTGACCGCACCGTGGGGATCCACCCGACGGGGGCAGAGGAGTTCGTCACGCTGCGTACGCTCACACGTACTTAATAACATTCAAAACCTAGGCGTGTGCCCATTGGCACGCCTTTCTTTGTCAGTTTATTGCACTATTCTAAAAAAGATAATGACTAAGTTACTGGTGTGAACGGCACTCTTGCTCTGCCTGTTCATAACAAAAAATTATGGAAAGCGGAGTGGAGAATAATATGGCTTTTGAATTGCTCATAAGCAGCTGTTATAATGATTCCCAAATTCGCTACAGCGAAGCATAACTATGAGTACGCCGACACCACCGTTTACCCCCTCTGCCGACCTTGCACGGCCGACAGTCGCTGATGCCGTTGTCGGTCATGCAGAGACGCCACTCTTTATTCGCAAACCTAATGCTGATGACGGCTGGGGGGTTTACGAGCTTATTAAAGCCTGCCCGCCGCTGGATGTGAATTCAGCCTATGCCTACCTGTTACTCGCCACCCAGTTTCGTGATACCTGTGCAGTCGCAATCAATGAAGAAGGTGAGGTCGTGGGTTTTGTGTCTGGTTATGTCAAGGACAATGCCCCCGATACCTACTTTTTATGGCAAGTGGCTGTTGGTGAAAAAGCCCGTGGCACTGGGTTAGCGCGGCGCTTGGTCGAGGCCATTATGTCACGTCCCGAGCTTGACGATGTGCATCACCTTGAAACGACCATCACGCCTGACAATCTAGCCTCTTGGGGCTTGTTTCGTCGTTTGGCGGCGCGCTGGCATGCGCCGCTCAATAGTCGCGAATACTTCTCTACCGAACAGCTCGGAGGAGAGCATGATCCGGAAAACCTCGTGCGTATTGGCCCATTTCAAACCGATCGCATCTAATACGTTTTTTTGCTAGACACATGTGTTGGATTGACCGTTTTCCCGCTTATGTTGCTCCGGGCAAGTAACGCTTAACGCCTAAAGGCAAACTGATTAACTAAGGAGGTCGCTAATGCAGACCCAGACGCTTGAACGCATGGAATCCAATGTACGTACTTATTCTCGTTCATTTCCGGTAGTGTTTACCAAAGCGCAAAATGCGCGTCTAACCGATGAGAACGGCCGTGAGTACATTGATTTCCTTGCCGGCGCGGGCACGCTAAATTACGGCCACAACAATCCACACATGAAGCAGGCGATGATTGATTACCTGTCGACTGACGGTGTGGTTCATGGCTTGGATATGTGGACTAATGCTAAGCGTGATTATTTAGAAACGCTTGAAGAGGTTATTTTCAAGCCGCGTGGGCTTAACTACAAAGTACATCTACCTGGACCAACCGGCACCAATGCGGTAGAAGCCGCTATCCGCTTGGCTCGTGTGGCTAAAGGTCGCCACAATATTGTCACATTCACCAATGGTTTTCACGGTGTTACCATGGGTGCTTTGGCGACTACGGGTAATCGTAAGTTCCGTGAAGCGACCGGTGGCATACCCACCCAGGGCGCTAGTTTCCTGCCTTTTGATGGCTACATGGGTGAGCATACTGACACCCTGGATTATTTTGAAAAACTACTCAACGACAAATCCGGCGGCTTAGATATTCCGGCTGGTGTCATCATTGAAACCGTGCAAGGCGAGGGCGGTATTAACGTGGCAGGACTTGATTGGCTTAAGCGCCTGGAAGGTATCTGTCGCGCCCACGATATTCTGCTGATTATTGATGATATCCAGGCTGGCTGTGGCCGTACCGGTAAGTTCTTTAGTTTCGAGCATGCGGGTATTACGCCCGACATTATTACCAACTCAAAATCGCTCTCCGGTTTTGGCCTGCCATTTGCGCATGTGCTGATGCGCCCAGAGCTGGATAAATGGAAGCCGGGTCAATATAACGGCACTTTCCGTGGATTCAGCCTGGCAATGGTGACAGCTACCGCGGCGTTGAAAAAATACTGGTCTAATGACACCTTTGAACGCGATGTTCAGCGTAAAGGGCGTATTGTCGAAGAGCGTTTCCAAAAGTTAGCAGCGCTGTTGACGGAGCACGGTATGCCCGCCACTGAGCGCGGTCGCGGTTTGATGCGTGGTATTGACGTAGTGTCTGGTGACATTGCCAATAAAATTACCAGCAAAGCCTTTGAGCACGGCCTGGTTATTGAAACCAGTGGTCAGGACGGCGAAGTGGTTAAGTGCTTGTGCCCGCTAACCATTAGCGATGAAGACCTGTTGGAAGGCTTGGATATTCTCGAAATGTGTGTCAAAGCTGTTGCTAGTGAGTAATTAAGCGTTACGCTGAAACAGTAAGCCCAACAGTTTTTAGTCAAGGATATAGCGGCTGGTAGTCGCCAGCCACTTTGCAATGGAGTATTCCTATGATCGTTCGTAATATTGAAGAAGCGCGTAAAACAGAGCGCCTAGTGACCGCCGAAAATGGTAACTGGGACAGCACACGCCTGGTGTTGGCCAACGACGGTGGGAACTTTTCTTTTCATATCACGCGAATTTTCGAGGGCACTGAAACACATATTCACTACAAACATCACTATGAGTCTGTGTACTGCATCGAAGGCGAAGGCGAGGTGGAAACACTCGCGGATGGCAAAATTTGGCCTATCAAGCCGGGCGATATCTACATCCTGGACCAGCATGATGAACATTTGCTGCGGGCACATAAAACCATGCACCTAGCATGTGTATTTACACCGCCGATTACGGGCAACGAAGTTCACCAGGAAGACGGCTCGTACGCGCCTTCTGAATAGCTATCTAAATGGCTACAGCGCTTAACGAACGCGTTGTTGTCTCAAGAGTGGCGAAGCAATGAAAAAGCAGCCTGCTATAGCAGGCTGCTTTTTTGCTAAGCATTCATTTTTTTGCGATTAAATTCTTTTTTAACAAAGACTTATGATTTATCAAACACTAGCGTAATTTCACCAAGCGTGAAGCTAAATTTGCGCATGGCGGTTCGATTAATCAAGCGGCCATCCGGCTGAAGGTACATCCAGTCATCCATGGTAAATGAGATCATTCGACCATCGATTTCGACCTCTAACGGATAGCGCATGTGGAAAGCATGACCGTATTGACGTGCTTCAACTTGACCTTCCACGTCGCTGGCGGTGCCAATCCAGTGATGTTCATCGATGCGTTCAAATGTCCAAACGCGGTGATCAGTTTCACCATCTGAAAACACGAAAGACTCATCCAGCGTTAGGGTGCCATCTTCGTAGTTGCCTTGGATATCCACGGTAAAACGTCGCTGTACCTCGCCGGAGTAATCCTGCACCATGCCCCAGGCTCGGGTGCTGCCCGCAAAGTACTCTGCGATGTCCAAACGAGGTTCGGAATCGGCGTAGTCTTCAATATCAACGCCAGCACAACCAGTCAGAAAGAAGAGCAGTGTGAAAAAACTAATGCGCAGGGAGCGAATCATGGGTGCATTTCCTATATTGAAATGGATGTCGGTACAATTATGGTAGAATATTGCTATAGCATAGAGCACCTAAGTAACTGTGACTACTGGAACCTCATGGGTTCGCTTAATATATATTATGTTAAATCAGATATGCTAAGCATCTGCAGATTGACCTCTGAAAAGCTTTGATGGCGTTGGACACTCGCCCCCCATCTCCTTATCATTCCCCAACCTACTGTCCAAGGATATCACTCGTTATGCGCCCAGGTGTTTTGTGGCTTATAGCTGGCTTGTCGCTTTCGATCGCAGGCTGTGCAACAACCCAGCCAGAAACGAATCAACCGCCTCCTTTAAGCGAAGCCTCATTCAACTCTCGTATCCTGGAATTAGAAAGCCAGTTAGCGCAGCAATGCGACACAGGTAATGAGCTGCAGGAACGCCAGCTTGATCAGCAGCAAATATTGACTGCTGATGTGCGGGAAGTAGGCAGTTTGCTGCGCTACCTTCGTCAAGATGTCCAGCAGTTGGAAGCCAAGCGTGAAGAGCCTGTCATCATTCGTGAAGAGTGTGAAATTGATGAGAGCTTAACCACTAAAACGCTGGTAGGCCGCAGTGAATGGGTGGGCTTGCCCAGCCTGGGCACCTACCTTAAAGCGCGTGTAGATTCCGGTGCCAACACGTCGTCACTGACTGCTGCTGAAATCACCCGATTCGAGCGTGACGGTGAAGATTGGGTGCGTTTCAAGTTGGCACTTAACGAAGATGATGTTGCCGTTGAGTCTCAGCGAGATGAGTGGTTTGAAGCACCTGTTGTGCGCCGTGTGCGTATTGTTCAAGCTTCGGGGGAAGATTCGCGCCCGGTCATTTCGCTATTAATGACCTTAGGGCCAATTCGTGAAAATGTCGAATTCACCCTCAATGATCGCTCTCATCTAGATTATCCCGTGCTGCTTGGGCGGCGTTTTTTGATGGATATTGCCGTAATTGACGTTGCCGACACCTATGTGCATGAACGCCCTGAGTTCCCTGGTGGTGAGCCAGCCGAAGAAGCTGCTGAAGATGAAGCAGTTGATGAAGACGATAGCGAAGAGTAGCGGTTCTCCCCTCGTGTGATGAGGCCGCATAAGATGAGTATCATTCAGGTCATACGATTGCCCTGACGCAGAAAGGAATCTCCATGTCACGGTTAATGTTCTATATTATTGTCGGCCTGCTGATGGTCGTGGGTATTGCTACCAGCGTACAGCGCCATGTGCAGTTTGAGATCCCATGGCTGCCCGGTGAACAGCGCCAGGTGTGGGAGATTGAGGCAGGCATTACCTTTAATGCTCAGAATGGCCCCGTTCAGGTCGACTTAGCACTGCCTTCTCACCAGGCAGGCTACCGTGTATTGACTGAAAACACTGCCTCTTCAGGTTATGGGCTTGCTTACCAGGCAGATGAATTAGGCCGCACTGCCCGCTGGACTATTCGCGAAGCAGTGGGTAGTCAAACGTTATATTACTCTGTGCAGATGCTGGTATCCCAAGACGCCCGCTCACCAATCCAGACTCCCCCTGAAGTACCCGTTGCAACGCCTTGGGAAAGCCCCTATGACACGGCGGCTAGCCAGCTGATTGAACAAGCCTGGGCACGTAGCGCTAATAATGCCACCTTCGCTCGCGAGCTAATCCTTGATATTAATGGTGAGCGTCAGTCTGAGAACGCCCGCCTGCTGCTGACGCAAGAGAATCCGGCGGCGCTGGTAGTGCGGTTGCTAAACCAGGCGGGCGTATTAGCGCGCGAGGTAAGCGGCCTACTGCTGGAAGATGGACGTCGTCGCCAAACGCTTAGCAGTTGGATTCAGGTGTTTGACGAGTCAGGCGAAGAGTGGTCAATTTTCCACCCACTGACGGGTGAACAAGGCAAGCCTGACAACTTGCTGCTATGGGAAACCGGCGGTCGAGCGGTATTGGAAGTTCAGGGAGGCACCAATTCGCGGGTTACCTTCTCAATGATGACCCATGACCAGCCGGCTTCAGCCGCGGTGCGCAACCACTACTCTGAAGATACACTGCTGAATTTCTCCATTCACAGCCTGCCACTGGAAGAGCAAGCGCTGTTCCAAACTATCTTGCTAATTCCCATTGGCGCGTTAATGGTGGTGTTTTTGCGTGTGCTGGTGGGCATTAAAACGTCCGGTACCTTTATGCCGGTATTGATCGCCCTCGCCTTCATTCAAACCACTCTGCCCACGGGTTTGATTGGCTTCCTGCTCATCGTCGCCGTTGGCCTGATTATTCGTAACTATCTTTCCTACTTGAATTTATTACTGGTGGCCAGGGTCTCGGCGGTCATAATAACGGTGATTGCGATTATTTCGATCTTCACCGTGCTGGCCTACCGTATGGGGCTTAGTGCCGGCTTAACGATTACCTTCTTCCCGATGATCATTCTGGCCTGGACCATTGAACGGATGTCGATTCTATGGGAAGAAGAAGGCCCTAAGCAGGTGTTGATCCAAGGCGGTGGTAGTTTAATTACAGCTGTCCTAGCCTACCTAGCGATGAATAACCCCTGGGTGCGTCACATCACGTTCAACTTCCTGGGTGTTCAGTTGATATTGATGGCGTTGATCTTGCTGTTGGGCAATTATACCGGCTACCGCTTACTAGAGTTGCGCCGCTTCAAGCCAATCACTGATGATGAGAAACCCTCATGAGTTGGCTGACGAACTGGACATGGCCCACGCGCTTGCGGGATAAGGGCATCATTGGCATGAATCGGCGCAATATTCGCTACATTGGGCGATATAATAGCCGACGACTTTACCCACTGGTCGATGACAAGCTTAAAACCAAGCTACTCGCTCAACAGTATGGGATTACTACACCCGAACTGATTGGCACCGTAACGACACAGTTTGGCGTCAAGCATATTGGTGAAATGCTCACTGGCCACGCAGGCTTTGTTATCAAGCCTGCCAAGGGGAGCGGCGGCAAAGGCATCCTGGTGATCGAAAAGGTCGAAGATAACGCCTTTATCAAACCAAGTGGCGCCAAACTCTCTCTTACCGATGTTGAGCGGCACGTTTCGAATATTCTATCGGGGCTATATTCATTAGGGGGCTCACCCGACGTGGCGGTTATTGAAACGCTGATTAATTTCGATGAAAGCCTGATGGACTACACCTACGAAGGGGTTCCCGATATTCGGGTTATTGTCTTCAAGGGCTATCCCGTGATGGCCATGATGCGCCTCTCCACCGCGGCGTCCGACGGCAAAGCGAACCTGCACCAAGGCGCGGTGGGCGTTGGCTTAAACATTGCAACGGGGGCTGCCCTGCGCGCCGTTCAATTTGACAGGCCCTGCTATAGCCACCCTGACACCGGACACGATCTGGCAAGTTTGGTAGTTCCCCAGTGGGAAACGCTGCTTAACTTGGCGGCAGGCTGTTATGAAATGACCGGACTAGGCTACTTGGGAACCGATATGGTGCTGGACCGCAAGTATGGACCGATGCTGCTTGAACTCAACGCCCGGCCTGGCTTGGCTATTCAAATGACCAATGGCGAAGGTTTGCGCCGCCGCCTTGATCTCATTGAACGTCAACCCGATGGCGTGCCCCCAAAACAACGAGTGGCCTTTGCCCAGCACCATTTTGCACGGCAAAGTGAGCTTGTAGATAGCAAGCCGGTAGAAAGCTCTGACACCACTTCTACCGGCGCGTAGACTACTAAGGCTAATAACGTTCAACGAGTTGCCCATGACCCAAGCGAGTACACTACTACAGCAGGCAGAGTCGCAGTGCCATATTCGCGGCGTCCGCTTCACCCCTATTCGCCGACGCGTGCTGGAGATGATTGCCGAAAATGGCGGCGGGCTAAAAGCCTACGACCTGCTGGATAAGCTCTCTACCGAGCATGCGGCCGCCCGCCCTCCAACAGTTTATCGGGCGCTGGAGTTCTTGATTGATCAAGGCTTGGTGCATCGCATTGAGTCACAGAACTCCTATGTGGCCTGCGCTTGCCCGGAGCATGCTCACGGTTTTCAACTACTCATTTGCCGTCACTGCGGTTATGTCGAAGAGCTGCACCTAGACGAGATCAGCGATCAACTGGCAGCGCTGGCAAAACGCCAGGGCTTTAACGTTGAGCGCCAAACCATTGAGCTTCAAGGGCTCTGCCAGGATTGTCGAACAGCTAGCGAGTAAATTTATGTCCCGTTTTGATCAAGTTGCGCCGGATGCCCTCTTTAAACAGCTTGAGCGAGCCACGGCCGAAGATAGCCTGCCCGCTGTTGCTACTCTGCTAGCGGCGGTTCGCTTTAATGCTGATGGCTTGATCCCTGCCATTGCCCAGCAGCACGACTCCAAAGAAGTGTTGATGATGGCATGGATGAACCGTCAGGCGCTGGAAGAGACCTTAGCCAACCGGCGTGTCTGCTACTATTCACGCTCGCGGGGAAAATTGTGGCGTAAGGGCGAGTCATCGGGTCAGCAGCAGCGGCTAATCTCCGCCGCGCTTGATTGCGATGGCGACACGCTATTGTTACAAGTGGAGCAAACGGGCCCCGCTTGCCACACCGGGCGTCGCAGCTGTTTCTATATTGCTGTGGACGGAGAGCAGGCCTCAATCACCAGTAATCCGCTGATTGATCCCGACGATCTTTACGGCAAAAAAAACGACTCATAGTCATGACTCGAATGATATCAGTCCTGCGCTCTGGTCCGCGGTGGGCATTGATGAAAGTGATGATTGGCTGCGTAAGAATCTACCAATACACACTCAGCCCGCTTTTAGGCCCGCGCTGTCGCTTCTGGCCAAGCTGTTCGTCTTACACGATTGAGGCGATTCAGGTGCACGGGCCCATAAAAGGCGGCTGGATGGCAGTCAAGCGCATCGTTAAGTGCCATCCAGGCAATCCCGGAGGTATGGATCCAGTGCCCGGCGGCCGCAGCGAAGAGCTATGCCGGGAGGAGGATGAAAAGGCATCATCGCCCTCCTGCTGTGATCATCACTCTCGCTAGCCCGTGTTCTTACTTCTGGTTTTCCTACTTCTGCTGTGCAACTGTGTAGATCTTCTCCAGCATGGCATGCAAGCCGTTGCTACGCGTCGGTGACAGATGTTTATCCAGGCCTAAATCAGCTAAAAAGTGTGGCTCAGTGGCACGGATTTCAGCGGCTGTGCGCTCGCTATAAATACGCAGCAATACGGCGATCAGACCTGATACGATGGCTGCATCCGAGGTCGCTTTGAAAACCAGCTTATCGCCCTCCTCCTCATGGCGCATCCACACGTTTGACTGACAGCCCTGAATTTTAAACTCCTCGATCTTCCATTCTTCGGGAAAGACAGGCAGCTGCTTACCCATATCGATAATGTACTGATAACGATCCATCCAGTTATCAAATATCTCGAAATCTTCGATCAGCTCTTGCTGGGCCTGCTCGGCGCCGGAAGTGCTCATGCTATTTCCTTCTCTCTTGGTATTGGCGACTGATATTTTGAGTCATAAGATTTTAAATCTTCTCCATTATAACGGCTTGAGGGGCATTGTGTCTGAAGCAGCCAATCGATGGCGTTGTTGCTCGCGATGCCACTCATGGTCTTCGGTATGCAGGTAGCGTGAGGTGGTATCGAGGCGCGCGTGACGGGCGCTTTCGGCCAGATGGCGCAGACTAATGCCTGATTGAGCCTGATGGGTAATCGATGTGTGCCGTAACCAGTGCGGCGTTGCCAGGCGGAGTGCGGCAATATGTTCAGGTGCGCCGCCGTTATCTTCAAGTGTTTGCGCCGCCTGCTGAAACGTAGCCCGAATAAGCCGATAAAGTTGGTTATGGCCCAGGCCGCGCAGACCATCCAGGGTGCGGAGCACCGGTGCTTCAACTTCAAACTGATCTGGGTGTTCAGGCAAGCCCAACACTTGGCGCCACTGGCACAGACAGTCCAGCATATCGTCGGGCAGCGGAACGCGCGCCATTTTGCTGCCCTTACCCACTACATGCCACCACCAGCGCCCTTCGCTGCGCTGGAAATCGCCCATATGCGCATCCGCCATCTCGCTAATGCGTGGTGCCAGCAGATAGGCAAAGCCAAAGATAAAGCGCCGCCGGGCCTGTTCAAATCGAGCACGACTGCCCTCATCAGCCTTTAACGGCCTATTCAGCCACTGCCATAGCCATGCCCATAGATCGCTTTCTAGATAGCGCTCAATACGCGGCCTCTGATTATTCAGGCGGCGCGATTTATCGCGCATCAAGCGAAACGGGTTGTGGTTCACCCACCCTGCTTCTACCAACCAAGTAAACATACCTTGCAGTATCACCAAGCTTTGGCGTCGGCTGGAAGGTGATAACGCACCGCGAAATGGCCGCCACGAGGGATGCGCACGGGGTTTAGAAGGCCCTATCCACTGCTCGCTGGGCTGTGGGTCGGCGAGAAAAGCCTCAAAGCGGCGTAGCGTTTCGCGGTTGATACTGGTCAGCGTAAGCCCTTGGCTTGCCAGCCAAAGCAGCAGGCGTTCCGCTTCTCTACGGTAGGCTTTCCAAGTTTGCGGGCTATCCACGTACTCTTCAAGCCATGCCGTCACTGCTTGGGCATCGTTTTGGGCGCTAATACGTCCGCCACTCGGCAACTCATTTAGCGACGATAGTTGGCCAGTGCATGTCATTACATCGTTCGCCATACCCATCTCTACTCTCTTAAGGCCTTTCTTTAAAAGCCTCCTGCTTTTCCTGGCCTAAAGTGTGCCGTTGTAGTCGTATAAATTCAAGATAATACGGGTAATCTTGAATTTATTGCCCTTATCGTAAGAATAATTACGTATTACATAATACGTAATTATTGCCTTTTGCCCAACATATCCCGACAATAGAGCTCTCCAATCGGTCAATAGCCATGCTCGGTCGCAGAACTATCTTGATCAGCGCCATATTGATCAAAGCTATGTCGATCAGAGCTATGTTGCTAAAAACTTTGAAAGAAAGGACGAGACCATGGCCCGCAACGGCATTCAATACAGCGATGTTCAGCAAGCTATAGATGCCCTCTTGGCCCGGGGCGACACCCCCAGCGTGCAGCGCATTCGCGATGTACTGGGTACCGGGAGCTTCACAACGATTAGTGACCATTTTCGCTTGTGGCGCAGTGAGCGGGAGCAGAACCGCGACGTGCCACCTCCTAAGGGTGTGCCGGAAGTCGTGGTGTCCATGACTAGCGAGCTGTGGCGCGAGGCCCAGGAGGTGGCGAATCAAACCCTGCTCCACTATCGCGAAGATGCCAATCGCCAAGTGGCAGACGCCCAGGAAGTTGCAGAGGATGCAAAACAGCAGGCGGCTAATGCCGAACAGCGTGAAAGCTCCCTCGCCGAGCACCTGCGCCACTTAGAACAGCGCATGCAACAACGCATGGAAGCGTTAAACCGGGAATTAGCAGTTAGTCAAACCAACGAACATCACTGGCACCAACTAGCCGAGGCGTCAAAAAGTGAAGTCAATCAGCTGAAGAAGGCGCAAAAGCAGTTAGAGAGCCAGGTAGATACGCAGCGTGATGCGCATAGCAATGCCCTCAGCCAGCAACAGGTAGTGTGGGAGCAGCGGCTAGCACAGGAAGAGCAGCGTCATGAGGCGGCCGAAGGAAGGCTAATGGCGATGCTGGATGCGGCCCAGCAGACGCGTGCCCAAGAAGAGAAGAGTTTCCAAAAACGCTTGCAGCAGTCTGAGCAGCGTATGGAGACACAGAGTCAGGAGCTAAAGACAAAGCAGCAGGCCCTGCATCAACTTCAGTTGGAAGCCAGCGAACGAGAGCAACAGCTTAGTGAGCAGAAGCAGCAAATCACATCGTTGGAGAAGCAACAGCAAGCGCTCACCCAGCGATTAAATGAGTCCAAGGCCGCGCTAAACAGCCAAGCCCAGCAGCAAGCCGAGCGCGAAAACGCGCTACAACAAGCATGGCAAGAGAAGCTCTGGAGTCGCATGGAGGCGCTCCAAACGCAGCTAACAGCGCTTCCAGATGCACTTTCAAACCAGAGTGCCAGGGACGATGCAAAGGACAATAAATCAGAACAGTGATTAAAGGTGAGTTCTTAAAAGAGTGCTCTTAAAAAAGTGTTCTTAAAGGAGAGGCGTAAAAAAGCCCAGCTATTCAAGGCTGGGCTCTTGACCGACTATCGTTAATTTAACGGTAGTAGGCGTTGGTGGTATCGCTGTGATCGGTAACGTCCCGGATACCGGCAAGCTCCGGAATGCGCTCCATCAGGGTTTTCTCAACGCCATCTTTTAGGGTTAAATCAACCGCTGCGCAACCCTGGCAGCCACCGCCAAAGGCTAAGATAGCGTACTGCTCTTCGGTGAGCTCAACCAGTTTGATTTCACCGCCGTGAGCCGCCAGCCCAGGATTAATCTCGCTGTAAAGCACGTAATTGATACGGTCTTCCAGCGGACTATTCGCATTAACCTTGGGCATCTTTGCGTTGGGCGCTTTAATGGTTAGCTGACCGCCCATGCGATCGGCGTTGAAATCCACCACCGCCTCTTCCAGAAAGGCCAAACTGTTTTTATCGAGAAAGACGTTGATTTTCTCAAGTTCCAGCGTGACATCGGTAGGCTCTTCTTCACCTGGGCGGCAGTAAGCCAGGCAAGTTTCCGCGTAGGGCGTGCCGGGCTGGGTAATAAAAATGCGCACAGCAATACCCTCAACGTTCTGCTTTTCCAGCAGTTCTGCCAAGTATTCTTGCGCACTATCAGTAATATCAATACCTTGGGTATCGACACTGGTTTCTTTTTCGCTAGTCGTGGTCATGAGGGCTGTCTTCCTCCCGTGGTAGTGGCGGCGCCACTTCACATGTCATTTGTGTCTATGGTAAGCAAAACAGCGCGCTGACACAATCCCGACTGTTTTAGTAGGCTATTTCAGTGTTGCTTCTCAAGATCGCGTAGTGATTGTCTTTACTTATGCAAGGTATAGCGCTTCCCAGGGGCGCCTTTTGCTATCCCTTTTGTTATCATTATGCGCCTTATAACGACAGATGCTGCTTTTTCGACGATAACAACATCCCCTTTGACGACTGTGACGCTGGAGAACTCCCCCTGCCATGGCTGATAGTGCTTTGATCGCAACCCTCACCCAACGCCTTGCCGAACGTATCCTGATTCTGGACGGCGGCATGGGTACCATGCTGCAGAACGCCCAGTTGAGCGAGGAAGATTTTCGCGGCGAGCGGTTCAGCGATTGGCCCTCGGATCTCAAAGGCAATAATGATCTACTCGCGCTTACCTGCCCCGATGTGGTCACGCGGATTCACCGCGACTACCTGGAAGCCGGTGCCGACATTATTGAGACCAACACCTTTAACAGTACGCAGCTGTCGCAGTCGGATTATGGGATGGAATCGCTGGTGGTTGAGCTCAACCGCGAGTCAGCGCGCCTGGCCCGTGAGGTGTGTGATGCAGTGGCCGCCGAAACCGGCGTGCCTCGCTATGTCGCCGGCGTGCTAGGCCCCACCTCGCGCACCGCTTCACTATCGCCGGATGTGAATGACCCGGCCAAGCGTAACGTCACCTTTGATGAGCTGCGCGAGAACTACTACGAAGCCGCGGAAGCGCTGATTGCAGGTGGTGCCGATCTGATCATGATCGAAACCATCTTCGATACGCTTAACGCCAAGGCCGCGATCTATGCCTTGGAAGAGCTATTCGATGATCGTGGCGAGCGCCTGCCGGTAATGATCTCCGGCACCATTACCGATGCCTCTGGCCGTACGCTCTCAGGTCAAACCACTGAAGCCTTCTGGAACTCCGTGCGCCATGCTCAACCACTGTCGGTGGGATTGAACTGCGCATTGGGCGCAGAAGAGTTGCGCCCCTATTTAGAAGAGCTCGCCACCAAGGCTGACACCTTCGTTTCGGCGCACCCCAATGCGGGCCTGCCCAACGAGTTTGGCGAGTACGACCAAACACCGGAGGAGATGTCGGAGATTGTCAGCGAGTTTGCCGCCAGCGGCTTAGTCAATATCATCGGCGGCTGCTGTGGCTCTACGCCTGAACATATTCGCGCTATTGCTGATTCTGTTCGCGATATGGCGCCGCGGGTCATCCCAGAGCGCAGCCGCGCCTGCCGTCTATCCGGCCTAGAACCGTTCAACATCGAAGCTGACTCGTTGTTCGTCAACGTCGGCGAGCGCACCAACGTCACCGGCTCGGCGCGTTTTAAGCGGCTGATTGTAGAAGAGGACTTCACCACCGCGTTAGAAGTTGCCCTTGAGCAGGTCGAAAGCGGTGCTCAGGTCATCGATATCAATATGGACGAGGGCATGCTCGAGTCCAAGGAAGCTATGGAGCGCTTTCTTAACTTGATCGCTGGTGAGCCGGATATTGCCCGTGTACCGATTATGATCGACTCCTCCAAGTGGGAGATCATCGAAGCGGGCCTAAAGTGCGTTCAGGGCAAAGCGGTGGTGAACTCGATCTCGCTGAAAGAAGGCGAAGCCGCCTTCCGTGAACAGGCGACCAAGTGCCGCCGCTTTGGTGCCGCTATTGTCGTAATGGCCTTTGATGAAGACGGCCAGGCAGACACCTTCGCCCGCAAAACCGAAATTTGTCAGCGCGCCTATCGCCTGCTGGTGGATGAAATCGGCTTCCCCGCCGAAGATATCATCTTCGATCCGAATATTTTTGCCATCGCCACGGGCATTGAAGAACACAATAACTATGCGGTCGACTTTATCGAAGCGACTCAGTGGATTCGCGACAACCTGCCCCACGCCATGATCTCCGGCGGTGTCTCTAACGTCTCGTTCTCGTTCCGCGGCAACAACCCGGTGCGCGAAGCGATCCACTCGGCGTTTCTTTATCATGCCATCCGCGCGGGCCTCACCATGGGCATCGTCAACGCGGGCCAGCTCGCTGTTTACGACGACCTCCCCGCTGAGCTGCGCGATGCGGTTGAGGATGTGGTGCTTAACCGACGTAGCGACGGCACCGAGCGGCTGCTGGATATCGCTGATAAGTATAAAGGCGACGGTAGCGGCGCGGCCAAGAAGGAGGATCTCGAGTGGCGCAGCTGGCCGGTCAATAAGCGTATTGAACATGCGCTGGTCAAAGGCATAACGGTTTATATCGAAGATGACACTGAGCAGGCCCGCGCCGAAGCCGAGCGCCCGATTGAGGTCATCGAAGGCCCGTTGATGGACGGCATGAACGTGGTCGGCGACCTGTTTGGCGATGGCAAGATGTTCTTGCCGCAGGTGGTTAAGTCGGCGCGAGTGATGAAACAGGCCGTGGCCTACTTGATTCCCTATATCGAAGCCGAGAAGAGCGAAGAGACCAAGGCCAAAGGCAAGATCGTAATGGCCACGGTCAAAGGCGATGTTCACGATATCGGTAAAAACATCGTCGGCGTGGTCTTGCAATGTAATAACTACGAAGTCATTGACCTTGGTGTGATGGTGCCCGCCGACAAAATCCTCCAGGCGGCCAAAGAGCACAACGCTGATATTATCGGCCTTTCGGGGCTGATCACTCCGTCGCTGGATGAGATGGTCCACGTGGCTAAAGAGATGCAGCGTCGCGGTATGGATCTGCCGCTGCTAATTGGCGGTGCGACCACCTCAAAAGCGCATACCGCGGTGAAAATTGAGCCGCAGTATGAGCACCCAGTGATTTATGTCACCGATGCCTCCCGCGCTGTGGGCGTCGCGGGCAAGTTGCTCACGCCTGCTTTAAAAACACCCTACATCGCCGAGATCCGCGAAGAGTACGAGAAGGTTCGCGAGCGCAACGCCAAGCGCCGCCCCAAAGCGGCGGATCTGGACTACACCCAGGCGCGCAAACGGCGTTTCCGCACCGATTGGAACGCCCACACTCCCGCCGAGCCCAATATGCTTGGACTAAGAACTTTCGATGACTACGATCTCGAAGAATTGATCGAGCGCATCGACTGGACGCCGTTCTTTATGAGCTGGCAGTTAGCGGGCAAGTATCCCAAAATTCTCGATGATAACGTCGTCGGTGAAGCAGCCCGTAACCTGTTTGAAGATGCCAAGGTAATGCTGCGCAAACTGGTTGAAGAGAAACGCGTTCAGGCCCGCGGTGTTATCGGCTTATGGCCCGCCAATAGCGTTGATGACGACGTGATTGAGGTCTATGCGGATGAGTCGCGCAGCGAAGTCGTCGAGCGCTTGCATCATATTCGTCAGCAAACCACCAAAGGCCGCGACGGTATCTGCTACAGCCTGGCCGACTTTATTGCCCCCAAAGAGAGCGGCAAAGCCGATTGGATTGGCGGCTTTGCGGTCACCACCGGCCACGGCGTCGATCAGCTCTCTAAAGCTTATGAGGCTGCAGGCGACGATTACAATGCGATTATGGTACAGGCATTGACGGATCGCCTGGCGGAAGCCTTTGCCGAACGCATGCACGAACGCGTGCGCAAAGAGTTCTGGGGCTATGTGCCGGAAGAAACCCTGGATAACGACGCCTTGATCGCCGAGAAATATCAGGGTATCCGCCCTGCCCCTGGTTACCCCGCCTGCCCAGATCACACCGAGAAAGCCACGCTATTCCGGCTGCTCGATGCCACTGAAAACACAGGCTTAGCGCTGACCGAAAATTTCGCCATGTGGCCCGCAGCGGCGGTTTCCGGCTGGTACTTTGCTCATCCGCAGTCGAAGTACTTTTCAACCGGTAAGATCACCAGGGATCAAGTTGAGGCAATCGCCGCGCGTAAGCAGATGCCCCTTGAAGAAATGGAGCGCTGGCTCTCACCAGTTCTTTCCTACGACCCGAGTTAATTAGTGCTGTTTGTCGCTCGACGCCACGGCAAGGTAATTCGCCTTGCCTTACCCATCATGCTGGGTATGCTGTCGCAGAGCATGCTCAACTTGATCGATGCCGCGCTGGTGGGACATTTGGGCGAGGTAGCACTGGCGGGTGTAGGCGTGGGCGGTTACGCCATGTTTATGCTCACCGCTATTGTCTTTGGCCTCTCCTCCAGCGTGCAGTCACAAACCGCCCAGCACAAAGGCGCTACCCACGCGAATATTGCCCAGCCGCTGCATACGGGGCTTATGATCGGGCTAGCCATCGCCCTGCCGCTTTCTCTCTGGGCTTGGTGGCAAGCACCTCTACTTATTGGCTTGATTACCCAAACGACTGATGTGCAAAGCGTGGCCGTGGACTACTTCCGCTGGCGCGTGGTGTCGCTAACGGCCATTGCCTTAACACTCTGTTTTCGCGGTTACTGGAATGGTCGACAACAGACCCACCTCTATTTGCGGATTATCGTGGTGGTTCATTTGCTCAATGTGGTGGCTAGCGCTGGATTGATTTATGGTTTGTTAGGGCTGCCCGCCCTGGGAGCCAGCGGTGCAGGTGCAGGCACTACGCTGTCACTGTTTGTTGGCTTAATCGTTTGGTATTGGGTCAGTGCTAAAGGTACTTCTGGCGCATCTCTTTTGACCCGTTTGCCAAGTCGAGACACGCTGAAAGCAACGCTGGCGCTTGCTGTCCCTCACTCTATTCAGCAGTTCTGGTTTGCCTCTGGCTATGCGGTTCTATTCTGGTTACTAAGCCAATTAGGCACAGCGAGTGTAGCGGTTGGGCATGTGTTGATTAACCTGTCGTTACTGCTAATTTTACCGGGGGTGGGGTTGGGCGTTGCCGCCATGAGCCTAGTGGGAGAGGCGATAGGACGTGATGCGCAAAAGGAGGCCCACCGCTGGGGGCTGGATGCCTTGAGTGTTGCTTGGCTACTGCTTACTATTCTGGCACTGCCGATGCTGTTCATACCCGAAAGCATATTAGGCGTGTTTTTTGACAGCCAGGAATTGATTGCCCTTGGTAAGCTGCCACTACAGATAACCGGCATCATGATTATTGTCGACGCGGCCGCGTTGGTACTTGCTCAAGCGCTGATGGGGGCAGGCGCTCAGCGCACGGTAATGACCCTTACACTCGGCATGCAGTGGCTGCTTTTTCTGCCCTTAGCGTGGTGGGTAGGTATTGAGCTAGACCAAGGTTTACTCGGCATATGGTTAATGCAGCTACTCTACCGATTACTTAACTCGGCTGGCTTTTTATGGGTATGGCAGCGTCGCCAATGGCTCGCTCCTGCCCTTTAAATTATTAGCTGGGCTTGAATTGCGCTGCAGCTATGCGTTAAAACAGCGTTCTAAATAGCTTTTAGAGATAAAAAGATAATTATATATTCTTTTGTAGAATATGACGCCCGCGTTAAGGTGACTCACTATTAACGTCCGTCTCAACGTGACCATTTCGCTTTTAGCAGGATCGTGCCCCATGTACCGTTATGATATTCACGACCAAACCCTGGTTGATGAGCGTGTTGCTCAGTTCCGTGACCAAATGGAGCGCTACCGCGCCGGGCGTTTGGGAGAGGAAGAATTCCGCCCCTTGCGGTTGCAAAACGGCCTCTATATTCAACGCCATGCGCCCATGCTGCGTATAGCGATTCCTTACGGCATGCTGGCGGGCAGTCAGTTGCGTGCCCTGGCAGACATCACCCGCCGTTACGACCGCGGCTATGGCCACTTCACCACGCGGCAAAATTTGCAGTTGAATTGGCCTGCGCTTGAAGATGTGCCAGATATCCTGGCTGATCTAGCCAAGGTACAGATGCACGCGATTCAAACCAGCGGTAACTGCATACGTAACACCACCAGCGACCAGTTTGCCGGCATCGCCAACGATGAAGTGGAAGATCCTCGCCCCTGGTGTGAGTTAATCCGCCAGTGGTCGACTCTGCATCCGGAGTTCGCCTATCTGCCCCGCAAGTTTAAAATTGCGGTCAGCGGTGCAGCCCAAGACCGTGCAGCGATCCAGGTTCACGATATTGGCCTGCGCTTTTGGTACAACGGCGACGGTGAGCTGCGTATTAAAGTGTTGGCTGGTGGTGGTCTGGGCCGTACCCCGATGATTGCGGACGTAGTGCGCGAAGACCTGCCCTGGCAGCATCTGTTGACCTACCTGGAAGCCTGTGTACGGGTTTACAACCAGTTTGGTCGCCGGGATAACAAGTTTAAAGCGCGAATTAAGATCCTCGTTAAAGCCCTGGGCATTGAGGAGTTCCGTCGCCGGGTGGACGAAGAGTGGGCGCACCTGAAAGATGGCCCACAAACGCTTAACCAAGCAGCCGTGGATGCGGCCAAAGTTCACTTCCCTGAACCTGACCGCCGCCCAGTAGCAGAGAGCGCGAACGAAGATTTTGATCGTCTACGTGCTGAAGACCGCAGCTTCGCGCGCTTTGTCACCAATAACGTCACAGATCACAAGGTGCCCGGTTATAAAGCCGTGACGCTGTCGCTAAAACGCCGCGAACACGCGCCTGGTGACGTCACTGCTGATCAAATGGACGCCGTAGCCGATTTAGCCGACCGCTACAGCTTTGGTGAAGTGCGTGTCACCCACGAGCAGAACCTAGTGCTTTCTGACGTACCGGTAGACGAGCTGGAAGCACTGTGGAAAGACCTTGAAGCACTGGGCATGGCAAACCCCACTGTGGGCACGCTGAACGACATTATCTGCTGCCCTGGCGGTGACTACTGCAGCTTAGCCAATGCGGTTTCTATCCCCATTGCCCAAGCGCTACAGGAAAAGTTTGAAGACTTGGACTTCCTGTATGACCTTGGCCCGCTGGATCTGAATATCTCCGGCTGCATGAATGCCTGTGGCCACCACCACGTGGGCCATATCGGCATCTTGGGCGTGGATAAAAAAGGCAAAGAGTACTACCAGATATCGATTGGTGGTAACTCCACCGATGATGCCTCGCTGGGCAAGATTCTGGGACCGTCGTTTTTCCGCGAAGATGTACCGAATGTGGTTGAGAAAGTGCTGGATGTTTATGTGTCGCAGCGCCACGAAGACGAACGCTTCCTGGATACCTACCGCCGTATAGGCTTAAAACCCTTTAAGGAGCGTGTCTATGCCTAACAACCCTACGCCTAATAAAACTGATGAGGTGCAAACTGAAGCGGTTGAGCCGACACCGGTTCATGTTGATCACTTGATTGCTAACGGCGAGTTAGCGGCGGAAAACGCTTGGTGTGTCTCCTACGATACAGACACCCTTCCCGAACAGCGCCCGGCGTTTGTACCGCTGGCGGTGTGGCAAGCCAATCAAGAAGACGCTGAGTTGGCACCGTTACTCACCAGCGATACCGAGCTGACGGCCGAATTAGGCAAACAGCTTGGCAATGCCGCAGCCATCGCGATTGATTTCCCCGCCTTTACTGATGGCCGTGGTTACTCCATCGCTCGCCTGCTTCGCGAGCGATATGACTACCATGGTGAAGTGCGCGCTGTAGGCGATGTATTGGTTGATCAGCTGGATTACATGCGTCGCTGTGGTTTCAGTGCAATGGCCCTGCGCGACGACCAGCATCCAGACGATGCCCTGCGTGCGCTAAGCTTTATCAGCGTTCGCTACCAACCCGATGTGGAAGAGCGTCAGGCGTTGTTTGAACGTCGTTTAGGCACTAGGGATTAAGCGCACGTTCCATCTATCAAGTAATGTCAAAGGGCAGCGTCAGCTGCCCTTTTTATTTGTGAACAGCTTTATTGTTAAACCGTTACCCCCGCCGCTTTTGCTGACGCTCGCGGTTATTGGTTTTGGCGCGATCGCTTTTGCGTAGCATTACCCAGGTAGCGCCTAGCCCTCCTTCTGTAGACTGTGCGGATACGTACGCCTGTACTTCCTCAAACTGGCAGAGCCACTTGGCAAGGTATGAACGCAGGACGTTTGCGGGACTATCAATCTCACGCCCGCGGCCATGCACGATCATAACCGAGCGTAAATCGTGGGCGTAGGCCTCTTGAATGAAAGGGAACAGTATGCGGCGGCACTCACTGAGTGGACGCCTAAGCAGGTGGAGCTGCGCCTGGACGCTGTAGCCACCGTATTTTAATTTATCGACCACGCCCTGCTGAATGCCCTCGCGGCGATACTCCATGGGATCAAAGGGAGGCAACAGATCGACAAAGTCGTCAGATAGAAAGTTGCGTGCGCCCATCTCTTCCTCTGCCCACTGCCGCCGAGCTAATTGGGATTCAGAAGGGCTTTTGCGATTAGCGCCTGGATCAGCACGATTCCTTGGGGGCAGCGGTTTAACATCACCTACGAGAGCACAAAAATCCAGATCATCACGAAGTGGCTGATTCATTGCAGGCTCCTCCGGCAGGGTTTAATGACTATCCTAGCAAACCCTTGCACGTTGATGCACTTGGCTTGAGTAGATAAAAAAGTCGATAACATCCGTTGATTAAATACGGGCTTGCCATCATCCGGTTGGCAAGCCAAGCTATGCTGCCACAACTTAATCATCCAGTGAGAGGCTTCATGGCTTGGCTAAAACGCCTTTTTATTTTAAGTGGTGTGGGGCTGCTCAGCCTAGCCGGGTGGCTCTGGTTAACCATGCTCAGCCCGTGGTTTTATGACCGCCCCGATGATCTCCCCGCTATCGAACAGCGCACCCATCAAGTCTTTGTGTATGGCACGCTACGCTATGCCCCTATCCGCTTGGTCGTCATGGGTGGCTTCGGCGCCCCACAGGAAGCCGTACTAGAGGGGTACCAGCGTAGCGGTCTCGACCTTTCACCCCAGCCTGGGAGTAAAGTGGAGGGTCTATTATTGCGTGTGGATGCTGAAGAGCTAGCTCGCCTCGATCGCTATGAGCGACTAGGTGTTCGCTACGAGCGGATGGCGATAACCCTCGATGATGGCTCCCGCGCTTGGGTCTACCTGCGCTTGCCAGAGCGACAAAATGCCTCTGCACCGCACGCGGACTTTCCGATAGCTCTGGTACCATAGGCACCTATGCTTTGCCGTATTACAGAGCCCGATTGCTAAACTCTATTGCCAAGACAGCTTTTATGAACCCATTCAGGAATAGTGATGAGTGAAATGACACCGTACGTTTTGGTTCTTTACTACTCGCGCTCAGGCGCAACCGCCACCATGGCGCAACAGATTGCGGCTGGCGTAGAAAGCGTGCCCGGCATTCAGGCGCGTTTGCGCACAGTGGCGCCGGTTTCAACGACCTGTGAAGCTGTAGATCCAGAAATTCCTGCAGAAGGCGCGGTGTACGCTGATCTAGACGACCTGCGCAACTGCAGCGCGTTAGCGCTGGGCAGCCCTACTCGGTTTGGCAACATGGCAGCGCCTCTTAAATATTTTGTCGATTCCACCAGCACCTTGTGGATGAACGGTGCCTTGATCGATAAACCCGCCAGTGCATTCACCTCGACCTCAAGCCTGCACGGTGGGCAAGAGAGCACTCTGCTCACTATGCTAGTGCCGCTACTGCATCACGGCATGGTCTACGCTGGGGTTCCTTACAGTGAAACCACATTGCTGGAAACTCAGACAGGCGGCACGCCCTATGGTGCAAGTCACTTGGCTGGAACCCGTAGTGACCGTTCCGTCGACGAGCACGAGCGCGCGCTGTGTGTAGCTCAGGGCAAGCGGCTGGCACGACTCGCTCTAGCGCTTCACGCCATGCGTCAGGAGGCATTATGAGGCAGTGGCTAGAGGATGTAGAAGCACGCCATGGGCTTGATAACCTTACGCTTAGAAGTCGACAGGTGGTGCTAGCCAGTTTTGCCATTCTGCTAGTACTGGTCATTTACCGCGGCTTTTTACTTCAAGACGACGATTTTAACTGGCGTCCTGTCGTTGCGTTCGTTTTGCCCCTGGTACTGTTTTTACCCTCAATTATTGGCAAACGCGCACGCGGTCACGCATGGCTCGCCTTTGTCAGCCTGCTCTACTTCACTCAAGGTGTGATGCTCATCACTCTACCTGGGCAAGGTCTACGTGGAATTTTAGAGGCCATTGTTGCGTTGGTTCTATTTGCCGGTTGCATGGGCTATGCACGCTTTCGCAGTCGACAGCTAAGACAATAATAGCTGGGTCAATAAAAAACCGGGTCAATAAAACCAGAGCCATAGAACGACGCCAGCGGCGATAAGTAATGCACCCAGTGCGCGTAAACGCAGCGTGGCAGCATTAAATGGCTCATTACGTTCATCGACAGGCTGCTGGCGAAAGCGTTTGGTACCTACCAACATCGCCGCCACAAGCGATTCACCCAGCAGCCGATGCACGATCAATCCAACTAGATGTAGCCCGATTAGGATGATGAGTAGATCACTATTGAGCTGATGCAGAGTTCTAAGCTGGCTGTCCACTCCATCACCAAATAAGCCATAAAGCGGCGCCTGAAAAAAGATATCGTCACTTAAAAACAGGCCACTCATGGCTTGAAAACTAAGCGAGAGCAGGATCAACAGTACCATCCAGCCCCCTAGCGGATTGTGGCTGGCATAAGTACCGGGTTGGCGCTTTAGAAGCGACTTGGAATAGGCCGCTACTTCGGCGGGTGGGTATAAAAACGTTTTAAATCTCGCATACACGCTGCCCAGCGTGCCCCACAGCCAACGGAAGACGAGTAGCCCTATTACCAGGTAGCCCGCTTGTGCGTGCACTTCAACCGGAAACAAGAAGGGCGCTCCGCTAGTCTTGGTGGTATAAAAAGAGACCAACACCGCCGCCACTAATCCCCAGTGAAACAGGCGAATCCAACCATCCCATACCTCAATCGCTACCTTGTCGCGCATAGCCTGTCCTCTCTCAGTAGTGATGATCCCGAAATGATGAGAGAGTTTCGCATTAATTCTGACTTTCTCCTAGAATGCGAGACAGTTAGCCGCAATCGATAGTACAACGATGAGTCACAACACTGGTTAAAATAAAACAGTGAGTCACGACGCGTTTAACATCCATTGATGTCGGTCACTTGAGCTTTAAAGACAGACCAGCGAACATGGAAGAAACTCCATGGAGAAGCATTCGATGACACGTAACATAGCCGATATCAGGCGTGATTATGAAGGCGGCAAGTTAGACGAGTCCCAGGCACCCGACGATCCATTCGTGTTATTCGATGAGTGGTTCACCCTCGCGCTGGAAAAAGAGGGTAAAGATGGCAACGCCATGACGCTAGCCACCGTTGATAGCCAAGGCCGTCCCCACGCCCGAGTGGTGTTGCTAAAGGGTTTTGATGAGCGCGGCATGGTTTTTTTCACCAATTACCATAGCCATAAGGGCAGCGAGTTGAGCAATGTGCCCTTCGCTGCCATGACTTTTTGGTGGCCTTCGCTCTCCCGCCAAGTACGCATTGAAGGCCCTGTTGAGCAGGTATCAGCAGATGAGTCTGATGAGTACTTTGCCAGCCGCCCCCGTGGCAGCCAATTGGGCGCTTGGATTGCGACTCAAAGCGTGGTGATTCCTGGCCGTAACTGGATCGAAGAGCGTCAAAAGCGCTTTGAACAAGCCTACGATGGCCAGGACATTCCCCGCCCGATCCACTGGGGTGGCTATCGTGTCACCCCGGAAATGATCGAGTTTTGGCAGGGCCAGCCTAGCCGCCTACACGACCGGCCGCGTTTTGAACGCAGAGATGGTGGTGCATGGAGCCGTTTCCGCATGGCCCCATAGCGTCAGAAAGAAACTGACGAACGAAGGCCTGTGATTTAATACGCAGGCCCTATAAGTTTTTTAAAGTTACTAAAACTAAAAGGTCTAGTCTGGCATGCTCTCCAGCCGGTGCCGCTGCCACTCACTTTCGGGTTCGTTGAGGCGCAACACAGCATCAATGACCTGCTCTTCCATGTTGTATCGGCATTTAAAGCCTAAGTGCTTCATTAGCGCCCGCATCGGATGGTTATCAACCATAATTTTGCCGATCATCTCCAGGGTGCCTATGTTGGTGCAGTAATCGATCATCTTCTTCATCAGTAGGCTGCCAATGCCCAGCCCTTGAAGGTCATCGCGAATAATGACCGAGAACTCGGTACGAATATTGTCCGGGTCGTTCCATACCCGTACCACCCCAAGCATCTCTTTACTGCCGTCGTCGCCTAAATATTCAGCAATGAACGCCATCTGACGGTCGTAATTGATATGTGACAGGATCGATAAGTCACGCTGGGTTAGGTTGGATTTATTGTGGAAATAGCGGAAACGAATACTCTCTTCCGAGAGCTGGCGGTGGAAGGTGGTAATTAGGTGGGCATCTTCGGCACGAATAGGCCTTACCTCGACCTGCCAGCCGTTTTTCAGTGTCACCCATTCACGTAGCTCTTCAGGGTACGGCATGATAGCAAAGCGCGATGGTGTACCAAGATCCATGGCGAAATCGACAGCGACCATTCCGTCACGATTGAGCAGCAGTGGATTTATTTCCAGCCCGCGCAGATCACTAAGATCGGAGGCCATTTGCGATAGCTTGACCAGCATTTGGCACAGGTGCTGGATGTCACGCTCTGGGTCGGCGGAGTGTTCACGAATTAATGAGGCAGCGTGGGTTCTACCTACCACATCGGCAGCCAGGCTCATGTTGAGCGGTGGTAGCGCTACCTGACGGTCAGCCAGCACGTTGACCTTATAGCCGCCGATGCCAAAGACAATGAGTGGGCCGAACACCGGATCGCGAGTAATACCCGCGCAAATCTGCATCGAGTGCTTGCCGCGCTGCATGGGCTGCAAACAGTACTCGCGGATCGCGTACTCGGGAAATTTTTCAGCGACTTTTTCACCAAGCTGCCGAACGCCTTCCGCCACCTGTTCGGGCGTGTCCAAATCCTGTAGCAAGCCCGCCGAAATTTTATGCGGGTGCTTACGGTAGCGATAAGGTCGGCAATTGCCTTCATGAACCACTTTAAGTGCTTTGGTGCCAGGAATCTCCGCAGCGCGGGCAAGCGCTTCATCCGGGTTGGCCAAATACACGCTGGGAGCCGTGGGAATGCCATAGGCCTCAAGCACTTGGGCGGTTTCAGAATGAGTTAATGTTTGCCTGCCCTGCTCTTTTGCCTCCTTAATCAGCGTACGGCACTGGGCACGTATTTCTGGACTGGTGGAAAACGGCAGGCTTGGCGGGATCTCCTGCAGCAGCGCTTGAACGCGCTGATAAATCACCATATGCATAAACGCCTTAACGGCTTTTTCTGGTGAAATATAGGTCGGAATCCCGGCTAAATTGCAGAGATGGCGGGCATTAAGCGCCTCTTTTAACCCCATCCAACTGGTGAGTAGGTTGCGGCGAAACTTCTTGCGGTTATCGATCAACGCCTGGGCAGTAACCAGCGATGGCGCCATCCGGGTGGGCGCGTGTACCACCAGCACCGCATCCACGTTGGCATCGGCGGCGACAATCTCCAGCGCTTGGACAAACCGCTCGGGCGAGGCGTTGCCGCCCAAATCTACCGGGTTCTCGCCCGGCTTGCTCATATCGATCTCGCTACGGTGCAGCGCTGCCTGGGTTTCAGCGCTAAATTCAGCCAATTTGCCGCCCGCGCTAATCAGCTTATCGATGGCCAGCATGGCAGGCCCTAAACCGTTTGACACAATAGCCAGACGATCGCCCTTGAGGGGTTTCATGCGCGACAGAGTTTCCAGCGCATCGAGCAACTCATCAGAGTCATCTACCCGTACCACCCCTGCCCGGGCAAAAGCGGCATCAAACACCACATCGCGATTAGCAATCCCAGGCGTGGGTGCCATGCCGGATATATCCGATTCGGGGGTGCGCCCGCTTTTTATCGCCAGTACCAGGCGATTACGTGATGCATCACGCACGGCGGTCATAAAGTGCTGGGCGTCGCTGATTCGCTCAAGGTGCAGCATAATCGCCTGGGCGGGCGAGAATTGATTAACGTAGTCGATCAAATCTGGCAACAGCACGTCGACACTGTCGCCAACGGTAATCAGATGGGAAAAGCCCACATCACGCCCGGCGGCCCAGTCGATCATCGCGTTGGCGAGCATTCCGGATTGCCCCAGGTAGGCGACGCGGCCCGCTTTCACCGGTTGACTGGCGTAGGAGGCGTTTAGCTTTTTGCCTGGGACAATCAGCCCCATGCACTCGGGACCCAGGACACGAATACCTGAGACGCGTGCCGCACTCAACATGCGTTCGCGAATGGAGCCTTTATTGCCTTTATCCCGATCCAGGTAAGCGCCGCCAGAGAGTACCAGTGCCGCTTTGACACCGTACTGCCCAAGCTTTTTAATCAGGCTAGGCACGCCCTCAATAGGCGAGCAGACTACGGCTAAATCGGGTACTTCAGGTAGATCGCTTACGCGGCTAACGCACGGCACGCCGAAGACCTGGGAGTAGCCTTTAAGATTGACCGCCCAGAGCAACCCTTTAAAGCCACCCTCCTGAATATTTCTCAGCACTAAACCGCCCAACGACCCAGGCTTTTCAGAGGCGCCAAACACCGCTAGTGTGCGAGGTTCGAAAAAATGGTGTAAAAAGCGCGTACTCAAAATGCGTCTCCCCTAACATGAACAGCGGCTGTACGACTTATTGACACTGTCGCCCAGGGCATCAAGGCGATTAAGGTGGCATCAATAATAATGGAGCGTTGGAATGATTACCGCCTACCTTACCCACCCAGACTGCTCATTGCACCATATGGGTCCAGAGCATCCTGAAAGCCCTCAGCGTCTGGAAGCCATTCGCGCTCGCCTATCGCTTGCAGGGTTATTACAGCAAACCATGCAGGCCGATGCCAAGGAAGCCTGCGAAGAGGCACTTGCCAGAGTACACCCCTTGCGCCATCTGCGCTCCCTTGATAAGTGTTTGCCCACCGAGGGCATCGTTACGCTAGATAGCGATACCATGATGAACCCTGATAGCCTGAAAGCCGCACGGGTTGCTGCGGGAGCGGTTATTCGTGGGGTAGATCAGGTGTTTAAGCGTCAGGCGGATAACGTCTTTTGTGCGGTTAGGCCGCCAGGCCACCATGCGGAAGCCAGCGATGCGATGGGATTCTGTTTTTACAATAATATCGCCGTAGGTGCGGCCCATGCGCGTGCCAAATACGGCGCCAAGCGTATCGCCATTCTGGATTTTGACGTGCACCAGTGCAATGGCACCATCGATATCTTTAAAAATGATCCTGAGGTGCTCATCTGCACCAGCTTCCAGTATCCGTTTTACCCGTGGCGCTATCTGCGCAGCGAGTGGCAAAACGTAATAAACACGCCCCTGGAAGTGGGTACGGATGGCCCCGAGTTTCGGCGTATCATTGAAAACCACTGGCTGCCTGCCCTGCACGCCTTTAAACCTGATTTGGTGATGCTATCCGCTGGTTTCGACGCTCACCGCGATGACCCCATGGGTGATATCTGTTTAGAAGATGAAGACTTCTATTGGATTACCCATCTAGCCATGGAGATCGCCACCCTGTATGCCGATAACCGAATTGTATCGGTGCTCGAAGGCGGCTATAACCCAAAGTCGCTGGCAAGTGGTGTTGAGGCGCATCTAAAAGCGCTTTTGGGTCTGCCTTTTGCTGAAGTGCCTTAGCATGCGCATCAGCCCTCTTGCCTCTGGCGGCCGTTCTTAGTCACTTCTGGGCTGTGATATCATAGGGCAACTGCACCCTACACCGACTTACGAGCACGAATTATTGGGCCATCAGCTAGCTTTACGCCCCGCTTGTGCTAGCCGAGGGTGACAGCCTCTATTTTGATAGCGACATGGGCCACGCTCTGGTATCTACTAGTTGTTGTGTTGTCGGTCTGTACACGCGGTGATGTGGCCTAAGGCTGTTTCGAAAGCCAGCACTTCATTCAAACGGGCTATAAACAGTTAGTAGGCTTCGGCAAACCGGCCAAACGGGCAATTCGCTTTGCTGGGCTGCCGGGGAATAGCTGCATCAGGTAAATCGAGCGCCCTTTCTCTTCACCCAGTGTGTTTTTGGTTGCTTTCACGAGCGGTCGCATCGCCGGTGCCATTTCGTAACGGTGGTAAAATGCCCGCACGACTGCAATCACTTCCCAGTGTTCAATGGTAAGTGTTAAGCCCTCTTCTTCAGCCATTAAATGAGCAACAGATTCATTCCATTGCGACTGATCTACGAGATATCCCTCCGGATCGAGCGGATACATATTTTTAGAATCAAGATAACGGTATACTTTTTGTTCAGGCATACTTAGTACCAGGTGACTGTCTTTTCATACTGCTCGGTGAGTGCCACAAAGCCATCCATCTCTAGCGTCGGCAGCCCATTGCCCGCGGCGATGCTGGCAAGTCCGCGGGCAATAAGGTCTTCTGATAGCAGGAATATACGCGTGTGACACTGTTGCCAGGCTGCCCAGGAGGGATCAAGGGCAGCTGTTACCGCTTCTTCGATTAGCAGCACGGCATCCTGATCCCCTATCGCCTGCTGCATTTGGGTAGATGCACTACTGTCAGGCGCTTTGGTGAGGATGTGTAGAATCATAGTGCGTTCACTAAGCCCTAAAAGTTAAGTATCTTGGCGTGTTGCTGCAATAGCCCGGATATTTCCTGATCCTCTATGAGGCTGACGCCATCTACCAGAGAATCGGTGGATAGATGCATCCTCTGCAACGCTCCTTCGGCTACCCAAAGCTTGTCAATATCGTACATTTCTAACATATCGATGGTAGGCAGCGTGGCTTTTTGGCCCAGCGCGCCACTGCCCTGCTCTTTTAGCAGCGCCATTATGCCCTGCCCCATAAATAGCAAATGTACAGGCTGGCCAAAGGCCGCCGCGACCAGTGCGGCATCCAACCCTTCACGTAACCAGTTTGAACTGTGGGGCGCGTGGCGAAGTATTACTAATAACGCATCAGGTGTCGCCATTGGCTCTCCATTAAGCAAAGGTAATCAGGCGATCAGTGCGCTGCTGTAGCTCAAGCAATTGACCTAGCCCAGTCAACTCAAAAGGCAACGCTATATTAAAGGCCTGCCTGCCGTGCCGTTGCGCTTCCGATTCGCTCATCAAACCGCGGCGCAACGCGGCGGCAATACAGACATCTAACTGAACCGCATGCTGCTGATTCAGTTCAGTCCAGGCCTCTCTAAGGTTGAGCTCATCCTGGGGCGGCGTCATCAGCGATGAGGCATTATGAACGCCATCGTGATAGAAAAAAACACCGGCAATCTGATGCCCGCGCGCTAGAACGGCATGGGCAAATCGCAATGCAGAGTGAGGCGCTGGGCTGCTATATGGCGCCCCCATCACCAAGAAGCCGTACTTAATCATCATAATACCTGGTAACGGTTACCCTAAAAAAAAGACAGGCCCTAGCAATAGGGCCTGTCATATCGTCTATCGCTTACTTAGATCAGTCGTTGCTCATGATACCCAAAATCGACAACAAGCTAACAAACAGGTTATAGATGGATACATAGAGCGTCACTGTGGCAAGAATGTAGTTTGTTTCGCCAGCGCGGTGAATAATTTCACTGGTTTGATACAGAATGGCTGCTGACGCAAACAGCACAAAACCAGCTGACACCATCAGTGAAAGCGCCGGGATGTTAAAGAATATCCCAGCCACCATGGCCAGAATCAACACGATGGCACCCGCCATCAAGAAATTACTCAAAAAGCTAAAGTCTTTCTTAGTGGTTAGCGCAACCGCTGAAAGGCCAACAAACGTCAAACCTGTCATAGCCAGTGCATTCATAATCAACGCACCGCCATTAGGCAGGGTCATGTAAGCAGAGAGAATCGGCCCAAGCGTGAAGCCCATAAAGCCAGTAAAGGCAAACGTGGCCAACAAGCCAGCTGCAGAGTTCGCGGTTTTGTGAACCAGGAACATCAAGCCGTACGCACCAATCAAGAACACGAAGATGTTCATTTGTTGGATACCGAGGGCAACAGCAGCGCCCGCGGTGACTGCTGAGAACAGCAGCGTCATTGCCAATAACGCGTAGGTGTTACGCAACACTTTGTTAGTGCTAACACTGTTAGCAACGCCACTCGATTGAGGACGTGCCATACGTGAATCGTTGTAAGCCATGTGTTCATGCTCCCTAATGGTATTTCCAACAACTGACAAGCATGCCGTTACCGAGTTCCAGACGCAAGCCTTTGTCTCTTTAGCAAAGTCTTCCTGGCAAATGGTTATTCAACGTTGAACCAGCCTAACAAGGATTGTCTATGCTTATTGAACATTCATTTGGACACCACAACGATGAAAAAAATTCTACTCCCCGCCAGTGCACTAACACTTTTAGCGTTGGCAATGCCAGCCATGGCTTTCTCACCTGCTGGAGAGGATATTTCCTATAGCGTAAATGAAGAGGATTTCGAGGGCTATTTTGTCTCGGCAGGTGACAACGCCAAGGGTAGCATATTGATCGTTCATGACTGGGATGGGCTGGATGATTATGAGCGCCAGCGTGCCGATATGCTGGCCGATGAAGGCTACGACGTGTTTGCCGTGGATCTTTATGGTGCAGGCAATCGCCCCCAAGCTGTCGACGATAAACGAGCTGCGACCAATCGACTCTACCAAGACAGAGAGCGGATGCGCGCACTAACCCTGGGTGGTTTAGCCCAAGCAAGAGAACAAGGCGCTGCCGAGCAAACGGTGATCATGGGTTATTGCTTTGGCGGTGCAGTGGCACTGGAAATAGCCCGCTCTGGGGAAACCGACAATATAGCAGCGTACTCCAGCTTTCACGGGGGGTTGACAACGCCTGATGAACAAGCCTACTCAAGTGAAACCGCCCCTATCTTTATCGCCCACGGCGGCGCTGACAGCGCGGTGAGCTTAGAAGACGTCGCTACCCTGGCTGACGAGTTAGAAACCGCTGGCGTGACCTATGAAATAGGTATCTATGCCGGAGCCCCCCACGCTTTCAGCGTGTTTGGCAGCGATGCCTACCATGAGCGCGCCGATCAACGCTCATGGTCATCCTTTAATGTCTGGTTGGATGAAATGCTTTAAACCCAACAGCTCTAGCGGTGCTAGGTGCTGCTAGGGCGGTTGATCATGCAATTTAGCAAAATGAATTTAAAAACCTGTAGTTAGGTAACCGCTGATTAGTTTTGCGCTTCTTGTTCGTCTTCTTTTTCATCTTTAAGCGGTGTAACTGTGGTTAGTGCCGTTTGACGGGCATCTTGAGAGGGATTATAGAGACGCGTATCAACCAAATGCAGTACGGCCAATTGCGCAAACAACACCGCAAAACAGACGATCAAACCTTTCAACATAGCGGCATATCCAGAGATGGGGCTAATATCCGCATATTAGCCCATCGCTATCCAAACACAATGTGTTTTATGTGCTTCAAACACCCAATTTGGAAGTGCTGAATAGCGCGCAAAGCAGCGGTTCAATGGATAAGATCACACAGCGGCTAATCCTTAACAGATACCTTGCGCAGATCTTCAACCATCACCCCCTCTGGCAAATCTGACTCCTCCGCAGGCAGCCATACGGGAGTGAGGTCGCTATCATCTCTACCATCTTCATGCTTATGACCTGGAATGCGATAAACAACCTGACTGTGGTGGTGATCCCATGCAAATACACGATCCATATGTTCATCCTAGGAAAAAGAAAATCGTAGCTATGACATGCACAATCAGCATGATGTTCCTTCACATCTCATCGACTCATGCGAAGCCTATGAGGTGAAATGCCGGAAAGATTATTTACTGACAAGATGTTATCAATGAAAGCCCTCATCAATTTATGCATAATCTTCTTTATACTTACAGGCTGTCGTTCAGGCCTCTCCTCATCAAGAACCAGTGACTGCCGCAAAAAGGCAAGGCTGCTCGCAGAGTGTGCATGAATGATAATATGTGCAGCGTTTATCAAATGCGCCAAACCAACGATTCCCGCGCTGAGCAAACTAGGCTGGCGTATCATCACCGTAAGAGACCGTTATGCCCGTTATTCAGCAACTGCTCCGCGTTCTTAAAGCGTCAACGCTACAAATCTCGTGGACGTTTCTTCTACTTATTGTGCTCGCACATATGGGCACCACCTGGGCACTTTTTTCACTGGTCGGCGAAGCGATATCCGGCTCCCCTACCGATTGGGTTTATTTTTATGTGGTCGTCTCGAGCACCGTGGGTTTCGGTGATTTCAGCCCGACAACCGTGGCTGGGAAGTGGATCGCCACGCTCTATCTCATTCCAGGTGGCATTTCGCTGTTTGCTGCCTTGATCGGTAAAGCCACTGTCACACTTTCAAATTTTTGGAGACTACAGATGCAAGGAAAAGGCGATTTTAGCCATCTATCCGGCCACACCCTAGTCATTGGATGGCACGGCGAAACCACAGAGCGCATTTTGGACATTCTCAAAGCCGATAAAGGCCTACCTGATGAAGTCGTGCTATGCGTTACCAAAGAGATGAGCAACCCACGTCCGGCGGATTTAAAATTTATTAAAGGAGAGAGTTTCTCGAATGCCGAGCTTCTCAAGCGGGCCGGGGTTGAGAGCGCCAGCCGCATCATCATTTACGACACGAGTGACGACCGGGTCGCCACCGTCGCGCTGAGTGCCTACAGCCTTAAAGCAAAAAACGCCCATATCGTCGCCCACTGCGCCAATCCCGATACTGCAGCAATGTTGCGGCGTACCTTGCCAGGCATAGAATGTACCCAAGCATTAGCGCTGGAAATGCTGGTACGCTCAGCTGCTGATGCGGGAATATCACGGGTCGTCAACGAGCTGCTCGCGGTTGACCGTGGCGCTACCCAATACCAAACCAGGTTAAATCAGCCCCCTGCCAGTGCTACCTTTGGCGACTTATTTATGCAAGCGAAAAAGGTCTGCAATGCCACCGTGCTCGGACTTGCCAATAGCAGCGATGATAGCGAAGGCAACATGCTTAACCCCGCCACTGATCGCCCACTGCAGGATGGCGACATTATCTACTACATGGCCAATACGCGGCTTTCACAGCAGCAGCTGAGTGAGCTTCTCACCGCCGAACGTTAATGTTAAGCAGCGCTACTCATCCAGCAAACCCGCTGCCCGCAACCGCCCCTTTAAACGCTGGTTCTCCTCAATCAGGTCAGTTGCGAGGGCTGCAAGCTCAGGCGCTGCCTCGAAGTCACGTTCCAGCCGGCACATCCGCCGGGCGCGAGTCAGGTCATGGCTGGTAAAGCGCCAGCTCGCTACATAAGGCGAGTTATCAGCCAATAGGCCGCTTTCGATTCGCTCAACGACCCAGTCGGTTTCCACCGAGCAGGCGCGAGCCAAGTCCTCGAGGGTCAAGTTCGCCTCGTCTATTAGTTCGCCGCTAACGATACGCTGCTGAGCCATGTCCTAGCCTCCCCCTGGTTGGCGCGGATCAAAAGCGAGTTCATGCGCCATGGTGTTATACAGTTCTCGCGCCTTATCGGTATCAGCCGGAGGCAGTACCACCTCCAGTTCGACATAAAGATCACCCGACTCCGGCCCTGGAATACCTCGCCCTTTCAAACGCAATCGGCGCCCCGTCTGTGAACCGGCGGGCACCTTTAGTTTCACCACGCCAGAAGGAATTGGGGTTTCGATACTGGCTCCCAGCGCAGCCTCCCACGGTGTCACCGGCACCTTTTGATGCACATCTCGGCCCTCGACCCGATAACGCGAATCGGATGCAAAGTGGATTTCTAAATAGAGGTCACCCGCTGGGCCACCACCAATACCAGGACTGCCCTGCCCCGAGAGGCGAATATGTTGGCCGGCCTTGATGCCCTTCGGTATGCGTAAGCTGAGGGTGTGTTCCTGGGAGGCAACGCGGCCTTGCGCGTCCATCTGAGGCACTTGCAAGGTGATTGTCCGGCTAGCGCCGTGAAAAGCATCTGCCAGGTCAATAGTGATCTTGGCATGACGATCCTCGCCACGCATCTGATAGCCGCGTTTCCCTCGTCCGGGCCTGCCGCCTTGACCAAACAGATTGGCAAAGAAGTCGCTGAACTCACCCAGATCGGCCTCTTCAAAACCACGTCCACTGTACTCGAAGCCTGTGTCCCAATCAGGGGGTGGCTGGAAATCCTGTCCCGACCGATACTGTTCAGCAAGCTGGTCATAGGCGAGGCGTTTCTCTGGATCTGACAGCACCGCCTTGGCCTCATTAACCTCTTGCATGCGCTGTTCAGCATCGGGCTCCTTGCTGACATCGGGATGAAACTTACGCGCCAGCTTGCGGTAGGACTTCTTGATTTCCTCGGCCGTTGCCGTCTTCGCCACCCCGAGCACTTGGTAGTAATCCTTGAATTCCACTGATGAGAGCTCCGGAAGAGGCCATGAACATCCAAAAACGCAATGCGAAAGGTTCCACTCGTGAAACGAACCATAAAGCAGGTTCAGTCTAGTCGAAAATAGCGGTGGGTGAATGGAGACCTAGACGCGAAGCGTGTTGATGGTTAATGGCTTATAGTTCATTTTTTGATTGTTTAGAAGACTTCAATACGCCTGTTTTCCATTGCTCTCGACAATCATTAAGCAACTGATATTCTTTGTTTTTCTGGTTTGCAAAGTTTAAAAGGGGTTGATGTAGCTCCGGGGTAGCATTCGTTTCTAGTAGCCAGCCAAAGAATGTGAAAGTTTCTCGCGCGGCTTTCACGGCCCATTGAAGCACCTGCTGCCCCATATGCTCATTTACCACAAAAAAATGCTGCTTATTGTTGTTGAAAAAGGGAGGAGGCTCTCCTGAGGGGCGCTGGTTAACGCAGGCACTGAGTTCCATCCGCCTAGCAACATCTTCCAAACTGCATAGACGGTGCACGCATTCAGTGCCTATCGCACTCATCAACCTGCTCACTGATTGATCAATGGGAAGAAAACTAAGAGCTAGCCACCGATAGCGATTTAGTTCATGTGTTTCATGTGCGTAAGCTAAATCAAGCTGTTCTTGTGGCAAAAAATTAAGGGCTATTAATTTATTCATGGGTATACTCCTCTCGCCATTAAAAAAGGGATGTTGCTTGGTAATAGAGTCTTCATCCTAGAGCGAAACAAAGTTGTTTTTCCATGACACCCATCAATTTTGATAACAGTAGTAAATAAGCATACGTTGCTCTAGCTTGATGCCTAATAAAAAATTGTGGTAACAGTGACGGCAGTGCCATTACTGCAAGTCATGGCAAGAGCTCGGTGAGCCTACTCACTGGCCAAGCCAGCCCTGCGCACCAGCGCCTTCTCAACTTCCAGCACTACCATCATTGCGATGCCGATGCTGACGATTAACACCCCATCCACAACTCCTACCGGCCGAGTATCGAACAGGCTATGCATAACCGGCAGATACGTGAATGCAAGTTGAGCAATGAAGACCACAGAGACTGCTATTAACACAGCGGGTGTTCCCAGCACGCCACGCCAGCTAAAGGAGGTCTTGTGCAGATAGCGCACATTGAAAAGATAGAATACTTGCAGCATCACAATTGTGTTAACCACCAAGGTGCGGCTCATGGCTAGCTCATCACCTCGGCCAAGCGAGTAAAAGAAAATACCCAGTGCTGCAATCAGGAACAAGAACGACACCAACACGATGCGCCAGACCAGAAAAGGCGTCAGTAAGCCCTGCCCCGCAGGCCGTGGCCGACGCTGCATAACATTCGGTTCTGCCTCCTCAAACGCTAGCGACAGGCCTAGGGTAACCGCCGTGATTAGGTTGATCCATAAGATCTGAACGGCTGACATCGGCATAGCGAAATTAAACAGAATCGCGGCAATAACAGCTAGTACTTGGCCCCCATTGGTCGGTAACGTCCAAGCCGTCACTTTACGAATATTGTCGTAGACCACTCGACCTTCATTCACGGCAGCCACGATGGAAGCGAAGTTATCGTCGAGCAGAACCATCTGCGACGCCTCTTTTGCCGCATCGGTGCCCTTGTGTCCCATACCGACACCGACATTCGCCTGCTTCAACGAAGGTGCATCATTAACGCCATCGCCGGTCATCGCCACAATGGCGCCGGTCGATTGCAGTGCTCGAACAATGCGCAGTTTGTGTTCGGGGTTGGTTCGGGCAAAAACACTGGTTTCGGCAACAATGCCAGGCAGATCGCTATCAGCAATGTCGTCTAGCTCACGCCCCGTCAGTACGTACGGGTCGTCATCAAGCCCTAACTGACGAGCAATAGCCGCTGCCGTCGCGGCATGATCGCCAGTAATCATTTTCACCATAATGCCGGCGGAGTGGCACTCTTTAATAGCGGCCATTGCCTCCTCTCGCGGCGGATCGATGAAGCCTATTAAGCCAACAAAAACCAACTCGTCATCGAGGTCAGCAAACGTTAGTTTGTTGGTGCCGGACGACACACGCTTAGTCGCTAAGCCGAGCACCCGTTCCCCCTGAGCGGCCGACTCTGCTATGCGTGCCGTCCAAGCATCCCGTTCCAGCGGTACACTTCCCTGCCCATCCGCTTGGAGAGAGCATAGTTGCAGCAGTTCGTCTGGGGCACCCTTGACGAAAATTCGAGCCCCCTCCGATGCATGGCAGTTGAGCGTGGCCATAAATCGGTGTTTGGCATCGAATGGGATCTCGGCAAGGCGGGTCCACTCATGCCGAGTAGACTCTGGATCCAAGTCAGCCTTGATAGCCAACGCCACCAGCGCCCCTTCCATGGGATCGCCGATCACATGCCACTCCCCGTCGGTATAGTTCAACTGGGCATCGTTACACAGCAGCCCGGCCAGGATAAGGCTGTCGATATCCGTCGGCCGGGTATCCTCCGTGACATCCCCCGCCGTCTCCGCTGTCAATCGCCCTTCCGGCACATAGCCCGATCCAGACACTGTCATTCGGCCACCGGGGGCCTCCAGCCGACGCACGGTCATCTCGTTGCGCGTCAACGTGCCGGTCTTATCGGAGCAGATGACCGACGTAGCCCCCAGCGTCTCCACCGCAGGAAGCTGCCGGATAGCGGCGTTGCGCCTCGCCATACGCTGCACGCCGATAGCTAGTGTGATAGTAATAACTGCAGGCAGGCCTTCGGGAATTGCCGCGACGGCCAAGGCCACCACGGCAATGAGAGCCTCCGACCAGACATGGCCGCGCACCAGCACCGCAAAGGCAAACAATACGACTGTCACGGCCAACGTGACCCAGGTGAACTGCGTTCCGAAGCGATTGATCTGCTGTAGCAGTGGCGTGGTCAGCGGTTGAACATCGCGCAGCAGCGTACTGATCCGCCCGATTTCAGTATCGCTGCCCGTAGCCACCACAACCCCTGTCGCCTGCCCAGTGGCCACCAACGTGCCCGAGTAAGCCATTGAGTGACAATCGCCTAGTGCGGCCTCCTTTGGCGCCGGTGTCACCCGCTTTTCTGCAGCCACCGACTCGCCGGTTAGGATAGCTTCCTCGATCCGCAATGAGCTGGCACGGATAAGGCGCAGATCTGCAGGCACTCGATCTCCCGCCTCCAACGATACGATGTCACCCAGAACAATCTCATCGACGGGCACTTCGACGTGCTTCCCTTCTCTGACTAAATGGGCATGCGGTGCGATAAGGTTTCGAATTGCATTCAGCGCTTTTTCCGCCTTGCCTTCCTGTACAAAGCCGACCACGGCGTTGACCAATACCACCGCAACAATAACCGACGCATCGACAAAGTGCCCCAGCAACGAGGCAGCGATGGCCGCCGCCAAAAGGAAATAGATTAGTGCGTTATGAAAATGCGTGAGAAAGCGAAGCAGCGGGTGTCGACCAGCCACTGCCGGTAACTGGTTATACCCATACTTCTCCAAGCGCCTTGCAGCTTCATCTACTGTCAGGCCCGATGGAGAAGTCTCCAAGTTCGCCAGGACATCATCGGCATGCCTCGCATGAACCTCCGCAGGTGTGCTTCCTGATGACAAACCGGTATCGGCAGTGGGTGTATCCATACTGTCTCCCTAGCGAGCGAAAATAGAGGAAATGAGGTACTGCCGTTACAGACACTGGCGTTTCAGATTGAGCACCACCGTTACGGTATCGGTCTCATCTTCGACTGGTTGGGGAACGAAGCCAAACTCTTCCGCCATCTGCCGCATGGCATGATTTTCTCGCAGGACATCGGCGTAGAGCTGAAGGATGCCACTATCACGAGCATAGCCGAGAAGTTGCTGCATAAGACGATAGCCAAGTCCCGTTCCTTTCATATCGCTACGCACCATAATCGCAAATTCAGCTTTTTCCTTGTCAGGGTCGGTAGACAGGCGAACTACCCCGACAATTTCATACTTGCCTGGAAGCATAGCGACGAAAGCCATTTCTCGGTCATAGTCGATCTGGGTGAGGCGAGCCGCGAAAGCATGATCAAACCCCTGAATGGCTGCAAAGAAGCGCAGTCTCACATCGTCGGGCGAAGAGTGACGAAACATGTCGACCAGCGCGCCTTCGTCTTCGGGCCGTATGGGACGCAGGGCATAACGCTGGCCATTACGGGTTTCAATAACTTGTTCGAGCTGCTGCGGGTAAGGGCGAATAGCAAGCGGACGACGTTGGCCGTGGGCGGCCCTGATCACAATTCGTGCATCCAATGCGACCACGCCGGAGGAATCGGCCAATAAAGGATTAATATCAAGCTCTACGACGCGATCCAGATCGCTAGCCAATTGTGACAGTTTGATCAGCGTGAGCGTAATGGCTTCCAAGTCGGCTGCGGGACGATCACGATAGCCCTTCAGCAAGCGTGAAATACGTGTCGTATAGATCATCTCCTTCGCCAGGAGAGGATTGAGCGGCGGGAGACCGATGACTCGGTCTCCGATGACTTCAGCCGCCGTGCCACCCTGGCCAAACAGAATGATCGGTCCAAAGACGCTATCTTCAGCAACGCCCAGAATCAGTTCATGCGCACCAGGACGGCGAATCATCGGCTGCACATTGAAGCCATCAACCCGTGCCCCGGGCGCGACACGACGAACGCTAGCGAGCATATCCGTAGCCGCTTGAGCCACAGCAGCGGGTGAGGCAAGATTCAACTGCACTCCCCCCACATCCGACTTGTGCGAGATATCCCGCGACAATATCTTCAGCACCACGGGGAACCCCAACTGTATTGCCGCCTCGCGGGCTTCCTCCGGTGTCTTCACCGCGATGGCCGATACGGTTGGAATACCATAAGCCGACAGTATTGCCGCTGCTTCCGGCTCTGTCAGTACGCTGCGGCCATCCTTGAGCACACAGTCGATGACGGCTTCCGCGCTGGCTTTGTCGATGATGATATCGTCAGAAACAGCTGGCGGCGTTTGCATCAACGCTTGCTGATTACGCCAGTAGTTCGACAAGTGCGAAAAGGCACCAATGGCCTGCTCCGGCGTTTGATATGTGGGGATGCGCTTCGCTGCAAACAGCTGACGGGCCTCCGCAGGCGCCCCTTCACCCAGCCAGCAGGTCAACACCGCTGGTCGTCGTTCACCCAACGTCGCGACCACGGACTGGGCAGCGTCAAGGCTATCGGCAACCGCCGCAGGGCAGTTCATGACCAAAACCGCATCCGCTCCACGCTCATCGAGTAACGCTTCGAGTGCGCCTGCATAACGCTGACCGGGTGCATCGCCGAGGATGTCGACCGGATTGGCATGCGACCACGCCTTGGGCAGCAACTCATCCAAGCGCGCCAGCGTCGACTCTGAAAGCTCAGCCAAGTGACCCTGCCGATCAGCCAGCTCATCAACCGCCAGTACACCAGCTCCCCCGCCGTTGGTAAGGATCGCCAGCCGATCGCCTTTTACGCGGATGCCGGTCGCCAGAGTGCCTGCGGCTTGGAACAGTTCATCGAGGGTATTGACCCGTAGCATTCCCGCACGCCGGAACGCCGCGTCGTAAACAGCATCAGAGCCGGCTAGCGCCCCGGTATGCGACAGCGCGGCCTTGGCGCCCGCATCGCTGCGCCCTGCCTTGACCACCACCACGGGCTTGTTACGCGAGGCCATACGGGCCGCCGACAAGAACTTGCGGGCCTCGGTCACAGCCTCCATATAGATCAGAATGGAGCGCGTTTTCGGGTCAAGCGCCAAGTAGTCGAGCATATCCCCGAAATCGACATCACTCATCGAGCCAAGGGATACCACATGCGAAAAGCCAATGCCCCGAGCCGATGCCCAGTCAAGAATCGAGGTCGCTACTGCGCCAGACTGGGTCACGAAAGCAACGTCCCCCTTTTGCGGCATGATATGCGCAAAGCTGGCATTGATCCCCCTGTGCGGCAGCAGAACACCCAGGCAATTGGGCCCGACAATGCGCATCAAATAAGGCTTCGCCGCCTCCAGCATTGCCTGTTTGAGCGCCTTTCCATCAGCACGCTCGCCCTCGCCAAAGCCCGCGGTGATCACCACGGCTGCTCGACACCCCCGCTCCCCAAGTTCACGGATAATCCCCGGCACGCTGTCAGGCGGCGTGGCGATAATGGCAAGGTCGGGAGCCAGCGGTAATTCACTGACGGAGTGGTAGTTGAGCGCCGAACGGATGGCCCGCTCGCTTGGATTCACGGTCAGAATAGGCCCTTCAAAACCAGCCTCAAAGAGGTTGCGCGCCAGAACCGCACCCACTGAACCCAGGCGGTTGCTGGCACCGATCAGCGCTATCGTGTCAGGCGAAAACAGCGCATCTAGATTGCGTATCGACATGGTAGCGGTACCTAGTGATGGAGGTTACTAGAGCTGCCCATGTTTAACTTGGCATACGTGACAGCATCTTCACGATATGAAATGTTTTAGCGTGAGTTCAATGATAGAGAAGCTCAGCGCTATAAATAACATGGTTCGATTATTTAAATCATTGATCTGGAGCAATTATTCTCGACCATGCTTGCTGTCATATTTAAGAAGAAGGCACTCTGATTTTTTATCTTACTGTTGCTTAAGACTAAATTAGCGAAAAAGGGTTCTGAACACAATCTTCACATACCTACCAACTAAAGTGAGTACTAATTTCAAGTGGGTAGAAAATCCTATCACAGTGAACATGAATCGCCCCAGGTTTCGTAGACACCTCCAGGCC
>NZ_JH393259.1:334742-341798 GCF_000236035.1 Vreelandella boliviensis LC1
ACATACCAATATATTAACTGGCTAATTAGTAATGGCTTTTCACATTAAAACATTGATACCGGTCAAAACAGAGGCTATTAAATTCTCCAGCAAAAGCGATGAGTACTATACTTTTTATACTTCACTTGAGGAGCCAAGACAATGACAACATCAGCGTTTCCAAAAGTTTCCCCTAATGCAGCCAAAGCCAGCATAGCTGATAACAACGAGGTTAATAACAACGTAATTTATAACAAAGACTTGCTGGCTTTGTGGTATCAGCCTTGGGCTGAAACGTCCAATTCTGCGGCCAAGCTACAATGCATTTGGCTAGAAACACTTAACGACGCATTTCGCCACGAAATCGATTTTCTTGCGACCATGGCGCCGGTCTATAGCAAACTCACACACTGCATGCTGGGCCTTAACGGGCCGCTGACTCCAGAGTCGATGGCGTCCTGCTACCACCAAATCGCTGGCGACATGTCAGAAGCCACTTTTAACCGCATGCGCAACGTATCTGAACTCAGCGAAGACTTTAAAGAACGTATTTGGTGCGAACTATAGGAGCTGAAATAAATACCAAAATGGTTGGAGGGGTATAGCGCTTATGCTTTTAGACGATACACAACACGACAGTTTGGATAGGTTTGTGCGGGCCTCACTGGCGAGGCTAACGCTGGGCATTTCCCCCGCGTCTGTTGTGCTAACGTATCTGGACTGGTTGTCGAGCTTGGCTCTATCTCCCGGTTCCCAGGCCCATCTAGGGCAGAAAGCCGTGAAGAAGCAGCTGCGCTTGGTGCAATGGGCTAGCCACTCGGCATTCGACCCTAATGCGGCTCCCTGTATAGACCCTTTGCCTCAAGACCGCCGTTTTAAAGACCCTGCTTGGCGACACTTCCCCTTCAACGTGCTTTACCAAAGTTTTCTACTACAACAACAGTGGTGGTATAACGCCACCACTGGCTTACGGGGGCTGTCACCTCACCACGAGCAGGCGTTGGAGTTCGGCGCCCGCCAGTGGCTTGATGTGCTGTCTCCTTCCAACTATGTGCTGACCAATCCCACTGTGCTCGAAAAAACGTTAACCAGCGGAGGAACTAATCTACTTCGGGGAATGGAGCACTGGTGGGAAGATGTCCAAAACCAAGGGCTAGGCAGAAAGCCAGCCGGAACCGAAGACTTTGTATTAGGGCGTGACGTTGCTATCACGCCCGGTAAGGTCGTGTATCGAAACCACTTGATCGAGCTGATCCAGTACACGCCGTCCACCAAAGATGTTCACGCAATGCCTATCTTGATAGTGCCTGCCTGGATCATGAAATACTACATACTAGACCTGTCGCCACATAACTCGCTGGTCAAGTATCTGGTTGACCAAGGGCACACCGTCTTTATGATCTCTTGGCGCAACCCCACAGAAGAGGATCGCGACCTAAGGATGGACGACTACCATCAGCAGGGTATTCTTGACAGTCTTAATGTCATTGCTCAACTGATACCCGACCAGAAGATACATACCGTAGGCTACTGCTTGGGAGGCACGCTGTTGGCTATTACCGCCTCGGCGCTGGCGCGTGACAAAGATGATCGTCTGGCATCGATGACGTTGTTGGCAGCGCAAACCGATTTCCGCGAGGCTGGAGAACTGATGCTTTTCATTGATGAAAAGCAGCTCGCTTTTCTTGAAGACCTGATGTGGGCCCAAGGGATTCTCGATACCAAACAGATGGCGGGTGCATTCCAGATTTTGCGCTCCAATGACTTAATTTGGTCACGGATCGTTAATGAATATTTGCTGGCTACACGCCAACCAATGAACGATTTACTGGCCTGGAATACTGACGCAACACGCATGCCTTACCGCATGCACTCCGAGTACCTGCGCCAGCTTTTTCTGAACAATGACTTTGCCGAAGGCCGTTTCCGGGTAGATGATCGCCCGGTGACCTTCAACGATATACAGATTCCCGTCTTCTGTGTTGGCACCGAGTGGGATCATGTCGCTCCCTGGCGATCCACCTACAAACTGCACCTGCTCTCCGACGCGCCCGAAGTAACCTTCCTCCTCACCAACGGCGGCCACAACGCGGGCATTGTCAGCCCACCCGAGCATCCCAGCCGCCATTACCGCATGGCCACTGCTCTCGATGGCGACCCGTACATCGATCCGGATAGCTGGTTTGAACACACACCTATCCAGGAGGGCTCATGGTGGCCGGCCTGGCAAGAGTGGCTGATGGAGCGTTCGGGGCCTCTAGTTCCTGCGCCAGACACCGGGACAAAGGCCTACCCGCCACTCGAGGACGCCCCAGGCAGCTATGTAAGGCAAATATGACTGGGGCGTTTTAATGAGCGGTGGCAGTGAGTGGGACACGTCCGGCCTCCGCTCTCCTACTCCGACAGGCCCCAGAAATGCGCTATATGGCGGGTCGAAGAAATACCGACTTCCAGCATATATTTGTCTGCTTTCCCTAGGCCTTCGTCCCCACCGGCCATGATCGGAGTGCCGTGGCCCATCCCCTTGATGATGTATTCCTCGATCACCTCCTGCCCATCCGTATTGCACCAGACCTGCCGGGGAAAACCGTCGACTTCCTCGACGCGTGTCGGTGGCCCTTCAACCTCGTGAATCTTCTGCCACTGCCGGACAATCGAATCGGCGTTGGCATTGTCGACGATCGAATCGCTGCTGCCATGCCAGACCGAGATCGTTGGCCAAGGGCCATCGAAGGTAGAGGCTCCGCGCACGAGCGCGTCGAGCCTGTGATCCGACGGGCCGCCATATCCCTTCATGCGAACCATCGCCTCTATCAGGTTATCCGCACTGCGGTAGGGTAATCCAGCGATGATCGCGCCTCCTGCAAACACCTCAGGATAGGTCGCCAGCATCACAGATGTCATAGCACCACCCGAGGACATCCCCGTGATGTAGACGCGCGAAGGGTCGATGGAATGATCATCAACGACTTGCTCGACCATATTACGAATAGACAGTGGCTCGCCGTCTCCACGACGGCTATCGCCAGACTTGAACCAGTTGAAACTGCTAATGGGATTATTGGTTTTTCTTTGCCCTGGATACAGCAGCGCTATCCCACATTCGTCGGCGAGAGCTGACCAGCCTGAACCGCGATCATAACCCTCCGCTGTCTGGGTGCTGCCGTGCAGCACGACGACGAGCGGCCCGTTCTTAGTGAAGTTCTTGGATATATAGGTGTCCGCATGCAACGATCCAGGGTCAGTTCCAAATTGTTTCAAGTCGGTCAAACGATCGTGGCTAACTGAAGATGGCGGCATATGACCTCCTTTGCCATTTTAATATGCGAGAACAGCGTCAGGTGGCGAGCCCCGATGCCAAGGACATAGAACGGGGAAAAGAATGAGTTACAACCGAATAATTGACTTATTATGAGAAAGGGGCGCTGCGTCCACTGCAGCGCATAGCGCAACATCCTTGTTTAGGCCTATCCTTTGCCTCGCTCACCATTAGGATGGCCCTTAAAGCAAACACCCACCGTGCGCTATCGAACATAGCAGCTGAAATTTTCAGGAATGCCGGCTACTAGAAACTCCTCCCACTTAGGTGGGCTTGCTTACCCTTGCCTCGTTGAGATACTCATCGGACAGGCCGCGGTAAAACGCGCATATATCACTACACCACGCTCCGCTTTCGTTAAGTGCGGAAACGTACAGAAAGGAGTGTTTGCGTCCCTCAAGATTGAATGGACAATCGCTCCGATGTTCCGGTAATCAGAAGGTGACGGCATGAGGCAGAGACATTGTAGCAAGCCCCAGCCACGCTGGACTTCCCTGCGCGTCGTCGAGATTACGGTGGCGCTCTGCGTCGCCGCTGTCGTCGGTCTAGGCGTGGGTCTGGCAGCACTGGCCGTGGACACTAAGTGGCTGTGGCCTCCGCCGGTTGAACTTGGCACTGTCGCAGGCGCACGAGTTCTGATGGGATCGGTGACCAGTGGTCTGATCACGGTCGCAGTGTTCGGTCTGTGGATGCGCACAGTCGTGGTTGGCCTTATGGCTGCGCACTTTTCGCCACGGACGCTACTGATCTTTCTGGAGGATCGCTTCCAGCGCAATCTACTGGCGTTCATGTCGGCGGGCGTCGTGGCCGTGCTAGTCATTATGTTGAGGATGCCCAACGACGAACAGGCGACTGCTCCCTTTGTGAGTACAGTGCTGGTGGTGGTGATCGCGCTCGCCGCAATGGCGGGCGTGTTGCTGGCGATCCAGCACGCTACACGGAGCCTTTCGCTGCCAGAACTGATCAGCCGCCTTGCCGAAGACGCTCTCAAGGTGCTCGACCGCCTCCCTGAGGAACGGCTTGAGCTTACTGAGGTGCCGCCGCCAGTATCTGCAGCGCAGACAGTGCTAGCACCGGGGACTGGCTGGATAACGCGCATCGACATCGACCGGATACTTATTGCACTGCCGTTCGGCGGGGTTGTCCATCTACGCAGCAGGGTCGGCGAATTTGTCACTCCCCGCAGCCCTGTCGCACTCGTTTCCACCATAGAGGTCAACGGAGAAGTTGACTTCGACGCCATAGCCGAAGCATTCAACCTAGCCCGCACCCGCAGCCCTAACATGGATCTCGCGTTCGCCGTAAGCCAACTAGTGGACGTTGGAACATTCGCGCTGCAGGCTCGCGCCGACACATCAACCTCTCATGAGGTACTGGTTCACCTTGAAGCGGTGGTTGAGGAAATTGTTGACCGGGGGCTTCCACGCCTGCACGACAAAGACAAGGATGGCCGCTGTGTCTACGATGATGTCGGTTGGGACGCCGTCGACATCGTTAAATTGTGCGTAGAACGACTCAGGGGGGCAGCCTCCCGAGACCCGGAAGCAGTCAGGCACCTAACGCATATGCTTCATAGAATCAGAGGGATTGCCGAGAACTGTAAGGCGTCAGAGGTCGTCTCTGAGGTCGAATATCAGGTAGAGATGTTGCTAACTCTTGCGGATGCCTGCGGGACACTATCTCGCGATCGACCTAATTAACTATTCTTCGCAAAAGACCTTAACGAAACAATGCCAACCTATCCACTAGTGGATAAGTTAGCGTTATAACTACCTAATAATTGCGCCACTCAACTGCCACAAAACTAGATAATAATAAGATCGGTGCCGCATTCCTTGCGACACCGATCTTGTATATCTTACTTAGCCACACTGCGTTCCCTGCAGCGAATAAATGCAACATCCTGTTTAGGCTTATCCTTTGCCGCACTAAAAATTATACTAGTAGATAAAGGATTACCTGACTGTGCGTTAGCGAACATGGGTTGGTGAAATTCATATCATGCAGCGCTGACAAAAACAAAGGGCGCGTATATCAGCATCGGAAGTATGAGTACTCCTGATACTGATACACGCACCCATGGATCATCACATTGCGTTAACGAACGTTAGACGTAGAAGTCCAGATCCTCTTGGGCTTTTAGCAAATCGCGCATCTTAATGGGATCGTCACCAAAGAAGAAGATAAGACCCCAATGAGTCCCGAAGGCTGACCGGTCAGGCACTGTCTCTTCTGCCGGTGCGACCAGTTCATGTGACTGGAAGTACGGATGGTTAATCGTTTCTTCGGGCATTTCCAGCTTGCTGACAACACGACGGCGTGGGTATACGCCGAAGCAGCCTGCATAACCCTTCGCATCGACCACTTCTCTGGGGAAGAAAGCAGCCACTTCCTCTTTCGTGCTTTTCGGATCGAACACGAGCATTGACGCCTGATAAGCGTTGAATCCGTAGGCTTTCTCGATCAATTCGAAAGCTTTAAAGCCGGGTGGGCGGTAGGCAACCTCGCCAAAGTACATTTCACCATCAGCCGTAACGAAATACTCTGGGTGAATCAGGCCGAACTGGATGTCGAACGTTTTGATCAACAGCTCGATCTGCTTGGTGATCGCATTACGCCAGCTTTCGAGTTCCGCGGTAGCAGGAACGAATACCGAATAGCCCAGCGTTACGTATTCCGAAATGTTCAGGAACTGAATTTTGCCATCGTGTATCCAGGCTTCAACAGCAAACTCCCAGCCGCTCAAGTGACTTTCCATCAGCAGCGGATATTCTTCATCCGGGATGTTGTCAATTTCATCTATCGTGCGGATCATTCGGTGGCCGAGACAACCGGCTTTGTCGAAGGCTTTGACGTGAATCGGGTCATCTGGATCGCCATCCAGTTTGAGCAGCGTTTGGTTGACGCGCTTCATGAAGCGGACGATGTCCTCTTTCTCATGTGCCTCTTCGAAGATCCCGACACGAATGCCGCCCAACTGAGCACGACGCTTCATTAGGGCCTTATCACGGAAAAGGATGGACTGTCCGAACATCCGCGGGCTGTCGAGGAGAACGGAGTTGATGGCACCTGACCACTCAACGGTTTCTTCGAATAGCGGTATGGCGACGTCTACACCTTCCTCCTTCAACTTGACGGCGATCTCCATGGAGCGATCATTCAAGCGAATAAAGTCCCACGGAATAAAAGGGATATTGTTCGCTGTACAGAAATCTGCGGCCCACTCTGGAGCAACGACGATATAGCGGCGGTCAAATTTCTGCGCAGCCTTGATCGCATTGACGCTCCAACCAAGTAGAGCGATATAACCCTTGTTCGGATCCTTAGGGGTCTCAGTGCCTTTAACCGAGTCCATTTCCGGATCACGCCACGACGCTACTGCTTCGGGTAATTGTTTTTCTGATGTTATCGACATTCAATGTCCTCCTTGCTCGTTGACCCAAATTGACCGCGCTGAGATTAGAGCGCACCAAGTGAGCTGAGCCGCAGTCAGTTGTGTTCAGGAGCGATTGGGCAAGCCAGCATTAGGAAAGCTTTTAGCGCACCCGTGTAACTAAGCTAGTCGATACAGTTACAGATGGCAACCGAACTGTAGAATTTCTGTTGAATAACTGTAGAAGTTTCTAGCTGTAAACTGAGGATGATTTCTATAGTTGACTAGATAAAATGAGACCGTAACGACTCCCGCCTTGATGCGAGTCTTCCTGCTTCTTAGGCAGTCAACGACGTCACCCCCTGATTGAGTAGCGCTACACTTT
>NZ_JH393259.1:341808-431358 GCF_000236035.1 Vreelandella boliviensis LC1
TCCCTAAGCACTGCCTTGGCCTCCTCGAGCCCCAGCGCCAGAACGGCGCAATAGCCTTCAAACTCGCTACTTTACAGCCACTCGAATTGGCTATCGGCTAGCGGCGCATCCTTAGGCGGGGTGGCTTTGAACTCCAGGTACAGGCCAAACCACCCGCCGCGAGCCTGACGAACGGGGAGATCGCTCACACCTGCCTTTACGCCCTGGCGTTTGAGGGCGCTCGCGGTTTTCTTGTTGCGGTGGCCACCGTTGGGCACATGGAAGGTGGCATCAAACAGCTCGCTTACCGGGAGGCCTCGCATCTTCTCGCCATACAGCCAGCGGATGAGCACTGCTTGCTCCTGCCCTTCCCAATCAACAGGCTTTGCCCGGGGCGCACCGCTTTTGGTTAGTGCTCGAGGACGGCGGGGTTTCTGGATTCGTAACGTCACGCCATCAGGCAACTGCCGATATTCAAGCGCTTTTGCCTGCAGGCGGCGGCAATCCAGGTACAAACCGAATCGCACGTTTTGGCACAATAACGCGGCACGGCGCGCCTGCTGCCCACCTTTTAATTTGTCCTCACGCACCTGGTCTACGCGAATCCAGCCATATCTCGGCAGGTATCCACACCCCACAAAACGCGCGTTCTTCGGCCATAGTTGCACCTCGTGCCTCATGCCAAAGAGGAATTGAGTGAAGCCACCCAATATCGCTATATTGGTAGCTTCTAAACTAGGGATAAGGGGAAAGCGTTGGACAAGGCCGCCTACCACAAGCGTTGGGATCAGCTTGAGCAGATGCAGCGGGAATACAGCAACCTGCCAGAGTCGGGCGTCGAAAACGTCGAAGCACTGCACAAAATGCTGATAAATACCTTTCGGGAATTTGTCGTTGCTTGTTATTGCGACCACTGGCGTGAAGCCTACCGAGGCGATGCATTCCCCCTAGATGCTGATAGAGATGTGCTGATAGCCCGCTCCATCAAAGCCCACCACTGGACACCGGGCATTGCCACCAGCCTCTCCAGCTACGACCTTGCCCTTTCGCTCATCGATGAGCTGGCGACGTTCACACTGACGGAAATGGCAGTTCACGTGTCGTACATGAACCTACAGGCACTGCCCAAGGCGGATTACCAAGCACTCATTCAGCCGCATGAATGATGGTTGATCTACCTCAGACCTTAGGGTGCTAGCTTGTGAATAAAAAGCCACGCCGAAGCCCGCTAAGGTGGTAGCTGTGGCACCCCCAGGCGAAGAAGGAAAACGAATGGGTGTTCGCGAAGGCTGATGGTGAACGACTTGGAAATCTGCACGAACTTCCGGATACACGACTTGCGCCACACGTGCGCTAGTTGGACGATCAGCGAAGGCGTGCCAATGCTAGACGTTAAAGACGTGCTCGAGCATTCCACTGTGAAGATGACCGAGAACCTGGCGCCGCACCGCGCAAGGGATGCTGTTAGCCGATTGGGGAATCGTCCAAAAGAACACACACCGGCAGAGGTTGCGAATCAGCGCCAGACACAATCTGGACACAATGAAAGACCGGTGCATTTAATAGAAGGTATGTTGGGAATGAAACGGAGAGCCTAGAAACAAAAAAGCCCCTGACGAATCAGGGGCTTTTCAGTATTGAGGTGGCGGAGGGACAGGGACCCGAGGATTTGGTATATAAGTAGTTGAAATGCTTACGTCATGCGGTTCTTATGCGATTTTGGGACAAATTATTGGGACAAAATGGCATAAAGAAAAGTGAAGGTGAAGGCATGGCAGACAACCTGATTTTGAAAGGATCTACATGGCATGTACGTCTTGAGTTATCTGAAGATTTACGCCTTGCATTTGGATATCGTAGAAAGCTGACAAAATCGCTCAAAAATGGAAGATCTAAGAATGAATCAAATACAGAAAGAGAAGACATAGCGATTAGAATACTTGCTGAGCAAAGCAGAGGCGAGAGAAGATTTGCTTATAGCAAAATTAGAACAAGCAGATCTTTTATACAAGACGCTATTAGAACGAGTAGAGTTAGTAGAGAGAAAGCAGCTAGAACAGACGTAGTTATTCGAAGAGTTCGTGAGCTGTGGAGAGGGTTGAAAAGAGACTCAACAGAAACTGATAGACTTTACCAACAGTCTTTAGAAAAGCTTGAGAGATACATAGCGAAGACAAGGAAGACGTTCATCATCCACCTACACCATAAAAGCCTTAATCCTACTGTCGCTAGAAAGCCCCGCTAGGAGCTTTTTTGTTGGTATTCGCTCCGCTCATAGGGTTATTGATACTGGAAGCTGTAGGAAAAGCTCAGGATGCACGATACTGCATATGCTGACTACTATACCCGCCTTACTACTCCCCTCTTGTAAAGCTACCCATAAGAAACAATTACATCTTAATACATAGATAATAGTAGAAATCAAAGTCTTTCAGAATTAGCAGTTATTTCCTCATAACACTCTTTAATGCTTGGATAATCCAAGAACTGACCACTTATAAACTCACTGAGTTTTATGTTTAATATTCGCTTGAAATAATCATTTTGTTTGCTTTTAAGCAGAACTCTGCATATGAATTTTGTCAGTTTCATTTCTGCACTTTGATTCGTTATTTTTGATTTTATTTGAGCGAGTAGTATAATATTGATTAACGAATCTATTGTTTTTTCAGTTTTTTTATCTAATCTATAAATACCTAACTCGCCCTTGTAGTGATAAGATTGTGTTAGCCTTGCTAACAAACTTATAATTAACTCTTCAAACACTGTAATAGCTAAATGATTATTAGCGAAAACATCAATCTTACCTTTCAATATATAGTGTAGTATTTCAAGATTCGATAAATCAAACCCAATAATTAAATTATGAAAATCCTCTCTACGAATGGGAAATGGAAGGTCGTAATGAGCCGCTAAAGATAAGCCAAAAATTTTATCTTCATGTGGAAGGGTTTGTGTAATTTTTGATATCAATGAATAAGCATCTATACTTTTAATCCCTAGTTTATCCATCCAATATGGTAAGTGATTGTCGAAAGATACCCATGTAATGTCTTTGCAAGCACTTATTAAAATTGTTTCATAAACAGTTTCATCAATTTTTTCATTTAATAAGCTTAGCTCTTGTGGAGCATCGAAGTTATATAAAGGTTCTACCTCAATTATTTCAATTTTTCGCAATAAAATTTTTAACTGATCTACTAGCGGAGCTAAAAATTGAGAGCCATTAATAGTCCCACTAAAATCTGGTATAAAAAACCCTTTCGTCTTAATATCTTCAATAAAATTGTTGATCAGTAGCTCTGTATTTCTGGTTATATATATATTTTCATTTGGTAGCCTATCACTTAAGCAGCACAAACTAATATATGTAACTGAGTAAATATCTAATACCAATTTCTCGAATTTACTATTGTCTATTTCTCGTGGTTTTGGAGTAGGTATTTTATATTCTGGTTTCGCTATCAAACTCAATATATCTTCAATGGGGTTGCCAGTTTTTCTATTGTTAGCAATAAACGAGAAGGGATAATCTTGAAGATTAGTAAAGATTTTATTTTCATTACTACCTTTATTCAATTTCTTTGTTATATTTTCAAAAAAAGCAGGTAATTCGTAAGGATCTGATGGTGTTTCAAGCAAAAGAAACTGATCAGTCCCATCGTTCATTTCATTTCGTATTTGTGATGTAATATGAAATAGGGCAACATAAGGCGAAAGTGTTTCTAGTAATTCAACAGTATGCACTTCTTCATCATTAACTTCACCTGTTTGCAATTTAAGTAACATGTCAGAATAAATATTTCCTTCTTCTATAATATGGGGGTTCTTTTCATGTTTTGTTCCTTTTTTAACAATTAATGAAATAGTTTCTTTGCCAGCTTTTTTATATTTAACTGCTTTTAGCACACACCCTACGGCATCGCTTGTAATCACATCGCGGTTAATGCGACCTTCAATGAAGAAGTTAAGGTAATGGGTATTTATGAATATGGTTGATTCATATGGAGATTTGGTAAATAGGTCTATAAGGATTGTTTCAATTTTATAAAACTGAACATGTGGAGTGAATATATTAATTAATGCAAGTGAGTCTTGGTCTTGTAGGTTGTAAATGTTTGTATTAATGTCGTCAAAAAAAGATATCAAATAATTTTTATCTTCTTTACCATCTAAGACATTAGCTTTAATAAGTAATGCATTACTTGAATCAGGTTGTATTGAAATTGCTTTATCAATATCTACTATTGCATCATCTAACAACCCTTTCTTGTAGTTCATATGTGCACAGAAAGACCAAAATAATATAGAGTTATCTGCTTCAGTATCACTTTTCAGAAGGTCAATAAGTTTATTACCTTCTTTATATTGGTTTGCATTAAATAGATTATATAAATATATCTCCATTAAAGGAGATAGCCATGGATCGTTTGTATCTACTGTTTTCTCTAAAATAGAACAAGCATACTTATGGAGATTTAAATGATTAAGGTTGATGCAGATATCTTTAATACAGTTTGGGTTTATTTCACTTAGGTCGCTATCTTCACCTGATAACCAACTCAAATGCTCTAGCATTCTCTTGTGAGCAGCTTCATTATTTAAATATTTAGGCTTTGTCGCCAAAAGTAAGTAACCTACACTTTCAATAATGTCTTTATTTCTTACATTATCGTCAGTACTTACTTTTACTAATCCACCTTTTTTTAGCCATACTAGAATTAAATCATTATCAAATGTTTGATCCACTAAAAAGGTTTCTGTTACTGTTAAGCTCACTCCATTAATAAGCTTATCTTCAAGTGTATTGTGTTTTTCTAAATCTCTCTTATATTCCTGAAATTCTTTTATTTCACCATCCTCTAATACATCTAAGTTACCCGTATTTGCAAATTCCATAAAACGTGCATGTTCGGGATAAAGCTCACGCCATCTTTCAACATGTTTATAGCAATATAAACCTATATCACTTTTTACTTCTTCCAGAAATATTATATAGGGAACTATAGAGCTAAATATCCTACTATCTAGCCCATCCGCTTCAACAGACAAATCATATCCGTTTTTTATGATATCTTTTATTTCATCCTTACTTTTTTTACTTATCGTCCAATAATGCTTTCCGAATATACTAATTGATACTGCTTGGCTTTTAACTAAGAATAAAGCAATTCTAAATTCATAATCATTATATTTCTTTTTAAATTCAATTGCATAGTCTAAAGCTAGATTATATTCTGCTATTCTCATATATCCATATATGATTGATACTGCTATTTTGCTATCTAAAAGAGGGTCACATATTTTAGCATCAAGTTCTTCTTTATCAGCAATAAATTCTAGGTATTGGCAATCAGCTAAAACAGAGTTAATAGTCTTTTGGTTGTAGATTGCTCTAGCTTCTTCAATTTCATCAAATACAATTTTTATTCTTAAAATTCCAGCTAAAATAACACCTTTATCGCTTTGCCTTGCTTCTATATAGGCTGTGTTTAATTCAGCCTCGGTTATCCGCAATTCGCTCTTATTGCTTAATCCCGTTAATATTTTTAGAAAATTGATGTAGTGATTAGATGTTTCGTGATTGTTAGTTTTTTCTATATTCTCAATAAAGGCCCTAGCTTGCTTGAAATTTCCCTTTTTAATTTCAGTAAATACTTGGTCAGTTAGGCTTTTAAGATTTTCGGGCATCAACCCAATAATATTATTATTGTTATTTGTTATATTCTTTCCATATCCTAACAGCAATTGCATGTTGCTAAACAGACCCATATCTTAGCCTCAAAATAAATAGTAGATTTAGTAAGTTTCATTATTTGTTATATTGTTATCACCTTTACCAATAAGTATTTGAAAATTGGTTTTTTTAGTGTTTATCTTTTTTATATTTATATTTGATGCCAATGAAGGTATTACCTTGTCTTCTCTAATGGTCCTATCTATAGCTATTTTATTAAGATCTTCCAGATTTTTTGATTCTTTAATTTCCAGAATTCTGTTTACTAATTTGTCTATATAATTTTCGTTCTCAAGATCTTCTGTAAATTTATTTTTTAACGCTTGATAAGTTAGTTTGGTTGGAATTGAAATAAGGCTATATAAGCCATTCGAAATAATATTCAAAACCACAGATTGAGCACTGCTATCATCAAAAATCATTAGCTTTCTCACTTTAGTTCAGTAATTAGTTAATTTTACCATGTAAATTAACTGATGCATCTGAGAAGGGGATCTATTTAAAAGAAATGGTTGCAGTCAGGGCAGTGGCTTTTATGCTATCAACCCAGCCACTAGCCCTTGACCGCCCGCCCTGCATATCTTCCACACTGGACACCGACATACCGACATACCGACATACCGACATACCCCCCCTGGTCAATCACGGCCACTATAACCAGCTATTACCTTTCTCTATTAATTACCAATATTTGATAGCAAAACACAAAATCCAAACGAATTGGTCAAAAAACAGCCAGAACACAATCGTTTCTGAGGCATTTGAAGATCATACCCTAAGCTATGAGCCTATCTGTGGGCTATTAGCCTGTATGTGGGCTATTTAGCCTGTATGTGGGCTATTAGCCTGTATGTAGGCTATTAGCCTGTATGTGGGCTTATATCCTTAGTGTGGGGGGTGTGTGGCGGTAAAGAAATGTTTTAATAAACATAGCATGAAGAAAACAGAGGTCTAATTTGGGACAAATAGCAAAATAAAAAGCCCCGTAAATCATTGATTTACGGGGCTTTTTTATTTCTGGCGGAGGGACAGGGATTCGAACCCTGGGTAGGTTATTCACCTACGCCGGTTTTCAAGACCGGTGCATTCAACCGCTCTGCCATCCCTCCGGCTTATGGGTGCGTATAATAACAGCTTTTCCTTGGAAGTCAACGCCTTTAGTACAAACGTAACCCGACGCGGGTAATTTTTCCGCCTTCCATATCGCTCACCACCCAATGAATGCCGTGCCAGTCTACGTCGTCCCCGACCACCGGGTGTCCACCCACGCGCAGGGCGATAAACTCCGCCAGTGTCATGTTTTGTTCACCGGGGCTGAGTGTTAGGCCATAGGCTTGGGCGATATCTTGCATTTGCGCGCTGCCATCCAGGGTAAAGGTACCGAAGAAGGCGCGCTCCTGCTTGAGCTTGGCATCGCCATTGAATAGCCGGTTCAGGGCGTACAAGTCCTCAGAGCGACCGATCACACAAATCACATCGCCCAGCTTTAAGCGTGTGCTGCCCTTGGGGTGCAGCATGGAGTGGTCGCGGAACAGTGCCGAGATCAGCGCCCCTGACGGAAAACGCAGCAGCCGAATGGGCACGTCCTCCAAGTCCTGGTTCTCGACCCCGTACACAAACAGCTCAAAGTCGTTTTCCGGCAGGATTCCCAACGGGCCCCGTCGGTTAGGCACGGTGCCTACCGGCACTTCCACCTTCAACCACTTCGCCATCAGCGTTAGCGAGCCGCCCTGGATAAGTAGAGACATTAATACCACGGCAAAGGCGACGTTAAAGTAGAGCGATGCGTTTTCGACACCACCGATTACCGGGAAAATAGCCAATACGATAGGCACCGCCCCTCTTAAGCCCACCCAGGCAATAAAGAAGGTTTCCCGCCAGCGAAATTTAAAGAACGGCTTAATGGTGATCAATACGGCCAGTGGGCGGGCGATAAAGATCAGCGCCAGTGCCACTAAACCGGCGGGCAGCGCCACGTCCCAGAGCTCGCTGGGTGTAACCAGAAGACCGAGCACCAGGAACAGGCCGATTTGACTTAACCACGCCAAGCCATCGTGCACAGGCAGAATAAAGTTGAGGTGGCGCCCGGGCTGGTTACCGATCATCAAGCCAGCAAGGTAGATCGCCAAAAAGCCGCTACCGCCCAGCACGCTGGTTAAACCGAACACGCTGAACCCCAGCGCCAGCGCCAACATGGCATAAAGACCTGGCGCTAAATCGAGCCAGCGCAACAGCTTGGCACTCAGCCACCCCCCCCCCAGGCCGACAATCAAACCAATACCAAACTGGGCAATAAAAAACAGCAAGGTTTCAGTGGGGCCGCCAATATCACCCACTAGCAGCTCAACGAGCATCAGGGTCAGGAAAATCGCCATCGGGTCGTTGGTACCTGACTCAATCTCCAGCGTCGCCCCTACCCGCTCGTTGAGATTAACACCGCGGCCACTAAGCATGGAGAAGACCGCAGCAGCATCGGTGGAACCTACAATGGCGCCGACCAGTAGGCCCTGCACTATCGTTAGGTCAAAAATCCACATAGCGATAACGCCAACAATGGCGCTAGTGATAAAGACCCCAAAGGTGGCCAAAGAGAGCGCGGGTTTAAAACCTACCCGGAAGGTTTTGAGGCGCGTACGCAAGCCACCGTCTAACAAAATCATAGCCAACGCGAGGTGACCGATGGCAAAGGCCATGGAGTAGTCATCAAACACGACGCCCAGCACGCCCTCTTCACCTGCTAGCATGCCCAGCCCGAGGAAGATCAGTAGCAGCGGCACACCCATCATTGACGATAAACGGCTGGCCAGAATGCTGAGCGCCATTAGGGAACCACCTACTAAAAAGAACGTATAAATTGCGTCCATGACTCTCCGTCTCTACATCAATACAGCACTATTATTGCATGTAACCGTTGAATTTACTGTCTCTTCTCAGCGCACCATTATTACCAAGGGGCTGGTCAGAAGCTTTCCGAGGCGGCTACACTTCGCCGTTACAACCTCTGGAGTTACTGACTATGTTGCGTTGCCTATCACGCTGTTGGCACCCTATTTTATTGAGCCTCATCATTACCTTATTGTTTTATAATTCAGCTATTTACGCAAATAATGGAAGCGAAGAAAACTCTCAAGAAACGGCACCGCTGACGCTAGACACAGATATTGAGGTACCTGAAGCGTTTTGGCGAACTATGGACAGCGAAAACGTCGAGGAGGTGCCCACCATGGCGCAGACCCCGGCACAGCCACTCGAACCACCGCCTGTTAAGCGCGTGACGCTGATGCTGGATTGGTACTTGAGCCCGCAGCATGTAGCCTTGGTGATTGCTCAAGAGCGAGGGCTTTACGCAGCCCAGGGTTTAGAGGTAGAGATTCAGTCGCCAGCCGATCCTTCCATTGCCATCAAGCTGCTAACCGCAGGCGAAGTCGATTTGGCGTTAACTCGCCAGCCGCTGCTTCATCTACATGCCCATAACGGTGCTCCGATCACACGGATCGCGACACTGATTGAAACGTCGCTAACGGCAGTCATTGTGACAGGCGAGGAACAGGTGGGGGCTGGAAGTACCTTGGCAGGGTTACATTACGGTTATACCACCGGTGAAGGCCGCGACCTGAGCATTCCGCGTTTACTGCCTCGCTCGGTGCAGCAAACGGATGATTTCACCCCACCGGTCAACCTACACTTTGATCCCATTCGAGCAATGCGGGAGAACCAAATTGACGCCGTCGCCGATGGCTTTTACCACTACCTTCCCCAGCAGTTGGCGACTGAAGGCATTAACACCCACGTCATTCGCTTCGATGAGTTAGATATTCCCCGTCATGACGGCTTGGTGGTACTGGCCAATAGCGATACGCTTGTCCGCCGCGCTGATACCTGGTCTCGCTTCGTACTTGCCCTTGAACAGGCGAGCCACTGGATTATCGACAACCCTGACGCTGCCTGGGCACTGCTGATTAGCGCACACCCTGTGCTCGACAATGACATTAACGCCAGCGCTTGGGAGGACATCCTGCGCCGTATGGCACTGAGCCCCGCGGCATTAGATAACCGACGCTACGCTGGCTTTGAAACCTTTTTACATCAAATGGGCCTTACTCAAGCCACGTTGCCCGTATCACGTTTAGCGGTAGATCCCCACACTTTATAATTGCGTATCGACAGTTCTCACCCACTCCCACGGCGGCCCATGAGCGAAACAGCTTTCATTTTTATAGACGTTGAGACCACCGGCACTCGCGCAACACGGGATCGGATTACCGAAATAGCCGCCCTTAAGGTCGTCAACGGTGAGCTGATTGACCGCTGGTCGAGCTTAATTTACCCAGAGTGCAAAGTGCCTGCGCAAATCACCCAACTGACCGGGATTCACGACGACATGCTGGTTGATGCGCCACGCTTTGCGCGGATAGCCGAGTCGCTTCGGGAGTGGCTGGGCGACGGGCAGCTAGTTGCCCACAATGCGCGCTTTGACTACAGCTATCTGCGCAATGAATTTAAGCGCGCCGGGCAGGATTATCGTGCGGCGTTGATATGCACGCTGCGCTTATCTCGCCGAATAGCACCCCAAGAGCGCCAACACAACCTAAAAGCACTGCTTAACCGCTACGGCATCACCCCCATCCGCCACCACCGTGCCGGAGATGATGTCGATGCGCTGTGGTCACTCTGGCAAGCGTGGCAGGTTGAGCATAGCGATGAAGCCTGGCAGCGCCTGCTGGGCGATGAGCGCCGCCACCGCACGCTGCCCGCCCACCTGGATAGCGCGCTGTTGGAAGGGTTGCCCACCTGCCCTGGGGTTTACCTGTTTTACGGCCACAACCGGCTGCCCCTGTATGTGGGCAAAAGCATCAACCTACGTAGCCGCGTGCTGGGGCACTTTCAGCGCGACTACCAAGACGACAAAGAGATGCGCCTCGCCCAGCAGGTACAGCATATCGAGTGGGAAGAGACCGCTGGTAATTTAGGCGCCCAGTTGCGTGAAGCGCAGCTGGTTAAAACGTTAATGCCGATTATGAACCGGCAACTGCGCAAGCAACGCAAGTTAACTACTTGGCACTGGGCCGAGGAAGCCGACCACCCTCAGCTTCTTAGCGGTAGCGCCCTGACCCAGCCTCTAGGCGGCATGCTGTATGGTTTGTTTCGTAATGCGCGAGAAGCCAAGAACGCGCTACTCGCTATTGCTGAAGAGCAGCGGCTCTGCCCTCGGGTGCTGGGGCTTGAAAAAGGGAAGGGGCGCTGTTTTGCCAATCAGGTGGGCAAGTGCCGTGGGGCCTGCAATGGGCAGGAGTCGATAGCAGCGCATAACCAGCGGGCACAGGAAGCACTCGCCCAGCTTCAGGTCAATGTGTGGCCCTGGCAGGGCAGCATTGCTATTGAGGAAAAGCCAGCCGGCAATGCCTCCCCTGCGTGGCACGTTGTCCGCCAATGGTGCTACCTAGGCAGTGCGGAAAGTTTTAAGAAAGCGCAAACTTTGGCGGACACGCCCGCAAGCTTTGATGTGGATAGCTACCGCATTTTGAACCGCTTTTTGCGTTCCCCAGAACAGCACGGCTTAACGGTTACACCGCTCTAATTAGACAGCCTTTCTTTTGCATCTACTGATGCGAAACTCTACTGTGCTTCTAGGAACGCCACGACTGCCTGCTGAAAGGCTTCAGGCTGGTCGGCGTGTAGCCAGTGACCGGCATTTTTAAGCGTTACCACACGCGCCCGAGGCAGCACCTCGCGCAGTGCTGGCAGCATGTCGTCAGCCACATAGTGGGAATCGCTGCCACGCAGCACCAGCGCGGGGCCATCATAGGGCTGTTCGCCATCCGGCACGCCGATAATATCGCCATAACCACGCTTTATCTGATCTAAGCCTACCCGTAGCGCCATCACGTTGTCGTCATTGCGCACCAGGTTGGTAGCTAAGAAAAGTCGCGTAGGCCGGAATTCTACATGCTCGGCCAACAGGTCATCCGCTTCACGGCGATTTTTGGGCTGTCCTTCTCGCACATTGTCGAGCGCGGCGAAGACATCGTCATGGCCATGTTCGTAAGCCACCGGGGCAATATCGGCCACTATCAGCGACGCCACCCGCCCGGGCGCAAAACGCGCCAGACTGATCGCCACTTTGCCGCCCATGGAGTGGCCCAGCACGTGAGCGCGCTCAATCGAAAGCTTATCCAGTAGCGCTATGACGTCGTCGGCCATGGTGGCGTAACGCATACCTTCCGCATGGGGAGAGCGGCCATGGTTACGCAGATCCAGCGCAATCACCCGGCGGCTGCGTTGCCACACTTTCAAGTGCGAACGCCAATTATCGGCACTTCCCAGCAAGCCGTGGATGACCACCAGCGGGGTGGTATCCGCGGCGGCTTCTTCGGCGGGCAAATCGATAAAGTGCAGATCAACGCTGGCAACGTCACTCATGCTAGCTCCTAAACTTTGCGGTCTGTGGGTATTTACACCATTAAGCCGTACGCGGTGCGGCGTCCACTTGGCCTGTCCAAACCACCAAGCGGCGGGTTAGCCAGGCAAGTAGCAAGCCATACAGGGGTAGAAAAAACAGCAGGCTTATGGCGAGCTTAATGGCATAGTCGACGGCGGCGATTTCTACCCAATTGGCAGCCATAAACGGGTCTGGGCTGTTATAGAACGCCGCCGAGAAGAATGCAAAGGTGTCAGCCAGGTTCCCCAGCACCGTTGAGCAAACAGGCGCCACCCACCAGGCCCACTGGCGCAAACGGTCAAACACCTGAACATCCAGCAATTGGCCAATCACGTAGGCCAAGAAACTGGCAAGGGCAATACGGGCGACAAACAGATTCCACTCCGACAGCGCCTCAATCCCGGCGAAGCTGCCACGGGGAAACACCACCGACACTACATAGGAGACCAGCAACGCGGGTAGCATTACGCGCAGAATAATCGAACGCGCGGGCCCTTTGCCAAACAGGCGCACGGTTAGATCGGTCGCTAGAAAGATAAACGGGAAGCTGAACGCACCCCATGTGGTATGGAAGCCAAACAGCGTAAACGGTAGCTGAACAAGATAGTTACTGGCAGCAATAATGCCAATATGAAAAGCCACCATAACCATTAGGCAACGGCGGTGTTGAGCTTCACTCAATGCAAACATGCGGGTAGACCTTTTTTTAATAGCGAAGAGGGGTTAGGGAACCCTCGTGAGATGGCTGCAGCGAGCCCTGATGGGAGCGGCATTATACGGCTTCTGACGGGTAATTAAAGCAGGCCATTGAAAGCCGCCAAGAACACTGGCGGCTCGTGAGCATTCAGTCAAGCGGCTTGGCCCTGTCCGCAGCGCCTACCGAGCGGTCACGCATAGCGGTGTGAACATCCGCCAGGCTGGTAGGGTCATCAATCGTGGAGGGAATAGCAAATTCCTTACCGTCGGCAATCGTACGCAGCAACTTGCGCAAAATCTTACCCGAGCGGGTTTTGGGTAGCCGGTCGACCACTAATACCTGCTTAAAGCAGGCAATCGGGCCAATGTGCTCGCGAACCCGCGCAATCAGTTCGGCCTCCAGCGTCGCTTCATCGCCATCAAAACCATCTTTAGGGATCACTAAGCCGATCGGTAGCTGCCCTTTCAGATCGTCATGAATCCCAATCACCGCACACTCGGCCACCGCAGGATGGGCGCCGACCACCTCTTCCATTTCACCGGTGGAGAGCCTATGCCCTGCTACGTTTATCACGTCATCGGTGCGGCCCATAATAAACAGATAGCCCTGCTCATCAAAGTAGCCGCCGTCGCCGGTTAAGTAGTAGCCGGGGAACGCTGCCATATAAGCGCTATGAAAGCGCTTTTCGTCGCGCCAAACGCCAGTTAAGCAACCCGGCGGCATAGGCTGTTTGATCACCACACTGCCCTGCTCCAAGGGTTTTGCCTGTTCGCCATCGCGGTTGAGCACTTGCACATTGAAGCCGGGAACTGGGAAAGTTGCGGATCCTGCCTTGGTCGGTGCTGCCTCAATGCCAGGCAAGTTGGCGGCTATTGGCCAGCCGGTTTCGGTTTGCCACCAGTGGTCTATCACCGGAACATCTAAAAGGTCATCCAGCCAATGAAAGGTAGGTGGGTCGAGGCGTTCACCGGCCACGTAGAGGTGCTTTAAGCTGCTGATATCGTAATTCTGCAGCAGTTTCGCATCGGGATCCTCTTTCTTAATCGCCCGAAATGCCGTGGGTGCGGTGAAGAAGCTCTTCACCCGGTACTCCTCGATCAAGCGCCAGAAGCTGCCCGCATCGGGGGTTTTGACCGGTTTGCCTTCGTACACTACGGTGGTGCAACCCACTAACAAAGGCGCGTAAACAATATACGAGTGCCCGACAACCCAACCCACGTCCGAGGCGGTAAAGAACACCTCGCCCGGCTCCATGGCGTAGATCGCTTGCATCGAATAGGCCAGCGCCACCGCGTAGCCGCCTGTATCGCGCATAACGCCCTTGGGCTTTCCGGTGGTACCAGAGGTATACAGGATATACAGCGGGTCGGTGCCTTTAACCGGCACACACTCCGCAAATGGCGCTCTTGCTACCAGCGCTTCCCAGTCGTAATCGCCTGCCCCTAATTCGGCTCGGTGCGCTTCACGCTGATAAACCACGCAGGCATCAGGTTTGTGGGCGCTTAATTCAACGGCTTGGTCGACCATCGGCTTATAGGGCAACACTTTGCCCAACTCGATACCACAGGAAGCGGCAACCACCACTTTTGGCTCGGCGTCTTCAATCCGTGCCGCCAGCTCATGGGGGGCAAAGCCACCAAACACCACCGAATGAATGGCGCCAAGCCGGGCGCAGGCGTACATGGCCACCAGCGCTTCAGGGATCATCGGCATATAAATCACCACACGATCACCTTTCGTGACGCCTAGCTGCGCCAGCGCCCCCGCGAAATGTGCCACTTTATCGCGCATTTCACGGTAGCTAATGGTTTGCTTGACCTGTGCTGCAGGCGAGTCCCAGAAAATCGCCGCCTGGTCACCCCGGCCGTTTTCGACGTGATAATCCAGCGCAGCGTAGCTAAGATTCATTTCACCGTCGCTAAACCAGCGCGCATGCTTTTGCGAAGGGGTTTGCTCATCGTAGCTGAGTATGGTTTGCGGCGGTGTGTACCAGGGAATGCGTTTGGCCTGCTCGGCCCAGAACGATTCAGGGTGTTCGATGGAGCGTTGGAAGATGTGTTGGTAGCGGCTCATGGTGTCCCTATCTTTTTTGTAGTAGCGATCAAGAAGGATTGTTGACACTGTATAAAGAAAACCGACAATTCACCCTCATACTATGGGCTAAATAGCGACCAAAGCGGTAGACGGACCCCGGAATTGTCGACAAGATGGCGAGCAACTACCATTGATTAATCGTTAAACAACAGCTTGGACAAAACTCGCTAAATTACTGATCATTAAACAACTTGATCCACGCTACGCGTCGATGCCTTAACAACGTATAACAACGCCTCTAAAACAATGCTTATAAAACGCTGATGTAACAGTGTAGGCAAGGAGAACATTATGTCTGCTTCTACAAGCGCCGCTACACGCCTGCTTGAACATAACTGTCGCGCTATTGAGGCAGGAACTAACCTGCTCAAAGCGCTGGCCAACGAGAAACGGCTGCAAATACTCTGCCTTCTTGCCGAGAAAGAGCTGTCAGTAACGCAAATTAATCAACAACTCGCGTTAAGTCAGTCGGCACTTTCTCAGCATCTTGCCATTTTGCGGCGTGATGAGCTTGTTGATACACGGCGGGAGTCACAAACGATCTATTATTCTTTAAGCAGTGAAAGTGCCAAGGCAGTGATCGATACCTTGGCACAACATTACGCCGCATAAATTGACCACTAGCGACCCAGTGTAAAACTCAGCGCCGCTGCCACCCAGCGGCATCGATTACGCCAAGCGCTTTAAGCGCGGCTTTTTCGACCCCTTCCGACACGGCTAACCCCAGTTTACGGCTAAAGGTTTTAGGTGCTTCCAGCTTCACTGTGAATACTTGCGCCTCGGTCATGCGTTTAACCAAATAGGCTTCGCTGGTACCTACGCTGTCGACAAGCTGTTGGGGTAATGCTTCGCTGCCGTACCAAATCTCGCCAGTGGCGAGGGTGTCGATATCCATGGCGGGGCGCCGTTCTGCCACATAGCTTTTAAACAAGCGGTGCGTATTCTCTAAGTCCTCCAAGAACTTTGCTTTCCCCTCTTCGGTATTTTCACCCAGCACGGTCAGGGTGCGCTTGTACTTACCGGCGGTAAGCAGTTCGACGTCAATATCGTGGCGTTTAAGCAACCGGTGAATATTGGGAACTTGCGCCACCACGCCGATGGAGCCAATCACTGCAAAGGGCGCGGCCTTGATGTGCTGTGCGGTGCAGGCCATCAGGTAACCACCGCTCGCCGCCACTTTGTCGATGCACACGGTCGTGGTTAGCCCCGCCGTGCGCAGCCGGTCTAACTGTGCCGCTGCCAACCCATAGGCATGCACCAGGCCTCCCGCCGATTCAAGGCGCACCACTACCTCGTCTTCCTTAGCGGCAACACCAATGATGGCCGACACCTCTTGAGCAAAATGCTCGGTTTGCGAGGCTTTCAGATCGCCGTGGAAGTCGAGCACCCAAACCCGCGGCCCTGGAGCGGCGTCTTGCTCCGTCTTATTTGCCTTCTGACGCTTTTTATCTTCGCTGCGAAATAGTTTCAGCAGTTTTTTGCGCGCGCCAGGAAGCGTGGCTGCCAGGCGCAAACGCCGGACACGCCGGCGCCGCTGATCGTTGAGAGGCTCGATATTGAGTTTCAGGTCACTCTCTTTGTCCTGCTTGGTTCGCGCTATCAGCAGCAAGCCAATGCCTATCAGCGCCATCACGACGGTGGTTTGCACAATAAAGGTGCCTATTTCCGCTACCCATTCATTCATTGACGTTCTCCATTAGAGGCTTGATTCCTTTATGACTCGTGCGTTGGTATATGCGTTTGCGAAGTGTGAGTCCAGCGCTTGATTAGAACACCCGTATGAAATAACCTCGCATGCCTTTACAATTGTTTCTTTTGGTTACGGTCGCTAGTCTTGGCCTGAACTATTTAATGTCCATCAACTTAATTGAGAGATATGTTATGTCAAACAATACCCTTGAGAAGCTTAAAGCGCGTTTTAATCCGGAAGCAGCAAAGGGGATGGATGAAGTTTTCCAGTTTCACTTTACGGATGCTGGCAGCTACTACTTAACTATCCAAGATGGCACGCTGGACGTGCAAGAGGGTGAACACGACGATCCATCTGTCAGCTTGAGCCTTACCACTGACACACTAAAAGGCATTATGAGCGGTGAAATCAATGGTATGACGGCGTTTATGACCGGCAAGCTAAAAGCGACCGGGAATGTAATGCTGGCCACTAAGCTGACTAGCTTATTCCCTAGCGAGTAATCGTCCTATCGGCACGCGGCGCCGCTTACTCTTCGCGCCAGCGTGCCAAATGGGTTTCGATCAGTTCGCGGGATATCGAGTAAGGCGGCGGCAGAGAGGGCAACTGACGGGGAGAAAACCACGCAGCATCGCTAATCTCCACCCCATCAATGCGAATGCGCCGGGTGGTGGCTTCGGCGAAGTAACCAAACATCAGCGAGTGCGGGAATGGCCACGCCTGACTTTGGTGATACCGCAGTTGATCAATATGCACCCCCACTTCCTCAAATACCTCGCGATGCACTGCCTCTTCTGCAGACTCCCCCGGCTCGATAAAACCAGCCAATGTGGAGTAACGTCCCGGCGGAAAGCGCGGACTGCGGGCTAGCAGCATCGCCTCTCCACTGGTCACCAGGGTAATGATGCACGGGGAAATACGTGGATAGTTGCGATGACCGCAGGCGTGGCAGTGCATCGCAAATTCCGCGCTAAGCTTGGTAGCCGGTGCGCCACAACGACCGCAGAAGCGGTGATTTTCCAGCCAGGCACCTACCTGCAGTGCCGTAGAGAGCAGGCTAAACCAAGCGGTGGAAAGCTCGCTCATCCATTGGCGACCATCAATCCAACCGCTTCCAGCCTGGGGTTCAACCAGCAGCGCCACCGGCTCATCATCCCAGTAACACAACGGCTGCATCTGTTCTGTCCAGGGCTGGTAAGGCTGCAGCGGGGTTAGCTCTTCGCTACCGTTTAACGGTGCGGGCGCCAATAGGCTCCGCGATAGCCGAATAACTCGACCGGCTTGTTCATGATGAGGAATTTCTCGCCTAAGCATCGCTGGCCGCACCCTCAAACCAGTTCAACTGATGCGCCTCGCATTTGGCCTTATGCGCCGCTTGCTCTGTCTCGCTTGGACGCACCACGCGCAATTGTCCAGGCGTTAAAGAAAGCCGCTGAATCGACATCCCTTCATTAGAGGTATCCGCCTGCTCCTGTTCCGCTGCGGAGGCCGCGTCCAGGGTCAGCGCGGTCTGTCCACCGGTCATCGCTAGATAGACCTCAGCGAGGATTTCCGAATCTAACAGTGCGCCGTGCAGTACCCGGTGACCATTGTCGATATCGTAGCGTTTGCACAATGCGTCAAGACTGTTGCGCTGGCCTGGGTGCATCTTTCGCGCCATGGTCAGCGTATCTAATACGCCGCAATGATCGCTCACCGGCCCCAGCACAGGGGATTTGCGCTGCCGATTCAACATGCCCAGCTCGTGGTCGATAAAGCCCACATCGAAGGGGGCGTTATGAATCACCAACTCTGCGCCTTCGATGAATGCCCAAAACTCATCGGCTATTTTCGCGAATACCGGCTCGTTGGCGACTTTGGCGTTATCAATCCCGTGAACGGCGACTACCTCTGCGTCGATATGTCGCTCTGGGTTGATGTATTGATGATAAGTGCGGCCAGTGAAGCGTCGATTGACCATCTCAATAGCACCAATTTCGACTAGGCGATGGCCATCTTTGGGGTCGATACCCGTGGTTTCAGTATCTAAGATCACCTGACGCATCATGCTCTCCTCTTTTGGTGCTCATCAATCGCTTCATTGGCCAGCGAATCGGCACGCTCGTTGCCTGGATGGCCGCTGTGCCCTTTTACCCAGTGCCACTCGACTTGGTGGCGCTGAGTCTCTTCGTGCAGAGTCTTCCATAGCTCGGCATTTTTGACCGGCTGCTTGGCAGCGGTTTTCCAGCCGCGCTTGATCCAATTATGAATCCACCGGGTAATCCCCTGGCGAACATATTGGGAGTCAGTCCAAAGCGCCACTTCACAAGGGGTATTGAGAGTGCGTAGCGCCATAATCGCGGCCATTAACTCCATGCGATTATTAGTCGTATCCGCTTCATAGCCTTTCAAGGTTTTCTCATGCTCGCCACTCGCCAGCACGACACCCCATCCGCCGGGCCCTGGGTTGCCCCTACAAGCCCCATCGGTATACACCGTTACCCGAGGTAGATCTCCCGCCGCCTCTTTAGTCAATCTTTTGATCCCCCGGTTTATGTAAAACAGGCTTCTGTAAATCAGCTTTATTTGAATCAGCTTCGTGCATACCCGCTTGCCGTGTTTTGGCTTGAGATGTTCTAGCGGGATTCGCTTGATAAGTTTGGTAGTGGGCGGATGAGCCAGAACGGGTAACACCCAAAGACGCCGGAGAAGCTGGCGCCTCCAAGCCAAACCTCAAGCGCTGAACCGGTGCTTGGCGCTGCTGTCGGCGCGCTTGAATCATATAACTTTCGCCCAGCGGCAGGTTATGACGCCGCCCAAACGACTCCCAATACTCTCCGCACTTGGCGTTCATCCGTCCCCGAAAACAGCAATAGTCTACCCGCTCCACCTCAAAGTCGACAAACGCCAACCAGTCGCGCAGACGGCTAGCGGAGCGCCAAGTACCGCTCCAGGGAAATTTCTGTCGGCGCTTTCGCCACTGCCGGGCAAGGCCACTCACGCCAATGGGGTTAAAGCCAAACAGCACCATAATGCCGTTATCGGCGGTTACCCGCGCGGCCTCCTGAAGAGCGAAATGGGCATCGGTTAAGTGCTCAAGCCAGTGGTGAATGACCACCACATCCAAACAGCGATCAGGCAGCGCAAGTTGATCCGGTGGACATATTAAGGCGCTAACGTTTTCGGCTAACTGACGCGTGGGCGACCAGCGAATGGGATGCGGAATAGCCGACATGGTCATCATTGTCGGCCCCATGCTCATTTCCAAGCTATGGCCGCCCACCCGCGATTCCACCACGGGTCCTAAGCAGGCACGCTGGGTTTCCCAAAGCGAGCGCCCCGCCTCTGTTTGCCAATAAGGCTGGCTACTTTGTAAGCGCTTAGCCAGTGTTGTGGCCGTCGTCGAATTTGACATGAACAGCGCTTCCCTCCACAGTAACGGCTTTTTAACGCCTTTTACGCACCGTTTTAGCGCTAATTAGCGCAATGTTTGACGTTTTTTTTCGTAACTTAAAGGATCTCGCCGATGATGAGCGTGACACCGATCCCCGCCCTTAGCGACAACTATATTTGGCTATTAAGACAAGATACCAGTCAAAGCGTTTGTGTGGTGGATCCCGGTGAAGCTGCCCCGGTAATCGAGTTTCTTGAGCGTGAGTCGCTAACCCTAAATTGCATTTTGATTACCCACCACCACCATGATCATACCGGTGGTTTAGCGGAGCTGATTAAACGCTACTCCCCTCATGTTATAGGCCCGGCCAATCCTAACATTGAAGGCATTGATGAAACCGTGGGCGACGGCGATGAAGTCCGCATTATGGGCCGCTTGTTTGACGTCATGGCGACACCCGGCCATACGCTGGATCATATCAGCTACTTCACAGCGGGTATCCCTGCTCTACTGTTCTGCGGCGACACACTTTTTTGTGCGGGTTGTGGTCGATTATTCGAGGGTACACCGGAGCAAATGCACACCGCGCTGAAAAAATTTGCGGAACTCCCTGAAGATACACTGGTCTTTGCAGCCCATGAGTACACTCAAGCAAACCTAACGTTTGCTCGTGCTGCGGATCCTGAAAACGAAGACGTCAAACACGCTTTACAGGAGTGTGAAAAGGCGCGGGCATTGGATCGCCCCACCTTACCCAGCACGATAGGACGCGAGCTGAAAATTAATCCCTACCTTCGCGTGGGCACTGATAGCGTGCGACAAGCGGCAGGTACCCAGGGTGTTAATAATGATGATCTCGCTACGTTCACCACTCTACGCGAGTGGAAGAACCGTTTTTAAGAACGCTATCGAAACCAAACGAATGCAACTATGACCTATCGAACGATTCGCCAGCGCTTGATGCTGAGCGCGGGCAGTACCGTAATAATGGGCCTAATGTTAGCCGCTGCGGCAAGCTCACAAGCCTCTGCTACAACCTATGAACGATCTACTGGATCAACACACACGTCAGTAGACGTTACAAAACCACGCCCCACGCCGTTCCAAATCCATTTTTGGGAGGCGCTGGAGCTGGAACCCCAGGACGCCTGGACAACGCTGCGTAAAAGCTTTCAGTGGCAAGAAAAGTCACTGCCCGTTGAGGCCCAGGCGCGGGTAGACGAATGGATTGAGTACTACCGTTCAAGCCCCGAAAACATTGCCACTATCACCGAAAGAGCCACTCCTTGGCTTGCCTGGATCACCCAGCAAGTTAGCGAACGCGGCCTGCCTGGTGAAGTCGCATTAATTCCCTTCGTAGAGAGTTCGTTTGACCCAGGTGCGCGTAGCCACCGAGGTGCTGCTGGGCTATGGCAGTTTATGCCTGGCACCGGCGATGCACTGGGCTTGGTAAGAAACGGGAACTACGATGGTCGATTAGACGTGGTGACCTCCACCGAAGCGGCGCTGGACTACTTGGAAATGCAGGCTGACCAGTGGTATGAAGGTGATCTGATGCTGTCATTAGCCGCTTATAACGCAGGTGCAGGCACCGTTAATCGCGCTCAGCGCCAGGCCCAGGGTCAAGGTTTAAACGGCGAGTACTGGGATCTCTCGCTGCCCTACGAAACCATGCAGTATGTACCCAAGCTAAAAGCAATCGCGACGATCATTAATGACCCAGAGCAGTACGGTGTCAGCTTGCCGGAAATACACGTTGAGCCGGCCTTTGCAAAAGTGCAGTTGACCCATGCGGTAAGCCTCTCAGAAGCCTCACAGCTTTTGGATGTTAGTCAAACGGCGTTAGTCGAGCTAAATCCAGGCCTGTTGAATGGCAGTATCGACCCACGCAGCGGCCAGACACTGCTGGTACCTGAAGAAGTCGATATACAGGTGCTTGCGCAACTCGCCCAAGGCGGCAGTCAAACACAAGATAGTAACCAAGCGTTTGCGCAAAACAGCAGTGGCAATACCCACCGCGTTGAAAGGGGCGATAGTCTCTCTGCGATTGCAGCCCAGTATAATGTTGACCAGCAAGACCTCATACGCTGGAATGCGATTGAACGCCCCAGCGCTTTACAACCAGGCCAACTGTTGACACTTTCAGGGCGTTAAATCGGGGTAAATAGTTGGCTTTGTTCACATGGGATGTCACCAATGCCGCATGGTTTGTTTTTTGCGAAATCGCTTCTACTCATCAGTGGCCTGCTGTTTAGCGTATCAATTCTGGTTTCAGAAACGCTGGCTTCAGAAACGACGTCTAACAATGATTCGTCTATCACCACCCCCAGCAATGTGGTGGGTGATTTAAATACTGACGCTAACAACGGGGTGCCTGTTGAAACAGTTCATGGGCTATCTCTTTACGATAGCCCCGAGCTAGCAGCCGACTTTCCCTACTTCCCGCATGTAAATCCTCACGCCCCCAAAGGCGGCACCATTACCCATACCGCCGTGGGGAGCAGCTTTGACTCGACTAATCCGTTTATTATTCGCGGCACGCCAGTTACCGGCATTTCACAAATTTACGACACCCTGATGGCCAGCAACCCCAATGAGCCCTTTAGCCTCTACGGCTTGCTGGCTAAAGGCGTGCGTCTTGACCCTGACAGGGAGTGGATCGAGTTCGACCTGCGCCCAGAAGCACGCTTCCAAGACGGAGAGCCGGTCACTGCCTACGATGTGGTGTTCTCGCTTAACTTGCTCCGCGAAGAGGGCAATCCGTTTTACGCCAGCTACTACGCTGGGGTGGAAGAAGCCATCGCGCTAAATGAGCATCAGGTACGCTTTACCTTTAACGATAACGAATCCCGCGAACTGCCGTTAATCATTGCCCAACTTCCCATACTCCCCCGCCACTACTGGGAACCCCGCGAGTTCACATCGCCCACCCTAGTGGCACACCCAGGCTCCGGGCCCTATCGTATTAGTGAAGTAGACCCTGGTCGGCGAATTGTTTATCAGCGCGATGAGGATTACTGGGGGAAAGATTTACCGGTCAATATTGGCCGATACAATATTGACCGCATCATTTACGACTACTACCGTGACCGAGATATTGCCTGGGAAGCGTTTAAAGCTGGCCTGACCGACTTTCGTACCGATGCCCGCGCCGCCACCTGGGCGATTGGCTATAATTTCCCTGCCTATGAAGAGGGCTTGGTCAAGCGGCTGACGGTGCCGGACGTCAACCCTTCAATGATGCAGGCATTTGTCTTCAACCTGCGTAAAGAGAAGTTTCAGGACCCACGTGTGCGAGAAGCATTAAGCCTCACCTTCGATTTCCCGTGGCTGAATACCAATATTTTTTACGGCACTTACCAGCGCACCGAGAGTTTTTTCCAAAATTCTGAAATGGAAGCCACCGGACTGCCTTCGGAGGCAGAGCTTGCGTTACTGGAGCCCTTCCGTGACGAGTTGATAGCCTCCCATGGCTCTTCTGACCGCCTGTTTACCGAGCCGCTGCCTATCGATGAGCCTATCGAGCTACGCGAACGGCTGCGTAAAGCGCTTGAGCTACTCCGCGAGGCAGGTTACCAGGTTGAAGACGGCATGCTAGTCAACCAGGACACCGGGCGACCGTTAAGCCTGGAAGTGCTGCTCTACGACTCGGGGCTTGAGCGCGTGGTGCAGCCCATGCTGCGCAACATGGCCCGCCTGGGGGTGCAGACCTCACTGCGTATCGTTGATATTAATCAATATTTAAACCGGCAGCGCAATTACGACTATGACATAGTGATTAGCCATTTCCCGCAGTCGAACAATCCGGGCAATGAGCAGCGTGACTTCTGGACCAGTGCCGCCGCCGTGGCACCGCAAAGCCGTAACCGAATGGCGCTGGCACATCCAGCGGTCGATGCACTGGTGGAAACGATCATTAGTGCCGATGGCCGTGAAGCGTTGGATACCGCCACCCGCGCGCTGGATCGGGTGCTGCGCTGGGGGTTCTATGTGATTCCCCACTACCACTCTGGGGAGACCCGTATCGCCATTTGGGATAAGTTTGGCTACCCGGAGCCATTCCCAGCGTACGCCATGGATATGGATGCGTGGTGGGTAGACACCCAGCGTGAAGCAGCACTGCAGCGCCGTCAACGCGGACGCTAACACGGCCGCGATGACAATGACTGATTGCAACGGCTTATCCTTAACGGTTTCATCGTCATAAACCTCGGAGTGCTCTGTGGCCCGCTATACCCTACGCCGACTGCTGCTAATGATTCCGACCCTTTTCGGAATTATGCTACTCAATTTTATTATTGTTCAGGCGGCGCCGGGCGGGCCAATTGATCAGATGTTGGCGCGTTTTGAAGGCGCCGACGCCATGGCCAGCACCCGCTTGGATATGGGTGGCGCCGACGTCCAGGTTAGCGATGACTCCCGGGGAGCACGGGGCATTGACCCGCGTTTTATCGAACAGCTAGAGCAGCAGTTTGGTTTTGACAAACCCGCCCACGAGCGCTTTATCGGTATGATGGCGGATTACCTCACTCTCGATTTCGGTACCAGTTTCTTCCGCGATCGCCCAGTCACCGAGCTGATGATCGAGCGGCTGCCGGTTTCCATATCGTTAGGGCTCTGGACGACACTGCTGGTCTATTTAATCTCAATACCGTTAGGCATTAAAAAAGCGCTGCGCCACGGCTCCCGGTTTGACGTATGGTCATCCGGGCTAGTGATTGTCGGCTATGCCATTCCAGGTTTTCTGTTTGCCATTCTGCTTATCGTGCTGTTTGCCGGGGGCACCTACTGGGATCTATTCCCCCTACGCGGATTAACCTCGCCTGACTTCGACCAGCTTTCTGCCTGGGGCAAGGTCAAAGACTACTTCTGGCATATCACGCTGCCGGTCATCGCCGCCTCGATTGGCAGCTTTGCCACGCTGACAATGCTGACCAAAAACAGCTTTCTCGATGAGATTCACAAGCAGTATGTGATTACCGCCCGCGCCAAAGGCGCCGACGAGCGGCGCGTGCTTTACGGCCATGTGTTTCGCAACGCCATGCTGATTATTATCGCTGGCCTACCCGCCGCCATGATCGGCATTTTCTTCACCGGCGCGCTGCTTATCGAAGTTATCTTCTCTCTGGATGGGCTGGGTCTGCTCGGCTTCGAGGCGGTCATGCAGCGGGATTACCCGGTGATATTCGGCACCCTCTTCCTGTATACCGTGATCGGCTTAATCCTCAAGCTGATTTCCGATTTGACCTACGTGTGGGTAGACCCGCGTATCGACTTTTCGACTCGGGAGTCATGATAATGGCCACTTTATCGTCACGCTTATCGCCTATCACTCGCCGTCGACTGGCCGCTTTTAAAGCCAATCGTCGTGCCCGGGTGTCACTCTGGTTATTTGCCACACTATTTATCGTTAGCCTGTTTGCCGAGCTAATTGCCAACGACAAACCGATTATTATGCAGTACGACGGCCAGTGGTATTTTCCCATGCAGGTGGACTACCCAGAAACCGATTTTGGCGGCTTCCTGCCTACCCGAACGGACTATCTGGATCCCCTTGTTCAGCAACAGATTAAAGATCAAGGCTGGGCGCTGTGGCCTATCATTCCGTTTTCATATCAGACTCTGGATATGAATATGACCCGCCCATCCCCAGCCCCGCCGGATAGCCGCCACTGGCTGGGCACCGATGACCAGGGCCGGGATGTATCGGCACGGGTAATTTATGGTTTTCGCCTTTCGGTGGCCTTTGCCCTGGTACTCACCGTAGGGTCGTTAGTCGTCGGTGTCGTGGTGGGCGGCGTGCAGGGCTACTTTGGAGGCAAAGTTGATTTGATAGGTCAGCGTTTCACCGAAATTTGGTCCGGCTTGCCGGTGCTGTTCCTGCTGATTATCTTGGCCAGCTTTGTTCAGCCAGGTTTTTGGTGGTTGCTGGGGATTATGCTGCTTTTTTCATGGTTGGGCTTGGTGGATATCGTGCGCGCTGAGTTCCTGCGCGCGCGCAATCTGGAGTACGTGCGCGCGGCCAAAGCCATGGGCTTACCGTCACGCTTGATCATGTGGCGCCACGTGCTGCCCAATGCCATGGTCGCCACGCTGACGTTTATTCCGTTTCTGTTTACCGGCGCCATTGGCACCTTGACCGCTCTGGATTTTCTCGGCTTCGGCCTGCCACCAGGCGCTCCCTCACTAGGTGAGCTTGCAGCCCAGGGCAAAAACAATCTGCACGCCCCTTGGCTAGGCATCACGGCGTTTATGACCCTGGCGATCATGCTTTCGCTGTTGGTATTTATCGGCGAAGGTTTGCGCGATGCTTTTGACCCGCGTCACGTGCAGCAACGCCAAGCGGGTACTGCCCAGGAGACCCACCATGCCTAACCCTCTGCTGCGCATTGAAAATCTTGATGTTGCCTTTGATGGCAACCCGGTGGTGCAGTCACTCTCACTCACCCTCAATGCGGGCGAAACCCTGGCCATTGTCGGTGAATCTGGCTCCGGAAAATCGGTATCAGCGCTGGGTATGGTAAATCTGCTGCCCTGCAATGCCACCGTTCAAGGCGAACGCTGGCTGGGTGATACCAATCTGGCCAATTTAACGGAAACTCAGTGGAACACGGTGCGCGGCAATCGCGTCGGCTTTATCTTCCAAGAGCCGATGACCTCACTCAATCCACTGCATCGGGTTGGCAAGCAGATCGGTGAAGCACTCCGGCTGCATCAAGGGCTGCGTGGTCACGCGGCCCGGGATCGCAGCAAAGAGCTGCTGGAACAAGTGAAACTGCCGCGCCCGGACGAACTGCTGGGTGCCTGGCCCCACCAGCTCTCGGGTGGGCAGCGCCAGCGGGTGATGATTGCTATGGCGATTGCTAACAATCCCTCACTGCTGATTGCCGATGAGCCCACCACCGCGCTGGACGTCACGGTACAGCAAGAGATTCTCGCCCTGCTTCGTGAACTACGCGACCACCATGGCATGGGCATGCTGTTTATCAGCCACGATTTAAACCTGGTGCGCCGTTATGCAGACCGAATTTGCGTTATGTACCAGGGGCGCATTCAGGAAATAGGCCCGGTGGAGCAGGTCTTTCAGCATCCGCAAAGCGATTACACTAAAGCACTGCTCGCCGCTGAGCCGGAAGGTAGGCCCCAAGCTATAGAGCATATAGCGCCGCTACTGACGGCTCGCCAGTTAAGCGTGAGCTTTAAGCGCCCAAAGACCGGCTTATTTAAGCGCCAGCCGCCCGCTTTTGTGGCGGTGCACCCGACGGATTTCCAAATAGCACCGGGGGAAACCCTGGGCATTGTGGGTGAGTCCGGCTCGGGTAAAACCACGCTTGCGTCAGCAGTCATGCGGCTGGTCACTAGCCAAGGCGACATCACCCTTGGCAACGATAAACTAAGCTCCCTAACCGGCGATGCGTTACGCCGCCACCGTCACCGTTTGCAGATGGTGTTTCAAGACCCTTACGGCGCGCTTTCACCGCGCATGCCGGTGTTTGATATCGTCAGCGAGGGGCTGCGCTTTCACTACCCTCATCTCACCACTGAAGAAGTTTCCCAGCGGGTCAATCAAACGCTGCACGAGGTAGGCTTGCCCGAGAGCTGTGCCGCGCGCTACCCCCACGAGTTCTCCGGCGGCCAGCGCCAGCGAATCGCCGTAGCAAGAGCGATTATCTTAGAACCAGAATTGTTGGTGCTGGATGAGCCAACCTCTGCGTTAGACCGTACCGTGCAGAAGCAGCTAGTCACCCTATTGCGCGATCTGCAGGCGCGCCGTCAGCTTAGTTATTTGTTTATTAGCCACGATCTAGCCGTCGTGCGCGCCATGGCACACCGCATTATGGTGCTCAAGGATGGCGAAGTGGTCGAACAAGGCCCCTGCCTAGAGGTGCTTTCAGCGCCACAGCATGCTTATACCCAAGCGCTGATTGCCGCTGCACATCTGACACACTAACTGAATTAGCCACAAAACTTAATACTCGTAAGGTGCGAAATAAGATAACGGTATAAACACTCAGGTAAAATAAAGCCGCTTCCCAAAATGGGGAGCGGCTAATGGAGACCTTAACCAAGGACTCAGAAAAGCGCGATTTCGCCGGCGGTTAATTCTCGCCACTCGCCGGGCGCCAGATTGGCATCCAACGCTAAGTCACCGATAGAGCTGCGGTGCAGTGAGTTGACGTGATTACCCAAGGCGGCAAACATACGCTTCACTTGGTGATAGCGACCTTCGGTAATAGTGAGCTCTGCCTGGGTAGGCGACAACAGCCGAAGCGTTGCGGGCTGCGTTGGCGTCTCTTCCCCATCCAGCATCAGGCCATCGGCGACTTGGCCAATCGCCCACTCCGCCGCTGCGCCTTCCATCGGCTCGGCTAGCTCGGCGATATACACCTTGGCGCAGCGATGGCGCGGAGATGTCACGCGGTGAGACCACTGACCATCATCGGTTAATAGCAGCAAGCCAGTGGTATCCACATCTAACCGCCCTACCGGCTGTAACCGATCCGCTTTGGGTAGATCAATTAGATCGATTGCTCTTTGGTAGAGACCGCGGCGGGCGTTACATTCAACGTCGACGGGCTTGTGCAGCATAATGTAGCGAACACCTACCAGCGCTAGCCGCTCGCCGTTGAGTACCACCACATCATTATCGGTATCGATTTGGGTCGCCGACTGTTTGATCGGCTCGCCGTTTAGGGTCACTTCGCCATTTTTGAGTGCCCGCTTGGCGAGGCTGCGGGTTAACGGTGAGGTTTCACTCAAAAAGCGATCAAGGCGCATCATTAACCCACTCCTGGCAGCAGCTTAAAGTGGTCGGCATCTTGCCAGGCAGGAAATTTTTCACGAAAAGCATCAAGGGTAGTTTTATCCAGCGTGCCCGTTTCTATAAACGGGGTATGGGCAGGTTGATCGATTAGCGGTTCGCCTTTGAAGTCGACCAATAAGGAGTCGCCGCTGTAGGCAAGTCCTTTGGCATCTTCTCCAACGCGATTAACGCCAATCACATAGCTTAAGTTCTCTACCGCGCGGGCCTGCAGGAGCGTGCGCCAAGGATGACGACGCGGTGCTGGCCAGTTGGCGATACACAGCAGCGCATCATACTCGAAATGCTGACCTTCTGCTGGCTGCTGACGCATCCAGACCGGAAAACGCAGATCGTAGCAAACACTCAGCAGTAGCTTGAAACCCTTCAGCTCGACGATCTTGCGCTCACCGCCCATGCCATAGCGCTCGTGCTCTCCCGCCATACGAAATAGATGGCGCTTATCGTAGTGGGTTAACTCCCCCTCCGGTGTCGCCCAGATCAAGCGATTATAAAACTCGCCTTCTTCTTCAATCGCCACGCTGCCAGTCATCACGCAGTTACGTGCCTTCGCCTGGGCCTGTAGCCAGGCAACGCTTTGGCTCTGCGCCATGGGCTGGGCCATTTCACGGGAGTTCATAGTAAAGCCCGTGGCAAACATCTCCGGCAATACAATAAGATCCGTATCGCGGCTATCCAACTCGCCCAGCAACTGCTCAAGATGGGCGTGGTTGGCCTGGGGGTCTTCCCAGCGCAGATCGCACTGCACTAGCGTGTTCCTAAGTTGACTCACTTAACACCTCCAATTCGTCAGTCTCAAGGCAACGTTTATGCTAGATTAGCATCTTTAAATAATGAGGCTGCTATGCTTCCTACTCCAACACGCGATCCAGCTGCCGTCAAAGGCGTCATGTTTGGGCTAACCGCCTACACAATGTGGGGCTGTTTTCCGCTATTTTTCGCCTTGTTTGAGGGCGTTCCTGCCTTTGAAATATTGATCCACCGGATCATTTGGGCGTGTCTTTTTTTGGTCGGCTTGATTACCCTATTACGCCGCTGGCCGCCCGTTGTCACAGCGTTGGGCGAACCCAAGCGGCTAGGCCGCGTATTGGCCTGCGCGCTATTAATAGCGTTTAACTGGGGTATCTACATTTATGCGGTGGAGTCGAAGCAGGTATTGCAGGCGAGTCTGGGCTACTTCTTAACGCCATTAGTGAACGTTGCACTGGGTATGATGGTACTGCGGGAAGTGATGGCCAAGCTGCAGTTGGTCGCCTTGGGTTTGGCCAGCGTTGCCATTGCCACGCAGTTTGTCATGCTGGGCGAACTGCCCTGGATTAGTTTACTGCTGGCGTTAAGCTTCGGCAGTTACGGCCTGTTTCGTAAGCAGGTGCCGTTGGACGGTTTATCGGGCCTGTTTGTGGAGACGCTGCTGCTATTCCCCCTAGCCCTGATTGCTCTCACTTGGCTAAGCTGGAACGACACTTCCCATTTTTTACAGAACACTTCCACCACAAGTTTGCTAATCGCCAGCGGTGCCTTGACTGCGCTGCCGCTAATGGCCTTTGCTGGCGCAGCCCGCCGCTTGCGTTTGGCAACCCTGGGCTTTTTGATGTACATCAACCCAAGCATTCAGTTTCTCATTGCCTTAACCGTGTTCGGCGAGCCCCTGGGCATTATCCAGTTGGCAACGTTTGTGCTTATTTGGATCGGGCTCGCGCTCTATTCCTGGTCGGCGTGGCAGTCACGCCCGCGCTACGCTGCGGCTAGGTAGTGCCAGCGGCGGTGATGCGTCAGCATTCGCGGCTGTTTCAAGCATAGGCGTCGATGCAGTATCCCGTTCTGGCTGGTAGCCGACACGGAAGCCGCCCCAGTGCTTACCCTGCACATACACCGGCACTGAGAGATCGTGCATGATTTCCCCGGTATCGCGCTTGTAGGTTTGCAGTAGCAGCGGCTTCTCATGAGCACCACAGCGGCTGCCGGTTGGGTCATCGAAAATGCGTTTGTTGCGGCAGAATTTCAAATCGTGCGCGTAGTCACCGGTTGGCGCGAGGCTAACCGCCTTGTTATGGGTCGGCACGTAGCCTTTACGGTCACAGGCAATGGCATAACTTAAGCCTAGCTGAGTGAGCAAAGGTTCCTGCAGATCAGGCAAATATCTATCGGTGAAACTATCAAAACCGGTTTTATATTGCGGCGGCTGCGTACCCGAAATCTGTTCGTAGTGGGGCTGGAACAAACGGGCTTCTGAAAGCTCCCCGCTGGTAATCGCTTTCTCCAGCAGCTTGCCCAGCTTATCGGCGGTTGATCGTGCAGCGTGGAACACCTGCTGGTGGCGCCCTTCTAAATGCTGCTGAGCGAGTTCTCCGTCTACGCCTTCCGCAGCCTCCATCAGCGCTCGGGCTTGCTCAGCCAAATCGTGCATATTGCGGTTACCTTCATCTACATCGTCTTCCAACTGGCTCAAGCCGTCGGCCACGGTTTGACTGTGCTGGCGAGTGTTCTCCATCGCATCGGCTACGCGGGTAATTTCGCTCTGCACCTGATCGAATTCTTGGGTCATCGTCCCCAGACTGTTGCCGACCAGTTGCAGCCCCTTTGAGCGCTCGCTGATCCGGGTCATTAAATGGCTCATAGTAGCAACTACCGATTGACCGCTCTGATGCATATCCTTAACCAGCTCATCGACGCTTTGGGTTGCAGTAGAAGTCTTGAGTGCCAGGTTGCGCACTTCGCCAGCGACTACAGCAAACCCTCGCCCGTGTTCGCCCGCTCGGGCTGCTTCGATTGACGCATTGAGGGACAGCAGATGGGTCTGTTCGGCGATATCCTCAATCATGGAGGTAACGTTGCGTACACGCTCAATTTTATCGTTCAGCGCGGTTAGCATTTCCAGCGCTTGATTTGAACGGTCAGCAACGTCGCCCATGTCCTGAATAATATCGTCCAGTTCGGCATGGTTGTGATGGCTGGCTTCCCGGGCGCTCTCTGCCAGCGCTGCCACTTGGCTGGCGCTGGCACTGACCTGCATAATGGCTGCATTAATGGCCGTCATGCTGGATGAAGCCTCACGGGCCATGGTTTCTTGCTTGGAAAGGCGCTGATCCATCAGGTCGGCATAGTGCGACACTTCTGCCGAGGCTATCGCGGTGCTGCTTGCGCGGTTCATTAACCGGTAGGCCATGGCACGCAGCGAACGGTAATCACGTAGCGGTTTAAAGCCACGCTGACGCTGCTCAAGGCGACGTTGGTCGGCGCGGTACACGCCTTCCAGCGCACTGAGCAGCACAGTACCACCACCTAGTGCGGCGAAGAGGAGCGCCAGATAACTCCATAGACCGCCTTGTACGGCAAGCCCTATCGACAGCGCCAAGAACAGCACCGGAACTAACAATTGCAGTAAGCGCATGAGCAGTACTCGTTTATTAACATTATTGAGTATCAAAAACCCTACATAAGAGGGCTTAACTCGCCTTTGTGTCTAAGCTTAGCTTGTTATGCTAATGAAAGAAGTAGCACTTTGGGGGAAGACGCAAAGCATTAAGCTCTTCGTCATCATTGAGTTACCGTCGTGCAAATGAATATAAGCACTGCAATGAAAGGGAATATCCCTTACTCTCTCTGTTCTGCCACTCTTACACCCTATGGAATCCATGCTAAAGCGCTATTTGCCGATCCTGACGTGGCTCCCCCACTACCATAAACGCCTGCTGGGGGCCGACCTTTTGGCGGGCTTGATCGTCACGGTGATGGTCATCCCCCAGTCGCTGGCCTATGCGCTGCTAGCAGGGCTACCCGCGGTGGTAGGCTTGTACGCCAGCATCCTGCCACAACTGGTCTATACCTTGTTTGGCACCAGCAAAACCCTCGCTGTCGGGCCGGTGGCGATTATCGCCTTGATGACCGGCGCCGCACTCTCCTCCGTGGCAGCTACAGGCACGGAGACTTATTTGCAGGCAGCGCTCATCCTGTCACTTCTTTCCGGTGGCATGCTGGTAGTTATGGGGCTGCTGAAAATGGGTTTTTTCAGCAATTTTCTAAGTCATCCGGTTATCTCCGGCTTTTTATCGGCGTCGGGAATTTTGATCGCGGCTAGCCAACTTGGCAGCATGCTGGGGGTTGAGAGTAGCGGTTTTACCCTGGTGGAGCGCCTTATTACCTTGGTGCCCAATTTAGTCGCCTTTAACTTACCCACCTTACTGATCGGCAGTGGAACCCTATTGTTTTTGATTGCTATGCGACGCCACGGCAAAGCCACCCTGAACAAGATGGGCCTGCCAAACACCCTGGCGGACTTGATCGCAAAAGCGGGGCCGGTCTTTGCGGTAGTGATTACCACCCTGCTGACCTGGCACTGGCAGTTGGCCGATAAAGGCGTCGACGTAGTGGGCTCTATTCCCGGTGGGTTACCCGCGTTGAGCTTTGCTTGGGGAGACTACTCGCTGTGGCGAGCTCTGCTAATCCCAGCGCTGCTGATTAGCCTGGTCGGCTTTGTGGAGTCGGTCTCCATGGGCCAGATGTTGGCCGCTAAGCGGCGCCAGCGCATCTCTCCCAATCAAGAGCTAGTGGGCCTGGGCGCCTGCAATTTAGCCGCCGGCTTTTCCAGCGGTATGCCGGTAACCGGGGGCTTATCCCGCACCGTTATTAACTACGATGCAGGCGCACAAACGCCTGCGGCGGGAGCCTTTGCGGCGTTGGGCATTGCACTGGTCACAATGTCGTTTACCGGCTGGCTCTACTACCTGCCCATTGCGACCCTGGCCGCGACAATCACCGTTTCGATCTTAACGCTGGTAGATCTTCCCATGCTGCGCCAAACCTGGCGCTACTCCCGCAGCGATTTTGCCGCTATGGCGGTAACAATTCTGCTGACGCTGTGCGAAGGCGTTGAGGCTGGCATTATCAGCGGCGTGACCCTGTCTATTGCACTGTTTTTATACCGCACCAGCCGTCCACATAGCGCCTTGGTAGGCCGCGTGCCCGGTACCGAGCACTTTAGAAACACCACCCGCCACGATGTCGAAACGATCAGTACCGTTGCCCTGCTGCGCATCGATGAGAGCCTCTATTTTGCCAATGCCCGCTATTTGGAAGACACCATTTATAACCTAGTGGCGAGCCATCCTGAGCTTGAGCACGTTGTATTGATTTGCTCGGCGGTTAACCTAATCGATGCCTCGGCGCTCGAGAGTCTGGATGCGATCAACGCCCGCTTAAAAGACTCCAATGTAAAACTGCATTTATCCGAGGTTAAAGGCCCAGTGATGGATCAGCTCAAGAAGAGTGATTTTTTAGAGGCACTTACCGGACGGGTATTTTTAAGTACTTATGCCGCTTGGCGTGAATTCTCATAACCAGCTTGCCGTAGCGCGCCGTAGGGCGGTAGCCGAGAAAATCAAACCGGTGCTAGTCTGTCTGTATGCCTTTAACTAACGCTCGTTTGAATGCATCATAGATTTCTAGACAAGCGCAGCGGTACCAATAGTGCCAAGGAGCTGGGATGCCAAGTGAGTGGATAGCACGTCATGATCAAACAGTATCACTCATAGGCGAGTGGACGCTGGCCAATTATTGCCATATCAAAGCGTCGCTTATTCACAGTAAAACTCAAACTGAGCTTGGTAAGGCAACTGATATAACGGTCTCACTAGAAGCTATAACACGCTTGGATACAGCAGGCGCCATACTTATTGTTGAGCTGATTGGCGTTGAGAAAGCGCAAGCGGTGGCCGAGTGGGCAGCAGAATTGCCGAAAGAGCAGCAGGCGCTGCTTATTCGTATTGCCGAAGCCATGGAGGCGCCGCTTGACGTTGATCCCCCCTCCTATTCGCGTATTAGCCAAGCGCTCGCCAGCGTGGGCCAAAAAATGGTGGGGCTTTGGTCTCAGCAGCGCCAGCTGCTGGCCTTTATTGGTCTTGTCATGGCCACCATCTTCCATCTGGCATTGCGGCCACGCCACTGGCGCCTAACGGCCACCGTTGCCCATATTCAGCAGAGCGGTCTTAACGCCGTACCCATCGTCGCACTACTCACCTTTATGGTGGGTGCCGTCGTGGCTTTCCTTGGCGCTACCGTTTTGCAGGATTTTGGCGCCACGATTTATACCATCGATCTTGTTGCGTTCTCTTTCTTACGGGAGTTCGGCGTTCTGCTTGCTGCGATACTACTCGCGGGACGAACCGCCAGCGCCTTTACTGCCCAGATCGGCGCCATGAAATCTAACGAAGAGATTGATGCCCTGCAGGCCCAAGGGCTAGATCCTATCGAGCTTTTGGTGCTTCCACGGGTAATGGCGATGTTGATTAGCCTACCCATGCTAGCGTTTGTGGGCATGCTCAGTGGGTTAGCGGGAGGCGCTATGGTCACGTCCCTATCACTGGATATTTCACTTACCCAATTTATGGCCACGCTGCAAAAAGACGTGTCGGTGACGCATTTTTTGGTAGGTCTTAGCAAAGCACCGGTGTTTGCCTTTGTGATCGCCGTTATTGGCTGCCTTGAAGGCTTTAAAGTCAGTGGCAGCGCACAATCGGTGGGAGAACACACCACTTCAAGCGTCGTTCAGTCGATTTTTATGGTAATTCTGATTGATGCCCTCGCCGCACTATTCTTTATGGAGATGGGCTGGTGATGGATTTAGATAAACCTATTGAACAAAACAGCCAACCGGTGATTAAGGTGCGGGGGTTGGTTAATAGTTTCGGCTCCGTTGTCGTTCACGATAATTTGGATTTAACCCTTGAGCGCGGAGAAATTCTCGGCGTTGTAGGCGGTTCTGGTACCGGTAAATCTGTCCTGTTACGCAGCATCGTCGGTTTGAAGCGCCCCAATGACGGCACGGTTGAAGTCCTTGGAACAACCCTTAACGAGCTGAACGATCAAGAGCGCAGCCAAATAGAGCGGCGCTTTGGCGTACTGTTTCAGCGCGGCGCACTATTTAGCTCTATGAACTTACAAGAGAATATTGCGCTAACCTTGATTGAGCACGCCAAGCTACCCCGCGAAGACGCCGAGCATCTCGCCAGAGTAAAGCTTTCGCTGGTCGGCCTCCCCCCCGAGGCAGCACTGCAATTTCCTGAGTCGCTGTCTGGCGGCATGGTCAAGCGCGCCGCCCTCGCCCGCGCCTTAGCGCTTGACCCTGATATTCTATTCCTTGATGAACCGACGGCAGGGCTTGACCCAATCGGCGCTGCGGCCTTCGATCAGTTGCTGGTCACCCTTCGCGATGCGCTGGGATTCAGCGTATTTCTGGTTACCCATGACTTGGATACGCTCTACGCCGCCTGCGACCGGGTAGCGGTACTCTCGCAAAAACGCGTCTTAGTCATAGGTACTATTGATAAAGTGGCGGACACCGACGACGAGTGGGTTCAAGAATACTTTCATGGGCCGCGTGGTCGAGCCGCGCAAAGAGCTCATACTGCCTCTTCAACGAATGCTTACACACAGGAGTGAGGGTAGATGGAAACCCGCGCGCATCACGTGTTAATAGGTTTATTCACGCTGGGCACCGCCGCTGCGGCACTGCTGTTTGCGCTATGGATGAGCTATGCAGCAGGCGAACGTAGCTATCAGCCTTACCGTATTCTTTTTGAGCGCAGCGTCAGCGGTTTATCGGTCGGCAGCCGAGTGCAATATAACGGTATTGAGGTTGGGGATGTCACCGAGCTTAACCTTAATCCTGATGACCCTCGGCAAGTGATTGCCAATATCCGCGTCTACGATGACGCGCCGATTAAAACAGACACCCGGGCAAAACTTGCCTTTGCTAGTATCACCGGGAGCATGTCCGTTCAGCTCCACGGGGGTACCCCTGAAGCCCCACTGCTAATTGACCAAGCCGATATCGAAGCACCGTTTATAAACGCAGACCCTTCGCCCATCGCCACGCTGTTTGATGAAGGTGAAGATATGATTGAGAACATCAATTCAATTCTGCAAAACGTTAACGAACTGTTTGACGATAATAACCGTGAGCAGACGGGCAATATTTTAACCAACATTGCTCAGATCACCGAAATGATTGCCACCCAGCAGGACGCTCTAGACCAAAATATGGCGCTTTTCGGCGAGGCGACTCGTCAGGCCACTACCACGCTTGGCAGCATCGATGCACTTAGCCAAGAAGCGGCACAGTTGCTGCGTCAAGATGGCAGGCTGGTAATGCAGAGCGCCGCCGATGCGAGCCGTGACGTGGCCCGTGCTGCTCAGCGTATTGAGCAGTTAGTGGAGACTAACGCTGGTGCTATTGAAGGCAGCCTGCAGGGAGCGCAAGATATTGCCCCGGCACTCTCTTCGCTACGCTCCACACTCGATACACTGGATCGTATTACCCGCCAGCTAGAGGAGAGCCCAACAAACTTTTTCCTGGGCCGTGATCAGGTAGAGGAGTTCCGCCCATGAGTTTTCGCCCCACCGCTAGCATTTTAGGTATCGCCGTGCTGCTACTCAGCAGTGGTTGCTCGATACTGCCCGAAAGTCAGCCATCGACCCTGTATCGTTTGCCCAGTGCCGATGTGCAACCCGTTACTACATCATCCAATTCGCTGACTACCAGCCAGCGTCTCGCTGTGGCGGCTCCACAAGCGGGGCATTTACTGAATAGCAACCGCATTGTGGTCTATCCAGAAGGCAATATTGTTAATGTTTATGAAGGCGCCCGCTGGCACGAGAATGCTCCTGACCTATTTCAGGCACGTTTGATCTCTGGGCTACAGCAGAGCCGACTATTTGCCAGCGTGGGTAGCGATAGCCTACCTTCCGAGCTACTGCTACTAAGCGAACTACGTCACTATCATAGCGACTACGTTACCAATCCGCCCACGGTGAAGGTTCAGCTTGATGTACAGCTCGTCAGCACACAAAACCGCGCGGCTATTGCCACTCAGAGTTTTACCACCAGCGCACAATCTATGAGCACAGATATTCCTGATGTGGTTGATGCATTTGGTACAGCTAGCGACGAGCTTACTGAACAACTGGTCAACTGGCTGGCCAACCAGGAATAAGCCAATACCATTGACTAAGCCAATACGGTTACGGCATTGATGCCCTTCGGACAAATTCCCGCGGGTCGCGGGGGTAATAACGCTCTGGCTGGCTTTCCAGGTGGGTAAAGTAGCGAGTGTCTTTATACGGCATTTTCATGTAGCCCGAGACGCCTAAGCCCTCTATTTGGTCTACCGAGGCGAGAATGCGCGCTAGCAGCGTGCGGAACTCTCCCTCTCGAGCAGGATCCAGCAGGCGGTAGTAGCTATGTATTTTGAGGTGCTGTGGCAACGCCTCAAAAATGATCATGCCGGTGTGGTGAATATCATTGAGCTGCTGCAACACGTGCATAATCGCCTCTGGCAGTACCAATAGTTCTTCTGGGTCGGGGCCATCTTCGAAGTAGCTGTGCTGACGGGTGCGATCCTCGAGCTCCGGCACTGCGCTCAGCTCGTAACCTATCGCCATGCTGGGATCGCTAACGAAGGCTTCATCCACGGAGGCGCGTTCTAAGTGCAGTGTTTGGCGCGCGTTAAACAAGCAGCTTTTAAAAACGCCCTGGCGGTGAATTGCCCGCGCCAGGTGCACCATATTATTGACCGCTTCGATAAACGCGGGCTTCAGCGCCAGGTCGTGTAAATTTAACGACGAGTCGATATACACCCCTTCCCGCTCCCAGCGTACCGCTAAGCCCCCCACTACCGGATATTTTCCCAAGCGGCTTACCGATGCCAAAAAGGCCTTTTCGGTTTCCCCCATACCCTGCATAAACTGTTTGTAATAGCGGTCGAGTTGTACATCATTGACATCATTCAGGGTTTCTTGAGCATGCTCTTCCTGTGAAAAGACTTCACGCAGGAAGGCTTTGCGCGAGCTATATACCACGGTATCGATCTCCTGATGCGCGGAGCGCGCCCATACCGGTACCAGCGGTACATTGAGCGATGCGGGCAGATCGATCATTACTACCCTGGCCATTCGTGGCATGTTATTTAAAAAGTAGTCGCCCGCTTTACGCCGCACCTGGGGGGCGGGGTCGAGCATGCCATCCAAGGTACGGGCAAACTCCATTGGCAACCCCAGCGAACTGGCGGGAATCGCCTGATGGCCAAACCGACACGACTGCGCCGACGCAAGCGCATACAGGGTACCCGCTGCGCCCTGCTCGTCGAATCGCGGCGATGAGAGCGCACCGTTCAACTGCTCTTCACCGATAAAGTAAACATCGCCCAGGCGGGCATTGGTTTGCTGAAGATTATCCGACATCAGTTCCATCACATTGGCGCCCACAAACTGCAGTTGAGCATCCAGTTGGGCAAATACCGATGACCCCCAGTCGATTAGCGCGATAGACTCCTGCTCGGCGTCATACACCAAGTTAGAAGGCTTAATATCACCATGCACCACCGGCCGTGCCTGGGGGCCTGACTCCCGCCGCAGAGCAATCAGGATATCGGCCAACTGCGCCGCTATACGAACAATCAGGCGAGGAGAGAGGCGCCCCTGTTTAAGCGATACCTGCTCTAAATTCCAGCCAGGTGCACGCTCCATTACCAGAATGGACTGCCCCCGGGAACGCTGGTAAGCAATGAGACCTGGAATGCGTGGATGGGACACCTGCTCGAGCATAAACGCCTCCTCTTCGAGGCGCTCCTGCAAATGCGTGGGTAGGGTGATGCGCGAGAATTTAAAGACATAGTGCGCTTTAGCGCCTTGGTGGACGGTGCTACCAGCAAATACAAAACCGTAGGCGCCCTTACCAATGAGTTCAATACCCTGATAGCCCAACTGGGAGAGCTGCGCCTGGCACAGCGCCACCCAGTCTTTAAGCTTACGGGCATCGTGATGGCTCAGCAGATAGACCGACTGCTCTTCGGGTATGTAAAACTGCTGAAGCGGTGCCTGGGACATAAGTCGCCTTGCTAGCCCAAGTGGAGCAACATGGTCTCTGGGGCTTCCAGAAAGCCCTTCCAGGCATTACAGAAACGCGCAATGGTACCACCGTCGATAAAGCGGTGATCGCCCGCCCAGGTGATAGTCATAATCGCGCGGCGCTGCACCGCACCCTGCTCATCAAAGCGAGGTAACCATTGGGTTTTACCAATTGCCACAATGGCAGCCTCTGGCGCGTTAATAATCGGCGCGGCGTAAGTGCCTCCTAAAGCACCGATATTGGAAATACTAATAGTGCCGCCTTTTAGATCCGCCTGATCAACCCGCCCCTCCCGCGCAGAGGTGGTCAGTCGACCGACTTCGCGAGCAATCTCCAGCAGAGTTAGCCGCTCAACACTTTTAACATTGGGCACCATCAGGCCCGCTTTACTATCCACCGCCATACCGATATTGCACTGGGGATAGTAGTGCAGCTCGTTGCCCGCCGTATTTAGCTGGGCATTAACAATGGGCTCTTCCGCTACCGCTAGCGCCATGGCTTTCATAAAAAACGGCATCAGCGTAAGCCGCTCGCCCTGGGCCTCGGCCAATGGCTTTAAGCGCTCCCGCAGCGCCAGCAGTGCGGTCACGTCGATCTCTTCGCCATAGTGGAAATGGGGGATGGTGCTCGCCGCTTCCACCATGCGCTTGGCCATGACCGCCCTCACGCCGCGCAGTGGCTCCACTCGGGGCGCTTGGGTATCGGCTTGGTGAGATGAAGCGGAGGCTTGCGGTGCTTGTTCCAGATGCGCCAGCACATCCTCTTTTAGCACCCGGCCATCTTTGCCGCTGCCGGAGATATCAGTCAATTGCAGCGCATGTTCGCGCACAAGACGTCGCACGGCAGGGCTGGCGGGGACTTTGTCATATAAGTGGCCAGCAGCAACGCCGAGGGCAAGAGAGTCAGATGCCATCGATGCCCCTGCCGTATGCTCTTTGGGCTTTTCAGTGGTAATCGGTTGTGTTGTTTCTGACTGGATCTCGGTCTCGGTATCTCCCTCCACCCGATAGGCATACAGCGGCGCATGCACTTTGGCGATTTGCCCCTGGGCCACATACAGCTTGGTCACAACACCGGCTTCGGGGGCGGTAATCTCGACCAGCGCTTTGTCAGTCATGACTTCTACGATAGGCTGGTCTTCTTCAATTTGATCGCCTTCCGCGACGCGCCACTCGACCACTTCACACTCGACAATACCTTCGCCAATATCCGGCAGTAAAAAATCGCTCATTGTTGTTCTCCCTATACGCACTTAGGCATTAATAGCCGCTAAAAGTTGACGCTTTCGCGAATCGCTTCAAAAATCTTCAGGTGATCAGGCAGATACTCTTTTTCCAACACCAGCGGAAAAGGCGTATCCAGCCCAGTCACCCGGGCAATCGGCGATTCCAGGTAGAGAAAACAACGTTCTTGAATAGTGGCCGCAATTTCACCGGCAAAGCCGCCGGTTAAGGGGGCTTCATGGCTCACCACCAGTCGGCCGGTTTTTAGCACCGATTCAGCTACCGTGTCTGCATCCCAGGGTAGCAGTGAGCGCAAATCAATAACTTCACAGGCGATACCCTGCTCTTCGGCTAGCTCAACCGCTTTGCCGATCACCTCCATCTGCGCGCCCCAGCCTACTACGGTAATATCGGTACCCTCTTTGGTGATTTCAGCTTCGCCAATAGGTAGCTGGTAATCCTCTTCGGGTACTTCGCCTACTGCGGCGCGGTAGAGGCGTTTAGGCTCCAAAAACAGCACCGGATCCGGGTCGCGAATAGCGGCAAGCAGTAGTCCTTTGGCCTGATAGGGGTTGCGTGGCACCACCACTTTTAAGCCTGGGGTATGGGTGAAATAAGCTTCGGGTGATTGAGAATGATAGAGGCCACCGGCGATACCGCCGCCATAAGGGGTGCGAATGGTCAGCCCACCCACGTTAAACAGATCGCCGGAGCGGTAGCGAAACTTGGCGGTTTCATTAACAATTTGGTCAAAGGCCGGAAAGATATAGTCGGCGAATTGAATCTCGGCAACGGGTACCGAGCCTTGGGCCGCCAAGCCGTTGGCAAAGCCGATAATGCCCTGCTCAACCAGCGGCGTATTAAAACAGCGCGCTTTGCCGTACTTTTCCTGCAGGTGGCTGGTGGCCCGAAATACGCCGCCGAAAATCCCCACGTCTTCACCAAAGCAGATGACTTTTTCATCCTCTGCCATGGCGATATCCAGGGCGTTATTAATTGCCTGGAGCATGTTCATGGTGGCCATGTTACGCCTCTCCCTGGGTATCAGTCTCGCTGCCCACGCCTAAATCCAACGACTGCGCCCCTCGGGGGTAAGCCTCGGGGTAGCGGCGGATATGGCGTTTTAACTGATCAAATTGGCGTTGCAGCGCTGGGGTGATATCGGCATACACATCGCTGATCAGACTCTCTAGCGGAGGCGATGAGCGCTTCTCTGCTCGCTTCATGGTTTCCAGCACTTCGCGGCGCAGGGTTTCCTGCTGGGAGGTCTCCTCCTCTTCGCTCCACCACTGTTTCTTCAAGAGCCATTTTTGCAGCCGCAGCAGTGGATCTTTGGCGCGCCACACCTCTTCCTCTTCTTTCGAGCGATAGCCAGAAGGGTCGTCTGAAGAGGAGTGCGCGGCCAGGCGATAGCTCATGGCCTCAATCAATACCGGCTGATTTTGCTCAACGGCGATCTTGCGTGCCTGACGTGTCGCCTCATAGACCGCCAACACATCGTTACCGTCTACCCGAATCACGTGCATATGGTAACCAAAGGCGCGCGGGGCAATACCATCGGCCGCAAACTGTTCGGAAGAGGGTGTAGAAATGGCGTAGCCATTGTTACGGCAAAAGAAAATCACCGGCACCTGATGCACCGAGGCCATATTCAGCGCGGCGTGGAAATCACCTTCAGAGGCAGCACCTTCACCAAAAAAGGTTAACGTGCAGTGGCCTTGACCTGCGAGTTTTTGCCCGTAGGCATACCCCGTCGCCTGGGGAATTTGAGTGGCTAAGGGGGATGAGATGGTCATATAGTGCAGCTTACGCGACCCATAGTGAATCGGCATTTGGCGGCCTTTGCCATAGTCCAGCTCGTTGCCGAACAACTGATTCATAAACTCATCAATTGAGAAGCCGCGATACATCAGAGCACCCTGCTCGCGGTACTGCGCCATAATCATATCGGCGTCATTTAGCGCAGCGGTAGCGCCCACCACGGCGGCCTCTTCCCCGGTACACTGCATGTAGAAGCTCAACCGCCCTTGGCGCTGAGCTGCCATCATGCGTTCATCGAGAATACGCGTGGCCAGCATCGCCTGGTAGATACGCCGGGCGTGATCGCGTTCGAGTACCGGTTCAGTAGCGCCGCTATGCAGCTCACCTTCGGGGCTAAGCAAGCTGAAGGTAGGAATCGAAAATTCGTCACCGGTCATGAAATCCGGCTGGTGTACATACTGTGTCATCATTATTGTCCTTGTTTTACCCCTTTTGAGGGCAGTGTTGTTGGTATTGACCGTTTATGCCAGTGGATTTATCTGTCATAGGCCAATGCAACATCTAGTTACCACAACGTATAGGACAATAACGCAGCGCAAGGACTTTAGGGATGCTACTTAAGACGCAGAGAAGTTAAACACAGAGAGATTAGGGCGCAGAAAGCTTAGGAAGCAGAGAAACACGTACGTAGTTGACGCTGCAGCACTTCAAACAGACTATCGATCGTCAGAGCCAACAACGCAATGGTCAACGCCCCTTGAGCCACATAGGCCATATTGCCGTTCACGATGCCGGAGATAATCGGGTCGCCCAGGTTACTGGCTCCCACGGTAGCCCCAAGCGCTGCAGTGGCAATATTGATGGTCACCGAGGTACGGATACCCGCCAAAATGACCGGTGCAGCCAGAGGTAGTTCAACTTGGCGCAGGATTTGCCTCGGCGTCATGCCCATAGCGTGGGCAGCCGTTTTAATATCGTCCTCGACTCCTTGTAGACCGGCAAGAGTATTGCGCACGATAGGCAGTAGTCCATAGAGCATTAAGGCGACAATAATGGGTAAGGTGCCAAAACCCAGAACGGGCACTGCCAGCGCCAGGACGGCCACTGGGGGAAACGTTTGTCCCAGCGATGCCAACTGGGCCACTAGCGGTAGAAAATCACTGCCCCACCTGCGGGTAACGGCGATGCCCGCTGCTACCCCCACGATAATGGTCACCACCGCTGCGATACCCACCACGAAGAGATGACGGCCAAGCAGTACATAAAGCTCGGTGCGTTCATAAATAACTTGCCGTGCATCAGGCTCTATCCAGCGAAACAGGGGTTCGGCAGCCGACATGACAGTGACACTACCCAACAGCAGCGCACCCCACATCAGTGGCCATAGCCATTGCGGGGCTTTTGTGTGGGGCTGGGCGACGCTTAGCGAGTTATTCACGCGTGTTTCCATTATCCAGTTGAGCCTCCTTGATAATTCTACGCAACGATAGCTCGCCGACCGGCATGTCATGTTGGTCAACAACGGTCAAGCGGTCGCAATGATCGCGCAGCATCATGGAGAGGGCCTGGCGTAAAGAGAAAACCCCAGGGATACGCGACTGTGCCGGCAAGGTAGGCCCCATGGAGGTCATGTGATCTTTCACCCGGGTTAACGCTGCCTGCTTAAGCCCCCGTTCAAGACCTCCTAACATCGATTCCACAAAAGGGTCGCTTGGGTTCTGCAGCAGCGCCAACGGTGAACCTTGCTGCACAATTTGGCCTTTGCGCATCACCACTAGGTGGTCCGCCAATTTCAGGGCTTCATCCATATCGTGGGTCACAAATACCACAGTTTTATGTAACCTTGCTTGTAGCTTGGCCAACTCATCTTGTAGCTTTTCACGGGTAATAGGATCAAGTGCGCCGAAGGGCTCATCCATTAGCAAAATATCCGGGTCTGCCGCCAATGCGCGTGCAACACCTACCCGCTGTGCTTGCCCCCCGGAAAGCTGATGAGGATATTTATGCCCAAACTCATCGACCGGCAAACCGAGCAAATGCATTAACTCCGCCACCCGGTACTGGACGTCTGTTGCTGACCATTTCAATAACCGCGGCACCAAGCCGATGTTGCGCGCAACGGTCCAATGGGGAAACAGCCCAGTGTGCTGAATCACATAGCCAATTCGTCGGCGAAGCTTCACCGGGTCGTAGGCGTCAATCGCCTGCCCATCGAGGATTATGTCGCCTTCGCTGTGCTCAATTAAGCGATTGATCATACGTAGCGTGGTCGACTTACCACAGCCTGAGGTACCCACTAAGGCACAGAATTTTCCCTTTGGTACCTGTAGAGAAATATCGTCCACCGCGGCTTCATCCCCAAACCGCTTGGATACGTGGGAGAGCTCAATCATCTTGTTCCTCCGGGGCGCAGCGCTTCTGCCAAGGCACCTAAACCTGCATCCACCACCAGAGCCATCATTAAAATAGGCAGCGCGCCAAGTAACACCATGTCCATGGCGGCCTGGCCTAAGCCTTGAAAAATAAAAGTGCCCAGCCCGCCCGCACCAATCAGAGCGGCAACGGCGGTGAGCCCAACGGCCTGAACAGTGGTAATCCGCACCCCTTCCAACAGCACCGGTAGCGCCAGCGGTAAGCGCACCTGCCAAAAGCGCTGCCCGGCACGCATGCCCATTCCCTTGGCGGCTTCGAGGGTATCGGGACTCACTTGTTCAAGCGCGGTATAGGTATTGCGCACAATAGGCAGCAGGCTATAGGCAATCAGTGCGATTAAGGCGGGCGTAGTGCCAATGCCGCTAACACCAAGCTGGCCTAAAAAAGGCACGTTGGCGGCAAGCCAGGCTAGCGGCGCCAACAGTAGACCAAATAGCGCCAAGCTGGGAATCGTTTGAAGAAAATTGAGTACTGCGAACGCGCCCTTTTGGAGCCGGGCATAGCGGCGCATCAGCATGGCGAGCGCTAGCCCAAGCACAATACTGACACTGACGGCGATACTGACTAACTTAATGTGCTGTCCGACTGCGCTGAGAAACTGTTGATCACGCGCCCTAAACTCCTGAACGAGCGCAAGTGCCCCCAGACCAAAGGCCGCACATAGCCACCACACCAGCGCGACACCACACAGCAATAGCGTGGGCCATATTCGCGTGAGGTTTAATCGCAAACGTAGCTCGACTAAGCATAGCAGCAGTACAAATAGCACTAACCAATACGCCGCCCCTATGCCTAAGCGCGCTTGGGGCAACTCTGGGTCAATCAGTAAATAGCTGCTCGCCATCAGTCCCACCGGCATCAGCGCCATTATGAACACTACCGCCGCGAGTAGTGCCCGGTAGTGACGATGGCTTGGTTGCCAGGCGAGAATACCGATGCAAGCGAGTAGCAGGGTCACCAATAGTGCGCCGGGCCAGCCAAAAGCCTCCAGTGCGCCATGTCCTGTACCCAACACAATCCGATTCGGGGCCATGCTAACCACGTCAAAAACCCAGAATGCGGCCAGCATAATACAGCTAAAGCTAACGAGCACAATGTTAGGGTGCCGCCCCTCCCAACGAAGACGCGGGGTAGGCAGTGCATCCATTAACGTCATTAATTAGTTATCCCGAGCATTAGCATTAATTTTTATGAGTATCAGGCATCAATTATTAAGCGTATCGAGATAGTCGCTGGCCACTTGGGATGGCGACAGCCCGTTAACGGCGACATCTGCATTGAGCGTTTGCAGTGTGACCAGATCAAGGCTAGAGAAAACCTCATTGAGCAGCACTTCTATTTCTGGGTATGCAGCCAGCACGCTTTCACGCACCACGGGGGCAGGCTGATACACCGGTTGCACGCCCTTAGTGTCTTCCAGCACGACCAACCCAAGCGCACTTAACCCACCGTCCGTGCCATAGGTCATGGCGGCATTAACACCACTTGTCTGCTGGGCGGCGGCACGCATGGTAGCGGCGGTATTACCACCAGAGAGTACCAACAGTTGGTTATCACTTAACTCAAAACCGTAGGCTTCCTGAAACGCGGGCAGTGCTTGGGCAGACTCGACAAACTCAGCGCTTGCGGCAAACTTGAACTCACCGCCATCGGCCAAATAGGCAGCGAGATCATCAAGGCTCACCAGCTCATTTTCAGCGGCGACATCTTCCCGGATGCTCATTGCCCAGGTGTTATTAGCGCTGGCAGGTTGCAGCCATATCAAGCCTTGCTGGGCATCACGCTCGCGTACTGTTTCATATGCCTGGTCAGCATTATTCCATACAGGGCTATCGGTCATATCGAAAAAGAACGCGCCATTACCCGTGTATTCTGGGTAAAGGTCAATTTCGCCCGCTTCCAACGCAGTGCGCACGACGCTAGTTCCGCCCAGCTGTAAGCGGTTTTCGGTCGCAATATCATTGCGCTCCAGGGTCTGAATAATCAGCTCCCCCAGAACCGAGCCTTCTGTATCGATTTTGGATGACACTACGACGGGCTCGTTGGCACTGACGTGAGAAAAGGCCGCAATGGATACGGCACAGGCAGCGATTAAGGGCTTAGCAATGAAAGAGTTAGCTGAAAAGCGCATCTTTGAATTCCTCTTGAAGTGGGCTTTTAAACGAATGAGGCTCTTATATCGGCATTATAAGAGCCATCAGCGTTTAAGTTAGCGCATAAGCTTCCAACGAGTGATTAAGATTCTTGATTAAGGCGCTTCAAACACCCAAGAAGTACCTTCCCGGGAGTCTTTCAGAATAATTCCCATCGCAGCAAGCTCATCGCGGATTGCATCCGCCTGGGCGAAGTCTTTATTCGTCTTAGCCTCAATGCGCTGAGCAATCTTTGCTTCGATCTCGCTCTCGCTAAGCGGCATACCTTGCTGCTGTGTGCCTTTTAGGAAGGTTTGTGGCACTTGCTGAAGAAGCCCCAAAATAGACCCAAGCTGCTTTAACTCGCCCGCCATCTTGGCGGCTTCAACAGGCTGGTCTTGCTTGGCACGATTGACCTCGCGAGCCAGCTCAAACATCACCGCCAGGGCTTCAGGAGTATTAAAGTCATCGTCCATTACCTGGGTAAAGCGCTCACGGTAAGCAGAGGCGGCGTCCCTATTTGCCTCGCCTGGCTCAAGACCTTCCAGCGCCGTATACAAGCGCGTTAGCGATTTACGCGCTTCGGTCAGTGAATCGACCGAGTAGTTGATCGGGCTACGGTAGTGGCTAGCCACCAGCAGAAAACGCACCACTTCTGGGTCGTGCTCGGCCAGCACATCGCGAATGGTGAAGAAGTTGCCCAGGGACTTGGACATTTTCTCCTGATTCACCCGCACGGCGCCGGCGTGCATCCAGGTATTAACGTAGGTTTTGCCGGTGGCCGCTTCGCTTTGCGCGATCTCATTCTCATGGTGCGGGAAGGTTAGATCCGGTCCGCCGCCATGAATATCGAAGGTATCGCCCAAGCAGCAAGTCGACATGGCCGAGCACTCAATATGCCAGCCAGGCCGACCGTTACCCCAGGGTGATGCCCAGTGCGCCTCCCCCGGCTTAGCGGCCTTCCAGAGCACAAAATCGAGCGGATCTTCTTTATGAACATCTACATCAACCCGCGCGCCTGATCGCATATCGTCAAGCTGGCGGTTATTGAGCTTGCCGTAATTGGCAAATTTGCGCACACGGTAGTAGACATCACCGTTATCGGCCGCGTAGGCAAAGCCTTTTTCAATCAGCGTTTCAATCATGGCCACGATATCCTCGATATGGCCCGTGGCGCGGGGCTCGTGGCTGGGCGGCAATACAAATAGGCGCGCTTCATCTTCGTGCATGGCGTCAATCATACGCTCAGTGAGCGCGGTGATACTTTCGCCATTCTCATCAGCGCGTTTGAGGATCTTGTCGTCAATATCGGTAATGTTGCGCACGTAGTTAACGTCATAGCCGCGCTCTCGCAGATAGCGGGTGATGATGTCAAAGGCGACCATGACTCGGGCGTGCCCCAGGTGGCAGTAGTCATACACCGTCATGCCGCAGACATACATACTCACTTTCCCCGCTTCAAGCGGGGTAAAAGGTTCTTTGCGACGTGTCAGCGTATTGTAAATATGCATATGGCTATCCATGTTGTTTCTGGGCATTAGCCCTTCTGCTTGATTTTAGCCCAGCTGTCTTTTAAGCCTACGGTACGGTTAAACACCAAATGCTCTGGTGTGGTGTCATGGCGATCCGCACAGAAGTAGCCGACGCGCTCGAACTGGAAGCGCGACTCCGGCGTTGCCTCGGCAAGGCTAGGCTCACCAATGGCTTGGCAAACGATCAAAGACTGCGGATTTAGATGCTCTAGAAAATCGACATCTTTATCGCGATCAGGCTGCTCAACAGTAAACAGGTTGTCGTAAAGACGCACTTCAATCGGCACGCCGTGAGCAGCGCTAACCCAGTGAATGACACCTTTGACCTTACGCCCTTCGGGGTTTTTACCCAACGTATCGAAATCTACTGAGCAGTGCAGTTCGCTGATCTCACCGGAAGCGTCTTTGATCACCTCGTCACAGCGAATCACGTAGCTATTGCGCAGGCGTACTTCTTTACCCGGCGCCAAGCGGAAGAACTTTTTGGGTGCATCTTCCATAAAGTCGTCTTGATCGATATACAGCTCACGGCTAAACGGCACTTTGCGCATGGTCATATCATCACGAGCGGGGTGACCAGGCACTTCGTACACCTCTTGGTGATCTTCAGATACGTTGGTGAGCACGATTTTTAGCGGCTTTAAAACGCACATTGCACGCGGGGCATTGTCTTCAAGATCCGAGCGAATCGCGTGGGTCAACATAGCGATATCTACCAGGCCACCGTCGGCACGGGTAACGCCAATCATCTCGCAGAACTTGCGAATTGACGCTGGCGTGTAACCGCGGCGACGCATGCCAGAAATAGTCGGCATGCGTGGGTCATCCCAGCCATCGACGATTTGCTCATCAACCAGCAGCTTCAGCTTACGCTTGGAAGTCAGGGTGTAATCGAGATTCAGCCGCGCGAACTCAATCTGGCGGGGTTTCGCGGGTACCGGCAGATTATTTAAAAACCACTCGTACAACGGGCGGTGATCTTCAAATTCCAGAGTACAAATCGAGTGCGTAATACCTTCAATGGCATCTGACTGACCATGGGTAAAGTCGTACGAAGGATAGATTTTCCATTTATCACCCGTTTGGTGATGGCTAGCGTGACGAATTCGATAAATAATCGGGTCGCGTAGATTGATATTAGGTGAGGCCATATCAATTTTGGCGCGCACTACCTTTTCACTTTCGCCAAACTCACCTTCGCGCATCCGCGCCAGCAAATCCAGGTTCTCTTCGACGCTGCGCTCGCGGTAGGGGCTGGGTTTACCCGGCGCTGTCAGGGTGCCGCGATACTCACGGATTTCATCCGGTGACAGGTCGTCGACATAGGCTTTGCCTTCACGCATTAAGTGCTGCGCCCAGGCGTAGAGCTGGTCGAAGTAGTCGGAGGCGAAACGCACCGGGCCTGCCCATTCAAAGCCTAGCCAACTGACGTCCTCTTTGATCGCATCGATATAGGCCTGCTCTTCTTTGGCAGGGTTGGTGTCGTCAAAACGTAGATGACACTCGCCACCCAGTTGCTCCGCCAACCCGAAATTTAGGCAGATCGACTTCGCATGGCCGATATGCAGAAAGCCATTGGGCTCCGGGGGGAAGCGCGTCACGATTTTAGTGACCTGGCCGCCCTCGATTTCGTCGCATACTTGGTTGCGAATGAAGTTCGGCGCTGGGGTGGTCTCGTTGGTCATGATGGTGTTGATAACCTCGTGGTGGATGGCGTGCTGAGCCGTGAAAACATGCTGTGAAAACGCTGTGAAAACATAGGATACGCCTATGGCCCTTCGCGGTGCAGGGCAAAACCGCTATTATAACGTGACGCCGATGCACAGCGCCAAGGCGAACGTCTTTATTGAACAGGAATTTATCTATGATCGTATTACAGACGAACCATGGTGACATCACCATCGCTCTTAACCACGAAAAAGCACCGATTAGTGCGGCGAATTTTGAGCAGTATGTACGCGACGGGTTTTATGACGGCACCCTGTTTCACCGGGTAATTGATGGTTTTATGGTGCAAGGGGGCGGTTTCGATAAAGAGTTTAACCAAAAGCCGACCCGCGATCCTATCGACAACGAAGCCGATAACGGCTTGAAAAACACCATTGGCACGCTAGCAATGGCACGCACCCAGGATCCCCACTCTGCCACTGCGCAGTTTTTTATCAATGTGGGCGACAACAGCTTTCTAGATCACAGCGGTAAAAGCCTGCAAGGCTGGGGCTATGCGGTATTTGGCGAAGTCGTTGACGGCATGGATGTGGTCAACGAAATTAAAAACGTAGCCACTTCGCGCCGCGGCATGCACGCAGACGTCCCCTCTGAAGATGTCATTATCGAGCGTGCGTACGTCAAAGACGCGGAATAACGCTGGGAGCCTTATGCGCACATTGCTTGTTGCTGACCTTCATCTAAGTAGCGATACCCCCGAGATCAACCAGGGGTTTTACCGCTACCTGGAGCATACTGCCCCAGGGGCCGATGCTCTATATATCTTGGGCGATCTTTTCGATGCCTGGATTGGTGACGACCTACTCGATGCCACCCAACATCCACTTAGCGGCGTTGCCCAAGAGGTCATTCAGCGTTTGAACAACCTGAGCAGCGACGGCACCGCTGTCTACCTGATGCACGGCAACCGTGATTTTTTGCTCGGTGAACGCTTTGTGAACGCCTGCCAGGCATTGCTGCTATCTGATATTGAACAAGTCGAGATTCAGGGCCTGCCAGTGTTGCTTCTCCACGGTGATAGCCTGTGCACTCAGGATAAGGCCTATATGGCCTTTCGCGAGCAGTCGCGCAATCCAGAGTGGCAGGCCCAAATGCTTGCTCTACCGTTGGAACAGCGCTTGGAACTGGCCAAAAGCCTGCGCATGCAATCGGGTGAAGCCAATGCCAATAAGGCCGAGGCGATTATGGATGTAACGCCGCAAGAGGTTATCTCGCTAATGGAGCGGTTTGGTGTTACCACGATGATTCATGGTCACACCCATCGCCCCAAAGTACATTCGCTCACGGTAGAAGAGGTGCCTGCTACTCGCTATGTGCTAGGCGATTGGGATGCCCAGCACGGCTGGGATATCTTGATTGAGCACTCTGAACATACGGTTCCAGAGCTGCGTCAGTTTTCTTTAACAGAATTGCCTGACGCATGATTGTTGTTTACAGGCATAAAAAAAGCCGATCTCGCGATCGGCTTTTTTAGGCCTGCTTAAGCGATTCTATCGCTCTATGTCAGCATCGCTGCGCAGGTCATCGATTAATCCCTGCAGCACCGATTGAGCACGTAATTGCTCGGCCATTTGCGCAACAAACGCCTCCATCTGCTCATCGACGTCACCTACGCTTACGCTATCCAGCGCCACTACAGCAACACCTTGCGGTAGTTCAACCATGCGATAGACGCTCCCGCCCTCTTCAGGGCGCGCCATGCGGAAGGCTTCCTGAACAATCAGCTGAGGCAAAGTAGTGTCAGCTTGGCGGCTTAGGTTGTTGGCTTCGAGCCAATCAACATCAACCTGCTGATTTTCTCGCAGGTTTGCGACCAATGCCTGCGCATCTTCACGCAGTGCTTGTTGCTGCTGCTCAGCGGCCACGGACATTTCGACGTCCTCGCGCACTTCATCAAGCGGTAACAGCGTCGCGTCGCGCTGCTCGGCAATCCGAAGTACTAGTCGACGATCCTGATCCAGTTCAATAACTTCGCTGTTATAACCCTCTTCAAACACGTCGTTACTAAACGCCGCCGACATCACGCCAGGCTCAGATAGCACGCCTTGAGCCTCATCATCACTAGCGAGCCAATCGCTCTCCTGAAGCGTCAGACCCAGCTCATCGGCAACACTCTGCAGGTCATCGGCAGCGAAGCTCTCATCAATCAGCTGCTGAACCCGTTGATTAAACTCATCATCAACTTCACGCAGCGCTACTTGCCTCGCCAACTCATCGCGCTGCTCTTCAAAGGTGGGCCCCTGAATATCCGTCACCTGAATGATGTGGAAAGCGTTATCCAACTCAACCGGTTGGGAAACATCACCCTCTTCGAGACCAAAGGCTGCTTCATCAAAGGTGTCACCAAAGAAACCGCGGCTGATCACACCAAGATCACCACCCTCTTCTGCGCTGGCGGTGTCATCCGAGTAGCGCAAAGCGGTATCCGCAAACGACTCACCGCTGTCCAGCGCTTCCCGAGCGGTCTCGGCCAATTGCTGCGCTTCATCACGGGTGCGCTCATTGCCAAAGGTAATCATGATGTGGGATACACGGCGATCTGCATCACGATTTTGCTCACGCCATACGTCGCGCAATGCCTCTTCGTCTACGTCACGCTCCTCCGCCATGGTTTGGCGGTCAATCAGCACATACTCAAGACGCACCTGTTCGGGGCGCTCATAGCGCTCATGGTGGGCATCATAATAAGCTTGAAGATCGTCCTCGCTGACGTCGATATCAGCGTTCACATCGTCGCCACCCAGAATCAAGTATCTGAAGCTCCGCTGCTGGCGCTGCAACTCTGCTAGACGCTCTTGCTCGTTCGGCAGACTAAAATCGCTGAAGGCTAAGCCTTGCTGTAAATGCTGACGCTGGATATCGACGCGCAGCTCCTGTCGAAATGAGAGTGGCGTATAGCCAGCCCCAGCTAGGCGATTACGGAACACCTCTGCAGAGAAACGACCATCCTGATCATGAAATTCTGGCAAGCTGACAATTAACTGATCTAATTGCTCTTCTGAAACGGCAAAGCCACCCTCTTCAGCGTATTGGGATAACAACTGCTGGGTGATCAGCTGATCAAGCATTTCATTGCGCAATGCTCGCTCTTGCTCTGGCGGCACTTGGCCTGAACGCAGAGCGCGCTGAACTTCAAGCTCAACCTGCTGACGCATAATCGGCTGACCGTTGACGCTCGCTACTTCGTTCGGATCGCTACCAAAAAGCCCAAACAGTGACTCAATCCCGAAAAGTGCCATGGCCGCGACCATAACACCGATAATAATTTTGGCACCCCAGCTCCTGGAGCCATCTCGAATACTTTGCAGCATGCTAGCCTCAGATAGTCACAGCCAAATACATTGGCCCGCTAAACTCTAATGAACAGTGGGCCAGAAAATAACATGGGCGCATCGCCAGTGCGATGCGCCCATTAGGTTACAACAAACGCGGTCAAATTAGTTAACGGCGTCTTTCAGCGCTTTACCTGCTTTGAAGCTGGGTACTTTGGCAGCACTGATCTGGATCGGCTGACCCGTTTGTGGGTTACGGCCAGTTCGAGCTGCACGCTCTTTGATCGCGAAAGTACCAAAACCTACCAGAGATACGCTTTCGCCCTTCTTAAGGCTATCGGTGACAGACTCCACCATGGCATCCAATGCGCGGGTTGCCGCTGCTTTAGGAATATCTGCAGACGCGGCAATGGCTTCAATCAGCTCGGACTTATTCACTCTTCACCCCTTGACTGTTTCAAAAAAATGGCTCTGAACGGCATGGTCACCGATGGAATGACGATCAAAGCATAGCTGCGTTTTATAGCAATGCCTTGAAACATCTGTCAAGCAACCATGCCGCAAGATACCCGCCACACAAGCAGCGGGCATATATTAAGTAAAATTAAAGACCAACGAGGACTTTAACAGCTTAATGAGTACTAGCAACGACGTTATTACTAAACGATGCTTCGGTGCTTTTCAATGGCGCACCGTCTTCTACCTTATCAGCTAGCGCTACGGCTAAGACATCATCTATCCAGCGTACCGGACGAATATCCAATGCACCTTTGATATTGTCAGGTACTTCCTTGAGATCACGGCGGTTTTCTTCAGGAATTAGCACTGTCTTTATACCACCGCGGCGGGCTGCCAGCAATTTCTCCTTCAGTCCGCCTATCGGCAACACTTCACCGCGTAGATTGACTTCACCGGTCATTGCCACGTCGCAGCGTACCGCACGCTGGGTGTAAGCGGAAACAATCGCCGTCACCATGGCAATACCCGCACTGGGCCCATCTTTAGGTGTCGCCCCTTCGGGAACGTGGATATGCAGATCCTCTTTTTCGAACCGCTCGGGATCAATGCCATACGCTTCTGCCCTGGCACGCACCACTGTGTGGGCGGCACTCACCGACTCTTTCATCACATCGCCAAGTGAGCCGGTCTTATTAATTCGCCCTTTACCCGGCGTTACCACTGACTCGATGTTGAGCAGCTCACCACCCACCGATGTCCAGGCAAGCCCTGTGACTCGGCCGATCTGGTCGTCCTGCTCTGCCAAGCCGTAACTGTAGCGGCGTACGCCCGCGTAGTGCTCAATTTGCTCTGCCGTTAAGCTCTGCCCCGATTGGACAGCTTTCTGGTCACGCTCTTTCTCAAGCCGTTCACGCAGCACTTTACGCGATACTTTGGCAATCTGCCTTTCTAACTCACGCACACCGGCTTCTCGAGTGTAGTAGCGAATAAGCTCTAAAAGTGCGCTGTCTTCCAGCGTTAACTCATCGCCTATTAAGCCGTTCGCGGCTAATTGCTTGGGTAGTAAGTAGCGCTTAGCAATAGCCAACTTCTCATCTTCGGTGTAACCCGGCAGACGAATAATTTCCATGCGGTCAAGCAGTGCACTGGGAATATTCATCGAGTTAGCGGTACAGATGAACAGCGTCTCAGAGAGATCGTAGTCGAGTTCCAGATAGTGATCGCTAAAGCTGTTGTTCTGTTCGGGATCGAGCACCTCGAGCAGCGCAGAAGCAGGATCCCCGCGGTGATCCATACCTAGCTTGTCGACCTCATCCAACAGGAACAACGGGTTTTTAACCCCGGCTCGGCTCATCCGCTGCATCAACTTACCTGGCAACGAGCCAATATAGGTACGCCGATGGCCGCGAATTTCCGACTCATCGCGGACACCACCCAGCGCCAAACGCACATATTTGCGATTAGTGGCACGGGCGATGGACTGACCAAGAGAGGTCTTACCCACCCCAGGCGGTCCGACGAGGCACAGTACAGGGCCTTTCATCTTGCGCACACGCTTCTGTACGGCAAGATATTCCAGGATGCGCGCCTTGACCTCTTCCAGGCCGTAATGATCTTCATCAAGCACCTGCTGCGCTTTGACGAGATCGTGCTTCACGCGCGTACGCTTTTTCCATGGAACAGCGACTAACCAATCCAGGTAGGAGCGCACCACGGTCGCTTCGGCGGAGTTTGAGGCCATCATTTTGAGCTTATTGAGCTCTTGAGTAGCTTTCTCAGACGCCTCCTTCGGCATACCTGACTCTTGAATCGCCTGTTCGTACTTCTCAGCCTCATTGGGCACATTATCCAGCTCACCCATTTCTTTCTGGATAGCTTTCATCTGCTCGTTGAGATAGTACTCGCGCTGAGTCTTCTCCATCTGCTCTTTAACCCGCGAGCGGATGCGCTTCTCAACTTGAAGCAGGTCGATTTCGGACTCAATCAGCGCCATCAGGTGCTCAATTCGATCGCGAACACGATCCATCTCAAGCAACTCTTGTTTGTCGCCAATCTTAAGCGACAGATGGGCACAAATGGTATCCACCAAGCGGCTTGGATCTTCAATCCCCGACAGCGAATTAAGCACTTCGTTGGGAACTTTTTTCGAAAGCTTGACGTACTGCTCGAATTGATTGAGCAACACACGAACCAGCGCTTCTTGCTCACGACTAGTAAGCGGCTCGCTCTCTCGGGGGGTTAAATGCGCTTGAGTATAGCCTGCGACATTCTCTTCGACATTCAGTACATCCGCTCTAAAATTACCCTCAATGAGTACTTTCACCGTGCCATCGGGCAACTTAAGCAGTTGCATAATATCGGCCACGGTGCCCATAGCGTAAAGATCCGCGTTGTCAGGCTCATCTTGAGACGCTTCACGCTGAGCCACCAGTAGCACACGCTTATCAGCCTCCATCGCCGCTTCGAGCGCCTGGATAGACTTTTCACGACCTACAAAAAGGGGGATGACCATTTGCGGATAAACAACCACATCGCGCAATGGCAAAAGGGGTAGACATTGTGTCTGTTCGGCGTTCTGCTGCATCGCAGACGTTCCTCGACAAATCGGATGAGTACTTGAAAGAGTACTTGGAAAAGTACTGCACATTTTCTAAATGCTGACGTTCAATACGTTAGCATTGAATAGGCCAGGCAGTAACACTTCACGAATTAGGCTTTATAGCTAGATAACCAAGCTTCACAACACGCTTTATAAGAGCGCTCTACAAGAACTCGTTATAATAACAAGGGGTCGCCTAGGCGACCCCTTGTTTTAGCGCGCAAGCGGTTGAAGCTGGGCCGTGATACTCGACTAACCACTAACCATCAGTGCCGTCGACACGTGCTTCTTCCTGCTGAGAGTAGATCAACAGAGGCTCACTCTCTCCAGCAATCACCGAGCCATCGATGACGACTTTGCTGACGCCTTCAAGCGACGGAATTTCATACATGGTATCCAGCAACACTGACTCTAAAATAGAGCGCAGCCCACGAGCGCCTGTTTTACGCTCCATGGCTTTTTCAGCCACAGCACGTAACGCTTCATCTCTGAACTCAAGCGTTACATCTTCCATTTCAAACAGTTTAGCGTACTGCTTGACAAGCGAATTCTTGGGCTCCGTCAGAATCTGCACCAGTGCATCTTCGGTGAGTTCCATCAGTGTCGCGATGATCGGCAAACGACCCACAAACTCTGGAATCAAGCCAAATTTAACCAGATCATCCGGCTCTACGTCGGCCAGCAGCTCACCCACCCCACGAGAGGACTCCTTGCTTTTCACCGCCGCATTGAAACCGATACCGCCCTTCTCAGCGCGATCACGAATAACTTTATCCAGCCCCGCAAAGGCACCGCCGACGATAAACAGAATATTGCCAGTGTTAACTTGGACAAACTCCTGCTGGGGGTGTTTGCGTCCGCCTTGAGGCGGCACAGAAGCCGTCGTACCTTCAATAAGCTTCAGCAATGCTTGCTGGACACCTTCACCCGAGACATCGCGAGTGATTGAAGGGTTATCCGATTTGCGTGAAATCTTGTCGATTTCATCGATATAAACAATGCCGCGTTCGGCTTTCTCGACGTCGTAATCGCACTTCTGCAACAGCTTTTGGATGATGTTCTCGACATCTTCACCGACATAGCCGGCTTCCGTCAGCGTGGTTGCATCCGCAATAGTAAAAGGTACATTCAGTAACCGTGCCATGGTTTCCGCTAACAGCGTTTTACCGCTACCGGTGGGACCAATTAGCAGAATGTTTGATTTACCTAGCTCTACATCGCCGTCGCGTACATCTGTTTTCAGACGTTTGTAGTGGTTATACACCGCTACGGAAAGCACCATTTTGGCGCGATCCTGTCCGATGACGTAGTCATCAAGCGTATGACGTATTTCGCGAGGCGTAGGTAAACGCTCCTCATCGCTCTCGGCATCGGCTTCGAGAACTTCCTCGCGAATGATGTCATTACACAAGTCGACACACTCATCGCAGATATAGACGGATGGGCCCGCAATCAGCTTACGTACTTCGTTTTGGTTTTTCCCACAAAACGAGCAGTAGAGCAGTTTGCCACCTTCGTCCTTGCCTTTGCCGTCGGCCATTCGTATACCTCTGTCACTGCGGCGGCTTTCGCCGCCGGAAAAGCTCGTTAGAAAAGCAGAATCCTATCACGCTATCAGGATGTAGGCCGCTTATCCAGCACTGCATCAATCAAACCATACTCTTTGGCTGTATTGGCGCTCATGAAATTATCCCGATCGGTATCTCGCGAGACGGCTTCAATATCCTGGCCCGTATGATGGGCAAGGATTTGGTTCAGCTTTTCGCGAATACCCAGAATTTCACGGGTATGAATTTCAATGTCAGACGCTTGGCCTTGGTAACCACCTAGCGGCTGGTGAATCATCACACGTGAATTGGGTAGGCAGTAACGCTTGCCAGCCGCGCCTGCCGTCAATAACAGCGCACCCATACTAGCCGCCTGACCAATACACACCGTAGACACATCTGGCTTCACAAACTGCATAGTGTCGTAAATCGACATACCCGCGGTGACCGAACCACCTGGCGAGTTGATATACAGGTGAATATCTTTATCGGGATTTTCTGATTCCAGGAACAACAACTGGGCGACAACCAGATTAGCCATGTAGTCTTCTACAGGGCCTACCAAAAAGATCACACGCTCTTTTAAAAGGCGTGAGTAAATGTCGTAGGCTCTTTCCCCTTTGGCGCTCTGCTCAACCACCATGGGCACTAAACCGCCGGCGTTTTGAATATCAAACTCACTCATTCAGGTGATTCCTTGCGTCCGGGAAGGGAAAGGCGCACCGACATAAAGGTGCGCCACGTTCCAGGGTGTTAGGCGCTAGCTTGCTCGCCCTCTTCAGCACCCTCATCTTGCTCTGCCTGCTCTTGCGCAGCAGCAAGGGCTTGTTGATAAGACATTTCAACGTCTTTAATGTTCGTTTGCTCAAGCAACTTGGCAACCGCTTTCTCTTCGAGAATGGCAGATTTTACTTGGGTTTTCAGCTGCTCGTTGCCCATGTAGTAGCTGACCACTTCATCAGGATCTTGATACTGCTCAGCAAGCTCGGTCACTTTTGCCTTGATAGCATCATCGTCAGCATCAAGTTCGTTAGCCTTGATCACTTCAGCCAGCAACAAACCGACCTGAACGCGGCCTTTGGCCTGCTCTTCGAACAATTCGTTGGGCAGCTGACTGACATCAAAGTCTTCACCTAGACCAAACTGCTGCGCAGCTTGGCGCTTCATGCCGTCAGTCTCTTGCTGAACCAGTGCGCTAGGCACAGGGATTTCGTTAACCTTTTTCAACGCATCAAGCACTTGCTGCTTGACCCGGTTATCAACGGCTTGCGACGCTTCACGGGTCATGTTCTTCTTGATTTCAGCGCGGAATTTTTCCTGGTCGCCGCCTTCAACGCCAAAACGCTCGATAAACTCAGCGTCTACTTCGGGCAGTTTTTGGCTGCTGACTTTGTGCACTGTCACCTTGAAGGTGGCTTCTTTACCGGCCAAATGCTCGGCCTGGTAATCTTCTGGGAAGGTGACGTTAAGGGTCTTCTCTTCGCCCGCCTTGGCACCAATTAGCTGCTCTTCAAAGCCTGGAATAAAGCTATTGGAGCCAATGACCAGGGTGTGACCTTCGGCGCTACCGCCTTCAAACGGCTCATCACCAATATAACCCTGGAAATCTATAGTGACTTGATCACCGTCGGCAGCAGCAGCGTCCACTTCTTCCCAGGCGGCGTTTTGCTTACGCAGCGTATCGATCATCTCATCGACATCCGCATCGCTTACCGAAACCACCGGACGCTCAACTTCGGTACCTTCGATAGAGGTCAGCTCAACTTGCGGGTAGATCTCCATTACCGCAACGAACTCTAGGTCTTTACCCGACTCATTGACCGAGGGTTCAATTTGCGGGAAGCCAGCCGGGTTCAAGCCTTCTTCGGTAATAGCGCGCACATAGCGCTCGCGCATTACTTCACTGACTACCTCGTTACGTACGTCTTGGCCGTAGCGCTGCTGAACTACTGCCATTGGCACCCGGCCCTGGCGAAAACCATTCAAGCGAACGTTCTTCGCGGTGTCTTTCAAGCGAGCACTAACGGCCCCGTCAATTTCGGCAGCCGGCACTTGAATGGTGATACGGCGTTCGATCTGGGAGGTCGTCTCGACAGAAACTTGCATGAATTGTCCTCTAACGGCTGGGCGTTGTGTTGATTGCATTTAATAAGTTCAAGGGGGCAATTTTAAGAACCCCAACGCATAGTGGCAAGCGCCATGCTCGCAACATGGGGGCAGTGATTTTAAAAACAAGGGAATATGCGAGCAATTAACCGCTTTAAGGCGTGTTTAGCTTCATTATTAGTTCCACGCTGCGTAATTTATACCATTCTACTGCTTTGTACGTCTTGCGGCGACTTTTTCAATCGCTGTAGTAAAACGCTAGCTGGCTTGACGCTCACCTGACCACCAAAGGCTTATCGCATGAAGCAGCACTCCAAGGGTTGCGCAATGGGAAATGAATACTTGCCAGCTGATCCAATCTGTAAACAGCGCGTGCCAGCCCCCCATCACAGCCATTCCTAACAACAGCATAACGACTAACCGCTTGCATAGCTGCGGCAGTCGGCGACGTGCCTCCACGCCCAATAAGCGCCACTGCACAATAGCCGCGAAGGCAACCAGCGCTAAGGCAAAGATAATTAGCGTCTGGCGGGTTTCATGCCCACCCGCCATGTAGCGCGGAAGCGTTGCCAGCATAACGATACATAGGCCTAGCGCAACGCTAATGCGCTCAGGCGAGGTAGGCGCTCGCTGCATCGCTAAGCCACCTCTAATTGTTGGGCAACGATCCACTCTTCCACCCAGGGCACGGCAGCGTCGTCGGCCATGAATGTCTCCATGGCATCGACCTCTAATCGCTCACCTAATCGGGTCGCGCCATGATCCGCCAGCAACTCATCAAGCGCACGGCCTGCGCCACAAAACGTATCGCCATAAGAGCTATCGCCCAGGGCAATAAGCCCGTAGCGGAGTGAGGTGAGTGCGGGACTTCTATCGCGCAGATTACGCACAAAGGGCACAAAACTGCCGGGAAAATCACCACTGCCCGTGGTCGACACACAAAACAGCACCAAATCAGCATCACCACCGACAATATCATCGACAGAGGGCTGTTCATGAATAGTCACAGCGTAACCGGCCTGTTCAAATAGGGGCTTCACCTGCTCAGCCACGTCTAAGGCACCGCCATACATTGTACCCACCAAAATATTCAGCTTCGGCATCGTCACTCCCCTGTCAAAGTGTCACAGTGCCAACCATCAAGTCGACAAATACCCTATGAATTTGCTCAAATATTAACATGGCTGGTTAGAATGAGACACATCGCCCGCAACGGGTGATTCACAGGCAGCACACAGGAGTGGCTATGCAGCAAACCTTCGAGACTTGGATCACCCCGCTGATGGTTGGCGGTCTAATCATATTTATGTGTTTCATTATCTGGGACTTGGCCAAAAAATCGAATGCGGGCAAATTTGGCACCATCATGCTGTTTGTGGTGCTGGGTGCAGGCATGCTGGGTTATGTCATCAAGGTGGTAATTACTTGGCTAATTGAGAGTGGCGGCATTTAAGGGCATCAACGAACCCACGACAAAGAGAAAAGGAGCGCCCGAAGGCACTCCTTTTAAAAGGCAAGAGAATTAGTAGGTATGAGCTTTAGAGGCTATGAGCGCAGCCAAACACTTTGGAATAGATAACACCCATAGACCAAAAGACTACTCGTCGCCTACATAGTGCTCAACCTGCTGTTTTAGCTTCTGCCCTGGACGAAACGTCACGACTCGCCGAGCAGAAATGGGGATTTCTTCACCGGTTTTAGGGTTACGCCCTGGTCGCTCGCGCTTATCACGCAAGTCAAAGTTACCAAACCCGGACAGTTTTACCTGTTCGTTCTCACGAAGACAGGCTCGAATCTCTTCAAAAAAAGCTTCGACCATGGCCTTCGCTTCTCGCTTGGACAGAGCTAGCTCAGCATGCAAATGTTCGGCTAGCTCTGCTTTGGTCAACGCACCCATAAGGCTTCTCCTTATCCTTGAAGCAAACACAGCAACAAACGCTCTGTATCAAACATACAACATACAGTAGCAAACGCATTGCCAAGAGCGTGATAAGCATCGTGGTGTGGCCCAGCCGTTAATTAAACTCGCATTTCTTTCACCTAGCACGGATTTAATTCGCTATTAGCTGCGCAGCTCCGCATCCAGCTTGACACGCACTTGTGTCACAATTGAATCGACCAACTGATTGATTTCCTCGTCGTTTAGCGTGCGCGATGGATGCTGCCAGGTCAAGCCCAATGCAATACTCTTATGCCCTTCGGCTACGCCTTTACCTGAATAGACATCGAATAGCTTGATATCTTGCAGATACTCCCCCGCTTGCTGCTTGGCACAATCCAACAGCGCCTGTACAGATGTCGCCTCTTTGAGTATAAACGCCAAATCACGGCGCACCTCAGGAAAACGCGATAGCGGTTCAAAGGCGGGGATCCGACCTTGGCTAAGCGCATCCAGACGCACTTCAAACAGCACGGCATCCATCTTTAAGCCAAGCGCTGCGCGCACCTGCGGGTGCAGAGTGCCGATCCAACCCGCGGGCTCCCCATGGTGCAGCAGCTGCGCACTTTGACCTGGATGAAGCGCTGGGTGCTCAGCAGGCTCAAAGCGCCATGCGTCAGCATCACCACCCAAGGCCAGGACACTTTCTAAATCGCCTTTTAGATCGTAAAAGTCTACGCGGCCTTTAACATCCCCCCAGCCCTCGGCTTCCCGTGGGCCACACACCAGAGCGCCGAGCATCGGCACTTGCGACAACGCATCCAACTCTCCGTTAAAGACGAGACCGGTTTCAAATAGCCGCACACGGGCTTGCTGACGATTGAGATTATACTCCATGGCGCGAACCAAGCCGGGAAACAGACTAGCGCGCATCACCGACAAATCAGCCGAGATGGGGTTAGCTAGCGCAGGACTTACGGCATCAGGCAGCATCGTCGCTTGCAGCTCGGGAGCCACAAAGCTGTAGGTAATCGCCTCCTGAAAACCCCGGGCAACCATCTGGCGACGTAGCCGTGCCTGGGTGAGCGTTGCCTCATCTGCAGAGCGCAGCGCCAAGCGTGCCGCTGGGCGACGCACCGGCAAATTATTGTAACCGTGGATACGCGCCACTTCTTCGATGAGATCTTCTTCGATAGCCAGGTCAAAACGCCAGCTTGGCGCGGTGACCGCCCAACCGACATCCTGTACGCTGACATCAAGCCCTAGGCGCTGCAAAATATCGGTCACATCATCGCTATCGAGCGCCTTGGAAAGCGCCTGTTCTAAACGCGCGCTGCGCAAGAGAATCGCGCGCTCTGCGGGCATATGCTCAACACTTTGTGTTTCAACAACAGGCCCAGCCTGACCGCCACAGACCTCAATCAAAAGCTGCGTGGCCCGCTCGACGGCAACTGGCGTCAGCTGCGGATCAACACCGCGCTCAAAACGGTGAGATGCATCAGTGTGCAACCCGTAGGAGCGCGCTTGGCCAGCAATGGCAAGTGGGGTAAAGAAGGCTGATTCAAGGAAAATAGTCTGGGTATTTTGATTAACACCGGAGTTTTCACCCCCCATCACCCCTGCCATGGCGAGCGGGCCGGAATGATCGGCAATCACCAGCGTTTCAGGACGCAGCGCCACTTCATTACCATCAAGCAGCGTTAGCTTCTCGCCTGGCTTAGCCATGCGCACAACCATGCCGCCTTGCAGGTTGTCACGATCAAAGGCGTGCATCGGCTGGCCTAATTCCAGCATGACGTAGTTGGTAATATCCACTACAGGGTCAATAGAGCGCACGCCACTGCGGCGCAAACGCTCCACCATCCAAAGGGGTGTTTCAGCCTGAACATTGACGCCCTTGATAACGCGACCAAGATAGCGCGGGCACTGCTCTGGCGCTTCAATGCTAACCGCGAAGCTATCCTCAATAGCAGCCTCCACCGGTGCTATTGCCGGTCCATCAACCGGCAAGCGGTTGAGCACACCGACTTCACGCGCCATCCCTTTAATGCTAAGGCAGTCGCCGCGGTTTGGCGTCAAATCGACTTCAATCGTCATGTCATTAAGATGCATGAACTCTCGAAAGTCGTCACCCACTGGCGCTGAAGCCGACAGCACCAGAATGCCCGGCGACGTCTCCTCTTCAAGCCCCAGCTCAGAGGCTGAACAGATCATCCCCCGCGATTCAACTCCGCGTAACTTGGCTTTTTTGATCTTGAAGTCACCCGGCAGCACGCCACCTACCTGGGCAAAGGGAATTTTCTGACCAATATCAACATTAGGCGCCCCGCAGACAACCTGAACAGGTTCGCCACTACCGTCATTAACGGTGCACACATTGAGCTTATCAGCGTCAGGGTGCTTTTCTTTGCTCAGGACCTCAGCCACCACTACACCGCTGAATGCGGCGGCTACCGCTTCAACAGCATCGACTTCCAAGCCCGCCATAGTGATTTGGTCGGCCATTGCCTGCGTTTCAAGCTGCGGGGAAACCCACTCACGCAGCCACTGTTCTGAAAATTTCATGGTTGATCCTGTATTCGGCGGCGGTCTTAAGCGAATTGACGTAAAAAACGCAGATCGTTTTCAAAGAACAGGCGTAAATCATTCACGCCGTAGCGTAGCATTGCCAAACGCTCTGCCCCCATTCCGAAGGCAAAACCGGTATAGCGCTCGGTATCAATGCCCGAATGACGAAATACCTCAGGGTGCACCATGCCGCAGCCCATCACTTCCAACCAGCCGCTATGGGAACAAACGCGACAGCCTGCCCCGCTACACATCACGCACTGAATATCCACTTCGGCGGAAGGCTCAGTGAATGGGAAGTAGGAGGGGCGAAAACGCACCGAAAGATCGTCGCGCTCAAAAAATGCCTGCAAAAAGTCTTCGATTGTCCCTTTAAGGTCAGCAAAGCTAACTCCCTCATCGACCAGCAAGCCTTCCACTTGGTGAAACATGGGCGTGTGGGTCAAGTCAGAGTCGCTGCGATAGACGCGCCCTGGGCAAACGATACGAATGGGCGGCTCGCTGCTTTTCATCGTGCGCACTTGCACCGGCGAGGTGTGAGTGCGTAGCAAGCGCGTGGCATCAAAATAGAAGGTATCAGCCATACCACGAGCGGGATGGTGTGCGGGAATATTGAGCGCTTCGAAATTGTGATAATCATCTTCAATTTCAGGCCCTACCGCCACGTCATAACCAATACGGGTGAACAGACCCTCTATACGTTCAAGGGTGCGCGTCACGGGATGCAACCCTCCGCTGGCCTGGCCACGCCCTGGCAATGTGACATCGATACTTTCAGCGGCCAAACGGGCATTCAGCGCAGCACTCTCAAGTTGCTCGCGCTTAGCATCAATTTCGTCGGCCAGTGTTTGCTTGGCCTGATTAATACGCTCGCCCGCCGCTGGGCGCTCTTCGGCTGACAGCTTCCCCAGGCCTTTCAGCAAGGCAGTTACCTCACCTTTCTTACCTAAGTAGCGTACTCGTAACTCGTCTAGTGCGGCGACACTCTGCGCAGCCTGAATGGCGTCGCGCGCCTCAGATACCAGAGTAGGAAGGTGATCCATCCGTTTCACTCCGAATTAAGCGGTGTCCATCCGTGAGGATGGCGTGGCACGTTGAAGGTGACAAAAAAACAGGGGAAGAGCGGCTGCTCTTCCCCTGTATGGGTCACTCTGAAATGACCTCAGGCACTTAACACGGGCAAAAGCCCCGTGCATATTACCTTATTGGGCAGCCTTGGCTTTTTCCACGATGGCGGCAAATGCAGCCTTCTCGTGTACTGCCAAATCGGCCAATACTTTACGGTCGATTTCAATACCGGCTTTCTTAAGACCGCCTACAAAGCGGCTGTAAGACATACCGTTGACGCGTGCACCTGCGTTAATACGCTGGATCCATAGCGCGCGGAACTGGCGCTTACGGTTGCGACGGTCACGGTAGGCGTACTGACCAGCTTTGATAACGGCTTGCTTAGCAACGCGAAAAACGCGCGAACGGGCACCGTAGTAACCTTTAGCAAGCTTCAATACTTTTTTATGGCGACGACGCGCTACTACGCCACGTTTTACTCGAGTCATAACACACTCCTGACTTTAAGGCTGAGGCAAAAAATTTGTGCACTCAGAAATACGAAAACCCGACTTATAGATTCGGCAGCATACGCTGGATAAGCGCTTTATCAGACGCGTGGATCTGCTTCATTCCACGCAGTTGACGCTTACGCTTGGTCGTTTTCTTGGTCAAGATGTGGCTACGATGAGACTGCTTGTGCTTAAAGCCATTAGCAGTCTTCTTGAAGCGCTTGGCAGCGCCGCTATTGCTTTTGATTTTCGGCATGAGGAAAACTCCGCTCGATATTTTTTAGAAAACCCAGGGCCGACCACCGGTTTAACGGTGGCCCGTTGACAACGCCGTTGGATCACTTCTTTTTCGGGGCAATAATCATGATCATCTGGCGGCCTTCCATTTTCGGAAAAGCCTCTACCGCTCCGATCTCTTCCAGGTCTGCCGCGATCCTTTCCATCAGCTTACGCCCGATGTCCTGGTGCGCCATTTCACGACCACGGAAGCGCAGTGTGACTTTGCCCTTGTCACCACCTTCCAAAAAGCGCGTCAGGTTTTTAAGCTTGACCTGATAATCGCCTTCATCGGTGCCAGGACGGAATTTAACTTCCTTAACCTGGATTTGCTTCTGCTTCTTCTTTTGAGCCGCTTTCTGCTTCTTGGTCTCAAAAACGAACTTGCCGTAATCCATAATCTTGCAGACGATGGGATCGGCATTCGAAATTTGCACGAGATCTAGGCTTTCAGATTCAGCACGCTCTAGCGCTTCGGTGGTGGGCACAACACCCAACTGCTCACCGTCGCTACCAATAAGACGTACTTCTTCTTCGACAATTCGCTCGTTCATTGGTGGGCGTTTGTCTGCTGGACGCCCGCGCTGGTTGCTTCTCTTGATCGTTCCGTCTCCTTAGGCAATTGACGATGTCGCCAGGGCTACTCTCTCGGCAGTATGGCGTTCAATAAACTCATCAACCGTCATTGTACCGAGGTTTTCGCCGCTGCGTGTTCGCACGGCTACTGAGTCAGCTTCAACTTCCTTATCTCCCACCACAAGGAGATAGGGAACTTTCTGTAACGTATGCTCACGAATTTTAAAGCCGATCTTCTCGTTCCTCAAGTCCGCTTTAACACGCAAGCCACTTTTTTGCAGGCGCTTCTCTAATTCAAACGCGTATTCACGTTGTGAATCGGTGATGGTCATGACAACCGCTTGCTGTGGCGCAAGCCATAATGGCATAGCGCCCGCATAATGTTCAATCAAGATGCCAATGAAGCGCTCCATGGAGCCAACAATAGCACGATGCAACATCACCGGCGACTTGCGTTGGCCTTCTTCTGTCACATACTGAGCCCCGAGACGCTCTGGCATCATAAAATCGACCTGCATGGTACCGACCTGCCATTCGCGCCCCAGACAATCTTTCATATGATATTCGATCTTGGGGCCGTAGAACGCGCCTTCGCCAGGAAGTTCCTGCCATTCAACACCACAGGTTTTTAATGCGCTACGCAACGCTTCTTCTGCCCGATCCCAAACCTCATCACTTCCAATTCGCTTTTCTGGGCGAAGGGCAATTTTAATAGCAATATCTTCAAAGCCGAAATCGCTATACACCTTTAGTGCTTGACGATGAAAATCAGTCACTTCAGGCTCAACTTGAGCTTCTGTACAGAATACATGACCATCATCTTGCGTAAACGCCCGCACACGCATAATACCGTGTAAAGCGCCTGATGGCTCGTTACGGTGGCAGCCACCAAACTCACCAAAACGAACGGGCAATTCGCGATAGCTACGCAAACCGGAATTAAACACCTGAACGTGCCCAGGGCAATTCATCGGCTTGAGGGCATACTCACGCTTTTCGGACTCAGTAAAGAACATACCGTCCGCGTAGTTATCCCAGTGCCCTGATTTTTTCCAAAGCGACACGTCCATAATCTGGGGACAACGTATTTCTTGATACCCACCCTCTTTGTAGACACCACGCATATACTGTTCGATCTGCTGCCATAGCGCCCAGCCATTTGGATGCCAGAATATCATTCCCGGCGCTTCTTCCTGCATGTGAAAGAGATCCAGTCGACGTGCCAACTTACGGTGATCACGCTTCTCTGCCTCTTCAAGACGCTTGACGTAAGCTTTAAGCTGTTTCTTGTCGCCCCATGCGGTGCCATAGATACGCGTAAGCATGGTGTTGGCTGCGTCACCGCGCCAATAGGCACCTGCCAGCTTAGTTAGCTTGAAGGCTTTTAAGTGACGTGTATTCGGCACATGCGGCCCGCGGCACATGTCGGTGTACTCTTCGTGATGATATAGCCGGATCGTGGCATCATCGGGAATATCGCGCACAATCTCCTGCTTGTAAGGTTCATCACGATGCAAAAAGGTCAGCATTGCTTTGTCGCGATCGACATATTCGCGCACCACATCGTACTCACGCTCAATCAGTGATTGCATGCGCGCTTCAATGGTCTCAAGGTCTTCCGGAGTGACAGATTGACCAAACTCAATATCGTAGTAGAAACCATCTTCAATAACTGGCCCGATCGCCATTTTGGCCTCGGGATACATCTGCTTAACCGCATGACCAATTAGGTGGGCACAGGAGTGGCGGATAATTTCCAACCCTTCAGCGTCACGTGCGGTGATGATAGACACTTCCGCATCTTGCTCAATCAGGTCAGCAGCATCCACCAGCACACCATCGATTTTCCCAGCAACGCAGGCCTTAGCCAAACCAGGGCCAATGGATTCTGCGAGCTGCATAATGGTCAGCGGTGCTTCAAACGTTTTTTGACTGCCGTCAGGCAGAGTAACAATAGGCATTCAGATTCCTTGAGCGCAGTGGTGATCCATACCAAGGATCACATTTCGCTATCAATGGTCTTGGGAGGTGCAAAACAAAAACAGCAGCAAGACTAGCAGACTTGCTGACTGCTTAAAATAAAAACGGGAGGCCTAAGCCTCCCGTTTCTTTACCTGTGAATTGCAGTTAACCCTTTATAGATAACCAACAAAACTCAGAAGATAAGTGAACTTAGTTCCACTCATCCAGTTCAACGCGACGGTTCTGGAAGCGGCCTTCTTCGGTCTCGTTAGAGGCGATCGGACGCTCTTCACCGTAACCAACCGCACGCATGCGGTTGGTAGCTACACCGCGGCTAGCGAGGTAAGACGCCACAGACTGGGCACGCTCTTGTGACAAGTTTTTGTTGTACTCGTCAGAACCACGCGAGTCGGTGTGACCTTCGATGCTTACACGTACATCTGGGTTGTTAACCAGACGCTCTGCAACACCGTTCAGCACGCTGCGTGCGTTAGAAGTCAACTGTGCAGAGTCAAACTCGAAGTTAACTTCTTGAAGAACAACACTATCCGGGCAGCCCAGTGCGTTCACTTCTACGCCAGCAGGCGTGTTCGGGCACTGATCACGGTAATCCGGCACACCGTCGTTATCGGAATCAAGCGGGCAACCGTTGGCATTAACTTCAACACCAGCGGGTGTGCCTGGACACTGATCACGGTAGTCCGGCACGCCGTCACCGTCAGAATCTAGCGGGCAACCTTGGGCGTCCACTGCAACACCAGCAGGAACTTCGCCGTAGCTCGGGCACTGCGGTGCAACCGGCTTTGGTGTACGATCAGCACATAGCAAACCGCCGATAGCTGCACCTGCAGCGGCACCGGTAGCAGCACCGCTCTCTTCATCAGAACTACTGCTCGTGGCGTAGCCAATACTGCCACCGATAACACTGCCTGCCAGACCACATACCGCAGGGTGCTGGTACCAACTGCGGTCGCTGCTAGCGCTTGCTTGGCCGGAAGACTGTGAGGCCGAGCTGGCACAGCCAGAAAGGCCAACTACCAGTGCAGAACCGATTAGCAAGCCAGTCGTTGATTTTTTCATGCAAGACTCCTTCTTGATCCAATGCTGAAATGGTCATAAGTGACCAAATCTGTCCAATGCTTCTTATTTGCGAGAGCATCCATTTTTCGCCTGTCCTGTATCACCGGTTAATGTTCTAAGCTCCCAGTACAAATAGCGACATACTAACCACCCAGAACCCGGTCAATACAAAACGGTGTGCCTATCATTAACGCTTACGTGCAGGAAGGCAACAATGCCAAGATATCAACTTCTTGCCAATACCGACATCCTTTAGCATAGCAAAATTGCCGCGATGAGCATTAAAAATTAGTTTGCTATGCATTTTGGCGGTGCAAACCGCTCAAAATCAATATTTAATGCAACGCATTTTTACCTTTGGAGCGCCATTTCAACACTGCTCGGGCAGCTTCCAATACGGCTTCGCGCATGTCATTTTCGGCCATCAACCGCTCTTTGTCTTCCTGCATACGCTCTCGAGCAGTCAACTGATGACGGGCGGAATGCGTATTCAGGTGTTGAGTGCGGCTATAGTGTTCAGCAAATGCCTTAAATTCAATTCGTTCCGTTAAGCTGGGATCAATGATCTCAAGTAGCACCTTACAACGCCAGGCACCCTCTGTAATATCGACCTGCTCCTGAACCAGCGCGCTCGCTACATAATCGAGATTTTCTAAACTGTTTTGCTGAGCGCGAGCATCTTCATCGCGCCGGTATGCTTCTCGGCGACTAACCTCTTTACGTAAAGACCATGCGTAGAAGCATAGCCCTATGATCACCGCAATCGCCACGGCCAGTAATACCAGCGCTATCGTTGAGTTCATGAAGCTCCTCATTAAGCGAATAAATTACTTAACGAAAATTGTACACCCTTATACCACCATTAAGCCAATAGCATCGAGACTTGAGCGCCATCTAGCTGAATGGACGGTCTACAGATCACTTTATGCACAGGACTACCAGATCAGCGCCGCAGTGTAGTGATCGATTATTAGCGCACCGAAAACACCTAACAGGTAGCGAATCGAGAACCAGAATGCGCCGATAGGGGCAGTGGGATCCTGGCCACGCCACACTCGCCAATTCCAGGCCATAAAGCGTGCATTAAGAAACAGCACAATGAATAGATAAAGTGCGCCACTCATGCCTATCATCACCGGCAATAAAGTGGTTAGCACTGTTAGCCAGCCATACAGCCAAATTTGCAACCGTGTAAAAGGAATCCCGTGAGTAACAGGCAGCATGGGGATACCCGCCCGGGCATAATCATCGCGCTTATGAATGGCCAGCGCCCAAAAATGGGGTGGCGTCCAGGCAAAAATAATCAGCATCAGCAGCATCGGTTCAGCGGTAATTTGCCCTGTGATTGCAACCCAGCCTAAAAGTGGCGGTGCAGCGCCAGCCACCCCACCAATAACGATATTTTGTGGCGTAGCCCGCTTTAAAAAAGCGGTATAAATCAGCGCATAACCAATTAGGGAGGCAAAGGTTAGCGCAGCCGTTAAGTGGTTAACCTGCCACGCCAATAGCGCAACACCTGCGGCAGAAAGCAAGCACGCCCAACCCAGCGCGATTGCCACGGGTAGCCGCTTACTTGCCACAGGGCGGCGAGAAGTTCGCGTCATTACCGCATCCAAGTGGCGGTCGATGACATGATTAAAAGCAGCCGCACCGCAAGAGGCCAAGCCGATACCGACAAGGCCAAGGATTACGCTCGTCAGTGGTGGTAGGCCTGGGGTTGCTAATGCCATCCCTACGGCTGTACACACCAACATAACAGCCACCACTTTAATCTTGCACAGGCCAACTAGCTCTTTCCAGCCCCACACCATAGAAGGCACTGCCGTGGGTAGCGTCATTGTTATATTTCGCATGGCATGCTTCCCTTTTATTGAGCGATAACGTTGTTATAAGGTGAATGATTGGTCGTTGTGTAAACGCCAGCCTCTTGGTAGCGCCAACGCCACCACGCCCAAACGAGTCCGGCGGCCAACGCAATGGCGCCAGCTGTGTGCAGTAGCGCCAGCCATAGCGGCAACCAAAGCACCACATTGGCAACCCCCAACGCAGCCTGCAGCGCATACAAACCGACGACTATCGCGAGCGGTCTTGCAACACTCTGCCAATGCCGATAACGCCACCAGAGCGCTATTAGCCCGACACCAAGCAACAATGCTCCCAGGCGATGAGCCACTTGAATCGCGGTTCGTGCGTCAGCATGCAACTGCCCATGTAGGTAATTGGGCCCCATGGTCTGGGTGAGATGAAATCCCTCGCTAATGTCCATCGCGGGTACCCATTGACCATTGCAAGTGGGGAATCCCTGGCAAGCGATACCGGCATAATTGCTCGACACCCAACCGCCTAGCGCCAGTTGCACAACCAGCAAACATGCCGCAATACTCCACCACGCATTAGCGCGCCGAGGCTCACTTGTTGGCTTTGGCGTCGAGGTAAGGCGTAAGCGAAGATGCAACCAAAAGAACAGCAGCAATACACTCAACCCGCCCAGTAGATGAAGGGTGACGACTTGAGGCCATAACTTGAGCGTAACGGTGAAGGCACCAAAGGCGCCCTGCAACAAAATAACGACGAGCAGCAACAAGCTTAGACGCCAAGGATAATCGCGACGATCACGCAAAGGCCAACCTAACGCAACAACGCTGAGTACCACCAGCCCGAGCAGAGTCGCGATATAGCGATGCACCATTTCCACCCACGCTTTAAAGGGTTCCAACGGGACATCAGGATGGCGCAGCGTGGCAAAGTCACTATCGGGGACTAGCAGCTTGCCGTAGCAACCAGGCCAGTCAGGGCAGCCCAAACCAGCGTCGACTAAACGCGTCCAGGCGCCTACCAAAATGACCACTGCGGTAAACAGAGTACCTACTAGCGTTAATCGCACTAACCACCGCAAGCGGCGCTCATATGAATCGTCCATGGCGGCTCCTTAACAACAAAGGTGAGCTTGCTTTATTGAGGGTTCACTTTAAGCAAATGCTGGATATCTTCGAGCACATACTTAGTAGCGACATTGGCCTCAAAGGCCAATGCAGGGCGCCCCATAGGATCAAGTACCCACACTGAATTGTCTTCACGCCATGCAGGCAAGTGCTGCCAATCGCTGGTTACCTCTCCCGGTAACGGTTCTGGGTCCCCACCAATTCGCAAACGGATTAATCTCGGTGCCTCGCGCCCTAAAGCGCGATGTAGCCGCCAAAACTCATCCATGCGCTGTTCGCAATGCTGGGCGCAGTCAAACGCCAATATCCACTCATCTTGGCCACTAACAGCCGCCTTGGTTAGTGGCCATTCGTCAAGCATGGGCAAATCCAGCTCAACTGTTCCGTGAGCCGTATGTCGGTCGGGAATACCTATGCGTAACTCGACCATCCCCCACGCAGCAACCATAGGGGCCGTAAATACAACAAAAATAAGGATCAACTTGAGCCGCTGGCGGCGAATGTGCTTGGCGTCCTGCATAGTATTCACCCCTGTTTATTTTTATTACCTAAACGCTTTTGTTGAGTTACATCTCGACGTAATCTCTGGCCGCCGATAAGCATGACCACCAAGGCCGCCAGGGCTAACCCCCACCACTGGAAGGCATAGCCCATATGCCGACTGGGTGGCATTACATTGGCTTCCCACCAAGGGATCAAAACCCCGTCGCCTTTACTAGCGTGTAACCATCCTGCGTAGCTAAAGGCACCTAGTGAAGCGTGCCAGGGCTCAAGACTGAGCTGCTGTAGCCTTACCCCTTCTCTATTCTCCCCATATAGCGGCCCACCCTCCTGAACATCCTGCCACTCACCGGTCAGCTCAACCCCGCCACGGGGTGTCTCTACCTGAGGTGGTTTGCGGCGAGGCCCGGTTGCTAAAAAACCCCGTTGCACCAGCCAAAGCTGCCCGTGGGTATCACGCAGTGGCGTTAGTACAGCCACACCCACTCTTCCGCCTACAACTCGATTGTCCAAATAGAGTGTTTGCTCCGCCAAGTACTCCCCCCGCAATGTAACCCGGGAACCTTGGGCTGGCTGCACAGTAGGTTGCACCAATGCAGGGGCTGCATTGCGAACGCCCATTGCTAACCGCTTGTCATCTGCCCTCTCCCACTGCCATAGTCCTAAACAGGCGCCTAACGTCACCAGTAAACTCCAGAACAGATACCAACTATAAAAACGCCATTGCCGAGAGGGTTTCATCATGTGGTTACAAATACTCATTGCCGCGGTATTCATTGCGATGGTTATCAGCTTGGCCATGGGAGCAGGCTTCCTGCTGCGTGATAATGGTTCTTCTCGCCGCCTATTACTCTCTCTCAAATGGAGAATTGGCTTAGCCTGCCTACTCATGGCCCTTATCATTTTCGGCTTCTGGTCAGGCCAGTTAGGCTAATGCGGCTATAAAACATAGACAAAAATAAACAGCCCAACCCAGACTACATCCACAAAGTGCCAATACCAGCATGAGGCTTCAAAACCAAAATGGTTTTCATCAGCGAAGTGTCCTTTAATAATACGCACCAGCATGGTGGCTAAAATCAGCGTGCCGATAATGACGTGAACCCCATGGAACCCCGTCAAAATAAAGAACGTCGCACCAAAGATCCCAGCTTCTAAGGTAATTCCGTAATGCGCGTAGGCCTCGTAATACTCAATGCCCTGAATCATGATAAAGCAGCAACCTAACAGCACGGTGCCCGTCAGCCAGTTACGACATGTTTTACGGTCACCCACTTTTAGGGCTTCGTGTGCAACGGTAAGTGTGATGCTGGAAGTAATCAAAATCAGCGTATTGACGAGAGGCAGCTGCCACGGGCTAAAGACTTGCTGGGGGCCTGCAATGGATGAGTCAGGCGGGTTCAGTAGCGGCCATGTTGCTACAAAGTCAGGCCATAGCAACGCGGAAACACCTTTTGCCCCTTCCCCTCCTAACCATGGGATAGCAAACATACGTACATAAAACAGCGCGCCAAAAAATGCGGCGAAAAACATCACTTCCGAAAAAATAAACCAGCCCATACCCCAGCGAAATGAGCGATCCATTTGAGCATCATATAGCCCACCCCGGGACTCGCTAATCACGTCACGGAACCACAGCCCCATCACTGCAATAACGCCCGCCACCCCGATTAATACCAGCGGCAAGCCGGTGTCATAGACAAGCTTAATACCGGTACCGACCATCATGGCACCGAGGGCCACTGAACCAAGCACAGGCCACCGACTACTCGCAGGAACGTAATAGCTACCACTGCTCATATTGTTTCTCCCGCCGCTTTATTGTTTTTTAGATAGTTTTTGAGGTCGCTCTGAGAACTGTTGTTAAGCGTGTTATTAAATGAGGCGCTTTGAATCGCATGCTCTACCGGATACAGCGTATACACCAGCGTAATAGTATTAATATCTTTAGGTAGATCCCGTGCCAGCTGGAATACCAACGGAATCGTTAAACGCTCCCCCCCCTGCAACAGCTGCTCTTGAAAGCAGAAGCAGCTGATTTTACGCAGATAAGGCGTGGCACTTGAGGGGGAGACGCTAGGCACTGCCCGGCCCCAGTTTTCGCTACGGCTATTATTGGTGAAGGTAAAATCGACTTCCGCCATTTGCCCTGGGTGCACGCTCATCTGGCGCATTTCTACGCTCATCTGCCACGGCAAGCCTGCGCTGCCTCGGGTGATAAATTGCACATTTATATAACGCGACTCATCTACCTCTTCATGCACAATACTTTGCGCCGTGGCATCCACTTTGCCGTTAATACCGGTGATCCGACAAAAAACGTCATAAAGCGGCACTAATGCAAAGGCAAATCCAAACATGCCAACCAGAACGGCGACTGTTCTAATGACCGTGCGGCGCACGCCCACTTTTGCCTGATTTTGACTATCCATAGCACCTCTTAGGCACAGTGGCCCACGTGGTTTATGTCATTTCTAGTGGGACGTGCGATGAAACACCGGTGGCGTTTCAAACGTATGCAGGGGTGCTGGGCTAGGCACCGTCCACTCCAAGTCCACTGCGCCCTCCCAGGCTTTTGCTGGCGCTTTTTTGCCACCACGGACACACAGTATGACTACCAAGACAAATAGCAGCTGTGATGCGCCGAAGAAGAAGGCGCCAATACTCGATAGTAAGTTAAAATCGGCAAACTGAAGGGCGTAGTCAGGGATTCGCCGCGGCATACCCGCCAAGCCAGCGAAGTGCATGGGGAAGAAAGTTAAGTTGACGCCGATAATTGAAAACCAGAAATGCCACTGGGCTAATCGCTCATTGGGGTAGTGGCCAGTCCATTTCGGCAACCAGTAATACACCCCTGCCATAATGGCAAAAATCGCCCCAGGTACTAACACATAGTGAAAGTGGGCAACCACAAAGTAGGTATCGTGATACTGAAAATCCGCCGGCGCGATCGCTAGCATCAGCCCTGAAAAACCACCAATGGTAAACAGCACCACAAAGGCCAGGGCAAATAGCATCGGCGATTCAAAACTAATCGAGCCGCGAAACAGTGTGGTTACCCAGTTAAACACTTTAACCCCAGTAGGCACGGCAATGAGCATAGTGGAATACATGAAAAACAGCTCTGCCACCAAAGGCAACCCCACCACAAACATATGGTGAGCCCAGACTAAAAATGACAACAGCGCAATGGCCGCGGTGGCGTACACCATGGAGGCGTAACCAAACAGAGGCTTACGCGCAAAGGTGGGGATGATTGCTGAGACAATACCAAAGGCAGGCAGAATCATGATGTACACTTCGGGATGCCCAAAGAACCAGAATAGGTGTTGAAATAACACAGGATCCCCACCGCCTGCCGCGTCAAAGAAGCTGGTTCCAAAATTGATATCCATAAGCATCATGGTGATTACCCCTGCCAGCACCGGCATCACGGCAATCAACAGAAAAGCGGTAATCAGCCAAGTCCAGACAAACAGCGGCATGTCCATTAAGCGCATGCCCGGAGCACGCATGTTCAAAATGGTCGCGATGATGTTGATGGCACCGAGAATGGAGCTAATACCGGCAATATGCAGCGCTAAAATAAAGAAGGTAGTAGAAGGTGGCGCGTAAGTCGTCGACAGCGGCGCATAAAATGTCCAGCCAAAATTAGGGCCACCGCCGGGCATAAACAGTGTTGAAAGTAACAACGTAAATGCCACTGGCAGCAGCCAAAAACTGAAGTTATTCAACCGGGGCAACGCCATATCAGGCGCGCCAATTTGTAGCGGTATCATCCAGTTGGCTAACCCGGTGAAAGCGGGCATCACCGCTGCAAACACCATGATCAAGCCATGCATGGTGGTCATCTGGTTGAAAAACTCTGGCTCGACCAACTGCAATCCGGGTTGAAAAAGCTCGGCCCTGACCACCAGGGCAAATATTCCGCCGATGAAAAACATTGTCAGCGAAAAAATCAGGTAAAGGGAGCCAATCTCTTTGTGGTTAGTGGTCAGCAGCCAGCGCAAAATACCTTTGGGTGGCGCAGTATGACCATGACTTTGGCCATCGGCGACGGCCGTAGTGCTGTGTTGCAGCGGGGGCTGAGGAGGCATATTGGGCGCCATGTAACTCTCCGAAATATTGTTGTTGTCTGATTTGAGTGGCAAACCTGGATCACTGGGCAATTAACTCTGCCACTTCAGAAGGTTGCACCACATCTCCCGTATCATTACCCCAAGCATTTCGCGAATAGGTGACCACTGCGGCAAGTTCAACCGGGTTTAATGTGCTACGAAAAGCGGGCATCGCCGCACCCGACACACCGTTTATGACCTTGTCTAGGTGCCAATCCACATCACTGATTAGCTGTTCGTTATTCGCCAGTGCCGGGAACGCAGGCGGCGCGCCTTGACCTTCAGCTTGGTGACAAGAGGAGCAGATCGATTGATAAACTGATTCGCCCCGCTCCACTAGCTCATCCATTTCCCACTCGCGGTCAACGCCCATCGCTTCTTGCTCAGCAGCTTCTTTCCGATCGGCCAACCAATTCTCAAACTCCTCTTCTTCTACTGCATGCACCACCACAGGCATAAAACCGTGATCAATACCACACAGCTCAGCACACTGTCCGCGGTATATACCCGGTTCGTTGATCTTCACCCAGTTCTCATTGATAAAGCCGGGAATCGTATCCTGCTTAACCGCTAGATCCGGCACCCACCAAGAGTGAATAACATCGTCTGAAGTCATCAGAAAACGTACTTTACGGTTAATCGGCAGCACCAGCGGTTCGTCAACCTCTAATAAGTAATGCTCCCCACGGGCTTCTTCGCCACTGATTTGCGTTCTCGGCGTACTCATATTTGAGGTAAACGCAACATCCTCGCCAAGATACTCATAGCGCCAACGCCACTGCTGGCCGGTAATCATTACGTCCAACTCGGCGTCTGATGAGTCGTACATATTTTTCAAGGTAGCGGTGGCGGGCACTGCCATGCCGACCAGAATCAGAATGGGGATGGCGGTCCATAACACTTCCACACTGGTATGTTCGTGAAAGTGGGCAGCCTTTGCACCTTTGGAGTGGCGATAACGGAACAAGGAGTAAAACATTGCCCCAAATACCACCACGCCAATCACGACACATATCCAAAAAATGGTCATGTGCAGGCCATAAATATCGCTGCTCACATCTGTTACGCCAACGGGCATGTTCCAGCCGTTCGCCTGAGCCTGTGCCCCACTTGCAGCAAGGGATATGGCCATTAGCCACCGCCACCGTGAACGCATAGAGACCTCCAGTTTATTGTTGTTATTACTTATCGTTAGATTAGGACAGGATTAAATGAGATATTAGCAGTATAGAAAATATGTGCCATTCGTCACGTTTTGCTTATTTAACGCTATCAACGCTTTTCAGCGGGCCGCAAACATAGCCAAAAAAATAAGCAGTAAAACAAACAGCAGCGTAATCACCACGCCAGTGACAAGGTAGGCTGCTGGCTTGCCACTACTAAAGTCTTCTTCCCGCTTTTGGTTGCTCTGAACGCCTAGTAATGCTGCTAAAACTGACTTCACCACCGACCACATATAACCTCCGAGGGGGAATTGACGCTCTCGCATTCATTCAGGACTGAAGGGTTAACCACTATTATCATAGGCATACATAAGCATTACGTCAGTGTAAAGGAGCGAAATCTAAGCATTTACAGCCAGGCAAATGACGACCTATAGTTCCTCAATGTGAGATACTCAGTTTATTCTCAGGATCAGCGCCACCCAATGGAGTGCCTTATGTTCAAGCGCCGCCTCGCATTACCCATCTCGACGTTATTTGTTATTGTTCCGCTGCTGTTAGCAGGCTGTACTACTTATACATGGCCGGACGGCTCTAAGGAAACCGTTATCGGTGTTGTGCCTGAGGAGGAGAATCAACGCTACGAAGAAGAACGGGTGGACGGTGTACGCTACCGCATTCCAGACGAGATCCCGGTAAAACGCAGCGAATCAATACCTGTGTCACGATAGCTAATACAGTCACACCTTGCGCCTGGTTTGCGCAGTAGCGGGTGCCGTTAGCGGGTCTTCTGGCCAAGGATGTTTGGGGTAGCGACCACGCATCTCTTTGCGTACCTCGGGGTAGCCATTTTGCCAAAAGCTGACTAAGTCCTGAGTCACTTGCAGCGGACGCCGCGCAGGCGAAAGCAGATGAATCATCACGGCAACGGTACCATTCAAAACGGTAGGTGTTACCCGCCAGCCAAAGGCCTCCTGCAGTTTCAATGCTAAAATAGGTGGGCGCTGGGAAAGGCACGGCTGGTAGTCTAAGCCAACCTGCTTGCCGCTAGGAACCTCAAGCATTAGCGGGGTTAACTGCTCAAATTCGCTTTGCGCTTCCCAGGTCAGTGAATTGAGCAGATAGCGCTCTAGCGGCAATTTCTCAATTTGACTCAGCCGTTTAATACCGATTAGGTAAGGGGCTAGCCAGCTCTCTAGTGAAGCTAATAGCGCTGGCTCCGACCAATCTGGCCATGCTTCGCCTAGATTATCGCGCAGCAACGCCATACGTCCACGCATCTGCTGTAGATTATCACCGAATAACCGACCCGGCTGCTGACGCAGCGCGTTCAATAACGCCTCTTTTACCGCCTCCTCAGGTAAGTGCACTAAAGGCCGCTTGGCAATGACAAGGCTAGCATGCGCCTGCACCTCTTCACCGATTAAACGGCCCTGCTCTTGCGACCAAGCCACCCGCGGCTGCCATTTTTGAATACCGGGATATAGCGAAAGCAGTGATTCAAGTGACAGCGGCTCACCTGTGATAATACGCGTTTGACCGCCCACAGTACTATGTAACGCGACAGCCACTAAAAAGGACTGATGCGCCAGCATATCGTTTAAAGGCAACGTGGCGGTTTTGCCATTCGCAAGCCGAAATATGCCAGAATCCATTTGCTGGCCAATACGCTCTGGGTATGCCAACGCTAGAAGTGGCCCAAGCGGCTCTAACACGGCGTCACTAAGTGCAATCCCTGCTATTTTTGCCAGCCTAAGCGCTTCGCGCTGCCAGCTGGGAAAACGTTTAGGCTGACGAACACGCAGTGCCAACGCGTCGTGCAGAGAGCGCTCGCTGCTGTCACGCTCCTCTAGGAGTGCCGCCATCCCACAGGCCAGCGGCAAAACATTAAAGTCTGACGCTCGCTCCAACATCACAGCAATTCTCGGCTCAACTGGCCATCGGGCACAGCGGTTACCCAGAGGAGTTAGCTTGTAATACTCGTCTAACACACCCAGTTGCACCAGTAACGATTGGCCACCTCGCCAGGCGCCCTCCGGCGGCGGCGTTACCCAGCTTAGCGCTTGGGGTGATGCGACGCCCCAACAAGCCAGTTCGAGCACTAGCGATGAGAGATCCGCTTGTAGAATTTCCGGCTCACCGTAAGGCACCAACGTCTGCTCCTGAGCCCAGAGCCGAAAACAGCTGCCCTCCCGCTGCCGCCCTGCACGCCCCCGCCGCTGATCGGCACTGGCGCGATTAATACGGCGGGTCGTTAAACGGGTTAGCCCTGTGCGCGGCTGAAAAAGCGGCACCCGCTCTAGGCCACCGTCAATCACCACGTTCACCCCATCCACGGTGATGCTTGATTCGGTGATGGCGGTGGACACGATAATTCGCTGTTTTGATGTATTCGCCGCCAAAGCTGCCTGCTGTTCAGCAATACTCATTCTCCCGTGCAGCCGCCGAATGGCCAGATCGGGCAGCATCTTTTCCAGCAACTGAACTAAGCGATTGATTTCGGCGACGCCGGGCAAGATCACCAGTATGTCTTGGGTACCGGGCATTGATAGCGCTTCTTCAATCACCCGAAGCGCGTGACTAACGCTCTCCTCGCCACTTAGAGCAGGACGATAGGCCGTCGTCACCGGAAACTGGCGCCCATGGCACTCAATGACAGGCACCGGCCCGCCCAACACCCGCTTGAGCGCTTCGACATCCAGGGTTGCCGACATCACCAGTAAGCGCAAATCGTCGCGAATACTGGTTTGCACATCCAGCATTAACGCCAAGCCCACATCGGCTTCTAGACTACGCTCATGGAACTCATCAAAAATGATCCCGGCAATGCCTTCTAACAGCGGGTCAGCTTGCAGCATGCGGGTGAGCACGCCCTGGGTCACTACCTCCAAGCGGGTTTGCGCGCTCACACAGCTATCACCGCGCATGCGATACCCCACCGTTTGGCCAACGCTTTCACCCAACTGTTGGGCCATATAGCAAGCCGCCAATCGCGCGGCTACCCGTCGTGGCTCGAGTAAAAGCAGCCTTTGCCCTTTGACCCAATCTTCTTCAAGTAAACAGAGCGGCACGCGGGTGGTTTTCCCTGCTCCCGGCTGGGCAATCAACAACAGCCGATTACTACTGGCCAGGACGGTTTTGAGCTGATCAAGATACTGATCAATAGGCAAATCGCTCATTTGAAGATCACTTTTCAATCCTGTGAACGTCGATATTTGGTTTGGATGCAAGTGTAGGTGTAGTGATACCACAGCCTTTTAGAATAACGTGTTCAAGAAAGTCGGAGATGGACTCAAGATCATCTTCGCTTAACGCATCTCGGCCTAGAATGCCGCTGACCTGGGCACTATATTCAGTGTAGTGCTGGGTGGCAGACCAAATTAAGAAAATCAGCCACCTGGGGTCGACAGTATCCATTTTTCCCTGGGCTGACCATTGGCGCATGATCGCAGCGCGAGAAGCCACCCAATCGCGCAACTCGCCCGCCAAATAATCACTTAAGAAGGGGGCACCGGCTAAAATTTCCGCTGCAAATAGTTTTGAACCTTCTGGGTAGCGCTGTCCTAGCACCATTTTAGTGCGAATAAAGTCACTGAGTACCGCCGCTGGATCGCTATCCGGGGTAATGTCTTCAAGCACTTCGTTCCAGCGGCGCATCATGCGGTTAAGCAGTCGCACATAAAGCGATTGCTTACTGCCCATGTAGTACAAAATATTGGCTTTGGGGAGACCTGCTCGATCAGCGATCACTTGCAAACTCGCCCCGCGGTAGCCGTGCTGAGAAAACACTTCCTCAGCGGCCCTTAGAATACTTGCCTCCATTCTTTCCCGGCTTGGGCTTTCATGAGTGACAGATACGGCGGTCATTAACGGTAATCCCCATTAGTGTGAGTGATTCGTAACGTGAATGTTTAGTTACATAATTGGATAGGCTGGCTGCCCCAAAAGTTAGCATTTCACATAAGCTTGCCCCACTCCTGTGCAGTGAGCAAATGCTTGCAAGGTAGGGTGTTTTGTCTCAAGCTCAACAAAGCTGACCGATCGGCCAACACAATCCCGGTCTATACAATAACAGTGGAGTTCGGCATGGCAACGATTGCGTTCCTGCTCAATGGGACCCCCCAGCGGTGTAGTGTTTCACCAGACACCAGCATTTTAACCCTATTACGTGAGCATTTGGCCCAGACGGGTACCAAAGAGGGCTGCGCATCGGGCGATTGCGGCACTTGCACCGTGGCGATTGGTGAGCCAACGGCTGGCACGCAAAGGTTTACCAGCGCTAACGCTTGCATCACGCCTGCTCACCAACTACAGGGCAGGCACTTGGTCACCGTTGAAGGGTTGTCGGAAAAAGGCCACCTGCACCCAGCCCAGGAAGCGATGATCGAATGCCATGGCAGCCAGTGTGGTTTTTGTACGCCGGGTATTGTTATGTCGCTTTTCACTCTGCATAACGACCTTACTCAGCGGCCCTCACCGCTAACACCAGAGCGACTTGAAGCCGCGCTAGGTGGAAACCTGTGCCGCTGCACCGGCTATCGCCCAATTCGGGATGCGGCGCTGCTTATGAACGATATTGCCTACCAGCGCCCTCTGTGGTTCGATGCGTCGCAGCCAGCGTCAAAAAGTGATTCTCAAACCACCGAGACAGCGGAGCCAGCATCCTTTTTCGCCCAGCCAACCTCCCTGGCAACGCTAACGCAATTGCGCCAAGCAGCCCCACAGGCACGCTTGGTGGCAGGCGGCACGGATCTCTGGCTGGAGATCACTCAGCGTTTGGCAACCTTTGACCAGTTGATTGACGTTTCTCGCGTTGCCGAGCTACTCACCATTGAAGAGGCCCTGTTTGAAAATCAAACCGGCTGGTGGATAGGCGCTGGGATGACCTATACGCAGCTTGAGCCGCTGTTTGAAGCCAACTTTCCAGCGTTTGCCCATCTACTGCACCGGCTGGGCTCCCAGCAGATTCGCAACCGGGGAACCCTAGGCGGTAATATTGCCAATGCTTCCCCTATTGGCGATACGCCCCCCGTGCTACTGGCTTTGTGTGCCCAGATAGAGCTTGCCAGCGTTACCGGCAAGCGTTGCCTAGCGCTGGAAGATTTCTTCCTGGATTACAAAAAAACCGCGCTGGCGGCTGATGAAGTCATTTCCCGAATTTTTGTTCCCCAGCCGGTTGAAGGCTGCCAACTACGCGTCTGGAAACTCTCCAAGCGTCGCGAAGATGATATCTCCGCGCTACTCGGTGCCTTTAGCTACCGCATTGAACAAGGTTCCTTACGCGATGTGCGGATCGCCTTTGGCGGCATGGCCGCTATTCCCAAACGCGCGCAAGCTGTAGAAACTGCGCTCGAGGGGTGCACCATTAGCGTGGAAGCGTTTCGCGCCGCTCAGCAGGCACTCGAGAATGATTTCCAACCCATGAGTGACGTGCGGGGCAGTCAGCATTATCGTCAGCAAGCCGCCAAGAACCTGCTTGAACGTCTCTATATATCTCTCTCAGCGCCCGACCATGAGGTGATGCTCCATGCGTACGCTCACTAAATTGGACGGCGATAGCAGCCGTGCCCGCCGCGAACTACACGACCACATCCAAGGCGCTGGGCCCTTGGCACGCCATACGGTCGACAGCAAAGGCATGCGACAGGCGGGAAGCGCCAGTTTTCACGAAAGTGCCGAAAAACACGTTACCGGCAAGGCGGCTTATATTGACGACTTGGCCGTACCGGCCGATGCGTTGCATGTGGCGCTAGGCCTATCGCCTGTGGCCCACGGCACCTTAACGCAGCTTGATCTCGGTAAAGTCAAAGAGGCGCTGGGCGTAGTCGATGTAATTACGTTTCATGAGGTACCGGGGCATACCGATATCGGGCCAGTATTTCCCGGCGATCCAATTTTTGTCGATCAGGAGATCAGCTACGCGGGCCAATGCCTGTTCGCCGTTGCAGCAACATCGCTGCAGGCAGCACGTCGAGCCGTCAAGTTAGCCACCATTAGCATCGATGAACAGCCCGCCAGTTTAGACCCAGTGGCAGCAACGGAGCGCGAGGAGTTTGTGCGTCCGACCCACGTGCAGACCCGTGGCGATTGGCAGCAGGCGCTTGACCAAGCGGAACAGATTGTTGAAGGCGAGCTGTTCGTCGGAGGTCAAGAGCACTTCTATCTGGAAGGCCAGGCCTGCGTGGTTCACCCCACCGAAGATGAGGGCGTTATCGTCCACACCTCCAACCAGCACCCTAGCGAGACCCAGAAGCTGGTGGCCGAGGTGCTCGATATTCCTTTTCATGCCGTGACCGTAGAAGTCCGCCGTATGGGCGGTGGCTTTGGTGGCAAAGAGACTCAGGCTTCTCCCTGGGCGTGTATTGCCGCGATTATTGCCCGCCGCACCGGCAAGACGGTTCGACTCCGCTTACCGCGCAGTGAAGATATGCGCGCCACGGGCAAACGCCACCCCTTCCATAACCGCTACCGACTGGCTATTGATGCTGAAGGCGTTATTCAGGGTGGTGAAATCACGGTGATCGGTGACTGCGGCTACTCGCCGGACCTTTCCGACGCTATCGTCGATCGCGCTATGTTCCATGCCGACAACGCCTACTCGCTGGGGGATGCCCAGGTAGTCGGTCATAGAACCAAAACCCATACCGCTTCCAATACCGCCTTTCGAGGTTTCGGTGGCCCCCAAGGGATGATGATCATTGAAGCGGCCATGGATGATATTGCCCGCCAGATTGGCGAAGACCCACTGACCGTACGTAAGCGCAACTTCTACCGTGATGGCCGCGAGATGACCCATTACGGCCAGCAAGTCGATCAGCGGCAACTCCTGCATACGCTCGTTGAAACACTCGAAAGCGACAGCGATTACTGGGCGCGGCGCAAAGAGGTCAGTGACTTCAATGCCACGAGCCCTGTTATTAAGAAAGGGCTGGCACTTACCCCGGTTAAATTTGGCATTTCGTTTACCGCCCAGCACCTTAATCAGGCGGGTGCCCTACTGCATGTTTACACCGACGGCAGTGTGATGATCAATCACGGCGGTACCGAGATGGGCCAAGGGCTACATACTAAAATTTGTCAGGTAGTGGCTAGGGAGCTGGGCCTGGATCTGGAGAAGGTGCGCATCACCGCTACGCGAACCGACAAAGTTCCCAACACATCCCCTACCGCTGCCTCTAGCGGTGCTGATCTAAATGGTATGGCAGCACGGGACGCGGCCAGCAAGCTACGTGAACGCCTATTTGACTTCGCTGCGGTGCACTTTGCGGAGGGCCTAGACCGTGAAGGTATGCGTTTAGAAGAAGGCATGTTGGTAGCAGGAATCGGAGAAAGCGAACGCCGCATCCCTTGGGGTGAGTTGGTGCAAACAGCCTACCTAAATCGCATATCGCTATCTGCAAAAGGCTTCTATGCCACCCCGCTGATTCACTATGATCGTTCCATTGGGCAAGGCCGGCCATTCTACTACTTTGCGTTTGGCGCGGCAGTGGCAGAGGTAAGCGTGGATACCTTGAGCGGGGAGTATCAGGTAGACCGCGTCGATATCTTGCACGATGTGGGTGATTCATTAAATCCCGCCATTGATATTGGCCAGGTGGAGGGGGGCTTTATTCAGGGAATGGGCTGGTTGACCAGCGAAGAGCTGAAGTGGAACGATAAAGGCGTGCTGGTCAGCGATGGCCCGGCGACCTATAAAATTCCTACCTTTGGCGACCTACCGCCTATCTTTAATGTCGCCCTTTTGGAAGGGCATCCCAACTCCATGGCCAGTCTCTATCGCTCAAAAGCAGTAGGCGAGCCCCCTTTTATGCTGGGTATGTGTGTCTGGTCAGCGCTGCGTGATGCCCTTTCGAGCCTTACCGATTACGCCATATCGCCTCACTTAGACACCCCGGCCACGCCAGAGCGGGTTATGCTGGCGGCCAATGCCATCAGGAAGAAAGCGCTGTGAGTGACCTTCATACACCTGAAACCTGGCATGCGGCACTCCACCGCTTACAGCGCGACGGCATTCCCCATGTATTAGCCACCCAGGTGACCAGCGCAGGCTCAACGCCCCGCGAGCCTGGTGCGCGCATGGTGATTACTGACGATGCTATTTTCGATACGCTAGGTGGCGGTACCTTTGAGTGGCAAACCATTACCACCGCACGTGCTTGTTTGGCTGAACAACGCTATGGCCTCAGCTTAGAAGCTTTCTCTCTAGGTGGGCGCAGCGGCCAGTGCTGCGGCGGCTTCGTTAATATCCTCTTGGAAGCCTTTCCTGGCACTACAACGCACATCGCCATCTTCGGTGCAGGACATGTAGGTCAGGAAATTGTAAAACTAAGTGCGCCGCTTCCCTGGCAGTTGCACTGGCACGATAGCCGAAGCGATGCTTTTGCCGAACAATATCAGCAACAGCCACGACTTAACTTTTATCCACTTCAAGATGCACAGCACAGTGTCGCCGCCTTGCGCGCAGATACCCATGCGCTGGTATTGACGCACAACCATGACGAAGACTATTCCCTAATCACCGCGCTGATCGATCGCGATGACGTCGCGTCGATTGGACTGATTGGTTCTGACAGCAAATGGGCAAGCTTTGAAGGACGCCTTAAGCGCGAAGGTTACTCTGCCAAACAAATTTTGCGCGTGCGATGCCCCATTGGGCGTATCCAGGCCACTAAGCTCAATAATAAAACGCCCTATGCGATTGCTTTAACGGTGGTGGCCGAACTGCTTTGGCTAACGGATGCGCCCTCTTCTCAAGAAAACCGCGGTCTTGATTCCCAGGCGCTACGAACGCTAATGACCGACTCTCCGACGACCACGAGTTAATATGAATTCTTCTACCGATACGTTCATTCGTGCCGAATTGATTAGTTTTGCCCGCGACCCTGGCGATGGCAATACGCCCGAACCGGAAAGTTTAGAGCATTACGGCGACGGATTGCTCTGGTTGAAAGGCCAGCACATTCATGCCATCGGCCATTTCGCCGAACTCTCACCTTCACTACCCAAAGGTGCTGACGTTCTCAATTATTGTGACAAACTGATTATGCCGGGGTTTATCGATACCCATGTGCACTATGTGCAGCTGGATATCATGGCTTCTTATGGCCGCCAACTGCTTGACTGGTTAAATGACTACACCTTCCCTGAAGAGTGTCGCTTTGCTAATCATGCTCATGCAGAAGCGCTGTCTAACGCTTTTTTAGATGAAATGCTGCGTGCGGGGACTACCACCGCTCAAGTATTTGGCTCTAGCCACCCTGGCTCCGTAGATGCCTTTTTCACCGCTTGTCAAAAACGTCAGTTACGCATGCTGGTCGGCAAGGTATTGATGGATCGTAATGCACCAGAGGCGCTGATGGACGGTGTATCTGGCATTGCTGACAGCGAGCGACTTATTGAAGACTGGCACGGCAATGGCCGACTGGGCTATAGCGTCACACCGCGCTTTGCACCGACATCAACCAAAACGCAAATGGATGCGGCAGGTGCCCTGCTTCGTAATGACTCAAGCCTTTGGCTACAAACGCATTTAGCTGAAAATAGCGGAGAGTTAGACTGGGTAGCAGAATTATTTCCAAGCAGCCGCGACTACTTAGCCGTTTATGAAGAAGCAGGCTTAGTCGGGCCCCGCAGCACCTTCGCACACGGCATTCATCTCGATAACGGCATGCGCAAGCGCCTAGCCGATCGCGGCGCTAATATTGCTTTTTGCCCTAGCTCTAACCTTTTCCTTGGCAGCGGATTATTCAACCGTGAAGCCGCCAAACAGACGGGAATGGCATTTACATTTGCTAGTGACATTGGCGCAGGCACTGATTTATCAGGGTTTGGAACGCTTAAAGCGGCCTATCAAGTGGGTCAACTAGCCGGACAGCCCCTTACCGCATGGCAGGGTTTTTATGGCTTAACCATGGGCAATGCAAAAGCGCTCTCGCTGGATAGCCATGTCGGTCAATTGGCTCCTAGCCTTGAGGCTGACTTTGTGGTGATTGACCCACAGGCAACATCGCTGCTGTCTCGACGTATCAGCCATTGCACTACGCTTGGTGAACGACTGTTTGCGCTAATGATGCTGGCTGACGACCGCGCCATCTATGAAACCTGGGCAGGTGGCATCTGCCAACATCGTAGGGATATATAAGTGAGGGAGGAGTGAGGAATTGGAACCCTTCACTCCTCACCCTTATCCCTCACGGGATCTCACACAAAAAAATCCCCCAGAGCATCAGCCCTGGGGGATTTTTCGTAATAAGTGCCTGACGATGACCCGGTCGGCGCCCCGATACTCTCCATAGGGAGACCCCTTGTTTTTTTCTTCCACGCACACAAAAAACCCAGCCGGGTGGCTGGGTTCTTTGTTAAATAAGTGCCTGACGATGACCTACTCTCGCATGGGGAGAC
>NZ_JH393259.1:435729-438804 GCF_000236035.1 Vreelandella boliviensis LC1
AGTCGTTGAGGCCGTGCCCCGTTGACGTGTGCGTATACTACCCGATTCACCGCCAGGGTCAACAGCGATTCGAATATTTATCACTAAAAGTCGTTAAAGATTAGAGCTTATCCGCAACGCGCCATAAAGCAGCGCAAGATTTGATCTGGGACAAAACAACAACCCCTCTCTTTCCTAAGCTTATTAGGTAGCGAATGCTAAGTTTCATCGTTTGAAGACCGAGACGCCTATTATAAAGCAGGGGAGAATAATCATGACCATAAAAGCAACCTTACTACCCACGATGGCGGCGAGTAGCCTTCTTGCTGCGAGCTTAGCCATGGCTGACGATGGTTTGGAAAATTATCGCAATCGTTTTGAAGCGCTTCCGTACCTCCCACCTATCCCCGCTAATAACTCATTAACAGAGGAGAAGGTCGAACTTGGCAACATGCTTTTCTTTGAGCCACGCATCTCTTCTAGCGGCGTTATCAGCTGTGCTACCTGCCACAACCCAGCGCTTGGCTGGGCTGATCGAATTCCGCGCGCCGTTGGCCACGATGGGCAAGTCGGTGAACGTAATACCCCAACCGTCTTGAACAGCGGCTTTTTAGGTTCTCAATTTTGGGATGGCAGGGAACCTGATTTAGAAGGCCAAGCACTAGGCCCTATTGAGGCGCCTGTAGAGATGGCGATGGATCTAGAAATGGCCCTAGAACGGCTGGTGGGCTTCGAGCTCTATCAGGAAAAATTCAGCGCCGCCTATCCTGACCAAGAAGAACCTATCACCGATGATAATTTGGCCCATGCCCTGGCCGCTTTCCAACGCACGCTCAACACCCCAAATTCCCCTTTTGACCGTTACCTACATGGCGATTTAGAGGCGATTAACCAACAAGCTAAAGACGGCATGGTGGCCTTTGTTGATAACGGCTGTATCGCCTGCCATCGCGGACCTGCTTTAACCGATAGCCAGTTCCATGCGATTCAGGTACCAGGATCAACTGATTTGGGTCGTTACGTCGTGACCGAAGAAGAGAGCGACAAGTACCGTTTCAGAACGCCTACATTGCGCAATGTGGCGGTGACCTACCCGTATATGAATAACGGTGCCACTGAAACGCTGGAAGAGGCAGTCGCGATAATGGGCCAAGAGATGCTTGGACGTGAATTTGATGAAGGCACCATTAGTGATATTACCGCGTTTCTACATACACTAACCGGTGAAATGCCTGATTTTGACGTGCCCGCACTGCCCTAAACTATTGCTCTAAACCGACACATAAAACTATCGCCCTCGCGAGAGCAGCCGCCTGGTCACTGCGACCAGGCGGTGGAACGTTATATTACAGCTAAGCGACCCAGCAGCTCTTCGCGACGTTGCTGAGTAGTAAAAGCTTCTTCAATGGCGTTGCGGGTTAATTGACGAAAAACCGCCTCATCCCAGCCAAACGCCTCGGCGCAAGCAATGTGATTAGTCAGCATACCGCCACCAAAATAAGCGGGGTCATCCGAGCTAATGGTCACTTTGAGCCCTTCAGCCAAAAGCTTAGGCAGTGGATGATCACGCAGATCCTCTACTACCTTTAAGCTGACGTTTGAGAGCGGGCAAACCGTTAGAACAACCTGCTGGCTGCGCAAACGCTCAACTACTTCATCACTTTCTAAACAGCGCACTCCATGATCAATGCGCTGAACATCAAGTACATCCAAGGCTTCTTTAATATACTCTGCGGGGCCTTCCTCACCGGCATGGGCCACACGCACAAGCCCAAGCTGCTTTGCGCGCTTAAACACCTCAACAAATTTTTCCGGTGGATTATTTTGCTCAGCACTATCTAGACCGATAGCATCCAGCATTTTCCAATAGGGAGCGGCTTGTTCAAGTACATGCAACGCCTCCTCTGCGGGACGGTCGCGTAGAAAAGCCATAATCATGCCGATAGAGAGGTCGAGGCCCTCCTCTGCCTCCTGCTTAGCTTTTAATAGCCCAGCCATTACCACTTCAAGCGGCACGCCACGCTGTAGATGCGCCTGGGGGTCAAAGTGCATGTCGATATGCACAACGCCCTCCCCTCGCGCGCGCTTGAAATAATCCATCGCCAAGTCGTAAAAGTCTTCCTCGTTACGAAGCACGCTCATACCCTGAAAATAGAGGTTCAGGAACCCCTGCAGATCGTTGAAGTGATAAGCATCTTTGGCTTCTTGAACTGTCGTATAAGGCAGTTCAATCCCATTGCGCTGCGCTAGCGCAAACATTAACTCTGGTTCCAGCGAGCCTTCGATATGCAAATGGAGCTCTACCTTAGGAAGATTGCGTAAAAATTCTTGCATGGAGGGCTCCTAGCTGTCTTATAAATTAATCAATGTCGCTCATTATCAATTATTTAAGCGGGCATTGGCTAAGTTTACCGGCATCTAGATGCCAGTGGTACTCGATCCCAGGCAATGGATTCAGCGAACTGACTTGATGGACAAAGAAGATAACCGTTCGATTAATCAGCCATTTATCCAGGGAAGACGCTATGTGGTTTGCAGTCGCCGCATCAACGCCTGCAAACGGCTCGTCAAGAATCACCACTTGAGGGCTACATAGCATTAGGCGTGCTAATGCCAAACGTCGACCTTGGCCCCCCGAAAGCTGCTGACCTTTTTCGCCCACCGCTGTGGCTAAGCCTTTCGGCAGTTGCTCAACCCAGCTATCCAAGGCAACGGCGCTCAATGCCTCCCAGAGCTTTTCGTCGCTTGCGGTGGGGTTGGCAATACGCAGGTTCTCGGCAATAGAGGTATCAAACAGATCCACCTGCTGAGTGAGCATGGCAAAGTGATTAGCACGGTTTTCGGCCGAGAGCTCACACGCTGACACGTCGCCTACCATCGCCTCACCCTGTGTCGCTTTTAAGCGCCCCATCAACACACTGGCTAAAGACGATTTTCCGGCACCGGAGTTGCCAGTAATTACCGCTCGCTTTCCAGCGGGCAGCTGAAGATCAATACAATTTAACGCGAGCTCTAATGTTTGCGCATAGCGCAGGGAGAGTTGATTAGCCTGTATGCTTAGACCAACACCTTCAGGTAGCGTAACGGCAGGGGCAG
>NZ_JH393259.1:438814-458710 GCF_000236035.1 Vreelandella boliviensis LC1
TCATTCAACCGACGCACCGCTGCATAGCTAGCGCCCAACTTAATAAAGCTAGCAGGTAACGTGATAAACGCCTCATTCGCACCCAGTGCTATCAATGCCGCCATCACCAAAATAGGGCCCGTTACCAACTGCTGGCTAAACACCAGGCTAGCGAACCACACTACTGCCACTACCATTAATCCACTAATGACACTCACTAGGCAGTTTATTAACGCCGCTTTACGGCCCAAGCGGCGCTGATTGATGAATGCTTGCTGCTCTTGAGTAGCGATCATCGTCCGATGCCACTGGGTCGTTTGATAGCTCATCAACTCAGCCGTGGCCTGCACTTGATCGACCACTAGGCGACGCAGCGTCTGCTGGTCAACCACCTGCTGATAGCTTTGCGAAAATCCCCAGACAGCAGCTAACAGGGTCGCCACTAGCCAGAGTAAGCCCAGCGTCACTGCCATCAGCACGCCAACCACGGGCAACCAAATAGCCACAAAAAGCGACACAGCCACCACGCTAAGCAGCGCCACCAACGGTGGTACCAAGAGCCGCAGATAAAAGTTATCTAGAGTGTCGATATCCGATGTTAACCGGCTCAGCCAGTCGCTAGCACGCTCACCGTGCAAGCGAGCGTCGTCGAAGCGCGTTAAATAACCAAATACCCGATAACGCAAGTCAGCAAGCAGCGTTAACACCGTATTATGGTTATAGAGACGCTCAACATAGCGCGCTACGGTGCGCGCCAAGGCGAAGAAACGAATGCCGCCACCGGGGACATAAACATCGAGTCGCGCAGGAATACCCAGCGCCAAGGAGATACCGGTCAGGGCACTAGCGGTAATAAACCAACCCGACAACCCCAGCAGCGCAAGCCCTGCCATCAAAGTGATCCAAACCAGCAAAGCACCCAACAAAAAGCGCTTGCGGCGCCGCACTAAAAGCAGCAGCCAAGGGCGGAAGTCTCGGCAAATAGCCATCATGAAGTCACCTCTACCAGCTCACCCTGCTCAAAAGCCAGATGGCGTTGGGCAACGGCAATCACTGCCGGATGATGGGTCGCTATGACCAGGGTGCGCCCCTCTTGGGCAAGCTCAAGTAAAGCAGCCATAACGAACTGCTCTGTCTCTTGATCTAAACTCGCCGTAGGTTCATCTAACAGCACCAGCGGTGCATTGCTAAGATATACTCGCGCGAGGGCAAGGCGCTGGGCTTGGCCACCTGACAACCCTACTCCACGCTCGCCGATTAAGGTATCCAAACCCTCGGGTAGCTGAGTTAACAGAAGCCCAAAACCAGCGCGATGCAGTGCGGCGAGCATTTCTTCGCGGGAAGCTTCAGGTGCCGCCAAGCGCAGATTATCGATTAAACTGCCGTGCAAGAGACAGGGCTGCTGATCCAGCCAGGCGTAGTGACTGTTTTCTTGCCGACGGTACTCGCCAGCGCTTGGTGCGATAAAGCCCGCGAGCAGCGCCAACAGTGTTGACTTCCCGCTACCGGAGGCGCCGCTAAGCGCCACTACATCACCCCGCTGAATGGTCAGATCGATAGGACCTATCACTTGCCCACGGCGAGGATAAGCAACGCAAGCAGCTGTTAACTCAATGGCCGACCTATCCGACAGTGGAACCATATAGCGATGCCCACTCACCAAGTTTGGCTGATTGAGTATATCCACCACGCTCTCGGCGGCACCGAGTGCCGCAGCGCGATCATGGTAATGCTGAGAAAGCGTGCGCAGGGGCTGGAAAAATTCGGGGGCGAGCAGTAGCACCGCTAAACCAGAAAAAAGCGTCAGCGACGGTGACGGCCCGTATTCAATGTAGCCCAACAGGCCGAAACCGACATACATAGCTACAACCGCAATCGCTACCGAGGAAAAAAACTCCAGCACCGCCGAGGAGAGAAAAGCCAACCGAAGAGTACGCATGCTAAGACGCCGATACTCATCGGTGGCATACCAAACATCCTGCTGCGCGGCTGAAGTACGCCCAAAAAGCTGCAGCGTGGTCATACCGCGCACACGGTCAATAAAATGCGCTGACAAGCGCGATACCGCAACAAACTGATCGCGATTAAGGCGCTCAGCCCCCATACCGACTAATGCCATAAAAAGCGGAATTAACGGGGCAGAAAGCAGCAGAAAAAGAGCCACCAGATAATCCAACCAACCCGCCACCGCCAGTATCAACAGTGGCAAGCAGAGCGTAATCCGTAATTGAGGATAAAAACGCGCGAAATAGCCTTCCAGCGCATCGATATGCTCAACCACTTGGTTCGCTAGGGAGCCGCTGTGCTGGCTGGTTAGCCAAACCGGGCCTAGGGCGGATAATTTATCCAACAGTTGTGCTCTGGCACGCTGTCGAATTCGCAGGCTTGCTTCCAGGCTCAATGTTTCATGCCCCCACTGAAAGGCAGCGCGTAACAGCACACTGCCCACCAGCAGGGAAAATATCGGTAATAGAGAAATGGGTGGTCGGTGATGTAACACTAGCTGATCAATAAGCCACGCAAGACCAACCACCACGACTATCGTTTGACTACCTGCCAACACGCCGCAAAGCGCTGAACCAAGCAGGCGCTTGCGCTCCCCCTTAGCCAATGTTTGCAGCCAACTGCGCGGCGTAAGAGAAAGCGTGTCTTCAGTTAGCATGGATCAGTGGTATCCCTCGCCTACACGTACTTTGCCGCGGAACACCCAATAGGTCCAAGCGGTATAGGTCAATATAATCGGAATAACGAACACAACACCGACCAGTAAGAACAGCTGAGACTCTGGCGCAGAAGCGGCGTCCCATAGCGTATAGTTCGGGGGCACAATCACCGGCCATTTGCTTACGATCAACCCTAGGTAGGTAAAGACATAGATACCGATGGTCGCCAGGAAAGGCACACCTTCACGACGTTTTTGTACTGAACGGAAAACCACAAAAGCACAGGCCAAGGCAAGGAATGGAAAAATCCAAATCAATTGAATATTGCCAAACCAGCGCTCCCACACCATCGGGTTTATAAACGGCGTCCATAAGCTAATCACGGCAAACACGAACAGCACCAGCGCCAATAGCATTGGGGTTATCTTATAAGCCCAGTCCTGCACATGACCTTCAGATTTGAGAATTAGCCAAGTAGCCCCCAATAGCGCGTAACCTGCCATCAAACCTAGCCCGGTTAGCACTGAGAAAGGCGTTAGCCAATCGAATGCACCGCCCACATAGGCGAAGTTCTCCACCGGAAAACCTTGAATATAGGCACCTACCACCGCACCTTGAGCAAAAGCGGCGACCGCCGACCCCCAGCAGAAAGCGCGATTCCACCAGCGCCTGTTCCGGCGTGACTTGAAACGAAATTCAAAGGCAACGCCGCGGAATATCAACCCTGCCAGCATTAAGAAAACGCCGATGTAAAGCGCAGGCAAGAACACCGAATAAACTAGCGGGAAGGCGCCTAACAGCCCAGCACCACCGAGCACTAGCCATGTTTCGTTGCCATCCCATATTGGCGCCACCGAATTCATCATCACATCCCGAGCATCTTCATCGGGAGCAAAGGGGTAAAGGATACCCAACCCCAAATCAAATCCATCCATCAGCACATACATCATGATGCCGAAACCGATGATGAAGGCCCAAATTAACGTTAGATCAAACATTTCCATGTCTAGCTCCTCACCGGGTCAACGTCATCATCAAAAGGTGTATGCGCCGCCGACATAGGCCGCATAGGCCGCTTGAAGTTCTCATCAGTGGTTTCACGCTCTTCTTCCGGCAACATACCGTTACGCACCACGCGGGTGAGGTAATAAATGCCCGCGTAAAACACCACACCGTAAACCAAGACATAGCCAATTAACGTAAACAGCGCCATAGGGCCAGTCAGCGAAGGCGTTAACCCCTCTGCATGGGTCATCATGCCGTAAACCAACCACGGAGAGCGACCTGACTCAGTAACGATCCAGCCCGCCAAGACAGCGATAAACGGCATGGGAATCATTGCGGTCAGACCTTTTAAAAATAGCCGTTTGTCATAGATACGCCCCTTACGGCGCAATATCAGCCCCGTTAACGCCACCGCAATCATTAGCAGACCAATCCCCACCATCACTCGGAAGCCCCAGAAGACGATCAACACTGGCGGCTGTTCTTCAGGCGCCACCTCGCTAATACCAGGTACCTCCCCATCAAGAGAGTGGGTCAAGATGATACTGGCAAGGTTCGGAACACCCAGTTCAAAGTGATTGGTTTGTGCTTCCTGATCAGGAATGGCAAATAACAGCAGCGGCACATTGCCGGAGGTCTCCCAGTGCCCTTCCATCGCAGCCACTTTAGTCGGCTGGTGTTCTAAAGTGTTTATTCCATGAAAATCGCCGATGACTGCCTGGGTCGGCGCCAAAAAAAGCAGTAGCCAAAGGCACATAGAGAGCGCCCGGCGATTTGCCTCCGGATCTCTGTCACGTAGCAGAAACCATGCGCTCACCCCTGCCACGACAAAACCGCCCGTCAGAAACGAAGCCACGGCCATATGCATAAAGCGGTAGGGGAAGGATGGATTAAAGATCGCCTCGCTCCAGGAGGTTACGTGGAAACGAAAGTCGATTAGCTCTACGCCGGCAGGTGTATGCAACCAGCTGTTAGCCGATAGAATCCAAAAGGAAGATATAAAGGTGCCCACAGCCACCATAATGGCAGCAAATAAGTGAACCCCTTGAGGAACCTTACCGCGCCCGAATAGCAATACGCCCAAGAAGGCTGCCTCTAAGAAGAACGCCGTCACAACTTCATAGCTGAGCATGGGCCCGAGGAAATTCGAAGAAGCCTGGGAAAAGTTACTCCAGTTAGTGCCAAACTGAAATGACATTACAATGCCTGATACCACCCCCATCCCAAAGACAACGGCAAACACCTTTGTCCAGAAAAGCGAGAGGCGATCCCACGCAGGGTTCTTGGTCTTGAAAAACAGGCCATGGAGCAGCGCGATGTAGGACGCAAGGCCAATAGTAAACACGGGGAAAATTGCGTGAAACGACACAACGAATGCAAATTGCAATCGCGATAACACGAGCGGATCAAGTTCCATTTCACTCTCCTAAGACCTGAATCGGTATCCCATGGATGGGTTAACACAAGCTTAGTTGAGCCTTCATGGCACGACACTTTTAGTTATAAGCACTAAGCTTATTTCTTTACGCTATTTCTTTACACTTTCAGGAACTTGTCCCTAGCGCCCGTCCTGGACAAACATTGTACAACAGTCGCCAGATGCCCAAGATGTGTCGCATTGACGCACCGATTGCCATAGCTGTGCACACCATGAAGATATAAGCACTACCGAGACATGATGACGACACTGACCATATAGCCGGTGTACGCGATAAATAACGCCAGCAAAATACCCCCTTCCAAACGATTAATCCGCCTGGGGCGGCCACGCCAAGAAAACGCAAACAGAAGCATCAGAAGCGTCATGCCGGTCATTACGCTCCAGTCGCGCACCAATACTTCTCGACCTGCATCAATGGGCGCAATCACACCGGCGAGTCCGACCACCGCCAAGCTATTAAAGAGGTTGGAACCGACCACGTTGCCCAACACCATATCATGCTCTTTCCGACGCAGTGCCGTAATAGAAGATGCAAGTTCGGGCAGTGACGTACCAATGGCTACCACCGTCAAACCAATAATCAAGTCGCTCACACCGAAGCGCACCGCAATTTCAACTGCCCCCCATACCAGCAGGCGCGAACTAGCGATTAACAGCACCAGCCCCACTAGTGTCCACATAATGGCTTTACCCCGGGACATTGGTTTGCTATCCAGGGTTTCAGCCACCTCAGATACCAGCGCGTCGTCGGACTGATTCCGCGAGCGAACGATACTCACGACAATAAAAACAACCAACGCCAGCAAAAGACCAACGGCCTCCCATCGCGCGACAAATCCGTCTAATAGCATTAGACCCGTTGCTAGCATGACCAACAACAATAGCGGCATCTCTTTACGGATAACGCTAGAATGAACCGAAAGCGGCGCAACAAGCGCCACCAAACCGAGTATCAAACCGATATTGGCAATATTTGAACCGTAGGCATTGCCGACAGCCAAGCCCGGATTTCCGTCTAGCGCCGCCAGAACTGATACCATCATTTCCGGCGCCGAAGTACCAAATCCGATGACCAACATCCCGATCAACAGTGGTGACAAACCAAGCCAACGAGATGTTGCCGCTGCGCCGTCAATAAACTTCTCGGCACTCCAAACCAATAAGACTAATCCAAACACAACCGCTAATGTGGGAAGCAACATTCCATATCCTTCATGGCATAATGATTATCACTGTTTGCAGATTTTGTACCTAAGTACCACTTCATCGCGACGGCAGTAAGATGCAATTACTAGCAAGCCTGACCTCTATATTGCGAGACTTTAGTGAGGAACTAACCTGACAGAAGAGTACGCGGCCATTATGATCGAATTTAACTGCTAATCACTGCGCCGCAGCATCCTTGTCTAAACTCACGCCTTGGTCAAGCGGCTAGCCTACGTTTTTGAATATTATTTCAGCGACATAGGCTTCTAAAATGCGCATTTGACAACCTAATCCGCCACATCCTAGTAGTTTTTCTAGGGGCTCGCACTGAGAGTTTTGGTTTTTGCTACCACAACGATTGATTAAACGCCGTACATTAGCGGTTAACGCCCCCCTCGTTGACCGCCTGCCACCTGAGGCTAGGACTCAGCGACGGCGTTTGCGTGCCTGTCATGAATGCGACTGGGTATCGGCACTGCCGCCGTTAAACTCTGGAGAGAAAGCAAGCTGCCCGCGCTGTTCACATGTTTTGGTTAAACGCCACCGCTACCCTGCACAGCGCAGTCTGGCCCTGGCCATCGCCTCGCTTGTCGCCCTCATGGTAGCGGTGTCGTTCCCCTTTATTAGCTTTACAGTCAGCGGGGTGAGTAACCGCATTGAACTGACCCAGACCGCCACCACATTGATTGGCTTTCACCAGCCGGTGGTCGCTATCGCCGTCATTATGACCATTGTCGTACTCCCTGCGGTCTACCTACTCGGCGTCTTTTGGCTTCAGCTTGGGCTGCTCCGCGATCGTCCCCTGCCCTATAGTCGTGATATCGCACGTTCACTTGCGCACTTAACGCCATGGATGATGGCCGATGTCTTTATTATCGGCGCTCTGGTGAGTCTGATAAAGATAGCCGGATTGGCCGACGTTCAAATAGGCATCTCCTTTTGGGCATTTTGTGCGTTTGCACTACTGCTGTTAATGACAAGCCAGTCCCTGGATGCCGATTGGATGTGGTTCTCATTAGAGGGAGAACCACTGGCTCCCGAGGGCACTCAGACGGGGCTTCCTGCCGGCGATCAAGGGCTAACCGGCTGCCCAACCTGCGGACTGATCAACCGACTATCACCCCAGGGCCGTGGTCACTGCATTCGCTGCCATGAAAAGCTTCATCAGCGTCTGCCTCATAGCTTGCAGCGCACCTGGGCACTTCTCGGCGCATCGGCCATCATGTACATTCCTGCCAATGTATACCCCATTATGACCACCACCAGCCTGGGCATCTCTTCACCTTCAACCATTATTGGCGGCGTTGTTCAACTGATCCAGATGGGCTCATGGCCGATCGCTGCAGTTATCTTTATCGCCAGCGTGATTGTTCCTGTCGGAAAATTAGTGGCGTTAATCTGGCTGTGCTTAGTGGTTCGGCGTAGCAGCATATTAAATGCCCAAAGCCGTACTCGGCTGTATCGCTTAACGGAATTTATTGGTCGTTGGTCAATGGTCGATGTTTTTGTGGTGGCCATATTAGTGGCCCTGATTCGCGCAGGCTCCTTGATGTCAATCACACCAGGCCCTGCGGCACTCGCTTTTGGCTCAGTGGTTGTATTGACCATGCTGGCGGCGATGACATTTGATCCGCGCCTAATATGGGATACCCCACTTCCCCCTCGTAACCCTCTTCTTCGCCGTAAAGCGGCCACCAAGGAACCTGTTGATGGCTAATGAAACAACACCGCCTAATACCAACTCAACAAACGATCAGGATCTAAATAGGGCCAAAACGTCACGTCAGACGAGGCTCTCGCCCATTTGGGTCGTGCCCATCGTCGCGATTGCTATTGGCTTATGGCTGGTTTATGACAACTACGCCAGTCGCGGCACCCTGGTGACGCTGACCATGGAGAATGCCGAGGGTATCGAAGCGGGCAATACGCTGATTCGTAGCCGCAATGTGGAAGTAGGCCGAGTGCAGGGTGTGCGATTGTCTGACGACCTTTCCCATGCGGTCTTGACCGCCCGCATTCAGCCTGAAGTTGAGGATATGCTGCGCGAAGATACCCGCTTTTGGGTCGTCAAGCCGCGCATTGGACGTGAAGGTATTAGTGGTTTGGGCACCGTGCTCTCTGGCGCTTATATTCAGCTTGAGCCAGGCACAGAGGAAGCGCCACGGCGAGAATTCCCTGTTAGCGACATCCCCCCTGTTGCGCCTGCAGGCCAAGCAGGACTGCGTCTTAGCTTGACGAGCCAACTGGGCAACTCACTGCGCGTAGGTGACCCGGTTTCCTACCAGGGCTATACCGTCGGGCGTATCGAAGAGAATAGTTTTGAGCCTCTCTCACGCACCATGCAGCACCAAGTCTTTATTGAAGAACCGTATACTAATTTAGTTACCGATAGCACCCGTTTCTGGACGTCTAGCGGTATCGATTTCCGTTTAGATGCCGACGGTGTGCGCGTTAACGTTGAATCGCTGGAGGCTCTACTGGGTGGCGGTGTTACCTTCGGTGTACCCGAAGATTTGCCTATGGGACAGCCGGTTGAAGCCAATGCACGCTTCACCCTCTATGCCGATGAAAACGCCGCCCGGGAAGGAACCTTTAACCGCTATCTAGAGTATGTGCTGCTAGTAGATGAAACGGTGCGTGGACTCTCCAAGGGCGCGCCGGTAGAGTTTCGCGGTGTGCGAATTGGCACCGTTGCCGCCGTGCCCTGGAACTTTACCGCACCACAGCCCGACTCTCGCGCACGCTTTGCCATTCCCGTACTGATTAGGATTGAGCCCCAGCGCCTGGGTATTGAAAATAGCGATATTGACCTTGAAGAGTGGGAGGAGCGATTCCAGCGTATGTTCGGCCTGGGGCTGCGCGCCTCACTTAAAAGTGGCAGCCTGCTAACGGGCGCCCTGTTTGTCGACTTAAATTTCCAGCGCGACCTGGCTGATGAATATGTTGCCGAGCGCTTTTCGGATCGCGCCGTATTCCCCACCGTGCCTGGCGGCTTTGCCCAGATACAGGCCCAGGTGACCGATTTACTAGATAAGTTAAATGCACTTGAGGTTGAACCGCTGCTAACCGGCTTGGATCGTAACCTGCAGGCTTCTGAAAGCATGCTGAATGAGGTTCGCGACGTCAGCGCCTCTCTAAATCAGTTGATCAATGACCCTGAAACCCAGGCGGTTGGAGGCAACCTGAACGCGACGCTGGATGAGCTGCGCAGTACACTACAAGGCTTATCCCCTTCATCGCCTGCCTATCAAGAGCTTACAACGGCCATTGAACGATTGAATCGCTTGATGCGTGACCTGCAGCCACTGACTCGCACGCTCAATGACAATCCCAGAGCACTATTGTTTGATAACCTGGATGCCCAAGACCCCGTTCCCCGCGCGCCACGAGATTAAGGAGCCCACTATGTTGACAGGGAGGAATATGTTGAAAGGGAAAAACATACTGACATGGTTGAGATGTTTGCCGCTGCTGCTGATCTGCGTACTGGTCTCTGCCTGCGCTAGCAGCGTCACTCCCCCCGCACGCTACATGCTGCCGAGCGACCTATTGGCAAGCACACCCAACCAGCCTGAGGGCACACTCATAGTGAGTCCCCCGAGGCTTGCCCATTACCTGGATGTCGACGGCATTGTGATGCAGCTAGACGACATTACGCTGAACGCCGCTCGGGAACATCAGTGGGCAGAAGGGTTAGGCAGACAGTTAGAACGAAGACTCCGCGCTAACCTATCGCAAGCACTGCCAACGCTTAGGGTTATGCGTGCAGAAGGTAAACAGGCCAACGCATTGACCCTGCGCCTGAACATTGATCAATTCCAGGGTCGCTTTGACGGGGTAGCCGTGGCTAGCGGCCAATGGCAATTGCTTAACGATGCCGGTGAACTGCTAGAGATGGAAAATTTCTATGCTGAAACAACCCTTGCAGAGGATGGCTACCCTGCTCTGGTACGCGCATTAAGTGATAGCTGGGATCAGGCCGTCGAGCTTATAGCCACTGAAATACGTCAGGGCGATTACTTCGACTGATAATACGGGGGCTAGGCTTTGGACGAAAAGCTGGCGAGCGAAGCCTAGACAAGGAAAAAAATCAACGCAAAAGCGGAGGCACATGCAGCCTTACTACTGACACGAGACAGCTAAACAAGCTGGCGTTCTATAACCGTGTTACACTGCTCGGCTTATTACTGACACGTGGTTTTCTGGTGTGTCCGTGCACATCAGATGATAGCGCGTCTTCGCGCTATAACTTTCACGTCTCCTGTCACGGTCAACCACGGCTAACCAACGACCATCGCGGCACGCTGAATTATCTGGCACACTTCGCTGCCGCGAAGGTGGATCAACCTCGCTTTTTGAACATTACACCTAGTGATAACAACCACTTATCGGTACTCACTCACTAGGTGACTGCGGAGAACGCATGAGCTTTTCTGAACTTGGCCTGCACGCCGATTTGTTACGCGCTGTCACAGCGCAAGGTTACACAGAACCTACCCCGATACAACGACAGGCCATCCCTGTTGTACTAGAAGGCCGTGACATGCTGGCCAGCGCCCAAACCGGCACAGGCAAAACCGCCGGTTTTACGCTGCCGATGCTACAACGTTTAAACACCGGCAAACGACCTGCAAAGCGCCAGGTCCGTGCCCTGGTGCTAACCCCTACGCGTGAACTCGCCGCCCAAGTAGGCGAAAGCGTGTTTACCTATGGCCAACATCTGGCGCTGCGCTCCCACATTATTTTTGGCGGCGTTGGACAGCAGCCTCAAATCGATGCACTAAAAGCCGGTTTGGATGTGCTTGTTGCCACCCCAGGCCGCCTGCTGGATCTTCACCAGCAGGGGCATGTTGATCTCTCCTGCGTTGAGATTTTAGTGCTTGATGAAGCTGACCGTATGCTCGATATGGGCTTCATTCACGACATTAAGCGCTTGCTGCGCCTGGTGCCTAAAAAGCGCCAAAATCTGCTGTTCTCGGCGACATTCTCTAATGAAATCCAAACCCTGGCACAACAGCTGCTGGATAACCCGGCGATGATTGAAGTGGCGCCGCGGAATGCCACTGCCGAGAAAATTGAGCAGGCTATTTACCGTGTTGATCGCGAGAAGAAGCGCGAACTGCTGGCCCACTTAATTCAGCAAAATGGCTGGTTCCAAGTACTGGTATTTACACGCACCAAACATGGTGCTAACCGCCTTGCAGAGCAGCTCTCCAAGCAGGACATCCCATCCATGGCGATTCATGGCAATAAAAGCCAGGGTGCTCGCACTCGCGCGCTAACGGCATTTAAGAGCGGCGACCTGCAGGTACTCGTGGCCACCGATATCGCTGCTCGCGGTCTGGATATCAATGAGCTGCCCCACGTCGTCAATTTCGACCTACCCAACGTGGCGGAAGATTATGTCCACCGCATTGGCCGCACCGGCCGTGCTGGCAGCAATGGCGAAGCCGTCTCGCTAGTATGCGTCGATGAAGACGCTCTACTGGGCAGTATTGAGCGGCTAATCAAACAGACGCTGCCCAAGCACATTGAGCCTGGCTTTGAGCCCGACCCCAGTATCAAACCTGAGCCCATCGAGAATGGTCGACGCAATCAACGTCAGCCTCGCGCCAAACGCAAACCAGAAGGCCAAAGTGCCAATACCGGCGGAGAGCGTAAACGCCGCGCGCGGCGCTAGCTCAAAGCGCAGGAATATGCGAAGGTGTCGCCTTTGCATATTCCAAGCCGCTGTCTCCAGCAGCTATTTCAGCCAACACCTTTCACGGAGTGATTATGGCGTCTTCTCAACTGATGTCCGAGTACCGCCAATGGCTAACGTTTCAACGTCAAGAGCAGATCAGCCGCGAACATCAAGGGATCGTGCAGCGTTTAGAGGACGCCCGAGCGTCAGCTAATCAAGTGGTGCAAGCCTACCGCAGCATGGCTGAAAAAGCCTCAGTGGAAGGCGCCTGCTACCGCACGATTTTCCTACGCCAACGGGATGACAACCACGCACTTTCCTGCGAAGGCTGGCTGTTTGTGCGCCGGGTGCTTAGTGAAGGCAATAGCACCCGCGTACGCGTCACCCTGCTTGAAACCTTTACCCTTGAAGATGGCATCATGGCGCCAGGCGATAAGCCTGCACGCAAGCTAACGTTAGAAATATTTGACCAGTTGAATATGGATAAAGGGATGCGCACTAACGTTAGAGTTGATTGCTTGGACACACCCCAGGATTACCACTTCATTACTCTACTCGATGCCGTTCGCGGAGACTTACGCCCGCACCTTAAGTAAGCGTTGGCATTAAGTAAGCATAGATATGGCATCGCGTCGTTCGATTACGTTTATTGTACTGATGGTTGTGGTGGGGCTAAATCTACGCCCCGCCATGTCCTCGGTTGCCCCCTTACTAACCCGCCTACAAGAAAGCGCAGGGCTTTCAGCTAGCGCAGCAGGGCTACTCACCACGCTTCCCGTGCTGTTTTTAGGCCTCTCCGCCCCGCTTGCCCCTACCCTGGCTAAACACATAGGCAGCGAACGGGCGCTGAGTGCGGCGCTAGCACTGCTGGCAACAGGCCTAACTTTGCGTGGTTTGCCACTCCCGGGCGGGCTCTTTGTCGGCTCAGCGATGGCAGGCTGCGCAATTGGCATTGGCGGCACCCTGCTGCCGGCCTTGGTTAAGCGGGAGCTTCCCGAGAGCGCCGACCTACTCACCGGGTTATACACCATGGCGCTCTGCTTAGGTGGCGCTCTAGGGGCCGGGTTGAGCGTTCCATTGACCCAACTACTGGGCAGTTGGCAGGCGAGCTTAATGAGCTGGTCACTACTCGCACTCTTCGCACTGGTGCTTTGGCACTTCCATATGCCCCGTTCTACGTCAGCAACCAATCGGTTGACAACCACTGGGCTGGCAAACACGCCTACAGCACCCCAAAGCGGTATTTTACGGCTACTTAAGCAGCCGCTTACCTGGCATGTCATGCTGTTTATGGGCATTCAGTCGTCCATGGCGTACATCGTATTTGGTTGGCTGCCCACACTGCTGGTTGAGCGCGGTTATAACGAAGCCGATGCAGGTTGGACCATGGCGGTGTCTATTATGTGCCAGCTAGCCTCCGCGCTAGGCGCGCCCTGGATTGCACGTATGGGGCGTGACCAGCGCCCCGCGCTATTGGCTGTGCTGCTTAGCACCGCCATTGGACTATGGATGCTACTGATCGCGCCATTAGTATGGCAATGGCCTGGCGCTGCACTTCTGGGTATCGGCCAAGGCGGCAGCTTTAGCTTGGCGCTAAGTCTGCTAGTCTTACGCACGGCCAACTCGCGCCTTGCCGGTCAGCTTTCTGGGCTGGTCCAGGGTGGTGGTTATACACTGGCAGCACTCGGGCCTTTTGGGGTGGGGATTATGCTGCAATCAGGCGCCAACACATCACATATAGCTTGGCTGTTGCTTATTCTGATCACTGCTTGCTGTGGCTTTGCGCTACTGGCGGGCCGCAATCAGCGATTGGATGACCAGAGCGGCGAACTTTTGATACAGCGTGTAACGCCCACCTAGCAGGTTTCGTACAAAGCCCCAGGAGATGGCGATGACCCCTCACTCCCCTCTAGCCAGCAATTTAACCGCCCGAGAGCGTATCTTAGTCATCTATACGGGCGGAACCATCGGTATGCAGCAGCATGCTGACGGACTCGCGCCTGGCGGTGACTTTGCCAATCGCATGGCGACGGCCCTTAGCCAGCTACCACTTACCCAACAGCAATCCCTTCCATCTTACAAGGTCATAAGTTACGCCAAGCTGATTGACTCCAGCGCGGCCACCCCACTCACCTGGCAACAGCTCGCCCGGGATATTAACGACCAGCTAACGGCCTACGCCGGTTTCGTGATTATTCACGGCACCGATACGCTCAGCTGGACCGCTGCCAGCCTTGCCTATCAACTCCAGGGGTTAGATCGACCAGTGGTCATAACAGGCTCAATGCTGCCACTGGAATCACAAGGCAGCGATGCCTTGGACAATCTGCACGGCGCGCTGCAGTTCGCCGCCAAGCCTGTACTGCAAGAGGTGGCTATTTACTTCGCACGGCAATTGCTTCGGGGCGTCCGCGCCATCAAACAGCATAGCGAAGCAGCCAACGCCTTCGCCAGCCCCAACTATCCGCTGCTCGGCGAGCGGGTAGGCGATGATTTTATTTATTACCCCAGCCGTGGGCTTGGCCTGCAGCAGCGTGGCGCGCCGCGTTTCGAGCTCCCCGACTACAATCTGGTCAATCAGGGAGAGATCGTTCGCATCCCCCTTTGGCCAGGCATATCAGCTTGGCAGTTGGACGCCTGGTTGAGTGATTCGCGGGTTAATGGGGCGTTACTTCAGCTCTGGGGCGCCGGTAACCTGCCCGACGACCCCAGTTTGCTAGACGTACTCGCTAGAGCAAGCGGGGAAGGCAAACTGCTCGCCGCCATTAGCCAGTGTCCGCAAGGTAGTGTCCACTTGGGCGCTTATGCGGCGGGATATGGCCTTAGCGATGCAGGCGTTCTCGCAGGCGATGATATGACGCCAGAGGCGGCTTTTACCAAGCTGGCTCACTTACTAGCACAGCCACTCGCGTTAGAAGATCAGCGTCAGCTCTTTTTAACGTCTTTAGTCGGTGAACGCTAGCAAATCAAGGCGATTGAATAGTGGCGTAGACTGTGAATCAAGCTATGTTATAGGGAGTACTCTAACCGTTTGAAGGAGCAACAGATTATGGAAAAACCGGTACACGATTTCAGCGAACTATTCGAGCAATTGGGTCTAGCATCCGATGCAGATTCAATTGAGCGCTTTATCCAGCGCAACGCTCCGCTCCCGGAAACAATGCCATTGGCTGAAGCACCCTGCTGGAACGAGGGCCAGGCAGAATTTCTAAAAGAAGCTGTGGATGAGGATGCCGACTGGGCAGAGGTCGTTGATCACCTTGACGCCTCAATGCATAAGCCCCAATAAGGGCGCCGACTTAATAAATATTGCGCGCCGCCTCTACGCGGCGCCTGAACCAAGCGCCTATCAATAACAACAATGCCAGCGCTATTAATGGTAGCACCACATCAAATTGCAGCGCATCCTCCTCCTCAATTGCCTCCAAAGCGCCATAAATCGCACTACTATAAACGCCCCATTTCACTGCTAAACCAAGCGTTGCTGCCAACAAGTAAGTCTTAAGGGAAATACTACGTAGGCCTGCAGCAAAATTGATAACCGAGTGAGGGAAGCCAGGCAATATCCGCAGGGCACACTGGGTCATTAAGTCGCTACGCCGCTCCAGCGTCTTCATAACCTTTAGCGTTAAACCGCTTGGGTTCCAGTTTTTTCCAGCGCGCGCAGCTATTTGATATGCTCCCAACGCGCCTACTACACTACTTAGTGTCAACATCACTGTGGCAATTAACGGTGGGTAAAAGGGGGCAATTAACCACAGCCCAATACTGCCGGGCAATCCAATGGCTAACGTAACAGCCATAATCACCATCACCCCTATAATAACGACAGGATGATGCGATGCTTGGGAAGCCCACTGTTTCACCGCCATCAAATCTGGCGAATACCAAAGCCAGACATAAGCCAGCATGGCAAAACATGTAAACCCTAACGCCCAACGCCAAGGGTGTCTTGGTGGGCTATTCATACAAACCTACTATTCATACAAACCTACTACTCATGCAAACGCGCCTCTACACGTTCAAGTATCTGCCGACTGACTTTGCCAACTAGCGGCTTCGCCGCTTTGTTAACGGCTTTTTCCATCAGACGATTGCGTATCTCATAAGTGAGCGTCAACAGTACCTCAGTGCCTTCGGGAACCTCGCGAAGGCGGTAACGACCCTGGTTTTTTACCCCGTCCAACGACTCCCAGGCAAGCACATAGGGTGGCTGTATCTCGGTGACCATGACATCAAACGTCCAGTCCATGCCTACTGCACGTACGTGCCAGCGATAACGGTTATCGCCCAACGTTTCTATCGAGCGAATCAAATCCGAGTAATCGGCAAAATCCTCGACGCGACGCAATAGTTCAAAAACGCGTTCGGGCGGCGCATTAATGATTTCACTATGTTCAATCGTTGCCATTGGTTTACCTCTAACAGCATGGAGGGATAGCGTAGCATGTTGATATTAATGCTGCCCGCCTACGCACTTTTTACCTCAACACGTTACTCCAATGGGCGCTAGAACTGGTCAGATTAGCGGCTATTGCGTAAACTGCCGCCCTTCCGGACCGGACCCCGGAACGCCGCGCCAGCTAAACGCTGCTCGCGATTAATAAATTCTCCGACAAAGAGTGTTTTCTCATGTCATTACTACCCCCAGTGGCTGCTGACACAGCAACCACGACCATTGTTATCTATTCCGGTGGAATGGACTCTTTTACCGTGCTTCACCGCGCGCTGCGTGAAGGCCTTACCGTACACGCGCTTTCGTTTGACTATGGTCAGCGGCATGCCCGCGAACTCGATACTGCACGCCAAGTGTGCGCTTCACTGGGGCTGCCCCACCAGGTGGTCGATATTCGTGCGATGCACGGCTTGATTGATAATTCGGCGCTCACCGACCCAGACCAGGCAATGCCCAAGGGTGATTATGGCGCGGACAACTTACGCGCTACCGTGGTGCCTAATCGTAATATGATTTTGCTCTCCCTGGCGATCGCTAAAGCCGTCAACATTGGCGCAGAGCGAGTCGATTACGGCGCTCATGGTGGCGACCACGTTCTCTACCCCGACTGTCGCCCCGAATTTGTCGAGGCGATGAATCATGTAGCGGGCATTGCCAATTTCGAGCCCGTGGAGCTGCACGCCCCCTATCTCACTGCAAGTAAGGCCGATATCCTGCGCGATGGCCTAGCCATGGGTTTGGATTATCGCCATACCTGGACGTGCTATGAAGGCCGCGAGCTTGCCTGCGGCGTGTGCGGCAGCTGTCGCGAACGTTTGGCCGCCTTTGCCGCCAACGGCGTCACCGACCCACTGGCTTACAGCGAAGACAGCGCAGTAGGTCAGCACTGATGTATCAGGTCAAAGAAGCTTTTTATACCCTCCAAGGGGAAGGTGCCCAAGCGGGCAGAGCGAGCGTTTTCTGTCGGTTTAGCGGCTGCAATCTGTGGTCGGGCCGCGAGGTAGACCGGCCAACAGCTAAATGCACCTTTTGCGATACGGACTTTATCGGCACTAACGGCATCAATGGCGGCAAGTTTGCCACTGCTACCGCCCTTGCAGAGCATATTGCTGCGCTCTGGCCCAGCCAGAACGACAATGCGACGCCCTATGTGGTGTTTACCGGCGGTGAGCCTTTGCTGCAGCTTGACGCAGCGTTGATTGCCACTTTACATAGCCATGGGTTTGAGGTGGCTGTCGAAACCAACGGTACACTGAAGCCGCCCCCTGGCATTGACTGGCTCTGTGTAAGCCCCAAGGGTAGCAATCCGCTGGCGGTTACCCGAGGCGACGAATTAAAGCTCGTTTACCCCCAGACAGACGCACCCCCAGAGCAGTTTTCACGCCTTGGCTTTCGCCACTTTTTTCTCCAGCCGATGGATCTTACCCCTCTCGACCAGGCTAAGAGCACTGTCGCTGAAGCGACCGCTTACTGTATGGCTAACCCCCAGTGGCGTTTGTCGCTGCAAATGCACAAATTAGCAGGTTTTGATTAATGTCCTTATTTGTTCAACAACTGACCCATATTGATGTCTCCCTCTGGTGTCCCCAGCGCGGCTTAGTCGGCTGTAGCTGGCAGGTAGACGCAGTGCTCGATGGCGAGCTGGGTGAAGACGGCATGCTGTTCGACTTTGGTGAAGTCAAGCCATGGATCAAACGCACGCTCGACAGCGGACTCGACCACACCCTACTGGTGCCTACTCAAGCACCTGGGGTCACGGTGACGGAGTGCCCTGAAGGCATCTGCATACGTACCACCACCCCCTACCCCATGGAAGTACGCGGGCCGAAAGAGGCCTTTAGTTTACTGCCCTGGCAGGCTATTGATTCTGACACGGTCGCCGAGCATTTAAGCCAGCAGCTCACCGAACAGCGCCCAGAGAATGTTCATCAAGTGACCCTGACCCTTAGCGACGAGGCCATTGATGGCGCTGCCTATGGTTATACGCATGGCCTTAAGCGCCACCTAGGTAACTGCCAGCGTATCGCTCACGGCCACCGTTCGCGGCTACATATCTTTCAGCAGGGGGTGCGGCAACCAAAGCTTGAACAGCATTGGGCTAAGTGGCTGGAAAATCGCTACCTCCTTGAGGAAGCGGATATCACCAAACGCGATAACGACTTTCTTACCTGCGGCTATCGGGCCGCCCAAGGTGATTTCTCCATTACGCTGCCGCAGTCGCTATGCGCAGTGCTCCCCGGCCCCACTACGGTAGAAAATATCGCCGCCTGGCTGGCAAAAGAGGTTACCACGCAAAGCGGCGTAGCCACGCGCATCCAAGCGTTTGAAGGAATCAATAAGGGCGCGGTTGCCATGTTTTCACCTAGTGCTATACCAAGTGCAAGGCTATGAGTGAAGGGTGTCGTGCAGGGTGTGGTGCCTGCTGCATTGCGCCCTCAATCACTTCAGCCATCCCCGGCATGCCAGAGGGCAAGCCGGCGGGCGTTCGCTGCTTGCAGTTAGATGAGCACAATCTATGCCGCCTGTTTGGCGATCCGAGTCGTCCCAAGGTTTGCGAGCGCTTTAACTTTGACGCCAGTGTATGCGGCGAGCACCGGGAAGAGGCGCTCGCCACCTTGACTTGGCTGGAGCAGGACACTCGATAAAGCGCCCTACTTTAGCTTATCAACCTTCAGCGCCTACCGGCCGCGGCAAACGGCGATCCAACAAGCTAATCCAGCGTGTCAGCACCGGTGCATCACTGTGGCTGACCTCGCTCAACAACTGCCTAAAGCTCTCTTTAGCTTGTTGGTCGTTGGGCTCAATGCGCGTTAGCCATAGCTCGAGGGCCGCTAACTCTTGGTGGCGATTGCCATGTTCTCGGGACTGGCTAATCGCCATTTCAGCCAGTGCCTTGACTTCGTTGGCGGGGTGCCCAAGCAGATCACGCACCTTGGCCAGCTGGGTGGCTAATTCGGGCAGAAACAGCGTGGTGCGCTCACGGGCAATCACCAAACACTGGTCAAGGTAATCCTCTGCAGCATTTAATTCACCCAACTCAATGCAGGCATCGGAGTACCACAGTACCGGCCGCTGGTAGCGGTCGCGCCCATTAAGCTCCGCCATTTGATCCAGGCTATCGCGCAACTGGGCTAGCCCGGTGGCATCACCTGCCAGGGCTCGTTGCCAACCAAGAATGCACTGGCTGGAAATTTGCCACAACTGTAAATCTGGCGTTCCGGTCATTGCCGCCGCCCGCTCCGCATGCCGCGCGGCCAAGTGGACGTGGCCTAGCTGGCGATAGAGCGCAGCGGCAAATAGCAGCGCCAGCGCCAAAGTGCCAGGATGGGCAATCTTCTCCGCCAGCCGAATCGCCGCCGACACCTGACGCTCGGCACGCTGATAATCACCCCGCAGGCACAGCGCCCAGCCCTGAAAGCAGGCGGCTGAGACTTGCGGGTGGTCGGAGAACGGCAGGCCCCCG
>NZ_JH393259.1:458720-527061 GCF_000236035.1 Vreelandella boliviensis LC1
TGCACATTGAGCGGATCGATTTCATCTAAATGGTCATGAGCCTGCTGAATGCGACCAGCCCAATACTCACAATTGGCACGGGCATAATCGGCCAAACGACGATAGCGAGGATCTTCAAGACGCGCGGCGATATCAGCAAGCGTCGAAGCCAGTGCGAAGGCATCTGCATGGGCATAGCGCTGGCTACGACCCACCCAAAGCCCCCATTTAACCAGGAATATCTGCTCTAGATCTTCTGGGTCTTCCAGTCTATCGGCACCCGATTCACGCAGCAGCTCCCTCGCACGTACAAAGCTTTCGTGAGCAGTTGGGGAACCGTGGCCTTCTAACGAGAACGCCGCCTGGCCACGCACGGTGAGTAAACTCACCTCACGCTCAATCTCATGTTCAACATGGCGCAGGCTCGCCAAACCGAAATCAGCCATACGTAGCGCGGTTCGGTTGGCGCTCACCTTGAGCGCTTCACGGGCGGCCAGTTCGAAATAGCGTGCGCCACGGGCATAGTGACCGCTACGGCGCAGATGGGTGGCAAAATCGCCGGGGTGGCGACTAATCCACACCGGGAAGCGCTCCTCGATTAAGGTCACTACTTGTTGGTGCAGCTTGACGCGTACATCACGCGGACAGGAAAGATAGGCCGCTTCTTGCAGCAGCTGATGGCTAAACTGATATTCGTTCTCACCGCTCTCTTTATCGACCGGCTCGACAATCTCCAGTACACGCATATGTTCGAGCGCTTGATTCAGCCGCCCTGTTTCCCAGCCACTGCACTCCTGTAGGAAATCCAACCGGAAGCGCTTACCTAACACTGCTGCCACATGGGCAATTTCTCGATCGCTTTCCAGTTGATCAATACGGCTGGCCAATAGGCCCAGCAGCCCTTTAGGCAGTTCGTCGAACTGGACACTGCGGCCTTCGCGACGATCCATATCCAAACGGCGACAAATCTCCTGCATATAGAGCGGTACACCATCGCAGCGCTCAATAATCTGGTTGCGTAGCCGTGGGCTCAAATGAATGCGGTAGCGCCGTGACAGCTGTGACAATAGCCGTGAGGACTGCAGCGGATCCAGATTTCCTAAACTAATTTGCTGATCCCAATGCAGTTTCACCGGCAGCAGCTCGCGACCATGATGGCTGGCCACCAGCATAAAGGCAGTATTGATGGGCAAGCGTGCCTGTAGCCCGGCGAGCACTTTAAAGGAAGGCTCATCCAGCCACTGGAGATCGTCGACCATCAGCACCAGGGTATGTGTAGTCGCTTGGCGCTCGATTAAGCGGTGCAGGAACATCACCACCAGCTCAACGGCTTCACCGCTTTGGGCAAGCTGGGTAATCTCCTGAACTTCGTGCAACCCAAGCGCCTCTTCCAGCAGTTGCTGACGCTCGGGCGTAAGCTGATCAAACTCAAGCGTTGCCTGAAGCGCGTGAATTGCCTCGACGGTCAGCGGCTGTTTGAGATACCAGCCCACCAGCGTGCGGGCAACCCCGTAGGGATCGAGCACCGACAGCCGCGTGGTGGGCTGCCAGCAAATAGCCGCATCGCGGCTAAGTTCTAACTGGCGAAATCCGACCATCAGCGCTGATTTGCCCATACCCGATGCGCCGCGCACCAGAACGCTTTGACGCAAGCCAATACCTGCTCGCGCCAGCGCATCGCGCAGGGTACGCAGCGAGGTTTCACGCCCAACCAGGCTAGGCGGCAGCGCATCGCGGCCGCCTTCATTTTGGCCTAACACCAGCGCACGCAAACGTACGCGGCCGTCACTAGCCACCAAGCGCGATACCAGCCGAGGCTGTAGATCAAGCGCTGGCGGCATATGCTGGCTGGCCTCTTGTGAGATAACCAGCTCACTGCCTTCGGCCGCACTCATTAATTCCAGAGAGGTTTGGGTGACTTGCCCAAGGGGATCGGCCAACTGCCGCTCGGGCAGGTAGACAACGCGCCCACTGTGCAAACCAGCCGCCAGTTCAAACTGCGGCACTTCGTCTTCGCCAGACCAGTGACGGGCGCTCTCTTGGGGAAGCGCCTGACGGCAGTGTTCATAGAGCGCCACTAACTCAGCTAACTGGTGAGCAGGCCCATGGGTACCGAAACACGCCAACCCTAAGCCGCCGGTGGCGCCAGGCAACCAGAAGCCACCCAAGTGATGGCACTGCTGCTCTAACCAACGCAGCAACTCTAATTGCAGAGTGAGGCAGTGTCTGGTCGCGGCTCGGGCCTGCCACTCCCCTTTTAAGCGCAGCCGGATAGCCATCACAGAAAGCTGGCGCAGCTCAATTTCATCTTCACGCAGTGGCTTGCTGTCCGCCGCCAGCGCGCGAGAAAAAGCACCTTGGGGACTCATCATGCGGGGGTCGTGGTGACCGTCAGACCAGTAGCTCGCCAACTGTAAGAAGCTGGGTTCAGGCTGCTGACCTGACAGCGCCAGTAACTGCAAGTAGCTATTATACTGCTCGTGAGCGGCGGCCAATTGGTTCTGCTCGGCAAGCTGGCGCACCAGACGCTCATGAAAGGGGCCGTAGCCTGAAAAACGACTCACCAAGGTTTCCAGAATCAAATCCGGCACATCGCTGTGAGCGTCGAGCACCTGTTCAGCAAAACGGATGACGCGCTGACGCCACTCATTGCGTACCTGGACTAGCCAGCGCTGAAATTCACTACAGCTCGCCAATTGAAGCTCTTCAATCAGATCGCCTTGGTAGCAGGCCATCAGCGCTTCAAGCGTATCTAAGTCGCGTGGCCCTTCGAGCAGCTGCTGCAGCGTATGCAGGTCGACTTTCCAATGAGCAGGAAGCTGAAAGGCAATCGTTTGCCGGGAGACACTCAACACTTGGTCGGCACTCTCACCTAACGACTGGCGCAAACAGTGCAGCGCGTGACGCAGGTTAGTTCGACCAGAAGATAATCCCTGGTCGGGCCACAGTAGTTCGGCCAGCGCGGCCCGGTTAACCGGCTGTCGGTGCAGCAGCAGATAAACGAGCAGCGCCTTCACTTTGTCGTAACTAAAGTGAGTTAAGACGTCTTCGCCCTGGGTAAGCGAAAAGTGGCCGAAGAGAGTTAACTGATCTGTTTCACGAGCATCGCGCATGATAAACATCCTGCCGGGCTAAGTGGCTTAAGCTGGCACACCGCTATGAAAACGAAAAGCCGTATCGGTCGAAGTAATCAGCTCCGCTTCACGCGCTACAAAAAAAGCAATCCGCTCATCAATTGAGTCCGATGTTTGTTGGCGAGCCAGTAACAGATAGTCCTCAAAATGACGACCTTCTGACTTCACCAGGGTGCGATAAAACTTGGCAAGCTCTTCGTCTAAATAAGGAATTAAGCAAGCGAATCGTTCACAGCTACGCGCTTCAATAAGCGCGCCGATAATTAATACATCGACCAGCCGCTCCGGGTCGTTGCTGCGCAAGTGCCGCCTAAGGCCTTCTGCATAGCGTGAAGCGGTTAAGTGCTGGTAGGCAACACCGCGTGCCTCCATGAGCGCGACCACCTGTTCGAAATGCAGCAACTCCTCCCGAGCTAATTGCGACATTTTGCTTAGCAAAAGTGGCTGATCAACGTAGCGATAGAGCAAGCTCATTGCGGTAGAAGCGGCTTTTTTTTCACACTGCGCATGGTCAATCAGCAGCGTTTTTGGGTTTTCGAGCGCCCACTGCAGCCACGCTTCAGGGGTTGCACAGGCCAAAAACTGGTGCAGACTTTCCGGCAATAGATCATCCGCTTTCACTGCGTGATCAGCCGTTTGCAAAGCACTCGTTTGCACAGAAGGCTGTGACATACCAGGTTGTATCAACATAACACCACCACCAAGCTTATATCTCACTATTGTACAACATATAAGCGCGCAAGGCGCTTATAGTTCCCTGTTGCATTGCGTTCTTTATATCTTGCATCGACTATCACTAATGTAGCTGCGCGCTTAAAAATGCTCCACACACTTTTATTCAACACGCTTACATGAGTACCACAGCAGTAGGATGGTTCTAAGGTTTTAAAGTGAGGGCTATGCTAACGCGCTATAACGACAATGACACCCGCACAGCCGGAGGTTCGCTTTTAAATGGAAAAAAATTTCCATGATTATTAGCCAATTGGCTAATAAAATGCGCTTTTTTGATTCGTTTAAATCGTGGCATCAACATAAAGTACAAGAGCCGTCTCGGCTTGCCAGCTTAACATTGTCGACAGTTTGCCGTAGAATCTTAGCCATCCAACCACACGCTGTTTGTCAAGCGTCTGTCATATGTGATCGGCCTCACTACCTAACACGGCATGACCCACACCGTGCAACTTGGAGGCCGTCACCATAAGATTAATGAGAACGTCAAATGAGAACGTCAATGAGAGGGCCCCAACGTGCTTGAAGCTTACCGCCAACATGTCGAGGAACGTGCCGCTGAGGGCGTCCCGCCCAAACCCCTAACCGCCGAACAAGTAGCCTCACTGGTTGAGCTACTGAAAACACCACCGGCCGGTGAAGAGGAGTTTATCCTTGATTTAATCACCAACCGCGTACCGCCTGGCGTTGACGAAGCCGCTTATGTAAAAGCAGGCTTACTCACCGCTATTGCCAAAGGTGAAGCAAGCTCTCCGCTGATCGACAAGATTCACGCCGTTAAGCTTCTTGGCACCATGCAAGGTGGCTACAACATCGTTTCAATGGTGGAGCTACTCGATAACGAGGAACTTGCCCGCGAAGTAGGTGAGCAGCTGAAGCACACCCTGCTGATGTTCGATGCTTTTCACGATGTGGAAAGCCGCGCCAAGAACGGCAACAGCGTTGCTAAAGAGGTTATCCAATCCTGGGCAGACGCCGAGTGGTTCTTATCTAAACCGGCACTCGCTGAAAAAATCACTCTCAGCGTGTTTAAAGTACCTGGCGAAACCAATACCGATGACCTGTCTCCCGCACCGGATGCCTGGTCACGCCCGGATATTCCGCTCCACGCCAATGCCATGCTCAAAAACGAGCGTGACGGCATTGAGCCTGTAACTCCAGGCACCACGGGCCCGCTTAAGCAGATCGAAGACGTTAAAGCCAAAGGTTTCCCGGTTGTATATGTAGGCGACGTGGTAGGCACCGGTTCATCGCGCAAGTCAGCCACCAACTCCGTGCTATGGTTCTTCGGCGACGATATCCCCTACGCCCCCAACAAGCGCGCTGGCGGTTTCTGCTTTGGTAGCAAAATTGCGCCTATCTTCTTTAACACCATGGAAGATTCGGGTGCCCTACCGGTTGAGATGGACGTCACCAACCTGAATATGGGCGATGTCATCGATGTTTACCCCTATGCAGGTAAAGTGTGCAAACACGATAGCGATGATGTCATCACTACTTTTGAGCTTAAAACGCAGCTGATCCTGGATGAAGTACGCGCTGGCGGCCGTATTCCCCTGATCATTGGCCGCGGGTTAACCGGCAAGGCGCGTGAGTCACTGGGCCTACCCACCTCTGACGTTTTCCGGCTACCTGATCAACCCAAAGATACCGGTAAAGGTTTTACTTTAGCGCAGAAAATGGTCGGTAAAGCGTGTGGGTTGGATGGCGTTCGCCCCGGCATGTACTGCGAACCCAAGATGACTACCGTTGGCTCACAAGACACCACCGGGCCTATGACCCGTGATGAGTTGAAAGACCTTGCTTGCCTGGGCTTTCAGGCAGACTTGGTCATGCAGTCGTTCTGTCATACTGCCGCTTATCCGAAGCCGGTGGATGTGGATACCCACCACACCCTGCCTGACTTCATCATGAACCGTGGCGGTGTTTCGCTGCGCCCCGGTGACGGTATCATTCACAGCTGGCTGAACCGCATGCTGCTGCCCGATACCGTGGGTACCGGCGGCGACTCGCACACCCGCTTCCCCCTCGGCATCTCATTCCCGGCCGGCTCCGGCCTAGTCGCGTTTGCTGCTGCCACCGGCGTCATGCCGCTGGACATGCCGGAGTCGGTGCTGGTTCGCTTTAAGGGCAAGCGTCAGCCTGGCGTAACGCTGCGCGACCTGGTTCACGCCATTCCGCTCTACGCCATCAAGCAAGGCTTGCTGACCGTTGATAAATCCAACAAGAAAAACGCCTTCTCCGGGCGCGTGTTGGAAATTGAAGGTCTCGAAGACTTAACCGTCGAGCAAGCTTTTGAGCTTTCTGATGCGTCCGCCGAGCGCTCCGCCGCTGGCTGTACCATTACCCTGTCAGAAGAGAGCGTTACCGAGTACTTGAAGTCCAACATTACTCTATTGAAGTGGATGATGGGCAACGGTTACGGCGACGAGCGCACCATTAGCCGTCGTATTGAAGGCATGGAAGCGTGGCTGGCCAACCCTAGCCTGATGCGTGCCGACCAAGACGCCGAGTACACCGAAGTTATCGAAATTGATCTGGCTGAAATTAAAGAACCGGTTCTGTGTGCGCCGAACGACCCCGACGATGCGCGCTTGCTATCTGAAGTAGCAGGCCAGAAAATCGACGAAGTCTTTATCGGTTCATGCATGACCAACATCGGCCACTTCCGGGCTGCTGGCAAACTGCTTGAGAAGCAGCCCGCCGGTAGCTTAAAAACCCGGTTGTGGCTGGCACCACCGACGAAAATGGATCAGCATCAGCTGACCGAAGAGGGCTACTACGGTATTTACGGCCGTGCCGGTGCCCGCATGGAGATGCCGGGTTGTTCACTGTGTATGGGTAACCAGGCCCGCGTTGCCGCTAAGAGCACCGTGGTGTCTACGTCTACACGTAACTTCCCGAACCGCCTGGGTGATGGTGCCAATGTGTACCTCGCCTCTGCGGAACTGGCGGCCGTTGCCGCAGTAGAAGGACGCCTACCCAGTGTTGAAGAGTATCAACGCTATATGGGTGAGTTTGACGCCATGGCGGGCGAGATTTATCGCTATATGAACTTTCACGAAATTGAGGAGTATCAAAAGATCGCCTCAAACGTGATTCCGGTCGCTCAAGAAGCCTAACGTTTGTTAAGCGTTTGAGATAGACCGCCCCATCGCCGATGCTCGCACCATCACAGAAGATGTGACATGTTACATTTTCTGAGTCGATGACCGAACGCCCCGCCACTGTTTTACAGGGCGGGGCGTTTTTTTTATGCACTACCTTATCTAGTCAGCTAGGATACCAATAGCTTTTACCTTTAGGAGCATATGATGACGAATTCGATTGATATAGTGACGCCTGATCTATGCGATGCGCATCCAGAGGTCGCAGTACTTGACCCGCTGTTTGCTAATTTTGGTGGGCTTGAAGCCTTCTACGGCCCCATTCGTACAATAAAGTGCTTTGAAGATAATTCCATGGTTAAACAAGCTGTCACCGAGCCGGGTAACGGCGCTGTGCTGGTGGTTGATGCGGGTGGCTCGCACCGCTGCGCCATGTTGGGTGATATGCTCGCTGAGCAGGCCGTCGCCAACGGCTGGGCGGGAGTCGTTATGTACGGCTGCGTACGCGATGTGGATATACTCGCCGCCCTACCCATTGGCGTTCAGGCATTGGGCAGCCACCCGCGCAAAAGCGAAAAACGCGGCGAAGGACAGCGCGATATCGACGTCACCTTTGCCGGTGTCACTCTTCAGCCCGGCCAGTGGCTGTATGCAGATAACAACGGCATTATTGTTGCTGATCATGAGCTTCCGCTTTCTTAATAACAGCTCTGTATTAAAGAAATTTGTCTTAAAAGAGCCCCTTGCCAGGTATAGAGGATACTGCCACCCTGGTGGCTCATTCTTACCGTTTAATGACGATGCAGCCTTTGACCTATCTTGGCTCTGCCTTACTGCGCACATTGCGCGATCATCTTCGCCCACTGATCGCCTATCACCTATTTTTCACCCTGCTCGCCTCAGCCTTGCTGCTGCCAGCGATCACCCGGGTAATTCATGGGCTATTAGCCCAACTCAACCGCACCGTCGTCACCAACGATGAATTGATTGCACTGCTCTTTAGCCCGCTGGGATTGGCAGGCATGCTGGTTGGGCTTGGGTTCGCTTTTCTGATTATTTACTGGCAGCAGGCGGGCATGCTGCAGGTGGCCGTCAGACCCCGCGATAACCACTACCGGCTCGCCCTCGAAGCACTCTGGCTAAGCACTCGTCGGCTGCCCGCCCTGGCGGGTCTTGTCATACTCCAAGTTGGCACACACTTATTATTACTCGCGCCCTTTATGATCGGCCTCGCATGGCTTTACGACTTCTGGCTGAGTGGCATAGACCCTTACTATCTCCAGCGTGTGCGTCCCCCCGCACTGTGGTATTTCATTGCTTGCGCACTACCGCTGATTATAGCCTGGGTATGGGCAGCATCATGGCTCTACCTGCGCTGGCTTTTGGCGCTACCCTTTGTTGCACTGGAAAGCAGTAACCCCTGGCAGGCACTTAAACGAAGCGTCAGCTTAACCCGTGGCTGGCGCCGTTCCATTGGCGCTGCAGTACTTCTGCTATTGGTGCTGATTATTAGTCTGCCGCTGCTGGTTACACTGCTGTTTGACCGGCTATTTACGCCGCTACTGTGGTGGTTACCAGAGCATAATGCCGTGCTTATCCCAGCGATGCTCGCGTACTTAATCGGCTATGTGCTGGTTACCCTGGCCACTACATTTGTCGGCATTGCCGCCAATGCACTGCTTTCCGCCTGTCTATATATGCAATTGGCTCACCGAGAAACTCGCCCAGCGCCTCCTCCAGAGGGCATCAATGCGGGCAAGCTGGCCTGGGCGGTAGAACTCAGCGTACTGATTTTTGCCGGCCTTCAAGCATGGTGGATACTCAATAGCTTTGAGATCCGTGACAATGTTGCAGTGATTGCCCACCGCGGCAGTTCCATGGTCGCGCCTGAAAACACCCTTGCCGCGTTAGAACAGTCACTGATTGATGGTGCTGACTATATCGAAATTGACGTGCGTTTGAGCAATGACCAACAGGTAATGCTCTACCACGACCGCAGTATGGCGCGGCTAACTGGCGACAACCGCGAGTTTGGCGAGCTAACCAGAGACCAACTTAGCCAATTCGATGTGGGAAGCTGGTTTGGCGATGCTTTTCAAGGCGAGCACATTCCAGGCTTGGATGAAGCACTCGAAAAAGTACGCGGAAAAGCAGGATTAATGATCGACATTAAGCCCCTGCCAGGCCAAGAGGAGGCATTAGCCGATGCTGTTATTGATGCCTTAAATGCTGAGAGCGACGTGCGCTATCGTTGCTGGGCGACCCAACAAAGCGCATTCGATGGCTATGCAGCTTGCGGCTTTCCCAATGCGCTGTTAGCCATGCGTATGGCAACCATGTCGCCTTCATTACTTAAGCATATCAAAGCCCAAGCGCCTGAGCTGCGCGTTACCTTACTGGCCCAGCTTATACTGCCCGGCACACTCAATCGGCGCGACTTTGACGCATTAGGACTGCGGCATAACCGCATCACGGAAGGGGAAATTCAATTAGCGCGACTGTATGGCTACGAAATACACGCCTGGACCGTCAATGATAGAGCCCGAATGTCGACGCTGATTGACCTGGGTGTCGATGCCATCATCACCGACTACCCAGATCGTTTAACCAAACTTATTCAAGACCGGCGCGCATTAAGCGACGGGGCGCTGATGTTGGTGAAGTTGCGCAACTGGCTTCGCCAATAGGCACTCACTTAGTCGCCCATTACCACACCTTCGCGACGCGGGTCAGCGCCGCCAAACAGGGTGCCATCGTTAAGCCGCATAATGGCCTGAAGCCCGCTGGTTAACTCCCGCTCGCTTACCGTGTGGCCGCGCTCGCGCAGTGATTCGATGGTGGCCTCAGGAAAACGGCCCTCTTCCACATAGACATCCCCGCCCAGCGTAATGGCATGGGGAAGATTGAGCGCTTCCTGAGCACTCAACCCCCAGTCACGTAGCGCTACTAGCGTACGGGCAGTGTAATGGATAATGGCGGCGCCACCCGGTGAGCCCAAGCTAGCCACTAGCTCGCCACTCTCTTGATCAAATACCAGCGTCGGGCTCATGCTGGAACGTGGCCGCTTGCCGGGTTCTACTCGGTTCGCCACGGGAACACCATCCACTTCAGGCACAAATGAGAAATCGGTAAGTTCGTTATTGAGTAGGAACCCACCCGACAAACCAGTGCCACCATCGGACATAATCCGCGAGCCAAACGCCTGTTCAATAGTGGTGGTCATGGCCACCGCGTTACCCTCCTCATCCACAATGCTGATGTGGCTGGTACCGTACTCGGGCTGCTCGGGCTGGCTAGCCCAGCTAACGGCAAGTTCGCCGGGATTACCCGGTTCAGCGCTATCGCCCATGCTCATATCTTCGATAAGTACGCTGCGCTGCTCCAGATACCCGGGGGCCAGCATTAGTGACCAGTCGCCGCCCGGCGCCTCGACAAAGTCGGGGTCAGCGATGTAACGACCACGGTCAGCAAATGCCAAGCGCGAGGCTTCTAAAAACTGGTGCAGCCACCCGCTGCTTGAGGCGCCATCATCTAACGGGGCTTCCAGTAGCGGCTGTTGGTCAAGCATACCCAAAATTTGCATCACGGTAAGGTGACCGGATGAGGGCGGTGGGAAACCGCACACCTTCCACTGCTGCCAAGGTGTGCACAACGGTTCACGGTTAACGGCTTCATAGCCGCTCATATCCTCAAGCGTCATAGCGCCTGGACGCTCTGGGTGGTTCTGAACCCGCTCAACAATGTCTTCAGCCACTGTGCCTTCATGCAGGGCAGCGCTGCCTTGCTCTGCTACACGGCGAAAAACGGCTGCCAAGGCAGGGTTTTTGAGCGTTTCGCCAACCGCAATTGGCTCACCTTCTGAATCATAATAGAGCTGACTCGCTAACGGGGCTTGGCGCAGGAATTCATCGCCTGCCAAGCTAGCATGCAACCGATTGCTAACCGCGAACCCCTCCTCAGCCAGGGTAATTGCCGGGGTGAATAGCGCTTCCCAAGCCAGCGCACCATGCTCAGCGTGGGCCTTCTCAAGCATACGCAGCGTGCCCGGCACCCCCACGGAGAGGCCGCTAACCACCGCTTCGTTAAACGCTAGCGGTTCGCCATCTTGCATAAATAGCTCAGCATTGATCCCTTGGGGCGCCGTTTCACGGCCATCATAGGCGCGCACCTCATCGCCATCGTAATGCATCAAAAAAGCACCGCCGCCGATACCGCTGGACTGGGGCTCTACTAAGTTAAGCACCATCTGTACCGCAATAGCCGCATCAATGGCATTACCACCGGCTTTAAGTACTTGGTACCCGGCATCGGTGGCTAAGGGGTTGGCCGCAGCCACCGCAAACGATTCCACCGCCCAGCCGGGTTTCTCTTCATAGCCAGACTCGCTTTCAGGAGAAATGGAGGGTGCCTCATAGCTAAACCCCCAGCTATATAACGGCGCTACCAGCAGAATAGGTAGCGCAAACTTAACCGACTTTGGTGACATCTCAACGCTCTCCGTGACAAGTTAAAAAAAACACTCCAAAAGGGTAGCCTATTAAAACATCAACGCCCGGCACAATGGCCGGGCGTAAGGTAAAGGTTGAGGTGGACTCGATTACTCGATTTTTTGCCCTGCCAGCATAAACCAGGTTTCCAGTACTGCATCAGGGTTGAGTGATACAGAGTCAATGCCCTGCTCCATCAACCATTTAGCCAGATCGGGGTGGTCTGACGGCCCCTGACCACAAATACCGACATACTTGCCCTTCGCTTTACACGCTTGAATCGCCATGGCGAGAAGCTTTTTAACCGCCCCATTCCGTTCATCAAACAGGTGCGCCACGATGCCCGAGTCACGATCCAAACCTAGCGTTAGCTGGGTCAGATCATTAGAGCCAATCGAGAAACCATCAAAGTACTCGAGGAACTCATCGGCCAGCAGCGCATTGGCGGGCAGCTCGCACATCATAATCACTTTAAGCCCAGTGGGACCGCCTCGCTCCAGCCCATTGGCCGCCAGCAGCTCTACCACCTCACGTGCTTCGTCGGTGGTGCGCACAAAGGGCACCATGATTTCGATGTTCTCGAAACCCATCTCTTCACGAACCCGCTTCAGAGCACGGCACTCGAGCTCAAAGCAGGGCCGGAACGCCTCTGAAATGTAGCGCGATGCACCCCGGAAACCCAGCATGGGGTTCTCTTCGCCCGGCTCATAGAGCTTGCCGCCAATCAAGTTTTCGTATTCATTTGATTTAAAGTCTGACAGCCGCACGATGACACGCTGGGGATGGAACGCAGCCGCCAACGTAGAGATACCCTCTACCAGTTTATCCACATAGAAACTGACGGGGTCGGTATAGCCCGCGGTACGTAAATCGATCACCTGCTGTAGATCCACCGGCAGCGTGTCGTACTCCAGCAGCGCTTTAGGATGGACGCCGATCATGCGGTTAATGATAAATTCGAGACGCGCCAAGCCAACCCCTGCGTGGGGCAAACTGGCAAAGCCAAAGGCGCGATCGGGATTGCCCACATTCATCATAATTTTAAAGGGGATTTCCGGCATTGCATCGACACTGGAGACTTTGCAATCAAACTCCAATAAGCCTGCATAGACGTTGCCGGTATCACCTTCCGCGCAAGAGACCGTAACGTCGATACCCTCTTTTAACTGGGTAGTCGCATCGCCACAGCCTACCACTGCGGGGATGCCAAGCTCCCTGGCGATGATCGCTGCGTGACAAGTACGCCCGCCGCGATTGGTGACGATCGCAGAGGCTTTCTTCATGATTGGCTCCCAATCCGGGTCGGTCATATCGGTGACCAGGATATCGCCATCATGGATCTTATCCATGTCGTCAGGGCTGAGCACGACTTTGACGGTGCCCCGACCAATGCGCTGACCAATCGCTCGGCCGGTTATTAAGGTGCGGCCCTTTTCACGCAGCTGGAAACGCTCAAGCTTCCCGCCCTCCTGCTGGGAGACCACCGTTTCAGGGCGCGCCTGGACGATATACAGCTCACCGTCATCTCCATCCAATGCCCACTCAATGTCCATGGGTCGCTGGTAGTGCTGCTCGATAGTCATCGCCTGACGGGCCAGATCCATCACTTGCTGATCATTGATACAGAAACGGCCGCGGTCATTATGGGGTACATCGACGGTTTCCACCGATTTACCGGCGCTGGCATCTTGGCCGTAAACCATCTTGATCAGCTTGGAACCTAAGTTACGGCGCAATACCGCCGGACGCCCTGCTGCCAGGGTCGGTTTGTGCACATAGAACTCGTCAGGGTTAACGGCGCCCTGTACCACGGTTTCACCCAAGCCCCAGGAGCCAGTGACAAACACGGCATCTTTAAAGCCGGACTCGGTATCCAGGGTAAACATGACGCCTGCCGCGCCTGTCTCAGAGCGCACCATCTTCTGCACGCCTGCCGACAAGGCGACATTTTCGTGGGCGTAGCCGCGGTGCACACGGTAGGAGATCGCGCGATCGTTAAACAGTGAGGCAAAGACCTCGTGCACCGCACGCTTGATATTGTCGAAACCTTCGATATTCAGGAAGGTTTCCTGTTGGCCCGCAAAAGAGGCATCGGGTAGGTCTTCGGCGGTCGCTGAGCTGCGCACGGCCACTTTTAGTTGAGGGTGCTGTTGCTGCAGCTGCCCGTAGGCATCACGCAGGGCTGCTTCAAAAGTGGGAGGCAGTGGCGTATCGATGATCCATTGGCGAATAGTGCGGCCCGCCTCGGCCAGCGCCTTGACATCGTCAACATCCAGGCGAGCCAGGGTGGCATTAATTCGCTCGTTTAACCCTTCGTGGGAGAGAAATTCACGATAAGCGTGGGCGGTAGTGGCAAAACCGCCAGGTACCGTTACGCCAGCACCGGACAGGTTAGAAATCATTTCACCTAGCGAGGCGTTTTTACCACCTACGCGTTCGACGTCCGCCATGCCCAGCTGATCGAACCACAGAATGTACTCTTCCACGTAACCCCCTCGCTCATAGATATCGGCATGGCCACTGATATAGGCATAAACGCCGCGGGCCATGGATAATTGACTTAGCTACCCTAGCACCGCGCCAATATATTCGCCATTGGTCTAATAGCGAAGGGAGTGGAGGATTTTTACAACAGCAGGGCTTTTTGGGCTATTTATGTAGTCAGTCGCATTCAACGCCAAAATAACAACCGATGATGACACGTTGTGCTGGCAAACGGCTCGGCTCACAATAGCCGGATCGCTCACCAGTGGATTTCATTATGAAACGTACGGCTTTTTTTATTTCAGATGGCACCGGCATCACGGCGGAAAGTTTAGGACGTAGCTTGCTGGCCCAGTTCAGCGATGTTGAGATCGATATGCAGACCAAGCCCTATATCGATACGCTGGAAAAAGCTCAGGCGTTAGCCGCGGTGATTGAAACAACGGCCAACCGCGACGGGCACCGCCCAATCATTATTGACACCATTGTGGATCAACAAATCCGCGACGTCATTCGTCAGGCATCCGGATTTAAAGTCGATATCTTTTCAACCTTTCTGAAGCCCTTGGAGCAAGAGCTAGAGACGCACTCTTCATACAGCGTTGGGCGTACTCACTCGATTGGCAGCGATGATGTCTATATGGATCGCATTCACTCCGTACACTTCGCGCTGGATAATGATGACGGTGCACGCACCCACCAATACGATAAAGCAGATATCATTCTGGTCGGCGTCTCGCGCTGTGGCAAAACACCTACCTCGCTTTATTTGGCGCTGCAGTTTGGCATTCGGGCTGCTAACTATCCGCTGACAGAAGACGATTTAGACGAAGATGGCATGCTCAAGCTACCCAAGGCACTCTCACCCCATCGGCAAAAGCTGTTTGGCTTAACCATCGATGCGCGACGCCTGTCAGCGATTCGCAACGAGAGACGCCCCAATAGCCGCTATAGCTCGATGGATCAGTGCCTGCAAGAAGTTGAGCAGGCAGAATCACTCTACCGTACTATGCACATTCCCTTCATTGACGCGACGCGCTTCTCGGTTGAGGAAATTTCGACACGGATGATTGCGGAAACCGGCTTAGCGAGGCGTTTCTCGCCCCGCTAATGCAAAAAAAGGTTATTAATTTTGGCGCTCTGCACATGTCGGTGTCGAGGGCAGATTTCCGCCCCGACCCACAGTCAAGATATTTGTAAAGGGAGTTACTTGCAGCTCCTGCAGCCCTTTTACATTCCTTTGGGAGCAAAAATACCCGGCGCGTTGCGCCAGTAGCCTTTGTAGTCCATGCCAAAGCCAAACACGTAGCGGTCGGCAACTTCTAGGCTGCAGTAGTCGGCTTTCAAACCGGGCACTGCTTTACGGTTGTGCTGTTTATCGACCAGCACTGCCGTGGTGACGCTGGCGGCCTGGGCTTCTTCGCAGTAAGCCAAAATGGCCGCCAGCGTGGCACCCTCATCCAGTATATCGTCAACAATCACTACGTGACGGCCCGCCATTGGCACTTCAGGTGAAACGCGCCAGAAGAGCTCGCCGCCGCGCAGCTCGTTGCGATAGCGAGTGGCATGCAGATAATCGACTTCCAGCGGAAAGCCCAAACGGGTAAGCAGGTGCCCTGTGGTAATCAAGCCCCCATTCATCACGCAGTAAAATACCGGCAGTTTATCGCCTAAATCTCGGGTGATCGCTTCCGCCATACGATCAAGCGCCCGCTCTACCTCTTGCTGGGAAATTAGGCAGTCGGCGTTATCCATCAATTCGCGCATCGAGTCCAACGACTCTAATGCCTCTTTATCCAACTTTGACATCTACCAACTCCAGGGCGGGTTAAAAGCTTCATTTATTCGAGCAAGGGGTTTATTCAGCACTGGGCTTCGGCTGATCAGCTAGCGCTTCCAGCTTAGCATGGGCACGACGCCAACGGCCCAGCGCACTCAGTGCATCCAGGTCTGGCCGCGCACGGCTATAGCGAAGTTTGGCGGGCCGTTTGGTATTGATCCCTTGGCACGCTTGCATAACTTCGAGCGCAGCAGGTCGGTCATTACATACCAACAGCATATCGCAGCCTGCTGCTAATGCTGCCTGGGCACGCGCCTTGGGCTCACCTGCTTCGTGAGCGCCCGCCATACTCAGATCATCAGAAAAAACGCAGCCTTTGAAGCCTAGCGATTCCCGTAGCATGCCCAGCCAAGTGGGTGAAAATCCCGCTGGGCGCGTATCGAAAGCGCTATAAATAACGTGCGCAGGCATAACCCCATCCAGCTGTGAGGCTAACTGGGTAAAGGGCACAAGATCATGCTGTTTAATCACGTCTAGCGGGCGGTCATCGACCGGTAGCGCAACGTGGGAGTCCGCCGCAACGCCGCCATGACCGGGGAAATGCTTACCTACAGCGGCCATACCGGCATCGTGAAGCCCTTGAATAAAGGCGCTGCCCAGTTGGGCCACGTGCAGGGGATCACTACTAAAACTACGGTCACCTATAACACTGGATAGGCCGCTCTCAACATCCAATACTGGAGCGAAGCTTAGATCCAGCCCGCAGGCGGCCATCTCCATCCCCAACAACCAACCGGCATCTTTGGCTAATGCCAGCCCCTCTTCCGGGGTAGTGCGATAGCACTCGCCAATACGCGCCATGGCAGGTAGGCGTGTTAACCCTTCTTTAATACGCTGAACGCGACCGCCCTCTTGATCCACGGCGAGCAGTAAATCAGCACGCACGCGGCGAATATCGCTGCAGAGCTGGCGAACCTGATAGCCATTCTCGACATTGCGGGCAAATAGAATAACACCCCCGACCGTCGGTTCTAGCAGCAAGCGTTTTTCAGCAGCCGTCAATTTTGGGCCTTCAAGGTCAAGCATGACCGGGCCTAACGGTTGAGTCATCGTGATAGGTCCATGAAAAGGGCCGATGATTCTAGACGATCGTCTCGCGGTGTCAAAATCTGACTAATCAAAGCATTGTCGGCCACCGTGCAACCAAACCGGAGTGCCTGGCAACGCTAGCGAAAAGATATATAGCAAGTCACTATTACGTAAACGGATACAGCCGTGGGACGCAGCAACCCCCATGGGCTCGGCAGGCGGCGTACCGTGCAGGTAAATATAGCGCCGTTGTGAGTCCACCTGACCACCGCGGTTGACGCCCTTTTCTAACCCGCAAAGCCATAGGATACGGGTCAAAATCCAGTCACGCTGTGGATGAGCTTCGGCTAGCGCGGGTGAAAACGTCTCGCCCGTCCAGCGACGGCCTCGAAATACCGCATCTTCAGGCATATCACCACCAATGGCGGCTCGCACATAGTGCCAGCCGTGGGGTGTTTTACCACTACCATTGCGCTCCCCGCTTCCGGCGGCAGCGGATGAAATCGCACACTCATGGAGCACTTTCGGCCCTCGCCAACAGCGCAGCAGTTGTTGGGTGGTATCAATCTCCAGCCAGATGTTCTCAGTCGGAGGTAACTCAGCTAGCGTAGGCGTTCGCATGTTTTCCTTCTTCTGGTTTGCCTTCTTCAAGGGCCAGCGGTAGCGGCGCATTCATGGCAGCCACGACTACCGGGAGTAACCGTCTTACCAAATCACGCACAGATACCTGTTCGTGATAATCCTTCTCCGCGATATCGCGCAGTGCGTCGAGGCCAGACAGGGTAAATATTACCGTGCCAAGCATAAAGTGTAGCCGCCAAAAGCGCTCTGCGTCAGGTAGGTCCGGCGTTGCTTTACGCACAAGCTCGGTGAAGCGGGTAAACACATCGCCATACTCTTGCTGGATATGGCGCCTGAGATGCCCCTGCGCTTGGCTGTAAGCGAGGCCGAGCAAGCGCATAAACACCTTTAAACTATTGCGTTCGGCGGGCACAGCAAGAACGGTCGTGGCCATGGTTTCGAGCAATGTTTCAAGCGGGATAACGCGTCCAGCGTGTTGACCTTCCAGCTCATCCAGCGCGGTATGAAAACGCTGAGTAAAAGGATCCAGATAGCGAGAAAAAACGGCCTGGATCAGAGCTTTTTTGGAGCCAAAATGGTAATTAACAGCGGCTAAGTTAACGCGCGCTTTGCTAGTGATGTTGCGCAGCGAAGTTTCGGCAAAACCCCGCTCTGCAAACAGCACCTCTGCAGTGTCGAGTATACGGGTCACCGTATCAGATTGAGCCATGTCACTCTCCAGGGAAACAGGTGTTTAAAACATAGCAAAATACTATGCCATAATTTTGACGGGCTCAACGCTTGATTTATTGACAAAATGTGGCTGGTTAAATAAGTAGAAACTTAGTTTCAAACGATTAGGAAAATTGTATAGACATCGCTGATAGGCACTGACAAGCCATATACTGGACAGAGGAACATACTGTATACTTAAACACTTATTGATTAAGTCGACATTTAACTTGTTACTGTCTATTCACTATTTATGGAGTCTGGCATGTCGCGTCCGCTAACCGCTCGCCAACAGCACGTGTTTGATTTTATCGTTAAGACTATGGGCGAATTTGGCTACCCTCCTACACGCGCCGAGATTGCCAAAGCACTTGGTTTCCGCTCCCCCAATGCGGCTGAAGAGCACCTACGCGCGCTGGAACGCAAAGGCGTTATTCGCATTATCCGCAACACCTCTCGCGGCATCCGTCTGCCCAACCAGGAACCTCAAGAAGCCCTGGATAGCGCAGTCACCACGTTACCTGCAGCCAACGTTGAGACGCTGCCGACTGGCCTACCCGTGATCGGCGAAGTGGCCGCTGGCAGCCCCATTTTGGCCGCTGAACATATTGACCGCTACTGCCCGCTGCCAGCCGAGTACTTTACGCCCAAAGCCGATTATCTGCTGCGCGTGCGCGGCCTTTCAATGAAGGATATTGGCATTTTGGAAGGTGACTTATTGGCAGTTCATCGCACCGACCGGGTTCGCGATGGCCAGATCGTGGTTGCCCGCCTGGACGATGAAGTAACGGTTAAACGCTTCAAACGCCAGGGGCACCAAGTGACGCTATTTGCAGAGAACCCTGACTTTGCGCCAATTGAAATCGACCTACGATTTCAGCCTCTCGACATCGAAGGTGTCGGCGTGGGTGTGATTCGGGGCGGCAACGGTCAGGCACTCGGCTAGTATCCGCACTACTGCAAGTCGATATAGCGGTGGTCATTGAAGGTGGCTACCCAGTCAGGATGATAGACCAGCAGAATACTCAGCAGCATGCCTGTTATAAATGCCTCGGAAGGCATCAGCAGAGGCAAGAAGCGCGCATACTCTTGGGCTAAGTAGATCGCTTCAGGGTCAGTCCCTGCGACGATGATCAGCAGCACCGCCGCCAGCCCTCCCCCCAGCGTTGCCAGCGCCGCGCCGAAAAAGCCGCAGGCAAACAGAAAGACCATCAAATTATCCGGAAGGCGGCGATCTACCAGCCGCCATACCGTACCAATGACGGCCGCCGGGACTATCCCGGTAACCAGCACGTTTGCCCCTAACAACATCCACTCGTTGCGACCAATGACCACCATGGTGATATTAACCAGTACGTTGCTGATCAGCGCTAATGGCGCTTTAAAAACGAGTGTCATTAATACTGTGAAAACAAGGTGCAGCGTTAGCCAATCAACCGCCTGCGCACGAAGCTGCCACATCAGCATCACCGCCAGCGTGGCACCCAGCCAGCGGTGCTGAAGCGCCGTATCGGCTATCAACACCTGCCAGGGCCGCCCCCAAAGCGCCCATGCGATCACTACTAACGAGAGTAGCCAGGTGAGCAGCAGCGCCCAGGGCGCTAATACACTTTGCGCGAACGACATGGCGGCCTCTCAGGTTGATGGTGTTAGGGAGCCTTTAGCTAAAGACCACTGTCTTATTGCCGTGCACCAGCACGCGGTCTTCTAAGTGCCAACGCAAACCGCGAGCGAGCACCGCCTTCTCTACATCACGGCCAAAGCGGACTAGATCAGTGGGCGTATGACAGTGGCTAACGCGATGAATATCCTGCTCGATGATCGGGCCTGCGTCGAGTTCCTCTGTCACATAGTGGCAGGTAGCCCCGATCAGCTTAACGCCCCGCTGGTAAGCCTGGTGGTAGGGCTTTGCCCCAGCAAAAGAGGGCAAAAAGCTGTGATGAATATTGATCACTCGTCCCGCATAGCGCGCGCACAGCTCGGGGGGCAGAATTTGCATATAGCGCGCCAGCACCACGCAGTCCGCACGGGCGCTGTCAATTTCGGCCTGTACCTTGGCAAACGACGCTTGCTTATTGTCAGGGTCGACCGGTACATGGTGGTAAGGAATGCCGTACCACTCGGTCAGCGAACGCATATCGTCATGATTGGAGATAACCCCAACAATATCGCAATCCAGCTCACCTGCCTGCCAGCGATAAAGTAGATCGACCAAGCAGTGTGACTCCCGCGACACCATCAGTACTACGCGCCGACGTTGCTGGGTATCCACCAGTGACCACTGCATATTGAATTCGCTGGCTACTGGCGCAAACGCCTCGCGCAGCGCTTCTACGGACATACCTACCGAATCCGCCAGAATTTCATAACGCATAAAAAAGCAGCCGGTTTCTAAATCAGAGTGCTGGCTGGCTTCGGTAATAGAGCCGCCCTGCTGGGCAATAAAACTCGAGACCCGTGCAACAATCCCCACCCGGTCAGGACAGGAAACCACTAAACGATAATAATGAGACATGTGAGCTACTCTTGACCTATTTCTAAGGTAATTATGACAAACCAGCGGCTTAGGCTGCATATTGTATCGGAAGGCCAAGGATGATTGTTAGCCGCCCCTGCCTTCCCGTATAGTTAAGTCACTACTTTTTAGGTTTTTCATAACAGATGCATTCACCACGCGTTCAAATTCGTCCCCGTCGTCGTCCACCGCTGCGCATCTTGCCGCTGGGGGGATGCGGTGAGATTGGAATGAATCTAACGCTATACGGCTATGACGATCATTGGATAGCTGTGGACTGCGGCATGATGATCCGCCAGGATCTTCCCAACTCGCCTTTGCAAGTGCCCAATCTCAATACGCCGAAAGCATTAGGCATCGTGCCCAAAGCGCTATTTATCACCCATGGCCATGAAGACCACATTGGTGCGGTTGCCTGGCTCTGGCCGATGTGGAACTGCCCCATTTACGCCACTCCGCTGGCGGCAGGCCTGTTGCGGCTAAAGTTTGCCGAGCATCAGCTTAGCAGCGCGGCTATCCACGTCATTGAACCTGGCGAGGCGCTGGAAAGCGGGCCGTTCACGCTGCGCTATTTGCTGTTAACCCACTCGATCCCAGAAAGCTGTGCGTTGATGATGATCGCCGGTGGCTACCGTGTCTTGCATACCGGTGACTGGAAACTCGACCCTGAACCGATCATCGGCACGCCGATCAGCGCGGCCCACTTCAAGGCGCTTGCACCAGTTGACTTAGTCGTGGGCGACTCCACCAACGCTCCTATGCCCGGCCACTCTGGCAGCGAAGGGGATGTCGCCCGGGCGTTGGCAAAAACCCTTAGCAATTGCCAGGGGCGCGTGGTGATCTCCTGCTTTGCCAGCAATCTTGCCCGGGTGTTAGCGATAGGACGCGCGGCGCATCGATGTGGCCGTCGTATCAGCTTAATGGGGCGCTCCATGGAGCGCATGGTCAGCGTCGCGCGTGGCTTAGGCTATATGGATGATCTGCCACCGCTGGTGCCCAACCACGACCTTGGCTACCTGCCTCGGGATGAAGTGGTGATTATCGCCACCGGCAGTCAGGGCGAGTCCCGCGCCGCACTTCAGCGTCTCACCCAGGGCCGTCACCCCTATGTGGATCTTCAGCCGGGCGATAACGTCATCTTCTCGGCCAAAGCCATTCCCGGCAATGAGCGCCCCATCGAACAGCTTAAAAAGCGTTTGGCGCATCTCGGTGTCAGCATCTATGACGAGTTCAATCACCCTGAATTGCACGCCACAGGGCATCCTGCTCAGGATGAGCTGATCAAACTCTATCAATGGGTTAGGCCCAAGCATCTTATGCCGGTGCATGGCGAAGCACGCCATCAGCAGGCCCACCAGGCCATCGCCAACCAGCTGGGCATTAGCGCCCCACTGACGCCGGTAAACGGCGATATGATCAATTTTGATAGCCACGGGTTGCACTGTGAAACACGCTACCCGCAGCCGCCCTGCATTGTCAGCCAGAACAGCGTGGTGCCCCACCCCGGTCTTGAGGTGAATGACGTCAATAAGGCCCGTCGCGGCAGCTTGTATCTTGCGCTGCCGGTGACCGCGACTGACACTGGCTGGGCACGGATTGGCCGCTTGATGTTGGATGCCTCAGGGGCCAGCCCGCTGGATGAAGATAGCTTTAGCGATTGGTTGGATGATCAGCTTGAGGAGATTGCAGCTGAGACGCTTGCCGACTTGCGTCAGGCACTGCAGCCGCGGTTGGTTCACTGGCTGGCGGAGCATATGCAGCACCTGCCCGACGTGCACCTACAGATTATGGCCGCCGAAATGCCCGAATCTGCTGCGTATGAAAGCGCCGCAAACCGTTAGAGCCGCATCATTGCAACGAATGCAGCGACGCGGCAATCTCAACCAGCGGTGGCGCCTAACCCCGAGATTGCTTCACTGCGTTCGCAATGACAGTTTCGTGTCCCTGCGAGGAGCCTTCTTATTTGTCATTGCGAGGAGCGCAGCGACGCGGCAATCTCAACCAGCGTTGACGCCTAACCCCGAGATTGCTTCACTGCGTTCGCAATGACAGTTTCGTGTTATTGCGAGGAGCACAGTGACGCGGCACTTCATTCCCAGCGCGCTGCATCCTGCTGATCAGAGTGGCGTTCTGTGACCCAATACTCACCCTGGGTAGAGTGCTCTTTCTTCCAGAAGGGCGCCTGGGTTTTCAGGTAATCCATTATAAAATCGCAGGCTTCGAATGCCTCACGCCGGTGTGCACTAGCCACCAGCACCCGCACAATTGGGTCACCCGGCGCCAGATAGCCAACGCGATGGATAATCCGCACTGCCTGGAGCGACCAGCGCTGCCAAGCCTGTTCGCCAATGTCTGTCAACGTGCGCTCGGTCATGCCCGGGTAATGCTCCAGCGTTAACCCCGTGACATCCGGTTTTTCATTAAAATCACGCACTAAGCCGGTAAAACTCACCACCGCGCCAATATCGCTACGCCCCGCTAAGGCATCGTCATAGCCGTAGGCCATTGAGAATGGGGCTGCTTGAATCGCTACTTTAATATCCAGCTTATTATCCACACTCACCCCCCTGTAACTGGCGGGAAAAATGCCACTTCGTCATCATCGGTCACTAACGCTTCGTCATTGGCCATGACTTGGTTAATTGCACACAGCGTGCGCTGGTCAGTGAGCTGTTTAAAGCGACTATCCTGCTCGACTAGTGCGGCCTTTAATCCGCTAATGTCGCGGCTAGCCAGTTGATCAAGGCTCACAACCGCCTCGCTTTCGCCTACTCGCTCGCGCAGTTCAGCTAAAAACTTAACCCGCACGCAGGGTGAAGGGCAGCGCTCGCCCAAGCTGACTTCTCCGGCCACGCCGTCGCCAGTAACAATGGGCGCCTGGGAGTTCATACGCTGGTAGTCACCGCGCAGGCCACCCTGCTTGCTATCGAGCTGAATGGCCTCGATCCGCATACCTTTATCGACCGCTTTGCACATATCGTAAAGCGTCAAACAGGCTACCGAGACGGCAGTAAGGGCTTCCATTTCAACCCCGGTGCGGCCATTTAAGCGACACAATGAGGTCACGTGAACGCAGGATTCGGCAACATCAATATCGAACTCAACTGACACCTTGGAGAGCGCCAGTGAATGGCAGAGAGGAATCAGCTCATGGGTGCGCTTGGCGGCCTGGATACCGGCGATTCTCGCTGTGGCCAGCACATCGCCCTTGGGCAATTCACCATCGCTAAGCAATTTCAGCGTTTCAGGCTGCATCACAATGCGGCCCGAGGCGACGGCTTCGCGGCGGGTTTCTTGCTTATCGCCGACATCTACCATATTGGCTTCGCCACGGGTATTGAGATGGGTTAGATACATGTTGTCACCGTTTCTTTTTTAAAGCCCAAGCACTTGAAACCGAAGTACTTGAAGCCGAAGAACTTGAGAATCTAGCGTCGGTTTTCGCGCTTAACCAACTGACTATCCAGCTCGCTATTGCTTCGCTATCGTCTAGATTTAACTGGGTCACCGTAGCCGCTAGGTCTATAGGCGATGGTGCGCTCAGCGCGGCTGCCTCAACCCATTGGCCGGTTAAAATAGTCGTATCACCAATGCCATCGCGGTATAACACCAGCTTGGGAATCGGCCAAGCCTTGAAACCTTCGACAATCACCAAGTCGGGTTGGTGCGGCGCCATCATGGCAATTAACTGGGCTAAATCCGGCTCTTTCTGGCCGGGGGTTTCCTGCATCAGCGCAAATCGTTGACGAGAAGCCACCAGTACCGGTGCGGCACCTGCACTGCGCAGCTTATAGCTATCTTTGCCGGGCTGGTCGACATCAAACGAGTGGTGTGCATGCTTGATCACAGCGACCTTCAAACCATACTCGGCTAATCGTGGCAGCAGCTTCTCTAACAGCGTGGTTTTACCGGTACCGCTCCAGGCAGCAATCCCCAGAACTGGAAAAGCTGCGGTTAGTTCGTTTTCCATGCTGCCGACACTCCTGATGATCTCTAAACGCACTTTACAAGACCTGTCATCCTTGCGATGCACACGGTGTTACTGGCGATTAGCTTACTCGCCCTCTTGCTCGCGGGGTAACAGCCAGTTCAACGCGATACCCACCAAGGCGGCAAGACTAACGCCCTGCAGGGTGAACTGGCCACCGCCAAACTGCATACCACCAATGCCGAACACCAGTATTAGTGAGACCACCACTAAATTGCGGGGTGCCGTCAGCGACTGACCAGCGCGCACCAGCGTATTCATACCGACGACCGCAATGGAGCCAAACAACAGCGTCATTATACCGCCCATTACCGGGCCCGGAATGGTCTGCAATAGCGCGCCAAGCTTGGACACAAATGCCAGCACAATGGCAATAATAGCGGCGACGATCATGTACTTGGGATTAAACGCCCGAGTGAGGGTTACCGCCCCTGTGACTTCCGAGTAGGTCGTATTCGGCGGCCCGCCGAATAGCGCTGCCACGCTGGTCGCCAACCCATCGCCTAACAGCGTGCGATGTAGGCCAGGCTTTTCCAGGTAGTTTTTGCGGGTCACCGAGCCAATCGCCACCATATCGCCAATATGCTCTACCGCCGGGGCAATCGCGACCGGAATCATAAACAGAATAGCCGCCCAGTGAAAACTGGGTGCGGTAAAGCTGGGTATCGATAGCCACGCCGCCTCACGCACAGGCGTAAAGTCCACAACACCCATCAGCAGCGCTAAAAAATAGCCGGTGACAATGCCGCCGATAATCGGCACTAAGCGAAGAAGCCCCCGTCCAAACACGGCCAGCACTAACGTCACTAATAAACTGGTCATCGAGAGAAAGATTGCCGCGCCATAGCCGATGTTGTCACTGGTTTCCCCGGTCGCCATGCTAACCGCCACCGGTGCCAGCGCCAGGCCAATCACCATAATCACCGGCCCCACCACTACAGCGGGAAGCAAGCGGTGCAGCCAAGCAGTACCTTTTAAACGCACGGCCTGGGAGATCGCCACATAGACCAACCCTGCCGCCATAAGCCCGCCCATGGTCGCTGACACGCCGAAGCTCGCCACAGAGCCTTGAATCGGGGCAATAAAAGCAAACGATGAGGCCAAAAAAACCGGCACGCTCTGTTTGGTCACCGCGTGGAATACTAGGGTTCCCACCCCGGCCGTGAACAGTGCAACACTTGGGTCAAGACCGGTCAGAAGAGGCACTAACACCAGGGCACCAAACGCCACAAACAACATTTGGGCGCCGGTTAAGATGACTTTCGGCCACGACTCAGCCTGACTGGTAGCTTCACGCATAAGTGAATCCCTAGTAATTATTCGATAGCAGGAGTGCAAAAAAATGCCCCTGACGCTGGGCGTAAGGGGCAATATATTTAAAGACGCTTAGCGAGTTCCGAAAATCTTGTCGCCAGCATCACCCAGCCCAGGGACGATATAGCCATTTTCGTCCAGCCGGTCATCGATTGAGGCGGTGTAAATTTCAATATCAGGGTAGGCATCTTGTACCCGTTTGATGCCTTCAGGGGCGGCGACGAGCACGATCACCTTCATACTTTCACAGCCGCGTTCACGCAGCATGTCCAGTGTCGCCACCATCGATCCACCCGTCGCCAGCATGGGGTCAATCACGATGGCCATGCGCTCTTCGATATCGTTGGCAAACTTGGCAAAATAAGGCACCGGCTGCAGCGTCTCTTCATCGCGGTATAGACCGACAACGCTTACCCGTGCACTGGGAATCAGATCCGTTACGCCTTCCAGCATGCCGAGCCCAGCACGCAGAATCGGTACAACGGTGACTTTCTTACCTTTTAGCCGACGGGTGGCAATCGGCTCGCCGTTCCATCCCTGGATTTCATGATCTTCCAGCTCCAGACCTTTGGTTGCTTCATAGGTCAACAGCTTGGCGACTTCACCTGCCAGTTCACGAAAGCTTTTAGTGCTCAAGTCAGCTTCGCGCATCAGTCCCAGCTTATGTTGAACAAGCGGATGGTTAATGGCGTAAACACTCATGGGACTTCCTCACTGCAGGGGGATTCAGAATGGCAACCAGGGTTGCATCAGCTAGGCACAAAATTGCGCGTATTCTACCCGCAACCACTTACGAGGTTAAGGGGTTTCCGGCAATTGCCACTCAATGGGGGCTCGACCCTGGGCCTGCAGAAACTGATTGGCTTGGGAAAAATGCCGAGTACCGAAAAAGCCCCGGTGCGCAGAGAGCGGTGAAGGATGCGGGGCTTCAAGTATTAAGTGGCGCCCCTGGTCGATTAACGCCTTCTTCTGGCGCGCATGACTTCCCCATAACAGAAATACACACGGCGGCGCGTGCTGGCTAACAGTTTCAATGGCGCGGTCGGTGAACGGCTCCCACCCTTTACCGCGATGCGAGGCCGCATTGCCCTGCTCAACGGTAAGCGAGGTGTTTAACAACAGCACGCCCTGCTTGGCCCATGCTTCCAGATGGCCGTGGCGCACAGGGGTGAAACCGACATCGGTGGCCAACTCTTTGTAGATATTGACCAACGATGGCGGCACAGGAACACCGGGCTGCACGGAAAAACATAAGCCATGAGCCTGATTAGGGCCGTGATAGGGATCTTGGCCTAAAATAACCACCTTCACTTCGCTCAACGGCGTCAGCTCAAAGGCGCGAAACCATTGTGTGGAGTGTGGGTAGATAATTTTCTTGGCCGCTTTCTGCTGCGCCAAAAAGGCTTTTAGCGCCAGCATATAGTCAGCCTGAAACTCATTACCCAGCCACTGACTCCAATCGCCGGGAAGTGGATTGGCCATCATTACCTCTTCATTTGATCGACAAGCGGCTCAACGTACGCAACGCCCATATCCCAGGGGAATTGAATCCAGCATTGTTGGGAAACTTCCGTCAGGTATTGATCCACCAGGGGGCGACCGTCCGGCTTGGCGTAGATAGTCACAAAGTGAGCTTTAGGCAACATTTTGCGTACTGCCCGCGCTGTTTTGCCGGTATCCACCAAGTCATCGACCAGCAACCAGCCTTCACCGTCATGATCGACGCCCTTCATAATATCCAGGCCGCCTTGATCCATATGGTCATAGCTTTTAATACACACGGTATCGATCAGGCGGATATTAAGCTCCCGAGCAATCAGCGCGGCGGGAATTAAACCGCCGCGGGTAATCGCGACAATGCCTTTAAAATCACGCTCAATCATCTGATGACACAGGGTGCGCACATCACGGTGCAACTGATCCCAGGAGACAGTGAAATGTTGGTGATAACGATCGCTGCTCATGGGGAGTTACTCGTCTTCGGTGAAAGAACAAACGGCGAATACGCTGTAACCGGCATCGCGAATTTTTTGTGAACCACCCAGCTCAGGCAGATCGATAATGGTGGCCGTTTCAACCACCTGGCCACCGCTGCGCTGAATCAGATTGGCCGCTGCCAGCATGGTGCCACCGGTGGCGATCAAGTCATCCATTAGCAGGATACGGTCATCTTTCTGGAACGCATCGGAGTGCAGCTCCACTTCAGAATGACCGTACTCAAGCGTGTAAGTCTCGCTAATCGTCTTGAAGGGTAGCTTACCCTTCTTACGCACTGGCACAAAGCTACAGCCCAACTCATAGGCAAGCGGCGCACCAATAATAAACCCCCGCGCATCAATGGCCGCGATGGCATCCAGGTTCATCTCTTGATAGCGGTGTACGAAGCTATCGATCAGCTTGCGAAAGGCAGCGCTATTTTGCAACAAGGGGGTAATATCGCGAAAATTCACGCCCTTTTCAGGCCAATCGGGAACCGTGCGAATAACGGACTTAATGTAGTCGCCGTAGATGCTCATCGCGTCTCTCATTGAGTAATAAAAAGGGTAGTATTTAATCAAACCAAGAAAAGATATCTTGCCGCAAACAGCAGTGACAAAATAATCACCGCTGGGTTCAGGTCGGCAAAGCGGCCCGAAAGCGCCTTGATCGCCACGTAGCTAATAAAGCCTAGCGCGATCCCTTCGGCAATCGAGAATGTCAGCGGCATTGCTAGGGCAGCAATCAACACAGGCGCTGCATCGGTGGGGTCTTCCCAATTAGCGTGGGCCAAACTGCCCGCCATCAGTACAGCCACATACAGGAGCGCACCCGCGGTAGCGTAGGCCGGAATCGAACCCGCCAATGGCGCGAAGAACAAGCTGATCAGGAACAAAACACCCACGACTACCGCCGTTAAGCCGGTGCGGCCCCCCGATGCAATACCCGCAGTAGATTCAATGTAGCTCGTCGTAGTGGAAGTACCCAAGGCGGCACCCGCCATTGACGCGGTGCTGTCGGCCATCATGGCGCGACCAATGCGCGGTAACTTGCCATCTTTGTCCAGCAGCTTGCCACGATGGGCAACACCGACCAGCGTGCCTGATGTATCAAATAGATCAACAAACAGGAAAGCAAAGATCACGCTGAGCATCGCCACATCCAGCGCGCCCATCAAATCCATCGCCATAAAGGTAGGCGCAATGGAGGGCGGCATCGACATCAGACCACCATACTCATTATGGCCAAGCACCATCGCCGCTACAGTCACACCTAAGATGCCAATCATTACTGCGCCGGTAACTTTAAGGTACGCCAGAGCGGTTATCACAAAAAAGCCTAGCAGCGCATAAATAGCCGGCGGTTGGGAAAGGTCACCCAATGAAACAAAGGTAGCGGGGTTGGCGACCACAATACCAGCATTCTTAAGCGCAATCATCGCCAGGAAAAGACCAATACCAGCAGCAATCCCCAGCCGTAACGTCATTGGAATGGCATTAATGATCCACTCACGAATTTTAAAAATACTTAACAAGAAGAACGTTAAACCAGAGAAGAAGACCGCCCCCAACGCCGCCTCCCAGGTATAGCCCATCCCCAACACCACGCCGTAGGTGAAGAAGGCGTTCAAGCCCATGCCTGGCGCCTGGGCAATTGGGTAGTTGGCCCACATTCCCATGACGAAACAACCAATCGCTGCCGCCAAGCAAGTCGCGACGAACACCGCGCCGTAGTCCATCCCCGCTTCAGACAGGATGCTCGGGTTAACAAAGATGATGTAGGCCATCGTCAGGAAGGTGGTAATCCCGGCGATAACTTCTGTCTTCACATTGGTTTTGTGCTCGGAGAGCTTGAAATAGTTATCCAGAAGTTTCATGAATCTTCTTATCCTTAGCGCTAACGCCGCATGAGTATGCGTTCTGGTGCTGAGAAAAGCCGCACATACTACCGAAACGCTCGCCGTGATGCGAGCGCCTCAGCGTGGCGACCAGTGTTGGCGGAAATAGCCCCGCCGCCTAATGCCAAGCAATCTTTAGGCCATGATCTAACCGATCGGTCAACCCAGTAGCCGTTAAAGCTAATTATTGACGCTGCAGCGGCTATTACCGAACCCCGTTTTTTGAGAAAGCACGCGCTCCACGGTTTCAACGATCACTTGTGTCTGCGGGTCAATTTCGATGTTGACCTGATCACCGGGCGCTCGATCCTGAAGCGTAGTGCGCGACAGCGTCTCCGGAATTAAATTGACACTGAACTCCACACCACTGCTCTCTGTATGACGTACATCACCAATGGTCAGGCTGATACCGTCCACCCCGATATAGCCCTTTTCAAACACAAACCGGCCCAGCCTTTCCGGTATTGAAAACCACAACCGACGGTTGTTCGGCGCCTCTTCGATGGCTACCACTTCTGCCATGGAAATGATGTGGCCCGACATGGAGTGGCCACCAATTTCATCACCAAAACGCGCAGCGCGCTCTATATTGACGCATTGCCCAGGGGCGACTGCACCAAGATTAGTCAATCGCAGCGTTTCACGCATCAAATCAAAACTAACGTTATCGCCCTCTATCGCTGTTACCGTTAAGCAAACACCGTTGTGAGCAACCGATGCTCCAATCTCAAGCCCCTCGCGCATCGAGGGCGGCAATTCCACCACATGTACGCGAAAATCATCCAGCTCACGTACCGCCACTACTCTGGCCACCCCTTGCACAATGCCTGTAAACATAAGGTTCTTCTCTCCTAATGTATTAAAAAAACCGTGTCGTAAAAATTGAGTAGTAAAGACTGAACAGTAAGAACTGAGCAGTCAAAATGCTGAATAATTGGCACAAGCTTACTACTGGTGCCTCATATTTGTGCCCTCTGTATTGATGGTTTCTTGGACTACCTATTCTACGCCACCCGTTTCTTAAATCGCCCATGCAGAACTAAAAACTTAAATATTCATCAACGATAGAAAATAATGCTAATTCACAGGCTTTAAACATAAAACCAGAGGGCTAAAATTGACAAGATAGCTACCAAACTCTAAAATTTTGCCGCAAATGTAATGACGCCGATTTGTACCCAGATTGCGGGCGTCCACTTGGTCACTGACTTAGAATTGGTTGTTGACCTAGTGAAGTGCAGCTAAAAGGGTGTGTCCAGCGTTGATGGCCACCCACTAGGGTGGCTTTTTTATTCCCCGCCCTATCCTTAGCCGCCCTATTTTTAGTGACCCGAGAGCTTAGCCGCTCTGCTCGCTCCGAGCTTTTTAACCGCGTGGGTCGCGCACTCCCGCACACTGTTTTCGGCCTACCGGTAAGGCAAACGCTATGATTGAACTTAGCAACGTTAGTAAAACCTATTTCAGTAATAACAAGGGCAACGGTGCACACGCCATCCATGCACTTAAAGACGCCTCTCTCAATGTGCCCAAGGGCACGATTCACGGCGTTATTGGCCTGTCCGGCGCGGGCAAATCGACACTCATTCGCTGCGTTAACTTGTTAGAGCGCCCCACTAGCGGCAGCGTGACAGTAGATGGTCAAGAAATGACGCGCCTGAGTAACGCAGCACTCAATCGAGCGCGCCACCGTATTGGCATGATTTTTCAACACTTCAATTTGCTAACCACACGCACGGTGTTCGACAACGTTGCCCTGCCTCTGGAGCTAATGGGGCAAAAGCGCCACACCGTTCGCGATCGCGTTATTCCGCTACTGGAGATGGTCGGCCTGGCAGATAAAGCCAATCAGTACCCTGCCCAGCTTTCCGGTGGCCAGAAGCAGCGGGTCGCGATCGCCCGAGCGTTAGCCAGCAAACCACAGGTACTACTCTGCGATGAGGCTACCTCTGCGCTAGACCCACAAACCACCAGCTCAATACTGGAGCTGCTGCGCGATATTAACCATCAACTGGGCATTACCATCCTGTTGATCACCCACGAGATGGAAGTAGTTAAATCGATTTGCCACCGGGTGAGCCTGATTTCAGACGGCGAACTGGTGGAGGACTCGGAAGTCGGCGACTTCTTTACCGCCCCGCGCACCCAGTTGGGTCGTGAGTTTCTCAACGATTTCCTACAGCTAACACCCCCCAAAGAGCTAATCGAAAGGCTCCTTGATGCCCCCAGTGAACATACTCACCCGGTGGTACGCCTAACCTTCTCGGGCGATGCGGTCTCAACGCCGCTGATTTCGCGCCTTGCCCGGGAGTGCGAGGTCGATGTCAGCATCTTACAAGCTAAAGTAGAGTCGATTCAGGAACGCACCCTGGGCCTGATGATCGCGGAACTGCTGGGCACCCCGACGCAAACCCAGCAAGCCATGCACTATCTCGAATCTCATCAACTGCAAGTAGAGGTACTCGGCCATGTCCAGCGCAATGATTGATTTAATTTTACAGGCCACGCTGGATACCCTTTATATGGTGGCCGTTTCAGGACTGATCTCTACCCTCGTCGGCCTCCCTCTTGGGGTGATGCTTTATGTTACCCGTCCGCGGCAAATATTGGCCAAGCCGGTTCTCAACCAGGTGTTGAGCATTATTACCAACGTCGGCCGCTCTATTCCGTTTATTATTTTGATGGTGGCGATCATTCCTTTTACGCGCATGCTGGTGGGCACCTCGATTGGTATTAATGCCGCGTCGGTACCACTGACGATTGCCGCTATCCCGTTTGTCGCTCGATTGGTCGAGGCGGCACTTAATGAAATCTCGCCGGGGTTAATTGAAGCCGCCCAAGCCATGGGGGCAACGCCTTGGCAAATTATTCGCAAAGTGCTAATTCCAGAAGCTCGCGGTGGGATCATGACAGGCTTAACCATTACCGTTGTGACGCTGGTCAGCTACTCCGCCATGGCAGGCGCAGTGGGCGGCGGCGGCCTCGGCGATTTAGGCATTCGCTACGGCTATAACCGTTTCAACCCTACCATCATGCTTATTACGGTGGTGATCCTGGTCATCATGGTGCAGGGCTTTCAGAGCCTGGGCGACTACTTGGTACGCAAAAGTGACCGCAAGTGACATTGCGTACAACAATCATTCGTTATAACCAAAATGCATTAGACAGCGGTTTTTTATTACCGCATCATTGCATTATTAAGCACAACGTCACTGGAGAGATTTTATGCAAAAATTAATTATTGGTAGCCTTACCGCCCTGGCGCTCGCGGTTAACGTCGCCAATGCTGAAACGCGCAGTATCAAAATGGGTACCGTTGCTGGACCCGAAACCGAAGTGATGGAAGTGGCTGCGCGCATTGCCAAAGAAGAGTACGACCTTGATGTGGAAATCATCGAGTTCACAGATTACGTTACCCCGAATGCCGCCCTGGCCGACGGCAGCCTAGACGCCAATGCCTACCAGCATGAGCCCTACTTACAGTCGATGGTCGACGACCGTGGCTATGACCTGGCTATCGCTGGCTACACCTTCGTTTACCCAATTGGCGCTTACTCCGAAAAATACGACAGCATCGATGACCTGCCTGACGGCGCACAAATCGCGCTGCCCAACGACCCCTCCAATGAAGGTCGCGCGCTGATTTTGATGCACAACGAAGGCCTGATCACCCTTAACGATCCGGAATTTCTCGAATCAACGCCTATCGATATCGCTGAAAACCCCCGCGACTTCCGTTTCCGCGAAATCGAAGCCGCCCAACTACCCCGCGTACTGCCCGATGTCGACATGGCCTTCATCAACAACACCTTCGCGCAGCCGGCTGGTTTAAGTCTGGATGATGCCTTGATCAAAGAGGGCCCCGAGTCCCCTTACGTCAACCTGATCGCGGTTCGCGGCGGTGACGAAGAGCGCGAAGAGATTCGTCAGTTGGTCGACGCCTATCAGCGCGATGAAGTGATTGAAAAAGCCGAAGAGCTGTTTAAAGGCGCAGCAGTTCCTGGCTGGATCGAGTAACACCCCGATTTAGCAGCCAATAGATAACATCCAGGCCGACACTCATATGCAGCCATATGAAAAAGTGTCGGCCTGTTGCGTTAGTAGCATAGGAGCCCACATGCAAAACAGTGTTGACTACCCACTTCTCAATCGCCAGCTTGAAGCGCTGCTCGATACACGCGACTGGCTCACCAACAGTGCGCAAACCTGTGCCTTTATTCATCAGCAGCTTAGCGACTTGAACTGGGCAGGCTTTTATCTTCAGCGCCAGCCCGAGGTTTTAGCCCTAGGGCCCTTTCAGGGGCAGCCCGCCTGTCACCCGATTCCCTTTAGCAAAGGCGTATGCGGCACGGCTGCCCGCCTGCAGACCACCCAGCGAGTGGACGACGTGAATGCAGTCGCCGACCATATTGCCTGCGATGCCAACTCTCGCTCCGAGCTGGTGGTTCCCATCGTGGTGGAAGGCCAACTGTGGGGTGTACTCGACCTGGATAGCCCACTACATGCACGCTTCAGCCAACAAGACCAAGCAGGCATTGAAGCCCTGGTAGCAACGTTTATGCACCAGACCGACCTGCCCGACCTGATTGTGTCCGCTACATAACACCCACGCAAAAACGCCCCAAGCATCACTGCCTGAGGCGTTTCTGATAAAAACTGGTAGGACCAGGCGGATTTGAACCGCCGACCTCCACGATGTCAACGTGGCGCTCTAACCAACTGAGCTATGGTCCTGAAAAGAGATGCTGACATTAACTGGTAGAACCAGGCGGATTTGAACCGCCGACCTCCACGATGTCAACGTGGCGCTCTAACCAACTGAGCTATGGTTCTATTGGACTATTCAAAAGTCACATGCCTTGCAACGGATGCATATCTTACGCCCTCATCACTGAATTGCAAGCTCTTTTCTTTTTCAACACCCTTCTCCCAAGCGTTAACCCCATTACAAATATATGTTCATTCGACACCTGTAACCTTCTAGCGCTAGGCTTATCGCTTTAATGTGCTGGGCGTTATCTATAGGGAGATAAACCATGCTGGGTATTTTGCTAGGAAGCATCGCTATCGTGCTGTTATTGGCGACGCTGGTTGCACGCATACATTTACACTGGTGGTGGATTCGCAGCTTTGAATTTCCACGCCTGCAGATCGCCTTTCTAGCCTTAATCACCTGGTTATTAGCCGTTATCTTCATTGAGCCCGGCCCCTGGTTATGGACAGCTCTACTCGCCTCGGGCATCACTTTACTGGTGCAAGTCTACTATATTCTGCCCTGGACGCCGCTGTGGCCTGTGCAGGTTAAAACGGCAGAGAGTAACGATGCCGATAAAAAGATCACGCTGCTGATCGCCAATGTGCTGACCCCTAATCGCCAGGCGCAAGCGCTGATCGATATGATCAGTCAGCATCAACCAGACATTGTACTAACCCTGGAGTCAGACCAGTGGTGGCAGGATCAGCTGGATCCAGCGCTCGCCGAGCAGTGGCCGCACAGCGTTAAAATTCCGCTCGACAACCTCTACGGTATGCACCTCTACTCGCATCTGAAACTCACCGACACCTCCGTTGAGTGGCTGATTCAAGACGACATTCCGTCCATTCATACCCGAGTAACGCTAGCCAGCGGCGAGAGTATTCGCTTCTACGCGCTGCACCCCCGGCCACCGGCGCCCAGCGAGAGTGAAAAATCCCTGTGGCGGGATGCTGAGCTGCTGTTGGTGGGTAAAAAGATTCATGAAGATCCCCAAGCGACGCTGGTCGCTGGGGATCTGAACGATGTGGCCTGGTCGCGCACCACACGGCTTTTTTGCCGTGTTGGCGGCATGCTCGACCCACGCCGGGGACGCGGGTTATTTAGCACTTTTCACGCTAAATACCCAGTGCTACGCTGGCCTCTCGATCATATCTTTGTCACCGAGCACTTTACCTTAGTCGGCATGCAGCGGCTTCACTACTTCGGTTCCGACCACTTCCCGATACTGGCAACCTTTTGCTATCGCCCCTCGCGCCAAGATGAGCATGAAACGCCCGAAGCGAATACAGAGGAGCGCAGCGAAGCAAACGAAACAATTCAGGAAGGCAAAACCGAACGGCAAGAAACCTAAACGCCGGTCACTTGTAGTTAGCTGATTTAATTCGTGTTACTCGGGGATGCCTCCCCGAGTTAACGCGGCCGGGTCCAGCAGCCGCTCTAGCGTCTCCCTGTCGAGATCAGTCTTCTCCTCAGCCACATCAATAATTGGCCGCCCCGCTTGGTATGCCTCTTTGGCAATAGCCGCGGCGGCGTTGTAGCCAATAGCGCCATTTAACGCCGTCACCAAAATGGGATTCCTCGCCAGCGGGCCTTTTAAATTATCTTCACGAACCTTAAAGGTGGCAATCGCACGGTCAGCCAGCAGCCGGGCGGTATTACTCATTAAGCTAATTGAGGTAAGCAAATTGAAAGCCACCAGCGGCAACATAACGTTTAACTGGAAATTGCCGCTCTGCCCTGCAATGGTGATCGCGGCATCCAGACCGATGACTTGTGCGGCAGCCTGAGCGGCTGACTCAGGAATAACAGGATTAACCTTCCCTGGCATAATCGAGCTACCGGGCTGTAATGCCTCAAGCTCAATTTCCCCTAGTCCAGCCAACGGCCCTGAATTCATCCAGCGCAGGTCATTGGCAATTTTCATAATCACACAGGCTAAACCTTTCAATTGCCCAGAAAGCTCCACCGCCGCATCCTGGGAAGAGAGGCTAGCAAAGAAGCTGTCATTTGGGGTGAACATCAACCCCGTCTGTTCGCTCAGCTCTTGCGCTATCTGTTCAGCAAAACCGATCGGTGCGTTAATGCCAGTACCCACGGCGGTTCCGCCCTGGGCTAATCGACACAGCCTCTTCATGGCGCTATCAAAGCGCTCAATGGCCTGACTTAATTGGCTCGACCAGGCGCCCAGCTCTTGATCCATGCGTAGCGGCATGGCGTCCATCAGGTGAGTACGGCCGGTTTTCACCACATGGCTAAGCTCACCGGCACGCTGGTCGATGGTATCGCGCAGGTGAACCAGGGCTGGGCGTAGCGATTCGTGTACTGCGATGGCAGCTGATAGATGAATCGCCGTGGGGATCACATCATTGCTGGACTGCCCCATATTGACGTGGTCATTCGGGGTGACTTCGAGGCCCTCACGGCTTGCCAATGTCGCCAACACTTCGTTGACGTTCATATTGGTAGAGGTACCTGAACCGGTTTGGAATACGTCGATGGGAAAATGCTCGTCGTGTTTACCGGTTAACACTTCCCGGGCGGCTTTTTGAATTGACTCGCCGCGGGCGCTATCCAGCCCTCCCAGGGTTTGATTCGCCCGAGCTGCCGCGAGCTTGATGCGCGCGACGGCGTGAATAAAGGCTGGGGGCATGGGCGAATGAGAGACAGGAAAGTTATTGATCGCTCGCTGGGTCTGCGCGCCATACAGGGCCTTGGAAGGCACTTCCAGCTCGCCCATGCTATCGCGTTCCATCCGTGTTGCCATTGCTCTTTCTCCCATCAGTCAGATTCATAGTGCTGGCTATCTGAGCGTATCACCACGTTTTCGTTCGCTCACGCTTTTGTTCACTAGTGCGAAACCACCTCGATTCCCTTCAAGCTAGCGGGTTCGGCCATCCAGGCAAGCTTGCCCCACCACCCGCTGAGTAAATGCCAAAAGCCAAATGTTGCACTGCACAAAAACACTTGCTATGCTGCAACGCAAGATAGCTTAAAAAGCTAACCACTCAATAGGCAGCGCCAACCTCTGGATAGCTGCTTTTGGCAAGACTAACCCCTGGAGGGTATGACGATGCGTACATTAAATACTAACGAAATGACTCAGCAGTTTGACAACATGTTTATGGCGCCTGTACGCGCTTACATGGCGTTGAGCATCGATTACAGCGAAAAAATGATTAACGCTCAGATGGACGCTAGCAAAGCCTATGTCGACACTGGCATTGCTCAAATGCGTCAAGTGATGGATGTGAAAGACGCAGACGGCCTGCGTAGCTACATGGAAGGTCAGCAAAAAGTTGCTAAAGAGCTGGCTGAGCGTGTTAAAGGCGATACCGATAAAGTCGTATCTCTACAGCAGGACTTTATCCAGAAAAGCCAGAAAATTACCGAAGACAACGTTAAGCAGGCGCAAACCGCAGCTAGCAAGTTAAGCAAAACCGCTTAATCGCTTATTGAAACAATAAGCTGGTAAACAAATCGTGTAAAACGCCCCTGCTGGCTCTAGCCTTCTGGGGCGTTTTAGTGATTATCTTTAGCATGTTTTTACCCGGCGCTTCACCAGCCGAGGGCGGATTTTACAAACGGTATGGTCAATTTACGCTTGGCTGATAGTGATGCTTTATCCAGGGTTTCCACCGCACGGCAAAGTTCGCCTAACTCGCGAGGGCCACGATGCAAAATATAGCGCCCAACGTCATCGGGAAGTTGCATACCTCTCACGCTGGCACGCAGCTTTAGAGCTGCCAACCGCTCATCGTCATCCTCTAAAGTGCGCACGTGAAAAGTCACTCCCCAGGTCAGACGCGAAGCCAAATCGGGCAGCACCACGTTTAGCTGTCGCGGGGAGGCGCTGGCGGCAATCACTAATTTTTTCCCAGCATCTCTTAGCCGGTTAAAGGCGTGAAACAGCGCTTCCTCCCAGCGCTTGCGGCCAATTACGCACTCCAAGTCATCAATGGCAACAAGATCCAAACGCTCGATGTCTTCCAGCATTAACGGCGGAAAATGGCCCAATTCATCCAGCGGTAAGTAAAGCGCGCGTTTATCTGCATCAGATGCCGCATGACAAGCCGCCTGAAGTAGATGGCTACGCCCCACTCCTGGCGCTCCCCACAGATAAAGAAACTGCTCACCCTCCGGGGCCAGCTGCTGGGCAAGTTTATCTACCAGCGGCGTATTTGCACGCGCCACATAGTAATTATCAAAGGTCGCGTCGTCACGCAGTCCAATTCCCAAGGGAAGCTGTGCCGGTGCTCGGCTCATGGTGACTCCCGTCCATCATGGTGGCCCAGCTCGTCGTGGTGTGAAGAACTGGTCTCAATGATTGGCGTATGTTTGTCGGTATTATTTTCATCGTACAGTTCGCTATGCTGATAGCGAACTTTAACTTCTTTTAGCAGCACTAGAATCACCGCAGCAACGGGCAGTGCCAACAACACCCCTGTTAAGCCAAACAGATTACCACCCGCCAGCACGGCGAATATAACCGCGACCGGGTGTAGGCCAATCTTATCGCCCAATAATTTAGGCTGCAGAACAACGCTCTCGGCCATTTGGCCAATACTAAATACCAGGATAACGCCTAGCACCGCCCACCATGTGGCGTACTGGAACAGCGCGACGACAAGGGCAATCACCAGGCCGACAATAAAGCCCAAGAACGGCACAATGCTTACTAATCCGGATACAAAGCCGATCAACAGACCAAAATTAAGCCCCATCAGCGTTAAGCCCACCGCATAAATAATCCCTAAACAGAGCATCACCAGCAGTTGACCACGTAAAAACGATGACAGCACTTCATCGCAACGACGCGCCAACCGGAAGGTATCGTTTGCCCACTGGCGCGGCACGAGATTGGCAATACTGGTCAGTAGGCGGTTCCAATCCAAGAGTAGATAGAAGGTAACCACAGGAATCAACGCCACATAGGTGATCCATGATGCAAAGGCCATACCGGAACGGCCAATTTGTCCTAGCGCCTGGGCTAAATAGCCGCCTGCATCGCGCCAGTTTTCGGCCAGTGTCTCACGCGCATTGGTTAACTCCGCAGTTAAGTCATAACCGGTCCACTCTTGCACCTGGGGAGCGAGAGTATTTTCTACCCAATTGAAGATACCTGGAATAGCCTCGCCCAGCTGTTTAAGCTGTTGAACAAGAAGCGGTATTAAAATCAACATACTCACCACAAGCACGACCAGCAGCACTAAAAACACGCTACCCACCGCGAATGGCCGATTCATGCCCCAGCGTTGAAAACGGTTAGCCAGCGGATCAGCTAAGTAAGCGAGAATCATCCCGGCAATAAAAGGCATCAAAACCGCATCTAACAAATAGATTAAACCGCCTATCACCACCAAAAATAGAACACCCCACCAAGAATTCCGCATAGTTCCCTCTCAAACGTGATTTAACCCGACCATTTCACTTATCGTAGCTATTTTCATTTATCGCTACTATCGCTGCTCATCGCTACTATGCCGCATATGAGTGAAAGCCGCTTGTAAGCTTTTCATAATGTGTGACAGCGGTGCGGCCTGCGCCGCTGAGTGTTACAATCCGCTCCAGTTATCGTCCAGCACTGGCCATGTCGCCAGCACTACCAGCACCGCTATTTGCTTCACAGGATCCGTCATGACCGAGACCTCCACTTCTTCGGCTACTCCTTCACTCAGCTATAAGGACGCAGGCGTCGATATTGATGCCGGTAACGCCTTAGTTGACCGCATTAAACACGTTGCCAAGCGCACTACTCGCCCAGAGGTAATGGGCGGACTTGGCGGTTTTGGCGCGCTCTGCGAGATCCCAGCGGGCTATCGGCAGCCCGTGCTAGTCTCTGGTACCGATGGCGTCGGCACCAAGCTGCGCCTGGCGATGGATCTTGGCAAACACGACACCATTGGTATTGACTTGGTCGCTATGTGTGTCAACGATCTCATTGTGGCCGGTGCCGAACCGCTGTTATTCCTAGACTACTATGCCACGGGTAAGCTCGATGTGGATATTGCTGCTGACGTTGTCACCGGCATTGGCGCTGGTTGCGAACTGGCTGGCTGCGCCCTGGTAGGCGGCGAAACCGCCGAAATGCCGGGCATGTATGAAGGCAGCGACTACGATTTAGCGGGCTTTTGCGTGGGCGTGGTTGAAAAAGCAGATATTTTAGATGGCAACAAAGTGGCCGAAGGCGACGTCATATTGGGACTTGCTTCATCCGGGCCACACTCCAACGGCTACTCGCTGATTCGTAAAATCCTCGAGGTCAGCGACGCTTCGTTAGAGACCGACATCGACGGTAAAACCCTTGGCGATGCGCTCATGGCGCCCACGCGCATCTATGTTAAATCACTGCTCTCCTTAATGCGCGGCAGCAATATTGCCGTACACGCGTTATCGCACATCACCGGCGGCGGTTTGCTTGAAAACATTCCTCGCGTACTGCCCGACAATCTCGCTGCGCATATTGATATTGCTAGCTGGAAGCGCCCAGCCGTGTTTGATTGGCTGCAGGCCAACGGCAACGTTAATGAAACCGAAATGCACCGCGTGCTTAATTGCGGTATTGGCATGGTCGTTGTGGTGCCGCAACATCAAGCAGAGCAGGCGATGGCTCATCTAGAAGCCGAGGGCGAATCAGTTTACCACCTCGGCCAGATCGTTGAGCGCCAAGGGGACGCCGTTATTCTGGAGAACCTCTCGGCATGACCAACACGGACTACCAGAGCGATACCATTAAAGACGTAACGCCAGAACCCCTCGGTGCACGCCGCATAGTGGTGCTTATCTCAGGCAGTGGTAGCAATCTGCAGGCGCTGATTGATGCTCAGTCTCACGACCGATTAGGCGGCGGAGAGATTGTCGCGGTCATTTCCAATATTGCTGACGCCTATGGTTTGAAGCGCGCCCATCAAGCAGGCATTGACGCGGTTGCTCTACCCCACCGGGAATACGATAGCCGCGAAGCTTATGACGGCGCCTTAATCAAAGTCATTGAGCGCCACGAGCCGGATCTGATTGTGCTGGCGGGCTTTATGCGCATTTTAACGCCTCGCTTTGTCCAGCGCTTCCTGGGTCGGATGCTGAATATCCACCCTTCGTTGCTGCCGGACTACCAAGGGCTCAACACTCACGCCCGCGCTCTCGCAGACGGTGTTGCCAGCCACGGCTGTAGCGTTCACTTCGTCACCGAAGAGCTAGACGGTGGCCCGGTCGTACTGCAAGCGGAGCTGATGGTCAGCGATGACGACACAGCTGAAACACTGCAAGAGAAGGTTCGCTCCCGGGAGCACCTAATCTACCCGATTGCGGTGCAGTGGTTTTTGGAAGGCAGGCTGCAGTTTAGTGCCGAAGGCGCCAAAATGGACGGTCATCTTCTGCCGGAACACGGAATGCGTCTTTCCCACGCCGACGCTGCAGAAGAGCTTGATGAGGAGCTCGACGAAGAGTCGCAGGGCTAGAATGGTATCGTCACAATAAGCATTAAAAAGCGCCTTACAGTTTTTTGCCGTAAGGCGCTTTTTTGTAGCAAAGCATTTCGATAATTAGGTACGCGGCAAGGTCACCCCACGCTGTCCCATATACTTCCCGCCCCGGTCTTTATACGAGGTTTCGCACACTTCATCGGACTCTAGGAAAAGCATCTGCGCAACGCCTTCATGAGCATAGATTTTCGCCGGCAGATTGGTGGTATTAGAGAATTCCAGAGTAACGTGACCTTCCCACTCAGGCTCAAGCGGCGTCACGTTGACAATAATGCCACAGCGCGCGTAGGTGGATTTACCCAAGCAAATAGTGAGCACGTTACGGGGAATACGGAAGTACTCTACCGTACGCGCCAGCGCGAAAGAGTTTGGCGGAATAATGCATACGTCGCCTTTAATATCGACGAAGCTTTTAGCATCAAACGCTTTGGGATCAACAATCGCTGAATGAATATTGGTGAAGACTTTGAATTCATCTGAGCAGCGCACGTCATAGCCATAGCTCGATGTGCCGTATGAAATCACTCGCTGTTCGTTCACATAGCGCACTTGCTCGGCTTCAAACGGTTCGATCATCGCGTCGCTTTTGGCCATACGACGAATCCAATTATCAGATTTGATACTCATTTATGTCGTTATCACTCACTAAAGGAAATAGTTGGGCCGTCGCTTTGATTCGCGCTAACCGCTTCAGCAACTTTTTTGGCAATAGCCACAAAGGTTTGACTCACTGCCCCCTCAGGTTCAGACACTACGCTTGGGCGCCCCGAATCAGTCAGTTCCCGGATGGAGAGCGTCAGTGGTAGTCGTCCAAGCACTTGGGTATCGTACTCTTGAGCGATGCTATCGCCACCGCCGGTGCCAAAAATAGCCGCTTCATGACCGCAATTTTCGCAGTGGTAGAGGCTCATATTTTCAACCACGCCAAGCACCGGAACGTTAACCTTACGGAACATTTCGATCCCTTTACGTGCATCTAAAAGGGCAATGTCCTGCGGGGTGGTTACAATCACCGCACCCGCCACTGGCACTTTCTGGGCCAGGGTCAGCTGGATATCACCGGTGCCAGGGGGCATGTCTATCAACAGAAAATCGAGATTATCCCATTGAGTTTGCGTCAGCATCTGCTGGAACGCGCCCACCACCATCGGCCCACGCCAAACCATCGGCTCGCGAGTATTGACCATGAACGCCATCGACATGGCCTGAATACCATGGGCCTGGAGCGGTAGAAATTTGTCGTTGCTAGCCGCTTGAGGGCGCACGCCCTCTTTAACACCGAGCATTTGCGCCTGGCTGGGTCCATAGATATCCGCATCTAGGACACCCACACGATAGCCCTGAGCTGCCAGCGCTAATGCCAAATTCACGGTGACGGTGGATTTTCCCACGCCTCCCTTGCCCGATGCCACTGCAATAATATGCTTAACCCCATCCATTCAATGGCACTCCTCGTCTTAGGCTCTTAATAACTGAATTAACGTTGAGTGAATGATACGCCTCGCAGCCTAAATCATAAACCAACAACAAGAGAGCGGATGCCGGTTCCCCAGCATCCGCTCTTACTCTGTTAACACGGAACATCCATTACAGCGTTAACATCTAGCCTTTTATTAACCAGCGTTTTGCTGCGATTCTTCACTGCTACCATCGCTGTCGTTGGCGCTCTCACTAGCAGAGGGCCCACCTGACGAACCTTCTTCAGACGAGTTGTCCTGTGAAGATGATACAGCCTCGCCAGCTGACTCTTCCGCATCTGCCAAGCGACTGTCTAACGTCGACAGCTCCTCGCGCCATTCACTTAACTGGCTCTCTAAACGCTCTAGCTGGCTCTCACGCTGTTCGATATCACTCTCAACGCTTGCCACTTCTTCACGGCCCATGTCCAGGGCGACCATAACGTCATCCAGCTCACTACGCACCTGACTCAAGCTTTGTTCTTCCTCTTCGCGTAGCACCGTCAGTGACTCCACATCGCTTTTCAGTTCATCTCGTTCGCTGGTGAGTGAGTCACGCTCATTTTTTAGCTCATCAAGCTCGCTTTGGGAAGTCGAGATTTCCTCTTCTAAGCCGCTTAGCTGTTCATTTGACTGGTTGATCTGATCTTCTAGCGTAGTCAGCTCCTCTTTGGTGCTGCCCAGCTCTTCAACCGCTTGCTGACGCTGCTGCTCAGCTTCCTGGCGGGCTGCCTCAGCCTCCTGGCGGGCTTCTTCAGCGCTAGAACGCGCTTCTTCTACTTGCTGGAGGGCACTTTCCGCCTCATCTCGGGTGCTAATGATTTCATCACGCTCTTCGCGCAGTTCAGTCATCTCGCTCTCAGCGGTTGCTACCTGCTCGTTAACAGAGGCAATTTCTTCTTCCAGCGCATCTCGCTCGGTCTCAAGCGCTTCTAAACGCGATTGAACATCGCCGACATTGCCTTGAGCGCTTTCAAGGGACGAACGAGCCTCTTCCTGCTGTGCTTCCAGGGATGCCATGTCCTCCCGCAGCGCAGCTAAATTGGTTTCAGCTTCCTCGATTTCTCTGATGCGCTGGCTCATTCGGTTATTTTCTTGCTCAGCGCTGGCGAGCTGCTCTTCTAAGCTTTCGACGCGATCCTGGCGGGAGCCTGCATTAGACTGCGCCATAATCGCCCAGATAACCGCAATGGCTGCGATACCAGCAATTGCTTTTACCCGGTTATCTTGGAAGAGGGTTTTCATGTCCGACTTTTTAGCCGGCTCTGGCTTGTTGGCAGGCGACTGGGGATCCGAGTGGTTTGCTTCCGACATTATGCGTTCCTCTATGGTCTAAGCTAACGTTTGTCCAAGCTAACGATAATCAGCTGCGCGATGATCAAGTACGTGGATAACGCGCTAACCGTGGATGATCTCCCCTTAAGCATACACAGCTCACTGTATCTAGCCAGTCTGCTTGCAAAATCGTGTATAAATGTTGCCGCAGTGTTACCAGTCAGACAAATATGTTTATTATTTTAGTCTGAAGGTGGATGCTTTCCCTCATGAAAGCCAGAAGCCTCTCCACTTAGTGCATCAAACCAATCCAACGTGGTATGCAGTGACACCACGCTACCCACTATTAGTAGCGTAGGCGGTTTAATGTGGCCCGCCAAGAAAGCATCTGGCAGCGTAGACAAAGTACCTACGTGGGTAAGTTGCTGTCGGGTTGTCCCCTGTTCAATTAGCGCCAGCGGCGTTTCTGGCGCTAAGCCGTGCTCAACCAGCGCCTGGCTGATCACATTAACGCTGCCTAACCCCATATAGAACACCAAGGTTTGCCCGGGCCGCGCTAACGCATCCCAATCAAGCTCACACTCGCCTTGCTGTAAATGCCCAGTGACAAAACGCACCGACTGGGCATGATCGCGATGGGTTAAAGGAATGCCTGCATATGCCGCACAGCCTGATGCCGCCGTCACCCCTGGAATCACTTCCACACTCACTTGTGCCGCCACCAGCGCCTCGAGCTCTTCTCCGCCACGGCCAAAAATAAACGGGTCCCCGCCTTTCAAGCGCACGACGCGTTTACCTTGCTGAGCCCACTTTACAAGCGCTTGATTAATACCTTCTTGAGGAACGCTATGCAGTGAGCGTGCTTTACCAACATAGAAACGCTGCGCCTGTGGCGGTATAAAGGCGACAATTTCATCGCTAACCAAACGGTCATACAGCACCACTTCAGCTGACTGCAGGCGCTTATAAGCTTTTAGCGTTAATAACTCTGGATCGCCTGGGCCGGCGCCCACTAGGCTTACCAAGCCATATGGCTGAGACGTTTGCTTTCGTGCTGCTTCCAAGAAACCACCCCAGGAATAAAAAAAGTTTTTGATATGCCAAAAAGTAATTAATTTTACCACTAAATGCCAATAACGCCTTGTCTGTTGCTTAGAATACAATCGAATATATATAAAAATAGAACATATATATTCTAAAAAAATATAGATAATAGCCATTTTGTCTGCAATGGCTTACATCCTGATTACATATTTAGGTCTAATCTTCACGATCGAATTTAAATTGGCATATGTTTGGAGATTCACGCATGCCCGTGAATGATATAGACGCACCCGAGCGAGTCAGTGCAGACCACCTTGTTGCCCACATACCAGGCGTTATCTTTCAGTTCCACCGCGCTCGCAATGGCCATATGCGGTTCCCCTATTTAGAGGGCGGCGGCGCGGCTCTTAAACATATTGACTGCGACCTGCTCGCGCAAAATGCTGGCCAGCTGGTTGAGCAACTGACCGGCAACGACCACCCCAGGATAATGTCGGCGATCGAACGCTCGGCCCGCTGGATGCTGCCTCTCACGACACGCTTTCGACTACCGTTTCCTAAAGACAAACCTCACTGGATTGCGGTGAGCGCCAAGCCCAAGCCCGTCGTCGATGGTGTTCAGTGGAACGGCATAATGATGGATATTAGCCATCAGGTCGGCGAAGAACAGCGGCTTCGCAAGCTATGCGATACAGACCCCCTGACTCAACTGCCCAATCGGCGCAAACTGATGATGCACTTAACCCATGTTGCATCGTTGAGTACCCGTCATGGCACACCGCTCTCCATCATGATGATCGATATCGATCACTTTAAACGCCTTAACGACCGTTGGGGCCATCTGCATGGCGATGACGTACTTAAACAGCTGGCAACTCACGCCCAGTCGCTACTGCGTTGTGAAGACATGATTGCCCGGCTGGGAGGAGAAGAGTTTATGGTCGTGCTGCCGCTCACGCCGCTGCAGCCATGCCATGCACTTGCCGACCGCTTACGCCAAGCCATCAGTGTATGCGACTTTGGCATGGGTCCGGGCCAGGTGACGTTGAGCATTGGGGTTGCCGAGTATCGCTGTGGTGAACCCCTCACCAGTTTGATCGAGCGCGCCGACCAAGCGCTGTATAGTGCCAAAGACGTTGGTCGCGACTGCGTTTGCCATCTACGCTAAAAGGGATAACCAAATACAGGGGCCAAACGATGACCACGCTAGCCGACGCTATTTGCGAACCGTGCAGCAAAAATGCTCAGCCGTTAAGCAAAAATGAAGCCCAAGAGCGGCTAAAAAGCCTCAGCCAGTGGCAGATTGTCGAGCACGATGGCATCATGAAGCTGTCGCGAAGTTTTAAATTCCGTGACTTTGCCGGCGCATTGGCATTTACCCAACGCGTTGGCGATATTGCAGAGCCGGCGGGCCATCACCCCGTTATCGTGACTGAGTGGGGCAAAGCCACCATCACGTGGTGGTCTCACGCTATCAAAGGCCTGCATGTTAATGACTTCATTCTTGCCGCCAGAACCGACGAGGTAGCCGACTAAATGTTTGAGCATATTGAGCGAGTCCCAGGAGACGCCATTCTCGGGCTGATCGAAGCCTTCAAAAAGGATACCAATCCGCAAAAGGTGGATTTAGGTGTTGGTGTTTACCGCGATACCCAAGGCAACACGCCGGTAATGCGCGCCGTTAAGGAAGCAGAAGCTCGCCTGCTCAAGAATGAAACGACGAAAACCTATATCGGTTCTCACGGCGCGCCTAGCTATGGCGAAGTAGTGCTTCCCATGGTACTAGGCACTGAGTCACCGGTACTAAAAGCCAACCGTGCCAGTGCGACGCAGTCGCCTGGCGGCACCGGTGCTTTGCGCTTAGCAGCTGACTTTATTTCCTCCCAGCTGCCGGGCAAAGGGATTTGGGTAAGCGACCCCACATGGCCCAACCACCACGGTATTTTTACCGCGGCAGGTATTGAGCTGCACAAGTATCCTTACGTTGATCCCGATAACCGTCTCGATTTTGACGGTATGCGCGCAGCGCTAAAAAGCATTCCAGAAGGCGATGTAGTGGTACTTCACGCCTGCTGCCACAACCCTACCGGGTTCGATCTTTCCCACGACCAGTGGCAAGAAGTGCTAGAGATTGTCCGTGAGCGCAAGCTACTACCGCTGATCGACTTTGCCTATCAGGGCTTTGGCGAAGGTTTGGATGAAGATGCTTACGGCGTTCGCCTGCTGGCGGAGAACCTCGACGAAGCGATTATCACCAGTTCCTGCTCGAAGAACTTCGGTATTTATTGTGAGCGTACCGGCTGCTTGATCATGGTGGCAAAAGACAGCGAACAGATGGATAACATCCGCTCGCAGGTCGCGATCGTGGCACGTGAAAACTACTCAAACCCGCCTGCTCATGGCGGCGCTATCGTCAGCGAGATTCTCCACGACCCAGAGCTAACAGCGCTATGGCGTGAAGAACTCACCGAAATGCGCGATCGCATTAACACCCTGCGTCGCGACTTCGTCGAAGCGTTGAAGCCCTATGGACTGGACGAAAAGTACGCCTGCGTAGCCGAGCAGCGCGGCATGTTCTCCTACACTGGCTTAACGCCGGAACAGGTAGATCGTCTGCGCGATGAGTTTGGCATCTACATGGTGCGCTCGGGGCGCGCCAACGTAGCGGGCTTCTCCCACGAGAACCTGCCCTACTTGGCCAAAGCTATCGCCGCTGTAAACGACTAACGTCCAAGCATTACCGTACTACAAACGCCCAGGTCTTCCTGGGCGTTTTTGTGTGCAAGGCGCTTGACCGATTAGTCAACAATTCGGCACACTCAGCGTTGCCTTGTATACAACACACCATAATTAAGAGGCTTATCATGGCGGCTGCCAGCACCCACTACCCCTGGTACAAAAAAGAAGATACCGACGCGTTCTTCGCCCTGTTCCAAAATAACATTGCCAACTTTGTGATTATCGCCATCACCATGCTGGGCATGGGCTTCCCCTCCTCTATTGTATACGGCCAAGTGCTTCCGGGTGCTGCGGTAGCGGTTATGGTGGGTAACTTCTACTACGCCTGGAGCGCGGCAAGGCTGGCACGCAAAGAGAACCGCGCCGATGTCACAGCGCTCTCTTACGGTATCTCAACGCCGGTCATGTTCGTGTTTCTATTCGGCGTACTGCTACCCGCCAAACAGCTCACCGGTGATGCAGAAATGGCCTGGAAAGTGGCGGTCGCCGCCTGCTTTATAAGCGGCGCCATCGAAGCCGCGATCAGCGTGATTGGCCGCTGGGTGCAGTATCACCTGCCGCGTGCCGCCATGCTGGGTGCCGTTGCCGGTGTCGCACTGACATTTATCGCCGGTGAAATGCTGTTCAAAACGCTGGAAATGCCGATTATTGGTCTGCTGGTGTTAGCGATCATCATTGTTGGCCTGGTCGCAAGAGTGAGCATGCCGTTTAAGCTGCCTACCTCGCTATTCGCCATTATCGTTGGTACCGCCATGGCCTATTTAATTGGCGACGCCGGTACCGAGCGCTTTAGCGATGCATTTACTCATTTAGGTTTTTATCCACTACTCCCCAACCTAGCCTGGTTTGAAGGGCTTGGATTGCTGCTGACCAGTATGCTTGCGGTACTCACAGTAGTGCTACCGATTACGCTCTATAACGCCATTGAGACGATGAACAACGTCGAGGCGATGGAAGCTGCAGGCGATAAGTACGATGTGCGCGAGTGTCAGGCAGTCGATGGTGCAGGCACTATGATTGGTGCGCTATTTGGTGGCGTCTTTCCTACCACGGTCTATATTGCTACCGTGGGGGCCAAGTGGATGGGCGCAGGCCGGGGCTACAGCCTTCTCAACGGTGCCGTGTATGCGCTAGCCACCATGTTCGGCTTAATCGCTGCCCTGGCCGCGATTATTCCCGTTTCAGTGGTCGCACCGATTTTGGTCTTTGTCGGCATGTCGATGATTGCCACCGCGTTTCAAGCCAATGACACGCGCTACTACCCCGCCGTGGCGCTGGCCATGCTGCCCTACTTCGCCAACTATGTGATGACGCGTTTTAACCGCGGAGCTGGCGAGGTCGTCACCGACATCTCTAGCGCCATTGTGGTAATGGGCCAAGGGGCCATGTTTATGGCCATTCTGCTCGGTGCGATGACGGTGTCAGTGATTGACCACCAATTTCGACGCGCGGCTGCCTTTGCTACCATTGCCGCTGGCTTTTCGTTCGTCGGTCTGATGCACGCCCCCGAACTGTCACTCAATGCCGCCCCAGAGTTCGTGATCGGCTACTTAGGCATGGCACTGCTGTTTATCTACTTCTCCTTTCAAGAAGCTTCGCGACTGCGTTAATTGACGAATCCCGCCTGCCGATGCGGGCGGGATAAAATGCGCCGCATGACTTGCCACGCCATTAAGCCCGCTAACAGGTTACCCACGGCGGCGCCCGCCGCCAGCCCCCACCAGCCGAAGAACTGCGAGCCCAGCCATAGGCAGGGCAAATAGCAAATAAACAGCCGAGCGCTGGATAACAGCATCGCTCGCAGCGGCCAACCTAGCGCATTGCCCGCCGAAACCACTAGCATACAGACACCCAGTGCTGTGTAGCTGGGCAGCAGAAAGCGAATCAGCAGTGTCAGCTCGTTTTGCACCTCGGGGTTGCCCGCTAAGGCCATGGCTAGCCAGGGTGCTCCTAGCGCCAGGAATACACCCAGACCTAATTGCCAAACTAGCGCGACCTTAACTGACAAACGCATAAGCTGCTGTATCTGCCCCCAATCACCAGCACCATAGCAGCGGCCTAACCAGGGCGGCAGCGACATGGTCATGGCCAGAATAACCATCAGTGAGAGTGTTTCCAAACGACTCGCCAAGCCCCAGGCCGCCACTTCACTTTCACCTAAGCCTGCCACCACTGAAATTGCCAGCATCGCCGCCAAGGGCGGCATCAATTGGCTGACCATAGCGGGGGCGGCAATGCCCGTAAACGGCCGCCACGACTGTTTCGCCTCTGGCCACAGCCCCTGTTGAGATGCCCACTGACGTTTGAATAATTTACGCGAGGTCACCAACAGCCCCACAGAGAAGGCAATGGCGGTTGCCCAGGCAGCGCCAGGTAACCCCCAGCCTTCCCAATTACCTACTCCAAAAATCAGCAAAGGGTCGAGCACAAGGTTAACAAGGCTACTAAGCACCATCATTTTGCCCGGTAACCGGGTATCCCCATGGGCTCGAAACACGCTGTAGCTAAAATAGAGCAGCGCCCCCAGCCAAGCAGATAACAGCTGCGGGCCCCAGTAGATACGGATATACGAGAGCGTGGTTACATCCGCCCCCAGTAGCTGAAAAATGGGCACATGGAATAGCCACAAAGCGACCGCTAACACACCGATAACGCCACCGCCGGCCATTAACACCAAACTGCTTAAGCGCCTCGCTCGCCCCCCTTCCCCTGCGCCTAGCGCCCGGGAAATAAGTGCGGCAATAGCAATGCCCATGCCCACCTGAATGCCAATAATTAAAAATGACAGCGGAAAGGTGAACGACTGCGCAGCTAGCTGTGCAGTACCCAAACGGGCAATAAAGGCGCTATCAACAAGTTGAAAACCCAATAGCGCTAACACTCCGATGGCCATCGGCCAGGTTTGGCGCCATAGGGTTATCGCCAACTCTTTTTGATGTATGACAGCTGCCAAACACTCTCTCCTTATTTTGACGGTATCAACATTTGGTATGGTTAAACGTAAAACGCCACCGCCCCTTAAAGGGCAGTGGCGTAGACACAACAGTCACAGTTTACTGACGAATGCCTTCAAACGTAACGTATAGCTCAAGTTCATGCATGGATTCTGGGAAATCGCTCATATCGATTCCATAATCACTCAGGATCAGCGTGGTGCTGCCTTCAAAACCAGCACGGTAGTTACCCCAAGGGTCATCACCTTCACCCATCAGTGTAACCGGCATTTCAATCTCTTGAGTTTCGCCGTGCAGGGTCAGATCACCTGTCAACACGCCTTCATTATCACCCGTTGATTCAAAGCCTGTTGAGCTGAATGTCGCGGTCGGAAACTCGCTAGCATTGAGGAAATCATCACTTAGGAAATGGCGATCACGCTCCGCGTGGTTGCTGTTCAGGCTATTAACCTGCACTTCAATTTCGGCAGAAGAGGCATCGAGATCGTCAGCATCGTAGGAGAACTGACCATCAAACTCTTCAAAGCTACCCAGAATATACGAGAAGCCAAGGTGATTAATTTTAAATTGAATAAAGGCGTGCTGGCCTTCGGTATCAATTTGATAGTCAGCTGCCTGCGCTTGGCTCAAAGGTACCAGCGCTACAGCGGCAATCGCGGATGCAAATGCTGTCTTCTTGAACATATTGAATTGCTCCTTGCTTTACTTAATAGGCACCGCGGGCAGGTAGTTATCTTACTCGCGATGTTTAGAAAAAACGTATATGGACAATATTATTACTTTGATGCCTTGTGATCACCAGCTTGGCTATGCAATGGGTTCAGCATGCGTACCAATGTTTTATGCCGATCTAACCAGTGGTGTTTAAAGGCGGCAAGAGCATGCCCCGCAGCTAACATCATTAATGCTAAAGCAGCGTACCAGTGAATATCGCCTGCCAAACTGGCTTGATTGGGTAAGCCATACACTAGCGCGGGCACCTCAAACCAACCAAACACACTGACACCCCGACCATTAGCAGTGGAGATTAAATAACCACTAATCATCACCACTAAAACCAATATGTACAGAAAGATATGACCTAAATGGGCCGCAATAGTTTCTAAACGGCTACCCTCTGCTTGGGGTGTCGGTTGGACGAAGCGCCATACCAAACGCGCCAGTGTGGCAAACAGCAGCAAGATACCAATTGAGCGGTGTACCCAGGGCCCCTGATTATACCAAGGATCATAATAGCCCAGATCGGTCATCCACCAGCCCAACGCAAACAGTCCAATAATGGTCAGCGCGCTTAGCCAGTGAAATAGAATACTGATTAACCCCCATCCGCTGCGGCTGTTCCACAACATTATGCTATTCCTCATTTTATCTATGACTACTTCTTCTCTATGACTACTTCAGCTTCGCCAACGCGTTTATCAGAGCAGGGATTACACTATTCGTTACGTTATTCACCATGCCCAGAACCTTACCGCTATAGGCTACTGAAAACCTCTGAAAAAAGCAGAATATTTCATTCGTAAAAACCATTGAATAATCGGCTAACAATTTTTACGCAGCGCTTTTGTGAAATGGTCACGACACTTCATTCTAAAAAAGCGAATAATTTAAGAAAATATAAGCAATTATATTCAATTTTATTATTTTGTTTGCACGCTTACTATTATTACATGTCCTGAGAGACATCATGCAGCGTCATCAAACAGCTGCACACAAATTTTCTATTAGAGAGCGCGCCAATCATGAAAAAAATTACCCTTATCACCGCTATTGCCATGACATTGACTTCTACTGCCGTTCTAGCTGAACAGGGATCTGGCGAACTTAACCAAATTGTTCACCCTAGCTCTTCAGCGAATTACAGTACTGACACTTTGCACATGACGCCGGCTGATTTGCCTTTGGTTAACGGCGGTGCAGAGAAAAACAGCGTTGCTGCTCCAAGCTCGCACATCAATCACTCTTCCAGTAATGAAGACGAGATTGCGGTGTCAGATCTGCACCACCGCAACGCTTCATAAAACACATAATGGTTCTTTGCTTGAGCAGCATATGATCCTTTAGGTTTCAGGAATGCGAAAAACCCACCTTCATCAAAGGTGGGTTTTTCGTCACCGCGCCTGAATGCTCACTATCAACTAGCCAGCCAGGATGTCCAGGCCACGGGCAAGGTCGCGCTGGATATCCTGCTGGCTTTCGAGACCTACTGCCACACGAACCAGCCCTGGCGCAATACCCGCCACTTCTTTCTGGGTGTCCGATAAACGGCCATGGGTCGTCGTCGCAGGATGGGTAATGGTGGTTTTAACATCACCTAAATTACCTGTAATAGAGAGCATGCGAGTCGCATCGATCACCTGCCAAGCGCCCTCCTGGCCGCCTTTCACTTCAAAACCCAATACGGCGCCAAAGCCTTTTTGCTGCTGTTTGGCCAAACCGTGCTGAGGATGACCTTCCAGACCGCTATAAAACACTTGCGTAACCGCCGGGTGGGCATCCAGCCAGCGCGCCAGGGTCAAGGCGTTTTCACAGTGGGCGTTCATACGCAGCGACAGGGTTTCCAGGCCCTTGGTAAAAATCCATGCATTGAAGGGACTCAAGCAAGGCCCGCAAGTGCGCACCACGCCGAAGACTTCTTCAAGCAGCGCATGGCTACCTACCACGGCACCACCGACTGCACGGCCTTGGCCATCCAGGTACTTGGTAGCCGAGTGGATAACTAAATCAGCGCCTAACGCCAGGGGCTGCTGGAGTGCCGGGGTAAGAAAGCAGTTATCAATAGCCAATAGCGCATTGTGACGCTTTGCCAACGCTGCCAAGGCCGGAATATCAGCAATTTCTGACAGCGGATTAGAGGGCGTTTCGGCAAACAGTAGCCGCGTTTTAGGAGTAATTGCCGCTTCCCAGGCAGAGACGTTGGAAAGCTCAACATAGCGCGTGGTAATACCAAACTTGCCAAGATACTTATCGAACAGGCTAACCGTAGAGCCAAACAGCGACCGGGAGGCCACAATCTCGTCCCCTGCTGAAAGCAGCGCCAGCGCAGTGGAGAGAATAGCGGACATACCCGAGCTGGTGGCAACACAGCGCTCGCCGCTTTCAAGGGCCGCCAAACGACGCTCAAAGGTGTGTACCGTGGGATTGGTAAAGCGCGAGTAGACGTTACCCGGCTCCTGCCCACCGAACTTACGTGCTGCTTCTGCCGCGCTTTCGTAGACAAAGCTTGAGGTCGGAAAAATAGGCTCCGAGTGCTCCTGCTCGAAGGTGCGCTGATGGCCAGCCCGGATCGCCAATGTCTCTAGTGACCATTCATCCTGGTGATTGTCATCATCCATCAAACTTCTCTCCTAATCGTCCAGGTCATCGTCCTGATTATGCATATCAACCAGGGCATGGTCACCAGCGCTTTGATCCTTGGCGGAATCATTACGGCTAGCTTCCAATGCGGCTAGGTAGGCGTCGTCGATATCACCGGTCACGTAGTTACCGTCAAATACCGAGCAATCAAACTCTTCCATTTCAGGATTCACTTCGCGGCAGGCTGCTTTTAGATCTTCTAGGTTTTGATAGAAGATACGGTCAGCGCCAATCAAATCGCCCACTTCCTCTTCGCTACGGCCATGAGCAATCAGCTCTGACGCCGCAGGCATATCGATGCCATACACGTTGGGGAAACGTACCGGGGGCGCCGCAGACGCAAAATAGACCTTGCGAGCACCAGCATCGCGGGCCATTTGAATAATCTGCTTACAGGTCGTGCCGCGCACAATGGAGTCATCCACCAGCAGAACGTTTTTGCCTTTAAACTCAACGTCTATAGCATTGAGTTTTTGGCGTACCGATTTTTTACGCTGGGTTTGCCCCGGCATAATAAAGGTACGACCAATATAGCGGTTCTTCATGAACCCTTCGCGGTAGGTCACACCGAGGTGCTGGGCCATTTCCAGGGCGGAGGTGCGCGACGTATCAGGGATCGGGATGACCACGTCGATATCGTGATCCGGCCACTCGTTGAGAATGCGGTCACCCAGCTTACGCCCCATCTGCATCCGGGTGCCGTAAACGTAAGCACCGTCCAACAGTGAATCCGGGCGAGCTAGGTAAACATGTTCAAAAATGCACGATCGCAGCTCAGGGCGGTCAGCACATACCTGGGTGTGAATATTGCCTTCAATATCGACAAAGATGGCTTCACCAGGCGATAAATCACGCTCAAGCTCGAAGCCGCCTACGTCTAATGCAACGGATTCGGAGGCGATCATCACCGCTTGGCCATTCTCTTCTTCGCGGGTACCGAACACTACTGGGCGGATACCGAAAGGATCACGGAATGCCACCATACCGAAGCCGTTAATAATCGCCACGGCGGCATAGCCACCCTTACAGCGACGGTGAACTCTACGCACGGCATCAAAGATATCTTCCGCTTCCAGATGCAATCCCTGCTTGCCCAGCTCGTGAGCAAAAACATTGAGCAGCACTTCTGAATCGGAGCTGGTATTGATATGACGCAGATCGGTAGAGAATAGCTCTTGCTTCAGCTGCTCTGAGTTGGTCAGGTTGCCGTTATGCGCCAGCGCAATACCGTAAGGAGAATTAACATAAAACGGCTGTGATTCAGCTTCACTGGAAGAGCCTGCCGTCGGGTAGCGCACGTGACCAATGCCTAGGTTTCCTTTTAGGCGGGCCATGTGGCGGGTGTGAAATACATCACGTACCAAGCCATTACTCTTGCGCAGTAGGAAGCGTCCCTCGCTCCATGTCATCATGCCGGCAGCGTCCTGGCCACGATGCTGAAGTACGGTCAGAGCATCGTAGATTCCCTGATTTACCGCCTGCTTGCCCAGAAGGCCCACTATACCGCACATTCACGTTACCTCGCTTAATGACATGGCTTACCTAAGTCACTTACCTAGGCAAACACGAACGTTCGTAGAATCAACTTCAGTAACAGGTCAATCACCTGTTGGGATAACCTCACGCTCCGTCGAACCGGGCAGACGCAGCTCGGGTAGAGAGATGTCGCGCAGCGACGATGGCGCTTCGGGCAGCTCGCGATCCCACTGATCTAACTGGCTCACCGCCCAATCGCGCAATTGAATAAAAGTTGGTCGCAGCTCAGCCTGCTGCCACGCCTGCAGTTCCGCCAGCGGGGTAAGGGTAATCAGCACGGTAGCAATAAGTAAAATAACCGCCCCGCGGGCAACGCCAAAAGCGGCGCCCGCTACGCGGTTCAAAAGCCCCATCCCCACCCACTCAATCGCGGCGTGCACCAAGCGAATCACAATTCCGCAAAGCAAAATAACAGCAAAGATCACCAGTATAAAAGCGAGCACTAGGCGGGCATCAAAGCTATCGATAAACCCGCTCATCAGTTCGGCCACTGGCTCGGCGAGCACTCGGGCAACCATTAAGGCAACCACCCAAGCGGCCAAACCCAACGCTTCGCGAACAAACCCCCTTACGAATCCGGCTAGCATTGATAACGCCAGCACGGCTAAGAACACCGCATCAATCCATGTTAACGCCATGTTTTAGTCTCTTACCCGAACAAGAAGGCCCTGTACATTAGCTCGCTCTTTAATCGCGGACATGGCGGACTCTCCCTCTTCAGAAGTGGCATAAGGCCCCACAAAGACAGTGGTCATATTGTTATCGCGCTCACGCTGATAAACAGTAAAACCCTCACCAGAAAGCTGTTCGCTTAGGCGCTGCGCATTACCGGGTTCACCAAAACTGCCGACTTGCACCGCCCACTCTCCTTGAGCACTGGATGAGGGGCTGGGTGCGCTCTGCGATGAACTTTGTGACCCGCTTTGTGACGAGCTTCCACTGCTGCTTTGACCACTGCCACTATTGCTGGCAATTAAATCAGCAATAGGGTCGCTCTTGGGGGGGGCCGGGGCTTCATCGGGTTCACTGGAACCCGGTATTTCTGAACTGGAAGGCGATTGATTAGAAGCAGTGATTTGATCGGCTTCCGGCAACCGCGGATCGGCGTCAATCGGTATATCGCCTTCTTCACCATCGCCACGAGGAGTCGACGATAACGACGTTTCACCAATGGTTGAAGGCCTTTCCGGTGCAGGAACGTCACGGCGATCCACTTCAACTGGCTGCTCAATCACAAAATTCGGCTGGGGACGCTCTTCCCTAGGCGCAGGGTCACTCATTAGCCACGGCACAAAGATCGCCAGTAACGCGAGTAAAATCACAATACCGCTAATGCGTTCCGTTTTACCGTATTTCATTTCCGTCTCCATCAAGCGACGCAGCGCCTGTTGGCAGTGGCCGAGCTAACAGTGCCGCTACTGTAAAGAACGACCCGGTGGCCAAGACACGATCATTGGGCGTTAACATTTGCGCAAGCCAATCAACGCCTGCTTGCGGCGAATCGGCACAAAAATGCACCCGCCCTCCATGAGCAATAATACGTTGCGACAACTCGCTTGCCTGGCAACCTCGCTCCCCACTCAGCGACACGCAAACCCAATCACTAATGCGAGACGCTAACGTCTTTATGACACCGTCAATATCCTTATCATTCAACATGCCGATAAGCCCCCACTGGCGTCCACCTTCCGGCGGTGACGGCAAATGGCGAACGACATACTCGGCGGCATGAGGATTATGCCCCACATCCAGGCACCAGGGCCCAATCCATTGCATCCGCCCAGCCAACTGCACCGAACCCAGCGCTGCTTGCACACGAGACTTTTCTAACTCAAGCCCGGCAAGCACAAGCGACTGTAATGCGGTGGCAGCGTTATCGATAGGCAGCCCAGGATCAGGTAGCTCGTCAATAACAACGCTTAGACCATCTGAATGCAGCCCCTGCCAGCACCATTGGGAGTGCTCACCGGCCATCGCCTGATGGGCAAATTGCTGACCCAAACTAAACGTGGGTGCCGCTAGCGCCTGGGCACATTCAGCTACGCTGGCGGGCAACTTGTGGCTACCTAACACGGCGGGTCGGTCGGTACGAAAAATACCGGCTTTTTCACGCCCTATCTGGGCTAAATCGGTGCCTAAAAAGTTAACGTGATCCTGAGCGATAGTGGTAACAATGGCTACATCCGCATCAACGATATTGACCGCATCGAGGCGCCCCCCAAGCCCTACTTCAAGTACCGCAAGATCAAGCTCTGCATTGGCCAGGCACCATAGGCCACAAAGTGTACCCGCTTCAAAATAGGTCAGACTGATCTCACTACCTTGCAATCGCGCGCGCTCAACCTGCTCAAAACCTTGCACAAGCAGTTGATCATCGGCTTCCTGTCCAGCGATTTTAACGCGTTCGTTGTAGCGTAATAAATGGGGAGAAGTGTAGGTACCCACACGCCAACCATGGGCTCGGGCAACGCTATCAACCATGGCAAGGGTTGAGCCCTTGCCATTGGTGCCTGCCACCGTAATAACGCAGGGGGCGATGGGGCTTGAAAGCAGCCCCATACGTTTTGCTACCGCTGAGACACGCTCCAGGCCCAGTTCAATCCCTACCGGGTGCAGCGTTTCCAAATGCTCAAGCCACTGTTTTAAGGAGTGTGGCTGAAAAGAATATGGCGGCATAGAAGACGGCTGTAGAGCGTGTGGTTCTAGAGAGTCAGGCATTGCGTGAATGATCATCACTCTTAACGGAAGTGGTGTCCTTCTTGGTCTCATCGACCTTGTCAAAAGTGACGTTAGCGGTATCCGCTAGGTTAGCTTCCTCGACGATCGGTTCAACAACGTCGGCATCATCAGGGTTTATCGAAGTATCCGGCGTCGCTTCGTGGTGTGTTAGCTTACGCAGCACGCTGCCCACGCGGGCTCGCATTTCATGGCGGTGGACGATCATGTCGACGGTGCCGTGCTCAAGCAGAAATTCGCTGCGCTGGAAGCCTTCTGGCAAGGTTTCACGCACCGTTTGCTCGATAACCCGCGGGCCTGCGAAACCAATCAAGGCATTGGGTTCGGCAATATTCAAATCACCCAGCATCGCCAGCGAGGCGGAAACACCACCAAAGACAGGATCCGTGAGAACCGAAATGTACGGCACCCCCGCTTGCTTGAGCTTTTCGAGCGCGGCGGACGTTTTGGCCATCTGCATCAACGAGAACAGCGCTTCCTGCATGCGTGCACCACCGGAGGCGGCAAAACACACCAGCGGGATATTCTCATTCAGGGCCAGGGTAGCGGCGCGAATAAATTTCTCGCCGACGACCGCCCCCATTGAGCCGCCCATAAAGGTGAACTCAAAGGCAACGGCGACCACCGGCAGACCATCCAGCTCACCGCGCATAGCGACCAGCGCATCTTTCTCGCCGGTGTCTTTTTGCGCCGCGGTCAGGCGGTCTTTGTATTTTTTAGAGTCGCGGAACTTCAATCGATCAACAGGTTCGATTTCCGCCGCAATCTCTTCGCGTCCTGCTTTATCCAAGAACCAGTCCAAGCGTTTGCGTGCCGTCAAGCGCAGGTGATGATCGCACTTGGGGCATACGCTGTTATGTTTCTCTAGCTCGGGGAGGTAGAGAACCGCTTCGCACTTGGGACATTTACGCCAGAGGCCGTCGGGCACGCTAGCGCGACGGTCTTTACGCTGGATACGACCCATGGAGGGTACGATCTTGTCTAACCAGCTCATATCAAAAAGGCTTCCGTTATACGTCAACGCCTGGAAAAAACCAGGCTTGATGAGTGTCGTTAATCAATTCAGTATAGGCGATAAAGCATTTCGCTTTAGGCATCCATCGCCGTACGCATCTCTGCTAGTACACTTTTCAACTGACCTGCAATGGTTTCCGGCGCATCGACGCTTTCGGCAATACGGTTAACCAAAGCACTGCCTACAATCACACCATCGGCGACTTTAGCGACTTCCGCAGCGGTCACACCATCGCGAATGCCGAAACCAACACAGAGCGGTAAATCGGTCAACCCCCGCAGCGGCGCCAGGTGCTCGGCTACATCGTCTGCGTTGAGGGTGGCGGCCCCGGTCACGCCCTTCAGCGAAACATAGTAGAGATAGCCTTCACCGTGGGCGCATATTGTAGCGGCACGCTGGTACGAAGTGGTAGGCGCAACGAGAAAAATCGCGGCTAAATCCCGCGATTTCAGCAGTGGCCCAATCTCATCAGCCTCTTCCGGGGGCATATCCACGATCAACACGCCGTCAACGCCCACGCTGGCGGCTTGATCGGCAAAATTTTCGTAACCAATTCGTTCAATGGGATTCAAATACCCCATGAGCACAACCGGCGTTGTAGTATCGGTTTGGCGGAACTCTTTGACCATCTGCATAAGGTCAATCAGCCGTGTGCCCTGCTTTAATGCACGTTCACAGGCCTTTTGAATGACCGGGCCATCAGCCATGGGGTCAGAAAAAGGCACGCCTAGTTCAATCACATCAGCGCCCGCTTCCACCAGGGCATGCATAAAGCCTACGGTGTACTGCGGCGCTGGGTCCCCAGCGGTGATGTAAGGGATCAGGGCCTTACGGCCCTGCTGCTTAAGTTCACTGAAACGCTGATCAATACGGTTCATGCTCGCCCTTAAAAAAGCTGCCCTTAAAATTCGATGCCATCAATCTTAGCAACGGTCATGATGTCTTTGTCGCCACGCCCGGAGAGGTTAACCACGATATGCTGGTCAGGACGCATGGTAGGCGCCAATACCTTGGCATGGGCCAGCGCGTGGGCTGACTCAAGAGCAGGCATAATACCTTCCATGTGCGTCAGCTCGCGAAACGCTTCGAGCACTTCTTTATCGTTAGCGGCCACATAAGAAACCCGCCCTACGTCTTTCCATAGCGCGTGCTCTGGGCCCACGCCCGGATAATCCAGGCCGGCTGAAATGGAGTGCGTATCAGATACCTGTCCAGCTTCGTCTGACATCAAGTAGGTGCGGTTACCGTGCAGCACGCCGCGGGGAGCATTGGATGCCAGCGGCGCCGCATGACGGCCGGTTTCCACGCCATCACCACCGGCTTCAACGCCATACATGGCAACGTCGTCATCTTCCACAAAGGGGTAGAACAGGCCCAAAGCATTAGAGCCACCGCCCACACAGGCAATCAGCGCATCGGGAAGACGGCCAATCTGCTCCAGCGACTGGCGGCGCGCCTCACGCCCCACCACCGCGTTGAAATCGCGAACTAGCAGCGGATAAGGGTGCGGCCCCGCCACGGTCCCAATGATATAGAAGGTGTTGTCAACGTTGGTGACCCAGTCACGCAGCGCTTCGTTCATGGCATCTTTGAGCGTGCGGGTACCGGACTCCACCGGAATGACCCGTGCGCCCAGTAGGCGCATACGATAGACGTTCAGCTTTTGCCGCTGGACATCTTCAGCGCCCATATAGACGTCGCACTCAAGCCCTAGGCGAGCGGCCACGGTCGCCGAGGCAACGCCATGCTGGCCCGCCCCGGTTTCAGCGATAATACGCGGCTTGCCGGTTTTTTTGGCCAGCAGTGCCTGGCCGATGGTGTTGTTGACCTTGTGAGCGCCGGTATGATTCAGGTCTTCCCGCTTCAACCAAATCTGCGCACCGCCAAGACTCGCTGACCAGCGCTTGGCGTGGTACAGCGGTGAGGGACGGCCAACGTAGTGGGCAAGGTCGTAGTCAAACTCGGCCTGGAAGTCGGGGTCATCACGCAGGCTTAAGTACGTTTTCTCCAACTCTTCCAACGCAAAGCTGAGGGTTTCTGACACGAACCGACCGCCGTAGGGGCCAAAATGACCACGGGCATCTGGCATTCGGGTCAGATCGCTGAACTTGGTTTTAGAAACGGTTTCAGAAACGGTCACAGAGATACCTCACAAGATCGCCAGAACAGGCAAACAATAAATGAATCAACTTAAACACGTAGCGCTATAAAATGCCCATAAGCAACACGCATAAATCAAGGACGCTTAAACTTATGCCACAAACGCTAGCGGGCGTCGGCTAATGCCACATGACGAACGAAAGACGCCATCTTTTCAGCATCTTTACAGCCTTGGGAGGCTTCAATACCGCCGGATACATCCACTGCATAAGGCGCTGCCTGACGCACAGCGTCAGCAATGTTATCAGCACTCAACCCACCGGCGAGGATAACAGGTTTTGTAAGATTTGCGGGGATTCTCGACCAATCAAAGGTCTCCCCGGTGCCCCCCGGCGTTCCGGGTCGATAGGCATCTAACAATAGCGCCTGGGCCTGATGGTAGCGCATCGCTTCATGGCCCAGATCGATCTCATCGCGCATACGTAGCGCTTTCATCCAGGGCAGCGCAAAGCGCTGGCAGTCATCGGGCGTTTCATTGCCGTGAAACTGAAGCATATCGAGATAGGGTAAGCACTGCTCTATGAGCTCAGCAGGCTGGTCAACAAAGAGCCCTACGCGGGTCACAAACGCGGGCACGCGGGCAGACAGCGCCGCCAGTTGTTCAACATTGACGCTGCGAGCACTTTTTGGCCACATGACGAAACCCAAGGCGTCCACGCCCAGCGCCACGGCTCGGTCAATATCCTCACCACGCGTAAAACCACAGAACTTGATTCGGGTGCGGGTTTGCAGAGCAGCACTCATGACGACGCCTCCTGTTCAGGGGTAGCTGCCGGATTACGCAGCGAGCGATTGCGCCGATAGGCCACCCGTGGCGTATCCGGAAGCTCACGCTCTCCCGTCCACTCACCGGTAAACGAGAGCAGATGCGGCCCCAGCGGCTCTTTGGGCAGATCAAAGCGCTCATCGTAAACCGAATCGACAAAATGCAGCCCGCAGGCAGGCGCCGTCACATCGCCCTTGCGACGGTTTTGCAGCGCCAGCAGTTCGCCGATATAGGCCTCACTCTGAGCGCCGCGCCCGACGCTCACCAGCGCACCGGCAATGTTGCGAATCATATGGTGCAAAAACGCATTGCCTTGAATATCAATCATCACCAGTTGCCCGTAGCGCTTTACGTCAACAAAGTGCATATGCCGCCAGGGGGTTTTGGATTGACAACCAGCGGCACGGAAGCTTGAAAAATCGTGCTCCCCTACCAGCGCCTGGGCAGCACGGTGCATAGCATCGGCGTCTAACGGGTCACGGCACCAAGTCACATTGGCTCGCTCCAATACCGGGCGGCTTATCTGATTCAGCAGCACGTAGCGGTAGCGGCGCCCCAAGGCGCACAGGCGTGAATGAAAGTCATCGCCCACTGGCTTCACCCAGCGCACGGCCATATCGCGGGGCAAATGGGTGTTAGCGCCAAAGATCCAGGCTTTCTCAGAACGCCCCACCGGCGGGTCAAAATGGACGATCTGACGCGTGGCATGCACACCCGAATCGGTGCGCCCACTGGCACTCACCCGGATGGGCTCGTTGGCCACCTTGGACAGCGCTTCCTCTAACGACGCCTGAACCGATGCAGCGTGGTTTAAGCGCTGAAAACCGCAGTAGCGGGTACCGTCGTACTCAATACCCATTGCCAAGCGGCCGGTAAGCGGGATTTTCTCATCGAAGTGATAGAACAGCGTCATCAAGCCACATCATTTTGAAGATTTTGAGGGATTGCTATTATCCAGACCTCGCGGCTTGAATGCTACCTCTTCGATTTCCCAATCCTCTTCAATCGGCCGTCGCGGTGGCTTAGCAGGTGGTACGGTTTTGGCATGCGGCTCACTGGAGAACTCTACCGTGGGCTGCATTGGGGTCTCGGTGCGCAGGCCGCCATCATGGGTAGGTGAAGCGCTGTTTAAGATCGGCGGATGGTAATCGATAAAGCGATGACCTGAATCCTCTGCTGTTTCAGAAGGCCTCTCCATCTGGTGTATATGAGCATCATCAGCCGCCGGATCAGAATCAGGCAAACCGGCTCCGATAGAAGCCAAAAGCTGGCTCATAGGCATAGAGTTCGGCGGCGGGGCTAAAGAGACATTTTCAGAACTGTCACCGGAAACAGCGTGTAGCTTCAACCGCCGTTGGCGACCCTGCTCTGCTAGCCCAGATGCCTGGCTATTTTCATAGCGAAGAGTGTCATCTTGCGATGACGTCTGCCCTTGATCATCGATCAGCCACTGATCGGCATCTGCTGTCGGCGCGGCGCTAGTGGCAGGAGCATCGCTCTCAGCCTTGGGCTCTGATTCAGGCTCAGGCGGCTCATTTTGAGGCGCTGGGTAAGTGACAGGAACAGCCTCCGGCATAGGCGTTGCCTTGGGCGCTGCGCTAGGCGAAACCGTTGGCCTAACCACTGGCTCAGACAGCGGGACATCTTCCCAAGTCTCTTCACGGCGCTTACGTAGCCATACCAAAAGCGCTACCAGCAGTGCGATGGCAGCCAACGCCAACGGCCACTGGTAGCGCTCAATTAAGGCAGCCATACCCGGGCTATCAGTCTCGTCCATGCTGGCAACGAGTGGCGCTGGGGACTGCTCTTGAGCTGCCAACGCATCGCTTAGCGCCTGAGTTAGCGAGACAACCTCACCACGCAGCTCGTTAAGTTCTGCGTGCATCAACTGACGCTCTTCTAGCACCTGCTGAAGCATCGCTTGGCTGAGGCGCAGTTGATCGGTCAATTCTGCACGGGTTAACGCTTCAGGCTCGTCGCCCCCCTCTTCAACCGCGGCTTCGTCGAATGATTCTGAAGCGTCCGTATCCGACACGAGCGCATCCGAACCGCCAGCGGCGAGCGCGCTATTAGGACTGGTTAGCTCGTCATCCTGTAGCGTTTGGGCAGCGGCTATTGAAGTATCAGAAACGGGCGCGGTTTCAACCTCTGGTAGTGACACCGCCTGCAATGAGCCATTGCGACGAGCCCGCCAGGCTTCATTCATCGCTTTGATAGCGTTATCGGCATCACCATGAGAGCGTGCCAGAACGCGCTCAGTAGTAGGTACCCGCAGCGTTTGGCCTGCACGCATGTCATTTATATTGCCTGACGGAAAGATATCAGGGTTGGCTTCCAGCAGTGCGACCATCATCTGCTGTACGCTTACTTCACCGGGTTTAATACGCTCGGCAACACTCCACAGCGTATCGCCACGGCCTACGTAAGCGCTGCTATCGTTGCCACGGTCACGCTCGCTGATGCCAGGTGACGCTGCCCGGGCTTCAGCAACTGGAGGGTTAGCGGCATTACTCGTTACTGGCACAGCGCTCGGGGCAGCGATTTGCGACTGATCCTGTTGAGAATAGCCCTGGGGATCAAACAGCAGGATCACATCGCGCGTCTGTTGGTCTCCGGGGTACTCCAGTGTGAATAACAGCTCCAGCCAAGGCTCTTCCATCGGCTGCCCTGAACTCAAGCGCACCTGGCGGCGCCCCTGCTGCTCTTGAACATGGACGCGCACGCTAGCCGCTAACGGCGTCCATTCAAGGCCTGCTGCCGCAAAAGCAGAGGGCTCGGCAACGCTGACACGAATATCGTCAAGGGCGTAATCACTGCTTTCGAGCAGAGGGATTGAAGCATCTAAAGGCGCATCCAGGTATGAGCTGACACTCGCCTGCCCCAAGCCAACGGCGAGCGCTATAGGACTCACTGCACTCAACGAGAGCCATGTAATCCATGTCAGTGTTTTTTTCATGAATGATCCCTGATCGCCTACTTACTTTTAACTATCGCCTACTTACTTTTAACTATTGATGCCAGATTATTGTATTACGTCGGTTTTATCATAACTTAACGAAATAGCGTCGTTATTCCCACCACAGCGAGCACTAGCTGCACAAAAAAAAACGGGAAGCTGCGAACAGCTTCCCGTTTTCGACTGGCGTACTACATACCGTACTACAACAAACAATTACTGTTCGCGCAGAATCTTCAGCATACGCTTAAGCGGCTCTGCGGCGCCCCACAACAGCTGGTCACCCACGCTAAATGCAGAGAGGTATTCACCGCCCATTTGCAGCTTACGCAGGCGACCAACCGGCACTTGCAGCGTTCCAGTGGCGGCCGCAGGCGTTAAACCAGCAATAGTGGCGTCTTTATCGTTAGGAATCAGTTTGACCCACTCATTGTGCTTGGCGATGCGATCTTCGATCTCATCCAGCGGCACATCGTGCTTCAGCTTTATAGTGAACGCCTGGCTGTGCGAGCGCATCGCGCCGATACGCACACACAGGCCATCGATGGGGATCGGGTTGTTGTCGAGGCCAAGAATCTTGTTGGTCTCAACGCTGCCCTTCCACTCTTCGCGGCTCTGGCCGTTATCAAGCTTGGTGTCAATCCACGGCAGCAGACTACCCGCCAGCGGTGCGGCAAAGTTATCGGTCGGAAAATCTCCGCTGCGCATGGCAGCCGTTACTTTACGGTCGATATCTAGAATCGCGCTTGAGGGATCTTTTAGCTCTTCGCCTACGCTGTCGCGTAGTTGGCCCATTTGGTTGAGCAGCTCGCGCATGTGCTTAGCGCCAGAGCCAGAAGCCGCCTGATAGGTCATGGAGGTCATCCACTCGATCATATCGGCTTCAAACAGACCGCCCAAGCCCATAAGCATCAGGCTCACAGTGCAGTTGCCGCCCACAAACGTTTTGGCGCCTTTGGCTAGCTGGTCGTCGATGACTTTGCGGTTGACCGGATCCAGCACAATAGTCGCTTCATCTTCCATGCGCAGGGTACTCGCGGCGTCAATCCAGTAGCCGTTCCAACCAGCGCTGCGAAGGTCTTTATAGACCGGCTTGGTGTAGTCACCGCCCTGACAGGTGACAACAACATCCAACGCTTTGAGCGCTTCAATATCAAAGGCGTCTTTCAGCGGAGGTACGTCTACACCGATGTCGGGGCCGGGCTGGCCAACCTGGGAGGTGGTGAAGAACACCGGCTCAATGCCGTTGAAATCACCATCTTCCTGCATGCGCTGCATCAGCACTGAGCCCACCATGCCGCGCCATCCCACGAAACCGACTTTCAACATATGAAGTCCTCCTGCAAAGAATGAGTCTTGGTATTATACACACTTCTTTACGGTGATTTTGAAGCCACTTTTACTGCTTAGCAAACGCTGCCAACACCGCATCGCCCATGGCATCGGTGCCGATGGTTTGCATACCTTTGGATGCGATATCCGCGGTCCGAAGACCACCATCAAGCACGCTACCTACAGCGTTTTCAATGCGCTCTGCCATGGCATTCTCATTCAGTGAGTAGCGCAGCATCATGGCCACCGACAGCATCATCGCCAGCGGATTAGCCACGTTTTGACCGGCGATATCCGGCGCGCTGCCGTGGCATGGCTCGTACATGCCCTGCCCGCTCTCGTTTAATGAAGCAGAAGGCAGCATACCGATGGAACCGGTGAGCATGGCCGCGGCATCGGAAAGAATATCGCCAAACATATTGCCGGTCACCACCACATCAAACTGCTTGGGCGCACGTACCAGCTGCATGGCGGCGTTATCCACGTACATATGAGATAGCTCAACGTCCGGGTACTCCGGCGCCAAACGCTCCATCACCTCACGCCATAAAATGGTCACTTCCAGCACGTTGGCTTTATCGACAGAGCAGAGTTTTTTGCCGCGCTTTTGAGCCATTTCAAAGGCAACGCGGCCGATGCGCTCAATTTCGCTCTCGGAGTAGATATAGGTATTAAAGCCCACCCGCTCGCCGTTACGCTCTTCAATACCGCGGGGCTGGCCGAAGTAGATGCCGCCGGTGAGTTCGCGGACGATCATAATATCCAGCCCGGCCACCAGCTCAGGCTTGAGACTGGAGGCGCTGGCCAACTGCGGGTAGAGCATCGCCGGGCGCAGGTTGCCAAACAATCCTAAGTTTTTCCGCAGGCCCAGCAGGCCTTTTTCAGGACGCTTGGAAAGGTCTTCAATTTTGTCCCACTTGGGGCCACCCACGGCACCCAGCAAAATAGCGCTGGCCGCTTTGGCTTTTTCCAGGGTTTCTGCGGGCAGCGGCTCGCCCTGGACATCG
>NZ_JH393259.1:527071-548734 GCF_000236035.1 Vreelandella boliviensis LC1
ATCGTAGGCAGAGCCGCCCACCAAACCCTCTTCGACGTCAATATCCAAGCCCGCTTCTTGGCAAGCTTTTAACAAGCGTGCCGCCTGGGCAGCAATCTCGGGGCCAATACCGTCGCCCGGTAATAACAAGACCTTGTGTGTCATGCAAATTCCTTAGCATTTACAACTAAATAACTTAAGGACAACGGCAGGTCTCTGCGAGGGCGCTGTAAACCCATCCCTGGGCGCTACTTTCGCCATCCTTGGCGAAAGACCCTCGCGCCGACCTGCCCTTGCCCCTGTATAGGGACTTTCCCAAAGTATTACGCAGACTGACGAAACAACCAGGGGCGCGCGGCTTTATGCTTCTGCTCAAAGGCACGAATGGCGTCTTCGTCTTTTAGCGTCAGACCAATATCGTCCAGCCCTTCTAGCAGGCAGTGCTTGCGGAACTCATCGACTTCAAACTCTAAAATTTCGCCGCTGGGGGTCACTACTCGCTGATTTTCTAAATCCACATCCAGTTGGTAGCCTTCGCTTAACTCCACCTCGGCAAATAGGCGATCGACCACATCTTCTGGGAAGGTAATCAGTAAAATGCCGTTCTTGAACGAGTTGTTATAGAAGATATCGGCAAAACTGGGGGCAATCACCACTTTAAAACCAAAATCTTCCAGCGCCCAAGGGGCGTGCTCGCGTGAGCTACCGCAACCAAAGTTACGCCGCGCCAACAGCACTTCAGAACCTTTGAAGCGCTGCTGGTTCAAGACGAAATCAGGATTGAGCGGGCGCTGCGAGCAATCCTGCCCCGGCTGGCCTTCATCCAAGTAACGCAATTCGTCAAACAGGTTAACGCCGAAGCCGGTGCGCTTGATCGATTTCAAAAACTGCTTCGGGATAATCAAATCAGTATCGACGTTGGCGCGGTCAAGGGGCGCTACCACGCCTTTAAAACGTTCAAATTTTTTCATGGCTTAGGCCTCCTGAGCGTGAGTGGCGTCGTTGGCAGGCAAGCTGCGGACATCGACAAAGTGACCGGCGATTGCCGCTGCCGCTGCCATGGCAGGGCTGACCAAGTGGGTGCGGCCACCGTAGCCCTGCCGCCCTTCGAAATTGCGGTTAGAGGTAGAAGCGCAGTGTTCACCAGCACCCAGTTTGTCAGCGTTCATGGCCAAACACATGGAACATCCCGGCTCGCGCCACTCAAAGCCTGCTTCAATAAAGATCTTATCCAAGCCCTCGGCTTCTGCTTGTCGCTTTACCAAGCCAGAACCCGGCACCACCATCGCCAGTTTGATCGAGTTAGCCACTTTATTGCCTTTGGCGACTTTGGCGGCTTCCCGCAGATCTTCAATACGCGAGTTGGTGCAGGAGCCGATAAAGATTTTATCCAACTTGATATCAGTGATTTTCTGATTGGCGTGAAGACCCATGTACTCTAAGGCACGAGTGTGGCTGCGCTGCACGGTTTCATCTAGCGCGGCTAGCGGGTCGGGTACTTGGCCAGAAATACCGGTGACCATTTCCGGGCTGGTGCCCCAGCTCACCTGCGGTTCGATCTCTTCAGCCTGCAAAATGACAACTTTATCGAACTGCGCATCGTCATCAGAGACCAAATTGCGCCAATCCGTTACGGCGGCTTCCCACTGCTCGGCGGTCGGTGCAAAGGGGCGCTTGGCAAGATAGTCAATGGTAGTGTCGTCCACGGCGATCAAACCTACCCGTGCCCCCGCTTCAATCGCCATGTTGCACACGGTCATGCGCCCTTCCATAGAGAGCGAGGCAATCGCGCTACCGGCAAACTCAATCGCATAACCAGTGCCGCCAGCGGTGCCGATCTTGCCGATAATGGCCAGTACCACGTCTTTAGCAGTAACACCAAGGCCAAGTGCACCTTCCACGCGCACCTGCATATTCTTCATTTTTTGCGCCAGCAAGCACTGGGTTGCCATTACGTGCTCGACTTCCGAGGTGCCGATACCGTGGGCCAAGGCGCCAAAGGCCCCGTGGGTAGCGGTATGGGAATCACCACACACCACGGTCATACCCGGCAGCGTGGCGCCCTGCTCGGGGCCGACCACGTGCACGATACCCTGACGCGGGTCGTTGATTTTGAACTCTTCAATGCCGTACTCAAGGCAGTTGTCGTCCAGGGTTTGCACCTGAATCAACGACACCGGGTCTTTAATACCGCTGTTACCCTCGGCGCGCTCTTTAATGGTAGTAGGCACGTTATGGTCGGGCGTGGCCAGGTTGGCATCCAAACGCCACGGCTTACGGTTGGCTAAACGCAAGCCTTCAAATGCCTGGGGGGAAGTTACTTCGTGGAGCAACTGGCGGTCAATGTAGATCAACGCGGTGCCGTCATCGCGCTGCTTCACCAAATGTTGATTCCAAAGTTTGTCGTAAAGCGTTTGGCCTGACATATGACTCTCCTGGGCAGTGCCCTGCTAGTTCGGTATGGCCGCCTCTATGGGCTGCTTATCTAACTATCTAGTTATCTATGCCAAGAGTGTTACGCGACTCGCGCATAAAAGCAATTCATGTTACTTATAGATTAGATTCCAAATAGGAATACAAGCCTAGGAACACGTGAATGGACACCCAAAGCCTACAAGCCTTTTTGGCCGTGGCGGATACGCAAAGTTTCTCACGGGCGGCGGAACAGCTGCACCTTACCCAGCCAGCGGTAAGCAAGCGCATTGCCACCTTGGAATCTCAAGTAGGCACACGGCTTTTTGACCGAATCGGCCGGCGCATTGCGTTAACCGAAGCCGGTAATATGCTGCTGCCCCAAGCGCGGCGTATTCTGTTTACCGTTGAAGACAGCCGCCGGGCGCTAGCCAATCTTTCTGGTCAAGTGGGCGGCAAGCTCACCCTGGCCACCAGCCACCATATTGGCTTACACCGCTTACCACCGCTATTAAAGCAGTACACACAGCGCCACCCGCAAGTTGAGTTAGATCTACACTTTCTGGATTCTGAGCAGGCTTACCAGGGTGTGCTGGATGGCACTCTGGAAATGGCTGTGGTGACTCTCGCCCCCCACCCCCACGAGCAACTGCAAGTCGAAGAGCTATGGCGCGACCGGCTGTGTTTTGCCTGTGCAATTGACCACCCCCTCGCCTCTCACGCAAAAGCCCAATCTCGCACCCGGCAAGGTGCGTTATCGCTCTCCACGCTTTGCGATTTTAACTGCGTCATGCCTGGGGCCAAAACCTTTACCGGCTCGCTAATTGCCCAGCGCTTTGCAGAGGTAGGCTTACAATTGCCCGTCAGCATGGCGACCAACTATTTAGAAACATTGAAAATGATGTGCAGCGTCGGATTAGGTTGGAGCCTGCTGCCGGAAAAGATGATCGACAGTGAACTCGTGGAACTTGAAGTTGACACAGCCCCCATCCACCGTCCGTTAGGGTATTTAGTGCATACCAATCGAACGCTTTCTAATGCAGCGCGCAGGATGATTGAGCAGCTGGAGGCAGCAATAGAAACATAAAGTTACAATCAATTAACTGATGTTAAATATAGTTACCGAAAACGCTGCATAAGCGTCTGTACGTCAGAAGGTCAGAAGGACCTTTGTCACTATCATCGAATTGAGCATTGTTGGCCCTGCGCGAAGTTAAAGGAAGTTTTATTCATCATTTTAAGGGTCTTCATCATAGCGTCAGCATGAGAAAATCCCCCCATTTGACTGATGATATTCCTCTCCAAGTTCACGTTTTAGTCCAATATTTACCTAAAGATACTCCTATATAATGAAAAGATACATTTGATTACAAATATGTCGTCATTTTCATTCTGGGTAGGAATATCACCATGCATAACCGTCCTAGCTCCCTACTGCCGATTTGCCTACTCGCCTGCCTAGCGTCGGACGTAGCATATGGGCAAACGACGACCGACGCACAACGCGAAGCATTGGTTATCCAAGCACGTCAGGGGGCTCTGGAAACATCAATTGATGGTTTACAGACACTTTATCACCAAACACGCGATGTTCGCGTCCGCGAAGATTTAGTAGCACTACTGGTTCGAGCCGGACGCCACCAGGAAGCGCTCGCGGTTTGCAGCTGGTGCCAAACGGAAAACTACAGTGATTCAGAACTTGCCAACCTAGCGGGGGCTGCACGTAGCGCGGGTGAGTACGATAAGGCGCTGGAACTGTTTCGTACGCTCACCTATCGCGACCCATCAAACGCACAGGGTTGGCTTGGTCAATCGTTAGTCCATACCGACATGGGCAACTATACATTGGCAGATATATCCCTACAGCAGTACAACCAAGTAGTTGGTACGACGACAACGGCGGGTCTTGAAGCAAGAGGCTATCTTGCTGCACGAACCGCTAATGCCATGCAAGAACTGGATGCCCGCCAAGCATTGGTCGCGCAAGACCCTAGCAACACAAGTGAACTGCATGCACTTTATCGACTGGCGGTAGGCTTGGGCGCAAGCTCTGCAGCGCGCCGCATTATGCAAACCAACCCTGAAGTTTTCACTGAAAATGACCGCCTATGGCTTACTTATTACGAGGGGGTAACTGATATACGCCTAGGCATCCACACGGATCAACCTTCAAGGACCCGCAGCGGTCTTGAACAGCTAAATAACGTACTGAATACCCCGGCCGCTCCCCAAGAACTCGTCACTATCGCCGAGTACGACAAGGTAGTAGCGCTGGCTGAATTAAGACGTTTCTCAGAGGCAGAAGCGCTAGCCGTAAGACTAGAGAACCAGCACGGCCAGTTACCCAGCTATGTGACCCGCGCCAGAGCCCATGCACTAAACGGCATGGGTCGACCCAAAGAAGCCATCGTACTCTATGAAAGTCTGATTCAGCAGAACCCCACACAGGCAACCAACCCCGACGACCCGCTTAACGAAGGGCTGTTTTACAGTTACACCGATGCCCAGCGCTTTCGCGATGCGGACAGACTATTAGAAGAGTGGCGCGCCAGTGAACCCGAGCAGCGCTTAGACTTCACTCGAACCGTTCGCATAGAAAACCCCAACTATCAAAAAGTATTGCTGTTAGGTGTACTACTTGATGCTTGGCGCGGCCGCACCGAGGAGGCCAGCGAGCGCCTCGCTGAGTATCAGAGCCAAGCACCTGCCGACCCTTATTTGTGGCTAATAAAAGGTGATATCGAACGCGATAGGGGCTGGCCAAGAAAGGCCGAAGCATCTTACCAACAAGCCGTTCCCTTACTGCCTCCAGACCGGCAGGAAGTTGCCCACCAAGGGATACTGCTTGCTAGGTTACAGCGCGGCCAATGGAAAGGCACCACCACCGAGATTGCTAAAGAAATTGCACAGGCACGTCCAAGCGCATCGCGGGACGATATGTCCCGTGAGTGGCGCGAGCTCCGTGCTCCTCAATTGAGTACCTCATTCGAACGTAGCAAAGGACAAGGAAGCGGCACTCAAGCATCTAGAGAATGGCGCTATGAAGTACTCCTGGAGGGTCCTCGCAATGACAACGGCTCCCGCCCGTTCGCGCAGCGTATTGGCCAGTTCGGTGAGTTTGATGATGAAAATCTCTATGCCTCTTACAACGTAGCCGGCTACGAATGGAATCTGCACCCTGCCACGCTAACCCTGGCAGCGGGACATGGTTCACAGCTCAACGACGACTTCATGGCGCTTGCCGAGCTGCAATATACGCCAACGGATCACATCACCACCACGCTGGGCGTCGAAATTAACACTACCGATACCCCACTGCGGGCTCTGCGCGATGGCATTAATGCCGACCGCTACCGTGCTGAACTGGCTTATCGCCGCGACGAGCGAGGTGCAGGTGCCATCGGCGTAATGGCTACCGACTTTGACGATAGCAACCTTCGCCAGTCTGTTTACGGATATTGGAACCAAACTCTCTACCACCTGGATCGCTGGCAGGTTAATGGCGAGGTTCAAGCGTCTGCATCACATAATGATGAGCTTGAAGCCAGCTATTTCAATCCTCGGCGCGATGCCAGCCTTGCCGGTGTGCTGACCCTCAGCTACGAAATGCCAATTGATTATCGTCAGTCTTTTATCCAGTCACTTTCCATCGGTTCAGGTCGTTACTGGCAGAAAGATTACGACAGTGAAAACACTTGGTCGATTGGCTATCAACATAGCTGGGAGTTACTCCCCAACGTGAATTTCGAGTACGGCATCGCACGCGAAAGAGCCGTCTACGACGGTGTTCCTGAGTATGACAACGTTATTTCAGCCGGCTTTGTATGGAGATTCCTATGACACTCTGGCGCCTCATTATACTGAGTGCGGTTTTGCTGATCATCGTCAATATTCAGCAGGCCCAGGCCGCCCGCTCAGCGGATGATTATGTAGTTATTAGCTACCACGACATCGTGGATGCCAGTGTCACCCCCGAACTGGATATCTACTCGCAGACCATCACGCGCAGCCGGCTAATTGAACACTTTAACCTGATTTCCGTGGGTGGTTATAACCCGGTTAGTTTGCAGCAAATTATTGATGCCAAAGCGGGTGGGCCACCCCTGCCCGAAAAAGCCGTGCTGCTGACCTTCGATGATGGCTATCGTAGCTTCTACGATATCGTCTTTCCGTTACTAAAACTGTATAACTTCCCAGCGGTGCAAGCAGTGGTGGGCAGTTGGTTGGATGTGCCCGCTGGCGGACAGGTGCCCTACGGCAATATTTTCCTGCGCCGTGATCGCTTTCTTACCTGGGAGCAGGTCAAAACCCTGGGTGAATCACCTCTGGTGGAAATTGCCTCCCACACCTACGACCTTCACTACGGTGTGATCGGCAACCCCATGGGTAACGAGCAGGCAGCTGCCGTGACTAGCATTTGGAACCCACGCAGTGGTTACGAAAGCGAAGCCGCCTACCTTGAGCGGATACGCAACGATATGACACTGACACACCAGCGGTTTCAGGAACATTTAGGCAGCACGCCCCGCATTATGGTGTGGCCTTACGGTGCTTACAGCGAAGCGACACTCAGTATTGCCGCAGAATATGGCATGACTTATACCTTCAGTTTGCTCAGTGCGCCAAACCAGCTTAACGACTCCATGCGTAGCATGAATCGCTACCTCATCGACCAGGAAACTAGCCTAGAAACGATGGAGGAGATTCTGTCCAACCGCGTATGGCAGACAGAAGAGCTACGCATCGTGCACGTCGACCTGGATTACGTCTTTGATCCAGACCCTATTCAGCAGGAGCTAAATCTCGACCGACTGATCGAGCGTATATCCCGCTACGGCGTTAGCACCGTCTATCTCCAGGCCTATGCGGATCCGGATGGTGACGGTGTGGCCGACGAACTCTATTTCCCCAACCGCCATTTGCCGGTCAGAGCCGACCTTTTCAACCGCGTGGCTTGGCAGTTAAAGAAACGCGCCAATGTAAAGGTGTACGCGTGGATGCCAGTGCTGTCATTTGATCTTGGGTCTGGTTATCAATACGTCACCGATGTAAGAACCAACAATGAATCACCCGATCACTACCGTCGGCTTTCACCCTACGTGGCAGCGAACCGCAACACCATACGTGAGATTTACCAAGATCTTGGCCGACTGACAAAGTTCGATGGCTTGCTGTTTCACGATGACGCCTTCTTTACTGATTTTGAAGATGCCAACCCAGAAGCCTTGGCGGCCTATGAGCGCGCGTCTTTACCAAGCGACATTAACGCCATTCGTAACGACGAAAATTTAATGACCACATGGACCCGCTTTAAGGCTGAATACCTGACCGATTTCACTTACGAGTTGGAGCAGGCCGCTAACTTCTACCGCCAAGCCGACAACAAAGTATTTACCACCTCGCGCAACCTCTATGCCGTCACGGTGATGGAACCGCGTAGCCAGCGTTGGTTTGCACAAGACATTCAAAACTTCGCCGCTGGCTACGACTATGTTGCGGTGATGGCCATGCCCTATATGGAAGAGGCAGAGAACCCAAATGAGTGGCTGAGAAACCTTGCCCAGCGTTCGCTAGCACAGGTAAGTGCCGACCAATTGGTCTTTGAACTGCAAGCACAGGATTGGCGCACCCAAATCCCCATACCCAGTGAGGAGATAGCACAGTGGGTGCGTATTCTGCGCGAAGAGGGCATCAAACACATTGGCTATTATCCGGATGATTTTCATCAAAACCACCCCGTCATCAATGTGATGAGGCCAGTGTTCTCTATCGGGCGTCGGTTTAGGGCAATCCAATGAACATTCTCGACTACCTAGCCGTTTTCACCCTGGGCTACCCAAGCCTAATGGCAACTATATGGATCTGCGGCGGGATCTATTTTTACCTGCACTGGGAACGTAAGCAGCCCTGGCCCGCAACGTTTGAATGGGACGAAAAAGCCCCAAGCGTAACGGTTTTGCTGCCCTGCCATAACGAAGAGGCGAATGTGGATGAGACGATTCACCACCTCTTCAAACAGAACTACCCACTCATGGATGTCATTGCCGTCAACGATGGCAGCAAAGATGACACCGCAAGCAGGCTTGACGCCTTAGCACTGGAGTACCCCGCGTTAACGGTGCTCCACCAAGACAATCAAGGCAAAGCTAGCGCCATGAATAATGGCTTAAGCCATGCCACCGGCGACATCATCGTCGGGATCGATGGGGACGCGATACTCGACTACGACGCCATTGGCTATATGGTTGGCCATTTTCTTAGCAGCCCAAAGGTGAGTGGGGTCACCGGAAACCCCAGGGTGAGAACCCGCTCCACCGCTATCGGCAAGATTCAAACCGGCGAATTTTCCGCCATTATCGGCCTGATCAAGCGTGCACAGCGCATATACGGAATGGTGTTTACAATTTCTGGCGTCATTTGTGCGTTTCGGCGTAAAGCACTGGAAGAGATTGGCGGTTGGAACACCGATATGATCACCGAAGATATCGATGTTAGTTGGCGCTTACAGATTCTAGGTGGGCAAGTTCGCTACGAGCCCAGAGCCATGTGTTGGGTGCTTATGCCCGAAACTCTGCGCGGGCTCTTCAAGCAGCGTCTTCGGTGGGCCCAAGGTGGCGGCGAGGTTTTTCTGCGCTACTTCTCCCAGACTATTCGTTGGAAAAACCGCGGTTTTTGGCTCCTCATGCTGGAATATATCGTCAGCGTGGTTTGGTGCTACTCAGTGATCGCACTGTTGATCGCCTGGCTGGTTTCTCAAATTGTAGTGCCGATGGCATGGCCCATTACCGCAAAGTCGCTCTCCTATTTTGGCAGCATCTTGATCGCCATCAGCTTTATCCAGTTCACCGTCAGTTTCTATATTGACAGCCGCTACGACAAAGAGATATTCCGCTGCGTTTATTGGAGTATCTGGTACCCGTTCGCCTATTGGATCATTAATATGGCCACCGTCGTTATCGCCTTTCCCAAAGCAATGATGCGCCAAAAGGGAAGGCACGCCACCTGGACTAGTCCTGACCGAGGGGAGCAATTCCATGAACAATAAACTAATGCCCGTTATCATCGACAACCCCTGCCAGAAAGGTTGGGGCTACCGATCCCGCGATACCTTAATCACCCTTGCCACCCTGGCACTTTGGATACTGGTGATGACCAGGATGTATATGTTCTTCATCGTGGAAGAAGCGATCCTCGAACAGCTCATTGGATCGGTCATGTTAAAAATAGTCCTGGTCGGTTTTGTCGTTACCTTCCTGATGTTTCACTGCTGGGCCGTTTATAACAAATATCTCTATACCAGCTACTTAAAACGGCAGCTGCGCCACTTCCAGCAGCCAACGCTTGAAATCGAGAACGACACGGATAACGAGATAGACAGCAAAATCGAAAGCTATCAAATGCACGAACAAGAAAAAGTCGGTATACCCAACCAAGCAACTAACTAAACCAGCACGCGACCTTCCATTCAGGCCTCAAGGCCTGAGTGGAAGGCATTTCTTCGCTTAGTAACAAGCACATGAGAAACGAACAGCGAGGCACCCGCGGGAGCACCGCGAAGCGGTGCCAGAAAATGGCCCCATAACTATAAACTCGGCGATTCACAGTCCAAGCTGATGCATTTCAGCATTCGATAACACAAAATATGGCCCTTTAAGACCAGCATCAAATGCCACCACAATCATCGCCGCCGCAACGCGCGCAACAGAAATAGGACGAACCGTTTTGGGCAACAACGACGCGGTAGGCGCAAGCACCGCGCTTGCTAACGTTTCAGCAAAACGACCGTCATATGGCCGCCCTAACAGCAATGAAGGGCGCGCAAAAAATACGCTCGCCAACCCTAGCCCCTGAATATCGCGCTCCACCTTGCCTTTAACGCGATTATAAAAGCTCGCCGAACGAACATTGGCGCCAAGTGCGGTTATTACTCCTAACCTCCTAACACCCGCCGTTTTACAAGCACGGGCAAACCCAAGCACCAAACCATGATCGATACGACGAAACGCCTCTTCACTGCCTGCCTGTTTTTTCGTGGTACCCAACGCAACAAAAGCCACCGAGCCAGAAGGAATCAGCGGCGTTACTTGCGGCTCCAACTGATCAAAATCGACAAGATGCGTTTGAATTTTAGAAGTGATGGCACCAGGAAAATCACGCTGCAAATTTAGCTCACGACGAGCTATCAAGATAACGTTAGCCACCTCATCCCGCTGACTCAACTGCGTGACTAACTGCGACCCCACCGCCCCCGTCGCGCCTATAACTACGGCTGAGGCATGCATTGCCTTTTCCTCTGGGTGGAATTAATAGGTGCTACACACTAAGTCAAAATGATGCATGGGATTGGAAAAATAATGTTTGTTTCACGTACGTACGCATAAGCAATCCACCAGCGAAGACCCTACGGCTATAAAGAGTCTTCGTTTTAACGGTACTAAATGTGAGCTAGACCTATCTCGGATCAGTATCGTGAATCACCACTTTGGGAGCTGGGGCGATACCCATTTTGTAAACGTTCCACTGGCGATCCGTGGGTGGCAATTCATCCTCGCAGGTAATTTCATAAGCTAGATGCCCGTCCAAGCGGCAGATACGCCAAGATTTAAAGCCAATTGAATAGGAAATGGCCGGGCTTCTTGCCGCTTTGCCATCAGCCCTATCCCAGGCCATTCTGCCGTTCCAATAACCGCGTTGAGACATAACACCTGCTTCGGATTGGGTCGGCGGCGCTTCTGACGGTACATAAAAGCCATCTACCTCAGGTAGGCCGGAACCAGAAACTTCGATAAATAACGTATTAGGCTGGAGCTGTTCGGTGTCAGTCATTTTGACTCCTGTTTGATTAACGATTGAAGCGGGCGAAAGCCTGCTGAAGAGTTTGCAGCGCCGCTTCGTTGAAGAGTACAAAGCGGATCAAGCGCACGCTCTTCAAGGTGGGCAGCACGGCTTCAAGCGCATTCGCGCACACTTGAGCGGCCTCTTCCGCCGGGTAGCCAAAAGCACCGGTGGAGAGCGCCGGAAAAGCCAGCCGCTCGATGCCATGCTCATCGGCCAGTTTCAGTGCATTGCGATAACAATCCGCCAGCAACTGATCCTCCGGCTTATCGATGCCGTATACCGGGCCCAAACAGTGAATCACCCAACTGTTTGGCAGGTTATGCCCGCCGGTGAGTACCGCCTGGCCTGGCTTGATCGGCGCCATAGGCCGCCCTTCTTCTGCCAGGCCAGGCCCAGCAGCGCGATGAAGCGCCCCAGCGACGCCACCGCCGGTTCTCAGTTGCGCATTAGCGGCATTGATCACGGCGTCTACATCGGGCTGTTGGGCGATATCTCCCACTACACATTGCACGCTGATGCTGTTGTTGTCGCTCATAAGCTCCTCCGTCGGTTACCACATCTCAAGAAGCGGCCACTAGTAAAGGGCCTCTTTACTGCGGCAAGTGACGAAAGTGTAGTCTGAACAGAGCGTTGCTGCTTACGCGGTAGAGCAGGCTAAGCCGCAAAGATAAAGCCATCACATACTTGGCATTATGAGTGGCCCCCACCTATAATAGTACGGAAATACCGTACATAAAAGGTGGCTACTATGGATACCATTAGCGTCAATAAGTTTAGGGACAATCTAAAAACCGTTGTTGAACAAGTTATTAGCCAACACGAACCGCTGAAAGTGACTCGCCGAGCGGGTGAAGCATTTGTCGTAATGAGTGCCGACGATTGGGAAAGAGAACAAGAAACGCTTTATGTTCTCCAGAACAATAATTTGATGCAACAAATCTCCGAATCATTCAAAACCCACGCCAACGGCCAAGGCTACCAACCGACAAAAGAAGAACTCAATGAGATCACTGGTATTTGAGGGAAGCACTTGGGAAGCCTATGAAGCAATGCGGGAAAAAGACAAGAAACTGCATAAGGCGCTTTGCAAGCTACTCAAAGAAATGCTCCGTTCCGGTGACCCTTCTTCTGGCCTTGGTAAACCCGAACCGCTTAAGCACAATCTAATTGGCTTATGGTCAAAACGCATATCGCAGAAAGATCGCTTAGTGTACCGCTTTGATGAAAACGCTATTTACATCTTCGCAATCGGTGGCCATTACGACCAGTAATAACCTGCTGGCTATGCGGCGTGCCGGAGCGCAGTAATAGCCGGAGGCCTGTCGCTTCTTTCGGACTACCGAGTAAGCTCAACACAACCATTACGGTTATAATCACGGGCTAAGCTAAACCCTCTCACTTTTAAACGCCAAGCGTCAGGCCTATTACTGTGAACACCCTCCATGAAAGTGAAAAAAGCCGAGCCAAGCCTGTTCGCAAAGGCCTGCACCCGAACAATCTACACAACCGAGGCTATGACTTCCCTGCTCTGGTAAAAAGCCACCCAGCACTAGCTCCCCATGTAAAACCGAACGCTCATGGCGAGCGTTCCATCGATTTCGCAGACCCATTGGCCGTAAAAACGCTCAACGCCGCGTTATTAAACCGATACTACAATATTGTCGGTTGGGATATTCCTGTGGGTGCGCTTTGCCCACCCATCCCAGGCAGAGCCGACTATATCCATTACATGGCGGACTTAATTGGGCTTGGGGGTGAACAGGCCAGCATCAAGCTGCTCGATATAGGCACGGGTGCCAATGGCATCTACCCGCTATTGGCCTGCCAAATTTACGGCTGGCAGTGTGTTGGTAGCGACATTAACGCTCAGTCGCTGGAGAACGTCGCCAGGATTATCGCCAACAACCCCACGCTCGAAGATCGCTTCACGCTGCGCACCCAACACGATAAAAACCACATATTTGAGGGGATCATTCAACCTGGGGAATTTTTTGACGTCAGCGTCTGCAATCCCCCCTTCCATGCCTCGCTCGATGAAGCCCTTAAAGGTAGTCAGCGTAAACTGAATAACCTTGCGCGTAATCGCGGTGAACAAAAAGCAACAACCCAATCGCCCGCGCTGAATTTTGGCGGGCTGGGAGCAGAGCTTTGGTGTAAGGGCGGCGAACAGCTATTTCTTAAAAAGCTAATCAGGGAAAGCCAAGCGTATTCAACTCAATGCCGCTGGTTTAGCAGCCTGGTTTCAAAAGCCGACAATGTTAAGCCTGCCAAGAAACTGATCAGTAAGCTCGGTGCAGTGGATATACGGGAACTAGAGATGAAGCAGGGCAATAAGGTAACGAGGGTGTTGGCCTGGACTTTTATCTGAGCCATTACTGAAGTGGGGCTTAGTTATGCGAAACCTGCCGTGACATATAAGTACGTCGCTCAAGAAGGAAAACGGTCAGTGACGCTTTGTGCCATCTCATCCAATTTATTGGAAAGCGCTTGGTAGGACAACTTGGGTTGATACTGGGCATCGTAAATCAGCCCGTTACCATGGTTGTAATAGTCGTACCACTCATTAAGTGACGACCAACGGTCGGTGAAGCCCCACATGGTGAACGAGTGCGCACCCGCTTCGATGCACGCTTCCAAGTAGGTCGCGTACCACGCTGCAACCGCTTCCGGAGTAGTTGCTAAGCTCCGGTGCGGGTTAATGTCCAGCTCCGACACCCGGACCTCGATACCCAGCGACTTGAAGCGAGCAATGGCCGACTTCAAGTGTGCCTTGGTCACAGACGGCGTATTGGATCGCCAGCTCGCCTGGTACTCAGCGTTCATGTCTTCGTGCATCTGCAAGCCGATGCCATGAATGGGCACGCCGGCAGTTTGCAACTCGACCACCAGGTTGAACAGGAAGTCCTGTTTGTCACCAGCCTCTTCACAACCCCACTCGTTAATGAACAGAAGTACGTCCGGATCCACTTCATGGGCTTTACGTAATGCCCGTTCAATGTAGCCACGTCCTAATGCCTGGTACCAGACGGAATCACGGAGCTGGTCTGTCCAATCCAGGAACGGCTCGTTGATCAAATCAAACGACACCATGCGGCCCTTATAGCGACCGAACAACCTCTCGATATGCTCGTCGAGAATCTTTCCCACTTCGGTAGCGGTGATGGTTCCATCGAGCCAGCCATCCCACAGCCACTGTGGGGTCGCTTCGTTCCACGCCACCGTGTGGCCATGCACGTCCATGCCATTACGTTCGGCGTAGTCGATCAGCTTATCCGACTCATAGAAGTCGTAGACCCCACGGGCAGGCTGGATGAACTGGAACTTCATGCAGTTCTCAGGGGTGAGCTGGTTAAACTCATTGCCTAGAATCGTGCGGTACTGATCATCGAACACCATCGGGTAGGTAGCCACCGCGGTACCTATGCGGAACTTACCGGCCTTGTCACGCAAGGTGCCCGCTGTCTTAGGCACACTACGCACAGGCGTCTCTTCCACGGTACCGGTAGTGGTGATCTGGGTGACAAAGAACGTTGCACCCACATTCGCTTCATCCAGACTTAGATAAACCACCCCGTCGGCAAACAGACACATATCCGACTGACGTGTAACTTCCACACCGTTGGTCAGGAACACAAGCTCTGTGCCCTCACGCTTGAAGGTGTAAATCACATTGTTGCCGACACTGGCAGCAGCATTTCCCGCCTCGGTATTGTCAGGGTGATACATTGTCCAGTAACACCAGTCACCGTTGACGATCTGGGCCTTGAAGGTGCTCATTGCGCAGTACCACTCATCCTGCACCATCGGGATAACCCCGTGGAACAAGAAGTAGGTGGAGTTGGCGGCGGTCAGCGTAGCGGTAATATTGATCTCAAAGTCCCCCGCCACCTGAAAGCGCATTGCCAGGTTGAGCGACGGGTTTTGTACCGGTGCGTCTGTGCTTTCAGGCAACGGCGAAAGCTTACGGTCGAGGCCTTCAAACAGCACGCCATTGGATTGCAAGGTGGCCCCAGAAAAGCCTTCCCACAAACGGAATGCAGCATTGGTCACAGGAACACCTCCAAAGAATTGTATCAGGGCGTTTTCCCACGCATCAGCTGTTGGTTTTTGAGGAACCATTACCCTTGAAGTGCAGCACTCTGACCATTTCTTGTTTGTTTTTTATCTTGCCAACACTTTGGCGTCAGTGGTGGCTTTCTTCAACGGTTGCATTCACCGGCGATGCGCAGCTTTATCGCGCAGTGTCCGGTGGAATGATTGGTTGGGCATCTGGGCTCTGTGCGTTACGTAGTTACGGAACATAAGTCTAACCCGACTGGTTGCGAACCCCACAAGTGCAGACTGGCGTCGAGTAGAAACTCATCTTGATAGTGACCAGCTGTCAGAGAAAGCCCAACAGGAATACCATTAACCTGAGCCAGTGGAATGGTGATCTCGGGTAACCGGGCAACACCAGCAAACGATGTGACGGCCATAGTACGGTCGTAATAATCGAGTACAGAATTAAGGTTGCTGCCAGTGAGTGTGCCCTTCTTCGGGGCAAGCACAGGAGCCGTCGGGTAACAGAAAATATCGCCCGGCTGAGTGAACGCGGCAACCCGTGAAAAGAGGGCTTCGCATAAGTTCAGGGCGTCGCTCATCGTGCTGCGGTCGAACTGTTCGACGTTACGATATCCTGCCTGGAAGTTCGGTCCTTGTTCGGGTCGATTTTCCTGAATCCATCCTCCAATGGCGTTGGCAACTTCCGCCGTCTGGAGTATCCGAAGAGCATCCTCGTTGCACGATTTCAGGCTGACGTCCAAGCCGGTGATATCGCGCAGAGAAACAGAGGCGACGGTGACGTTAGGGAAATTCCCCAAATGCGTAATGCACTCGGACAAGGCGTTCTGGATCGCAGGGTCGGCTAGTGCGAAGGCTTCCTTCACCAAATAGATATTTTTCACTGGTGGTACTGCAACGTCATGGCTGCGAAGAAGTACACGCATCGTTTGGCGCAGAATAGGAAGATTTTGAGCCAATACGCCAACAGTGCTGACACTTGGCGCAAAAGGAAGAACTCCGGCTTCGGAGATGCGGTGCAAACTTGGCCGCATGCCGAACACCCCACAAAGGCTGGCGGGAATCCGGATTGATCCGCCGCAGTCGGTACCCAGCGCAAAGTCTACCAACCCACATGCGACTGCCGACGCCGAGCCACTCGAAGACCCGCCGGGGATCCGATCCGGGGCGCGTGGGTTCACTGGCGTACCGTAGAAGTAGCTCTCGCCGTCCAGACTGTAGGTAAATTCGTCGGCTATTGTTTTGCCGACGCAACGCGCTCCAGCCATCAACAGTTGTTCCACACAAACCGCATTGTAGGCGGCTCGCGGATGTGCTTCACGCCATGGCTTACTACCATAGGAGGTAAATCGATCACGGATATCGATGTTGTCTTTAACTGCAAAGCACAAACCATCCAATGTGCCAGATGCATAGGGGGCTATTTCAAAGAGTTCAACAAAAGCGTTGGAGGACTGGAAATCGTAAGTTTTCATTGGTGGCCTGCGATATAAGTGCAATAGTCACACGTGTGTATGGTGTTTGATGTCCAACGAGGCTGTAGAAAAATACGATTTAGAGCCATCTCCACCGCCTGTCATCCTAATTTATTGACCAAGCCAGTCATCTGGCTGGCTGGGTCATTATAATATCGGCATTCAGCCACTTGAGCACCCAACTAAAGCTAGTTGAAGACGGGTTCCACTACAGACATACGATGACGGTAAATTTCTTTGCCCTTGGGACTATCGACCCGGTGCTTCATCCAGTCGACATAATTTGGTAAGCGATTGTTATCGATAATAAAAGACACTTGGCGACCAGCACCACTGCGATGGCTTGCAGCCGCCGATGGCAAAGAACTCGTTACCCAACAAGCCTTGTTCGTGGCACACCAGCAGCACTTGTTCGAACAGCGCTTCAATCTCATAGGTATGCCGACTGACGAAGCTTGCCAGGGTGGTGAAGTGAGGCACGGTATCGCAGGAGAGCGCTTTGAAAATGATGTTGGTCTCGCGACACCATTGCATCTCGCGGCTGGAGGTGATGCCTTTTGAGTAAGCAAACAGGATGATCTTAAGCAGGATGGCCGGATCATAGACTAGCCGACCGGCCGCGTCGTTGCGATACTTAGGATGGAAGACGGACAAGTCGAGCTTGTGTTCAATCAGGTAGTGTTCAAAGGTGCCTGGCTGGAGCTGATCTTGGTAGCTGATCACCACAATGGCGTTCTGATCGTAGTTATAAGCCTTGAAGCGCGGCATGCTGACCACTCCTCGTCTGTTTTTTCGATCCTACCAAAACTTAGGCGTCGGAGGGGTTTTCTACAGGCTCAACGCCAATGCTTTGCGGCAATTTTGGAGCCGCAGAGCGGTGGAAAAATTTTCCGACAACAGTGACTTGTTAAGCGCTGTACAGTTAACGCAACTCACTGCGCTCTTCGTCTGACTACGCCCCACAAATCCTTGTGAAGGTTTCATACTCAATCAGCAGTTTTCTACCAAGGGTAATATTTTTCTCGAACTGGTAGCATAAACACAATCGCTCATTTGTCTCTGGAACGAGTGAGATCGGGCATGGCCGCCGTGCCCGATCACTTGTCATTGTACTGTGTTCCAGTAGTAAGAGAGGCTCTTACCCTACAGCCAGTGCATCAATCACCGCATCAAGCTTTACGGTCCCCGTACGACGCTCAACGTTCAATCTATCATGAAAGGCTATATGGCCAGAGTTAATCCCTTGGGTCATTTCAATGAATCCGGAGATGGCCGCTGATGAAAAACCTTGGCCAGCTATCGATTGCGCCCAGTCTGATTCCGGTATTGAGGCAGGCTGTATCGCTTCTCCGAGTTTCAGGGATAAGTGCTCCGCGATATCCTTCGGGGAGTACCTAACAGGACCTTCCAGGTCAATAATTCGCACACCTTCCCAATTTTCACAGAGAGCTTCGGCCGCTATGCGGCCGATATCTGCTGTTGCGATCATCGGGAACTTTTGATTCAACGGCGAAAGAAAACTGGGTAATTGATACTGGTGTACAGCCATTTTAACGAGCGACCCCCAGTTTTCCATAAAGTACGCTGCACGAAGGAATGTTACAGGTAATCCTGTATCGCTTAAGGACTCCTCAAGCATACGATTCATGGCGATCCAGCCGGTTCCCTCGGGTTGCTCTGCACCGATTGACGAGAGGGCAACCAGCTTGGGCAGCTTCGCCACTTTTGCCGCCTCCGCAATGGAGTGAGCCATCAATTCAGCCTGTGAAAAAAGATCCTCTGACGAATACTGCTGGGGGCTGACGATGTACGCACCGTCCGCACCAGAAAAGGCCTTACATAGGTCAGAGCTGTCTGAGAAATCAGCCACAGCGACTTCAGCTCCGAGAGCCGCCCACACTTCCCCCTTTGGCTCATCTCGCACGACAACCCGCAAACGTTTTCCGGCATCGAGCAGTGTTTTTGCAGCAGCAGATCCTGTGCGGCCTGTAGCGCCTGTTACAACATACAATTCGGTAGTGCTCATCATTCCTCTCCTAGTTAAGAACCTTGATGGATTCGGTTTGAGGAATGCTATACAGTCCACTAATATTTGAAAAATGCATACAGGTTATATTGGGCATGCAAAAACTGGATATAGGCGAGGTCGATCTCAATCTTCTCAAGTTGTTTGACGCCTTGCTGAAAGAAGGCAGCGTCACAGGCGCGGGCGCACGGTTAGGGCTTAGCCAGCCTGCCGCGAGTCGGGGTTTAGGACGCTTGCGCCGATTGTTGAACGACCGGATTCTGGTGCGAACAGCCAACGGATGGGAGTTAACGCCAAGAGCGCTCGCATTGTCAGCATCGGTGACCAAGTTGCTTGATGATGCACGCGCAATCGTCGCACCTTCGGAATTTCATCCAGGCACCGCAACAGGACGATTTACAGTTGCCACAGCGGATCATTTAGCCCTCTTATTGATGCCTGAGCTGGTCGCTAAGCTTGCCTCGTCGGCACCCGGGATTGATCTGGTCATGCCTGCACCAGTGGGCGACAACGTCGATTTGATTGCTCAGGGTGGCGCTGATCTGGCGGTTGGCTCTTTCGAGGAGCTGCCTGCAAGGTTTTACAGCAGACGGCTCTATGATGAAGATTTTGTCTGTGTGGTTCGCCAAAGTCATCCGATAATCGCCGAACAACTGACGCTCGAAAATTTTGTCTCGTTGTCGCATCTTTCGGTGATTATCACCGGCCAGGGAAGGAGTGCCGTGGATGACGCGTTAGCGCAACACGGGCTCACTCGAAGAATTGCGGTACGGACCCCTCACTTCTTGGTTGCTCCCATGATTGTGGCCGAAAGTGATTTGATCCTATCCATTCCACGTAGATTGGCCCATCGAATTGCCAGGTCAGCCCCTATTGAAATACTCGAACTACCTATAGAAATACAGCCATTCACGCCAACTATTATCTGGCATGAAAGGCAGCATTATGATCCTGCTCATGTATGGCTTCGCAACCAGATTGTAGAAATTGCCCGTGAATTGTAAACAATATTTGATTCGCACCCATTATTCGTGGGCAACTTGGCTAGGGTGCTTAACGCCCGCCATCACCGGTGACAAAACCTCAGCGGAGCGGAGGGTTTGGCATCCGCATGGTTATGCAGCGGTTAACGGCTTAATCCGATCAACTTCCTCCTTGACCGATTGAGCCGCAGTCCACAAATCAATAGCGCGTTGTGCATTCAGCCAAAACTCTGGAGAGTTGCCAAACAAACGAGCCAGCCGAAGTGCCATTTCAGGGCTGACAGCGCGGCGTTCACGCAACAGTTCATTGACTGACTGGCGAGAGACGCCTAGAGACTCAGCCAGCCCTGCAACTGTCAGGTCATAGTCCGGCAAGAAATCCTCTCTCAGCATTTCACCAGGATGGGTGGGCTTGCGCTGCATGCCGGTAGTGTTAGGAAAAGTCATAGTCATTACCTCCCTCAGTGGTAGTCACACACCTCGACTTCGTATGCATCTCCATCTTCAAAACGAAAGCAGATACGCCACTGATCATTTATTGATATCGCGTGCTGGCCCTGCCTGTCTCCAGAAAGTGGATGAAGGCGGTTGCCGCGCGGCACTTTCAAGTCCTCCAACTGTTCGGCCAGGTTCACGTATTCAAGTTTCCTGGCAGCTCTCGGAGCGACATCCGCAGGAAATTTCTTTGACTTGCCCTTGGAGTAAAGCTCTTGAGTTCGTTTATCGGCAAAGGATTTGATCATAAGGCAAAGCGTATTCTGTCACGTGACGCGTGTCAACAAGAAGGGGAGCGACTGTATAACGCCCACCACACCGGGCAATTTGGAGCGCGAGCGGAAAATTGGTACGCGTGATGGCGCTTGTTAAATGGCACTGGGCACTACAGTAGATTGGTGATGCAGCATTTGCCAACGACCATTTTGTTTTACCCAAATAGAGCTTCGATAGGCTATTTCCCGAGCTGATTTTACCGATCGATACGTAACCAAAATGTGCTCATCGCCCAATGATCTGAACTCGAAATCACCGAACTGATAGGTGGTTGTGCTCGGAGTATTGGTGCTGTCTAATACGTCGCGCTTACGGATTACCATTCCGGAGCTAGCGAACTCAAGAAACTCATCTGATAGCAACTCCTGAAGACGAGCAGCATTCTTTCGGGTGACGGGATCTACCAACTCCATTTCTAAAGATTCGATTTCTCGGAAAGCGTCCATTTCTGATTCCATTTAACGAGGCTGTAGAAAAACCCGATTTCGAGCCGTCTCCACCGCCTTTCGTCCTAATTTACTTACTCAGCCAGTCATCTGGCTGAGTAATCTTAATAACGGCATTTAGCCACTAGAGCGCCCAACTAAAGCTTGTTGAAGACGGCCTTGTGCTCTTAAAAAGCAACTTATCCCGCTCTAAGCCCTTCATGACGCGACCAAATGACCATAATTCGCTAACTTCTCAATATTGTGCACCAAGCAGTAGAGCTGCCACTGACCTTGCACCTTTTTCTTACCCCGAAGACTGAAGCGGTTCAGTCTTTTCGTCGTGCCAATGTTGCCGAATACCGGCTCTACGACTGACATACGATGGCTGTAGATTTCCTTGCCCTTCGGGCTATCCACTCGGTGTTTCATCCAGTCGGTGTAATTGGGTAAGCGTTTGTTCTCGATAATAAAAGACACTTGTCGTCCTGCGCCATTGCGATGATCGGCCGAGCTCGGGTTCTGCATGCATCGGTATTTCTTTGGGCAGTGCCGACATTGCAGCAAACGCCCTTCAAAGTGTACCCGGATCTTGCCATTGTCAGTTTTTCGTTGCCCCCGATAGGACAGTTTTTCGCCAGTTGGGCAGATACACGTTAGCTCTACCGGATCAAACTGGAACGCGCTGGCGGGCG
>NZ_JH393260.1:0-6822 GCF_000236035.1 Vreelandella boliviensis LC1
CAAACAGTAAGCTTTGCTGATCTTTCGCCGAAAGCTGGGTTACCTGAGTGAGATCTCCGTCAGCGATATTCCGCACCACGCTGGCGGCGTAACGTGGGTCACCGCCTAAACGACGAGAAACATCACGAATAACCCAGCCCATTAGCAGCGTTACCGGTAGGCCAATGATCAGCAGTATCACGATCGAGCGAATCAAGCCGTCAATAAAGGCGGCGTTAATATCATCGACATAAACGCCTGTCGCCAGCGACCATTCCCACTCGGGAAGGTGCGCGACATAACTGGTTTTCGGCAGCTGTTTATCACCACCCGCGCGGGTAGAGTAGTAGTCAACGTGACCTCCGCCAGCTTGGGCAACACGCAGCAACTCCGGGTATAGAACCATACCGCTGGCATCTTCATAACTGGTCATGTCAGTGCCGGGCGCGCGGGTGGGGTGGGAAATAATAAGTAATTTATTGTTGAACGAGAAAATATACTCGCCAGCCCCAAAGCCGACGCTAGTCATATTATCGATAGCGCGCTGTTGCGCTTCTTCCAGGCTGAGTTCTCCGGCGGCGACCCGTTCTTGCAGGGCTTCAATTTGACTTTGCACGCTTTCCACCACGTACTGAATGCTGTCGCGGCGTTCGTTCTCAATCGTTTGGCGGTTCTCCAAGGCTAGCCAGCCAACCAACAGCAGCATGGCAATCCAGATAATGCCCAGTGTTCCCCAGAGCTTTTGTGTCGTCGTTAAGTGAGTCATATTTTTCCTAGTTTTTGTAATTGAGTAGCTCTTCCACTATTTCTCTACTATCGGCCTAAACAAGAAAGATCTTAGCGAAATATCTCATAAACGTTATTTGGTGCATCAACGCTATTTTGCGCATGGTAGTAGCATGCAATATGCAAAAATAATCTAACTATAGAACTTAAAATGCACTATGCTGTCTTTATAGTACGAAAATGAGATTTCCACCCCATGGGAGGCAGCGATGCAACGCCCAATCGTTACGCACTTTTTTGATGAGCCCACGAACACTTTTAGCTATATCGTTCAAGACCCCGACAGCAGTGCCTGCGCGATTATAGATTCGGTGCTCGATTTTGATTATGCCGCTGGGCAAACGGACGTGCGATCAGCTGACAACATCATTGCTTTTATTCGCGAACACCATCTCGACGTTGCCTGGATTTTGGAGACCCATGTGCATGCCGACCACCTCTCTGCAGCGCCATACCTGCATGAGCAGTTAGGCGGTAAAACCGGGATTGGCGCTAACATAGTAAAGGTGCAGGAGATATTCGGTAAGGCGTTTAACGCGGGTACCGAGTTTGCCCGGGATGGCAGCCAATTTGATGCGCTGTTTGAAGAAGGGGATACGTTCACCGTTGGTCAATTACAGGGCCATGTACTGCATACCCCAGGGCATACGCCCGCCTGTTTAACTTATGTGGTCGGGGATGCTGCCTTTGTAGGCGATACGCTATTTATGCCGGATTATGGCACCGCGCGGTGCGATTTTCCGGGTGGCGATGCACGCACCCTGTATCACTCTATCCAAAAAGTGTTGGCGCTCCCGGAGCAAACGCGGCTGTTTTTATGCCACGACTATAAAGCCCCCGGCCGCGATACCTTTCAGCATGAAACCAGCGTAGCGGAACAGCGCAGTGAGAATGTCCATGTTCATGAAGGTATCAGCGAAGACGAGTTTGTGAAGATGCGCACCGAGCGCGACGCCACCTTAGGCATGCCACGGCTTATCATTCCTTCGGTGCAGATCAATATGCGTGCGGGTGAGCTGCCTCCCGCAGAAGATAACGGCACCATCTATCTCAAAGTGCCGATTAATTTTTTCTAACGGTTTAAGTGATATTTAGGGAGTTACGAGTGGATTGGACAGCAGGCTTACAAGGGCTGGTTGGGGGTGTGTTGATCGGGCTTTCTGCTACTTGGCTGATGGCAACGCTGGGGCGTATCGCAGGTATCAGTGGCATCGTGGGCAACTTGATTACCCAGCGCCCCAAGGGCGATAGCGCTTGGCGAGTGGCTTTTTTGTTAGGGCTGATTAGCGGCCCACTGCTGCTTATGGCGTTAGGTGGTGGTTTAGGCAATGTTGCCGGTAGCCCTGGAGAGGTGATTGGTGCGCCAGTGGGTGGCATTGGGATAATGCTGGTGGCTGGGCTGTTGGTCGGCGTAGGTACGGGGCTGGGCAGTGGTTGTACCAGCGGCCATGGCGTATGTGGTCTGGCGCGCTTGGCACCACGCTCCATGGCGGCCACCGGTATGTTTTTGCTGACGGCGCTAGTGACTGTCTATATCTCGCGCCACTTGCTAGGTCTAGGTGGCGTTCAATGAATAGTTCAATGAAAAGTTCAATGAGTGAGTCAAACAAGAATCGTTGGGTGAAAACAGCGGCTGGCTATGCGGCGGGGCTAATTTTCGGCCTCGGTTTAGCTGTTTCAGGCATGACCGACCCCGCGCGAGTAGTGGGGTTTCTAGACGTGGCGGGCGCCTGGGATCCAACGCTGATGTTCGTATTGGGTGGCGCCGTCGTCACCACCTTTATCGGCTATCGGCTGGTATTCAAGCGCTCGGCACCGCTGTTGGGTGGCGTCTTTCAGTTACCGACTAAACGGGAGTTAGACGCGAAGCTGTTAGGAGGCGCTGCCCTATTCGGCATCGGCTGGGGACTTTCCGGCTACTGCCCAGGGCCGGCGATTGCCTCCATCGGCGGCCTTTCATTACCGCTACTGGCCATGCTCGCCACGATGGTGCTGGGTTGGTTTGTTGCGAAGCGTTTTGCCGCTAAGCGGCTCGCCTAGCCATTCGTCCTTATTTGGCGATTGCCATGCTCACGCCCTTGCCATCACAGCAAGGGCGTTTTTATTTGTCTTAACGCTGGGTTAATGCCCGTCAGCCATGCTGGGGGTAATAAAAAGGAAACCGTTATGCACGTCTTGCTGATTGAAGATGACCCGCTTGTTGCTTCGGGTATTCGCGCTGGATTAATGACCTTCGATTTTGTGGTCGATCACGTCTCCACGTTGAACGCTGCCCGCCAGGCGATGCGAACCGTTACCAGTGATGTGGTCATTCTTGATCGCGGATTGCCTGATGGCGATGGTCTTCAATTGCTGGCCGAGTGGCGTGAACAAGCAAACGATGTGCCGGTGCTGGTGTTAACCGCAAGGGATGCGGTGCGTGACCGCGTGGATGGTCTGCAGGGCGGCGCCGATGACTATCTGGTGAAGCCTTTCGATTTAGATGAGCTGGTAGCGCGTTTGCACGCCTTGTTACGCCGAGTAGCAGGGCGCAGCATCGGCCTGATCTCCCACGGAGCGCTGTGCTTGGATCCAACGGCACGGGAAGTATACGTAGACGAAAGGCTGATTATGTTGTCTCGCCGGGAGTTGGTACTGCTTGAAACTTTCCTGCAATCGCCTCGCAGCGTCCTTTCAGCCGACCAGCTCAAAGATAGTCTTTATGGCATGAACGATGATGTCGAGAGTAATGCGCTGAATGTGCATATCCACCACCTGCGCCGCAAGCTGGGAAGCGGCGTGATTGAAACGGTGCGCGGGCTTGGTTACCGGCTGGGCAAGCCTGAAGCAGTGCATGTGGCCGGTACACCCTATAAGGGGCAGCTATGAGTTTACGCGCGCGCTTACTGCTTACCTTGGGATTAACGTTGGCACTGCTCTGGGGTGTGGCGGCGGCATGGCTGATGCGCGACCTGGAAGAGAAGTTTGTGGAAACCCTGGATCAGCGCTTAGCGCAGTCGGCAAGAATGGTGGCCGGGTTAGTTCTGCAACTGCCATTTGAGGTCTGGCAAGATGCCGAGCACCCCGTGATGTCTATTCCACCCATTGAGGGTCTTGCCTGCCAAGTGCACTCGCCCCAAGGCGAGATCATGGCGCGCACCCATGCCGACATGGACGCTATTCTCGCCCCGGGAGAGGGTGGGCACACTTATCGTCAGGCAGGCGACGTGACCTGGCGAGTATTTACCTACGAGCGTGGTGGCATCGTGATTACCACCGCTGACCGAATGGATGAGCGCGATATGCTGCTCAGCGGCGTTATACGGATGACCGTGGTGCCCTTTGTGGTAGCGCTGGTGGGCAGCATGTTTGCGCTCTGGCTGGGGGTTTGGCGTGGCTTAGCACCGCTAACACGGCTGCGTGAATCGCTGGCAAATCGCCATCCCGATGCGCTGGCACCTGTCGCTACCTATGGCCTACCCAAAGAGATACGGCCGCTGATTGAAACCCTCAATGCTCTTCTGGCGCGCGTACAGCAAACCATTATCCGCGAGCAGCGCTTCACCGATGATGCCGCCCACGAGCTGCGCACACCGCTTACCGCAATCAAAACCCACCTACAAGTTGCCCGCCGAGTCGAAGGGCAGGCCGCCATAGCATCGCTCAACTATGCTGAAGAGGGCGTGGTGCGGTTGAGTTCAACTCTTGACCAACTGCTTACGCTGGCTCGTGTAGAGGGTCGTGTGCGCTTTGATGATGGCGAGGCTAGCCGCGTTGCGGATGTGGCCGAACACGCCCTGGCGGATAGCCAGCACGACAAACCAGCGCGTTTTATAGTGCCGCCCAACTGGCCGGATGTGACCCTTGCTATGCCCCGTGAATTGGCCATAACCGCGTTGCGAAATTTGCTGGATAACGCTATCAGCCATGGGCCCGCTGCTACCCCCATCACCTTTGATGCGCAGTGGGAGCCAGGGGCGCGTCATCTTACCTTTAGCGTTAGTGACCAAGGGTTTGGCGTTGATGGCGCGACGCTTGAGCAGCTAACTCAACGATTCTGGCGAGCCAGTAAACAGCAGGGCAGTGGACTGGGGCTAGCCATTGTGGCTGCTATTGCCGAACGCTTTGGCGGCGAAGTGACGTTTGCAAGTCCTGCTGAAGGTGGTTTTACCGCCTGTTTGGTGGTGCCAGTGGTACGTAGCTAAAAACGATAACGTAAGGGAGAAACCGAGATGAATCAAAAATGCTTAAGCAGGTTTGGCCTGCTTATGGGGATCAGCCTGGTCACTGGAGGCGCACTGGCGCAGCAGGGTGACGCAGAGCGAGGCCAGGCAGCAGCAGCTACCTGCATAGCCTGTCACCAAGCAGATGGCAGCGGTATGAATGTACCTAATGGTGAGTCATGGCCGCGCTTAGCGGGTCTGAATGGTGACTATATCGCCAAGCAGTTGCACGACTTTAAAGCCGGGCAGCGTCAAAATGCCACCATGGTGACGTTTGCCAATATGCTCGACGACCAGCAAATAGCCGATGTGGCCGAATACTATAGCCAAATGCCGCTAACGCCGGGGAACGGTGGTGATGAGGCCGACGAAGCGCTGCTGGCCCGTGGTCAACAGCTTGCCGAACGTGGCGACTGGAACGCCTACATTGTTTCCTGCCAAAGCTGCCACGGGCCTGGTGGTATGGGCGTTGGCAGCACCTTCCCAGGTGTCGCCAGCCAGCATGCTGGCTATATCAGCGCTCAATTGACGGCGTGGAAAAACGAGACACGCAGCAACGACCCACAGGATCTCATGGGGGCTATTGCCAAACGCATGAGCGATAACGACATTCAGGCGGTGTCTGCCTGGTATGCCACGCAACCCGGTTCAGAAGCACAGGAGACAGCACAATGACCACCTGTCGTCGCCCTCTCGCCATAGCACTGACCGGCTGCTCGCTTGCGTTCGGAGTCGGTATTAGCGTTTATGCCACCAGTGTCTTTGCCCAGCAAGAAGAGCGCCCAGACGCTGCGCTGAATATGCTTGTACACGAACCACCCTCAATGGAAGATCTTGAGAATTCCGATATTCATCCGGAATTGAAGAGCGTCATTCGCTATGGTCACGATTTATTCACCAATACCCAGCAGTTGCGTGGTGAGAACGTGTTCAATGACATGAACTGCTCGAGCTGCCATTTGGGCGAAGGACGGGTGCCGTTCAGCGCGCCGGTGTGGGCGGCTGCCATAACGCTTCCGGATTTTCGTGGTAAGAACCAGCATGTGAATAACCTGGAAGAGCGTATTGCAGGGTGCTTTGCTTACTCCATGAACGGCGTGCCACCGGCGTATGGCAGCGATGAAATGCTGGCGCTAAGCGCCTACCATCAGTGGCTGGCCACCGGTGCGCCGATGTATCCAGACAAGCCGATCTATGGGCGTGGCTTCCCCGCGCCAGATGAGCCTGAGCAAGCGCCAGACTATGCCCGTGGTGAAACGGCTTACCAGGAAAACTGCGCCATATGTCACCAGCAGGATGGTTCTGGTCACTATGAAAACGGTGAGTACGTGTTTCCACCGCCCTGGGGCGACGGCTCCAATAATTGGGGGGCGGGGATCGTACGAGTCGATACCATGGCGGGCTTTATTTACCAAAACATGCCGCTTGGCCAGCCGCGCTCACTCAGTGCTCAAGACACTTGGGATATTGCGTACTATATAACTAGCCAAGAGCGCCCCCAAGACCCTCGCTACAACGGTGATGTCGCCGAGACAGCCGAGCAATTTGGCCCTACCTTCCATAAGCGTTCTTTGTATGGGCAAACCCGCGAACACGACGACCATGTGCTGGGTGACCACGACAATTTCGGAGAGAAAGGCGACATTAAACCCTGGAACGTCGGCATGCCGCGGTTTGAAAACCTTCCTGGGGAGTAATGCCGTCACGAAATATGATTGTGAAGAGCTTTCATTTTTGCATTGCAATGAGCCTTCTATGTTTATCATTGAGAGGTGTCCTCTTTATGTCACTGTGAGGAGCTTGCGACGAAGCAATCTTAGGCTGCGGTGGCGATTAACCCCGAGATTGCTTCACT
>NZ_JH393260.1:6950-7680 GCF_000236035.1 Vreelandella boliviensis LC1
CGAGCCGCAATGATAAGGGATTGTGGCGCTCAGAAAGCTCTTAGTACGGGGCAAGCTCATCCCATTCAGGATTAAGCGAGTCAATCAGAGCATTTTTACGTTGGCGTGAACCCGCTTTGAGCTGTTTTTCGCGTCTTATAGCATCTTCTATGCTATTTGACTCTTCTAGCCATACAAGTTTGTGACAACGATACTTTTTGGTGAATCCTGGCATTAAACCTTGGCGGTGTTCATAAAGCCTGCGCTCCAAGTTGTTTGTAACTCCTATATAAAGAACGCGGTGAGTACGATTAGTCAGCATATAAACATAATAAAGATTGCTTGCTGTCGACATAAATCGACCTTTCGGCGATGAATTTTTATTAATCTAACTTCATTTTATTAGTAATGGTAGGGGGCGCATCATTGCAGTCAGTACTCTCATTTTGACTATGAAAAGTACAAAGACCTTAGCTTACGGGGGCGGATTAACCGAGATTGCTTCGCTTCGCTCGCAATGACACACCCCGCCTGTCATTGCGAGGAGCTTGCGACGCGGCAATCTTAGGCTGCGGTGGCGATTAACCCCGAGATTGCTTCACTGCGTTCGCAATGACAAAGGGGGAAATCGCAATGACAGGGGGGCGCAATGACACACCCCAACTGTCATTGCGAGGAGCTTGCGACGCGGCAATTTTAAGCTGCGGTGGCGATTAACCCCTAGATTGCTTCACTGCGTTCGCAATGACAA
>NZ_JH393260.1:7752-17340 GCF_000236035.1 Vreelandella boliviensis LC1
AGGATCTCAATGACGTCACCTATGTCATTGCGAGGAGCTTGCGACGAAGCAATCTTTACCAGCGGTGGCAGATTAACCGAGATTGCTTCGCTTTGCTCGCAATGACACACACCACCTGTCATTGCGAGGAGCGCAGCGACGCGGCAATCTCAGCTAGCGTTGGCAGACTAAGTTCAAGGCGCTTCGCTGCCCATCATCTCGATCAGCCGCTCATCACTGGGCATACCCTGAATGCGGTCAAGACGCACGCTTCCGTTCGCTGTTTCACGCTGAAAAACCGAGGTGGGCGTGGCATACAGCCCAAGCTCTTCGAACAGCTGGTTATTGGCATAAACCTGTTCTTCAATTTCCCTCGGTTGGGCACTGGCTTCGATTTCTTCCTGGCTACTTTCATGGGCATGCAGTGTAGCCGCCGGGTCGTCGGCTCCGAGTATGGCGGCTGCTTTTCCAGGGCTGTCGGGCGCTAAGATACCCACCATAATATGGCGTAGCTGCACTTCACCTGCTTCCACCCAGGGGCGAACGTCTTGCCACAGCTGACGGCAGTAGGGGCAGTTGGCGTCTGTAAAGGTGTAAATCACCTGGGGAGCATTCACGTTGCCATCTTGAACCCAGTGGCTTTCGCTTAATAGCTGCCAGGTTTGTGCCTCTAGCGGTGCACGTACATGCTCATCCAGCTGTGCTTCGGTAAGGTCATTGCCCTCGCTATCCATTAGTGTACCCACTACGGCGTGCTCGCCATCAGGCGTTAAGTAAATCGCCATGTCCTGACCCTGCACGCTGGCGCCGTAGCCACGCAACCCGCCGGGGGCATCGAATTTACCATGAATCTCCAAGCCTTGATCGGCAAGTGCCTGAATAGGGGGTGGGAGTTCATCGGCATAGCTCGCTGAGGTGCCCACCAATCCTGTCAGTAACAAAAAGCCGCTAATGGTATTTCGGGTTAATTGCATTACAACGTCCTGTTTTAATGATATAGCGTTAAAAAAAGGTGTTAAAAAAGCAGGTGTTAAAAAAGCAGTAAAAGGCGATTGATAAGAGGGCAGGTCAGCGCAAACGTTCTAACCCACGCTGCAGCGTAGCGCTGGAAAGCTCGCCAAAGTGCGTGTTGACCAGATAGCCATCGGCATCATAAAAGAGCGTGGTTGGCATGGCGTGAGCCCCGGTGGCTTGGCCAACCGCATTGCTGGGGTCAAGCCATATGTTGTCCAGCGAGAAGCCGTGTTCATTCATAAACGCCTCAATGTGGGCAGGTGACTCCCCTTGATTAACGAATACAAAGGTGATGTCGGTTTCATTATTTTGCGCCTGTTCAAAAACCGGCATTTCGCGGATACACGGCGGGCACCAACTGGCCCATAGGTTGACCACTATAGGTTGTTGGCTCTGTTGCGACTTTTGCGGTAGATCAATGGGGTCGCCTGTGCGGGTAGTAAGCGCAATATCCGGTAATGGGCGAGATTGGTGCTCTATTAGGGTAGCGCTACCCGCGGCGAGTCCCCACACAAGGCCGCCTGCCAATAGTGCGCCAGTCAGTGGAAACCGCTGGCGTGGCGAGCGCCATAGAACCCAGCTGGCATACGCCAGGCCGATAACAATACCGCCAGCAATATCAAAGCCGCCATCGCGAATATCCAGGCGCGAAAGTAAACCATCATATTCGCCCCAATAGCGCGCCACAAACACCACGCGTGCGCTAATAAAAGCGACAAAGAGCAGGGTAAATAGCGTATCGCTGACGGGCACCCGATGGCGCCGTCCCAGCAGCGCACCGACAAGCAGCGCTAATAAAAAAGCCAAGCCAAGCAAGAGTTGGTGGATACTAAAGCCCATTGGGCCCAGGGCAACACTCTGTTGCAACATAAGAAAAAATAACCCCTAGAATAATGTTGTGCAGGCATTGTCACAGCACGACATTATTTAGGGATTATGCGCGTTATACCTGGGGCGATATGTCGCAACTCGCGGTTTTTGAAAATTTAGGCTTCCCAGTGGTACTAACGATCAGCCACCAACCAGCGTACCGCGTAAGGGGGAAGGGTGCCTTCAGCCACCCAAGGGTTACCTGGATCAAGCGCTTGCCAGGCGTGTTTATCAAGTGCCTGGGTAACCGCTTCGCCCATGTTCTCTAAGGGAAGCGGCAGATCGGTGACGTTATATAGCGCTAATAAACGGCGGCCATCGTGCAGTGGGCCGCGCTCGACCGCCAGCAGTTCCGGTGCAGAGACTAATACCCGCTGGGCGGCATTGGGGTGAAAGCAGGGCTCCTGACGGCGCTGGTCTAATAGCCGGTTTAACGCATGGAAAACATCGTGGGTGGGCGTTGAAGGGCTATCTAGCAGCAGGTCGAGCTCGCTACGCTGCCAGCGCCGACGGTTGATCGAGCGTAGCCGCCCGCTGCGTTCAACGCCTTCTACGTCATTGAGTGTGCCTGTCAGGGTGTGAATATACAGCGCGGGTATGCCTTGCAAACTCAGCATAATCGCTTGGCTGCATAGAAAACGCGCAATCTGCCACGGGTCGGGGCCGCGGCGGGTGCCGCGCATGGCTTCAAACCAGGTGATATTGATCTCATAGGGCGTGTCGCTACCGTCTGGGTTGCTACGCATGCTGACAAAACCGCCGAAACGGTGCATCAGCTCCAGCAGCGCATCCCGTTCGTGGTCTGGCAACAAGCCTTCTAACGGGCGCACACCTATGCCGTCGTGGCTGGCGGTAAAATTGAGGTAGGTGCAGTGGTCGGGCAGAACGGGAAGCGTGGCAAGCCAGGTTTGCAGAGTGCTTGCTTCACCCCGGGTGAGGGTGTGCAATAGCAGTGGAGGAAGGGCAAATTGATACACCATATGGGCTTCGTCGGGCGGCCCTTTCGCTAGCCGATCTAAACCAAAATAACTGATATTCTCCTGGTGGGGCACATTGGTTTCGGTGATTAACAGCGTGCCCGGGGCCACATGATCCACAATGGCACGCAGCAGCCGTACCACGGTATGGGTTTCCGGCAGGTGAATGCAGGAGGTACCCAACCGCTTCCACAGAAAGGCCACCGCATCCAAGCGCACAATTCGCGTGCCTTGCTCCAGGTAGAACAGCAAAATACCCACGAACTCCAGCAGCACATCAGGATGTTCAAAATTTAGGTCAAGCTGGTCTTCGGAGAACGTCGCCCATAGATAGCGGGTGCCGCGCCGGGTCGAAATGGGCACCATCAGTGGGCTGCTGCGTGGGCGCACTACCTGGGAAACGTCGGTATCCGGATCGACTTCAATAAAGTAGTCGCGGCCGGGTAGGCTGCCGCTAAGGTAATCCACAAACCACAGGGATTCCCGCGAAACGTGGTTGAGCACCAGGTCGGCCATTAAGTCGTAATGGCTGGCGAGTTCACGGATGTGCGACCAATCACCAAGGTCGGGGTTGACTTCCCGGTAGTGGATCACAGAAAAACCGTCGTCGCTGCTCCATGGAAAGAAGGGCAGTACGTGTACGCCGCTGATCCGGTCGCCCAACCGCGCTTGGAGAAAATCGCTAAGCACTGCGAGCGGCGACACACTATCTTCAATAATGGAGTCGCCATAACTGATCACCCACTGATCTTTTTCGCTCCAAAAGGGTGCGTTTTTAGAGCTCGCTTCGACGGGGTTGGGTGAAAACGGGGCAAGCGACTGGAAATGCTCTAGGCGCTGGTTTAAGCGGCGCTGCACTTCGCCTGCCCGAGGCCCGTAAAGGTGGCTAAGGTAGTCATGAACGGTATTTGAAAATGTGTCGTGAACAGTCTGCTCGAAGGGGGGCATGGGTAACTCCTGATAAACAACCTGCCACAAACACTGCAGCTTGTGTGCCAAATCGTTACAATACGGGGTTGATAGCGCGTTTAAGCGCTAAGATACATTAGCTTATGGCAGTTGCTATTGCTAAACACTATGAATAGCACACACATTGACAGGTTATAACACGCTAACTCGTGCGGCACGCCGACACGAGCTGACAACAGGTTGACCGCCATGCATTGCCCTTTTTGTGGTGCAAACGATACTCGAGTGACTGATTCGCGACTGGTAGCCGATGGTGACCAGGTACGCCGTCGCCGCCAGTGTGCTAGCTGCCAAGAGCGCTTTACCACCTATGAAACCGCTGAATTGGTAATGCCGCGGGTGGTGAAGTCCGATGGCTCCCGCGAGAGCTTTAATGAAGCCAAACTGCGGGCAGGCATGCTGCGCGCGCTGGAAAAGCGCCCGGTCAGCGCTGAAGCCATTGAAGCGGCGGTGGAGCGCATTCGTCAAACGCTGCGCGCCCGTGGTGATCGTGAGATTAACGCCCGCGATATTGGCGAGTCGGTCATGCAAGCGCTTAAAACCCTCGATCATGTGGCCTATATCCGCTTTGCCTCGGTGTATCGCAAGTTTCAAGACTTGGATGAATTTCGCGCCGAAATTGACCGGCTTTCTCAAGAACCGTCTCAAGAGCCTTCTCAAGAGCCGTCTCGAGGACCCTCTTTCCGACCGGGCCCTGGCAGTGAGTCGTCAAAATGAGTGCTGTCTTTAGCCAAGCCGATCACCGCTATATGGCGCGGGCGCTGCAGCTGGCGCTTAAAGGCTTATATACCACTGATCCCAACCCGCGGGTCGGCTGTGTGATTGTGCGTGACGAGCAAATTGTCGGCGAAGGCTTTCACCTGCGTGCCGGTGAGCCCCACGCCGAAATCCACGCGTTAAATGACGCGGGAGAGCGTGCCCAGGGCGCGACCGCTTACGTCACCCTTGAACCCTGTTCGCACACCGGCCGCACCGGGCCCTGTGCGGTAGCATTGAAGGACGCTAGCGTGTCACGGGTAGTGATCGCGATGGTGGATCCCAACCCTCAGGTCAGCGGTCGCGGCATTCGCATGCTTAAAGAGGGCGGTGTCGAGGTTGCTGTGGGCTTGCTTGAGAGTGAGGCGCGCAGTTTGAACCCCGGCTTTATTGCTCGTATGAGCCACCAGCGCCCCTTTGTGCGCCTGAAAATGGCAATGAGTTTAGACGGACGTACCGCCATGGGGTCTGGGGAGTCCCAGTGGATTACCGGGCCTGAAGCACGTACCCAGGTGCAGCGGCTGCGGGCGCGCTCCAGCGCCATATTGAGCGGCGTGGAGTCCCTTATTATGGACGATTCACGGCTGACGCTACGCAAAGAGCAGCTGCATCTCGATAATGTTGACGACGTGGTTCGCCGCCAGCCCCTGCGAGTAATTTTAGATACCCACTTGCGCTTACCTCTGGCAGCGGCCTGTTTAAGCGAGCCTGGGCGTACGCTAGTGATCACCACGCCAGACCACCCGGAAGAGAAGCGCGAGCGGCTAACCCAGGCGGGCGCTGAAGTGCATGTATTGCCCGCCGGTAGCGATGGTCGTATCGATCTAGTGGCAATGTTGCAGTGGTTAGCCGAAAATGAGCAGGTTAACGAACTGCTGGTGGAAACCGGTGCGACGCTGGCGGGCGCTATGCTTGATGCGGCGCTGGTCGACGAGTTGCAGCTATTTGTCGCGCCCACGCTGTTAGGTGGCGAAGCGCGACCGCTTTTTGCGCTTCCAGGGCTCTCACGCATGGCTGATCAGCGGCTGTTAACCATTCACGATATGCGAGCGGTGGGGCGCGATTGGCGCATTATCGCTTCCCCTCAGGCGACTAGCGCAACTGGCGCATCTGGTGAATTTAGCGAGAGCAAGGTACCCTGACGCGCAAAATTGTGACTTACTGACGCGACTTTCTTTCGCGATGACCTTTCGCGATGACCTTTCGCGATAACCTTTCGTGACAAGCTATCGTGACAACACTTATTGGAGATTCCATGGCGCACCCCTCCTCTAGAGGCTTAGCCCCTATCGCCGAGCTGGTGGACGATATCCGCCAGGGCAAAATGGTGATTCTCATGGACGATGAGGATCGCGAAAATGAAGGTGATATCATCATGGCCGCCGAAAAAGTGCAGGCCGAGCATATCAACTTCATGGCCCGTTTCGCCCGTGGCTTAATCTGTATGCCGATGACCCGCGCCCGTTGCGAGCAGCTTAATCTGCCGCTAATGGTGCGTGATAACGGTTCTGGCTTTGGCACCAAATTCACCCTCTCTATTGAGGCAACTGAAGGCGTCACTACCGGTATTTCTGCTGCGGATCGAGCGCGCACAGTACAGGCGGCGGTGGCGCCTCATGCCAAACCCTCCGATATCGTTCAGCCGGGCCATATCTTTCCGTTAATGGCAGAGCCGGGCGGCGTGTTGCGCCGTGCTGGGCATACGGAAGCAGCGTGTGATTTGGCGGCACTGGCAGGCTGTGACCCTAGCGGTGTGATCTGCGAGATTATGAACGATGATGGCAGCATGGCGCGCCGCCCGGAGCTTGAAGCTTTTGCCCACGAGCACGGGATTAAGATCGGCACCATCGCAGATCTGATTCACTACCGTATCGTCAACGAGCAGACCATCGATCATCTGGAAGCGTCAACAGTGATGACCTCCCATGGCGAGCTGACGTTGCACGTGTTCCGTGATCGTATCCAGGGCGCTCATCATTTGGCACTGGTGAATGGTCAGCCAACACCAGAGCAGGCCACCACGGTGCGTGTGCATCTTACCGATACGCTGCGCGATGTGATGGGCTTAATGAAAGGTGAGCAGTGCCGCTGGGATGCTCACCGTGCGCTGGAAGAGATTGCCGGTGCCGCGCCAGGCGTGTTTGTGTTGATCGATGACGGCCGCCCGCATCAGGATTTAAAAGACCAGCTCGATATCTTTTTGGATCGCGTGCGCCAGCCGCGTACTAGCGATTCCGACGGTGCCGGTAATTATTTAACCATCGGCACTGGTTCGCAGATTCTGCGCTATTTAGGCGTGGGCAAAATGCGATTACTTAGTTCACCGTGGAAGTTTTCCGCGCTGTCCGGCTTTGATCTCGAAGTCGTAGAGCGTTTGGGCCCAAATGACACGGCGTATGAGCCAACCGTTCAGCAGGACTAATTCAGCAGGACTAATTCAGCAGGACTAGTTCAGCAAGACTCATTTAGCAGGAATAAATTGATGCACTCCCTCACTCAAGTTGAAGGTACTTTTGTTGACGTCGATGGCCGCTATGTCATCGTGGTCGGCCGTTTTAACCATCACGTAGTGGATAGCCTGGTGGAAGGCGCCGTCGACAGCTTGACCCGTCACGGCGTAGACGCTGAGCATATTCATATTGTTCACGTGCCGGGCGCCTGGGAACTGCCGCTGGCGGTCAAGCGCGTTTTGAAGGTGATGAAACCTGATGCAGTGATTGCTCTGGGCGCGGTGATTCGCGGCGGAACGCCTCACTTTGAGTATGTGGCGGGCGGCTGCAATACAGCAATTAATCACCTGCAGCTTGAGTTTGATACCCCGGTGGCTAACGGCGTGTTAACCGTTGAAACCATCGAACAAGCTATTGAGCGTGCGGGTACCAAAGCCGGTAACAAAGGCACCGAAGCTGCCATGGCCGCCATGGAAATGGTCTCACTGCTGCGCGCGCTGCCGTCAGGAGATACTCAATGAGCGAGCGTAAACCCTCTGCCGCTCAGCAGGGCCGCCACGCGGCACGCGAGTTAACGGTGCAGGGGCTTTATCAGTGGCACATGACGGGTAAATCCATCACTACCATTGAAGCCGAGTTTCGTAGCCAGGTCGCGGATGATGACCTTGAAGATCACGAAAACTGGGTGAAGGTGATGGAGATCGCCGACAAAGCGCTGTTTCACGAGCTACTCCACAACACCGTGCGTTTCAAAGCGGAACTGGATCGTGAAATTTCCCCACTGCTAGACCGCCGCCTGGAAGATCTCGATGCGGTAGAGTTGGCGATCCTGCGGTTGGGCGCTTATGAGCTTTCCCGTCGCATGGAAGTACCCTATCGTGTTGTGATTAACGAAGGCGTTGAGCTGGCTAAGTCTTTTGGCGCCACCGACGGCCATAAATACGTGAACGGCATTCTCGACAAGCTGGCGATTCGCTTGCGTAGTGCCGAGGTTAGCGCTCGTCGTCTCTGAACGCGAGCGGTCTGACACTGCGTTTAAGGGGCCTTTGTGCTTGCCGAATTTGATTTGATTCGACGCTACTTTATGTCGTCGCAGGAGGCGTCGACCGCGTCAAATGGCGTCACACTGGGATGTGGAGACGATGCCACGCTACTGGTACCGCAAGCAGACCAACAGTTGGCCGTGAGTGTTGATACCTCGGTAGTGGATGTACACTTTCCCCGCGAAGCCCCGGCATTCGCGGTGGGTCACCGTGCCTTGGCCGTTGCGCTGAGCGATTTGGCCGCCATGGGGGCGACTTCGCGTTGGTGCTTAATGGCGTTAACCCTGGATCAACGTCAGTTTGCCGATGATGAAGCAACCCATGCTTGGCTGACCGACTATGCGCGAGGCTTTCATGCCCTTAGCCAACAGCACGCCACAACGCTGGTGGGGGGCGATGTCACTTCTGGTGCGCTTTCCATCGGCGTGACCGTGATGGGTGAGGTGCCGGTTGGCGGAGCGTTCACCCGTGGCGGTGCCCAGATGGGCGATCTAATTGCCGTCACCGGTGCATTAGGTGGCGGGGCAGGCGGGTTGGCGCTTTGGCAGAAGGGCGAGCGTGATCTGGCGCATCCGCTGCTAAGTCGCTATCTATTGCCGCAACCGCGCTTAGCGGCGGGCTTGGCGCTACGTGGCCTAGCCACCGCTGCATTGGATATTTCCGACGGGCTACTGGCCGACTTGGCGCATCTTCGCGAGGCCTCGCAGGTTGGGGCTGTCATCGCGTTAGACGCATTGCCTCTGGCGGATGAACTGGAAAGTACCCTAGGCCGGAAGGCTGCCTTACGGGCGGCGCTTTCCGGCGGCGATGATTATGAGCTGTTAGTGACGTTAAATGCTAACGACGTAGCCACGGCGCAGCAGCGCCTCTCGCCATTAGGCTTGACGCTGACTGTCATCGGTCATTGTTGTGAGGCGTTGGGTGTTTGTGCCGCTGACCAAAGTGATCTCAGTAGTTATGTCAGTGGCTATGCCGGCTGGCAGCATTTTAGTGGGGAAGCGCCATGAATCGTGCACCGAAAAGTGTCTGGCGTCGCCCAACACATTTTTTTGCCTTCGGCTTAGGTAGCGGTGCCGTTCCTTGGGCACCGGGCACTTTTGGTACGCTGGCGGCAATTCCGTTCTACTGGATGATGGCGGAATTGCCTCTGGGGTGGTACCTCAGTATTTGTTTTGTCACCTTTGTTATTGGCGTTTGGCTGTGCGATAAAACGTCCCACGACTTAGGCGTACACGACCACTCAGGTATCGTCTGGGACGAGTTTGTGGGTTACTGGCTGACCATGGCGGCGGTGCCTTTTTCGTGGGAAGCCGCGTTGTGGGGCTTTATCGTATTCCGCATCTTCGATGTCTTTAAACCCTGGCCGATACGCTGGGCAGATCGCCGTGTAGCGGGCGGTTTTGGGATTATGATCGATGATGTGATGGCAGGGGTCTACGCCTGGAGTACTATGCACCTGTGGTTCTGGCTACACTAAACTGTGTAAGCGGTAAGCGGTAAGTGGTAAGTGGTAAGTGGTAAGTGGTAAGT
>NZ_JH393260.1:17374-37914 GCF_000236035.1 Vreelandella boliviensis LC1
AGAGCAGTTGATAACTTTTTCGAGTGCGTTGGCTGCAAGGCGTTAGCTTCAAGGAGGTAGCATGCGCAAGGAACGTCTGATTGTCCCCACACTGGCGATCATCGCTGTGGTATGGATGGCAGTTCAGCTTCTCTCAAGCGTGCTTTTTGAGCGCAGCCTGCGCCAAGCGCTCGAAGACCTGGAGGCGCGTGGCGAGTGGCGCGTCAACCGAACTGAAAGTCGCCAGGGTTGGCTAAGTTCTCAAGGCCGGTTGATTCTGTCACCACTGCTGAGTCGTCCCTGGCGCCTTGAGCTGACCTATGACGCGCGTCACGGTATTTTAAGCACGGATGTCGAAGGCACTGTGTTACCCCGTCTCGATACCGTGCTGCAGCAAGCCGTGGGCGAAGTTACCGCCCCCTCTGTGCCGCGCTGGCAAGGGCGTTATCACACCCTGAGCGGTCACAGTGAACTGCGCCTTGCCCTTGCTCCCTTCGTTATTCAACAAAATGGCCGCGAGTTAGCCGTGCGCGGTGGTCGACTGCGCTTGGAAGGAGTCTTTGGCGATTGGCGGTTACGCGCGCTGTTTGACCAACTCACCCTGATTGATGGCATGGCCCAGATGGAACTAGGATCCACGGTGCTCGAAAGCCGTTACACCTATACCGAGGGTGCCTACCATTTTGCCCAGCGCGACCATCTGCATATTGAAATGCTGACGCTGAGCTACCCCTCCTACGATATTCAGCTTTCGCCCCTCGATCTAAACAGCCATATGGTGCTGGATGAGAGCGAGTTGCGTATTAAAGGCGACCTAGAAGTTGGTGATGTAATGGTGCCCTCTGAAGCGCCAGACATGCCGCTGCTCCATGGCCGTATAGAGATGGAACTCTCCCGCCTGAATGCCGATGCAGTTCGCCATATGATTCGTCGTTTGCGCCAGGAAGCCGCCTGGGGAGACGCTAGTCTGCCCATGGCCGAAGGGTTGCTGGCTCGTCTTGAGCCGGATCTGCGCAAAATGCTCAGCGACTCGCCGCGTTTAGATGTCATGACCGTTGCCATCGAGAGCCCATTGTTAGGTATTCGCCTGGATGCGGACGGCGCGCTGTTTTTTGATGCCCGCCAGTTGGATGAGCTTAGCGTGGTTAATCTGGACCAAAAGAAAGAGCAGGCGAAATGGCTGGAGCGTATTGATGGCGACTTCACATGGCACGAAGCGCCTACCGTCGCCGCGCTATGGTTAGGGCTGCCACTCGGTACCCGTGAACTGGAGTTTGATGTAGTGCGCGGCGTTTGGCGAGTTAATGGACGCCCGATGCCCGAGCTTTGGCCTTAGCCCTGTCATTGCGAACGTAGTGAAGCAATCTCGGGGTTATGCCACCGTCGCAAGTTCAGATTGCCGCGTCGCTGCACTCCTCACAATGACATATGAGAAAGCTCCTCTAAATGATCGAACTAGGCTCCTTCGCTTTGCAAAAGGGGCTAGCATTTTGCCATCAAACCTCCCTAAGGGTTGAAGTTTTGGCGCACTGCCCGCATTCCATGGACAACGCTAGGCGGTTCTTATCGCCGGTATCGGTTCATTGGAGGACGCATGAGCGACCAGGATTACGAACGCGACGCTGAACATCTTGACTGGCTAATTGACGACGAACAGTCATCAACCACTGATGATGCCCCGGGTAGTGATGAAGAGAATGATGAAAAAAACGCTGAAAAAAGCGATGAAAAGCCGGGTAGCAAAGAGTATCGCTCAGACGGCGAAAGGGTAAACTCCCTGGTGCCCGCCAGCGAAATGCTGCCCGAACGCATTTATCTCCTGCCTATTCATAACCGACCTTTCTTCCCCGCCCAGGTGCAGCCGCTGGTGGTTAATCGTGAGCGCTGGGAAGAGACCATGCGTCGTGTAGGCAACACGCCGCACCACACCCTAGGCGTTGCCTTTGTGGGTGAGCAGGGCGTTACCTCCTTGGGTCACGAAGACTTTCCAGAGATCGGTACCGCGGTCAAAGTGCATAAATTGAAGGGTGAAGACGATCAGATTCAGTTTATCGCCCAGGGCCTTCAGCGCTTTAAAATTACTCGCTGGCTCTCCAAAGAGCCGCCTTACCTAGTCGAAGTCACCTACCCTAAAGAGCCGGTTGACGCGGAGAACGAAGAGACCCGCGCCTACGCCATGGCGATTATCAACGGCATTAAAGAGTTGTTGCCGATTAATCCGCTGTATGGGGAAGAGCTCAAACACTACCTAAACCGTTTTAGTCCACATCAGCCGGGCCCGTTGACCGATTTTGCCGCCGCTATTACCTCTGCCAAAGGTCCCGAGCTTCAGGATGTGTTGGCCACCCTGTCAGTGGAAGAGCGGATGCAGAAAGTGCTGCCACTGCTGCGTAAAGAGATTGATGTAGCGCTGCTACAGGGCGAGATCAGCGAGCAGGTAAACGCGCAGATGCAGGATCGCCAGCGCGAGTTCTTCCTGCGCGAGCAGCTCAAGGTTATCCAGCGTGAATTGGGTATCTCCAAAGATGATCGCGAAAACGATGTGGATACCTTTAGAGCGCGGCTGGAGTCGCTGGTAGTGCCCGAGCGTGTTCAATCGCGTATTGACGATGAGCTCAATAAACTCAGCGTGCTGGAAACCGGCTCGCCGGAGTATGGCACCACGCGCAACTACCTGGATTGGCTAACCTCGCTGCCCTGGGGAGTAACCAGCCAGGATCAGTTGGATCTACCCCATGCCCGCCAGATACTGGATCGTGACCACGACGGCTTGAAAGATGTTAAAGAGCGCATCATCGAATTTCTGGCCGAAGGCACCTTTAAAGGCGACGTAGGCGGCTCGATTGTGTTGTTGGTCGGCCCGCCAGGGGTAGGTAAAACCTCCATTGGGCGTTCGATCGCTGAAGCCCTGGGACGTCAGTTTTACCGCTTCTCTGTAGGTGGTATGCGCGACGAAGCAGAAATTAAAGGCCATCGGCGTACCTATGTGGGCGCTATGCCCGGCAAGCTGGTGCAAGCCTTTAAAGAGGTCGAAGTCGAAAACCCCGTTATCATGCTGGATGAGATCGACAAGCTAGGGCAGTCCTTTCAGGGCGACCCTGCCTCGGCGCTGCTGGAAGTACTCGACCCCGAGCAAAACGTCGACTTCCTCGATCACTATCTCGATGTGCGCATGGATCTCTCCAAGGTGTTGTTTATATGCACCGCCAACACGCTGGATTCGATTCCTGGGCCACTGCTCGACCGCATGGAGCAGATTCGCCTCTCCGGCTATATCGCCGAAGAAAAGCTGGCGATAGCTAAGAACCACCTCTGGCCGAAGCTGCTTAAACGCGACAACCTGACGAAAAAAAGGATCGGTCTGTCGGATGCAGCTTTAAAGCAAGTGATTGAAGGCTACGCCCGGGAAGCCGGGGTGCGTCAGTTGGAGAAACAGCTGCACCGCATTGTGCGTAAATCGGCCGTTAAACTGCTCGAAGAGGAGCCCGAAACAGTCAAGATATCGGTTAAAAACCTGGAGGAATTCTTAGGTGCACCGATTTTCCGCAAGGAAAAAGTGCTTACCGGCGAAGGGGTTGTGACCGGCTTGGCGTGGACCTCCATGGGCGGGGCAACTCTGCCCATAGAGGCGGGCAAAGTACACTCGCTGGATCGCGGCTTTCAGTTGACCGGCAAGCTGGGCGAAGTCATGCAGGAGTCGGCCAATATCGCTTACAGCTATACGTTGGGTCATCTACAGGAGTATGGCGCCGATGCAGACTTCTTTGACTCGGCGTTTGTGCACTTGCACGTACCCGAGGGGGCTACGCCGAAAGATGGCCCATCGGCCGGTGTCACCATGACCACCGCGCTACTGTCGTTGGCCAAGCACCATGCTATCGATCGCCCCCTGGCAATGACCGGTGAGTTAACCTTAACCGGCCAAGTGCTCCCCGTTGGCGGTATTCGTGAAAAAGTGATTGCCGCGCGCCGCAGCGATATCTTTGAATTAATTTTGCCCGATGCCAATAAGCGTGATTACGAAGAGTTGCCGGACTACCTGAAAAAGGGAATGACGGTGCACTTTGCCAAGCGCTACCGTGATGTGGCCAATGTGGTGTTTGGCCGCTGATAGAGCGTTTATTTCATCCCTTGCAACGCTTATTTACCCTTTTATAGGCGCCTTACCCAAGTAAGGCGCTTTTTTTATATGTGTTCACTGGTTTGCTGACAAGAACCCTAGCGATAATAGATAGTGTAGGATTTAATAAATATTAAGAATATCTAATGCTTGGAGAACTAATGCGCAATAACCAGCCAGTGACACAACGAGAGTATGTTCTGAGCGAAGAGGCGGTACTCATTTCTCGTTCGGACTTAAAAGGCAATGTCACCTATGCCAATCCCACCTTCGTTGAGGTCAGTGGCTATAGCCGTGAAGAGCTGATCGGCGCCCCACACAATCTCCTTCGCCACCCTGATATGCCCGAAGCCGCTTATGCGGACTTCTGGAAAACGATTCAAGCGGGGGCAACCTGGCAAGGGGTGGTCAAAAACCGACGTAAAAACGGCGATCACTACTGGGTGCATGCGACTGTCGCGCCATTGCGTGATGGTGAGCGTATCGTTGGCTATACCTCTGTTCGTCGCAAAGCCTCTGGGAAAGCCGTTGCTCGGGCAGACAAAATCTACACAGAAATACGTGAGAAAGGTAAATCACGCCACTATGCGCTGGCTCATGGCACGCTGCGGCGTAAAGGCTTGACCGGCATGTTATCGCGCTTTCAGTTTACTAGCCTGAAAGCCAAGCTCACCAGTATGGTGGTGGCATCACTGCTGCTGCTGTGCTTTTCGGGTGGGTTGGGCGTATACGCGGTGATGATCTCCGGCGAGCGGTTGGAAACCATTAGTCGTTCAGGTTTGGGCGATGTCGCCTCGCTGCAGCATGTCGAGCGCTATATTGGCCAGGCGGTTGGCACGCTGGAACCGGCGGTGCGTAATCCCCGCCGGGCTGACCTGGATGCCGTCAACGCAGAAATTGGTCAATATACCGACGCCATGCAAACGCTATGGGCGGATTACTATGCGGATGACGCGGTCACTGTTGAGACCGCCCAGGCTTTTGATAGTGCGCTGAGCACATGGGTTGAAGCGGTGCAAACCACCCTTGTAGCGATTCAAGAGGGTAATGGCTTCGCAGCCTTTGAAGCCTTTAATGACGTCGTGGTACCCACCACTGAATCACTGCGCGGGATGAATAGCACCCTGGTACAGCAGGTGCGCGCCGATGCCGAAGCCTTGGTCGCCGAAGCGCAAGGCGGGCGTCAACAGTTGCTAATAGCGCAGCTGGTGCTACTGGCAGTGGGCTTTTTAGTCATGATCGGCCTGAGCGTGATGATTCTGAAAACGGTGTTTCGCAGCCTGTCTGGCGCGCGCTATATCACTTTCCAAATCGCGGCGGGTAATCTGGCCGCCCGGGAGCGGCGTCAAACCAACGATGAGTTGGGCGAGCTGCTCTACTCCCTGGACACCATGCGCTTCAGCCTATCCTGCATCGTCGGTGATGTAGAGAGCCGTGTCTCGGTGGTGACGCCAGCGATTCAGCAAATAGCCGCTGAAAACGAAGAACTCTCTTCGCGTACTGAGCAGCAGGCATCTTCGCTTCAGCAGACCGCCTCAAGTATGGAGGAGATGACCTCGACGGTTCAGCAAAACACTGAGAATGCCCGCCAAGCCACCGACCTGGCGGTGCAGAATGCCGCGAGCACACGTGACACTGGGCAGCAGATGCAGCAGTTGGTGGAACGCATGCAGCGTATCGCCCAGAGTGCTGAAAAAATGACCGAGATGATCAGCGTGATCGACGGTATTGCTTTTCAAACCAATATTCTGGCACTCAACGCCTCGGTAGAAGCCGCACGCGCTGGCGAGCATGGTCGCGGCTTTGCGGTCGTCGCTAGCGAAGTGCGCAATCTAGCCGGACGGAGCGCAGACGCTGCCCAGGAAATCCGTAAGATGATTGATAGCACCACCCAGGAAGTCAGCGGTGGGCGCAGTGCTGTCGAGCAGGCGGAGCGGGCAATTGAAGAGGTCTCTCAGCAGGTCAGTCGGGTCAGTGAACTAATGGAGTCGATCAGCACAGCGTCCAGCGAGCAGAGCAGTGGGATTGGTCAAATTAACTCGGCGATTGCCGAAATGGATCTTGTTACCCAGCAGAACGCCTCCAAAGTGCAGTCGATTGCGGCATCAGCCGATAACCTCTCCCTTGAAGCCTTTGAACTCGCCAACGTGGTTGACGCGTTCCGTTTGGAAGGCGCTCAAGATGAGAGCATCAAAGAGGCGCGGGCTAAGTTACAACGCGCTAACCAAGCACTCAGCAAAGCAGCGCACAGTTTACCCGACCCTTCCAAGCAGCGTGCTATGCCACCCTCAACGCAACCCCGCGCTGACCAGTGGGAAGAGTTTTAGCGCCTAAGCTTATTGGAACTAGGCAGGGGAACTAGGCAGGGGAGCTAGGTACTGAAAGGTAGGTAGCTGATTTGCCTCAATTCGTTTTACCACATGCCACCCTTCGCGGTGGCATGCTTTATGCATTGCCTCTAATCTAATTCTAATGATGGCGCAAGCCGTCAATAAAAAGTAGGGGATCTAAATGCGCAGTGCTAAACAGGCAACATCTTCGCAGTCTGTATCTAGGCAAGCGGTATCTGGCTTATACGAGTTAGCCGATGATGAAGTGCTAATTTCACGCTCGGATTTGCAGGGCAGAATTACCTACGCCAACCAAACCTTTGTGGAGGTGAGCGGCTACACCTTGGAAGAAATCATGGGTGAACCCCATAGCCTGTTCCGCCACCCCAGTATGCCCAAAACGGTTTTTCAGAACCTATGGAAAACCATTGAGGCCGGTAAGACCTGGCAGGGGCTGATCAAGAATCGCCGCCAAACTGGAGAGGCGTATTGGATGCATACCACCGTCGCGCCGCTGCTCGATGGTGACCGCGTAGTGGGCTATACCTCTATTCGGCGTAAAGCCTCGACTAGGGCGATTGCCCGAGCAGAGCGCGTTTACGCTGCTATGCAACAGGGCAAAACACGCGGTTTCAAGCTTCATTATGGTGCAATACGCAATACAGGCGTGCGCGGATGGGTAAAGCGTTTTAGTTTCAGTAGTATGCAGGCCAAATTGATGGGTATGGTGCTGGCTTCCGTGGTCTTGTTAGTGATTGCGGGGGCGGCGGGGGTGTATGGCTTAACCAGTTCCGCTGAACGGCTGCGCACCCTCAATCAAACCGGTCTTGAAGGCATTACCGATCTTCAGCAAATTGATCAGCGCGTTAGCCAAGTGATCCAGGCGTTAGAGCCTGCAGTGCGCAACCCGCGGCGAGCAGATATTGATGCGCTGGACACGCAATTAACCACTATGAGCGCCGACATTGAGCAGTCATGGCAAGGCTATACCGCGCAACGCGAAACGGGGAGTGTGCAGGAGGGGCTAGCGGCGCACCTCATAACCTTTAGCGAAAGTGCCGATACCACCCTGACCGCTATCCAAGATGGCAACGGGTTTGCCGCCTTTGAAGCTTTTAATGACACCGTGCAACCCACCTCTGAAAGTATTAGTGCCACTATCAACGTATTGGTTGATCAGGAACGAGCCGCCGCGCATACGCTGATGGAAAATGCTGAACGGCAGCAACAGGTGTTGCTTTACGGCCAGTTAGGCGTCTTGCTGCTGGGTATTATGTTGATGATCGGGCTGAGCATGGCGGTACTCAAATCGCTAATTAAATCGCTCAACGAGGCGCGACGGGTGACGTTCCAGATTGCCGCGGGTAACCTGGCTAACCGGGTGACCTTAAAGCGTGATGACGAGTTGGGCGAACTGCTGAGTTCACTGGAAACAATGCGCGCTAGCTTGTCGGGGCTGATTACTGAGGTGGGCAACAAAGTCGATGTGGTAACCCCCGCCTCTGAACACATCAAACAGCAGAATGAAGACTTGGCGTCGCGCACCGAGCAGCAGGCGTCCTCGCTGCAGCAAACCGCTTCTAGCATGGATCAAATGACCGCGACCGTGCAGCAAAACACTGAAAACGCCCGCCAGGCCAATCAGTTGGCCATGCAAAATGCGACGACCAGTCGGGAGACTGGCGAACGCATGCAGGCGCTGGTAGAACGTATGGAACGTATTGCTGCCAGTGCCGATAAGATGACTGATATTATCAGCGTCATCGACGGCATCGCCTTTCAAACCAATATTTTGGCGCTGAATGCCTCGGTGGAAGCCGCAAGGGCTGGCGAGCAGGGGCGTGGTTTTGCGGTAGTGGCTAATGAGGTGCGCAATTTGGCTGGACGCAGCGCCGATGCTGCTGGCGACATTCGCCGTTTAATTGCTGCCTCCTCTGAGGAGATTAACGGCGGCGCCCAGGCGGTAAGAGAGGCCGAAGCGGCGATTGAACAGGTCGTTACTCAGGTGATGAAAGTCAGCGATATTATGGAAGAGATCAGCACCGCGTCCGATGAACAGAGCAGCGGTATCGCGCAAATAAATACCGCCGTCTCGGAGATGGATCACGTTACCCAGCAGAACGCCTCCAAGGTGCAGTCGATTTCCAGCGCCGCTCAAAACCTCACCCGCGAAGCCTTGAGTCTGGCCAACGTAATCGCCGCTTTCCGTTTAGAGGGCGCAGCCGAGGAGAGCAGTGACACGGCCCGCGAGCGTTTGCTCAAACAAGCAGGGCTTGCGCCCACTCCATCATTAGCGGCAGCTTCCCAGGCGTTAACCTCACCTCAAGGCCCCTCATCTCTGCGTACTGCTCATGCCCAGCCTGCCGAAGAGGCATGGGAAACCTTCTGATGGATCGGCGCCATGGAGGGCGCTTCACTCTCTATCTGGACTCTTTATCTGGACTCTCTATCTAGCTTCTACATCTAGTCTCTGCGCAGTGCTCATGCCACAATCAAAAACCACTGATATTTTTCAGAATAAGCCTAGCCCGCGGCTTTGCGTGCTGTGGGCTAATAAAAATAGAGCATAGCTATTTATTAGAGAGTAGAGGGAACCATGCCAGAGTATCGCTCACGTACCACCACCGCTGGTCGCAATATGGCCGGTGCCCGCGCGCTGTGGCGCGCCACTGGTATGCAAGACGGCGACTTTCAAAAGCCGATTATTGCGGTAGCCAACTCCTTTACCCAGTTTGTGCCGGGCCATGTCCACTTAAAAGATATGGGCCAGTTGGTGGCGCGGGAGATTGAGAAAGCCGGGGGCGTCGCTAAAGAGTTCAATACCATTGCGGTGGATGACGGCATCGCCATGGGCCATGACGGTATGCTCTACTCGCTGCCCAGCCGCGACCTGATTGCCGACAGCGTCGAGTATATGTGCAACGCCCACTGCGCCGATGCGCTAGTGTGTATTTCCAACTGCGACAAAATCACCCCTGGGATGCTGATGGCCGCTCTGCGCCTCAATATTCCGGTTATCTTTGTTTCCGGTGGCCCCATGGAAGCGGGTAAAACCAAATTGCTCAACCACGGGCTGGATCTCGTCGATGCCATGGTCATGGCTGCTGATGACAGCGTAGATGATGAAACCCTCGCGGAAGTAGAGCGTAGCGCCTGCCCTACCTGCGGCAGTTGTTCGGGGATGTTTACCGCCAATTCAATGAACTGCTTAACCGAAGCGTTGGGTCTGGCTTTGCCCGGCAACGGCACCGTGCTGGCGACTCATTCGGATCGCCGTCGCCTGTTTGAAACCGCTGGCCACCGCATTGTCGAGCTGGCCAAGCGCTGCTACGAAGGCGACGAGGCGCACCTGCTACCGCGTGCCATTGCCTCCAAGGCAGCGTTCAAAAACGCCATGACCCTGGATATCGCCATGGGCGGCTCTACCAACACCATTCTGCACTTCCTGGCGGCGGCCCAGGAAGCCGAGGTGGACTTCACGATGGCGGATATCGACCGCCTTTCCCGTGAAGTGCCGCAGCTTTGCAAAGTCGCGCCCAATACCCAGAAGTATCATATTGAAGACGTTCACCGGGCCGGCGGCATTATGGCCATTCTAGGTGAACTGGATCGTGCCGGCGTGCTGGATACCTCGGTGCCCACCGTGTATGGCGATAGCCTGAAAGCCGCGCTGGATGAGTGGGACATCATGCGCTCGCCCAGTGCGGAAGTGGTCGAGTTCTTTAAAGCCGGCCCGGGGGGCATTCCCACCCAAACGGCGTTCTCGCAAAGTGCCCGCTGGCCGAGCCTGGATGGCGACCGTGCTACCGGCTGTATCCGCGACCTTGAGCACGCCTTCTCCCAACAGGGCGGTTTGGCTGTGCTCTACGGCAATATCGCGCTGGATGGCTGCGTGGTCAAAACCGCCGGAGTCGACGACTCGATCCTGGTGTTTGAAGGCCCCGCCCATGTGGTGGAGTCCCAGGATCAGGCGGTTGCCGATGTGCTGGCGGATAAGGTCAAAGAGGGCGATGTAGTGGTGATCCGCTACGAAGGCCCTAAAGGCGGCCCCGGCATGCAGGAGATGCTCTACCCGACCTCTTATCTCAAGTCCAAAGGGCTAGGCAAGGCCTGCGCGTTACTGACCGACGGGCGCTTCTCTGGCGGGACCTCTGGGCTCTCCATTGGCCATGTCTCCCCGGAAGCTGCAGCGGGTGGCGCGATTGGTTTGATCGAGCAGGGCGACCTGATTCGTATCGATATTCCCAACCGGGCGATTAACGTCAAACTGGCGGATGCCGAGCTGATGGCTCGCCGAGAAGCGATGGAAGCCAAGGGCGCCACGGCCTGGAAACCCGCCGAGCAGCGTCCCCGTAAGATAACCCCTGCGCTTAAAGCCTATGCGCTGTTGGCGACCTCTGCTGACAAAGGGGCTGTTCGGGATCTAAGCAAGCTCGACTGATATGCGCAACTGAAACACACAGCTAAAACACACAATCAGCCCGAGTAAGGAATCAAATGAAGGCGATTATAAACGTTGGATTAGTCGGCTACGGTTTCGCTAGCCAAACCTTCCATGCACCGCTGATCCAGGCCACGGAAGGCCTGGATTTGGTGGCAGTATCGTCGAGCGATGCTGCCAAGGTAGGGGCGTCGCTTCCCAATGTTGAGGTTGAGAGTCAAGCGATGGCGCTATGCCAGCGTCCTGATATTGATCTGGTTGTTATTCCCACCCCTAACGACACGCACTTTTCGCTCGCCAAGGCGGCCCTAACGGCGGGCAAGCACGTAGTGGTCGATAAACCGTTCACGGTCACACTGTCAGAAGGAAAGCTGCTTAAAAAGTTGGCAGATGACAAAGAGTGCCTATTGTCGGTGTTTCATAACCGCCGTTGGGATAGCGATTTCTTGACCGTTAAGGCCCTGCTTGAGGCGGGAACACTAGGGCGAGTGGTCAATTTTGAATCCCATTTTGATCGCTTTCGCCCGGAAGTACGTGACCGCTGGCGTGAGAAGGCCACACCCGGTGGTGGCATTTGGTTTGACCTAGGGCCGCACCTTTTAGATCAAGCCTGCGAGCTGTTTGGTATGCCCCAGGGTATTCTGCTGGAACTAGGCGCGCTGCGAGATGGCGCCAAGGCCGACGATGACTTCCTGGCGCTGCTCGACTATGAAGACTTCCGTGTTACCTTGGCGGCAGGCACGCTGGTGGCCGAACCGACGCCGCGCTTTCGGATTAATGGCACCCAAGGCAGCTTCATAAAATACGGCTTAGACCCACAGGAGGATCGCTTAAAAGCAGGTGAAGTGCCGACATCACAGTGGGGCGAAGATAGCCAACATGGCACCCTGACGCTGCGCGAAGGGGAGGGTGAAAACGCACCGCTAACGCGTCGTGAGCTTGCGACCCTGCCGGGGGACTACCTTGCCTATTACCAAGGTATTGCCGCCGCTATCCGTGATAAGGAGCCGCTTCCGGTGAGCGTAGAAGATGCTCTACGCTCAATGGCTTTGCTGGAAGCCGGGCTGGATAGCCACCGCCAGCGGCGCTGGATCGCATTGAAAAATCATCTTTAGAGAGTAGCGCGGGGGATAAGTCGCTTCTGCGTGTGAGGGAGCCTTCTTATTATGTCATTGCGAGGAGCGTAGCGACGCGGCAATCTCAACCAGCGGCGGCATAACCCCGAGATTGCTTCGCTTCGCTCGCAATGACACTTCGCTTGTCATTGCGAGGAGCGTAGCGACGCGGCAATCTCAACCAGCGGCGGCAGTATAACCCCGAGATTGCTTCGCTTCGCTCGCAATGACAAAAATGAGATTACTTCACTCACGATGACATCGACCCACCGCGAGCGAAGCTACCTCCCGTCAAGATACTTCAAAGAAAATTCGTCTCACTATTGCGCTTATCTTCCCGCAACCTGTCTCGGGCGATATAAAGCGCGGCGATGGCGCGGGCTTCGTGAAAATCTTCGCGCAGTAGCAGGGCGGGTAGCTCCTCAATGGCGTGCGTTTCCACAATCAGCGGCTCAGGCTCATCCCCCGGTAGGCGCTTGGGGTAAAGGTCGGTGGCGAGCAGCACCTGCATACGGTGGCGCATATAGTTAGGCGCCAACGAAAGCTCGACCAGCGGCTCAATACGGTTCGCGCCAACGCCACACTCCTCCATCAACTCGCGGTTGGCCGCGGTGATGATATCTTCGCCGGGGTCGACCAACCCCTTTGGCAGGGTGAGCACATAATCTTCAAACCCCGCCGCATATTCGCGGATTAGCAGCACATGGTCTGGGTCAGGCATCGCCACCATCATGACCGCACCGCGATCAGCGCCGGTTAAACGCTCAAATTGGCGCTCTTCACCATTAGAAAAGCGCAAATCAAGTGACTCAATCTGAAATAAACGGCTTTGAGCAACGCTCTTGCGAGCCAATATTTGTGGCTTTTGCTGGTAACCCGAGCGTTTAATGCTGCCATCTTCAGGGTGATTCACGGGGGCGCGCGTTGGGGGGAAGGTAGACATAAAAGTGTGTCTCCATGGCTGGTAAAAGGGGGTTAAGCTACAATAGCACGCTTACTCCTAACGTGACTGGAGCGGCAATGATTGATTGGCGCGAGATAGACACCGTCCTCTTAGATATGGACGGCACGCTGCTAGACTTACACTTCGACAGCCACTTTTGGCTGGAGCATCTGCCGCGGCGCTACCGCGAACTGCACCATCTGGATGAGGCCTCTCAAGAAGCGCTGCGCGCGCGCATTATCGGTGAACAGGGCACCTTAAACTGGTACAGCTTGGCGTACTGGAGCCGTGAGCTGGGCGTAGATATCGTCGCTCTGAAGCGCGAAGTCCAGCACTTGATAGGCCTGCGTAGCGACGCCCTGGATTTCCTTAAATGGCTAAAACAGGCCCACCCGAGGGTCGTGCTCGCCACTAATGCCGATCGTGCGAGTCTTGCACTGAAGCTGCCGCTCACCGGTTTGGAAAGCTATCTGGATGCGATCGTCTCTTCTGAGGACGTGGGTGCGGCCAAAGAGGAGCAGGCGTTTTGGTTTGCGCTACAAGACATTGAAGCCTTTGACCCTGTGCGTACGCTGTTTATCGATGACAATGCCCGCGTGCTTGAGAGCGCTCGTGAGTTTGGCATTAAGCATTTGCTGGGCATTAAACAGCCCGACAGCCAGCGACCTGAAAAAGAACTACAGGAATTTATTGCCCTTGATCGTTTTGCTCACCTGCTACCCGAACAGTTTCCAGAGCCGCTGTCAGACGCCCAAGGAGTGCCTAAATGAGCGAGAGCGTACGCTTGGACAAATGGCTCTGGGCCGCGCGTTTTTTTAAGACCCGCGCACTGGCCAAAAAAGCCATCGAGGGCGGGAAAGTGAATTACGATGGTGCCCGCGCTAAAACCAGCAAGCAGGTGGAAATCGGGGCGCTTATTCGCGTGCCCCAGGGCTGGGAAATTTTAGAGGTAGAGGTTTTATCACTTTCTGATCAACGCCGCGGCGCACCGGAAGCGCGCACGCTCTATGCGGAAACCGAAGAGAGTGTGCAGCGGCGGGCTAAAGAGGCCGAAGCAAGGCGCCTCACTAACGAGGCGATGCAGCATCCGCTCAAACGCCCTGACAAAAAGCAGCGCCGCGATATCCAGCGTTTCCAGCGCCATCAGGGCGAGTAGCGGGACTATCGTAGTTGATAATGAATCCCTTTAATTCCGCCCTATAACCGGATCCGAGGGCAGGTTGAAGCGAGGGTCTTTTGCCAGGGCCGGAAAAAGCTCCCTGCTATTCCGGCATTTCCGCCATCCATGGCGGTCAGATGGCAAAAGTAGCGCCCAAGGATGGGTTCACAGCGCCCTCGCGGAAAGCTGCCCTCGGCACTGAGGCGTGTGGATTGTCTACTGTGATTATCCTGAGCTTAGTAGCCTTAGCCACCAATAAACCAGTTAAACCTTAGGTTGCCAAATTATGTCCGATCAAATTCAACGCTTTATGTTCGATCACACCAATGTCCGGGGCGAGATCGTCACCCTGGCGGGCGCCTACCACGAAGTGTTGGATCGCCACGCCTACCCACCGGCGGTGAATGAGCTGCTGGGCGAACTATTAGCCGCCGTGGCGCTGCTTACCGATACCGTTAAGTTGGATGGCACGCTAAGTATCGAAGTGCGTGGACGCGGCGTGCTTTCACTATTAATGGCCGAATCCAACCCCGGTGGCGAACTGCGCGCGATTGCCCGCATAGCAGAAGACGCCGCGCTGCCTAGTGAGCATGCCAGCTTCCGCGAACTGGTGGGCGAAGGCCAGATCGTAATTACCCTCGATCCCCGCGAAGGTAATCGCTATCAAGGTATTGTGGCGCTGGATCAAGAGTCCCTGGGCGGCTGTCTGGAAGCCTATTTCAGCCAGTCCGAGCAGTTGCCAACCCGCCTCTGGTTAGCGGCAGATGAGAAGCGTGCGGGCGGGTTACTGCTGCAGCGGTTACCGGAAGAGTCACAAAACCAGGATGTTGATGCCTGGGATCGCAGCGTACAGTTAGCCGATACGATTAAAACAGAAGAGCTGCTCGGTCTTGAGCAGCGCGAAGTACTGCATCGTCTCTACCACGAAGAGACCGTGCGCGTATTTGACCCCAAAGCTCTGCGCTTTGGCTGTACCTGCTCCCGCGATCGCATGAGCTATGCGCTACACTCCCTAGGCAAGGAGGAACTGCGCGATATTCTCCAGGAACAGGGCGCGATCGATACCCAATGCCACTTTTGTCACACGAAATATCACTACACAGCGGCGGATATTGAAACTTTGTTAGACGACCCTGAAGCGCCATCACCTACGATTCACTAATTATGTAGTCGAAAGCGTGAGCAAGCGCGTTTTCCAGCAGTGCTAGGAGCTTCAGTGGATTCAATGAATTCGGCGTTTCATGCAAACGGATGTTTGAATATTTACTGCGCTGCAACACAAAATGTAGTGCCTTTGTAGTAGTTTAACTACAAGATATTTGATCTTCGCCCCCGTTTCCTGGGGGCTTTCTTTTTGCCATAATGCGCCGAACTTCAGCGCGCCCATCCGGTTTTGCAGTGGTTGGGATGAACTTTATGGCGTCGGTGACGCCCGGTAACTCGAGAGAAGCCCAGGAATCGACATGACCCAGACTCAAGCCGCTCCCCAAGCCCACGTTAATCTCACCAGCGCCGAATTGATCGAGCGCGCTGTGGCACGTGGCGAAGGCCGCCTCTCGGCCAACGGTGCCTTGGTAGTAAATACCGGCCTGCGTACCGGCCGCTCACCGAAAGACCGTTATATCGTCGACGAGTCCTCCACAAGCAGCCAAATTGATTGGGGGAACGTTAACCAGCCCTTCGATGCCGACAAGTTCAAAGCCTTGTGGGACCGGGTTAATGACCACCTGGTCAGTCAGGAATATTTTGTTTCTGAGCTGCACGTTGGCAGTGATTCCGCTCACTACCTGCCGGTGCGTGTCACCACCGAAACCGCTTGGCAAAACCTGTTTGGCCGTACCATGTTTGTGCGCCCTATGGCCTACAACCAAGCGGTTAAAGATGAGTGGCAAATCCTTAACGCCGCAGGCTTTGAGTGTGACCCTTCTCGCGACGGCACCAACTCTGATGGTTGTGTGATCATCAACTTCGCCGAGAAAAAAGTGCTTATCGCTGGCATGCGCTACGCCGGTGAAATGAAAAAAGCCATGTTCTCGGTGCAGAACTTCCTGCTGCCGGCCGCCGACGTACTACCGATGCACTGCTCGGCAAACGTGGGCGAAGATGGCGAAACCTGCCTGTTCTTCGGTCTCTCCGGTACTGGTAAAACCACTCTTTCGGCTGACCCGGCGCGCTTCTTGATCGGTGACGACGAGCACGCTTGGGGCGACGGCATTGTCTTTAATATGGAAGGTGGCTGCTACGCCAAATGTATCGACCTTTCTGAAAAGAATGAGCCGGTTATCTGGAACGCTATTAAATTTGGCACCGTACTCGAAAACGTGGTGTTGGATGATCGCCGTGAGCCTGACTACGCCGACGACAGCCTGACCCAGAACTCCCGCGCCGCTTACCCGCTAGAGCACGTTGAGAAGCGCGTAGCAGAAAACCTGGCAGGCGAACCAAATGCCATCGTGTTCCTGACCTGCGATATGTCTGGCGTACTGCCCCCCGTGTCGATTCTTTCCAAAGAAGCCGCGGCGTATCACTTCTTGTCTGGCTACACCGCCAAAGTGGGCTCCACCGAAATGGGCTCCTCTGAAGGTCTGGCAGCCACGTTCTCTACCTGCTTTGGCGCACCGTTTTTCCCGCGTCCTGCCCGTGAGTACGCAGACTTACTGATCAAGCGTGTCGATAAGCAGGATGCTCAGGTTTACTTGGTCAATACTGGCTGGACCGGCGGCGCTTACGGCGAAGGCGGCTCACGTTTCTCTATTCCGACCACACGTGCCATCATCAGCGCGATTCAGTCTGGCGTGCTGCGCGACATCGATACCAAGCACATCGATGGTCTCAATTTGCAAGTACCGCTTGCCGTGCCGGGCGTCGACTCCAGCCTGCTCGACCCGCGTGAAACCTGGCAAGATCGTGACGCCTATGATCGTCACCTCAAAGATTTGGCGACCAAATTCGTCGACAACTTCAAGAAATTCGAAGGCGTCAACGAAGCAATCATCAAGGCGGGCCCTCAGCTAGGCTAAACATTAGCGGATCTAAAAAAATGCGCGCCGGTGTAAGTAATCGGTCGCAGGGGCGACAAAGACGTTAGAATCTATCGAGGCTAGCAACGATCGACGTTAGCAAAGATCGAGGTCAGAATGGGACAGTGCTCAGGCACTGTCCCTTTTTTATTGGTTTTCCTTGCCGATTACGACGGGAGCGACACCATGAAAAGACGTCAATTTTTAGGCCTAGCAGGACTCACCAGCTTAGTGGGGGCGATACCCGGTCTTTCGTTTGGCTTTCCGCGCTTAGACCTTGAGGCTGCCCCTGGGTTGGAAATGCTGGAACTTAGTGAAGCCCAGTGGCGTGAACGGCTTACCGACGAAGCCTTTAATGTGCTTCGTAAGCACGGGACTGAACCTGCCTTTTCAAGCCCCTTGGATAAAGAGTGGGGAGATGGCGAGTACCGTTGCGCTGGCTGTGATCTATTACTTTTCAGCAGTGAAATGAAATATGATTCTGGTACCGGGTGGCCAAGCTTTTTCGAGCATGTAGAAGGGCATATGTTGACCGAGCTGGATTTCAAACTGGTTTGGCCTCGCACCGAATATCATTGTGCCCGTTGCGGCGGTCATCAAGGCCACGTATTTGAAGATGGCCCCGATCCTACCGGCTTGCGCTGGTGTAATAACGGCGTTGCCCTGCGCTTCGTGCCTGCCTGAATTAGCGAGCCAGTTAGGTGGGTGCGATATAAAACAATGATTTGGAGCGTTGCGTGAAAAAATGGTTTCAAGGGCTGGGAACTCAAAAAAAGCTCGCCAACATCCATAACTTGCACGATGTTGAGCGGCTAGCGCGGCAGAAGCTGCCCAGACCCATTTTTGGCTATATCGACCATGTCGCCGAGGATGGTCGAACCCATAGCGCGAACCTGACCGCGTTTGATGAGTTCCACTTTTTGCCCAAAGCCTTTGTCAATGTGTCGCAAATTGATCTGCACACCGAGCTCTATGGCAAACGCTACGCAGTCCCGTTTGGTATCGCCCCCATGGGTATTAGTGCACTCTCTACTTATCAGGGCGACTTAGTGCTGGCGCGGGCAGCGGCGAAGCGCAACCTGCCAATGATAATGAGCGGTTCATCGCTGGTACCCATGGAAGAGGTGGCCAAGGTGGAGGGCGCGGACTGGTTCCAAGCGTATCTGCCGGGAACCCCAGAAGGTATTAAAGCGCTACTGGCGCGTATCCAGCGGGCCGGTTTCACAAAACTCGTCGTTACGCTCGACTACCCGGTACCCCCCAATCCCGACAATTTTCGTCGTTCTGGGTTTACATCGCCGCTGGAGCCAAGCTTGCGACTCGCCTTCGATGGCTTGATGCGCCCAGGCTGGCTGTGCAATACCTTCCTGCGCACCTTATGGAAGCACGGCATGCCGCATTTCGAAAACAACCATGCCGAGCGGGGCGCGCCCGTGATCTCCCGACAAGCCGCGCGGGATTTTTCGGGGCGGCGCCATTTTGACTGGGGCTATCTCGATCTTGTGCGGCGCCTATGGCCCGACGTATTGATCGTTAAAGGTGTGCTCAACCCTGATGATGCGGTACGTGCTCAGCAGGCGGGGGTTGATGGCATTATTCTTTCTAACCACGGCGCTCGCCAGTTGGACTGCACCATCTCGCCCCTACAGGTGCTGCCCGAGATCAAGCGTCGCGTGAGTGGCATCCCCATTATGATCGACAGCGGCTTCCGCCGTGGCACCGACGTGATCAAGGCGCTGGCGCTAGGGGCTGACTTTGTCTTTGTGGGGCGACCCTTCAACTACGCTGCCGCCTGCGCGGGGCAAGCCGGGGTAGAGCATGTTGCCGATCTTTTACAGCGTGAAATTGAGCGCAATATGGCACTGCTAGGGCTGACCAGCCTTTCACAGCTAGACCGGTCGTGCCTCTACCAACCAGCAATTGGTGAAGAGCCTCGGTTTATTACAACCTAAACCCTTCAACAATATGCTCCGCTAAGCTATCGATAATCGGCGATTGGCTGGAAGAGGTGCGCTGCAAAACGATGGACGCCTCCGGCAAGGCGGGAAAACCCTCCTTTTCACCCAATATCTGCATTTCTGCGGTGACTAAGCTGCGCATCCAAGCAGAAACTGCCAACCCCGCGCCAACAACCGCTTGTAGCGTCGCCAAGCTGGGGCTGCTATAGGCGACTCGATAGGCCCGGCCTGCTCGGTCTAATGCATTGCAAGCATGACGACGACAAAAGCAGGGCGTTTCAAACATGGCTAGTGGTACTGGCGTCTGTAAATGGGTGCTGTGACTCTCTGCCGAGACCCATACGGTGGTTTCCCGCCTCAATAGGGTGCCAATCTCATCGCCTATTTCCCGCGTCATAATGATTAGATCCAGGCTCCCTTGCGGCTGCTGGGAGAGCACCGAAGAGGGCGCGCAGTGCACATCGACATCCACCAGTGGCCAGGCTTGGGAAAAGGTTTTCAGAATACCGGGTAGGAAACGCATCACGTAGTCATCCGGTACGCCCAGGCGTACCCGGCCCACCATGTCGGGCTGACGCAAAAGCGTTAGTGCCTCACCCTGTAGCGATAGAATTTTGCGCGCATAGCCCAGCAACGTATGACCTTCGCTGGTCAGTTGCAGCGGCTTGCTTTGGCGCACAAACAGGGGGCGCTGAATGACGTCTTCCTCTAACCGCTTAATTTGCATACTCACGGCGGATTGCGTGCGGTTCACCGTTTGAGCGGCACGGGTAAAACCGCCCTGGTCGACAATGGCAACAAAGGTACGCAGCAGCTCGTGGTCGATCGTGGGTAGCATAGCCATCAGTATCAATCTTGTTGATGTTGTGTATAAGGAGTATTCGTTGGATTGATTGTAGGCGCTGATCAATACTTCCTTCAACGCCTATTTGATAGGCCGTTTTAAGCGACTATTAAGGAGGTTGAAATGGAGTGCTCAGTCATCTGCCATCAAAACGCACAGCGCCAGCAGGCGGAGCAGCGTGCAAACACAGTAACCTGGCGGGAAAGGCTCTACCGCTGGCGGCAGCTGCGTCGCGAACGCTATGCGCTGCGCCATTTAAGCGACGACATGTTGAAAGATATTGGCATTAGCCGCGAAGCTGTTCAACGCGAATCGCATCGGCCTTTTTGGGATGACCGAGGCTGGCGCCGCTGATCGAGATTGCCACGTCGCTGCGCTCCTCGCAATGACATATGGGGAAGACTCCTTGCAATGACATATGGGGGAGGCTCCTCGCAATGACATATGGGGGAGGCTCTTCGCAATGACATATGAGGTGCCATTTCGTGCTTCTGTTGTCATTGCGAGCGAAGCGAAGCAATCTTGGGGTTCCTTGCCGATGCCAGTCAAGATTGCCGCGTCGCTGCGCTCCTCGCAATGACAGGTGAAGTGGCGATCTCGGTTTTGTCATTGCGAACGCAGTGAAGCAATC
>NZ_JH393260.1:43224-43429 GCF_000236035.1 Vreelandella boliviensis LC1
CCTTGCCGATGCCAGTCAAGATTGCCGCGTCGCTGCGCTCCTCGCAATGACAGGTGAAGTGGCGATCTCGGTTTTGTCATTGCGAACGCAGTGAAGCAATCTCGGGGGTTAGCTGCCACCGCAGACCTGAGATTGCCGCGTCGCTGCGCTCCTCGCAATGACAAGTAAGGTGTCATTGCGAGCGAAGCGAAGCAATCTTGGGGTT
>NZ_JH393260.1:43487-54897 GCF_000236035.1 Vreelandella boliviensis LC1
AGCCTCCTCGCAATGACATATGAGGTGTCATTTCGAGCCTCTGTTGTCATTGCGAGCGAAGCGAAGCAATCTCGGGGGTTATTCTCAAGGCCATGCCAGCCGTGGCGCGTTTGTGATACCTTGTTGGGCACTAAAAAATGCTGCATGAGTTAGTTGCAATTTATGGATGTCAATCAGCGTATTATTTCCCGCCTAGCCACTGAGCTTGGTGTACGTCCCGAGCAAGTATCCGCCACGGTGGAGCTGCTGGATGGCGGCGCAACCGTGCCGTTTATTGCCCGTTATCGTAAAGAAGTCACCGGCGCGCTGGACGATATTCAGCTGCGCCAGCTTGATGAGCGCCTCCGCTATCTGCGCGAACTGGAAGAGCGTCGCGCCGCAGTGCTAGCTGCCATTGATGAGCAGGGCAAGCTGGACGGCCCGCTGAAAGCCAGCATTGAGGCCGCAGAGACCAAGCAGCGGCTGGAAGATTTATACCTGCCGTTTAAGAAAAAGCGCCGCACCAAAGCGCAGATCGCTCGCGAAGCAGGGTTAGAGCCGCTGGCGGATGCCCTGCTTGCCGACCCAACGCTTAACCCGGAAAGCGAAGCAGGAAACTATTTGCGCCCGGCAGAGGGCGATATTCCCGCCATCGAAGACGCCAAGGCCGCCCTGGATGGCGCCAAGCAGATCTTGATGGAGCGCTTCGCCGAAGACCCCGAACTTATCGGCCAACTGCGCGAGCGGTTATGGCAAGAGGGCGAGCTAAGCGCCCGGGTGCTGGATGGCAAACAGCAGGAGGGCGCTAAGTTTTCCGATTACTTTGAACACGATGAAAAGCTCGCCAAAGCACCGTCACACCGTGCCTTGGCAATGTTCCGGGCGCGCAACGAAGGTGTATTGAGCCTGTCTATCCGGCTGCCCGGCGAAGAAGAAGCGCCCATCCACCCCGCCCAGCTAGCGATTGCCAAGCAGTTTGGTATCAGTGATCAGGGCCGTGCAGCGGATAAATGGTTAGCGGAAGTCGTACGCTGGACTTGGCGGGTGAAGCTCTACACCGCCCTGGAGACTGAGCTGCTGGGTCGCCTACGCGAACAGGCTGAGCTTACCGCCATTGAAGTGTTCGCCGCCAACCTAAAGGACCTGCTGCTAGCCGCCCCGGCGGGGCAGAAAGTCACCCTTGCTATTGACCCTGGTCAGCGCACCGGCTGTAAGGTGGCAGTGATTGATGCGACCGGGCAGTTTGTCGACCACACCGCTATCTACCCCCATGCGCCGCAAAACCAATGGAATGAAGCCCTGAGCGTGCTGGCGAAGTTGGTGAAACAGCACGGCGTTGAGCTGATTGCCGTAGGTAACGGCACCGCCAGCCGCGAAACCGATAAGCTGGCGGGTGAGCTGCTTAAAGCGCTGGCGCCAGCGCATCGATTAAGCAAAGTCATGGTCTCGGAGGCGGGTGCCTCGGTCTATTCCGCTTCTGAATACGCCTCACGTGAAATGCCGGATCTTGATGTCACGGTACGCGGCGCGGTCTCCATTGGCCGTCGCCTGCAAGATCCGCTGGCCGAGCTGGTTAAAATCGAGCCCAAGTCGATTGGCGTGGGCCAGTACCAACATGATGTCTCTCAAGTGCAGCTGTCGCGCAGCCTGGAAGTAGTGATAGAGGACTGTGTTAACGCCGTGGGTGTCGACCTCAATACCGCCTCCAGCGCACTGCTTTCCCGGGTAGCCGGGCTGAGTGCTGCGCTGGCCGAAAATATCGTTGCCCAGCGCAACGTTAAAGGCGCTTTCAAAAGCCGTAAAGAGCTTTTAGAAGTCAGCCGTTTAGGCGCAAAAACCTTCGAGCAGTGCGCGGGTTTCCTGCGTATCCACAACGCCGATAACCCCCTGGATGCCAGCGCCGTTCACCCGGAGGCCTACTCATTGGTCGAGCGTATCGCCAAGCAGAGCGGTCGTGAAGTACGCGGCTTGATTGGCGATAGCGCCGCTCTGAAAGCTTTAAAGCCTGCCGACTTTGCCGATGAGCGTTTCGGGGTGCCCACCGTCAGCGATATCCTCAAAGAACTGGATAAGCCCGGCCGCGACCCGCGCCCAGAATTTAAAGCCGCTGAGTTCCGCGAAGGGGTCGAAACACTAAAAGATCTCAAGCTCGGCATGGTGCTCGAAGGCACCGTGACTAACGTCACGCACTTCGGCGCTTTTGTGGATATTGGCGTCCATCAGGATGGCCTGGTGCATATCTCGGCGCTATCTGACCGCTTTATCGACGATCCGCGCAGCGTGGTGAAGGCGGGAGATATCGTCACCGTTAAAGTCATGAGCGTGGATATCCCGCGTAAGCGGGTAGGGCTATCGATGCGGCTGGATGACCAGCCGGAGGCTGAAAACAGCGGCTCACCTACGGACCAACACAATGCGACCCGCAAGCCGTCCCGAGGCCAGCGTAGCAGCGCTAAGCCAGCCGAAGCACCGACCCCCATGGGCGCGCTGGGTGCCGCATTGTTAAAAGCGCGAGGCGGCAAATAGTCGCGCGCCTTGAAAAAAACATGGTTGCCGCCATATCCTGCCTTCTATTTCGCGTCGTTGAGAGATTAGAGGCTGAGACAATGGCGATGCCACCTGACTACACCAAGGCCCGCTCACAGCGGGCTTTACTGACAAGGAGTGTTCACCTTGCCTGAACCACTCACTGTGCCATCTGCGCTGACCGCGCAAGTCGAGCGCCTGATTCCCAGTGCGCGCCTTGGTCGGTTGGGCCGCCTGCGTCGTGGGCTTGAAAAAGAGGGGCTGCGGGTTGATGCTAACGGGCACATTGCCCAAACGCCGCACCCACACGCGCTTGGTTCTAAATTAACGCACCCGCATATCACCACTGATTACTCAGAGTCGCTGCTAGAGTACATCACGCCGGTTTACTCCGACCCTGGTGAAGCGCTGTGCTTTTTATCTGACCTGCATACCTTTACCTATCATCACCTGCAAAACGAATGGATATGGCCCGGCAGCATGCCTTCCAGGCTATCTGGTAACGACAGCGTGCCGATTGCCGACTACGGCTGCTCTAACGTCGGCACCATGAAGCATGTTTACCGTAAAGGGCTGGACATGCGCTATGGCCGTATCATGCAGGCGATTGCAGGCGTTCATTACAACGTATCGCTGCCCGATGATATGTGGCATGCCCTGCGCGAGTTGGAAAAAGCCACCAATATTCCCTTCAACGATTACCGCTCAACCCGCTATTTCGGCATGATTCGTCACTTCCGCCGCCATAGCTGGTTACTGCTCTATCTGTTTGGCGCCTCACCGGCCATCGATAAGAGCTTTTTGCCTGAAGGGAAAGTGCCAGAAAAGCTTCAGTCGCTTAGCGACGATACTTACTTTGCCCCTTACGCGACGACCTTGCGGATGTCCGATCTGGGCTATCAAAACAAAGTACAGTCGCAGCTTAAAATCTGTTTTAACTCGCTCTCTAACTACGTTAATACCCTGCGTCATGCCATCTCATCACCATGGCCCGACTATGAAAAAATGGGCGTTAATGTGGACGGAGAGTGGCGTCAGTTAAACGCCAATATTCTCCAGATCGAAAACGAGTACTACAGCGATATTCGCCCCAAGCGGGTCGCCAAGCACAACGAAACGCCTAGCCAAGCGCTCGAAGCCCGCGGTGTGGAGTACATCGAAGTACGCTGTTTGGATTTAAATCCCTTCGATCCCCTTGGCGTTACTGAAGACCAGATGCGTTTTGTGGACACTTTTTTGATGTGGTGCCTGCTCAGCGACAGCCCATGGATCTCCGACGAAGAGTGTGACCGCTTAGACGACAACCGCCGCTGGGTGGTTGAGCGTGGTCGTGACCCTGAACTCAAGTTATTCAACCATGGTGAAACCACTTCGGTGCTTGAGTGGGGCGAGCAGATATTCGCTGAGATGGGCGAAGTCGCCCGACTGTTAGATGCCGTCGAAGAGGGAAGCCCTCATGCTGACGCTCTGGCAAGCCTCGCGCCACGCCTAGAAGATCCTTCGCTAACCCCCTCTGCCCAGGTGCTCGAACGGCTCAAAGCGAACGGTGGATCGCTTAGCGATTTGATGCTCATTCTGGCCAAAGAGCAGGCGGAGCAGTTAAAAGCCGAGCCTATGCAACGTAGCCGCGAAGCACTGCTAGCCCAGTTGATAGAAACATCGCACCAGCAGCAGCATGATATTGAAGCCGCTGACAAAGAGACCTTTGAGGATTTTTTACAGGTCTACTTCACCAAAGCTCGTGAGTCCCGCGCAATGTCGGCGCTGCCATCGGAGGTTCGTCAATGATTCAGCGCCCCTTTCGCTCGATTGCCCTGGCCGGTTTAGCTTTCTGCGTATTAATGATGGCGGTAGCCCTGGGGCTTGAACACATCGGCGGTTATGAACCCTGCCCGCTGTGTATCTTTCAGCGCGTTGCGGTGATCGTTGCTGGTATCGTGTTCGCGATTGCCGCTATCCACAGTCCCGCTGGGCGTGTGGGTAAAGTCATTTATGGGCTGCTGTCGCTGGCTGCCGTTGGAACCGGCGCCTTTGTCGCCGGGCGTCATGTGTGGCTACAAGGCTTGCCTGCCGACGAAGTACCTTCCTGCGGCCCAGGGCTTGATTACATGATGGATATCCTGCCCATGCAGGACGTGGTGGCCATGGTGTTAACCGGCTCTGGCGAGTGCGCTAACATCGATTTCTCTTTATTAGGCCTCTCACTGCCCGCCTGGACGCTGATTGGCTTTGCCATCTTGGCAATCGCCCCGCTGCGTATGCTCTGGTTATCAACACGTAAGTAGTAGCTTTAAGGGAATTCGGCGTGCTTTATCAACACTTTGCGACTCAAGAAGAGATCGACCGTGCCTACGACCCAATGCTCGGTCGAGACCCGGCGGTGTTGGTAAAGGATTGGTGTCAGCGCAGTGAGGTGTCCCGGGCACGCCACCGTACAACGCTTAATCTTGCTTATGGACCTTCGCTTGCAGAGCGCATGGATATCTTTCATGCCGATGTACCTAACGCACCGATGCATGTGTTTTTCCACGGCGGCTACTGGCGCTCACTAAGCCACCGTGAATTTAGTTTTATCGTTGATGACTTGGTGAAAGCCGGTATCACTGTTGCGGTGGTTAACTACGCGCTCTGCCCCCAGGTGCGCTTTAGCGAGCTGGTGCGGCAGAGCCAGGCCGCAGTGGCTTACGTATACAAGCATGCCGCTGAGTTAGCCATCGACCCTGAGCAAATGAGTATTTCGGGGCACTCGGCAGGTGGGCATCTATGCGCGATGCTAATGTCGACGGACTGGGAGGGCACCTTCGGTTTGCCCAACCAACTGATTCGCGGCGCGCTGTGTATCAGCGGCCTCTACGATCTTCGGCCTTTTCCCTGGTCGTGGCTGCAACCCAAGCTACAGCTTAGCGGGCGCGATGTGCAGGAGTTCAGCCCCTTATGGCTACCGTGCCGAGTGCCTGGGACGATAAAGTTGGTAGCAGGGGGCTTAGAGTCTGACGAATTTGCTCGGCAGATGAGTAGTTATGCTGAGCATTTGACTGGGCATTTAAAAGAGCAGGGGCAGAATGTGACCCAGCAGCTACTCCCCGATGACGATCATTTCTCGATTCTTGAGCACTATCTTGACGATGGCTGCTTTGTTGAATGGATCAAAGCATTTCATACCTAACCAGAGGCGCCTAAACGCCTAGATAGCGATCACGAACGGTGCTATCCAGCACGTCTGGCTTACCCTCCCACACGCTGCGGCCCTTCTCCAAGATAGTGCAACGGTCAGCGATGGGCAGGATTTCACTTAACGACTTATCCACCAATAGCGTGGCCTGGCCTTGCGCCTTGAGCAGGCGAATCGCTCGCCAAATCTCTTGTCGGATCACTGGCGCCAAGCCTTCGGTGGCTTCATCCAGTACCAGCAGGCGTGGATTGGTCATTAGCGCACGACCAATGGCCAGCATCTGCTGTTCGCCACCGGAGAGGGTGTTAGCTATTTGCGCGTGGCGCTCCGCTAAGCGGGGAAATAGCGTTTCCACTTTCTGCAGTGTCCATTCACCTGGTCGAGCTGTTACCAGCAGATTTTCGCGCACCGACAAATTAGGGAAACAGCGGCGACCCTCTGGTACCAAACCCAATCCCGCTTTGGCAATCCGGTAAGCCGGCAGGCAGCGCAGGTTCTGGGATTCAAACTCAATGCTGCCGCGGCTGGCCGGGGTAAGGCCGAAGATTGAGCGAATGGTGGTGGTTTTACCCATGCCGTTGCGCCCCATTAGGGCCACCATCTCACCGGCATTGACTTCAAGGTTCACCCCAAACAGCGCCTGGGAGGGGCCATAAAAGGTTTCAATATTGGTCACTTTAAGCATCAGAATCCCCCAGGTAGGCTTCGCGAACGCGCGGATCCTGCTTAATCGCGTGACTATCGCCATGGGCGATAACGCTACCGGACACCAACACCGAAATTCGATCGGCAAGGCGAAACACCGCTTCCATATCGTGCTCAATGAGTAGAATAGGCACTTCTAGCTTTAGCGCTTCAAGCAGCTCGGTCAGCTTCGCCGAGCCCTCTGGGCCCAAACCTGCCATGGGTTCGTCCAGCAGAAGGGCGCGGGGCTTGAGTGCTAAGGCGCAGGCCACTTCTACCTGACGGCGCTCGCCATGAGAAAGCTCAAACACAGGTGTCCAGGCGCGGTGGCTAAGTTGCATACGCTCCAGCGCTTCATATGCTGGCGTAAGAAGCTGCTGATCACTGGCGACGGGTTTCCAGAAGCGAAAGCTGTGGCTCTGCAGGGCTTGAACACCCATCATCACGTTACGCATTACCGATAGCGGTTCCGCTAGTGATGAGACCTGAAAACTACGCCCCAACCCAAGCCGCGCCCGCTGAGCGATACTCATGCTGGTGATCTCCCTACCCACTAAGTAAACACTCCCTTCATCAGGGCGTATGTTTCCAGCGATTTGACCAATTAGGGTCGATTTCCCCGCGCCGTTGGGGCCAATCAGGGCGTGAATTTCCCCTTGATGAAGATCCAGTGAGACATCGTTGGTCGCCTGGAGTGCGCCAAAGCGCTTATGCAGGTTTTGCAGTGAAAGGACGCTCTCACTCATTGCGCTCCCTCCCGGCGAGCCACCCCAGCACACCGTGCTTGGCAAACAGCACTACCCCGAGTAGCACTAGACCCAGGAAAAGCTGCCAGTACTCGGTGATGCCGCCTAGCAGTGTCTCCATCATCACAAACAGCACCGCTCCGGCCAGGGGGCCATATAGCCGCCCCACGCCGCCTAAGATGACGATTACCATGAGCTCACCAGAGAAGTGCCAACTGAGCATTGCCGGGCTAACAAAGCCATTCAGATCGGCATAGAGGGCGCCTGCCAGCCCGGTTATCGCCGCCGAAATAACAAACGACACTAGGCGAATAGGGTAGGGGTTGATCCCTGCTGTCGCCAAGCGTACATCGTTGAGGCGCGCCATGGTCAAGGCGGCACCAAAACGTGATTTCATCAGTCGTGAAGTGATGGCCATCGCCAGCACCAAGCCAGTGAAGCAGATCAGAAAGTAGGTAAGCGCATTGCTGCTATCTGCCAGCGGCAGGGTGTTGCGTATATAAATAGGCAGGCCATCCTGGCCGCCATAGGTCGGCCAGGAGTTGGCAAAGTAGTAAATCATCTGCGCAAAGGCGAGGGTGATCATAATGAAATAGACCCCCGTAGTACGTAGTGAAATAGCGCCAATGGCTAGCGCCAGCAGCGCGCACAGCAGGACAGCGACGAGCCACACCACTAGCATGCTATCGCTACCCGGCACGGTAAACGGCCAGCTCATAAACGGTGTTAAATCGAAGGCGTGGAAGGCGCTGATGCCTGCCACGTAGCCGCCCAGACCAAAATAGACGGCATGGCCAAAGCTCACCATGCCGCCGTAGCCAATCGCCAGGTTAAGGCCCACCGCCGCCATGGCGATAATGGTGATCCGAGAGGCCAGATTGACGTAATAAATGTGGCCCAGAAAATAAGCCGCCACCGGCAGCAGTAACAGCAGGCCGAGTAGGGTCAACTGAACCAGGCCTTTACGGTCAAAGTGGCTATTTGCCTTGGACGCTAACGCAGCGTCGGTAGTGGTGCGTTGCGAAGCGCGATTAGCCAGGGAGGAGCTATTAGACGTTGAAGTATTATTAGTCATGAGCAGAGAATAGCCCCTTAGGCTTAAACGCGAGGATAACGGCCATAAGGATATAGATCAGCATCGCGGCCAGCGCTGAACCGACCCCGGTTGCCTCAGAAGGCGGCATAAACGCTTGGAAAAAGATGGGCAAATAGACCCTGCCCAAGGTATCGACAATACCTACCAGGAGCGCACCGAGCAGCGCGCCTTTAATCGAGCCAATACCGCCGATGACAATTACTACAAAGGCCAGGATTAGCACCGGCTCCCCCATACCCACCTGCACCGATTGTAGCGCGCCCACTAAAGCCCCCGCTAAGCCTGCAAGCCCTGCACCTAAGGCAAACACCAGCGTATAGAGTTTTGAAATATTGACCCCCAGCGCACCAATCATTTCGCGGTCGCTTTCCCCTGCCCGAATGCGCATGCCTAACCGCGTGCGCGAAATAAGCAGGTAAAGGGCAATCGAAATAGCAATACCCATGCCAATCAGCACTAGTCGGTAGATGGGGTAGCGGGTATCTCCCGGCAAGGTAACGAACCCGGTTAGCCAAGAAGGTGGACTCAGCCATAAGGGTGATGAGCCGAAAATCCAGCGTGTGCCCTCTGAAAAAATCAGAATAAGCGCAAAGGTGGCCAGCACCTGATCAAGGTGAGGGCGATGATAAAGCCGACGAATCACTAGCAGTTCTACTAATGCACCCACCAAGGCCGCCGCCGCTATACCGGCGCCCAAACCCAACAAAAAAGAGCCTGTCGAGGCCGTCACCGTCGCCGTGGCGTAGGCCCCCACCATATAAAAGGAGCCATGGGCGAGATTGATCAGCCCCATGACCCCAAACACCAGCGTCAGGCCGCTGGCCATCAAAAACAGCATTGTGCCCAGCTGCACGCCGTTAAGTAATTGCTCAATCAGCAGAGTAACCGACACGGTAGGAATCCTTAGTGCGGTAAGAGAATAAAGGCTGGGTGAATACACCCAGCCGAGGCGAACTTACATCTGGCACTGCTCAAAGTAGACGTCTTGAATATCTTCAACAGCGATACCCATCAGGCGATTGGTGGGCTCTCCATCGTCCCCCTCTACGACTTCACGCACGTAGATATCCTGGATGGGGTGCTGGTTGGGACCAAAACGGAACTCGCCGCGCACGCTGTCAAAGTCGGCGGCCCGCAGCGCTTCGCGAAAGGCGTCTTTGTCATCAGGATGGGCGGTTTCAAGCGCACTAAGGATCAGGTTAGCGGTGTCGTAACCTTGCGCCGCGTAGAGGGTCGGCATGCGGCTATAGGTAGCCTGGAAGCCCTCAACAAAGCGGTCGTTGGCCTCATTTTCCAAATCATAAGCCCATAGCGAGGTATTACGTGCGCCAATGGCAGCACTGCCCACCGCTTTGATAAGAATTTCATCAAAGGAGAACGCTGCGCCAAAGATTGGCATTTCAACTCCCGAGCTCTCCCACTGCTTCATAAACGAGATACCCATGCCGCCGGGCAAGAAGAAAAACAGGCTGTCGGCATCGCTATCGCGAATCTGGGCAATTTCAGCGGCGTAATCGGTCTGGCCCATTTGGGTGTAAAGCTCGCCGACGACTTCGCCTTCGTAAAGGTGTTTGAAGCCTGCTAAGGCGTCGGTGCCAGCGGGGTAGTTAGGCGCCATAATGATCGGGTGCTCATACCCCTCTTTACGCATATAAGCGCCCATCGCACCATGTAGGTTGTCGTTCTGATAAGCCACATTGAAGTAGTTCTCGTGGCACATCCTCCCGGCTAAATCGGAAGGCCCGGCATTGGGTGAGAGATAGAAGGTACCCTGACGTACCACTGACGGAACGACAGCCATCGCCAGATTCGACCAGATAATCCCGGTCAGAATATCGACCTTATCTCGCTGCATAAACTCATTGGACAAGCTACGAGCTAGATCCGGGCGTCTAGCGTCATCCTGGATCAGGACTTCCACATCGTCACGGCCCGACTGCTCGAGTGCCAGCATAAAGCCATCGCGAACATCCACGCCCAAGTGCGAGCCGCCCCCAGAAAGCGTTGTGATCATGCCAATTTTGACGTCATCAGCGTGAGCGGTAACCAGACTTGAGGAGAGCAGTAGGCCAAGGCCCAAGCGCGTTATCTGTTTCATGGTATGTTCCTTGTTTTAATTAACCCTTGCCGTATTTCCTGACGTACTTCATCTTGCTGAAATCTATCGTTTAGAACAACAAAAGCTGCGACTATTTGGTCGCTGCCAGGTTAGAACAGGCCATGTTATAGCCTATCGAGAGAGCGGTGTCGTCTTAAGTCAGAGCCCAGTGTGCTTTCTACTCGGTATATCCTGCTTGCTGCTGTGCTCGCAATGGTGGCCGGAAGATGAGAGCATCGTGAGAGGCATGAATATGGCAAGGCCAGCCGACTGAGAGCGCTGGTCATCAGCCATAGAAGAAAGCGTTATGGGTAGTGAACTTTTAGTACCATGGAAACCGTACTTGCTAGGATTGACAGAGGTAGTGGGAGGCGCGACTCTAAGCCTATTCTTTGTTCTGAGCGGTTAATAGTCGTTATTAATAGTAGTTAAAAGGTGAGTTTAAGGAGAAAGCCCCATGCTCGAAGATTGTAAAAATGCCCTGGAGCGCTGGGGAGGCGTACATACCCTAATCGACCGCTGGCTGGATCAGCGTCGTCAGCTATTAGTTAGCTTTATCGAGCTGAAAGAAGCGTGTGATGCTGAACTGGAAGCAGTGAACAAGGCGCCCATCGATACCTTCAGTGAGCAGTTGATGGACTACATCAGCGCTGGCCACTTTGAGATTTATCCCCAGCTGTCGGAAGAGGCTCAGGCCTTTGGAGATGAGGGCGCGCTCGTCATCGCGGAGAAGTTGCTTGAGCGTTTAGAAATGTCCACCGAGATGGTGTTGGAGTTTGATACCGATTTTGGCTCTACGCTCAGCTGCGAGCAAAATATCGCCCGCCTTCCTGCCTGGATTGATCGTTTGGCCCGCGGCCTTACCGAACGCTTCGCGCTGGAAGACCAGTTAATCGCGCGCTTACACGCCGTTCATAGCCCGCAGCACACCAAAGCACCCGCTTAACCTGAGATTGCTTCGCTTCGCTCGCAACGACATGGCGGGGCTCGCAACGGCATGGCGGGGCTCGCGACGACACTTCATATGTCATTGCGAGGAGCGCAGCGACGTGGCAATCTCTTTGGCGGTAGCAAAACCCCGAGATTGCTTCGCTTCGCTCGCAATGACA
>NZ_JH393260.1:54951-89471 GCF_000236035.1 Vreelandella boliviensis LC1
AATGACAAATTTATCCGCCATTACTGATGTCTGCGCAGCTTACCCCCAATCACCAGCATACACGGGGTAAGCAGCAGCGTAAGCGCGGTGGCGAAGGTGAGCCCACCGGCAATGGCGCTCGACATCTGCGTCCACCACTGGGCGGAGGGCGCATTAAAGCCAAGGGCCGGGGTGAACAGATCAACATTGATCCCCAGCACCATCGGCATCAGTCCCAGCACCGTGGTAATCGCCGTTAGCAGCACCGGGCGCAGGCGCAAACAGCCCGCTTCGAGCGCGGCTTCGCCGGGTGTCATACCTTGTCCCCGCAGCTCGTTGTAGGTATCGATCAAGACAATGTTGTTATTGACCACGATACCCGCCAGGGCAATCACCCCCATTCCCACCATGACAATGCCGAAGGCCTGACCGGTAATCAGTAAGCCCATCAGCACCCCCGCGGTGGAGAACACAATCGCCGAGAGCACCAGTCCCGCCTGATAGAAGCTATTGAACTGGGTGACCAGAATCAGCGCCATCAAGGCGATCGCAATCAAGAACGCGCTGGCTAAGAACTGCATCGCTTCCTGTTGATCTTCCTGCTCGCCCGCCACGTTGACCATCAAGCCGTCAGGCAAGCTGTCCCTGCCGGCCTCTAGCAGGGCGCCCAGGCGTTCATCGGCGAGATAGCCGGGTGCCAGATCCGCTTCAATGGTAATCGCTCGGCGGCCATCGATGCGATTAAGGGTGCCGACTTTAGGAGCAGGGGTCAGCGTGACAAAGTGTGAAATGGGCACCTGACCCCGCTGGGTATTGATCGTCAACCGTTCAAGCTGATCCAGTGAGCGCCAGTTTTGCGGCAGGCGCACGCGGATATCCACTTCATCGCTGACTTCCGGCGGGCGATAGCTCGCCACCTGAAGGCCGGTGGTCAACAACTGCACCGCGCTACCAATGGCCGTCACGTCGGTGCCCATGCGAGCAGCGGCTTCACGATCAACGTTAACCCGCCACTCCACGCCGGGTAGGCTGCGGTTATCCTGAATATCGGTAAAGCCACCCAGCTCGCGCATTAACTGGCTTAGTTGGTTAACCCCGGCATCGGCAACGTCAGGGTCGGTGGCGCTCACTTCCAGCACAATGGGCTTGCCGCCGCCGGGGCCCATCTCCTGCTCCTGAAACTCTAGCGTAATGCCGGGAATATCCTGGGCTCGCTTGGCCATATCGTCCAAAATAGCCTGGGCAGGGCGACGCTCATGCCAGTCGATAAACTGGAATTGCAGCATGCCAATCACGTCGTTGCCCATCTGCTCGTTAGGTACTGCAAAAGAGCGCGCATACAACGCCCTCACTTCGCTCATGCCGGATAGTTTGGCTTCGACCCGCTGTACAATGGCGTCGGTCTCCACGGCGGAGAAGTCGCCTCGTGCGCGCACCAGCACCTGGGCGCTGTCGGGCTCCACGGCTGGGAAGAAGTCGACACCGTGGTTAAAGCGCGCATAGCCGGTATATAGCAACGCCATTAATAGCACCGTCACCAGCAGCACCCAGGCAGGGTGCAGCAGCAGCTTAGCCAGCAGATGGCGATAGCCGCGCCCAAAGGAGGTCGTCGCTTCTTCATGGTTGCTATCTGCATGTGTCGCGTCTGTTGGTTTGGCCTCCGAGCGCGTAAACAAGCGCCCTAGCGTGGGCAAAAACACCAGCGCCATGGCCAGCGATGCCAGCAGGCACAAAATCACCGTAGCGGGCAGGTACTTCATAAACTGGCCGACCACGCCGGGCCAGAACAGCAGGGGAATAAATACCGCCAGCGTAGTGGCAGTAGAGGCAATTACCGGCCAGCTCATACGTGAAGCGGCGTTAAGCCACGCCTGGTGAGGCGTTTGGCCATCGCGCAAATGGCGGTCGGCAAGCTCACTGACCACGATCGCGCCGTCCACCAGCATGCCCGCCACCAGAATCAGCGCAAACAGCACCACGATATTGAGCGTAAAACCAAACGCCCATACCAGCAGAATGCCGGTTAAGAAGGCGCCGGGTATAGTAAGCCCCACCAGCAGTGCCATGCGCCAGCCCATCACCGCGACCACCACGATCAGCACCAGTACCACGGCGGTCAGCACGTTGTTGAGCAGCTCGGATAGCATATTCTCAACGGTGGTCGACTCATCCAGAATGGTGGTGAAGCGCAGCTGCTCGGGAAGCAAATCATCGGCTTCGGCTAAGCGGTCACGTACTGCACCAATGGTGGCGATAATATTGGCCCCGGCGCGCTTGGAAACTTCCAGCACCACCGCGGGTTGGTCATCAATACGGGCAAAGCCTTCCGGCTCTTTATAGGTAGGGTTGATCCACGCCACATCGCCAAAGGTGACCACGCGATCCTCATCGACCTTGACCGGCATATTCATGACATCCTCAACGGACTCAATAATGCCGGGGACTTTTAACGCCAGGCGGCCCGCGCCGGTATCCAGGCTGCCCGCTGCCACCAGACGGTTATTGCGCGATACCTGATTAAACAACGCATCAAAATCGACCCCGTAGCTCTCCAACACCAATGGATCAACGACGATTTCCAGCATGTCTTCCCGCTCACCGGCAATGTCGACTTCCAGCACATCGGCGATGCCTTCGATCTCCTCTTGCAGGCGCCGGGCAATCGTCATTCGTTCACGAGTATCCAGTTGCCCGGAGAGACCAATAGTCAACACCGGAAACTCCGAAACGTTGACCTCCATCACCCGCGGTTCATCGGCTTCTGAGGGCAGTTCACTGCGGGCAATATCTACCCGGTCACGCACATCGGTCAGTGCGGTGTCCGGGTCAAAGCCGGGGTCGAACTCCAGCGTTATCGATCCATGCCCTTCGCTGGATTGGGCGGTGAACTTGCGCAACCCCTCAATGCCGCGAAGCTCCTGTTCCATGGGACGAATCAACAGTCGCTCGCCGTCCTCGGGGCTAACGCCTTCCAATGATAAAGACACATAAATCATCGGTATGGTGACGTCAGGATTAGCCTCTTTAGGAATCATCAGCCAAGCAACGATACCCGCCAGTAGAAGACTTACTAACAGCAGTAGCGTGGTTCGGGTGTGGGCTAGCGCCGCATCAATCAACTGGCGCATGAACGTTATCCTGTTCCGCGGGCTGCTCTGAGGAGCGTTGCGACGACGGTTGCGAAATAATCGCCTCTTCAGCAGGCACTGGGGTGACCGTTTCACCGGTTTCCACCATGCCTGCGCCTAACGTAATCAGGCGCAACGGATCAGGCAGGCCGGTCACGTAGGCGCGTTGGATATCGGCGCTGACAAGCTCAACGGCAGTTAGCTGCACCTGATCGTTGTCATCCAGATGCTTGACCGCCAGTTGGCCTTCACTATTCAAGCTCAACAGCGCGGGCGAAAGAGTATGCACATGGCGGGGGGGGAGCGTAATCGTCAGCTCCGCGCTGCCACCCGCCAAGCGTTTTCCAGCAGGATTATCCAGCGTGGCTTCGACATAAAAGCTACGCGTGGCCTCTTCGGCGCGGTGGCTAATAAAGGTCAGCTCGCCTTCTATATGGTCGCCATTAAGCAGCCGAGCAGTCACCGGCAGCCCCACGCTTAAATCGCCCACCTGCTGCTGAGAAACCCAGGCAGCACCTTTCAAGCGACGGTCATCGACCAACTGCCCCCACTCTTCGCCGGGCTGTAGCAGGTCACCTAGTTCCACCTGAACGCGATTGAGTACGCCATCAAACGGCGCGGTGGGGTGGCTGTCATCTAGTTGCTTCTGCAGTTGCGCCAGCGAAGCGGCTCTGGCGCTTAGTGCGCTCTGCAGGCGCAGTAGTTCTGGCTGCGAAATAAGCTCCCGCTGGCGCAGATTGCGTGCCCCGGCATATTCCGCCTCGGCCACCGCTAGCTCATCGCGGGCCTGCTGCAACTGCTCGGGCAGGGCGTTGTTATCCAGCACCAGTAGGGTTTCGCCAGCTTCCACACGGCTGCCTTGCGCGACGGGCTTCTCAGCCACAAAGCCTGCTACATTGGCGCGCAGCGTGGTTTCGCGCTCTGCCGTCAGTTGGCCCTGGATAATTTGCTGAGGAATAAACAGAGTGCTCTGCTGTACAACAATTTCGACCCGCGAGCCTGCTTCGCTGCGTGCTGGGGCGTCTGGAGGCGTCGTTTGAAAACGCTGGAAATTACCCAAAGCGAGCCATATCACTAGCGCCAGTACCAGTAGACTAGCCAAGGCATAAGAGAAAGGGATTTTTCGCATGGAGCGTCCATGTCCTTAGCAAAACAAGAAAGGAAGGCATAAAACCGAAGATACCATAGCGCAACTCAACCTTTTCAGCGAGCAGCAAGCCGCAGAGGGAATGGCAAGTATGACAAATGGCCGGTATGTCGATAGATAGTATGTCTGTAGATCGTATGTCTATAGATAGTAGTCTCATGTCTGATTGAGTTTTTGCCCGGCTGGGCATACCATCTTTGCGTCTTGAGTTCTGTTAAGCCACTCCTCAGGCGAGAACCATCCCTAGGCGAACCAATCAAGGAGCAATGATGAAAGATCCAGTACGTATTGCGATTACCGGCGGCGCCGGTCAGATCAGCTACTCTCTTATTTTCCGCATCGCCGCTGGCGACATGTTGGGGCCGGATCAGCCTGTCATTCTCCAGCTTCTGGAAATTCCCCAGGCCATGGACGCCCTGAACGGCGTGGTAATGGAAGTTAATGACTGTGCTTTCCCGCTGGTGCAAGAGATTGTTGCCACCGACGATCCGAACACTGCGTTCAAAGACGCTGATTACGCCCTGCTGGTTGGCGCCCGTCCGCGCGGCCCAGGCATGGAACGTAAAGACCTGCTGGAAGCCAACGCAGCGATCTTCTCTGTTCAAGGTAAAGCGCTAAACGATCACGCCAGCCGTGACGTAAAAGTGCTGGTTGTCGGTAACCCGGCCAACACCAACGCTCTGATTGCTTCCTGCAACGCGCCGGATCTGGACGCAGGCCAGTTTACCGCCATGACGCGTTTGGATCACAACCGTGCCCTGACCCAGCTGGCTCAGAAAACCGGTAAGCACGTCACTGACGTTGAAAACATGATCATCTGGGGCAACCACAGTGCCACCCAGTATCCGGATCTGGCCCAGTGCAAAGTCGACGGCAAAGCAGCGTTCGATCTGGTTGAGCGCGACTGGTACGAAAACGACTTTATCCCCACCGTGCAGCAGCGCGGCGCGGCGATCATCAAAGCACGTGGCGCCTCTTCTGCCGCCTCTGCTGCTTCTTCCGCCATCGACCATATGCACGACTGGGCGCTGGGTTCCAAAGGCATCGTCAGCATGGCGATTCCGTCTGATGGCAGCTACGGTATCGACGAAGGCATCATCTACTCTTACCCAGTGCGTTGCCAGGGTGGCAAGTATGAAATCGTTCAAGGCTTCGAAATTAACGAATTCAGCCAAGAGAAGATGAAAGCCACCGAGAAAGAACTGCGCGAAGAGCGTGCTGCAGTCGAGCACCTGCTCGGCTAAACGCGCCCGCTGACGCTTCAACATGAGCGCCAGTAAACGCAAAACCCCGCAAGCTAGGCTTGCGGGGTTTTTTGTTGGGCTAGTTATGAGGCTTGCTCATAGAGATACTCGAATTTTTGGCAGAAAGAGTGTCAAATGGTTAGACGAGCTATATGGGGTTAGGGGGTTAAAATGCATGCGATTGAATTTGAGATGGATATTCAGAATGGGATGGTTAAAATCCCCGATGAGTATGAGCATTTGAAGAACAGGCATGCCAGAATCGTTGTGTTGTATGAAAATACATCGGATGAGGCAGACGCTTCTGTTAAACAGGTTGCAATCGATTTTACGTCTGTAAAAGCTCCTTCCTTGGTCGCTCAGGAAGGAGTCGAATACCAAAGGAACTTGCGGGATGAATGGTAATTACCTGCTTGACACTAATGTCTTCATTAATGCCATTGAACGTCAGTTGCGTCTGCCTCCTGCTCATTACGCCTATTCTGTCATTACAGAACTTGAACTTCTGGCCTTTCCCGGCTTGTTGCCACAGGAAGAGCACGCCATTAAAGTGATATTAGCTCAGTTAACAAGAGTGGAACTGGATCATCAGGTCAAAACTGAAACCATCAAGGTACGGCGTAGTACTCAAATGAAACTGCCTGATAGTATTATCTCTGCTTCTGCTTCTGCTTCTGCTTCTGCATTTGTAGCATCATCTACGTTGTTTACTGACGACATCAAGCTAGCAGCAAAACATAGTGGCAATGTGATCTCGCTTGATGCTCTTCTAAGCCGTTAATCATTTATCTCTATGTGATAATCCCCAGCGCGCCCGCGAAGTCGACCCGGCGTGGAGGCAACGCGCAGTGGTGCCGGGGTTTCACCGTTCTCCAGCTCAATCCCGCAAACTCATGATCCGCCACTGGCGCTCTTTGGCGATTTCGCGCAGTGTGTCGTCAGGGTCCACCGCGACGGGGTGCTCGACTATTTCTAACAGCGGCAAATCATTGTGCGAGTCACTATAGAACCACGCGCCTTCCATGGTCAGGTCTTGACCTTCCAGCCACTGTTCTAAACGAGTGACTTTGCCTTCGCGGTAGCTGGGAATGCCCGAGGCTCGCCCTGTGTAGCGGCCCTCTTTGACTTCTGGATTCACCGCGATTAAGTGATCCACCCCCAGGCGTTCGGCAATCGGAGCGGTAATAAAGCGGTTGGTGGCGGTAATAATCAGCAGCGTGTCGCCTTTGGTGCGGTGTCGAGCAAGCAGCTCTTCCGCTTTGGGCAGAATATTTGGCTCGATTTTGCTGGCCATAAACTGCTGGTGCCATGCAGAAAGTTGTTCAGGAGAGTTATCGGCCAACGGCTTAAGCGCCATTTCCAAAAAGGCAGCCATATCCAGAGTGCCTGCGTTGTAATCGGCCATGAAGCGCTCATTGGCTTCCCGGTAAGCCACCGGGTCGACTGCCCCTTGTTCGAGTAAAAACTCGCCCCAGGCATGATCGCTGTCGATGGATAGCAGCGTATTATCCAAATCGAAAATGGCCAGACTCACGGCGCTCCCCTTTTTTAGTCAGTGGTAGTAAGTGGTTAGTGTTGGTGCAAAAGACGTTAGTAAGGCAAATAGCGGACGCGGATTATCGCAGAGTCGCCCTGCCATTCCCACCAACGATCAGGCTAATACACAGTAAGCATTCACCACTTAGCGTTATATTGTATTGATACGCCTGTCACCCTTGTGGAAAAATGGGGACAACTGAAAATTTATAAGGTGATGTCCGTGATCGACGCTGACGGCTTTCGCCCCAATGTTGGCATCATCATTGCCAATAGCCAGGGGCAGCTGCTTTGGGCGCGTCGGGTAGGTCAAAATGCGTGGCAATTTCCCCAGGGGGGCATCAATGCAAGCGAGACGCCACAACAAGCACTTTTTCGTGAGCTTTACGAAGAGATCGGCCTAACCGCCGACGATGTTGATATTGTTGCCTGCACCCGGGGCTGGCTACGCTACCGTCTGCCACGACGTATGATTCGCACACATTCGCGTCCGGTCTGTATAGGCCAGAAGCAGAAGTGGTTTTTACTTAAAATCCGTTGCCAGGAAAGCCAAATATGTATGACGGCAACCCCTACACCCGAGTTTGATGGGTGGCGGTGGGTAAGCTATTGGTACCCGCTAGGGCAGGTAGTGCCTTTTAAGCGAGAGGTATATCGGCGTGCGTTGCGAGAGTTGTCTCCCCGCGTTCAGCGCCTGGCACAGGATGAAGGTTAGGGTGACGGGCCGCTGCCCAGAGTAGGGCGGCAGCAGTCTGTCAGGAAATTCCTCAGCGAGGCAAATAATAGTGAATAGTAAAACGTCCATGCTTGAGGTGCTGCGCCGGGTGATTCAGGAAGTGAATGGCGCGCGCAACCTCGACGCCGCGCTGTCCACGATGGTTCGTCGAATTCGTAAAGCGATGCAGACCGATGTGTGCTCCTTCTACCTCTACGATAAAGAGGTAGAATCATTGGTATTGATGGAGACCATTGGTCTGCGTACCCAAGCAGTAGGGCGCGTAGTACTTCCGTTAGGCGAAGGGCTGGTGGGCTTGGTAGCCAAACGCAGTGAGCCGCTTAACCTTGAGGACGCGCAGACCCACCCGCAATTCCGCTATTTTGAAGCCACTGGTGAAGAGCGCTACTCCAGCTTTTTGGGCGTGCCAATTATTCACCAGCGCCATATGTTAGGCGTATTGGTTGTGCAACAAGCCGAAAAACGCCAGTACGACGACGAAGATGAAGCTTTTCTGGTCACTATGGCCGCGCAGTTAGCAGGAGTATTGGCCCACGCACTAGCCACAGGGAACCTGTTGCGCCCGGCGCTGGCCGGTGGGCAGGCCATGTTTAAAGGTGTGCCAGCATCGCCCGGCATGGCCATGGGTGAGGCAGTGGTGATTACCCCTCCCTCCGACCTTAATAGCGTGCCTGATCTCATTCCAAGCGATCAAGACTATGAGGTAGCGCGCTTAAAGGAGGCCATTGGCAAAACGCGCAGCGAAATTCGTGCCGCAGCCGAGCGTCTGGCAAGCCGTATCTCTGCGCAAGAGCTGGCGTTGTTTGATGTCTACCAACAAATGCTCGGCGAAGCAGCGCTGGCTGATGAAGTGGAAAAGCGCATTCGTGAAGGGCAATGGGCACCTGGTGCTTTGGCCGATGTAGTCCGTCGCCACGTTCAATACTTAGAGCGCGTCGATGATAACTATCTGCGTGAGAGAGCGGCGGATATTCGCGATCTGGGGCGCCGGGTACTCGCGCATCTGCAAGAAGATACCCCGTCTACGCCGGAAACCTACCCCGATAACGCTATTTTGGTCGGCGATGAAATCAGCGTGGCCATGCTGGGTGAAGTACCACGCGACAAGCTTAAAGGGCTGGTCTCGGTTCGCGGCTCCAGTACTTCTCACGTGGCGATTGTAGCCCGCGCCATGGGCATTCCTACGGTGCTGGGTATGGTGGATTTACCGCTGCCGCGGCTAGGCGGTGCACCTGTAGTGCTGGACGGCCACCGTGGGCGCCTGTTTGTCCGCCCAGCGCCTGAACTGAAGGCGCGATATGAAAGTCTGATTGCTGAAGAGATAGCACTTAGCGAACTGCTAGAGCATGAGCAGGATCTGCCTAGCGCCACCCCGGACGGCCATACCATGCCGCTAATGGTGAATACCGGATTGGCAGTCGATGCCACTGCGTTGCTAAAAAGCCGCATCGGTGGGGTGGGGCTCTACCGTACCGAAGTGCCGTTTATGATTACCGAACGCTTCCCTGGCGAAAAAGAGCAGACCCGACTTTATCGCGACCAGCTTGAAGGCTTCGCGCCACTACCGGTAGTGATGCGTACTCTGGATATTGGCGGTGACAAAGACCTACCCTATTTCCCGATAGAAGAGGCCAACCCGTTTCTAGGCTGGCGCGGTATGCGCGTCACGCTGGACCACCCGGAAGTGCTGATGGTGCAACTGCGCGCCATGCTCAAAGCCTCTATCGATCTGGAAAACCTCTACGTACTGTTCCCGATGATCACCAACGTCGAAGAGGTCGACGAAGCGCTGCGCCTGCTGGATCGCGCCATTGTAGAGCTGGGTGAAGAGGGCATTACGGTTGTTAGGCCCCCAGTGGGCGTCATGATCGAAGTGCCCGCCACTATCTACCAAATGGACGCGCTGGCGAAACGAGTCGACTTCTTCTCCGTGGGCAGCAACGACCTAACCCAGTACTTACTGGCGGTGGATCGCAACAACCCACGCGTATCGAGCCTTTACGATGCGCTACACCCGGCGTTACTCGGTGCTTTGCTGGAACTTGCCAACGATGCCACGCGGCTCAAAAAGCCCATTTCGCTATGCGGTGAATTGGCTGGCGATCCGGCTGGGGCGCTGCTGCTCATGGCCATGGGCTTTACCAGTCTCTCTATGAATGCGCCAAGCCTGCCCAAAGTGCGTGCGGCTATTCGCCGAGTACCGTTTAGCGATGCCGAGCAACTGCTCAAAGAAGTTATGGAGCTGGATACACCTGCCCAGGTGCATGCCCATCTAGAGAGCCGCATGGATGAGTGGCAGTTGACACACCTGATGCCGCCCCGTGATTAGGTTTTACCTGAGCTTTTCCTGAGCTTTTCATTAACTCATTAGCTTTGCTTTAATTATGGCTGCGTTTGCTGACTTTTTAGGCAAAGCCAGATTTAGTAATTCTGTTGGGCAGTGCCAGGGTGGTTTCACCCTCAAAGCGCCCCAGCGGCCCAAAGCGCTGCTCGGTAATCTCGATGTGCCCGTGGCTATCCAGGGTTAGCCACGAAGTGGCGCGGGTGCCGTAGCGCTCGCCGACAATAAACGCCGCTGAGAGCTGACGCTCCAGCTCAAGCCCCACGCCGGTATCCGGCAACTCCTCGACAGCCGCTTCTTGCGGATTCTGCATTGCGCGCTGAACAGCAGTAGGCCATGCCTGGAAGTAGCCTGATGGCAAAAGAGTGTGCTCAAGCGCACCACGCACGTGTAAAAGCTTCGGCCAGGGGGAATTGAGGTCGGCATTGGATAGGCCATGGACGCCAGGGGCTACCTCGCTGAGGGCCAGGCGGTCTCTGCCCCGGTGTAGGTGCCAAAGCCGCTGTGGCGTCGCGACTAATAAATTAAAGCCTGCGTAGCGCAGTGCCTCGCCCTCGCTGAGTTTGGTTAGCCACGCTTCAATATCGCCACACTGCAAGGCATTAGCGACCAATTCACCCCGGCTGGGTGCGCCGGGTGGCACGCTTAGTTGCAGGTCACGTACGTTAGTCAAAGCGGCCACGACTCCGCCAGGTTTGGCCGCCAGCCACGAGCCACCGGCCTCTAAATCACGCCCACCGACAAGCTCTGGGGTATCTTGCCACTCACCCAGTGGCGCGGTGGGGCGCGCATAGAACTCATCTCGGTTGCCCATCAGCCGCAAGGGCGTGGTCGTGCCGGGTTGCCAAGCAAATGATATCAAGCACATAACAAACTCGTAGACGAAAAGGGTGGAAAACGTTAAACGCAAGAGCAGCATGACAGTAACGAAGCGCAGACGTACACTTACTTCAATATCATGTTTGTAGCATAAATCATCACACTGTAAGGGTGTGAGTGTCGGCAGGTAGCCCAAGGTTTAAACAGCAGACACGTTATCAGCGGCCATTCGACCAATAGGAAGGCGAGATCATGCAACGCTATCAAAGGGAGCACTTTTGGAACGCCATTGTTTGGCCTATGCTGTGGCCCCTACTGCTTGTCCAAGCAGCATTAGTTGTGCTTTGCCTGGTCGTCGGCACAATGATGTGGTGGATGTCGCCAAGCTACGCCTCCTGGAGCACCATGCTGTGGTTAATGGCGGCCCTGCTCATCGGCAGTAGTTTGAATGTCGGCGCCTTTCTTATGCTGGTTAAAGCACACGCTCGGCGCAAAGACGCTCGTTTTATGCAAGAACTCACCGAACTTGAACGGCAAAGTCAGGCATTGTGCACCACTGCAGCACGCTCACTGCCCGAACATCAATGTTCCGCGCTGGATGCCGCCAACGAATCTCATCTGCCCCTCCAGCGGTTGGCCAGCGTTAATGGAGTACTAGCCGGCCTTGAACGTTGTATGCACTGCTCGCAAGTGGCCAGCGCGGCAACCAAGAACACCCAGCAGGAGCATGAACAAACGCTGTTGGATGACCTTCAGCACCAGCAGCGGCAGTTAAAATACTTAATGGCTGGCCGAGAGAGAGCGCGTGAAGAGTCACGTTTGAAATCAAGCTATCTAACGCTGCTGCAGCGTGAAACGGATAGCTTGTTAGATCATTTAACTACCATGGCCGATAAAGAGATTACCGAAAACTGTCGGCAAAACGTTTCGGAAGTATACGAGCACGTGTCGGATATCCGTGCGCTATTGGCTAATCTCGTTCAGCAAGACTCTGGTCACGGTTCTTGGCACAGTTCTGAGTACAGTTCTGAGTATGGTTCTGAGTATAGCCCTAGCCATAGTCCTGAATACGGTGCTGGGTATAGCGCTCTGGGCGATGGGGCAAAGGTAAGTGATAGCGAGCGTGCCTCGCCGCATCGTAGTTTGCGTGTACTGGTCGTCGACGATGGGCCGGTAAATTTGATGTTGGCGCGACAAATGCTGGAAACCCAAGGTCTGCAGGTGGAAGGCGTCAGCAGCGGCGAGCAGGCGCTGGAGCGTCAACAAACCGCCAGCTTTGATTTGGTGTTTATGGACATCTTCATGCCCACCCTGGACGGTCTTGAAACCACCCGACGCTGGCGCGAGTTCGAGCGCAACCGCGGCGGCACTCAAAGCGTGCTGGTCGCGCTGACGGCCAACATCGATAATGCTGGGTACGATATCTGTCTAGCCGCCGGTATGGATGACCTGCTCGCCAAGCCGTATCAACCCGAAACCCTCCTTAATATGATTGCTCACTGGTTTCCAGGCACGGTAGAGGCGCCGCCTGCGTCACAATAAAGGGTGGCTTTCTTGCTGAGCGTATTTATTATTGTACCCGCTTCATTCTCGCCACGACTGAAAGTAGGCGTTTGCGCTGTTTGCGGCACTTTTGTAATGGCAATGTGTTCAATAGCAGTACCTTGATGATTTCTTTAGTTACTTAGAGAGCGTAAATGATTAATTACCCAACGATTGACCCGGTGGCTATCTCTTTGGGGCCGCTGCAAGTCCATTGGTATGGCCTAATGTACGTTGTAGGTTTTGTAGCCGCCTGGTGGCTCGGCTGTCGGCGCGCATCGCGTATCGGCCTCAATAATGAAGATATCGGTGATTTGCTCTTCTATTGTGCGATCGGTGTCGTTGCTGGTGGGCGCTTAGGGTATGCGCTGTTCTACGGACTTGGGCAGTGGACAGCTGACCCGCTTTGGATCTTCCGCGTATGGGACGGCGGCATGAGCTTCCACGGCGGCCTACTCGGCGTATTGCTCGCCGCCTGGATATTCGCCCGGCGCAAACAGCTAGCATTCCTAACGCTGACCGATTTTATCGCCCCGCTAGCACCTATTGGCTTGGGTGCCGGGCGCATCGGTAACTTTATTAATCATGAGCTACCGGGCCGTGTGACCTCGCTTCCCTGGGGGATGCCGTTTCCCGGCATGGGGCCTGAACCGCGCCATCCATCAGCGCTCTATGAAGCGTTGTTAGAAGGCGTCGTGCTGTTCGCTATTCTCTGGTGGGTCTCCGCCAAGCCGACCTCGCGCGGTTTTTTATCCGGGCTATTTTTAGTTTGCTACGGCGTGTTCCGCTTCATGGTCGAGTTTGTCCGTATGCCCGATGCTCACATCGGCTTTATCGCCTTCGGCTGGGTCACCATGGGCATGCTGCTCACGCTCCCGATGATCGCGCTGGGCTTGGTTGTCATCGCCTGGTCACGCTCCCAGCCAGTAGATGTAAAAGTCGCACATTAAAGCATCACGCAGCGGTGCCGGGGTTGGTCGAATAACGCAAACCAGCCAGCACCGCTAGACCGGGCAGCTATGGGCGCCTAGAATAAACCGCTACATCGCCTGTTAATTTGGAAATTCTGTGACTGCTACAACGCCCGCGCTTGAACAACCCTATTTAGACTTGATGCAAACCGTTCTGGAGCATGGCGTTGACCGCCACGACCGTACAGGCGTTGGCACGCGCTCCGTGTTTGGGCATCAAATGCGCTTCGATTTGTCGCGTGGTTTTCCGCTACTGACCACCAAAAAACTCCACCTGCGCTCTATCATTCACGAACTCCTGTGGTTTCTGAAAGGCGATACCAATATCGCCTACCTGAAAGAGAACGGTGTGCGGATTTGGGACGAATGGGCGGATGAAAACGGCGACCTAGGCCCCGTTTACGGCTATCAGTGGCGCAGTTGGCCCAACCCTAAAGGTGGCAGCGTTGACCAAATTGCCAAGGTGCTCGGACAAATACGCACCTCGCCCCAGTCGCGCCGCCTGATTGTCTCTGCCTGGAACCCGGCCCAGGTAGATGAAATGCAGCTCCCGCCTTGCCACTGTCTGTTCCAGTTTTACGTCGCTAATGGCAAGCTGTCGTGCCAACTTTATCAGCGCAGCGCCGATATTTTTCTCGGAGTGCCGTTTAATATCGCCAGCTACGCCTTGCTACTGACCATGGTCGCCCAAGTGACCGGCCTACAACCCGGTGAGTTTATCCACACCCTGGGCGATGCGCACCTGTACAGTAACCACCTTGAACAGGCCAAAGAACAGCTATCGCGCACGCCCAATGCAGCGCCTAAGCTGGTACTTAATCCAGAGATCGATGACCTGTTTGCCTTCCGTTTTGAAGACATTCACATTGACGCTTACGAGGCGCACCCGCACATTAAAGCCGAGGTGGCGGTATGAGCCAGCAAAACAATATTAGTGACCCAAAAGTAGCTTTCGATTCACTTGTGCCCGTGGCAATGATCGTCGCCATGGCTAAAAATCGAGTGATCGGCGTAGAGGGCAAGTTGCCCTGGTACTTGCCCGAAGATTTAAAGTTCTTCAAACGCACCACCCAGGCAAAACCGCTGGTGATGGGGCGTAAAACCTACGCTTCTATTGGCAAGCCGCTGCCGAATCGGCTTAATGTAGTTGTCACCCGCAACGCCGAGTTTTCCCACGAAGGCGTACGCGTGTGTCACGACCTGCCCGCAGCGCTAGCGCTGGCCGACCAGCATGCCACTATAGAAGCGGCTGAAGAGATCATGGTCATGGGGGGCGGAGAGATTTATCGCCAGGCGCTACCCTTTGCCCAGCGGCTCTACATAACGGAAGTGGACATAGACGTAGAAGGCGACGCAACATTTCCTGACTTCGACACCCGCGAGTGGCAGGAAGTCCAGCGCGTAGCAGGGCAGCCAGCAGAAGGGCAGCCAAGCTATGATTTCGTGGTTTACGAGCGCATCGCCGACTGAAAAAGTCAAAGGAGAAGGCTATGGCCGCCAGCTTAATGAACATGTTAGATGACTTAGAAACGCGTCTAGAACGCACACAAGCTGAGCTACAAGCCCTGCGCGAAGAAAACCAGCGGCTAAAACAGCAATTGGCGTTGATAGACGATGCCCAAGTGCAAAGCGTGCCAAGTTCGGAAACCGCGACTACAATAGAGCCTAAGATTCATAGCGAAGCAGCCCCCGATACAGCAACCCTCGATGAAATAGCCTTAAATCCGGCTGACGCCGTCGAAGAATCACCCGAACAGAAAGCACCTGAAAAGAAAGCACCTGAAAAGAAAGCACCTGAAAAGAAAGCGCCCAGCGAAGCAGCTCCAGCCGAAGTAGCTCCAGCCGAAGCAGTACCTGTTGTAACCGCGTCAGAAGAAAAGGACGATTCATCGGCTACCGCTGAAGCAATCAAGGCTCCTTCTCCGCACGCCTTGCTTAATCAATGGTATGAGCGGTACCCCAAAGCGTTCTATAAGGGGCACACCAAACCGCTAAAAGTAGGTATTCACCAAGAGCTTGCTGAGCGTGAAGAGTGGCCCAACAAGCTTATTCGTCGCGCCTTAGCCAACTACGTGAACCTTCCTCGCTATATAAAAGCAGTGCGAGAGGGTGCAGAAAGGGTTGATTTGGATGGTCAGCCTGCTGGTAAGGTCGATAAAGAAGCGGCACTACATGCGTCAGAAAAACGCGGTGATCAAAAAGAAGCTAGGCAGCCGAAAAAAGCGCAACCCAAAGCTAAGCCTGTCGCCCCAAAGCCACCCAAAGAGGCGGTAAAGCAGGCCGAAAGTGAAAAAAGTGAGCCGCGTAAGCAGCTTAGCATGGAAGACAAATTACTAGGTTTACAGCAGAAATTTAAAGGCCGCTGAGACCAGGCATGGAGCCAAGGGTTCCATAAAAAAGTGAAAATAGTAAAGAAACACTGTTTTTTTCTATTGCGTTCACTGGAATCCCAGTATAGAGTTTGTCTTGCGAGCATTGGACTATAACAAGGCTTAGTTGAGGACATGCCGCATACCACCGGGAAAAACCGGCGGATGAGAAAAGAGCATGGCCCGCAAAAGCCACCTGCCGACTTATTAAGAGTCGAGCAGTAACGATCGAAACAGTTTACGAGTTAAGGAACTTACATCATGAAAAAAACACTTTTAGCGACTGCTATCATCGGCGCCCTGGGTGCCTCTGCTGCAGCCCAAGCAGCTACCGTTTATGACCAAGACGGTACTCGTCTTGATATCTACGGCCGCGTAGCTTTAGGTATTGAGGGCGGTGGTCCTGAGGAAGTAGAAGGCGGTGCTGTAGTTGACAACAGCGAAGAGTTCCGCAATGTTGGTTCTCGTTTAGGTCTGCGCCTTAGCCACGATGTAACGTCTGACCTGACTGCTTTCGCACGTGCTGAGTGGCGTTTTGACGCCGACGAGCGTAACAGCGATGGTTTCAACGATGTTCGTCACACCTACCTGGGTCTGCAAAGCGATCAGTTTGGTACTTTCCAAGCTGGTAACTTTGATTCTTTCTACCTCCAGTTCGTAAGTAGCCCGTTCGATGTCTACATCCAAGACGGCTTTGAATTTACTGGTGGCGGCAAGCAGTCTCAGGGTGATTCAATTGGTTACTACACCCCTGACCTGAACGGCTTCACTGCCTTCTTGCAAGCTAAACACTACAGCTCACGCGGTGACCTAAAGTCTGCAAACACTGATTCTGAAGTGGCAGCTCAAGGTGGTGTTCGTTACGCTCAAGGCCCTGTGACTATCGGTTTAGGTTTTGTTGATGACATCCGTGAGGGTGGTCTTTCTAGTAATGATGAGATGCTGTACGGCCTGATCGGTTCTTACGACTTTACCGACCAGTTCTCTGCGCGTCTGGGTTATGAAACTCGTGACGACAGCAGCACCTTCGGTGGCGGCTTCGATAAAGTTGGCCTGGGTGCTACCTTTACTACCGGCCAGTGGGCATTTACTGGTGATGTTTACGACGTCAATAATGACAACAGCGAAGACCGCACTGCTTGGGCGTTGGGTTCTTACTACAACGTTTCCAGCAACTTCGATGTGTTCCTGGAGTTGGTTCAAGCTGACCAGCCTGACATCACCATTGGTAATGGTGTAGATACTGCTGATGGCGACGACGTTTACTACATCACAGGCGCTCGTTACCACTTCTAAGCTTGGTTTAAACACCTAGTTTAAAGTGTAACTGCCTAGCAGAACCCATAGAACCGGCCTCTTTTGAGGCCGGTTTTTTTACTTATGTAGGTTTCTTCGGATAAATAGACGGGTGGATGGTTTAATTCGAAGGTACTTTCCATATTGCGAACGTTATGTAGCTTATTACTTGTTATGATCTTCAGTGAGCCACACGAACGCAGATACAGAAATATTGATGAGACCGTGCATTTACTTCGATGGAGTGAGTAATGAAAGCCGTCTTAAAAGCATTTTACGAACAACAACCAAATGTCAGCGTTTCTAAGCAGCGCGTAACGTTTGGAACCTCCGGTCATCGTGGACGTTCTCTCGAGCGTACATTTAACGCCTCGCATATTTACGCGATCACCCAGGCGGTGATCGATTATCGCCTTGAGGCGGGCTATCAGGGGCCGCTGTTTTTAGGTTTCGATACCCACGCGCTATCACGGCCTGCCTGGGAGTGCGCACTACAGGTGTTAGCTGCCAATAAGGTGCCGGTGTTTGTCGAGAAAGATCACGGCTACACTGCGACACCGCTAATTAGCCAGGCAATTCTGCACCACAATCGCCCTCAAGGTCAGGCGACGCCCGATGTGGCGCTTGCGGATGGCTTAATCATCACGCCCTCGCATAACCCGCCGGAAGATGGCGGCATAAAGTACAACCCGCACCACGGCGGCCCTGCGGATACCGATGCCACCCGCTGGATTGAGCTGCGCGCCAACGCTTATCTACTGCGCCAATTAGAAGATGTGCCCACCGTGCCCGTTGATGAGGCGCTTGCCCACGCCCAGGAGTACGATTTCACCGCACATTACGTTGCCAGGCTCGGCAGCGTGGTCGATATCGCCGCGATTCAGGGTGCGAACCTGACCTTAGGTGCCGACCCTATGGGTGGCACAGCGCTGCCGGTATGGCAGGCGATAGCAGCGCACTACAGCCTCAACCTTGAGGTGGTGAACACTACGGTGGATGCTGAGTTTGCGTTTATGCCACCAGATCACGACGGCAAAACCCGTATGGATTGCTCAAGCCCCGCGGCGATGGCCAATCTTCTCAAGATTAAAGATCGCTTCGATATCGCTTTTGGTAACGACCCCGATGCCGACCGTCACGGCATTGTCGATGCCAACGGCTTGATGAACCCAAATCACTTTTTGGCCGTGTGCATTGATTACCTGATGACCCATCGGCCAGAGTGGGCGGCTAGCTTAAAAGTCGGCAAGACACTGGTGTCATCTTCGATGATTGATCGGGTCGTGGCTTCCCACCAGCGCGAGTTGTATGAAGTACCGGTGGGCTTTAAGTGGTTTGTGGAGGGTCTGTACGAAGGTTGGCTGGCGTTTGGCGGTGAAGAGAGCGCAGGCGCAAGTTTGCTAACCCGCGACGGCAAGGCGTGGTCCACCGATAAAGACGGTATTGTGCTGTGTTTGTTGGCCGCGGAAATTATGTCCGTCACCGGTAAAACGCCCAGCGAGTATTATCGCAGCCTCACCGAGCGCTTCGGCGAGCCTTTTTATAAGCGCGTGGATACTGCCTGTTCAGCCGAGGAGAAAGCGGCGTTTAAAAACCTGACTGCCGAGAGCGTGACCGAGCAGCAACTGGCTGGTGATCCGATTACTGCCGTGCTTGTCAACGCACCTGGTAATGGCGCTGCTATTGGCGGTATCAAAGTCACTACCGGGAACGGTTGGTTTGCCGCCCGGCCCAGCGGCACGGAATCGCTTTATAAGGTCTATGCCGAAAGCTTCAAAGGCGAGAAGCATCTGGACGAATTGATTGAAAACGCCCAAGCTCTATTAGCCAAGGTGTTGAACGGCTAGCTCGTTACCAGCCGTTAGAGTGTCATTCACTGCCCACTTTTTTGTAGACTATTCACTGCTATATCAAGGTGCTGAGGCCGGTTGAGCACATTAAGCAGGACGATAGCTCGCTCTTCCCCTTTGCAGCGAGTAAAGATAGCTTCGAGGTCTTTGAAGGGGCCGTCGGTGATAGTGACTTTCTCACCAGCACTGAAATAGGTGTGAATACCTTCCTGGTGGTGCGGCTGGGCACGGAGGGTTTCAACGAGCTGTGAGGGCACAGCGACAGGCCTGTTGCCGAAGGTGATCAGTCGCAGAACGCCGCGGGTGGAGCGAATGGGCCCCCAGTTGCTGGCGACCTGATCTAAACAGATAAACAGGTAGTAGGGGAATAGCGGTTCGGACACGATAGTGAGCTTGCCCTGGCGTTTACGTTGGCTACTCAGCACAGGGTGAAACACTTCATAACCCTGGTTGGTGAGATGTTCGGCGGCGCGAAATGATTCACCGCCTTTGCATTGAATTACGTACCAAGAAGGTATCGCATCCTCTGCGTCGCTGAAAGAGTCCATCCGTTCGTCCTTTGGCATAGCGCGTATTAACTGTGTGTACCTCAACGAGAAGGCTACGGTAGCATCTTGTCTTATGTGTGTACCGTTTGATCAATATTTTTCTGGCAGGTTTCAAAGCGCTTGGAAACTTATAGATTAGACTTTGCTCGTGCCTTAAGTTAATTTTTTAGCTCCTTACTTCAACGTGGCGATCATGTAAAGATCGCGCATGGTTGATACCTTTCAACGTTTGCCAGACCAGAATCTTGGTAAAATTGATTGATAAATTGGTTTAAGCGATACTGCCACCATCCGTAGCAACAGCAAATGGATACACATTCTGCAGTTAATCTATAAATTCAGGGACACTTAGTGCGTCTGGCTTTCCCGCTAAAACGTATGCTTATCTCCCGTTCATTAAGGGGCCGGCTATTGCTGGGTCTTGCGGCTACCTGGTTTTTGGTGGTTACCCTGGTGCTAGGTATGTCCTGGCAACTTGGAAAAACCATGGTGCAAGAAACCAATATGTCGCACCTGCGTTATGAAGCCACTCTATTGGCTGATGAAGTCACCCAACAGGTTGAGATGCGTTTTCAGGCGTTAGAGCGCCTAGCTGGAATGATTGGTGACACCGAAGATGCATCTTGGATCAGCTATCAGCTGCAGCAAAACGATAGTTTGTTGGCCTGGTTCGAGGGCATTGTTGTGGGTGATCGCAATGGGACAATAGTGGCGGATTGGCCCGCCATTGTTGGGCGGGTTGGGCTGGAAACCTCACAGCTTGAGTACTTCCGCATGTTGCGAGGTACTCGTCGGCCCTATGTAAGCGAGCCATTTGCAGGGCGAGCGAGCGGGATGCCGCTGGTGTTAGTAAGTGTGCCGCGCTTCACCGATCAGGGCGAGTTTGATGGCTTTGTGGGGGGGATTCTTAGTCTTGACTCAGGGGGCATCTTCAGCCGTTTAGCCAAGGTGCGTTTGGGTGAGAATGGCTATGCGGCTATTGCCACTGCGTCAGGGAAAGTGTTGTCTCACCCGGATCGCTCCTTGATTAATGATTCTGTTCCCGACAAGTCATTTAACCCGTGGTTAGACCTTGCGCTGGATGGCTGGGAGGGAGATGGTTTAGGCAAACTATTAAGTGGTCAAATGGCACTTCAGTCTTATGCCCAGGTATGGCCTGCAGGCTGGGTGGTGGGTCTTTACTTGCCGGTTGATCAAGCGCAACTTCCGCTGGCTGACTTTATTCAGAAATTGTGGTGGTTATGGGTACTTTTTGCGCTCTCTATGCTGCCCCTCCTGTGGTGGTTGTTGGGCCGAGTGCTTTCACCTTTGAGGCATTTGGAAAAGCAGATTGGTGAAGTGGGGCTCGGCTATCGTGAGAATGTAACCCTGGCGACGAATATGCAGGAGTTGCAGCAGGTAGCAGGTACCTTTAACCGAGTAGAAGAAGAGCGTCAGCTTTTACTCGGTAATCTTCAAGAGCGCGAGGCATTTCTAGACTCGGTGCTCAATGCCGCGCCTCAAGGTATGTTTGTCGCCAATATGAAGGGTGACATTACTTATATGAACCCTGCGTTATTAGAAATGTTGGGAATTTCCGCTGACGCACCCATGGAGACATGGCTGACGCAGATCCATACTAACGATATCACCGGTGCCGAGGATATGTGGCTGCATAGCCTGCGCACGGGCAGTGATTTTGTTCGTCAACTGAGATTCTTACGCAGCGATAAAGAACAGCTGTGGCTGGATATTCATGCCCGCGTGGTCACGCTTTCTCAAGATGGACATACCCTTGGTTTAGTAGGGGTTGTCAAAGACATCACCGAGCGCCGCGAGCAGGAAGCTATTCAGCGCTGGGAGGCGGAGCATGATCCGTTAACCGGGCTGTTGAATCGCCGTGGCTTCGAGCGCCGCTTGGAAGAAGCCTTTGCCGATTTCCAAAAAACCAGCACGCCTTCAGCTCTTTTGCTGTTCGATTTGGATCACTTTAAACCCATCAATGACGAAGGTGGACATGCCCTAGGCGACGAAATGTTGCGTCGTATTGCGCAGGTGGTTGCCTGGGAAGTTCGCCGTAGTGACCATGTGGCGCGCCAGGGGGGCGACGAGTTTGGCGTGCTGCTCCCCAGCTGCACCCTGGCTCAGGCAAGAAGGATCGCAGAGTCATTGCGTCAATCGGTTAGCGAAATCTCCGTCACTCATGAAGGCAAAGAGTACATGGTCACTTTAAGTATCGGCGTGACTACCTTTGATGATAATGACTCTAGTGTGGTCGATGTCCTGGCGCGTGCCGATGCCGGTAGCTACAAAGCCAAGGAGCACGGCCGTGATGGGGTTGTGATTAATATGCCCCATGATGATGCCATGGCGCTTTTCGACCCGCAGAAATAATCTCCTAGTAAGCGCTCTAAGCCGCCGTATAGGCTTAAGGCGCTTGCCAGTCGACAAAACTTGCTCAGCAGTAGATTATAAGCAGGTGCTAAACTTGTTGTTGGAAGCCAGTTTTTAAAATCAAGGCTGACCGAGATACTGTTGTGAACCTACTTGAATTGTTTGCCCGCACGCTTGATGTCACGCTGCCTGTATTCGCGATGGTGTTTTTAGGCCTAGCCCTTAAGCGCTTGAAATTGATCGATAGCGCTTTCGTCTCGACCGCTTCAGCACTGGTATTTAGAGCAACGCTCCCCACCTTGATTTTCCTTAGTTTGATAAAAGCTGACTTAAGCGTTGCACTAGACGTTTCGCTGATGGTTTTTTTTGCCGCTGCTACGCTCGGCCAGTTCCTGCTCAGTTGGGCATGGGCGCACTACCGTGTTGCTCACCAGGATCGCGGTATTTACGTCCAGGGCGCGTTTCGCGGTAATTGCGGGGTAGTGGGCTTAGCATTAGCGGCGGGTATGTACGGTAACTATGGCCTGTCAGCGGGCAGCCTTCTGCTGGGCTTGGTGATTGTGATGTACAACGCATTTTCGGTTGTCGTACTGGCATTCTATCAACCTGGCCAGTCCACCGATTGGCGCAGCCTGCTCAAGCATGTAGCGAAAAATCCGCTGATTATTTCCGTGTTTGCGGCATTACCCTTCACCGCGCTCTCGATTCCGCTGCCCAGTTGGGTGATTACCTCGGGGGACTATTTTGCCTCTTTAACACTGCCGCTGGCGTTGATTTGTATTGGCGCGACGCTCTCGGTTTCTAGCATGCGCGACAGCAGCCAAGTGGCACTAGGCGCTAGCTTGATGAAGATGGTAACGCTACCGATACTCTCCACTTTGGCGGCCTGGATGATGGGTTTCTCAGGCGAACAGCTGGGCTTGCTGTTCCTATTCTTTGCCAGCCCCACCGCCGCCGCCAGCTTTGTGATGGTAAAAGCGATTGGCGGCAATGTGCCATTAGCAGCCAATATCATCGCCATCACCACGCTGATGGCGAGCATTACTGTTACGCTGGGCGTCTTTGTGCTGCGTTTACTTGGTTGGATATAGAGTTGAATAGCGCAGCTCGGTTGGCCCTGCCTAAGCCAACGCGTTATACTACGCGCCCGCTAGTTTAGTAGAACGGCTAAGTCCCTGTAGCTCAGTAGGATAGAGCAGCCGCCTCCTAAGCGGCAGGTCGCAGGTTCGACTCCTGCCAGGGACGCCATATCACTTCTTCTTGTCTCACCACTTAACCCCATAAAGCCAGCAACCATGCGATTTTAAGCTGTGGTATATCTAATACGGTTACTGTGGCAAAAAAGAACCCTGCTAATGCGGGGCTGAATAATTAAGCGGTCTGACTCATCAAGCTCTCATAAGGGATTCGAAGGCCTTCATGCAGGCTCTTGATCATACGAAGGCTGAGTTTTCGCTTACGGTTCAGCACCTCTGAAACTCGGCCGCTAGAACCGATGTATGCTTCAAGATCACGCGGCGTTAGCCCCTGCTGCTCCATGCGGAATTTGATCGCCTCAATAGGATCAGACGGCCCGATGGAAAAGTGTTTATCCTCATATTTTTCTATGAGGATTGAGAGCACTTCGATCTCGTCCGCTTCAGGAGTACCTGGCTCAGCAGCCCAAAGCTCCTCAAGACGAGCAAATGCGCGGTCAAGATCGGCATCGTTATGGATAGGTTGAATGTTCATTATATTGTCTCCGCATCGACTTTATCGTACTGGGCGTGGGTGCCAACAAAACGAACCCAGGCAATTTATTGTAATCCTGAGCCGTATTTAACGATGCTAAGAAAATAGCATCGTCATCGCCTGACCACCATGCGAGGGCCCAAAGGAGATGGCCTAATGGTGGCCTTAGCTAGAAAGCAGCTTCCTCATCTGGGCCAGCAGTGCTTTCGAGGTAGGCACCTATAACGATACAAGTTTCTTGATTGGACGAGGTATTGATGTTGCTATCCAGCCAGGGAAAAGCATCACGCCACACATGACCAATGATGATCACAGGCAAGCATCCCGTGAGATCCGCTTACGCCAGTATGCAGCGTTGGGTGAGTTGCTGGTTGGTTTCTTGCCAGAAGTTGGTGGCCAACAAGGCATGCCTACGACCCAGCTACCGCCGCGCTTTGAGTGTGAGGCAGCACAAGGTGTAAGAATCAAGTTTGGGCTTTGCCCGCCGTTTGAAAGAGCTTGAGCAGCAAATGGAGTATGTACCGAGCCTGGACGATGTGGATAGCGCCCAAGCCTAACCGCCATTCGCTAGCGTATGGCCAATGCCCCGCCTTTGTGCGGGGCGTTGGTGTGTTAGGCAGGTTAGCATGATGGAGCTGATATATGAGTTGGTATATATTTTTATATTAAATGATTTAAAATCATAATGTTATGTGATTTTTTAGACTCCTGTCAGGGACGCCAACGGCCTGTCTGCGAATTATTTCCCCTGACTTTTTTTCCTTAACATCTAGTGATGATGTGCGTTGGGCAAGTATTTGCTTGCTTTGATGCGTAATAGCTATTAGATATTGCCCTTCACCCCCATACTGCAGCGACGAATAATAATTAAAGGGAAAGCCCGTGCTTATCAAAGCAATGATGTTGATGCTGGCGCTATGTTTCGCCAGTGTGGCAAGCGCTGAACAAACGCCCGACATGCCAGGTGAATGGGTAACCCAAGCCGAACTCATCGTGAGCGGTGAAGAAACCGGGTGTGACCAAGTGTTTGATACGATACCCGAAGAGCTTTTATTTGCTCAGGGCGGATGCTGTCGAACGTGCTCCAAAGGAAAAGCATGTGGTAACTCTTGCATTAGCCGTAACTATACCTGCCATCAACCGAGAGGCTGTGCTTGCGATGGTTAGGGCAAGGCACGAGCAAGGCTTACAGCGGCACACAGCGGCTATATGGAACGGTTGCCAGGGGGCACGCCCTATCAGAGCGCCGCACCCTACGGCGCGTTGTCCCCCACCCGCCTGCGGAGTTCGCTTGTGGGGCAATTCTTCATGCACCACACAAAATGGGCCAAAGCCCGCTATTGCTGGGCTGTTGGCGGGTTTTGGGTGCATGGGAGTCATGCGTTTTCATGCGGAAATATCAAATTCAGCTACTTAGATTTTTGTCAAAGATAGAAATACATCAATAAATATGGCAAGTTAATTAAAATCAATTCCAAGAAACTCCCAACTATACCTGTTTGTTCTAGAAGATTAAATTTGAAGGAGGGTAAGACATGAATGCCTCAAGTGACTATTTAAATAAAAAGAAAAGCTTTCAGCTTGAGGCTCCTGAGTCACAAGATTTGTTTCAGGGGAAAGGGCATGAAAATGCAGCAAATGGAATGCTCGGTGTTATCAGAGACAATGAAGATGTTCACATAATAGGTGTTGAAGGAGAGTTGGGTGCAGGTAAAAGTACGGTTATAAAAATACTCGAAAGAAAACTAGATTCTGAAAAATATAAATTTATTTACTTTGATGCAGATAGATATCAATACTCATCTACTAAAGCGGCGTTCGTGAAAGTTTTTTATAACAAGCTAAGAAATATAGCTAAAGAAGGTAGCGCTGATGCTATAGATATAGCAAAAAACAAGGCGTTAGGGTATCACGTGGAGTATACAAAACGTACTAATAGCTCAATGAGTCCTTATGTTATAGCATTTTTGGGAGTGACCTACCTTTTTTTAAGAAATATAAAGGAAAGTGTGGAGATAACATACTCTTCATTCGTTAATATGGGAAACGGTAATGCTTCTTTTATAATTGAGGATTTTTTGACAGTAGCTTTTTCACTATCACCCTTGGCTTTATGGCTAGCAGTTAAACTTCGAAATAAAATAAAAGAGGGTTCAGAAGAAATAACTTTCGGAAATATCTTTAAAAGAAATAGTGATGATAGGATCAGTGAAGTATTTGAAGTTAGTAAAGAAGTTGGAAGCTTTGAGTTAAAGGAAGCCTTTAGTGTTTTTTCAAAATCAATACCTATTGATAAAACAATTATTCTAGTTATTGACAATATCGACAGAGTTGATCCAGAAAAGGCGAAAGAGGTGTGGAGTGATTTAGACATATTTACTTCCATAAGTAATGAGAGAATAAAGGTTATACTTCCTTATTCTGAGGATCATCTTGCAAAATCAATAAGTCCTAATGTCATCGAGGGTAAAGAATATATCGCTAAGCGGTTGCCGGTAGTTTTCCGAGCGCCACCAATTGTAACAGCTGGTTGGCGTGAACAGTTTTATATATATTGGGACCAAACCCTAGGTGAAGTTAAAAACTCTGATAAATGTGCTGAGCTAATTGACGTTTGGAGAGATGGGCAGTCGCAAATTACCCCTAGGACACTGAAGAAGCACATTAATGATATATGTTGTACTATTAAAGGTAATGTTGCTGATCTTGAATGTGCTGTAGCATGCACTGCATATTTGCTAGCAGTCCAGAAGTATAATGTTAAGCTCAACTTGTTGCTCACTACCGAAAATATTAAAATAGATGATAAAGTTCTAGAGAGAAAAATATTAGCTACGAGACGAGTTTTAAACTCTTTGTACACAGTGGATGAGTGGACTGAAATAATAGCGTGTATACACTATCAGACTAATAAAGATATTGCTCGTAGTGAGCTTCTTTATGAGCCAATTTCTCAAGCTATTAGCAGTTATAATGCTGAAGAAATATTGAGTCTTTCAGCTATTTTTGGTTTTGATGTTTTTTTTCAAAAAGCAATTAATAGCTATGACTCAAGAGAAATGGTTAAGTTAGCAAGCTTTGTTTTAGAAAGCGAGTCAAATAAGAAGAAAGAATGGTTGTTGGAATGGTTGCCTAAAATAAATGTAAAAACAAAAATGGAATCTGTACCAGAAGACTTTGATCAAAAATATGTTGAGTCAGCTAGAAACCTGGTTGAATCTGATTATGAATTAAACCTAAGATTAATAAACGATGGTATTGTCCGTGCTGTAACACTAATCAAAAAAGATGATCGTTCAAGAGATCAGAACCTCCAAGAGTTATATTTGTATTCTCGGGTTGAGGGTTTCATGCCTCAAGCTATTGTCGATTGTGATGCTGAAATTTTTGTTAATAATGTATGGCCTAGTCGGTCTTCTTTGGAAGACTGGGATCTTAATAAAATAAAATTTAATAGAGATAAGATTTCTAAGATAGTCAGTTCTGCAGTCAAAATAAACTTGGAAGATAAATCTTTTGTTGAAATATTTAGATGGTTAATGCCAAAGCACTATATAGGGCATATTGATTATCAGGATAGTGATAGCCCTTCCTCTGATCTTAAGTTAGATATCGGTAGTGTTGGTGAAACCGGCGTTTTTTTAATGGCTTACTACCAGAATTTGTATGAGAGCACAACCCTGGAAAAAATAGTTATTAACCTGAAAAATGGAACACTTAAAGGCGGCCTTGATCAGTGGACTGCATTGTTACTGCTATTGGCTTCCTCTGGAGGTCAATATAACACAACGATTAATCACCGTGAGCCAAACAAGCAGCCGAAAAAATACTCTTTTAAGAATATTGTCGATGAAATGGTTGTTGAGAATCCAGGGTATAAAAACTATATGAACTCTTTTTTGAGGTTCTCTAGGTCATTTGATGATCTTGTCAGTAGTTTTAAAAATTCAGAGATAAAGTCGTATCTGTCTCCATTTGTTAAAGATATTGTGTGTGATAAACAGGTATTTCGTTTAGATATAAATGATTTTATCTCAAGTGAGAAATATGGTTTGCTATCTGGGTCACATGAAGATTTAGATGGTGATGTTGTTTTGCTATTTTTAAATGGCTGGTCGAGATTTTTAAATATAAATCTACTCGAATCTTCTAAAGTGTTTATTGATGACATAATTGAATCATCTAATGATGTCTGGAAAAAAAGGCTCAGGATGGCTTTTGAAGATCGCTGTGTAAATTCGGATGATGCTGATGGTTTGATTCAAAATCCTTCAATTAATGAGGTAAGAGTCGTTGAATGGTTAAGTGGTTCTTCTTATGTGTCAAAGTCTTCCTCTGAGTTGAGAGATTTAATTGAGAAGTTTATTAATAACCTAGACCAAGAAAAGATCAAAAGCCCTTCCAGTCTGGGAAACTGGCTGGAGTTGATGTTTAGTATTTTACACAAAAATACTAAAGGAGCACTGTTGAGGTTTTTGCAAGCAAAGTTTATGGAAAAGACTACAAGTAATTTAGAAAGGTTTTTTATAATTGAAAGTTTTCCGAATGATTTAATGCTTGAAAAAGCAGAGTCAGACTCTGCAATAGATATTTGTATTTTTTTGGTAGACCAAGCTGAAAGGGAAAGTGTATTAAAATGGCTTGATGATCAACAATGGCATCTCGACGATTGGAGTGATGAGCAAGTAAATCATTTGGTGGAAGCAATGCAAAAGCATAGTGATGTTTTTAATTTTGAAAAAATTAAATCAAATACAGTGATTCAAAAAAAATTAAAAAAGGAAAAAAAATAATCTAATTAAATGTTTTTTGCCCATCCTATAAGTCAAAGGGAAGGTATTGACGCATCAACACTTGGAAAATGTCTTAAAACTCGGCTCCATGTAGTAAATCTAGGGTTTTAAACTACCCGCTGAAAGTGGGAGGCCAGAACTGGCGCCTTTTCTGCTTTACTGATCAAAGTGAAGCAGAGAATGTGCTACCAACGATTTATCCAAATTCGACGGTACTAGTTTCTTACTTGTAATAGAATAGATATGAGCCAGAGACAGGCCGTCAATCTTGACATTCATAATATCTTTAAGCCTTGTGTTGCATTCATAATGCGACCACTGATTGCTATGAGCCTTAGCCATCTCAGCTCCGAGGCAATGACCGTCGTTATAGAGCCTGGAATTGACTAAAACGCATATCCACCCACCTTTCAATATTATCTTTATGCGGCAGCGTAAGAGGTGCAGGCCAGGGCAGAGTGGCGGTTTCATATCTTCTTTCATCGTCATAGGCATCTTAAAACAAATATCCAAGAATATTGGTATACGCATTGGTATATTGTTTTATATTGAATTTAATAAATTTTATATAAAATAATAGGTTATGGATTGTTTATAGCTCCTGCCAGGGACGCCATTCGCCTCGCTCGCTTTGCTTTTACATCCGTTCTACGCCTACATTTTTGCGACGGTTCCCCAAGGGCTGTGCGCATCAGGTATGCTCTTCGCTTGCCCTTCACACGGCTGACCATTGCCAAGGAAGTTACCCATGTTTTCCACAAAACGCGTTGCCATTAAGTTGCTCATTGTTATGTTTGCGCTTATGCCGACCACGCTGTTGGCTCAGGATGCCCATATTGGCAGCGTGCGTACGGAGTTCAAACTGCTTGGCCCGAATAACACCATTGAAGTGGAGCGCTTCGATGACCCGAAGGTTGAGGGAATCTCCTGTTATCTCTCTTACTCACAGATTGGCGGAATTTCCGGTGCGGTGGGGCTGGCTGAGGAAGCCAGTGAGGCTAGCGTGGCGTGTCGGCAGACGGGGGAGATTGTCTTTGATCCTGCTGAAGTCGATGAGCAAGAAGTGGTGTTTACCCAGCGGCGCTCGGCGCTTTTCAAGAATATGCGCGTCGTTCGCATGCATGACGCCGAAACACAGACCTTTATATACCTGACCTACAGCACCAAGCTGGTAGACGGCTCGCCTAAAAATGCGATTACTGCTGTCCACTACGGTGAGTTAGGAGGCGGGCAATAATTGACGTGTGGGTGCCTAGCGAGGATGGCCGAGTGTTTGTGTCCAGTAGGATGAATAGCGCGACTCCGAATCCTCGGTGTTTGCCATGCCCATCTCGGTGAAGGCGTCATTCATGATGTTGCGGCAGTGGCCGGGGCTGTCTAGCCAGCCTTCTACCACGGCGGAAACAGAGGCGTGGCCAGCGGCGATATTTTCCCCTACGGCTTGCCACAGGTAATCCTGATTGCCTACTCGTTGCTCGATACCTGCACCATTCGGGTCGGTATGGCTAAAGTAGTCGTTCTCGGCCATGTCCTGGGAGTGGCTCTTGGCCGCTGCTTCAAGTTTGCAGCTCCATGTTAATGACTCCACGGCCGCAAACTGCTGGTCGCCGCATTGTCGCGCCTGGCTACGCGCTTCGTTGACCAGTGACAACATTGCCTGCTGCTGATCATTGAGTTCGCATTCACCCTGACGGTTAGCATCATCTTTCTGGGACTGATCATTGGCCCAAGCCCCGGCCGAAGCCAGGAGCATGATGACCATTAGACTGGAAAGCGCCCCTGCAGCGGGGCGCTTTGGAAGGAGGTTACCCACCGAACTTTTCATTCTCGCCAAGGTTCGGGGTAGTGTCCTTTTTGAGGTTGGCTTTGGCGATTTCGTAGAGCTGGAACGTCTTGCTCTCTTTGGCTTTCCAGTGTTCACCCATGTGCACTTTGATTTCTAGAAGGGCGACATCTGTGTCGTCTTTGCCTTCAGGGAACCAGGCAGCGATGAAGGGGTTCCAGTATTTCTCGATCAGTTCACGGTTATCGGTAAGCTTGGCTTTGCCCGATAGCGAAACGTAGACGCCATCTTCCTGATCGGAGAAACTAAGGCATACATCTTGGTCGCTTTGGGTTTCAAACACCTTTTCGGCACTACGGCGGGTGAAGAACCACAGGGTGCCGTCGTACTCATCTTGCACCAGGTGCATTGGCCGCGCTCGGGGCGTATCGTTATCCAACGTTACTAGCATGCCGACTTTGATATCTTTGATCATCTTCCAGATCTTCTGCTTATGTTCCGGGCTGGACATAGCGTCACACTCCTTATGAATTCGATAATGACCATATGAATTGGGTACTGAATAAGCCATAGACAATGCTTGTACATCGAAGATGGCTAGCTACAGCCTAGCTACCATTTTCGACATCAGCAAATGCACTATTGAATAAACATGCATCTTCTCAGGTGACGTCCCGCTTGATGTGTTCCCGGTTACTCACCAGAATCAAAATGACGGCTAACGATATGGTCAGGGAGGGAGGTTTTAATGCTAATAGGTTCTATATGTCGCCACTGCCCAATCATGGCTTTAATGCTGCTCGGTGGTTGTGCCACGGGCGTGGGTGACCCTCATTCTCAAAATCAGATGACCCAATACGCTGCTGAATACTGTAGAAGCGTCGGTGGAGAGAATGAAATTCGCGAAAGCAGCCTAGGCACTGGTCGTTATTGCCGCCTGCCTGATGGCCGGGTTGAAAATGAGTGGCAGTTGTACCGTAAGGAGCACCTTGAGAATAACTAGCCGTCACCTTATTCCCAACTCTACGATGACATGATATGGCTCGCTTTGGGAAAATTCTGAACAGCCACTTGTTTATGCGGAACTATTGACCACCATGGTTGGCGATCTAAACTAAATGAGCTTATGGCAAAGTCGATAACTATTACAAACAACGTATGGAAGGAGAACCTTCAATACCCCATAAACCAACTCTGCGGCCGCTATGTGCGGCCTTCGCTTCTGCGGTGATCGAAGGTGGGCTCAAACTCCTTTTTAATGATAGCGACGATGAATGAAGGATGAAATGTGTCCCACACGGAGTGCGGGGTCAGCCAGCATGCGAGGTCGCATCAACTGAGTAGCGGCTACCCAGGCGATAGCGCATGGAGGGATGGAGAAATTTAACGTAGGTGACGACTCTTGAGGCACTCCAGGTGCGACGCATAAGTGCTAAGCAGGGTTCGTTTGCATCAATATCTAGCGCTTTGGCATCTTCTTCCGAGGGTAATAGCGCATCAACGATATGCTCTATTTCGTCTACTGGGATGGTGTTCAATAAGTAGCGTGAAGGTTGCAAGGTGTCATCAAACAGCTGGTGGATAAAATCGGGTGCCATGGCAGGCGAAACGTAGCGATCCTCGAGCTGTACAGCGAGATCTTCCTCGTAGTGTACACAGCGCAGGTGGTAGACCGAGCTACCGGTGGTTAGCTCAAGTGCTGAGGCAATGGCAAACGGTGCGGCTACTCGACCGAGTTCGAGTACTTCGCAATGGTAACGATGGCCACGGGAGGCTATTTCATCTGCAATATTGGCTATTTGCAATAAATTGGAGTGTGGTTTGCGCTCAGCTATAAAGGTACCTACACCGCTGGTACGTTCTAAGAAACCCTCGTTAGTCAGTTCTCTCAACGCCCGATTTATCGTCATGCGCGACATGCCAAGCTCATTAACCAATTGATTTTCTGATGGAATCATGTCGCCAGGTTTCCAAAAACCTGAGGCGGTGCGTTCCAATACAAACTGTTTGGCCTGTAAATAGAGTGCTTTTGGTGCGGTGACGCTATCGGTGCCGGATTTTTTCATCCACTACTCCAGTTATGGCTTAGAGCTAGTCGCTATTGACGTCATAATAAGGCAATCAGCTAGGGCTAGGTTAGTGTGGCATCGAAGCCGCTAGCGCGGCCAAGAACTGGTCATTCTGCTCGCGGTTGCCGATAGAGACGCGCACCCAGTGGCGATAGTCTGGCTCGCGCCAAGGTTTAACGATCACTCCGTGGCTCAGCAGTGCTTCATGCAAGCTATCTGATGCGTTATCCGTTTTGAAAAACAGAAAATTAGCCAGAGAAGGCACAACCGTCAGGTGCATGTCGTTAAGCGCCTTGGCAACCCGCTCGCGTTCGCGATTGGTCGCTTCAAGCCCAGCCTTGAGGTGGGCCTCATCCTGCAGCGCTGCGAACGCAGCGACTTGAGCGATGCGGTTAACGTTAAACGGCGTGCGTAGACGATCGATAAGATCACCCAGCGCGGGACTGCTGACAATGCCATAGCCGACACGCAATCCGGCCAGCGAATAGGCTTTCGAGAAGGTGCGTAAGACGATCCATGGGGTCTGCTGTTGGGATAGTCGGGCCAGCACATTCGGATAGCCGGGGCTACCCTGGGCGTACTCGTAATAGGCTTCGTCAAAGACGAGTAGGGTGGCGGGAGTGAGCGCCTCAAGCAACCGTTCTAACTGGCTGGCCGATAGTGCGCTACCGACCGGATTGGAAGGCGAAGAGAACATCAGCATGCGTGGCGGCTCAATAAGCGCTTCAAGCAGCCCGTCAATGTCAAAGCGGCCACCCTCCAGCATGGGCACCGCGCGAATATGCGCCCCCAATGATTGCGGGTATAAGGTGTGTAGACCGAAGGCGGGTGTGACGGTGACTAGGGTGTCGCCGTGGTCGAGAAATACCCGGCATAAAATCGCAATCAGATCTTCGGAGCCATTACCAAATACCAGCTGTTCGGGTGCAACCCCAAGGCGCACCGCCAGCGCATCGCGCAATAGCCCACAGGAGGCGTCGGGATAAAGACCGCTATCGATAATGGCGCTTGAGATAGCAGCGGCCACCTGGGGGGAGGGGCCGTAGGGGTTCTCATTACTGCCGAGTTTGGCAATCTTTGACACGCCAAAGCGTTTGCTTACCTGTTCGCTAGAGAGCCCAGCATTGTAGCTTTCAAGATCGCGCACCTCGCGGCGTGCCAAGGGGGTGGGGTCGAAAGGCCGCATTAGTTCTCCTGCTCCGGCGTGGTGTTCCAGAAGGCGTTGCGATCCAGGTAATTCTGTAAAAACTGGCGAAGTCGAGGGTGCTGAGTGTCGCGGAATACTTCATTGGGCGTGCCACGGGTGACGATACTGCCTTGATCGAGGAACACGACGCTGTCGGCGACTTGAGCGGCAAACCCCATCTCGTGAGTGACGACCACCATGGTCATACCTTCAACAGCGAGCTGCTTCATCACTGCCAAGACCTCGCCCACCAGTTCAGGATCGAGGGCCGAGGTAGGCTCATCGAAGAGCATAATTTTGGGCTCCATGGCCAGCGCCCGGGCAATGGCCACGCGTTGCTGTTGTCCGCCGGAGAGTCGCGCTGGGTACTCCTTGGCCTTCTCGGCCAGGCCAACCTTGTCGAGCACCGCCATAGCGCGTTTTTCGGCCTCGCTGCGTTTAAGCCGACGCACTCTTACCAGCGCCTCGGTGACATTGCCCAGCGCTGTCATATGCGGCCATAGGTTGAACTGCTGAAAGACGATACCGAGATTGCGTCGTGCCTGGTTAAGACGGTTACGCCCCGCGTGTTTGCGGTGTCCTCGATCATCAATCTCCCAGCCCAGCAAACGCCCCTCGATATGGATCTCCCCGTCGTCATACTCCTCAAGGAACGCCATGCAGCGTAGTAGTGTGCTCTTACCTGAACCTGAGGGGCCGATCAAACAGACCACCTCGGAGTGGTGTATGTCCAGGTCGATATTGGCGAGCACTTGATTTGCGCCGAAGCGCTTGCCGACGGCTGAAAGGTGGATGATCGGCGGCGCTATCTTCGAGTTCTCAGCCGGGGCTGCTGAGATAGCGTTAGTGGGGGATAGGGAAAGCGACATAGCTAGCTCCTGTTCAGCGCTGCAAGTAGATGCCGACGCGGTGCTCAAGCCACCTGCCCGCACGTGAGGTGATCTCGATCAGTAATAGATAGGCAATGCAAAGAACCAATAACGTTTCAATAAAGGTGAAGGTACGGTTGCCAATGCCGGTGAGTACAGCGGTTAGCTCCGGTACAGTGATAATCGACAGTACGGCGGGTTCCTTTCACA
>NZ_JH393260.1:89516-94610 GCF_000236035.1 Vreelandella boliviensis LC1
CTGTACTCGCCATAGTAGCTGAAGGCGGCCTAGCCCCAGGCACTCGCCGGCTTCTAGTTGCCCGCGGGGAACGGCGGCGAAGCCGCTACGAAAAATCTCGGCGAAATAGACACTGCTGTAGAAAGCGATGCAGAGCACTCCTGCGGTGACAGCACCAAGACGCAGGCCGAATGATGGGCCTCCGTAGTAGACCAGGAACAGGATCACCAGAAAGGGGGTGCCGCGTACCAGCTCAATGAATACTCTCAATATGAGTTGCAGTGGTCGACCACCAAAGAGCATTAGCGCAGCGATGAATAGTCCCGCCACCAAGCCCAACACGCTACCCGCCAGCCAGGTATAAATGGTGACTAGAAATGCGCTCCAGATGGCGTCAGCATTGGCGGTAATAATAGATAGATCGAAAGTCACGCCAGACTCCTCTCTAGGTGACGCTCAAGTCGGCGTCCGAAAATGGTCAGCGGTATGTTAATCAGGCAGTAGATACCCGCTAGCACTAGATAGTGTTGGAAGAATAAGTAGTCTGATGAGGCTAGGTTCTGTGCCACCCGGGTAAGGTCTGCCAAGCCTACGATGGATACCAGCGCTGAGGCTTTAATAAGCAATACCAACTCGTTGACTAGCGAAGGCAGTGTGCTTTGAACGGCCTGGGGCAGCTCAATACGCAGTAAAATAGCGGGGCGGCTCATGCCGAGTAAGTGGGCCGCTTCGCGCTGCCCCGAGGGAATCGCCATCAGGCCGCCGCGTAATATTTCTGCGATATAGGCGCCGGAGCAGAGCGAAAGCGCCATGACCGCGGCAACCATCGGGGAGAGGTTGGGCAGGCCAAGCATAGGCGCCAAATAGTAGATGACCAATAGCTGTACTAGCAGCGGCACTCCCCGAAAGATAAAGATATAGCTACCACCCAATCGCCGTAGTAATGGCATGTTTGCCAACTGCATACTGGAAATAACAGTGGCAATGACAAAGCCAAAGGCATTACCCAGCAACGACGTCTGTAGCGTGATGAGCAGTGCCTTGCCAAGTAATGGAAGGCTGAAAAGAAAGGTCGGCCAGTCGAACATTGACAATATCCCTGGAGGTGAGGGAGAGCATACCGGGCGGTATCTAGCTCAATGACCGCCCGAACACATCAAAAGCAGATTAGATCTCCGGTTCAAAATCTTCGCTGGGTACATCCATTGGCTCGCCGAACCATTTGGTTTGCAGCTCGGAGAGGCTGCCATCCTCGTGCATCGATAGCAGCACCTCGTTGATAGCTTCAACCAATGAGGCGGATTCTTCATCGTTGCGTGCCATATACCCAAAGTAAGCCGACTGACCAAAGGGTGGATGAACAACCTCAAACATGGACCGTTGTGTGGCGGTATAAGCAATATTGGGCAACGAGTTAGCCACTGCATCAATCCTGCCAGCGGCAAGATCGGCGTAGGCTTGGCTAAAATCAACGTACTCGGTAATCGTTGGGGGTTCGGGCAATTCAGCGGCAAAAGCCTTTAGCTGCTCGAGTTGTGCAGTACCGCGGCCGCCCCCGGCTGCTTTGCCAGAAATATCTTCAGGCGTTTGAATAGAGTCGTCGTCGGCGCGTTTCAGGATAGCGACGGTGGCATCGGCGATAGGCAAGGTAAAGTTGTAGCGTAGCTTGCGCTCTTGGGTAATCATTGCCGGGCCGGCAACGAAGTCGTAGTTTCCAGCCTCAAGGCCGGGGAGTACGCTGGGCCAGGGTAGATCGATCCAATTAATCGAGACCCCCAGCTCGTCACCCACACGTTCCATAAGCTCAAGGTTTAAACCACTCTGCTGGCCCGCATCTAAATAAGCGAATGGCGCGAAGTGAAATTCAGTACCCACATTGAGCACGCCCCGTTCTTTTACCTCTTCAAGCAGATCCGCAGAAGCGGTACTTGCTGCCAAAGAGACACCAAGGCCTATCGCCAGGCGAGAGAGTGAATGCTTGAGTAGATTGGATTTTTTCATAGTGTCATGACTCCATAGGGATCATTAATAAACTGTCAGGGCGCCTTAACCTGTTGGGGGCGAAATTGACAGTGCGTACCAGTACGTCAACTTTATAAAAGCAAACTGCATGCCAAAAAGTACTTACCTGTATATACATAGTAGCTTTGCAAATTTTGACACTGTTTTTGGCACTGAAGGACGAATTAACTTTGCCCTGTTTGAGTGCGTTCGTTCGTTAATAAAGGTGGCTTAATTGAGCACCTTGCCGGGATTGAGAATGCCGTGCGGGTCAAGGGCTTGCTTGAGTGTATGCATAACGTTCAGCGCTTCCGGGCGGACACTGTGATGCAGGAAGTCGCGCTTAAGCAGACCAATGCCATGCTCGGCAGAAATGGAGCCGCGGTATTTTCCGACCCACTGGTAGACAGCAGATTCGATGGCGTGGCGAGTCGCCGGGGTGTCTTCAGTGAGCGAGCGACCATCTACGGTGAGATGCAGGTTGCTGTCGCCGATATGCCCGAAATTGACGATTCGGACGCCCGGCCAGCGCTGCTGCAGCATCTTGCCAGCGGTCTCGACGAAATCGCCAATGGCAGGGATGGGGAGGCTGATGTCGAAGTTGATCGGTGCCAGCTTGACGGGGAATTCGCCGGTCGCCTCGCGGATCGCCCATAGTCCACGGGCTTGGGTGGTGCTGCTTGCCAGTACGGCGTCTTCCACTTCACCCGTTTCCAGCGCGGCTTCCAGTGCTGCCTCCAGATGACTGGCGTCGCCTTCGGCCTCGCACAGCAGGTAAAGGGGATAGCTTGTGGGCAGGGGCAGCTGGCCGTCTCGCCAGCCACAGCTCATGGTGTAAAAATCCTGCCACATCACCTCAAACGCCTCCAGCGCCAACCCGGCACTGCGTAGCCGGTGGAGTAACGCAACGGCTGCCGGATAGCTGGGCAGCCCGCACAGCAGCGTATGGGATTCACCTTGGGGAGGTGCCAGGCGAAGTACGGCGCGGGTGACAATGCCCAGGGTGCCTTCGGAGCCGATAAAGCAGTGCTTAAGGTCGTAACCGGTATTGTTCTTGAGCATACCGTTCATCAAATCGATAGTTCGGCCATCCGCGAGTACTACTTCCAGGCCGAGCACCTGGTCGCGGGTCATGCCGTGGCGGATCACCCCATGGCCGCCAGCATTGGTAGCGATGTTGCCGCCTATCTGGCACGTTCCCCGGGCACCAAAATCAACCGGGTAGCGAAAACCTGCCTGTGTAGCTGCCTCCTGGATGGTTTGTAGTGTGGTACCCGCCCGCACCGTCATGGTAGCCGCGTCGCGATCGACGCTTTCCACACCGGTTAGTCGGCAAAGCGATACCGCGATGCTATCGGCACTGGGCACCGCCGCACCCGCCAGCCCGGTCATTCCTCCCTGTGGCACCACCGGGCGGTGGTGGTCATTGCATAGTCGCAGCAGCTTGGCAACTTCTTCAGTGGTGGCTGGACTTACCAATGCCAGCGGTCGGCAGGCGGCATGGCCTGTCCAGTCGCTGAAGCAGGACGCGGGAATCGCCTCGCCCAGCAGCACGCTATCGCCAAAGCCATCGCAAAGTAAGTTCAAGAAAGTATCGTCATTGGTGGGGCTGGTCGATTGTACGATGGCAGGGCGCCCATCCACCGCACTAGCCGTAAGGTAGCCTGATGTGTGGCTTGAAAGGTGGAGGGGTGGGGCGAGACAGTCACGATCCAGCTGGCTTAGCCGCGGCCGCCCCAGTAGGGCAAGGGTGTTGTGCAACTGTTGCTGGAGTAGCGTTAGGGCATGGCTGGCGCCCGCTTCCCCACCGACCGCGAGACCATATAGCGTAGCCCGCCCACTGAGCACGCCATTGGCACCCAGGGCCAGTGCTTTGGCAATATCGCTGCCGCGACGAATGCCGCTATCGAGCAGTATCTCCAACTGTTGGCCCACCGCATCGACAATGGCTGGCAGGCAGTCGAGGCTGGCAGGCGAGTCATCCAGCTGGCGTCCACCGTGGTTGGTAACCACGATGGCGTCGGCCCCCAAACGCTGGCAGTGGAGGGCATCTTCAGTATTGAGAATACCTTTGACGATCAGCTTGCCCGACCACTGTTGGCGTATCTCGTCTAGCGCTTCCCAGGTTAAGTCGGTCGCCATCTGCTGGCTGATATAGGTTGCCGCGCTGGCTGCGCTATGTTCCCCGGTGGGCAGGTATTTAAGCAGGTTTCCCAGCGTTGGCAGGCCATTGGGCCATAGCGCCTGGGCAGCCCAGTGCGGGTGGCACAGGGCGTCCAGGGTATGGCGAAGGTTTAGCCGCCGGGGATTCAGATAGCTGCGGCTATCCCATTCACGCCGTCCCAGCACCACCGCGTCAGTGGTGACCACCAGCGCCTCTGCGTTGGCTGCCCGAGCACGGGCGATCAGATCCCGGGTTGCCTGCTTATCGCGCAATGGGTAGAGCTGAAACCAAAGCCGACCGGTAGGGACGGCGGCGGCAATCTCCTCAAGGCTATTGCAAGAGACGGTGCTTAGTGTGAAAGGGATATCGTGTTGCTGGGCGGCTCGGGCCAGTGCGATATCGGCATCGCGCCACAACATGCCGTTGTAGCCGGTCGGGGCGATGGCTAATGGCATCGCAGACTGTCTGCCTAGCAGTGTGGCACTGCTATCAATCTCGCTTAGGTCAACCAGCGTGCGGGGTCGCCATTGCCAGCGTTGGAAAGCGCTGCGGTTGTCATTGAGGGTGCGCTCGTCCTCGGCTCCGGCGTTGAGATACTCCCAGGCAAAGGCGGGTAGTCGCTTGCTGGCCATCCCAGCAAGCTCATCAATACTTTGCGCCTGGCGCCAACGGTGGCTGGGTGGGTAGCGTCGTTGCATATTATTCCTCTGTGTAGAGCCGTGAACGGGGCAGTTGCGTCTCGAAGGCAGCGCCACTGACGAAGCGCTGGGCGGCCACCAGGTCGGGGGCGAAGTAGCGATCCCGCTCATAACGTGTCACATCGCGGCGAATGGTCGCGAGCGCTACCTCAAGGAGGGGTGAGGTGGTCATGGGGCGGTGAAATTCGACCCCTTGGGCCGCCGCCAATAGCTCAATGGCTAACACCGCACTGGAGTTAAACGCCATGTCGG
>NZ_JH393260.1:94625-140182 GCF_000236035.1 Vreelandella boliviensis LC1
TACCACCGCACTGGAGTTAAACGCCATGTCGGCCAGCCGCCTTGCGGCGAAGGTGGCCATGGAGACGTGGTCTTCTTGATTGGCAGAGGTCGGTAAGCTATCAACCGAGGCCGGATGGGCCAGGGTTTTGTTCTCGGACGCCAGGGCGGCGGCGCTGACCTGGGCGATCATAAAGCCGGAGTTGAGCCCGCTCTCGGTGACCAGGAAGGCTGGCAAGCCGGATAGCGCTGGATCGACCAGTTGGGCGATGCGGCGCTCCGACAGCGCACCGATCTCTGAAATCACCAGCGCCAGTACGTCGGCGGCCATCGCCACCGGCTCCGCATGGAAGTTGCCGCCAGACAATACGTCGCCATTATCGAATACCAGCGGGTTATCGGAAACGGCGTTGGCCTCACGCAGAAACACACTAGCCGCAAAGCGTAAATGGTCGAGGCAGGCGCCCATCACCTGGGGCTGGCAGCGCAGCGAGTAGGGGTCCTGAACCCGCGGGCAGTCGCGGTGGGATTCACGCACCCGGCTGCCCGCTAGCAGTTCGCGGTAGAAAGCGGCGACATCACGCTGACCGGGATGGCCGCGAACGGCCTGAATGCGCTCGTCAAACGGTGTGTCTGAGCCCTTTAAGGCATCCACCGACAGACTCCCTGCCACCACGGCAGCGGTGAATAGCTTCTCGGTGGCGAACAGTCCGCGCAGCGCCAGGGCGGTGGATACCTGGGTGCCGTTAATCAGTGCCAGCCCCTCCTTGGGGGCCAGCGTAAGGGGCTCGATACCCGCCAGGGCAAGCCCCTCACTGGCGGGTATCTCTCTCCCCTGGTGACGCATGCGACCCTCGCCGAGCAGGGTGGCCGCCATATGCGCCAGCGGCGCAAGATCCCCAGAGGCACCTACCGAGCCTTTGGCAGGAATGCATGGATAGACCCGCGCATTGTAAAGCGCCAATAGGGTTTCAATAATCAGCCAGCGCACTCCGGAGTGGCCACGGGCCAGCGAAGCTGCTTTTAGCGCCAGAATCAGCCCTACAGTGGCGTCATCCAAGTAGTCACCCACCCCGGTACTGTGCGATAGCACCAGGTTGCGCTGCAGTTCGGTCAGCGACGCGCGTGGTATGGAGGTCTGGGCGAGCACGCCAAAGCCGGTGTTAATACCGTAAACGGTGCGGCCGCTGTCCAGGATGGCGCTAACCGTGGCTTCGGCGCTTGCGACCCTGACACGGCTCTCCTCGTCGAGCGCGATAGTGGGGCTGCCCTCAAAAAGCTCGCGTAGTGTCGCAAGCGTAATGTGACCTGGGGAAAGCCGTTGTATTGATGTCATGATTACCTCTGCAGTGCTTTACGAGCATCATCTGGAAGCATCTAAACAGCCTTTTTCTCACCCATTGGGTGTTAAAAATGGATGTTAGATATTCCCATCCGTGGTGGTGAAATCGGCAGTTGCTATTATGTATATACAGGTAGGCGTTGTTTATGCAAGTTCTAATGGTTAAGTTACTGGTCGTTATTAGATAATATTTTAAAATGATGGGTTTTGGTGCGTTATGGATGCTTTTTGCGTGATTTTGGTGCGTTTTAGGCGAGATTTTATCTAATTTGTTTTACTTTTACGGATAGATAAAAGCATTTTTGTATGTATATACTTATTGCTTGTGGCTGTTCTTATGTATGGCCGCTATCAATAGCCTAAGTGGACTAACGCAGGTGAGGATTGGGCTGGCTTTATTATGGCGCGCTGGTTGATCCCGTCGACCTGGGGATCTCTGCTAGCGAGGCTGACTACCCGGCAGTAGCAGCGGGGGACTATATCCTTGGCCGTATCGATGCCTCAATGAGCTACCGTAAGGCCGCCGCATCCTGACAGGAAATAACCCATGAAGCTGCCGCAAACACTCCGTTTTGACGAGCTTATGCCCGTTGCTTGGCAAAATGGCGGTGGGGTGACGCGAGAAGTGGTGCGCCAAGAGAATAGTGGTGAATCACCAGGGTGGCGGGTGTCGATTGCGGAACTGGAAAAGCCGGGGCCATTTTCGGTGATTGCTGGAGTGAGGCGTCATTTTACCGTGATTGGCGCGCATCCGGTCACGCTGATACTCCCCGGTAAGCGCACTACGTTAGTGCCTCGGCAAAGTGTCGTTTTTGATGGGGATGCGGCGGTAGAGTGCTTGCTGCCCGAGGGGGCGAGTCGGGCGCTGAATTTAATGTACAATCCACAACGTTGGCAGGCCCGTGTGGCTTGGCTGGCCAAGGGAGAGCGGCTAAAGCGACGCCCTGGTGCTGAGACACTGTTAGTAGCTGTGGGTGGGGCTGCGCGGATGTCCAGCCGTCCAGCGCATTCGCTCAGTTGTTACGACCTGTGGTATTGGTCTGGGCAAGACCCGCTCCTGGTACCGGTTAACGCTGCCTATGAGGCAATTAAATTTGAGACGACGCCTGGAACACACCTGCTTAGCATCGACCTTGTGGTGAAGGGGGGGATAAGTCGGGTGATAAAAGGGATTTGAGGAGAGCACGTGGGACGACAACCGCCCCGGTATCAACAGATTAAGCACTACCTGCTGGAGAATATCCAGACAGGGCATTTCCCCGTCGATCATAAAATCCCGCCTGAAGAGCAGCTTGCGGTCACCTTTGGGGTCAGCAGGATGACCGCCAATAAGGCCATTCGTGATCTGGTGCAGGAAGGCTATCTGGTGCGTCAATCGGGGATAGGTACCTTTGTGACCGATCGCCGTTCAGAGTCGCCGTTGGCAGAAATCAATAATATCGCTGATGAAGTGCGTAGTCGTGGCCATGACTACACTAACCGTGTGTTGCGCTGTGAGGCGCTGAATGCTGACGATGAGATCGCCCTGCGTATGGGCGTGCGCATTGGCACTAAGCTATTCCATTCCATTCTGATTCACCTCGAAAATGGCCTGCCCATTCAACTTGAAGACCGCTACGTTAATCCGCGCTGGGTGTCCGATTATCTGGACGCAGACTTCTCTCGGCATACCCCGAATGAGGTGCTGGTGGCTGCCTGCCCGATTACCGATATGGAGCATATTGTCGAAGCCGTAGTGGCTGATCCCCAAGCCGCGGAGTGGTTGGATATTGGCCTGGCATTGCCGTGCCTAAGTGTTCGTCGCCGTACATGGTCTGGCGATCGCCTGATTAGCTATGCGCATCTGCTGCACCCTGGCGATCGCTATAAATTGCGCTCGATGGCGCACTCCCCTTATTAATCAATCTTTAATCGATCTCGCTCAGCGGCTTAACCAATCTCGCGAAACAGACGTGTCAGCGCCGTGCGGTTAACGTCATCCAGGGCATGGCGCCGTTCCTGAATGACCCAGCGGCCAGCCACCATGACATCGCGAATCTGCTGTTTTGACCCGCCCAATAGCCAGCGCCCCAGGCGGGTGTCGTCTGCGCTGGTGGAGAGGTAGGGGTCACTGCCATCCAGGACGACCATATCGGCGCGCTTGCCGACCTCGAGGGCGCCGATGGGCTGGCCGGAGGCTTGCGCTCCGCCTGCCAAGGCGCTGCGGTAAAGCCAGTCACCCACCGGGCGTATTGCGCTATCGTGCAGGCAGTTGCGCTGCTGGGTGGCAAGCCGTTGGCCGTACTCAAGCAGGCGCAGCTCCTCAACGATATCCAGCGAGACATGGCTGTCAGAGCCAATGCCCAGCTTCCCTCCCAGGGCGGCATACTCGACTGCGCGGAAAAGCCCGTCGCCCAGGTTGGCTTCGGTGGTCGGGCAGAGCCCCACCACGGCGCCGCTGGCGGCGAGATCGCGTAATTCTCCATCGTCTAGGTGGGTGGCGTGGATCAAACTCCAGCGCTCATCCACCTCAACATTATCCAGTAGCCAGCGTACTGGTCGCTGACCGCAATGGGCGAGGCTATCTTCCACTTCGCGTTGCTGTTCGGCGACGTGAATGTGGCGCGGGCCGGTAGGGTTCGTCGCCAGTACTGCCTGCATCTCTTCAAGGGTCACTGCGCGAAGTGAATGGAACGCCATGCCTAGTGCTTTTGTGGGGTGGTTTGCAAAGCTTGGCTTTAATGTCTCAAGTAACTTCAAAAAATCTGGGACGGTGTGGATAAAGCGTCTTTGCCCATGATTGGGCGTCTGCCCGCCAAAACCACTGTGGGCGTAAAGCACTGGCAACAGGGTAAGGGCGATACCGCTGCGTTCGGCGGCGCCGGTAATGGCCCAGGCCATTTCGGCAGGGTCGCTATAGGCCTTGCCGCTGGTGTCATGGTGCAGGTAGTGGAACTCGCTGACCTGGGTATAACCCCCTTTGAGCATTTCGATATACAGCGCCTGGGCAATCACACCCACTTGATCCGGCGTGAGCCGATCAACCAGGCCATACATACTCTCTCTCCAGCTCCAGAAGCTGTCCTGTTGTGTACTGCCAATTTCGGCTAGACCCGCCATGGCGCGCTGAAAGGCATGCGAGTGCAAGTTGGGCATGCCGGGGAGCACAGGGCCAGCTAAGAGCTGGGCATTATCCGGCGCGCTGTCAGGTAACACCTTGGTAAGGGTGCCGGTGGCATCGATTTCGAGCAGTACCTGTGAGGCCCATCCGCTGGGTAGCAGGGCGTGATCGGCGAAGTAGCGTTGGGACATGAGGGCTCCATTAAAATAAGCAATTAACTGCTAATGTATATACATATAGCGAACTCCGAGCGTTAGGTAAAGAGACGTTCTTGATAGGGGCTAAATAAGCCTTTTTTGTGCGTATTTTTGCTTTTTTTCGGAACATTGCACTGTCGTGGTGAATTTGCGTCAAAGCACTTTTAAAGCGTTGCGTGGAGACGGGTGTTGTCATAATGTATATACAAAATATGGCCGCAAATTAGGAGTATTTATGACCCTTTCACGCTTTCGCGATATCGATATTCGAGCCCCTCATGGCCCCCGGCTCTCCTGCAAAAGCTGGCTGACCGAAGCACCGCTACGAATGCTGATGAATAATCTCGATCCCGATGTGGCCGAAAATCCTAAAGAGCTGGTGGTGTATGGCGGGATTGGCCGCGCCGCTCGTGATTGGGAGTGTTTCGATGCCATCGTTGAGACGCTCAAGCGCCTGGAAGATCACCAGTCGCTGCTGATCCAGTCCGGCAAACCGGTGGGAGTGTTCGAGACCCATAAGGATGCGCCGCGCGTATTGATTGCCAACTCCAACCTGGTGCCTGCCTGGGCTAACTGGGAGCACTTTAACGAGTTGGATAAGAAGGGCCTGATGATGTACGGCCAGATGACCGCGGGTTCGTGGATCTATATCGGCTCTCAGGGCATTGTCCAGGGCACCTACGAAACCTTTGTTGAAGCTGGTCGGCAGCACTTCGACGGCAAGCTGGCCGGACGCTGGATCCTGACCGCCGGTCTTGGCGGTATGGGCGGCGCCCAGCCTTTGGCGGCAACGCTCGCGGGTGCCTGCAGCCTTAATATCGAGTGTCAGCAGAGCCGTATCGATATGCGTCTGCGCACCCGCTATGTGGATGAGCAAGCGAGTGATCTCGACGATGCCCTGGCGCGCCTAGAGCGCTACACCTCAGAAGGTAAAGCCGTCTCGATTGCGCTGCGTGGCAATGCGGCTGAGATACTGCCGGAACTTGTCAAGCGTGGCATCAAGCCGGATATGGTGACTGACCAGACCAGCGCTCATGACCCGCTGCACGGCTATTTGCCCGCAGGCTGGAACTGGGATGAGTACGTGGCTCGGGGCAAGAGCGAGCCTGAGGTGGTGGTCAAAGCCGCCAAGCGCTCTATGGCGGTGCATGTGCAGGCCATGCTTGATTTTCAGGCGATGGACGTGCCGACCTTTGATTACGGCAATAATATTCGTCAGATGGCTCGGGAGGAGGGTATCGATAATGCCTTCGACTTCCCCGGCTTTGTGCCTGCCTATATTCGTCCGCTGTTCTGCCAAGGGATTGGCCCGTTCCGCTGGGTGGCCCTCTCTGGTGACCCGGAAGATATCTACAAGACCGACCAGAAGGTTAAAGAGCTGATCCCCGACGACCCACATCTGCATAACTGGCTGGATATGGCCAAGGAGCGTATCAGCTTCCAGGGCTTACCGGCACGTATCTGCTGGGTGGGCTTAAAGGATCGCGCGCGTCTGGGCCAGGCGTTTAACGCCATGGTCGCCAGTGGCGAACTCAAAGCGCCGATTGTGATTGGCCGCGACCACCTGGACTCCGGTTCGGTGGCCAGCCCCAATCGCGAAACTGAATCAATGCTGGATGGCTCGGATGCCGTCTCCGATTGGCCGCTGCTCAATGCGCTGCTCAACACCGCCGGAGGCGCTACCTGGGTTTCTCTTCACCATGGCGGCGGCGTGGGCATGGGTTACTCCCAGCACGCTGGGGTGGTGATCGTTGCCGACGGCAGCGACGATGCCCATGCTCGCTTGGGCCGCGTGCTGCGTAACGACCCCGCCACCGGGGTAATGCGTCACGCCGATGCTGGCTACGACATCGCCAAGCAGAGTGCCACTGAGCAAGGCCTCGACCTGCCGATGGTGAAGTAACGTGGCCCTGGGAGAAAGCATAAAACAGCTATGGCACCACTGCCATGCGGTTACCTTGGCGGGTGGCCACTACGCGATTGTGCGCGATGCGGCAGTGATTATTGAGGCGGGGCGGATTGCCTGGATTGGCCCTGAGGCGAAGCTGCCCAACGATATAACCTTCGATGAAGTGCGTGACTTGGGCGGGCGCTGGCTAACGCCGGGGTTGATCGACTGCCATACCCACCTGGTGTTTGGGGGCGATCGCAGTAGCGAATTTGAGCAGCGTCTGGAGGGGGTGAGTTATAGCGAAATTGCCCGCCAGGGCGGCGGCATTGTCAGCAGCGTACGGGCAACCCGTGCGGCAAGTTTTGACGAACTGCTGGCAAGTGCAGAGGGGCGTGCCAAGGTGCTGTTGCGTGAAGGCGTCACCACGCTGGAGATTAAGTCGGGCTACGGGCTTGATTTGGACAGCGAGCGCAAGATGCTGCAAGTGGCCCGGGCGCTGGGCGAACACCTGCCGGTTGAGGTTCACACTACCTGCCTTGCGGCCCATGCGTTGCCGCCTGAATACCGCGAGCGTAGCGATGCGTATATCGAGCTAGTGTGCGAGACCCTCCTGCCGACGTTGGCTAGGGAGGGACTTGTCGATGCGGTGGATGGTTTCTGCGAAGGCATCGCTTTCTCGGTCGAGCAGATGCGGCGTGTATTCAATACCGCTAAACAGCTGGGTTTACCGCTCAAGCTGCACGCCGAGCAGCTATCGCGGCTTGGCGGTTGCCAGCTCGCTGCCGAATTTGGCGCGCTGTCTGCGGATCATGTCGAATATGCCGATGAGGCGGATGCTCGTGCTATGGCGAGCAGTGGCACCGCTGCGGTGTTACTGCCGGGCGCCTTTCTGACCCTGCGTGAGACGCAGTTGCCGCCGATTACGGCGTTCCGTGAGCAGGGCGTTGCGATGGCGCTAGCCAGTGATCTTAACCCCGGCACGTCGCCGGTTTTGTCGTTACGGTTAATGATGAATTTAGCCTGTACGCTGTTCCGCCTAACCCCTGAAGAGGCGCTGGCAGGGGTGACTATTAATGCCGCTAAGGCACTGGGTATTGATGCCAGCCATGGCTCCTTGGAAGTAGGAAAAGTAGCGGACGCCGTCGTCTGGGATATTAGTGGCCCAGCGGAGCTCAGCTACTGGCTGGGTGGGCAATTGCCCGTCACGGTTTTCAAAGCAGGTAAGGAGATAGAAGCATGATGGGAAGTGTGATGGACAGTTACCAGCTCACCCAGGGCGATACGCCGCTGCTGATCTCAATGCCCCATGCAGGCACTGCGTTAACGCCAGCAGTGGAAGCCGGGCTCAACGAAGCGGCGCTTAGCCTCGCCGACACCGACTGGCATCTTCCCAGGCTTTACGATTTTGCCGCAGCGCTTGGCGCTAGCCGACTGGAGGCGCGCTATTCGCGCTACGTTATCGATCTTAACCGGCCTGAAAATGATACGCCGCTCTACGCGGGGGCGACGACCGGGTTATTTCCTGACACCGACTTCGACGGTGAACCACTGTTTCGAGACGGACAAGTACCTAGCAAGGAAGAGCGCGAGTGGGCAAAAGAGCATGTGTGGCGCCCCTACCACAACGTCCTGGCTGGGGAGCTTGCGCGGCTAAAGGCGCGCTTCGGCTATGCGCTGCTGTTCGATGCCCACTCTATCCGCTCTCGCATCCCGCGGCTCTTCGACGACCAACTACCGGATATCAATCTGGGTACCTTTGAGGAGCGAAGCTGCGATTCTGAACTTAGCAAGTCGTTACAAGCGGTCTGTGCTGCCCAGTCGCGTTTTACGCATGTGATCAATGGCCGCTTTAAAGGCGGGCATATCACCCGGAGCTATGGGGATCCCGCCAGCCATATTCACGCGGTGCAGCTCGAACTCTCCCAGCGTACCTATATGAACGAACCCGATGATGACCAGCCGATCTTCGCCTATCGCGAAGACCGTGCCGCCGAGGTACGACCAGTGCTGCGTGAAGTGCTTGAGGCAATGCAGCGATGGGGGCAGGCTCGCTATGCAAAGGGTTAATGTGCTTGTTAGCTCAATACCCGGTCATTTCGAGATACCCCTCGCCAAGCGGTTCGCCGCTGGCGTGGTCGGTGACCACTACTTCGCCTTCCCAGTAGGGCACGCTGGTGGTCATCCAGCGGTTGGCGTGAGGGGCTTCAATCGTCATGTCGAGGCCTGCTGATGGCACTTCCAGTCGCCAGCGGGTAGGTACATCGCGCCCGGCGACTGCCGATGTTGCTTGCGGTGTGAGCGTGATGTCGCTATTGGCTAAAGATGTGGCTTGGCCTTCTGGCGTTATCCAGGTTCCAGAGCGGTAATCAGCGCCTTGCGCTTGATCAGTGTCATCACCACCACCGCGTAGCCGAAACGCCATTAGCTTGTGGCCATCTTCAAGGTGAATCGAAAACCAGTCCCAGCCGGATTGGCGGGCATCCAGCAGTTGGCTACTCCATTCGCGATCCAGCCAGCCGCGGCCGCTGACGGTTTTGGTCTCACCGTTAAGGGTGACATCGCCTTCTATCTGCCAAAAGGGCTGGCTGTAGTACATGGAGCCCTGACCGTTGGCAGCTTTTTGACTGAACCCACCGTTGCCATGCAATACCAGCGGCCCTTCGGCGGTCAGCGTTAATGAATAGCCAAAGCGAGTATCGCCTTCGCCGCTATAGGCGGTGAGGGTGAGGTTATCAAAATCGCGGTTATCGGCTTCATCGTTTGCTTTAAGCTGCCAATCATCTAGCCAGGCATGAAAGGGGTTAGCCACTACGCCTGCTTGGCTGTTCTGGGTAGTATTTAGCTGGGCCTGTGAATGGCTGCGTCCAAAACGTTCGGCCACCTGATGCTGCTCGCCCTGGGAGAGCGCCATATGGGCCATCCAGAGTTGATCAGCGGCCCAGGGCGTTGGCTCAGGGCGCTTGCTGGGCGCCATCAGGGCTTGTCGAAATAGTGTCCACTGTAGGCCGAGGGGCTCGCCGGATTCATCTTCCAAATTGGCGGTTAAATACCACCATTCGATACGGTAATCCGGGTGCGCTGAATGATCCGCAGGGAAGGTAAGTGATGAGTTTGACCCGGCGTCTTGGAAGCCATCGACGTCCTGGCCCAAGCCGGCAAAGCCTGCGCTACTGGTTGACGTCGGATCTTCATCGCTACAGCCATAAAGAATCAGCGTCACAGTGGCGATTAGCACAAGAAGCAAGTTTCGCAGTCGCCGTACGCTCATTGATTAGCCTCTTCTGCCAGTAAGGCCCGCGGTGAGGCGCGCCAGAAACGCAGCGTGGGCAGGGCCGCTGCCAGTAGCGCTACACCAACGGCGGTGGCCAGGGTGATCGCCATTTCCCAGGGGAAAAGGTAGAGCGGTAGTCGCCAACCAAACGCCGCCACATTAATAATCGCCACTAAGCCCCAGGTAATCGCAATACCCAGTGGAACGGCCAGTAGGCCGGTGACTAATGCAGCACCGCCAAGTTGCGCTAAATTCAATTGTGCCAGCTGTGCTCGAGGTACGCCCAGCGCCCATAGCGGTGCTAACTGTTGGCGTCGATTGCGCGCCTGGGCTAACAGGCTGGCGAACAGTGCGAGGGCCGCTACCGCTAGGGTCAGTACATTCAGTGCGCGGGTAATGGTAAAGGTGCGCTCGAAAATCTCGGTGGCGATACGCTTGATCTCGGCTTGATCGCTCAGCGCATCGCTGCCGAGGTCAAAGCGTTCGCGCAAAGCAGCCCGCATGGCATCAACATTGGCGTTATCATTCAACACTAACCCCATGGAGCTCGGCGGCGCATTAAAACGTGCGGCAAGCTGGGGCGATGCCATCAGCACCTGCCCCCTGGGGTTGCCGTAGTCGGGATAAATAGCGGCGATTGTCAGCGTTTCATTGGCGCCCGGTGCGCTTAGGGTTAGGCGATCTCCGGGGGCAAGGTTCTCTGCGGTGGCGAGTTGCTCGTTAACAAAAATCGCGCCATCGCTAAAGGCTGCCCAGGCGGATGAGCGGTCTTGTTGGATTGCCAGCAGCGGCCAGTGCGGGGTTAATGATTCGCCTGGGGTGATGCCGTACAGCTCGATAGGCGTGCCTAAAGCGCGGCTGCCATCGGGCGTAATGGTCGCCTGCAGGGTTGCATCACTACGCCGAGTGAGCAAGCGCTCGAAGACCTCTGGGCGATCAGCCAGCCAAACATCAATATCCGCATACTGCTCGCTGGGGGCATTCAAATAGAGCGGGGCGACTAGGCGCTGATCAAGCCAGTCTAAAAACGTGAGGCGAAAGCCGCCGACCATGCTACCGACCCCCAGATTGGTCGCTAAGGCGATAAGTAGTGCCATCATGGCCAGTGACAGCCTGGGTAGCTGAAGCTGCATATCCGCCATCGCCCAGTGAATAAGCGGGCGCCGCTGGGCAAGGTGTGTCAGTACTTTCAGTACCAGCGCTAAAAATGGCGGCAACCATAGGGCGCTGGCCAGCAGTAGCGCGGCAATCAGCCCAAAGCCTGCCACTAAACCATCGCCGGGGGGCTGAAAGCGCAGCCAGCCGTAAAGTGCGAGTGCCACACTCAAGGCGAGTGCGCCGCTGATGCTCATTAGCGTTAATTGACGACGGTAACCGCCACGCCAGGCCTGCATCTGGCCTAACTCCAGCATGTTTAAGCGGGCAGCGCGCCATAGCACGCCGCTGCCCGCCAGCAGTAGCCCGCCAAGACTAACCGCCAGCCCTCCGACCCAGTAATGCCAGGGCAGATTGAGCTCTTGCCCCACGCCTGCGCCGTAAAGCGAGCCCAGAGTTGCCGCGACATCGGGCAGTAATACGCGTGCCAGCCATACGCCGCTGGCTATACCGGCAAGCGCCCCGATCAGGCCGAGTAGAATTAGCTCTAAGCACAGCGCAACAACTAAACTGCGCCCTGATACACCCAGTACTCGCAGGGTGCGCAGCATGCCCAGGCGTTGCTCCAACGCTAGGCCTAGCGCTGCCTGAACGATGAATAGCCCCACGACCCAGGCAAGTAGCCCTAACGCGGTAAGGTTTAGGTGAAAGCTTTCAGTCAGTTGACCGGGGGAGGCGAGCGTGGTGGCGCGGGTGAGTATAAATCCGGAGGGTGCTTCAGCGAGAGCCCACGGTGCGGCCACAATGCGCGTAATCTCGTCGCCGCTTTCAAGTAACCGCGCTGCCGCGCTTATATCCATAATCAGCGTGTCCGGCGGTAACGCTGGCGCTAAAACGAGCGGTGGGAGTGTATTGCCATCTGCCAAGGTCGGGGTAGCACCCGATGCGTTTTCGCGCGCTACCCCTAGGGCTGCCAAGGCGTCAGGCGCTGCGCGTGTTTGCCACGGAGGCGTTAGAAAATCGCTTAACGACGCGGAGGTGTTTGCTTGAGCCATCGCGTTATCGCTGGATAGGGTCAGTGGGTCAATGCCGATCAGGGTTAGCCGGGTGCCAGCTTGGGTAACGACTTCACCCTCTAACATGGGCGAAACAGGCAAGCCAGCTTGGCGCAGAGCGTAGTACTCGCCACGCGTCAGTGGGGCGCCATCGCGCCGCTCAAGTTGATCCAGTTGGGTGTCAAACAGCGCATCGGCGCGGGCGTAGCTGTCGCGCGCGGTGGCGTTGATCGCTTGGATACCACTCCATAGGGCACTAGCCACCCATAGGCCGAGCAGCAACATGACCAACTGGCCGGGGTGACGGCGGTAGTGGCTAAGTAGTGTGGATAGAACCCGGGTCATGGTGCCGCGTCTAGGAGACGACCGTGGCTTAGGCGTAGACAGCGATCAAGCGGAGCCGCCACTTGGGGGCTGTGGGTGACAACGAGCAGGGCACAGTGGGTTTCGCGAACCAGGCTCAATAGCAGTTCAAGTACCTTGCCTGCGGTGGTTTCATCCAAATTGCCCGTGGGTTCATCGGCAAGCAGCAGTGACGGGCGCGGTGCCAGAGCTCGGCCAATGGCTAAGCGTTGCTGCTGCCCTCCAGAGAGCTGCTCTGGGTAACGTTTTTCCATGCCAGTTAGACCTAGCCGCTCAATTAAGTAGCCTGACCAGTCGGCATCATCGCGTTTGGCTAAGCGCGCCTGCAGGCGCAGATTATCGATCACCGTTAGGCTGGGGACTAAATGAAACTGCTGAAAGACTAAGCCCAGTTGCTCGCGGCGTAGTTTGGCGCGGGCGGGCTCAGCTAATGACGCGACGTTCTGGTCTTCGAGGGTTATTGCCCCTTGGTCGGGAAGATCTATACCGGCGGCAAGATGCAGGAGGGTGGATTTCCCGCTCCCAGATTCGCCCATTAGCGCTAGGCTTTGCCCTGCGGCCAAACGTAGGGAGACATCTTCAAGCACCTTCAATGGGCCTTGTGGCGTCGCGTAGGTTTTATGTACTTGGTGAAGTTCCAGCATAGGGAGTACTCATATATTGCTATAGAAGGGCCCGGGCCAGTAATGAAAAGGGCTAGTCATTAATAGGCGTTACAGCCGCACCACGTTCTCCGTACACCGCAATGCCGCCGCGCCCTGTGTGCTTGATGAAATACATGCTCTTATCGGCTGCATCAATAAGTTCATCAGCACTGCCAAATCCGCCGTCACCTAAACAGGCAATACCGATGGATACAGATACATGAATGGGATCCTGGTCATCGTGAGCCATCGGTGTGTTTTCTAGGCGCTGGGCAATTCGTTTGGCGAATACCTGGGCTGCCTGTGCGTCTTCATCGGGTAAAACGACCAGAAACTCTTCGCCGCCCCAGCGCCCCGCAAGATCGCCTTCACGAATGAGCGACTGTAGTGTTTTGCCAAATTTTTGCAGTACATGGTCGCCCATTTGGTGCCCGTATTTATCGTTTAGCTTCTTAAAGTGGTCAAGGTCAATAAATACCACTGACATGATGCGGGCCTGTTCCTGACACAAGGCGAAGCGCTTATGCATCTGCTCTTCAAGCCAGGATCGGTTTGCAAGGCCGGTTAGCATGTCTGTTCGTGAGCGCTCTTCTAACTCAACTTGCTGCTGACGCAGGGAGGCAAGTTCCGCTTGGTTCGTGTCAAGACGCGCTTTGAGCTGGAGTGTTTGTTGAAACAGCAGTTGTTGGGCTTCGGCAAGCAGCGACTCGTTATCCTGTAAAGAGGGCGCTGTCATTTGCAGCATGTCTGCCAGCGCGGGCAACTGTTCCTGAATATTCTCGAGTAAATGCCGCAACGAGATCGCCTGGCTGCCCTGATAGGCTTCAAATTCGCGTACTACGGCGACTAGCAACTGCGCTGGGTGAGGCGAGAGCCAGGCATCGGCGATGGGGCCTGATAGCTGAATGCTTAGCATATCGGGGGAGGTAATGTCATATTCGCCGTGACTATCACAGATTCGCTGAGCAAGCGGTGTCGGAACCCCCCACTTAGCGGCAAGCCAAGCGCCTACTTGAGAGTGGTCGCAGCCAAAAAGCCGTTGCTCAGATTCTGATAACTGTCGATGGGATAGTGCGATTTCCGTGTATAAATTATTGCTCTCTTTCGGGTATGTGGCTCGTAATGCCATGACGCCAATGTCTTGGAGCAAAGCTGCCGTAAAAACAGGCCCCGCCATATCGGGGCAGAGGTGGATGGCAAGGTGTCGTGCTGCTAACGAGGCAATGATGGAGCGCATCCATACTCGCTGGTAATGGACGTCTATTCCTCTGTTTTGAAGCAGGCTGAAGCTCATCACCGCTGCCAGCGTGGTGTCTAACCCCAGGCGAGCCGTCGCTTCCTGGCAAGCGTGCACCTTTATATGGCTACGCGAGAAAAAGGCGCTGTTGGCAAGGGTAATAATGCGCATGGTTAAGGCTGGATCACGCTCGATGGCATTAGCGTAATCGTTTACCGAAGGATGCTCTGTACGCGCTATTTTCAAGACGTTGACAGCAACAGCGGGCAAGGTAGGTAAGGTTGGGCACTTGAGTAGATCAGCTACCAAAAATGACGGTAATTCAGTCGTTAAAACCAGGTCTTTCGAATTATCCATTGCCTGGATGGCCTGCATTACTCTCTCCTTACTCGTATAGGCTTGCAGCAGCCCTCAGCTGACCATGGCAATTGCCGTTCTGGGCAGTGGTCGTGGTAATCAATTGTTTGTATTAAACCATCTTAGGCGATTAGCTTGCGAAATACTTACAAATGCCTACGTTTTTACAAAGCAATCCTTAAAAATACGCTAAACCTGTTTGTTATGTAAGGTATTTCTTATAAGTAAATAGGATTTTGGTAGCGGCAATTATGGCGCGCTGTTCGACTAAAGAGTAAATCATTCTGCCTTTTATTATTTTAATCTAACTACCATACTAGTCATATCAGTAGTGTTCGCTCATCGCCACGGACTTCTCTATTAGGATCAGGTGCAATGCACACAACATTACAAACGCTATGGCAGGAAACGCACGATGGAGAATCAGTACGCCAACGGCTATTTCATGTGCTGCGGCAGTCAATTATCCAGATGGTGCTGGCGCCGGGTCAGGCGTTATCAGAAAAGGAGATTGCCGACACCTTTTCGGTTAGCCGTCAGCCGGTGCGGGAAGCTTTTATAAGGCTCTCCGAGGCTGGGCTGGTGGAAGTGAAGCCTCAGCGCGGTACCTATGTGGTCAAGATATCCCAGCAGGCGGTGCTTGAGGCGCGCTTTGTGCGTGAGGCGGTTGAGGTAGCAGTCGTGAGGTTGGCGGCTGATAAAGGCATTGATCCAGGGGTGCTGACAGACCTACATGATCTGTTAGCACGGCAGCATCGCTGTATTGAGCCTAATGATAATGATCGATTTTATCGTCTTGATGAAGCCTTCCACCAAACGCTTTCGCTGGGAGTAAAGCAGCACGCAGCCTGGAAAGTCATTGAAGAAGTCCGCGCTCAGCTTGACCGGGTACGCTACCTCAGTGTGCCCCATAGCACCCCGCTGGAACGGCTAGTGGACCAGCATGCCAGTATCGTTGCTGCTATTGAGGCACGAGACGTCTTGAGAGCAGAGCGGGCGATGTCGCTTCATTTGCGTGAGATTTTGGTCTCTATGCCCGATCTGGTTCGCCGTTTCCCCGCTATGTTTGAAGGACAAGCAGCGTTCGAAGAACAAGAAAACCCAGCGCTGAAGCAGGAGACGATCCAATGAAGATCGAGCAGGCTTATACCATTGTGTCCTCGCCGGGGCGCAATTTCGTGACGCTAAAGATTGTTACCGATCAAGGCGAGTACGGCATTGGCGATGGGACGCTAAACGGCCGCGAAATGGCCGTGGTGGCCTACCTGGAGGAGCATGTAATCCCGACGTTAATCGGGCGTGACCCTCAGCGCATCGAAGATATCTGGCACTACCTTTACCGCGGTGCTTACTGGCGGCGTGGGCCTGTCACCATGAGTGCGATTGCCGCTGTTGATATGGCGCTTTGGGACATTAAAGCGAAGCTTGCGGGCATGCCGCTGTATCAATTGTTAGGTGGTAAGAGTCGTGACCGAGTGATGGTGTATGGCCATGCAACGGGGCGAGATATAGAAGCGTGCCTGGAAGAGGTCGCCCGCCATGTGGATGAGGGCTACAAAGCCGTGCGCGTTCAGTCAGGTGTGCCAGGCATTGCCAGTATTTATGGGGTCGCCAAAAAAGATGGCGAGCCTTATGAGCCTGCCGATGCCGAGCTGCCCGCCGAGCACGTTTGGAGTACCAGCAAATACTTAAACCATGTGCCCAAGCTGTTTGCCGCCGTACGTGAGCGCTTTGGCGATGATCTGCATGTGCTACACGATGTTCATCACCGCCTGACGCCCATCGAAGCCGCCCGCTTAGGCAAAGAAGTTGAGCCCTACCATCTTTTTTGGCTCGAAGACTGTGTGCCGGCTGAGAATCAGGAGGCGTTTGGCCTTATCCGCCAACACACCACCACGCCGCTGGCCGTAGGCGAAGTCTTTAACAGCCTGTATGACGCCAAAGCGCTAATTGAAAATCAGTGGATCGACTATATCCGCGCCACCCTAACCCACGCCGGGGGAATCACCCATGTACGTCGCATCGCCGATTTAGCGGGTCTTTATCACGTGCGTACCGGTTTCCACGGGCCAACGGATCTTTCGCCGATTTGTCTGGGCGCGGCGATTCACTTTGACACCTGGGTACCCAACTTCGGTATCCAGGAGTATATGCCGCATACCAGCGCCACTGACGAGGTCTTCCCACACGATTATCGCTTTGAAGATGGCCACTTCATCGTCGGTGAAACCCCAGGGCACGGTGTTGATATCGACGAACAGTTAGCCAAGCAATACCCCTATAAGCGCGCCAGCCTGCCGGTGAACCGGTTGGAAGACGGCACACTATGGCATTGGTGAATTTGTGGCACAGGTAAGGAGATTGACGTCAATGAAAGCATTCCAGGTGAAGGCGCCTCATGACTATCAGGTAGCAGATGTTGAGCCGCCCCAGGTGGCCGCTGGTGAAGCGCTGGTGCGCGTGGCATTTGCCGGTATCTGCGGCTCGGACATGCATATTATCCATGGTGATAACGCTTTTGTGCGTTTTCCGCGTACCACCGGTCACGAGTTTGCCGGAGTAGTTGAAGCTGTGGGTGAAGGCGTGCTCGGCGTCGCCGTCGGGGATCGCGTCTGTATCGACCCCGTTATCAGCTGTGGTGAGTGCTACCCATGCCGAATTGGCCGCCCCAACGTGTGCAGTTCGCTCGAAGTAATCGGCGTGCATCGCGATGGTGGTTTTGAAGAGTTTGTTGCCGTCCCCGCGGCTAACGTTCACCACCTACCCGAGCATATAGGGCTAGACGCTGCTGCCTTAGTTGAGCCTTACACCATTGCCGCCAACGTACTTGATCGTATGCAGCCGCACCCTGGTGATCGACTAATGATTCTGGGCGCCGGCGTTATTGGTCTGACAATTTTGCAGATGGCCCAGGCCAAGGGTATCGAAGACGTCATCGTCACGGACGTTATTAACGAGCGGTTAGCCGTAGCGAAACAGCTTGGTGCCACGCAGGTATTTAATAGCCGTGAGCAAGATGTTGAAAAAGAAGTGCTAGCGCTCACCCAAGGTGAAGGTGTGCCGCTGATTGCTGACGCGGCCTGCGTACCTGCGCTGTTGCCACAAATGCTGCGCCTAGCATCGCCAGCAGGACGCATTGGTTTGCTGGGCTTTAGCGCTCAACCCAGTGATCTTGTGCAGCTAGAAGTGATCAAGAAGGAGCTGACCCTGGTCGGCTCGCGACTTAACAACCGAAAGTTTCCGGAGGTGCTTGAGCTAATGGCAAGCGGGCAGTTGAATCCATTGGCGCTTGTTAGCCATCGGTTGCCGCTGAGTAACATGCCCAGTGCTATCGATATGCTTGATCACCGACCAGAAGAAGCCCGCAAGGTGCTGATTGAGATCAGTGCTTGAAAGGGCGCTACTCCAACCCACGCCAACCCATGCGTAAGTAATAGCTGCAATTAATAACTAACAACACTCGTGTGCAGGAGAAATACAATGATTAAAAAACTTATCACCAGCGCTGTACTTGGGGCCGCCATACTAGGCAGCCACTCATTAATGGCGGCAGATTTTACCCTGCGTTTTGGCCATTTAGCCAATGAGCAGAACATTTGGCACCAGGCCGCCGAGAAATTTAAACAGGAGGTCGAAGCAAACGCTGACGGGCAGATTGAAGTACGCCTCTACCCCAGTGAGCAGCTTGGTAACGAGATGGACGTGATCAACAGTATCCAGCTAGGCACGGCGGATATGACCATCACCGGTGAAAGCTTACAGAACTGGGCGCCTAAAGCCGCAATGATGGCGGTGCCCTACGCTTTCCGTGACGCTGAACACCTTCATGCCGCCGTTAACGGTGAGATCGGTGCTGAGATTGAAGCCCAGATCACTGAGCGCACTAACTTGGTTCCCTTGGCATGGTTCGAACGTGGCCCTCGCGAGCTAACTTCTAATCGTCCTATTCGTCACCCAGACGAGCTTGATGGGCTACGCCTTCGCGTGCCGAACGTGCCGCTGTTCGTTGATACATGGCAGGCAATGGGGGCACGCCCAACCCCAATGGCGTTTAGCGAAGTGTTTACCGCGCTGCAGCAAAATACCCTGGAAGGTCAGGAGAACCCGCTTAGTCTGATCGAAAGCGCCAGCTTTAATGAGGTGCAGGACTACGTCAACATGACCGGCCATGTGCGCAGTTGGATCTATGTGGTGATTGGCCGTAATCAGTTAGAAAGTATGCCTGAAGAACTTCAGCAGGTGGTTCGTGATGCCGCTCAAACCATGCAAGAGTATCAGGCCGAGCTTTTCGTTGATGACCAAGGACGTCTGGAGCAAGCGCTTCAAGAGCGTGGTATGGAATTTGTGGAAGTCGACGTTGATGCTTTCGCAGAGAAAGCTCGCCCCGCCGTGCTTGAGGCCTTAACTGAAGAGCAGCGTGAACTCTTTGATGCTATCCAGGGCTTGTAAGGCGTTGGTAGTGAATTGGTAATGAAAATGGACTGGCGTATGCCAGTCCATTTTCTAACGGCACAAGCAGCTTGCCCATGAGGATACGGTGATGAAATCGGATCAAAAAGCGCTTGAACAGGAAGCGTTGGAGAGCCTGGCTTCAATGTCGGCGGTGCCTAAGCTAGAAGGCTCTATCGGGCGTGTGATTGGCTGGGTAGATACGTTCTTTCTGACCTTGGCCGTTGTGGCGCTTGTTGCGATTGCCGCCACGGTACTGCTGCAAATTTGTTCACGGCTATTTTTGCCGTTTTCCATTGCTTGGACCGAAGAACTCTCGCGGTATCTGTTTATTTATATGGTGGCGCTATCCGTTGGTGTGGTGCTGCGACAGAACCGAAACATCAGCGTTGAGCTTTTCCATCACCTGCTGAGCCCGAGAATGAAGGCGGCTTTCCAAGTGCTGATTTGCTTGCTGATTGGCCTGTTTGCCTTTCTGGTGCTGCCTTACGCTTGGCAATACGCCCAAAACGGCGCCTGGCAGACCTCACCTACGCTGCGGGTTCCCATGCTGTATATCTTCTTCTCAACGGTTATCACCTTTGCGCTACTCCTGGTTTACAGCTTACTAGGGTGTCTTGAGGGAATTATCGCAATGTGTCGTTCCTCTGCCTCCCTTCAGGAGTCGTAAGTATGGAAGTTATTATCCTCTTTAGCGTTTTCTTGGTTCTTCTCTTGGTCGGGATGCCCATTGCGTTTGCGTTGGGGTTAGCTTCGCTCTCTTATCTTCTGCTTGAAGGCATCTCACTGACGATTGTGCCGCAGCGTATGTATGCGGGTATCGATACCTTTGTGCTGCTCTGTATTCCCGGCTTTGTATTGGCCGGTAACCTGATGAATGCGGGCAATATTACAGAGCATATCGTGCGCTTTGCCAACGCTTTGTTAGGCCATATTCGCGGCGGGTTGGGGCTCGCTAATGTCGGTGGCTCGATGATTTTCGGCGGCATTTCAGGTACCGCTGTGGCTGATTCCGCCAGCATCGGTTCGGTGATGATTCCCGGCATGGCGCGCTCTGGCTACGACAAACCGTTTGCCGCTGCGGTGACTGCTGCGTCATCTACCATTGGGCCTATTATACCGCCCAGCGTTCCCATGATTATCGCCGGTTCACTTAGCGGTATTTCGGTCGGGCGAATGTTCCTGGCAGGTGCAGTACCGGGGCTTCTAATGGGCCTCGCAATGATGATCACTGTGTACATTCTGGCTGTTCGGCGTGGATACCCTAAAGAGAAGCGTGTGCCGGTCATGCAATTACTGAGTGAAGCGAAAACGGCCTTCTGGGCATTGTTGATGACGGTGATTATTCTCTACGGCATTATCGGTGGCTTCTTTACCCCTACTGAAGCCTCGATTGTGGCCTCACTTTATGCCTTGGTCGTTGGTATGTATGTGTATAAAGGCTTGTCGTGGAAAATGCTTCCGGCGATCTTATCTGACACCGTACTTACCTCGTCGGCCTTGCTGCTGATGGTGGGGTTAGCCAACCTGTTCGGCTGGATACTCACCAGCGAGCAGATCCCGCAGATGATCGCCGCGCTTATTCTCTCCATCAGTGAAAACCCACTCATTGTTTTACTCATTCTTAACCTGATTCTGTTGTTTGTCGGCGCTTTTATGGAAACCATTGCAGCACTGATTATTCTTTTCCCCGCTTTGGTGGGAGTAGCGACAGGCGTTGGTGTCGACCCGGTCCATTTTGCGGTGATAGCGGTGTTGAACCTGATGATTGGACTGACAACACCACCAGTGGGGGTGTGCCTATTCGTAGTGGCGGGGATTGGCAAACTACCTATGTTGACGGTGGCAAGAGCCATCGTGCCATTTTTGCTATGCAACTTGGCGGTGCTGTTGTTAGTGACCTATGTCCCCGCGATTTCGCTTTGGTTGCCTAACTTGCTGATGGGAGAGTAATTGATGATGACTCCAACGCGTATTGAAGCAAAGCCAAAAAGCGGTCAGATCGCTATCGTCCATCTCGGCCTGGGCGCTTTTCATCGTGCCCACCAATCGGTGTATTTAGAGCGCTATCGCCAGCGCAGTGGTGACGACGAGTGGGGCGTCTGCAGCGCAAATTTACGCTCAAGTGTTGGCTTGGTAGATAGTCTGCGTGATGCCAACTACCGTTATCAGGTAGCCGAGTACGCTGACAGTGACACCCTCACGCTGCGTGAAATAGGCGTGATCGAAGAAGCGCTATTCTCGGGCCGTGATAGCGCCGGTAACTGGGGCCGCGACCGGGAGTCTTTACTAGCGCGAATGGCGTCTGCAGACACCCGTATAGTCACCTTAACGGTGACTGAGAAAGGCTACTTTCTGAACCCTGCCAGCGGTGAGTTAAGAGTCGATGACCCGATGATCATCGGTGATATTTCTTCACCCCAGCAGCCACGCACGGCTCCAGGGCTGTTGGTGGAAGCGTTAGCTCGGCGGCGGGAGGCTGGCATTGCCGCATTTACGGTGCTTTCTTGTGACAACATGCCCAATAACGGTAAGCGAACACGTCAAGCGGTGATGCAGCTAGCTGAGCAACGAGATGCAGAGCTGGCCAGTTGGATCGCCAATGAGGTCGCGTTCCCCTGTAGCATGGTGGATCGTATTGTGCCCGCCATGACCGACGCCGACTTTGAGCGCTTAGCGGCGCTGGGAGTGAATGATCCCAATGCGGTGGTGTGCGAGGCTTTCACTCAGTGGGTGGTGGAAGACAATTTCCCAATGGGGCGGCCAAGCTGGGAAGTTGAAGGCGTTGAGATGGTTGCTGATGTGGCGCCGTTTGAAACCATGAAGCTACGTATGCTTAATGGTAGCCACTCATTGCTTGCCTATCTTGGTGCACTTGCAGGTATTGAAACGGTTTTTGACGGCGTCAATCACGTCGAGCTACAAGCGCTATTGCGCCGCTATATGCTTGAAGAAGCTGCTCCGACATTAGAGATGCCCAAAGGGATCAATTTAGACAGCTACGCCGATTCGCTGTTGGCACGCTTTGCCAATGACAGTTTGCGTCATCGTCTGCAGCAAATCGCCATGGATGGTAGCCAAAAAATCCCCCAGCGCTGGCTCTCCGGCGCGCTGAAACGTAGCGCCGCTGGTCACTCATCGCCCTGCGTGGCGTTGGGAGTGGCTGCTTGGATTCGCTATACCGGGAGCGAAGATCTTTTGGGCAATCGCTACACCGTGGATGATCCGCTAGCCAAGCGCTTTGCAGAGCTACACCAAGCGCATGGTAGCGATCCCCGCGCTCTGGTAGCGGCCTATTTTGACATGGACGATGTGGTGCCGAGTGAACTGGCAGTGGATAAGGAGTTTGCCCAGGCTGTGCTGACCGCGTATCAGACGTTGACTCAAGATGGGCTGGGTGGGGCGCTCGCAGCGCTTGAGCGCAACTAACAAAAGGAGAACACCATGGAGCATACTTGGCGGTGGTTCGGCCCTAATGATGCGATTCGCCTGGGAGAGATTCGCCAGACAGGGGCGACCGGTATCGTTACCGCACTGCATGAGGTGCCCAATGATCAAGTTTGGTCGGTTGAGGCGATCCGTGAGCGTCAGCAGATGATCGAAGCGGCGGGCCTTACATGGTCAGTGGTGGAGAGTGTGCCAGTACATGAGTCGATCAAAAAAGGCTTGCCCGAACGAGATGCGCTGATTGCTACCTACTGCCAGACGCTGCGCAACCTGGCGACCTGCGGTATCGACACCGTTTGCTACAACTTTATGCCGGTGCTGGACTGGACGCGCACTGACCTGGCCTATGAATTACCCGAAGGCGCGTTGGCGCTGCGCTTTGATCAGGTGGCTTTTTCCGCCTTTGATCTTTATCTACTCCAGCGGCCAGGCGCCGAAGCGGCGTACAGCGCCGAGGAGAAAGCCCAAGCGCGCCGCTATTTGGATACATTGGATAGTCCCGACCGCGATAAGTTGGTCAAGACGTTGATCGCTGGGCTACCTGGCGCCGAAGAGCACTATACCCTTGAGCAGTTTCGCGCTGTATTGGAAGAGTACGCTGGTATTGACGCAACTCGGCTGCGGGAAAACCTAGGCTATTTTCTGCAGGCGGTTATACCGGTGGCAGAAGAGGTCGGTGTCCGCATGGCTATCCACCCGGATGACCCTCCGCGGCCACTGCTGGGTTTGCCCCGGGTTGTCTCGACTCGCGAGGATGCCCAGTGGATTGTCGATCGTGTTCCCAGCCCCGCTAATGGATTGACGCTTTGCACAGGCTCTTACGGTGTTCGTGAAGACAATGATTTAGTGGCCATGACCCGCCACTTTGCCCCGCATATTCACTTTATCCATCTACGCGCCACGAAGCGCGAAGAAAATTCCCTCTCTTTCCACGAGGCACCGCACTTGGCAGGTGATGTGGATATGGTAGGTGTTATTCAAGCGCTGGTTGAAGAGGAGTGGAGACGTGAAAGAGAGGGCGGGGCACGTTTACCGCTGCGCCCAGATCACGGTCACCAACTGCTTGATGATCAACAGCGCAATACGGCACCCGGTTACCCGCTTTACGGACGTATGCGCGGCCTGGCCGAACTGCGCGGTGTGGAGCTGGCGGTGCGGCAGTTGGTAAGTAGTAACTAACTAAAAAGAGCTTACAATTACAGACCTCAGTAATTGCGGTTATACACTCAACTTGGCAATAGCGGCGGGTAGTTCATTGGCGTGATGGATGGCTATCGCACCTTCGGGGGTGATTTCCTCGTTGGGGAAGTGATTGAGGTGAATCACGTGCATGCCCGCCGCAAGCCCCGCTTCCACACCCACCGCCGCATCATCAATAACGACACACTCTTGTGGCGGGTAACCCATGGCGGCAGCCGCCTTGCGATACAGCTCTGGGTCGGGTTTCCATACATTGAGGGTATAGGCACTGAACAGCCTACTAGCAAAGTGGTGGCCCAGCTCGGTGCTTTCCAGCGCACAGCGAATTTTGCGCTCGGGGCCATTAGACACAACGGCCTTGGGGTGACGGCTTAACTGTTCTAGTGCTGCCGGTATGCCCGGTATTGCCACAAGCTCGGCACGCATGCGGGCTTCCATGCGTGCCCGCATGCCTGCCTCAAGCTGGGAGAATTTGTCATCTGCCAACGCCTGAAAACGGTTTTCCAGGGTTTGGACGATTGTCTGGAAACGTACCCCACGAAATTCATCCATATACTGTCGTGCTGAAAACGGTAAGCCGAATTCGGGAAGAATGTCCCCCATTACCTCGGCAAGCAGTATTTCGCTATCCACTAGGGTGCCATCGCAGTCAAGCAGCAGGCAGAGAGACGTGGCTGTGTTCATTGCAGAATTCATGGATAGGTTTCCTGGTTGACTAGGCTAATCGGCCGCTCGCCCTGGAGAGCTAGGCGAATATTATCCACCGCCCGCTGGGCCATGGCGTCGCGGGTTTCATGGGTGGCAGAGCCGATATGGGGCAGGGCAACCACATTAGGCATCTTCGGCAGTGGTGACGAGGCGGGTAGCGGCTCCTGCTCGAAGACATCCAACCCGGCGGCTTGAATAACGCCGTTCTCCAGGGCGCGTATCAACGCAGTTTCATCGACGACTTTGCCGCGGGCGATATTGATAAAAATGCCCGTTGGCTTCATTTGCGCGAACTCATCGGCGCCGATCAAATGCTCGGTTTCGGCGGTAAGCGGCACAGTAACACAGACGAAATCGGCCTCGGCCAACAGCTCGTTGAGTTCGCGGCGCTTTGCACCAAGCTCTTTTTCAAGGGCTGGCTTGGGCGAGGCGTTGGAGTAGAGCACCTGCATGCCAAAGCCCAGGGCTCCGCGCCTGGCCACTGCCTGGCCAATGCGTCCAAACCCCACCATGCCTAGGGTTTTGCCGTGTACGTCGCTACCAAACAGTGCGGGTCCAACGCTGGCCTGCCAGTTGTCAGCTTTGACCCACTCGGCTAATTCAACCACCCGGCGTGCAGTGGCCATGATTAGGGTAAAGCCGGTGTCGGCGGTGGTTTCAGTCAGCACATCAGGCGTATTGCACAGCATGATGCCGCGCTTAGTAAGTTCATCAATAGGGATGTTGTCGTAGCCAACCGAGATGGTCGCGATGACTTTCAAGTGGGGCGCTGCATCCAGCAGCTGGGGGGTAATCGCCAAGCCAGAACCGATAATGCCATGCGCCTTCGCTAATAGAGCGCGATTTTCAGGGGCATCAAGCGCGGTGGTTTTCGCCAGCACATCTACCTCAAATAAATCGCTTAGCTCATCTAGCTGAGCATCGCTGAGTCGTCCTTGAACCACTAACCGTTTTTGCATTGTTATCTCCTTGCTGTAAATCCAGTTACTAGGGCCTGTTGACGTTTCATCGCGAACCGCGTTGCACCACAAAGCGCGCCAGACAAGGCGCAAAACGCAGGGAAGGGTGGTTCCCTTTTCAAGTTTTGCAACACCGTATGGCGCGCTTTGTGGTGCAACCCGAAGGGCTGGGCCCGTTTTTACCCGCGGCGGCGTTAGTCGTCGTTCATTTGGAATAACCAAACCTCTCTCCTCCTGCCTTGCCGCGAATAAAAACGGGCTCCAGCGCGGCCGTGAGTGAAACGTCAACAGGCCCTAAAAGCCTGTCATTAAAATCTTCTATTTAAAGCAAGGCGAGGCGTTTCAAACTGTGGGAAGTTCGGCTTCAAGCGCTTGGAGTTGCTCGCTACTAGGCAGACCTTCCATGTCACCCACCACTTGAATGGCTTGAGCGCCAATAAGGTTGCCGCGCTGGGCTGCTTGGCGAGCCGTTCCGCCATCGAGCAGGGCGCTAATCACACCGACGGCGAAGCCATCGCCTGCGCCTACGGTATCAACCACCTCGGCTACGTAGCAGCCGTCTACGGCATAGCTCTCTTCCTGCCCATCTAGATTGCCACGGTAATAGCTGCCTTCCGGCCCCAGTTTGATGATCACAGCCGAGGCACCTTGATCCAGATAGTAGCCTGCTATGTCGTAAGGTGTCTTCTGTCCGGTGAGCAGTTGGCCCTCTGAAAGCCCAGGCAACACCCAATCGGCGCGGCTGGCGAGTTCATTGAGAGTAGATCGCATAACGTTTTCGCTGGGCCACAGTGACGGCCGCAAATTGGGGTCAAAGGAAATACTGGCGCCATGGGCGCGGGCTTGTTCCATTAAATGATGGCTAAGCTGGCAGGCGCTTTCAGATAAAGCCGGAGTAATGCCCGTCGCATGAAGGTGGTTAAGCGCCTGAAAGTCGACATTCCGGGCGTCGTCAATAGTGAGATGACTGGCGGCACTGCCACGTCTGAAATATTCTACTCGCGGGTCGGCGCCGCCCTGGGCGCGCTCTTTAAACAGCAGCCCGGTGGGGTGGTGTGCATCGGCGTGAATATAGCGCGCATCGATACCTTCCGCCGTTAAAGCCGCCTGAATAAACCCCCCAAAGCTATCGGTTCCCACTCGGCTTAACCAGCCCACGTGAAAACCTAGCCTTGAGAGGCCGATAGCGACATTGTTATCGGCACCGGCTAAGCGTCGGTGGAAACGCTCAATGCAGGATAAGTCGCCCGGCGTATCAGCCACAAACATGGCCATGGCTTCGCCAAAAGTAAGAATTTTGGGTGGGCTGGAGAAGGAGTGGGGCATGGTCAATAATCTCTTTGTGTTGTTTATTATCATCCAATGGGAACGATACCATTTTTGCGCTAATTTTTTAGCATCGCCTTAAAAAATTAGCGCTGTGTCGAACCTCGTTCAATCAGGGTAGGTGCAAAACACAGCGTTGTTGGCATTGATGAGGTGTGGGGCGCAATGCGATGCACCAAGCATTGAACAGCCGTTTTGCCAATTGCATCGGTGGGTTGAGCTAGAGTGGTAATGCCAGGAGGCACTAAGGCGCACCAATCGAGCTCATCAATCCCCATCAAGCCCACCTTGCCAAGTGGTAAGCTCAACTGCTGAAACAGGCGGGTCACAGTTAGGGTGGCATTGCCGTTACCACACAAGACGGCGCAGGCGTGCTGTTGTTGGGTGGTTAAAAAGTCGCTTAGCGCTTGAAGTGTTGCAGTGCTATCTGAGGTAGCAAGCAGTGACGTTGCGTAATTGAGCCCATGCTGCTCGGCAGCGTGGCTAAAACGTGACAAGCGTTTTTGTCGCGGGCTTGACTGCTGGGGAGCTTCGCTGACATACAGTACAGCTTGGTAGCCCTGCTCAGTTAAGTGTTCGAGCGCCATATCGATCGCTAGGTGATTATCGAGCCCGACCACTTCCACCTCCACATGGTCGACTTCGCGGTCTAGCAGTACGATGGGTGTTCCCTGGCTGATAAAAGTGTGCAGTTGGCGTTCGGGGCTCCCGGAAGCATTCACCACCAAGCCTTCCACTTGATAGGCACCAAGTAGATCTAAATGCTGGCGCTCCTGTTCTGGGTCATTGTCGGTATTACACACTACCAACGAGTAGCCGTACTGGCGGCACGCTTGCTCGACACCGTGAGTGATGGCCACCGAAAAGGGGTTGCGGATATCAGCTACCAACATGCCAATCAATTTAGAGCGGCCCCCTTTTAGTCCGCGTGCCATTAGATTCGGCTGGTAGCCAAGGGTATCTGCTGCCTGGGCAATTTGCGCCTGAAGTGAGGGCGAGAGTCGTCCACGTTCTTCGCCAAAATAGCGCGATACGCTGGTTTTAGAGGCACCAGCGAGGTGGGCTACTTCAAGAATGGTGGAGCGGCGTGGTGTAGGCGACATAGTATGCTCTAAAAAATAGTGTGCTTAAATAAATAATTCTTTCGTTAAAGTGTCTTCCGTTACAGTGTAGTTAACGGAATGAGAGTAGCTAAATTTTGGGTATTTACTGGGCTGAAAACGATGGCGTAAGAGCCGTTAACTGTGATTAACCATATGGATATTGTAATCTGTGGGGTTCACCGTACCCTCAAGGCGCCCAATTTGAGTAAAGTCACTATTTTCAAGAACAGTGTCTATAGACGTATCTCTAAAGGAAAGATTTTTAATGACATTGACTTTACACGGCATTCCTTTTGCGTCTACATCCATTATCCATGCTAAAAAACCGCTTGAGAATTTGGCTAAGCTGCCAATGGGGTATAAACCAAAGTGTTGAATGTACTCTACTAGCAAAGACTTTTCATAAATAGTCGGGCAGTTGTTAACCCAGCGGTAAGCATCAAGAGGTTGCCGCGGTTGTTGACCATTTCGCGCATGGGTTAATTTGTTGATTATTTTAATTACGCTGATTAGTTTAACGTGTTCGGTTAACTCTGCTGCCTGCTTCCCTTCTGGATAGCCGCTGCCATCAAGCCGTTCGTTGGCATTGAGGATAATATCATGGCAGGCGGGGCTGGCGGTCCAGCCCAGTGTGGTTAACCTGTTGTTCAGTGCAACAACATGCCCTTTAAGTAGCTCGGTTTGCGATGGCGACATGCGTATTTTAAGTGAGGGGAGCTGTTGGCTAATTAGCAATGGCTTACCCATGGTGTGCAGTAGGGCGCCCGCCACCGCTTCCCGTGTCTGTGACGCGTATGGATCACGACTGATGAGGATCATCGCTAGTTGGCTACTCACTTGTATGGCATGGCGAACCCATTCAGGTTCATCATGCAAAAAAGCCAGCGCATACTGGAGCCCCTTTCGATCTTGGTTGACCATGTAAAGTAGGCTATCGACACACTCATAAAGACTTTCTTCTGGAAATAAGTCCTTGTTTTTGGAAAACATTAACATGACTTGTAGCTGGTGAGCGATTTCTTGAACACCACGTAACAATGGGGAACGCTGGGAGTCCTTGGTCTGATCACGCTCTTCTTTTTGCTGCATTTTCTTCTCTTTCGCATCTGCTATGAAAAGCCGGGACTTAGCCCGAGAGGAACTATCCTGTACACCCGAGCGAAAAGCGGCTTCGAACTCAGATTCCGATACAAAATGGAAAAGTGTCTCGGTCATCGTGGCAGTCATATTAATAAACTCAATGCCAATAGCCGCATAATCATGGCTTCCAAAAGGACGCATATGACGAATACGCCCCTGAGTGTTAAACGTTTCCCCGTTTGGAAACTCGAGTGTTACCCCTGGAAGCATCTGATTAACGGTAAGAGCCATACTATCTTCCAGTCTGACATACACCATGCAGCCGCCTACTGAAAGGTTGCGCACTTTACCTTCCACATTGAGCTCATGGGCAAAGACTTCCAAGTGCACACGTGCGTGCATGCCGAGGATAAAAGGTACACGCAAAGCTCTTCTATTATCAGACGAAAAGATAGAGCTGGGGAGCTGGCACTCTAAATGGTAAGTGCAGGTATCTATTTTAATGACGTGCGCAGGCACTTGTTCAATATTATAGATTTCTTCTATGCCCGGCGTAGGGTGGGAGGTTTCTATGTCAAAGCAAATGGTGTCGTTTTGTAAATAAGGAGAAAGCGAGCTACCGGTGTAGTGTATAGCTAACGTTATTTTACCACTGTCCAATTCCATTTTAATAGCCTTCGCCTCTATGGCGTAGGCCGCTTCTTTTGAAAAAATAGAAATAGTATGTTCTTTTTTTAGCAAAGACCGTATTATTTGCCCAAAGGTATTTTGGTTAGCCGTATCGATAATCATATAAAACACACCGTTATTATAATGTTATGGCTTATATCGGTTTGATTAGATTGTGTTATTTTAATGCTGTTTTTCATTTCCGACGTGAAGGGCGCCTAATCCTGGGTTAATTAGCTATTATTTCGGGTAAATTTGCAATCCTATTTATATTTATTTTAAGTATCATTTGTAGTTATTTGATAATTTTTGTTTATATTTGATGCAGGCGGGAATGCCATTCGGTTGAGCAGGAAGAATCAGGTAAACTGCGCGTTTCCTTTTTTACAGTGATGCCCGCGGCATGCACCCAGACTCTAAATCAATAAATTCTGAATCGATCAGCTATGAATTGACCCAGGCTGGTGATCGCTATTTCGACGGCATGGCAGAGAAGTTCTCCCGCTCGCTCTATCAGGCGCCCCGGGGTGAGCTGCGCCTAGCCATGCTCGACTACCTGCTACCTGAAATTTTGTATCTAGAAGGCCAGAAGGTATTGGATGTGGGCGGTGGCCTGGGCCAGCAGGCGGCATGGTTCGCTGAGCGAGGGCACTGCGTAACGATGACAGAGCCTTCAGCAGATATGTTGAGCTACGCACAAACTTGGCACCGGGACGTTAAAACGTTACCGGAAGAGGCTATTACTTATCTCCAGGCGCCACTGCAACGGTTAACGGAGCATGCCGCAGGCCCATGGCCTCTCATTACCTGCCATGCAGTGTTGGAGTGGTTAGGTGACCCGCAAGCGGCGCTGACCTGCTTGAGCCACTTATTGGCACCTGGCGGCCAGCTTAGCTTGATGGTGTTTAATCGCGATGCACTGCGCTTTTCTAACGCGGTCAAAGGTAATCTTGAGAAGGCCTTGAGCGACCGCTTGGCGGGTAAGGGCAAGCGCCAAAGATTGACGCCTATTTCGCCCGTTAGCCATGCGGAGATCGAGCTGTGGAGCGCAGAGAACGGCTTGCGAATAGACGCTGTCGCCGGTATCCGTGTCTTTCAAGATTACTTGCGCCATCCGCCCGCCACACCAGCAGAAAGTGCCACGCTGCTGGCGCTGGAAAAACAGTACTGTCGCCATGACCCCCACTGGCGCTTGGGCCGCTACCTACTTTATACATTAATTAAACCGGAGATCGTTAAATGAGTGCCCAAGCCCCAGCGTGCCAACTGTTAGAGCGGCAAAAAGATAACTATGCAGCGCTGTGGGTTGTTGGCCCGCCAGTCGATAGCTGGCTTATCGATCAATCGGCGGGTGTGGTCAGTGGCGATTTTGACGCACTGCGTGAGTGGCAGGCGAAAGGCAAGCAGGCCCGAACGCCTTTTGACTTAGCGGTGGGCGAGCCATTCGGCAAAGAGATTGTGCTGTTTTGGCCGAAGGCGCATCAGTTAGGTATTTGGTGGCTCAAGTGGTTATGTGAGCAGCTACCTGAAGGGACCCCCATTGAAATTGTCGGTGAGCATCAAGGCGGAATTAAACGTGTTCCCAAGATGCTGGAAGAGCTGGGTATGCCTTGGGACAAGCGCGACAATGCTCGGCGCTGTTCGTTGTTTACCACCCATACCGCTGCGTTAGACTTAGCCAGTGGAAATGAGGCCAGTGGAAATGAGGCCAGCGAAAGCGCTTGGCAGACAATTGAGTCATCAGGATTGACGCTGGTCAGCCACCCAGGCGTATTTGGCCACGGCAAAGTCGATGAGGGTACACTGTTACTGTTGGAGAGCATTGAGAATAGCTTGCCGAAAAAACCGCTCAAGGTGCTGGATATGGGCTGTGGTGACGGCATTATTAGCGCCTGGTTGGCCCAGCGCGGCCATCATGTGACCGCTGTGGACGTCAGCGCCTTTGCCGTCGAGGCATGTAAGCGCACGTTAGCGGCGAATGGGCTAGAGGGTCGAGTGCTATGCAGTGATGTGTTCAGCGCCCTTGAAGGCGAACAGTTTGACTGGATTGTCAGCAACCCGCCTTTTCATAAAGAGCGAGACATCAGCTATGGCCCCAGCCAGCGTTTGATCAGCACGGCGCCAGAGCATCTCAACGCTGGTGGACGATTAATCGTGGTGGCAAATGGCTTTTTGCCCTATCCAGACCATTTGCAGCGGGCGTTTCAGGACTTTCAGACCCTGGCGGATAATCGCCGCTTCAAGGTTTACGGCGCGATTAAATCACAGCGCTAGGCTTTATCCATGTGCTTTTCCTCAAACTTGCCACATTCAACTGCCGACGAATTTATCTTTAAGAGCTATTGTTAAGGGCTATGATGCAAATAAGTAGTCGTTAATTTAACGAACATTAGTGGGAGTGGCGGAAATGGCGGGAAACATTCGAAATACGGCGGTGCTGGGAAGTGCTGTTTTGCTGGGCGGGCTGTTGGCGCTAGGGTTGGTGTGGAGCGGTAGTTATATCAAGGGAGCTGCAGAAGTATGGCAGCAGTCGTCACGTAGCGTCACGGTACGTGGCTTAGCCGAGCGAGAAGTGCCTGCGGATTTGGTGTTGTGGCCGTTCAACTACAGTGTCAGCGCCAATAGCTTGAGCGATCTTGAGCAGCAATTGTCCAGCGACGAGCAGGCTATTCGTGATTTTCTGGAGGCCCAAGGGTTTGCATCGGAGCATGTTAGCTCTACACCGCCAAGGATTACCGACCAATTTAGCAATCAGTACGGCGGTCAGCGCCCGGATGAGCGCTACCGCGCCGAAGCAACGCTGCTATTGCGTTCCCCCGATGTTGAGGGTGTGATCGAGGCAATCCCCAGTGCGACTTCATTGGTGCGAGAAGGCGTACTGCTCTCTCCCAGCTACGAATATCGCACAGAGTTTTTATTTACCGGTCTTGACTCTATTAAACCTGAAATGATCGCGGCGGCCACTGCAGACGCGCGCAACGCAGCACAGCAGTTTGCCGAGGATTCCGGTAGCCAAGTGGGGCAAATTCGTCAGGCGACGCAAGGCTACTTTTCCATTGAGGACTTAGACAGCTACACGCCGCAAACCAAGCGTGTTCGCGTTGTCACCACAGTGGACTATTCCTTACAAGACTAGGCGTTAATGGAGCATCAGTTAGGCGCTGTAATCGATGGCGGTGATGGTATAAAACGTATCACCGTTAGGCGTGAGCACTTTTGCTTCATCACCCACCTGTTTGCTGAGCAGTGCTTTGGCCATAGGTGCATCGATACTGATCCAGCGCTTTTTGGTGTCGATTTCATCGTGGCCCACAATCCTAAGATGAACCTTCCCGCCGTTTTCATCTTCCAGGCTTACGTAGGCGCCGAAAAACACTTTGCTGGTATCGGCTGGCAGGCGGTCAACGATCTGCAGTTCGTCCAAACGTTTTGTCAGGTAGGTAATCCGGGCAATAACGCGGTTGAGCTCTTTTTTGTTATAGGTGTAATCGGCATTTTCACTGCGGTCACCCTGGGCGGCCGCTTCGCCGACCTTCTCTGAAATAGCGGGGCGTTTTACCCGCGATAGGTGATCCAAAATAGCGCGCAAGCGAGCCGCCCCCTCTGGAGTAATCAGGTTGCTCTTAGGGGCTTGACGCGGATCTTTGGCTGGATCGCGCCAGCGGGTCATATTGCGGCCTTTCATTACCTAATCCCTATCGTGTTTTGAGCTATCCACCTTACGTTAATTGCGCGAAGCAACCAAGCAGCATGCTACGGATAAATCATTCAAACGTTCGTTACATTTTTTGCTATATTGGGCGAGAGGCCTGCTATTGGTAGGTCTACGCAGGACAACAATAATTTAGGAGCAACTATGCGAACTCACTCTTTTTTACGTATATCCTTATCACGCTCATTAATCGCCGCCGCTATTGGCAGCACGCTGGCGCTGTCTTCATTAACCGCTACCGCATTTGAAGGTGAGTTATTCTCGCTGAAGAATCGTTGGGAGCATACCGTGACGGACATGCCAGCCAACGAACGGGAAGGCACCCTCAAGTCCTTGGCAGGTGAAGCGGAACAATTAGCAGAGCAGCACAGCGACGAAGCCGATGTACTGGTATGGCAGGGGATTATTTTAGCCTCTTATGCCCGTGAGCGCGGTGGTTTAGGCGCATTAGGTACCGCAGGTGATGCGCGTGACGCGTTAGAAAAGGCGATTGAAATAGATCCCCAGGGGTTGAATGGCTCAGCCTACGTCACGCTAGGAGCACTGTATGACCGCGCTCCGGGTAGGCCACTCGGTTTTGGCAATAGCGATACCGCTGAACGCATGTTCCAGCGTGCCTTGGAAATCCGCCCAGACGGTATTGATGTGAACTACTATTATGCCGCCTTTTTGAAAGAAGAGGGCAACAAGCAAGCAGCCCGCGAGCACGCCCTGCGTGCGGTTAACGGCACCGCTCGCGATAATCGACAAGCTTCCGATGAGGCGCTGCGCCGCGATGCCGAGGCGTTGCATAATCAGCTGTAATCCCCCCGCTGAATTGGCATTCCCGGTAGCAAGCACTGATAATAGGGCGATTATCACTACCGGGAGTGCCTTATGGCGACCATCCCCAAGAATGTCTCATTTCGAGACAGCCCTTTTCGAAACACAACGCTTGGCGTTCCGCAATTAAAGCGTGACGATGTCGAGCTGTTTAAACGCGAAACGCTATACCAGGGGTTTTTCCGCCTAGAGGCGTTAGAGCTTCGCCACCGGCTATTTGAAGGCGGTTGGAGCGAGCCTATGCGCCGCGAAGTACACAATCGCTTTGATGCGGTGGGGGTACTGCTTTACGACCCCGAGCGCGACTCACTGGTGCTGATTGAGCAGTTTCGTGCCGGCGCCATTGATGATGCCGTCTCTCCCTGGAAGCTCGAACTCGTAGCTGGTTTGGTCGAAAAAAACGAAACGCTGGAAGATGTGGCTCGTCGCGAGGCGTGGGAGGAGGCCGGTTGTAAAGTGACCCAACTGACCAAACTTCACACTTATTATCCAAGTCCTGGCGCCTGCAACGAGCAAGTGACGCTATTTTGTGGTTTGGTAGATACCCATGGATTAGGTGGGATTCATGGCCTAGATGAAGAGCATGAGGATATTCGTGTTCACGTCATGCCTTTTGCGAACGCTTGGGAACTCTTAGAGCAGGGACGACTCGACAACGCCATGTGTTTAATTGGTCTACATTGGCTTAATAGCCAGCGAGCCTCATTACGTGCCGCCTCTCAGCGCGCGTTGACGCAAAGCGAAACCGACGAGGAGTGAATATGGCGAGAACGGCCTATGTCACCGATTTAAAATCGCTCCAAGGGGAGTGCAGCGCCAACTATTTACGTTTGGTGCGCTTGGTGGGCGATATGGAGGCTGGCCAGCGTCGTGATATTGCCCTGCGCGGTGATAAACAGCATTTCGGCGATCTGCATCTGTATATTCAAGAGCAAGCGCCTTACACCACCATGGTGGATGTTTTTCAGACTGGCCCGCTAGATACTGTTTTGGAAGGGCCGCGTATGCGCGTACACCTCTATCACGATGCACGTATGGCTGAAGTGACCGACTTTCAGCGCGAGCGCCACTTTAGCGGCCGTTACCGCTATCCCAATGCCCGGATGCATCAGCCGGATGAGAAGCTTCAGCTCAACCGCTTCTTAGGCGAGTGGCTGGCTCATGGCCTTGCCCATGGCCACACTGTTGACGTGCCGGAGATGCCCTAATGCGAGTGGTTCAGATTACCGACGCCCATCTCTATGCGGATACTGAAGCGCGTTCCCGTGCGGGAATACCCTGGCGCCAGTTTCAGCATGTGTTGGGTGCCGTTGTCGCAGAAAAACCCGATATCGTGCTGTTTACCGGTGATATTAGTCAGGACGAGTCAGCCGCTTCCTACGCCTTGGCGGTGCAGGCGATGGACCAGTTGCCTTGCCCCTGGTACTGGTTGCCAGGCAATCACGATCAGCCCGAGTTGATGGCTGCCGAGCGCCCGCTGGTCGATCAAGTGGACATGGGTGGAGCGGAAATAGATGCGTGGCGCATACTGCTGCTCAATACCCAGGTGGAGGGCAAGCCCCATGGCGAACTGGGAAGCGAGCGACTAGCCAAACTCGCTGAGCAGCTTGAGAAGGACGATCGCCCCACGCTGATTGCCATGCACCACCCGCCAGTTGACGTGGGCGCGGTATGGATGGATGCCATTGGTTTGCAAGATCGCGAGGCATTTTGGGAACTGCTAAGTAAACACCCACACGTCAAGATCATCCTGTTTGGCCACGTGCACCAAGCTTACGCCGAGCACCGCCGCCTAGGCGAAGCTACTATAGATGTTTATGGTTGCCCGGCGATGGCAGATCAGTTTCTGCCCAGTGCCGAGCAGTTCGCCATTGATGAAGCTTCCCGCCCTGGCTATCGTATTATCGATATGACGTTAAGCGATATTCAGGGAGGCGAGTGGCAGAGCTGGATTGAGCGCATTGAGTAGACGTTTATTGCTCTCTCATTCCTGGATAGGTTTTTTAGGAATAAAAAGATAGTTATTAATTCTTTTGGGTTATTACTGGCTCGGCGTTACCCTACCCACATTCGAACGTACAATTATTTATAACGTACGCTGATTTTAGCTTGTGTGACGAGCTTGTTCTTATGAGGTAAGGGGCCATGACCCAATTGTCTACATTGTCTTTAAAGGAGCGGTCGTCAAAGGAGCGGTCTTCAAAAGAGCGGTCTTCAGAGACGCGTTCTTCATCTTCAGCGACGCAGGGGGAGGCTTTTAACGCCCCTGATGCCGCGCGCTTGACCCACCTCAAGCAGTTAGAAGCCGAGTCTATCCATATTATTCGTGAAGTCGCCGCCGAGTTCTCCAACCCGGTGATGATGTACTCCATTGGCAAAGACTCGTCGGTGATGCTGCACTTGGCGCGCAAAGCCTTCTACCCCGGCACACCGCCATTCCCGCTGATGCACGTGGACACCACGTGGAAGTTTCGCGAGATGATTGAGTTCCGTAACCGCATGGCGGCAGACGCGGGTATGGAACTGATTGTGCATACCAACGAAGAGGGGCGGGCAGCCAATATCAACCCCTTCGATCACGGCAGCGCCAAATACACCGATATCATGAAAACCCAGGCGCTCAAGCAGGCGCTGGATAAGTATGGGTTCGATGCGGCCTTTGGTGGCGCGCGTCGTGATGAAGAGGCCTCGCGTGCCAAAGAGCGCGTTTACTCGTTCCGCGATAAGTATCACCGCTGGGATCCTAAAAATCAGCGCCCTGAACTGTGGAACGTATATAACGCCAAGGTCAATAAAGGCGAATCGATCCGCGTATTCCCGCTCTCTAACTGGACCGAGCTGGATATCTGGCAGTACATCTACTTAGAGTCTATTCCCATCGTGCCGCTCTACTATTCGGCCAAGCGCCCAGTCGTAGAGCGTGACGGTATGCAAATTATGGTTGATGACGACCGCTTGCCGTTAGCGCCAGGCGAAGTGCCGGAAGAGAAGTCGGTGCGGTTTAGAACGCTTGGCTGCTACCCGTTGACCGGTGCGGTGGAATCCGAGGCCGCGACGCTTCCGGAAATTATTCAAGAGATGCTGCTGACCCGTACCAGTGAGCGTAGTGGCCGCGCCATCGATCGCGACCAAGTGGGTTCGATGGAAAAGAAAAAGCGCGAGGGGTACTTCTAAAATGTCTCACCAATCTAATTTAATCGCCGACAATATCGAAGAGTACCTGCACGAGCACGAGAACAAAGACCTGCTGCGTTTTATTACCTGCGGCAGCGTCGACGACGGCAAATCGACGCTGATTGGCCGTCTGCTTCACGACTCGAAAATGATCTTTGAAGATCAACTGGCAGCGATCACCCAGGCTTCTAAAACCAGTGGTACGACCGGTGATACCGTTGATTTGGCGCTGTTGGTGGATGGCCTGCAGTCAGAGCGTGAACAGGGTATTACCATTGATGTGGCGTACCGCTTTTTCTCCACCGATAAGCGCAAGTTTATTATCGCCGATACGCCTGGGCATGAGCAGTACACCCGCAATATGGCCACGGGTGCTTCAACGGCCAGCTTAGCGATTATTCTGATCGATGCCCGCTATGGCGTGCAGACCCAGACTCGCCGGCATAGCTTTATTGCCGACCTGCTGGGTATTCAGCACCTGGTGATTGCGGTCAATAAGATGGATTTGGTGGATTTCTCCGAGCAGCGCTTTAACGAGATAGTCGATGAGTACCGCGCCTTTGCCTCTAACCTGCAAGCGCCGGACATTCGCTTTGTGCCGATGTCGGCCCTGAATGGCGACAACGTGGTCAATCGCAGCGAACAAACGCCCTGGTACTTTAGCGGCGGCTACCAGGGGCAAACGCTGATTGAGTTATTAGAGAGCGTCGAGATTACCCGCGATCAGAACCTTAGCGATCTGCGCTTGCCAGTGCAGTACGTGAACCGCCCGAACCTTGATTTTCGCGGTTACTGCGGCACCTTGGCTGCGGGTGTATTACGCCCTGGGCAAGCCATTAAGGCACTCCCCTCGGGTAAAACATCGCGGGTTGCACGGGTTGTCACCTTTGATGGCGACCTTGCGGCGGCTTATCCAGGCCAGGCCATCACAGTGACTCTGGAAGATGAGATCGATATCTCCCGTGGCGATTGGCTGGTGGCGGCGGATAGCGAACTGCCGCTCTCCAACACCTTTAAAGCCGATATTGTCTGGATGCAGGAAGAGGCGCTAACGCCGGGCAAGCTCTACGATTTCAAACTGGCAACCCGCGATCTTTCCGGCCAAGTCAGCGCAATTGATTACCAAATCGACGTCAATACTCTGGAGAAGCATGCCACTCACTCGCTGGGTCTAAATGCGATTGCCCGCTGCGACGTAGAGCTGACCGCCGCTATTCCGGTGGATGATTACCGCACCAGTCCGGGCACCGGCAGCTTTATCATCATTGATCGGTTGACCAACGTGACCGTAGGCGCGGGTATGATTCGCGGCACGGCAAGCGCCCCAGGCACTGCTTCAAACACCACTGATTGGGCGGCGTTTGAGCGTGACCTGAATGCCCTGGTGCGTAAGCATTTCCCTCACTGGGAAGCGAAAGATATCAGCGGCTTGTTTAATCGCTAACCGGCATAAACTTTGGTTGCGTGCCACCTCATTTCGGTGCGACGAGCTTTCCTTATGTCATTGCGAGAAGTGAAGCGACGCGGCAATCCCGCTTTTGTCATTGCGAGCGCAGCGCGGCAATCCCGCTTTTGTCATTGCGAGCGCAGCGCGGCAATCCCGCTTTTGTCATTGCGAGCGCAGCGCGGCAATCCCGCTTTTGTCATTGCGAGCGCAGCGCGGCAATCCCGCTTTTGTCATTGCGAGCGCAGCGCGGCAATCCCGCTTTTGTCATTGCGAGCGCAGCGCGGCAATCCCGCTTTTGTCATTGCGAGCGCAGCGCGGCAATCCCGCTTTTGTCATTGCGAGCGCAGCGCGGCAATCCCGCTTTTGTCATTGCGAGCGCAGCGCGGCAATCCCGCTTTTGTCATTGCGAGCGCAGCGCGGCAATCCCGCTTTTGTCATTGCGAGCGCAGCGCGGCAATCCCGCTTTTGTCATTGCGAGCGCAGCGCGGCAATCCCGCTTTTGTCATTGCGAGCGCAGCGCGGCAATCCCGCTTTTGTCATTGCGAGCGCAGCGCGGCAATCCCGCTTTTGTCATTGCGAGCGCAGCGCGGCAATCTCGCTTTTGTCATTGCGAGCGCAGCGCGGCAATCTCAGGGTTAGTGCCATCGCCGGTATGAGATTGCTTCGTCGCAAGCTCCTCGCAATGACGGAGGTGATTAGATTTACTCAGCGTTAGGGAAAAACAGCTGCTGACCATCTACCTCAAAATCCGCAATCGCTTTCTGGCCCTGTTCGGAAACCAGCCACTCGTGCCACTGGGCGGCGAGATCATGCTTTAAGTGCGGGTGACGCTCTGCCGAGAGCAGTAGGCTACCATACTGATTAAACAGTGCCTTATCGCCTTCAAACAGCAGGGTTAAGTCTTGTGGGTTGTCAAAGGCGACCCAGGTGGCGCGGTCGGTAAACGTATAGGCGTCCATACCTGCCGCGGTGTTTAGCGTGGGCCCCATACCGCTACCCAGCTCGCGGTACCACTCACCCTGTGGCGTGACCCCAGCATCTTCCCATAAACGTAGCTCGGCGCGATTGGTGCCGCTGTCATCGCCGCGTGAAGCGAAGGGGGACTCGCTTTCGGCGATGCGCTGCATGGCGTCAATGACGTTTTCGCTATCGCTGATGCCCGCAGGGTCATCGCTCGGGCCTACAATTACGAAATCGTTGTACATCACATTAAGACGTTCGGTGGCGTAGCCATCGGCCACAAGCTGCTCTTCACCAGCGGTATCGTGTACCAGCAGGCTATCGGCATCGCCACGGCGGCCAATTTCAAACGCTTGGCCGGTGCCCACAGCCACCACGCGTACATCAATGCCGGTCTCTTCCGTGAAGGCGGGAATAATAGCGTCAAACAGGCCTGAGTTTTCTGTAGACGTGGTCGAGGCCAGGGTAATGTAGTCATCTGCTGCCAGCAGCGTGCCGCTCCAGGTTAGCCCCAGGGCGCCTGCGGTAATCAACGCGGTGGTCTTATTCATTGTATTGCTCCTTGAGGATGATGCTTCAATTCCAGTGCTTATTAATCCCTGGGCTACCAAACCAGTTCACCCCGGATAAACGCCGCTGCCTCACGTGAGGAGGGGGCGGTAAAAAAGTCATTGGCAGGGGAGTGTTCAAGTAATTCGCCGTTATGCATAAACAGCACGTCGTTGGCTAAACGGCGTGCTTGGTGCAAATCATGAGTCGTCATAACGATTCGCGTGCCGCTGCGGTGAAACTCAAGCACCGCATCTTCAACGGCCTTGATGGCAGCGGGATCAAGAGCCGAAGTGGGCTCATCTAAAAACAGCACTTGGGGGTTGAGCAGCCATGCTCGCGCCAGCGCTAAGCGCTGCTGCTCACCGCCGGAAAGCACTCGCGCAGGCCGTTTGGCGAGGTGCGCTAAGCCAAACTTTTCAAGAGCACTCATCGCCTGGGCTTTTCGGGGTATTGCTTTCAACTCTGGTCGTGACGCTTTTTTGATCGCTAGCACATAGGTCAGGTTATCCAGCGCTGAGCGACGCAGCAGCACGGGGCGCTGGAAAACCATGGCTTGCGCAGGCTGGGCACCTTGCCAGCGAACTGAGCCGGTAGTAGGCGTTAACAGGCCATGGGCCAAGCGCATTAACAGGCTTTTGCCTGCGCCGTTAGGGCCCATAATTAGCGTTCGCTGGCAGCCTGCTAGGCGCAGCGAAGTCGGCTTGAGCAGCGTATGGCCACGATGGATAAAGTCCACCCTATCGAGCTCAAGAGTGGCGACGGGGGGCGTATGATGTGCGTTCATCCTAATCGCCTTTTCGCTGTTTCGCCGATCATATGGGCGATAGCGTTAATCATGGTGACGAGGGTGAGCAGGATGATCCCTAAACCTAGCGCCATGGAGAGGTTGCCCTTGCTGGTTTCCAGCACAATGCTGGTGGTCATCACGCGGGTGACACCATCGATATTGCCACCCACAATCATTACCGCACCCACCTCGGCGCTGGCGCGGCCAAAGCCCGCCAAGATCACTGTTAATAGCCCGAAGCGCGCATCCCACAGCAATGTGGGGATCATACGTAGGCGCGTTAGCCCTAGTGAGTTCAACTGCTCGGCATACTCACCGTGAAGCGCTTCAACCTGCTGGCGGGTAAGGGCGGCGATGATCGGTAGTACCAAAATCACTTGAGCGATCATCATGGCCGTTGGGGTGAACAGCAGTCCCCATTCACCTAAGGGGCCTGCGCGTGAAAGCAGTAGGTAAACGCAAAGCCCTGCGACCACTGGCGGCAAGCCCATGAGCGCATTGAGGGCGACAATGACGACGTTGCGCCCAGGAAAGCGCCATAGCGCCAGAGCGGCCCCTAAGGGTAGGGCTATCAGGCTGGCAATCATCACCGCCATAAGCGACACCTTTAACGAAAGCATCACGATGTCGATTAATGCGCTATCCATACTCAGGATTAGGGCTAGGGCGGTACTAAAGGCGTTGTCACTGGTCAGCATTGAGCGTTGGTATCATTTTGTGTGAGAACTGTTGTGTGAGAACTGTTATGGGAAAACCGTTGTACGAGAATTGGCATGATGTATCGAAAAGTGACTTAATGCACTCTGTGCTGGAATAGATGCAGTTATATGCAGTTAAACTACGAAAATTGCCGTTTGTATTTATGCAGTGAGGTTTCCTTTCGATGTCTGAACGACATACTTACCTGACCACGGCAGAGGTCGCCGACTACTTGCGCCTAAAAGAGCGCAAGGTGTATGACTTGGTGCGCCAAGGCCAGCTCCCGTGTAGTCGGGTCACGGGAAAGCTGCTGTTTCCCCGTCAGCAAATTGACCTATGGGTGTTGAGCCACTTGGAAGGTGATTGGGCGCAGCGTTTATCAGTGCCGCTAGTGGTCGCGGGTAGTCAGGATCCGCTGCTGGAGTGGGCCATTCGGGAAAGCGGCTCTGATTTGGCGATGCTCTGCCAAGGCAGTGGCGACGGTGTACGGCGGTTGCTCGACGGCAAGGCGATGCTGGCGGGGATTCATCTGCTGGATGCAGCCACTCAGCGCTACAACGAACCCGGCGCGCTCGGTTTAAGCGGCATGCGTGATCTGTTGATAGTGCACTGGGCAAAGCGCCGTCAGGGGCTGCTATTGTCGGCCGACAACCCGCTAAGGATCGCTGGGCTGAGTGATTTAAAGCGAGCCGGTGTCCGCGTAGCGCATCGCCAACCTGATGCTGGAGCAGCAAGGCTGCTGAGCTGTTTGCTACAGCAAGCGGGAATAGAGATTTCGGCGCTTAACTGGGCGCCACACGCCTCCTTAAGTGAAGATGATTTGGCACTCAGCATTGATCAGGGCGAGGCGGATGTAGGCTTGGGCGTGGAAGCCGCCGCCCATCGACAGCAATTGGGCTTCATTCCACTCTGCGAGGAGCCGTTTGATTTAATTATGCAGCGGCGCAGCTATTTCGAGCCTTCAATGCAGCGGCTGTTGACGTTTGCTCATCAAACGCGTTTTGCCGAGCGGGCAACACAGTTGGGTGGTTATAATCTCACCGAGACAGGAAAAATTGTGTATAACGCCTAGAGCCCTTTCGAGAGCCTCTATTTATTAGTCCTGATTATTAGTCCTGAGTCATAAGTAGGAGGGCTTGACCCTGATTCATTATGCGCCACACTATTGGTGCGTTATACACGCCTATCATCACGAAATGGAGAGCATGATGAAACAAACATTGGACAGCCAACCAGTGGTGCTAGCCCACAGTATTTATATAAGTGTGTTACATGAAGGGTGCTACTCCGGTCAGCACACTTGATGAGTGCATTGCGTCAGTGGACAAGCTTTGTCAAAAGGCTTGTCCACGTTATTGCCAAACCCATCAAGGGTGATAGTGGCCGCGGTGGCATGGTGGTTCACCCCTATCGTGGTTACGGTTCCCAGCATGAAGTATTTGTCATGGGCCGAGTGTTTCGCCAAGCCGCTTTAAGTCGAGCAATTCCTCGCCATGGCATGCTGCGCGATACCGCAGACGTTGCCCGACGGATTTTGCGCCGTGGGCTGGCCGAGGCGCAGGTAGAAATTCACATTGGTGAAAATAAGCTCTGCGTCGGTACGGATCGCGATGGCTACTTCGATGTGCATTTGCCGATTAGTCACGCCCTCCCCATCGACGTCTCCTGGCACCGCGCCGATATTATGGTGCACTGCTCGGGTCAGACGCCGGTGCGTACTCATGTTGAAGTCTATGTGCCACCGCCGGAGGCGGATTTGCTGGTGATCAGCGATATCGATGACACCGTGATGTTTACCGGAGTGGCGGAAAAGCTCAAAATGCTTTATCGCCTATTTGTCAAAAAACCCCACCGCCGTACCGCTTTTCCCGGCGTCGCATCGCTTTATCAAGCGTTGCACCGTGGCGTTAGTGAACGCGCTGAACGGCCCATTTTGTATGTCTCGCGAGGGCCGTGGGCGATATACGAAATGCTCGAAACCTTTTTTCAGATCAACCGTATTCCTGTCGGGCCGATTATTTTTTTACGCGAGTGGGGCATCTCTTTGCGCCGCCCATGGCCGCGCCGTGCAGAAGAGCATAAGCGCGATCTGATCGACCGAATGTTAACCCTCTACAACGACCTGCCGTGTATTTTGATTGGCGACAGCGGCCAGCACGATCCAGAGGTGTATATCGAGATCGTGAAAGCTTATCCAGATCGGATTAAAGCGATTTACATTCGTCGAGTGGATAAAAATCCCAAGCGCGAGCAGGCAATCCAACGCTTGCGTGACGAGTTGATCGGCACCCAGTGTGAACTGGTCCTCGCCGCCGATAGCATTCTGATTGCCGAACATGCCCACGCCCAGGGCGATATATCTGCCCACGGCTTAGCGGCAGTACAGCGTGACGTAGAGGAGCATCGCAACAATCCTACTTAACCATACTCCTGCATAACGCTGTTACCAAGTCAGCCCCCATGGTAAAAAGCTGCTCTGCGATGAAGAGTATTGACCAGTGATTGTTTGCAGGCGATGGTTTGTGTAAATGGTTTAACGTCGGTTTTATGTAGATAGGGGCTGCCATGGTTGTTGTGCTAATCATTATTGCGTTGGCCATTTTTGTGCTCCCCAATGTTTGGGCTAAATGGGTACTCAAGCGCTATACCCGTGGCCGTGACGATTATCCCGGCACAGGGGCAGAGCTTGCCGATCACTTGTTGCGCCGACTGGGCATTGAGGGCGCGAGCGTTGAGCGCACCGAGTTCGGTGACCATTACGACCCTGAAACACGCTGCGTGCGCCTTTCCCCGGACAATTACGATGGCCGTTCACTAACCGCCGTCACGGTGGCGGCCCATGAGGTAGGGCACGCTATTCAGCATCATCAGGGATATGCGCCGCTACTGGCACGTAGCCAGTTAGTGGGCGTCGCCCAAAAAGCCGAAAAACTCGGCGCCCTGCTGATGATGGCTGCGCCTTTTCTCTTTCTATTGACGCGCTTGCCCGGAGGCCTAGCGATAGTGATTGCCATGGCAGTGATCAGCTTTGGCACCGCGGCGTTGGTACATTTGGTGACTTTGCCGGTAGAGTTTGATGCCAGCTTCAATCGAGCACTGCCGCTGCTGAAAGAGTACGTGCCACCTTATGATATGCCCGGTGCCCGGCACGTACTCACCGCCTGTGCTTTTACCTACGTGGCCGCCTCGCTTGCCAGCGTGATGAACCTAGGCCGCTGGCTGGTGATTTTGCGGCGCTAAGTTTGAAAGCAGGGAACGCCTACCCCGTCTTGCCCAGCCATACTCAATCAGACTATTGGATTCGTACCTGCTTAACCGCCAGTTTGTAAGATATTTCTTAAAATGTTGTAAGACATTGACGCTTCGTGCACCGAAAGGGTTGTGCCAGTAACAGTTATCGCTACCCTGATCGTTTTTATTAGTGTTTGACGATCCAAGGGGCAGTTTGATGGCAGCTGGCACTGGCTTACAATTTACCCTAACGCTCCCCGATGTTGATGATATAGCGGTGATCGATTTCACTCACCGCGAAGCGCTCTCCGAGCCCTTTGAGCTGGTGCTGAACCTAGCGAGCCGCGACGGCAGTTTTGATGCCGCTGAACTGCTGGATCGCGAAGCCACCCTGACCATCTGGCAAGACGGCGAACCGCTGCGCCGGGTGCACGGTATCATCAGCGAGTTTGGTCGGGGAGACCGCGGCCACCGGCGCACCTTCTACTCCCTGGTACTGCGCCCGGCGCTCTGGCGGCTTTCGCTGCGCCATAACTCGCGGATTTTTCAAAAGGCAGACCCGCTCGCCATCATTAATACCCTGTGCGATGAGCGGGGGATTACCGATGTGGAGTTTGCTGTTACCCGCGAGTTTGCCGAGCGCGAGTACTGCGTTCAATACCGTGAGACCGACCTTGCCTTTATCGAACGTCTGGCCGCCGA
>NZ_JH393260.1:140192-167042 GCF_000236035.1 Vreelandella boliviensis LC1
TATTCCCCGCATCGGTCATGAAGTGATTGTCTCGTTTTTAGAAGGCGACCCCGACCAGCCTCTGGTCACCGGGCGCACCTACCACGCGGTGAATACCGCGCCTTACCCGCTGCCGGAGCACAAAACCCGCACGGTGCTGCGCACCCAAAGCCACAAGGCCGAAGGCTTCAACGAACTGCGCTTTGAAGACGAAGCGGGCGAAGAGCAAATCTGGCTCCACGCCCAGAAAGACCTGGAACTGCTCACCCTTAACGACCGCACCGAAGAGATCCGCAACAACAGTCACCTCAAGGTGCACAACGATCGCATCAGCGAGATCGACAACGACGATCACCACACGGTACATAACAACCGACATACGAAGATAGACGGTGACGATCATCTAACGATCAATGGCACCCGCCATGAAAAGGTCGGCCGAGCTCAACTGCTGGAAGCCGGGCAGGAAGTGCATCACAAATCCGGCGGCAAGACGGTGATTGATGCGGGTGCGGAAATTACGCTCAAAGCGGGAGGAAGCTTTGTTAAGCTCGACCCCAGCGGCATCACCATCGTTGGTGCTCAGGTCAAGATCAACTCTGGGGGTAGCCCAGGTGCGGGGAGTGGACAGGCGGCAATGGATGCCTTGTTACCTGGACATGTAGCAACCGAGCAGCACGAACGCATTGCGCCTTTACAGCAAGATCAACTGATGACGGCGGCGCTGCAAGGTGCCGCGGTGGTTGAGGTATGCCAGCGGCTGAAGGACGGCAACAACGATAATGTTCATCGCTGTGCCCTGGGAGATGAATGTCCATGTCGCTAAGAACACCGCCGATGCCGGTTTTTTATTTGGTCGACTTGTCACTCTATCCACAGTTGCTACGACAAATGTTCGAAATAGACGAGCGGCCCGTTTACGATCAGCTGTATTTGCAAACGGCGTATGCGCAGCATGCGCAACAGGGGCCCATTTTAATCAGCCTTTCAAACGATAGTGCCCATGTTGCCGCTGCAAGCTGGGTGGCGCAGGGCGCCGCTATTGAACTACATAGCCACGCGACCCTTTCGCAAGTCGCTGCGCATTACCGGCAATTAACCCATGTCGACCGGCATGCTGGGCCTCCCGCGCTTTTCCGTTATGCCGATTCACGACTATATGCCGGGCTGACCAGTGTGTTGAGCGACGGCGAAACGCACGCACTGCTGGGCCCGATCACCGTCATGAAGGGCGTTGCCAACGGTGAGGCATGGCGGCTTGACTCACCAGCGCCTGATGATGAGCCGCTGGGTAAGTTCAGATTGACACTTGATCACGAGCAGGCGTTGCAACGAGCGCGTGATCGAGCGTTCTGCCAACAGTTGGCCAGTGATTATGGCGTTGCGTATTCGCTAGTGCAGCAATGGTTACAACAAATGAAGGCGCTATCTCTCTCGGCAGAATATGCGTACTGGGAAGGCTGCCAGCTACTTGCCGCGTCAGACTATCCTGCGCCGCTCTCGCCAAGCCATATTGAGCAACTGAAGGCACACAAGGGGTCCCGGCAGGCAATGCTGGATGAGTTGCAGACGTTAATCAGTGCGCAAACCCCTCTACCAGATGGAGCCCTCGATGACTGAAACACTTTCGCCGCCGCGACTACAGCCCAGCCGAACAAGCCTGTCAGGCGTCACGATGCCTGCCCACTGTAGCGTGGGTGTTACCGTATTGATTGTGCATCGCGATACGTTGGGGCGTTATCTGCCTGAAGGCACGTCGGTGAGTTTAAAGGATTCTGCGGGCAAGACCATCAGCGCGACCATTGATGCCGAGGGCGTTAGCCGTCATGAAGGGGCAGCGCCTAACAAGGTCGCTTGGCAACTAGCGGATGCCCATGGTCTGCATTTGGTGGCGGTCGACGATGAGCCGCTGGATCCATGCCGAACAGCGGCGGCTCCGCCTGAAGTCGATATTGCCATAGATGAAACGACCATCCAGGCCACCTACCTGCCTCCGCCGATCAGCCTCAACCTGCGTGACGAAGTAACATCGTCTGAGTCCGATTTACTCAGCGATGAGCAACTAGAACAACTGCGTTTGGCGGGCAATAACGCCACGCTGTTTTTGCATGGTTACAATGTCCCGCTGGGTCAGTACGGTGTTTTTGCCGCTTGGGACAAGCGCACCGATATCAGTGCTGAACCGTTATTAATCACTGCCCATACGGCCAGTAATGCCACGATTCTTCAAGGCATTAATACGGGCGAGCATGCGTCGGCTGAATATCGTGAAGAGCATGATAATGGTAACGGCGCACATAGTTGGTTTGTGCACATGGAGTATCAGCTCAACCGCGCTGCGGGGATGACCGAAGAAGACTGGCGCCCCTATACCCGCATGGTGGGGGTCGCATGGTTTGGTGATACGGGTAGCGTCGACTTCTTCCAGGCCGAACTCAATGCGATGGCAGCAGGGCGGCGTTTGGTTGCCTTGCTTGAGCAGCTTGATGAAGCCGACATTGCCATCAATATCATTAGCCACTCGCTGGGCGCGCGCGTGGTGCTCACGGCACTCAATATTCTTGGTGAACAGGATCGCCATCAATGGGTCGACAATATTTATCTCTGGGAACCAGCGGTTGCCGATAACGCGTTGGTGAACGATGCCTCCCAGGATAGCCACCCGTTGGGTATGGGCGTTTTCCCAGATGCTCATAAGGCGGTGCGCAAGGTGGTGGTGTTGCATTCTGAGGAGGATGGCATCCTCGGGCCGCCCCCTGAGAACGCACGTTCTTTCTGGCAGCAGGTAGCGGAAATCACCAGCCCAGCTTTGCGGGGCACACGCTGGGTACAAGAGATACTCGGTGCCGACGATTGGGTGGATGAACTCATCGGTTCGGCAGGAGGCGCCTACGGCAAAAAGTGGTGGGTATTCCCCGCTGGCTTATCGACGCCCTTCATCCGTTACTACACCGATAAGGCGCCGGCCGATACGGTGAGGCCTCCTGTGCCTCAGCCCATACCGGTCGGCCCTGATCCTTATGGCAAGGAGCGCGCCGCACAGGCTTGGCAGGAGTTCAGGGAGATGGCGATTGAGGAAGCGCGAGAGGCACTCGCTAGTGCCAACCCGCTACCCACTTATGACCTGTTAGCACCCCTCGCCCACCATGCGGTGGTGAGCGAAGAGCGAGCAGTTGCGTATATTGATACCCTGCAATGGCTGGTGGGTAGAAACTGGCGCGCTGGAAAAGCCCCACGCCCGGCGCTGGGGAGTGTTGGGTTTGGTGAGGTGAGCAAAGAGAACCGATTTGTAGAGAGTAAGTTGACTAGCAAAGCTTACGACTTCGTCGACCAGACACTATGGTTATTTGATCACTCGGGAATGAAAATCCCTAGCGATGAGGTGTTTGAGAAAAGTTATCAGGAAGGGATTGTTGATCGGATCAAGGAGGCATCGCGTTTTGGTCGCTATTAATAAGCAAAAAATTATCTTTCTTTTATTAGCCGTGGGCACTGTGTTAGCAATGGGCTACTACGGGGTACGTGCTTTTACTAGCCTGGAGCCGGTTACCTCGCTAAGTGTCTCTAGCGATGGCCGCTATGTGATCTCTGCCCACGAAGATGGGGCTTTGGTGTTGTGGAATACTGAAACCCAGCAACGAGATCAACTGGCGGATAACGCCAACCTTTATAGTGCTTACTTTATCCCCGAAGGTGACGCTTTTCTGTGGCAGGACCAGGACGATGTGGTACACGTGCAGGGCGTTGATGGCGAGGTGATTGAGGAATTCGAGCACTTCCCCACTTACGGGCATGCAATGTCTGCCGATAGAGAGCACTACCTTTCAAGCAATCAAACCTGGAACATTTACCATGGGCATGGCGATGCTTTACAGCCCGTTCTGCTCGATAGCACAAGTCCCAGCTTTACCGGCACCGGGCAAGTCTTGAACCTTTCGATGGGCGGCGACTTTTTCGTTTCTGGTGGCTCGGGAAGCCCGGGTGGCGAGCTCGATGACTCTCCGCCGGTGCGGGAGGAGGATGAATATCGTTTTTCCTCCAGCTATGGCGGGGTGACACTATGGAATTTAGACACCTTAATGCCCGTGGCTAAATTGCCGGGTAACTCTTCGAAAACTTATGCCACCATTAGCCCTGATGGGCAGTGGGTGGTCAGTGGCGATGAAAATACTATCGGACTTTTTTGGAACACTGAAGCGCCAGAAGAGCGCTATCGAATGGCAAGTTATGACCACGGTATTTATCGCGACAATCTGCCAGAAGGGCTCGAGGAAGATGAATACTGGGATGAGAGCCATTTGATCTCCGTACCTGAGTCTTCCAAGCCGGACAAATGGGGAAGTATCCGCTCATTGGCGACTCCGAAAACCATTGCCATTGCCTTTATCAATGGCAGTGAGGAGTTCTTACGTATTGGTCATGCTCAATACGAAGGCGGGGACATGAGCCGAACCTATGCCGCGTTATTTGAGGCAGGTAACCCCTGGCCCCAGGCGTATCTTGATCTGGGGACTGATCCTTTTCCTTCGGTCAATAACTATTCTCGCAATTTAAGTATCGACTCCGCGCCTGATGCCAACCTACTAGTCACCGGCCACGCCTTTGATGGCGGTATCACCGTGTACCGTTATGACCCGGAGGAGCGCACGTTAGCGAAGGAGTGGGTGGGACGGTGATACTGGCAACCGTCATCACGAGCGCCAAACACCGTCACCGCGAGTTAGCCGTTATCATCCTGGTAGTCATGGTCGCTGGTGCTTGGCTCTGGGTGACGCTTACCCGCCTGGAGCCGGTTACCTCGCTGAGTGTCTCTAGCGATGGCCGCTATGTGATCTCTGCCCACGAAGATGGGGCTTTGGTGTTGTGGAATACTGAAACCCAGCAACGAGATCAACTGGCGGATAACGCCAACCTTTATAGCGCTTACTTTATCCCTGAAGGCGATGCATTCCTATGGCAGGATCAGGATGATGTGGTACATGTGCAGCGCGTTGATGGGGAAGTGGTTGAGGAGTTTGAGCACTTCTCCACATACGGGCATGTAATGTCTGCCGATAGACAGCACTACCTTTCCAGTAACCAAACCTGGAACATTTACCATGGGCATGGCGATACGCTCCGTCCCGTCTTGCTCGATAGTGAAAGTCCCAGCTTTACCGGCTCTGGGCAAGTCTTAAACCTTTCAATGGGCGGCGGTTTTTTCGTTTCCGGTGGCTCGGGAAGCCCGGGTGGCAGGCTTGAAGACTCCCCGCCAGTTCGAGAAGAGGATGAATTTCGTTTTTCCTCTAGCTATGGCGGGGTGACGTTATGGAACCTTGATACCTTAGCGCCCGTGGCGGAACTATCGGGTAACTCTTCGAAAACCTATGCCACCATCAGCCCGGACGGTCAGTGGGTGGTCAGTGGCGATGAAAATACTATCGGACTTTTTTGGAACACTGAAGCGCCAGAAGAGCGCTATCGAATGGCAAGTTATGATCACGGTCTTTTCCGCGAGAATCTGCCGGAGGGGTTGCAGGAAGAAGAGTATTGGGATGAAAGTGAGCTAATTGATGTCCCCAAAAAGGATAAACCGGATGAATATGGTATTTATCGCCCGTTAGCTACGCCAACGACCATTGCGATTGCTTTTATCAATGGCAGCGAGGAGTTCCTACGTATTGGTTACAGCCAGTATCGCAGTGATGGTTCCAGTCAAACCTATGCCGCGCTGTTCGAGGCAGGGAACCCCTGGCCCCAGGCATATCTTGATTTGGGTACAGATCCCTTTCCTTCGGTCAATAACTACTCCCGCAATTTAAGTATCGACTCCGCGCCTGATGCGAACTTGTTGGTCACCGGCCATGCCTTTGACGGCGGTATCACCGTGTACCGTTATGATCCCGAGGAACGCACGTTGGCGAAGGAGTGGGTGGGCCGTTGAGGTTCTCTCGTTACCCCGGCTTATCCGCCAATATCACCGCCCGCCGAGGTGCGGGGTAGCCTTCAATGGTGAGCGCGCGGTCATTTGGGTCAAGAAAATCGGCCAGCGATTGGTAGGTCATCCACTCCGTTGAGCGCTGCTCTTCTAACGTGGTGACTGCTTCATCCACCACGCGCACGTTGGTAAAGCCGCAGCGTTCCAGCCAGTGGCATAGCGCCTTGGAAGAGGGCAGGAAGTAGACGTTGGGCATCGCGGCGTAACGTTCGCCGGGCACAAATACTGTCTGCTCGTCGCCTTCGACTACCAGTGTTTCTAGTACCAGTTCGCCACCCGGCGCTAACGCTGCTTTTAGCTGCTGAAGGTGTTCTAACGGGGCAGGGCGATGGTAGAGCACGCCCATGGAAAATACCGTATCGAAAAAGCCCAGGTTCTCCGGTACATCTTCTATACCCACCGGTAAAAACTGTGTTCTTCCACCATCGGCATCGCCGACGAAGTGGCGTACCGCCTGAAACTGCCAGTAGAAGCGCGGCGAAGGGTCGATCACCAGCACAAAAGCAGCCCCCGCTCCGGCCATCCGCCAAGCGTGGTAACCGCTGCCACCGCCGACGTCGAGCACCTTACGATATTTTAGCGGCGCCAGGTGTGGAGCCACTCTCTGCCATTTCCAATCAGAGCGCCACTCGGTGTCAATATGAATGCCGCCCAGTTGAAAAGGGCCTTTACGCCAGGGGGCGAGCTTTCTTAACAAGTTAAAACACTGGCGCTGCTGGCTATCGCTAAGGTCGAGATCAACAATGACGGTGTCGCTGTTTAAATCCACGCGGCGCTCAGCGGGTAGCACGGGCAGTTTGGCGACGGCTTTTTCCCAAGCGGGTAGGTCACCGTGGCGGTTGCGGTCAAGCCCATGGGCTAACTGCTCGGGAAGCTTCGCTAGCCAAGCGGTAAGCGATGAGTCAAGAACAGCTTGATCCAGAAATGCTTGATAGAGGGCGCGGTGGTCTTCGGGTAGTGGCACCTCACCCCTCCTTAAAGGCAATGATGGAAGCGAAATTTAAATACTGAAACCAAGTCATCGAACGGGGAAAGCCTGCCTGCTTTAGACGCCCGTGCAGTGCGTCCAACGTGTCGGGCACCAGCACATTCTCAAGGGCAGTACGTTTCTGGCTAATCTCTAAATCGCTGTAGCCATTGGCGCGCTTGAAATCGTGGTAGCGCTCAACCCGCCAGGCGTTGTCGCGCTCGTCGGCGTCGACGGTTTTTTCAGACAGAATCAGCACGCCACCGGGTTCCAGCGCTGCATAAAGCAGCGTCAATAGCGCATCGCGGTCAGCGGCGGGCAGAAACTGTAGGGTAAAATTGAGAATGATCATGCCCGAAGGCGCATACTCCATGGTGCGAATGTCGGCTTCTTCTACCTGCATAGCGTACGCTGGGCACTCGTCAGCAAAGGTTTGCCGTGCTTGCGCCACCATGGCGGGCGATAGGTCAACGCCCGTGTAGCGAAAGGCGTCAGGCGCCAGCGCCCCTGCCAGCGCAAGACCGGAGGCGCCCAGCGAGCAGCCCAAATCATATACATGGGCGCCGTGACGCAAATGGCGTTGGGCAATTAAGCTCAACATGCCAAGGATTTGGCCGTAGCCAGGCACCGATCGACGGATCATGTCGGGAAAGCACGCGACTACCTTTTCATCGAAAGAGAACCGCGCTACTCGGTCAAGGGGTGTCGAAAAGATAGCGTCACGGTAAGATGCATTACTCATGGGCAAGCCGGGATCATGGAAAAGGCGTGCTAGTTTACGCGCCCTTAATTGACTAGAACAGGCCTGTCTAGAACAGACTCGCTTAGAACAGCCCTGTTTAAACAGCCCCGCTGCAAGGATCGACGCCACTGGAGAAGCCACATGGCCTCAGCATCAAGCGCTACCCCCGATACGCTACCTGCGTGGCAGACGTTAAAGCATCATGCTGAAACACTGCAGCACGTTCACTTGAAAACGCTGTTTGGTACCGAGCCCTCCCGTTGGGAAAGTTTTACTCGCCAGGTGGCGGGCTTGACGCTGGATCTCTCCAAGCAGCGCTGGGATGACGATACGCTCGAGCATCTGTTTACACTGGCCAGTGAAGCCGGGGTGCCCTCTGCCATTGAGGCGCTGCTAAACGGTAAGCGAGTGAACGTCAGCGAGAACCGCCCGGCATTACACACGGCGCTGCGTTTGCCCGCCGATGCAACCCTTGAGGTTGAGGGTGAAGATATCGTCGCCGCCGTGCACGAAAGCCTTAGTCAAATGGAACGCTTGGTAAGCCGACTACACGCAGGGCAGTGGCGCGGGGCCACCGGCAAGCCGATTCGACATGTGGTTAATCTAGGCGTCGGCGGTTCAGATCTGGGTCCGTTAATGGTCACCCATGCGTTGGCGGATTTCCGGCCCAAAGATATTCATCCGGTTGAGGTGCATTTTGCCTCCACGATGGATGGTTCGCAGTTAGCGGATTATCTGAGCCGGTTGAATCCTGAAACCACCATCTTTGTGCTGTCGTCCAAGTCGTTTACCACCATTGATACACTCTCCAACGCTAACACTGCGCGTGAGTGGCTATTGGGCCGCTTAACCCAGCATGGCGCAACGCCGATTAGCGCTGAGCTGGTGGTGCGACAGCACTTTATTGGTGTTTCGGCGAGCCCCGAGAAGATGACCGAGTGGGGTATTGCGGAGGATCATCAGTTAACCTTCTGGGAGTGGGTAGGCGGGCGCTATTCTCTATGGGGTACCATCGGCTTACCCATTGCGCTGGTGGTCGGGATGGCGAATTTTCGGGCGTTTTTAGCCGGTGCCCACTCCATGGATCGCCATTTCGCTGAGGCAGATATGGCAGAAAACCTGCCTGTGCTACTGGCGTTGGCGGGAATCTGGAACGTAAATTTTCTAGATATCCGTGCCCACTCTATTCTGCCCTACGATGGTCGTTTAGAGTATTTCGCCGCCTACCTTGAACAGCTTGAGATGGAATCCAACGGCAAGTCGGTCACCAGTCAAGGCCAGCCGGTCAGCTACTCGACTTGCCCGGTGCTCTGGGGCCAACTTGGCCCCAATGCCCAGCATGCGTTTTATCAATTGCTACACCAAGGCACTCAGCCGGTGGTGTGTGATTTTATCGCGCCGCTTAAACGTTACGACGAGGTGGAAGATCCGGACACCCGACGCCACCTAAAAACCCAGCACCGCCTGGCACTGGCCAACTGCTTTGCTCAGTCCCGTGTTCTTATGCTGGGCGATGACGCCTTGGAAGATGACGGCCCACGGCCGGAATACAAGCGCTATCGTGGCAACCAACCTTCGACGACGGTGCTGCTCGACCAACTGACGCCCGCCACCCTGGGTTCACTTATCGCCCTTTACGAGCACAAAGTCTTTGTTCAGGCGGTGATTTGGGATATCAACCCGTTTGACCAGTGGGGCGTTGAGTTGGGTAAGCAGATCGCTACTGACACCCAGAAAATCATCGACGGTGAAGGCGACCTATCGCGGATGGATGCCTCCAGCCGAGGGTTGATTGAGGCATTTTGGGCTGCTGAGAAGGAGTGAGCTATCCCCGGCCCCTAGTATTAAACATGGCTAGATATACAGCTTTTTGCTTTTCCGCTATCCTGTGCTTCTTTAGTAAGCTGCCGATCCCTTTTTTAACAACCGTTTCTAACAACTGACTTAATGCCCAGCGAGGCTGCCAGCACTATTTTTCAGGAATCGACGTTACATGACCCAGTTTGATGCCTCTCAGTACGGCGCGAGTTCCATCGAAGTCCTGTCCGGGCTCGAGCCGGTACGTAAGCGTCCCGGTATGTATACCGACACCACACGCCCTAATCACTTAGCCCAGGAAGTCATAGATAACAGCGTCGATGAAGCGCTGGCAGGCCACGCCACCATGATCAACGTCGTGCTGCATAGCGACGGCGGGATTGAAGTGCAGGATAATGGCCGGGGTATGCCCATTGACCTACATCCAGAGCACGGTGTTTCAGGCGTTGAACTGATATTTACCAAATTGCACTCGGGTGGCAAATTTTCCTCTACTAGCTACCGCTTCTCGGGCGGCCTACACGGGGTAGGGGTGTCGGTGGTTAACGCACTGTCGCGCCGGTTAGATGTAGAAGTCACCCGCGACGGCGCGCGCCATGCCATGGCCTTCGAGTTTGGCGAGAAAGTTGAAGAGCTGCATGAGATTGGCAAAGCGCCCAAGCGGGCGAGCGGCACGCTGGTGCGTTTCTGGCCGGATGAGAGTTACTTCGATAGTCCCAAGTTAGCGTTAACCCGGCTGAAACACCTGCTACGTGCCAAAGCGGTGCTATGTCCCGGCTTAAAAGTCACCTTGCTAGAACCCGATGGCACCTCCACCGAGTGGGAGTTCGCCGATGGTTTGCGCGACTATCTCGTCGAAGCTACCGACGGCTACGAAGTTCTGCCGTCGGAGCCGTTTGTCGGCCACTTCAATGATGATGAGCACGGAGTCGATTGGGCGATCCAGTGGCTACCCGAAGGCGGAGAAGCGCTGCTGGAGAGCTACGTTAACCTGATTCCCACTCCGCAGGGCGGCACCCACGTGAACGGCTATCGTTCAGGACTACTGGACGCGCTGCGTGAATTCTGCGAATACCGCAACCTGTTGCCACGCGGCATCAAACTCACTGCCGATGACCTCTGGGAGCGCACCTCTTTTGTGCTCTCAGTAAAAATGCTCGACCCACAGTTTGCCGGGCAAACCAAAGAGCGGCTGTCATCACGTACGATTGCCGGTTTTGTTTCTGGAGTAGTTAAAGACGCTTTCTCGCTATGGCTGAACCACCACGTGGATCAAGCCGAAGCGATTGCCGAACTGGTCATCAGCGCGGCGCAGAATCGCCAGAAAAAAGCCAAAAAAGTCGCTCGTAAAAAGGTGACTTCCGGCCCGGCATTGCCCGGAAAGCTGGCGGACTGCTCCGGCCAGGATCCTGCGCAAAGCGAACTGTTTTTGGTCGAAGGCGACTCCGCCGGTGGCAGTGCCAAACAGGCTCGCAACCGGGAAACCCAGGCGATTCTGCCGCTGCGCGGTAAAATCCTGAATACTTGGGAAGTCGAAACCCACGATATCTACGGCTCCCAGGAAGTTCACGATATCGCGGTGGCGATTGGCGCCGACCCCGGCAGTGCCGATCTGGAAAAACTGCGCTACCACAAGATCTGTATTCTCGCCGATGCCGACTCCGACGGCCTGCATATCGCCACGCTGCTGTGCGCGCTGTTTGTGCGCCACTTCCCGAGCTTGGTCGATGCGGGCCACGTCTATGTGGCGATGCCGCCGCTTTACCGGATTGATCTGGGCAAAGAAGTGCACTATGCCCTGGATGAGAGCGAAAAAGCCGCCATTCTCAAGCAACTGGCCAGTAAGCGCGGTACGCCTAATGTGCAGCGTTTCAAGGGTTTGGGGGAGATGAGCCCGCTGCAGCTGCGTGAAACCACCATGTCGACGGAAACCCGGCGCCTGGTGCAGCTCACCTTGACGGAAGGCGACGGCACCATGGAAATGATGGATATGCTGCTGGCCAAAAAACGCGCTGCTGATCGTAAAAAGTGGCTGGAAGATTACGGTAACCTCGCCGACATCGAGGTGTAGATATAACAGCTAAGCGTTAATAAGGCGTTGTTAAGGCATCGTTACAGTAACGCGTGCTTTAGCCGATAGTTGAATGTAGGGCTTACAAATTCTAATAACCGCACATTCATAGGGGAAAAAAATTGTTCAAAACCATATCTAGGCAGCTAACGCTGGCTGCACTCGCACTTATGCTACTCATGGCCGCCAGTATCTTCGCAGTGATGGCATGGCGGGGCCAACCGCTGGTGATTGAAGCAAGCCAGTCGTTGGTGGATCGAACAGGCGGATCGATCGTTAACGCTTTGGATGCGCAGTTATCGCGGGTTGAAGGCAATACATCGAGTCTTGCCGCGTTGGCTGAGTCGCTACCTCGCGAAGAAGAACTTTATTTGCAAGCCTTCCCTAGAGTAGTGGATGACAATGGTAACAGCGTCATTGTCGGCGGTGGCATTTGGCCAGAGCCCAATGCATTTGAGGCGGGGGTTGAGCGCTTTAGCTTCTTTTGGGCAAGAAACGAGCAGGGTGGGATTGAGTTTTTAGATGATTATAACGCCCCCAGTATGTCGCCCTATCAGGATGAAGAGTGGTACAGCAGCGCTCGTGATGCCAAGCCGGGTCAGTGCGTGTGGTCAACGGCGTATCGCGACCCTGCCACGGGCGTGGCAATGGTGACGTGTAGCGTCCCTTACTATCTTGATGACGAGTTTTCGGGCGTGGCCACCATTGATATGCAGCTCGAGGGTGTGGCCGAGTTTTTAACCGAAAATGGGGGTGCTACCGGTGGTTATGCGTTCGTGCTTGATAGCGTGGGCAATGTGATTCATTTCCCTGGTGCTGACCTGGAAACGGGGGGAATGCAGGGTTTAGCGAACTTAACGAGCAGTATGCCTTGGTTGCAGCCGGTTATTGATGGCTTAAATGAAGGGCATGACGAAATCAGCGTTGAAACCGCAGGAGTGCTGGATGCTCCCGCTTCGGTGCGCTTGTTTGATATGCAAGATACCGGCTGGACGCTTGGTTTAATGACGCCTCAAGAGGAAGTTACGGCGCTGGCGCGGACCCTAACGCGTGATTTGCTGGTTGTCATTTTGCCCCTGTTGGCGCTGTTGCTTGCCCTTGGTTGGTGGGGTGGACGCATTCTGTTGCGGCAAATTCGCAGTACCACGCTGCAGATTGATCAGTTAGGTCAAGGGGGCTCTAGCCGCGAACTGACTATTTATCGCGACGATGAAATTGGCGAGCTACGCCGTGCTGTCAACCGCTACTCGGATAAGCTGCAGCATCTATTTGGCGACGTGCGCAGCGTGGCTGATGCTATCGCCAGTGAGTCAACGGAAATTGCCGCAGGCAATACCGAGCTCTCCAGCCGCACTGAGCAGCAAGCGGCTTCTCTGCAAGAAACATCTTCCACGATGGAAGAGATGGCCGCTACGGTGAAGCGTAATGCTGACAACGCTCAAGAGGCGGATCAGCGAGTGAAAGAGTCTGCGGAAAAAGTTAAACAAGGTGGAGAGCAGGTATCGCAGTTGGCGCAATCCATGGAGGCGATCAATGAAAGCTCCGTTGAGGTTTCCTCAATTGTTGACGTAATTGAGAATATTGCCTTCCAAACCAATATATTGGCATTAAATGCGTCGGTTGAAGCGGCGCGTGCCGGTGAGCATGGGCGAGGTTTTGCCGTAGTGGCCAGCGAAGTGCGTGAGCTGGCATCACGCAGCGCCGCTTCTGCTAGAAATATTAATGGGCTGATTAAAACCACCTCCGAGCAGATTAAGACAGGCAGTGGCTACGCTCAGGCGGCTGAATCCGCAATGAAAGACATCGTGGTGGCGATTGAAGAGGTTACGGCACGTATTAGCGAAATCAGCCAAGCGTCTGGCGAGCAGACCAACGGTATTGATGAGATCAACCGAGCGGTCACGCAAATGGATACGGTGACGCAGCAAAATGCCGGGTTGGTTAGCCAAGCAGCGAGTGCTGCTAATGAACTGTCGTTACAGGCCCAGCGTCTAAAAGGGTTGTTAGACGAGTTTCACGGTAGTTCTCAAGAAGCGTCACCAACGGCAGCGCTATCGAATGCATCAAACGAAAGGTATCAATTAACATAGCGAGCCATATTAAGTGGCCGCGTGTCCGCTTATCAGCCGCCCCGACAGGGGCGGTTTTGTTGTCAAGGTAGGATATGATCGACATGGATATTCAAGTGGCGGAGGGAGATGTCGAACGTCTCTCTCTGCGCGACTACACCGAAAAAGCGTACCTCGACTACTCAATGTACGTCATTCTCGACCGTGCCTTGCCCAATATTGGCGATGGCATGAAACCTGTGCAGCGGCGCATCATTTACGCCATGCGCGAGCTGGCGCTGCACGCCAACGCCAAGTACAAAAAGTCGGCGCGTACCGTCGGTGACGTACTGGGTAAGTTCCACCCCCATGGCGATAGCGCCTGCTACGAAGCCATGGTGCTGATGGCGCAGCCGTTTAGCTACCGCTATCCGCTGGTTGACGGCCAGGGCAACTGGGGTAGTCCCGACGACCCTAAATCCTTCGCCGCCATGCGCTACACCGAAGCCAAGCTTTCCAAGTTTGCCGAAGTGCTGCTCGGCGAGCTGGGCCAAGGCACCGTCGATTGGGCGCCCAACTTTGACGGCACCATGCAGGAGCCGCTGGTACTGCCGGCCAAATTACCTCATGTGCTTCTTAACGGCGGCACAGGGATAGCCGTTGGCATGGCCACCGACATTCCGCCCCATAATGTCTCGGAAGTGGTCGAAGCCACCTGCCACCTACTGCGCAACCCCAAGGCCACCACCGCCGATTTAATGGAGTTCGTACCCGCGCCGGATTTCCCCACCGATGCGGAAATTATTACCCCGCCCGCGGATCTGCGGAAGCTCTACGAATCCGGCCGTGGCTCGGTCAAGCTGCGTGCCCGCTACATCCGCGAAGAAGCCAATATTGTTATCACCGCCGTGCCGTACCAGGTCAGCGGTGCCAAAGTATTGGAGCAGATTGCCGCGCAAATGCAGGCCAAAAAGCTGCCCATGGTGGCTGACCTGCGCGATGAGTCGACCCACGAAGAGCCAACGCGTCTGGTCATTGAACCGCGCTCCAACCGCATTGACGTAGAGTCGTTGATGGCCCACCTGTTCGCCACCACGGATCTGGAAAAAAACGTGCGGGTGAATATGAACGTGATCGGCCTGGATGGCCGTCCACGGGTGATGCCGCTGCCCGAAATGCTCGGCGAGTGGCTGCAGTTCCGGCGCAGCACGGTGCGCCGCCGTTTAGAGCACCGCCTAGGCAAGGTCGAAGATCGCCTGCATATCCTTGAAGGCCTGCTAATTGCCTACCTTGATCTGGATGAAGTGATTCGGATTATTCGTGAAGAGGATGACCCTAAAGCCTCGCTGATGGCGACTTTTAGTCTCTCGGAGCGTCAAGCCGAAGCCATTTTAGAGCTGCGCCTGCGTCATCTTGCCAAGCTCGAAGAGATGAAAATTCGCGGTGAGCAGGATGAGCTGGAAAAAGAGCGCAAATATTTAGAGGGCCTACTGGGCAGCGAAACCAAACTCACCACGCTGATCGAAAAAGAGATCCGTGCGGCGGGTAAAGAGCACGGCGACGAGCGCCGCTCACCGCTGGTCGAGCGCGAAGAGTCCAAGGCGCTTTCAGAAGTCGAACTATTGGGGGCTGACCCGATTACCGTGGTGCTGTCTGATAAAGGCTGGATTCGTGCGGCCAAAGGGCATGACATTGACCCTGAGGGGCTCTCCTATAAAGCTGGGGACAGCTTCGAACTGGCGGCGAAAGGTAAAACCAATCAACCGCTGGTACTGCTGGATGACACCGGGCGCGCCTATACGCTGTCGGCGCATAACCTACCTAGCGCGCGGGGCCAGGGTGAGCCAGTCACTGGGCGTGCTAACGTTGCCGCCGGGGCGAAAATGGCGGGGCTGATGTTCGCACCGCCGGAGCGGCGCTTTGTGCTTGCCACTGACGGCGGCTATGGATTTGTGGCACGGCTTGATACGCTCACCAGTAAAAATAAAGCCGGTAAAGCGGTGCTTAGCCTGCCCAAAGGCTGCAATGTGATGGCGCCGGTTGACGTGCCTGAGGGCGACGAGTTATGGGTTGCCTCGGTGTCAAACGAAGGCCGATTACTGCTGTTCCCCTTGGATCAACTACCGGAAATGTCCAAAGGCAAAGGCAATAAGATGCTCGATATCCCTGGTCCACGAGCCGCCCGCCGGGAGGAGTTTATTACCGGTATTGTGGTACTCGCCGCCAGTGACGCACTCATGATTCATGCCGGTAAGCGCAAGCTAACCCTAAAAGCTGACGATTTAGCCTATTATCGCGGCGAGCGCGGCCGCCGCGGCAGCAAGCTGCCCCGCGGCTTCCAGAAAGTAGATCGACTAGAGGCAGGGGAATAAGTAATGGCACGCGGTGATTTGATCCTAACCGTATTAGCGGTGCGTTTATCCGCGGATATTCAATCCCAGGTAGACGCACTGATCGTACAATTTGGTCTGCAGAAAAGAAGCACCCAGCGTCTTGCCGACGTCTCGTTACAGCAAGGCTCGTTACAGCAGAGCAAGTACATCGACTGTATTGAACATCGTCTGGTAGGGGAGGTGGATGTTGAGGCTTTGCGCAATGCTGCACTGGCACTGAGCGAAGCCCTTGACGTTGATATTGTTATCCAAGCAGATACTCGCGATCACGTTCAGCCCCGTTTGGTCTGTTTCGATATGGACTCCACGCTGATCAAAGCTGAAGTGATTGACGAACTGGCCCGCCGTCATGGCGTCGGAGAAGAGGTCGCTGAGGTAACAGAGCGTGCCATGCGCGGAGAGCTGGATTTTAAGGCGAGCTTTCGTGAGCGAATGAGCAAGCTAGCCGGTTTGGATGAGTCTGTGCTAGCCGAGATCGCTGAGGAACTGCCGCTTATGGAAGGCGTTGAGCGGCTGATGGTCAACTTGAAACGCCTAGGTTATCGCACCGCGATCCTCTCCGGTGGCTTTACCTATTTTGCCCTCTACTTGCAGGAGAAGCTTGGTTTTGACGAGATCCATGCCAATGAGCTGGTCATCGAAAATGGCAAGGTAACCGGCGCAGTGAGCGAACCGATTGTCGATGCCGAACGCAAAGCTGCACTGTTAGAAACCATTGCCTTGCGGGAAGGCTTTACCCTGGACCAAACGATTGCAGTGGGAGACGGCGCTAACGATCTGAAAATGCTCGCTAAGGCGGGTATGGGTATCGCGTTTCGGGCCAAGCCCCTGGTGCGTGCCCAGGCGCGTCAGGCGATTTCTACCTCCGGCCTTGATGGCGTGCTCTATCTGTTGGGCTATCGACAGCAGGATTTAACTACGTAAAACCTGCTGTGGCACAGTCGCGACAAATGTCAGTGCGAAGAGCCTACGACGCGGCAATCTCGAACTGCAGAGGCGCAGTTCAAACCGAGATTGCCGCGCTTCGCTCGCAATGACGGATGCAGGATTGCCGCGCTTCGCTTGCAATGACAAAAGCGAGATTGCTTCGTTTTTAGCCATGGCCTTTATCCGGGTGCGGTACCGGTTTATCGCCCACTTCTTCAGGGCGCAGCTCTATCGGCTTACCCAGGGTTTTATCGGCGTGCTTTAATTTCAGATGCAAGCCTGACTTGGCTAACAGGTGGGCGCTGACGGGGGCGGTAATAAACAGGAACAGCGTAATCAGCAGCTCTTGAGCATCCGGTTTGCCGTCAACACTCCAGAAATACAGCATCGAAGCGATGAGCATGCAGCCGATGCCCAAGGTGGTGGCCTTCGTTGGGCCATGCAGGCGCATATAGAAATCGCGCAGGTGAGCCATCCCTAACGAGCCGATAAACACAAAGATACCGCCAGCGATCAGCAGCAGCGAAATAACGCCTTCAATTATGACTGACATGTCGCCCCCTGGCTCTTACTTAGCGCCTGCCCTTGCTGGGCTGCGGTGGTCTTGTTGGTCATTCGATAATATCTCCGCGCAGAATATATTTGCACACCGCGACAGTGCTGATGAAACCTAGCATCGCGATCAGCAGCGCTGACTCAAAATAGGTTTTGCTGTTAAGCCACAGCCCCAACAATACGATCAGCGCAATCGAGTTAACGTACATGGTGTCCAGTGCGAGCACGCGGTCGGGCAGGCTAGGGCCGATGGTAAGCCGGTAGAGATTCATTAACAGTGCCATCACCACCAGGGTTAAGGTGATATAAAGCGCAATGCTCAACATTCGTAGATCTCCTTGAGCGGGCGTTCGTAGCGCTCACGAATCTGGTTAATCAGCGCCTCTTCATCGTCCACGTTTAAGGCGTGAATCAGCAGCGACTTACCATCCATACGCAGATTGGCCGATACGGTGCCTGGGGTCAGGCTGATGGTGTTGGCCAGTAGCGTGATGGTGAAGCGCTCTTCGAGCATCAGCGGATATTCAATAAAGTGGGGCTTAAGTTTGCGCCAGGGATTGGCGATCAAGTAAGCCACCTCGAAATTGGCGGTGATAATGTCGCCCAGTACCCGGAAGATAAACCGCAGTAGTGCAAAAGGCTTAGCGATCAGTGGCCGAGCATCCCAAAAGCGGTAGGTCAGCAGGGGAATCAAGATAGCTAACGAGCCGCCGAGTACGAACTGACCAAAAGCGTAGCTGCGGACTAACAGCAGCCAAACTATGAGTAATAAAAGAGATAATACAGGCGTGGGTAGCCAGGAACGCGGGGCGATCATTGGGCATCTCCAGCAGCATTGGGTAGTAGCGTGCGAATCAGCACCTGGGGGTTGGCTAATTGCTCAGCCGTGGCTTGAGTGTAGCTACTCACTGGCCCTGCAAGTGCGACTAATAGCGGGGCTGCACTCAACAGCCAGATAACCCCAAACCATTGGCGATAGGGTAACGGACTACCGCTGATCGTGCCCCGGTGGCTACGCCAAAACAGCGTAGAGCCTGCCCGGGAAAGGGCGATCAGCGAGGCCAGACTGGCCAGCAGCAGTAGTGGCCAGAGCCACAGGCGCTGGTCGCCCTCGGCGGCATTCAGCATCAACGCCTTACCGAATGCGCCGGAAAACGGCGGGACGCCAGCCACGGCGATGGCGCCGACAAAAAACAGCATGGCGAGTGCAGCGCCTTGCACCATAGGACGGCCCTTGACCAAACGGGTGCCGGCTTTGCCACGTTGCAAGCCAATCATTTCTGCTAGCAGGAATAGACCACCGGTGATCAGCGTGGTGTGGATCAGGTAATAGAGTAGCGCCGAGACCGCCTGGGGGGAGCGCATGCCGATACCTGCCAGCAGTGTGCCCACCGACACTAACACTAGGTAAGCCACCAGCAAACGCAAATCCCGTGCGGCCATTACCCCAACGCCTGCGGCGGCCAGGGTGCCGAGCGACAGCCACCATACCCAGGGCTGCTCCAGCGCCTCCAAGCCGCCAGCGCTATCGCCAAAAATAAGTGAGTAGACGCGCAGAATGGCGTAAATCCCCACTTTGGTCATAATCGCAAACAGTGCAGCCACCGGCGCAGGTGCCGAGGCGTAGGCTTTGGGCAGCCAGAAGTAGAGCGGCAGAATCGCCGCTTTTAACCCAAACACCACCAGCAGCATCAGTGCACCGGCGGTCACTAAACCATCGCGCTCTGCCGGTAGGTCAGCGACCCGGATCGCCATATCGGCCATGTTGAGCGTGCCCGTGGCGCCGTACAGGATCCCCACTGCAATCAGGAACAGTGAAGAGCCCGCCAGGTTGAGCACCACATAGTGCACACTGGCTTGAATGCGCGCTTTGCCACCGCCGTGTAGCAGCAGGGCGTAGGACGCTAACAGCAGTACTTCAAAGAAGACGAACAGGTTAAACAAATCACCGGTTAAAAAAGCGCCGTTAATGCCCAGTAATTGCCACTGAAAAAGGCCGTGGAAGTTACTGCCTTTCTCGTCGTCACCTGCGCAGGCAAAGACCACTGCGCCAACGGCCAATACAGCAGTCAGCAGCAGCATTAACGCCGAGAGGCGATCAAGCACCAGTACGATGCCGAAGGGCGCTTGCCAGTCACCGAGTGCGTAGTAAGTGATTTCACCGCTGGCGGCTTGGCGTAACAAGCCAATTGCTACCAACAGCATTAGCGCAGTGGCGGCAACGCTGACAATACGCTTATAGCGCACTAATCCCTGGCGTTGATAGAGCAGCAAGATGCCCGCAATAAGCGGCAAAACAACCGGAAAAACAATCAGGTGCTGCATCATTCTCGGTCTTCCTTTTTACCGTCGACATGGTCGTTACCCACTTCACTGCGCGCGCGCATCGCCAGGATCACCACAAAGGCCGTCATCGCGAAGCCGATCACAATGGCGGTGAGTACCAGCGCCTGGGGGAGCGGGTCGGCGTAGCCAGTTCCTTCAGACACAATGGCGGCCCCGTCAGTGGTCAATCCACCCATCGAAAACAGGAAAAGATTCACGGCATAAGAGAGCAGCGTAAGGCCCACTACGACCGGAAAGGTGCGGCCGCGAAGGGTGAGGTAGAGCCCACAGGCGGTCAATACGCCGGTGGTCATCGCATAGAGCAGTTCCATTAGCGAGGCTCCTTGGCAGAGGGCGTTGCAGCGCTGGCTTCGGCATCTTTTTCAGAAGCTTCGGTCACCGGGCGGTGGGCGGTGGTGACTTTACCCAGGTTGGCAAGAATCATCAGCGTTGCGCCTACCACCGCTAAGTAGACACCCAGATCAAAGAGCAGCGCGGTAGCCAGTTCAAAGGTACCGATCAGCGGTAGCGTGAAGTAACCGAAGGCAGAGGTTAAGAACGGGTAGCCAAGCAGCCAACTGCCTAACCCTGTTAGCGTGGCAATGGCCACCCCGATGACCGCCACTGGCTGGAAGGGGAAGTTTAAGCGCTCTTGCGCCCACGCCACGCCTCGCGCCATATAAAGCAGAATCAGTGCTACCGCGGTAATCAGCCCGGCAATAAAGCCGCCGCCAGGCTCGTTATGGCCGCGCAGGAAGATAAACGCTGACACCAATAGCGCCAATGGAAGTAGCGTCATTGAGATGGAGGTTAGAATCGCCGGGTAGCGATCAGGTGACCATACTCGGCCTTCACCATCACTGTGCGGTATAAACAAGCGTAAACGATTTAGTAGCTTGAAAATCGCCAGACCTGCGATGGCGAGTACGGTGATTTCACCCAAGGTATCGAAGCCCCGGAAGTCGACCAAAATGACGTTGACCACGTTGTATCCGCCACCGCCTGGCTTACTGTTTTCCATAAAGAAACTAGAAATCGACAGCGTGTCACGGGTCATCACCGCGTAATTAAGGCTGGCGATCACCAGTCCCAGTGAACCGGCAAGCAGCATGTCGCGGATATTCCGCAGCGGGCTGGATTCGCGGGGCGTTTTCTGGGGCAGGAAAAATAGCGCCAACATCAGCAGAATCATGGTCACGACTTCTACTGAAAGCTGCGTCAGTGCTAGATCCGGTGCGGAGAACCGCGCAAAAGTAAGCGCCACAAAGAGCCCCACTACCGACAGCATCAGCAGTGAAATTAACCGATAGCGGTGGGTGGCGGCGGTCGCTATGCCACCAAACATCAGCATGCCCGCGCCTAGTAGGAGAATCCCATCCAGCTCCTGATTACCTGCTGCGCCGGTTAAATCGGTTATTTGTACGAGACCCACTCCGCCCATCACCAGTGCGCCCAGCCAGAGCCAGCCCATATAGCGCTGCAGCGAGTTGCCTTCCAGGCCAGCGATAAGCTGCTCTGCGCGATAGCCCATAGCAACAAGAATGCGCTCAAACACGCGTCTGGCATCCACCCCGGCAAACTGCTGGGTAAATCGACGCAAATCGGCATGCCGCCAATACAATGCGATACCTACTGCGAAGGCAAGCAGGCTCATGATGAGCGGCAGATTAACGCCGTGCCATATAGCCAGATGAAAATCGAGCGGACTCCCGATTACCGCTTGGCTGGCAAGCTCTAACAATCCCGTTGCCATAAAGGCCGGGAATAGACCCACCACTACGCAGAGTACGACCAATATTTCTACTGGCAGGCGCATTAGGTGCGGCGGTTCATGGGGCGATTTTGGCGGCGCTTCACGGGCCGGTTTGAAGAATACGGCGTGTACTAAACGCACAGAATAGGCCACAGAAAGAATCCCGCCGAGCGCCGCCAACGCAGGCAGTAGCCAGCTTAGGCCGCCTAAAACGGGGGTTGCTAGCGCCTCGGTGAAAAACATCTCTTTGGATAAAAAGCCATTAAACAGCGGAACCCCCGCCATGGCTGCCGCTGCCAACGTGGTTAATAGCGCGGTCACCGGCATGGCTTTTTTCAGCCCACCGAGCTGCTTTAGCTCACGTGTGCCGGTTTCATGGTCGATAATGCCAGCACTCATAAACAGCGCGGCTTTAAAGGTGGCGTGATTCAAAATATGAAACAGCGCTGCCAAAATCGCCATGGGACTGCCGATGCCCAACAGCACGGTAATCAAGCCTAAATGGCTAACGGTGGAGAACGCCAAAATGCCCTTAAGGTCGGTTTTCATCAGAGCAAACCAGGCGCCATACAGCATGGTGACGATGCCCACCAATGAGACCACCACGCTCCACAGCTCGCTACCCGCAATGGCGGGGTGTAGCCGTGCCATCAGGAAAATGCCCGCTTTCACCATGGTGGCCGAGTGCAGATAGGCCGATACCGGCGTGGGCGCCGCCATGGCATGGGGTAACCAAAAATGAAACGGGAACTGGGCTGATTTGGTAAACGCTCCCAACAGTACTAACCCCAGCATAATCGGGTAGCGTGGGTCGGCAAGAATGACGTCGCCGCTGGCCAGTACATCGCCCATGTTGAAGCTGCCCGCCATATCGCCCAGCAGCAGTAAGCCTGCCAGCAGTGCTAGGCCGCCCGCGCCCGTTACGGTTAGCGCCATACGTGCACCTTTGCGAGCGTCACTGCGGTAGGACCAAAAGCCAATCAGCAGAAAAGATGACAGACTGGTTAATTCCCAGAACAGCCAAAGCAGTATCAGGTTGTCCGACATTGAAATACCCACCATTGATGCCATAAAAAGCATCAGGAAGGCATAGAATCGGCCATAGGGCTCATCTTTGGCTAAATAGTAGTGAGCATAGAGAATAATCAGCAGGCCAATGCCAAGTATCAGCAGATTAAACAGTAGCGACAGCCCATCCAGGCGAAACGCTAGGTTTAGTGCTAGTTCAGGCATCCAGGCGGCCGAAAAGCGCAGCTGCTCACCATCTAGCAGAGCCGGTACATTGAGTAGCGTCATTACTAAGGCAGTCGCCGGCAGCACAGCTGTCGCAAGTGAACAGAAACCGCGACCGCGCTGTGCGGTGAGTGCCGGTACCAGTACGCCTAGCAGAGGCAATAAGGCTATCCAAAGCAGTGTCATGGGGTCATCCAGCGTCTAAACAAAAGAGTACCGACAGGGCGCCTATAGAGGCGTTCTGGTGGCGTAGGATACATCAAGTGAAACAACAGGATATCACTTGTGTAGCAGGTGTGTAATTTTAGTATAAAGTGTGCGGATTAACCGTTAAGAGATTTTTTGTTACATGAGTAACTCCTTTACTACCTGGCAGGCCCGCTTTGAAAAGCTGCGCTCGAACAAGTTTTTTGAAGCGTTGGTGATTGCCATTATCGTCATTTCTGCCCTGGTGATAGGGGCAAAGACCTACGACGAGACCACTAAGGTTGAACAGTGGCTGCTCTATCTCGATATTGCGGTAACTATTTTTTTCCTGATTGAAATTTTAATCAGAATGGCCGCAGAGCGTAGCCTTCTCGACTTCTTCAAAAAGGGCTGGAATGTTTTTGACTTTCTGATCGTGACTGCCAGCCTGATTCCCATGGACGACTCGGAAATGGTGCTGTTGGCGAGGTTGCTGCGTATTTTTAGGGTGCTACGCCTGGTGTCGATGATACCTGAACTACAGATGCTCCTTAGCGCCCTGGTGAAGTCGGTGCCGCGGATGGGCTATGTGGTACTGTTGATGTTTATCATCTTCTATATCTACGCCGCCATTGGTAGCTTTCTGTTTCACAATGTAGACGAGGGGCTGTGGGGCAATATTTCCCTGGCGATGCTAACGCTGTTTCAAGTGGCGACGTTTGAGAGCTGGGCCACTGCCGTGCTGTATCCAGCAATGGACGTCTACCCCTACGCCTGGATCTATTTTTTAACCTTCATCTTTTTGAACGCCTTTATTTTTCTCAATATGATGATCGGTATTGTGCTGGACGTGATGCAGAAAGAGAGTGCGCTACTCGATTTGGATAACGAAGAGGGTGATGTCGCTCAAATGCAGGGGTTGCGCAACGATGTACGTGATTTGCGTGCCCAGCTTGACCGCATGGAGGCAGCGCTCGCGCAGACGCCCACGGCACACAGCACAGCACGGCGCAACCCAAGATGACACGGGCAGTAAGCACAGCGACAAGCCCACAACCGACTGATTTTAGGAGAGCCGCCATGATGTTGACTGATCCTGCCAAAAAGTACCGCCCCTTTGTGGCTGTTGATCTGCCAGACCGCAAGTGGCCGAGCAAGCGCATCGAGACAGCGCCTATCTGGTGCAGCGTTGACCTGCGCGATGGCAACCAGTCGCTAATTGACCCGATGGATCAGGAGCGCAAACAGCGCTTATTCGACATACTGCTAAGTGTTGGCTTTAAACAGATCGAAGTGGGCTTTCCGTCTGCCTCACAAACTGATTTCGATTTTGTACGATCGCTGATTGAGCAAGATAAAATTCCTGATGATGTGACCATTCAAGTGCTGACCCAAGCCCGTCCGCATTTGATTGAACGCACCTTTGAAGCCTTAAAAGGTGCCAAAAATGCCATTGTTCATGTCTATAACGCCACTGACCCGATGTTTCGCCGGGTGGTGTTTAACGTGGATAAAACCGAGTGTATTCAAATTGCCGTGGATGCCACCGCGCAAATTCGCGATTTGATGACCGCCAACCCGTCAACAAACTGGACATTCCAGTACTCTCCCGAGCTATTTACCACTACGGAGATGGATTTCGCGGTGGAGATTGTTGAGGCAGTCATGGAAACCTTCGGGCCCAGCGTCGACAACCGGATGATCGTCAACCTTCCGGCAACGGTAGAAGTCGCCACCCCCAATAACTACGCAGACCAGATCGAGTGGTTCTGCCGCCATATCAAAAACCGTGATCACCTGATTGTCAGCGTTCATCCTCATAACGATCGCGGAACCGGCGTGGCGGCCGCCGAGCTAACGCTGATGGCCGGCGCTGACCGCGTTGAGGGCACTCTGTTCGGCAACGGCGAACGTACCGGCAATGTCGATATCGTCACCCTGGCGATGAATATGTACACCCAGGGCGTTAACCCTGCGCTGGATTTCTCCAATATCACCCCCATCATGCGCGAAGTGGAGTACTGCAATCAGCTGCCGGTGCATCCGCGCCACCCTTATGTGGGCGATCTGGTATTTACTGCCTTCTCCGGCTCCCACCAGGACGCGATCAAAAAAGGCATGGCGGATCGCCGCGCTAATCCTGATGCGGTGTGGGATGTGCCCTATCTGCCTATCGACCCGCTGGACGTAGGCCGCAGCTACGAAGCGGTAATTCGCGTTAACAGTCAGTCAGGCAAAGGTGGTGTGTCTTACCTGCTGGAACAGGAGCACGGGATTGAGCTGCCGCGTCGGCTATCTATTGAATTTAGCCAAGTGGTACAGGAAGTGGCAGAGCGTACCGGCCGTGAAATTACCTCGCAGATGATTTATCAGGCCTTTGCCGATGAATATCTGGAGCAACGATCGCCCTTTGCGCTGGTCAACCACCGTTTATCGTCGGAACCTGATAGCCCAAGAGTCACGCTTGACGCTGTGGTCGAGCAAAACGGCGAAAGACAAGCCCTCAACGGCGAAGGCAATGGGCCGCTTGCCGCGTTTGTGAAGGCACTGGCCGCTGCCGGGCACGATGTTGAAATCATCGACTACCATGAGCACGCCCGCGGGCAAGGCGCCGACGCTGAAGCCATTGCCTACGTGGAAGTGCGCATCGACGGCAAAGCGGTGTTCGGCGTGGGCACCGATGAGAGCATCACCAGCGCCTCTATGAAAGGCGTCCTTAGCGCGATCAATCGCCACCACTCCACCCAACCCGCTGCGGCCAACGTGACCGCGGAGACGTTGGGGTAATCCGGCGATTACTAATTGAGTGGGGTGGATAGCGATGCGGCCCTGGCAGATGATAGTGGTAACCGCGATTGTGATCGCCGGGCTAGCGTCAACTTTGGCCTCTCATGAACCGTTTGAGTCCAAACTGGTGCGACTGGAAGCGCAGCGGGCGCTGCCCTCTATGGAAGCATCGCTTCAGCAGGAGACGCCGGAACTCAATGCGTTGTTTCTCAGCTACGCCACCGATCCGGCGCTATGGATGAGCGCTTCTTTGGCGATTTTGCGCCACGGCGATAAAGCCCGCGATGTGTTAGTGGAGTACGGTTTATCGCCTCAGTTTCAACAGGTGCTGGTGCGTTTTGGCGCGGATGCTGTCCTGCCCATCAGCTACTTTCGCCACCACGATGTCGCGACGCTTAGGGCGCAGCACTGGGTTGGTGAGCGCTTTCAGCAGCTTAGCCGCTGGTGGAGCGATGAGGGGGGTGCGGATTCAGCGTTCACCCCTTACCGCCGCGGGCAGATGGGCATTGCTCTGTTGGATGCCAACGGCCACGCGCTGCTTAATCAGTTTGTGGTCAGTGAGCAAGGTGAGATTGAGTGGTTGCAGGGCGAGCGAGTCGTTGCGGGCGTCGGCGACTTCTTTACCAGTGGCCTGCGCGATCTTGAAGGCCAGTGGCGGCGGGGCGATGCCATTGACGCCGCCGATCTAGGCTGGGCGGGTGTCGATCTACTGGTTATGGCCAGCACCGTTAAGGTGCTGCGGGCGGGCAGGGCCGCTCGTGCGGCGCGGGTGGGCAGCGTGGAAGCACAAGGCGCTCGCGTTGGCTTGCGCCAGGGAATGGTTGCCTCAGGCGGGCGTTTTGCGACCCTGCCGCGCATGGCCAAGGTCGCCGCTGTCGCAGGTACCGCCTATGTGGTGGTGCGCCACCCAAGCTTAGTGAGCGCACTCGGCGCCAATCTCTCTACCTGGCTTGGCTGGCCGGTATGGCTTTTTCAGTTTCTTATCTGGCTGATTGTGCTACTGCCGACTCTTTTCATTGCTCGCTTTGTCTATCGCTGGTTACTCACGCCACTTTTGTGGCTGATGGTGCCACTGACGCGAGGATGTTT
>NZ_JH393260.1:167052-244843 GCF_000236035.1 Vreelandella boliviensis LC1
GTTTTAAGGCTGCTAATCGGTCGTTGGCCAAGCGCACCCAAGGGTAGCCGGAATATCTCAGTTAAAACATATGTCAGTTAAAACCTATTTCAGTTAAAAAATAGTTAAAGAGGCCCCTGCGCAGAGCTCCACATGCCAATGGGCCTCGTATTAGCGCTATGATTGACTCGCCAGCCACCCCCGCCAGCCGCCAAACTCGGTAATGTCTTCTGCTTCACAGCCTTCATTAAGCGCCCCTGTGGTGCAGATAAAACCACACTTCCAACTACCGTCGGCGAGCTCGACCTGGCCTAAACCGAGCGGTGCAGGAATGCCCGCGAGAAAACTACCCATGGTCTCAATCGGCAGTCGCCATACTTCGACGTCAATGGCTTGTCCGTTGTCGTCGCGCAGCATTGCCGGGCGCTTAGGCGGCCCGCCTGCCAGGGCAAACAGTTTGTAGCGCGGTGCGCTCTGGGTGGTGCTAACCAATACGCCGCCGCGTTCGGTCAACTGGTGGTTAAGCGGCAGGCCTTGCAGGTGCGCACCGCATACCACCAGCTCCATGCTGCCATCTTGGGTAGAAACGGGGAGTTCGGCCAACGCTGGGTGTTTTACGCCTGTTGCACCTAAAGGCAGCATCAAGTGCGCTTCGAGGGCACGGGCCAGGGAGAGCAGCGTTAAGTCAGCAAACACCGGCCCAAACAGCGTGACACCCACCGGCAAATTGCGCTCGCTAAAGCCCACCGGCACGGCCAGGGCGCTGTAGTCGAGCAGGTTCATAAAGTTAGTCCAGGTGCCCAGGCGCGAATTGACGCCGATGGGATCCGCCGCCACCTCGGCCTTGGTGGGGTGGGTCACCGTGGTGGGCGAGAGCATCACATCGACCTGACTGATGAGTGCGTCGGCCTGGCGCTTGTACTCGGCGAGCTTATAACGCGCATCGAAGGCGTCGACCGCCAGTGGCGTGGCGCCACCCTGGGTGATCTGGAAAGTGACCGGGTGTACTGCCTCGGGAGTGCTCGCCATCAACTCGCGAATCACATGGTAACGCTCGGCCACCCAAGGCCCTTCGTAGAGCAAGCGCGCTGCGGCCAGTAGCGGTGAACAGTCAAGCTCAACCTTTTCGCCGCCAAGGGACTCCAGCTCGGCAATGGCCAGGTGCATGCCTTGGGTATAGGCCGCATCAGTTTGCCACTGGGATTCAAGCGGTACGCCAAAGCGAAAGGCTGTAGGCGCCTTACCGAAGCGCTTACCGTGTACGGCAAAGTTATGCTGGCGCGACCAGGCGCACTGATCATCATAGGCCGCGGTGATAGCCAGCAGCTTGGCGCCATCGTCAGCGGTCAGCGCAAACAGGCTAATAGTGTCCAGCGTGGCGCAGGCAGGCACCACGCCGCGGGTGCTAAGCAGCCCTAAGCTCGGCTTAACCCCGTAAAGGTTATGAAAGCAGGCGGGCACACGGCCAGAGCCCGCGGTATCGGTACCCAGCGCAAAGCTGACCATACCCGCTGCCGTCACCACCGCCGAGCCGCTACTGGAACCACCGGGCACCAGCGTTGGGTCAAAGGCATTAGCCGGCGTACCGTATACCTCCAGCGCCCGCTCGCCCACCAAGCCTGTCGCGAACTGATCCAGGTTGGTTTTACCCATCGGGATCGCGCCCGCATCGATCAACTGCTGCACCACAAAAGCATTTTCGGTGGGCGTATAGGCATACGCCGGGCTGCCCGCGGTGGTAGGTATCCCCGCCAAATCGATATTGTCCTTCATCGCAAACGGAATGCCGTAAAGCGGCAGGGTCTGCGGCGATTCGCCTTCCAGGCGCTTCAGGTAAGGTTCCAGCTGCTCACGGGTCAAGCGAGTAATCCAGGCGGGCTCTTTACCGTGGGTGTCGGCTTGAGCGAGCAACTGGTCGATCAACGTAGCAGGGGTGAGCTCACCTTGCTGGTAGGCGGCGTGTAAAGTAGCAATATCAAGTGATTTGATTGAAAGCATTATTAGACTCCGAGTGGTAGTAACAGTGACTCTGGATAAACGATGATGCTTCGAGAAATTCCCCCACCCGCCAGGGCTGGGTCGATAGCACTATCTGCCAACCCTCTTGGAGGCGCTGTAAGTAGTCAAAGCAGAGGCTTGCCCGCCAGCGCAGGGTATCGTCAGTTAGGCTGCTTGGTGACACAAATAGGTCTGCTGAGCGGGCCGTTAGAGGGCGAGGGCTGATTGCCATGGCGTGATCGCCCAGTTGCAGCCAGCGAAGGTGCCCCTGTTCATCACAGCGAATGACTTCTTCAGCGGCGTTATCGGAAATTCGCTGCCAGTGCTCAACGTAGCGCCCGTGAGGGTGTTGCTCTTCCAGGATGGAGTCATCAATCCAGCGGAGCAGACCAACATCACGCTCTAAGCTGGGGCAAAGATCCTGATAGCGGTGCCAGGTGCATAGTGAGTTGAATCCTTCGCCTTCGATCTGGGTAATCCCGGCAAAGGCAGTGAGTTTCACCAGCCACTCAAGCTGGCGGCGGTCACACTCCTCTAAACCGGTAATACCGGAAAAATCCGGGCCGTTGGCAGGTAGGCGTATGTCGGCATGCCAGTGCTCGCCCTGGAGCCAGACAACCTGGGTGGTGGTATCGGCCTGTTGGTAGGGTTCGGTGGCGGGTTCGGCATAAAGTGTGCGCTGCCAACCCCCGCGAAATTCGCTAGCGATGCTGGGTAAGGAAACGCTCATTATGGGGTTTCCTTATGCTTGCCGTGCTGGCCAAGGCTACCTACTTCGCGGGCCCCATCGGGCAGCGCGATTTCGCCCCTAGCTAGCCGTTCGCGCAGGTAGTTAAAGGTTTGAATCGTTTGTGCGTAGAGGTGATCCCCCGCTTTAAGCGGTGGGTAAAACGCTTGGCCGTGGCGTTTTACCAGCTCCGGCAGCGGCGCGACCACAGTGTGGTAATCGCAGGCGAAAAACAGCGGGAAGGAGTAGCGCTCTTCCTTCACTTTGCGCACCCGGTGGGAGGTGGCGACAAACTCGCCGTTGCTCCATATCTCCAGCATATCGCCGATATTGACCACTAAGGCATCGTCTCGAAACGGCACATCAATCCATTCACCCGCGCCGTTCATCACTTCAAGGCCAGGGGCCGTGGGGAGCAGCAGGGTGAAACACTCGTAGTCGGTGTGGGCGCCAATGCCCTGGGCGTCTTCGGCGTCGGGATTATACGGGTAGTGGATAAGCCGCAACTGGCTGGGCGGTTTAGTCACATGGTGAAGAAAGTGGCTCTCTTCATGCCCCAGCGCCAGGGCAAAGCCACCCATCAGAGCGCGGCCAACCTGGTAGGCGGCGTCATAATAGGCCGCGACCGGCTGGCGGAAACCCTCAAGCGCCGGCCAGGGATTGGGCCCAAGCAGCGCAGTGCCCGCCAAGACATCAGGATCATCGCTGGGCAGCTCAAAGGCGAGATCGAAGGCCTCTTTCATATCCGGATTGTTAGGATCCGGCGACTCTTCACCGGGCGGCACATAGCCCCGGTGATGGTGGTAAAGGCCAATATAGCGCTCCATCTTGGTCTCGGTTGGCTGGGCAAAGAAGCGCTTGGCTTGGTTGATTAATCCTTGGCGTAGCGAAGGGTTAATGCCGTGCCCGACCATTTGGAAGAAACCCACTTCCCGGGCGGCACGGCCAAGCTGTTCGGCAACGGCTTTACGTGCGTTCAGATCGCCAGAGAGCAAGTCGCCAATATCGATCACCGGGATAGCTTGGAAATCGGCAAGACGCAGGTCGTTGGATGCTTGGCTCATGGGGTTGCCTCTTGGTCACTGGCGAGCACGACGAGTGGCTGACCCGGGGCAATGGAAGCGCCTTCAGCAATCGGTAGCCGCACAACGTGGCCCGCGCAGTGGGCGGTGATCTCGACTTCCATTTTCATCGACTCCACCAGCGCGACTGGCTGGGCAGCCTCCTCCCGGTCACCTTCTTTAACCAGTAGCTTCCACAGGCTGCCCGTCACCGGGCTTTCGATGCCTAGCTCGTTGTCATCAAGCGTCGTGACTTCGGCGCTTTCTGGTGCCTGATCCTCAAAGGTGAACTGGCCATTGGCCCGCCAAGCGGCCATTTCCGCCTGAAAGGCGGCTTCGCGTTTTGATCGAAAGGCCTCAATTGCCTCGGCGTTCTTATCGATCTCGGCTTGGTAGTCCGCCAAGCGAAAGCGGGCGGTTTCAATGACTAAGTCATAGCGGCCGTGGGGGAAGTCGCGGCGAATTTGCTCCAGCTCATCGGGGCTGACTTCATGGAAGCGCAACTGGTCAAAAAAGCGCAGTAGCCAGGGGTTCTCGAAGTGTTGGGTGGTGCGGTAGCGGTTCCACATTTGCAGGGTGCGCCCGACAAACTGGTAGCCGCCGGGGCCTTCCATGCCGTAAACGCACAAATAGGCACCGCCGATGCCCACGGAATTTTCAGCGGTCCAGGTGCGGGCTGGGTTGTACTTGGTCGTCACCAGCCGCTGGCGCGGGTCGAGTGGCGTCGAGACAGGGGCGCCCAGGTAGACATCCCCCAGGCCCATCACCAGATAGTGGGCATCGAAGACGATATCACGCACTTGTTGTTTGCTTTCCAGGGCGTTAATGCGGCGAATAAAGTCGAGATTGCTGGGGCACCAGGGGGCATCCGGGCGCACGCTGCGTTGGTATTTATCAATGGCTTCCTGGCAGGCGGGGTCGTCCCAGGACAGCGGTAGATGCACCACCCTTGACTCGACTTCCAGTGATTCCACATCGACCAGCGCCTGCTCGGCTTTTTCCAAATGGGCGAGCAGCTTATCCAGGGGCAGTTCCAAGGGTTCGTAGTGAATCTGCAGCGAGCGAATCCCAGGGGTTAGTTCCCGCAGACCGGGTAGCGAGTGTTGCTGTAACCACAGCATCCAGGCGTGTACCCGAAAACGCAGGGCAATATCCAGCTCCATGGCGCCAAACTCGATGAGCAGGAAATCATCCCCGGCGCGGCGGTAAACGATGCGCTCACCCGCCTGCTCGGCGGGCACATCGCGGACGATGGGAGTGTCGCGCTCGGGCTGAATCTCTTCGACGGGCACTACGGTGAGAGACGCCAGTTGTTTTAGCTGGCGCTCTTCAAGGGCGCGGGCGGTGGCGAGGCTGACCGGCACAAAGCGCACTTTATCGCCGGCGGCGAGCTGGCCTAGCTTCCAGCGCTCGGCGCGCACCACGGTGGCGGGGCAGACAAAGCCGCCCAGTGATGGCCCGTCGGGGCCGAGGATGACCGGCATATCGCCGGTAAAGTCGATAGTGCCGAAGGCGTAGGCGTTATCGTGGATATTGGAGGGGTGCAGGCCCGCCTCGCCGCCGTCGGCGCGGGCCCACTCGGGCCGTGGGCCAATCAGCCTGACGCCAGTGCGGCTGGGGGTGTAGTGGGCTTCCCACTCGTGGTCGAAAAAGCGCTCGATATCGTCATCGGTAAAAAAGTCCGGTGCGCCGTGAGGGCCGTAAAGTACGGCCACCTGCCAGGTCTTGCCACCGTCATGATTACCAAAAGTGGGGATCAGCGCCTGATCAAGTTGTTTCAGTGGTACGGCCGCAAGCCCGGGCAAATCGAGCATATCACCGCTGCGCAGTGCACGTCCGCCGTGACCACCAAACTGGCCCAGGGTAAATGTACTGCGGGAGCCTAGATAGCGCGGGCACTGGATACCGCCACGAACCAATAAATAGGCGCGCGCGCCTACGGCGGCCTTTCCTAGGGTCAGCGTGGCGCCAGCGGGAATAGCAATCACCTGCCAGAAGCTGACCGCTTTTCCATCGAGCGTTGCAGGCAGATCGGCACCCGCCAGTACAATTTGCGTCGCGCGGTGAAAGCGCAGCGTCGGGCCGGTGAGGGTGATCTCCAGCCCGGCAGCATCGGCGGGATTGTCGAGCAGACGATTCCCCAGCCGAAACGACCAGTCATCAAACGGCCCCGAGGGCGGTACGCCCACATCCCAATGGCCCTGGCGACCGGGGAAATCCTGAATGGTCGTCATTGTGCCTGGCGCGAGCACTTCGATAACGGGCGGTGCCCACTCCAGCGTGGTGAGCCAGTGCGTGTCTAGATCCGCCTGCAGAAAACGCTCGGCGCGCAGCACATGGGCGAGCCAATTGCGGTTAGTGGTAATACCGTAGACGCTGGCGTGAGCCAGGGTGTCCGCCAGCTGTTCAATAGCTGCATTGCGGCTGTCGGCATGAGCAATCACCTTGGCCAGCATGGGGTCAAACAGCGCAGAGATTTCCAGCCCGGCTTCAATGGCATGATCAATACGTAGGCCATCAGCCTGTGGGAAATCAACCTCGGTGAGTAGCCCGGCGCTGGGGCGAAAATCGTGGGCGGGGTCTTCGGCGTAGAGGCGTGCCTGAACCGCATGGCCGCTCGGGATGAGATCTTTAGTAAGGAGCTCAATGTTGGATAATTCCCCCGCTCCCAGTTTGACCATCCATTCGACAATATCAATGCCATACACCATCTCAGTGACGCCGTGCTCAACCTGCAGCCGAGTATTCACCTCAAGAAAATAGAACGCTTTACGCTCGGTGTCGTAAATAAACTCAACGGTCCCGGCGCTGCGGTAGTTGACCGCTTTGCCCAGCTGAACGGCGGTTTCGTGCAGAGCCTGACGAACGTGCTCCGGCAGGTTGGGGGCGGGGCACTCTTCGAGCACTTTTTGGTGGCGACGCTGGGTAGAGCAGTCACGTTCGCCGAGCGCGACGACATTACCCTGACCGTCACCAAACAGCTGCACCTCGATATGACGGGCGCGGGCGATATAGGCTTCCAGAAACACGCCGCCGTCGCCGAAGTTGCGCTGGCCCAAACCTTTAACCGAGTCAAAGGCGCGCTCAAGCTCGGCGGGAGTTTGGCAAACCTGCATACCGATGCCACCGCCACCGGCAGTGGATTTGAGCATGACCGGATAGCCGATCTTCTCGGCGCTTGTCAGTGCTTCATCGACGCTTGCGAGCAGCTTGGAGCCGGGTACTAGCGGAACTCCGGCTTTTTCGGCCAGCGCACGGGCTTGGTGTTTGAGGCCAAACTGTTCAATCTGCTCGGCGGTGGGGCCTAAAAAGATCAGGCCTGCTGCATCGCAGGCTTCAATAAAGCGGGTGTTCTCTGACAGGAAACCGTAGCCGGGGTGCACCGCCTTGGCGCCGCTCTGCTGGGCAATGGCGATCAGCTTATCGATATTAAGATAGGTATCGCTGGCGCCGCCCTCGCCGAGCGAGTAAGCCTCATCGGCCTGGTGAGCGTAGGGCGCATCGCGATCCGCATCGGCGTAAACCACCACGCTGCCCACGCCGAGGGCTTTCAGGGTGCGTAAAATGCGTGCGGCAATGGCACCGCGGTTGGCAATCAGGACTTTGCTAAACGTTGTATTGATGGACATGGCACTGCCTGCAAACAAAGGCGGGTCGTCCCGCAGGTTGCTTGGCCTTCTAGGGTCGTCCCTAGGGCGAATCACTTATTCCCAAACCAACAGCTCGATGGGGGTGGGGTTGTAGCCGTTGCAGGGGTTGTTGAGCTGGGGGCAGTTGGAGACCAGCACGATGACATCCATTTCGGCGACCATCTCCACGTACTTGCCCGGCGCGGAGATGCCGTCCTCAAAGGTCAGCCCACCGTCGGCGGTGACTGGGACGTTCATAAAGAAGTTGATGTTGTGGGTGATATCGCGCTTGGTCAGGCCGAACTCTGGAAAGTTGGCGATGGCCTGCATCCAGTTATCCCGGCAGGAGTGCATATGGCGCTTTTCCAGGTCATAGCGCACGGTGTTGCTTTCGCTGGCGCAGGCGCCGCCCAGGGTATCGTGACGGCCGCAGGTGTCGGCGCTTATCGTCAGCATTGGGCGGCCTTCGCTGGACATCAGCGTGGTGCCCGCGGTGAGGTAAACCGCGCCCTGCTCGCGTACCGTATCCATGGCGCTATAGCGCTCGGCGGTATCGTTTGCGCTAAAGAACAGCGTGTCGGCGGCTTGATTGCCCTCTAGATCGAGAATGCGCAGGGTTTGGCCCCGCTTGACGGTGCCAATGTAGTGATCGCCTGCATTCACCGTGGTGCGGCTCAAGGCGTTTTCAGGGCGTAGGGTGCTTTCAATAATCATGTGGCGTCTCCCTTATAAGCCGAGGTGGTAGAGGCGGTTATTGGCAAAGCCGCGGGCGTTTTCCGGCCGCGAGCGGTAGCAGGGGTCGTCTTCTGTGGGCGGCTCGGCGGTGCCGAGGGCGATATCCACACCGCGGCGGGGGTAGTCAGCGCTGGGGTCGAGGGGGTGCGGGCAGGTATGTAGCAGTACTAGCGTGTCCATCTCAAAGCGCAGCGTGACGCTTTGGCCGGGCTGGCAGTGGTCGCTCACATAGCGCAGCTTGCCCTCGTCGTCGCTCTCGACGCGGGAGAAGAGGTTGAGATTGGCGGCCATATCCCGACGGCCCAGGCCGTACTTGGCTAGCTCCACCAAAAAGGCGTCGAAACCGGTGCGTGTCCAGTCGTTGTGAGCTTGCTGATAACTCACCGGCTGCCAGCCTTTTTTGAGCAGGTGGTGAGGCATCAAGTTGCCGCCAACGCTGTCGTGCCAGCCCAGATCATCGTGGGTGATGGAGGAAAAAATACGCCCCATATCGGAGTAAAGGCAGTGGCCCTGGGTGAGCTTAAAGGTGTGCTGGCACTTTAAGGTGTCGGGCAGGTTTAAGCGTTCCAGCAGGTTTTCCGGGTTGTAGAATAAAAGCCCTACGTTGCTGTCGGCCTCCTGTGCGGTCAGGGTCAGGGTGGTGCCGCGGCGCAGGCGTAGCGACCAGTGGTGCCCGCCGGGTAAATGAGTGGTGTAAGCGGGCTGGCTATTGATAACAGCGTCTGTCATAGCAGCGTCTCCTGGGTGTGGGTTTTCAGGCCGCCTTGTTGAAGCGCCTCTTCTAAATCTGTTGAGGGGCGGTCTCTGGAAATGGGCAGGTCGTAGGTGATCGTTGCGCCAAACGCTTCCGGTGCCTGTGGGTCGTGGCGGGTTTTATCGAACACCCATAGCCGTGTGCCCAGCTCAAAGGCTTCTTTAAGGTCGTGGGTGATCATAAAGATGGTCAGCTGCTGCTCTTGCCACAGGCGGTTGATCAGCACGTGCATATCCTGGCGAATGCCTGGGTCGAGGGCGCCGAAAGGCTCATCGAGCAACAAAATACGCGGCCGCATCATCAATGCCTGGGCAATGGCCAATCGCTGCTGCATACCGCCAGAGAGCTCGTGGGGGTATTTGTTAAGCGCGTGATCTAGGCCGACTTCGTCGATGCGAGCACAGGCTTTTTCCACAGCGCGGCGCTTGGCAGCGCCGAAGCTCTTGCCCAGCAACTTGGAACTGTGCAGTTCATCGGCCATCATCACGTTGCCGAGCACGGTTAAGTGGGGAAACACGGAGTACTTCTGAAACACCACGCCGCGATCCGGCCCGGGTTCATTGGGAATGGGCTGATTATCCAGGGTTAAGCTGCCCTTAGAGACGGCTTCAGTGCCCAGCAGCATCTTGAGAAAGGTGGTTTTACCGCAGCCAGAGGCCCCCACTAAGGTGACAAACTCGCCGGGCTCAACGCTAAAATTAAGATTTTCGAGCACCACGTGATTGCCGTAATGCTTCTCTAGCCGTTTGGCCGCCAGCAGGCTCATGACTTATCTCCTTCGCCAGCGTGATACCAGGGGAATGCCAGCCGCGACACCCAGGCCAACAGTTGGTCAAGCAAAAACGCCAGCAGGGTAATCCAGGCTACATAGGGCAAAATGACGTCCATAGAGAGGTAGCGGCGCACCAGAAAAATGCGATATCCAAGCCCTTCCTGGGCTGCAATGGCTTCGGCGGCAATCAAAAATAGCCAGGCGGTGCCCAACGCCAAACGGGTGGCGTTCAGTAATCGAGGCGTAAGCTGGGGTAGCAAAACTCTTAACATCACCTGCCAAGAGCTGGCGCCTAGGGTTTGCGCCTTGATCAACTGCTCGTCGGGGAGTCGCAGGGCGTGGCCTTGAAGGTCGCGGATCAGAAACGGGGTTACCCCAATCACAATCAGTGCAATCTTGGCGGCTTCGCCGGTGCCAAAGGCGATAAACAGAATCGGCAGTATCGCCATGGGGGGAATCAGTGAGGCGACGGTGACCAGCGGCGAGAACTTGGCGCGAATGATGGGGATGCCGCCGTTGACAATGCCCACGACTAAGCCAATCAGGGCACTAATACCCACGCCGATGACGATGCGCTCTAGGCTTGCGAAGGTGTCTGTCCAGAGCACAACCTCCCCCGTGCGCACATTTTCGGCAGTGGCCAAATGATAAAAGGTGCTGGCCATATTAGAGGGTGTCGGCAACAGGCGGTCGTTAGGGTTCTCTGCCAATCTTGCGTTGGAGAGGCTCATATAAAGCATCGCTAGCAGCAAAAAAGGCAGTAGACCTAACAGCCAGCGGCCGCCTCTGGAGGGCGTTAAATTAATTAATCGCTTCATGGCTGTGTCCACAGAAGATGAGAACGGGGGAGTGACCAGGGCCACTCCCGTGACACGAATTACTGAGCGTCGAGGTAAGCTTGAGTAAAGCTTGGGTCAAAGCGCAGTTGAACGTTGTTCTCATCGCCGAACACGCCGCTGGGCGTTTCAATGCCGACGACGCCCGCATTGGGGGCCATATCGCCGAGTAAACCATGGGTAAAGCTGAATTCGGCGACCCGCTCCATGGTGGCGAGAAGATCAGCGCTCTCCATTAGTTCAATGGCTTCCGCCGGGTCGGTGTAGAGGTAGGTAGCATCTAGCTGATTCCGATAGCCTTCCACATCAGTACCAGCAGCATCGGCCATAATGGTAAGCGCCTGTTCATCATCCGCTTCAACCAGGTTCATGACTTCATACCAAGCGCCGACCAGGGCGTGTCCAAGTGCGGGGTTGTCGGCGAGGGTTTGCGTATTGACCACCATCATATCGAGGATTTCGCCGGGAATTTCTGCCGAGGTATACACCACATTGGCATCGGGCATCTCCTCGATGGCGCTTAGCTGGGGGTTCCAGGCGGCAACAGCTTCCGTGGTGCTGCTGGAAAATAGGCCGACGATATCCGCATCAGAGGTATTAACCGTTTCGATGTCGCGTTCGGTTAGGCCGACGCTCTCAAGGGCACGAGCGAGAAAGTAGTGGGAGACGCTAAACTGAACGAGATTGACCTCGCGGCCTTCAATGTCGGCAAGGTCATCGCTGCCTTTAAGCACGATGCCATCATTGCCGTTAGAGTAGTCGTTGATAATCAGTGCGGTGGAGTCGACGCCGCTGGCGGCGGGAATGGTCAGTGCGTCCATATTGGTCATGGCGCAGCCATCAACGTTGCCCGAGGTAAACTGGTTAATTGATTCGACGTAGTCGTTGACCTGCACTACATCGATACTGATGCCGTACTCGTCAGCCCATTTGTCGACCACGCCTTCTACATCGGCGTAGGCCCAGGGCATCCAGCCCGCATAAATCGACCAGCAGACGCTGAATTCATCGCGTTCTTGTGCCTGGACAGGGGTGATGGCAAGCGTTGATGCGAGTAGTGCAGCAGATAAGGGCGCAAGGGAAAAGCTTTTCAGGGAGTTACGATTGGCAAGGGTCATGGCAGCCTCCAGCGGCGAAGAAAAACTCGGGGGCATCGGCGCATCACTGCACCTTATCCTCCCGGGCTTTTGTCCCGCCGTGTAACCTAACGCCTTAGCGTTAGGTCGATTGCTCTCGGACCAGCCACACCATCGGGGGTTGTGTATTGATGGTGTCGGAACCCTAGCGATCTATTGGAAACTAAATTGTGTGGCAGCGTTAGCTACCGATACCCCGTTTGTTACGCTTAGATACACAGCAAAATGGGGGCCGATCCAATCTAAATCTTTTCCTTTCAGATAATTACACTGCAGATTCCGTTAGAGCGGTAGGGATGTTGGCTCGCTGTATGCGTCTTAAAGGTGCGAAAACGAGGCGGCTGCACTGAATTTGTGCTGCTTGGTAAGCGCTAAAGTGGCGTTTTACTGCCCTTTCCAGGAATTTCCCGCACTAGGCGCGGCATTAGGAACCCCGGCAAAAGGTCGCGCAGCGCAGTCACCAGTTCGCGGGCTTCTTCATCCGAGACATCAAAATGCGCAGCGCCTTGCACGGGGTCCAGCACGTGCAGGTAGTAGGGCAAAATGCCTGCTTCAAATAGCCGTTCCGACAGTGTGGCTAAGCTTGTCACGTCGTCGTTAACATCGCGCAGTAGTACGCTCTGGTTGAGTATCGTCGCACCGGCTTGTTTGAGGCGCGCACAGGCGTCCATCACCGTTTGGTCAATCTCGTTGGTATGGTTAATATGCAGCACCACCACTTTTTGCAGGCGTGTAGCGGAGAGCCAGCCAAGAAGGGCGTCATCGACCCGGTCGGGAATTACCACCGGCAGGCGGGTATGAATCCGCAGCCGTTTGAGATGCGGGATGCTTTCTAGCTGTTCCACCAGCCATGCTAACTGGCGATCGCTGGCAGCCAGCGGATCACCGCCGGAGAGAATCGCCTCGTGAATAGTGGTGTCGCTGCGTAAGTAGTCGAGAGCTTCCTGCCACTGCGCTCTGGAGGGTGAGTTGTCACTATAGGGAAAATGGCGACGAAAGCAGTAGCGGCAGTTAATCGCACAGTTAGGGCTGGCGATCAGCAGCACCCGGCCAGCATACTTATGAATCAGCCCTTTAGCGGGCTGGTGGTCGGCTTCTTCGAGTGGATCAACGACGTATCCATGTGGCATGAGTGCTTCTTCGCCCAACGGCAGCACCTGGCGCAGCAGTGGGTCGTCTATGTCGGCGTAGGCTATTCTGTTGAGATACGCCTCTGGCACACATACGTCAAACAGTTCGTGACCTGCTTGGGCGCCTGCCAACCAATCGCTGCTTAGTCCCAGCCGTTTGCAAAGTGATTGCGGGTCGCGAATGGCGTGGGAAAGCTGTTGCTGCCAAGTGGATTGCACCATTGAACAGCGATGGCTTTGCTTTTCAGACGCGGCAATAATGATGTTCTCCTGCAAAAAAGCCCTCCTTCGGGTTATCATGCGCGCACTTATTTAACGACGCCATTTGCAACGCTTCTGGCATATAGCTGCTGGTATATACACATGCTGACGGCGGCAAAGTATGGCTTCGTGCACCGCCTGTTGAAACAAATAACTGAAATGGATGATTGAGAGACATTATGGCGAACTATTCTACCAACGAATTCAAGGCCGGTCTGAAAGTAATGCTCGACGGCGATCCTTGTTCGATCGTTGAGAACGAGCTGGTCAAGCCCGGTAAGGGGCAGGCGTTTAACCGCGTTAAACTGCGCAACCTGATGACTGGCCGCGTAGGTGAAAAGACTTTCAAATCCGGTGACTCGCTAGAAGGCGCTGATGTCATGGATTTGGAGATGGAGTATCTCTACACCGATGGTGATATGTGGCACTTTATGAAGACCGATGGCTCGTTTGAGCAGTATGCGGTAGAGAAAAAAGCGCTAGGCGATTCCGTTAAGTGGCTGAAAGAGCAGGTGCCCTACATTATTACGCTTTGGAATGATAAGGCGATTTCCGTGACGCCGCCTAACTTCATCGAGCTGGAAGTCGTCGAAACGGATCCCGGTTTGAAAGGCGATACCGCTCAAGGCGGCTCTAAGCCTGCGACGCTTTCCTCTGGGGCTGTTGTTCGCGTGCCGCTGTTTATCAATCAGGGTGAAGTGCTGAAAATTGATACCCGCAGTGGTGACTACGTCTCCCGCGCTTGATCGCTTTTTAGGGCGCTTGTATGTCTTAATGGCCACGCTATGTGCGTGGCCATTATTGTTTAAGGCTGTTTTTCCAAGGAGTTATTATGGCCATTGATTGGCAACCTTCCGCATCTCTTGAAACGCTGCGCGAAAGGGCACGGTTAATGGTCAAAGTGCGCGATTTTTTTGCCCAGCGTGACGTATTGGAAGTGGAAACGCCAGTGCTGGGGCAGGGGGGCAGCACGGATGTACACTTGGTGTCGCTGCACACCTTGGCGCGAACAGACAAAGGCCAGCGCCGCCTATGGCTGCAAACCTCCCCCGAATTCCATATGAAGCGCTTGCTCGCAGCGGGCAGTGGGCCGATCTTTCAGCTCGCCCGTAGTTTTCGTGACGGTGAAATTGGTGGCCGCCATAATATTGAGTTCACTATGCTGGAGTGGTATCGGCCGCAGTTTACGCTGGATCAGCTGATTGATGAGACCGCGACGCTAATCATGTCACTGCTGCCCAGTTTTCCCGGCCCACTTGTGCATTATCGCTACCGGGAGCTGTTTCATACCTATTTAGAGATTGATCCGTTTACCACGCCTCTGGAAAAGCTGCGTTCGTTAGCCGCTAAACGGGCACAAATGTCTGCCCAGTCCTTAGCCGCTGAAGGCCGTGATACCTGCCTTGACCTGTTGATGAGCGTGGTGATAGAGCCGCAGCTAGGCCAGCGTGAGCTAAGCGTGGTGTTAGATTATCCTGCAAGCCAAGCGGCACTGGCGCGACGCCATCAAGATGTAGACGGTGAGTGGGTGTCTTCCCGCTTTGAGGTTTATCTAAATGGTATTGAGTTGGCCAACGGCTACGATGAGCTGATTGATGCGGCTGAGCAGCGGACCCGTTTTGCTGACGATAACGCTGAACGCCGCCGCTTGGGCTTGCCGGAAGTAGATGTAGATGAGCGACTACTGGCTGCACTCGAGCACGGAATGCCTGAAGGTGCCGGTGTAGCGCTGGGGATAGATCGTTTGATCCAGTTGGCATTAGGCAAAGCACGCCTGGAAGACGTGCTCGCATTCTCAACGCCTAATTGCTAGAAAGCCGCTATTAACTAGAGAGTAGCTATTAACTAGAAAGTAGCTAACGACTCTCCCATGCTGACCATCTTCGCAGGGGGATGCTCTTCAAATCTAACGGGTTTGGCAAAGCACATCACCACGGTAGAGCCGAGCTTGAAGCGACCCATCTCTGCGCCTTTTTCTAACGTAATGGGTTGGCCAAACTGCATGCGTTGCGGCTGGCCCGCCAGTGGCGTTACCTGCCCTGACCAGACAGTCTCGATAGCAGCAACAATCATCGCGCCGACCAAAGTCATCGCCATTGGGCCGTGTTCAGTATCAAAGATACATACTAAACGCTCGTTGCGGGCGAACAGGCCCGGCACGTAGTTAGCGGTGGCTTGGTTGACCGAGAAGAGCCGCCCGGGCACGTAGATCATCTCGCGCAGAGTGCCGGTTTCCGGCATATGCACCCGGTGGTAGTCCCGCGGCGAGAGGTACACGGTGGCAAAACTGCCGCCGAGAAACTCTTCTGCCAAAGCCGTATCGCCGCCCAGCAGGGTTTGGGCGGAGTAGGTGTGGCCTTTTGCCTGCACCAACTGTCCGGCCTGTAGGCGTCCGTATTGGGAAAGCGTGCCATCGGCGGGGCTTAGGATGCCATCGCCCAGTGGGCGCGCATCGGCTTTTAGTGCGCGGGTGAAAAAGTCGTTAAAGGTGGCGTAAGCGGTAGGGTCAGGTTCCAACGCTTGGCTCATATCCACATCAAAGCGTTTGATAAATGCCTTGATCAGGGTGTTTTTCACCCAGGGGTTATCACACTGGGCGAACTTGCCTGTCAGGCGCGAGAGCGCGTGGTGAGGCAGCGGGTATTGGAGTAGCGAAAAGGCTTTTTGGGAAAGAGTCACAGTAATATTTTCACTTCTCGATCGGTGTGTCGTCGCGGTTGCCCCATTCGCCCCAGGAGCCTGCGTAGCCGCGCACATTAAAGCCCAACGCCTTGCCGACCAGCCAGGTAAAGCTGCTGCGGTGGTGGCTCTGGCAGTGGGTGGCGATTTCCATTTCCGGGGTCAGGCCCAGTGCGCCCAGTTCGGTGATTAGCTCGGCGTAATCGCGAATGCGCAGCGCACGCTGGCGATCCATGGCCTGCAGCCAATCCATATTGACCGCGCCAGGAATGTGGCCTAGGTGCTTGTTGTTACCGCGTTCGCCGTCATACTCGCCTTTGGAGCGCGCATCCCATACCGCGAACTGCCTATCGTCGAGCTTCTCTTTGATCTCTTCAAAAGTGATCAGGGTGTTGGGATTGAGAATCTCAGCATGGTATTCGCTGGGGGTGGGAGCGGTCGGTTCGCTGCTCTCTTCAAGGCCCATATCGCGCCAAGCGTGTATGCCGCCGTTCAAATAGGAGTAGCGAGTGTGGCCGATCAGGTCTAGCGTCCACAGTAACCGCGCCGCCCAGCCGCCTCCTTCGTCGTCGTAAGCTACCACGTGAGTATCGCGGGTCAGGCCAAGGGCACTGAACAGCCTTGATAGCGCCTCTACGCTGGGAACGTCGCTGGGTACCGGCCCATCACCGCGCATCAAATAGCGAAAATCGAGGAAAAGAGCGCCAGGCACATGGCCTTGGCGATAGCTTTCGCCGTTGACCGGCACATCGATAATCAGCAGCTGTGGATCATCCAAATGTTCCTGCAGCTGTTCGGGTTCAACGATCAGCGGCAGCAGGTTGGATTCCGACGATTGGCTTTCGGTGCTCATGGCTCACTCCTGTAAATCCTAGCTATCCAAACTATCGAGAATGCGCCGATAGCTGGTAAAGCGTGCTGGATGAATCTTGCCTGCATCGACCGCTGCGAGTAAAGCACAGCCTGGTTCATTACGGTGGCGGCAGTCACGGAAACGGCAGTGCCCAATATAGTCGTGAAACTCAATAAAGCCGTCGGTGACTTCCTGCTCGTTGAGGTGCACCAAGCCAAACTCGCGAATACCTGGTGAGTCGATGAGATCGCCGTCGGCCACTTCAGCGCGGCTCATGGTATAGAGGCGTGCTGTGGTGGTGGTGTGAGTACCTTTGCGGGAGTCTTCCGAAAGCGCGCCAATGCGCAAGGTCTCATCGGGTAGCAGCAAGTCGATTAGCGATGACTTACCAACGCCGCTTTGACCGACAAACACCGACGTGCGGCCTTCAAGCTGGCTGCGCAGCTCATCTAGCCCGGTTTCGGTGGCGGTGGTGGTGCGCACTACGGGGTAGCCCAAATCGCGATAGCGCTCCAGTAGTTTACCTAGCTCGCCACCATCTTCCGGTAGTAGATCGGTTTTGTTGAGCACCAGCACTGGTGCTATACCAGTGGCTTCGGCGGCGACCAGGTAGCGGTCAATGAGGTTGGCGTGGGGCGCGGGTTCCACCGCAAACACAATTAACAACTGATCAATATTGGCGGCCACCGGTTTGAGCAGGCCGCGAGCGTCAGGGCGTTTTAGTACGCTATCGCGCTCTTCCCGGGCCACCACCACGCCTGAGCCTTCTTGCCCTGCGCGCCATATCACCCGGTCGCCGGTAACCAAACCATCCAGATTGGCGCGCAAGTGGCAGCGCACCGGTTCATTATCACTGTTGCGCACCTCTAGGGTGCGTCCAAAGTGAGCAACGACACGGCCCGGCTGTTCGGCGCCATATTCGCCTGCGGCAAGTTTTTCAGCGTCCTGCACATCGCGTTTTTCCGCGCGCTGGGCACGTTCCGACTGGACTTTATCGACGCGCCACTGCTGCTGGCGACTTAATTTACGTTTGCTCATGACCACCTGATGATCGTTACAATAGCGGTCATTGTACCTAGCAAAGGTGTCATTGTATTGATCTAGTCGCTACGCTTGCTTGTATAGCTGCTTGGCGGGCTTATTTAAGGCACACTTGCATGATGTTAATCGTTATTTAGGCTAAGGAAGAACGCTAATGAGCAACGAAGCGACGGGTGCGGCGAAAGATCAAATGGCACCACGGGATGATCTGCTGGTTTGGATTGATCTAGAGATGACCGGTCTAGACCCTAATAAAGAGCGCATCATTGAGGTCGCCACACTCATTACTGATGCGGATTTGAATGTGGTCGCGGAAGGGCCGGTGATTGCGGTGAAACAGCCGGATAGCCTGCTGGCGCAGATGGATGAATGGAATCAGAAGACCCACGGCGAGTCGGGCTTAGTCGCACGGGTCAAAGCCAGCCAGGTAGAAACCGCCGAAGCCGAGCAGCAAACCCTGGCGTTTCTACAGCAGTACGCGGTGGCAGGTTCGTCACCGATGTGTGGCAACAGTATCCACCAGGATCGGCGTTTTCTGGAGCGAGAGATGCCTGCGCTGCTTAATTTTTTCCATTACCGCAATCTTGATGTGTCTAGCATAAAAGAGGTGGCCAAACGCTGGAACCCAGGCGCGCTGGCGGGCTTTAGTAAGCAGAATGTACACTTGGCCATGGACGATATTAAAGAGTCGATTGCTGAGCTGGCCCACTACCGCAGTACTTTTTTGCGTGTTGACCAGAGCAGCGATGAAGAAGAGTAGCTAAGAAGAAAAGTAGCTAGGAAGAAAAGTAGCTAAGAAGAATAGAAGCTAAGAAGAGAGGATGTCGGTAGCAATTCGCTTATCACGCTTGAGGCGCTGCTCATCAAGCGCCCAGGCGACGTGTTCACGCACCAGTGTGCTGGGGTAGGCTCTGCGCGCCCATAGTGCGGCTTCCACAGCCTCGCTCCAGGGGGCGTTACCCAGGCCAATGGCGATATTACGCAGCCAGCGCTGGTAGCCAATGCGCCTAATGGGACTGCCGGCGGTTTTATCTAGAAACTCCGCTTCGCCCCAGCAAAATAGGCTGATAAGTGATGCGCGATCTAGGTCATGGCGCGGTGCAAAGTCATCTTCCTGGGTAATGCGGGTAAAGCGGGTGAACGGGCATACCAGTTGGCAGTCGTCGCAGCCGTAAATACGGTTGCCCATGGCGCGGCGAAACTCAACCGGGATCGCACCGTGCAGTTCGATGGTGAGATAAGAAATGCACTTGCGGGAGTCGACCACTTTATCGTCGACGATGGCGCCGGTAGGGCAGGCGGTGCGGCAAGCGCTGCAGCTACCGCAGTGTTCGTGTTCAAACGGTGCGTCAATGGGGAGAGGTAGATCGGTATACAGTTCGCCAAGAAAAAACAGCGAACCCGCTTTGGGGTTGAGCAGCATAGCGTTTTTGCCAAACCAGCCAAGGCCCGCTTTTTGGGCTAGAGCGCGCTCCATCACCGGCGCTGAATCTACAAATGCGCGGTAACCAAAGTCTCCGACTTCCTGCTCAATTTTTTTTGCTAACAGGGCTAACCGTTTGCGTATTAGCTTGTGATAATCACGCCCTAAGGCGTAGCGCGATACATAGGCGCGGCTGGGTTGGCCGAGGACCTTGGTGCTCTCCACCTCAGCGGGAAGGTAGTCCATGCGCACGCTGATAATGCGCTGCGTGCCGGGCTCAAGCTCCCCAGGGCGGGTGCGCTTGGTGCCATGCTTGGCCATAAAGCCCATTTCGCCGTGGTAGCCGTTTTCCAGCCACGTGTCGAGGTGGGCTTCATGAACCGACAATTCAGTATCGGTGATGCCCACTTGCTGAAAGCCCAACTCTCGCCCCCAGGTTTTAATTAGGTCGGCAAGGTGAGCAAGCTTCTGATCAGTCATTGCATCATCAGAACGTGCAAAGACAGTGGAATTTGGCATGGTTATTTAAACAAGTCAGTCAAATAGGTAGTCAATCAACAGTAAGGCGTCAGGCGCGCTATGCTAACGCATCGCTAGCCATCAAAACATGCCAAAGGAGCGATCGTGACGATCCCGAATACTTCCATGCTACGCCCTCTATATAAAGCCACTCAGGTGCGGGAACTAGATCGTCGCACTATTGCCGGTGGCATTGAAGGTTTTGCGTTGATGCAGCGTGCTGCTTCAAGTGCCTGGCACAGTTTCCGCTCTCGCTGGCCCCAAGCGCGTAGCATATCCGTGCTGTGTGGGAGTGGTAATAACGGTGGCGATGGCCACGTGCTAGCAGCGCTGGCCATGCAATCTGGCCTTAAAGTACAGCGCATTACGCTGAAGCCCCTTGTCGAGCTAAGCGGTGATGCGGCCCGTGCAGCAGAGTTGGCAACATCCGCGGGGGTGGGCTGTGAGCAGTGGCATCCCGGAATTGAGTTCACTGGTGAAGTGATTGTCGATGCGCTGTTGGGTACCGGATTGACTGGTGAAGTACAGGGACACTTCAAGCGTGCTATCGAAATGATCAATGCCGCGCACCGGCCGGTACTGGCGATTGATATTCCCTCAGGGTTGGTCGCTGACACCGGTGCTGTGCCGGGTCTTGCCGTTAAAGCCGCCTGCACGGTGACCTTTATAGGCGATAAGGTCGGTTTGCATACAGGGGATGCTCCGGCCTATACCGGCGAGATCGATTTTCGCCCCATGGGCGTCAAAGCCCAGGCCTATTTTGACATTCCCCCCACGGCTTGGCGTCTGGATGATTCACTGCTGGCAAATGCCTTTGCGCCACGCCTGCGCACCAACCACAAAGGTGACATGGGCCACGTGCTGGTGATGGGCGGCGCCCCCGGTTTCGGTGGTGCAGCGCTGCTGGCCTGCCAGGCCGCGGCGCGCTTGGGGGCGGGTAAAGTAAGCTTGGCGACGGCTCCAGAGCACATCACTGCCAGCTTGGTACGTTGCCCGGAAGTGATGGCCCATGGCGTACGCGGTGGCGCTGAGGCCGCTGAACTGCCTAATAACGCTGACGTTGTGGTGGTGGGGCCGGGGCTTGGTAAGGCTGCCTGGGGGCAGGCGATGCTACAGAGTGCGCTTCAGTCAGATGCGCCGCTGGTGGTGGATGCTGATGGGCTTAACCTGTTGGCGAGCCAATGGCCGGATGTCCGCCGCGATAACTGGATATTGACCCCACATCCCGGTGAAGCCGCGCGACTGCTGGGCTGTGAGGTGGCAGATATTCAGGCGGATCGGCCTGCCGCTGCCCAGGCACTGCAACGCGCTAGAGGCGGCGTGGTAATTCTAAAAGGCGCGGGCAGTTTAATCGCTGGCCCCAGTGGCTTGGTAGTGTGCCCTTACGGTAACCCGGGCATGGCCAGCGGCGGGATGGGCGATGTGCTCAGCGGCATGCTGGGGGCGTTGATTGCTCAGCGTGGCGACGTAGAATTTAGCGCCTGGCTGGGCGCCATGGTGCATGCGTTGGCGGCCGATCGCGCGGCAGAGCAAGAAGGCGAGCGTGGCCTGCTGGCCAGCGATCTGGCATCCTATGCGCGAAAATTGATTAATCCGTGAAGGCAGCCCACATGCAGGTGCAATTAGACAACGAAGAAGCCCAGGTCGCCTTTGGCGAAGCACTCGGGAAGGTGTTGCAAGGACGCGGGCTCGTATATCTAGAGGGGGAGCTAGGTGCAGGTAAAACCACCTTAACTCGTGGCATCCTGCGGGCTTACGGCCATCAAGGAGCGGTTAAAAGCCCCACCTATACCTTGGTAGAGCCTTACGAACTAGGCTCCCAGCGGATTTATCATCTAGATCTGTACCGCTTAGCGGAACCTGAGGAGCTTGAGTTTATTGGAGGGCGTGACGTACTAGCCGACGATGCCCTCAGTATTGTTGAGTGGCCCAGCCGCGGTGAAGGGTGGTTGCCAGCGCCTGACCTTCGCCTAATTTTAGAAGTGGCTGACGCAGGGCGTTTGGTCTCATTGGCAGCGGGCAGTGTTCAAGGCGAGCGTATATTGGCATTGTTACAGAGTAAGGTAAGTGATGACAGTAAGGTGATTGATGTAAGTAAGGTACGTTCCGACCAGCTGGAGAACGGTGTGATTCAATGGAAATGAAGGGCTTAGCGGCACGAGTATATTGTTTATTAGCCGCCAGTTTTTTTGCCCTGGCGGCGGTGAATGTTCAAGCGTCCAGCGTGGAAAGTATGCGTCTTTGGGCGGCGCCGGATCATGCCCGGCTGGTATTTGATCTGTCCACTGCCACGAATGCCAACGTGTTTTCACTAGAGAACCCTGCGCGGTTGGTAATTGATTTAGATGACACTCAAATGGACACCGACCCGAGCACGCTGCCTTTGCACGACAGTGCGATTACCTCGGTGCGCACCGGCACGCGAGAAGGTGGTGGTTTGCGGGTAGTGCTTGAGCTCAATAGAGAAATAGAACCGCGCCATTTTACCCTGACACCTAACGACCAATACGGTCACCGGCTGGTCGTCGATCTTGAGTATCCCGGTGAAAGCGCCGTTGAGAATCCGATCGACCCCATTGAGGCGATGATTCGGGATCAGGAAATTCAGGCCCAGCGGGCATCTACTCAGGGCCAGCTGCCGAGCAGCGTAGTGCCGCCTAGCGACGCAGCACCGGTTGCAGTGCAGGAGGCTAGGCCGCATCCGCGCAGAGACATTATTATTGCCGTCGATGCAGGTCACGGTGGGGAAGACCCTGGTGCCATTGGCCCTGCGGGTACGCGCGAGAAAGACGTGGTGCTGGAAATTGCCCGGCGCTTTGCAGCGCAAGTGAATGGCACCGAAGGCTTCAAGGCTGTATTGGTGCGGGATGGCGACTACTACCTGGGGCTTCGACAGCGCACCGCACTGGCCCGTGAACAGAAGGCGGACTTCTTTGTTTCCATACACGCCGATGCCTTTACCAGCCCACGCCCTCAGGGCAGTTCGGTGTATGCACTATCGCAACGCGGCGCCACCTCGGAAACCGCCCAGTGGCTGGCGGATAGCGAGAACCGCTCCGACCTGATCGGTGGTGTCGATGGCAACCTCTCGTTGCGCGATAAAGATCAGGTGCTGCGCGGTGTGCTGCTGGACTTGACCATGACCGCCACCTTAAACGATTCGCTGTCTATCGGTGGACAGGTGTTAGAGCAGCTAGGGCGGGTTAATCGGCTGCATAAGTCTCGCGTCGAGCAGGCTGGGTTTATGGTGCTGAAATCCCCCGATATACCCTCGCTGCTGATTGAGGTTGGTTTTATTTCCAACCCTGACGAAGAGCGTCGTCTGCGCGACCCTGTGCATCAATCGGGGCTTTCTCAGGCTATTTTCAGTGGCATGCGCGAGCATTTCGAACGCTACCCGCCACCAGCCAGCCTACTGGCCTGGCAGCGTGATAATCAGCGTCGGCCTTCGGGTAATGAGTACCGCATTCAGTCGGGGGATACCCTGTCCGCGATTGCTGTACGTCACGGCGTGCCGGTTAATCAATTGAGGCAGGCTAATGACTTGAATGGTGATGTGATCCGTGTTGGCCAAGTGTTACATATTCCCCGTTCATGAGGTGTCGTATTGACTGATATGACCGCTACCGCGCCACGTATTCATGTACTCGACCCACGGTTGGCCAACCAGATTGCCGCCGGGGAGGTGGTTGAACGACCCTCATCAGTAACCAAAGAGCTGATTGAAAACGCTATCGATGCAGGCAGCCAGCGCATTGAGGTGGAGATTGAACAGGGCGGCGCGCGGCTGATTAAGGTGCGTGATGATGGTATCGGCATTGGCGAAGAAGATTTGCCGCTGGCACTGGCCCGTCATGCCACCAGTAAGATTGGCAGCCTGGAGGACTTAGAGGGCGTTAGTTCGCTAGGCTTCCGTGGTGAAGCGCTGGCATCAATTAGCTCCGTCTCACGGCTCGAGCTGATCTCCAATGCCGAAGAGGATCCCCGCCATGGCTGGCGGGTGGTCGCGGAAGGGCGGGGAATGGATGCACGGGTGACACCCGCACCACATCCTCGTGGTACTAGTGTCGGCGTGCGTGATCTATTTTTTAATACCCCCGCTCGGCGCAAGTTTCTGCGCACTGAAAAAACTGAATTTGCCCATGTGGAAGAGGCGTTTCGCCGCCAAGCGCTATCACGTTACGATATCGCCTGGGTATTGCGCCATAACCAAAAAGTCATTCATCAATTGCCCGCCGGTCATTCTGCGGCGGCCCGGGAGCGGCGCATTGCCTCGTTGCTGGGCAAGAATTTTATCGAGCACGCCCGCTATATCGAGCGCGAAGCGGGCGGCTTGCGGCTAAGCGGCTGGGTGGGACTGCCCACCCACTCCCGCTCCCAGGCCGACCAGCAGTACTTTTTTGTCAATGGGCGCGTAGTGCGTGATCGCTTGGTCGCCCATGCGGTGCGCCAAGCCTATCGCGATGTACTCTTTAACGGCCGTCATCCGGTGTTTGTGCTCTATCTGGAGCTTGATCCAGACGTGGTCGACGTTAACGTTCACCCCACCAAGCACGAAGTACGCTTTCGTGATGGCCGTATGGTGCACGATTTTCTCTATTCGAGCCTCCATCACTCTCTGGCGTCTGCTAAACCTGCCGAAAGCCCTGGAGAGGAGGATGCTGAGGTGGCTGATACGCCCGGCGCATCGGCACAGGGCGAGGCTTCAGAAGCGAACGCTGAACAGCCCCGTTGGCAGCAGCAGGGGATCGCACTGACCCACTCGCCGGATCGTCACCCTGGTGCAGAGCGTGTGCGCCGCTTTATGCAGGGTTATCAGGCGCTCCACCCCAATCACGAAGAGACGCTGTTAACGCCGCAGCCGAGCGCTCCCAGTGAGCGAGGTAGTGAGGTACGTGAAGCGCCCCTGGCAATGCCCGATAATGACCCCACTGCGCCACCACCGCTTGGGTTTGCACTGGGGCAGTTGCACGGTATTTATATTCTGGCTCAGAACGCTGAGGGATTGGTGCTGGTGGATATGCATGCCGCCCATGAGCGAATCGTCTATGAACGCATGAAGACACAGCTGGCCGCCGCCAAAGGGTTGGATGCCCAGCCGTTGCTAGTGCCCGTCTCGATTGCCGCTAGCCGGGCCGAAGTGGCCACGGCAGAGAGCGAGCAAGCGGCGATTGCCAAGCTAGGTATTGAGCTTGATGTCGCCGGGCCAGAGACGCTGCTTGTGCGCCAATTGCCCGCTTTACTTGCTCAGGCTGATCCCGAGGCGTTGGTCCGTCAGATGCTGGAAGAGCTGGCGCGCTATGGGCGTACCCATCAAGTCGAGGCGCGATTGCATGAACTACTCTCTACCATGGCTTGCCATGGCAGCGTGCGTGCCAACCGGCGGCTCACTATCGACGAAATGAACGCGCTACTGCGCGACATGGAGCGCACCGAGCGCAGCGATCAATGCAATCACGGCCGTCCCACCTGGACCCAGATGGGCCTGAAAGCCCTTGATCGGCTCTTCTTGCGAGGACAATAGCTGTGTGGGCAATAGCTACTTTGAAAATAGCTACCTGGACAATGGCTACGAGGTGGACAGCCGGGCAATCAGAACTCACCATTTTCTTACCTAATGGAACCGAGCATGGCTGATACCCGCCCCTGGGCGATATTTTTGATGGGCCCGACGGCTGCCGGGAAAACCGATGCGGCGATGGCGCTGCACGAGCGCCTGGGGCACGAGCTGATTAGCGTTGACTCGGCGATGGTGTATCGCGGCATGGATATTGGCAGTGCCAAGCCCAGCGCAGCTGAGTTAACCCGAGCGCCCCACCACTTGATCGATATCCGCGATCCCGCAGAGCCCTATTCGGCCGCCGATTTTCGTGTGGATGCGATTTCACTAATGCGACAAATCAGCGCGGCGGGCAGGGTTCCGCTCTTGGTCGGCGGTACCATGCTCTACTATAAGCGGCTGGTTGAAGGGGTGGCAAACTTGCCCTCTGCCGACCCGACGATTCGCCAACAGCTTGAAGCGCAGTGGCAGAGCGAAGGGCTATTGTCGCTACATCAACGCCTGGCAGAGGTGGATGCGGTATCTGCGCAGCGCATTCATCCAAATGACCCGCAGCGCGTAATGCGCGCGCTGGAAGTGTACTACGCCAGCGGTCGGCCGATGAGTGAGCTGTGGGCGGAGCAGCAGCCGGAAACCTTTCCCTGGCGGGTGCTGTCGATAGCTTTGGCACCTAGGGATCGCGGCCTGCTGCATCAGCGTATTGCTCAGCGTTTCGAAGTAATGTTGGGTGAGGGCTTGATAAATGAAGTCGCTGCCCTCAAAAAGCGTAATGACTTACATTTAGGCCTGCCGGCGATGAAGAGTGTGGGTTATCGCCAAGTGTGGGAGCACTTAGAAGGTGATTACGATTATGCCTCTCTCGTTGAGCGAGGCGTGATCGCAACTCGTCAGCTAGCCAAGCGTCAGTTAACCTGGTTAAGAAGTTGGCCAGAGCTTAATTGGGTTGATTCACAGCGTTCGGACGCGCTGGATCAGGTGCTGAAACTCGTGCGTGAAAGCGGTGCTTAGCGTAAGATAGTCCTTTAAGATAGTAATTTAGTAAACGTGTGTTTTCGATTGGCAGAGTGATTGAGCCTTTCGAGTACCACTAGGCTCTTCGGGCATCACTTGGCCTTTCGGGCAGTAAATAATAGTGCGGCGTAGCACCAGTAGGGCACGCCATTTGATAATTAACCCCAACGACAGTTTTAGGGAGAGCAACATGTCCAAAGGGCAGTCCCTTCAAGACCCGTACTTGAACATTCTGCGCAAGGAGCGCATTCCGGTCTCTATCTTTTTGGTCAACGGCATTAAGCTGCAGGGCCAGATCGAATCGTTTGACCAGTTTGTTATCCTGTTACGCAATACCGTCAGCCAGATGGTTTATAAACACGCTATTTCTACGGTTGTTCCATCTCGTAACGTACGCTTGCCTGCGCAAGACCCGGCAGAGCAGGATGCGGAGATTTAACACCGCTGAAGAAGCAAGAGAGTCCACGAGGTATTGATTGTTTTTCGAACGCCCAGACGCCGGTGAAACGGCAGTTCTTGTTCACGTCGATTTTCATGATGAACAAAAACGTGAAGACCCGGGTGAGTTTTTAGAGCTCGTACGCTCTGCTGGTGCAGAGCCTGCGACTCTACTCACTGCTAGCCGCCACCGACCTGACTCGCGCACCTTTATCGGGTCAGGTAAGTTGGAAGAGCTGCGAGCACTGCTCGCGGCTCACGAGGCAGAGCTGGTGATCTTCAACCACAGCTTAAGTCCCTCTCAAGAGCGCAATGTTGAGCAAGAACTCAAATGCCGAGTGCTTGACCGTACCGGCCTTATTCTCGATATCTTTGCGCAACGGGCACGAACCCATGAAGGTAAGCTGCAAGTAGAGCTTGCTCAGCTTGAATATATGTCGACTCGCCTAGTGCGCGGGTGGACACACCTTGAGCGCCAAAAAGGCGGGATTGGCCTGCGCGGCCCAGGTGAGACGCAGCTTGAAACTGACCGTCGCCTGCTGCGCGGGCGCATTAAATCGATTCACAAGCGACTTGATAAAGTACGCAGCCAGCGTGACCAGAATCGCCGCGCTCGTGCTCGCGCTGAAATTCATAGCGTATCGCTAGTGGGGTACACCAACGCCGGCAAGTCGACGCTATTTAACGCCTTAACCAATTCCGAGGTGTATGCAGCCGACCAGTTGTTTGCGACACTTGACCCCACTCTACGACGCCTAGAGATTGAAGACGTAGGCGCCATAGTGATGGCAGATACCGTGGGCTTTATTCGCCACTTGCCGCACAAGTTAGTGGAGGCCTTCCAAGCGACGCTTCAAGAAGCCTCGGAAGCGTCGCTGCTGGTACACGTGATTGATGCAGCAGACCCTGACCGCGAGTTAAACGTGGAGCAGGTGGAGCTAGTGCTTAAAGAGATCGGCGCTGATGACGTGCCGGTACTCAAAGTCATGAATAAAATTGATAAGCTCGATAGCGCCCCGCGCATAGAGCGAGATGGCCATGGTGTACCCGAAGTCGTTTGGCTCTCGGCCCAGCAGGGGCAGGGTCTTGAGCTGTTACATGAAGCGCTGACTGAGCGCTTAGCTAACGATGTCATTGGCTTTTCGCTGACACTCACTCCAGAGCAAGGTAAGCTGCGCGCTGGCCTTCATGAGTTGAATGCCGTTCGCGAGGAAGCCTTTGATGAACAGGGGCATTCTGTACTGGATGTGCGTTTGCCGCGGCGCGATTTTAACCAGCTAATGGCTCAGTTAGGCGAGCGTGCCAATACTTATCTGCCTGCAGCGTTGCAGGAAACTGAAGATTGGTAGCCTCACCGTTTAATGTCTAGTACGCTGTCGGTATCTAGTTTTGTATAAAAACGGTACAAGATTTACATAGCAACAATATCAAAACGCCAGCGCTTCGTTGATTGACGAAGCTGGATGCGTGAGCGAATACCCTTAGTGGAGAAGAAGTATGGCCTGGAATGAGCCTGGTGGTGGCAACCAGCACGACCCTTGGAGTAGCGGCGGCCGACGCGGTGGAAATGACGGTGGTGGAAACCGTGGCAGTAATAATGGCGGCGACAACAATAATGGTAACGGCGGTGGCAATAAAGGGGGTAACAACCAAGGCCCTCCTGACCTAGATGAAGCGCTGAAAAAGTTTCAGGATAAGCTCAACAGTATGTTGGGTGGCGGCAAGAAAGGCGGTGGCAAGAAAACTGGCGGTGGTGGTGGTGATAAGAACCGCAACCCATTTGCACTGCCAGGCCTGCTGGTTATTGTTGCGCTGGCGGTCTGGGCCGCTATGGGCTTCTACTTGGTGGATCAATCCGAGCGTGGTGTTGTGCTCCGCTTTGGCGAATACCAAGACATCGTCAATCCCGGTCTTCAGTGGAATCCGCCGTTAATTGACGATGTACGCATGGTTAACGTGACCCGTGTGCGCTCGCTTTCGCAGACACAGTCGATGTTGACTCGTGACGAAAACATTGTCGAAGTGGAAATTTCAGCCCAGTACCAAGTGGCTAATCCACGCGATTTCGTACTCAACGTACGTGATCCTGCTATCTCTATTGAGAACGCCCTGGATTCGGCACTACGTCACGTAGTCGGCGGTACCGATATGATTGATATCCTTACCTCGGGTCGTGAGATTCTGGGTAGCTCGGTCGCTAGTCGTCTGCAGTCTTATCTCGACAACTATGGTGCCGGTATTCGTCTACAGACCATCAACATTGAGTCCACTTCGGCGCCCGCGCCAGTGATTGACGCCTTCGATGACGTTATCCGTGCCCGTGAAGATCGCCAGCGTACGATCAACCAAGGTATTGCTTACGCCAACGCGATTATTCCTGAAGCGCAAGGTCAGGCACAGCGTATTGTTGAGCAAGGCCAGGGTTACCGTGAATCGGTAGTCGCTGAAGCGCAAGGTCAAGCCAACCGCTTTAACTCGCTATTGACCGAGTACAGCAATGCACCGGACATCATGCGCGAGCGTATGTACCTAGACACGATGGAAGAGGTGTTCGGTAAAACGCCGAAGGTGCTGCTGGATGTAAGCGAAAACGCCCCGTTGATGTACTTGCCGCTGGATCAAATGAGTGGCAGGAGTGGCAGTCAAGGTCGTGCATCAACTAGCGGTAGCGCTAATAGCAGCGATGAGCAGTTAGATCCCAACGTACTTGAGCGTTTGCGCAACACTCAAAGCGGCTCTAGCTCTTCATCCAATACTAACAGTAGCTCCATCCGCAGGGAGGGCCGGTAAATGATTAATAATCGATCCCTGCTAATTGTTGGTGGTCTGGCTGCCGTTGCGTGGCTGGCGAGCAACACTCTGTACGTGGTAGACGAAACCGAACGCGCCGTTAAACTGCGTTTTGGTGAAGTCATCGAAGAGAATATTCAGCCTGGCTTGCACGCAAAAGTGCCGATCGCGCAAACGATCCGTAAGTTTGATACGCGTTTGCTAACGCTAGATACCGATACCAGCCGTTACCTGACGCTTGAGCAGAAAGCGGTTATCGTCGACTCCTATGTTAAGTGGCAGGTAGTTAATCCTACACGCTACTACGAGGCGACGGCGGGTGATGAACTGATGGCTATTCGCCTTATTCAGCCGCGGGTGGATGAGAGCCTGCGTAATGAATTTGGCCGCTTGAACCTTCAGGAAATTATTGCCGAACGGCGTGATGACCTCATGATCGGTCCTACCGAAGAGCTTGACTCACTAATGCGTGAAGAGCTCGGTGTGGCCATTCGTGATATCCGCATTAAGCGCATCGACTTGCCAGAAGATGTCTCGGCAGCTGTTTTTGAGCGGATGCGTTCCGAGCGTGAGCGTGAAGCTCGCGAATGGCGTGCTCAGGGTCAGGAAGAGGCCGAGCGTATTCGCGCCAACGCGGATCGCCGTCGCCAGGTACTGCTTGCCCAGGCCAATGAGCGTTCCGAGACACTGCGCGGTGAAGGTGATGCCCAGGCCGCTGCGATCTTCTCTGAAGCGTATGGTCAGGATCAGGAGTTCTTCTCTTTCTGGCGTAGCCTGAATGCCTACAGCGAAAGTTTTGCTGATGATGGCAACCTGATGGTGCTGGAACCGAGTAGCGATTTCTTCCGCTATTTGCGCAGCGCTGACCCGGTAAGCGGTGAAGACAACGGCGAGTAAACCGCCGTTGGCCGGTGCTCCTCGTCTTGGTTGGCTGTCAGCCAAGCGGGGTTCACCCGGCCCATAAACGTGATAGAATTTATTAACCGGGCGTCGCCCGGTTTTTTTGTGGCCCTCGTTTAACGCTAATGTCGCCCATGACCATGCTACGTTACTGATTGAATTTGTTGGGCCTTCATCGTCTTGCAGGATTGTTCACATGACCATTGCTGACCGCTGGCTACTGCCCGACGGCATGGATGAGGTGCTTCCGCCTCAGGCAAGCCGTATGGAAGAGCTGCGCCGTGCGCTGCTCGATCTTTACCACTGCTGGGGTTATGATCAGGTCATGCCGCCGCCAGTGGAGTTTCTGGACTCGCTGCTAACGGGGACCGGCACGGACCTGGATCTTCAGACCTTCAAACTGACCGACCAATTAACGGGGCGCATGATGGGCGCCTCGGCTGACGTTACGCCGCAAGTCGCACGTATGGATGCCCACTCGCTAAAGCGTCAGGGGCCGGTGCGTCTGTGCTACTGCACTAATGTTTTACGTGCTAAGGCAGACCAGCATCAGGGTGGCCGTAGCCCGGTGCAGGTGGGCGCTGAGCTATTTGGTCATGCTGGGCTTGAAGCAGACAGTGAAATTATTCATTTGGCCCTGGCCAGTATGAAAGCCGCGGGTGCTGAAGAGATTCACCTAGCGCTTGGGCATATCGGTATTTACCGCAGCCTTGTCGAAGCTGCAGCGCTCAGTAACGAGCAAGAGAGTGCGCTATTTGAAGCGTTAGCGCTGAAATCACCTAGTCAGTTAGCGCAGCTTGTAGACGCCAGTGTCAGCGACCCGGCATTAGCGGACATGCTGTTAGCCCTGGGTGAGTTGCACGGCGGCGCGGATATTTTACGCCAGGCGCGGGAGCGCTTTGCTGGCGCGCCAGCCTCGGTCACTGCGGCACTGGATCAGTTGGATGCTCTTTATCAAGGGGTGCTGGCACGTTTTGACGTGTCGCTCTACTTTGACTTGGCGGAGCTGCGCGGCTATCAATACCACACGGGCATGATGTTTGCTGCCTATGTGCCGGGCTATGGGCATGCGCTGGCTAAAGGCGGGCGTTATGATGATACGGGTCGGGCCTTTGGCCGTGCGCGTCCGGCCACCGGCTTCTCGATGGATCTGAAGCAACTAGCGTCACTGGCGCTGGCGTCCCCAAGTCGTGGGGCAATTTGGGCACCCGCTACGCAGGATGAGTCGCTTAACGCTGCCGTTGTCGCGCTGCGTGAGCAGGGGGAACGCGTGATTCAAGCGCTGCCAGGGCAGCGTACTGGGCCGGCGGAGCATGAGTGTGACCGCCGTCTTGAGCTTATCGATGGTCGTTGGCAGCCAACGGCCCTGACACAAGAGACGAGTGCATCATAATGGGTAAGAATGTCGTAGTGCTGGGCACCCAATGGGGTGACGAGGGCAAAGGTAAGATCGTTGATCTGCTAACAGAGTCAGCATCTGCCGTGGTGCGCTTCCAAGGTGGCCACAATGCCGGTCATACGCTGGTCATCGATGGTGAGAAGACCGTCCTCCACCTGATTCCTTCAGGTGTTCTTCGCCCAGGCACAAAGTGCGTGATTGGTAATGGTGTGGTGCTTTCCCCGGAAGCGCTAATCAAAGAGATCCGTGAACTGGAAGCCAAAGGCGTGCCGGTACGCGAACGTCTGCGTCTGTCGCCGGCCTGCCCGCTTATTCTGCCTTACCATGTGCGCCTGGATCAGGCCCGTGAGAAGGCTCGTGGCATCGCTAAAATTGGCACCACTGGCCGCGGCATTGGGCCCGCCTACGAAGATAAAGTAGCCCGCCGTAGCCTTCGCTTAGGCGATATGCTGCATCGCGAGCGTTTTGCCTCCAAGCTGGGTGAAGTGCTCGACTACCACAACTTTGTACTGGTTAATTACCACGGCGAACCGGCGGTCGACTTCCAGGAAGTACTCGACACGGCCATGCAGATGGCTGAAGAGCTGCGCCCCATGGTGTGCGATACCGTCAGCATGGTGCACGACCTGCGCAAGGCCGGTGAGAATATCCTGTTTGAAGGCGCTCAAGGCTCGCTGCTGGATATTGACCACGGTACTTATCCCTACGTCACCAGCTCCAACACCACGGCAGGAGGTGTTGCGACGGGTTCTGGCGTCGGTCCGCTGTATTTAGATTACGTGCTGGGGATTACCAAGGCTTACACAACGCGGGTGGGTTCAGGCCCGTTCCCCACTGAGCTGTTCGACGTTGACGGTCGTCACCTGGCCGAGCGCGGTCATGAGTTTGGCGCTACGACTGGCCGGGCGCGTCGCTGCGGTTGGTTTGATGCCGTCGCGCTGCGCCATGCGGTGCAGATTAACTCGGTATCGGGTATCTGCTTAACCAAGCTTGACGTGTTAGACGGACTAGAAAATATTCGTGTATGCGTTGGCTATCGCAGTAAAGACGGCGATGTATTGGATAACCCGGTGGACTCTGAGGGCTTCGAAGCGGTTGAGCCGCTTTATGAGGACTTACCTGGCTGGAAAGAGTCAACGCTGGGCGCCAAGCGAGTTGAAGATTTACCTGCTAATGCCCGCGCTTACATCAGCTATCTGGAAAAGCAGGTGGGCGCCAGTATCGATATTATTTCCACCGGCCCAGACCGCATGGAAACCATTGTGCTGCGTAACCCGTTCGATAGCTAAGAACGGTTTTAGATAGCTAACAGCGTTCAAGCGGGTCGTTAGTGAGCAGATGAGCAAAAGGGGCAACTTAGTTGCCCCTTTTGCATTGCTCTTTTGTGATTGCTTTTTGGTAACTGATAAGGCGTATTTAAAAGTCGATTCCCCGACGCGCCTGTAGGCCATTGTTGAAGGCGTGGCGCACTTCCTGCATTTCGGTCACCGTATCGGCCATAGCGACCAGTTCGCGGTGGGCATTACGGCCGGTAATAATCACAGTCTGTTCTTTAGGGCGATTCTCCAGCGCTTGTTTAACGGCGTCGATCTCCAAGTAGCCAAACTTGAGCATATAGGTGATCTCGTCGAGGACTACTAGATAGGTGTCTGGATCCGCGAGCATACGCTCAGCCTCTTTCCACACTGCGTGGCAGGCGTCGGTATCCGCTTGGCGATTTTGAGTATCCCAGGTGAACCCAGTGGCCATAATCGCGACCTCTAGATTGGCATCCTCTTCCAAACGATTGCGTTCACCGCACTCCCACAACCCCTTGATAAACTGCACTACGCCTACTTTATAGCCATAGCCCAAGGCGCGAGTGACCGTGCCCCAGGCGGCCGTCGTTTTTCCTTTTCCGTTACCGGTATTAATAATAATCAGGCCGCGTTGCTCGCTGGCACCGGCGACTTTTTCCTCTACGCGCGCTTTAAGCTTCTCCATGGAGGCTTTGTGGCGGGTGTCGCGGTCACTCATGGTATCTCCTGGGTAAAAAAAGAGTAGGCTGAACAATAGTCAATTTTATAAACCGCTAGCCTAAGCTATCCGCAGTGGGTTGAACATCACCACAGAGCTACCTAAAGACAGTTTTTGTACAAATATTTGCTAGCTGTTGTGAATATTTGTCTTAATAATGCCCCCTTAAAACCAACAATAAGCAACAGAATTGGCCCCTAGGGTGCTGGCTGCTCTAGAATAGGTGGTCATGTCTTGTCAGGAATTACATCATGCCCTCATTTGATATTGTCTCAGAGTTCGATAAGCACGAAGGTGCTAACGCCGTTGATCAAGCTAACCGAGAAGTGCAGTCGCGGTTTGATTTTAAAGGGGTGGATGCCAGCTTCACCCTTGAAGGCGACAAAGTGCAGCTAGAGGCGGAAGTTGATTTCCAGCTTAAGCAGATGCTCGATGTGCTGCGAGCCCGTTTAATCGCCCGGGGTATCGATGCCCGCTGTATGGATGTTCAAGACCCGGTGCTCTCCGGTGTCAAAGCGCGTCAGGAAGTCGCACTCAAGGAGGGGCTCGACGCGGCGGAAGCCAAAGACGTAGTCAAGCGCATCAAAGCCAGCAAGCTCAAAGTGCAGGCGCAAATTCAGGGTGAGAAGGTTCGTGTCACGGGTAAAAAGCGCGACGATCTACAAGCTGTTATGGCGCTGCTACGCGGTGAAGAGGGGCCGGACTTGCCACTCCAGTTCGATAACTTCCGCGACTAGCGGAGGTTACGCTTCCCGCCACCCCGCTTTAATTATGTAATATTCGTTTTATACAGGAGTCACGCACTATGTCTGATCCGCAGCCGGTTTATTTAAGCGACTACCAGCCACCCGCCTACCGGGTAACTCATACCGAGCTGACGTTTGATCTTGACCCCGCCGCGACCCGTGTGAAAGCGCGACTGTTGATGGAGCGACATCCACAGGCTGACGCGAATGCACCGCTTGTTTTAAATGGCGAGCACCTAAAGCTGATCTCCCTGGCGATTGATGCAACGTCGGTGGATGCCTCTGCTTATGCACTAGATGACGAAGGCCTGCGTATTGCTCAGGTGCCCGAGCGGTTTGTGTTGGAGAGCGAGGTGGAGATCGCCCCGCAGGACAACACGGCGTTAGAGGGGCTGTACCAATCCAACGGTATGTACTGCACCCAGTGCGAAGCTGAAGGCTTTCGGCGGATTACCTTTTACCCCGACCGCCCGGACGTCATGGCGACCTTTAAGGTCACTGTGATCGGCAATCAGCAGCACGAACCGATTTTGCTCGCTAACGGTAACCCGATAGAGCGCGGCGAGCTGGACGGCGGTCGCCATTTTGTTACTTGGGAAGACCCACATCCCAAGCCTTGTTACCTGTTTGCCCTGGTGGCAGGCAATCTGCATAGCGTAGAGGATCACTTCACCACCATGAGTGGTCGTAACGTGACGCTACAGATCTGGGTCGAAAAAGAGAACCTGGATAAGACCGAGCATGCTATGGCCTCGTTAAAACGAGCCATGGAGTGGGACGAGCAGGCGTACGGTCGCGAGTACGATCTGGATCTATTTATGATCGTAGCCGTCAATGATTTCAATATGGGGGCGATGGAGAACAAAGGCCTCAATATCTTTAACTCCGCAGCGGTATTGACCCATCCCCAGACGGCCACCGATACAGCGTTCCAAAATGTTGAAGGCATTGTCGCCCACGAATATTTTCACAACTGGTCGGGTAATCGGGTCACCTGCCGCGACTGGTTCCAGCTCTCGCTGAAAGAGGGCTTCACGGTTTTTCGTGACCAGTGCTTCTCGGCAGATACTAATTCGGCACCGGTTAAGCGCATCCAAGATGTCTCCTTTTTCCGTACTGCCCAGTTTGCCGAAGATGCAGGGCCCACGGCGCATCCGATTCGTCCGGACCACTTTATCGAAATTACCAACTTCTACACCCTGACGATTTATGAGAAAGGGGCAGAAGTGGTGCGTATGATACGTAATTTAGTCGGGGAGGAGAATTTTCGGCGTGGTTCAGACCTCTACTTTGAGCGTTTCGATGGGCAGGCGGTGACCATCGAAGACTTCGTTGGCTGTATGGCGGAGATCTCCGGTGAAGATTTTAGCCAGTTTATGCGTTGGTACTCCCAGGCGGGTACACCGGATATTGATGCCCATGGCGAGTATGACTATGTGCACGGCGAGTACCACTTAACGCTGCGTCAGCGTACGCCTGCAACGCCAGGCCAGCCAGATAAGCTGCCGCTGCACATTCCTGTGCGTATGGGCTTAGTGGGTACCAAGTCGGGCCAGGATCTAACCCTAACGCTCAATGGCGAAAAAATAGGCAAAGATGCGGTCATTCACCTGCGTGACGATGAACAGACGTTTGTGTTTACCGATGTCGCCGAAGCGCCGGTGCCCTCTTTGCTACGCGAATTTTCCGCACCGGTGAAGCTGCATTACCCATATTCACGGGAAGATCTCGCCTTTTTGTTGACCCACGACAGCGATGGTTTCAACCGCTGGGATGCGGGCCAACGTTTGGCACTTTTGGCCTTGGATGACTTAATTGCCGCCCACCGAAATGGCGTCGAAAAGGTCATGGACAGCCGTGTTGTCGATGCCTTTAAAGCACTGCTGAGCGGGCCAATGAGCGATAAGGCGGTATTGGCTGAGATGCTGACGCTGCCCTCTGAAGCGTATATTGCCGAGCAGCAGCCCATCGTTGATGTCGATGCCATTCACGCCGCGCGTGAATTTGTGCGCCAATCATTAGCCGTTGCCCTGCGCGATGAGTTTCTCGCAATCTATGAGGCCAATGTGACGGAGCAGCAGTACGCGCCGACGCCGGAGCAAATTGCTCAGCGTAGCCTGAAAAACGTGGCGCTCTCTTATCTTATGTCGATTGAAGATGAGCAGGGCTTGGCCTTGTGTGAAGCGCAATTTTCTTCCGACCACAATATGACCGATGTGCGTCAAGCGCTAACACTGCTGGTGCACAGTGATCGCGATGACTTGGCCTCGCCAGCACTCAAAGCCTTCGGTGAGAAGTGGGCGCATGATCCGCTAGTGATGGATCAATGGTTCACCGTCCAGGTATCGCGTCCCCAGGCGGATGTGCTTGAGCGGGTGAAGTATCTGATGCAGCATCCCGCATTTTCACTTAAAAATCCCAACAGAGTCCGCGCGCTGGTAGGGGCTTTTGCTCAGAACCGAGTAAATTTCCACCGCTTGGATGGCCAAGGTTACCAACTGCTCGCCGATGTGGTCATTGAACTTAATCGGCTTAACCCAGAGATTGCTGCAAGACTTATCACACCGCTGACACGCTGGCAGCGCTTTGATGAAACGCGCCAAGCACTTATGCGGTCTGAGCTTGAGCGGATTAAGCAACAGCCGCTATCTTCAAATGTATACGAGGTGGTCGAGAAAGCATTGGCATAAGCTTTTAGCGCAGCAGTGAACACGCAGTTAAACCAAGGAAAGGAATAACAACAGTGACAGATTCACAGCAACACAATTTACTGATTATCAATGGTAAATCCGCCGCTAATCCGGCATTGCGTGAAGCAGTCAATGAACAACGTCAGGCAGGGATGCTGATAACTGTCCGCGCTACCTGGGAAGGTGGCGACGCTGCGGATATTGCAGAGCAGTCTTACGCCATGGGCATGACTCACGTGATTGCCTGTGGTGGTGATGGCACCGTCAGCGAAGTAATGAACGGGTTGATGCGTTTGCCCCATGACCGACGTCCTGCCTTGGGCATTGTGCCATTAGGCAGTGCCAATGACTTTGCTACCTCTGTCGGTTTACCGTTGGAGCCAGGCACTGCTTTGGCCGCTGCAAGGGAGTTAAGCGCCTATCCCATTGATGTTGTACGCGTGACCGCAGGCTCAGGTGGTGAATTGGCCACCAGCTACTATATCAACATGACCACTGGTGGTTTTGGCGCTGAAGTGACGTCATCGACACCAAAAACCTTAAAGCGGATGCTGGGGGGTGGGGCTTATTCACTGATGGGGGCGCTAAAAGCTTGGCGTCACCGCAGCTATCGCGGCACGCTGCATTGGGACGAAAAAGAGGAGAGTTCGTCGCTATTGCTACTGGCGCTGGGCAATGGCAGCCAATCAGGCGGCGGGCAAGTGCTGGCGCCGCGAGCCAAACTGGATGATGGCCGTCTGGACGTGCTGCTGGTCAAAGATTTTCGGTCGGTAACAGAGCTGACCAAGCTAATTAGCGAGCTGCAAAGTTTTCCTGATGACGGGCTGTTCGTGCGCAATTTCACCACTACCCAACTGACAGTGACCACTCAAGCGAATGATTCACCTTGGCCACTCACGCTAGATGGCGAGGCGCGCTACTATGATCAGTTCTGTGCAGAAGTAGTGCCCCTCGCGCTGCGTGTGTTACTACCGGAGAAGTGCCCGTTGCTCTCTTCGAACAATCGACCTTAACCCTCTTTGCTCAGACTTTTAATGTTATAAAGGAGAAGAACCAAATGGCAAATCGCGTGTGGATACCCGTACTCGCCGCCGTGGCACTACTGCTTAGCGCCTGCGGTGACTCCCAGGAAGATCCCACCGTGACACCCGATGATAACTCTGCGGTGACAGATGAAGAAGCGACTCGCGATGAGGGGGCAGGCGAAGAAGAGGCACCGGCCGCTGCTGAAAGCGCGACAGGCATGTCTAGCCCCGAAGAAGTAGAGGATGACATTGAATCCCGCCAAGCCGCTGAAGAGCTTGAGCGAGCGGAAGCACTGCGTGAGGATAACGACAGTCAGCCTAATGACAGCCAATCCAGTGGCAATGCTACGGCAGGCGGTGAAGAGGTTGAAGCTGGAGAAGATACTCTGGCGGCTAATCCTGAGGATGTGCTCAATGAGGAGGGCGCTATGCCGGGTGAGGCTACACGCTCTGATGTGGATGAGATTATTGCCGAAACTGAACGTCGTTTCGAAGAGGCCGAGCAACGCTTAGAGGAGCAGTTTCAGGAGGTAGAGCAGCAGGCGCCGACCTTAGAGCCTATGGAGAGCGATGATGCCTCGCCTAGCTGGGATACCGAGAGTAGTTTGCCAGAGCGGACGCCTTTGCAAGATGATCGCGAGGCAACCGATGTTGACGCCTTAATTGAGGATACCGAACGCCGCTTTGAAGAGGCACAGCAGCGGCTTGAAGAGCAGTTTCAAGAGTTGGAAAATCGAGAGGCCGAGAGTGGCGCGGTAGTCGAGCCGTCATCAGGTCAGCTTGGCGGAGAGGCTGGAAGCAGTGAGTCTGGCCAGGAAACTGATGCCAGTGATGAGTCGCAGAGTGATCGGTGACGCTTGGACGATGACCATTAGGCAATAAAAAAGGCCCGCTAATGCGGGCCTTTGTCCATCCGTGAGCAATTAAGCTGGGCGGATGTTGGAAGCCTGAAGGCCTTTTTTACCCTGAGTCACTTCAAAGCTGACTTTTTGACCGTCTTGCAGGGTCTTGAAGCCTTCAGCTTGAATTTCGGAGAAGTGGGCAAACAGATCGTCTCCGCCGTCATCAGGAGAGATGAAGCCGAAGCCTTTAGTATCGTTGAACCACTTAACAGTGCCAGTTGCCATTTTCTATTTCCTTAACGTGCTTAGTAATCACGGGCAACTCAATTGTCCACCCGCTACAATTACTCTAGATGTAAACTCGGCTGTCGTCCAGCGACAATCCTAAGATTTTTTATTTCGTTGGGAGCAAGCACAAATGATGCAGTTAGGTTTCATTGATGCGCAGTTCATATCCTTTCTGGTCGCGATTACGTTGCTAACGATTAGCCCCGGTGTCGACACACTGTTGGTGATTCGTAATACGGCGCGCGGCGGCATCCGCGATGGCATCACTACGAGCTTGGCTATCTGTTGCGGCCTGTTTGTGCATGCCACGATTTCTGCGTTGGGTATTTCACTGATCCTGCTGCAATCGGCCTGGGCGTTTCATATGCTGAAGTTGGTGGGAGCGGGCTATCTAATTTGGCTGGGCATTACCAGCTTGTTAGCAGCACGGCGAGGACAGCCGCTGCCGGTTAATGGGATGCTACAAGGCGTGCCTGCCGTTTCTCGCTGGCAGCCGGTCAAAGAGGGGTTTTTGTCCAATGTGTTGAATCCCAAAACCGTGGTGTTCTATATGGCCTTTTTGCCCCAGTTCATCGCCCCTGGGGACCCTGCGCTCCTGAAGTCGCTATGGCTGGCGGGGGTGCATTTTATCATCGCCAATATCTGGCAAATCAGCGTGGTCCTAATGGTGGGTAGTGCAGGCAAGTGGTTGGCCAATGCACGTTTTGCTCAAGTTCTTAACGCCGCTACGGGCAGCGTATTGGTGGTGTTTGGTATTCGGCTGGCATTAACACAGCGCCCGGTATAAACCGGGCGCTGGTAGTGTGGTGAGTAGAGACGGACCTTAGCGGCGGGCGAGCAGGGCTCGGTCGTAGCGCACTTGCTGTTCGTTATCGCTAAGCAGCGAAACGCCTTCGCTATTGCCGCCGTTGGCGAGACTCTCAAAAATCACCCGATAGCTGAGCACTGCCTGCACGTAGTCGCGGGTTTCGCGGAAGGGAATGCTCTCCACAAATAGATCAAAGGCCTCTACGCCATCGCCAAGCCACTGATCGACACGGCCAGGACCCGCATTGTAAGCCGCTGCGGCAGCCAGGCGATTGCCCTGGTAGCGTTGCAGTTTGTCGCGCAGATAGGTGCTACCCAGGCGGATATTAAGCTCTGGGTCGAGTACACCGTAAGGGCCAGGGTCACTAATGCCCAATTCGCGGCTGACTTGGCTGGCGGTGCCGGGCATTAGCTGCATTAACCCACGCGCCCCTGCGGGTGAAAGGGCGTTAGGGTTATAAGCGCTTTCACGCCGAGTAATGGCCATCAGCAGGTATGGGTCTACGCCAGTGAGACGGCCCCAGTGCTGAAAGCTGCCGTGGTAGGCCTGGGGGAAACGCCAATCCAGGGCATCCCACATTTCAGCGGCAATGGTGGTCTGCACTAAGCGCGCATGCCACTGCTGTTGAGCGGCATAGTCGGCTAGCGCTCGCGCCTGTTGCGGAGAACCGCTCTGCACCGCGTGCAGCCACTCGCTATTGGCGAGCCCATCCTCGCCAATGCGTAGCAAGGCCTCGGTACGCTGCACAGTGGGGAGTTGGGCAATGCGTTGGCGCGATGCTTCGTCAAAATGATTGCGTTCAAGGTTCAATTGATAGGGTAGGCCGAGTTTTTCTGCTGCCGCGAAGCCGTAAAAACTGCGATCCTGCGCAGCCTTTTGGTAGCGTGCTTCGGCGGCTGCCTGATTGCCAAGCTGCCCATTGGCACGGCCCAGCCAATACTGCCAACGGCTATTTTCCTGCTGGATAGCGGGCATTTCAGCAATCCAGTGGATAACCCCATTCCAGTCCCGGTTAGCCAGCGCATGGCGTACACGCAACTCTAAGACACGTTCGCTCTCAAGGGTCGGTAGTACGCCGTCTACCCAGCTAAGCGTACCCGGTACATCGCGCACCAGGGCATAAAAAGCCAGTTCCTCTTCGATGGCTGCACGGTCACTGGGGAGCAGGTTTAAACGCGACGAGAGCGTCTGCCAGGCGGCAAAGGCTGCCGGTGTGTCTTCACGGGTGTAGCGCTGCATGGCTGCCCGGTAGAAGCTTGCCGTGGCGGCACACTCTGGGCCTAGACAGGAGGGCGCCTGGGTAATTGCGCTGCTGCGCGCTGTCACACTGTCCACAGTGTCTAGTGCGGTTTGCCATTGGCTGCTTAACAGCCCGCCAAGATAGCTTGAGAGGCGCGTTTCTCCCGCCTGCCAGGCTAGAATCTTGCGCTCCCAAACAGCCGTGGCATCGATAGTGCCGTTGGCCCGCAGGCGTTCAAATAGCGGGTCGCAAGCGTTGGGCTGCGAGCTGCCTACGCGCCATAAATCTAACCCTGCCTCACTCGCCAACTGGGGTTGAGTGGCGAGCAGCGCGGTGTAGTAATAGCACTGCCGAGCGGTGCCTGCAGGCTCACCGTCGGCCACCGCGAGCAGGTCGCTATAGCGTCCCGCGTGACCATACTTGGCAATCGCTTGGCCGCGTATCCAGCCCGCTAATGGAGAGTCAGCGTATTGATCAATATATTGCTGCACTCTGTCGGGGGAGACATGGGGTAGTTGCCCCCTTATGCGGTGGTACTCCACATAGCCGCGTAGCGGGTGGTCCTCAATGGAGCGCTCATCAACCCGCGACCACTGTTGTTCCCTGGCGGCAGCGAGGGCGTCACGTAACTCACTGTCTGACGCGCCCCAGGAAAGCGCGGGTAACCCCGCCAGCAATGCGGTGCATAGCACGCGGGCGGTATGGCGAAATGGCGAAACCAACATGGTGCTCTCTCTCTGTTAATCGGTGTCACTTAATCTGGGCTCGGGAGCAGCCCACGCAGTTTACGGTGCAACCGCTATACTGAACGAATATCAGCCCTCATGATCTGACAGCTTAGATACTCAAAGGATCTAATTACGATGGCCCCATTATCCACTTGGTGGTTGCTGCGTCGACTCAAATCCCGCGTTTGGGCGACAAAACGTATTGTGCGCGCTTTAAAACTGTTTATCCCCATGACCCGGGATGTGATCCGCGGTGACTTTCGGCCTATTCCCTGGTCGGCCTTCGGCATGATGGCATTCGCGCTGGGCTATTTGGTAATGCCGTTTGATCTGATTCCCGATTTTCTGATGGTAATCGGCGTGGTCGACGATGTGCTGATTGTCGGCTGGCTGCTCAATCGTATCGATCAGCGCCTGGTAGGCTATCGGGCATGGAAGTATACCGATCCCGATATGATGCCTTCTTAATCCCAGTGGCTTCTTAACCTCGACTGCTTGAAAAATCGCTGCTTATCCCCATATCAAGTTCACGAAACCACTTTAGGCCCCTGCAGGCGTCACGCAGGGGTACATGACTCAACGTGATTGATAAGGGCTAAGCGCATGACTACTGCTACCCACGAACAAGCAACTGATAAATCGGCTAACCACGAAGAAACGCTAGGTTTTCAAACCGAAGTTAAGCAGCTGTTGAATTTGATGATTCACTCCCTGTACTCCAACCGGGAGATCTTCCTACGTGAGCTGATTTCAAACGCGGCGGATGCCTGCGACAAGCTGCGCTATGCGGCACTTGATAATGATGCGCTGTATGAAGGCGACAGTGAGCTGCGTATCGAAATCGAGCACGACAGTGAAGCCAACACCATCACGCTGCGTGATAACGGTGTGGGTATGAACCGCGAAGACGTGATTGCCAACTTGGGCACCATCGCGCGCTCCGGTACTGCCGAGTTTCTGAAGCAGCTCTCTGGTGAGCAACAGAAAGACGCCAAGCTAATCGGCCAGTTCGGCGTAGGCTTTTACTCGGGCTTTATCGTTGCTGATGAAATTTCGGTGCGCACTCGCAAAGCGGGCACGCAAGCTTCCGAAGGCGTTGAGTGGCGCTCAAAAGGGGAAGGTGAGTTTACCGTTGCCGATATCGAGCGTGCCCAGCACGGTACGGAAATCACTCTGCACCTGAAAGAGGACGCCAAAGAGTTTGCCGACGACTATCGGCTGCAGAGTTTAGTGCGCAAGTACTCGGATCATATCGAAGTGCCCGTGCGCATGCCGAAAACCGAAACGGCGAAGGACGATGAGGGCAACAGCATCGAAGGTAGCGAAGTGACTACCTGGGAAACCGTTAATGAGGCGACAGCGCTATGGTCGCGTCCCAAGAGCGAAGTTTCCGACGATGAGTACAAGGCATTCTATAAGCATGTTGCTCACGATTTTTCTGACCCGCTGACCTGGAGTCACAACAAGGTCGAAGGCAAGCTTGAGTACACCAGCCTGCTCTATGTGCCAGGCCGCGCGCCGTTTGATATGTTTGACCGCGACGGCGCCCGGGGCGTTAAGCTCTACGTTCAGCGTGTCTTCATTATGGACGACGCTGAACAGTTCCTGCCGCTCTATCTACGCTTTATCAAGGGCGTGCTGGATACCCGCGAACTGTCGCTAAACGTATCTCGCGAATTGCTCCAGCAAGACCCCAATGTCGATAAGATCAAAGCAGCGCTCACCAAACGCGGCTTGGACATGCTGAAAAAGCTCGCCAAGGATAAAGAGCAGTATCAAACCTTCTGGAATACCTTCGGTAGCGTATTGAAAGAAGGGCCGGGCGAAGATCCGTCTAACCGCGAAAAAATTGCTGGCTTGCTGCGCTTTGCCTCAACTCACAGCGATACGGCTACCCAGGAACATGCGCTGGCAGACTATGTTGAGCGCATGAAAGAGGGTCAGCAAAAGATTTACTACGTAGTGGCGGATAGCTTCAACGCGGCCAAAAATAGCCCGCACTTAGAAATCTTCCGCAAAAAAGGCATCGAAGTACTGCTGCTGTCTGACCGTATCGATGACTGGCTGATGAGCCATCTCACCGAATTCGACGGCAAAACCTTTGCCGATGTGGCTAAAGGTGAGCTGGATCTTGGTGATGTAGAAGGCGAAGAAGAGAAAAAAGCCCAAGAAGAGACCGCTAAAGCCAAAGAGGATCTGGTTAAGCGCGTTAAAGAAGCGCTGGGCGATGGTGTCCAAGAAGTAAAAGTGACGCACCGCCTCACTGACTCTCCGGCCTGTGTCGTGCTGCCCGAGCATGAGATGGGCTACCAGATGCGCCGAATAATGGAAGCCGCCGGTCAGCCGCTGCCCGAGGTGAAGCCGATTCTTGAACTGAACCCCAGCCATGCGCTGGTAGCGCGCTTGGAAGGTGCCGAAGGTGATCTCTTTACCCAGCTAGCTTATATCCTGCTGGATCAGGCTATTATCGCTGAGGGTGGCCACTTGGATGATCCGGCTGCCTACGTGAAGCGTTTGAATAGTGTGCTGACTGCTTAACAGGACACACTACGTAAATGACGGCCCGCTTGGTTACCCCAGCGGGCCGTCTGTTTTGGTAAAGTAGGGATATACGTTCTGCAGGACTGACTAGGACATCATCATGGCTGAGCAGCAAACCAACGTCGCAGTGCCAACCAATGTAGCGGTACTGGGGGGCGGTAGTTTTGGTACGGCGCTAGCGAGTATTGCCGCCGATAATGGCGCCCGCGTTCGTCAGTGGATGCGTGACGAAGCGCTGGTTAAGCAAATCAACCAAGAGCATCGTAACGGGCGGTATCTGCCGCACTACGCAATGAATCCGGCCGTGGAGGCTTCAACCGACTTTCAATCCGTGCTGGCTGACGCGGAGCTAGTACTGATCGCGATCCCCTCAAAGGCCTTTCGCAACGTCGTGCAAGCGGCGAAAGCGTGGTTGAGACCTGAGCAGATACTGGTCAGCACCACCAAGGGGATCGAGCAGAAAGGCTTTTTACTGATGAGCCAAGTACTCGAGCAGGAAACGGGTTTTAGTCACATTGGCGTGATTGCGGGCCCCAATCTGGCCTCTGAAATTGCCGATAAGCAGTTAACCGCTACCGTGATTGCCAGCGCTGACCCGCTTACGCGCACCCGCGTACAGCAGGTATTGGGCTGCCGTTACTTTCGCGTCTACGCCAGTGACGATCGCCATGGCGTTGAACTGGGCGGTGCATTGAAAAATATTTATGCAATTGCCGCCGGTATGGCGGCAGCGCTGGGCATGGGGGAAAACACCCGCAGCATGCTAATGACCCGCGCCTTGGCCGAAATGAGCCGCTTTGCTGTCGCCCAGGGGGCGAACCCGATGACCTTCTTAGGGCTGGCGGGGGTAGGTGACTTGATCGTTACCTGCTCGTCTAACCTGTCGCGTAATTACCGTGTCGGCTACGCGATGGGCGAAGGGCGCACGCTGGAAGAGGCTGTAGATGCCCTTGGCCAAGTCGCAGAAGGGGTGAATACGGTCAAGCTGGTTTGCGCTAAAGCGGTTGAAATGGGCGTTTATATGCCGCTAGCGGAAGGCCTCAATCACGTGTTGTTTGACGGCGTGCCTGCCCAGGAGATGGCGCGTACCCTCATGATGGGCGAGCAGAGTAGCGACGTCGAGTTTATCCTGCCCCGTGAAGCCGTTCAGCAGGCCCATCGAGACCAGACTCATAACAACACTGGTGGCTGGCATGGCTGATGTGTTGATTATGCGTCACGGCGAGGCCGCGCCGGGCTATCCCGATCAGGCACGTCGTTTAACGCCTCATGGCGAGCTGGAAGTCGAAAAAATGGCAAGCTGGCTGGCCGAGCGTATCGCTGCGGGTGAGCTGCCTGTGCCGAGGATTTATGCCAGCCCCTATGCCCGTGCGCAGCAGACCGCACAAAGGCTCTGTGATGCGCTGGGAACATCATGTGAGACGCTTGGTTTTATTACCCCGGATGATTCCCCCAGCGCGGTAAGTGACTGGCTACTTGAGCAACCTGAGGGCACGCCAATAATGCTGGTCAGCCATATGCCGCTGGTGGGAGAGTTGGCGGGGCTGTTGGTAGAAGGCAGCCCGGCGCAAGGGGTTGGTTTTCCTACTGCCGCCATCGCCGAGCTTGAGGCTGAGGTATGGGCGGCGGGTTGTGCGCAGTTGAAGCGGTTTACCCAGCCCAGTCAGTTGGCCTAGTTCAGATTTGTGCCAATAAAAAAACGGCTGCCTAGGCAGCCGTTTGATAGGTTTCTACAGCAGCGCGTCGAGCTTCTCTTTTAGCAAGCCGTTCACCTGCTGTGGATTGGCGGTGCCACGTGACGCCTTCATCACCTGGCCGACAAAGTAGCCGATCATTTTGCCGCGTTTTTCCGGTTCTGAGTCGCGGTATTGAGCGACCTGGGCGGGGCTGTCGGCGATCACTTGATCAATCATCGCTTCGATAGCGCCGGTGTCGGTCACCTGCTTAAGACCTTTGGCGTCAATCACCTCATCAGCGCTTTCGCCTTGGCCATTCCACAGCGCCTGGAAGACCTCTTTAGCGGCTTTGCCGTTAATGGTGTCGTCCAGCACGCGGCTGATCAGTTCGCCTAGCTGGCGGGCAGAGATCGGGCTATTGGCGATGCTTAGGCTTTCGCGGTTAAGCGCCCCGGAAAGCTCACCCTGGACCCAGTTAGCCGCCTGCTTGGCATCGCCACATTCGCTATGCACGGCTTCAAAAAATTCGGCCATATCGCGGCTGGCGGAGATGACGTTGGCGTCATAAGCAGACAGGCCCAGCTCGTTCTGGAAGCGCTCGCGTTTATCCGCAGGCAGTTCGGGCAGTTGTTCGCGCAGGTGGTCCAGGTAGGCTTGGTCTAGCACCACCGGCAGCAGGTCGGGGCAGGGGAAGTAACGGTAGTCGTTGGCTTCCTCTTTGGTGCGCATGCTGCGTGTTTCATCACGATCAGGATCAAACAGGCGAGTCTCCTGAACGACACTGCCACCATCTTCGATCAGCTCTATCTGGCGCTCAACCTCAAAGGCAATCGCGCGCTCGACAAAACGGAAGGAGTTAACGTTTTTAATTTCTGCACGGGTACCAAAGGCTTCCTGGCCTTGGGGGCGTACTGAGACGTTAACGTCGCAACGCATTGAGCCTTCCGCCATATTGCCGTCAGAAATGCCCAGATAGGTAACGATTGAGTGAATCGCCTTGAGATACGCCGCAGCTTCTTTGGCATTACGCATATCCGGCTCGGAGACGATTTCCAGCAGAGGTGTGCCTGCCCGGTTCAAGTCGATACCGGTCATGCCATGAAAATCTTCATGCAGTGATTTACCGGCATCCTCTTCGAGGTGAGCATGGTGAATGCGGATGCGCTTTGTGCTGCCATCCTCTAGAGTAATCTCAACGTCGCCAGGGCCTACGATAGGGTGGTACATCTGGCTGGTTTGATAGCCCTTGGGCAAGTCGGGGTAGAAGTAGTTTTTACGGTCAAACACCGAGACTTCGGCGATGTCCGCATGCACTGCCAGGCCAAACTGCACGGCCATGGCCACAGCCTGCTCGTTAAGCACCGGCAGTACCCCGGGCAGGCCTAAATCCACCGCGCAGGCCTGGGTGTTTGGCTCAGCGCCAAACGCCGTTGAGGCGCCAGAGAAAATTTTTGAGCGCGTTGCGAGCTGAACGTGGACTTCAAGCCCAATCACGGTTTCCCATTGCATTAGGCGTACTCCTCAGCAAAGGCAGGACGTTGTAAGTGCCAGTCGGTCGCTTGCTGAAACTGGTGAGCGACGTTAAGCAGTTGCGCTTCGGCAAAGTGGGTGCCAAGAATCTGTAGGCCTACCGGGCGACTGCCAACAAAACCAGCCGGTACACTGATGCCGGGGATGCCCGCCAGGTTTACCGCGATGGTGTAGATGTCCTGCAGATACATCGACACCGGATCTTTTTTGGCACCCAGGTCAAAAGCTGGCGTGGGCGAGGCGGGGCCCATCAGCACATCGACGTCTTCAAAGGCGTCCAGGAAGTCCTGGCGGATCAAACGGCGCACCTGTTGGGCTTTGGTATAGTAGGCGTCAAAAAAGCCTTCAGAGAGCGTGTGAGTGCCAATTAGGATGCGTCGTTTTACCTCTTCGCCAAAGCCCTCTGCGCGGGAGCGTGTATACAGGTCAATCAAGTCGCTGGGGTTGTCACAGCGATGACCGAAACGCACACCGTCGTAGCGGGAAAGGTTGGAAGAGGCTTCCGCAGGAGCAATCACGTAGTAGGCTGGAATCGCATAGTGCGTATGCGGTAGGCTCACCTCGCGCACCGTGGCACCTAGGGACTGGTAGACTTTTACCGCCTCACGGACGGCTTTTTCGACCTCAGGGTCTAAACCATCGCCAAAATACTCTTTCGGCAGTCCGATCTTGAGGCCCGAGAGCGGCGCATTAAGACCCTCCACATAGTCAGGTACGCCACGGGCAACGCTGGTGGAGTCGCGGCCATCATAGCCAGCAATAACACCCAGCAGATGAGCGCAGTCTTCAGCGCTGCGTGCCATCGGGCCTGCTTGGTCAAGGCTGGAGGCGTAGGCAATGATGCCAAAGCGCGACACGCGGCCATAGGTGGGTTTTAAACCGGTAATGCCACAAAACGCTGCGGGCTGGCGAATCGAGCCACCAGTATCGGTGCCCATTGCAGCGGGCACCAAGCCAGCCGCGACTGCAGCTGCACTTCCGCCAGAGCTGCCGCCAGGCACCGCCGTTAGATCCCAAGGATTTTTGACAGGGCCATAATAGCTATTTTCGGTGGAGGAGCCCATGGCGAACTCATCCATATTGGTTTTACCCAGGCTGATAGTGCCCGCCGCATTGAGTTTTTCAACCACGGTGGCGTTATAGGGGGCGATAAAATTATCCAGCATTTTCGAGCCACAGCTGGTTTTCACACCCAGAGTACAGAAAATATCTTTCAGTGCCAGGGGAATGCCCGCAAGAGGTCTGGCATTGCCAGCCACTCGTTCGTTGTCGGCTATTTCAGCTTGTTTCAGCGCTTGCTCTGCGGTCACGCTGATAAAACTATTTAGCTTGCCGTCAGCCTTTTCAATGCGCTGTAAATAGTGAGCAGTCAGCTCGCGGCTTGAAAACTCGCCGCTTTTTAGCGCGGCGACGAGTTGCGTTAAGGTTTTCTCATACATGACCCAGAAGCTCCGTTCAGGAGAGAAAAAAAGAGGCAATAGTGGTGGCTTGAATTATTGCTTGTGCGTCGTTACTCATCGATCTCATTTAACTTTATTCAACGACGCGTGGTACGAGGTACAGGCCATTTTCCACTGCCGGAGCACAGCGCTGAAAAGTGTCGCGCTGGTTGGTTTCCGTCACTTCATCGGCGCGCAGTCGCTGGGTCGCATCGAGTGGATGGGCGAGCGGCATAACGCCTTCAGTATCGAGGCTTTGTAGCTGGTCGACCATGTCCAGAATCTGGCTTAGGTCGTCTACAAAGCCGCTGGCTTGGTCATCGCTGACGGCGAGTCGGGCCAAGTGAGCGGCCCGGCGCACATGAGATTCTTCAAGCGCCATGATCGATATTTCCTCGTAAATGTGATGGAACATAATCCGCTTTAGGCGGTATACATACCGATATCAAAAAAACGTCTTGTGTGGCAGACGTGGAAAATAGCCGCAAAAGGTACCACATCTTGGCCTTTACGGGCAGTGTTAGGCGCGACTCGTGCTTGCTGCCAAGGGGTTGCGGTGATACCGTTTGCATCCGCACAGGGTTCCCGGTCTGCACTAGGTAACAACATCCATGTTTAAACGTTTGAGGGGGCTGTTTTCCAGCGATCTATCGATCGATTTGGGTACGGCCAACACACTGATTTATGTACGCGGTCGCGGCATCGTGCTCGATGAGCCGTCCGTGGTTGCTATCCGCCAATCTGGCAATATGCGCAGCGTCGCGGCAGTTGGTACTGATGCCAAGCGAATGCTGGGGCGTACGCCGGGTAATATTACCGCGATTCGGCCCATGAAAGATGGCGTTATTGCCGACTTCACCGTCACCGAGCAGATGCTTCAGCACTTTATCCGTAAAGTCCACCAAAGCACCTTCTTAACCCCCAGTCCACGTGTGCTGGTGTGCGTTCCTTGCATGTCAACGCAAGTAGAGCGTCGGGCAATTCGTGAGTCAGCAGAAGGTGCCGGTGCCCGCGAGGTGTTCTTGATTGAAGAACCCATGGCGGCGGCGATTGGCGCAGGCCTTCCGGTTGATGAAGCGCAGGGGTCGATGGTGGTGGATATCGGTGGTGGTACCACTGAAATCGCGATTATTTCACTCAATGGCGTGGTCTACTCCGAATCCATTCGGGTGGGTGGCGACCGCTTTGATGAGGCCATCACAGCCTACGTGCGTCGGCACTACGGCAGCCTGATTGGTGAGGCGACAGCTGAGCGCATTAAAGAAGAAATTGGTTGCGCCTACCCCGGTGGCGAACTACGCGAAATTGATGTGCGTGGTCGTAATCTAGCCGAAGGTATCCCGCGCAGCTTTACGCTTAATTCCCACGAAACCCTGGAAGCGTTGCAAGAAACGCTGGGGTCTATCGTGGCCGCCATTAAGAGCGCCCTTGAGCAGTCACCGCCTGAATTGGCGTCTGATATTGCCGAGCGAGGCTTGGTGTTAACGGGTGGTGGTGCGCTGTTACGCGATCTGGACAAGCTTATCGCTGAAGAGACGGGGCTACCGGTGATCGTTGCCGAAGATCCGTTGACCTGCGTTGCTCGCGGTGGTGGTAAAGCGCTGGAAATGATTGATCAGCACACCTTTGAGTTGCTGTCGAGCGACTAATCGCAGCGGTTAATTGCGGGGGGATTGCCTATTAAACCGCTGTTTTCGCACGGGCCATTGCCGGGCTACCGGTTGTTTTTTTGCGCCTTGGCTGCCAGTGCATTGATGTTTGTCGACCTGCATTTCACGCGCATGGAACAAGTGCGTGCACAATTGTCGATGGTCGTTGCCCCTATTCAATGGGTTGTTAGTGTGCCTAGCGACCTGTTGAATTGGGGATCGCTTGCGCTCTCTGATCAGCAGGCATTGGTGGATGAAAACCGCCGCCTGCGTGAGCAGATTCTTACCCTTTCCCATCGTGGTCAACGGTTGGCAAATTTGACTGCGGAAAACAGCGAGCTGCGCGAATTGCTGCAAGCGGCTAAGCGACGTGATACTCCCTATATCACGGCTGAGCTACTGTCGCTGGATAATGATCCCTTTAGTCATCAGATGGTGGTTAATCGTGGCCATCGCAATGGCGCCTACGTGGGGCAGCCGGTCATTGATGCCTCTGGCTTGGTGGGGCAAATTACTGCGGTCTCTGCCTACTCCAGTCGTGTATTACTGTTAGCCGATGCCAGTCACGCTTTGCCGGTTCAGTTAAACCGCAATGGACTGCGCTTTATTGTCCAGGGGGCAGGGCGTTACAGCAGCGTTAATGTGATGCATGTGCCTGATACGGCGGATATTCGTGAAGGTGATTTACTGACAACGTCAGGCTTAGCTGGACGCTTCCCTCCAGGTTACCCTGTAGCACGTGTTACCGAGGTCTATCACGACCCTGGACAGCCTTTTGCCCGTGTTACGGCCGAACCAATGGCACAGTTGCAGCGCTCACGCCACTTCTTACTGCTTTTTCCTCCTCCTCGAACGGAGGTGGATGAACACGCATGGGATGAGACGCTGGATATCTCATCAGAGGCTTTACGCTCTTCGCTTCAGCTTGTTAATCCCGACCAAGAGGTGCCTTGATGGCGCGTGCACCGGTTGTGCCTATTTTAGCTATTTGGCTAAGTCTGCTTCTGGCGTTATGTTTGCAAGTGATGCCGCTAGCCGATGGTTGGCAGGTATATCGCCCCGAGTGGTTGGGGCTTATGCTGATCTACTGGTGTATGCGCACGCCCGACAGGGTCGGCGTTTTTCATGGTTTTGTGCTGGGCATTTTGATGGATTTAATTGAAGGCACTGAGCTGGGACAGCACGCGCTAATCTATGCACTCTTGGCGTTTCTTTGTGCCCTGGTGTACCCCCGTTTTCGGGCCTATTCGCTGGTGCAGCAGTCGGCACTGGTACTGGTACTGCTGGGCTTGATGCAGTTAGTCGCCCAGTGGCTGCGCACTATCATCGGTGATTTTTCGATTCATTTAGCCTTTTTAATTCCCGCGTTGATCAGTGCGTTGCTATGGCCGTGGCTAGCGACGATGTTCCAGGCATTAGAACGTCGGTTGGCCGCTTCATGACTGCGCCTGTTTTGTGCTTAGCGTCGGCCTCTCCACGTCGACGGGCCTTGCTGGCAACCATTGGTGTGCCAGTCACGGTTCACCCCTGTAATATCGATGAGACGCCGTTGGTCGGTGAGACGGCTCAAGCGTATGTGCAGCGCTTAGCGGTTGCCAAAGCCGAGGCGGCGGTCCCGCTAACTAACTTGCCGACCCTAGGTTCAGATACCGCTGTGGTTGTGGATGGGCGTATTCTAGGTAAACCGGTGGATTTTGATGCGGCCGCCGAGATGCTGCGGCTGCTTTCGGGGCGGTGTCACGAGGTGCTTACCGCCGTGGCGGTGAGTGGGCCAGAGGGGGTGCTCTCCTGCTGCGTGGCCACCCAGGTGACGATGCGTGAAATAAGCGCAGATGAAATCGCTGCCTACTGGCGCACCGGCGAGCCCGCTGATAAGGCTGGCGGATACGCAATACAGGGATTGGCCGCCATATTTGTAAAACAGATTCAAGGCAGTCACTCGGCAGTGGTAGGGTTACCGCTGTTTGAGACGACGCACTTGCTACGCCGACAGGGAGTTCCTATCTGGCAGCGCGTTTAACTCCCTTGAATAGAGGGATTCGCCGCCTGTATCGCTGGCAAGGAATACGTCAACCAATAAGGAATTTTGCATGAGCGGTGAAGTTCTCATCAATTTAACGCCAATGGAAACCCGCGTCGCGCTGGTTGAAAATGGCGTTTTGCAAGAGGCACTGATCGAGCGTTCCCGTCGGCGTGGCATCGTGGGTAATATCTACAAAGGCAAAGTCGTTCGTGTGCTGCCTGGAATGCATGCTGCCTTTGTTGATATTGGCTTAGAGCGGGCGGCGTTTATTCATGCACACGAAGTGATGCCTTCCGGCACACCGCTCGATGAGCAGCAGACTATCGGCCAGTTGCTGCATGAAGGCCAGGCGCTGGTGGTGCAGGCCACCAAAGACCCTATTGGTAGTAAAGGTGCGCGCTTAACCACGCACCTGTCGATCCCTTCCCGCTATTTGGTGTATATGCCCGATTCGCCCCATCACGGCGTTTCGCAGCGTATTGAGGATGAGCGCGAACGCGAGCGGTTAAAAGCCCTGCTGGATAGCAGCGTGGCGGAGCAGACGCTGGAAGTGACGGGTGGCTTTATTGTTCGTACTGCCGCGGAAGGCGTAGGTGACGAAGAGCTAAAAGGCGATATGCACTTTCTGCTGCGGCTATGGCGCAAGGTGAGCGAGCGTAAAGTGACCGCGACGCCACAAAGCGTGATTTATGATGATTTGCCGCTTTTTATGCGCACCCTGCGCGATGTAATGCGCGACGATATTGAAAAAGTGCGTATCGATTCGCGGGAAAACTTCGTCAAGCTGGTCGAGTTCGCCGAAGAGTTTATGCCCGATGCCGTTGAGCGGATTGAGTACTACCCCGGCGAGCGGCCCATCTTTGATCTCTACAGTGTCGAAGATGAAATCCAGAAAGCCCTGGGGCGCAAGGTACAGTTGAAGTCCGGTGGCTATCTGGTGATTGATCCTACCGAGGCAATGACGACCATTGATGTTAATACTGGTGGTTATGTCGGTCATCGCAACCTAGAAGAGACCATTTTCAAAACCAACCTTGAGGCGGCCACGGCGATTGCCCGCCAGCTCCGGTTGCGCAATCTGGGCGGCATTATCATTATCGACTTTATCGATATGGTTGATGTTGAACATCAGCGTCAAGTATTGCGTGTACTGGAGAAAGCCTTAGAGCGCGATCACGCCAAAACCAAGTGTACCGGCGTCACCGAGCTTGGCCTTGTTCAGCTTACCCGTAAACGCACCCGAGAAAGCCTGGAGCAAACGCTCTGCGAAGCGTGCCCCACCTGCAGCGGCCGAGGTACACTTAAAACTCCCGAAACCGTCTGCTACGAAATCTTTCGTGAGATTTTGCGCGAAGAGCGTGCTTACAGCGCTGAAACTTATATGGTGCTTGCATCGCAGCCCGTTGTTGATCGGTTATTGGATGAAGAGTCCGCGTCGGTGGCCGACCTGGAGACGTTTATCAATAAAACGATTCGCTTTCAGGTTGAGCAACACTACTCCCAAGAGCAGTACGATATTGTGCTGATGTAACCATGCTTACTCGTTCGCTGGTGCGTTGGAGTTTGCTGATAGCAGCCTGGTGTCTGGGCAGCGCGGCCGTACTGCTGTTGCTGCTCCGCCTGGCGATCAGCCAATCCGATGCCCTTACCCCCCGTATTGAAGCGCTGCTCGAGGCGCGTATCGGCGTGCCGGTGACCATCGAGCGCTTATCGCTTTCGCTAGCCCGTAGCGACCTACTGTTACGTCTGGACGGTGTGAATGCGGAAACCCCTGATGGACAAGCGCTGTTTTCCCTGGAGCGGGCGGGACTGCGCTTGGATATCTGGGAGTCGCTTGTCAATATGGCCCCGATTTTTAGCGACGCACGCATAAGCGGTACACAGTTTCATCTTTATCAAGGCACGGGGGCGTCGTGGCAGTGGCCCGAGCCCGCGGTGTTACCGCTATTGATGGAGGCAGAGCCCGACGTGGACCTGGCCACAATTGATAGCTGGGCGGGCTTGATTTTACGCCAACGTCTGTGGGTGGATGACACTCGCGTGGTGCTGCATGGAAAGCAGGACACCGTGCTGCTACATGCCCAAACGCTGCTACTGACTGGCGATGAGCGGCGTACCCGGCTCGAGGGTGCCATCAATATTGCCCAATCGCTACAACAAGCGCGCGAAGTGGCCCTGCCCGCGGCAGAAATGAAAGTCGAAATGCAGCCCGGCCGACATGGGTTTAGCGATTTTTCGGCAGCGCTGCAGCTGGATATTCAGCTTGATCAATTAGTCGTGCTGGCAGATATGTTTCGGCCTGATCATGCCGCCTATTTAGAGCAGGCCGGGGGCAGTGCACGGCTGTGGGGACGCTGGAGTGTCGGGCGTCTTGAAGAAGCCCGGATCGCTGTCGACGTTCCACAGTTGACGCTTCGCCATAACGTCCAGTACGCGGTGTTAAGAGACATTGAGGCCAATGGCTTGTGGCAGCGCGACGGCGAAGGGGGCGAGGCGTGGCTAAGCGGCGATGCGGATAGCGTGGAGTGGGCCCAGCCCCCTGGCGGCAGTGTTGGGCCGGCTTTGCCACGCCACTGGCACGCCACTCACCAGCCTGGAGAGTGGGAAGTACGCACCAGTGCCTTTGAGCTCGCCTCGCTGACTGCTTGGCGTGACTATGTACTGCTCCCCGAGTCCGTCACGCGAGTATTGCAAACCCTCGCCCCCCGTGGGCAGGTCGAGGGGTTACATGTGGGGCAGCAGGATGGCCACTGGGGGGTCGACGCAGCGATAACCGGTGTGGAGGTTTCTCCCTGGGAGCAGGCGCCGGGCGGTGGCCCGCTGGACGCCTGGGTGCAGGCGCGGGATTTACGCGGCCGCGTATTGTTTAGCAGTAACGGCAATAGCACCCTCTATTTCCCCGAGTTTTTTGCCGCTCCCATGCAGCTGCGACGTGCTGAAGGCGAAGTAGAGTGGGTATACGATGGGCCAAATACCATGGTGAGTGGCAAGCGCCTAAGCGTCGACTGGGATGGCGCGCAGATAGAGGGTGGCTTTGGTTTGGTAACGGGTAATCAGCGAGGGCATTTTGGTTTAGACCTTAATTTTAGTGACGTGGATGCCCTAGAGCGCCCATTGGCCCAGTGGTTGCCGCTAAGCGTGATGGATGAAGAGCTACAGGAGTGGCTGCTCAATGATATAGGTGGCTATGTGAGCGAGGGCTCGCTGCAGCTAAGCCAGCCATTAGGAGATGGAGCGACCGCCAAGGACTTTACCGCGACTCTCGCGCTGGCGGTTACCCAAGGACATTTGCCTATCGCGCCCGGTTGGCCGCGCCTTGACGATGTCGAGGGGCGCCTAAAGTGGCAGAACAGGGTGTTAGAGGCTGAAATCGATAATGCCCAGAGCCATGGCATCACCGCTTCAGAGGGCGAAGTGGTGATGAAGGATGAGACGCTCAACCTTTCGGGTCAGTTAACATCGGACGGGCCCGCGTTGATCTCTTTTTTACAGGCGATGCCCGAGATTGACCTTTCCCAACTAAGTGATTTGCGCGTTACGGGTGATGTTAACGGCGATATTGCGCTGTCGTTGCCGTTAGAAAACCTCGAGGCGCTTCAACTGGAAATTAACGCCCGACCGCGTTTCTCGGAAGTGGTATATCAACCGCTCGACCTACGTCTACAATCGGTCGAAGGTGATCTAGCCTGGCTTCAAGATGGGGAGGGTTCAGGTCTCGTCGGTGAAGCTAGTGGTCAGTTGCTTGGGGGTTCTATCCACGCTGATATTGATACTCAAAGCGACGACATACAACTGCGGGGGAGTGTCGCTACCGCTGCGCTTTTCGGACTTGCTGGGTTAGATCATAGTCAAGGGCGTATGCCGTTAGAAGGGGCGCTAGAGTGGCAGGGTAGTGTTGCTTTAACGCCAACGCCCACCCTGCGTTTGGAGAGTCGTTTAGTCGGCGTCACCAGCCATCTACCCGAGCCCTTTGCAAAATCGCCACAGCAGGCCTGGCCCTGGACACTAACCGCCGATATAGACACAAAACGTATCGAAACTCGTCTAGCCGATATCGCCTCTGCGCGACTACAGCAGCTTAACGGCGCGTTTGCCGGTACGCTAAATTTAGGCATCCAAGCGGAGCGTCTACCCGGCTGGCCTTACCAACCAGGGATTAGCCTCGACGCTGCCGTACCGCGACTTGACCCGCTAGCGTGGCAGCAGGCGATATCACCACTAATGGCAGGCGGGGCACCCATGCCGTCAAGCGAAGGAACTCAAATGCCGTTGGCTGTCTCGGTAACGACCCCCTGCGTGGTTTACCAAGACAAGTGCTTAGGCAGTCTTAACGCCTCGGGAAGCATGAACGCGGGACTGATCGATTTGGATCTAAGCGGTAATCTGGTTACCGGGCGGTTGGCGTACGATGCTCAATCTCCGCAACCGTTAGATATGACCATTGAAGCGCTGGCGCTTGATCGCTTGCTGGCGTTAGCCAATGTCGAGCATGACAGCGATGCACCGATGCCCGACTCCTGGATGCAATCAGTCGAAACTCAGCGTCAGGCAGCTATGGCCATTCCGGATTGGCTGGCCGATGTACCCAATGGGCGATTGCGTTTAGCCGAAATTGCCATGGGGCCGCGCCGCTTTGGCCCCTTGACGGCCTACTGGAAAGCCGACGGTGAGCGTTTTTCGCTTACTCCTGTCGGCTTAACCCTGGGCCAGCTCTCGGCGCGCGGCGAGCTGCACTGGGAAGGGGATGCTGTTTCGAGTCATACCCGCGCAGACATTACGATTCAGGGTGGGGATATCGGCACTGCCCTTGAGCGCCTTGACCAGCCGGTGGCCATGCGCAGCCGTAGTACCGATGTGGTCGCCTCGCTTGACTGGCCGGGGGCGCCCTGGCAGTTGGAGTTAAGTCGCTCGGATGGCTATATCAGTACCGATATTCGTGATGGCAGCTTTGTCACCCTGGAGTCGGCGCCCGCGCGTTTAATCGGCTTGCTCAATTTTGATAATATTTTACGCCGTCTACGCCTGGATTTTTCCGACGTAACCGGCCGGGGCACGGCATTTGACCGTGTCAAGGGCACCGCTGATATTACCGGCGGACTGCTGACGCTACGCGGGCCATTGCAAATTGATGCCCCGGCCACCACCCTAACGCTCACCGGCAGTGTCGACCTGGTGTCGCGTGAACTTGACCAACGGCTTGGCGTCACACTACCAGTGACGCAAAGTTTACCGATCGCGGCGATCGCCGTTGGCGCACCCATCGTGGGCGGTGCGCTGTTCCTTGCTGACCAGCTATTTGGCGACGCTTTAGATCGTGCCACGACACTCCATTATCGCGTGCGAGGCCCTTGGACCTCGCCGCAGGTTACTTTAGAAGGCCCCCAATGACCGCATATATAAGTGATGTAGATACGGCTGGGGGCCTTCTGTTGACCCCTGGAGGGCTTGACTTAGACGCTCTGGAAACGGGGTTGGGCTACGCCATGGGCGCGGGCATAGACTACGCTGATCTGTATTTTCAACGTACTTGGCAAGAGGGCTGGGTGCTGGAAGATGGGGAGGTGAAAGAGGCTAGCTACAATATTGACGGCGGCGTCGGCGTGCGCTCTCTGGCGGGTGAAAAAACCGGTTTTGCCTACTCCAACCAAATTACTGCCGATGCATTAATGGACACTGGCCGTACCGCTGCAGGTATTGTGCGCAGTGGTCAACGCCTGTCTGGGCAGCTGGTTCAACCCGTTTCCGCTACGTCGCGTTACGCAGGGATTGACCCATTAGCTGGGCTAAGTGCCGAAGACAAAGTCGCCATGTTAAAACAGGCTGACCGAGTCGCCCGTGCCGCAGATCCTAGCATCAGTCAGGTGAGTGCTTCCCTATCGGGCACCTACGAAGTGGTGCTGGTGCGGGCCAGCGATGGCACTTTGGCGGCAGATATTCGCCCGCTAGTGCGCTTTAATGTCAGCGTGATTGCGGTTAAGAACGGACGCCGTGAGCGCGGCAGCGCGGGCGGTGGTGGTCGTTACTCAATGGCCAAACTGCGCGATGATCAAGTCGCAGAGCAGTACGCTAAAGAAGCCGTTCGTCAGGCGCTGGTCAACCTGGAAGCTATTGATGCGCCCGCTGGGCAAATGCCGGTGGTGCTGGCGTCAGGCTGGCCGGGGATTTTACTCCATGAAGCCGTCGGCCACGGCCTGGAGGGCGATTTCAACCGTAAAGGCAGTTCCGCCTTTGCGGGTAAGATGGGCGAGCGTGTGGCCGCTAAAGGCGTAACCATTGTCGACGATGCAACGCTAGCGGATTGCCGTGGCTCCATGAGCGTTGATGACGAAGGCACGCCGGGCCAATACACGCCGCTTATTGAAGACGGCATTTTGACCGGCTATATGCAGGACAAACTCAATGCTCGCTTAATGGGCATGGCCCCCACAGGCAATGCGCGGCGTGAATCCTTTGCCCACCTGCCGATGCCGCGTATGACGAATACCGTTATGCTCGCTGGCCAAGAAGAGCCCAGCGATATCATCAAAAGCGTTAAGCGCGGTATTTATGCGGTGAGCTTTGGCGGCGGTCAGGTGGATATTACCTCGGGTAAATTTGTGTTCTCTGCCAGCGAAGCCTACCTAATTGAAGACGGTAAAGTGACGGCGCCGGTGAAAGGGGCCACCTTGATTGGTAACGGGCCGGAAGCGATGCAGCGGGTCTCCATGATTGGCCATGATATGGCGCTGGATACCGGTATTGGCGTGTGCGGTAAAGAGGGGCAGGGCGTGCCGGTGGGTGTCGGCCAGCCCACCCTGAAATTAGATGAGCTGACCGTAGGCGGTACGCAGTCTTAAGGACAGGCCTTAAATAGGCTGTCGTTAAAGAGCAAGCGTTTCGCGCAGGTGTTTGAAAAGCTTGCGCGAGCTGGTGGGTGGTTTGCCCTGTTCGCGCTCTCGTTGGGCGTTGCGAATCAACTGACGCAGGGTCTGGCGGTCGGCATCGGGGTGCTCTGCCATAAACAGGTCGACAGCAGGATCGCCTTCGTCAATTAAGCGTTCCCGCCATTTTTCCAGTCGGTGGAACGCATGGTCGCGCTGCTCCTGCTCCTGATCGATGGAATCGAATACGCCTTGAATGGCGGTGAGATCCTCTTTACGGATTAGCTTACCGACATACTGCATATGGCGGCGGCGACCTTCATGGGAACGAATGCGCGAGGTTTCCTCGATAGCGCGCAGCATATCGTCAGAGAGGGGGAAACGGTCACGTTCCGCTGGTCGCATGGCGATTAAGGTTTCCCCAAGTGCCTGTAAGGCATGCATTTCACGTTTGAGTTGCGACTTGCTAGGGCGTTCTTCCTGCTCTTTTACTTCATTAGTACTTAGGACGGGATCGGGACGTTGCTTACGCATAGTGTGACTCACAGACAAGATTCGTGGCTGCATTATACCAGCTGCGAGTACAACATTGATTCGCCGAAGATGCTCTCTTGAAAGATACTCTCTTGAAAGACGTCCTCTTGAAAGACGTTCTCTTGAAAGATATTCGGTTGAGAGACATTCGGTTGAAAAAAGGAGGCCATATGGCACAGGCATTTGATGCATCCGCGCAGCAGTCGTTATTGACCGCGCGTGCCGAAGAGGCGCTAGCGCTGGCAAAGCGCTTAGGCGCGGATGCTGCCGAAGTGGGCGCTAGCGTTGATCAGGGCATCGGCGTTAGCGTACGTCAGGGTGAAGTTGAAACGGTTGAGTTATCCCGTGACCAGGGCATTGCCGTCACGCTTTACGTGGGCCAGCGTAAAGGCAGCGCCTCGTCCACAGACGCCAGCAGCGCCTCGATTCAGGCAGCTGTGGAGAAAGCGCTGGCGATTGCTCGCTATACCGGCGAAGATCCAGCCACAGGGCTGGCCGACGCATCTCTGATGGCCACCGAGTTGCCCGATCTAAAAGTGCACTACCCCTGGGCCCTGACAACGGATGAGGCGATTGAGCTGGCGCTTGCCTGTGAGCAGGCGGGGCGCGACGTTGAAGGCATTTCCCAGTCGGATGGCGCGTCACTTTCCAGCGGCGAAGGGGTACGCGTTTACGCCAATAGTCACGGCTTTTTAGGCACCCAAAAGGGTAGTAGTCACTCACTGTCGTGCATGCTGATTGCCCAAGACGCGGCCGGTATGCAGCGCGACTACGACTATACCTCTGCCCGCGACCCCAAGACGCTGCGTGACCCCGCCGAGGTAGGCCGCGAGGCCGCCGCGCGCACGCTGCGCAGGCTCGGTGCTAAACGTCCGCCCACGGGCACCTTTCCGGTGCTGTTTGACCCCTCGTTGGCCAGTGGCTTAATTGGCCATCTGCTTGGTGGTTTAGCCGGTGGCGCGCTCTACCGTCAAGCCTCGTTTTTGTGTGACCGGCTCGGCACACCACTGTTTCCAGACTGGTTTAGTCTTGAAGAGCGGCCGATGGAGATCGGTGCCACGGCCAGCTCGCCATTTGATGGCGAGGGTGTGCAAACCCGCAATAATCGCTTTATCGATCAGGGTAGCATTGCTAGCTATATGCTCTCTGCTTACAGCGCTCGTCGGCTCGATATGCATACCACGGGTAATGCCGGAGGGGCACGGAACGTGCGTTTAGTGGCACCGCTGCAATCCCGCGATAGTCTGCTGCAAGAGATGGGGCGGGGTATTTGGGTGACTGAGCTGATGGGTCAAGGCGTCAACGGCGTGACCGGCGACTACTCTCGTGGGGCGGCAGGTTTTTGGGTTGAAAACGGTCAAGTGCAGTACCCGGTCGAAGAGTTCACCATTGCCGGTAACCTGGAGCGGATGTTTGCTGGCTTAGTGGGTATTGGCGATGACACCGATACCCGTGGCAGTGTTCACACGGGTAGCTGGTTGATTGATGCCATGACGGTAGCCGGTGATTAAGTCCGAATAGCCAAACACGGCTACTGATCTTCCTCAAAGCGGGCGTCGAACAGGGCTTGAATAGCTTCAAGCGCTTGTTCGGCGTCATCCCCTTCGGCGCTGATCGTGAGTTCGGTTCCACAAGGGGCGGCGAGCATCAGCAATGACATGATGTTGGCGGCGTCAGCCACCTGTTGCTGTTTGTAAACACGTATCTTAGCCGAGAACTGTTGGCCGCATTTGACCAGTTTTGTCGCTGCACGCGCGTGTAGCCCGCGTTGATTGGTGAGTGTGAGTATTCGTTCTGGCACCCTGGTTCCTTTTCGCCGAGTGGTGTCATTAATGGAGACGCGCTTAAGAAGTCTCTTGCCGCTCGTTGGTTGGCGTAGAGCTGACGAGGGGTGGGGCTGGTTGTTCGCTTAAGGTGTAGTGCAGGCCTAGTTCGCGGTGGCGTAGCTGAACGTCGCCCATGCGGGTGGCCAACCTCTCTGCCAGCTTTTCGACCATGTAGACAGAACGGTGTTGACCACCGGTACACCCAATCGCGATGGTCATGTAGCTGCGTTGGCTATTCTGATAAGCGGGCAGCCAACGTTCAAGCCACGCTAGAATGTCGTCGCTCATGGCGTGAACAATGGGGTAGCTGCTCAAGAAGGCCGCAATTTCGGCGTCGCGACCATTAAACTGGCGTAGCGTAGGATCCCAATAAGGGTTCGGCAGACAGCGTACGTCGAAGACTAAATCAGCGTCTAACGGCACACCACGTTTGTAACCAAATGACTCGAGCGTCAGCGTTAGCTTATCGCGCCGCTGGTGCGCTACTTGGTCGGTAATGCGACGGCGTAAATCGTGTACCGATAGCCGAGATGTATCGATCAATAGGTCGGCTATGTCACGAATATCTTCCAGCGTCTCCTCTTCTTTATTGATCGCTTCTTCCAAGGTCATCTCGCTATCGCGGGTCAGCGGATGGCGCCGCCGCGTAGCGGAGTAACGCTCAAGCAGTATGCGTGCATCGGTGGTCAGATAAATGACTTGAAAGTCGATTTTACGCTGGCGCAACTCATCTAACAAAGAGGGCAGGCGCTCCAGCGCCCCCGGCAAATTACGGGCATCAATACTGACCGCCAAATGAGCGCGGTCGCCCTGGTCGCGTAATTCATCCACCAACGACCCCAGCAGCATAGCGGGGAGGTTGTCAATCGCGTAGTAGCCAATGTCTTCCAGCGCCTGCAGGGCGATAGATTTTCCTGACCCGGAGCGGCCGCTAATGATCACCAGTTGCATAGAGTCTCTCTTTGCTTTGATCAAGCTGCATTGGAGGTGGTGAGCGAAACATTAACCTGCAGTGACATATTCTAAACAGGTTTTAAGGCCGTTAGGCCGCTGATTGCTCACGAATTTTGGCGGTAATGAGCTCAAGTAATTCGCGCTGACTGGCTGCTTTGCGCAGCTGCTGGCGTGTATCCGCATCATTCATGATGGTCGCTACTTGGCCTAGCAGTGAAAGGTGTGTGTCATCTGCTTCTTCGGGTACCAGCAGTACAAACACCAGGTCTACCGGGTCACCGTCGATAGCGTCAAAATCAATCGCTTCTGACAGTTTTAAAAAACCAGCGATAGGGGCGATACAGTGGGGGCTGCGCGCATGGGGTATAGCCACGCCGTTACCTATGCCGGTACTGCCTAAGCGTTCGCGGCCGATTAATCGGCTAAACACTTCTTGGCTGTCCAGGCTGGGAATATTTTGGGCAATAAAGGTGCTGTAAAACTCCAGCACCCTTTTTTTGCTGCCCCCGGGCACGTCAAACAGAACGCGTTCCGGGGGGAGTATGGTTTCCAACGTCATTGAATTAACGCACACCTGCGCCTTGGGCGCGAGCTTGTGCTTTTTCCTTGTGTTTAACGAGTTGACGGTCGATTTTGTCCGCTAGGGCGTCGATAGCGGCGTACATATCACTGTCGAGGGCTTCCGCATGTAAGTCAGCACCTGCGGCGTGCAGTGTACAAGCGGCCTGCTGGCGCTCTTTCTCCACTGATAAGGTGACTTGCACCGTGGTTATATTGTCGTAATGGCGCTCTACACGCTCAAGCTTTTCGTTGACATAATCACGCAAGGCGTCAGTCAGTTCTACGTGATGACCAGTGATATTAACTTGCATTGACGTACTCCTTATCCATCGGACTGTACTTCGATTGTAACCCTTTTTGCCGCGTTGCAAAGCCCTTGTCGAGAGTTTCACTGAAACGGCAACAGGACCTAGCGTAAACGACGCCGTTCACTCGAAGAGGGAATGCCCATAGCTTCACGATATTTAGCCACCGTACGGCGCGCCACTTGAATCCCCCCTTCGCCCAATAACGTGACTAAGCGACTGTCGGAAAGCGGTTTTCCGGGCGGCTCCTCTTGAATCAGTTTCTTGAGCCGCGCGCGGATGGCGGTACTAGAGTGACTGTCGCCATCTTGGCCGCTCACCTGGCTTGAGAAAAAGTACTTGAGCTCAAACACACCGCGGGGCGTATGGATATATTTCTGCGTGGTGACCCGGGAAATCGTTGATTCGTGCATCTCCACAGCCTCAGCAATGTCGGCCAGTATTAGCGGCTTCATGGCTTCTTCGCCGCGCTCTAAAAAGCCAATCTGGCGGGTGATGATTTCGCGGCCAACGCGCAGCAGCGTATCGTTACGACTAGAGAGGCTCTTAATCAGCCAGCGCGCTTCCTGCAGATGCTCTTTGAGAAACTGGTTGTCCTCACTTTTGTCCGCACGCTTAATCAAGCTGGCGTAGTCGGGCTGAATGCGCAGCCGAGGCAGGGCCTCTGGGTTAAGCTCTAAATGCCAGCCTTCGTGGTCGTGGCGTACGACCAGATCGGGCGTTACATAGCTGTCATCGGTGTCGCCGTAGGCGCTGCCTGGGCGTGGATCAAGGCTGCGAATGAGTAGGATAACATCGGTCAGCTGTTCGTCATCGAGCCCTAGGCGGCGTTTCAGCAGGCGCATGTCGTCCTTGCCAAGCGCTTCAAGAAACTGCCGCACTAGGCGGCGGGCGGGAACCAACAGCGGGGTATCATCGGGGAGGGCAGCGAGCTGCAGCATCAGGCATTCGCGCAGGTCCCGGGCAAATATCCCAGTCGGCTCAAACTGCTGAAGCTTGAGCAGAATAGTTTCCACTTCGCGCTGGCTAAGCCCATCAATGCCCTGGGCACGCAGGCCTTCACGGATGTCGTTGAGCGGCTGGGGCAGGGAGCCGTTAGCATCTAGCGCGTCGATCAAGCTTTCCGCGATAAGCTGCTCGCGGGCGCTAAAATCGGTCATGGCGAGCTGCCACAATAGATGCCCATGCAGGCTCTGCCCGGCAGCCTGGCGCTCAAAGTCGGGGCCTTCGCTGCTGCTACCACCCAGGCTACCCATATCTTGATAGGTATCTGACCAGTCGCTATCTACCGAGAGCTCAGTAGGGATGCTCTCTGACCACTCTTCTTCTTTAGGCTCGCTGACAGCCTGCTCACTAAATTCATCTTCCTGCTCCAGCATGGGATTGGCATCTAGGGCCTGCTGAATTTCTTGGCGAAGGTCCAGCGTCGAGAGTTGCAACAGCGCAATCGCCTGTTGCAACTGGGGCGTCATGGTCAGCTGTGTGCCGATACGCAGTTGGAGAGAAGCTTTCATGACCATCTGAGAACCACTCGTTAATCAGAATGCTCCACCCTAGTGCGAGTGAGTGTCAGGTGCAAGTGCAATAAGCATGCCATTGGTAGTAAAGTTGTTGTGAGACACTATTTAGAGGCAAAAACAAGCTCAGAGGAGGGCATGGTCTTAGAGACGAAAATCTGCGCCCAAATAAACATCCCTCACTTTTTGGTTGGTGAGAATAGAGGCTGGCGAACCGCTGGCGATGATTTGCCCATCCCCAACGATATAGGCGATATCGCAAATATCAAGGGTTTCACGCACGTTGTGATCGGTGATTAGCACACCAATATGGCGCTGCTTCAGCGCACGAATGATGGTTTTAATCTCGCCTACAGAAATGGGGTCAACGCCAGCAAAGGGCTCATCCAGCAAAATAAAGGCGGGCTCTGTTGCTAGCGAGCGGGCTATTTCTACACGTCTGCGTTCACCGCCGGAAAGGCTCATGCCGAGGTTGTCGCGAATGTGAGTGATATGAAAGTCTTCGAGTAGCGCCTCCAAGCGCTGTTCTCGGTCGCTGCGGCTAAGCTCCTTGCGGGTCTCGAGTATCGCCATAATGTTATCGGCAACCGATAACTTACGGAAGATAGACGCCTCTTGGGGCAGGTAGCCAATACCTGCCGCTGCGCGCTCGTGCATCGGTGCGCGAGTCAAATCCACCTCGTCGATGCCCACGTTGCCAGCGTCGGATTTTACCAGTCCGACAATCATATAGAACGAGGTGGTTTTACCCGCACCGTTGGGGCCAAGTAGGCCAACAATGCTGCCTTGGCAGATCTCTAAATTGATGTCTTTAACCACTCGGCGGCGTTTGTAGCTTTTAGCCAGGTGGTGGGCATAAAGGGTTTTGATCGGCGCGGTGTCAGCAGTTGCCACAGCTTTGCTCCCTATTGTTCAGGCTGAAGGGTCATACGTATGCGCTGGGGCTCGCTGCCATCAACGTCAGAGCGTGCTTGAATCACTTCACGGTCAATAAAATACTCAAGGCGCCCGCCGGTGAACTTGTCTTCTAGTTGGATCAGTTCGGCTTGGTCAATCAGCTCTACGCGGCGCTCAGCGACATGATAAATAATCCGTCGCGCCCAGCCTTCGGTGGGGCCATCCTGGCCTTGCGCTTGATGGCGCAGGTAGGCGCGCTCGCCGGTGGATGTTGCCTTTGAGAGTTCGCCAGCCTCGTTGCGTTCGATCTCTACCCGCTCGCCTCGTAATTGCATTTCGCCTTGGCGAATGTCCACATCCCCGGTGTAAACGGCAGTGCCTGCCCGCTGATCGAGATCTAAACGGTCGGCTTCCACTTCTACGGGGGCCTGCTGTGAGGTTTGAGCCAGTGCCGATAACGGCATCGTGAGCGCAAAAAGGGTGGTGTAGAAAAGGGTTGTGTAAATAATGGCTTTCATGGCGACTCCTCTTAAGGTTGCGTGGCCGGGGGGTGTGTGCCGCGCACATTATCAGTTAGGCGGACCTGGCTACTGTTAAGCCACGCGTCCATACGTGAAGCGGTCATTTGCTGGGGCGGTTGCTGCAGCAATACCGGTGTTTCACTCCACGCATGCTGAGTTAGGCCATCATAATGCAATAGCTCGGTATCAAGCTGCCAGCCTTCATCCGGCGCGATCAGTCGTGCCGAGCCTGACAGCAGCAGGGCTTGGGTAATAGTGTTGAGCGTGCCTACATCGGCGCTGGCGAGCCACTGACGATCTTCACTGTCATAAAGAACTGCTTCGGGCTCTTCCGTCCAGGTTTCGCTTCGCTGTGGCGTATGGATAAGGCGCGGTGTCTTTAGTGACTGCAAAACGTTGCCGTTATCCCCGAACAGGGTGATTTCAGCATTTTCCAGTACGTGACCAGGCTCCTGAGCCTGCGCTTCGGGATCGATGCTGATGTCTTGAGGCCCGCGGGGGTCTAGCCATACCAATAGGGCCCCTAAGGCGATGACCAGTCCGGTTATCCAGATGCGTACTTTAAAGCGTTTAACCATTTAATTGCGGCCGTGCAGATAGGTGTCGATCACCGCGCCCCAGTGCCCTTGAGATTCAAGCAGCGTATCGCAGATTTCGCGCACGGCGCCGTGGCCACCCAGGCGTTCGGTGGTCCAGTCAGCGTGGGTGTGCATATAGTCCGGCGCGTTAGGTACCGTAATGCCGACGCCGCAGCGCTTAATCGCCGCTAGATCGGGTAGGTCATCGCCGCAATAGGCCACCTGCTCCAGCTCGATATCAAGGCGTTGGCAGAGCCCGCGCAGGGTAGCTAGCTTGTCTTCACAGCCCTGGTGAACATGATCGATACCCAGAGCTGCAGCGCGTTGACTAACCATGGGGGATTCTCGCCCGGTAATCAGCGCAACATGCACGCCTACACGTTTGAGAAGTTTTAGCCCATGACCATCCTGAGTATGGAAGGCTTTGATTTCGACTCCGTCGGCCTGAAAGTAGAGGCGGCCATCGGTGAGTACGCCGTCAACATCCAGCGCCAATAGGCGTACGCGGCGAAGTCGATCAAGTAGCGCAGCAGGTAGGGTCATAGAGCCTCCATATCAGTAAATTCGTAAAGCCAAACAGAATAAAAACACCGGTGGTTTAAATAACACCGCTGGCGAGCAGGTCATGCATATGTAAAGCCCCAATAGGGCGCTGTTGTTCATCAACCACCGCTAGCGCGGTAATGCGACTCTCTTCCATGATGCGTACCGCTTCGGCCGCCAGAATGTCGGGGCCGATACGTTTGCCTGGTCGGGTCATGACATCATCAACGAGCACATCGCGCAGATTATGGAACTGATCCAGTGTGCGTCGAAGGTCTCCATCGGTGTAGACCCCAGCTAGTCGCCCTTCGCTATCCACCACGCAGGTAAAGCCAAGCCCTTGTCGGGTAATCTCTAATAAAGCATCGCGCAGTGGGCTTCCCAATGCGACTTGGGGCAGGCGTGCGCCGTCGTGCATCAAGTCTCTAACGCGTAGTAGTAAGCGCTTGCCTAAACTGCCGCCAGGATGAGAAAGGGCAAAATCTTCAGCGGTGAAGCCTCGGGCTTCCAGTAACGCTACCGCTAGTGCATCGCCCAAAGCGAGAGCAGCGGTGGTGGAGCTGGTGGGGGCTAGGTCGAGTGGGCACGCCTCACGCTCAACGCCACTGTTAAGGTGCGCATCTGCGTGTTTGGCAAGTGTGGAGTTTGGGCGCCCCGTCATGCTTACCAGCGGTATGCCCAGGCGTTTAAGTAGTGGCAGCAAGGCAGTGACTTCGGCAGTTTCACCAGAGTTAGACAGCGCTAGCACTACATCAGCCCGGGTAATCATGCCCAGATCGCCGTGGCTGGCTTCACCAGGGTGAACAAAAAAAGCCGGTGTGCCTGTGCTGGCAAGCGTCGCCGCCAGCTTGCCCGCAATATGCCCCGACTTGCCCATGCCGGTCACCACCACGCGGCCTTGGCAGGCGAGGATCAGCTCGCAGGCGCGGTCAAAGCTTTCGTCTAGTTTAGCCTGAAGGCCTCCAATCGCTGCCTGCTCAATTTGCAGCGTACGCAGTGCGCTTTCGCGTAGTAAGCTGGATGAAGCGAGAGGCTGGCGCATAGCGTTTTCTCTTAACGATTGAAAATATTTAAAGTAGTAACCGCCAAGAATAACATCTCGACACCCCTTGTAGGCAGTAATTGAGGTCGTTCCCCTGATGGCTTGGGTGATAAGTTGGCCTGACCTAGGGATTTACTTACCAATGGCTTTATTAATCAACAGGAAGGCACGCTCGCTCAGTAATGTTTTGTGGCGTTATAGTACAATGTTCGATAATGTTTTAGAAACACTGTTTTCCAACTACGGTAGCAGCAAGTAGGGTATGATATTTGGCCCTAGCTACGCCTCGTTAAGAGTCAACTGATCCATGACAGATGCACCCTTTATAGAAATTGAAGACCTTTATTTCTCACGTGGCGATCACGAAATTTTCCGTGGCGTGAATATGACCATACCACGGGGTAAAGTGACCGCGATCATGGGACCAAGCGGCACCGGTAAAACGACGCTGCTAAAACTGATCGGTGGACAGTTGACCCCGGAGAGTGGACGGATACTCATTGATGGGCAGGATGTTCATCGGCTATCCCGAAAGGCGCTATTTACGCTACGCAAGCGGATGGGAATGCTGTTTCAGAGTGGTGCGCTGTTTTCCGATTTGGATGTGTTTGAGAACGTTGCCTTTCCGCTGCGGGTGCATACTGATTTGCCCGACACTATGGTGCGCGACCTGGTGTTGCTGAAGCTCCAGGCAGTCGGGCTGCGTGGAGCGCGATACTTAACACCCGCGGAGCTGTCCGGGGGGATGGCGCGCCGGGTAGCGTTGGCTCGTGCGGTGGCGTTGGATCCGGAGCTGATTCTGTATGACGAGCCGTTTGTTGGCCAGGATCCTATTTCAATGGGCGTGCTGGTGCAGCTAATTAAGCGCCTTAATCAAGCGCTGCAGCTAACCTCTGTGGTGGTCTCCCATGATATCAAGGAGACCTTGAGTATTGCGGACTACCTGTATTTGATTGCTGATGGTCAGGTGGTGGCCCATGGCACGCCGCAGACTTTAGACGCAAATCAAGATCCGCGGGTTAGTCAGTTTATTCATGGCGAGCCCGATGGCCCGGTACCGTTTCACTACCCTGCTGAGGCTTTTTATCGCGATATTTTGGGTGACCCCCCGGCGACAAAGATAGGGTAGATGACAAAATTAGCTTAAATGCACAAATGTAGGGTAAATAAAGGGCAGGGTTAATGCAGTCAAAATTCTCTAACAGCACCGCGCGTATCACCCAGTTGGGACGCCGAGGGTGCGACTTAATGGAAGCATTAGGACGAGCTGGCGTGTTTCTGTTCCAGTCGGCGATTGGTGTGCCTTCCCGAGAAGGTTGGCGATTATGGTTGCACCAGATGCACTTTGTTGGCGTGCTTTCGATCGCTATTGTGCTGGTGTCGGGGTTATTTATCGGCATGGTGCTGGCGCTGCAGGGCTATACCATTCTGGTCGATTTTGGGGCAGAGCAGGCGCTGGGCCAAATGGTAGCGCTTTCGCTATTGCGTGAGCTAGCACCAGTGGTGGCGGCGCTGCTGTTTGCTGGGCGTGCAGGCTCTGCGCTTACCGCCGAGATCGGTTTGATGAAAGCGACAGAACAGCTCACCAGCATGGAGATGATTGGTGTCGACCCGCTGCGCCGTGTGGTGGCTCCACGCTTATGGGCAGGCTTCGTGTCGCTGCCTATCCTAACGGTGGGTTTTAGCGTGGTGGGTATCTGGGGGGGGTACCTGGTCGGCGTTGAGTGGTTAGGCGTCTTTGAGGGGTCTTACTGGAGCAACATGCAGGCCAGCGTGACCTTTATCAATGATATTGGTAACGGCATGATCAAAAGCGCCGTATTTGCCTTGGTGGTGACCTGGATTGCGGTGTTCCAAGGTTATGATTTGGTGCCCACTTCTGAAGGTATCTCGCGTGCTACTACGCGCACGGTAGTGTATTCGTCGCTTGCAGTATTGGGGCTTGATTTTGTATTGACCGCCATCATGTTTGGCGGCCTTTAATGGCTGGAGCAGTTTCATGAAACGCAGTAAAACCATGGAGTTCGGTGTTGGCCTGTTTATGGTGGCAGGCATCCTAGGGCTTGTGTTCCTCGGCTTACGTGTTAGTGGACTGACGCTCTCTGCGCCCACACAGTCGTTTAAGCTAGAGGCCAACTTTGCCAATATTGGCAGTTTAAAGCCCCGCGCCAGGGTCACAATGGCTGGTGTGACGGTGGGGCGGGTAGAAGCGATTGAGCTGGATACGCAATGGTTTGATGCGCGGGTAGTGCTAATCCTGAATAGCGAGCTTGAAGGCCAGCTCTCCAAAGACTCGATAGCCTCTATCCTGACGGCAGGCTTGTTAGGTGAGCAGTACATTGGTCTTAGCGTGGGAGGCGACCCAGAGGTGTTGGAAAATGGCGACACTATTCGCGACACCCAGTCGGCGCTGGTGCTGGAAGAACTTATCCAACAATTTGTGTCAAATATGGCAAGTAACTAGCGTTCCAAATTACAGGTACTAACCCAGTGCAATAACGGGCCTAGTGCAATAACGGGTAGGGAGATAATGGTTATGAATGGAGTGAACGCAATGTTAGGGCGTTGGTTAATGGTGGTGATGATCGCAGTGCTAATGTTGCCGCTGCAGTCACATGCGCAGTCTCAGACGCCAGAAGCGATGATTCGAGAGAACGTTGAGTCACTGATGTCGGACCTTGAAGGCCGCAAAGATTACTACGCCAATAACCTTGGCGAGCTTGAGGCGTTGGTAGATAGCAATCTTGATCAAGTAGCGGATTTCCGCTATATCGGTGCTAGCGTGATGGGTAACTACTTCCGCAACGCTTCACCTGAACAGCGCCGTCGTTTTGTCAATGTGTTTCGTCAAACGCTTATTGATACCTATACCCGCGGACTGGTGACGTTTGATTATGATGAGCTTCGGGTGCTGGATGCCCAACAAGCTCAGCGCTATGACGATCAGGCCAGTGTCGCCATGGAAGTGGTGGCCAAGAACGGGCAAGTATATCCCATTAGCTATAGCCTAAGGCTCACTGACGGCGAATGGCGGGTGGTTAATGTTATCGTTAATGGCATTAACCTCGGCCTAACGTTCCGTAACCAGTTTGATCAAGCCATGCGCGATAACAACCGAGATTACGATGCGGTTATCAACGGTTGGTCGCCCGAAGTGGGCGTTGATGAGCTGGAGAAGGGAGGCGATGCGTGACAGCGCTGTTTTCACGCCCCAGTGTCACGGTTAACGTAGAAGAGGCTACCTTGCTTGTCGTGGGTGATGTGGAGGTAACCTTGGCGGCCGATTTGGCCGCCAGTGGCGTTAAATGGCTCAAGCATACCGAGCTAACCTTGATCAGCTTAGACTTTAGCCGCGTTGAAAAAGCCAGCAGTGTTGCCATTAGCGTACTGTTTGAATGGCTCCGGATTTGCCGGCAACGCGGTATTCGGGTTCAAGCCATTCACTTTTCAGCTCCGCTGCGCCGACTTGCCTCATTGGCTGAGTTGGATTCTTTGATTGAGCAACCAGAGGTTACCTTGGCTGTTTAAAGGTACGGCATCGCCAAGCGCACTGCTTTTCTTTATTATGTCGACCCAATTACGTTCATTAATAACGATGACCCCAAAGGAGTTTTCTGCGCCATGCAACCCAACGAGGTAAAAGCACTGCTTGAATCCCGTATCGACGGATGCCAGTTCCATATCCAGGGTGAAGGCTGTAACTTTCAGGTGATTGCGGTTGGCGATGCCTTTGAAGGTCTCTCTCCGGTCAAACGTCAGCAGCTAGTTTATGCTGCGCTGAGCGATGAGATCGCCTCGGGCGCGCTCCACGCTATAAGCATCAAAACGTTTACCCCGGCGCAGTGGCAAACTGCACCGGAAAACGTCCAATAACGGTCGCCCCATGGATAAATTAATTATTACCGGCAACGGATCGGTAGACGGTGAAGTGTGGGTGAGCGGTGCCAAAAATGCAGCGCTACCTATCCTGTGTGCTAGCCTGCTGGCCGATGGCCCTGTAGTGATTGGTAACTTGCCGCACCTACAAGATATTACCACCACGCTAGAACTGCTTGGCCGCATGGGCGTTGAGCCAGTGATGGGTGAGAAGCTGAGTATTCAGTTGGATGGCTCCCAGGTAACTCAGTGCCACGCGCCCTATGAGCTCGTTAAGAAAATGCGTGCCTCCATCCTGGTGCTGGGACCTTTGCTTGCCCACTTCGGAAAAGCCGATGTGTCGCTGCCCGGTGGTTGTGCCATTGGCTCGCGCCCGGTGGATTTACACATTCGCGGTTTAGAAGCCATGGGTGCGGAGATTCGTGTTGAGGCTGGCTATATCCGCGCACGGGTCGACGGTCGTCTGAAAGGGGCGACTATCTACTTTGATACCGTGACAGTGACCGGAACCGAAAACCTGCTGATGGCGGCGACTTTGGCCGAAGGCAAAACCATTTTAGAAAACGCTGCCCGTGAGCCTGAAATCGTCGACTTGGCTGAGTGTTTGATCAAAATGGGCGCTAACATCAGCGGCCATGGAACTGACACTATCATCATCGAAGGTGTTGAGAAGCTGCACGGCTGCGAACACGATGTAATGCCTGACCGTATCGAGACCGGCACCTTTCTAGTGGCCGCCGCCATGACCGGTGGGAGGGTGAAGGTTAAACGCACCCGGGCCGATATCCTGGATGCGGTCATCGCCAAGCTGGAAGAGGCGGGTGCCGAAATAACCAGTGGCGATGACTGGATTGCCCTGGATATGCACGGCAAACGCCCTAAAGCGGTGAATATTCGCACCGCGCCGTATCCCGCCTTTCCTACCGATATGCAGGCGCAGTTCGTGGCCATGAACGCGGTGGCCGTGGGGCACTCTCGGGTGGTCGAGACCATTTTCGAAAACCGCTTTATGCACGTTCAAGAACTCAACCGCATGGGCGCTAATATTGTGCTGGAAGGCAACACCGCCTTGATTGAGGGGGTTGAGAAACTTTCCGGCGCGCCGGTAATGGCAACCGACCTGCGCGCGTCTGCTTCGCTGGTAATTGCGGCAATGATGGCCGAGGGCGAAACCTTGGTGGATCGCATCTATCACATTGACCGTGGCTACGAGTGTATCGAAGAGAAATTGCAGCTGCTGGGTGCGCGTATTCGCCGTATTCCTGGCTAAGCCATGCTAGGATCCTGTCCGACTTAACACTGATATACTGCGAATCTCGGTATTTTGGCCAACTTTATTCGATCGATTTCGTTAAATAGCGCGCTATTCGCCTCAATCGATCGATAAATTTGACTCAAAATCCGTGCTTCTCGCGACGATCGGCCAAGCCGGACAGGCTCCTAGCAATCCCTGCATGCGAATAACGACGGGCCGACACGATGAGTAAGCAACTGATTTTAGCCCTCTCGAAGGGCCGTATTCTGGAAGAGACGCTGCCGCTACTAGCCGACGCGGGCATCACGCCTGCAGAGGATTTAAGCAAAAGTCGTAAGCTGCTATTTGATACCAACTTGCCCGACGTAAAGCTGGTCATTATCCGTGCCACCGATGTGCCCACCTACGTTCAGCTGGGGGCCGCCGATGTAGGCATCGCGGGTAAAGATGTGCTGCTTGAGCACGGTGCGGAAGGGCTTTATGAGCCGCTGGATTTGCAGATTGCCCGCTGTAAACTGATGACTGCGGGTGTGACCGGCCAGTTGCCAGCCCGCGCCCGGCGTCGGGTGGCCACAAAGTTTGTCAACGTGGCGCGCCGCTACTATGCCGAGCAGGGTATTCAGGCCGAGGTGATCAAGCTCTACGGCGCTATGGAGCTAGCGCCGTTAATGAATTTGGCTGATGAGATTGTCGATATTGTCGATACCGGCAATACCCTGCGGGCAAATGGTATGGAGCCGCGGGAGCTGATTGCCCATATCAGCACCCGGCTAGTGGTGAATAAGGCCGCCATGACGATGAAGCATGAGCGTATTAAGCCGTTACTAGACCGCTTGGATAGTGCGGTTAAAAAGCGTCAGGCCCAGCTTGCCGAATGACATGAGGTGACCCATGAGTGAGCCTATGAGCAAACAGACGACTACGACGATTTCACGCCTATCGACAAGCGATGCTGCCTTTAACCATCGGCTTGATGAATTGTTAGATTGGGAAGGGGTGTCTGACAAAGCGGTGCAAACGCGGGTAGAAGAAATTCTTGCCAGTGTAAAGCAGCGGGGCGATGCGGCGGTAGTGGAAGCCACGAACCGCTTTGACCGACTTGCGGTTACCTCTATGGATGAATTGCAGTTGACGCCCGAGCAGCTGAAGAGGGCGTTTGACAATTTGCCCGCTGACCAGCGAGAGGCGCTGTCCAGTGCAGCCGAGAGGATTAAGCGCTACCACGAGCGTCAAAAGCCCAACTCCTGGCAATACGAAGAGGCGGACGGCACGGTGCTGGGGCAGAAAGTCACCCCGCTGGATCGCGCTGGCATTTATGTGCCGGGTGGAAAGGCTGCTTACCCTTCCTCGGTGCTAATGAATGCGATTCCTGCCCATGTGGCGGGTGTGCGCGAAATCGTGATGGTCGTGCCTACCCCGGATGGCGTGCTAAATGAGCTGGTGCTGGCTGCGGCACACCTGGCGGGTGTCGACTATGTGTTTACGATTGGCGGTGCTCAGGCGGTCGCAGCGCTTGCTTACGGCACTGAAAGTGTTCCTCGGGTCGATAAAATAGTCGGCCCTGGTAATATTTATGTGGCCACGGCTAAACGTGCAGTATTTGGCCAAGTGGGTATTGATATGATTGCCGGGCCCTCGGAAATTATGGTGGTTTCCGACGGACAGACTGACCCCGATTGGCTGGCGATGGATCTATTTTCTCAAGCCGAGCACGACGAAGATGCCCAAGCGATCTTGGTTAGCTGGGATGCTGAGCACTTAGATGCCGTTGAAGAGGCGATTGAGCGGCTGCTGCCGACCTTGGAGCGCGAAGAGATCGTGCGTGAGTCGCTGCATAAGCGAGGAGCGTTGGTGCTCTGTCAGGACGCCCAAGAGGCGATTACGCTGATTAACCGGGTTGCCCCAGAGCACCTTGAGCTTTCGGTGGCTGCTCCGGAGACGTGGTTAGACGCTATTCGTCATGCCGGGGCAATCTTTATGGGGCGCTATACCGCGGAGGCACTGGGTGACTACTGTGCGGGGCCAAATCACGTGCTGCCAACTTCTGGCACGGCGCGCTTCTCTTCACCGTTGGGCGTTTACGATTTTCAGAAGCGCTCTTCGATTATTCACTGCTCTTCAGATGGTGCTTCTGAGCTCGGTAAAATTGCCTCGATATTGGCGCGAGGTGAATCATTGACCGCTCACGCCCGCTCAGCGGAGTACCGGATTCGTGATTGATACGCCCGCTATGCCCGTCGCAGCGGCTATGCGCTCATGCTATGAGTCACGTTTGCCAGGTGTTTCTTCATTAAGCGGGGTGGCGGGAAGCGGGCGCTCTCCCACTTCCAGCGTCATTTCCATGCGCTCGCCGCTACGTACGATGGTTAGCGGTAGCGAGGTGCCGGGCGGAATAGAGGCAATTTCGCTCATCGTGGAGCGGGCATCCAAAATAGGCTGACCATCGACGGCGAGTAATACATCGCCTGGCTCCAGTCCCGCTTTGGCGGCGGGCCCGCCGCTGACAACGCCGGCCACGATCACCCCTTGAGGTGTTTGCAGTCCAAAGGAGGCAGCCAGTTCCCTCGATAGTGCCTGCGCTTCAATGCCTAGCCAGCCACGAATTACGCGCCCTTGGGTGACCAGTTCATCCAAGATGCTGTGGGCAAGGTTGGCGGGAATTGCAAAGCCAATGCCCTGAGAGCCGCCAGAGCGCGAGAATATCGCCGTATTAATTCCGACCATGGCGCCTTCGGGGTTGACCAGCGCGCCGCCTGAATTGCCTGGATTGATGGCCGCATCTGTTTGAATAAAATCTTCGTAGGCGTTTAGCCCTAAATGATTGCGCCCTGTGGCGCTAATGATACCCATGGTGACGGTTTGGCCCACGCCAAAAGGGTTGCCAATGGCAAGCGCTACGTCACCTACCGCTACGTCGGCTGAGTCTGTCAGTTCAATTACCGGCAAATCGTCCAGGTTAATTCTCAACACGGCTAAATCACTTTCAGGGTCTGTGCCAATCACTTCCGCAAGGGTTTCGCGTCCGTCACGCAGGGCGACCTGGATTTCATCGGCGCCGTTGATGACGTGGTGGTTGGTCAGTACGTAGCCGTCCTCGCTGACAATAACGCCAGAGCCTAGGCTAGAGAGCATGCGCTGGTGGGTAGTGGCGTCATCGCCCTGATTATCAAAAAATTGCTGAAAAAATGGATCCGACATTAGCGGGTGCTGATCGCGCTCGACAATACGCGAAGAGTAAATATTAACTACCGCGGGGGCTGCTTGCTCCACTGCCCGTGCGTAACTGACGGGGCCCTCGTTTCGGGATAGTGGCGCTGCCTGATGAATTTCTGGCGCAGGGCGATTGGGGCTCGGTTCTACCGCTGTAGGAATGGTAGAAATAGCCGGAGCAGGGGGTTGAGGGGCTTGTGGTGATGAATCACGAAACGGGTTGGGCAACTGCTCGGGGAGCGCAAATAGGATCACCACAGCGAGCAGTACGCCAGTGATAATAGGCCATAAGTAAGGCAGCACGTAGCGTCGCATGCAATCAATTCCTTAACGGGTCGGTCTCACTGTTCGCGATAAAAAGCAGCGAGTTTTACAATGGTTTTATGGTAACACTTTCTTAGGGCATGTTGACGTTTCACTCACGGCCGCGCTGGCGCCCG
>NZ_JH393260.1:244931-340591 GCF_000236035.1 Vreelandella boliviensis LC1
GCGGGTTGCGCCACAAAGCGCGCCATACGGCGTTGCAAAACTTGAAAAGGGAACCACCCTTCCCTGCGTTTTGCGCCTTGTCTGGCGCGCTTTGTGGGGCAACGCGGTTCGCGATGAAACGTCAACAGGCCCTAGCAACTTCCTCACGGGTGCAGTTAAATCAATAAAGGACTCAATATGATTCATCGTGACCAATTAGTGGCGGCCTGTGACCATCAGTTACGTGCAGCAGAATTTAAAGATTTTACGATTAACGGTTTACAGGTGGCGGGCAGCGAGCAAGTTAAGCGCATCATGACGGGTGTTACTGCCTGTCAGGCGCTACTGGACGATGCGGTCGCCTGGCAGGCGGATATGGTGCTGGTGCATCACGGCTACTTTTGGAAAAACGAGTCCGTGGCGATTACTGGCATGAAGCAGAGACGGATTAAAACGCTGCTGGATCATGATATTAACCTGCTCGCGTATCACCTGCCTCTGGATGCTCATGCAGAGATGGGAAATAACGCGGAATTGGCCCGACGCCTTGGCTGGAAAGTAGAGGGGTGTATTGATGGCGAGCTGGGGGAAGGGCTTTTGTGGTCAGGGCGTTTATTGCAGCCACATTCGATCCGCGAGCTGGCAGCGCAAATAGCGCAAACCTTGCAGCGTGAGCCTTTGGTCATTGAAGCCCCACAGGTGGGTGATATTGAGCGCATTGCCTGGTGCACCGGTGGTGCACAGGACATGATCACCGCCGCCTTTGAAGCTGGCGCGCAAGCATTCGTATCGGGTGAGATATCCGAGCGAACCACTCACTTGGCGAGGGAAATGGGTATCCACTATATCGCCGCCGGGCATCATGCCACCGAGCGCTATGGGATTCAGGCGCTGGGCGAGTGGCTAAGCGATGAGTACGACGTTGAGCACCGCTTTGTGGATATTGATAATCCTGCATAACGCATTAAGCGCCCCGGGTAATCGAAACAAGTGCCGGGGCTGATTAATCATAATTAGTAGCGCGGGGGCTGGGGTGTCGCCGCCTCATTGCCCTTCAAACCAAAGTCTTCAGACAGCGTGCCGCCTTTCCCATCCGCGTAGTCGCGGGGTGTAGCAGGAGGGGTGGCGTCCGCTGTTATCTGCTGCTCTTGTGTTGAGTCGATGCCCGAGAGGTCAAGGCTAGTCTGAATGGCAGCGTCGCGAATATTCCACTCCTCGGCGTCCTCTTTGAGCTGAAGTTCTAGCTGGTTAGCTTCATCGCGAATATTGCTAAGGCGTCGATAAATAGCTGTTAAATGGCTGCCTACGCTGCTCTTCATCTCGGCAATCTGGTGCTCGCGTTCGAGTAGCTTTTGGTGCATGGAAGCAGCCTCGCGCTGGCTTTTGCTGAAGAGGCGAAAAGCGACCACTCCAACGATCAGGCCGACGATAAAACCGATTACGGCATAAGTTAATGGTGAGCTCGCGTCCACAGTGTTCTCCCTGGCGCCTTAAATATAATAGTTAGGCTGCATTTGCTAGCAGCTTAGGAATCGAATAGGTTGCCATTATAGGCGCCAGTCAGCCGTTTGGGTCAATCCGCTCATGCGCTTAGATGTCTCTGCAGGTATAATCACAGTCTTCTTAAGGTTGTCAGTGGTTGTACTGGCTGCTGCCTTACATGCTGTAGGAGGCGAGTGCATGTCATCAACATCTGCGGGTAGGGCAACGGCAAAAATGCGCCCTACATCGCCTATAGAGCGCTATCGGGCAGACTTGGAGCGCGATGATTTTCAATACGATGCAGCCCAGGAGTTGGCGGTAAAGCATCTGCAGCGGCTTTACGATGAGCTTGTCGCCGCGCCCACAACCGTCCCGAAAGCCCTGGTCGCTAATAAAGGCCTAAAAGCTAAGATGGCTGGCTTCATGGGCAAGAAAGCCTCATCGCCTGACGAGCCTGTTTTGCCTCGCGTTAAGGGGCTCTATTTTTGGGGTGGGGTAGGGCGTGGTAAGACCTACTTGGTCGATACCTTTTATGAAGCCTTGCCCTTTTCCGACAAAATGCGGACCCATTTTCATCGCTTTATGCAACGGGTTCATAACGAGCTAACCCACTACAGGGGTGAAAAGAATCCGCTCACGCTAATCGCTGGTAAATTTGCCACTGAGGCGCGGGTTATTTGCTTTGATGAGTTTTTTGTCAAAGATATTACCGATGCAATGATTCTCGCCAATTTGCTGGAAGCGCTGTTCGAGCGTGGGGTCGTGCTGGTGGCAACCTCAAACATTGTGCCTGATGATTTATACAAAGACGGCCTACAGCGGGCGCGCTTTTTGCCAGCTATCGAGCTTGTGAACCGCCACTGTGAAGTGGTTAATGTCGACTCTGGGGTTGACTATCGACTGCGCGCCCTGGAGCGAGCCGCCATCTTTTACTCACCGCTGGATGCGGCCGCTGAGCGTGAGCTTGCGCGCAGCTTTAGGGAAATCGCCGGGCATGAAGGGGAGTCAGAGGCGTCGCTAGAGGTGAATCACCGCGTACTGAAAACTCGTCGATTGCACGATGACGTCGCTTGGTTTGAATTTCTTGAGCTCTGCGATGGGCCGCGTAGTCAAAACGATTATATTGAGCTGGCTCGAGAGTTTCATACGGTCTTGGTTTCCAATGTGAGGCGTATGGACGCCAAGCAGGATGACCAAGCGCGGCGCTTTATTAACATGGTCGATGAGTTTTATGACCGCGGAGTGAAGCTGCTAATGTCGGCGGAAGCGCCGATTGAAGAGCTATATAGCGATGGCAAGCTGACGTTCGAGTTCCAGCGAACTCTCTCTCGCCTGCAAGAAATGCAGTCTAAGGAGTACTTGGCGTTGGCGCACAAGCCCTAGTCTTACTCAGTGCAAGGCAAGTAAAAAAATTATGATACGGCTTAACTTGTCAGTGGCCTTAATGTAGAATGCCGCCTCGCTGCATGTTGCTGGCGTAAACCAGCAACCAAAAAGAATAGGGATGGTGCTTCGCCATGCAACGGCGTAAGTCACCCAATACATTTAATCTGGTGATTTCATCCATGAAGACGTTCAGTGCTAAGCCGCAGTCCGTCCAGCGCGACTGGTATGTAGTCGACGCTACGGACAAAACGCTCGGTCGTCTGGCAACCGAGATTGCTCGCCGCCTACGTGGCAAGCATAAGCCCGAATTTACGCCTCACGTTGATACTGGCGACTATATCGTCGTGATCAATGCAGAGAAAGTCCATGTAACCGGTAATAAGGCGAAGGCTAAAACCTACTACCGCCACACTGGTTATCCGGGCGGTCTGCGCTCTATGACATTCGACAAAATGCTTGATCATGCGCCCGAGCGTATCATTGAGTCTGCCGTTAAAGGCATGTTGCCGAAAGGTCCTTTGGGCCGTGCCATGTACACTAAGTTGAAAGTGTACGCTGGCGCCGAGCATCCGCATGCTGCCCAACAGCCGCTTGAACTGAACCTCTGAGGAAATCTTCGCCATGACACAGCAGTATTACGGTACCGGGCGCCGCAAGACTTCCACCGCTCGCGTGTTTATGAAGCCGGGCTCTGGCAAAATTACGGTCAATAACCAAGACCTCGACCTCTACTTTGGTCGCGTCACTGGTCGTATGGTTGTTCGCCAGCCGCTTGAATTGACTGAAACCCTCAACCAGTTCGACATCTTCGTGACTGTCGCTGGTGGCGGTGGCTCTTCTCAAGCAGGCGCTATTCGTCACGGTATTACCCGTGCCCTGATGAACTACAACGAAGATCTACGTCCTTCGCTACGTGCCGCTGGTTACGTAACGCGTGATGCACGTCAAGTTGAGCGTAAGAAAGTCGGCCTGCGCAAAGCACGTCGTCGTCCGCAGTTCTCTAAGCGTTAATATATACGCTATGCGGCAAAACGCCCAGGTCATCGACCTGGGCGTTTTTTATTGGAATATCAAAAAATTATATTGCTCGTACCACTATGGTCACGAGCGTTTGTTCTTGTGCACAGCGCTTTGTTTTTTTACCATAGAGCGTAATTAATATTCGTCGTCGCAAGACGCCTTTGCGGCGGAACGGGTAAGCTGATGGGAGAAACCTGAAATGGCAGATAACGGCGTAAACAAAGGCCGACGCCGTTTCCTCGTAGGCGCCACCTCTGTAGTGGGTGCGGTTGGTGCTGTCGGGGTTGCGGTTCCCTTTGTGGCTTCTTGGCAGCCTAGTGCCAGGGCAAGAGCGGCGGGTGCTCCCGTTCAAGCAGATATATCCAAGCTTGAACTTGGGCAGCGGATGACCGTTGAATGGCGGGGACGTCCGATTTGGATCATCCATCGCACACCTGAAATGATTGAGCGCACTGGGTCGCTTGGAGAGGGTGTGCTCGCTGATCCAGAATCAACAGTGCCGCAGCAGCCTGCTTATATTGAAGGGCATATGCGCTCTATCAAACCTGAGATTGGGGTGCTGATCGGTATCTGTACGCATTTGGGCTGTTCGCCGCTTTTCCGGCCAGAGCCCGACGCAGAGGGTGTAGGGGTTGATAACTGGCCGGGTGGTTTCTTCTGTCCTTGCCATGGTTCGCGCTTTGACTTGGCTGGTCGCGTATTCAGTAATGTACCCGCCCCGACTAACCTTGAGGTGCCGCCCTACCGCTTTGAGAATGATGACATTATTGTCATCGGCGAAGATGAGGAGACTGCCTAATGGGTAATCCGAATAAAGCCAAGGCGGAAAAAGGCATCATGCGGTGGGTGGATGACCGCTTTCCTGCTACACAAATGTGGCAAGAGCATCTCTCCAAATATTACGCGCCGAAAAACTTCAACTTTTGGTACTTCTTTGGCTCGTTAGCGCTACTCGCGCTGGTTAATCAAATCCTGACCGGGGTTTGGCTGACCATGAGCTTTAACCCCTCTGCTGAAGGTGCGTTCGATTCCGTCGAATACATAATGCGCGATGTGGAGTGGGGTTGGTTGATTCGCTATATGCACACCACCGGTGCGTCTGCTTTCTTCCTTGTCGTCTATCTGCATATGTTCCGTGGCCTTTTATACGGTTCTTACAAAGCGCCCCGCGAGTTGGTGTGGGTCTTTGGTATGACTATTTATCTGGTGCTAATGGCGGAAGCCTTTATGGGCTACCTGCTGCCGTGGGGGCAGATGTCCTACTGGGGCGCGCAGGTTATTATCTCGCTATTTTCGGCTATTCCGGCTATCGGCCCCGACCTGGCTCAGTGGGTGCGTGGTGACTTCCTGATTTCAGGTATTACCCTTAACCGTTTCTTTGCGCTGCATGTGGTCGCATTGCCAATCGTCATTCTTGCGCTCGTTGTGCTGCACATCATTGCCCTACATGAGGTGGGTTCTAACAACCCAGACGGCATTGATATCAAGCAGAAAAAAGATGAGGCCGGGATACCGTTGGACGGGATTCCTTTCCACCCCTACTACACGGTGAAAGATCTTGTTGGTGTGGCTGTGTTCCTGTTTGTTTTCTGTGTGGTGGTGTTCTACTTCCCAGAAGGCGGTGGCTACTTTATTGAAAAGCCAAACTTTGATCAAGCGAACCCCCTGCAAACGCCTGATCACATTGCGCCCGTTTGGTATATGACGCCTTTTTACGCCATTCTTCGGGCGATAACCTTCTCGATATTTGGCTTAGACGCTAAGTTCCTGGGCGTTATATTTATGGGTGCGGCGATTGCCATACTGTTTGTTCTGCCCTGGTTGGATCGCAGTCCGGTGCGCTCTATGCGTTACAAAGGCTGGATGTCTAAAGTGATGCTGCTGCTGTTTGCCATCAGCTTTGTCATTCTGGGTGTGTTGGGTGTGCTGCCATCGACAGAGGGTAGGACGCTTCTAGCTCAGGCGTGCACCGTGATTTATTTCGCCTTCTTTGTCTTGATGCCGTTCTACACCAAGCTGGAGAAGACTAAACCCGTTCCGGAAAGGGTGACTGGCTAATGAAAAAGTATCTATTTGGACTCCTTTTCGCCTTAGTGCCAGTAACCGCGATGGCTGCAGGAGGCGCAAGCGTGCCTCACTCGATGGATCCTGATCTGCACGATCAAGCCTCGCTGCAAAATGGCATGAAGCTCTATGTTAACTACTGCATGGGTTGCCACTCGCTTCAGTATCAACGCTTTGCCCGTGCGGCTGACGACTTGGGAATGCCTCAGGATCTGGTTGAAGAGAATCTGATTTTCTCACCTGAGTTGGCCTATAACGATCAGATGCATAACGCCATGAACAGTGGTGATGCAGAAAGTTGGTTTGGTGCGCCGCCGCCCGATCTGTCGCTAAAAACCCGTGTGCGGGGAACCGATTGGATCTACTCTTATCTGCTCGGTTTCTATAAAGATCCTAGTCGTCCCACGGGTGTTAACAACACGGTCTTTGACTTGGTAGCGATGCCTAACGTGTTGGAGCCTCTGCAGGGCGTACAAGAGCTGGTGTGTGCTGAAACAGACCATCCGGTAAAAGGCCAAGAGCCGGATGCGCTATCGGGCAGGTACCAGTCTTGTGATGTGCTGCAAGTGACCGAGCCGGGTCAGCTCGAACCTGCTGAGTTTGAGGAAGCCATGTATGATCTTACTAACTTCCTGGCTTATGTAGGCGAGCCTTCCAAGCTTCAGGCCCAGGCGCTGGCGCCTAAAGTACTGATCTTTATTTTTATTTTTGGTGTGATTGCTTACCTGCTCAAGCGTGAGTACTGGCGAGACATCCACTAATTAGCAGTAGCTGATGGTCAGTAGGGCGCACGGCGTAAGCCGTGCGCCTTTTGCTTGTCGGCATGGCAATAATGCAAAGCAGGCTAGCTTCCCCTGAGGTAGCGCTGGCGTGTTATTATCCAAGATTGTTTTGATGTGAGGATGCTTTCATGGGTGTTGTGGCCAAGCGGTCGTCGATGATCTTTTACTCAGGTAGTGATGATCATTTCAGTCATCGTGTGCGCATTGTGTTGGCCGAAAAGGGGGTTGCCGTCGATATCGTCGATGTGCTCGACGAAAAACCACCGGAAGAGCTAGCAGACCTCAACCCGTACAACAGCGTGCCGACGCTGTTAGATCGTGACTTGGTGCTGTATGAATCCAAGGTCATGATGGAGTACTTGGATGAGCGTTTTCCGCATCCTCCGCTGTTGCCTGTTTATCCAGTAGCGCGCGCGCAAAGCCGCCTATGGATGCATCGCATTGAGCGTGAGTGGTGCCCAATGGTCGACCTAATCCGCAGCGGTGGAAAGAAAGAAGCAGATAAGGCGCGTAAAGAGCTGCGTGAAAGCCTGATTGGTATATCGCCGATTTTTGAGGACATGCCTTATTTCATGAGCGAAGAGTTTACGCTGGTGGATTGCTGCTTGGCGCCTGTACTGTGGCGTTTGCCTGAACTAAATATCGAGTTGCCTGAAAAGCAGGTCAAGCCGCTGCTGTCCTACATGTCAAGAGTATTCGAGCGTGAGGCGTTTAAGGCATCTTTAAGTGAGCGTGAAAAAGAGATGCGCGCTTGAATTCATTTGGCTCCTTTGTCCTCAATAAGGGCAGGGAGTCTTTCTTGTAAGGAGGAGGGAGTCTAGATGAAATCGAGTCGCCCCTATCTCGCCCGAGCGCTCTATGAGTGGTTGTTGGATAACGAGCTAACACCTTACCTGGTAGTTGACGCTACCTTGCCTGGCGTGGAGGTGCCCCGTCAGTTTGTTCAGAACGGTCAGATCGTATTGAACGTGGCACCGACCGCCGTGCGTGATCTTTTTATGGAGAATCAGGCGATAGGCTTTAACGCGCGCTTTGGCGGGCAGCCCATGCAGGTGATGATTCCGACCCCGGCCTTAATTGCTATTTATGCCCGGGAGAACGGTGCTGGAATGGTCTTTGGTCATGAACCTGAGCTGGGTGATGGAGCAGAATCCTTTGGCGATATTGAGGACGAGGAGAAGCCCTCTACCAAGCCTGAGCTGTCGGTCACGGAGCCAGTTCCTGAAAAGAGTGACAGTGGAGCATCTAACCCTTCAAGCGAAGATACTGATAAAAAGGCTCAAGCGAAGAGCAAGGCGAAGAAAAAGCCAACCCTGCGGGTTGTTAAATAGCTCCCCGTGGTGCGCCCACAAAAAAGCCTCGCTTAATAAGCGAGGCTTTTTTGTGGCTACTAGAAGGCGCTGGGATGGTTAGTCGAGGTAATCAAATACCTTTACGATCCGCTGTACGCCGGCTACAGAGGAGGCTGCATTGACGATGCGGTCTGCCTCTTCGCGAGAAACGCGGCCCATAAGATATACGCTGGCATTTTCAGTGGTGACTTTTAACTTTGAAGAGTCAATGCGGTCATTGGTGGCCAGATGGCTGATTACATTGGTGGTTAGCCAAGTGTCGGTCAGGCGCTGGCTGGCCGGTAGGCGGGCGGCAATGGTGAGTTCGTTATGGACTTCAGTAACGCCGCGAAGGTTGCCAGTGACTTCGCCCGCCATGTCGTGAAGCTCTTCGCTAGGCACTTGACCTACCAGTAGCACAACCCCGTTATAGCTGTGGGCGCGAATGCGAGCATCGCCCAGTCGTGCATCGGCACGCTTCAGTGCGGAATCTACTTCGCGCTCAATGGTGGTATCAATGGCTTCAACATCGTCGCTACGCTGGGCATAGTTAGACTGGTTAGAGGCTGAATTATTGGCGCAGCCAGTGATGAAGATTGTCGCGCAAAGCGCAGCGGCCATGAGGCCGCGAGGGGAGAAACGTTGGGTCATCGGTATGACTCCTTGAAGCTAGCGGTTAACGCATTGATTTAAAGAATTGCGCGTGGTAGCGCTATAGTAAAGTCTATTAAGCGCTGCCAAACAGCTGTTCATCGATAAGATCGCATAGACAGTGAATCACCAGCAGATGAACCTCCTGAATACGGGCCGTCGATGTAGCAGGTACGCGAATTTCACAGTCATCCTGGCCTAAAAGCGACGCCATATCGCCACCGTCACGACCAGTGAGGGCGACCACGGTCATGTCACGATCATGCGCTGCTTGAATGGCTTGTACAATATTGCCTGAGTTACCGCTGGTGGATATAGCCAGCAGCACATCACCCGGCTGGCCTAAGGCGCGAATCTGCTTTGAGAAAACCTCATTATAGCTATAGTCGTTAGCAATTGAGGTAAGCGTGGAGGTGTCGGTAGTCAGCGCCAGTGCCGGCAGGCTAGGGCGTTCACGTTCAAAGCGGTTGAGCAGTTCTGAGGAAAAATGTTGGCTATCGCCGGCGCTGCCACCATTGCCGCAGGCGAGAATCTTCCCTTCGCTAACAAGGCACTGCACCATCATTTGGCTGGCCACTTCAATAAACGGCGGAAGTACTTCGCTGGCGTAGGTCTTGGTGTCGATGCTGGCGTTGAAGTGGCCGAGTATCCGAGATTGAAAGTCCATCAGGGGCTTCCTGGTTAAATGAGCGTGTTAATGAGTGTTTTTAAAGGCGACTTTTAAAGATGATTCGTTACAAGCAGTTCTAAGCTTTAAAAACAGCTTTTAAAAATCGTCAAAAGGCATCAAAGGCAGCTTTTACCCAGTCAAATTCGAGGTTGGGTGGCTTGCCTGTGATTGCCAGGATATCAAAGCGGCAAGGTGATGAAAGTCCGCTGCGAGCGATATAAAGTCGCGCCGCACGCACCAAACGTTGCTGTTTCTGGTAAGTGACGGTTTCCAGCGGGTGCCCATAGCGCGTCGTTGTACGGTGTTTGACCTCAATAAAGACGAGAATATCGCCATCACGCATTACCAAGTCAAGCTCACCCCCTTTCACGTAATGATTCTGCGCGACGAGGGTGAGCCCCTGTTGGCACAGCCATTGAGCGGCAGTTTGCTCAATGGCGGCGCCGCGGGCACGGGCAGTGTGGGCGTTAATCGTCACTGTCGACCAGGTTAGGAATTAAAATTGGTGATGGGACACCATTCTGGAATTTGGCCCAGGGTAGCTCGCGGTAAATGCGTCCATCGCCACTCAGGTAGAGAGTGCCGGTGCTGCCATTCAGGCCGTTAAGCTCGCCAAGATTGGAAAAGCGGATGGCCAGTTCGTAAGCATCCACGCCCATTGCCATTAGGCGAAACATGGAAGCGTCAGACTCGTCGCGTAAGCTCTGGTAGGTCGCTGCAAAGGGTAGGGCTTCTTCGCCGCCGACAGCGGCATCGGGAATCTGCCAGGGAATATCAACAAACATGACATCGTTTAAATCTTGATCAAGGCGAGTCTGCAGACGCCCTTCGTGCAAGTGAGACGTGGCATAGATCGGCAGATTAGGGGCGTAGTAATAATCCATGGTTGGCGGCACCTGGCGCGCATACTCAGGTAGGGCGAGTAGGAAGAGTGCGTCGATATTGCTTAGGCGAGCGCGATCACCGCTGACATTGAGAGCAGTTTGAACGGCATTGGAAACCGAGCTCTCGGGGTTATAGCGCACGGCGTTAGTGATTTCACCGCCTTGACTGTGCCACTCATTCCAAAAGGCCTCGCCTACGCGTCGGCCCCAGCCGTTATCAGGCACCATCATGGACATTTGGCGATGACCATCCTGCCAAGCGCGGCGGGCGGCCTGGCGAGCTTCGTCTTCAGCTGAAAGGCCGTACTGGAACAGGCGCTGTGCTTGGTTGCTGTCGCCGCTGCCATAGTTAAGCGCCAATGTCGGTAGCGGCACGCTGTTGCGCTGTTCTAGCTGGGTGACTTGCTCCTTGTCTAGTGGGCCAATAATTAACTGAGCATTCATCTGCTGCGCGCGGTCATAAAGCTCATCCATCGAGTAGCGTGAGGCGTCCAAGAAGTTCAGCTCGACACTGCTACCTTTGACACTATGGTGCTGACGCATGGCAGTGGCGATGGTACTGGCGACGCTACTGAGCGGGCCTGATTCGGGCAAGGCAACCACGATACGGCGTATTTCCTGACCCTCAAGCTCGGGCAGCGCAATACTAACTGCGCCGCTGGGCTGATCAAGCGCTTCACGGGCCCAGCGCTGGCGCTCTGCGAGCCTCTCTTGCTGATTGGCCTGCATCGGCAGTTCGTCATCGAGTACCTGGGTGGCGCGTAGCACGGCACGCGGCTCATTCAAGGCGCGTGCAAGTTCGGAAAATAGCAGCGCCCAGCGCACCCGGTCAGGTTCTGATAACAGGCTTTCATCGATCGCGTCGGCAGTTTCAAAGGCTCTGTCGCGCTCACCTTGCCGAGCGAGAATGTTGGCCGCTTCAAGGCGTGTTTTGGCGGCTTGTTCTGGCGCTTGCTGTTCCGCCTGACTGAGTAGCTGGCCAGCGTCTCCTGTAGGCACGCGATCCACCACGCTAGGCGGCTGCATCGCACAGCCCGCAACGAGAAATGCTGTGAGGGCGGCGGCGAATAAGCCACGTAATGACTGTTTCATGTATCCTTCCTTAAGTTTCCATTTGCGCTGTCGCTGTTTGCCAGTGATGAGGCCACTGCACAAGCATAGCGCACCGGCAGAGCAAGCCATCAATGAATCGAGAATCATCAACGAATTGAGAGTCAACAATGACAGACCATAATCCGGGCACATTGTACGTGGTTGCCACGCCAATTGGGAATTTGGACGACTTAACCGCGCGTGCCGCTCGGGTGTTAGGGCAAGTTACGCGGATTGCGGCTGAAGATACCCGCCATAGTGGACGCCTGTTGACACACTTGGGGCTGAATAAGCCCATGCTCTCTTTACATGAGCACAATGAAGCGCGCCGTGTGGATACCTTGGATAGTTATCTCGCCGCAGGTGAAGATATTGCCTTAATCAGCGACGCAGGAACACCGCTAATAAGCGATCCAGGCTTTGTGCTGGTGCGCGAGTTGCGGGCGCGCAATCGCCATATTGTGCCAATTCCGGGCCCCTGTGCGCTGATTACTGCACTGTCAGGGGCGGGCCTGCCGACAGACCGTTTTGTGTTTGCTGGTTTTCTGCCTGCCAAGCCTGGCGCGCGCCGCCAAGCGTTAGACGGTTGGAAAACTCGCGAAGAGACGCTGGTGTTTTATGAATCCCCCCACCGTATCGTGCACACCCTTGAGGCGTTGCAGGAGCAAATGGAGGGGCGCGATGTAGTGCTGGCACGTGAGCTAACCAAGACCTTCGAAACTTTTTTGCACGGTACGCCTGCATCGTTATTGGAGCAATTAGCCGCCGACCCTAATCAAGCCCGCGGCGAATTCGTGGTGATTGTCGCCGGCGCCCCTCCGGTTGAACAGAGTGAGCATCAGGATATATCAGCAGATGCCTTGTTGGAGGCACTGTTGGCAGAGGGCGTTGGTGTGAAGCAGAGCGCTGCGATTGCCGCGCGAATGCTCGGTGGTCGTAAGCAAGTCTGGTACGCTCGTTTGCAAGCAATTAAAGGTGAGCATTGAGGCAAGTCGAGGGCGCTGGTATGCTTGCCGCCGGAGTTGGCCAGACAGTCGCCGCTAATACCCCTCAAAAGGTGTTGGGGGAGGAAAGTCCGGGCTCCATAGGGCAGAGTGCCAGGTAACGCCTGGGCGGCGCGAGCCGACGGAAAGTGCAGCAGAGAGTAGACCGCCTAAGCCCCTGAAGTAAATCTCTGGGGCCGGTAAGGGTGAAAGGGTGCGGTAAGAGCGCACCGCGCGCCTGGTAACAGTGCGTGGCATGGTAAACCCCACTCGGAGCAAGACCAAATAGGGATCCAATGGCGTGGCCCGCGCTGGATCCGGGTAGGTTGCTTGAGCGCTGTGGTAACGCAGCGCCTAGAGGAATGGCTGTCCACGACAGAACCCGGCTTATCGGCCGACTCCCCCATTTACGTACCAGAGCGTGCCCGCACGCTCTTTATTACGCTGTCTCTAACATCTTGTGTGAGAAAAACATGCCTTCTCCTGACGCTGAACAGGTTGCTTCCCGCTTTCGCCATACCAGCGTATTACTGGAGGGTGCTGTCGATGCCCTGGTTCATAATGCGCAGGGCGTCTATTTAGACGGTACTTTCGGGAGAGGCGGTCACTCACGGGTTATCCTTGATCGCCTGGGCGCCCAAGGCCAGCTGCTGGCTATGGATCGTGACCCCCAGGCGATTGCCGCTGCCGCTGAAATAGCCGATCCACGCTTCCTGATTACCCAGCGCGAATTTGCCCGGCTAGCTGAGTTTGCTCGTGAACAGGGCGTGTTCGGTAAGCTTTCCGGGGTGCTGCTCGATGTTGGCGTGTCATCGCCTCAGTTGGATGACCCCGAGCGCGGTTTCAGCTTTATGCGCGACGGCCCCCTAGATATGCGTATGGATCCTACCCAAGGGCAGAGCGTCGCTGACTTCCTGGCCCGAGCCAATGAAGCAGATATTGCCTACGTGTTTAAAACCTATGGGGAAGAGCGCTATGCCAAGCGCCTCGCTCGAGCCGTAGTGACGCGCCGGGTTGAGCGGCCGTTTACCCATACGGTCGATTTAGCCGAAGTGTTAAAAGTTGCCCACCCCGCCTGGGAAAAAGGGCGCCACCCCGCCACCAAAGCATTTCAAGGACTGCGTATTTTCGTCAACGGCGAACTGGAGCAGTTAGATAGTGCCTTAGATGCTGCGCTTGAGGCGCTGGCGCCTGGTGGTCACTTAGTCGTTATCAGCTTTCACTCGCTAGAAGATCGCCGTGTGAAGCGCTTTATTCGCCACCATGTCCGCGGCGATACCGACCTACCACGTGGTGTGCCTATTCGCGACGATCAATTGAATCGGCGTCTTGAAGCGCTAGGCAAAGGCGTGCGGCCAAGCGAGGAGGAGGTTGATGCGAATCCTCGCGCACGCAGTGCCGTCATGCGGGCTGCACGCAAACGGATGTAAATGTCATCATGAGCATGGATCGGATTGAGCAGTGGGCAACCACGCTACGCGCCGAGTGGCCTTTCAGGCTGCGTCTACGTACCTGGCCGGTAGTTATTGTACTGTTGTTTCTACTCTGTATGGCTTCAGGGCTAGGCGTGGTCGTCACTACCCATAAGACGCGGGTTCAATTTGCTCAGTTGCAACAGCTGGAGCAGGAAGAGAACCAGCTGCAAACGGAGTGGGGGCAGCTATTGCTTGAGGAGGGCGCATGGTCAACGCCTGCCCGCATTGAACAAATCGCTACTGACCGACTGGGTATGCGAATCCCCGATGTCCATGATGTTGAGGTGATTCGGCCATGAGGATCGAGCGTCGAGGCGGTACCTCTCGCCAAGCTCCGATTGCGCCCCCTCTCGGAGGCGGGCGGTTTTTGTTTATTCTGCTCGCGGTTGGGTTGGCATTGGCTATTTTGATTGGCCGCATTACTTTGCTTCAGGTAATTGACCGCCCCTTTCTGCAAAGCCAAGGCGACGCGCGTACTCTTCGCCACGAAGCAATCCCTGCCCACCGCGGCATGATTACTGACCGAAATGGCGAGCCGTTGGCGATTTCCACGCCAGTGGTGACCATCTGGGCCAATCCACAAGAACTTCCCGAGGATGCTATTCAGCGCGTTATGTTAGCCCAGGCACTGGGTATGACATTGAGCGACTTTGAGTCCCGGGTGGCGCGCTTTAGCGAGCATGAGTTTATGTATTTGCGCCGCCAATTGACCCCTGCGGTGGCCCAGCAGATACTTAACCTGCGCACGCCTGGCGTTTACCCGCAGCGTGAATATAAACGCTACTATCCGGCCGGTGAGGTCGCCGCCCAACTGCTGGGGGTGACCAATGTTGATGATGTCGGCCAGGAGGGGTTAGAGCTCTCTTACCAGCCTTACTTAGCGGGCCACCCAGGCCAGCGCCGGGTTATTAAAGATCGCCGCGGACGCCTAGTGCGCGAGCTGGGTGTGATTAATGAAGCCCAGCCGGGGGGAGAGCTCACTTTATCTATTGATCAGCGTATTCAATATATGGCCTATCGTGAGTTGCGCGCTGCGGTGGTTGAGAATGAGGCTGACGGCGGTGTTTTGGTGATGATGGATGCGCGCACGGGAGAAGTGTTAGCAATGGCTAACTTACCTTCCTATAACCCTAATAATCGGGCGGGGCTTGATCCGCGCGGATTACGTAACCAGGCGCTGGTGGATGTGTTTGAACCAGGTTCGGTTATGAAACCGCTGGCCATGGCCGCCGTGTTGGAAAGTGGCGTGGTGGATCGTAACGCTGTCGTTGACACCTCGCCGGGTTGGATGCGGCTGGATCAGTTCACCATTCGCGATTTCCGTAATTATGGCGAACTGGATCTCCCCGGCATTTTGGAGAAATCGTCGAATGTGGGTATGTCCCGCCTAGCACTGCAACTAAGCGATACGGAAATTTGGGAAAAATATCATCAGTTGGGGCTGGGGCAAGCACTCGGAACCGGTTTCCCTGGTGAGTCAACGGGTAGCCTGCCGGCGCCCGTTCGCTGGTCGCGTAGCGAGCGGGCGACACTTTCCTATGGTTACGGCCTGTCTGTTTCAGCGGTGCAACTGGCCAGTGCTTACACGGCATTAGCCAATGATGGCGTGCGTTTGCCACCCTCTCTTCTGCGTCTTTCTGAGCCGCCCCAGGGCACCCCCGCTATATCGCCGTCGGTTGCCAATGACCTGCTGAATATTCTCGAAACCTCTGTCGCCGCCTATACCGGCGGACGGCGGGCCCGTGTAGAAGGCTATCGCGTGGGAGGTAAAACGGGCACGGTGCGTAAAATAGGTCAGCAAGGCTATACCACCGATGCTTACCGCAGCGTTTTTGCTGGGATTGCGCCCATCTCTGATCCGCGTATTGTCACTGTGGTAATGATTGATCACCCCAAAGCCGGCGAATTTTACGGCGGCGCTGTCGCTGCACCGGTTTTTTCCAGTGTGACAGGGAATGCTTTACGCTTGTTGGATGTTCCGCCGGATCACGAGGCGGAGTAGCTTTTTAAGGAGGTTGCATGACGCTGAGTCCAGGCGATGTATTGACGGCGCTGGCGAAAGTATGGCCCAAGTCACCCCTGCCCGCCGACCTGCCCAAGCTGCCGGATCAGGTGCGCATTGAAATGAACTCCCGCAAGCTGACGAAGGGTGACATTTTCGTGGCCGTGCCGGGCAGTCAGCGTGACGGCCGCGACTTTATCGAGCAAGCGCTTGAAGTCGGCGCTGCGCTTGTTTTAGCGCAAGGGGCGGACAGCGATGTACAGCTTGAGGGGCGTGTGCTGAAGCTGCCGCATTTGTCGTCGCGTTTAGGGGAGCTAGGGCGGGCACTGTTTAAGGTGCCCCGTGAGCTGGAAGTGATTGCGGTGACCGGTACTAACGGTAAAAGCTCAGTCACTCAGTATATTGCTGCCCTCAGTGAAGCGTTGGGAACACCCGCGGGCCTCGTCGGCACCTTAGGTGTGGGGCGCCCTGGCGAGTTGAGTGATAGTGGCTTAACTACACCTGGCCCCCTGGCGCTGCAGGCGACACTGGGTGAGCTGGCACAGCAGGGCGTAACACGTGTCGCCCTGGAAGCCTCTTCCCACGCCCTGGATCAGTACCGTTTGGAAGCGGTCAACGTCAGCGTGGGTGTTTTTACCAATCTGACTCGCGACCATTTGGATTACCACGGCAGCATGGCGGCCTACGCCGCCTCAAAAGCCAAGCTGTTTCGCCGTTCTGAACTTACCTTAGCGGTGGTGAATGGTGATGACCCCTTGGCGCGCTTAATGCTGGCTGGCTGCAGTAGTCGCGTCCGAGTGCTGGCCACCGGGCAAGATGAAGCCGTTACGCTGCGGGTGCTGGACTGGCAGGCGTTTGAGCAGGGGCAGCAGGCGATGATTGCGACGCCCAACGGTGAGAAAATGCTGCGCTTAAATTTAATCGGGCGCTTTAATTTAGATAATGTTCTGCTCGCCATGGCAGTGCTATACGGGTTGGGCGAACCGCTCGATGCGCTGTTCGATGCAGCGATGTCACTTACGCCGGTACCGGGGCGTATGGAGCTGTATGGTGATGTTGACGCTCCTAGTGTGATAGTGGATTACGCCCACACACCGGATGCCCTACAGAGTGCTCTGCAAGCGCTACGGGCACACTTGGGCGATGTGGGTAAGTTATGGTGCGTGTTTGGCTGTGGCGGTGACCGCGATACGGGCAAGCGAGCCGAAATGGCCAAGGTCGCCGAGCAACTGGCGGATCACATTGTGGTCACCGACGACAATCCGCGCCACGAGTCCGCCGCGCATATCCGTGCGCAGATATTGACCGGCTTCTCTGCTGCTGCGCGTCCCATCGAAATCGCCGATCGCCGCGAGGCCGTGGCAACGGCTATCCAACAAGCGGCCCCTCAGGATGTAGTACTGATCGCCGGTAAAGGCCACGAGGCGTATCAGGAAATCCAGGGGGTGCGCCACCCCTATGACGATAGTGATGAGATCCGGCGCGCATTTGCCCTGCGGAGAGCCCAATAATGCATTGGACACTTAAGCAAGTGGCCGCAGCGCTGTGTATTGATACGCCGTCTGGCAATGCTCAAATAGCCGTCACTTCAGTCGTTACCGATAGCCGTAAGATTGAACCTGGTTGCCTGTTTATTGCCTTAAAAGGGATTAATTTTGACGGCCATGAGTTTGTCGAGCGCGCTCGAGAGTTGGGCGCTGTAGCGGCACTGGTAGAGGCCCCGGTTGCCAGCGACTTACCCCAGCTGGTGTGCCCCGATACGCGCTTGGCCCTAGGGCTACTCGCTGGTGCACATCGAAGCGCATGGCACGGCCCCTTGGTGGCAGTCACCGGCAATAGCGGTAAAACTACCGTGAAGGAGATGTGCGCTGCACTGCTGACGCCTTTAGGCGAGGTGTTAGCGACCGAGGCGAATCTGAACAACGATTTCGGCGCGCCGCTGACCTTATTGCGATTGTGCCAGCAGCATAAAGCCGCCGTGATAGAGCTAGGCGCTAACCATTTGGGTGAGATTGCGTGGACTGCGCCACTGGCACGGCCAGATATTGCGATTATTACCAATGTGACTGGTGCCCATGTGGGCGAGTTTGGCGGCATGGGGCAGATCGCCCAGGCGAAAAGTGAACTGCTAGCCGGACTGTGTGAGCAGGGTGCGGCTATATTGAACCGCGATGATGACTACTACTCCTTCTGGGCATCTCGTGCGGCCCCGCGGCGAGTTGTCAGCTTTGGCTTTCATCCCCAGGCCGATGTGAGCGCCTCAGCGCTTTCCTGTGATCCTCAAGGGCGGTATGCTTTCACGCTACTGCAGCATGGCCAAGCGCTGGGCCAAGTGCGTTTACCGCTGCTCGGCAAGCATAATGTCAGTAATGCCTTAGCCGCCGCCGCTGCGGCATTAGCGCTAGGTGTGTCGCCAGAGCAGCTCATTGCGCGCTTGGAATCGTTGCAAGCGCTAGCGGGTAGGCTAACCGTGGTGCCCGGTTTGCGAGGAGCTAAGCTGCTGGATGACACTTACAATGCCAACCCGGGGGCGGTCAAAGCGGCCCTGGATACTCTGGCGAGTTTCCCGGCTCCACGCTGGTGTGCGTTAGGCGCCATGGGCGAGCTGGGAGACGAGTCGGCAGCGCTGCACGCGGATATTGGTCGCTACGCTGCAGAGCTTGGCATTGATGAACTGTTGACGTTGGGCGACGCCGCACGCGCTGCCAGCGAGGCCTTTAGTCGTGGGCTGCATTTTAACGATCACGAGGCGCTAACGCGTCATGTCACTAATACTTTGCCGCCGGACACCACTTTGCTGGTGAAAGGGTCGCGCAGCGCGGGCATGGAACATGTCGTCAATGCACTGCGTTCGGATAATTAAGGTAAGCGCCGTTCATGTTACTTCACTTGGCGAATTTTCTGTCGCAGTACCAATCTGTTTTTCAGGTAGTCAACTATTTAACTCTGCGCGTGATTTTAAGCGCTCTGACGTCGTTAATGCTCTGCTTGTGGCTGGGTCCATGGATGATTCGGCGTCTGGTCGAAGGGCAAATCGGGCAATCCGTGCGTGACGATGGCCCGCAGTCCCACCTTTCCAAGGCGGGCACCCCGACCATGGGGGGCGCGATGATTATATTGGCTATTGCCATTAGTACCTTGCTTTGGGGTGACTTAACCAATCTTTATGTCTGGGTGGTGCTGGGTGTAACCATAGGCTTTGGTGCCATCGGCTGGGTCGATGACTACCGCAAAGTAGTGGAGAAAAATCCGCGCGGCTTACCCGCTCGCTGGAAGTATTTCTGGCAGTCGGTAGTAGGCCTTGGCGCGGCCGTGTTGCTCTATTTAACTGCTTCAACGCCGGTTGAAACCAGTTTGTTAGTACCGCTGTTCAAAGAGGTCGCACTGCCGCTGGGTGTTTTCTATATTGTGCTTACCTACTTTGTGATTGTGGGCAGTTCCAATGCGGTTAATTTGACCGATGGTCTTGATGGCTTGGCGATTATGCCCACAGTACTGGTGGCCATGGGCTTGTCGGTGTTTGCGTATGCCAGTGGCAATACCGTGTTTGCCGAGTACCTGCATATTCCGTTTATTGCCGGTACCGGCGAGTTGGCGGTTTTTTGTGCCACCATTGCTGGTGCCGGGCTTGGCTTCTTATGGTTTAACACCTACCCCGCCCAGGTTTTTATGGGCGACGTGGGCGCCTTAGCGCTAGGGGCTGCGTTGGGTGTGGTGGCAGTGATCGTGCGTCAGGAAATCGTGCTGTTTATCATGGGCGGTATTTTTGTCATGGAGACAATATCGGTCATTCTTCAAGTGGGTTCCTATAAACTCACTGGGCGACGCATCTTCCGTATGGCGCCTTTGCATCATCATTATGAGTTAAAAGGCTGGCCTGAGCCGCGGGTAATCGTGCGCTTTTGGATTATTACCGTGGTGCTGGTGCTGCTTGGCCTCGCGACGCTCAAAATTCGTTAATGCATGTGGCCATGAGTGCACTTGTTGGTCATGGGTATGAGGCGAGAGGGAGCCTGTGATGGTTCGAGTTGCTAAAGGTTTAACGCTGGTGGTGGGGTTAGGGTTATCGGGTCGTGCGATCTGCCGCCATTTAAGCCGCTTAAATGTGCCTTACATGGTGGCGGATACGCGTGCCGAACCACCAGGCTTGGATGACTTTAAAGCCGCTCATCCGGGGATAGAGATTCACTGCGGCTCGTTAACGTCGCTGAACCTGCGTGATGTTGAAGAGGTGGTGATTAGCCCCGGGCTTGATCCGAGAATGCCAGGCTTAAAAGAGCTGGCGGATCAGCTAAATCCTCGTACAGGCGAGCCGATGGTAGTGGGCGAAATTGCCCTGTTCATGCGTGCCGCTAATGCCCCTATTGCTGCTATTACCGGTTCTAATGCCAAATCAACGGTCACTACGCTGCTGGGAGAAATGGCCGCTGCCGCCGGTATTGATGCGGCGGTGGGCGGAAATCTAGGCACCCCCGCGCTGGATCTGTTGGCCAGCCATCCCGACGCAGCGCTCTACATTCTTGAGCTTTCAAGTTTTCAGCTTGAGACGACTCCTTATCTCGGTGCGAGCTGTGCGGCCTTCCTGAACTTATCCGAAGACCACCTCGATCGTCATGGGGATATGCACGGCTATCGCACCGCAAAACAGCGTATTTTTATCGGTGCTGAGAATGCCGTGGTGAATGCCGATGATCCCCTCACGTGGCCTGAACATCCCGTTGAGCAAGTGGCTTACTTTACTCAAGCAGCCCCTAAGGAGGACGAGTGGGGGCTGGCGCTTCACCACGATAAGCTGACGTTAATGCAGGGCTCCAGCCCTTGGTTGGCCATCGATGAGTTAAAAATGACCGGTCAGCACAACTATCTGAATGCATTGGCCGCCCTGGCCATGGGGCAGGCGTTGGGCTTTTTGGCTGCGCCCATGTGCAGCGTGTTGCGCGAATTTAAAGGCTTGGAACACCGCAGTGAAGTCATTGCGCAAATTAACGGCGTCACCTGGGTCAACGACACCAAGGGTACCAACGTCGGCGCTACCTTAGCGGCCATCAATGGTATTGCCGCAACGCTGGAAGGACGTTTAATTCTACTGGCGGGTGGGGTAGGTAAGGGCGCCGATTTTTCCCCTTTGGCCGAGCCTCTTTCTAAGTGCGCACGACACGTGCTGCTATTCGGGTTGGATGCTCCGCGGCTAGCCGACGCATTGATTGCACACGTCAGTATTCAGCAGGTAGAGGGCTTAACCCAGGCGATGCAGGCAGCTTTTGCACTCGCACAGCCAGGAGATTGTGTGCTGCTCTCGCCCGCATGCGCGAGCCTAGATCAGTTTGCCAACTACCAACAGCGTGGCGAAGTATTTCGCCGTTGGGTGCAGGGCAAAGCATCTCCTACTGCCGGGGAGGCGCTATGAGTCGACTTCAGCGTCTTCGTACGGTGCTTACCACGCGCGATCTGCCCTGCGATATTTGGCTGATCATAGCGGCGGTTGCCTTGGCGGGTTTAGGTTGGGTGATGGTCAGTTCGGCGTCGATTGGTTTGTTGGAAGATACCTATCACTACTCGCGCCAGCACGGCATATTCCTGGTGCTAGCCATCATGGCCTGCATATTTATGCTCTGCGTGCCGCTTGAAGTTTGGCGCCAGAATGCAGCCCTGATACTGCTCGTTTCCATTTTTCTATTGGTTTTAGTGCTGATGGTTGGCCAAGAGATCAATGGCAGTAAGCGCTGGATAGCGCTGCCGGGGCCATTGCCGAGTTTACAGGTCTCGGAATTTGCCAAAGTCGGGCTGATTTTCTACATGGCGGCATTTATGTCGCGTTTTACCTACGATTTGCGTCGCCGAGCATTCAGCATGTGGCGCCCATTGGCCGTGCTGGCGGTGCCTGCCGGGCTGCTTTTTCTAGCGCCTGATTTCGGCGGTATGGTGGTCTTTACTATTTGTGTCATTGGAATGTTGATGATGAGCGGTGCTTCGCTCGTGCTGTTGGGGGGAAGCGGTGCGCTGCTGGGTACTGGGGCCGTGATGATGGTAGTGATTGAGCCCTATCGGCTGGCGCGCTGGACCAGTTTTCTAGACCCCTGGGCCGATCAATTCGCGACCGGCTACCAGTTAACCCAGGCGTTAATAGCCTTCGGGCGGGGGCATGTCACGGGTACTGGCCTGGGTAACAGTGTGCAAAAATTACACTATCTGCCCGAGGCGCATACTGACTTTATCTTTGCGGTGATCGCTGAAGAGCTGGGCATGATCGGCGCGATTATCGTCGTGCTGCTGTTCACTCTGTTTATTGCGCGTGCTATGTGGGTAGGGCGTAAAGCGGAGCTGGCAGGGCACCTGTTTGGCGCTTATGTAAGCTACGGCATTGGCTTTGTTGTGGCTGCGCAGGCGTTTATTAATATGGCGGTAAGTTCTGGACTGTTGCCGACCAAAGGGCTAACGCTGCCGTTAATGAGCTATGGCGGCGCCAGCCTGCTAGTCACTGGCATTATGGTCGGGCTGCTGTTGCGCACAGATGCCGAAACACGTCATCGACCTCGACGCGCGTCCACCCCGTATAAATCCCGACATGAGCCGCGTTTATCGTAACGCTATGCCGCTTGGTGTTATCAGGAGTTTGATGTGACGACTAACGTTAGCCGACGAGTACTTATTATGGCGGGTGGCACTGGGGGCCATGTATTTCCAGCATTGTCACTCGCCAAAGCTTTGCAGGCGGAACAGGTCGACGTTGAGTGGTTGGGCAGCCCTAGAGGTATTGAAAATCGCCTGGTGCCTGAGGCGGGGATTAGATTACATACGATTGCCGTTAGCGGGCTGCGCGGCAACGGTTTAACGGGCTGGCTCAAAGCGCCGCTGAACCTTAGTCGTGCGATCTTGCAGGCGCGTGCCGTCATTCTCGACTTCAATCCTCAAGTTGTGGTCGGCTTGGGTGGCTTTGCCAGTGGCCCCGGCGGGTTGGCTGCATGGTTGACGCGCATTCCTTTGGTTATCCATGAGCAGAACGCCGTGGCAGGCCTGACCAATCGAGTGCTGTCGCGACTGGCCAAGCGTACCTATGCCGCTTTTCCAGAGGCCTTTGGGGCGCGTGCCGACGTCATCGGCAACCCAGTGCGTGATGATATCGCCGCCTTGGGGAGCTCGCCGCGAGATGAGGAAACGCTCTCTTCCCGGCCTCTACGTTTGTTGGTGGTGGGCGGTTCGCTAGGCGCTGTCGCGCTTAACGAACGCTTGGCCCCTGCACTGGCTGCACTGCCCATTGAGCGGCGACCCCTGGTGCGCCATCAGGCGGGTAAGTCTCGTGAAGAGACCACTATTGAAAATTATCAGCAGCACGGCGTCAGCGCTGAGGTTAGCCCCTTTATTGACGATATGGCCGCCGCCTACGAGTGGGCCGACTTAGTGGTGTGCCGCTCCGGCGCGCTGACAGTCGCGGAGTTGGCAGCTGCGGCTAAGCCAGCGCTGCTGGTGCCGTTTCCCTTTGCTGTCGATGACCATCAGCGCGTCAACGCCCAGGTGCTAGTCAGGGCGGGGGCTGCCCAGTGCGTTGTTCAATCTGAGCTGACCGTTGAGCGGTTAAGTGAATATTTAAATCAATTGCTCGTCCCAACCACCCTGGCTTTAATGGCGTCTAAAGCACGCCAGGCCGCCCATTTAGACGCGACGAAGCGATTGGCTGATGGGTGTTTGGCGATGGTGCCGTTAGGAGACTCTGCGTGATCGATTCAGATAAAACCATGACACCCTCACGTACTACCGTTGGCCCTGGCATGCGTCGGATTCGGCGGCTCCATTTTGTCGGTATTGGTGGCGCTGGTATGTGTGGTATTGCAGAGGTGCTGGCTAACCAGGGCTATACCGTTAGTGGCAGTGATGTCAAAAGCTCTTCGGTTGTGGAGCGGCTGCGTCAATGCGGCGTCTGTGTAGCGATCGGCCATGCCGAGGTTAATGTGGAAGGTGCCGATGTGGTGGTGGTGTCCAGTGCGATTGATGAAACCAATCCAGAAATACGCTGGGCCCATGAGCATCGTGTACCGGTGGTACGTCGGGCTGAGATGCTCGCTGAGCTAATGCGTTTTCGTCACGGCATCGCCGTAGCTGGCACTCATGGCAAAACCACGACGACCAGCTTGACGGCAACACTGCTGGCCGAAGGAGGGCTTGATCCCACCTTTGTGATTGGCGGCAAGCTGACTAGTGCCGGTGCCAATGCCCGCTTAGGTGAAGGCGATTATTTAGTTGCCGAAGCCGATGAGTCCGATGCATCGTTTTTGCACTTACAGCCGATGGTGTCGATTGTTACCAATATCGATGCTGACCATATGGCGACCTATGGCGGTGACTTTGAGCGGCTAAAAAGTACCTTTATCGAATTTCTGCACAACTTGCCATTTTATGGCTTAGCGGTGCTGTGTATCGATGACCCCCATGTGCGCGTGCTTTGCGACCAAGTGAAGCGACAGTTCGTGACCTATGGGTTTGATAGCGATGCCGATTACCGGATTGTTGATTTTGCCCAGCGTGGCGGTGAAGTGTCGTTCACCGCGTTACGCCCTGGTGGCGCCGTGCCGTTAGACGTACGTTTGGCCATGCCGGGTCGCCACAATGCCTTGAACGCCATGGCGGCGATTGTGGTGGCTACCGATGCAGGCGTGAGTGATAGCGCTATCCTGAGCGGTCTGGCAGGTTTCGCCGGTGTTGGTCGCCGTTTCCAGGTGCATGGTAATTTCCCTGCACCCCATGGGGGCGACGACATCATGCTAGTGGATGATTATGGTCATCATCCCCGTGAAGTTGACATGGTTATTCAGGCGATTCGCGCCGGATGGCCGGATCGTCGTTTGGTTATGCTTTATCAGCCCCATCGCTATAGCCGAACCCGTGATTTGTACGAAGATTTTGTAAGAGTGCTTTCTCAAGTTGATACGCTTGTGCTGCTAGATGTATACAGCGCCGGTGAAGCGGTTATTCCTGGTGCAGAGGGGCGCACCTTGGCGGGTTCTATTCGTCAACGCGGCGAAGTCGATCCGCTGTTTGTCGAGCACAAACATGAATTGCCTGCGCTGTTAACCAACGTATTACGTCCAGGCGATATTTTAATTACCCAGGGCGCCGGTGATGTGGGGGGGATTTCCCTGCGCCTGGCACAGGCAAAGCTAGCGATGAACGAGGTGGACCTGTGAGCGTTGACGTCACCCCCCCCCAGCCTGTTGGCAAAGTCGTTGTCGTTTACGGCGGCACCTCCGCTGAACGCGAGGTGTCGCTTAAAAGCGGTGCGGCTGTGCTTGAAGCGCTGCAGCGTAAAGGTGTCAATGCCAGTGGCTATGATCCCCGTGACAACGGCTTGGTAGGTTTAGAGAAAATGGCTCCCACCGTGGTTTTTGTTGCCCTGCATGGCCGCGGCGGTGAAGACGGCACCTTGCAGGGAGCTTTGGAATTGCTCGGTATTCCTTATACCGGCAGTGGGGTGCTCGCTTCGGCGTTGGGGATGGATAAGCAACGCACCAAGCAGGTATGGAGCGCGGTTGGGCTCCCCACCCCCGAAAGCATTATGTTAGAGGCGACGGCGGAGTGGTCAGCCGTGGTTGAGCAACTTGGCCTGCCGCTGATTGTGAAGCCTGTGCATGAGGGTTCGACGCTGGGCATTAGCATCGTGAAAAGCCAGGCAGCGCTTGAAGCGGCCTATCATGAGGCCGCCCAATTCGATGCCCGCGTTATGGCAGAGCGCTTTGTCGTGGGTGACGAATATACCGTTGCGCTGCTAGGCGATCAGGTGCTACCAGCGATTCGAGTTGAAGTGCCCGGAGGTTTCTATGACTACGAAGCCAAATACATCGCTAATACTACCCAGTACCATTTGCCCTGTGGCTTGTCGGCGCAAGAGGAGGCTGAGCTTGCATTGCTCTGCCAGCAGGCGTTTGCCGCTATCGGCGGAGTAGGCTGGGGTCGGGTTGATGTCATGCGCGATAACGAAGGGCGTTTTTGGCTGTTGGAAGTCAATACGGTGCCTGGCATGACCGATCATAGTTTAGTACCTCAAGCGGCGGCTCATGCGGGCATAAGCTTTGATGAACTGGTGCTGCAAATACTCAATACAGCAGGCGAGCAGTTCACAGCATGACTAATGACTTATTTAAAAGTGGCTTTTTAAAAAGTGTCTTATGAAAAGGCGTAATGCTTGGTTGGGAATTCTCCTGCTGGCGCTGCTCATGGGAGCAGGTGGGCGTGCGCTTTGGCTGTGGCTAGATCGTCCGATTGAGCGGGTGTCTATTCGCGGCGAATGGGAGTACGTCAGCGCTGATTACCTGCGTACACAGTTGGCACCTCTAGTGGTCAATGCTACTTGGCTGTCGGCAGATCTTGGTGATCTGCGTGACCGGGCACTGCAGGTGGGCTGGTTAAACGAAGTTCGTATTTCCCGTGAGTGGCCCAACGCACTGGTGTTTGAGCTCATCGAACAGCAGCCTGTCGCGCGCTGGAATGATGATTTTCTACTGAACCCTGAAGGCGAACCTTTTGCTTTTGCGCCATTATCACCACCTTCTGGTTTACCTGATCTAGCAGGCCCTGGAGGTAGCAGTGAAGAAGTGTTGGACTATTACCATCGGCTAAAACATCACTTTGAACAGTTATCACTAAATCTTACCCAGCTTCGTTTAGAACCACGTGGTGCCTGGCGGCTGCAATTAAATGATGGCGCTTGGGTGATGTTAGGTCGGCGGCAGCATGAAGTACGCTTGGCGCGTTTATCGGCTTCATGGCAACGGGAGCTGTCTACTCTTGGCGAGCAGATTCGCTATATTGATCTACGCTACCCTAATGGTGTTGCTGTTGCGTGGCATGGAGAAAGTGAATTTGCGGTGCAAGATGAGTAACTGTTCTATTACTTGATGCAAATAAGGTGTAAAAGTGAGTGTCTGCCAGCGTTGAAAAAAGCCAGTAATCGGCTTTAAATTGCTTCCAAAGCCTATTATTGTGAGTATGTACTAGTCGTATTGCGGCTATTGTTTCTATACTATGGGCCTGACACGAGTTAAATAGTTATTAATTTCGACTATTAGCACTTAGTGAGTATCTCAGAAACAGCACTGATTATTTTGGGTAGCACGCTTTCAATGTTAAGCGTTGGATTAAGCGTTACCCTATTTATATTTATTTTTAACAATGACGCAAGGAGATTTCCCGACTCATGGCAGGCTCACCCAACGCATCCAATATGGTGGTCGGGCTGGACATTGGAACGTCCAAGGTCGTCGCGATAGTCGGTCAACCTACCGATGATGGCGGAATTGAAATTGCGGGTATTGGTTCACATCCTTCGCGTGGCATGAAGCGTGGCGTGGTGATCAATATTGAATCAACGGTGCAGTCTATCCAGCGCGCCGTTGAAGAAGCCGAATTGATGGCTGGCTGTGATATTCACTCGGTATACGTTGGCGTTGCAGGCAGTCATATTAGTTCAATGAACTCTGATGGCGTTGTGGCTATCAAAGAGCGCGAAGTAACGTCCTCCGATATTGAACGCGTGATTGATTCCGCACGAGCGCGCGCCATTTCAGAAGGCCAGCGTGTCCTGCATGTGCTGCCGCAGGAGTTCTCCATTGATGCTCAAGGCGGCATACGTGAGCCCCTGGGCATGTCCGGAGTGCGCTTGGAAGCACAGGTGCACTTAGTGACAGCGGCATTAAACGCGGTGCAAAATATCGAAAAGTGTGTGCGCCGCTGTGGTTTAGAAGTTGATGCTATTATCTTAGAGCAGCTAGCCTCAAGCATGGCCGTGCTTACTGAAGATGAGCGTGAGCTAGGCGTCTGCATGGTAGATATCGGTGGCGGAACTACTGATATGGCTATTTTCAGCGAAGGCGCCATACGCCACACGGCAGTCATTCCTATCGCGGGAGACCAAGTCACTAACGATATTGCCATGGCGCTGCGAACACCCACGCAGCATGCTGAAGAGATTAAAGTTAAATACGCCTGCGCGCTAACGCATTTAGCGGCAAGCGATGAAATGATTAAAGTACCTAGCGTAGGTGATCGTCCTGCGCGGGATCTATCGCGTCAAGCGCTCGCTGAAGTGGTAGAACCACGCTATGAAGAGCTATTTACGCTAGTGAGAGACGAATTGCGCCGTAGTGGCTATGAAGACATGGTGGCTGCTGGGATAGTACTTACCGGTGGTACCTCGCGCATGGAGGGGGTTAGCGAATTGGCAGAAGAGATTTTCCATATGCCCGTTCGTATCGCATGTCCGCAGAATGTAAGAGGTTTGGCGGACGTCGTTTGTAACCCCATTTATGCGACAGGCGTTGGTCTGCTGCATTATGCCTTGCAGGAAACGCGTCATGGGCAAGGTCTAAGAAGCCACGGGGGAGTGGTTGCAGCCCATAAGGGCCGCAACGAGCTTGCCCGGCGTGATATCAAGGAAGACCATTCGGCGCTGGCAAGAATTAAAGGCTGGTTCAAAGGAAATTTCTGACAGGGCCGCAAGCGCGGTTCAGGAGACGGGGCTTATGTTCGAATTGGTAGATAACGCACCCTCGAGCAGTGCGGTCATCAAAGTGGTTGGCGTTGGCGGCGGTGGCGGCAATGCTGTTAACCACATGGTCGAAAGCAATATTGAAGGCGTTGAGTTTATCTGCGCCAACACGGATGCCCAGGCATTAAAGCGCGTATCGGCGAAAACGATATTGCAGCTAGGCGCTGAAATCACTAAAGGATTAGGCGCAGGTGCCAATCCCGACGTGGGTCGCCAGGCGGCAATGGAAGACCGTGAGCGTATTGCTGAGTTGTTGGTGGGTGCTGACATGGTATTCATTACTGCCGGTATGGGCGGTGGTACGGGCACCGGAGGTGCGCCAGTTGTCGCTCAGGTCGCCAAAGAGCTGGGGATACTCACCGTTGCCGTGGTAACACGCCCCTTCCCCTTTGAAGGGCCAAAGCGTATGCGCGCTGCTGAAGAGGGTATGAAAGAGCTCTCTGAGCACGTTGATTCGCTGATCACTATCCCCAACGAAAAGCTGCTTTCCGTGTTGGGTAAGAACGCAACGTTACTGACGGCCTTCAGTGCGGCTAACGATGTGCTGCTGGGTGCAGTTCAAGGTATCGCAGAGCTGATTACCAGCCCGGGTATCATCAACGTTGACTTTGCTGACGTGCGAACCGTCATGTCTGAAATGGGCATGGCGATGATGGGTACCGGTGGGGCGACGGGCGAAAATCGTGCTCGTGAAGCGGCTGAGAAGGCCATCCGCAGCCCGCTGCTGGAAGATATTGATCTTCACGGCGCACGCGGTATCTTGGTCAATATCACTGCTGGTCCAGATTTGTCGATCGGTGAGTTCAATGATGTGGGGGCTACAGTTCAAGAGTTTGCTTCTCCGGATGCCACTATCGTAGTAGGCACCTCCATTGATATGGAAATGTCCGACGAACTGCGTGTCACCGTTGTTGCCGCTGGCTTAGATGGGCAAAAACCTAAAGCAGCCGCGCGTGAGCCAGCGCGTCGTTCAGCGGCGGAATCCTCTGATTACCGCAAGTTGCAACAGCCAACAGTGATGCGTCAGCAGGCAACCGCACGCGCTGAAGCACCTGAAACAGCCGCTAAACCTCGTCCTGAAAAGCGTCGCGCTTCTGAAGCCGATGACTATCTGGACATCCCCGCGTTTCTACGCCGCCAGGCGGATTGATTCTCGAAATCAGGCTCATTGCAACAGCGAGCGAGCGTTTTATTGGCTAAAACGCTCGCTTGCTGTTAAAGTGAACACTGTTTGATAACTTTTCCCCTGCGGTTATTACCGTCATAAGAGCTCGGCTACTATTCATGATCAGACAACGCACCCTACAAAACGTCATTCGTGCCACCGGAGTGGGCCTGCATTCAGGCAAAAAAGTCCATCTAGCTCTGCGTCCGGCGCCGGCCAATACTGGGATTGTGTTTGTTAGAACCGATCTGGATCCCGTTGTGCACGTACCTGCACGGGCAGAATTGGTCGAAGATACCAAATTATGCACTGCTCTAGTCTTTAACGGGGTCAAAGTAGCTACCGTTGAGCACCTGATGTCAGCATTTGCTGGGCTGGGTATCGACAACGCCTATGTGGATGTAAGCGAACCTGAAGTGCCCATTATGGATGGTAGCGCGAGTCCGTTTGTTTTCTTGATTCAGTCAGCGGGTATTTTGGAGCAGGATGCTGCGAAGAAATTTATTCGTATCAAGCATCGTGTGGCGGTGACCGATGGTGACAAAGAGGCTGTTTTCTTACCCCATCAAGGGTTCAAAGTCTCCTTTGCAATCGACTTTGATCACCCTGTTTTTGAGCAGCAAAAGCAGACCGCACTAATCGATTTCTCGACCACGTCTTTCGTCAAAGAAGTCTCCCGCGCGCGTACCTTTGGATTTATGCGTGATTTAGAGTTTTTACGCTCTAACAACCTAGCGCTAGGCGGAAGTTTAGATAACGCCATTGTGGTGGATGATTACCGCATTGTTAATGAAGGCGGACTACGCTACGAAGATGAGTTTGTTAAGCATAAAGTGTTAGATGCTATCGGAGATCTGTATCAATTGGGTTATAGCCTGATCGGGGAGTTCCGTGGGGTGAAGTCTGGTCACGCGCTCAACAACCAGCTGTGTCGCGAATTGATGGCGCAGCCCGATGCTTATGAAATTATCACCTTTGAAGAAGACAAAGCGGTGGCGCCGATCTCTTATGCTGCGCCCGCCATGGCCTGATTTAGCACTGGCCTATTATTTTATATTAGTACTTTGTCTTGATTAATAAAGCATCGCCTAGGCGGTGCTTTATGCTTTTAAGACTATGGCGGTATAGTGGAGCCTGTTTGGATGAGAAAACAGTGTGCCCGTTACTTGGGTGGGCGGGCATGAGATGCAAGCCGTTCCAAGGCGCGTTTTAGCGCAGGATTGGTAGTGTCTTCCGCACACTCGGCTAGCGTTTTGCCTGCATCGGCCGAAAGGATACGTGTATTGCGCGGCGGGGCCACAATAGGGCGCACAGGGCGCACTTTAAAGGTAAAACCGCTTACCCCTTCAAAGCCGGGCAACTGATGAAGCAGTTCTAATAAGCGCCGTTGTTCAAAGCGCAACCACGTCAGCCAGCCCGCCTGCCCACTAATTAGGGTTAAGCGACCTTCGCTAAAGCCGCCAACAAAAATATGCTCACGCATCTCTTCAGGTAGATGAGCGCGCAGGTGTCGTTGAGCCTGATCGATTAAGCGAGACAAGCGCATTAACTTATTAATATCGCCCGACTTTGAGAGCAGACGGGCGATGGGCTGTGCGCGAGAACGCTTAACCTTTATACTCATACGCTTAATTCCTAGGGTACCGCTATCCTAGGGTACCGCTAATGATGAGGTCGCAAATATTAGCCGATTTCACTTTAGTAGATTTTACCACGCTCAGGAGCCGGTCTACAGCATGTCACCTACGCTTGATGTCCAATCAGCTTTGCCGCGGCGCCATCGCCGTTACGGTTTAGCGCGTTGGTGGCTGGCCGGTCTGCTAGTGAGCTGCCTTTTGCCCGCCAGTTTAGGCCCTGCGGATGCGTTGCGTAGCGGCGAGCGTAGCGTCACTATCTGTTTCTGGGTGCCCGCGATTTTGCGCGCGCAGTCCTACTGGATTGCTAAGCGACGGCGCGCGCTCCAACGCTGGGCTCAAAGCCCCCTGCACTTTGCTCCTGTACGACGCCTATGTCACTGGCTAGCCCCGATTGCTATGCTGGTCGCCGCGCGGGATGTCTTGACCCAGCGTGGCCCGCCTTCCCACCGAGTCTGTCGTTAATACACCTACTTTGTGCATGCTCTGCAGATAAAGAGCATGCAGTGAAAGGGCAAAGTCCGATGGGACGCTCGTGAATACTTGGATATTTCATGCTTAATAATTTATTACGTAAAGTCGTGGGTTCTAAAAATGACCGCGATGTTAAACGCATGCATAAAAATGTACCGCAGATTAATGCATTAGAAGTAGAACTTGAGGCCATTGGCGATGCTGAGCTGCAAGGCAAAACCGCTGAGCTGCGCCAGCGTTTAGAAGCCGGTGAGTCTCTTGATGCGCTGCTAGCGCCCGCCTTTGCAATCGTTCGAGAAGCCAGTAAGCGCGTTATGGGCATGCGCCACTTTGATGTGCAGATGGTAGGTGGCATGACCCTGCACCGTGGTCGTATCGCTGAAATGAAAACCGGTGAGGGTAAAACGCTGGTAGCGACGCTGGCGGTGTATCTGAATGCGCTGCCGGGTAAAGGCGTGCACGTGGTCACAGTGAATGACTACCTGGCCCGGCGTGATGCCGAGTGGATGCGTCCGCTGTATGAGTTCCTAGGCTTGTCTATTGGCGTTATCTTCTCCGGTCAGACTGGCGAAGAGAAGCGTCATGCGTACCACTGCGATATTACCTACGGTACCAACAACGAGTTCGGCTTCGATTATCTACGCGATAACATGGCATTTTCGTTAGAAGATAAAGTCCAGCGCGGGCTACATTACGCGATTGTCGATGAAGTTGACTCGATTCTTATCGATGAAGCACGCACCCCGCTGATTATTTCCGGCGCGGTAGATGAAAATACCGACCTTTATAAAGTCGTTAATCAACTTGCCCAGCAACTTGAGAAAGGCGAAGAGGTTGAAGATGACGATGCCACGGTAGTCGGTGACTTTTTAGTCGATGAAAAGCAGAAGCAGGTAGAGCTAACGGAGCAGGGGCATAATAAAGTTGAAGAGTTGATGCGCGCTGAAGGCTTATTGGGCGATGAAGAGTCGCTGTATGCCGCGCAAAATCTTAACTTGCTTCAGCATATGCATTCGGCTCTGCGTGCCCGCCACCTTTATAATCGTGATGTCGACTACATCGTCTCTGAAGGTCAGGTAGTGATTGTCGACGAGCATACCGGTCGCTCCATGCCAGGGCGCCGCTGGTCGGAAGGGTTGCACCAAGCTGTTGAGGCCAAAGAGGGCGTCACGGTGCAGCGCGAAAGCCAAACGCTAGCTTCCACGACCTTCCAGAACTACTTCCGGCTGTATGAAAAATTAGCCGGGATGACCGGTACGGCGGATACTGAAGCCTTTGAATTTCGTCAGATTTACGGCCTAGATGTGGTGGTGATTCCCACCAATCGGCCATTGGCCCGTAAAGACCTGAACGATCTGGTTTATTTGAGTGCTGAAGAGAAGTACGAAGCGATCATCAAAGATGTTAAAACCGAGACCGAAGCCGGTCGACCGGTACTGGTAGGTACGGCTTCGATTGAAACATCCGAGTACCTTGCCAAGCTAATGCGTGAGGCGGGCCTGACGTTCAACGTACTTAACGCCAAGCAGCACCAGAGCGAAGCCGAAATTATTGCCCAGGCGGGCCGCCCAGGAGCGATTACCATCGCTACCAATATGGCCGGTCGGGGTACCGATATTGTGCTGGGGGGCAACTGGGAAGCCGAAGTCGCCAAGCTACAAAATCCCAGCCAAGAGCAGGTTCATGCGCTGAAAGCCGAGTGGCAAGCGCGTCACGATGGCGTGCTGGCCGCAGGTGGTCTACACGTGGTCGGCTCTGAGCGCCACGAGTCCCGGCGTATCGACAATCAGCTGCGTGGCCGTGCTGGGCGTCAGGGCGACCCTGGCTCGACACGGTTCTTCCTCTCGCTTGAAGATAGCCTGATGCGCCTGTTTGGCTCCGACCGCGTCAAGCGCTTGATGCAGGCATTGGGCCTTGAGCATGGCGAAGCCATTGAGCATAAGATGGTCTCTAACGCCGTTGAGCGTGCCCAGAAAAAAGTCGAAGGGCGTAACTTCGACATTCGTAAGCAGTTGCTTGAGTACGACGACGTTGCCAACGATCAGCGCCGTGTGATCTACGACCAGCGCAATGAGATTCTTGCCGCGGACGATGTCGCTGATGCCGTTATCGGTATTCGTGAAGAGGTGATGGAGACGGCCATCAGCGACTATGTGCCGCCCCAGAGCCTGCCCGAGCAGTGGGATCTGCCTGGCTTGGAAGCGTACCTGAAAACTGAGTTCAACCTTGATGCGCCCGTGGTTAAATGGGCTGCTGAGGATGAGCGCTTCAGTGAAGAGCAGCTGCGCGAACGGCTGCAGACGATGCATCGCGAGGCCTATGCAGCCAAAATCGAAGCGGCTGGTGAGAAACTGATTCGTCGCTTTGAGAAACAGGTCATGCTGCAAGTTCTGGACACGCGTTGGAAAGAACACCTTCAGTCGATGGATCATCTGCGTCGCGGTATCCACCTACGTGGCTATGCTCAGAAAAACCCTAAGCAAGAGTACAAACGTGAATCCTTTGAGCTCTTCCAGCATTTGCTAGAGCATATTAAAGCCGATGTAACGCGCATTTTGAGCCACGTTCAGGTTCGTCAGCCCGAGGAAGTAGACGCACTGGAGCAACAACGTCGCGAAGCGCTGGCCCGGGAAACTGCCACGGCGGCTAGCCGTCATGACGCCCCGGCCCAGGAGCAGTCCGAGACCGAGCAGGAGGCACCGGGTGTAGATGGACGTCCTGTGCGTCGCGAAGGCCCTAAAGTTGGTCGCAACGACCCCTGTTCTTGTGGCTCGGGTAAAAAGTACAAGCAGTGCTGTGGAAAACTAAGCTAACGGCGCCCGTTTTTGAGACCGTTTTTTTAGAAGGTCTGCGAAACGGTCTTTGTCTAAAGGAGAGAATCATGGCGGTTGGAAACACTCCCTTTCCAGAGTTGCCACCCCTAAAAGGGGTGCGCCTGGGGGTTGCAATGGCGGGTATCAAAAAGCCGGATCGTCGTGATCTAGTCGTGATTGAGCTGCCCGAGACCGCGACGGTGTCGGGAGTTTTTACCCGTAATGCATTTTGTGCAGCGCCCGTGGTAGTCGCTAAGCAGCACCTTGAACAGTGCCGGGCAGCAAAGCGTTCGCCGCGCTTTTGGCTGATCAATACCGGCAATGCCAACGCGGGTACGGGCGAAGCAGGCTTGCGCGATGCACGTACTAGCTGTGCTGAACTGGCCAAACAGGCAGGCGTGTCTGAGCAGGACGTACTGCCATTTTCAACCGGCGTGATTGGTGAGCCGTTGCCGATGGACCGCCTATTAGCGGGCTTGGCACCGGCGATTGAAAGTCTGGCCAGTGGCGCTGCTGCCTGGGAGCATGCAGGCCAAGGCATTTTAACCACCGATACCCGTGCCAAAGGTGCCACCGTCACGCTGGAAATGGGCGGCCAGCAGGTGACGATTAACGGTATCGCCAAAGGGTCGGGCATGATCAAGCCCAATATGGCGACCATGTTAGGGTTTGTAGTGACTGATGCAGCTATCGAGGCACCGCTACTGGATCGCCTGCTGCGCGAAACGGTCGATCGCTCGTTCAACTGCATTACGGTGGATAGCGATACCTCAACCAATGACGCCTGTATGCTGGCGGCGACCGGCGCAGGTCCTCGCATCGCTGATGATGAGCAGATAGCCGTTTTCAGCAATGCTCTGCAGCGAGTAATGACCGAGCTGGCGCAAGCGATTATTCGCGACGCAGAAGGTGCAACGAAATTCGTTACTCTTCAAGTGGGCGAAGCTAAAAGCCGTCAAGAGGCGCTTGATGTGGCCTTCACCGTTGCGCACTCACCGCTGGTTAAAACCGCGCTTTACGCCTCAGACGCTAATTGGGGGCGTATTTTGGCGGCGGTTGGTCGAGCGCCTGTGAATGACTTTGACGTCAATCGTGTGGTGATTGATTTAGGCGATGTACGTCTAGTTGAAAATGGCGGGCGAGCTTCAGGCTACACCGAAGCAGCGGGAAGCGCCGTGATGGCGCAGTCAGAAATTACCATTCGCATTAACTTGGGGCGCGGTGAGGAAAGTGCCACGGTATGGACTTCCGACCTCTCCCATGACTATGTATCTATTAACGCGGATTACCGCAGCTAGCTGGGGCATTAGCTGGCGTGGTAATGGGCATACGCAGCGAGATAGCACCGATATCAACAACGTTGGTGCACGCAGTGGATAAAGACGTAACGAGTATATGAGTCTATGAGCATAAAGGTAAAACGGCGGGTTCACGTCGCGGCAGCTGCGATTATTAGCGCCGATCAAAAGCAAGTACTGATCGCTCGTCGGCCATCAAACGTTGATCATGGCGGATTGTGGGAGTTTCCGGGCGGTAAGTTGGCCCCTTATGAAACCGGTCTTGAAGGGTTAAAGCGTGAGCTGCACGAAGAGCTGGGCGTTGAGATTGTCTGTGCCCAGCCACTGATTCGCGTCCACCATGAGTATCCCGACAAGCATATCCTGCTTGATGTATGGCAGGTGCACGAGTTTGCTGGCGAGCCCTTTGGGCGAGAAGGGCAGGCGGTACGCTGGGTGCCTATGAGTGAGCTCTCCAAGTACCCCTTCCCAGCGGCAAATTTACCGATTCTGCGCGCGGTAAGGTTGCCTACCGAGTATTTGATCACCGGCGAAGAGGCTGATGAGGCGCGTTTCGATGCGTATTTGGAGCGCGCACTTCGTGAAGACAAGGTTCGCCTGGTGCAACTGCGCGCCAAGCAGTTGGATGAGGCGGCTTATCTGGCCCGTGCCCAGCGTGCATTGAGCCTGTGTCGTGAGCACGGTGCACGACTGCTGCTCAATGGTGAACCGACGCTGCTTGATCACATTGACGCCGATGGCATTCATTTGACCAGCGAACGTTTGATGCAGCTTGAGCGCCGTCCGATTGCCGAAAGCAAGTGGTTATCGGCATCGACACACAATCAAACGCAGCTTACCCAGGCGGCGGTGTTAGGCTGCGACTTTGTGAGTCTATCGCCGCTGCGCACCACGCCGTCGCACCCCGAAGTGTTCCCGCTCGGCTGGCATGATTTTCAGCAGTTGGTCGAGCGCGCAGGCATGCCGGTGTTTGCATTGGGCGGCATGACGCGCTTTGATGCCAATCATGCCCGTGCCGTCGGCGCTCAAGGGATTGCCTCAATCCGTGACTTCTGGAAGTAATCGGTCGAGTTAGCCCTCCGTGTGTCATCGAAAACGCCTGCCTGGATATTTCTCCCAGGCAGGCGTTTTGTTTTCTTGGGGTTTTGATAAGAGTTAGTCGCGGTAGCGGCGAGTTAAATCCCCATAAGCATCCACGCGGCGATCGCGCAGATAGGGCCAGATGCGGCGGGTATTTTCACTGCGCGCCATATCAAGCTCAACGACTAACTGCTCGGTCTCTTCCCCCGCATGGGCCAATAGCTCACCTTGCGGCCCACAGACGAAACTACCGCCCCAGAACTGAATGCCATCGCCGACCCCAGAGTGATCCGCCTCAAAGCCAACCCGGTTGGCTACCAGTACGGGCAAGCCGTTGGCGACGCCATGGGCGCGTTGAATCACTGTCCAGGCATCTTTTTGGCGGGTCTTTTCTTCCCCGTTGTCGTTGGGATCCCAGCCGATCGCAGTGGGGTAGAGTAGTAAATCGGCACCGGCTAAAGCCATCAGTCGGGCGGCTTCGGGATACCACTGATCCCAGCAGACCAACACGCCGAGACGGCCCAGCGAGGTTTCGATCGGGGTAAAGCCTTCTTCGCGGGCTCTGTCGTGATCCCCAGGCGTGAAGTAAAACTTCTCATAAAACCCAGGGTCATCGGGGATATGCATCTTGCGATACTGACCAACGCGCCCTTTGGCGCGGTCATAGACCACGGCGGTATTGTGGTAGAGCCCCGCTGCACGGCGTTCAAATAGCGATCCGACCAGTACAATATCCAGCTCTTTGGCGAGCGCCGCCAGACGCTGGCCGGTAGGGCCGTCGAGGGGCTCCGCTAGATCAAACAGCGCGGGATCTTCAAATTGGCAAAAGTAGTGGGTAGCGTGCAGTTCTTGAAGCAGTACCAGCTGCGCGCCTTTTTTAACGGCACTGCGGATACCTTCTTCGCTAGCTGACAGGCTTTGGGCTTTGTCCGGCCAGGCGGGTTGCTGCACAACACCGACGGTTAGCGTCGAACTTGATGTCATCGACATAATGGTTCCTTTATTCATTCAGTACTATATTCAGTCAGTACTATTTAATCAGTACCAGCCGAGTGCTGGGCAAGCGTTCCCCGGATAGACTTTCCCAGAGCAGGCGTGTCGCGAATAAGCGCGCCTTGTGGAAGCTGCATGGTTAAACAATGCAGGCTGCCGTGTTGGCGAATAACGCTGATGCACTCAATAGGGATTAGCGTGTGCTCGGGAAAAGCAACCGCTAGCGCGTTTAGCACGGTGACATCTGCCGGGTCGCCGTAAGTGGGCACCAGCACGGCCTGATTAATGATCAGAAAATTGGCATAGGTAGCGGGCAGGCGATGGCCATCTTCCGGGTCAAAGCAAGCCTGGGGCCAGGGCAGGGCGATAAGCCGGTAGGGTTCACCATTGCGCTGACGGAAAGCCTGCAGCTCCCGTTCCATTGCCGCTAAGGCCGGGTAGTGCGGGTCGTTGGGGTCATCGCAGCGCACGTAGGCAATGGTGGATGGGTCGCAGAAGCGCGCCAGGGTATCAATATGGCTGTCGGTATCGTCGCCTTCTAAATGACCGTTGGTCAGCCACAATATGCGGTCAACCCCGAAGTCCTCGCCAAGCTGCGTTTCTAATGCTGCTCGGGATAGCGTGGGGTTACGGTTGGGGTTCAGCAGGCATGCTTCAGTGGTCAGCAGGGTGCCTTCACCGTCAGTTTCTATGCCGCCGCCTTCCAGGACCAGATCCCGCGAGCTCACCGGGCAGGCCCATACGCCTGCATTAGCAAGCCGCTGGGTGAGTCGATTATCACGCTCGGCGGGAAATTTTCCACCCCAGCCAGTAAAGGTGTAATCGAGCATGACTAATTGGCCATCTTCGTCGACCACACTGACCGGCCCATGATCCCGCGCCCAGGTATCGTCGGTGGGTGCGACAATAAGCAGCAGGCGCTCAGCGGGCACGCCGTAGGCGTCAAAAGTGTCGGCCAAGCGCTGTTTGGTGAGTTCGTCGGGTGCGCAAATCAGCACGCGCTGATAGCGCGCGGTGGCAATCACAATGCGTTCGAGAGTGGCTTCGATGCACGCAAGTAGTGGTGCCCAATCGCCGTCATGGCGTGGCCAGGTCAGTTGTATCCCATCCTGGGGATACCATTCGGGTAGCAAACGATACGTCATAAAAGCGCAGCCCCACGGTCAGCAGTAAATCGGCGCAATGTAGGGCGTGGCGGGGCAAGTTGCAAGCGTAACGTTGTTAATCTGAACGCTCACGGTGCAGACCGCTCTAATGGCCGTTTGAACATGCAGAGACACTAAAAAAACCGTACCATGAGCGCTTATTGATAAGGAATGACGCCATGCTTGATCGTTTGCCTTTTCTGGTGGGGCTGCGCTACGTGCGCGCTAAACGCCGGAATCACTTTATTTCGTTTATTTCGCTCACCTCGATGCTGGGGTTAATGCTGGGGGTCGCGGTACTTATTTTGGTGTTGTCGGTGATGAACGGCTTCGACCATGAGCTGCGCACGCGTATTTTAGGCATGGTGCCCCACGCTAAAATCGAATCCCGTGTGGGGATGGTCGAATGGGAGTCTTTGGCTGAAGAATTAATGCAGCGGGAGCGCGTTATCGGTGCGGCGCCCTATGTTGAGCAGCAGGGCATGTTCTCCGTGGGTGGGCGTAATCAGGGGGCCATGGTTAATGGTATTAACCCTGATTGGGAAGACCGCGTGTCGATTATTGGTGAGCATATGCGCCAGGGCGAACTAACCGATCTGGTTCCCGGCGAGTGGCACGTGGTACTGGGCTCAATGCTGGCGCGAAACTTGGGCGTTGGCGTGGGCGATCGAGTGACGCTGCTGGTGCCTGAAGCATCGATTACTCCGGCTGGAGTCTTTCCGCGCTTAAAGCGTTTTACCGTCAGCGGTATTTTTAGCGTCGGCGCCGAACTAGATGCTAATTTGGCCTACGCCAATATTGAAGATATGCAAACGCTTGCCCGTCTTGGCGATGCAGTCGGCGGGCTTCGCCTAGAGTTGGATGATCTATTTGCTGCCAGCAGTGAAACCCAGGCGATTCTCAATGAGCTTGGCCCGGAGTATAGGGGGAGCGATTGGACGTTCTCTCAAGGCAATCTTTTCCAGGCGATACAGATGGAAAAGCGCATGATCGCACTGCTGTTAACCGTGATTATCGCCGTGGCGGCGTTCAATATCGTCTCGACGCTGGTCATGGTTGTCACCGACAAGCGCGCGGATATCGCCATTCTGCGTACGATAGGTGCTAAACCGAGCTCGATTATGGGCATTTTTATTGTTCAGGGCATGGCCATCGGGCTTATCGGTATCGCCATCGGGGTGGCCGTGGGTGTGCTGCTGGCGCTGACCATTGCTGATCTGATTGGCTGGGTGGAAGGAACGCTGGGCATCCAGTTCTTGGATGCTGGGGTCTACTTCATCAGCGATTTACCCTCTCAACTGCAGTGGAATGATGTTATTCGGATCGTTTTGGCCGCCTTTGGTCTGACGTTCCTGTCGACACTTTATCCCGCTTGGCGGGCGGCAAAAGTTCAGCCAGCGGATGTGTTGCGCTATGAATAATGGCTTCAGGAACAAGGATGACACGATGTCTATGAATTCGACGTCTCAAAATACCGGTCAAGAGGCCGCGGTCATGCTCGATTGTCAAGCGCTGACACGAACCTACAGTGAGGGGCCCCAGGATCTGACGGTACTGGATAAGCTCAATTTGCAGGTGCGTGCTGGTGAACGGGTTGCCATCGTAGGTAGCTCTGGGTCAGGCAAGACGACGCTGCTCAATTTGCTCGGAGGGCTCGATCGTCCCAGCGAAGGCAGTGTGGTTATCGCCGGTGAGCCGCTGTCGGGCTTAAATGAAGCGGCGTTGGGTAGCTTCCGTAACCGCTACATTGGGTTTGTGTATCAATTCCACCATCTATTGGCGGAATTTACCGCCGTCGAAAATGCGGCGTTGCCGCTGATTATTCGCGGCCAGTCAAAAAAGGCAGCCGAGAAGCGGGCAATGCAGATACTCGAGCGGGTAGGTATGCAGCCGAGGGCGGATCATAAGCCGGGTGAGCTTTCCGGCGGGGAGCGTCAGCGCGTGGCGATTGCCCGGGCGCTGGTCACCGACCCTAGCCTGGTGCTAATGGATGAGCCCACGGGCAATCTGGATCAAACAACGGCGGCGACTATTTTGGCGCTGATGGACGAACTGGCCAAAGAGAGCGCCTGTGCCTTTGTGATAGTGACCCACGACGTTAGCCTGGCGGCCCATCAAGATCGCGTGCTTAAGCTGGATGCAGGCAAGTTGGTAGAGCAGGCTCCCGCGCTTTAATCGACGAGCCTGTTAGTTAAGTAGGCTAGCTCCTCAAGCTTAATCGCCAGGCTTAGTGGCTAAGCCTAGTCACTAAAGCCTAGTCATCAAATTCTGCTTCAATCTGTGCGCGCCGCTGCCGACGTTTCTGGCGGCGGCGTTTCCAGTTATGGGAGACGTGCCAGCGCCAGATTAAGCGAATGCCAATATTGACGACGATGGCTAAAATGACTGCTGTTACCAACGAGCCGATGATCAGTGGCGGCATAATGTCGTGCATCTGTTCGGCGATCCAGCGCGTTGAAATACGCGAAGGGGCTTCCCGCACGGGCGCGCCGAGTATAAAAGTGCCAATCCAGTAGTTGCCGTAAAAAATTAGCGGCATCGTCAAGGGGTTGGTAATCCATACCAAGCCCACCGAGAGGGCTAAGTTGCAGCGTGTAATGCGAGCGCCCAACGCTGCGACCACCATCTGAAAGGGGATGGGCAGCATCGCGCAAAACACGCCCACGCTAAATGCATTGGCAACGCTTCGGCGAGTTAAAAGCCACAAACCCGGATCTGCAATCAGCGGTGCCATAAAGCGTAGCGAGCGCTGTTTCCTGATAGTGTCGGGTTTGGGCATGTAGCGCTGCAGGAACCGGCGCGGCATGATGGATACTCTTACCTATTGATGTGGCCTATTATCCATATCGAGCTGCCTTTCGGCTATGCTAGGCCATCAATGAAGTGTCGCCAGGGAGGGTTCTATGCGGTTAGGTGTTGCCATGCCTGCGGCGCTTGCGGCATTCGCAGGAGGTGTTTTTGCCTGGTATTGCCACGCCGCAGGGGTGACCCCAAACGCCTTTGGGTGGGTGTTTGTAGTCGCTTTGCTGGTAATGGGATGGCGCCTGCGCGCAGGCATATGGCTGCTAATCGGCGTATGGGTCTTCATTGGCGTACAAAATGAATGGGGAAGTCGCTTAGCGGCGGGGCTAAGTGGTGAAGATATTACCGTTGAGGCGACCGTGTTGACCGCCCAGCCACTGGGTCATGCGACGCGCTTGTTGTTAAACATTGATAAGTGTCAAAACTCTTCAAATAGCCCAGTACAACGGCCCAGTTGTTCCGCGCTCGCCAAGGTGCGCATAAGCGCTTATAGCGATGAGCGATTTAAGCCCGGTGAGCAGTGGCAAATGACGCTGCGTTTGCGCCCCCCAAGCGGCTTTGCCAACCCTGATACCTTCAATTATGAGCAGTGGCTGTGGCGCGAGGGGATCCACGCCACTGGCTATCTGCGCCAGGAGCCTGCGCCGGTTAGGCTCTCTTCTGCCAGCCCTTCGCTGCGCCAGCTAGCGCTGGATTTTTTGACTCGTCAGCCGCTCGACGAGCGAACCAAGCGCTGGCTGGCAGCGCTGACGTTAGGCGATAGCGAACAGCTAACCCAAGATGACTGGTCACTGCTGAATGCCACCGGCACCACTCATCTGGTGGTGATTTCAGGCTTGCATGTCGGGCTGGTGGCGTCGTTTGTGCTGCTACTCGCCAAGCTAGGTGCTCGTTTTGCAACGCCCACCAACTGGCGCATGCGCACCTGGCCATGGTGGCTGGCAGCGCTAGCCTGTGTGAGTTACGCCACCCTTGCCGGAATGGCGCCGCCAGCCATGCGAGCGATGATTATGACGTTGATCGGGCTGTGGGTACTGAGTGGTCGGCATGCGCCGGGTCCTTGGCAGGCTTGGTGGCTAGCACTTGCGCTGGTGCTGATATCTGATCCTCTAGCGCTGTGGCGGCCGGGGATGTGGTTGTCTTTTGTTGCGGTGGCATGGCTGATTATTATTTGGCAGGGACGGCGGCGCCCTCAGGGTATAAAGGGCTGGTGCTGGGCGCTGGTTAGATCGCAGCTGCTGCTAGCCCCGCTAATGGCCGCCGCCGTATTGGTAGCCTTTGGGCGGGTGGCTCCAGCCGCTCCATTGATCAATTTAGTCGCCGTGCCCTGGGTGAGCTCGGTGATGGTGCCCATGGCGCTGCTGGGATGGTTGCTCTCACTTATTCCCTTAGTAGGCGAGGCGATGTGGTTGCTGTTTGAGCAGGCGCTTAGCGTTTTCCACTTATTACTGACACTTGCTATGCAGCACTGGCCACTGTGGGAACCTGATCGGTCGTTAACTTATCCGCTCGCCTTCGCATTGCTACTGCTGTCGTTATGCTGGGGGCTACCTGCCGTTTTACCTGGTCTACGGTATTCTGCCACTGCGCTGGCCTTAGCGCTCCCGTGGTGGTCGCTTTCAACATCGATTCCCCAAAATACGCTTAGAGTTAGCGTGCACGACGTGGGGCAGGGGCAGTTGATAGAATTGCGTAGTGAACATTATCGCCTGCTCTACGACACCGGACCGCGCTTTCGTAGTGGTTTTATGCCGCTGGAGACGCTTTGGTCGCCGGGGCAGCAGTTTGATCAAGTGATTGTTAGCCACGCTGATAATGATCATGCGGGTGGCATTGGCGCGTTGCTAGCTGATCATCAGGTTAGGCGGTGGTTGGCCCCTACGGGTGAGACGCTGCCAGTTTCAAGTATTGACTGCCAGCGTGGTCAAAGCTGGCAGCGTGACGGAGTGAATTACCGTATTCTCTGGCCACCAGAAGGCGATAGCGCGTTTTCTGCCAATGATCGCTCCTGCGTACTCGAGGTGAACGTTGGTGAGCAGCGACTGCTGATTACGGGGGATGTGGGCACAGAGGTAGAGCGACGCTTTCTGCGTGATGTAACGCTACCCGTTAGTGTATTGGTGGCAGGGCACCATGGCAGCGGCACCAGTTCGGGTATTCAGTTTGTGCGTCATACCGCACCTGAGCATGTGATATTTAGCGCCGGGCAGAGCAATGCTTTTCAGCATCCGGTAGATTCCGTTGTGCGCCGTTTTCGCCAGCAGGGAAGCTGTCTATGGAGTACTGCTCAGGACGGAGCCCTGCGTTTTTGGCTAAACGCGGCCCATCCCATTGAGGTCGAAACGACGCGGCCACTACCAAGACGACACAACCAGTGTTGAAGCGCGTCGCCATCAGGTAGAATCCCTCGCACTGCATACTATAGGCCCTAGGGTCTAGGCTAGGAGCGCGTGTGACTGATTCAGGTTGGGGTATCTATAAGCGGTTGTTGGGTTATGTGAGGCCGCATTGGCGGGCTTTTGCGCTGGCGCTGGTGGGGTTTGTTATTTATGCCGCATCAAGTACCGCACTAGCTGAAATGATGAAGCGTTTGATTGATGGCATTCAAAATCCGGATGCAGCCTTTCGGCTATTTCTACCGCTGTTTGTGATTATTATGTTTTCCGCTAGGGGGCTAGGTACTTTTTTAAGCACCTACTTCATGGCTTATGTGGGCCGCTATGTGATTCATACCCTGCGTTGCGACGTCTTTGCTCATCTGCTGCATCTGCCAGGCTGGTTTTTTGACCATCACTCCAGCGGCCAACTGGTATCGCGGGTGACCTACCACGTTGAGCAAGTCGCGGGGGCGGCCACCAAAGCGGTGACAATTATTCTCCGGGAGGGTCTGTTCGTCGTCGGCTTGGTGCTCTATTTGCTCTGGACCAACTGGATGTTAACGCTGCTGTTTCTGGGTGTGACGCCGATTATTGCCGTGGTGGTTAGCTACGTCAGCAAGCGGTTTAGACGCATTTCAAAACGCATTCAGCACTCCATGGGTGACGTCACCCATATTGCCTCGGAAGCGCTGTCGGGCTACCGGGTAGTGCGTACCCATGGCGCTGAAGAGTATGAAAAGCTGCGCTTTGAACGCGTTAGTGAAGAGAACCGTCGCCAAAGTATGAAAGAAGCCATGACCCGTGCGGTCAGTTCTCCGGTGATTTTGATGCTGGTAGCCATCTCCATGGCGCTACTGGTCTGGCTGGCCATGGCGCCTTCGCTGATGGCAAGCATGACACCCGGTGAGTTCGTTGCCTTTATTACTGCTGCCGCCCTGATGATTAAGCCAGTGCGCCAACTAACCGAGATTAACGGAGAAATTCAGAAAGGCCTGGCGGCCGCGTCAGAGCTCTTCGGGCTGCTGGATATGGCCCCAGAAGAGGATAGCGGTAAGCGCATCGCCAGCCGTTTAAACGGTGATGTAGTGATTGATAATGTTAGCTTCCGCTACGCCGACGACCAGCCCGAAGTCCTACACGATATTAATTTGCGCCTGGCGCCGGGCGAACTGGTGGCGATAGTCGGGCGTTCGGGGAGCGGCAAGTCCACCCTGGTCAGCCTGCTGCCGCGTTTCTACCGACCCAGCCAAGGCAGTATCACCATCGATGGCGTTAATATTGATGACTACGCGCTTGGCCCGCTGCGCCAGCAGATTGCTCTGGTATCACAGCAGGTAACGCTATTTAACGCCTCAATCGCCGATAATATTGCCTACGGGGTGGCCAACCCTGATCCTCAGGCTATTAAAGTTGCGGCTGAAGCCGCCTATGCCCATGAGTTTATCGATAAACTTCCCAATGGCTATGCCACTACCGTAGGAGAAAATGGCGTGATGCTCTCGGGCGGACAACGCCAGCGGCTAGCGATTGCTCGGGCGATCTTCAAGGATGCACCGCTGCTGGTGTTGGATGAGGCCACTTCAGCGCTGGATACTGAATCCGAGCGCTATATTCAAAAGGCCCTTGAGCGGGTCTGCGAAGGGCGTACCACGCTCGTTATCGCCCACCGTCTCTCTACCATTGAGCGGGCCGACCGGATTGTGGTGATAGACCAGGGGCGCATTATCGAAGAGGGCTCGCATCAGGCATTGCTGGAAGCCGATGGCGCCTACACGGCCCTGCATCAACTACAGTTTCAAGAAGCGCCATGAGCCTACTGATATGAGCTTAGCCAAAAGAACGCTGGCAGAACGCTGGCTGCAAGGCGCTTACCAGGGAAGCCCCTGGCTATCGCCGCTAAGGCCGTTAGGGGCGTTGTACCAGTGGGCTATGGTTCGCCGAGAACAGGCGTACCGAACGGGTAATAAAGCCACCTGGAAGGCGCCGGTGCCCGTTATTGTGGTAGGTAATATCACCTTGGGAGGAACAGGTAAATCGCCGCTGGTGGCGTGGCTAGCTAGCTGGCTGGTGGCCCGAGGCTGGTCGCCAGGCATCGTTAGCCGCGGCTATGGTGGAAAAGCGCCGCGTTATCCGCTACTGGTCACCGCCGACACTAACGTTGCCGAAGCCGGCGATGAGCCGCTGATGCTGGCACAGCAGACAGGGCTGCCGGTGGTGGCGGATCCCCAGCGTGTGCGCGGTGTTCAGGCATTGGTATCGGCGGGCTGCGATATTATCCTTAGCGACGACGGTCTGCAGCACCTGGTACTGGCCCGGGATATTGAACTGGTCGTCATTGATGGCGCCCGAGGGCTGGGTAACGGGCGCTGCCTGCCTGCGGGGCCGCTGCGCGAGTCGCCCAATCGGTTGCAGCGGGTTGATGCGGTGATCGTCAACGGTGACTTTCAGCCGTCGCTTTCAGTTTCGACTATTATGCAGTCAGCCACCATAATGCAGCTAGCGCCGCTGTGCTGGCGACGCCTTGAAGATGGTGCGCGTTTTCCGCTAGCGCCACTGCCGTTTACGTTGCCTGTGCACGCGGTGGCCGGTATCGGACATCCCGAGCGTTTTTTTCAAACACTTTCCGCGTTGGGTGTTGAAGGTGAGTGGCACCCGTTAGCCGATCACCAGCACTTTAATGCGGACGCGCTAAGCTTTGCAGATACCCGCCCAGTAATTATGACCGCCAAAGATGCCGTTAAGTGTTACGCCTTGGCGCCGCCTAACAGCTGGGTATTAGACGTGGAAGCGACCCTTCCTCCCGAATTTGAGCACTGGCTGGCAGCGCGGCTGTCGGCACTTTCCTAAAGGAGATACGCGCATGGATAAGGAGCTGCTGGCAATGCTGGTCTGCCCGTTGTGTAACGGCAAGCTGAAATATGATCGCGAAGCTCAAGAGCTGCGCTGCCACTATGATGGCTTGGCCTATCCGATCCAAGAGGGCATTCCGGTGATGTTGCCGGAAGAGGCTCGCGTCATGGATGCCGATGAAAAACTGCACACGTCACCAGGGCGCTCTCCAGGACGTTCTCAAGAGCGTTCAGGAGACGCTTAATGGCCGTCTTTGATGACATGGCAGATTTCAAGGTGCCTGACTTCACAGTCGTCGTTCCCGCGCGCTATGGCTCCACCCGGTTACCCGGCAAGCCGCTACTTGAGATTGCTGGAGAGCCGATGGTTGCTCACGTATGGCGTCGCGCTTGCCAAAGCCACGCCAGCCGAGTGGTCATAGCGACAGACGATAGTCGCATTTGTGATGCTATGCTGCCTTACGGCGCCGAAGTGATCATGACCCGCGACGATCACCCATCGGGCACTGACCGCTTAGCCGAGGTAGCTGATATTTTGGCGTTGACGGATGATGCGCTGCTGGTGAATGTGCAGGGCGACGAGCCGCTGATTCCCCCAGCGCTAATCGACCAGGTGGCTCTGCGCTTAGCCGATGACCCCGATGCATCGATAGCAACGCTTGCGGAGCCTATCAATGATGTGGACACGCTGTTTAATCCCAACGTGGTTAAGGTGGTGCGTACGCTACAGGGGCGAGCGCTATATTTCTCACGGGCACCGATACCCTGGGATCGTGAGGAGTTCAAAGTGCCGCCGACCATGCTGGCAACTGATGCCTGGCTGCGCCATATCGGCCTGTATGCGTATCGTGCCGGTTTTCTAGCGGCCTACCGTGACTGGCCGGCCTCAAGCCTTGAGCAGCTTGAACAGCTCGAACAGCTGCGTGCGCTGCAGAACGGCCACGTGATTCAGGTGGCGTTGGCCTGCGAAGTAAACCCTACCGGTGTTGATACGGCCGAAGATCTAGCGCGGGTGCGGGCGCTGCTGGCCTAGCCCAGTCGCTAATGACGAGTGACGCTAATGAGTCGTTAAGGAGCGCTGCTGTGAAAGTATTATTTGTATGTTTAGGAAATATTTGCCGCTCACCCACCGCCGAAGGTGTCTTTCGTCGTGCTCTTGAGCAAGCTGGGATGGCCGATGAGGTTGAAATAGACTCCTGCGGCGTCGGCAGTTGGCATGTGGGCAAAGCGCCGGACGCGCGAGCCCAGCAGGCAGCCCTGCTTCGCGGTATCGATTTAAGCGGACTGCGTGCCCGCCAGCTAAACGAGCAGGATTTCCGTGAATTCGACTACGTGCTGGGCATGGATCAAGACAATTTACGCGCCATGCGCGACCTGAAACCCGCCAATAGCCAGGCGCATGTTGGGCTGTTTTTGGATTTTGCTGGTACCCCCGGTGCTGAAGTGCCAGATCCTTACTATGGTGGTGATGAGGGGTTTGAGAACGTGCTGAATATGATTGAAGCTGCATCAGAAGGGCTGATTCGACAACTCAAGCGAGAGTTGTAATGGGGCTGATGGTGTGGCTGTAAAGATGAATATTATCAGCAATGTCGACTTATCTTGCGCAAACACGCTTCGGCTTCCCTGCCAGGCAGAGCGCTTTGCGGCGCCCACGACATTAACAGCCTTACGCCAAACACTAGCGCAGGCTTGCTGCGAGGAGTGGCCGGTCACACTGCTGGGTGGCGGTAGTAATGTGTTGCTGCCGGAAACGCTCCCAGGGCTGGTGGTGCGGCCTGCGTTGAACCAGTGGTGGCTGTTCACTGATCAGTTAGGTGGGCAGCAAGAGCAAGTGTTTGCCCATGTGGGAGCGGGGGTTAGTTGGCACGCCCTGGTAATGGCGACTGCTGCACGTGGCCTGTGGGGCATTGAAAATCTGGCGCTGATCCCCGGCAGTTGTGGTGCCGCGCCGGTGCAGAATATTGGCGCCTACGGCGTTGAACTTGCCGATACGCTGCTAGCGGTGCAGGTAATGGAGCTTGCCACAGGGAGGGTTGAGTGGTTAAACGCCCAGCAGTGCGCTTTTGGTTACCGTGACAGTATATTTAAAGGCGCATTGGCGGGTAGTGTGGTGATCACTCAGTTGGTGTTGCGTTTGTCGCGCACGCCAGCGCCTCGGCTTGGCTACGGCGATCTCGCCGCACGATTAGCGAGCTCTTCTCTCACGCCCACGCCCACGCCCTTGGCCGTCGCCGAAGCGGTATGCGCAATTCGGCGCGAGAAGTTGCCCGACCCGCAGGTGCTTGCCAATGCGGGGAGCTTCTTCAAGAATCCCCTGGTGGCTGATGCGCAGGCAGCGGAGTTGCTGCATCAATATCCCGCGATGCCCCATTTCCCCCAGAGGGGAGGGCAAACAAAGCTGGCGGCGGGTTGGTTAATCGACCAGTGTGGCTTGAAAGGGATGCGCGATGGCGCCTTCGGGGTACACCAGCATCAAGCGCTGGTACTGGTGCACTTTGGTGGCGGTGATCGCCAGGGGCTGATGAAAACAGCCAACTATATTGCAGCCCAAGTAGACACACGCTTTGGGGTACGGTTAGAACCTGAACCGAGGTTAGTTAATCCCTAGTATCACTAACGCAAAAACCCCGCCGAAGCGGGGTTTTTTGTGCTTGCAACACGCGACCGAATTACTCGGAGTGGGTGTCTTGCTGAGCCTGTTTGCGCTTCTCACGCGGGTCATTGTGAGCTCTTGTACGACGACGACGCGGTTTGGGCGCTTCTTCAGTTGCAATATCTTCAGTTGGCGCTTCGCTGGTGACTGGCTGAGGCTCTGCTTCAGCCGAAGGGGCTTCAGTCGCTCCTAGATCGCCGCTATTCTTTTCAGCGCTATTCGCTTCAGCGCTACTCTCTTCAACGCTCTTTGGCTCATCACCTTTTTCTGCTGCGTCTTGCTTCTTCTCGCTGCTGGACTGCTCTTCAGATGAAGGGTCTGCGGCGACATTCTCAGAGACGCTTGGAATTGCTGCTTCCTGGCCAGTCTCCTGGGCGTTAGTTGACGCTTCAGGCTGACGCTCGTCGCTGCTTTGATCCGTATCAGCATTATTGAAAGGCGCAGGGGAGGCGGCCTCTTCTACAGTTGCTGCTGGATCGACAGCATCGGCCACAGGCAGTTCGATGGCACTGGACTGACTATCGTCAGTTTGCTCAGCCTTGGCAGGCTCTGAGTTGGCCTCGGATGCTTCTGGTGTCACATCAGTTGGCGCTGGTTTGGCCACGCGCTCATCTGATTGGGGCCCGGTTGTTTCCCCCTCTGTCGTTTCCACCTCGGTCGTTTCAGCCAGATTCGCATCAGCGGCTGGTGCTGTCTGCTCCGCGCTATCAATAGCTGTTTCTTGTGCTGCCTCTGGTGCCGCTTTAGGCTGACGGCGCTGGTGCGTTGACTTGCTCGCTTTAGCGTTCTCTGCCACGGGCTGGTCGGCGGTCGTTGCGTCGTCCGCTTGCTCTGGCTCCGGCTTAGTCTCGGGCTCACTCTTAGCGTTGGGCTCAGGCGCATCGGCTGGCGGCGCTGGCGCAGCGGTGTGACTGTCCGATGCCGATTCTGGGGCAGTCAGTGCGTCACTTGTCGCTGCTTTAGCCACCTGTGCCTGCTCTTCTGTGGCAGGAGCTTCGCTCGGCTCTTGAGTTGCTGCTGGCGCTTCATCCTGAACTTCAGCCTGCAGTTTTAACTGCTCAGCTTCTGCCTGGGGATTAATCGCCTGGGTGCGTGTGCGGTTACGCGGGTTGTTACGCGTGCGCTTCGGCTTGCCGTCGTCTTGCTTAGTCTCAGAGTTTTTAGTCTCAGAGTTCTTGGCCGCTTCATCGCGCTGACTGTCGCTGCTTTTTTCACCACCGCTATCGCGACGGGGTTCTTTCTTTGCTGCATTTTTGCCGTTGTTGCTCTCTTTAGAGGCGTCTTTTAACGCGCTATCTTTGCCAGGGCTATCAGTCTGGGACTCTTTGCGAGAAGCTTTGTTGGCTGGTTCTTGCCCGTTTGCATCGTCTTGCTGGGGGTGGCGACGGCGGTTGCGGGTACGACTGGGGCCGTTGCGCTTATCGCTATTGTCGTCACTGGCAGGGCGCGCCGTACTGCTGCGCTGCTCGGTTTTTTGGTCAGCTTTTTGTTCGCCTTTTTGTTCAGTTCTGGCGTTGCTGTCGCCACGCGACGACTTCTGCCGCGACTCGTTGCTGCGCTGATGGGTTTTGCGCTCGCTCGGCTTGCGTGGCGCCGGGGTTTCAACCTTGGGCTCAGGCGTGGCTTCGGCACTGCTTTCGTCGCTACCTAGTAGCTTGGCGAAACCACGCATAAAGCGACCAATGACGCTGGGTTGCTCGCTGGTCGCCGGTGCTGCTTTGGCCACGGGGGCTGGAGCAGCGTCAGGCGCTTTCTCTTCAGTTTGCAGCGAAGCCGGTGCTGGGGCGTTATGGGTGACGCTTTTTACGGCCGCTTCTGCTCGCATAGCGGGCGGCACAAAGCTGGGTGTCGGCTCTTTGCCTACTTCGGTATCGGTCGACAGTTCAAAGCTCGATAGGTTTTGGGTGTCATCCTCGTCCAAATGGTCATCGCGCAGGCGTTGGACGTCGTAGTGGGGCGTATCCATTTCAGGATTAGGCAGCAGCACGACGCGAACGTTCTGACGCGACTCAAGATCAGCTAACACGCTGCGCTTTTCATTGAGCAGGTAAGTGGCCACCGGCACCGGCAGAATGGCGCGAATTTGGGAGCTATTCTCTTTCATGGCCTCTTCTTCGATCAGGCGCATGATAGAGAGCGACAGCGAGCGCACGTCACGAATGGTGCCCTGACCATTACAGCGCGGGCAAACCACACCACTGGTTTCACCCAGCGAGGGGCGCAGGCGCTGACGGGACATCTCCATCAGGCCGAAGCGTGAGATACGGCCAATCTGTACCCGCGCACGATCCAGCTTTAGGGCATCTCGCATGCGGTTTTCAACTTCACGCTGGTTGCGCGCCGGGCCCATGTCGATAAAGTCGATCACCACCAGGCCGCCGATATCGCGCAGGCGTAGCTGGCGAGCAATTTCGTCGGCGGCTTCGGAGTTAGTCTGTAGTGCAGTCTCTTCAATGTCGCTGCCGCGTGTGGCGCGGGCGGAGTTGATATCGATAGAGACTAGCGCTTCGGTGTGATCGATCACAATCGAGCCGCCAGAAGGTAACTTCACTTCGCGCTGATAGGCGGTTTCGATTTGCGATTCGATCTGGAAGCGCGAGAACAGCGGTACTTCGTCCGCGTAGAGTTTGATCTTTTGCTGATACGAAGGCATTACTTGACGGATAAACGCCAGCGCTTCGGCATGAATCTCAGGGCTATCGATCAATACTTCGCCAATGTCCTGGCGTAGATAGTCGCGCATCGCGCGGATGATGACATTAGATTCACGATAGATCAGGAACGGAGCAGGGCGCTTGGCGGCTTCGGTAGTAATCGACTCCCACACTTGAACCAGATAATCCAAGTCCCACTGCAGCTCTTCCGGGTTACGGCCGATGCCAGCAGTGCGCACGATCAAGCCCATTTTATCCGGTACGGTCAGTTGACCCATGGCATCTTTGAGCTGGCTGCGTTCATCGCCTTCAATGCGGCGCGAAATGCCTCCCGCACGCGGATTATTGGGCATCAATACCAAAAAGCGGCCAGCCAAGCTAACGAAAGTGGTCAGCGCGGCGCCTTTATTGCCTCGCTCCTCTTTATCGACCTGGACGATGACCTCTTGGCCCTCTTTAAGCACTTCTTTAATGCTCGGGCGCCCGGAAACGTCTTTGACAAAGTACTCGCGGGAAATTTCTTTAAGGGGCAAGAAACCGTGGCGATCCGCACCGTAATCGACAAAAGCGGCTTCCAGAGAGGGCTCAACACGGGTGATTTTGCCGCGATAGATGTTGGCTTTTTTCTGTTCTCTTGCGCCGGATTCGATATCTAAATCGTAAAGGCGTTGTCCATCAACTAAAGCGACGCGCAGCTCTTCGGGCTGGGTCGCATTGATAAGCATCCGTTTCATAGTGTCTCGCATAGCGTTGCGTGCCGGCGAACTGCCTATTGGGTGACGTAGGCGAATCGCTGGGTGCTGCGTGCTTGTGCTCGGCGCATTGCAATGCTGACGCGTCAAGCCGGGAAGGCGTGATCGCCAACCCGGCTAATAGGGCGTTGAGTACGTGGCGGAGGCAGGACGTGTTCCGGTGGCTGTCACGTCCATCCGGCCCTGCTGACACCGCCAACACCTGGCATTCATCGATTCACCAACGCCGGCCACCGGCACAGCGTTGAACTTTTCGCCCGGAGTCAGTCAGCACCTTGTGACGAATAAGGAGGAGCTGCTCAGGGCGTGGCGTTGTTTAGTTACTGCCTGCCGTTGAGGGCTAGGCTTACTTTCATCTGCCGGCATATAAAACGGGCGGCAGAGATACTGCATTTTTCAGATCAGCTTTCGATACTGGAAAAACGGGCAATGCGTACACTGGTGCCGTTTTTGTGTTCAGGCCTGCGTGTTAGACGGGCAGGCGCATTAACCAAGCTCAGCGGTGATGCTCTCTGCTAACAAATTTAATTAATTAGCTATCGATCAGCTAGTCACTAGCGCTAGACGAGAAAGCTTTCTGCGCTTAGCTGGTGAACAATCTCGAATATAACAGTAAAGACAACGACCAGCAATTGACGCAATGCCCTTGGGTCTACGCTAGAATGCCGTTTTTAAGCTGATGTCACAGAATCACAGCAGGAGTAAGCGGTAATGTCCGAAGGGCGTGAAGTGCAGTGGGTGGATATCGCCCCGGAGCAAGCAGGGCAGCGAATTGATAATTTTCTCATGACGCGTCTTAAAGGTGCGCCTCGCGCGCTTATCTATCGCATCGTGCGTAAAGGAGAAGTGCGCGTTAATAAAAAGCGTGTGAAGGTCGATTATCGTTTGCAGGCTGGCGATTTAGTACGCGTTCCGCCGCTGCGTTTGGCGCCTCGCGAAGCGGTGAAGGAAGTCAGTGATAATTTGCGCGACCTGCTGGTAGGTAGCGTTATTATGGAAGGCCCTGATTGGATGGTGCTTAACAAACCCTCTGGTTTGGCGGTGCATGGTGGCAGCGGGGTTAAAATTGGTTTAATAGAAGCGCTGCGCCAGGTGCGCGATGATCTGAGCTTCCTAGAGCTGGTTCACCGCTTGGATCGCGATACGTCTGGCTGTTTACTGCTCGCCAAATCTCGCGATGCGTTGGTGACCCTTAACGAGTCGCTGAAAAAGCATGGCATGGATAAGCGTTATCTGGCCCTGGTTAGCGGGCGTTGGCCAGCGCGTAAAACCTATGAAAGTGCGCGTTTGGATCGCTTTGATGCGGGCAATGGTGAGCGGCGGGTAAGGGTGGATCCTAATGGTAAAGTGTCGCGTACCCATTTTTCGGTGGTCGAAACCTTCGAAAAAGTAACGCTGATAGAGGCTGAGCCGGTCACCGGGCGAACACACCAAATTCGCGTTCATGCTGCCCACGCCGGGCATGCTCTGTTAGGTGACGACAAGTACGCTACCCGCGAAAGCGGTTTTCTCACCAAGCAGCTGGGCTTGGGTCGGTTGTTTTTGCATGCGCGGGCGTTGACCTTTCCAGAGCCTGGTAATGGACGTCCAGTCACCGTTAAAGCGCCACTGCCAGAGGCCTTGGAGGAGACGCTTAAGCGTGCCCGCCAAAATGCCCTTCGCTGATATGGCCTTATAAAGAGAGTCCTTCAACAACGTGTCCTTGAGCAAGGAGTTGCCATGCAGTACGAGCTGATTATATTTGATTGGGACGGCACCCTAATGGATTCCGTGCCACGTATTGTGTCCTGCATGCAGGCGGCCGCTGTGGAATCCGAGTGGGGCGAGCTTTCAGCGGCTGAGGTGGAAGATATTATTGGCCTGGGGCTGCCCGAGGCGATTGCACAACTTTGCCCAGGTATTTTACCTGCCCAGGCTGAGCGGCTTCGTGAGCGTTACGCGCACCACTTTGTGCAGGCTGACGCCACACCGATGGCTTTTTTTGGCGGTGTTGAAGCGCAAATTGCGCGTTTGCGTGGGCGTGAGCAGCAGCGTTTAGCGGTGGCGACAGGCAAAAGCCGCCGTGGTTTGGATCGCATTTTTGCTGAAACAGGCAGCGGTGGGTGGTTTCATGCCAGCCGTACTGCGGATGAAACCCGCTCAAAGCCTCACCCGCAAATGCTTTCTGAACTGTTAATAGAGCTTGAAGTGCCCGTAGAGAGGGCGGTGATGGTCGGCGATACCGAGTACGACCTTGAAATGGCTCGTGCAATCGGTATGGATCGCGTGGGAGTCAGTTACGGGGTTCACGCGCCGGAACGCTTGGCATTGAGCCGCCCGAAGTGGATTGCCGATAGCATCGACGAGCTTTTTGATCGGTTATAAGGATATTTTATGAGTGACGATCCAACCCGCCCAGGCGGTACTCAAGATGGTCATGACGGCCTGGCCGATGGCTACCGTCGTAACGACGCTGACCGTAATGACTCGGTTAATGGCGACCAGCGCAACGAGTTAAACAAAGATCCATGGACCGAGGGGTCAGAGCTGCCGCCCGGTAAGGGGGCTCAGCAATCATCTGGGGCGCTAGGCGACGATGCTGAAACCCTGCGCGAACGCCAGCGGCTAGCACAGTTAGAAATGATGGATCACTGGATAGGTGGCGTCTTAACCGAACAACGACGTAACCGTCGCTGGAAGCTGTTTTTCCGCTTGATGTTTCTTGCTGTTGTGTTGGTTGCGCTGTTTGCCGCGCTTTATAGTCTGTTCTGGGGTTCGCCGAGTGCCACAGCACCCACTCAGCGTCACTTAGGCATCGTTGAGGTTAATGGGGTGATTGCTAGCGATTCGCCAGCCAATGCGGAGCGCATCATCCTAGGGTTAAATCGTGCCTGGGAGGCGGAAAGCGCTGCTGCTGTGGTGCTGCATATTAATAGTCCTGGTGGTAGTCCGGTGCAGTCTCAGCGGATTTATGCGGAAATCATGCGCCTGCGCGGGCAGGGCGATAAACCGATTATCGCGGTGATTGAAGATGTCGGTGCCAGCGGTGCTTATTATATCGCGGCGGCGGCGGACGAGATTGTTGCGTCGCCGGTGAGCCTGGTGGGCTCGATTGGTGTTATCTACGCAGGTTTTGGTTTTGAAGAGGCGTTAGAGCGTATCGGCGTTGAGCGCCGTGTGCTTACGGCAGGGGAGAATAAAGCGTTTTTAGATCCATTCCAGCCGCTGGATGACGAAGATGAGCAGTTTTGGCAGGGTGTGCTGAGTCAAACCCATCGCCAGTTTATCGATGATGTGCGCGCCGGTCGCGGTGAAAGGCTCAGCGATAGCTCTGAAATTTTCTCCGGCCTGATCTGGAGTGGCGAGCAGAGCATCGAGCTAGGCTTGGTCGATCAGTTGGGTAGCCTTGAACAGTTGGCTCGCGACCAGGTAGGCGGCACTCACTGGGTGGACTATACGCCGAGCCTTGATCCGTTTGAGCGCTTCACAAGGCGTTTTACCCAGGTTGTCGCCGAGGTGATGGGCGTGAATGCGCCCAATACCCCGCTGCGCTTTTAGGCTATACCTGAAAACTAGCCTGCCTACGCTTGCTGTCTTTTCAGATGAGCCCTCATGCCGCCATTGATCATAAAGAGGTGCCAAGCGGGTCTAGGCCTGCTTGGCGAAGCATATCGCAGAGCGCAATTAGCGGAAGTCCAATCAAGGCGTTGGGATCACGGCCTTCCAGTTTTTCAAACAGCGCAATGCCTAGGCCTTCCATTCGAAAACTGCCTGCGCTATCTAGCGGCTGTTCTTTGGCGACATAGTTTTCGATCTCTTGCGTGCTGAGAGTACGAAACACTACCTCGAAGGGTTCGACGTGCACTTGATGGCGTTGCTGACGAGTATCCAGTAGCGCTAAACCGGTCAGAAAGGTGACGCGCTGACCAGAGAAACGAGCAAGATTGGCGCACGCTCTTTCGGCGCTATGCGGTTTGCCAAGAATGTCGCCTTCAAATACCGCCACCTGGTCAGAGCCTATAATGCAGTGGTTGGGAAATTGGTGCGCAACGGCGTTGGCTTTGCCAAGCGCTAGACGATGCACCAGGGCGTGGGGCGTTTCGCCACTATGGGGCGTTTCATCAATATCCGGTGAATGGCATTGATAGGGAAGTTGCAGGCGATCCAGCAGCTCGCGACGCCAGCGTGAACTGGAGGCAAGCACCAGTCCTGTAGTTGATGACTGAGTAGTTGATAACTGAGCAGTTGATGACTGGGTGCTCGATGGCTCGGTCATGGATGATGGGGTCACAGTAAAACTCCTGGCTACGTGGTTACGCTAGTGCAACATCAAAGGAGTAGAGTGTAGCGAAAGCTGCTAAACGTGCCTATGTTGGCTGTTTATGGAGGCCTGCTTTGTTTATTTATTGAGGAGACTATGAAAAATATACCGTCAGCTTTGACACCAGCAGGGGGAGTGCCTATCATTGCGCGCCTATGTTGACCTCACAACTCCCCAGTCGGGTGGAGCCTTATAAGCTCGCAGCCCGCCACGAACGAATCGAAGGCTTGGTAGCGCTTGATAAGCTGCCACGTCTTGCCGAAGAAGCGGGTGTCCAAACCGGCGACTGTCATGTCGTGCTTGAGTTTGGCGTCGATGCTCAAGGCCGTCGTGAAATTCGTGGCCACTTGCAAGCGACGTTGGCGCTTGCCTGCCGACGCTGCCTAGTGCCGCTGCCGAAAGAGGTGAGTAGTGACTTTCTGCTTGGAATGGTCACTGATGAAGCCTTAGCGGCCGAGTTGCCTGCTAGTCATGAACCGGTGCTGGTGGAAAAGGAACAGCTGGATCTTCTGACGGTGGTTGAGGATGAGTTGATTCTCAGTCTGCCCCAGGTGGTCTATCACGATGAAGCCGAATGTCATGTCTCGGCGGAGCAGCTGGTCAGCAAAACAGAAGGCGCGGCGTCAGAAACAACGCCAGCGACGAACCCTTTCGCGGTGCTGAATGTCTTGAAAGGCAAAAAATAAGCACCCTTTACCTTAATACCTTGGAGTAAACACCCATGGCAGTTCAACAGAACCGTAAAACTCGTTCCAAGCGCGGCATGCGTCGCAGCCACGATGCGCTGACCGCTCCGACGCTGTCTCAGGACAAAGAAACGGGTACGACCCACCTGCGTCACCACGTTTCTCCAGACGGTTTCTACCGTGGTCGTAAAGTGGTTGAGGTATAAGCCTCAATTGCATTGATAAGCGGCTAAACGGATCAGTGCGGTATGCGCTTAGCGATTGATGTTATGGGGGGTGACCAAGGCCCTCGTGCGATTATCGCAGGCTCCGCAAAGGCAGTGGTGGAATGCCCCAGTCTTGAACTGATTTTGTTTGGCCCGCGTCAGCAGATTATTGCTGAGTTTTCGCGCTTGCCGCAGCCTCTGGCTGCGGCAACGTCACGTTTGGTGGTGCGTGATGCGCCCGATAGTGTGATGCCGGGGTCAACGGCTGCCTGGGCGTTGCGGAGAGGCCACGCGACGAGCATGGTGCGCATGCTGCAATGTGTCGCCGATGGCGAAGCGGTTGCCGGTGTAAGTGCAGGCAATACAGGGGCGCTTGTTGCCTTGGCAAGGCGCGAGCTGGGCATGGTCGAGGGGATTTCTCGACCGGCGATCAGTACGGCGATTCCAGCACGCCAAGGGCGCCGCTGTTATCTGCTGGACTTAGGTGCCAACGTGGATTCTCCTGCCCATCGACTGGTCGATTTTGCGCTGATGGGGGCGGCGATGGCACAGTGTGTCGATGGCACCGCTGTTCCGCGTGTAGCGCTACTCAATGTTGGCGCAGAAGCCACCAAAGGGAGTGTTAGCGTACGTGAGGCTGACCGTCTGCTCCGTGAGTATGCCAGTGGTAGTGCCTTCGACTATCAGGGCTATGCTGAAGGTGGCGATCTGTTCAAGGGCCAGCTAGATGTGGTGGTGTGTGATGGCTTTGTGGGCAATGCTGTCCTCAAGGCAAGCGAAGGCTTGACGAGTATGTTGGTTGAGCGCGTGCAGATGGCATTTGAATCGCGCCTAAGCGGTCGTTTGGCAAGCCTACTGGCCAAACCTGTGTTAAAGCACTTAAAGCAAGAGCTTGATCCCGTACGTTACAACGGGGCCAGTTTATTGGGGCTGCGCGGTATCGTAGTGAAAAGTCACGGCAGTACTCATGCCGATGGGTTTTACTACGCAATTCGGCGTGCCTTGACGGAAGTAGAACATAACTTACCTGCGCGGATCGCAGGCCGCTGGCGTGCACCATCAAGTGAAAGTGATGGCGCACGCCAGCCATGATTAGATAATAAATAGCTATTTTTTTGCGGGTTTATAGGTGGCATCAGGATGTGCCCATAATCTCGCCTATCGCTCATATGAGCAAATGCCTACAAGAGCAAAGGTGAACGACATGTCTCAACCCCTTGCCCTCATTTTTCCCGGGCAAGGCTCTCAGCAGCTTGGAATGCTGCGAGAGCTTGCCGAGCGCTACAGTGTGGTGGGAACGACATTTGAGGAAGCGTCAAATGCCTTGGGCTACGATTTGTGGAAAGTCGTCCAAGAAGGCCCTGAACAGGCGCTTAATGCAACCGCCTGCACCCAGCCTGCGCTACTCTCTGCAAGCGTCGCTATTTGGCGCGTGTGGCAAGAGTTAGAAGGGCCGCGACCAACTGTCATGGCGGGCCATAGCCTGGGCGAATACAGTGCTATGGTGTGCGCAGGCGTCATGAGCTTTGCTGAGGGTGTCAACTTAGTGCGCCTACGCGGAGAAGCCATGCAGGAAGCGGTGCCCGCAGGTCAAGGCGGCATGGCTGCTATCCTGGGTCTAGCGGACGATGTGGTTGAAGCCGCCTGTGAGAAGGCTGCCCAGGGCGACGTTGTTTCAGCGGTCAACTACAATTCCCCTGGCCAAGTGGTAATTGCAGGTTCTAAAGTGGCCGTTGAGCGAGCGATAGTTGCCTGCCAGGAGGCCGGTGCCAGGCGCGCCATGGCATTGCCGGTTTCCGTGCCCTCGCACTGCGCGCTGATGCGTCCTGCCGCTGAGCGACTGTCAGAGGCTATGCAAACGATTGAGCTGCGGACGCCGCGCTATACGGTGATCCAAAATGTCGATGCCCAAGCCCATGCCGATACCGCGACATTGAGCACGCGACTAATCGAACAGCTCTATCAGCCAGTGCGCTGGAGCGCCTGCGTTGAGGCAATGGCGGGTCAAGGCGTGGAGATATTTATTGAGTGCGGGCCAGGAAAGGTGTTGACTGGCCTCAATAAGCGTATCGTGAAGGGTAGCAAAGGATTGGCGGTGAATGATCCTGATAGCCTGGAGGCTGCGCTTGAGCTGGCGCGTGAAACGTTGGCTGATAAGGCGTGACCAAGGAGTGTTTTATTTCGCTATCCTTGCTTGATTACACGGTTAGAGGCAGAACGTTATGACGCAAGAGAGTAGAGTTGCTCTGGTAACAGGGGCGAGTCGCGGTATAGGGCAAGCCATTGCTCGCGAGCTGGGACGCCAAGGCCGTATTGTAATTGGTACTGCGACCAGCGAGTCAGGTGCTGAGAAAATTGATGCCGATTTGAAAGAGCACGGTTTTCAGGGGGCCGGTCTATGTCTTAATGTGACCGACCAAGCCAGCATCGATAGCGTGTTGAAAACCATCACAGAGCGCTTTGGTGCGCCGACTATTTTGGTCAACAACGCTGGCATCACCCGTGATAATTTGCTGATGCGCATGAAAGAAGATGAATGGGACTCCGTCATGGATACCAACTTGAAATCTGTCTATCGTGTTAGCAAGGCGTGTTTGCGGGGTATGACCAAGGCGCGTTTTGGACGTATTGTGTCGATCAGTTCTGTAGTGGCAACCATGGGCAACCTGGGCCAAACTAACTATGCTGCAGCTAAGGCCGGTATGGAAGGTTTTAGCCGCGCCCTAGCACGTGAGGTCTCCTCTCGTGCGATTACGGTCAATGCGGTGGCGCCGGGCTTTATTGCCACCGACATGACGGAGGCACTACCTGAAGCACAGCACGAAATGTTGCTTAAACAAATTCCACTGTCCCGTTTAGGGGCGCCGGAAGAGATCGCCGCCGCAGTGGGCTTTTTGACCAGTGATGCAGCCGGTTATATCACTGGCGAGACGCTTCACGTCAATGGCGGCATGAATATGCGTTGATGGCCTTGGGTTTGGCGGTTGCGTCGACCCAAGGGCGTCTATAAACTACCCCGCAGCTTTTGGCTTGCGGTTTCCAAATAGCTGGTTATCAAAAACGGCTAATGTGAACGACTGGAGTACGTTAATGAGTACTATTGAAGAGCGCGTGAAGAAAGTTGTAGCAGAGCGCCTGAACGTTAAAGAAGAAGACATCCAAAACAGCTCTTCTTTTACAGAAGACTTGGGTGCTGATTCGCTCGACACCGTTGAGCTGGTAATGGCTTTGGAAGAGGAATTCGATACTGAAATTCCCGATGAAGAAGCTGAGAAGATCACCACGGTTCAAGAAGCCATCAACTACGTGAACGCCCACCAGTAAGGGCTGCGTCGATGCATCGAACCAGGGTGGGGTGCTAACCACCCGCTTTAAGAGCCGTCCTTTCCCAGGACGGCTTTTTGCTTTGCAGCCACAATGCTTATAACGTTCAATCTCCGTTATACTGTTGACCAAATTTAAGCAGCAAATGACCCAAGTGGGTCGCGTCACCATGGATGCCTGGAGGAAAGCTGATGGCACGGAAAAGGGTAGTGGTAACTGGGTTAGGCCTGGTGACCCCAGTGGGAAATAGCGTAGATGAGTCGTGGGCCAACATTGTTGCCGGTAAAAGCGGTATTACGCCTATTGAGCATTTTGATACCAGCGGTTTTAACACCCGCTTTGGTGGATCAATTAAGAACTTTGATATTAGTCCGTATCTGAATCCTAAAGATGCCCGGAAGATGGATCTATTCATTCAGTACGGTATGGCAGCAGGCGCCCAGGCGGTAGAAGATTCCGGCATTGAATGCACGGAAGAGAATGCCGACCGTATCGGTGTGGCGATCGGCTCTGGCATTGGTGGCCTACCCATGATTGAGCATAACCACAACGCACTGAACAAAGGCGGTGCTCGCAAGGTGTCGCCATTCTTTGTGCCGGGCTCCATCATTAATATGATTTCGGGAAACATGGCGATTCAGCACGGCTTCAGAGGGCCGAATATTGCCATTACCACCGCTTGCACAACGGGTACCCATAATATCGGTTACAGCGCTCGCACCATCGCCTATGGCGATGCGGACGTTATGGTCTGTGGCGGTGCTGAAATGGCCACTACGCCGCTAGGCCTAGGTGGCTTCTCTGCTGCTCGCGCGCTCTCTACACGTAATGATGATCCGGAAGCGGCAAGCCGTCCCTGGGATGCTGAACGTGATGGTTTTGTGTTATCCGACGGTGCTGGTGTGCTGGTGCTTGAAGAGTATGAGCACGCCAAGGCACGTGGTGCCAACATCTACGCAGAACTGGTGGGCTTTGGTATGAGCGATGACGCTTATCACATGACGTCGCCGCCGGAAGATGGGCGTGGCGCAGCGCTTTCTATGCGCAATGCGATCAAAGATGCCCAGGTTGACGTCTCTGCGGTTCACTATGTCAACGCCCATGGCACCTCCACCGCGGCAGGCGATCTGGCAGAAAGCCGTGCCATTGAGAACGTCCTGGGTGGCGCTGCCAACAGCGTGGCAGTGAGCTCCACCAAGTCAATGATTGGTCACCTGTTGGGTGCCGCCGGTGCGGTAGAGGCAGTGTTCAGCATCCTGGCTATTCGTGATCAGATCGCGCCGCCCACGATTAATCTGGATAATCCGCAGGAAGGTTGCAACCTGGACTACGTGCCTCATACCGCAAGGGATATGCGCATTGATATGGCGCTTTCAAACTCCTTCGGCTTTGGTGGTACCAACGGCTCGCTGCTGTTTAAGAAGGTGTAGCTAGCGATGCTGCCGCCTAGGTTATCGGATGATCAATCTGTGCCGTTTGATGATCGTGGGCTGGCGTATGGGGATGGCCTCTTTGAAACAGTGCTGTTGCGTGCGGGAAAGCCAGTGCTGTGGCGCTATCACACGGCACGCCTTGCGCAAGGCTGTCATCGCCTGGGGATACCGTCACCTTGCCAGGAGGCGCTTGACGCTACTTGGCAGGGCGCCCCCACCGCTGAATTCGAAGTGCTTAAGCTCATACTGACGCGGGGCAGTGGCGGGCGTGGCTACGCCCAGCCCGATCAGATAACACCGCGTCTGCTCAGCCGTCGAACGCCGTTTCAACCATCGGTTGAGCGCTGGCAGAAGGGGGTGACGGTACGCCTTTGCGACTTGCAGCTTGCCCGTCAGCCCCGGTTGGCAGGTATCAAGCACTTAAATCGACTAGAAAACATATTGGCCCGCCAAGAGTGGAACGATGCCGCTATTGCCGAAGGTGTGCTGGCCGATAATGAAGGTCTTGTCGTAGAAGCCACCAGCATGAATGTTTTTTGGCAGCGGGCGGGAGAGGTGTTAACGCCTCAGCTTGACCAGTGCGGCGTGGCTGGAACGCTGCGCGCTGCATTGCTTGAACACGGTGCCGTCGCTCAGGCTTCGCTTGAGCTTCATCAACTCGCGGATGTCGAACGACTTTGGGTAGCAAACTCTGTCCAGGGTGTATGGCCAGTGACTGAACTACTCGCAGCGGATGGCTCGTTGTTGCAGCGCTGGCCCTTAAGTCAGCCTGATCCGTTTCAGCGCTTGGCGCATCAGCTATTGGGTGTTGCTTAAACGCCAGTGTTGGTTTGGATATCGCTGGTTTGGATATCGCCCGGTAATTTTTTTAGAGGTGTCATGGTGAAACGGTTATTAACCGCTTTATTGGTGTTAGTGGTAGTCGGTGCTGCAGGAGCAGCAGGCGGTTATTTCTATTGGCAGAGCCGATTAGAGGCACCGCTCTCACTCGATGAGCCAATGCTTTACCAAGTGCCGTCTGGTGCGGGCTTTAATCAGGTAGTGGCGCAATTGGAAGAGCAGGGCGTGCTGGAAGATGCTTGGGCGTTTCGCTTGCTAGCGCGGGTCGAGCCGGAACGCGTGCCGAGGTTGCGTACCGGCGAGTATCAGCTGTTGCCGAATATGAGCGGTCTTGAAATGATGGCACTGTTAGGCAGCAATAAGGTGGTTACCTACTCGCTGACCATTCCAGAGGGATGGTCTTTTCGACAGATGCGCGAGTTGCTCGATGCCGCACCGAAACTCGACCATCGCACTGCGGAGTTGAGCGATGCAGAGGTGATGACGCTACTCGACCGAGAAGACACCTTCCCAGAAGGCTGGTTCTTTCCCGATACCTATCGCTATCACCTGGGTATGAGTGACGTCGATATCCTGCGTCAATCATTGGAGCGGATGGAGCGCATCCTTGAAGAGGTATGGGAAGAGCGCGCGGAAGACCTCACCATTGACTCCCCCTACGAGGCGCTGATCATGGCCTCCTTGATCGAGCGGGAAACCGGGGCGCCAGAGGAGCGGCGCGAAATTGCTGGCGTGTTTAAGCGCCGTATGGAGCAGGGCATGCGCCTGCAAACCGACCCGACGATTATTTATGGCATGGGCGAGCGTTACGAAGGGCGGATTACCCGTGCCGATATACGCGAGGCCACGCCTTATAACACTTACGTGATTGACGGGATGCCGCCCACACCGATTGCCATGCCGGGGCGCGCCTCGTTAGAAGCGGCAGTGAATCCATTACCTGGCGAGACGCTCTATTTTGTTGCCCGTGGTGATGGCACGCACCACTTCTCGCGTACGCTGCGAGAGCATAACAATGCCGTTAATCGCTATATCCGCAACCGAGAATAGCCATGACTGATCACCACTTTAAGGGAGCATGATGAGTAAGCGTGGACGCTTCATTACGCTGGAAGGCGGCGAAGGGGTGGGAAAGTCCACCAATGTGGGCTTTGTCGCCGAGTGTTTGGAAGCCGAGGGGCTGGAAGTGGTGCGTACCCGCGAGCCAGGCGGTACCGCGCGTGGCGAAGCTATTCGCGCACTGCTACTGGATCCTGTCCCCCAAGAGCCGCTGCATGTAGACGCTGAACTGCTGTTAATGTTTGCCGCGCGGGCGCAGCACCTGGCGGAAAAGATACTCCCCGCCTTGGCAAGAGGGGCGTGGGTAGTGTGCGATCGCTTTACCGATGCCACTTTTGCCTATCAGGGCGGCGGGCGGGGCATTGCCAAGGAGCGTATCGCCGTACTGGAAGATTTTGTTCAGCAGGGGCTCTCGCCGGATTTAACCCTACTGCTCGATATGCCCAAAGAGGCTGCAAAGCAGCGTCTAGAGTCGCGCCTGCGTGATCGCCAAGAGCAGCGGGATCGCTTCGAGCAGGAGCAGGCTGATTTTTTTCAGGCCGTGCGTGATGGCTACTTGGCGCGAGCGGAAGAAGCACCCGAGCGCTTTGCGGTGATCGATGCCCAGCACGCGCTGGACGAGGTACAAACGCAAATTCGTCAAACCCTGCTCACACGGGTCGCGGCATGGCGTTAACCGGCGTAATGCCGTGGCATCAAGCCACTTGGCAGCATTTAACCCGCTTGGCTGATAGTGGGCGTATGCCTCATGCACTGCTTATTCATGGCGCTCACGGCGTAGGTAAGCAGCAGTTGGCGGAGGCGTTAATTGCGCGAACGCTATGCGCCTCGCCCGCTGACCAAGCCTGTGGCCACTGCCATAGCTGCGCGATGCTGGCATCGGGGTATCACCCGGATCTATTGCGAGTCTCGCCGGAAGAGGGGAAGCGCCAAATCCGCATTGACCCGATTCGCGAGGTTAATCGCTTTGTTTCGCAAACAGCCCAGCAGGGTGGTTACCGGGTGATTGTGATTTCACCCGCCGAAGCAATGAACGTTGCCGCCGCCAATGCGCTACTCAAAAGCCTTGAGGAACCCGGTGAGAAAACGCTGTTTATTCTGCTTTCAGACGTGCCCTCGCGGATGCTGGCGACGATCCGCTCACGCTGCCAGCAGTGGTCACTGGCGAGCGTTGCCTTTGAGGCGTGTCGCGGTTGGTTGATTGAGCAGTTGGGTAGCTTGGATGAAGCCTACTTCTGGTGGCAGGTGGCGGGCGGGTTGCCGCTGCTTGCAGTGGAGTTGGCCGCACCGGAAGAACGCGCCCTGCGCCACCAGATTCACGATAGTTTTGAGCAGCTAGTGCGTGGTTCCGAGCCCGTTTCAGAGGCGGCCCGGCTGGATCGCCAGGCGATTGATGCCATCTTGTGGTACGGTATCGCCTGGCTGGAAGACCTGATTCGGCTAGGCTTATCTGGGGAGGCGGCGGTATTGCATAATCCCGATTTAGAGCCGCTCTATCGCCAAGCAGTCAAAAATGGTCGCGTTCAGGACTGGTTTCGCCTGCTCGATTATGCCCGTGAACAGCGGCGGTTATTGGCGGTAGGGGCAAACCCGAATCCCCAGTTAGTGCTTGAGGCGTGGTTAGTCCGCTGGGCGGCACTGCTGCGTTCATAGCGGCATTAACACTCTTTCCCCCGGCTGTTGTTTTCTCAAGACAGTGCAGCGAGGTTGTCATGGCCGCTCAGAAAGCGCTTTCTCTTACCGTTCCAGATGTGCCGACACTGCTTTCCGCGTACATGCCTTTTCTGGATCATGGGGGTATTTTTGTACCCACTCAGACCCATTATGTCCTTGGTCAGCAAGTGTTTTTACTGCTCACGTTACCGGGTGAAAGCGAACGTCTTTCAGTCACCGGTCAGGTGGTCTGGGTATCGCCGGAGGGGGTGAGTGGCCGCCGTATGCCCGGCATTGGCCTGCACTTCAGCCAGCAAGATTACCCGGTGCGTGACCGCATCGAGACGCTGCTTGCCGGTCAATTGGATAAAGCAGCCCCGTCGTTTACGCTTTAAATCAGACTATAAGACGCTTATAGCCCACTCGTTGTCGAGATCTGCATGTTTGTTGATTCACACTGTCATTTAGACCGTTTATCCGACCAGACCCATGGCGGCGATATCGCCGCCACCCTGGCTGCCGCTCGTGCTGCTCACGTCAGCCAATTTCTTGCTGTGTCGGTGACGTTAGAGGATATGCCGCAGTTGGCGGCCATTGCCCGTGCCCATCACGATGTGGCGATCTCCGCTGGGTTACACCCGTTATACAGCGTTGAACGCGAGCCCAGCGTTGCGGATATTAAAGAGGCCGCTGAACAGTATGGCGCCGTAGCGATTGGCGAAACCGGCTTGGATTACCACTACCGCGACAGCGTACCTGTAGAGATTCAGCATGAGCGCTTCAGGCGGCATTTGATCGCGGCGCAAGAGCTGGAGCTGCCGGTGATTATTCATACCCGCGAAGCCAAAGAGGAAACCCTGGCGCTGCTGCGTGAATATAGCGACCCTCGCGTAGGTGGTGTATTACACTGTTTTACAGAAGACTTGGCGATGGCCCGTGAGGCGGTGAGGCTGGGGTTTTATATTTCGCTGTCGGGCATTATTACGTTTCGCAATGCCGCTCCGCTGCGCGAACTTGCTTGCCAACTGCCGCTGGATCGCCTGCTGATTGAAACCGATAGTCCTTATCTGGCGCCCGTGCCCCATCGCGGCAAACCCAACGAGCCAGCCTGGGTGGTGCCAGTGGCAGAGTGCATCGCTGAACAGCGGGGTATTAGTGTTGATGAAGTGGCCATGCAAACCACCGCCAACTTTTATCAGCTCTTTCGTGCCGCCGCGCCGGACGCCCCGGAGCACGTTAAACAGGGGCTGGCAAACGCTGGGCTTTTATAGCGAATACGCCTTGAATACCGATAAGCGAGGTGGGCGATATGAATATTGATCGATTGCTCCAGCAAGGTAGCGGAGACGAGGAGCGCGCTGGTGCTATTCCACCGCTCGATCAGTGGCACCCAGCGCTCTCTGGCGATATGAATATCTTTATTCACGCAGACGGTAGCTGGTCGCACGAAGGCCAGCCGTTTGCCCGCCCCAAAGTGGCGCGCCTATTGGCAACGCTGCTGCGACTTGATGACGAGGGTTACTGCCTGGTGACGCCGGTGGAACGCTGGCGGATAAAGGTCGAAGACCTGCCGCTGGTCGCTGTAGAAGCTGATTTTCGTGACGGTGCCTGGTGGTTTACCACTCAGTTTGACGATGTTGTTCGCTTAGATGCCGAGCATCCACTTTTAATAACGTTAACTCCCCAAGGCGAAGCGGTGCCGCAACTGCCGGTACGTTTTGGCCTGGCTGCACGCCTGCATCGTAATGTCTATTACCAACTGGTTGAGGCCGCAGAAGCCCGTGAGTTAGGCAGTGGCAAGAGTGAACTTGGACTAACGAGTGACGGGCAGTGGTTTGCGCTGGGTCAGCTTGATGATGAATTACTTGGCGAGGCGCCGTGAAGTTAACCGCTGAACAGCAGGCTGTTGTCAATCACCAAGCGGGTCATGCGCGGGTGGCGGCAGTGGCCGGGGCAGGTAAAACCACCACCATGGCCGCCAGGGTACTGCATCTGTTGGCCAGCGGCGTAGCGCCAAAGCGCATCCTGGTGCTGATGTTTAACCGCTCCGCCAAGGATGATTTTCAACGCCGGTTAGCGTCTATGGCTCCCGCTGGGCAGCCGTTGCCAGATGTGCGTACTTTTCACTCCCTGGGGCACCGATTGACCCAAAGCTTATGCCGCTGGGGCGCACTTGCGCCGCGTCAGCTATTATCCGCGGATTGGCAGCTGGAAAGGTTGCTTCGCCAAGCGAGTCTCAATGTACTGCGTGATTCAGTTGAGCGCCGGGATGCAGCTTTGGAAGGGGATCGGCTAGAAACCTTAGCCCACTTCTGCGGCTTGGTTAAAGCAGAAATGATCACCCCGGAAGCGCTCTATGAGCGGCTGAATTTTGACCCCGATACCGACTATTTCCCAGTGGCGTTTGCCGAAGCAGAGAGGCTATTGGCGACGGAAGGTGTGATGACCTATGCCGATCTGCTCTATCGTCCTTTGTTGGCTTTAGAGGGAGATAGTGCCCTGCGTGGTCGCGTCGAAGGGTTTCTTGATCATGTTATTATTGACGAGTATCAGGATATTAATGCCGCTCAGCAGCGCCTTTTGTCCGTGTTGGTGGGCTCTCGTGCCGAGGTAATGGCAGTTGGCGATGCCAACCAGTGTATTTATGAGTGGCGCGGCGCCAAACCCGACACCATGCTGGAAAATTTTACCGCCACCTTTGGCGAGGCGACCGACTACCCGCTATCGACTACGTTTCGTCATGGTCATGCCTTAGCGCTCGCTGCTAATCATGCTATTGCCGCTAATCAGCGTCGTCCCAACCAGCTGTGTCTGGCAGCGGCCAATAACCCGGAAACGCGGGTTTCAGTCGGGCAGGGGAGTCGATTATTACTTGATGCGTTGATGGATTGGCAGGCCCAGGGGCGAGCGTATAACGAGGCCAGCCTGCTGGTGCGTAGCTGGGCGCTATCGGTGCCGTTTCAACTGGCGCTGTTACAAGCAGGGATCCCGTTTCGGCTTCAGCGCGAAGATCGTTTTGTTTTTCGCCTGCCGTTGGTGCAGGCTCTGGCGGGCTATTTAAAGCTGTCGCGTCGTCCTGACCTTCTTCGCGACCCGCAGCAACTATTATTGCTGCTTTCACAACCTACCCCCTTCGTTGCCCGTGAGCGGCTACAGCATTTAGCCCAACAGCTGGCCACTGACCAGCAGTGGCCCGAACGGCATGACCCCATATTAACAACGTTAAAGCCGATCCAGCGGCGCACACTTAAAAAACGCTGGGTGTTACTTTGTGAGCTTCCACAGCTAAGTGCGTGGCCACCCGCCAAGCTGCTCAGGCATGTGGTGGAAAGCATAGAGGCGGAAAAAACGCTTAAGCGTGCGGCAGCAAGGCGGGACAAAGGCGAAGAGGATGTTCGCTTACTCGACGTGCTGATTGAACAGGCGCAAAGCGTGCAGGACCCAGATGCTTTTATCGAGCTACTTGAACGCCCGGTAGAAAACCAGGCGGGCGGCGTGTTGATTAGCACCGTTCACGGTGCCAAAGGGCTTGAGTGGCCACTGGTTGCGGTGGCCGGGGTTAATGAAGAAGACTTTCCCCACTACAGCCGCGATAACCCGCTCAGCGATGAACGCCTTGAAGAGGAGCGGCGGCTGTTCTATGTGGCCATCACTCGTGCCCAAGAACAGCTATTAGTGCTCCACGATGGGGGCGTACACCGGCCTAGTCGCTTTATTGCCGAATGCGCCTGGCAGGATAGCATGCGGGTAGCCTCCTGCTTGGCCAGTGCAAGCGCGCCAGCGGCTTCTCTGCAAGTGACATCAGTGGGCCTGGTTGAGCGCTATCTGGCGCGCCTTGGCCGCAATGATATTGTGCTTGCGGCGGCGCAGGTTGAAGAAGCCAAGGCAGGTTATTCGGGGGATACCCATTTTTACCCTGGTCAGCGACTTATTCATGCAGTGTTTGGTGAGGGCGAAGTGGCAGCGGTAGAGGGAAGTGCCAGCGACCCAGTGATTGATGTGCGCTTTGATCAGGCAGGGCGAAGGCGTCTGATTGCCCGCCGGGCGCCCATTGAAGTGTTGGAAAGCCAGCAAAGCGGCATACTTTCATAGCATTTGAAGAAAGGCGTTACGGCTAGCTATAGCCGTAACGTCTACTCAGCGGCCACTATCTACGCGGTCAATTACATATTGGGATAGTTGGGGCCGCCGCCGCCTTCTGGGGCTACCCAGGTAATATTCTGCGCCGGGTCTTTAATATCGCAGGTTTTGCAGTGTACGCAGTTCTGGAAGTTGATCTGAAAACGGGGCTGCCCCGCGCTATCTTCCACCACCTCGTAAACACCGGCAGGACAGTAGCGCTGAGCTGGTTCGGCGTATTCGGGCAGGTTTTCGCGGATCGGCAGGTCAGGATCATCCAAGCGCAGGTGGCACGGCTGATCTTCTTCATGGTTGGTGTTCGACAGAAATACCGAGGTCGGTTTGTCGAAAGAGAGCTTGCCGTCCGGTTTGGGGTAGTTAATCTTTTCAAACTCGGCCGCTGGCTTAAGGGCGCCGTGGTCGGTAGTGGTGTCGTGGACGTTAGGCAGCTTGTTGCCCAGCAGCTGGTGGGCGAAGTTGTACGCTCCGCCGCCCACGGTGCCATATTTATGCAGCGCGGGACCAAAACTGGCGCTCTCTTTAAGCTCTTGGTAGGCCCAGCTGGCCTCCCATTTCTGGGTAAAGCTCGTTAGCTCCTGTGCGCCCTCATCGCCACCTTTGATCGCCTCAAATACGCTCTCAGCCGCGATCAAGCCGGACTTCATGGCGGTATGCAGTCCTTTGATCTTGGAAAAGTTGAGGGTGCCCGCATCACAACCAATCAATAGCCCGCCAGGGAAGGTCATTTTGGGTAGGCTGTTAAAGCCTCCTTTGGTAATCGCCCGTGCGCCGTAAGCTACGCGCTTGCCACCCGCCAGGTACTGGCTAATGACCGGATGATGCTTCATACGCTGAAATTCGTCGAAGGGCGAAAGCCATGGGTTCTGGTAGCCCAGATCCATAATCAAACCCACAACGACCTGCTGGTTTTCCGCATGGTAAAGGAACCAGCCGCCGTGAGTGCTACTATCCAGTGGCCAACCTGAACCGTGAACAACTAGACCTGGCTCATGCTTGTCGGCAGGCACATCCCACAGCTCTTTAAGGCCGATACCGTAATGTTGCGGGTCGCGACCTGCATCCAGCGAAAAGTCTTTGATTAAACGCTTACCCAAATGCCCCCGCGCGCCCTCGGCAAACAGCGTGTACTTGGCGCGCAGCTCCATGCCCGGCATATGGCCATCTTTGGGAGTGCCGTCCGCGGCGACGCCCATATCGCCAATCAGAATGCCGCGCACGGCGTCATCTTCAATAATCACGTCTTGGGCGGCAAAACCCGGAAATATCTCAACGCCGAGGGCTTCTGCCTGTTCGGCCAGCCAGCGGCACAGATTGCCAGCACTGATCACATAGCGGGTAAGGTCGCCGTCGGTATTGTGCATGCTTTTAGGCACTACGGCGTTGGGTACTTTCTGCGCTTTTTCGGCGTCTTTGAGCAAAAAAACATCGTCGCGAATCGCTGGGGTATTGAGCGGAGCGCCGCGCTCCTCCCAGTCAGGGAATAGCTCTGCCAGGGCGCGGGGTTCAAATACCGCCCCTGACAATATATGCGCACCCACTTCAGAGCCTTTTTCAACCACGCAGACAGTTAGCTCTTGCTCTGCCTCGTTGGCCTGCTGCATTAGTCGGCAGGCGGCGGAAAGCCCGGATGGGCCCGCACCGACAATGACGACATCAAAGTCCATTACATCGCGTTCAACAGTTTCCACCCGGTTTCTCCTTATTCTCTTTATAAGCGCCATTATTTTATAAGTGCCATTATTTATACACACTAGCTTATAAAAAATTGGCCTTAATTTAAAACGGTCGTTTGCTTCTGGTTATGTGTCATGATAGTCATAATACCTGTGTCAGGTCACGCCGACGATGGTGAAAGAGGCATTTATTGGCTGTATGCTTCGCTAATCAGCGTTCAGTTACGACTTTCAGTTACGACTAAGGCCGTAGTGATTGATAAGGTATTAGGTGTTGTCGCTTTGCGGCAGGCTATGGCAAATTGGTAAGGTTTTTCAATTGCGTGCCTATCGAACGCTTGACCGAATTTAAAAGATTGAATTTAAAAGCGCCGTCATTCGTGTTGGCTGCAGCTGTGATGGGGGGTGGTCGCTGTTGAGAAGTGGCCTGCCAGTCTTCACCACGTCTTAAATTAAGGGGTATCCGCTGGGCGGGTGCCGTCTCAGGGTAACGGCTTTACGACAAGCCAAGCGAGGAACCTATGAAAGTACTCGTCGCGGTTAAACGCGTCATTGATTACAACGTCAAGATTCGTGTCAAAGCGGATCATTCTGACGTCGATCTCACCAACGTCAAAATGGCCATGAACCCGTTCTGCGAAATTGCCGTGGAAGAAGCGGTGCGCCTGAAAGAGAAGGGCGTTGCGACAGAGGTTGTCGCCGTCACGGTGGGTCCCAAGGCAGCCCAGGAGCAACTGCGTACCGCCCTGGCGCTGGGTGCCGATCGCGCCATTCATATCGAAACTGACGAGCGCGCCGAATCCCTGGCCGTGGCCAAACTATTGGCTAAAGTGGTCGAAGAAGAACAGCCCGGTCTGGTCGTTCTCGGCAAGCAGGCCATCGACACCGATAACAATCAAACCGGCCAAATGCTGGCGGCGTTAACCGGCCTGCCCCAGGGCACCTTCGCCTCGGAAGTAGCTGTCGACGGTGAAAAAGTACATGTGACACGGGAAATTGATGGCGGTCTGCAAACCATCGCCCTCACGCTGCCTGCGATTGTCACCACCGACCTGCGTTTGAATGAGCCGCGCTACGCCAAGCTCCCCGATATCATGAAGGCCAAGAAGAAGCCCCTGGATGTGAAGACCCCCGCCGACTACGGCGTCGAGGTGGCCTCCAAGGTGAGCCTGCTAAAAGTTGAATCGCCAGCGGAGCGCAAGGGCGGCGTTAAAGTCGCCTCGGTAGACGAGCTGATCGACAAACTGAAAAACGAAGCCAAAGTTCTCTAAAGTCGGTTGTTTACACCCGGACATTGAGATGTGCGCTTTTGAAGGAGCTGATTTTATGAGCATTTTGGTACTTGCCGACCTGCATGAAGGTCAACTGGCCGGTGCGACGGCCCACGTAATTGCGGCCGCCCAACAGATCGGCGGCGATATTGATGTTCTCGTTGCCGGTGAAGGCGTTCAGGCCGCGGCAGAAGCTGCCGCCAAGCTCGACGGCGTGAGTAAAGTACGCGTCGCCGATAACGCCGTTTACGCCCACCAACTGGCCGAGCCCATGGGCGCGCTGCTGGTCGAACTGGCGGGTGATTACACCCACGTACTCGCTAGTGCCTCCACCACCGGTAAAAACGTGCTGCCGCGTTTAGCAGCATTAAAAGACGTTAGTCAGCTGTCGGATGTTATCGCCGTGGATAGCGCCGATACCTTCAAGCGTCCTATCTACGCCGGTAACGCCATCGCTACGGTGAAAAGCGATGATGTGCTCAAGGTCATCACCGTGCGTTCCACCGGCTTTGACGCGGTAGGCGAGGGTAACAGTGCCCCCGTTGAAGCCGTCGATGTGGTGGTTGAAAATAGCCAGTCCAGCTTTGTTAAAGAAGAGCTGGCGGCATCGGATCGCCCCGAACTGGGCGGCGCCAAGGTGGTTATCTCCGGCGGTCGCGGGATGGGCAACGGTGAGAACTTCAAATTGCTTGACGGCATTGCCGACAAGCTGGGCGCCGCCATTGGTGCTTCTCGCGCGGCGGTAGACGCAGGCTTTGTACCCAACGATATGCAGGTCGGTCAGACCGGCAAAATCGTTGCCCCGGATCTGTATATTGCCGTGGGGATTTCAGGCGCCATCCAGCACTTGGCAGGTATGAAAGACTCCAAGGTGATCGTTGCGATCAATAAAGACGACGAAGCGCCGATCTTCCAGGTCGCCGATTACGGCTTGGTCGGCGATCTGTTTGAGATTCTGCCGGAGCTTGAGAGTAAGCTGTAAGCGGTTGAACAGCTAAGTCCTACAAGCCGGCTTCGCCAGAAGTCGGCTTTTTTGTGGCGGGTGTATTAGGTAAACTGGCAATAGTTGACTAAAGTACTGGGGCAAAGAGTAAGAAAAGAACACGAGTAAGAAAAACCACTCCGGTGGTTGAAAAAGCTGCGGGCTGACCGCACATAAGTAAGTGAAAGCAACGAAAGCCACTCAAGGAGATGATGATATGGCGCATACATTACCCGAATTGCCGTACGCATATGACGCTCTCGAACCGAATATCGATGCGATGACGATGGAAATTCACCACTCTCGTCACCATCAAACCTACATCAACAACCTGAACGCCACGCTGGAAGGCACAGGCCTTGAAGATGTACCTGTTGAAGAACTGGTCGCTAACCTGGATCGCGTTCCAGAAGCCAAGCGCCAAGCTGTTATCAACAACGGTGGCGGCCATGCTAACCACTCCATGTTTTGGCAGATGATGTCGCCAAACGGTGGTGGCAGCCCCCAGGGCGATGTGGCGAAAGCCATTGACGCTGAACTGGGCGGTCTGGAAACTTTTAAAGAAGAGTTCAAAAAAGCGGCTGTTGGCCGTTTCGGTAGCGGTTGGGCATGGCTATCCATTACCCCTGAAAAGAAATTGGTGGTAGAAAATACCCTGAATCAAGACAGCCCGCTCATGCACGGCAACACGCCGCTGCTGGGTCTGGATGTTTGGGAACATGCCTACTACCTGAAGTATCAAAACAAGCGTCCTGACTATATTGCAGCGTTCTTTAACGTTGTTAACTGGGAAGACGTTGAGCGTCGTTACCAAGCGGCAATTAGCTAATATTGCTATGACCCGCTAGCCGCGCCGCTTTGCGGCGCTGTGAAAAAACCGTCCACTTTTTAGTGGGCGGTTTTTTTATTGCCTGGGATAACGTGGGGCATTAGTTGTCAATATCCTGTGGATGAAAAATACCACATATGCTTGAATTGATTTTCCATTGGTCTATATATAGTATGCGTTGTATCTTCTAGAGGGGGTGGGCACTAGATGTGCTCTACCCGAAAAATGCCGCTATGAAAAGGAAAATAGCCATGGAAATCCAAATTTATAGCAAGCCCGCTTGTGTTCAATGCACCGCAACTTACCGTGCGCTCGACAAGCAGGGTCTTGAGTACACTGTTATTGATATTACCGCTGAATCCGGCGCCCAAGAGGAAGTTGAGGCCCTCGGCTATCGCCAGCTTCCTGTCGTAGTCGTCGGCGAGGATCACTGGTCGGGTTTCCGCCCAGACCGCATTCAAGCGCTGGCTTAAGTCATCCCAATGCTGGCAAGTTGCTCACCCACACCTATAGCCGGCAGTTTGGTGTACTTTTCTACTAAATCAGGCAATACCCATCGTTTTGTAGAGAAGCTTGGTTTTGCCGCAAAGCGACTGCCGCTGAATCGAGATGAGCCTGTTCCACGTGTCACCCAGCCGTATATTTTAATTACCCCCACTTATGGTGGGGGAAGTGAGCAGGGTGCAGTACCCAAGCAGGTGATCCATTTTCTCAACGACACACATAATCGGAGCCTCCTGCGGGGGGTCATTGCAGCGGGAAATACTAATTTTGGCGAAGCCTATGGCCTTGCTGGCCGCATTATCGCCAAAAAGTGCAACGTGCCGCTGCTGTACCGATTCGAACTGTTTGGCACCGACGACGACGTGGCCAACGTCCGTAAAGGAGTAGAAGAGTTTTGGAAACGACAAACCTAGCGCCGAAAGACTCAGCCTCGAAAGACTCAGCCACTAAAAGCGTCGAGGCAAAACGGCCAGCAGCTGCGGCGGAAGCGCGCACGCTGGACTATCACGCTCTCAACGCCATGCTCAATCTGTACGGTGCCAATGGTGAGCTACAGCTGGATAAAGATCGCGAAGCGGCACGCCAGTACTTTTTGCAACACGTTAACCAGAACACTGTGTTTTTCCACTCGTTAGAGGAAAAGCTCGATTACTTAGTCGAAGAGCAGTATTACGAAGCCGAGATGCTGGCCCAGTACAGCTTTGCCTTTATCAAGGCGCTGTTCGAGCAGGCCTATGCGTATAAGTTTCGTTTCCCCAGTTTTTTGGGCGCCTTTAAATACTACACCAGCTACACGCTGAAAACGTTTGACGGCAAGCGCTACTTAGAGCGTTACGAAGACCGTGTTTGCATGGTGGCGTTGACCCTGGCGCGAGGCGACGAAACGTTGGCGAAGTCGCTAGTGGATGAAGTTATTAGCGGCCGTTTCCAGCCCGCAACGCCCACTTTCCTTAATTGCGGCAAGCAGCAGCGCGGTGAGTTGGTGTCGTGCTTCCTGCTGCGTATTGAAGACAATATGGAATCGATTGGCCGGGCGATTAACTCTGCTCTGCAGCTCTCCAAGCGTGGCGGCGGCGTGGCCTTCCTGCTCACCAATATTCGTGAGTCTGGTGCGCCCATCAAGCGCATTGAAAACCAGTCGTCGGGCATCATCCCGATTATGAAATTGCTGGAAGACGCCTTCTCCTACGCCAACCAACTTGGCGCTCGTCAGGGGGCAGGGGCGGTGTATCTGAACGCTCACCACCCGGATATCCTGCGCTTTTTGGATACCAAGCGGGAAAACGCCGACGAGAAAATTCGTATCAAAACGCTTTCACTGGGCGTGACGATCCCGGATATCACCTTTGAACTCGCCAAGCGCAACGACGACATGTACCTGTTCTCGCCCTACGATGTAGAGCGCGTTTACGGCGTACCGTTTGGCGATATCAGCGTTACCGAAAAATACCATGAGATGGTTGCTGATGCGCGTATCCGCAAGCACAAGATTAACGCTCGGGCGTTTTTCCAGGTGTTGGCCGAGCTGCAGTTTGAGTCGGGCTACCCCTACCTGATGTTCGAAGACACGGTTAATCGCGCCAATCCGATTGCTGGCCGCATTAACATGAGTAACCTGTGCTCTGAAATTCTTCAGGTGAATACCCCTACGGAGTATGACGACGACTTGGGTTATCGCCATATTGGCCAGGATATCTCCTGCAACCTGGGCTCCATGAACATTGCCAAGGTGATGGACTCTGGTGATCTCGGTACCAGCGTGGACATCGCCATTCGCGGCCTCACCGCCGTTTCGGAAATGAGCAATCTGCGCAGCGTTCCCTCGATTGCCGAAGGCAATGCTAAGTCCAGAGCGATCGGCTTAGGCCAGATGAACCTGCACGGCTATTTGGCGCGGGAGCATATCTACTACGGCTCCGACGAAGGCTTGGATTTTACCAATATCTACTTCTACTGCGTGGCCTTCCATGCGATCCGTGCGTCGAACCGTTTGGCGATTGAGCACAAGGATACGTTTGCTGGCTTTGCCGATTCCACCTATGCCTCGGGTACCTTCTTTGATAAGTACACCGACCAGGCGTGGCTGCCGCGCACTGACAAAGTACGTGGCCTGTTTGAACGCAGTGGTATCGCGCTGCCGACCCAAGACGATTGGCAGGAGCTGAAAGCCTCGGTCATGGCCCACGGTTTATACAACCGCAACCTGCAGGCGGTACCGCCGACGGGGTCGATCTCTTACATCAATAACTCCACCTCTAGCATTCACCCGGTAGCGGCGAGAATCGAGATCCGCAAAGAGGGCAAGCTGGGGCGTGTTTACTATCCCGCGCCTTTCCTGGATGAAGCCAATTTTGACTACTTCCAGGACGCCTACGAAATCGGCCCGGAAAAGATCATCGATACCTATGCGGAAGCCTCGCAGCACGTCGACCAAGGTCTATCGCTAACGCTGTTCTTCCCGGATACCGCCAGCACGCGCGATATCAACAAAGCGCAGATTTACGCCTGGCGCAAAGGCATTAAAACGCTTTACTACATTCGCTTGCGTCAAAGTGCCTTAGAAGGCACAGAGGTGGAAGGCTGCGTTTCCTGCACGCTCTAGGCGTTTGACGACTTTGAAGAGATTGAAACTATGAATACCATGCAACGTTTATCGCGGGTTGACGCGATTAACTGGAACCGACTTCAGGATGATAAAGACCTGGAAGTGTGGAACCGCTTGACCAGTAATTTCTGGCTGCCTGAGAAAGTGCCGCTGTCGAATGATATTCAGTCCTGGAACACCCTGACCGAAAAGGAAAAGCAGCTGACGATTCGTGTGTTTACCGGCCTTACGCTGCTGGACACCATTCAAAGCAGCGTGGGTGCACCGGTATTAATGGAAGATGCACGTACTCCCCACGAAGAGGCGGTTTACACTAATATCGCCTTTATGGAATCAGTGCATGCGCGTTCCTACAGCTCGATTTTCTCGACGCTTTGCACCACCCGTGATGTGGACGATGCGTTTCGCTGGAGTGAAGAGAACCCCACTCTGCAGGCGAAATCCCAGCTGATATTAGAGCGTTACCGCTCGGATGACCCGCTGATGCGCAAAGTCGCCAGCGTTTTCCTTGAGTCGTTTCTGTTCTACTCCGGCTTCTACCTGCCGATGTACTGGTCAAGCCATGCCAAACTGACCAATACTGCCGATTTGATTCGTCTGATCATTCGCGATGAAGCGGTGCACGGCTACTACATCGGTTATAAATTCCAGCAGGCAATGGCGGAAGCGACGCCAGCGCGTCAGCAGGAAGTCAAAGATTACGCCTACGAGCTGCTGCTGGAACTCTATGACAACGAAGTGCGCTATACCGAGTCACTCTATGACGAGGTAGGCTTAAGTGAAGACGTCAAGAAATTCCTTCACTACAACGCCAATAAAGCGCTGATGAACCTAGGCTTCGAGCCACTGTTCCCCAGCAGCGTGACCGATGTTGACCCGACCATCATGGCGGCGCTGTCTCCCAATGCTGACGAGAATCACGACTTCTTCTCCGGCTCCGGCTCTTCCTACGTCATCGGCAAAGCCGTCGCCACTGAAGACGACGACTGGGCGTTTTAATACCACCGAAAGTTATCGGCATGAAGTCATGGGCATAGAGGAGGACGTATGTCAGCTAGCGAAGCTAACCTATTGAAGATCGCCGCTGCCGTAGTGAGCGACCCTGATGGGCGCTTGCTATTGGTGCGTAAGCACAATACGTCTTTCTTTATGCAGCCTGGCGGCAAGATCGATGCAGGGGAAACCGCACTAGAGGCGCTGTGCCGCGAGCTGAGGGAGGAGTTGGGCTTGCAGGTTAATGAGGATCAACTGATTCCGCTAGGCGTGCATAGCGCTCCCGCCGCCAATGAGCCGGGCATGGCGCTTGAAGCGCATCTGTTTAGCCTGGTTATTGATGAGCCTGTCGAAGCAGCGGCTGAAATTGCTGAAGCAAGATGGGTGACCCGTGAAGAGGCTTGGCAACTACCGCTGGCGCCGCTGACAAAAGAGTATGTAGTGGTAAGTTAGTGCTAATGTATTATCAAGGTGCCACTATTTTTTATGCCTACTTCTTTCCCACCAGTAACCCTGTTTCCTGGAGTGGTGGGCTGCGGCAATCACGACTATTTCCTCAGGTAGTTCAATGGCAATTACATCGTAAGGGAAACGATCCAGAATAAGTCTTTTTGCACCTGTTATCCCAGCTGCTTTCGGTAGGGGTGATAGAGGGACAAGATTTTCTTCAATAATGTCAATGACGGCATCGAGTGTGGCAAAAAACTCGCTACCGAGACCTGGCTGTTCGTGTTCATACCATGCTGCGGCCTCTATCGCTTCCTGCGAGGCTTCTGCCAATACCCTCACTGTCCGCACTGTTACTAACCTATCCTTTCGAGCATCTGCTTTCGGAACTCTTCTCGGGTCAGAAGGGTGGCGTTACCACTTTTGACGTTGGCGGCGCGCTGAATAATTTCATCATTCCATGCTTGTTCAACGGCGTTATCTTGCGGGCCGTCCAGGCTTATGATGAGTTCGTGAGCAAGGGCTGCTCGCTCCGATTCTGAGAGCGTCGAAATCTGTGTGCGTAGTTGATTGAGTGTTTCGGCAGTCATAGGGCCTCCCCTGAACCTTCCCGAATGAAACTATCCAATGATGCTATCCCCATTCAAGGGCCCTAGCAAGGTGGTCGGGTGAACGCCTGTCACGCCGTGGGAGAAAGTTTCCAGCGACTGCGAAATCGACTGTTTCTTAATGATAAATATTGTCATTTATTATATTAGTGGTAGTCTAGGCAGCGCAAAAGTTAAACGCAAATCGTTCTAATACCCAATTAGTTTCTAGTCGGGCGGTGCCCGCCGCCCGCTACTCAGTGACGGAGAGTGTACGTGCTGAACAGGTCTTTCTTTGCCTTGCGTGGATGGTGGCTAGCGGGAGTGCTGGCCAGTGGCACGCTGTTGGCAAGTGAACAAGCAGTGGCTCAAGCGGCCGAAAGTGTAGAAGCCCAGCAGGCCCAGGCAGCGCTTCAGGAGCAGATTGATGCCGCCGATGAGCAAACCCGCGAACATCTGGAAGAGCTACGCCGTTTGGAGCGAGAAACCCGCCAGTTGAAGGCTGACAATGCCTCGCTGACCGGGCGCTTGGCGGAAGAGGCCGAACGTCAGCAGCGGCTGGCTACTGCTCTGGACACGTTGGAAGAGACCCGAGCCGCGCTGCCTGTGATCGAACAAAACATGTCGGCACAGCTTAGCCAATGGATCGAGCGTGACCTGCCTTTTCTACGTGAGGAGCGGTTGGCGCGGGTTGAGCGTCAGCCCGATGAGCAGGGTCAAAATACCATCGAGCGGATTAATGGCCTGCTCGAAGCATGGCGCGTTGAGCTTGACTATGGGCAGGAGATGGACAGCTGGCGTGGGCGTTTAAGTCAGGATGGCCGTGTGCGTGAAGTGGACTTCTTGCGTATCGGGCGTATCGGCTTCTATTACCTAACCCCTGACGGCCGTGAAGGCGGTGTGTGGGATGCTGAAAGTGGTGCATGGCAGCCGCTGGAAGACGAATACCTGCGTGAAGTGCGCAGTGGGCTGCGCATGGCGGAAGATCAGCGCGCTCCGGATCTATTAACTTTGCCGCTCTCGATTAGTGCCAATGACTTGCAGGGAGAGCAACCATGAGTCGTTTCAATCTAACCGGTAATCGCCAATCCGCGAGTCGCCTATCCATGTGTCGGCGAACGCTTTGTCAACTTGGCTATGCCTGCGTTGTATTGGGGCTGGTAGCGGTCAGTGGCGTATCAATGGCGCAAACTGAAAGCGCTACTTCTCTGCGTGACGCCCGTGAGGCAGCGCAAGCGCGAGACCAGCAGCGTCTAATGAGTTTTCTGGATAACCAGCAGGCGTTGGAGTCCGCCCTGGAGCAGGCGCGCGCCGAACACGAAGATTCTCAGCAGCAGCATGAAGCGCTACAGGCGCAGCAGGCAGAGCAAACAGAACAGGCGAGTGAACTACGCGAGCGCCAAGCAGAGCAGGGCGAGGCGCTTTCAGGCCTGCTGGCGAATCTTGCCCGGCATAGCTCTGAGATTCGCAATACGCTGGGGGAAGAGAGCCTGCTTACCCTGGAGGAGGGATCGCTGCCGCAGCGTCTGGATGAGGTGGAAGTGCTTGAACGCCACCAGTTGGAAGATGTAGTGGATCACTTGGCGGCGTTAACCGCGCGCAGCGGGCGCGCCGAGCGGCTTTCAATGTCGGTTGCCGATGCTAATGGCGAGGTGGCCACTCGCGAGTTGTTGCGGTTAGGCGATTTCGCGGCCTTTACCGAGAGCGAGCTATTAGAGCGCGGTGAAGGCGATGGCAACTTAGTCGTGCTGGCGCGCACGCCCAATGCCATTGGTGGGTTGCTGGCGGATTACTACCAGGGCGAAAGCAACGTGATGGCGGTAGATCCTACCCAGGGCAGCGTGCTGGAAGCCTTGGCCCAGCAGCCCAGTCTGTGGGAGCGTTTCCAGCAGGGCGGCTATGTCGGCTACGTGGTCGTGGCGCTGGGTATTCTGGGTATGATTATCGGCCTTGGCCAATATCTCTATCTGGTGCTGGTCAGTCTGCGCGTTAATCGCCAACGGCAATCCCCTGATCAACTGCAGGCCAATAACCCGTTGGGGCGGGTACTGCTGCGTTTTGAAGGCATGGATAAACATCAAACCCCAGAGGCCCTGGAAGCGCGGCTGGATGAAGCGGTATTGGCCGAACTACCCAGGCTGGAACGCAGTCAGCCAATGGTGAAGTTGCTCGCCGCCATCGCTCCGCTGCTCGGTCTGCTGGGGACAGTGACCGGGATGATCGTTACTTTCCAGGCGATTACTGTATTTGGCACCGGTGACCCGCAGCTAATGGCAGGCGGTATTAGCCAGGCGCTGGTCACCACCGTGCTGGGTCTGATTACCGCCGTGCCGTTGTTGTTCGTGCAAACAGCGTTGGCAGGCCGCAGCCGTTACTTAACCCACGTGATTGAAGGGCAGGCGAGTGCGACTCTGGCGGATCACCTGGAATCTCACACGCCTGTGGTGAATTAACATGTCTGCACTTCCTCTCTGGCTCGAACCCGTTGAGCGTTTAGTGGAGGCGGGTGGTGCGGTACTGGTCGTTCTAGCCGTCGTGGCCGTGCTGGTGTTTGCCATGGCCATGGAGCGCTGGTGGTACTACCGAATTACCTGGCGTATTGCGCGGCGCCAGTTGCTGCGGCGGTGGGCGGCGCGCAGTGACCACACCAGTTGGAGTGCCCGCACGCTGCGTCAGGTATGGGCAGAGGCGCTGGTCGCCAGGCTGCGCAAACCCTTGCCCTGGTTAAAGCTGTTGGTCGCGTTATGCCCTTTACTGGGGTTGTTAGGCACGGTGACGGGTATGATTAGCGTATTCGATAGCCTTTCGTTGAGCGAGACCCATCAAGCCCGCGCCATGGCAGATGGCGTCGCCCGAGCGACGCTGCCGACCTTGACCGGCATGGCCATCGCCGTGGTAGGGCTGTTATTTATTAGTCGTTTAGAGCACGTCATTCGTCGTGAAGACCAGCGGCTGCATGATCGCTTGGCGCGGGCACTGGAGGAGAGTGATGCGTAGACGTCGTTCCATAGATGCGACCACTGAGAGCAATGAGGTAAATCTTACCCCCATGCTCGACGTAGTTTTTATCATGTTGATTTTCTTTATCGTGACGACCAGCTTTGTCAAAGAGAGCGGTGTCGAAATTGAGCGGCCGGAGTCCAGTGCCGCGACCCCGCGTCCGGATGCCCAAGTACTTGTGGCGATTTCCCCCGAGGGGGCGGTGTGGGTAGATGGCAGTCCCGTGGATACCCACCGTGTTGGCCAGCAAGTAGCCGCTATGCTGAGTGGTGATGGCTCGGTGGTTATTCAGGCGGATCGCTCATCTACCACAGGCTTGCTGATTGAGGTGATGGATCGCCTGCGTGAGGCGGGCGTTGACCGGGTAGCGGTGGCGGCGAGCCGGAGTGGGTCATGATACGCCACCTGCTATCGATACTAGGCGGCGTCGTGCTGGCGGTGGGCTTGTTCTGGCTGCTTGCCCAGCTCGTGGCGCCCCCAGAGCGAAAGCCCGAAGAGCTGACCATGAGCATGGCGATGACCATGATTGAAGCGCCGGAGGAGGCCCCCGAACAGGAGGCGCCCACGCCGCAGCCGGCTGAAGCGGCACCCCAGCAGGCGCCACCGCCCATGCCAGCCCCCGAGCCACCGCCAGTCACTGAGAGCACTATCAGCTTGCCGGAAGTAGAGCTGCCGGATGAGCCCGTTGAGCCGGTAGAAATGGATAGTGAGCTACCGGAGTTGACGGAAGTGACGCCGGAGCCCCGGCCCGAACCACCTCCCGAACCGAGGCCAGAGCCGACCCCGCAACCGCGACCTGTCGAGCCAGCACCTAGTGCAGCTCCCGCGTCATTGGACTCAGCACCTGCCATGCGTGAGGTCGCGCCGGAAGCGCAGCCTGCACCCTCTAATGAGCCGGTTAATGTAGGTCAGGCGACACCGACGAACCAAGTTGGCCCTACTTACCCGCCTCGGGCACAGCGCCGGGGTATGGAAGGCTTTGTAGAGGTGGCCTTTATGATTCGGCGCGATGGTAGTGTCGACAGCTCTTCTATACGGGTTACCAGCGCGCAGCCGCGTCGGGTGTTTAATGATGCTGCGCGGGACGCGATTGCCAAGTGGCAATTTGAACCCAGTGATCGGTTGCGTAATGCCACCCAGCGGATCGAGTTTGAGTTGAGGTAGCTGAATGAAGCGTCTTTTATGCCTTCTATTACTAAGCGTTTGGCCACTTTCATCACAGGCCAGTCCTGCGCTGCAAGGTGATGTCATTGCTGATCTCAATGCGCTACAGAGCCAGTTGAAAGATAGCCAGTTAAAAGAGAGCCAGTCGCAAGAAGCCTCGTTAACTCAAGTCGTTGAACGGGCAACCGCTCAGGCTGAGCGGTTAGCATCTGGTAATCAATCGGATCAATGGGCCAGTGCGCTCTATCAACAGCTCGCAGCCGGCGCCTTGGCGCGCCAGGATCAGCACGCTGCAGCAGCAGATCGGCTGGCCATTGCCCGTGGCTTAGAGGGTGTTGATGACGCCCAGGCGGCTCGCTGGCTACGTGAGGAAGCCGAACTGCGCCGAGCTGCGGGTCAGCGTGATCAAGCCATTGAGCTATTCAGTGAGTGGTTAGCTAATCACCGGGATAGTGATGCCATATGGCAGTTAACCCGCCTGTTGGCGGAACAGGCGCGCTGGGAGGACGCTGCCGACTGGCTTGAGCAGACACTTAATGAGACGCCGGAATTAAGTGAGGCACAGCAGGCTCTGGCGCTTGCTGTTTATCGCAATGCTGGGCAAGGCGATCAGGCATTGGGCTGGCTGTTGGATGGCCTGACCGCGCAAAGCGACGCTACCGATTGGCGCCAAGCTGCCGGGCTTGCCCAGCAGGCAGGTCAGTCGGGTGTAGCCGCTGGCCTTTGGGAGACGGCATGGCAATTAGGCAAGCTAACCGAGCAGGAGGATTTTTGGCTGTTGATTCAACTGCATCTCGCAGGCGGTACTCCCGCCCGGGCCGCCGAACATTTAGAGCAGGTATTAAACAAGGGCGATATTGTTCGCGACGAGTCTAATCTACGTTTGCTTGCCAGTGCCTGGCGGCAGGCTAAAGACGTTGGTAAGACCCTGAACGCCTGGCAAGCCATAGCGCTGCATACCCAAACAGCCGCTGACTGGCGAGCTTATGGCCAGCTCGCTTACGCCTGGGGTGAGGAGGGGCAAGCAAAGCAAGCCTTTGCCCGCGCCTCGTCGCTAGGTGACAATGAGGCGCAGCAGTGGCTGGCCAGTTTTAACTAGAAAGGGCAATTTCTCAAGGGCTATGTCTCAAGGGCTATGACTTGAGCGTTACAGCGAAGTCGCTCCAGGTAGGTGCATGATCCGATGGCCGCTCCATACCACGCAAATCGTAGTCGATGCCCGCGTCGGTGACCTGCTCAGCTAGCGCTTTGGTGACGAGAATATAGTCGATACGTAGGCCGCGCTTGGGCTCCTGATTAAACCCTTTGGAGCGGTAATCGAACCAGCTAAAGCGGTCATCGCTTTGCGGATAGCAAAGCCGATAGCTGTCGCTAAGCCCCCACGCTTTAATGCCTTCGAGCCATTCGCGCTCAATGGGCTGAAAACTGGTTTTGCCTTCGCGCAGCCAGCGCTTGCGGTTGGCCTCACCGATGCCGATGTCCTGGTCTTCCGGCGAGATGTTAAAATCGCCCATAATGGCCAGCCGCTCGTCAGGGCGATGCTGTTCGTTAAGCAGTCGCGCTAACTGGCCGTAAAAACGCTCTTTATGGGGAAACTTGGTCGGGTGAATAACGTTTTCGCCCTGAGGGAAATAGCCGTTCCACACCGTCACAGTTTCGCCATCCTCGGATAGCAGACGGGCGCCAATCATGCGGCGCTGGGCGTCCTCCTCATCATCGGGGAAACCGTAAAATACCTCTTGGGGTGCCTGGCGGCACATCAGGGCAACGCCGTAGTGGCCTTTCTGGCCGTGATAAAAAACGTGGTAACCCATGGCTTCCACGTCTGCGATAGGAAACTCGCTGTCTTGTACTTTGGTTTCCTGTAGCCCAATCACGTCCGGTTGCTGAGTGTCGATCAACGCCTGTAACTGGTGAAGCCGTGCACGGATGCCATTAATGTTGAAAGAAACCAAACGCATTACGAGTCGTCCCCCTGAGGTTTGTTAGCGCCGCTATCAGTTTTATCAGGGTGAATGGCAATATCCTGCCCGTTCTGCTGGCGGGCGAGTTTTCTCACCGCCTGAAGCTTGCGCTGCTGCTGCTTTTTCGCCACAAAACGGCGCGAAGGGGCGACTTGGTCGGGATTGTCGTGGCGCCATTTTTTATAATCTTTACGTCGGCCGGTACGAATTGTCACCTTATCGGCCAGTGAACGAGTTTTTTTCTTACGCGTCATGTCGCGCTCCTTACGTCGATTTGACGGCTATTCTAGCAGGCCTTGGGACTCCTTCGACAGCAGGACGCGCTCTTATCGCCAAGCCCTGGTACAATGCGCACGTCAATATGCCTAACCTTAACAGCAATGGATAGATAGACAGCCTATGAGCGAGTCGGAACAGACCACAGCACCGGCCCAGAACCGCAAGCCAAAGCGCCGCCGTCGTAAACCACGTCGTCGCCAGTCGAGCTGGGATCTTCGTCAGTTTCAGGTGCCCGCCGTGGCCGGCAAGTGGCGCTTTCATGACTTTGATCTGCCGCTACCCTTAATGCGCGCTATTCATGCCCAAGGGTTTGAGTATTGCACGCCTATTCAAGCCGAGGCCCTGCGCCAAACGCTATTAGGTGGCGACATTGTCGGTAAAGCGCAAACGGGAACCGGTAAAACCGCGGCCTTTTTGATCTCTGTGATGGCCTACTTCCTGGAAGAGCCAACACCCAATGGTCAAAAGCCAGGTGCGCCGCGCGCCTTGATTATTGCGCCTACCCGCGAGTTGGCGCTGCAGATCGAAAAAGATGCTAAAGCGTTAGCGCGTTTTACCCCGCTCAATGTTGCGAGTGTGGTCGGCGGTATGGACTACCAGAAGCAGCGTGAAAGCCTGGGCAGCAAGATCGATATTCTGGTGGCAACCCCGGGGCGCCTGTTGGATTTCCACCAGAAGCGCGATATCGACCTCAACGAAGTTGAGGTATTGGTGCTGGATGAAGCCGACCGGATGTTGTCGATGGGCTTTATTCCCGACGTGAAGCGGATTATTCGCTACACGCCGAAAAAAGAAGAGCGTCAGACCTTCCTCTTCTCGGCCACCTTTACCGACGACATCTTGAACCTTGCCAGTCAATGGACGCTTGATCCTGCCCACGTCGAGATCGAAGTCACCGTTGAGAATCAGGCGGATATCGATCAGCGTGTGTATTTGGTGTCCGACGACGACAAGCAGCGCTTACTGGTGAATCTACTTCAGCAGGAGAGCTTTGAGCGCGTGATGGTGTTTGGTAACCGTCGTGACTTAGTGCGCAAGCTTGACGACCTGCTCAAAAAAGCCGGTGTTAGCGCGGCGATGCTGTCGGGTGATGTACCCCAGAATCAGCGCATCAAAACCCTGGAAAGCTTCCGCGAAGGTGAGATTCAGGTATTAGTCGCCACTGACGTTGCCGGCCGTGGGATCCACATTGAAGACGTCAGTCACGTCATCAATTATACCCTGCCGGAAGACCCGGAAGACTATGTGCACCGTATTGGCCGTACCGGTCGCGCTGGCGCGAAGGGTGTCTCGATTAGCTTCGTCGGTGAAGAGGATGCCTTCTCACTGCCGGAAATCGAACGCTATATCAATGACAAGTTACCCTGCGTGCATCCGCCGGAAGGTATGCTCTAAGCCGCATGCTTGATACAGCCCTCAAAAGCGAGATTCAAGACGCTTACCGTCGCGTGGTGGACACCCTTGAGCTGACCCCACGCTACGGCCAGCGCATGATGATCGCCGAAATAGCCCGAACGCTGGGTAATATCGAGAGCGATGGCGAGGGTAAGCGAACCAGCGATACTCACGTCTGCGTACTTGAAGCGGGTACCGGTACGGGTAAAACGCTGGCCTATCTGATCGCCGCCTTGCCAATCGCTAAAGCGCGCGGCAAGCGGCTGATTATCTCGACGGCAACAGTCGCTCTTCAAGAGCAGGTGCTGAATCAAGACTTGCCATCACTGGCAAGCCACAGCGGTATCGCCTTTCGATATGCATTAGCCAAAGGGCGCGGACGCTATGTGTGCGTGGCGCGGCTGGATCAAGCACTGGAAGGCAGTGAGCCCAACCCCACGCTGTCGCTATTTGAGCAGTCGCTGCAAACCCAAAGCAGTGACTTCACCGTCATAGCCAGCGATATGGCCCAAGCCTATGGGCAGGGGGAGTGGGAAGGGGATCGTGATAACTGGCCCGAAGCGATTGAGGATGCCCACTGGCGCCGGCTAACGGTGGATCATCGCCAGTGCACGGGGCGGCGCTGCGGGCACTTTGGTGCCTGCGCATTCTTTCGTTCGCGCCGTGAGCTTGAAAATGCTGACGTCATCGTCGCCAATCACGATCTTGTGTTGGCTGATTTGGCCTTGGGCGGCGGTGCGATACTGCCCGACCCGGCGGACTGCATTTTTGTGTTTGACGAAGGTCACCACCTGCCGGAGAAGGCACTTTCCCACTTTGCCCACCGCTTTGCGGTGCACGGCTGTTTGCGCTGGCTGAAAACGCTGAAAAGCAGTTTAACCGACCTTCACCAGGGGTTGGCGGTTCAGCCCACGGTGTCTCGCCTGTTGGTGAGCTTGCCCGAACTGATCCATAATCTGGAACCCGCGCTGGGTGATGTGTTTAGCATGGGGCATCAACTGGCCGGTCGACCAAATGGCTTGGCCGACGAAGAGGCCACCCATCAATCGCGTTTTGAGAAGGGCCAGGTGCCCGACGCATTGCGTGATCAGGCGCAGCAGCTACTGGTGATGTTCGCCTCGCTATCGCGCTGTTTGGAAAGTATCAGCGATATTCTGCGCGAGAGCCTTGATCCTGATAAGCAGACCGGCCTTGACCGAGAGCAGGCAGAGGCCTGGCTGCCGCTGGTGGCGCTGCTGCACGGGCGGGCGTTGGAGGCCCACGCGCTTTGGCAGGCGTTTAGCGAGCAGGATGTCGCCAATGAGGCGCCCAGCGCCCGCTGGATTACGCTAAGTCGCGTAACCGGTGAGCCGGAGATTGAATTTTCAGCCAGCCCGGTCTCTGCAGCGCATACCTTGGCCAAGCATTTATGGGGGCGCTGCCACGGCGCGGTGGTCACATCGGCGACCTTGACCGCGCTGGGGCGATTTGAGCGCCTTCAAGAACGAGCAGGCTTGGCGAATCGCTACCGCTATCAGGCGTTACCGAGCCCGTTTGATTACGCCAATGCAGTGCTTCGCGTGCCCAAAGAGGCCACTGACCCTGGTGACAGAGACGCCCACGAGCTAGCGATTGTCACTTTTGTATCGCAGCTGGCCGATAAAGAAGCAGCGCTAGTGCTGTTCTCTTCCCGTGCTCAACTGAGGGCGGTGGATAAAGCGTTGCCCGCGAGAGTGAAGGAGCGCGTGCTGGCCCAGGATGCGCTGCCTAAGCGCGAGCTTATCGAGCGGCATCGGGCGGCCGTTGATAAGGGTGACGGCAGTATTATCTTTGGCCTGGCAAGCTTCGCCGAGGGTATTGATCTTCCTGGCGACTATTTGACGCATGTGGTGATTACGCGGTTGCCCTTTGCGGTGCCAGATGACCCGGTGGGCGCTACGTTAGCGGAGTGGATAGAGAGCCAGGGCGGCAATGCCTTTATGCGCATTAGCGTGCCCGATGCGTCTATTAAGCTGGTGCAGGCCTGTGGTCGTTTGATTCGAAAGGAGAGCGACCGCGGGACGATCACAATACTGGATAAACGGGTGATCACCCGCCGTTACGGGCAAGCGTTGTTGGATGCATTGCCGCCATTTCGACGTGAAATTAGCCGCTAGCCGTTTATTTAGTGTTTTGGAACGAAAAATCCCCGCCGAGGCGGGGATTATATAGCTGCAACGGCGCTGGTATTACTTAGCGATGCGCTTGGCTAGCGTGGCGGCAAGTTTATCGTTCATGCGGTTAAACGTTTCCACCGTGGTGTCCCAGTCGATGCAGGCATCGGTAATGGATACGCCATACTGCAGTTGGCTAAGATCTTGAGGCAGTTTTTGATTGCCCCAGCCAATATTGGATTCAACCATCAAGCCGATAATGGAGGTGTTGCCTTCCAAAATTTGGTTGGTGACGTTTTCCAGCACCAGCGGCTGTAGCGCGGCATCTTTGTTGGAGTTGGCGTGAGAGCAGTCGATCATGATGTTGGGCGATAGCTTGGCTTTCTCAAGCTCCTTTTCTGCTAGAGCAACGCTCACGCTGTCGTAGTTGGGCTTGCCGTTGCCGCCGCGCAGCACGACGTGGCCGTAGGCATTGCCGCGGGTGCGGATAATCGCTACCTGGCCCGCCTGGTTAATGCCCAGGAAGTTGTGTGGGCTGGCCACGGACTGGAGCGCATTGATCGCTACGTCCAGGCTGCCGTCAGTGCCGTTTTTAAAGCCGACCGGGCAGGAGAGGCCTGAAGCCATTTCCCGGTGGGTCTGGGACTCGGTGGTACGGGCGCCAATCGCTGACCAACTGATGCAGTCTTGCAGGTACTGGGGCGAGATGGGGTCGAGTGCTTCGGTAGCTAACGGTAAGCCCATTTCGGCCAGATCAACCAGCAGTTTGCGGGCGATATGCAGACCTTCATCGATCTCAAAGGAGTCGTTGAGGTGTGGGTCGTTGATCAGGCCTTTCCAGCCAACTGTTGTGCGCGGCTTTTCAAAATAGACGCGCATCACGATGTACAGGCTGTCGCTGACTTGATCAGCCAACGCACGAAGGCGGCGGGCGTAGTCGAGGGCGGCTTCTACATCGTGAATTGAACACGGCCCAACGACGACTAGCAGTCGCGGGTCGTTGCCATCCAGGATATTTTGAATGGTTTGACGACCTTCAATTACTGTACGCTCTGCCGCATCGGTTAACGGTACGGCGTTCTTGAGAGCTTCTGGCGTCGTGAGAACGTCTTGAGCGAGGACGTTAAGGTTATTAACCTGTTGTTCTGACATCTTGCTACCTGTGCATGCGCTATTTGTGAAAAAAGTGAGGGGGCGATAAAAGTGGCTCCTACTATCGCTTGTCGAGCAGGTAAAAATCAATTGCTGTGGAACCATGGCAGCATTAAAAGTGTCAGCCTCTGGGTTTTGCGAAAGGGGGTAAGCGCTTGAAGCGCTGCAAAGAACGCGTAACACTGGGTCTCTGTCGTTAAAACCCAGGTCGTTAAAACCCAGGTCGTTAAAACCTGGGTCGTTAAAGCTTAGGTCGTTAAAATTTAGTACCGTTATAAAATGCAGCAATATACTCGGGCGAAGTGTTCGCTCTTTTATTCACTCTATTATTAATCAATGCCCAAGGGACGCTATGCTGCTTGCTGTGAACGCCCACTTGTCAGGGCTAATAGGAATGGGGCTCGGCGCACGCCGTACGAGCTGGAGGAGCGTGTGAATGGGCACTCGGGAAACTGACCAACAGCTTGTTGAACGTGCCCAAAAAGGCGATACGCGCGCCTTCGATCTGCTGGTAAAAAAATACCAGCACAAAATTATCGGCCTGATTGGTCGTTACGTTCATGATCACTCTGAAGTTCAGGATGTGGCCCAGGAGGCATTTATCAAGGCGTACCGCGCCTTAGGCAAGTTTCGCTCGGAAAGTGCGTTCTATACCTGGATGTATCGCATCGCGATTAACACGGCGAAAAATTATCTGGTCTCGCGGGGGAGGCGTCCGCCGGGAAGTGATTTGGATATTGTCGATGCTGAAATTATCGACCAAAGCGGACGACTGGCAGATTCAGAGTCACCAGAAGCTGCGATTGCCAGAGACCAGCTCGAAGCTGCGGTTTACCAAGCGATCGACAACTTGCCCGATGATCTGCGCACAGCAATTACCCTACGCGAGCTGGATGGCCTGGCTTACGAAGATATTGCTCAGGTCATGCAGTGCCCGGTGGGCACGGTTCGTTCGCGAATTTTCCGCGCTCGCGAGGCGGTTGATGAACATATCCGCCCATTAGTATCCACGGCGCGGAACAGTCGCGATGAGTAGTGGTCAATAGAGAGAGCGCAATATGATCGCCAAAGAATACCAACAAAAAAAATAAAGGTTTTATTTTTTTTGTGAACTGTCTGGCATGTAAGGCGTCATAAAACGTGACTATCCTTGGTGAGCACGTTCGATGTGTCATTCTGTGATATATCAATTTACAAAGCGTCATGAGCTTAGCATTGCAAGCTAATTAGATTTGCTAATTTGATTAGCTTGCAAAGGAGACTTGGCCTTGGAAGTCGTCGGAGTGATGGTGCATATTATTAACCATCATCCCAGTACTTCTTTTAAACAGTGTGAGGGTGTGAAGTATGAGTCAAAACACACGGGAATCACTTTCGGTGTTAATGGATGGCGAGAGTGATGAGCTTGAGCTTCGCCGAGTGTTGAAGGCACTGCCAAATGATGAAGATGCCGCAGATACATGGCGCCGCTATCATCTTGCCCGCAGCATGATACAGCGCGAGCAAAGCGTAGATGTAAGCGTTGATCTTTCTGCTGGCATTATGGCCCGTTTGCGCGAAGAACCTGCTCCAGTGATGCAAGATGCAGGGCCTGTTGCTCACCGTGCGGGTGGTATTTCGTTCGCCCGAGGTGCTGGGGTTGCCGCTGCAGTTTCACTAATGGTAATCACAGGCGTTCAGTTCTTTGGCAATGACTCATCTGTTCGCCAAGGCAGCAACGATATTGCGACGGCTGCGTCCGGTGCTAATGGCGCTATCCAAGTGCAGCCCGTTAGCGTGGCCTCTCAGTCGGCAGTAGCTACACGTGCTGACATGCCCATGTTTGAACCTACGCCGTTTCGGCTTAGCGGCCAGTCGGGTCAGGGCGGTTTAATGAATATTAGTGAAGCTGGCTTTTCAGTCCAGACGCCTCAGGGGGTGACTGCTTCCCAAGGTACTTACATTGACATCGATCAGATTGGCTTATTGCAGTCTTATTTAGAGCAACATACCCAGAGTGCCGCTTACGGCAGTGGTGACAGTTGGATGCCGCTGATGCGCTCATCGGCAGTTACAGAGCCATTAGGCCAGCGCTAAACCGAATGTCGTTCTTTTCTGATGATGCATTAGGTAAGTAGGGAGTGCGCAACATGGTGGGACCCCGGCGAACTAAGCGCGCATGGGTGCTGGCGGTGGTAGTTGGTACGCTCTCATTTCAAGTGCAGTCAGAAAACACTAATAGCCCTAAAGGCAGTCATGCAGGCTACGAGTGTGCGGGGGAATCCGAAACGACGCCTAGCAGTGCAACGCAGTGGCTCGAGCGCAGTTTGTGGGCCAGCCACTGTTATGCCTTTCAAGCTAGGGCGGTGGCTATTGATAATGTCGATGTTCGCACGCTAGCACTATCACACCGTATTCAGGATGGTATTCGGCAGCAGGTTGTGCAGTATTTAGATGGCCCATCTGTCAGCATTGAGCGTCGCTCGCCGGTAGGTAGGTTGGCCTGGACCCAAGAGCACAGCAACGGTGAGTTACCCTCACCCGCAAGCTGGGCGGCTCATCTCGAGAAGTATTACGCTATTGAGCTTGAGGATAATGCCCGGGTAGCTGGTCGCGACGCCGTTAAACTTATTTTTGAGCCCCTCGACCAATGGCGTTTTTCTCGTGAATGGTGGCTAGACCGAGATACCGGTTTGCTGCTTAAGCATGTACTCAGTGATCAGCAGGATAGGATCATTGAAACCTTCCAAATTACCCAGCTTCAGTCGCCTCAAAAGTATACCGGTAGGGTGCGAGAGAGCACGCCCAGCGTTATTCTTAATACTCCTTGGCACACTACTTGGCTTCCCGATGGTTTTGTAGCGCAGCCGGTTACTTTCTCTGGCGATGATGTGCACCAACGTGTTTACAGCGATGGCTTGGCCACCGTGAGTATCTTTGTGGATCCCCTCGCGTCTGAAGAAACGACTGTCTTGCAGGAAGGTGTTAAGCAGTTGGGCGTGTCGGCCGTGGCCATTGAACACGCCATCACCGCTGAAGGGCGCTGGCAGCTGGTGGCGATTGGTGAGCTGCCAGTGTCAACGCTGCAGCGTATTGTTAGCTCAATTTCTTTCGACTTGGTTGAAGGCCACGTTCTTGAGAGTGGCGATGAGGTTGAGCAGTAGTGTTAGACATTTGTGCATGACAGGACAAATAAATGATGACCTCCACTCCCGGTAGCTCCTTGCTTGGTAATCCACTACTTCGCTCTGGCAAGGTTGTCGACCATGTCCAGCAGGGGCTTATCGTAGAAGTTTCAGCCCAACAGGGCTGCGAGCAGTGTGCTCAGGGGCGAGGGTGCGGGGTCGGGTTGTTGGCGCGCTCGCGCAGCCAGCGAATTGCTGTAGCGCTTCCCCCCAAAACGCATAGCGCTGAGCGAAACTACCCGCTAGGAAGCCAAGTCACTATTAGCCTGCCGCGCGCCTCTGTCACGCTGCTGGCTTTTTTTGTTTATGGGCTGCCACTGCTGCTTGCGATTTTGCTATCCGGCACTGTCTCTCTCGTCAGTAACAGGATTTGGCTGGCACCCATGGTCTTTTTTATCACCCTGATGGTCGGTGCCCTAAGTATTAAATATCTAATGCGCGGGCGAGGGGAACGCTTTCGCCCACGCTTGGTCAATTAGTTCTCCGGCATCTCGCTATGAGTTGTTAATCTGCCCTTGATTACTATCACATTAAGTAGGAGCTCTTGCATGAAGCGCTTGATTCTCCCTTCCACGCTATGGGTCTGCGTGGTGGCATTGCTAACGTTTGGCCAAGCCGCCAGCGCACAGGGTTTGCCTGATTTCACCGAGTTGGTAGAAAAAGCCGCCCCTGGGGTAGTGAATATCTCGACTAGTAGAACGGTTCAGCGCAGCAGTGCGCCGGGTTTTGGCGGGTTCGGTGGTCAGGAAATCCCAGAGATTTTCCGTCACTTCTTTGGAGATAGCTTTCCAGCACCCCCCAGTAATGGTCAGGGGCGAACGGAAGAGAGTCAGTCATTAGGCTCGGGGT
>NZ_JH393260.1:340605-392649 GCF_000236035.1 Vreelandella boliviensis LC1
ATCAGTGACGATGGCTACGTAATGACCAACGCGCATGTTGTGCAGGACGCCGATGAGATTCTTGTGCGGCTCAATGATCGGCGGGAATTGAGTGCGGAAGTGATTGGCAGTGATCCACAAACTGATGTAGCGCTACTCAAAATTGATGCCAGTGACTTGCCCACGCTTACCTTGGGTGATTCTGATGAGCTAAAAGTAGGCGAATGGGTTGCCGCCATTGGCTCACCCTTCGGTTTTGATCACTCGGTCACCGCGGGTATCGTCAGTGCGATTAATCGCACTTTGCCGCGGGATGCGTATGTGCCGTTTATTCAAACCGATGTGGCGATCAACCCCGGTAACTCTGGTGGTCCGCTATTCAACTTAGACGGGGAAGTGGTGGGTATCAACTCGCAAATTTTTACCCGCAGCGGCGGCTTTATGGGCGTTTCGTTTGCCATCCCCATCAACGTTGCCATGGACGTGGCTGAACAGCTACGTGAAGGTGGTCGGGTAGATCGGGGCTGGTTAGGCGTCATGATTCAGCCCGTGTCTGAAGATCTGGCCGAATCCTTCGGAATGGAAAATGCGGTTGGCGCTTTGATTGCTGACCTCGACCCCGAAGGCCCTGCAGCCCAGGGAGGGCTTCAGGCTGGCGATGTCATTCTTGAGGTCAATGGTGAAGAGGTTGATCGCTCAAGCTCTTTGCCGCGTCTGATCGGCAAAGGTTCGCCAGGCACCGAGGTGGAAATTACCTTAATGCGAGACGGTGAAGAGCTGACCGAGTCAGTCGAGTTAGGTAGTTGGCCAGATGCTGAGCAACAGCCAGGGCAAGCCAGCAGTAATAACCAAGCCCGCCTTGGCGTGATGGTCGCTGAAATTGACGACGCCATGCGTGAACAGCTGAATATTCCTGGTGGTGTGATCGTTCGCCAGGTGGAGTCTGGTAGTGTGGCCGCCGAAGCGGGCATTCGCTCTGGGGATGTGTTGGTGAGCATCGACCACCGCAGTGTTTCCTCTTCCGATGAGCTGGTAGAGATCGTCGAAGCATTGCCGATCGACCGCGCTATACCAGTGCGTCTGTTCCGCGATGGGCGTTCACTATTTGTGGCGCTACGTCTGGAATAACCCGCCTGTTTTCACTCCTGATCCGGCGGTTCTCGCCGGATCGCTGTTCCTAGCCTGCGCATATCGCTACAATAGCGGATATCTTTTTGTCGAAAATGGCCCTTATTTTTAAACGGCAGCTGTTTTCGAGCTTTGAACTCTCGAAGCGGCCTGCTCGTGCGGCCGCTTGCGTACCACTAAGGCAGAACAGACTCGATGTCACAAGACGTTCCCAACGGAAAGCTTAAGCACATACGCAATTTCTCGATAATCGCCCACATCGACCACGGCAAATCAACGCTCTCAGATCGTCTGATCCAGACATGCGAAGGATTAACCGAGCGTGAGCTTAAAGAGCAAGTGCTCGATTCTATGGACATTGAGCGCGAGCGCGGCATCACCATCAAGGCGCAGTCGGTCACGCTGGATTACACTGCTGCCGACGGTCAGGTTTACCAGCTGAACTTTATCGATACGCCTGGACATGTCGACTTCTCTTATGAAGTGTCGCGTTCGCTCTACGCCTGTGAAGGGGCGTTGCTGGTTGTCGATGCGGCACAAGGTGTTGAAGCTCAGTCGGTGGCCAACTGCTATACCGCTATAGAGCAAGGCCTAGAAGTGCTGCCGGTGCTTAACAAAATCGATTTGCCTCAGGCTGACTGTGACAAGGTTTCACAGGAAATCGAGGAGATCATAGGGCTTGATGCTACCGATGCCTGCCAGGTTTCGGCCAAAAGCGGCATTGGTATTGATGCGCTGCTAGAGCGCTTAGTGCGTGATATTCCGCCGCCCAAGGGTGACCCTGAAGCGCCGCTGCAAGCGCTAATTATCGACTCCTGGTTTGATAACTACCTTGGCGTTGTCTCGCTGGTTCGCCTGTTTGATGGGACGCTGCGTAAAGGCGATAAGATTCGCATTAAATCAACGGGTCGCGATTGGGGCGCCACGGAAGTGGGTATCTTCACCCCGCAGCGTAAGCAGACAGGTATTTTGCGTGCCGGTGAAGTAGGCTTTATTGTCGCCGGTATCAAAGAGATTCACGGGGCACCGGTGGGTGATACCATCACACATACCAAAACGCCTGACGTAGAGCGTCTGCCCGGTTTTCAAAAAGTAAAACCGCAGGTTTACGCCGGCATGTTCCCGGTCAGCGCGGATGATTACGAAGACTTCCGCGACGCACTTGAAAAGCTGGCCCTTAACGACGCCTCGCTTGCCTATGAGCCGGAAAACTCCGATGCCCTTGGCTTTGGCTTCCGGGTGGGCTTTCTCGGTACGTTGCACATGGAGATTGTCCAGGAGCGCCTTGAGCGTGAGTATGATATTGACCTGCTCACCACCGCGCCGACGGTTGTCTACGAACTAGCAATGAAGAATGGCGACATTACCTACGTCTCCAACCCCTCCAAGCTGCCCGATATGGCCGACGTGGATGAAATGCGTGAGCCCGTGGTGCGCGCCAGTATTTTGGTTCCTCAGGAGTACGTGGGCAATGTGATCACTGAGTGCGAGCAGCGGCGTGGTACACAGCTAGATATGCAGTTTTTGGGCAACCAGATTCAACTGGCCTACGAATTGCCTATGTCGGAAGTGGTCATGGACTTCTTTGATCGCCTGAAATCTATCTCGAAGGGGTATGCGTCGCTTGAATACAACTTCGAACGCTTTGAAGAGGCCAAATTGGTGCGTCTTGACGTACTTATTAATGGTGACAAAGTCGACGCGCTAGCGGTGATTATCCATCGCGATCATGCCCATCATCGTGGTCGTTTGTTAGTGGAGAAAATGAAAGAGCTGATCCCGAGGCAAATGTTCGATGTTGCGATTCAGGCTGCCATCGGTGGCCAAGTAGTGGCACGTTCCACCGTGAAGGCGCTGCGCAAAAACGTGACAGCTAAATGCTACGGCGGCGATGTCAGCCGTAAGAAAAAACTGCTTGAGAAACAGAAAGCGGGTAAGAAGCGCATGAAACAAGTGGGGCGTGTGGAAATTCCCCAGGATGCCTTCCTTGCTGTGCTCAAGGTTAACGACTAGGAAAGAACGCCACTCATGGATTTTTCATTACTGCTGGTACTTGCCGTTGCGCTCTCGGGCGTTATTTACTTGTTGGATGTGTGGCTATTAAAGCCAAAGCGCCTCCAACGCTTCGCCGCAGCGGAGGCCAATGCCCAGAGGGGGTTGGATCCAGTAACCGGCGAAAAACTGCTTAAAGAGCCTTGGCCGGTCGACTACGCGCGTTCGTTTTTCCCAGTGCTACTTGTGGTGCTGGTGGTGCGTAGTTTTATCATTGAGCCCTTTCAGATTCCTTCGGGTTCAATGCGTCCTACGCTTGAAGTGGGGGACTTCATTCTGGTCAACAAGTTTGCCTATGGCCTACGCTTGCCGGTGGTGAATACCCGCTTTATCGAAGTGGATGATCCTGAACGTGGCGATGTAATGGTATTTCGCTTTCCTGACGAACCCTCGGTGAATTTCATCAAGCGGGTGATTGGCATGCCAGGGGATCGTATTCGTTATGAAGGTAAGCAACTCTACGTTAATGGTGAGCCGGTCGCTAAAGGGTTGATTGAAGAGGGGCCCGAAGGTTCGCCCCAGCAGCTTCTGTTAGAAGAACGCCTAGGCGACGCCGAACACTATATTTATAACAACCCGCGAGACCCTGGTCCGCAAATGCGTGAAGTGGAAGTCCCTGAAGGGCACTATTTCATGATGGGTGATAACCGTGACCACTCCAACGACAGCCGCTATTGGGGTTTTGTGCCGGAAGAGAATATTGTTGGTCAAGCATTTGCGGTATGGATGCATTGGGATGGCGGGTTGCCAAGCTTTACCAGCGTGCGGCGCATTGAATGAAGACCCTGTTTACGCTGAATTTAGTCAGTTATGTCACTTTAGTTAACGTCAATGACGTAGGAGAGCTGTGAGTAATTCCTTGAACGCTTTTTGCCGACGAATCGGCCATACCTTTGGCGACGATACGCTATTGGAACTGGCCTTGACCCACCGTAGCTTCGGTGGTCGCAACAATGAGCGCCTGGAGTTTCTGGGTGACTCCATCGTCAACTTTGTCATCGCCGAGGCGCTGTTTCAGCGCTTTCCCCAGGCCCGAGAAGGGCAGCTTTCACGCCTGCGTGCGCGGTTGGTGAAGGGGCAAACGCTGGCGGAGTTGGCCCGGGAAATGGAGTATGGCGAATGCTTGCGGTTAGGCTCTGGCGAGATGAAAAGCGGTGGGCATCGGCGTGAATCTATTCTGGCGGATGCGGTAGAAGCCATTATTGGTGCTATCTATTTAGATGCCGGGATGGATGTGGTGCGCGACCGTGTGTTGGATTGGTATGCAGAAAGGCTGGACAATATCTCGTTACAAGATACTCAGAAAGACCCCAAAACGCGGCTACAGGAGTTTTTGCAGTCGCGCCAAGCCGCGTTGCCGCGGTATGAAGTTGTCTGCGTGAAGGGAGAGGCGCATGCCCAGACCTTTACCGTGGAGTGCTACATTGATCTTTTAGCAGAGCATACTACTGGTAAAGGCCCTAGCCGCCGCCATGCTGAACAGCAAGCGGCAGAAGAAGCGTTGTCGTACCTCGAAAAAAGCCCTGGAGATAAATCATGAGCCAAACCTGCGGATTCGTTGCCATTGTCGGCCGACCCAACGTGGGCAAATCGACCCTCATGAACCGTATTCTGGGGCAGAAAATATCGATTACCTCACGACGCCCACAAACCACGCGCCATAAGGTCATGGGTATTAAAACGGTTGATGAGACGCAGTTTATCTATGTCGATACCCCAGGCATGCATATCATGTCCAAGGATCGCAATAAGGCCATCAACCGCTTTATGAATCAGGCAGCCACCCAGGCGCTGCGCGATGTCGATTGTGTGGTGTTTATTATTGATCGCACCCGCTGGACGGAAGAGGATCAGGCCGTGTTGAAGCGCCTGGAGCACGTTAAAGCGCCGATAATTCTGGCGGTCAATAAAGTCGACCGCTTAGGCGAAAAAGGCGATTTGCTGCCGTGGCTGGCGGATGTCGGCGCTCGCCGGGAGTTCGCCGCCATCGTGCCGATTTCAGCCAAACACGGCACCCAGGTAGATACCCTGGAAGAGGAGGTAGCCAAACACCTGCCTGAAAGCGTTCACTTCTTCCCCGAAGACCAGATTACCGATAAAAGCCTGCGCTTTATGGCCGCCGAGCTGGTGCGTGAAAAGGTCATGCGTCAGTTGGGCGATGAGTTGCCCTACCAGATGACCGTTGAAATTGAAGAGTTCCGCGAGACCGAACGTATAACGCATATCAGCGCGCTCATTCTTGTTGAACGACAGGGCCAGAAAGTCATTTTGATTGGTGAAAACGGCGATCGCCTCAAGAGCATTGGCCGCGAAGCACGCCTGGATATGGAGCGCGCCCTGGGTACAAAAGTGATGCTCAATTTATGGGTGAAAGTAAAACGCGGCTGGTCGGATGATGAGCGCGCCTTGAAAAGCTTGGGTTACGACCTCGATTGAAGGTAGCGATGTCGCCAGAGCCGGCTTTTTTGCTCCACCGTCGGCCTTATCGTGAAACCAGTGCGCTGGTGGATTTATTAACGCTTGATCACGGTCGAGTGCGGGCTGTGGCTCATGGCGGGCAAAGGCCCGGCTCAAAATCGCGGCAACGCCTGCAGCCGTTTACGCCGCTGTTCGTGACTTGGCAGGGCAGCCGCGACTTAAAGCGCCTTACCCTGATGGAGTCCCGCGGCCAGACGGCGCTGCTGGCCGGTGAAGGGCTGCTATGCGGGCTTTACGCCAATGAGATCGCCACCCGGCTGCTGCCGTTAGAACTCCCAGCGCCTGACGTTTTTGCGTTTTATACCGCGTTACTCGAAGCACTGCCAGCGCCTGCGGAACGAGCGCTGGCGCTGCGCCGCTATGAGTGGGCGCTGCTAGAGGCGCTTGAGGCCACACCGCAGTTTACGACGCCAGAGGGCAGCGTTTTGGATCCTCAGCTCCGCTACCGTTTTGACGCCCCCAATCGGGCATTTATGCCTGCTGAGCGTGGGCTCGACGGCAGAACCCTACGCTACATTGAGCAGGGTGACTGGCAGCATGAAGGCCTTGCCAATGCGCTCAAAGCGGTAATGCGCGCGGCGCTAGCGCCCCATCTGGGCACAACCGTTTTACGTTCGCGGGAACTGATGCTCGATTTAGCGCGCCGCCGCCATCGTCCCTGATTTTTTTAATTTTTTGTGTTCACAAACTCTTATCTTATCGCTGCGCTGGAGGCTCTATGCACCCCCCTCGGATACTGTTAGGCGTCAATATCGATCATATCGCGACACTTCGCCAGGCCCGAGGTACTCGTTACCCTGACCCTGTGCAAGCAGCACTAGTCGCGGAAGAGGCGGGCGCAGATGGCATTACGGTGCATTTGCGTGAAGACCGGCGGCATATCCAGCCCCGCGATGTGCGCATTTTGGCCGAAGTGCTTAACACGCGCATGAACCTGGAAATGGCCGTGACCGAAGAGATGCTGGCTTTGGCTGAAGAAATGCGTCCCGTGCATGTCTGTTTAGTGCCGGAAAAACGCGAAGAGCTAACCACCGAAGGCGGCCTGGATGTTGTCGGCGGTTTTGACGCCATTGCCAGCGCTTGCCAGCGTCTAAGTGCGGTGGGTTGCGATGTGTCCCTGTTTATCGACCCTGACGTGGAGCAGATTGATGCCGCTCAGCGCGCCGGGGCACCGACTATTGAGCTGCACACGGGCGCTTATGCAGACGCGAGGCCAGGCAGCAATGCCGCGAATGCGGAGTATCATCGCTTAACCACTGCAGCGACTCACGCTAACTCACTAGGCTTGGTGGTCAATGCCGGTCACGGCTTGCACTACCATAACGTTGAAGCTATTGCGGCACTGCCGGGCGTTAACGAGCTCAATATTGGCCATGCCATTATTGCCCGTGCGTTGTTTGTTGGCCTGAAAGAGGCTGTGCAGGAGATGAAGCGGCTGATCATCGCTGGCCAAGAGGCAGGTTTAATGGCGGCCCTAGATGCCCATGATCATGAGCATGACCATGATCATGGAGACCACTCTGAGCATGTTCATAATGGCTGCTGCGGCCACTAATCAAAGGTATGCTATTCAGAGGTTTTTTAGGCGATGATTGTGGGAATTGGCTCGGATATTGCCCGTGTTGAGCGTTTTGCCCGGGCCATGCAGCGGCACGGCCCGCGCTTTGCGCTACGCATTCTAGGCCCCGAAGAGCATGCGCTTTGGCAGCAGAAGTCCCAGCCCGTCGCATTTCTAGCCAAACGCTTTGCTGCCAAAGAGGCATTTGTTAAAGCGCTGGGGTTAGGCCTACGGCAGGGATTGCAGTGGTGTGATATTCAGGTGCTGAACGATGGCTTGGGAAAGCCCTATTTCCTCCTTAACGGCGAAGCCAAAAGGCTATTGCAAGTGGCAGGGGTCACCACCAGCCACGTTACTTTGAGCGATGAAGCCGAGTACGCGGTGGCTTTTGTTATATTAGAGTGTGAAGCCCAAGGCTAACGTCAAATTGCTTGATGCTCTATATTCTTAATGCCTAAGCAGTAGTGGGCGGTGCGCACGTAGTCGTGTCATTGCCCGGTAAAGGTCTTCCAATAGGCCCTCAACATGGTCTAAGCCGCTGGTGCGTAGGCGGGTTTCCAGGGTCTCTACCATTAAGGCCAACTCAGGCGCACCGCAGTAGCGGCTGGCGCCATTGAGTTCATGTACCCAATCGAGCAGTGTGGGTAAGTTTCGTTGATTAAACGCGGCGCGCATATGCTGTTCACTCTCATCCAAACTGTCGATTAGGCGTTTTAGCTGCTCCCGTGCCAAGTACTCTTTACCCCCCGCTAGGCGCGCGCCAATCTCAAGATCAACGACGGGTAGCGTGGAAGGTGTTGTGTGGCTTAAGCGTGGCTTCTTGCCGATGTGGCTGTCGCGCTGTGAATAGGGCGGCACTGCACTACCAGCGGTTAGCCGAGAGGTAACCCCCACAAAGCGGTTTAACAACTGTTCTAACTGTGCCTCATCTATCGGTTTTATCAGCACATCATCAAGGCCTTCCGCGAGCCACTGCTGGCGCTCACTGCTGAGCACGTGGGCGGTAACGGCAATAATGGGACAGCGCGCCCAGGTGCTACTGATTCGGCGCAGCGCCTGGGTGGTCTGTACGCCATCCATCCCCGGCATACGAATGTCCATTAACACCATGTCAGCATTACCGGTGCGCGCGAATTCTAGCGCCTGGTGGCCGCTATCTGCCGTGATGACATGTAGTGTTGGGTCTTCTAGCATGCTTTTAAGCAGCTCTCGGTTCGGCGCATTATCGTCGACAATGAGTAGTTTGAGTGGCTGGGATGCCGCTGGCAGCGCTAGTAGATACTGGTCACTTTTATCCGGCATAAGTTCAGGTAATAGCAGTTGCTTAAGCGACGCCACCAGCTGAGCGCGGGAAAAGGGTTTGTAGAGGGTCTCACCGCCATGGGTTAAGTGTAGCGGCGGCAAGTCAAAGCTGTTGCCATTGGCTAAGATCAATGTGGGATATGGCGTTTGATCAATCACCGTTTGCCAGTGGGAGTGCCATTCGGGGCTAAAGTCGCTGTGTTCCAACCCTAATATCATCAGTTTCGCTGGCTCAGAGGCATCAAACGCGATCGGTTGTGCTTCCCAACGCTGCAGTAAATGCTCGAGTACATGGCGGGTAGGAGCGTGAATTTCATATAAGCGAACAGTCGGATGGGCCAGGCTGATTTCCGGTGGTCGTTCGATCGCCTTGTGAGCAAGCATAGGCAGCGTAAAAGAGAAGGTGGTGCCTTTACCCAGCTCGCTTTCCACCTCAATCTCTCCTCCCATGCGCTCAATCAATTGTCGGCAGATAGTAAGACCAAGGCCACTGCCACCAAATTGCCGCGAATGGCTGGGTTCTGCTTGGGAAAAAGCGCTAAACAGTGCTTCCTTGTGAGCGTTGCTTAGGCCAATTCCCGTGTCACTGACGCTGAGGTTGAGTACTACATGCTGGCCTTCCAGGTTGTCCAGCATGACGCGCACGATCACTTCGCCTTCATGGGTGAATTTGAGCGCATTGCCAATTAAGTTATTCAATACTTGATGGATACGCAGCGGGTCGCCGGTCAGCGGTGTGGGTACATCGTCATACACCATGGCCACCAAGTGTAGCTGCTTGCGTTGGGCTTCTGGAGCATGCAGCCCAACCACTTCGTCAATCAGTGCGACAATGTCGATATCTGCTTCTTCCAGGGTGAGGCGATTAGCTTCAAGCTTGGAAAAGTCGAGTACGTCGTTAACCAGCATAAGCAGATTGTCGCAAGCACGGTGTACGTGTTGCAGCCACTCCTGCTGTCGTGTATCCAGCGACGAACGCCCCAGTAATCGGCAAAAGCCGATAATCCCGTTCAGTGGCGTGCGGATCTCATGGCTCATATTGGCTAAAAATTCAGACTTCACAGCGTTTGCTCGCAGCGCGCTGCGGTGAGCCAAATCGAGCTTGATATTCTGCTCTTCAATGGTTTCCATTGACTCTTGCAGCTCGCTGGTAGCCTGTTCGATTTGTGTTTGCATATCCCGCTGGGCCTGCTGAAAGTGCTCGGCCAGGGCGTTAATATGGCTACTAAGGTGCTGAAGTTCTATCGCATTAGAGGGCGCCAAACATAGTCGATAGTCACCGCGGGATAGGCGATAAAGGGCTTGGTTGGCTTCTTCTATAGGGCGGGTGGTATAGCGACTGATGGCGAAAGCGACTAAAAAAAGCAGTAGGCCAAGTAACATGCCGCCTAAGCTGAGGCTGGCAATCAACTTATAGCGTCCTAGGGTAAGCACCCAGGTGTCCATTTCGATGTCTAGCCAGCCAATGCTGGTATCGCTTGTTCGAACCGGATCAGGACTCACTTGGTTTGTACTGATCTGGTTTGTACTGATCTGGCCTGTACTGATCTGAGTAACACCTAGCGGCAAACGCAGTCGCCAGGAATCTCCCTCCATGATCAGTTGGTGATCAGCGGGGGGATTGAGCAGCGGTGGGTTGGATTGTCCCAGTAGCAAGAGGCGATTGCCATGTTGATTAAATAGCGCTACCGATCGCAGTCCTTTCATATTGCGGAGTTGGCGAGCCAAGGCCTCCAGGCGCTGAGTATCAGACGTTGCAACCGCGGCAGCAAGGCTTGGTGCCAATAACTCAACGGCACTTTCTAAGCGTGCTTGCTGTGCTGCTCGAGCTTGCGTATCACTCTGTATGACCAGCAGTACGGCCATCATGGCGTATACCAGTAGCGGAAAACCGAGTAAGGCAAAGAGAAGACGGGTGTTCAAAGACATGAAAAGAGCTCGTTGATTCAATGAGGTTGCCTGTCCAGCCCAAGGCAGCATCGATATAATGCAGCATAACGGTGACGATAAGGAACATTCATGAACGATCTTAAGGGCTATCCCACGTTAGAAGATGTGGTTGGCAATACGCCCCTGGTACGCCTGAAGCGTATTAGCGCTGGGCGTAACAATACCCTATTGGCTAAGCTCGAAGGCAATAATCCTGCTGGCTCGGTCAAAGACCGCCCCGCGCTCTCCATGATCAATGAAGCAGAAGCCCGGGGCGATATTACCCCCGGCGATACGCTGATTGAGGCAACTTCAGGCAATACCGGTATTGCGCTAGCCATGGCGGCGGCGATTAAAGGTTATCAGATGGTGCTGGTAATGCCCGAAAACGCCTCGGAAGAGCGTAAGCAGGCGATGGCTGCATTCGGAGCTAAATTAATTTCTGCCAGCAAAGCCGGGGGCATGGAGGAGGCTCGGGATATAGCGGATGGCATGATCGCTAGAGGCGAAGGCAAGCCGCTTAACCAGTTCGCCAACCCTGACAACCCGTTAGCGCACTATCGCACTACCGGACCAGAGGTATGGCAACAAACCGGGGGTGAGGTGACTCACTTCGTCAGCTCCATGGGTACGACGGGTACCATTATGGGGGTGTCGCGCTATTTAAAAGAGCAAAACCCAGCCATTCAAATTGTCGGTTTACAACCTGCTGACGGCGCCAGTATCCCCGGGATACGGCGTTGGCCACAAGCGTACCTACCCGCCATTTTTGAAGCACCCCGGGTAGATGTCACCCTGGATATCGGCCAGCAAGAGGCCGAAGAGCATATGCGCCGTCTGGCCCGTGAAGAGGGTATTCTGGCCGGGGTCTCATCGGGTGGCAGTTTAGCAGGCGCGCTACGCATCGCTGAGCAAACCGAAAATGCGGTGATTGTGTTTATCGTCTGTGACCGTGGTGACCGCTATCTCTCCACTGGCCTATTTGCCCCAGGAGTATAACCATGGCCATGTTGGGAAAACGGCGACCGCCCAGGCCTGCGTCAGGTCATTCTGGGCTAGCACGCTCGCCGGGCGGTAAGGCGCAGCACGCCTCTGCTGAAGATACTTCACCGCTGGTTATTGAGCGCTTGGCCCACGACGGCCGCGGCGTGGCCCACTCCGCCAATGGTAAAACGGTCTTTGTGGATCAGGCGCTGCCCGGTGAACAAGTGGATGTGGCGATTCATACCACCCGCAAACGCTTTGACGAAGCGCATATCAAATCACTGCTGACGACATCGGAGCAGCGCGTAACACCGCCTTGCCCGCATTTCGGCCACTGCGGCGGTTGTGATCTCCAGCATCTCAGTGTCGATGCCCAGCGCGACCATAAACGTGAAGTGGTACGCGATCTGTTTTCTCGCCAGGGTATAACGCTAAGCGAGATCGGCTCGATTCAAGGCAGCGACCAGGGCTATCGGCGCCGTGCGCGACTGGGGGTCAAAGTCGACAGCCAGGGCACTACGCGCCTGGGCTTTCGTGCAGCCCATAGCCACCGTCTGGTGGATATCGAACGCTGCCCGGTGTTGATCGATCCCTTGCAGTGCCTATTAACACCTCTGCGTGCGCTGCTGGGTACGTTAGAGGCGCCGCGCCAGGTAGGGCACATCGAATTATTGGCAACGGCGACCACCCAGGTCGTGTTGGTTCGTCAGTTAAAAGAGCACACCGGGGACGCCGAACGCTGGCAAACCTTTGCGCAGCAGCAGGAAGTGGCGCTGGGCACTTGGTTGGGGCGTGAAACTCCCACGCTGCACTGGCATGGCGCAGCGCCGACGCTTGAAGAGTCGCTAACCGTTACCGGCCAACCACCGCTTAGCTTAAGTTTTGCACCGGGAGATTTTTTACAGGTCAACGCCCAAGTTAACCAGCAAATGGTCGACCAGGTCATGCGGTGGCTAGCGCCTAAGTCAGGGCAAAAACTACTCGATCTGTTTGCCGGTATCGGTAATTTCAGCCTACCCATAGCGGCAGCGGGTGCTGAGGTTTATGCAGTAGAAGGTAACCCTGCCATGGTGGCGCGCATTGCGATTAATGCTAAGCGTAACCAACTGATGGTCAGCGGCCAGCAGGCTGATTTAAGCAACGCTGCCGGCGTTAATGAGCTGTTAACGGTTCATGGTGATAGTGATGCGCTGGTGCTCGATCCGCCGCGTAGTGGCGCTGAAATTATTTGTCAGACTCTGGCGCATCATCCGGTGCCCAGGGTGGTCTATATTTCCTGTGATCCGGCGACGCTTGCCCGGGATGCGGCACACCTTGTGCATGCGGGGTACCGGGTCAAGCAAGTAGTAGTGGCGGATATGTTCCTTCACACTGCGCATATGGAAACGCTGATGCTGTTCGAGTACGGGGACTAGATATTTCCCATCGCATCAAGCCACGGTGACGGCCGTGTAGAGACCGTCTCCCTGAAAGGATGAGTAATTGTCATGGTAAAAGTGCGTGAAGACCAGCCGCTAACCGCGAGCGGAAAGGTGGACATACAGCAATGGTTAGCGCGCCTGCAGGAGGATGTGCGCCTACCTGAGCCGGAGCGTTTAGTCGACGCCTGTGAACTCGCCGAGAAGTTGGAGCTTGAGGCCCCACGCACTCATCGCGTATGGCTATCGCCAGGTTCTAGCTTTCGTATGGGCCTGGAAATGGCCGATATTCTGGGTGAATTAAAGCTAGACCAAGCCACCCTTGAGGCTGCTGTGCTCTACCGTGGCGTCCGCGAAGGGTTACTGAGCCTTGAGTCCGTGGCGAAGCGCTTTGGCGAAGAAGTGGCCAGCCTGATTGATGGCGTGCTGCAAATGGCCGCTATCAGCTACCCGCTGGCGCCAGACCATGGCATGGGGCAACACAATCAGCAGGAAAACCTGCGCAAGATGCTGGTCAATATGGTCGGCGATGTGCGCGTGGCGCTGATAAAAATTGCCGAGCGCACCTGCGCACTACGCCAGGTAAAAGACGCTCCCCGGGATAAAAGTTTACAGGTGGCTCGAGAAGTCGCCGATATTTACGCGCCGCTGGCCCACCGCCTGGGCATCGGTCAGCTTAAGTGGGAGCTGGAAGATCTATCGTTTCGCTACCTGCATGAAGATGAGTACAAGGCGATTGCCAAGCTGTTGGCGGAGAAGCGCCTGGACCGCGATCGCTATATTCACGATGTGGTCGAAACCATCAAAGGTTTGATGGAAGCGCAGCATATCCACCGCTACGACGTGGATGGGCGGGCCAAGCATATCTACTCGATCTGGCGCAAAATGAAGCGCAAACGGATCGATTTTTCGCAAGTTCATGACGTGCGCGCGGTGCGTATTCTGGTGCCGGAAGTGGCGGACTGCTACACAGTGCTGGGGATTATTCACTCACGCTGGCACCACGTGCCGAATGAGTTTGACGACTATATCGCCAACCCCAAAAAGAACGGCTATCAGTCGCTGCATACTGCCGTGATGGGGCCGGAAAACAAGGTTCTCGAAATCCAGATTCGCACCTTCGCCATGCACGACGAAGCGGAGCTGGGCGTTTGCGCCCACTGGCGCTACAAAGGCCACGATACCAACGCCAAAAGCCGTAGCTACGAAGAGAAAATTGCCTGGCTGCGTCAGGTACTGGAGTGGCAGGACGAGGTGGGTGGCTTTGGCGATCTGCGCGAAGGGCTCTCCAGCGATGTAGCGCCTGATCGTATCTACGTATTTACTCCCGACGGCCATGTGATCGATCTGCCGCGGATCGCGACCCCAATCGATTTCGCCTACCGGGTGCATACCGAAATTGGCCACCGCTGCCGAGGCGCCAAGATTAATGGGCGCATTGTGCCACTCACCTACAAGTTAAAGACCGGCCAGCAGATAGAAATACTTACCGCCACCAAGGGTGGGCCAAGCCGCGACTGGTTAAACCCCAGCCTGGGGTATGTGCGCACTTCGAGGGCGCGGGCCAAAATTCAGGCGTGGTTCAAACATCAGGCGCGGGATCAAAACCTGGACGAGGGGCGCGTGCTGTTTGACCGTGAAATGCGCCGCCTGGATGTCGAGGGGCTCGACCTGCCCAAGCTGGCCAAGGCCGTCAACTACCAAAACGCCGAGGACATGTACGCCGCCATCGGCGCCGGTGACCTGCGTATCGGCCAGGTGCTGCACCAGGCCCAGCAGCTGTTTGGTGAAACTGACGACCAAGAGCAGCTCGATCGCCTGCTCGCCAAACCTAAGCGCCAATCAAGCAAAGCCACCAAAAGCGATATCACGGTGCTCGGCGTCGGCAACCTGAAAACCAGTATGGCCAACTGCTGCCGCCCGGTGCCCGGCGAGCCGATTATCGGCTTTATTACCCAAGGGCGCGGCGTCACCGTTCACCGCCAGGACTGCAGTAATATTCTGCAATTGCGGCTGGACGAACCACAGCGCATTATCGAAGTGGAGTGGGGCGAGCGTGCCGAAACTCGCTATCCAGTCACTATTGAGATTCAAGCCTGGGATCGCTCGGGGCTGCTGCGCGACGTCACAGGCCTGCTGGGTAATGAAAAAGTCAACGTGCTTGCCGTGAACACGCTCACCGATACCGATGAAGGCATCGCCCGGCTGCGTATTACCCTGGAAGTCGACGGCCTTGAATCTCTGGGGCGTTTGTTCTCGCGTATCCAGCAGTTGCCCAATGTCACCGAAGTGCGTCGCTTGCGCAATGCTGACCCGGATCAACAAACTCGCAAGGGAGGAGCCTAATGCGCCATGGTATTGACGACCTGCTGACCCTGATGCAGGTGCTGCGCGACCGGGAGCAGGGCTGCCCCTGGGATCTCCAGCAGGATTGGGACAGCATCGTGCCGCACACCCTGGAAGAAGCCTATGAAGTCGCCGATGCCATTGAGCGACGTGCTTTCGAAGAGCTACCCGGTGAGCTAGGCGATCTGCTTTTTCAAGTGGTCTACTACGCCCAGTTCGGTACGGAGGAGCAGCGCTTCGATTTTGCCGATATCGTCGATACGCTAACCGCCAAGATGTTGCGTCGCCATCCCCATGTGTTTCCGGATGGCACCCTGGCCTCGCGTCGTCCGCCAGGGGTGAGCGCCGAAGAGGTGCAAACCCAGCAGGTCAATAGCCGTTGGGAGTCATTGAAAGCCGAAGAACGTGCCGAGAGAGCCGTAGAACGGCCCTCTGTGCTCGACGATGTTCCGCGCACGCTGCCCGCGCTTAGCCGCGCTGCCAAGCTGTCTAAACGCGCCGCGCGGGTCGGCTTTGATTGGCCCGACTCCCGCGGCGTGATTGATAAAATTCGTGAAGAGTTGGCCGAAGTGGAAGAAGCGCTCGCCGCCGGTGATCAATCGCATGCGCAAGAAGAAGTCGGCGATCTGCTATTTGCAGTCACAAACCTTGCCCGCACACTGAATGCCGACCCTGAACAGTGCCTGCGCGCTACCAATGCCAAGTTCGAGCGCCGCTTTCGTTTTGTCGAGTGCGAACTTAGCGCTGCCCAGCGTCCATTAACAGAGGCTTCGCTAGACGAGATGGAAGCCCACTGGCAGGCAGCCAAAGCAGAAGAAAAACAATCTACCCATTCCTGATCTAATAATGACGCGACCCCTGCAAGGAGGCCATGCCAATGAGTCACGACCTACACGAATCTCTGCGCGATAACGTGCGTATTCTGGGCGATAGCCTGGGGCGAACCATTGCCGACGATTTGGGCCAAGCATTTGTCGATAAAATTGAAACTATTCGCGCCCATGCCAAGCGCGGGCGCCAGGGCGACTCGCTGCAGCAGCGCGAATTGATCGAGTACCTGCGTGAGCTGCCCGAGCGGGATCTGCTGCCGGTCACCCGGGCGTTTAACCAGTTTTTAAACCTAGCGAACATTGCCGAACAGCACTACCGGGCGCGCTTTCGCCGGGTAGAGGACTACAAGCCCGGCTCCCAGCCAGTGCTGGGGGAGCTGCTTCAGCGCGCCGAGCAGGCGGGCAACTCACCGCGCAAACTGGTCGAAACCCTCGCCAATATGCGCGTTGAGCTAGTGCTCACTGCGCACCCTACAGAAGTTATCCGCCGTACCTTGATCCAAAAATATGATGCCATCGATGAGTGCTTAACCGCCATTGAGAGCTCCGAAGATTACCCGGAGCGTGGCACCCGTGCCCAGGGGCGCCTGGAAGAGTTGATTAGTCAGGCGTGGCACACCGACGAGATTCGCCACGAGCGGCCCACCCCGGTGGATGAAGCCAAGTGGGGCTTTGCGGTGATCGAAAACTCGCTGTGGCAGGCAGTACCTGACTTCCACCGTGATTTGGATAACCTGCTGCTGGATACCGCCGGTGAACGCCTGCCCCTGGACGCCGCGCCGATCCGCTACGCTTCCTGGATGGGCGGCGATCGCGATGGTAACCCCAACGTGACCGCCCGGGTGACCCGAGAAGTATTATTACTGGGCCGCTGGATGGCCGCCGATCTTTATCTGCGTGACCTTGAACAGCTCAAAACCGAGCTCTCCATGTGGAAAGCCAATAGCGCGCTCAGAGCCGAAGCAGGCGATGTAGCCGAGCCGTACCGCGAAGTGCTGAAACGCCTGCTGGCGAAGATGGAATCAACTCGAGATTGGGCCAAGGCCGAACTGGAGGGGAATAACTATGACGGCGGACCAATTATTGAAACCCGCGATCAGCTCTACTCGCCGCTGCTCGCTTGTTACCGCTCACTGTGTGATGTGGGCCTCGACACCATCGCCAATGGCGCGTTGCTGGATACTCTGCGTCGAGTCGCGGTGTTTGGCGTTACGCTGACCAAGCTGGATCTGCGTCAGGAAGCCAGTCGTCATGCCCAGGTCATTGAAGAGCTGACCAGCGCCCTTAGTCTGGGCCACTACCAGGAGTGGGACGAAGCCAAACGCCAGGAATTTCTGCTCGCCGAGTTGGCCTCGCGGCGCCCGTTGATTCCGCGACGCTGGGAGTGCTCCGCCGAGTCCCGTGAAGTGCTGGATACGTTTAAAGTCATCGCCCAGGAGCATTCCGAAGCGCTGGGAACTTACATCATTTCCATGGCCGCTGAGCCTTCTGATGTGCTCACCGTCGCGCTGCTGATGAAAGAGGTTGGCGGACAGGTAACGCTACCTATTGCGCCGCTGTTTGAAACCCTTAACGACCTTAATCACGCAGGCGATGTGGTGGATCAACTACTTGCGATACCGGGCTATCGTTCGCTGATTGATGATCGTCAGGAAATAATGATCGGTTATTCCGACTCGGCCAAAGATGCTGGTCAGTTGGCCGCTGCCTGGGCGCAGTACCGTGCCCAGGAGTCGCTAGTGAATGTGTGTAACAGACACGGTGTTGATTTAACCCTGTTCCACGGCCGCGGTGGCACCGTGGGTCGTGGCGGCGGCCCGGCCCACGCGGCTATTCTCTCCCAGCCCCCCGGTTCGGTAAATGGAAGCCTGCGAGTGACCGAGCAGGGCGAGATGATTCGCTTCAAGTTTGGCCAGCCCGATATTGCTCTACGCTCCATGGAGATCTATGCCTGTGCGGTGCTGGAAGCAACGCTGCTGCCGCCACGCGCGCCAGAACCGCATTGGCGTGAGGAGATGGATCAACTCGCCAAGGTAGCCCATGCTGCCTATGTGGGTGTAGTGCGCGAAGACCCTGATTTCGTGCCCTATTTCCGATCAGTAACCCCGGAAGGCGCCTTGGGTAGGCTGCCGTTGGGTTCGCGCCCCACCAAGCGGCGTCAAGATGGCGGGGTTGAAACGCTACGTGCCATTCCATGGATTTTCGCCTGGACGCAGATTCGCCTAATGCTACCCGCGTGGCTGGGCAGCGGCGAAGCCTTCTCGCGGCGTTTAGAGCAGCCCGGCGGTCGCGATGTGCTGCAGGAGATGCGCAACGAGTGGCCTTTCTTTGGCACTTACCTGGACATGCTTGAGATGCTGCTGGCCAAAGCCGACGTAGCGATTGCCGCCTACTACGAGCACCGCTTGGTCGACGAGCCCTCGCTGAAAGCGCTGGGTAAACAGCTACGTGAACGCTTTGGGCGCTTGGAAGAAGCCGTGCTGGATATTCTTCAGCAAGAGAAGCTGCTGGAGAACACACCGCTGATTCGTCAGGCAATCGATGTGCGCAACCCCTACATTGACCCGCTTCACGGCCTTCAGGCGGAGCTGCTGCAGCGTAACCGCGACGCCGACGGGGCGATTAGCGCCGATCTTTCCCGGGCACTGATGGTGACCATGGCAGGTATTGCGGCGGGACTACGTAATACGGGTTAATTTTTCTACGACAAGGAGGCGTCAATGTCCTCAGATGCTCAAGCGGTACTCGACTTTTGGTTTGAAGCCTTGACGCCTGCTCAGTGGTTTAAAAAAGACCCTGAAATGGATCGTACAATCTCACAGCGGTTTGGCGCACTGCATGCCCAAGCCGCGCGGTGTGAATGTTACGCATGGCGTGAAACCGCTCAGGGGCGGCTTGCGGAAATCATTGTGTTGGACCAGTTCTCGCGCAACATCTACCGCGATGACGCCCGCGCCTTCGCCACTGATGCCTTGGCGCTAGTATTAGCCCAGGAGGGGGTGTCCGCTAATGCCGACGCCGAGCTAACTAGTCAGCAGCGGGTATTTTTGTACATGCCCTATATGCATAGCGAGTCAGCGGCCATCCATGAAGTGGCGATGGAGCTGTTTAAACAGCCAGGGTTAGAGAATAACTACGACTTTGAAGTGCGCCACAAGGCGATTATTGATCGCTTTGGGCGTTACCCGCACCGCAATGCTTTGTTGGGGCGGGCCTCTACTGATGAGGAACTGGCTTTTCTAAAGGAGCCCGGTTCCTCTTTTTAAATCTTTATTCACCCCTTTTTAGCCACGTGGCGTTTTATGTCGTTTCGAAAATCTACCCGTATCAATAAATATATTAGCGAGAGTGGGATGTGCTCTCGCCGTGAAGCCGACCGCTTTGTGGAGCAGGGCAACGTGTGGATTAATGGTCGCCGTGCCACCACCGGTGATCAGGTGGTAGCAGGGGACTTGGTTAAGGTCAACGGGCAGGAGATCGAGCCACAAGAAGAGGAAGACCTAGTCCTTATCGCGCTGAATAAACCGGTGGGCATTGTCAGTACCACCGAGTCCAGCGAAAAAGATAATATCGTTGAGTTCGTGAAGCATGGCGTGCGTATTTTCCCCATTGGGCGGCTCGATAAAGACTCTCAGGGGCTGATTTTTTTAACCAATAACGGCGATCTGGTTAACAAGATTTTGCGCGCCAATAACAACCACGAAAAAGAGTACCAGGTGACGGTGGACAAGCCGATCACCGACGAGTTTATCGACGGCATGCAGAGCGGCGTGCCGATTCTTGGCAAGGTGACCAAGCGCTGCAAGGTACAAAAAGAGTCCACCTTTGTGTTCACTATCACCTTGGTGCAGGGGCTCAATCGGCAAATTCGCCGTATGTGTGAATACTTCGGCTACGAAGTGACCCAGCTTATTCGCACGCGCATCATGAATGTGCCGCTCAAAGGCTTGGCCTTGGGCGACTGGCGCGATCTCACGCCTAAAGAGATCGATACCATTGTCGCGCTGACTGAACGCTCCGAGGCGGCACCAGAGAAGAAAAGTAAAGCTAAGCCGGAAAGGCCCAACTACAGCTCAGGCGCAGGAAAGGCAAAACCGCCTTCCGCGAAAGGGCGTCCGACCAAATCAGGCGCGAAGGCGGCTGGTGCTAAGGCCGCCGGGGCTAAACCGCTTCCTAAAGGTAAAAAAGCCGCCAGCGGAAAAGCTAACGGAAAAGTGGCCACCGGCCCGAAAGGCAGTGCGCCAGGTAAGCCGCACCCCAAGGGCGGTAAAGCCCTCGGCAAGCCCGGTGTTAAAAGCAAGACTGGTGTTAAAGGTAAGCCCGTTGGTAAAGGCCGCGGTAAGCCAGCGGTGGGTGGCAAGCCTTCACAGCGGCGCAAATAGCGCCTAATCACTCAAGAGTCTCTACTGTGATCCTAATTGTTGCTTTATACGCTGTGGTTAGCATTCTCGCTTACGTTACCTACGCCATCGACAAAAAAGCGGCGATTAAAAACCGCCGTCGGGTGAGTGAGAAGTCGTTACATCTGCTTGGCGTGTTGGGCGGCTGGCCGGGTGCGCTACTGGCCCAGCAGCGGCTGCGGCATAAAACCCAGAAAAACGCCTTTCAAGTTACGTTCTGGCTGACGGTTGTCGTGAATCTGGTCTGCATAGGGTGGCTAACTGTTTCATTGAGTCTCATTTAGCCACCCGTTTAGCCACCCTATGCTTGGTGCCTACGCTGTGGCTTGATCGTCGGGCGCGAAAAGAAAATTAGCAATCAGCTCTTTGCCGCCTTCGGTGGCAAACGATTCCGGATGGAACTGGATGCCGTGAATTGGGTACTCCCGATGTTTAACGCCCATTAGCTCGAATTCCCCCAATGCCTGCCAGCGGCTGCGCTGCTCAAAGCTATCAGCCTCAAGTGCACCCACCGTGGCGGTGACTTCGAGGCACTCGGGTAGGGTGGTCGCATCGGCAATCAGCGAGTGATAGCGCATTACCTCAAGCTGGTCGGGGACGCCGTTAAACACCGATGCGTTATTGTGATTGATTGGGCTAATCTTGCCGTGCATGGGCAGCGGCGCTTTGACCACCTTGCCGCCAAATACGTGCACAATGCCCTGCATGCCCAGGCACACTCCCAGCAGAGGTGTGGTCTTACCTAGTTTCTCGATTACTTCGGCACACACGCCAAAGTAGCGCGGGTCATCCGGCGAGCCCGGGCCGGGAGAGATGATAATGCGATCCGGTGCCATGGCTTCGATGGTCTGGAAATCGATCTGATTATTGCGCTTAACGGATATCTCAAAGTTGGTCAGCCCGCCGCGATTCTTCTCCGTGGTTAGAATCTCACCAATAAACTGGTAGAGGTTATAGGTGAAGGAGTCGTAATTATCGATAATCAGTACTTTCATGCTGGGCGCTCCATGTCCGTTTCCATGTCCGTTTTCATAAAAGGAGCAAGGGCTTTGCGGGTGCCGGCAAATTTGCGGCGGATCTCTTCGTACTCATCTTCAGCGTTACTATCGAAGACGTTGCCGCCACAGGTTTGCACGTAGGCGCGCTCACCGTTGACGAATACGGTACGGATGGGGATTGCAAAGGTGCAGTCGCCATTAAACGAAAACTGACCTACCGCACCGCCGTAGGGGCCGCGCCCGTCGGTTTCCAGGTCGTCGATAATCTTCATCGCCTCGATCTTGGGTGCGCCGGTGAGAGTGCCCGCCGGGAAGTTGCTGGCAAGCGCGCTAAACATATCTTCGCCTTCGGCGATAATGCCGACAATCTCGCTGGAAATATGCTGAACGTGGCTAAAGCGTTTGATATCCATCAGGCTACGTACTTTGACCGTCCCAAACTGCGCTACGCGGCCAATATCGTTGCGGTGTAGATCCACAATCATATTGTGCTCGGCGATCTCTTTAGGGTCGTTGAGCAGTGCCCGGGCGAGTTGGGTATCTTCTTGGGGTGTTTGGCCCCGGGTGGTGGTGCCTGCCAGCGGAAAAGTTTCCATCTCGCCCTGGCGAAGCCGGAACAAAAGCTCTGGGCTTGCGCCGATCAGCTTCTGCTCACCAAATTTGACGTAGTACATCTGTGGTGAGGGGTTAATGGTGCGTAGCTGGTCATAGAGCGCCAGGGAATCGCCTTTAATACTAAAGCGCTTTTTAAAGCCGACTTCGCACTGGAACACTTTGCCGTCGATAATATCCTGCTTCACCTTGGCCACCGCCTCGGCGTGTTCTGCCTGGCTCATGGTGTCGCCTAAGGCGGTGATCTGCAGCGGGCCTGCTGGCTCATCGTCTGCATCGATCAGCGTCTGTAGAAATTCGTAGCGGCTGTTGTCGTAATAGAAGTAGGTGACTTCCCCGGTCATCTTGTCGAGGATCAATCCATCTTTGTAAAGCCCAAAGCGGAAGGTGTCGAAATCATCGCTGGCTTTTAGCGTAAGCGATGGCTCGAAGTACTGCATGGCATCGTAACCGAGATAACCGCTTAGCCCGCCAGCGTATTTACGCGAAATAATATTCTGCGGAATCAGGCTGCGCAGCAGGTCATAAGGGTTGTCGTTCGGGTAGTGGTTGGCATTGCCGTCGCGGTCTTCAATGGTCAGCGTGTTGCCGTTGGCGTAGAGCGTGTACTCGGGGTCGAAGCCGATGATCGAGTGGCGCGCCATATGGCTATCTTCGCCCAGGGATTCGAGCATGTAGCAGGTATCAAACCGACGCTCGATTTTTTGAAACAGGGCAAAGAAGTCGCAGTCTGCAGCCAAGGTCACATAGTGAGGTTTGCGTGGCAGTGTAAAAGGCTGCGGACCTCGAGAGGCGTGCGTATCAGCAGTGGTCATAATCAATCAGTCCGTGAAGAAGGGCTTGAAGAAGGCAGCGTGGTAAGCGCACGGGAACCCCGTGAAACCGTGGCGATACCCACGCCCAGGGTTTCGGCAATTTTGCGGTGAGGCACGCCTTCGCGCAGCAGCTTAAAAATCTGTAGGCGTTTACTGATTTCTTGGTACTCTGCGGGCGTCAGCAGGCTGGCCAGCGCTGTGTCCATTGCTTCAGGTGAGTCAATGGCGAGCAAATGACGAATGAGCTCAGCCTGATAGTGTTCGTTTGAGGGCACGACGGCACCGTTTAATATTTAATGTACTAGCGTACTAGTACATTAACAGCATGAGATAAAAGGTCAATGCTCAATCGCTGACAATACCGTGTTTTTCTGAAGTATAAGTATTCTAATCTAGAAGAATAGGTTTCCTGGAAAAAGCGCTACCCTTTGCGACTAACAGGTTTTATGGGTTAAAAAGGCAGGTGCAACGAGGCGCTTAGCATATTGAGGTGGCTAAGCGTTGGGGCGTCGATGCGTTCGTACTCTAGGCGGCTGACGAGTCGGTTGATTGTCACCGTGGCGCCGAAGCCTTGCAGAAAAGCAGTGCCACTCTCATCGGCGCCTTCCAGGTCGCTTTCACCACGCCATTCCGTGATGCCGGACTTCGCATAGACGCTAAAGGCGCCCATGCGAACACCGGCAACAACGGCACCGCCCAAACTCAGCGTATCCATAATCAGCGGATTAACACTGGAGGAAGTGGAAATTTCTTCACTTTCCCGGTAGGCAATTTCAGCGCCGATATCGAGCTGGGGGAGTCGCCAAGGGCTGAAGCCTGCGGTTACTCGAAAACCGCTGGTATAATTATCAAGGCTTTGAAGGTCGCTGCCTTCTAAGATAACGCCGTTATCAAGCTGCATGAGTTCGCTATTGGGTGCGGTATAGGCCATTACCGGCGGGGTATCGTCGGCGTAGCTGCTAAACCAAGGAACAGAGCAGCAGAGTAGGGTGCTTGCCAAGCGTTTGATTGGCATTTCTCGTACTCCTATCGTTTCATACCCATATGTTGTCGTATAACCATAGGTAGGGAGGAAAAAACAATTGCTACTTAGATTAGCAACTGGCTTGGATTTCCACCACTTTAATTGCGCCCTGGGCCAAGTTGTCGACTAAATTTTTACCCATGGTGAGAAATCGCTCGCCAAAAACCCATTGGGGTGACAGTACGGCTTGCCGTGGCGTCTGCTCTTTTTGCCGCTGGCGCTGGCGCCACTCCAAGGCCATTTCGCTCCAGTCTTCCGCGTGTACAAGTAGGAAACCGCCCGTTTCCAGCAATCGCGTCAGCTCCGTAATCTTCATTAGATGGGAGTGCTCAGAAGAGGATGCCCAAGGCACGGGGTAGCGAAGTTGTGCCACGTTGGGGCCGCTGACAACTTCATGCATCACTAGCTGCCCGCCAGGCCGCAGAACTCGGCGGCTTTCTGCGATTACCTGGGTGGCATCGGGCATATTGAGTAGGCTGTGCTGAAACAGCACGGCATCAAAGCTGTGATCGGCAAATGGCAGGGCGCTTGCGTTACCGGTTACCCAGGTGAGTGGTAATGAGTCAGGCTGGTTAACCCGAGAGCTAAGCGCTTTGTTCAGCGCACTGAAACCATGAGTGATGTCCAGCCCGGTCATTTGAAAGCCTAGTGCCGTGCCCTGGCGCATTAACCCGCCTAGTCCAGCGCCGATATCCAGCACCTTGCCGTGGGTGTCAGGGTTGAGCCTTTGAAGCAACCTCGCGGAGGCTGCCACGCCACCAATATGCAGCTGATCCAAGGGTGCCAATTGGTGCAAGGTGGGGCAAGCGGGGTAGTGGGCGTCAATCTGTGCCAATACCTCATCAGCGCGCAGAGCGCGCTGATAGTGATCCGCTAAAAGGTGGGAGTCGATCATCGCTTACGACTCTTTATCCAAGCCTGACTCTTGATCCAAGCCTGACTCTTGATCCAAACCCAGCTCTTGGATGGAAATTTCGCGCATTTTAAATTTCTGAATTTTGCCGGTGACAGTCATCGGGAATTCGTCAACGAACTTGAAATAGCGTGGAATTTTGAAGTGGGTGATTTTGCCTTTGCAGTACTCGCGCAGCTCTTCACCGGTGACTTCGCCTGCAGTGCTATTGAGTTTTACCCAGGCAATCAGCTCTTCACCGTATTTCTTATCCGGTACGCCGGTGACCTGTACTTCCGAAATCGCCGGGTGGGCATAAAGAAACTCTTCGATCTCTTTGGGATAAACGTTTTCGCCGCCGCGAATGACCATGTCTTTAATGCGACCAACAATCTGGATATAACCTTCTTCATCCATGGTGGCCAGGTCGCCGGTGTGCATCCAGCCCGCTTCATCAATGGCTTCAGTGGTGGCTTTGTCGTTGTTCCAGTACTTCAGCATCACGCTATAGCCGCGGGTACATAGCTCGCCGATTTCACCTCGGGGGAGAATGCCGCCGTTGCCGGGGTCGACGATTTTATTTTCCAGGTGCGGCTGAGTGCGACCAACCGTGGAAACGCGCTTCTCAATGCTGTCGTTAGCGCCGGTCTGGGTAGATACTGGGCTGGTTTCCGTCATGCCGTAGGCGATCTGCACGCCCTTCATATTCATCTTATTGATCACCTGCTTCATAATTTCTGCCGGGCAGATCGAGCCCGCCATAATGCCGGTTCGCAGGGATGAGAGGTCGGTGCTAGGGAAATCCGGGTGGTCCAGCTCGGCGATAAACATGGTCGGCACGCCGTACAGCGCGGTGGCTTTCTGGTCATGCACGGCCTTAAGCACTTTGCCGGGGTCAAAGCCCTCGTCCGGATAGATCATGGTGGCGCCGTGGGTAATACAGCCCAAGTTGCCCATCACCATGCCAAAGCAGTGGTAAAGCGGCACCGGAATCACCAAGCGGTCTTCGCTGGTAAAGCCCATACTCTCCGCCACGAAGAAGCCGTTGTTGAGAATATTGTGGTGAGAAAGCGTAGCTCCTTTAGGAAAGCCCGTGGTGCCAGAGGTGTACTGAATATTGATCGCGTCATCAAATTGCAGCGTCGCCTGCAGATCGTCAACATCGGTTTGGCTAACCTTGCTCGCTTCTTCCATCAGGTCAGACCAGCGCCACATGCCGCTTAGCTTTTCACTGCTTAAATTAATAATACACTCAAGGTCTGGCAACTTTTGAGACTTCAGTTCGCCTTTGTTGCTGGTTTTTAATTCGGGTGCTAGTTCATAGAGCATGGCGCTGTAGTCAGAACTTTTGAAGCTGTCGGCGGAGACCAGAAACCGTGCGCCGGATTGATTCAGCACATACTCCAATTCGTGGGTGCGGTAAGACGGGTTAATGTTAACCAGGATGGCGCCGATTTTGGCGGTGGCAAACTGGGTGAGCGTCCATTCGCTGCAGTTGGGTGCCCAAATGGCCACCCGGTCGCCTTTGTCAACACCAATGGAGAGCAGTGCACGGGCGCAGCGATTGACCTCTTCGTGAAGCTGGCGATAGCTCCAATGAATGTTCTGGTGCAGCACAATCAGCGCGTCGTTATCGGCATGTTGGGTCGCGATTTGGTCGAATTTATCGCCAATCGTCATACCAAGAAGTGGCTTGTCTGCCATGCTGCTGGAGTAGCTGGGTTGGGTAAGAGTAGGCGATGCCATGGTGTATCTCTCCGATATTTTTCTTGTCCGAACGGGAAGGCAGAGGATAATTAGCTGTTTTTAATTTTTTGTTATTCACTTCTAATGTCAATGATCAGGGCCTTTTGCCAGGGCCACTTTGGAACTTGGCTTGCGGCCGAGCTCGTTGGTGATCCAGTAGCCGGTATCAATCACCGCTTGAAGGTCGATGCCTGTCTCAATGCCTAGCCCTTCAAGCAGATAGAGCACGTCTTCGGTAGCCACATTGCCGGATGCGCCTTTGGCATACGGGCAGCCGCCCAGGCCTGCCGTCGCCGCATCAATCACGCTAACGCCTTCTTCCATCACAGCGTATAAATTAGCCAGCGCCATGCCGTAGGTGTCATGAAAGTGGGCGGCTAGAAACTCAATGGGCACCTGGTGGCGAGTCGCCTCAATCATGCGTTTAGCGGCCAGCGGCGTACCCACGCCAATGGTGTCGCCCAGGGAGACTTCGTAGCAGCCCATTTCATAAAGCGCTTTGGCTACCTCTGCCACTTTGGCCGGGGCGATCTCGCCTTCGTAGGGGCAGCCCAATACGCACGAAACGTAGCCGCGAACTCGAATGCCTGCCTCACGGGTGCGCTCCAATACCGGTTCAAAGCGTGCCAGTGACTCGGCAATGGAGCAGTTGATGTTCTTTTGCGAGAAGGCTTCAGAAGCGGCACCAAATACCGCGACCTCTTCAACGCCCACGGTTAGCGCGTTTTCCAGCCCTTTTAGATTGGGCGTTAGTGCCGAATAAACCACACCAGGCTGGCGGTTAATGCCACCCATCACCTCAACGGCGTCGCCCATTTGCGGCACCCACTTGGGTGATACAAAGCTGGCGGCTTCAATATAACTGATACCCGCGTTGGCAAGCCGCTCAATCAGGGCAATTTTAGTCGCGGTCGGCACAATGGCCCCTGGCTCGTTTTGCAAGCCATCCCGAGGGGCCATTTCAAACAGCTTAACGGAGGTAGGCAGTGGCATAAGCAGTGACTCCTATTTGTTAGCCGCAGCGTCGTTGGCCGCAAAGTCGAGCAGCACAGCGCCTTGGCTGACGGTGTCGCCGGCCTGGAAGTGGAAGGTGTCTACACTGCCATCAGCGGGGGCGTTCATGGTGTGCTCCATTTTCATGGCTTCCATCACCATCAGCGGCATGCCTTTCTCAACCGCCACGCCGGGCTCCACCAGCAGGGCAACCACGGTGCCGTTCATGGGGGCGGTGAGGGTAGACTCCGCTTCGTGGTGGCCGTGATCAATCGCGTCGATGCGCCGCCAGAACAGACGGGTTTCACCGCTCGGATCAGCCATCACCACCACATGCCCATCGCGGCGCGCCTGCAGGCGGCGACGGTGGCCGTTCAGGGTCACCGCGACCGCATCACCGGTCAGCGGCTGTAGGCTGGCGGTAAGGGTTTCGTCGCCAATGGTGAGGTTCCAAAGCGATTCGCCCGCGCTGCGTTTACCTTCAATAATCACCACTGCTTCATCGCTATCGGGCGCTTGCGCACTTGCCGGGTCGCAGAGCGCAATGCGAATGGTGTGCGGTGCATTGAGGCGGAAGCCGTCGTGGCGATCCCAGGGCGAGTCGCTTTCGCACTCCTGGGCAAGTTGATTCAGGCCAATCAGCGCCGCGCTGGCGTAGGCCTCCATGCTATAGGTGCGCGGCGCAAACAGCGTGGCTTCATTGCGTTCGATAAAGCGCGTGTCTAGTTCGACGTTTTTAAAGCCGGGATGAGTCGCCAGGCGCATCAGGAAGGCGCGGTTGGTCACGACGCCCTGAACATCTAACGCTGCCAAGGCGCGGTTAAGGGTTGCCAGCGCCGCATCGCGGTCAGGGCCGTGCACAATCAGCTTGGCGAGCATCGGGTCGTAATGCATCGATACTTCGTCGCCACTTTCTACGCCGCTATCCAGGCGTATCTGTGCGCTGCTTAAACCAGCGCCTTCTAAATCCAGTGCAAAGCGGGTGAGCAGGCCGGTGGCAGGTAGAAAATCCTGATCCGGGTCTTCGGCGTAAATCCGCGCTTCAAAGCTATGGCCGGTGATGGTTAGCTCGTCTTGGCGGCAAGGGAGCGGTTCGCCCATGGCCACGCGTAGCTGCCATTCGACCAGATCTTGACCAGTGATCATCTCGGTCACCGGGTGCTCGACCTGAAGACGGGTGTTCATCTCCATAAAGTAGAACGAACCATCCTGCCCTGGTGAACCGTCTAGCAAAAATTCGACGGTGCCCGCGCCTACATAGCCGATCTCCTGAGCGGCACGCACCGCGGCATCGCCCATGGCGCTGCGCAGCTCTGCCGTCATGCCGGGGGCGGGGGCTTCTTCGATCACTTTTTGATGGCGGCGCTGCACGCTGCAGTCGCGCTCGAACAGGTATACACCGTTACCATGGCGGTCGCAGAACACCTGCACTTCCACATGGCGGGGTTGTACTAGGTACTTTTCGATCAGCATGCGGTCATCGCCGAAGGCGGCTTTTGACTCACGGCGGCAACCGTCTAGCGCGGCCTGAAAACCATCACCGCTTTCCACCACGCGCATGCCTTTACCACCGCCACCGGCGCTGGCTTTGAGCATCACCGGGTAGCCGATCTTATCGGCTTCGCTGCGTAGCAGAGCATCGTCTTGATCATCGCCGTGGTAGCCAGGCACCAGCGGTACACCGGCGTTGGCCATGCGCGCTTTGGCGGCGGATTTGTCACCCATGGCGGCAATCGCCGAAGCAGGCGGGCCGACAAAGGTAATGCCTGCTTCTTCAAGGGCTTTAACGAAGCTGCCGTTCTCGGAAAGAAAGCCGTAGCCGGGGTGAATTGCGCCGGTGCCGGTGCGTTTGGCGGCGTCAATCACTGCGTCAATATTGAGATAGCTTTCCCGCGCAGCGGCAGGGCCTAAACGCACGGCCTCATCGGCTTCACGCACGTGACGGGCACTGGCATCGGCGTCGGAGTAGACGGCCACTGTTTTCAGGCCCATACGGCGGGCTGTGCGCATCACCCGGCAGGCGATTTCACCGCGGTTGGCGACCAGCAAGGTATCGAAAGGCGTCGTGCGAGCGGCTTTTTCGTGTTTTTTCATGAGCGACGCTCCGAAGCGTGAGGTATGTTATTAGAATTGGCCCAGACGGGGCGGCGCTTCTCAAAAAAGCTGGATAAACCCTCTTGGCCCTCCTGGCTTACCCGCAGCTTGGCGATCACCTGGCAGGTATGTTCGCGGGTGTCGTCACTGTCAGGGGCTTGAGCCACCTCTGCCATTAGCGCTTTGGTAGCGCGCTGGGCTTGGGGCGAGCCTGCCAAGAGCGTCGTTAGCATGGCGTCGACGGCGCTGTCTAACGCTTCGTGTTCAACTACCTGGTGGGCTAAACCGAGCTTAAGCGCGGTTTCGGCATCCATGACTTCGGCGGTTAACGCATAGCGACGCATCTGCCGCTCGCCTAGCGCGCGCTGTACATAGGGGCTGATAACCGCGGGCGATAGGCCAATTTTGACTTCCGAAAGGCAGAACTTGGCTTTACCCGAGGCGATCACTATGTCGCAGCAGGCGGCCAAGCCCACCGCGCCGCCAAAGGCGGCACCTTGAACACGGCAGACGGTAGGGCAGGGCAGCGTATCCAGGCCGTGCATTAGCGCGGCAAGCTTGCGGGAATCAGCGAGGTTATCTTCCAGGTCGTAATCGACCATGCGCTTCATCCAGTTTAAATCGGCACCCGCGGAGAAGCTTTTGCCTTCGGAGCCCAGTACCACCACGCGCACATCACCCGCTTCAGCAAGGGCGTGGAGCTGGCTGAGATGTTCATTCAGCTCGGCGATCAAACTATCGTCAAAGGCGTTATGCACCTCGGGGCGGTTTAAGGTCAGGCGCGCTAAGCCCTCTTCTATAATCAGCGTTGAGTAAGCCATGGTGATTGCCCCCTTACATCCGGAACACGCCGAAGCGTGTCTCTTCGACTTCGGCATTCATCGCAGCGGCTAGAGAAAGCCCCAGTACATCGCGGGTTTGCAGCGGATCAATCACGCCGTCGTCCCACAAGCGGGCGCTGGCGTAGTAGGGATGGCCCTGATGCTCGTACTGCTCGCGGGTGGGCTGCTTAAAGGCTTCTTCTTCTTCTTTGCTCCACTCACGGCCTTCGCGTTCGTGCTGCTCGCGCTTAACCTGGGCCAGTACGCCCGCTGCCTGCTCGCCACCCATGACGGAAATGCGCGCATTGGGCCACATAAACAGCAGGTTGGGGTCGTAGGCGCGGCCACACATACCGTAGTTGCCGGCGCCAAAACTGCCGCCAATCAGGACGGTGTACTTGGGCACTTTGGCGCAGGCTACGGCGGTCACCAGCTTGGCGCCGTGCTTGGCGATGCCTTCGTGTTCGTACTTGGAGCCAACCATAAAGCCGGTGATGTTCTGCAGGAAGATAAGCGGAATCTTGCGCTGGGCGCATAGCTCAATAAAGTGCGCACCCTTCACCGCGCTCTCGGAAAACAGCACGCCGTTGTTGGCCACAATACCCACCGGGTAGCCGTGAATATGGGCGAAGCCAGTGACCAGGGTGTCACCGTAATAGCGTTTGAACTCGTCAAAGTCGGAATCATCGACAATGCGTCCAATCACTTCCCGCACGTCGTAAGGCTTTTTAAGATCGGTGCCGACAATGCCATAAAGTTCAGCAGGGTCGAGCTTGGGTGGCTTGGGCGCCTGCATGGCGAGCTTGCCACGCTTTTGCCAGTTCAGCCGCGACACACAGGCGCGGGCAAGCTGCAGCGCGTGGGCGTCGTTTTCTGCGTAATGATCGGCCACGCCGCTCACTTTGGCATGAACATCCGCACCACCTAAATCTTCAGCGCTAATGCTTTCGCCGGTGGCAGCTTTAACCAAGGGTGGGCCACCGAGAAAAATCGTGCCTTGCTCTTTGACGATAATTGACTCATCCGCCATGGCGGGCACATAAGCGCCGCCCGCCGTGCAGGAACCCATCACCACGGCAATTTGCGGAATGCCTTCGGCCGACATGGTCGCCTGGTTATAGAAAATGCGCCCGAAGTGGTCGCGGTCAGGGAACACTTCATCTTGCATGGGCAAAAAAGCCCCACCGGAATCGACCAGATAAATGCACGGCAGACGATGTTTGCGGGCGATCTCCTGGGCGCGAATATGCTTTTTCACCGTCAGCGGGAAATAGGTGCCGCCCTTCACCGTGGCGTCATTGGCGACGATCACGCACTCGATGCCAGACACCCGGCCAATGCCGGTGACCACGCCCGCCGCGGGAATCTCGCTATCGTAAATATGGTGAGCGGCGAGGGCAGAAAATTCTAAAAACGGTGAGCCTTCATCGATCAGGTGATCAATACGGTCACGCACAAACAGCTTGCCGCGGCTTTCGTGACGTTCGCGGGCTTTAGTACCGCCGCCCTCGGCGATGGCGGCGGTCAGCTCGCGTAGTTTAGTGACTTCACCGAGCATTGAGGCTTCGTTGGCTTGAAACACATCGCTGCGCGGATTGACTTGGCTATTAACAGTGCTCATGGCGCGACCCTGCTGATTTTTGTTAAAGGGTTTCAGTGAACAGTTCGCGGCCAATCAGCATCCGCCGAATCTCGCTGGTACCCGCGCCAATTTCATACAGTTTGGCGTCGCGTAGCAGGCGCCCGGTGGGGTATTCGTTGATATAGCCGTTGCCTCCGAGTAGCTGAATGGAGTCCAGCGCCACCTGCGTGGCTTTTTCCGCACAGTAAAGAATCACACCGGCAGCGTCTTTGCGGGAGGTTTGGCCACGATCACAGGCGCCTGCTACGGCATAAAGGTAGGCGCGGCAGGCATTGAGAGTGGTGTACATATCGGCCACTTTGCCCTGTACCAGTTGGAACTCACCTATCGACTGATTGAACTGCTTGCGCTCATGGATATACGGCATCACCACATCCATGGCGGCCTGCATAATGCCGATAGGGCCAGCAGCCAGCACGGTGCGCTCAAAATCCAGCCCGCTCATCAGTACGCGAACGCCTTTGCCTTCCGCCCCAAGTATATTTTCAGCGGGCACGGCACAGTCCTGGAACACCAGTTCACAGGTGTTGGAGCCGCGCATGCCGAGCTTGTCGAGCTTCTGAGCAGTGGTAAAGCCGGGCATGCCTTTTTCGATAATAAATGCCGTGATGCCTTTAGAGCCTGCTTCTGGGTCAGTCTTGGCGTACACCACCAGTACATCGGCGTCGGGTCCGTTGGTGATCCACATTTTGTTGCCGTTAAGAATATAGTGGTCACCGTCTCGCTTAGCGCGCAGCTGCATCGAGACCACATCGGAGCCTGCGCCGGGTTCCGACATGGCCAAAGCGCCTACATGGTCGCCGCTCATCAGTTTGGGCAGGTATTTGGCTTTCTGTTCGGGGGAGGCGTTGATCTTGATCTGGTTGACGCACAGGTTGGAATGGGCGCCGTAGGAGAGCGCCACCGACGCGCTGGCGCGGGAGATCTCTTCCATAGCGATACAGTGGGCGAGATAACCCATGCCACTGCCGCCATCCTCTTCCGAGACGGTAATCCCTAATAGCCCCATATCGCCAAACTTCTTCCACAAATCGTTGGGGAACTCATTGTTGCGGTCGATTTCAGCAGCCCGGGGGGCAATCTCACTGGCGGCAAAGGCGTTGACCTGCTCCCGTAGCATGTTCAGTTCGTCATCGAGGCCAAAATTGAGTTCTGAGTAGTGTGAAAACATGGTCAATCACCTATTGCTAATTATTTATATTGGCTAGCTGTGTCGGCTAATCGATTTGGTGGTATGTATGACTGGGTGCCGAGTCTGTGTATGGCGGCGGCAGAGTGGGGCTGCAATTAATCGGTGGCTTCCGTTTGTTCTTCTTCCTGCTGTTTTTCGTGTGGCTCTTTTTCATCTAGCTCTTCTAACGCTTGGCGGCAGCGAATTTCGGCGCTCTCAAGCTCTAACTGCACCATGGTGATGTCTTTCATCTGTTGGTCGAGTGCCGCACGACGCTCGGCTATTTTGCTGAGCATTAAATGCAGCTGTTTTTTACTGCCGCTGCGGGTTTCATCCCAGAGCTCGAATAACTCGCGGATTTCGGCGAGTGATAAGCCAAGGCGTTTACCGCGAATGGTCAGCTTGAGTCGCACCCGATCCTTACTACTGTAGACACGGGTTTGCCCGCGGCGGGTGGGGTGAAGCAACTCCTGGTCTTCGTAAAAACGGATGCTGCGGGTAGTCAAGTCAAACTCGCTGGCCAGTTCACTAATCGAGTAAGTTTTGCTCATGGTGACGTTCTCTCAAAAAGGCATGTTGTTAACAATAATTCCTAAAGATCATTCCTAAGATATGCCTTCTATGGAACACTGCCATTGAGGCTAAAACAAGTTTACGTTAACGTAAAGCAATAGTTGTTGGCAGTTGAAAAGCGTTGAAATGCCGTAACTTGTTAATATCTATGTTTTTAAGTCGGTTATTAATCAAACACAATATCGCCGATAGACCAAAGTTGTAATTGTATTGCTATAGCTAGAGTTGCTAGTTTGCACATACACCTTACGTTCAGGTAAAGCAGTGGCAGTCGATTTGCCTGCAATGATTTAGCACAACAACAATTCAGTACAACAATTCAGTACAACAACAAGAGGCTTGCCACTCTATGAGTGCAAACGATGTCCTCCAAGGATCTGTCCTCGAAACCCGGGGGCTGACCAAAGAGTTCCGTGGGTTTACCGCTGTGGACGACGTCAATCTTCAGGTGCAGGAAGGGCATATACATGCGCTGATAGGCCCCAATGGCGCCGGTAAAACCACGGTATTTAATCTGCTGACGAAATTTCTACCGCCTACCCGCGGCGACATTTTGTACCGTGGCAAGTCGATCACGGGTAAGAAATCCAATGAAATTGCGCAGTTAGGCTTGGTGCGTTCGTTTCAGATTTCAGCGGTGTTTGCCCATATGACAGCGCTGGAGAATGTACGGGTAGCACTACAGCGAAAACTGGGCACCTCGTTTCATTTCTGGAAGTCAGAGAAATCTCTAGATCACCTCAACGAGCGCGCCCTTGAATTACTCGAAGAAGTTGGGCTGCGTGAGTACGCCGACACTTTAACCGTAGAAATGCCTTACGGGCGCAAGCGAGCACTTGAGCTTGCCACGACGCTGGCGCTTGATCCCACCATGATGCTGCTAGATGAGCCTACCCAGGGCATGGGTGCGGAAGATGTCGATCGCATCGTAGCGCTGATTAAGCGTGTCTCGCAGGGGCGTACAGTACTGATGGTGGAACATAACCTAAGCGTTGTTAGTCGCCTGTGTGACCGCATTACCGTATTGGCGCGGGGAGCGGTGCTGGCAGAGGGTGATTACGATGCTGTCTCTCGTAACCCATTGGTACGCGAAGCGTATATGGGCAGTGACGCCGCGGAAGAGGATGGTTCTGAAAAAGAGGGGGCTGCCGTATGAATACCGCAGAAGCGCAGGCGCCTATCGATAACACTCAAAGCCTGGAAATGTTGCGCGTGCAGGATCTACACGCCTTTTATGGTGAGTCGCATATTCTGCACGGCGTTAATTTTGATGTGAAACGTGGTGAACTGGTCACTTTGCTTGGCCGCAACGGTGCAGGCCGTAGCACTACCTTAAAATCAATTATGAATATGGTGGGGCGGCGTACCGGCTCGATCGTGATAAACGGTAACGAAACACTCAACATGAAACCCCACCATATCCCACGCTTAGGGATCGGCTATTGCCCTGAAGAGCGTGGTATTTTTGCAAGCTTAGATGTGCACGAGAACCTGTTACTTCCGCCTACCGTTCGCTCGGGAGGCATGAGCCTCGATGAAATCTACGCCATGTTTCCCAACCTTTATGAACGGCGTAGAAGCCAAGGCACGCGGCTTTCCGGTGGCGAACAGCAGATGTTAGCCATGGCGCGTATTTTGCGCACGGGGGCGCGCATGCTGCTACTCGATGAAATAACCGAGGGACTGGCCCCAGTCATTGTCCAGAAGCTAGCCGAAGTTCTGGTTCAGCTTAAAGAGCGCGGTATGACCATTGTGCTCGTGGAACAGAACTTCCGCTTTGCGGCACCGCTGGCAGATCGCCACTTTGTGATGGATCACGGTCAGATTGTCGAAGAAATCAGCGCTGCTGAGCTGCCATCGCGGCGGGAACATCTCAACTCAATGCTAGGGGTATAACGCACAATAAGACTCTCTTGACGCCACACTTCGCTGCTTAAAAGAATAATAAATGAATCACTAATTTGGTATGTCGTTACACAACCGCTTCACCATTACATAACAACAAGGGCCCCAGGGCCAGGAGACGAACATGACCTTTATGAAAAAAACGATGGCCACCAGCATCGCCGTTGCAGCAGCTTCAAGCCTTGCTGTGTCCACTGCCCAGGCGGATATGAGCGATGGTGAAGTTCGTATTGGCTACTTAGCTGATATGTCTGGTACATATCGTGACCTGGCTGGCCCGGGCGGGCAAACTGCGCTAGAAATGGCGGTTGAAGATTTTGGTAGCAGCGTTAACGGTAGCCCGATTGTAGTGTTCAGTGCGGATGACCGCAACAGCGCTGACGTCGGCGCGAACACTGTGCGCGGCTGGATCGATCAAGACAACGTCGATATGGTCGCGGGCTTGGTCGCCTCTTCAGTGTCGATTGCGGTTACCAAAGTGCTCGAAGAGAACAATGGTCTGGGCATCGTGTCTGGCTCTGCGGCTTCTAGTATTACCAATGAACATTGCACGCCTAACCATATTCATTGGGTATACGACACCTATCCGCTCGCTAACGGAACCGCTAAAGCGGTAGTAGAGCAGGGGGGCGACAGCTGGTTTATGCTTACCGCTGACTATGCGTTTGGTCATGCGCTTGAAGCCGACGTGACCAAAGTCGTGGAAGAGAGCGGCGGTGAAATTGTTGGCGGCGTACGCCACCCATTCCCCACTAATGACTTCTCCTCTTACATTCTTCAGGCGCAAGGTTCCGGTGCGAAAATTATTGGTCTTGCCAACGCCGGTGCTGACACTGTTAATGCAATCACCACCGCCAGCCAGTTTGGTATTACCCAGTCTGGTCAGCAGCTAGCGGGCCTGCTGATTTTCTTGAATGATGTTCATGCGCTGGGCCTGGATGCCACTCAAGGGCTACTGCTCACTACTGGCTGGTACTGGGATATGGATGAACACTCCCGTGAGTGGGCGCAGCGCTACTTCGACGAAGTCGGTCGCATGCCGACCATGGTTCAAGCGGGCATTTACTCCAGCACCATGCACTACCTGAAAGCCGTTGAAGCGGCGGGCACTGACGACCCGGAAACCGTGCGCGCGCAAATGGCCGAGATGCCGATTGAAGACTTCTTTGCCCGTAACGGCTCGATTCGTGAAGATGGCCGCATGATCCACGATATGTACCTGGCCCAGGTAAAAACGCCGGATGAGTCCACCGGTGAGTGGGACCTTTACGAAATCCTCAGCACCATTCCCGCCGAAGAAGCCTACCGCCCGCTATCTGAAAGCCAGTGCAAATTGGTGCAGAACTAATTTCTAGGCTGGCTTGGATCAGTTAGCAATCGCAAGTGACGTGTAGAACCGGTTGGCGGCAAGTTGCCGCCAACTGCATGACGGCGAGGAGAGTCGTATCATGATGATGATATTCGGCGTGCCAATGGCCGTCTTCATGGGGCAGCTAACGCTGGGCCTAGTGAATGGCGCCTTTTACGCACTGCTTAGTCTGGGCTTGGCGGTCATCTTCGGCCTGTTGAAGATCGTCAACTTTGCCCACGGGGCGCAATACATGCTGGGGGCCTTCGCCGCGCTGTTGGGCTTTCGTTATTTAGGCATTAATTACTGGCTGGCGCTATTTTTGGTGCCGTTAGTGGTGGGCGCCTTCGGTGTGCTGCTGGAGCGCTTTTTACTACGCAGAATTGCCCATTTAGACCATCTCTACGGGCTGTTGCTGACCTTCGGTTTAGCGCTGATTTTTGAGGGCACGCTGGTCAATTTCTTCGGTGTTTCTGGTGCGCGCTATGCTACGCCGGAAATTTTTCAGGGTGGTTTGAACCTGGGCTTTATGTTCCTGCCCACTTACCGCGCCTGGGTACTGGTGGCGGCGCTGGCGATGTGCCTGTTTACCTGGTTTATGATCGAACGCACGCGGCTGGGGGCTTACCTGCGCGCGGGTACTGAAAACTCGCAGTTAATGCAGGCGTTTGGCGTTAACGTGCCATTGCTCATTACGCTTACTTATGGCTTTGGCGTTGCGCTCGCCGCATTTGCCGGGGTCTTGGCTGCGCCGCTCTATCCGGTATCGCCAACCATGGGGTCAAGCCTGTTGATCGTGGTTTTTGCGGTCGTGGTGATTGGCGGTATGGGGTCGATTCTAGGTGCGATTATTACCGGTCTCGCCATGGGTATCATCGAAGGGCTAACCAAGGTGTACTACCCAGAAGCCGCTAATACGGTGATCTTTCTTGTCATGATCCTTGTGCTCATGTTTCGCCCCGTTGGGCTGTTCGGTAAGGAGGCATGAACATGGCAGAATCTCAACCAATGACGGCGCCATCCGCGGTAGTGGAGCGTCAAAAGCGAGCTAAATTTCGTCGCAATATGTTCTATCTGGCGTTGATTGTGGTGGGTTTGGTCGCGCCATTTTTAGCCTACCCCGTGTTCCTGATGAAGGTGCTCTGTTTCGCGCTATTTGCCTGTGCGTTTAACCTGCTGCTTGGCTATGCAGGGTTGCTCTCTTTTGGCCATGCGGCGTTCCTGGCGACCGGTGGCTACGTAACCGGCTATCTATTGGCGAGCTATCCAGGGTTAACGCCGGAGCTGGGTATTATCGCTGGCACCCTGTTAGCCACGTTGCTTGGCGTAGTATTTGGGGTGCTCTCCATACGTCGCCAGGGCATCTATTTCGCTATGGTGACTCTGGCGATCGCCCAGCTGGTGTACTTTATGTTTGTCCAGGCGCCGTTTACCGGCGGTGAGGATGGCTTGCATGGCGTGCCCCGTGGCGAACTGTTTGGGGTAATCAGCCTGAGCAGCAATCTGGCCATGTACTACTTTGTCTTCGCGATATTTATCTTTGGCTTCGCGCTGATTCAGCGCACGGTGCACTCGCCGTTTGGTCAGGTGCTCAAGGCGATTCGCGAAAACGAACCTCGAGCGGTATCGCTAGGCTACAACACCGACGCCTATAAGCTCGTTGCGTTTGTCATCTCCGCCGGTTTGGCAGGCTTGGCAGGCTCAACGAAAACCGTGGTATTCCAACTGGCTTCGCTGACCGATGCGCACTGGCATATGTCTGGCGAAGTGATTTTGATGACCCTGTTGGGTGGCGTAGGCACCTTGCTTGGGCCTTTGATGGGCGCGGGAATCGTGGTCAGCCTGCAGCATATTTTGGCGCAATCGCCGCTGGGCAACTGGGTCAGCGTGATTCTGGGGATTATCTTTGTGGTCTGTGTGCTCAGTTTCCGTAGCGGCATCATCGGTGAACTGGACAAGATGTATCGCAAAAACTTTAAGTAGCTGTGTTGAATAGCACGCTCTGTCTCGTGCTGATTGATGCCTTAACGCTGGGCGCCGTTTGGCGCCCTTTTATATGCATTCATTCAGGCCTACGCCTAAGGTCGCAAACGCTGGTATGTTGCTTGTGGTCGGGTAAATGGATAAGTTAACGTAAACGTCAATTACAACGACAACAGCCAGTGTGTCGGCACACTAGCGGAGATACGCCATGAATTTTGAGCTCAATGAAGACCAGGTTGCGTTTGCCGATATGGCAAGGGCGTTCGCTCAAAACGAGCTGGAGCCTCATGCCGCCGAATGGGATCAGACCGCATTTTTCCCCGTCGATGTGATTCGCAAAGCGGGCGAGTTGGGTTTCTGCTCTCTTTATGCGCCGGAAAGTGTGGGCGGATTAGGCCTTTCGCGATTGGACGCCAGCATCATTTTCGAACAGCTCTCTATGGGCTGCACCTCTACCACCGCCTATCTGACCATCCACAATATGGTCACCTGGATGCTGGCCGACTTTGGAACACAAGAAGCCGTAGAGCAGTGGGGCGAAAGGCTGGCCACGGGCGAGCTGCTGGGCTCTTACTGTTTAACCGAGCCCAATTCAGGCTCCGATGCTGCCTCGCTTAAAACCACGGCGAAGCGTGACGGTGACGACTACCTGATCAACGGCAGCAAGATGTTTATTTCCGGCGCCGGTAGCACCGATTTTCTGGTGGTAATGGCTCGCACCGGTGGTGAGGGTGCCAGTGGCATCTCGGCGTTTGCAGTGGATGCCAAGACTGACGGCATTAGCTACGGGCGCAAAGAAGAGAAGATGGGCTGGAACAGCCAGCCCACGCGCATGATCACCTTTGAAGACGTGCGGGTGCCCGCCAATAACCTGCTCGGCAACGAAGGTGACGGTTTCAAAATCGCCATGAAGGGCCTCGACGGTGGGCGAATCAATATTGCGACTTGCTCTATCGGCACCGCCCAGCAGGCAATCAACAAAGCGCGCGAGTATATGCTTGAGCGCAAACAATTCGGTAAACGTCTAGCCGAGTTTCAGGCGCTACAGTTCCGCTTAGCCGATATGGTCACTGAGCTGGTTGCTGCGCGGCAGTTGGTGCGTATGGCCGCAACCAAGCTGGATGCAGGCCACGCCGACGCACCGACCTACTGTGCCATGGCCAAGCGGTTTGCTACCGATGTGGGCTTCAAAGTGTGCGATGAAGCGCTTCAACTTTACGGCGGCAACGGCTATATCAAGGAGTACCCCATGGAGCGCTATGTGCGCGACACCCGGGTGCACCGGATTCTTGAAGGCACCAACGAAATCATGCGGCTGATCATTTCACGCCGGGTACTGGCAGATGGCGCCACCGAGCTCTAGGTGCTGGTCAGTAGGCTCGATGAAATAAATGCTGGATAAGGAATGCCAATGAGCAGCGTACTGTTTACTGAACACTCCACCCAAGATGGCCACGTTATTGCCGAGGTTAAGCTAAATGCTGAGCGCTCGCTAAATGCCTTAACGCTTGAGATGTGTGAAGAGATGTTGCCCCGCCTGCGTGGCTGGGCCACCGACGAGCGGGTAGTGGCGGTTGTGCTGGATAGCGCAGGCGACAAAGCGTTTTGTGCCGGTGGCGATGTGGTGAATCTGTATAAAACGATTACCGGCGAGGGTGATCCCAGCTTTCCAGAGCGCTTTTTCGAGACCGAGTATCGGCTCGATTTTCTCTTACATACTTACCCCAAACAGGTGATCTGCTGGGGCAATGGCATTGTGATGGGCGGTGGTATGGGGCTGTTAAGCGCTAGCAACCACCGTGTAGTGACTGAAACCTCGCGGCTGGCAATGCCGGAAGTCACCATCGGCCTCTACCCGGATGTAGGCGCCAGCTGGTTTTTGAACCGCCTGCCCAACGGCTCGGGGCGCTTTTTAGCCATGACCGGCTGCCAAATCAATGCGCCTGATGCTGTGCACCTTGGCTTGGCTGACCGTTGTATCGCCAGCCACCACCGTGATGCCCTGCTGCAGCAATTAACCGACACACCCTGGGGAGCCGGTGAAAATACCGATGCCAACGGTGTGGTTAACCGCATCATGCGTGAGCTTGAGCAAACATCGCAGCCTGTATTCGCCGAGCTGGAAGCGCCTATTTATCAGCACTCACCGCTGATTCGCGAGTTGATGGATCACGACAGCGTGGAGCAAATTGTCGCCGCTATTACGGCGGTAAAAAGTGACAATAAGTGGTTTAGCAAAGCGCAGAAAACGCTCGCCCACGGTAGCCCGGTGTCGGTCAAATTGATTGATGAGCAGCTAAAGCGCGCAAAACATATGTCTCTGGCAGAGGTGTTCCAATCCGAAATGGCGCTGTCAGTGCAGTGCTGCCGCCACCGCGAGTTTCCCGAGGGCGTACGTGCGCTACTGGTCGATAAAGATGGCCAACCGGCGTGGACATACCCGGATGTAGCCTCGGTAGAGGAGAGCTTTATCAACGAACTGTTAGCCTCTCCGTGGCATAAGAACCCTCTCGCCGACCTAGATTAAATAGCAAACCTAGACTAAATCTTTGTAAACAAATAATAAGGACAACACTGATGACTACCGTTGCGTTTATCGGTTTAGGCAACATGGGTGGCCCGATGGCCGCCAACTTATCAAAAGCGGGTTTTAACGTCCGCGCTTTTGATCTTTCTGCAGACGCACTGGACACCGCCAAATCTAACGGCTGTGAAGTAGCTTTTTCGGCCCAAGAAGCCGCTACTGATGCGGATTATGTGATCTCCATGTTGCCAGCAGGCAAGCACGTGCGCGGTCTCTACGTAGAAGGCGATACCCCGCTTTTTGAAGTGATCAAAAAAAGTGCTTTGGTGATCGACTGCTCCACCATTGATGCCGACACCGCCCGTAGCGTTGCCGCTGAAGGCGAGAAGCTGGGTATAGGCTTTGTGGACGCGCCGGTTTCCGGCGGGGTAGGCGGCGCACAAGCGGGCACGCTGACGTTTATCGTCGGCGGCTCAGAAGCCCAGTTCGAGCAGGCCAAGTTGGTGCTGGACGTAATGGGCAAAAACATCTTCCACGCTGGCGACCACGGCGCAGGGCAGGTAGCTAAAGTCTGCAACAACATGCTGCTGTCTATCTTGATGGCGGGCACCTGCGAAGCGATCAATATGGGCGTCAAAAACGGCCTAGACCCCGCGGTGCTGTCTGAAATCATGAAGCAGAGCTCCGGCGGTAACTGGGCGTTGAATGTGTATAACCCTTACCCAGGAGTAATGGAGAATGCACCGGCCTCCAAAGATTACCAGGGCGGTTTCCAAGTCGACCTGATGATCAAAGACCTGGGTCTTGCCATGGATGTCAGCCAGCAAAGCGCCTCCGCGGTACCCATGGGCTCTGCCGCTCGCTCACTGTTCACCCTGCATAAAGCTAAAGGCAACGGTAAACTCGACTTCTCAAGCCTGATGCAGTTTTACCAGGATAAAGAGGGTGAATCGTGAGGAGTGAATGTTTAGAGGCGTGAAAGGTAAGGAGAAAGGGGTTGTAGTAGAGCGTGGTAACGAGTTTTGCGAGGAACGAGCAACACAAGGCACCCGCGAGGGCGGCAAAGCCGCCCTGACTTGCCACCTAAACCCGTGCGAGGCAAACTCAACTTCCTCTCTTTGCGCAAATAGAAGGATTGCCATGATCACGCTTTGGGGCCGCAACAACTCCACCAACGTCAAAAAAGTGCTCTGGGTGCTAGAAGAGCTGGAACTGCCGTTTGAGCAGATTCAGGCCGGTCTTCAGCACGGGGTTAATAACACGCCCGACTACCTGGCCATGAATCCCAATGGCCTAGTGCCGCTACTTAAAGATGACGCCACCAACAGTGTGCTGTGGGAATCCAATACGATTATTCGCTACCTGGCTGCGCAGTACGGCCAAAGCAAGCTATGGATTGATGCCCCCGCCGAACGGGCGCAGGCAGAAAAGTGGATGGATTGGGCGAACAGCACGCTGTCACCCAGACACCGCACGATCCTGATGGGCTATGTCAGAACTCCACCCGAGAAGCGCGATCATGCCGCTATTGAAGCGGGCATGCAGGCGTGCGAAGAGCTGTTTGAGATGCTGGATAACGTGCTGGCTAAGCAGGCGTATTTTTCAGGCAATCAATTTGGCCTGGGCGATATCGCCGTGGCGCCGTTTATCTACAATTTATGGCATATCGGCTTAACCTGGCAGCCGCGCAGCCACCTAGAGCGCTGGTACCAACAAATTGCTGAACGCCCCGCCTACCAAAAAGTGGTGGTGATTCCGGTTACTTAATTAAGAAGTGCTTTGGCGCTCCGGCACACAGCCATTGTGGGAGGGCGTTTCAGCGCGCGAATAGGCAGCGAAGCTGCCTCAGCAGAGGGCTAAAAACTCGCCTCTAGCATCGCTAGCTGATTATCCAAATCTTGCAGCACCGTACACCCCAACCCATGCCGCTCGGCACTCCCAATCAAAGGCCCCAAAATCGCCCCTCGCTCGGTGGGGCGTTTTGCTTCTACATCCTGCAACATTGAGGCTTTGTTGTTCGCGGTGTTTCCCACCACCTGCCACACCAACGCCAACCATGCTTGCTCACCACTCATACCATTACCTTGCCCACCGTTCGGCGGCTGAATACCTTCCGCCAACATAATCGCCGCCACTTCCTTTACAACTGCTTCCACACGCCCCGCATAAGCGTCAGCACGCAGCTCCCCGTTACGCACGCCATTCAGTGCCACTAGGGGGTTAATCGCCGCGTTTACTGCCAGCTTCTGCCACAAGCGTTGACGAATATCATCCACCTTGGTGGCGGCAAGCCCCGCCTGAGTTAACGTTTGCGCCAGTGCTTTCGCCAGATCGCCGTGCTGGTTATTCAAGTCGCCCACAAAGGTATGTCCGCGCCCCGCATGTACCACGCCATCATTACCGTTTAGGTAAGCACCATCAGTAGTTGTTGCGCATAACACCGGCCCTGGCCATGTCTGGGTAATCCGTGGCTGCGCCAAAAAACCGTTCTGCCAAAGTACCAATGGGGTAGAAGGGGGTATATAGCCACTAATGCCAGCCAGCGCCGTCTCTGCCGTCATCGCTTTGGTGGTGATATGCACAAAGGCGGGTGGTTTAGGCGTACTTGACGCCAGTTGCGCTATCGTCAACGAGCTTAGCGGCAGAACGCGCTGCTCGCCCTCCGGCGTGGTCAGTATCTGCTGCTCTGGGAGCGCACGTCGACCAATGAGCGTTGTGGCTGCTATAGGTGAAAGCGAATGGGCCAGCAGACGGCCAATGGCACCAGGGCCGAGTATCCAGTGGGTAGTCATCATCAAGGTCGTTGCTCAGCAGCGGCGTTGCCGCCAAGCTTACCGTGTTCATCGCCCATAAATGAAGGCAGTATAAAGGGTTAATTTACAGTGACGGCAGCAATCACTATCTGGTAGCTTTGAAGCTAAGGGGATTTTAAAAGTTTGCATATGGAGTGGGCTTAGATGGGGGTTGCAGGGCTGGTTTCGACCCAAAGCGGACATGCCAGCAAAGACGGCAGGCACGTTCATCCGAGATCACACCGTACGGGTCTAATACCTGCTGGACGTCAAAGCTTCGAACAACGGCTATCGAACTGAAGCGGTTGGTCATCCCTATCTCGAACACTAGGAAAGATTGGGCGCGCAATGTATTTGTCACGAATAAAAATTGAAAACTTCAGGAATTTCTCGAATCTAGATGTCGCGCTTGACGGCAACATTGTTGTGGTCGGTGAAAACCGAGTCGGCAAAAGCAACCTTCTCTACGCGATCCGCCTGATATTCGATCCCTCACTCCCTGACAGCGCCCGCCAACTCGGTCTGGACGACTTCTGGGACGGGTTAGGAGAGCCGGACGAAGATGACAAGATCGTTGTGGCTGTCGAAATCAAGGACTTCGACGACGACTTAGATATCCTGGCGGAAATGACGGATTTCCGTCTTGATGACGACCCGGAGACGGTACGCCTCACTTACGAGTTCCGGCCCAGAGGCGATCTGGAAGGCTCGCCAGCGTCAGAGGATGAATATGAGTTCGTCTGCTACGGGGGAGAGAGCGACACGAAGACGTTCGGGCACGCGCAGCGACGCCGGATTACGATGGAGGTGCTTCCCGCGCTCAGAGACGCGGAGGGCGATCTTGCAACCTGGCGCCGGTCGCCGTTGCGGCCGCTAATCGAAAGCGCGTTCCGCGGCGTCGAGCGCAACGAGCTTGAGGAGATAAAGGACGCGGTTCAAGCAGCGACAGCCCGACTTGGCGATTTTGAGGCTGTGAAGGAGCTGGAGGAGAAGCTCGGCACGCGCTTCGCCGAGATGAGCGGCCCAAAACAGGACATCAAACCCCGGCTAGGGTTTGGCGCTACAGAGGCCACGCGGCTCTACCGCAACATAAGATTACTGATTGATGACGGTCAGAGAGCGATCAACGATGCCAGCCTTGGTTCTGCAAATATTGTTTTCCTCACCCTAAAGAGCCTCGAACTGCAACGCCAGATGAATGAGAACTTGCGGGATCACACACTCCTGGCGATCGAGGAGCCGGAAGCTCATTTGCACCCGCATTTGCAACGGTCTGTCTACCGGAATCTCTTCGAGGATATTGGTGGCGATGACGAGAGTACCCCTCTCTCGATCCTGCTGACTACGCACTCGCCGCATATTGCCAGCGTTGCGCCGCTACGCTCTCTAGTGCTGCTTAAAGAGACAGCCGACGACGGGGCTGTCGGACATTCCACGGCAAGCATCTCCCTTTCTGAAGCCGATGAAGAGGATCTTGCCCGCTACCTTGATGTCACAAGAGCGGAGATGATGTTCGCCCGCGGCATCATCCTGGTCGAAGGCGACGCCGAGAAGTTCCTGCTGCCAGTGCTTGCTGAAACAATTGGCCATCCGCTTGATCACGCCGGCATTACGGTTTGCTCTGTCGCCGGCACGAACTTTAAGCCCTACGCGAAGTTTCTGACCGCACTTGATATCCCCTTCTCGATTGTCACTGACTGGGATCCCGTTGAAGGTAAAAATCCTCTTGGCATGAACCGTGCTTTGAAACTCATCGCGGCTATGGAGCATGAGAGGGCGGGCGATGAGCCCGTCGAGGTGGTGAATGAGCTCAAAGAACTCGCTAAGAACGAGGATGATTTCAGCGACAGATGCGAGAACTTTGGCGTCTTCACAAACACGCATACCCTTGAAGTTGATCTTTTCATAGATGAGGACTTTACAGCCGAAATTATTGCGGTATTGAGGGAACAGAAATGGAGTCAGGAACGACGAAACTGGATCGACGGCTGGGAAGTTGACCGAGATACTCTGGATGTCGAGAACTATCTCAAGCTGATCGAATCCGTTGGCAAGGGTCGCTTTGCGCAGCGCCTTGCCTCCCGCATAGAGGGCATCGAACCGCCCGCCTATATAAAGCGCGCCATTGAGTTCGTAGCAGACCGTGTCTGAGCGAGCGCTTTATTTACAGGCAGCAGAATCACTGCGCCGTAATCCTGGCCAGTGGGCGGCCTACGATTCCCATGGCCATTGCGTTGTCCTTGCAGGACCGGGCAGCGGCAAGACAAAGACGCTGACGGTAAAGCTCGCACGCCTCCTAGCTGAGGATGTCCAGGAACCGCGCGGCGTCGCGTGCATCACCTACAACAATGAGTGCGCGAGGGAACTTGAAAGCCGGTTGGCGGCCCTCGGTATCGAACCTGGAGGCCGTGTCTTCATCGGCACAGTTCATTCGTTCTCGCTGACTCAGATCGTATTGCCATACGCAAAGGTGGCGGGGCTCGGCCTTCCTGACGAGTTCAGCGTCGCGACGCAAAGTGAGCGGGCCCGCGCGCTTGAACGCGCCTACAGAAGCGTCATCGACGGCCCTGATAACCCGCAGACGTGGGACTTCAGAATGGGTAATTACCGCCGAGCGATCCTGAACCGAAATAGTCCCCAGTGGCGTGAGCGCGACCCTGTATTGGCGGCCCTTGTTGAGGCCTTTGAGGACGAGTTGCGGGCCATGGGGCGCATCGATTTTGACGACATGCCCCTGCTGGCCTTACGGGCGCTGCGCGCCAATGAGTGGCTTCAACGCGCGCTTCTTGCGAAGTATCCGGTTTTGGTCGTCGACGAGTATCAAGACTTGGGCCGTGCGTTGCACCGCATGGTTTTGGGGCTCTGCTTTAGTGCCGGGATGCGCCTGTTCGCCGTTGGTGACCCGGATCAGTCGATCTACGGGTTCAATGGGGCACGCCCGGATCTGCTTCAGCAACTTTCACGACGCGACGATGTTGAGACTGTCCACCTACGTTTGAACTATCGTTGCGGGTCCCGGATCGTGACCGGCTCGCGTTACGCTCTCGGCGAGGATCGCGACTATGAAGCTGCTGAAGGGGCGAATGAAGGAACGATACACTTCCATCCCCGAACAGGGAACCGCGACCAACAGGCAGACGACCTCTTTTCGTCGCTGCTTCCCGATATTAGGGAGCGCCTGCCCGATTTGCGGCTCTCGGATATCGCAATTCTTTACCCGTCGGCACCTATAGGCGATGCGGTGGCGAGCGCCGCGCAGAACTACGGTCTGCAGACGATAAGAACTGATAAGAATTCTCTTTACCCTCGCTCTAGTCGCCTGATGCGCTGGCTGGAACAATGTGCCGAGTGGTGTTGCGGAGGTTGGCGTACCGGCACGCCGCGGTTCAGGACCCTGATGAATGATGGGCAGCGCATTTTTTCAGAATCCTTGACTGCGGAAGGTGATGTCCTTTTATTTCAGCGGCGGCTGCTAAAGACGCTATGGGAACGACGGGACAGTACCGTTCTACTCCATTGGTGGCTTAACGAAATGCGACGGGAAGCGATCGCGGAACTGATCGAGGGGTGCCGCACGTTGCAGGACGAGGGTGAGACCCTCGGTGCTTTTATCGACCGTGCCGCTCCCGATGGCGATTGCGCAGAAATGACCTTGGGGCAGTTTGCAGGAAGGAGCGAGGGCAAGAACTGTATTAGCCTTTCAACGCTCCATAGTGCGAAGGGCCGTGAATTCGTGGTTGTTATCATGTTCGGTATGAACGATGGAACCATCCCATGGCATAACCAAAGTAACCAGCGTCTCGTCGAGTGGCGGCGACTATTCTATGTGGGCTTTACGCGCGCCAAACAGGAACTACATATGATGTACGCGGCGAATATGCCATCGCCATTTGTCAAGGAAGTCGAAGAGCGACTGAACGCTGATGGATAGTTTAGAGGCCAGGGTAGCTACGAGGGTCCGATCTAGTATCCGAGCATGGTATCTGAACGACCCTGAGCGGACATTCCGAGAAATGCAGCAGGCACACGAAATTTTTATATTAAGCCTAATAGAAATTAGTATCTATTCGTATCTAAGACCTAGAGTAGATTTTGTAGACTGCATTTTTCGGATAAACATGCTGACAAGTTCATTCAATCACAGGATATGTAGCCTAATACCTGTTAGTTGAAATCAAGGTTGAGACATATGAGTAAACTGAACGATCAGTTTGATGTTTTATCAAACACATTGCGATTATTGCCAGAAGAGATAATAAGGCTTGAATATTTCATAAAAGGTATAAACGAGCCTGAAGAAGGCATCAGCAATGTAGAAATTGCTTGCCTAAATATATTTAATAGTATTTACGGAATGATGTGTGCTCTAAAAGACGCAGAGTTGGTAGATTCTCTATATGAGCACGATGCAATAACTACGATATTGTGCATTCGCCATATCCTTCAGCATCAATCTGGCCGCCTAAAAAATAATCTAAGAGATGCTTGGTCAAGAAGTATTCAAGGGGCACCGGTACTAATAAAATACAATGTCACAGACCCGGGCATGGCAGACTCTCCACTTTATATTAGTGTAGTTTGGTTCCAGGAGGGTATTTCAAATAGCAATAATGCCAAAAGGCTCCCTGCTATAAACAAGTTTTGGAATCTTGAAGCTATAAAAGAACAAGTGGATGCTTCGCCTCATGGAGACTGGAGTTTAACCTATATTTGTGTTATGGCGCTCATAACCGAGGCGGTAAGAAAAATTGTTACTGAATATGGCAATGCCATCACAGCATCTGGTTACGATAGCAATGTCTATTTAGATCATTTTAAAACTGTTAATGCAATCGACCCTAAAGACTATGGCATCATCACCTAAAAAAGCCATTAAATTCCCTCCGGCCGCAAAATTCGCGGCCTCCACCGGACTGCCTACGAGTTGCTTCGGCAGCTGTTAATGGTGGCGTTAAAGTTACTGAAAATTATGAAAAGCCTACTAAAATCAAAAAAAAATGTGATTCCAGATCAGACTGTAAAGTCCAACTCACAAAATGGAAGTGATGCTGAAACGTTGGCGGCCTCATTAATGGTTTCCGCTTGTCGTGGCGAAGTTTGTTGGGGGACTAGAGAAGAGGACAATAGTAAGATTGATCTAATACTATCTACAGAGCACCCTTGGTATTCCAAGGAGAGAATGATTGTTCTGATACAGGTGAAATCTGGTGCGACCTATGGACAGAGGATGCCCCAAGGATTCAATCTGACTTCAGCAGCAATTAAGGCAGCTAAACGAACCTCGCATGATATATGCGTAATTTGGCTCTGTAGGGAGACAAACGAAGCTTTTTGGTCCTATGTTCACCCTGATTCAAGAATTTCTACTAGAACCTATGGATCATATCACCGAGTTTCACCAGCCACGCTCTATGATTTGGCAAGGTGTATGTCTAAGGCGACTACGAATGCATTTGGTGGCACGGGTGTAATTATTCGAAGAAAAGAGGGGAATTATAGTAACCAAAGAAAGCTAGTTCACACTGGATATAAAAATATAGGCGAGGTTTTTTCCCCTGCACTGGGTAATATTGAGTTCACGCGTTTGGGTTGGCGTCATATGTTTCGTGCAAATAGAGCAGCAAAATATAAGCAATTTAGTTTAGATCTGATCCCATACTTGGATAAAATTATCACTCAACCTTCAACTGATCACGCTATTACTAGTAATAAAGAGTGGGCAAGTGGCAACTTTATTTATCGTTCTACAGAGCATTTGTTGAAATATGAGAAGGTGAGGTGTTCTGCCAAACAAAAAATGGGGATCCAGCCCATCACTGTTATCATAAAAGCAATAGAAGAAATTAGATATCCAAAATGCTGGCAAGCAAGCGCAATGTTGAGCCAACACATAGATAGAAGAGTTGTTTTAAAATCTGCGTATTACAAGCTCAAAGACGAGAGCTGAAGGGCCGCCAGCGCTTGCGAATTGGGTTTGTCAGAGTTAAGGGAGCGACCCCGTAGTCAAGACATGGTTACCAAACAGCACACTGGGTCGATAAATGACACACAGCCCAACAACTGACTCAATTACACATGACACTGTACGAAGATGCAACCGGAATTTAACAAGTGGCACGATGAGCGCTTATCCTCTGCGCTACCGCTTCAAACCGACATGTGTGCCAAGCATTGACTTAAAGACCGCTTTTGGCCGAACAACGACGGCCCGGGATAGGCCGTCGTTTGTCCTTATTAAACTTCTGTCTGTTCTGCCATTTCCAACGCATCATCGACCTCTATCCCTAGATACCTGACGGTGCTTTCCAGCTTTGTGTGACCCAGGAGCAGTTGCACTGCCCTTAAATTTTTCGTTCGACGGTATATCAGCGACGCTTTGGTGCGGCGCATCGTATGCGTACCATACACTGACGCCTCCAGGCCTATTTCAGTGACCCATGCTTTCACGATACGGGCATACTGGCGTGTTGAAAGATGCTTTGCGCTATTGATGCGGCTGGGAAACAAGAAATCTTCGTTTCTGAGTTGAGCAAGCTGTATCCAATCCATAATAGCAATGCGGGTTTGCTCGGTTATTTCGAACTGGACAGGTCGATGCGTTTTTTGCTGCATCACGATGGCTCGTGGTGATATGCACGTACCATGGGCTATATCTCGTACTCGTAAATTGACAAGGTCGCAGCCCCGTAATTTGCTATCAATGGCTAAATTGAAGAGGGCAAGGTCTCTCGTCTTTTTGGCAAGCTGTAGGCGCACACGTATGGCCCAGATATCTCGAAGGCGCAGAGGCGCCTTCTGCCCAACCAACTTGCCTTTATTCCAAGGTGTAAATGAGATTTCAGTCGGAACGTTCATGGCATGATCCTCCATCAGGTGGAGGTCAAAGAATGGCTCAATTCACGCTCGTCATGTGCTAAGGTTAATTCATGGTCAGGGCTCGACCCAAAGCGGTTATTCTTGGAAATGCAGCAGGAGCGCGAATTTTGGCTATACAGCCTAATGGAAGTTAATAGGCAAAAGAATAAAAGGATTGTAAGAATCTGGCAGGCTGCATTTGCCGGAAAAAGTGCCAGCACATTCATTCAATCATAAGATAGGCAGTCTAATATCTGTTAGGAGATATAATGGATTATCAACGTGCCCGTCTCCGGTATCAGTTCAGTAAGCTGGAGCCAGTACGGAATGGGATTTTCCCAGAGCACGGTGGAAATGTTGAGTTTGAGCTGTATTCCTTTTTTGAGATCTGCTATCACCTAAAAGACTGGGTTAAACATAGCCCTGAATACAGCGACTGGGGCAATGTCGAAGACTTTATTAATGAAAGTCCGGCAATGAGGATTTGTGCTGACATTTGTAACCGGCTTAAGCATAAGAATCTGCGGAAGAGAAGAAGCAACTCGGAAATTGGCGTCTTTCACTTGAAATCAAATATGACTATTGGTCCCGAGACAAGTATGGCAAGGGTCAGCATTGAGGAAGTCACGATAGAAACCGAACGTGGTGAGGAATGTTGCTATGCGTTGGCAAAAGAATGCCTCGAAGAGTGGGATAGTTACTTTTCTGAAAACGGGGTCAATCGTAGCTGCTCCTAACAATCGCAGGCACAGGGGCAAAATTGAAGCGCAGCGGAAATTTTGCCCGTGCTGCGGGTGTTGAGGCTGTAGAAAAACCTCACTGACGGCTAAGTTTTGGTAGGATCGAGGAAAC
>NZ_JH393261.1 GCF_000236035.1 Vreelandella boliviensis LC1
AGTGTAGCGCTACTCAATCAGGGGGTGACGTCGGGAATACGCCAGCTGGCCCCGAGTGGAGGAAGGGGTGATGGCCATGGCAGTTAAGAAAGAGGGAAGCACGATGCGCGATATGTTTGAGCGAATGCCAATGGCTAGGCTGCGTGAGATCGCAAGAGAATCACATAAAGACCACGATCCGGAGGCAGCACGGGTATTTGTTAACCGTGTGCTTGATATGGAAGTAGAGCGGCGCACCTGGTACGTCCATGAAAACCCGGGGTACCAGCCATTCAGCTCCGCGGCCAAACTGGGTGAACCACCTGGTGGTGGAACAGCTGCCGCTGAGCCCCTGGTGATTGCCTATGATCGCGGTATACGTGTCCATGATGCCCATGAATAAGCCAGAAAGATGCACGGCTGCCCACTCGCAACTTGCTAGCCGCGCTGATCCAGGCGGCAAAGACAGACCTCGGGTAAATGGGCCTTGGGGAAAGAGCTATGATCAGATAGCTGTAGGGTTGGGGCATTACGCTCAAATGCTGGGGTGGCCACCAGGTATTGAAGCCAAAATTGAATTCAAGAAGGGACAGGCGATTAAGCGTGCAGCTGTAGAGGGGCGTGCGCAGATGATAATGTTGACTCAATTGGGGTAAAAATTGAGCTCCTTTAGGTCAAAGGAGCTCAACCACTCATTTTTTTGTTATTGTTTTTATTGTATCTGTCAGATTGTGCACTACTGATGAGAGGGCATCTAACGATTTGCTATGAGACTCTGTTTCGTTGCTAACATCTTCAGTTCTATGCTGACAGAATAGTTTTTCACTTAGTTGCTTTTTGAGGTCGTTTTTTTCATTTTCTGGAAGAGATGAGATAAATGGGTCGATTGCCTTGACTTCAAGAGCGAACCAGCGCATTTTTTGCTCGTTGATTAAATGGATTCGCGACTGTTTTGATGAAAACTGTGCAGCAATAAAGGCAATTGCTGTAATTGATATAGTGATAATTAATACTGGCCATTGGACTTGGTTGTTGATAAATGTTTCGAATCCGAGAGTGTTTTTGAATAATACCCACAAGATTATGAGCGCGTAACACCCCATGGTGATTCCTCTCCATAAGTTAGCGGCACTCTTTTCGTCATCAGCATTTTTTTTGTACCCGCCCGCTATCCCATCTTCAGCAACCAATTCATATATATCTTTTATTGAGTTATGCTTTTCAGTTATATCATTGCTGCTGTCTGCGATTTTTTGAAAAAGAGCAGAGGTTCTTTTGTCAATTTGCTCTTCTTGATTTTTATAAATTGATTTTGTTTTTTCGGTTATCGTTTTAAGAGTTTCTTCTGATTGTTTTAAAAAAGTATCATGGCGTAACTTTTGTTCTGAAGTAAACTCTTCCCTTCTCCTATTTTTTTCAGCCAGCATCATTTTATCATTGTTCTCCATGATATCTTTAACTTGACTTGATCGTTCTCGCAGTGACTCTTCAAGTGCGTTAATGCTGTTTAATTTTTCTCTAGCTTCACCAATAGTGAATTCAAGCGTTAATCGAAGATCAATGATCTCTTTTTCTTGCTGCCTTTGTTTTTTTGTTAATCTAGAAGAAATTGAGTTAAAGAGCTCATTTTCATCTATATTTGTAGTCATTGCTGACAGCTTATAGACTTTTTCTACAAGACTGTTAGTTAGGGCTTTAGCTTCATTGTAATCAAAGTCTCTATTGTTTAAAATCTTCACAAAGACATGTTTAAATGAATTGCATGTCAGTAATTCATTAATTTCATCGAGTGTATGAGTAGGGTAAAATGTTGGGTCAATTGAGTCTATTACTTGCTTGGTTTTTATTAAAATGCTGCTTATATGTGAAAGGTTGTCCGATGAGTTGGAATTAACCATGTCGACATTGTTATGTAAGAAATCTAACAGCTCATCAAGTGTTTTATGAATGTTGTGCTCATTGTAATAGTTTACCCATTCGTTCATTTTTATATCCCTTCTATTTAATGCTTAGTTTTCTTGATAGATAGAATAGTTTTTCTAATTTTGAGGTCTTTAGCGAAAATAAGCGACTCGCTTACCTCGGAACTTGTCTACCAACTGTAACATTAAATTCGGGAGAGGCAGAGCTATGGTTGAATTTTAAGTAGTACGCATAAAAAAGCAGACGCCGAAGTTATTGGTATCTAACTGCGGGTGTTGCATTGCCGGAGCAGTTGCGCTAAATTAATGCTAACTAGTCGAAACCACACATAAAACTTATACGATTAAAGCCCTGCCTGATATACGGCGGGGCTTTTGCGTTTCTGCCTTTTCCTGCGTTGCAGCCTAGCAACGCCTTGCACCATATCTTGTGGCTTTTCTACTCCTGAGCTCATCATGCCTGCTCAATCGCCTGCCCATTGATCCGATGAGGCGGAACTCCTGCGCCTGGAGCCAGCACCACCCTTGGATACACGAGCGGGCAACGTGGCCGCTTTCCTCGATACGCTAGCGCATGCCGAAGGCACGACACGCTTCGGCTTTCAAGACGGCTACAACGTGTTGGTGGGTGGCAAGATATCCAACAGCTACGACAATCACCCACGCCAGCTAGTCTGGCTACCTTCTTATCAAATCAATTCCAGTGCTGCAGGGCGCTATCAATTCCTCACCAGCACTTGGGACGATCTAGTGGAGCGTTTCGGTATAGCCGACTTCACACCAGCCAGTCAAGATTTAGGCGCTGTTCAACTGATTCGCGAATGCAAAGCGCTTTCCCTGATCCATGACGGCCGGATCCGTGACGCCATCCATGCTTGCCGCAACATTTGGGCGAGCCTGTCGTATATCGAAGGAAAGTCTAAAATAGCTATGATAAAATTCTATTGCATTACCTCGTTTGATAATTTTAATTTATTGAGCCTCATCTTTGCGGTGGGGTGATTTTTTTGGTTTCAGGGTAATCACATTAGAGACGACATGATTATATGAACATATTTTTATCGCCCAGCTAGAAGGCAATCTTAAGCCAACCTATGGAGTCTGAGAGAAGTATGTGACTATAAGGAAATACATAGGAAGGTGATTAGCATGTTTGGAGATTTAGCAGTAGGGAGTGTCACAGGCATATTCAGTGGAGGCTATACGGGCTTTGTCATAGCCCGTTACACAAAATTTAGAGACCTTCGCGACGAAGCATTAAGAATTGTGAGAGGTATTGAATATGTAGCTGATAGTGCTAATCTGGTTACTAAAATAACAGGTTATGACTCTCGAAGAATGTCTTTGATTATAAGTGACTTATTAGGTTCGAAACATAAAGAATCTGGGAGTATAATTTCAGGTTTGGACAAAAAAATAGTTCGCACTGTTTTAAAGGCTGAGGCTTCAGGTGTTTTAATAGATGAAGTGTTTAAAGCTGATAGTCAGGCTCAAGAAGAAATCCGAAAAACCACACCAAGCTTTCTAGCACTATTGTCACTGACGCCAAGAATATAGCTTATGACTAAGTTGACCTGAATGATTTAAAAATCTGGACGATTGAAATGAACAATAAAGAACTTTCAGAAAAGCTAATATCGCAGCTTCAAGAAATATCAGTGGCATTAATAAAGTTTTACGGTCTGCAACACGAGAAGTTTGTATCCAATTTGAGTGATCCATTATTGCGTTGGCTCGACTTCAGGCTAAGATATGTTGACCCTGAACGTCGCCATGTATTTATGTCTAATGTGTTTCCTAAAAGATTCCCCAAAGATGCTCGCCGCGCCTTGGTAAAGTTTGCGCTGTTAAATCTTACTGGTTGTGATATAAACCCTTATCAAGGAACGGGACTAACTAAAAACAATGATATAAGCAGCAAGAAGAGGAGGTCTAGGAGTGATTTTCTCTGGGCGGACTGGGGAATTCACCATTTTCACCTATCGACAAAAGTGCAAAATGATAAAAAGTATTATGCTCCTCGTTCTGATTGGCTTGTTTTTTGCGCCATATATAAAAACGCAATTTTTATTATTGATGTCCGCAGTCACAAAGAGGCAAATTTTTTTTCTGACATTCAGCTATTGAAAAGCTTTGAGTCCAGTTGGCCTCACTTAATGAGCGACTACGAGTTAAAAGGGATCATACCTTCTGATATCAATCTTTCCAAAGAAGATATTAGTAAAAGCAGAAAAGGAGGTTTGGTAATGCCGATCACAATCAACGGTAAGGCATACACTCCCCCTGGAATGGGGATTACTACAGCTTCTACTCCAGGTATTGTGACTGATATCGAAACAAAGATATTACGATGCATCTATTTAATTGCAGAGGCAATTTGTAGCGACGACAATCCTTTAAAAAAAGAGATTGAAAAGCACAAAATACAAAATGAAGATATCGAATTTAGCTTGTCACCAAAAGGCCTAATTATATATTCCGGAAAAGCCAACTGTGGCTGGCTGTTAAAGGATCATCCAGAGTCTGCATATAGTTTTGTTCGGGAAATGATGACTCCAGGTTGGGTTGTATCGCACCTCCAATATCGAATAGAAAACCCTCTTCTAGCCTACTGATGGGAGGCTACTAGCGTATTTATCAAAAGAAAAATCGTTTTCATTACTTTTACGGATGTTAAACTTTTTTTAACTTGATAGTGTTACAGAAAACCGCTGTAGTTAGTCATAGCCAATCTATCTAAACCGCTGATTTTAAAGGGTTTTATTGTGAGTGAGAGCGATTCCCGTCTCTCTGCCACCTCAACACTGAAAACCCCCTGATTCGTCAGGGGCTTTTCTGTTGCGCGCCAGTCAAACAGGGGGTGACGTCGACGGAACCATAAAAAAACCCACCAATTTGGTGGGTTTAATCAACGCTCAGCATGGGGGATAGTAAGCTATGCCATCATAATGCTAGTGACTTTTGAGTCGTCAATCTGTTTGCTCAAGGCATAACCTGTCAACTGTGAAGCGATTTTAGGATCAATGTGCAATTTTTTAGCTATGTCGAAGATGGAAATACTCATCTCTTCATAAATCATATCGATTGCGTGAGGGAGTATTTCTGGATACTCCATGGGCAATATGTCATCCAGCTCTTCTGTCTTTGCTTGCCCATTTTTATTTAGATATACGTTTGCATATCTATATTGCTGAGCAGTGATCAGGTTTAACTGATTGGCTCGAAAAATCATAGCTCTGAGACTGAACCTCCAGCGCTCTTTCAGTTCAATCATTTTCCTCCACCTGAATCCACGAGGCCCTATGCACTCCGCAAATTCTTTGATAAATGCTGTGCGAGGAAAAAGAAACGCACTAGCAAACGCATTCGCTTCAGACTCAGTTTTAGAGCATCCTGTCTCAACGCCCTGATGTAATACTAAGTGACCGCATTCGTGCGCGAGGTCAAAACGAAGCCTGCAAACGCTTTCTTTTGCGTTGTTCCTAACGATTATTGGCCTTTTACGACTAATAGAAAGTGCATCAACCTTATCAGAAACGTTGTCATAACAAGTAATTACTGCGCCTGCATTTTCAAGCACTCGAATCATATTGGTGATTGGGGCTTCAATACCTAATCCCCAATGCAGTCGCGTTTTTTCAGCCGCCCGCTCTATAGAGTTTGCGTCAGAAGTGTAGCTTCCTAACTCTGGGAAATTGATTTCAGGTAGTTCAAGCAGTTCATCTAGCAGTTGAACGATGTCCTCAAAAATTGTGGACATGGCCAATACCCTATTCGCCAAGTTAATTGGCGTAGTTTTTCTTTTTCTAAAATGGCATTGTTCAAATTTGACATCATTTCCCAGAGGTGTGAAAAAAAAACCATTGCTGACTTCTAGCCGCTCTGAAATAGCATTTAAAACATCTTCTTGAGGGTTTTTAACACCACTTTCTAGTTGATGAATAAACTGTCTGGATACATTAACGCAATCACCCAGCTCTTGCTGGGTGATTCCTGCCATGAGGCGGGCAAGACGCAGTCTGTCTCCAAAAAATTCGTTACTCGTGACTAACGTCGTTTTCGCCATTTTCTTTGCCCTTTTCCTTTCTCCTGAGCTTGCTGGCAGCTGATTCAATTTCAACGCCTGGAGCTTTGGAGTCGTCAGCACTATTGAGCTTGGTAATTTTTCCTTTGAGAGGAATTTCCCAATGAATGTGCTTGATGCCTTCTTCCGTAAAACCGATTAGATAGGCCCTATCAACATATTTATCAGGGCCAGTTTCGATGATGATGTACCAAATCAATGAGTTGATGGGTTCATCATGGAACTCGAAATCGATTTGTCTAAGAGCTTCTTCAGACCTAATAAGCTTGCTACCTGGTAGTTTTTCAGCGATCCCTTTCCAAAAGCGAACTGGGGTATTGCCAATTCTGAATGTGAACCTGCCATCAGGGGTGAGCACACTTAACCATTCAAAGTCAGGTGTGCCAGCCTTGGATATGATGATGGAACGCGTACGCTCATAGGCAGTAACACCAAGTGATAGGTTGGTATCGCCTTCTTCAGGAGCATGGCTATCTATAGCTGTTGCTCTGACGTCGCTGATCAGTTGAGCCATCAATTCTATTCGTTCAGCTTTCAGATCAGCATTGGCAGTTTCAGGTAGCATCAGTTTTCCTCTTCTTAGGCCTGATATTATGCATAGTATGCTTATTATGAGATCTGTCAAGCTGTAGCGGAAAAGTAAACCGATAGCCAGTAAGTCAACCTCCTGTTTTTTCTTTGGCTAGCGGTGTTTAATCGGACAATATCCTATTCAGTAAACGTTCATAACCATGTGAAAGAATTTGTCCGATGGCCTTTACCTTTGCCCCGAAACTAACACCATGAACTCGATGAGATTTCCAGCTAGTCTTGGTAGGCGGAGATTCACATCGCATCCGGCATACCCGTTACCGCAAGGGGAGGTATCACCATGAGACAACGCGATGAATTCGTTGAGGAAATGAAAGCCAGGCTCGATGAGTGGAATGCTGATATCGATAAGCTGACCGCCAAGGCTCGTCAGGCGAGTGACGAGGCGAGGGTGAAGTACCAGGAGGATATCGAACGGCTCAAGAAGCGCCAAGCGGAGACCCAGCAAAGGCTTGACGAGCTTCAGCATGCCAGCGAAGCAGCTTGGGAGTCTGTCCGTCAAGGCATGGAAGACTCTTGGGAGCTGATGCGCAAGGCCTTCCGGGATGCCTCTTCTCGTTTCAAATAGCTTATTCAGCTAGCTCATACAACTATCTCATACAACTAGCTCATACAACGATCCATGCGCTTCACTTGAAAAAGCCTGAACAATTAGCTGGGGTCGCGTCCATCCTGGGGCTGCGACTCGTTGCCTTCTTGAAGACGCTCGATGGACGTATTTCCCTGCTTCGCCAAGGTCGCTAGGCGGTCGATCTGTTCATCTAGGCGGGGCAGGGCCTCCTGCCGATAGCTCGATAGATCATCGATGGCGCCCATCACCTCGCTGAAGGCCTCTTCAAGCACTTGCATGTCGAGCATCGCAGAAGAGGCACGCTTCTGGATGTCCACGCCTTGCTGACGGAGGGCCTTGGCCGTTCCGCCAATCATCTGCGACGTGGTGGTGTTGATGGCTTCGATGCGGTCCAGCACTAAGCGCTGATTAGCCATTGCCATGGCCACCGTCACCGCGACGGTAAGCGCCGAGACGGTGACGTTAACCGCTCTGTCTACGCCGCGCATCAACTCACGGTTATTGCGAATGATGACCTCAAGCGCCAGTACGCCTTGCTGACTCACTGCGAGTTGCTGCTGAAGGTCAACAATGCGCTGACGTAGGGGAAAGAGCAGCTCCTCCTCAAGGAAGTGACGCCTTGGATCATCGCCATCGCGTGCGGCGATCTCGTCCTGAAGGCGGCGATCGATCATGCGACCCAGTGCTATTTGACGGTTCAACTCGCCAAGAATTTTAGTTAACGCTTGCTGGTCATCGTTCAGGGTGAGGTTGTCACGATGTAGCATGTCGCGACCGCCTTCAAGATCCTCGATGATCGCGTCCAGTGCCTGTTGGGTATTCTCGAACTTACGAAAATAGCGCTGTAGACGGCTGTCAAGGCCGGGGATGACTGACAGAACGCGATCCAATGTAGTAGGCGCTAAGCGATGGCGAGCAGGGTCGAGCCCCTCCATGCGTCCGCGTAGATCGGTTAGTGCTTTGGCAACCGGCCCGCCTTCGTCGCCCTGGTGGGCCAACTTGCGCAACGGCGTTTGCAGCATGGCACTGCGATGGGCGGCCTGCTGTTGTAATTCAAGCCCCATCTCATCCACGGCATGGCGTTGGCGAACTACCGACGCCTCGTCTCCCTCGGCGAGAATATCTTCGACAAAGCGGTCGGCCATCGCCTCAAGCTCAGGGTCGATGTTGCGCTTATCGGGGTTGGCCGAATCGGCTTGGCTCCCGCCCAATGGGTTAGCTCCCAACTGGTCAGCGATCTCGTCCACCGGCGGCAGGGAGAGGCGACGTTTGTCATCGGATTGCAAAGCCATGGACATCTCCTGAGCTATTAAAATAACCGTTGTAAAAAGAGCACAGTACCATCGGCCGCCGGATTAATCTTTGCGCGCATAACGATCCGCGCCTTCGACGAAGAGGCGCAGATCCTCCAGTGCTTTATCAGTGGTGACCGACGCTTGTGGGCGAGCCGTCTCAATGCGCGCCATGGAAACAGCGGTATCGTCGAGCACGGTCAGGGCGGATTCGATGCGGGCAGAGAGCTTATTCAGCCGATGTTCGGTCTCAACTAGCAGATCGAGGCGCCGCACTAGAGCGGCTCGCTCTTCATCGCCTAACCGTTTACCCTCCCGGTTCAGTCGACCTCGCACGTAATTACCGTCCACGCTAACCACCCCACGCGCCTGTGAGGCCATGGTCGTCAGCGTATCCACCGCACCGAAACAGACTTGAGTGACCAGGCCTTGCGAGCGCTCGAAGGCCAGCTCGCCAGTGTGGAATCGCTCGCCCAGTACGTCCATCACATGCTGGTAGCGGCTATAGAGGCGGTCTGTCAGGATCGCCAGATCAGGGCGATGCACGTCGAGCAAGCTCTGCTTGGCTCGACACATGGCCAAGACAAGATCGTTGGCCCCCACAGGTGGTCTGGCCGGGTCGAGTACCGACACACCCGTTTCATAGGCGTTGCGCTCCTGCTGAGCGCGGCGTTGATTTACTTCGGCCTGTCTTTGAGCCTCCTGACGACGCTCGCGGCGACGGGCCAGCCATCTGCGCAGTGTTCGCTCGACGGGTAGCGCCGCAGGAATGGCGACGATGCCCGCAAGCCAGCCAAACAGGCTGGGGCTGAAACCACCCCACAGGGAGGTCAGCCACAGCAGCATGCTGATAAAGGGAACCACCAGGCAATAGCGGGCGATCACCTGGAGACGACTGGGAGCCGTGACCGGAAGCGCCAGACCAGGATTGAAGAGGCCGACCAGTAGCCAGGGCAGGCAGGTCATAAACAGGCCATAGGAAAATCCCTGCAGGAATCCCAACATAGTTACGGCTATCCTTCAGTCATGAAACGCAAACACCGCGTGTAGAGTAGAATAACTGAGATAGGTCGCTAAGCACCAGTTGGGCAACTCCTGACTACTGGCTGACTGTGGGTGGCTATTTAACTTTGCAGGTATTGATGCCTAGAAGCTTGTAGGCTGGACAGAAGTTAAATAGCCCTGTGGCTAGCGGCACAACACCGATCCAGCCCCAGACTCCGATAGTGCCTGTCAGGGCCAGTACTATCAGTACAATCCCCACCAGGATGCGTAAAATTTTATCGATACCACCAACGTTGCTGTTCATAACCGACTCCTCAAACTCAGCTTGGGAACTCAAAAACTGTAAACAGGTATGGACGGATCGCGCATCATTTCCGCTATGGGGCCAGGAGCCGCCACACCCACACCTTCAAGAAGGTTGTCTTCCTCGTTTTCGCTATTGGGCAGGTAGATGGCACATACATTCACGTTTGCACCATTTTCCAACAGCATGCTCAGAATACCTTCGGGTTTGACCTGGCCCGCCGGGTTGCTCGGCGGTGTGTTGATGGCCTCGCTGCTTTCGTATTCCTTGACGGCCAAATCACCGGCGGCATCACAAAGCAGTATATGCAGGTTAGTGCCTTGCTGCTGCATGGCGTTGGATAGAATCATGGCCATGCCCTGGGTCTGCAGTGAGTCGCTAGTAAGGATAACTAATGCCTGATCTTCACCTGCGTTGCTTCCATGGCTGTCAGCCATTGAGAGGCTAGAGAAGCCGATGGCAGCGGGAGTTGCTGCC
>NZ_JH393262.1 GCF_000236035.1 Vreelandella boliviensis LC1
AACGCCAATATAAAGGTTTGCATGTGCTTTCCTTTAGTTTGGCTGGTGCGTCGACAATTATTGCAACTCTGCGCCCGCAAGAACCTGGGGATAGACTAGGTTGCCTCTTTTGTTAGCAAGCAGATCGAAGATTGCACCTTTCCAGAGCATCGTTCTTGACGCCATTCAAACAGCAGTGACGTGCTAAGCCTATTTTTGGGCCTGCGCGCAGGTTTGGTCTGTTTTATGCAGGTTTCAATTTGTTCACCCGTGTTTACAACAAATATGAGGCTTGCACTATGGATCTCGCTAGACAGAGATTTTCCAGAGGCACCGTTCCATCGAGTGTTTTGGCGTCCGTAACGATGGGGTTAGAAGAGTTCATCGATGAGCAGGGTGGGCACAGTGCCGAGGTGCTATCGCGCGCTGGCTTAACATCAAGGCTCTACCAAAGTCCGAATCGCCATATTTCCCTGAAGCACTATATAAATTCCATGCACGAGGCGGCACTGTCCACTGGCAACGAGCACTTTGGACTATGGTTCGGCGAGCAATTCGAGCCGGAAGGGTTGGGGTTGTTCGGATTCCATGCGATGACATCGCCGGATCTTCGTTCGGCTATTGAGGGCATGCAGGAATATTTTCCTATATTCCAGCGCAATAGCCTGCTTCAGATGGAGGTGAAAGAGGGCATCTGTCAGTTGGAATATCGGTTACTCGACGGTGAGATCATGGATCGTCGGCAAGATGCCGAACTGACTCTGGGGATGCTAAACAATGTGCTGAAACGGGCCATGGGGACGCATGGATCCCCTCTTGAAGTTCATTTCCAACACCCCGCCCTGGTGGACGCCCAGCAGCATCGTCAAGCATTCCACTGTGATATTCGCTTTCATCAGGAACGCAACGTGATCCTGTTCCGAGAGTCGTGTCTTGACCTGCCCATGCCGGATGCCCACCAGATGTTGAATAATGTGACCCTCGGCTCCATCCGTGAACTTGCCGGATTGGTTGAGCAGACATTGACCACCGTGCAGCGAGCCAAGAGCGAAATTATCGCACTCCTGCCCGACGGTGAGGCCAGTTTGGATCACGTCGCCCGGCGGCTAAACCTCTCCTCTCGTACGTTGCAGCGGCAGTTGGCGGCCGAGAAGCAATCATTCAAGCGTCTGGTCGATGAGGTACGCGAAGAGCTGGCTGTCTGCTACCTGAATTATGAGCGCCTTAGTGTGTCCGAGATCGCCTACCGCTTGGGTTACTCTGACGTCAGCGCGTTCACCCATGCCTTCATGCGCTGGAAAGATGTGAGTCCGAGTGATTGGCGTATGCAGTAGGCTGCTGTTGATGCCGGGTGCCATCGGAATGGCGCCAAATCACAAAACTTCCGTTTCCACGCACAACGCCTTTCCCCATCCTCCCTGAGACACTGAGACCGTCCAACATTAAAGGATGGGAATCATGACTCAAATGCCTAACGTTTTGCCCTCCGTATGGGTATGCCCTGACGAGAATGCGCTGGAGGAAGCCCATATCTTCCTTAAGTGTCATACCGTCAAATATATCCTTGTTCAGTTTGTTGACTTGCACGGCGGCATCAAAAGCAAGTCGGTTCCGGTTCATTGTCTCCGCGATGTGTCAGAGGGCGGTGCCGGTTTTGCCGGTGGCGCGATTCTGGGCTTCGATATGCAACCCAATGATCCAGAGTTCATGGTAGTGGCTGATCTCGCGACCCTGACGTTGCTGCCCTGGCTGCCTGGTTATGCCTGTGTGCGAGGCACCGGTATGGTCGGGGGAACGCCCTATCCGCTGGACCCGCGCAATGTGCTGGCGAAACAAACCATGCGCCTAAAGGAGCGGGGACTGCGCTTCATGACCGGGCTGGAGCCAGAGTTCTACCTCCTTAAGAAGGACAGCGAGGGCAGGGTTGTACCTTTCGATTCTACCGACACCCTCGACAAACCCACCTATGACTACCAGGGGATTACCCGCAACGCCGCTTTTCTTGAAGGCTTATACGATGCGCTGACAGTGATCGGATTGGACGTTTACCAGATCGACCATGAAGATGCCAACGGACAGTTCGAACTTAACTTCAAGTACGACGAGGCGCTGAAGTCCGCTGATAGCATGCAGTTTTTCAAGATGGCCGCCAAAGAGGTAGCTAATAACCTAGGCGCTATTTGCAGCTTCCTGCCCAAGCTGTCAGCGACGACCACGGGCAATGGCATGCATGTGCACTGCTCACTGGTGGATGACGAAGGCAATTATCTATTCCACGATGCCAGGGATCCAAGCGGGATGGGGCTGTCGAAAACGGCTTATCAGTTTATCGCCGGTATCATCGAGCATGCCTCGGCACTGACCGCGCTTCTCTGCCCGTCGGTGAATTCCTACAAACGGCTGATCACCGGGACGCCACAAAGCCCGAGTTGGGCGCCGGTCTTTATCGCCTATGGCGACAACAACCGCTCCGCCATGGTGCGTATTCCTTACGGACGCATTGAGGTGCGTATCGGCGACAGCAGCATGAATCCCTATCTGGCGACTGCTGCCATTATCGCGGCAGGCCTTGACGGCATCGACCGCGAGTTGCAAGCGCCCAGTGCCCATTCGGTCAATTTCTACGACCTGAGCCCCAAGCAGGTTGATGAGCTAGAGGTTGCTCGCCTACCTGAAAACCTGAATGAAGCCCTGAAGGCGCTGGAAGCGGACAGCATACTCACTGACGCCCTTGGCGAACGCCTAGTCGCTAGCTTCCTTGGCCTGAAACGCCAAGAGTGGAATGCGTATCACCGTGCCGTTTCCGAATGGGAAATCAACCGTTATCTCACCTTCTACTGATTCAACCTGCCAACTGGCTCAACTCGCTTTGCTGATTCTATTGATAAGGATACGTGACCATGCTCGAACTCACTCAAGAACAAATTGCACAATTTCGCCAAGACGGCTTTTTAATCGTCGATAAAATTATTGAGCCTGAAGCTGCCGCTGACATTTTAGAAAACTTTGCCGGCGTTTTTGACGGCACCTATCAAACCGGCATAAAGCCGGATGAAGTAAACCTGCCGGTCGGTGACCCGCCTTATACCAAACAGATTTGTAATGCCTGGAAGTCGGATCTGAGCGTTGCGCGACACATCCTATCCGAGAACCTGGGTCGAGCCTGCGCGCAATTGGGTGGCTGGGAGGGAAGCCGCCTGATGATCGACAACCTGCTCTGGAAACCTGTTAAAGGTCGCTCTATCGGCTTCCATCAAGACAGTATGTACTCACTCTGGATCAACAATCCCGCATTGGTTAGCTGCTGGGTGGCGCTGGATAAAACGACATCTGATGGCGGTACCCTGGTGTATATCAAGGGGTCGCACAAGTGGGGTGAAGCCAAGCCAATCATGCAGTTCCACGGCCCAGAAGATGACCTTAAAGAGGTTCGCGAATGGGCCGAGACTCATGGGCTTGAACTGGAGCTGGTGCCGGTAGTGGTGCCGCCAGGCGGTGGTGCCTTTCATGATGGCTGGTTATGGCATGGCTCACGCATTAACCAGGCAGCGGTGCCTCGCAGGGCGCTGGCAGCGCACTTCTTCCAGCATGATATCGAGTTCAACCCCGAGCTGATGACTGTCGGTAACGGGCCGATCTACGGCAAGTACAAGAAGTTCGGATCTAATGAGGTCGATGAAAGCTATTTCCCGATCACCTACCGTAAAGATGGTTACCGAACGCCGGGGCTGGACGAGTATCTAGCCAAAGGAATTGTGTAATGAACATTGTTGCCATCATGGCCGGCGGGATGGAGGGCCCCGCCGAGTCCGGCCGAATCGGTGAGGTGGTGGCGGAGTGCGGTGGTCGTTTGCACTGGTTCTACCGACGTTGCGGCGACCACTTACCACATGACATTGATGACTACGATGCCTTGATTGTCTTTGGTGGAGAAGTGAGTGTTCACGATCCACGCCTACAAGACTACTTCAATGAGCTGGCAGGATTGATCCACCGTTTTGCTGCGTCTGGGAAGCCGATTCTGGGTTCCTGCCTCGGCTGTCAGGCGATTGCCTATGCCTTTGGCGCCAACGTAAAGCCTCAGGGGTTTCTGGAATATGGCTTCACACCACTGGCGCTGACTGAGGCGGGTCTCAATGATCCGCTCCTGGATGGTTTGCCGCCCCAATCAATCCTTTTTGAGATGCACTCGGACACCTTCGAATTGCCAGAAGACGCCACTCTTTTAATGTACGGAAAGTCGGTCAAGCACCAGGCCTATCGCTTGGGGGACAGAATCTATGCGTTCCAATGCCACTTTGAGGTGACCTCGCAGATAGTCGATACCTGGAACCGGCGAGAACTGATTGATAACCCCACTCACGACCAGGATCTAATCATAGACATGATGGCCGAGGCGAAAAACGGCTTTAAGCAGTATCAAGTGGCGCAAACTGCGTTTGCTAGCACCGTGGTGCGCCGTTGGCTGAAACTTATTGACACCCTAGCGGTGTAAGGAGAGCCCTATGGGCACTGAAACGCTAACACTTGAGAGCCTGCAGGCTTCCCTTGACGCGCAACAAGCGATTATTGAGATGCATCAGTCGATGAATATGGAGGTGTTCTACTGGTGGTGTACGGCGCTAATGCTAATGATCCATGCAGGTTTTCTTGCCTATGAGATGGGCGCGTCGCGTAGTAAGAATGCGCTGGCAGCAGGGGTTAAAAACATTCTTGCCCTCGCGATGATTATACCCGTGTTCTATCTGGTGGGATGGTGGGTCTACCTTTCCTTCCCAGGGGGCTTGATACCCGTGTCGGTATCCGCAGCATTGCCCTGGTCGGCCAGTATGGGGCCGAACCTGGATGAAATGGGGACGGGTGTATTCTGGGCAGCGTTTGCACTTTTTGGTGCAACGTCCGGTTCCATCCTGTCCGGCGCGGTAATAGAGCGAATCCGGGTGAGTGCTTTCCTGATTCTCACCGTTTTGGTGGGTGGGATCGTATGGATATTGGGCGCAGCCTGGGGATGGCACCCGGACGGGTGGATGCTGGCCAAACTTGGCTATCACGATGTGGGGGCCTCTGGTGTCGTTCATGCGGTAGCCGGATTCTTTACGTTGGGGGTGCTTATCAACCTTGGGCCACGTCGGGGTAAGTTTATTAATGGCATCGCTCAGACGATAGCGCCCCATAGTCTGCCAATGACACTGATCGGCCTGATGATGATCATTTTTGGTTTCTTTGGCTTCCTGGGGGGATGCATCATTTTCAATACCGGTGACATTGGCTGGACGACCATCTACAACACACCAACCAATCTCTCGGCGTTTGCCTTCAATACCTTGATGGGCTTCGCTGGTGGCATTGTTGGTTGCTATTTTGCGACTCGAGACCCGTTTTGGACGATGTCTGGGGGGCTGGTGGGTATCATTTCTGTTGCGGCGGGCCTCGATCTTTATGATCCGGCGTTGGCCTTCATCGTGGCGGCAGGTGTCGGCGTGATGGCGGTCAAGTTTGCTCAGTTACTGGAACGTCGAGGTATCGATGATGCCGTGGGTGCTGTTGCCGTGCATGGTTTCGCAGGCGTGGCGGCGTTGATCCTGGTAGGTGTATTTGCAAGTGGTACACCGAACGCGAATGGCTATCCGCCTATTTCACTCAGCGGCCAAATGATCGCATCAGTCGTGATGGCATTGGTTGGCTTCGTTCCAGGTTACGGGGTCTCTTTAGCGCTCAAAAAGCTCAACCTGCTGCGGGTGCCTGAAAAAGTGGAAGACCTGGGTATCGATGAGGTTGAATTGATTGCCAAGTCCTACCCAGAGGCCAACGTGCCTGCCACGGTACAGAGCGAAGTTCCCAATAAATTGGGTAGTGCTTAAAACAGGAGATGAGCAATGGGTACATCATTCAACAGCTGGGATGAAGTCGCTGCCTACTTTATGTTCGCCGACAAGCTGATAGTGTTGATAATACTCGCCTTCATATTGGCCTTGATGTGTGTTGGCCTGGTCGCCTCAATAAAACGGCACGAAGACGAAGCATTTGCCGAACATCTTAATGAGGAGGTGAAAAAGACAACCTAGGTGTCCGCTTGGGAGGAGCGACTTTTGGCATAACAAACTATGCTTCTACACTACTAAGGCCTGTTGACGATTCCTCCGCGACCACGGTGAAGTGTCAATAGGCCCTAGTGCTGCTTAGCTACCACCTTGAACTGTTATTAACTACTTCACACCAGCTCACGCTTATCACGTCGTGCAACGC
>NZ_JH393263.1 GCF_000236035.1 Vreelandella boliviensis LC1
GTCCAATGATGCTGCGGACAACTTCGCCAATGCGGCAATGTCATCCAGTAATCCTATCAAGCCGCCTATGGCCATGGATGTTTCCTCCGTGAATAACAGATGCAGATAGTAACGCATACAGCGGCTGGGTTGCCTCCGAGCAACCTGGGTTCAATGCTCAACAACCTGGGTTTCTCCATTTCGGCGGCCTGATTTGAAAGCATGTGAACTAGCCGCGCAAGCGATGATGAAGGCGGCGCCAAGCAAGACCACCAGAGCCCAGGGGAAGGCGCCTACACCCCATGAATTAAGAAGCATACCGCCAGCCACTCCACCGCCAGCAATCGCAGCGTTCCATGTCACCACATTCATCGAAAGCGCCACGTCAGCGCCACTTCCAGCAGTATCGGCCAACGCGGTTTGCAGCAGTGTGGCAGCACCGCCGAAGGTGACGCCCCACACCGCAACGCCGATGTAGACGACAACAGGATTTTGAGTGTTCAAACCAAAGATGAAGGCGGTTATCGCGAAGGCGGCAAGGCTTGCTAATACCGTGGCCCGCAAATGGCTGTCCACGAGTTTTCCCGCAATCCAGATGCCGACAAGTGACGCAGCACCAAAGGTTAATAGCACCAGATCAATCCTTTCGCCGAGTCCCGCTGCCCCCACAAACGGCGCAATGTAGGTGTAGAGAATATTGTGGGCCAGCATCCACGTTAAGACCACGGCAAGCACTGGCCGCACGCCAGGTGTCGTAAAGACTTTTCGCAATGGCATACGCTCGCTGGCGGACTGTCCGGGATAGTCTGGAACCTTGGCAATAACCCATACAATCAACATAAGCGTCAAAGCGGACATGACCCAGAAAGCGGTACGCCAGCCAGCGACCGACCCCATGTAAGTTCCAAGAGGCACCCCTAGCGATAACGCAATGGGGATTCCGACCATCGCTACCGCCATTGCACGCCCTTGCTGATGCGGAGCGACCATCCGTCTCGCATAACCAGCGAGAAGACTCCAAGCCAACCCGGCGGCAACACCCGCAAAGAAGCGGGCAACTAACGTTAGGCCATAGGTACTGGATAGCGCCGTGACCGAGTTAAAAACGAAGAACCCGATAATGGTGAGCAGCAAGACGTTACGTCGCCGCCAACCACGCGTAGCAATCGTCAACGGAATCGCCGCTAACAACGACCCCAGCGCATACGCCGTCACCATTTGACCTGCCAACGCCTGGCTGATCCCGAGACCGTCACTGATTTGAGGTAACAAGCCCGCAGGCAGCGTTTCTGTCACGATGCAGATAAAGCCCGTCATAGCCAAGGCCAGCAGTGCGGACATGGGAAGCTTATCAGCCGCAGCCGATTCCGCCTGAATAGATGAGTAGTCCACAAAAAATACCCTTTCGAAGATAAAGTTTAGCGCTGGGCAGAAGTCACCCAGAGCATTGCGCGAAACATATGTATCGATCGGTATAAATATGCGGCACCAGGCAGATTATTGTCAATAAGTTTTGTATCGAGTAGTATATAATTCATATGTATTTAGTGACGTAATGGAGTAATAAATGGCACAGATGGGGCGTCCCAGAGCGTTTGATCGGCAGCAAGCCATCGAGCAAGCGATGCACCTTTTCTGGGAACAGGGTTATGAGACAACGTCGCTAAGCCAGCTCAAAACTCAGATCGGCGGCGGCATCTCTGCACCAAGCTTTTATGCGGCTTTCGGATCCAAGGAAGCCTTGTTCAAAGAGGCTGTTCAATGCTACCTGGAGAGCTATGCCCGCGTGACAGACGCCCTATGGGACGATGAAATAGCTCCCAGAGAAGCGGTCGAACTTACGCTACGTCGTTCGACGAAAATGCAGTGCGAATCGGGACACCCAAAAGGCTGCATGGTGGCCTTAGGAACCATGAGTGCGCCAAAACATGAGCATGCGCATGTCACAAAGCCGTTGGCCGTTTCACGTGCGCGTACTCATGCTGGGTTTGTACGATGCGTTGAGCGTGGCATTGCTATGGGCGAGCTCGCCGAAGGAACCGATGCTCAGGCCATGGGGACGGCTTTCAGTAGTTTTCTGCTGGGTGTGTCGATATCAGCGAGAGACGGCGTCAAGATATCGGTCTTCAATACCTCTATTACCGAGCTCATGAAATTGTGGGACGCCGCAAGCAATGAGCGGTAGGGACTTTCTCAAATAGAACGTCTCGCTTCTTCGAGATGCCGCTGATCATAGGGGTGCTGGCCCCCTGATAAAAATTTAAGAAAAAATATTAAAGGAGCGACACTTATCCTATCGCTAGGGGGAATAACAAATAGTTTAATTTTGGTGTTTTTTGTTCACTCATAGTGAACATAATACGTCTTTCGACAACTCCATCCATTGAACGCGAGGATTACCTAATAGCTTTGTTGTTCAACGCCAGATACATTCGTCTTGGATGGCTTCTAATTCTCCACCAGTATCGTCTATACGATCCACCGCAGAAAACGGTGGTGGTTAAGGGATTAGTCCCCTATTACCTGAGTAGCGCCTCAAGTTCGGCTCGATGTACAGCATGTTTGGCGGCATTTTCGTTTTTCAGTTTTTCCAGATTGATAAGCTTCCAGCGTACGGCAGGCAGATCCGCTGCTCGTGAGCGATCAATGACATCAAAATCGGGTGAACCGTCATGCAGGCTCAGTAGGAATCGCTTTGTGTTCTCGTCAAAGCGTGAATGAATATCTGCAATCAATCGTTGACGTGTGTTCAAGAGTTCTTCGAGGCTGACGGAGGCTCTCGTCATTCCCTCAAATTCTTGGGTGTAAGGCTTATCAAGGTCGATTGGGTTCGGATTCAGGAGCTCATGGGCGGGGCGCGACGAACTCGCAATGTAGATCAGAAAGGTGCGAAATAGATCATCCGTTAGGCCCTCGTTATCGTAAAGCAGCCTTACATCGTAAAGGTCGCGCGGATGCTGACGGTCAACGGCTGCGTTTAACTTACCGCCGAACAGATCTTCGAAGGAAACAACCTGCATCTCTGCGTAGCCGAACTCATCTTCAACAGCTTCGGAGACGGTAAGCGTTTCAGGATCATGAACAACGCCGCGTGTGACTGGCGAGGTTTCGATCTTGATCTCTACACCGCCCATGCGAGTAAGAAGACGAGTGGCACCACCACCGCCGCCCTTTATACGTTGTGTTTTGGCACCAACAATACCGCCTTCAATGGCACCCGCAATGCGATCCATCGCGTTGTTGATCTCTGAAAGGCTATCGATTCGATCTTTCAACGGCAGGTAAGTCAGGTCGATATCGACCGACAAACGCGGAAGATCACGATAGAACAGGTTTATCGCCGTGCCGCCTTTGAGTGCGAATACATCTTCCTTGGCGACATGCGGGAGAATACGCACAAGAAGTGCGACCTGTGCTTCATAGGTTTCACGTGCCATTGTTTGTCTCCGCCCCTACAAATGCTTCAGGCACCATAATCCTATAGCGCGGATGTATCTTGCCCCCTTTTACCAGCGCGCGGTCGCCACTCCCAAGGTTGAACTCTGTTGGATCGAGGCGCTTGCGCCAGGGGTGATCATGGCGATCTGCAAAAACAAAGAACAGCCGCTTTACCTTGATCTTCTTACAACTATGCAGCAGCGCTGACAGTAGTTTCGGTCGCAGCGTTGTCAGGCTCTCAAACAACATATCGAGGTTGTGAAAACTCTCATGGTCGGGCAGCTCGTCCATAGCTTCCATGATTGCCCTTTCGGGTGCCGACATTTTAAGCGTCCAGTCCCATGGCAGCGTGCCTTCGGCGTTGATGTTGTCCTTGGCCAACCCAAGCGATGAGTCGGCGAATAGCGAGGTGCTACGGGTTTCAAGTGGTATGTTTAGTGGCAGTTTGCTGAGCCAGTTGGGTGTGGCCTCGCCATATACCCAGACGGGTGCATTGCTGCCAAGACGCAGATAGTGATCGTAGCCCTGTTGAGAAAGCGCTGTTGTACCGCCGACATGGATGTCATAGCGCATAATATACTGCATGGAGAGCAGGCAGGTTTTCCAATCGATGGTGGCCGACGTTGTTGCGTTCGGCGCGGGGCGGCGGAAAACACCGCGGTTAACGCGCTCCAGCCAGCCGTTATCGACGTATTTGCGAGCAAGGAAACGGCTGACACCATGGCTTTCGAGCCATGCGGTATCGACCATGAACCCTGAAGGTATGGCGTGAAGCACGCTCTTTAGTATTGGCTCTTTATGTGTACTCATAGCTCACAAATTAGCATTTTACTAAAGAATCAGCCATGCTATCTTTGAAAAAATCAAATATGGTGTACTTTGAGTTAACAAAATATCAGATTCTTAAAGATTTTAGATATTTTGCGCTTTCTTAACGGGAATGAGGTGCAACGCCCCCACCACAACCGAGCCCACCAAAAAGCCAATCACCGCAGAACACAGCGTATTGAAGCCCCAGCCCAGCGTGCCGCC
>NZ_JH393264.1 GCF_000236035.1 Vreelandella boliviensis LC1
AACCCGGGTGCTACTGAGGATGGGGTGACGTCGTCAACACCGAGTAGCCGGATTCACGCAATATAAGCACGCTGAGTAATCTTCCCAGCTGGATCAAACAAGACCACATTTCACCTATCGCTCATATCATGTCGGGTTATTCACCGTTTATAATTAAATGAGCTATCATTATAACCATGCCATTGAAACTTTAGAGTTTGGCATGCTGCACATTAATCGTCCGATCATGGCAACCCATCCGACATATATGCCTGAAATTTTAGGAGGATACCCCATGAACACTTTTGCGCTTTCAAGGCACACTGGCGCAGGCACACCCAAATTAGTAAACCACTAATTTGAAAAACCTCTTTGATAAAAAGGAGCATGACCATGCAAACGCAGCCTTTAGAAACGGACGTCGAAATTACCTCGGCGCTCACGGTAGATGAGTTAGAGCAAGTAAAAGCAAAAGGCTTCAAAACGGTAATTTGCAATTGCAAACCTGGCGAAAGCGCTGAGTTTCCGGGTGAAGAAGTTTACCGTCTAAAAGCAGCAGACATTGGCCTTCAGTGGGTGCACATTCCTGTCACACCTGGTGACTACAGCCAAGCGGATATTACCGCCTTTGCTGTGGCGCTACAGCAACTTCCCAAGCCTATTTTGGCTTTCTGTCGCACCGGTAAGCGGGCTACCCATCTATGGGCCTACGCTAAGCGCCAAATGGAGCATTGCGAACTAGCAGAGCTGTTTACCGCTGCAAAAGAGGCAGGCTTCGATTTGGAAGAGCATCGACAAGGGCTCGAGGATCAACAAACCTAACAATGCGACGACATTAGTCGCGATCACGTTGTATCAACAAGCGGGTACGCCTCATGAATATTGAGCGTTGGTTGCCATTGGCCGGCTGGCTACGCAGCTATAACCGAAAGCAGCTCTCTCGGGATGCACTGGCCGCGGTAATTGTTACGCTAATGCTGGTGCCCCAGGCGCTAGCGTACGCCCTTTTGGCGGGGCTACCACCGGAAATGGGCCTCTATGCCAGCATGCTGCCACTGGTGCTATATGCCATTTTTGGCAACAGCGCTAGCTTAGCGGTAGGGCCTGTAGCCGTGGCGGCACTAATGACAGCTTCTGCGCTGAGTAACTTTGCTACCCCTGGCAGCCCGGAATACATTGGGGCAGCGCTGGTATTGGCGGCGCTTTCAGGACTGATATTGATCAGCATGGGCGTGCTGAGGCTGGGCTTTTTAGTTAATTTCTTGAGCCATCCGGTTATTTCGGGATTCATAACAGCTTCGGGCATTCTAATTGCGATTAGCCAGCTTAAACATATCCTTGGCGTAGAAGCATCTGGCCATAACGTCATTGACCTGCTGGGGGCACTGCTGAGCCAGTGGCAACAGATCAATATAACGACGCTGCTGATCGGACTAGGCGTATGGGCCTTTCTGCTGGTGTGCCGCAAGCGGCTAAACTCGTGGCTGACGACTATCGGCGTTTCTGCTAGCACTGCCGGGCTCATCGTGAAAGCCACTCCGATCTCGGCGGTGATTGTCACTACGTTTCTAGCTTGGGAGCTAAACCTTGACCAGCTTGGCGTAGCACTAGTTGGCGCGGTACCCAGCGGCCTACCTGCTCTTGCACTGCCCAGCCTGGATCAATCGCTGTGGCTTGGCCTATTACCCGCAGCACTGCTAATTAGCCTGGTGGGCTTTGTAGAATCGATATCGGTGGCGCAAACACTTGCTGCCAAGCGCCGCCAGCGTATAAATCCTAATCAAGAGTTAATTGCACTTGGCATGGCTAATCTGGGCGCTGGCGTCAGCGGCGGTTCGCCGGTATCTGGCGGTTTTTCCCGCTCGGTAGTCAACTTTGAAGCAGGCGCGGCAACACCGCTGGCTGGAGCATTCACGGCGCTGGGCATTGTGCTTTCCACACTACTGTTAACCGACCTACTGGCATTCTTACCCACAGCGACCCTGGCAGCTACCATTATTGTGGCGGTCGGCACGCTGATTGACCTACCGGCGGTGAAACGTACTTGGCAATACTCCCGTAGCGATGGCTTGGCCATGGTGGCCACCCTACTGCTCACTCTACTGCACAGCGTGGAGCTAGGTATTATCAGCGGTGTGGTGCTCTCGCTTGGGCTGCATCTATACCGCACCAGCCAGCCCCATAGCGCGGTGGTTGGCCGTGTGCCGGGCACCGAGCACTTTCGTAACGTCAAGCGCCATCAGGTCGAAACCGATGAGCAGCTAGCGATGCTACGTATTGATGAAAGCCTCTACTTTGCTAATGCCCGCTACCTAGAAGACACCGTCATGGCGCTGGCCGCCCGCTCGCCCTCAATTAAGCACATTGTGCTGACCTGCCAAGCGGTTAACGTGATTGATGCCTCTGCGCTTGAGAGCTTAGAAGCGATCAATGCGCGGTTAAACGATGCAGGCGCCAAGCTGCACCTTGCGGAAGTGAAAGGGCCCGTGATGGATCGATTACAGAACACTGACTTTTGCCGCGAGCTAACCGGGCAGGTGTTTTTTACTACCTTTGATGCTTGGCAGGCTCTGGCCCACCCGACCAAGACCAACACGCCACTCTTGCCAAAACAACTAAAGGAGACAACGTCATGCAAAAGCGACACACCAAGATAGCCATTATTGGTGCCGGTAGTGCTGGTCTTAGCGCCTGGCACGCCGCACGCAAGCATACCGACGATGTAATGCTTTTAGAATCCGGCGCCTATGGCACTACCTGCGCCCGCGTGGGGTGCATGCCCTCCAAGCTATTCATCGCTGCCGCCAATGTGGCGCACAACGCGCGTAAAGCAGAACTGTTTGGTGTCAATGTCAATGAAGTAGCGATCGATGGCAAAGCGGTGATTGCAAGAGTCAAACATGAGCGCGATCGCTTCGTCGGTAATGCTCGCTATGCCCTTTTACCACCCGGTACTTGAAGAGGGATTAAGATCAGGGTTACGCCGGGACAGCGGGTGCATTATTTTTTACATTGCTCACATAAACGCCATAAGGGCAGACATCTAACCGTTTAATTTGGCGATCACCGCCCCTCTTCATCTCTTCATCTCAGCACCTCTTCGCAACCACTAAAATCATATTGGCTTGATATGGATCAAGCTACAGCCACTTTCCTCGTGTTCTTAAGCGAGATGACGACTATGCTTGCCACATGCAGCTTACGTTATTACGTTAGAGGAAATAGTTATGAAAAACTCTTTAATGCCTATGGTTGCCGCCATCGGAATCACGATGGCCTTAGGAGCCACACCCTCTATTGCAGACGAAGTCGAGGCCTACCGGGAAACAACATTAGGTCTCTATGTCACAGCCATTGAGGCTCATGACCTCATGCAAGATAACGATCGCGCTGTACTCATTGATGTACGCGACCCCATTGAGATCAAGTTTACTGGCTTCGCCGAGCCCACCGATATCCATGTGCCCTGGGTGTTAGCCGAGCGCGACAACTTCGATGGAGAAACGAAAACTTGGCCAGTGGTCAAAAACGCTGACTTCGAAGAGCAATTAAGAGCCAAAATGGAAGCCCTGGGCGTAAATAAAGAAGATCCGATCATTGTCATGTGTCGCTCCGGTGCCACCCGCAGCGCCCCCGCTGCCGATGTGATCGCCGAGATGGGATACAGCGAAGTCTACTCCATGACCGACGGTTTCGAGGGTGAAAAGCTCAAGGAGGGTAATTCCCAGGGCGTAAGAGCGCAGGATGGCTGGCGCAATTCGGGCCTTCCGTGGAGCTATGACATCAACCCTGATGTGGCATGGCGCCCTGCCCACTAATACTCCGATATATGGGTCACTGCTTAAACAGCAGGGCCAGGACATTGACCAAACCCAACGAGGTGACCGCATGACTCACACACATAAAACCAGCAAAACTATCTTGGCACTGGCAGCAACTACCGCTGCCATCGGCTTTTTTT
>NZ_JH393265.1 GCF_000236035.1 Vreelandella boliviensis LC1
GGGCGGTGTCCTAGACCACTAGACGAATGGGACGTTGCATTGCCTCGTCGAGGTGGCGCGTATGTTACTCAGACCTTATTGAGCTGTCAAGCACCCTGCTATCGCCAAGCTAACTGACCCGCTTTCAATCACCTACCTCCCAGTCCAACTTCTACGATGTCAGCATGCACACCGAGAGTGCCCAGCGCACTCATTAGGCGCCATAACGGTGCAAACAGTTATTTTTCTTATACTTAGCCTTTTCTTTAAAGACCGACAAAATCCTTAAAAATCTTTTATTTATAATAAAATCGATTTTTATGGCACACCCCTTGCTACTGCATTGTGTTCCCTTGCTGACCAACTCCCCATTAATGAGGTGTGCTATGTCCTTATCTCGCCGCAAGTTTCTCACCACAGCCGCTGTCTCCTCGACAGCTGGCCTTGTATTGGGTGCCCCATCGATCGCTCGTGCGCAATCTGCCGAGCGCTTTAACTGGCGCATGACCAATGCCTACCCGCCCGGCTCGCCCTTTTACGTGGAAGGCCCTGGCAGCCCTAAAGATGTAATCGCCAAAATCAACGCCATGTCCGGCGGACGACTCAATATCCAGCATTTTTCATCCGGCGAACTGATTCCAGCCTTTGAAGGCTTTGAAGCCGTTCAAAGCGGCACCATCGAAATGAACGCCGCTAACAGCTACTTCTGGTCAGGCACCACCTTTGCTGCCCAGTACTTCACTACGGTGCCGTTTGGCATGAGCTTTATGGGCCATATGGCGTGGCTTTATCACGGCGGCGGTTTGGAGCTTTGGCACGAGGTGTATGAGCCCTACGGCATGGTGGCCTTCCCACTGAATAATACCGGCGTGCAAATGACCGGCTGGTTCCGCGAACCGATTGAGGATATTAGCCAACTCAACGGGCTGCGCATGCGCGTTCCTGGATTGGCGGGTCAGGTTTACTCCTCGCTTGGCGTGGATGCCCGCGTACTGCCCGGTGGCGAAATTTTCCCCGCGCTGGAACGTGGCGTGATTGATGCCGCCGAATTTGTGGGCCCCTTCCAAGACCGCCGTATGGGGCTACACAACGCTGCCAAGTTCTACCACACCACTGGCTGGCACGAACCCTCGACCACTGGTGAGCTACTGATCTCGAAAACACACTGGGACAGCCTGCCAGAAGACCTGCAGATGATTGTCAAAACCGCCTGTATGGCCGCCTGCTTGGAGAGTGTTACCTGGTCTGAAGCGGTTAATGGCGAGGCCATGACAGATCTAGTTGAGAATGAAGGCGTGACCGCCAGCATGCTTCCCACTCCCGTTGTCGATGCACTACGCGAAGCCACTCAAGACACCCTGGCGACAGAGGCCAACGCCGACCCGCTGGTTCGCAAAGTGCACGATAGTTACATGGCGTTTAAAGCCAACCACGACCGTTGGGCGGGTGCCAGTGAGCGTGCCTGGTTAAACGACATCATCGGAGTCTGATATGCGCGCCGTGGCATGTTTTGTCCACGGAGTTGAGGCGGTGGTTCGGCTATTTGGCTGGATCGCCGCCTGGACCTGCGTGGTACTAGTTGGTTTAGTCGCTGGCGACGTATTGATGCGCTATGCGTTCAGCGTAGGAGCGGTATGGCTCCAGGAGCTGCAGTGGCACTTGATCTCGCCTATCGCGCTGTTTGGCATGTCATATCTGCTGCTGATGGGCGAGCAGGTGCGCGTCGATGTTTTCTACGAGCGCTTCCCTGCGGGCCTGCAGCGGGTGATTGAGGTGATCGGCGGACTCCTGCTGCTAGTGATGGGGCTGTATATCGCTTGGCTGACGCTGCCCTGGATCGCCCAGTCGTTCGCCCGCGGTGAGGCGTCGCCTAACCCCGGCGGCCTGCCTCTGCGCTGGCTCCTCAAATCTATGATTCCATTAGGTTTTCTCCTTCTCGCGCTGCAAGGGTTGGCCCACGCGCTACGTCAGGTGTTTGCCCTACCCATACGAGGTGAATAACGCATGTCTCCCAATGAATGGCTAGCGATCGGCATGATCGTGGCTTTTTTCGTGTTTCTGCTGATGGGTATTCCGGTAGGCATTAGCATCGCGGCGACCGCTTTTTTCTTTGGTTATATTGGCTTTGGCCCGATGCTGTTTAACCTTCTGCCATCGCGTATCTATGGGGTGGTGACCAACTACACCTTTATGGCCATACCGCTGTTTGTGTTTATGGGGGTAATGCTGGAAAAGTCGAAGCTGGCCGAAGAGCTGATTGATGTGATCGGCCACCTGTTTGGCGGCATCTCTGGCGGCATGGGCGTGGCAATTATTTTAGTTGGCGTTTTGTTAGGCGCCGCTACCGGCATTGTGGGTGCCACTATCGTTACCCTTGGCCTGCTCACGCTCCCGACGCTGCTACGCCGCGGCTACCCTAAAACCCTGGCCACCGGCATGATCTGCGCCTCTGGCACGTTGGGACAGATTATTCCACCCAGCCTGGTGCTAATTCTACTCGCTGAAATTCTGGGTGAATCGGTCGGTACGATGTTCGCCGCCGCCATGGTGCCTGGGCTAACGCTGGCAGCGGTGTATATTATCGCCATTCTGGTGATCGCCAAGCTCTACCCTGACCTAATGCCGCCCATTCCCGCCGAGGAGCGAGCAGAAATGGGCCGGAGTCAACTGATACGCAAAGTGATTACCGTGGTGGGCCCGCCGGTGGGGTTGGTATTTGCGGTGTTAGGGTCGATTATTGGCGGCATTGCCGCGCCTACTGAAGCGGCCTCCATGGGGGCGCTAGGCGCATTGGTAATTGTAGCCTGCTCGGGGCGGTTAACCCTTACGCTGCTCAAAGAGGTCGCCAAGGCCACGCTGGTGATCTCGGCAATGGTGTTCTTTATTTTGATCAGCGCGCAGGTGTTTGGTTTGGCATTTCGCGGCTTGGGCGGCGAGCATTTGGTGGCCCGTATGTTCGACTGGGTGCCCGGTGGCGAGCTAGGCGCGATGCTGTTTATGCTACTGCTGATGTTTGTGTTGGGCTTCTTCTTAGAATGGATCGAGATCAGCTATATTGCCCTACCGCTGTTTTTACCCTTCTTTGTCCAGATGGGCGTCGATATGGTGTGGCTGGGTATTTTAGTCGGGCTGGTGCTACAAACATCGTTCCTTACCCCACCCTTTGGCTGGTCGCTGTTTTTCCTTAAAGGCGTGGCGCCGAAAGAGGTCTCGACGCTGGATATTTATAAAGGCGCGCTACCGTTTATCGGTTTACAGTTTCTGGCCGTGGCACTGGTGTTTATCTTTCCCAGTATTGCCACATGGCTGCCTAACGCCATTGGCTGG
>NZ_JH393266.1 GCF_000236035.1 Vreelandella boliviensis LC1
CAAGCCTCACGGGCCATTAGTACACGTTAGCTCAACACCTTGCAGCGCTTCCACACCGTGCCTATCAACCAGCTGGTCTCGCTGGGCCCTTCAGGAGGCTCTAGGCCTCAGGGATGTCTCATCTTGAAGGGGGCTTCCCGCTTAGATGCTTTCAGCGGTTATCCCGTCCGACCATAGCTACCCGGCAATGCCACTGGCGTGACAACCGGAACACCAGAGGGTCGTCCACTCCGGTCCTCTCGTACTAGGAGCAGCCCTTCTCAAACATCCAACGCCCACGGCAGATAGGGACCGAACTGTCTCACGACGTTCTAAACCCAGCTCGCGTACCACTTTAAATGGCGAACAGCCATACCCTTGGGACCGACTTCAGCCCCAGGATGTGATGAGCCGACATCGAGGTGCCAAACACCGCCGTCGATGTGAACTCTTGGGCGGTATCAGCCTGTTATCCCCGGAGTACCTTTTATCCGTTGAGCGATGGCCCTTCCATACAGAACCACCGGATCACTAGAACCTGCTTTCGCACCTGCTCGACGTGTCTGTCTCGCAGTCAAGCACCCTTATGCTCTTGCACTCAATGCACGATGTCCGACCGTGCTGAGGGTACCTTCGTGCTCCTCCGTTACTCTTTAGGAGGAGACCGCCCCAGTCAAACTACCCACCACACACTGTCCTCGATCCGGATAACGGACCTAAGTGAGAACGCCAATGATGCCAGGCTGGTATTTCAAGGTTGGCTCCCTTCGAACTGGCGTCCAAAGTTCAAAGCCTCCCAGCTATCCTACACAGGCAACATCAGCGTCCAGTGTGAAGCTATAGTAAAGGTTCACGGGGTCTTTCCGTCTAGCCGCGGGTACACCGCATCTTCACGGCGATTTCAATTTCACTGAGTCTCGGGTGGAGACAGCGTGGCCATCATTACGCCATTCGTGCAGGTCGGAACTTACCCGACAAGGAATTTCGCTACCTTAGGACCGTTATAGTTACGGCCGCCGTTTACCGGGGCTTCAATCAAGAGCTTCGCCTTGCGGCTAACACCATCATTTAACCTTCCGGCACCGGGCAGGCGTCACACCCTATACGTCCGCTTGCGCGTTAGCAGAGTGCTGTGTTTTTAATAAACAGTTGCAGCCACCTGGTATCTTCGACCGGTTCGGGCTTAGGAAGCAAGTTCCATCACCCTATGCCGGCGTGCCTTCTCCCGAAGTTACGGCACCATTTTGCCTAGTTCCTTCACCCGAGTTCTCTCAAGCGCCTTGGGATTCTCTCCCTGACCACCTGTGTCGGTTTGGGGTACGGTCGCACATGATCTGAAGCTTAGAGGCTTTTCCTGGAAGCGTGGCATCAGTGACTTCCTGACCGTGGTCAGTTCATCTCGTGTCTCGGCCTTAAAAGAGTCCGGATTTACCTAAACTCTCAGCCTACTCACTTTCACCAGGACAACCAACGCCTGGCTCACCTAGCCTTCTTCGTCCCCCCATCGCAACCATGTCCGGTACGGGAATATTGACCCGTTTCCCATCGACTACGCCTTTCGGCCTCGCCTTAGGGGCCGACTCACTCTGCTCCGATTAGCGTCGAACAGAAACCCTTGGTCTTCCGGCGAGGGTGTTTTTCACACCCTTTATCGTTACTCATGTCAGCATTCGCACTCGTGATACCTCCAGCAGACTTCTCAATCCACCTTCATTGGCGTACACGACGCTCCTCTACCGCTCATTCCTAAGAATGAACCCGTAGCTTCGGTACCTGGTTTAGCCCCGTTACATCTTCCGCGCAGGCCGACTCGACTAGTGAGCTATTACGCTTTCTTTAAAGGATGGCTGCTTCTAAGCCAACCTCCTAGCTGTCTGAGCCTTCCCACATCGTTTCCCACTTAACCAGGATTTCGGGACCTTAGCTGACGGTCTGGGTTGTTTCCCTTTTCACGACGGACGTTAGCACCCGCCGTGTGTCTCCCACGCGTTACTCACCGGTATTCGGAGTTTGCCTCGGGTTGGTAAGTCGGGATGACCCCCTAGCCGAAACAGTGCTCTACCCCCGGCGGTACTACGTGAGGCGCTACCTAAATAGCTTTCGAGGAGAACCAGCTATCTCCGAGCTTGATTAGCCTTTCACTCCGATCCACAAGTCATCCAAATCTTTTTCAACAGATCCTGGTTCGGGCCTCCAGTTGATGTTACTCAACCTTCACCCTGCTCATGGATAGATCGCTCGGTTTCGGGTCTATATCCAGCGACTGTGTCGCCCAGTTAAGACTCGGTTTCCCTACGGCTCCCCTATACGGTTAACCTCGCCACTGAATATAAGTCGCTGACCCATTATACAAAAGGTACGCAGTCACAGAACAAGTCTGCTCCTACTGCTTGTACGCACACGGTTTCAGGATCTATTTCACTCCCCTCTCCGGGGTTCTTTTCGCCTTTCCCTCACGGTACTGGTTCACTATCGGTCAGCCAGGAGTATTTAGCCTTGGAGGATGGTCCCCCCGTCTTCAGTCAAGGTTTCTCGTGCCCCGACCTACTCGATTTCACATGATCAGATTTTCGACTACGGGGCTATC
>NZ_JH393267.1 GCF_000236035.1 Vreelandella boliviensis LC1
CCGCCGCCGTTGAAGTGGTATGCCATTCCAATCGCGATGCCACACAGGTGCAAGAGGACGACGAACCGCCGGTGTGGGACGACCTTCCCGAAGGTAACGACATCCTCGCAGATGCACGAGAACGCCAGATACCAGGGCTTGTCATTAACGATTCCCTGTTCGAACTACGCCATGCCCTTAGTCAGGCACAGTTGGCTCAAAATTACCTAACGCTGCTGCTTGAGCGCTGCGCCTCTCGGCCGCATTATCGCAGCGCCGTACTGCTTCAAAAGCGCGTCATGCCCGAGCGGATCGGCGGTGAAAATAATCCGTTGCGGCGTTTCGCCTCGGAACCAGCACTAAACTATCTAGGTGGGGAGTTCCACACCAGCGTGGCCACGCTGTCTCGCGATATTGCACATAAGTTTTGGGAGTTTCACCAGACGCGGCTAGCTGACCTGCTGGCTAGCGCAGACTACCAACGGGTGCTGGCCGACTACTTCAGTCTCGAGGGCAGCGACTACGTCAGCGGCTTCTGCTTCGCAGAGCAGTGCTTCACCGCGCTGAGTCTCGATCCAAAGCGTGTCGACACCCTGGTGGACGAGGATATCCCCAGCCTGTTCCATACGGCGAATGCCGGAAAGGCTCAGCGCACCCTGCTTGCCTTGCTGGAGGAGGACAGCAGCGAGCCATTGCACGCCATGTGCTTCCCCGACCGTGATACCCACCCCGCCGAGCAACCCTTCATACTGCCAGAGAATGAGTTCAATGACGGTAGTGGCCGTTTCCGAGCTAAAGCACTGGCCGAGGAAGGTGAGCGCAGCGAAGTACCGGACAAGGACGACCTGCAGACCTTTGAGGCGTCCTTGTTGGCCGCTATGGCGCGTACCAGCGCGCCAGGCGAGCTCAAGCGCTGGGCTGATGCCCTCGATACGGTGTTCTCGAAAATAACCGAAAGCGGCCAGAACCTACTGGCCCAAGTGGCAGATGAAAGTCAACGCACGGCCGTGGCGGGAAAACTATACATGCCTCCCTTCAATGCCTCCCGCGGGGCTCTTCACCGCTTGCTCGGCGACCTCACCTTCCAGCCGATGGGAGACGTAGACCTGGGGCGCTACATACTGATCGGCGTGGAAGACGTAGAAACCGGCTTGCGGTTTGGTGTCGATGCCGCTGAAAGGGAGTACATCGCTCGCAATAATCACCGCCAGTTCTACGGCGAGATCTACCGCACCTCCAGCGGAGAGTTGCTAGGCGGCACTAACAAGCAACGGATAAACGCCATGGGAGAGCTAGGCGAAGCCCGCGAGGTGCGCTTTGTCTTTGCCCCCGCCGACTCACGCGCTGTTGACCTAGTGCGTCGAGGTCGAAGTCGAATCGGCTTTGTAGAGCGTGCTACTAATGTTACTCGTTTGCCCTATGTCATGGTGATTGTTCAGGCAGTGAATTTGGGGCAGTCGCTTAACGCAATTTATAATGACAGTTTAAAAAGCAGGGTAGCTATGGGAGCAGCAGTTGTTGATTTAACCCTAGCTACCTTCAATCTAAGCGACTATATCGCTCGTCGCCATCAAACGTCACGAGTAATAAGCAGCGTAAGTCAGTTTAGCCAAAGAGTATTGTTAATTAATGGTCAAGCAAATAACTTTAGCCGTCTTTTCCCGAGTCTGATTCGTGTCAACTGGTTAGTTACTAAAGGGGCTGCACTGTTGATGGCCGTAAGCATGACTTGGGAAGCCATAGACCGTTTACGGGAAGGCGATACCGATGCGGCTATGGCCTACGGTGCGGCGGCGGCCGGTGCCACCGTGCTAATGCTATTTAGCGGCCCGGTGGGCTGGGTGGGCCTAGCGTTACTGCTTGGTGGTGGTATAGCGGGTGTACTACTGACCGATGGGCCGCTAGAGCAGTGGATAAAGCACGGGCCTTTCGGCGACCAACATGGCAAGGCCCCATGGCTCGAAGAGCCGGAAGAAGCCTACTATCGACTGCAAAGCCTATTCGCCAATATTCAGGTTTCATTGCATAGGGTTGCCCCCCAGGAACGCGACGCCCTGTTAGCTAAACTTGGCCGAACACATACCTCACCTAATGAAACCGCCCAGCCGATTGGACGTCTATGGCAGGAGCATTTCGATGCGCGCCAAGCAATCAATACCGCCATTGAGGTGCGCAGCGCCCTACCGGGTATGGGTATCGAGTTGAATGACGTGGCAGTGTTACGTTTGATACAAGGTGCCCACTACCGCTCACCGGGCGGCAGCAGCTGGGAGGAAGTGTCTTCGAAGCGAATTCAGCCTGCACTTACCCAATTGGGATCACAGCACATCACCTACTATGTGCACTCTCCGGCCAACGAGCCAATGCGAGGCTTCGGTAGCGTGACCGAGTACCGCTGGGACATTCAGGTACAATTTCGTGAAGCGACTCAGGTACCGCTGCGCCCCAGCAGACGCATCTACCCTGCACCTGCACCGTTGACGGCGATGCCGGAAGATATGTCGACCATCCTCAGCGTTGAGGAAGCCGCAGATGACTACTGGATCAAGGAAAGGCTTAATGTCCGCTAAAGAGAACCTGG
>NZ_JH393268.1:0-1232 GCF_000236035.1 Vreelandella boliviensis LC1
CCCCAGTCATGAACCACACCGTGGTGATCGCCCTCTTGCGTTAGGCTAACCACTTCTGGTGCAGTCCACTCCCATGGTGTGACGGGCGGTGTGTACAAGGCCCGGGAACGTATTCACCGTGACATTCTGATTCACGATTACTAGCGATTCCGACTTCACGGAGTCGAGTTGCAGACTCCGATCCGGACTGAGACCGGCTTTAAGGGATTCGCTAACTCTCGCGAGCTCGCAGCCCTTTGTACCGGCCATTGTAGCACGTGTGTAGCCCTACCCGTAAGGGCCATGATGACTTGACGTCGTCCCCACCTTCCTCCGGTTTGTCACCGGCAGTCTCCTTAGAGTTCCCGACATTACTCGCTGGCAAATAAGGACAAGGGTTGCGCTCGTTACGGGACTTAACCCAACATTTCACAACACGAGCTGACGACAGCCATGCAGCACCTGTCTTACAGTTCCCGAAGGCACACCAGAATCTCTTCCGGCTTCTGTAGATGTCAAGGGTAGGTAAGGTTCTTCGCGTTGCATCGAATTAAACCACATGCTCCACCGCTTGTGCGGGCCCCCGTCAATTCATTTGAGTTTTAACCTTGCGGCCGTACTCCCCAGGCGGTCGACTTATCGCGTTAACTTCGCCACAAAGTGCTCTAGGCACCCAACGGCTGGTCGACATCGTTTACGGCGTGGACTACCAGGGTATCTAATCCTGTTTGCTACCCACGCTTTCGCACCTCAGTGTCAGTGTCAGTCCAGAAGGCCGCCTTCGCCACTGGTATTCCTCCCGATCTCTACGCATTTCACCGCTACACCGGGAATTCTACCTTCCTCTCCTGCACTCTAGCCTGACAGTTCCGGATGCCGTTCCCAGGTTGAGCCCGGGGCTTTCACAACCGGCTTATCAAGCCACCTACGCGCGCTTTACGCCCAGTAATTCCGATTAACGCTTGCACCCTCCGTATTACCGCGGCTGCTGGCACGGAGTTAGCCGGTGCTTCTTCTGCGAGTGATGTCTTTCCTAATGGGTATTAACCACTAGGCGTTCTTCCTCGCTGAAAGTGCTTTACAACCCGAGGGCCTTCTTCACACACGCGGCATGGCTGGATCAGGGTTGCCCCCATTGTCCAATATTCCCCACTGCTGCCTCCCGTAGGAGTTCGGGCCGTGTCTCAGTCCCGATGTGGCTGATCATCCTCTCAGACCAGCTACGGATCGTCGCCTTGGTGAGCCGTTACCTC
>NZ_JH393268.1:1375-1659 GCF_000236035.1 Vreelandella boliviensis LC1
TCTGTTACCGCTCGACTTGCATGTGTTAGGCCTGCCGCCAGCGTTCAATCTGAGCCATGATCAAACTCTTCAGTTTAAGATCTATGCGGTTCTTACCCGCCACTCGAAAGTGACAGAAGCGAACCAAACTTGGCTCAAGGTTCAAACGAATTCATTCAACTGTTGTTTAAAAACTTACGTTTAAAAACTGTCGTTCTCATGACCGCTTGCCTTGATATTTGGTGATTTGTCACCAACATCAGCAAGCGCCCACATGAATTACCTGATCAAATTGTTAAAGAGCT
>NZ_JH393269.1 GCF_000236035.1 Vreelandella boliviensis LC1
TGCGCCTGGGTCACCCAGGCCGCCACGCTTTCCCAGGGCACGATGATGGGAGGCTTGCCGTCGCCCGGCGCAAAAGCCACCTCACGGCGCTGGCGATGAAAACGGGTGGGGACAGCCTCACGGAACCTAAAGTGGTAGTGGGCTTTGATTACCAAAGCTCATGCAAGGATTATCGCCCCCACCCATAGCCCCATTCCAAGAGTAATGTCGAAGAAGGCCATAAACTCACTGGCAAAAGAGATATCTTCATTAGAAGTCAGCCAACCGAGTACCAAAGGAGTAAGCACAACAACCCAAAGTGAGCTTATAACTAACGTAAACTGCCAAGTAAATGGCGTGGGAAGGCTACCGCCGAAATCCAAGTAGGCATCGTTTACCTCCCCAATCTCTTGGTTGAAATCCAAAGGCTCCGCTTCCGTGGGCAAGGGAGCAGGTGAAAGATAGATAACTTTGCCACCTGGAAAGGGCTCGACATCTCCAGCCCGGTGGGGCTAGGTAGTATCCGGGTGAGGCAAAGCCGGTGCCTGCTGACTCATAACTGACGGCCTTGTATAATCAGGCTTTCAGCCCCTGTCGCTTGTAGGCTTCGGTGAACACCATTTCAATAGGCAAAGCAGGGTCCTGTTCGCGAATAGTGCGCACTGCTTCAGAGAGTCTGGTCAGTTCCTCACTGGGCCTGGCCCACTGTTCTTCTGGCAGCGGTTTCGACCATTCCACCATTTCTGAAGGCAATAAATTAGGGCGCGCTTTCATTAGGCGTTTGTTGTCCCACTCCGTTAAATAGCCTGGCAGGTTCCAGAGCTGAACGATGTCGATGAGGTACCAAAAGCTCCAATATAACCAGCCTATCTCGCCGTCAGCTCGGCGCTGATTCATGTGGCGACGGGCATTGCGCAGGGTATGCACCCCTTCCCAGGGTGGGTCATCTTTACCCCTGACGACGTTTGGATCTTGCACCTCGGCAAGAGAATTGACCTCGTACTCCATATAGGCACGCACCGCTTCCCAGTGGCTGATGGCCAAGGGTTTTGCCATGGTCATAAATTCCAGCTTTAGCCACTGCCCGGTTTCTGGATGTGCATAGCCAAATCCCATACCGAACTGCTGCTGAACGCCGTATTGAGTCACGCCACGGGCTTCTACCACCCAGGCCATCAGCGATTCCCAAGGAACGATCACCGTATCCTTGGTGCCCTCTAGGACAAAACACACCTCGCGGCGCTGGCGGTGAAAGCGCACTGGGGGGGTATCCCGCAAACGCCGAAGACTAGTCCAGTGCCCAGAGTACATCGCTAAAAAGCAAGCCCCCCCCC
>NZ_JH393270.1 GCF_000236035.1 Vreelandella boliviensis LC1
CAGCCTGTACAACTGGATCAAACGCTACGATAAGCCGGTAGAACAACGACAAGAAGAGGATGATTTACAAGCTGAGAACCGGCGTTTGAAGGCTGAACTCAAACGCGTATCAGAAGAGCGCGATATATTAAAAAAGGCCACCGCGTACTTCGCCAGGGAGTCCGACTGAGGTACGCGTTTATTCAAAATTATGCGAGCCAATATTCGGTACGTCGCTTGTGTCAGATGATGGCAGTGCATCCCAGCGGTTACTACGCATGGTGTAAAAAAGCGCTCTCTAATCGAGCTCGGGAAGATGAGCGCCTGCTGGGATTGATCAAGCACTCCTGGCTTGAAAGCGGCGGTGTATATGGCTATCGCAAGGTCTACCAGGACTTGCGTGAAGCTGGCGAAGCTTGCGGCAAGCACCGTGTGGCGCGTCTTATGAGTAGGGAAGGTTTACGCTCTCAGACGGGCTATCGACGGCGCCCTGGCGGCTATGGCGGTGGAAAACCGGCTGTTGTATCCCCTAACCATTTAGACCGTCAGTTTGAAGTAAAAGCGCCAAATGTTGCTTGGGTGACAGACATCACGTACATCCGCACTTACGAAGGCTGGCTTTACTTAGCGGTAGTTATCGACCTGTTTTCTCGTCAAGTGGTTGGCTGGTCGATGAAGTCTCGCATGACTACGGAGTTGGTACTGGATGCCTTGTTATCAGCAGTCTGGCGACGCAAGCCACAAGGAACGGTGATGGTGCATTCGGATCAAGGAAGCCAGTTTAGCAGTGGAGACTGGCAAAGCTTTCTGAAAGCGAATCACTTGGTAGGCAGCATGAGCCGACGTGGTAACTGTCATGACAACGCCGTTGCTGAAAGCTTCTTTCAACTTCTCAAGCGAGAGCGAATCAAGCGACAGATTTATTCAACACGCGAAGCGGCTAGACGTGACGTGTTCAATTACATTGAAATGTTTTACAACCCAAAGCGCCGACACGGCACAAGTGATAACTTGTCACCGGTTGAGTATGAAAGGCGTTACTTTAAGAGCCTAACGGGTGTCTAGAATACTCGGGGCGATTCA
>NZ_JH393271.1 GCF_000236035.1 Vreelandella boliviensis LC1
TGCGCCTGGGTCACCCAGGCCGCCACGCTTTCCCAAGGCACGATGATAGGCGGTTTTCCGCCACCCGGCGCAAAGGCCACCTCACGGCGCTGGCGATGAAAGCGTGTGGGCACAGCCTCGCGAAACCTAAAGTGGTAGTGGGCTTTAATCACTAAGGCTAATAGTAATACCAATGTCGAGAACACTGCGGCCTGAGAAAACACCTCATCAAATACGAGTCCAGTAACCAGAAAAAATGCACCTACATCTTTTCCATATATCCCAATTGCCCCCCCTCCAATCAAGGGCAGAAGAAAAGCTAGCATTAAAAACCCTATAAAAGGTATGCCTAACGTAAACTGCCAAGTAAATGGCGTAGGAAGGCTGCCGCCGAAATCCAAATAGGCATCGTTTACTTCCCCAATCGCTTGGTTGAAATCCAAGGGCGCAGCTTCCGTGGGCAAGGGAGCAGGCGACAGGTAAATAACCTTGCCACCAGGAAAGGACTCAATATCACCAGCCCGGTGGGGCTGAAGGATATCCGGACGCGGCGTTGGGCGTTGTTTGGCCGACATAGGGCTGCCTTAAATCAATTAATAAAGAAGAGGGTCGATTTGCTGCCCACTTCATCAGGCTGAAATTGTCGTCTCCTCGCCATAAACCTCGGCGAAGATAGCGGTGATCGGCCGGTTTGGCTGTTGCGCATGGCGCTGTTTGACTTCTTTTGAGAGGCGCGTGAGCGCTTTACTGGGCTTAGCCCACTGTTCTTCGGGCAGGGGTTGCGACCACTCATCAAGGCTCGCCGGTAGCGTCTTCTGCCCTGCTTTTTGGATGGCGCTTATCTCCCATTCCGCCAGGTGAAAAGGTATCGCCCATAGGTCGAGAATATGCCACAGGTACCACATCGTGACTTTGAACAGGCCGATGTCGCCCTCGCGGTAGCGGCGGTGCAACCGGCGCCG
>NZ_JH393272.1 GCF_000236035.1 Vreelandella boliviensis LC1
TTGCCTGCGTATGCTCAGTGCTCTGGTTAATGCGGAAGTGGGCAACCAGTTGACGCAGTTGGGCACTAAGCTGGGCAAGCGTTTGGGTGGCGTGGTTACTCTCTTGCACCAGGCTGGCATTTTGCTGGGTCATTTGGTCCATTTGCGTTACCGCTTGGTTGACCTGCTCAATGCCGCTGCTCTGCTCAATGGTGGCGGCAGAAATTTCCTGAACCAGTGTGCTGAGCTGTTTGATGTCATCGACCATGCCATTGATCACATCGCCGGTGTCACGCACTTGACGGCTGCCTTCCACCACTTTGCTATCCGACGCTTCGATCAAGGTTTTGATTTCTTGCGCAGCGGCAGCCGAACGGCTGGCTAGTTGGCGAACCTCATTGGCCACAACGGCAAAGCCGCGCCCTTGCTCGCCAGCGCGTGCCGCTTCCACCGAGGCGTTAAGTGCCAAGATATTGGTTTGGAAAGCGATACCATCAATAGTGTTAACGATGCTGCTCATATGGGTGGCGCTTTCGTTAATCGTTGCCATGGTGGTGATCACCGTGGACATAGAGTCACTACCGCGCTGGGCGCTGTCAGCGGTGCGGGTAGCAAGAGTTCGCGCGTGATCGGCGTGTTCGGCATTTTGTTTTACCGTGGCGGTGAGCTGTTCCATGCTGGAGGCCGTTTCAGCCAATGAGGCAGCCTGCTCCTCGGTGCGGGTAGAGAGCTCCTCGTTAACGCCGACAATCTGTTCAACGCCGCTGTTCACTTGATTTGCACCGCGATGAATGTCGCCGATCGTTTCCGCCAGGGTTTCACGCATACGGTTGATATCAAACAGTAAGCTTTGCTGATCTTTCGCCGAAAGC
>NZ_JH393273.1 GCF_000236035.1 Vreelandella boliviensis LC1
GAGAACCGCCAAACGATTGAGAACGAACGCCGCGATAGCATTCAGTACGTGGTGGAAAGTGTGCATGGCCAGCTTACAGCCCTGCAAGAACGGGTCGCCGCCGGTGAGCTCAGCCTTGAAGAAGCCCAGCAGCGTGCCATCGATAATATGTCTAGCGTCAGTTTTGGCGGCGGAGAATATATTTTCTCCTTCGATGACGAGCTAAAGATTGTTTCCCACCCCAACCGCCCCCGTGGTGAAGACATGAGCGCTTACCAGGATGCTAGCGGTATGGATCTTTACGCCGCTTTCCGAGAGGCAGCCAAAGCCGGTGGTGGGCACGTTGACTACTTCTCCCGTCGTATTACTGGCGATGAACAGGTACCGAAAATCAGTTACGTGGCCTATCTTCCCGAGTGGCAGTGGTCACTCGCAGCGGGCGTTTATGTCGACGATATTAATGAAGCCTTTATTGCCGGTTTGATTCGTTCGGTAGTGATTCTGTTGATCATTGGCCTTCCGGTAACGCTGCTGATGGGCTGGGTTATTCGTGATGTCGCACGCAGGCTAGGTGGCGACCCACGCTATGCAGCTAGCGTAGTACGCCATATTGCTGATGGGGACTTGACCCAAACCACCCTGCTTTCGGCGAAAGATCAGCAAAGCTTACTGTTTG
>NZ_JH393274.1 GCF_000236035.1 Vreelandella boliviensis LC1
GATCTCACTTTGGATGACTGGAGTCGGGTAGGGCGCGGCACCCCCACAGTGGTGGATCTGCAGCCCTCGGGGCGCTTTCTGATGGAAGAGTTCTACTACGCTGGTGGTCTACCTGCGGTGCTTAAGCGCTTAGGCGAAGCGGATCGTCTGCCGTTCAAAGATGCCTTAACCGTCAACGGCAAGACTATTTGGGAGAACGTCAAGGACGCGCCGCTGTACAACGACGAGGTTATCCGCCCGCTGGATAACCCGCTCACCGCGGATGGTGGTATCTGCGTGGTGCGCGGTAACCTGGCCCCCAACGGCGCGGTGCTCAAACCCTCGGCGGCGACCGCTGAACTGATGCAGCACCGTGGCCGCGCGGTGGTATTTGAAGACTTTGACGACTATAAAGCGCGCATCAACGACCCGGATTTGGACGTGGAAGCCAACGACATTCTGGTCATGAAACACTGCGGCCCCCGCGGTTATCACGGCATGGCGGAAGTTGGCAATATGGGTCTGCCGCCCAAGATCCTTGCCCAGGGGATTACCGATATGGTGCGCATCTCTGATGCCCGCATGAGCGGCACTGCCTACGGCACCGTAGTGCTACACGTGGCCCCGGAAGCCGCCGCGGGTGGCCCGCTGGCCGC
>NZ_JH393275.1 GCF_000236035.1 Vreelandella boliviensis LC1
CTGATTCGGCATCACCTACTGGAGCACTACGCGCGTGATGAGGCCGAGACGGAAGCCGATCTGGATTGGGATATCCGGCGGGCCAAGACGATTCTCTCGCTAGATGCCGCTATGAAAAAAGTGGATCGTTTCCTAAAGACGCACAGTCCAAGGATGGGCCAGGGGAAGCGAATCAAGGAAGTGAAGAGCAACCTCACCGATAACGAAAGTGCCAAAATGACCACCAGCAAGGACACGATTCAAGGCTATAACGGCGTAGCCACGGTGGATAAAAAACACCAGATCGTTATTGATGCCCAGGCCTTTGGCAAAGGCCAGGAAAACCACACTTTGCAGCCCGTACTGGAAACGGTCGAAGCCCGTTTTAAGAAGCTAGGCATTGCGGACAACATCTACCAGAAAGGCACCGTCGTCACCGCAGATACTGGCTTTGCCAATGAGGCCAATATGAAGTATCTGCACGAACGACAGATCAACGGCTACATCCCCGATAATCAGTTCCGCAGCCGAGATCCGAAGTTCGCCGACCAGAAAGACAAATACGGCAAGCGCCACCAGAACTTACCAGATAAAGGCTGGCGAGAGACGACG
>NZ_JH393276.1 GCF_000236035.1 Vreelandella boliviensis LC1
TGTTCTTGTCAGCATGATATACATTGTTAAAGAGCAGCTGTTCAATGAACAGTGATAAAGCGGCGTGTTGTCATTACAACAATCGTTATAAAAACGACAACACAGCGACTTATCAATGGTCACGAAACATTCACAAACGGTATTTAAGGTTAAATAGGGTAGTAACGTAATGGTGGAGCCAAGCGGGATCGAACCGCTGACCTCCTGCGTGCAAGGCAGGCGCTCTCCCAGCTGAGCTATGGCCCCATTAACACACAATTTTTCCGGGTAATTTTATTCAGAACAAGGCATTTTATGGCGCCGCATAGCCTGCTATGCAAGTCATAAAATAACGCAGTGCTGGATAAAATTTGGTGGGTCTGGGCAGACTTGAACTGCCGACCTCACCCTTATCAGGGGTGCGCTCTAACCAACTGAGCTACAGACCCGGCTATTCAGCCATTACAGATCTTGGGAACCTGTAGCAACTAAATTAACTACCGTTTGCTCTATATCTGATCAGGTAATTCATTGTGGACGCTTACTGAC
>NZ_JH393277.1 GCF_000236035.1 Vreelandella boliviensis LC1
TGGGTAAGGAGATTGGACATGAAGAAGCGTTTCAGCGAAGAACAGATCATTGGTTTCCTGGGCGAAGCAGAAGCAGGACTCCCCATCAAGGAGCTATGCCGTCGGCACGGCTTCTCAGAAGCCAGTTACTATCTATGGCGCAGCAAGTTTGGCGGTATGAGCGTGCCCGATGCCAAGCGACTCAAAGAACTTGAAGCCGAAAATGGACGCCTGAAAAAGCTGCTCGCGGAGTCGCTACTGGAAATGGAGGTCACTCGCGAGGCACTGAGAAAAAAGTGGTGAGCGCCCCTGCACGCCGAGAGGTGGTGCACTTTATGGTGTCACGTGGCCTGAGTGAGCGCCGGGCGCTCCGTGTCGTCCGCATGAGTGCCAGTGCATTGCGCTATCAAGCGGCCCCAGACCGCAATGAAGCATTGCATGAACGCATTGTGGCCTTGGCATATCGGCATCGTCGCTACGGCGCTGGCATGATCTACCTGAAGCTGCGCCAAGCCGGTGAACAGGTCAATCATAAGC